>NZ_JAUCMN010000023.1 GCF_030363035.1 Curtobacterium caseinilyticum | reverse complement strand
GGCACCGCGGGCAAGACCACGATCGACGACACCGTCGTGTCGAAGGTCGCGGGCATCGCTGCTCGTGAGGTCAACGGCGTGCACTCGCTCGGCGGCGGCGCCGCTCGTGCGATCGGCGCGCTCCGCGACCGGATCGGCCAGCACGACCACGGTCAGGGCGTCAAGGTCGAGGTCGGCGAGAAGCAGGTCGCCGCGGACGTCGTGATCGTCGCCGAGTACCCGGTGTCGCTGCAGGAGGTCGCCGACGGGGTCCGTTCCTCGGTCGCGCGTGCGCTGCAGCAGATCGTCGGCATGGAGGTCGCGGAGGTCAACGTGACCGTCCAGGACGTCTTCATCCCGGGCGACGACGACGACAACGACGACAAGAAGGAGTCCCGCGTTGAGTAACACACTCGTCGGCGCGCTGATCGGCGCGATCCTCGCCGTCGTGGCACTGCAGTTCGGGTTCTGGGGCTTCGTCCTGGTGATCGTGTTCGGCCTCATCGGCGCCCTCGTCGCCGCCCTGGCGACGGGGAAGATCGACCGCGGCGCGTTGACGGACGTGCTGACCGGACGCCGGAGCTCCCGGTGAGCG
>NZ_JAUCMN010000022.1 GCF_030363035.1 Curtobacterium caseinilyticum | reverse complement strand
CCCGGAAGCTAAGCCTCTCAGCGCCGATGGTACTGCAAGGGGGACCTTGTGGGAGAGTAGGACGCCGCCGGACTCAACGTAAGTGATGTGGCCATCGGCCCTCCATCGAGAACTCGCAGGGGAGACCCTCGTTCTCATGGGGCCGGTGGCCACATCTGTTTGTGCTGCAGGGTGCTCGACTCGCGGTCTGGTTCGTGATGGACTGGGCGGCGAGCACGGCTGGCCGTGCAGCACCCACAACGACACAGCGGACGATCGCCCGGCTTGCAGCACGGGCACGCGATGAGGAGCAACGGTGGCGAACGACGACGAGCAGCAGCGGAACGACCGGGATCGCGCAGGTCGTCCGGGTCGTGACGGCGACCGCGGTCCTCGTGGCGAGGGTGGCGGTCGTTGGGCCTCCGGTCCTCGCGACTTCGAGCGACGGGAAGGGGACCGTGCTCGTCGAGACGGCGGTCAGTCGGCGCGCGGAGACCGTCGGTCCTTCCGCGACGGCGACCGGTCGTTCGACGACGGGCGCCGGCGGCCGGCCGGACAGGGCGACCGGGACGGTGCCGGGCGTCCTCCTCGTGGTGATGGTCCGCGTGGCTCGGAGCGTCCGCGTCGTGATGGCGACCGTGCGTACGGCGGCGGGAACGACCGTCGATCGGAGCGTGACGGCGACCGCCGCCCGTCACGTGATGGTGACCGTCGGCCTCCGTTCCGTGGTGGTGAGGACCGTCGGCCGCAGGGCGATGGTGAGCGCCGTCCGTT
>NZ_JAUCMN010000021.1 GCF_030363035.1 Curtobacterium caseinilyticum | reverse complement strand
GGTGCACGTGCGGAAGGCGCCGCGTCCCGGGGTCGGGGTGCGGCGCCTTCGCGTCGTGGTGCGGTGGTGTCCCGCGGGTACTGCGGGTGTTACTTGATCTGGGCGGTGATGGTCGCGGTGCCCACGAGCAGGCCACGCTTGACGGCGTCGGTACCGAAGGTCTTGTTCAGCAGGCCGGCAGCGTCCTCGGAGACGTGGACGGTGGTGCCGGTCAGGATCGCGTTGTCACCCTCGAGCTGCAGCGGCTTCAGCGACCCACCCCACAGCTCGAACAGGTACGCGTCCGCCGCGGCGAGCTTGCCGTTGACCAGGACGTCACCGTAGAGCTTGGACGAGCCCGGGTTCACGACGAAGTTCTCCAGCGTGACCGTGGTGTCACCGGCCTTCAGGGTCAGACCCGACCCGTTGTGGTTCAGCAGGCCCTGCACGTAGGGGCGGTAGTCGCCGTCCGGGGACCAGTACGTGACCGAGCCGGTGGTGATCGGGAACGACACTGCACCGTTCTCGAGCTTCGCCGAACCGGACACACCCGGGGTCAGCTTCAGCGAGGTCAGCGCGTCGGTGAAGCCCTTGTCGAGCGCGACGGAGGTGGTGCCGCCGAGGACCTCGGGCACCGAAGCGACCGGGGCGGGGATCTTCGATGCCTCGGACGAGGACGACACCGTCTGCACGTTCGGCGTCGACGCGTTCGCGGTCGTGACACCGAACGCGGCACCCGTGAGCACGAGCGCGCCGGTGGTGGCGAGGGTGATCGAGGTCTTCATGGACTTGCGCATGGTGTTTCCCTTTCGTTGTCGCGCTCGGCGCGATTCCCTGTGTGCGCGCCGAACACACCCCGGCAAGGGGTGGAGAACCAGCTACCTGCGGCTGGTGAGCGCTCCGGGTGTTTCCCGGTTGATGCAAGGGATTCGACACCCTCG
>NZ_JAUCMN010000020.1 GCF_030363035.1 Curtobacterium caseinilyticum | reverse complement strand
CTACTGGACGCGGGTGGTGCGTGCCAGTGCGGTGCGGGTGCCGCCGGTGAGGTGGACCAGGACCGGGACCTGCCGGCCGAGGGTCTGGTCCAGGGTGGTCAGGGCGTGGTCGACGGCGTCGAGGACGGTGACCGCGTCGCCGCCGCGGCGGACGTGGACCCGGATCCGGGCGGCGCGTTCCTTCTTCACCAGGTACGTGTCGACCTTCGCGGTGACGATGTCGCGGACACCGGTGAGTTCGTGGTCGATGACGTCCCGCACGAGCGCGACGTTGACGGTGACCTGGTCGTTGCCGGAGCGTTCCCGGACCGCGACACTGGTGCCGCCACCACCACGGGTGAAGACCACGATCAACGCCAGGATGATCACGAGTGCGCAGACGCCGGCGATGATCCACAGTGCCTGGTCCGGCACGCTCACCTGCTGCGGGAGAGTGACGTACTGCTGGAGGGCGTCGCGGACGGGTTGCAGGACCCCGGCGCCGATGGTGACGCCGACGATGATGCCGATCAGGCCGATCAGGAACAGCAGGACCCGGTTGAACGTCCGGTTGGTGGTGGTCATGCCAGGGTTCCCTTCTGGTCCACGGTGACCTTCACGGATGTGCCGTGCTTGCCGCCGAGGCGGCTGAGGCGGTCCTGGACGGCGTGCTCGACGACGCGGGTGTCGACGGGGATGCCGGACAGGGGCACCACGTGCACCTGGGTGCGGTGGCCCTTCGCGGACGCGGACGTGTTCGATTCCGGGACGCCTGCTGCCAGCGCTGCCGCGTTCGCGGCGGTGGAGGCGAGGATGCGGGTGTCGATCACGACCGCGCCGCGGTCGTGGTCCACGACCGAGCGGGGCTGCCGGCCGGGCTTGCAGGCCAGGACGATCAGGATGATGCCGGCGAGGACCAGGGCCGCGGCGATGACCTCGGCGATGGTGGTGAACGCCGCGTCGGGCTTCAGGGCGGTGTCGGCGATGGTCTGCGGGTCGGCCAGCAGTGGCCGCTGCCCGATGGCGTGCAGGACCGCTTCGGTGCCGATCCACGCTGCGATCAGCGCGATGACGACCAGGGTGATCGCGACCGCGGTGGACCGGGACCGGTGGATGCTCCGACGGCGCAGACGCCGCTCGAGCGAGGCGGTGGTGCTCATGGTGTCCTCCTCTACCGGACCCGGCCCTCGTGCT
>NZ_JAUCMN010000019.1 GCF_030363035.1 Curtobacterium caseinilyticum | reverse complement strand
GTACTGCAAGGGGGACCTTGTGGGAGAGTAGGACGCCGCCGGACTCAAACATTGCATCACCAGGAAACCCCTGACCAACACTGGTCAGGGGTTTCCTGCGTTACCGGTAGTCCAGTCGGGCGACGTGGGAAGGCCGAGCCCGTGGCCCGGTGCCCTGCACGTCGCGTAGCTGCCGACCCGGCCGACCGTTCAGCGTTCAAGATCGGGGAGAGCGGACCCCTCCGACACGGCGGCGCGGTGCTCGAGCGTGGATCAGGGCGGCATTGGGTCGCGAGATGCCCTTCAGCCCTTGCCTCCAGCCCGGTGTCCTGGAATGGGTTCGCGTGGATCCGGGCCATCATCGGCACTGCAGCATTCCAGGTGGAGAGTCGTTCGAGCGCCCATCGAGCTCCTGGAGTCGTCGCGGTCGGTGTACCCGATGCGGGGCAGGCGCACGTCCCCGCAAGGCGCGCTCCGGGCAGGTGTTCGTGGTCGGGTGCCCCTGGTGTTCATGTTTTCCGCGACCCGGCCGAGGACGTTCGTCGTGTTCGCGGAGCAGGCCTCGCGATGACGGAGCGAGGCTTCACGCGGCTGCTGCTGCGGCCGGTCCGACGGTGACGACACCGCTCAGCGGTGATCGTCTCGCCGCCGGCCAGGTGACGGCGGGCTGTCGGGACGCCCACCGTGTGGTCGCACCGGCGGCTCGCGCGACCGTCGAGGCCGCTGGCACCGAGAGCGCAGAAGGAGCCGAGGTTGGAGTGCGCGATCGAGCGGATGAGCGCTCCCTCTCCGAACGCCGAACACCGAGGGGGCGCGGACCGCTCGGCTGGTAGCGCTCGATGCTGCGCTTCCGCACGGCGAGACGGCCCCGATGAGGACTGTGCTCGGACCGCTGAGGGGAGAGCGCTGATCGAGCGCCGAAGCGTCTGCTCGAGCTGCGCACGACCGACGGGACGTCGGGTGGCCATCCGGGTGCACGCCGAGGGTCGGGCCTCGAACGCGGCGCGGGGTGGAGAGGGGTTGAGCGCCGGCGACGGACGCTGAGGTTCGGGCCGACCAAGGCGACATCGGTCGGCTGTGCGGGTGCACGCTGAGGATCGTGACCCGAGCGCCGAGGGGGGAATGGACCGGTCGGGGGACCGAGGGTCCGTGCTGCGACTGTACGACCAACGCCTCGTCGGGCGGACATGCCGATGCGCCTCGACGACGGCGCTCCGATCGCCGAGGGGAGTGGACCACCCCAGCGCGGGCAAGTCCCGGCGGTGCGCGCTGGGCGCGCTCACGGCCGGCACGACCTGGATCCGACGTGCTGGCGTACGCCGCGGATCAGCCCGGCGTCGCCGAAGGTCCTTGCCGGCACGCAGGGGTGGCTGTCTCCCTGGCTGGCAAGCGCGGTTCAGCGGGCGCGCCCTCCTGCACCGACCGCCAGGAGCATGCTCCGAGCTCGTCACCGGGTGCGGTGGCTCGAGATCGCTGCGACAGCGCGGACTGGTGCGTGCTGCTCCGGCGCCAGAGCCGCGCGACACGCCCGGGAATCACCACGGTTGGCAGGGTCGTTCACCTCCGCGTAAGGTTGTACCTCGTTGCCGCTGAGGCGGAGAGCGGAACGGCCGAGACGGTCACCGGGTGGATCATCCGGGGATCTTGTCCGCCGTGGTTCTTCCCCGGCAACGCACTTCCAGCCCCTCTGGCGGAGCTTCCTGTGTGGGAGTCGAGTGGGGGGTGCGTCTGGTCCTTGAGAACTCAACAGC
>NZ_JAUCMN010000018.1 GCF_030363035.1 Curtobacterium caseinilyticum | reverse complement strand
TTGAGTCCGGCGGCGTCCTACTCTCCCACAAGGTCCCCCTTGCAGTACCATCGGCGCTGAGAGGCTTAGCTTCCGGGTTCGGAATGTGACCGGGCGTTTCCCTCTCGCTATGACCACCGGAACACCTTCGACGTGATCCGTTCAGATCACGAAAGCTGTTCCCGCACGCATGCGGTGTTCAGTTCTCATGTTCCCGATCGTCTGTCGGGAACCACAAAGTGGACGCGAGCCCCACACCACGAATGGTGTGAGCAAAAAGTGTGTTGTCAAGTCTTCGGCTTATTAGTACCGGTCAGCTCCACGGGTCGTTAGTCCCCGCTTCCACATCCGGCCTATCAACCCAGTAGTCTGCTGGGAGCCTCTCACACTCAAGGTGCATGGAAATCTCATCTCGAAGACGGCTTCCCGCTTAGATGCTTTCAGCGGTTATCCGGTCCGAACGTAGCTAATCAGCGGTGCCCTTGGCAGAACAACTGACACACCAGAGGTTCGTCCATCCCGGTCCTCTCGTACTAGGGATAGATCTTCTCAAATTTCCAACGCGCGCAGCGGATAGGGACCGAACTGTCTCACGACGTTCTAAACCCAGCTCGCGTACCGCTTTAATGGGCGAACAGCCCAACCCTTGGGACCTACTCCAGCCCCAGGATGCGACGAGCCGACATCGAGGTGCCAAACCATGCCGTCGATATGGACTCTTGGGCAAGATCAGCCTGTTATCCCCGAGGTACCTTTTATCCGTTGAGCGACAGCGCTTCCACAAGCCACTGCCGGATCACTAGTCCCGACTTTCGTCCCTGCTCGACCTGTCAGTCTCACAGTCAAGCTCCCTTGTGCACTTACACTCGCCACCTGATTGCCAACCAGGTTGAGGGAACCTTTGGGCGCCTCCGTTACTCTTTGGGAGGCAACCGCCCCAGTTAAACTACCCATCAGGCACTGTCCATGAACCCGATCAGGGTCCTACGTTAGACATCCAAAGTGACCAGAGTGGTATTTCAACAATGACTCCACGAACACTAGCGTGCCCGCTTCACAGTCTCCCACCTATCCTACACAAGCCACTCCGAACACCAATACCAAACTGTAGTAAAGGTCACGGGGTCTTTCCGTCCTGCTGCGCGTAACGAGCATCTTTACTCGTAGTGCAATTTCGCCGAGTTCGCGGTTGAGACAGCTGGGAAGTCGTTACGCCATTCGTGCAGGTCGGAACTTACCCGACAAGGAATTTCGCTACCTTAGGATGGTTATAGTTACCACCGCCGTTTACTGGGGCTTAAATTCAGAGCTTCGCCCAAAGGCTAACCCTTCCTCTTAACCTTCCAGCACCGGGCAGGCGTCAGTCCGTATACATCGTCTTGCGACTTCGCACGGACCTGTGTTTTTAGTAAACAGTCGCTTCCCACTGGTCTCTGCGGCCTTCAACGCTCCACGACGAGAAGTCATGTCACGCGTCCGGCCCCCCTTCTCCCGAAGTTACGGGGGCATTTTGCCGAGTTCCTTAACCACGATTCTCTCGATCTCCTTGGTATTCTCTACCTGACCACCTGAGTCGGTTTCGGGTACGGGCGGCTGCAACCTCGCGTCGATGCTTTTCTCGGCAGCATAGGATCACTGATTTCCCCTAACGGGTACGCGTCGGATCTCAGGCACACAGACGACGGATTTGCCTATCGTCAGCCCTACATCCTTACACCAGGTTCACCTTACGGATACCATCGCCTGGCTCAGCTACCTTCCTGCGTCACACCTGTTCATACGCTAGCCGCACCAGCATGGGGTCGAGCGTTAGACCGGACACCATCACCCCGAAGGGATCCGGATGCGCCGGGTTAGGACTCTTAGCACCACTGGATTAGCTTGGGCGGTTGTTCGCCGGTACGGGAATATCAACCCGTTGTCCATCGACTACGCCTGTCGGCCTCGCCTTAGGTCCCGACTTACCCAGGGCGGATTAACCTGGCCCTGGAACCCTTGGTCTTTCGGAGGACGGGTTTCTCACCCGTCTTTCGCTACTCATGCCTGCATTCTCACTCGTGTGGCGTCCACGGCTGGATTACTCCGCCGCTTCACTCGCCACACGACGCTCTCCTACCACTCCGCACGACTGAACCACGAAGGCTTGTCTGTGTGCGAAATCTACAACTTCGGCGGTGTGCTTGAGCCCCGTTACATTGTCGGCGCGGAATCACTTGACCAGTGAGCTATTACGCACTCTTTCAAGGGTGGCTGCTTCTAAGCCAACCTCCTGGTTGTCTGTGCAACTCCACATCCTTTCCCACTTAGCACACGCTTAGGGGCCTTAGTTGGTAGTCTGGGTTGTTTCCCTCTCGACGATGAAGCTTATCCCCCACCGTCTCACTGCTGCGCTCTCACTCACCGGCATTCGGAGTTTGGCTGACGTCAGTAACCTGTTGAGGCCCATCGGCCATCCAGTAGCTCTACCTCCGGCGAGAAACACGCAACGCTGCACCTAAATGCATTTCGGAGAGAACCAGCTATCACGAAGTTTGATTGGCCTTTCACCCCTATCCACAGCTCATCCCCTCCATTTTCAACTGAAGTGGGTTCGGTCCTCCACGACGTCTTACCGTCGCTTCAACCTGGCCATGGATAGATCACTTCGCTTCGGGTCTAGGACATGCGACTGAATCGCCCTATTCAGACTCGCTTTCGCTACGGCTGCCCCACACGGGTTAACCTCGCCACATATCACTAACTCGCAGGCTCATTCTTCAAAAGGCACGCCGTCACCCCTACAAGGAGGCTCCGACGGTTTGTAAGCAAACGGTTTCAGGTACTATTTCACTCCCCTCCCGGGGTACTTTTCACCTTTCCCTCACGGTACTTGTCCGCTATCGGTCATCTGGGAGTATTTAGGCTTATCAGGTGGTCCTGACAGATTCACACGGGATTTCTCGGGCCCCGTGCTACTTGGGATACACATCCGGCCATAACACCATTTCGTCTACGGGGCTGGCACCCACTACGGCCCGGCTTTCAAACCGGTTCGACTATGATGCGCTGTAACCGCCCCAGTCCGGCAGAACTGAGCGACGTGTCCCACAACCCCGACCATGCAACGCCCGCCGGCTATCACACATGATCGGTTTAGCCTCATCCGCTTTCGCTCGCCACTACTCACGGAATCACATGTTGTTTTCTCTTCCTGTGGGTACTGAGATGTTTCACTTCCCCACGTTCCCTCTACCCGCCCTATATATTCAGGCGGGAGTCACCAGGTCGACAAGTCGCCTAGCGGGGTTTCCCCATTCGGAAATCCTCGGCTCACAGCTCGATTATCAGCTCCCCGAGGCTTATCGCAGATTTCTACGTCCTTCTTCGGCTCCAGATGCCAAGGCATCCACCGTTTGCTCTTAGAAACTTGACCACAAAGATTAAAATTATGATCGACTCGAACAACAACCAAGCCCGAAAGCTTCGTCATCATCACAAGCGATCTAAGATGCTCGCGTCCACTGTGTAGTTCTCAACATACGATCGGCACCACACTCCCCGAACCCAAACCAGGATCCGCTTCACGTGGCCCACCGAAGGACCCGCAGGCCCAACCCCCACCAGCAGCATCCGAAGACACCCACCAGCAGGAAGCCTGGTCCCTCAGGACCCAACAACGTGCACCAGCCGAACCACCCACCCCGACCCCTTCCAACCAGCAAGCTGGCGTACTGAGACCGAAACAAACGCTCCGACTGCACTGTCAATGTTCCACCCATGAGCTACCGGCAACCACACTCGGGTTGCAACGGCGCCTGAACCAGAACAGCACCTGCAAGCAGGCACCCTGGTCAGATGCTCCTTAGAAAGGAGGTGATCCAGCCGCACCTTCCGGTACGGCTACCTTGTTACGACTTAGTCCTAATCACCGATCCCACCTTCGACGGCTCCTCCCACAAGGGTTAGGCCACCGGCTTCGGGTGTTACCGACTTTCATGACTTGACGGGCGGTGTGTACAAGGCCCGGGAACGTATTCACCGCAGCGTTGCTGATCTGCGATTACTAGCGACTCCGACTTCATGAGGTCGAGTTGCAGACCTCAATCCGAACTGAGACCGGCTTTTTGGGATTCGCTCCACCTTACGGTATCGCAGCCCTTTGTACCGGCCATTGTAGCATGCGTGAAGCCCAAGACATAAGGGGCATGATGATTTGACGTCATCCCCACCTTCCTCCGAGTTGACCCCGGCAGTCTCCTATGAGTCCCCGCCATAACGCGCTGGCAACATAGAACGAGGGTTGCGCTCGTTGCGGGACTTAACCCAACATCTCACGACACGAGCTGACGACAACCATGCACCACCTGTACACCGACCACAAGGGGGCGACCATCTCTGGCCGTTTCCGGTGTATGTCAAGCCTTGGTAAGGTTCTTCGCGTTGCATCGAATTAATCCGCATGCTCCGCCGCTTGTGCGGGCCCCCGTCAATTCCTTTGAGTTTTAGCCTTGCGGCCGTACTCCCCAGGCGGGGCGCTTAATGCGTTAGCTACGACACAGAAACCGTGGAAAGGTCCCTACATCTAGCGCCCAACGTTTACGGCGTGGACTACCAGGGTATCTAATCCTGTTCGCTCCCCACGCTTTCGCTCCTCAGCGTCAGTTACGGCCCAGAGATCTGCCTTCGCCATCGGTGTTCCTCCTGATATCTGCGCATTCCACCGCTACACCAGGAATTCCAATCTCCCCTACCGCACTCTAGTCTGCCCGTACCCACTGCAAGCCCGAGGTTGAGCCTCGGGATTTCACAGCAGACGCGACAAACCGCCTACGAGCTCTTTACGCCCAATAATTCCGGACAACGCTTGCACCCTACGTATTACCGCGGCTGCTGGCACGTAGTTAGCCGGTGCTTTTTCTGCAGGTACCGTCACTCTCGCTTCTTCCCTACTAAAAGAGGTTTACAACCCGAAGGCCGTCATCCCTCACGCGGCGTTGCTGCATCAGGCTTTCGCCCATTGTGCAATATTCCCCACTGCTGCCTCCCGTAGGAGTCTGGGCCGTGTCTCAGTCCCAGTGTGGCCGGTCACCCTCTCAGGCCGGCTACCCGTCGTCGCCTTGGTGAGCCATTACCTCACCAACAAGCTGATAGGCCGCGAGTCCATCCCCAACCAAAAAATCTTTCCACCACCAGACCATGCGGCCAGTGATCATATCCAGTATTAGACGTCGTTTCCAACGCTTATCCCAGAGTCAGGGGCAGGTTACTCACGTGTTACTCACCCGTTCGCCACTAATCACAGGAGCAAGCTCCTGATCATCGTTCGACTTGCATGTGTTAAGCACGCCGCCAGCGTTCGTCCTGAGCCAGGATCAAACTCTCCGTAAAAAAATACAGATCCGACACCCGAAAGCACCGAACCGAGTTGATTCTGACTGTTGACTGTCCACTGGACAATCTTCAATCCAAAAGGAATTGTCTCCGACGACCACAACCAAAGCTGCAATCGCACGGGGTCAAAATAATTGGCATTGACAATGTGCACGCTGTTGAGTTCTCAAGGACCAGACGCACCCCCCACTCGACTCCCACACAGGAAGCTCCGCCAGA
>NZ_JAUCMN010000017.1 GCF_030363035.1 Curtobacterium caseinilyticum | reverse complement strand
GCCGGCAGGTCCCGGTCCTGGTCCACCTCACCGGCGGCACCCGCACCGCACTGGCACGCACCACCCGCGTCCAGTAGCCGACGCCAGCAGCAGCAGCAGCAGCAAGCGAGCGCAGGCTGCGGCGCGCTGGTCGCTGCGACGTCAGGACGCACCCCACGACGGACGGGAGGCGCGGTGCCAGCTGGCACCGCGCCTCCCGTCCGTCGTCTGGTCGCCCCTGCGACCCCAGCCGGCGGTGCGGCGGTCAGTGCTGCACGGCGTACCGGTGCAGGACCACGCCGTTGGCGAAGGCCTTCGTCTCGAGCAGGTCGAGCAGGAGCGGCGGGCGGGATCCCGTCGCCGGCGGGTCGAAGAGCGGCCGCCCGCTGCCGAGCACGGCCGGGTGCACGAAGAGCAGCAGTTCGTCGATGAGGCCCGCGTCGAGCAGCTGCGTCGCGAGGTTCGCCCCGCCCACCCCGATGTCGCCCGCCCCGTCGGCACGGATGGCCGCCAGCTGCGCGATCGCGTCGCCGTCCGCACCGATGACCCGGGTCCCGTGACCCGCCTCGGTGCGGGTCCGTGACACCAGGACCTTCGGCTGCGCGGTCCAGATCTCGCCGTACTCGCGTTCGACGGGAGACGAGTCCTCGTCGTACCGGGCGTCCGGCCAGTAGGGGTCCATCATGTCGCGGACGACCCGGCCCTCGATCGACATCGTCATCGCTCGGGCCCGGTCGTTGAACTCCTGGTGCAGGGGCTCGTCGATGCGGATCCAACCGGGCGCCTCCGGGCCGCTGTGCTCACCGGGATGGGCCTCGATGTACCCGTCGACGGAGACGTTCATCCAGTACACGAACCGTGCGGGCATCGCAGACTCCTTCGTCGGACCGGCCGTTCGAGCCGAGGCTACCGCTGCGCGTCGTCCTGGCGCGAGGAACCGTCGGTCAGCGCGGCAGCGTAGGCGCGGACGGACCGGTTGTAGCGGGGGAGCGTGGGTTCGACGGCCTCGATCGCGACCCGCAGGGCCTCGTCGGCCCGGCCGGCGGTGTGCAGGGCGAGGGCGAGGAACACCCGCGGGGCCGCACCCGTCGCCGGGTGCTCCGGTGCCTCGTGCAGCATCGCGATCGCATCGTCCACCCGGCCGAGGTTCCGCAGCGTGGACGCGTGCTGCACGACCATCCGCGCGGCACGGTCGGCGTCGACCGCCCGCAGCCCGGCGGCGGTGGCGGCGCTGTACTGCGCGTGCGCGTCGGCCTCGCGTCCGCCGGAGTCGTACGCCCCGCCGAGCTCGAACGCACCGACCGCCGGGTGCGGCGCGACCTGCGCGAGCGCACGCATGCGGTCGATCCGTTCGTCGTCGCGGACGGTGTCGTCGGCCCAGAGCGCGGCGACCCGGTCCTCCCACTCGGGGTCGGTCGGCGCGTCCTGGTGATCGTCCACGGGCCCACGCTAGCGGTGGACGATCCATCGAACGTGGCACGGCGGACGCCGAGCGCGTCGGGGTGCGAAGATGCATCGTTGCCCGCTGACACCGACGACGAGGGACGAATGGGACACGACGACGCAGCGCCGCTCCTCGACGGTCGGTACCGCATCGAGGCCGCGATCGGCCAGGGCGGCATGTCCGTCGTCCACCGGGCCACCGACGAGGTCCTGCACCGACCGGTCGCGGTGAAGCTCTTCCACCCCGGCTCGGTCGACATCGCGCGCCAGGAGGCCGAGCTCGGCGTCCTCGCCGGACTCGAGCACCACAACCTGGTGAGCCTGCTCGACGCGGGGGTGCTGACGGGACCGGACGGCACGGCGCAGCGGTACCTCGTCATGTCGCTCGTGGTCGGGCAGGACCTCGAGGCGCGGCTGTCCGTCGGGCCGCTGGCCTCGCAGCACATCGCGGAGATCGGCTACGACATGGCCGAGGCGCTCGACTACATCCACGCGCACGGCGTCGTGCACCGGGACATCAAGCCGTCGAACATCCTGCTCGTCGACTACGGCAACGGCTCGGAACGCGCTCGGGCGCGGCTGACGGACTTCGGTATCGCCCTCGCGGCCGGCGTCGAGCGGCTCACGGCCGACGGGGTCACGACCGGGACCGCCGCCTACCTCAGCCCCGAGCAGGCCCGCGGCGGTGACGTGGGTCCGGCGAGCGACGTCTACTCGCTCGGCCTCGTGCTGCTCCAGTGCTTCACGCGGCGCCGTGAGTTCCCCGGTTCCTTGGTCGAGTCGGCGATCGCCCGGCTCTCGCGTGACCCGGTCCTCCCGGAGCCGCTGCCCGAGCACTGGAAGCACCTGCTCCGCGCGATGACCGAGCAGGACCCGGTGGCGCGTCCGCTCGGCGGGCAACTCGTCGCCATGCTCCGCGACGTGCTCATCGCCGAGACCACCGGAGCGGCGAGCACCGACCCCGGGGGTGCCGCGTCGCACGGCGACGCGACGACGCCCCCGGCGGCCACCTGGTCCGGATCGACCGGATCGACCGGAGCGACCGAGACGGGTCCGTCAGGTACCGGCTCGGCGACGCGCGACCCGGCCGTCGACACCGGGCGTCCGGCGACGCTCGACACGTTGCCCGAGGAGTCCCTGCAGCGCACGGTCGCGATGGCCGCGCGGCTCTTCGACGCACCGATCGCGCTCGTCGACGTGCTGGACGAGGACCGCGAGTGGTCCCAGTCGTGGATCGCGAACGGGATCGACGAGGCCGCACGCAACATCAGCTTCCGCAGCGGCTTCGCACCCGTCCCCGTCCCCGTCGTCATCCCCGACGGGTCCGTGCACCCGGAGATGCGCCGCAGTCCGCTGGTCACCGGTCCGCTCGGCATCCGGTTCTACGTCAGCGTGCCCCTGCTCCGACACGACGGCACCGCGGTCGGGACGCTCGCCGTGCTCGACGTCCGCCCGCGCGAGGCCACCGAGGCCGACCTGGCGAACCTGCGCGACCTCGCCGCACTGGCGGTCACGCAGCTCGAGATCCGTCAGGAGTCGTTGCGCACGACGAGCGACGCGCTCCCGCTCGACGGCGGCCGGCACTGACGACCTCCGGCACTGACGACCTCCGGCACTGACGATGTCCGGCACTGACGGTCGTCAGGCTCCCGGGCGACCGGCGGACCACGCCTGGGCACGGTCGGCCTGCTCGGCGGTCAGCCGGGTCAACGCACCGCAGTTGACGCACTCGTTCCGGTAGGACCGCGACAGCGGCACGAGCGGGACGAAGAACAGGCTGAGCCTGGTGGTCCGTCGGACGACCCGCTGCGCCGCGTGCACACCGCACACCCCGCAGACGAACTGCACGACGGTGAGCAGGGTGTCGGACGCGCGGGTACCGAAGATCAGGAACACGCCTCCGACGCTACGCGAGCCGCCGGTGCCGACCGTCAGCGGACCGGAGCCCTCCGGACCAGCACCACGCTGTCGACGGTCTCGTGCCGCTCGCCGTCGCGCCCGGTGCTCGTGCGCGGTCGCCCCTCGGCGACGAGCACCTCCCACCCGTCGTCGAGCCGCAGTGCCGCCAGGTCCTGCTCCGGCGACGGGAAGCGGTAGGACCGGAACTCCTCCGGCAGGTCGGCGTGCGGCGGTGCGGCGTGCGCCGTGACGAGCAGGTGCCCGCCCGGTGCGACGAAGCCGGTCGCACGGCGCAGGATCTCGTCGCGCGGGATCTCGACCGGCCACGACTGCAGGAACGAAGCCGTCACCAGGTCGAACCGGGCTCCTGCGGCGGGCTCCCACGTCCCCAGGTCGGCGGCGACGAACGCGGTGCGGTCGGCGACACCGGCGACCTCGGCGGCCAGGGCGGCGCGGGCCACGGCCGTGCTCGACAGGTCGACGCCCGTCGCCGTCCAGCCGTGCTCCGCGAGCCAGACGACGTCGCCGCCCTCCCCGCAGCCCAGGTCGAGCGCCCGGGCGCCGCCGCGTGGCAGGTCCGCGGCGACCCCGGCGAGCACGTCGTTCACGCGGCCGGACCAGATGCCGTCACGCTCGGCGTAGCGGGCTTCCCACCAGTCCTGCGCGGACGCCGCCGTCGTCCGGTCCGGGGCGTCGACCTGCTCGTGTCCGTGCCGCTCGTGTCCGTGCTGCTCGTGTCCGTGCTGCTCGTCTGCCTGCAGCTGCTCATCTCCCTGCACGGGCCCAGTCCACCGATCCGCCGACGCACTCCGCAAGTCCCGTTGCCGGTCCGGCAACTCCGCCGCGCGGGCCCCGCCGGACGGGACGGCAGGACCCGCCATCGTTCCGTCCAGACCACGCGGTCGTCGCAGTCCACCCGGTTGCTCCGGTGGCGCCGCGCGTACCGTCGCGACCACGACGAGTTCGTCCGGCCTCCGCGCCGACACCCAACCGTCGGGACCGTCCGGTCCGACGCCGCGGACCGGGTGCGCGTGATGCAGGGAGCACGAGATGTCGACGTACGAGGCCGACCGACGGGTCGAACAGGTCAGGGTCACCAGCTACCGGAACCTCCGTCGAGCAGAGCGTCGCGGATGGGTCGTGCCGGACGGGGGAGTCACGCCGTCCCTCGCCGACCTCGCACGGGTCCGGGGCCCAGGACGCGGTGATCGCTCGTGATCACCGCGACGGACGTCCCGCCGGCCGAGGACCGGGTCGCGGAGCAGTGGCGCAGCTCGGTGCGCGAGGTCCTGCACAGCGGTACCGACCCTGAGGAGGCCCGCGCGTTCTTCGCGCAGGTCTACGACGCCCGCGACCTGGTGCTCCGGCCCGTCGACGGTGTGCCGTTCACCTACCGCTACCGGTCCACCGGTGACGGCAGGGTCAGTCTGCGCACCTGCTCGGTGTCCGCGCACGGTTCAGCCGTCCTCGCGCCGGACCGGCAGTACGTGCTCGGGTGGTCGGTCGAGGGCGGGGTCGTCGTGGACCCCGACCGTGAGGACGGCGTCACCCTCCGCCCCGGCGTCCCCGTGATGTGCCCGGCGAGACGCCCCTTCGCCGTCGCGGCTCCACCCGGCACCCTCCACCTGGTGCACTTCGACGCCGACTTCCTCGAGGCGGCCGCGGTGGTCGGTGGGACCGACGCCCCGGTCCCGCTCGCCTTCCCCGTCTCCGTGCCGTCCGCCCGCCTCGTGCCGCTCCAACGGGTGCTCCGTGAGCTCGCCGGGCCGATGCTCGACGTCACCGTCGTCGCTGCGGAGCGAGCGACGGTCGACCTCCGCCTCGCCGAGGCCGTGCTCGAGGCGTTCCAACCCGACCCGGACAGTGGGATGCCCGACGTCCCCGTCGCGACCCTCGATCGTGTCAAGGCCTTCTTGTACGCGCACTTCGACCGACCCCTCACCGCGACGGAGATCGCGGCCGCGGCCGACGTGAGCGTCCGCACCCTGCAGGAGACCTTCCAACGCCAGGAGGGCACGACGCCGACGGCGTTCCTCCGCGACCTGCGCCTCGACAAGGCCCGACTCGCGTTGCAGCTCGCCGATGCCCGCGAGACGTCGGTGGCTGCGGTCGCGCACTCCTGCGGGTTCCGGCACATGGGCCGCTTCTCGGGTGCGTACGCCGAGCACTACGGTGAGCACCCCGGTGAGACGCTCCGCGGGCAGCGCCGGCTGATCGCCGTCGCCGACGTCGCGGACCGCCTGGTGCGTCCCCGCGAGCGCTGACGCACCACGGCCACCCCTCGGGGCGCGCCGCCCGACCGCGGGCACGCCACCGGGCCTTGGCCGCCTGTCCGGACGCGCAGGTCGGCCGGGAGGCACGCAGCGCGTCCATCGCACACGCCCGGTCCGTCCCGAGGTCAGCTGGGTACCGTGCAGGGATGCAGCCCGGAACGTCGCCGGCCACCGGCGCCGACACCACCGCCGTCGCGGTCCGCGGGACCGGTGCGCCGGTCCTCGTGCTCCACGGCACCCCCGGCGGCATCGAGGCCGCCGAGGTGATGGCGCGCTTCCTGCCGTCCGACCGCTTCCGGGTGGTCACCGTCGCCCGTCCGGGGTACCCGGGCAGCCCGCTCGTGGCGGGAGGGTCGTCCCTCGACGACGAGGCCGACCGGTACGCGGCGCTGCTCGACGGCCTCGGTCTCGACCGGGTCGCCGTGCTCGCCTGGTCCGGCGGCGGACCCGCCGCCTACCGCTTCGCGGCACGGCACCCGGACCGGGTGCGCGCGCTCGTGGTCGTCGCCGGTCTGTCCGCGCGGTGGGTGCCACCTCGGCCGTCCGTCGCCGAGTGGGTCGTGGCGCACACGGCTCTCGGTGCTGCGGTCGCCGACCTCGCCGCTGCCGTCCTGCCCGCCGTGGTCGTCCGCACCGCGGTCGCCGGGGTGAGCTCGTTGCGTGGCCGGGCGCTCGCGGCCCACGTCGCGGACGTGCTGCACGACCCCGTCCGTCGGCGGGCCGTGCTCGACCTGTCGACCAGCGGGAACGCCGGAGGCGCGTACCGCCCGGGCTGGGACAACGACGTACGCGTGCTCGGCGCGATCGACGACCTCGTGCTCGAGGAGGTGCGGGCACCGACGCTCCTGGTCCACGGGGACGCCGACACCGAGGTGGCGTTCGCGCACAGCGCTCGGGCCGCGGGAGCCGTCCAGGACGCGGAACTCCTGACGCTGCCGGGCGGGACGCACTTCGGTCTGTGGGACCACCACGACGCCGCCTCCGTGCAGGAGCGGGTGCGGCGCCACCTCGACCGCAGCTGAGCAGCGCCCGGGACCGCGCGCACGCAGCCCGCCGAGACTGAGACGAACCGCAGGAACCGGGGCCGACTCCTCAGGCTGTGACCGGACCGTTACCAATACGTTGTCTTCCCGAGTCGTTCGCTCGACCCGGAAGGAACCATGGGACGTCACGCCCTGCCCGCAGCCCCCGACGGCGAGGAGTCGGCAGCACCCGAGCCGACCGTGCCCGCGGAACCGCGTCGCCCTCGTGGCCGTCGAGCCGCTCACGCGCCCGACGCCGATCATGTGGTGCCCGTCGACCAGGCACACGTCGAGCAGGACCGCGCAGTGCCGACCCGTGCTGAGCAGGCCCGCGCAGTGCCGACCCGTGCCGAGCAGGCCCGCGCAGTGCCGACCCGTGCCGAGCAGGACCGCGCAGTGCAGGACCGCGCATCGCAGACCCGGGCCGTCAGCATGGTCGCCGTCCCCGTGTCGCGTCCGGTCGCCTCGACGGCCGTCGCCGGGTCCGCGGTGCTGTCGCGCTCGGCCGTCCTCCGCGCCGAGCGTGCGGCGGATCCCCGGCACGTCCGCCGGGCCGTGAACGCCAAGCGTGCGGCGATCCTGCTCGCCCCTGCGCTCGCCGTGACCTCGAGCCTGACGCTCGCCCTGCCGGCGAACGCCGCACCGGCGCCGTCCGCACCGTCGTCGTCGTCGACCATCGCCGGGTACGACGCGCAGTCCTTCACCGTCGCCCGTGACGTCGAGGTACCGGTCGTGCAGACCGACGGCATGACGACGACCACGACGATCGTGTCCTACCCGACGATCGTGACGAAGTACGGCGTGACGACGCAGCAGGCCGAGGCGGCCATCTCGAAGGTGCTGTCCGCCGGTGGCAAGCGCGCCACGATCGTCTCCACCGCGCTGCAGTACATGGGCGACCCGTACGTCGAGGGCGGCGCCAGCCACTCCGGCATCGACTGCTCCGGACTGACGATGGTGGCCTACGCGGCCGTCGGCATCCCGCTCGTGCACTACGTCCCGTCGCAGGACGCCGTGGCGACGAGGATCACGCAGGCCGAGGCACTGCCCGGCGACCTGGTGGTGTTCGACAACGAGGACCACGTCGGCATCTACCTGGGCGACGGCATCGTGCTGCAGGCGCCGCACCCCGGCGACCCGGTGGACATCGTGCCGCTGTACCCGAACGCGCACCACTTCGCGCGGCTCCTGCCCGCGGGGGAGTGACCCCTCCCACCGGACGGGCCGGCTGACCCCCGGTCGGGACCGGTCACGCCCGGCAACCGGTCCGACCGCGACCATCTAGACCATGCCGACCGTGGCGACCGTGGCGACCGTGGCGACCGTGGCGACCGTGGCGACCGTGGCGACCGTGGCGACCGTGGCGACCACAGCGACCACAGCGACCACCGCGTGGGAACCGCACCGTGCCTCCCGTCCGCCCGCAGACGCGAGGACTTGCGCAGCTCCCGTAAACTGGAGTGATGGCCACCGAGACCCGCACCCCGTTCGAGGAGCAGCGCTCCGCGCGTCCGCAGGTGCGCCCGCGCACCGAGGGCTGGACCCAGGCGCAGGACACCGAGGGTCGGCCGCTCCTGCAGTTCGCGTCGCCGAAGCGGGGGAAGCCGCCGGTGCACCTGGCCGACCTGACCGTCGAGGAGCGCGTCGAGAAGGTCAAGGAGCTCGGCCTGCCGGGCTTCCGCGCCAAGCAGCTGTCGACGCACTACTTCACGCACTACACGTCCGACCCCGCGGCGATGACCGACCTGCCGGCAGCCCAGCGCGAGGAACTCGTGGCGGGAATGCTGCCGCCGCTGCTCACCGAGACCCGACGTCTGGCGACGGACAAGGGCGACACGATCAAGTTCCTCTGGAAGCTGCACGACGGCGCCCTGGTCGAGTCGGTGCTCATGCGCTACCCGGGTCGCATCACGCTCTGCGTCTCGTCGCAGGCCGGGTGTGGCATGAACTGCCCGTTCTGCGCCACCGGCCAGGCGGGGCTGACGCGCAACATGTCGACCGCCGAGATCATCGAGCAGATCGTGCGCGCGAACGCCGCCATCGCCGCGGGCGAGCTCGGGGGCGACCCGCGCAAGGGCGGGCAGGACCGGGTCGACGCCGAGCGCGTGACGAACATCGTCTTCATGGGCATGGGGGAGCCGCTTGCCAACTACAAGCGCGTGGTGGAGGCGGTGCGCACCATGGTCGCGCCGCAGCCGCACGGGCTCGGCATGAGCGCCCGCGGCATCACCGTCTCGACCGTCGGACTGGTGCCCGCGATCAAGAAGCTCGCCGACGAGAACCTCCCGATCACGTTCGCGCTGTCCCTGCACGCCCCGGACGACGAGTTGCGTGACGAGCTCATCCCGGTGAACTCCCGGTGGAAGGCCGACGAGGCGATCGACGCCGCGTACGAGTACTACGCGAAGACCGGTCGACGGGTCTCGATCGAGTACGCGCTCATCAAGGACATGAACGACCACGCGTGGCGGGCGGACCTGCTCGCCGAGAAGCTGAACGCCCGTGGCAAGGGGTGGGTGCACGTCAACCCGATCCCGCTGAACCCGACGCCCGGTTCCGTGTGGACCTCGTCGGAGCCGCACGTGCAGGACGAGTTCGTCCGCCGGCTCAACGCAGCCGGCGTCCCGACGACGCTGCGCGACACCCGTGGCAAGGAGATCGACGGGGCGTGCGGCCAGTTGGCGGCCGCTGACGAGACGGACGTCTGACCGGTCGACGGCCATCAGTCGGTCCCAGACCGTCGGTCGGGGAGCGGTCCGACGTCCGGTTCCGGCCGGACGGGAGGCGCGGTGCGGGTTCGCACCGCGCCTCCCGTCGTCCCGGGGGTCGAGACGTCGGCCCGCCACCGGTCGCGTCGCCCGCCGTTCCTGGCGTCGACACGCGGACTCGCCACCCAGTCGCGTCGCCCGTCGTTCCCGGGGACGGACGCGGACCCGCCACCCGTCGCGCCTCCCGTCGTTCGCGGGGACGGACGCGGACCCGCCACTCGTCGATGGAGCAGAAGACGTCGGGTCGCGGGCGCGTACTCGACGTCGACTGCTCCATCGTCGGACGCGTGCGGCCGTGCGGTACCCCGACTCCCGCGAGTTCTCGGGGAAGGCGGGGGACGACACGCCCGGGAGGCAGCCTGGTTCGCCGAGCCCTCGGGGCGTGTGTAGAGTAATCACTCGTTGCCGCTGAGGCGGAGAACGGAACGGCCGAGACGGTCACCGGGTGGATCATCCGGGGATCTTGTCCGCCGTGGTTCTTCCCCGGCAACGTACTTCCAGCCCCTCTGGCGGAGCTTCCTGTGTGGGAGTCGAGTGGGGGGTGCGTCTGGTCCTTGAGAACTCAACAGCGTGCAC
>NZ_JAUCMN010000016.1 GCF_030363035.1 Curtobacterium caseinilyticum | reverse complement strand
AACGGTCCAACGGTCCAACGGTCCAACGGTCCAACGGTCCAACGGTCCAACGGTCCAACGGTCCAACGGTCCAACGGACTAACGGGCGGAAGCGGCACGCCCAGGCGCCGGCGAACCGCAAGGGTGCGCTCGACCGCGGTGCTCGGGGCCGTGGCGCGGGGTGTCCTCGCGCTGACGCTGACGGATCGACCGGTCGCAACGGCAGGACGCGTCGGCGACCGGCGTCGGGGCGCGACCGGGCGACCGGACCGGCCACAGCGGGAGTCCGCGAGCGGGGCGGGAGTGAGCCGTGCCTCCAGGCCGGACCGCCGTGCCTCCAGGCCGGACCGCCGGGCCGTACCGCCGGTCCGCACGCTGCGCGACCGCGTTGCGCGCTCAGAGCGCCTTGGCGACCGCCAGCAGCAGCTGATCCCGCGAGGGGACGCCCGGCGAACGGAAGACCTCGGTCCCGTCGTCCCGCCGCACGATGATCGTGGGGGTCGACCGGATCCCGAGGTCCTCCGCCGTGTCAGGGTGTGCCGCGACATCGCGCTCCGTCACCCGGAGCCCCGGGACGAGCGCCGATGCCTCACCGGTCACGCGGCGGGCGGCTGCACACGGGGCGCAGAAGGCGGAGGTCCAGAGGTCGAGCTGCACACGAACGTGCAACGCACGCGGCGCCGGGTCTACTCCCGGTCGAACTCACCGCTGCGGTCGCCGCGGTCCTGCAGGTCGTCGACCGGGTCGGAGTCGGCTGCGTCGTACTCGTACTCGACCGAGGTCTGGTCGAGCACCTGGCGGGACTTGGTGGCCTTGTAGGTGAAGGCCGTCTGCAGGCCCTCGACGTCCGCGTACACCGTGACCTCGTCGTCGACAGCGTCGCTGGTGGCGGTGCGGGTGTCGGTCGTGCCGTCGAAGGGACCGCCGTGGAAGATCGCGGTGTACTCGTCGCCCTCGTTGATGGTGATGTCGCTCATGCGTCCCTTGTACCAGGGCGCCCCTGTTGACGGATGCATAGCACGGCTATATAGTTTTGGCATGGAAACATCCCGGGCGCAGACGCTGGAGACACTCCTCGTCTCCGTGAACCGACTGATCCGCGCCGCAGCACAGGCGACCGGCAACCCGACCTCGGCCGCGGTGTGGCGCACCCTCGGGATCCTCGAGACCGAGCAGCCGCTCCGCCTGGGCGAACTCGCCACCGCGTCACGCGTGGCGCAGCCGACCATGACCCGGCTCGTCGCCGGGATGCTCGAGGACGGGCTCGTCTCGCGCAGCGTCGACCCCGACGACTCCCGCGGCCAGCTCATCGAGCTCACCGAGGCCGGTCACGAACGGCTCGTCACGTGGCGCGCCACCATCACCGAGACGGTCGGGCCGGTGTTCGCCGACCTCAGCGACGACGACTGGGACGTGCTGCACGACGCGGCCGCCATCATCGCCTCGCGCACCGCCACCACCAACCCCACGAGAACGGAGATCACCGCGTGAACGCCCACGCACCCGCTGCGTCCGGCAGCATCCTCAAGCAGTCGTCCGCCGTCTGGGCGATCGCCTTCGCCTGCGTCGTCGCGTTCATGGGCATCGGCCTCGTCGACCCGATCCTGCCCGCGATCGCGACCTCGCTGCACGCCACCGCGGCGCAGACCGAGCTGCTCTTCACGAGCTACCTCGCCGTCACCGGCGTCGCGATGTTCTTCACCAGCTGGGTCTCCAGCCGCATCGGCGCGAAGAACACGCTGCTCATCGGGCTCGCGCTCATCGTCGTGTTCTCCGTGCTCGCAGCCACCTCGGGCAGCGTCTGGAACATCATCGGGTTCCGCGCCGGCTGGGGTCTCGGCAACGCGCTCTTCATCTCTACCGCGCTCGCGACCATCGTCGGGGCAGCGTCGGGCGGGACCGCTTCGGCGATCATCCTGTACGAGGCCGCACTCGGCCTCGGCATCGCCGTCGGGCCCCTGGTCGGCGGTCTGCTCGGCTCGGTGAGCTGGCGGGGTCCGTTCTTCGGCGTCACGACGCTGATGGCGATCGCCTTCATCGCCGTGGTCGTCCTGCTGAAGAGCTCCGGACTCGAGAAGCCGACGCCCACCAAGCTGTCGGCACCGTTCCGCGCCCTCGGACAGCCGGCGCTCGCGGCGCTCGCCGTGACCGCCCTGTTCTACAACATCGGCTTCTTCGTCCTGCTCGCCTACACGCCCTTCCCGCTCGGCTTCGGCGCGCTCGGCATCGGCTTCACGTTCTTCGGCTGGGGCGTCGGCCTCGCGATCACCTCGGTCTGGGTGGCACCGCTGCTCACCGCACGCATGCGCCGCACGACCGTCCTGAAGATCGCGCTGCCGCTGCTCGCCCTCGACCTGTTCGCCGCCGCGGTCGTCGTCGCGTCGCAGGTCGGCCTGATCGTCTGCGTCGTCATCGGTGGGCTCGTGCTCGGTGTCCTCAACACCGTCCTCACGGAGTGCGTCATGGAGGCGACGGACCTCCCCCGCTCCGTGGCCTCGAGCGCGTACTCGGCAGTGCGGTTCATCGGCGGTGCGATCGCGCCGCCCGTGGCCACGCTGCTGGCGGACGCGTTCTCCCCCTCGGCGGCGTACGTCTTCGCCGGGGCGTCGGTGGCGGTCGCGTTCGTGGTCGTGGCGCTGACCACCCGGGTGCTGCGTCGGGTCGACGACGGCGCGGAGTCGGAGCGGGTCGAGGCGGAGGCGATCTCGGCGGGCGAGATGGTCTGAGGCCGTCGCGGCTGGTGCCGCTCCGCGGCGGCCGGCAGACGCGGTTGCTCCTCGTGAACGGGCGGAATCCGCAGTCGGACCGATGGTCGGGCTGCGGATCCGTCCCGTTCGTCGTCTGCAGGGCCGCCCTGGGACGTTCCGTCATCGCGCTGGCCACGTCCGTGCGACCGCCAGGCCCGCGAGCGGGCGGATCCGGCAGCCACAGCCCGCCCAACCGCGCGCGTTCCGCCCGCTCGCCCGTCCGGCCCGACCAGACGGGAGGCGCGGGCCGCCTCCGCGCGACCGCCAGCCCCGCGAGCGGGCTGATCCGGCAACCACAGCCCGCCCAGCCGCGCACCTTCCGCCCGCTCGCTGGTCCGGCCCGACCAGACGGGAGGCACGGGGCACCTCCGCGCGACCGCCAGCCCCGCGAGCGGGCGGATCCGGCAACCACAGCCCGCCCAGCCGCGCACGTTCCGCCCACTCGCCCATCCGGCCCGACCAGACGGGAGGCACGGGGCACCTCCGCGCGACCGCCAGCTCCGCGAGCGGGCTGATCCGGCAGCCACAGCCCGCCCAGCCGCGCACGTTCCGCCCGCTCGCGGTGGCGACGCGTACCAGCCGCTCCGGCCGGCCGTCCACACCCGGCACCCCGGCGCCCGGGAGCGTCACCCGCTCGCAATAGGATCGAGGGCATGGCAACTGCGAACGACCGCCTCGTCTGGATCGACTGCGAGATGACGGGCCTCGACCTCGAGGTCGACGAGCTCGTCGAGGTGGCCGTCGTCGTCACGGACTTCGACCTCGTGCCCGTGCACCCCGGGTTCGAAATCGTGATCAAGCCCGACCAGTCGGCGCTCGACAACATGAACGACTTCGTGACGAAGATGCACACCACCTCGGGGCTGCTCGAGGAGATCCCCCACGGGGTCTCGCTGGCCGACGCCGAGTACCAGGTGCTCGAGTACATCCTCCAGCACGTGCCGGCCGAGGGCAGCGCACCGCTGGCGGGCAACACGATCGGCACCGACCGCTCGTTCCTGGCGAAGTACATGCCCCGCGTCGACGGACACCTGCACTACCGCAGCGTCGACGTGTCGAGCATCAAGGAGCTCTGCCGCCGCTGGTTCCCGCGCGTGTACTTCAACGCGCCGGAGAAGCACGGTGGGCACCGGGCTCTCGCAGACATCCTCGAGTCGATCCGCGAACTCGAGTACTACCGCCGAGCGGGCTTCATCCCGGAGCCCGGACCGACGACCGAGGACGTCCGCGCCGTGGCGGCCGAGGTGGTCGAGAAGTGGGAACCGCGACTCGCGCAGCCTGCGGCGGAGTAGCGACACGCCTGGTCGGCGAGACCGCTGGCATGTACTACTATTGAGTGGTCGCGCCGGTCATCCGATGTGGACATGGTGGGTATAGCTCAGTTGGTAGAGCGCCTGGTTGTGGTCTAGGAGGTCGCGGGTTCGAGACCCGTTACTCACCCCAGTGATCGAAGGCCCCGTCCGTCAGGACGGGGCCTTCGCCGTTCTCGGATGGCGGTGTGCCACGATCGACCCCGTGATGGAGATGTCCACCGACGAGTTCGAACAGCTCGTGACCGACGAACTCGACCAGCTGCCCGACGAGATGGTCGACGGGCTCGACAACGTCGTGTTCGTCGTCGAGGACGAGCCCGAGGACGGCTCCGACCTGTTCGGCTACTACGACGGGGTCGCGGCGACCGAGCGCGGGCAGTACGGCTTCGGGGAGCTCCCGGACCGGATCGTGGTCTTCCGGAAGCAGCACCTCGCGGAGTGCGACACCGTCGAGGAACTCCGCGACGAGGTGCACACGACGCTCGTCCACGAGATCGGGCACTTCTACGGCATCGACGACGAGCGGCTGCACGAGCTGGGCTGGGCGTAGAGGCGCCCGACTTCCTGCAGAGCCGAGACTCGCGCTGGCGGCACGCGGCACGCGGCACGCGGCACGCGGCACGCGGCGCGCGCACCCGCCCGCGCTCAGAACCGCGTCGGCCCCACCTCGTGGTACCGCTCCCACGCGTCCACCGGCCCCCGCCCGTGCAGCACGTACTCCCCCACGAGCCGCTCCTTGTACACGGCCGGGTTGTGCGACGCCACCACCCGGGCGTTCCGCCAGTGCCGGTCCAGCGCCCTGGTCCGGTCCGCCGCCGAGGCCCCGCCGACCTCGAACAACTCCGTGGCCGCCCGGAGCACGCGCGGGCCGATCTCGACCTGCGCCTGGTACACGGCGTTCTCGGCCGCGTCGAGGAGTGCGTGGTCGACGCCGACCCCGGGCTCGTTCGTCGCCACGACCCCGTCGAGCAACCCTGCCGCCGCGACGACGAGCGACCGCGCGGTGAACGCCCCGGCCGACAGTCGCCCGAGCACGGCCAGCACCTGCGGGTCCTCCCCCGGCACGGCGGCATTCGCGTGGATGTACGTGCGGGTCCGCGGTCGGACGAACGCCACGGCGTCGTCGACGACGGCCTGCCCGATCCCCGCGAGGACCGCCAGCAGGTACAGCTGGTAGAAGGCCTGGATGTGCGACAGCGGTGCGTCCCGGTAGGCCGAGATGACCGACTCGTCGACCGCGACGCCGGAGAAGACCGTCGTGCCCGAGGCCGTCAGGCGCTGCCCGAACCCGTCCCAGTCGTCGAGTCCGGTCACGCCCGGCGCGTCGGCGGGCACCGCGAAGGTCACCCGCTCGCCGTCGCGGTCCGCCGCCAGGTAGATCCAGTCGGCGTAGAGGGTGCCCGTCGAGTAGAACTTCCGCCCGTCGAGCCGCCAGGTGCCGTCCGCGTCGGGGGCCACGGTCGTCGAGATGTCCGCGAGCGTCGTGCCGGTCCGCTCCGAGGTCGCGTTCCCCACGATCGCCCCGTCGACGATCCGCTGCAGCCACTCGTCGCGAGCGGGCGAATCCGGTCGCAGGAGCACGAGCTCGGTGTACCCGAAGTGCCCTCGCCACAGGTGCGCGATGTTCGAGTCCGCGGCGGCGAGGTCCGCCACGAGGTGCGTCAGCTCGACGAGCGTCACGCCGAAGCCACCGCGGTCCTCGGGCACGCGCAGCCGACCGAAGCCCGCCTCGGCCAGCGCGCGCACCTCGGCGTGCGGCAGCTCGCGCTCGCCCGGGGTGCCGGACGCCAGCTCGCGCGCGACTGCGCCCTCGCGGATGCGGTCGATCACCGGCGCGAACCGTTCCCGCAGGACAGCGAGACGGTCGGTCCGGAGGCGCACTCCGCCTCTGCCGGCCGCCGTCGCGTCGTCCGGACGGTCGGCCTGGAGGCGCGCCCCGCCTCCCACGCTCGCGGTCGCGTCGTCCTGGCGGTCAGCCGGAAGGCGCGACTCGACACCACCGGACCTGGTCGCCCCCGTCACGCGGTCGCCTCCACCACGTCGCGAGCCGCGTCAGCACCGGTCGCGTCGGCGCCCGTCACGTCGGCGCCCGTCGCGGCGGCGCCGCTCGCCCCGCCGGAGAACGCCCCGCGCCAGCGCCGGGCGGGGTGCGAGTCGGGCAGCTGCGCGTGGCCGAAGAGCTTCTCGCGGAGGGTGCCCTCCCGGTACTCGGACTGCATGAGCCCGCGCTCCTGCAGGGTCGGTGCGATGTGGTCGACGAACTCCTCGTACGACCCGGGCAGCGTCCAGTTGATGACGTTCACGCCGTCGACCCCGACCCGCTGCCACTCGGCGAGTTCGTCGGCGATCTGCTCGGGCGTCCCGACGACGCGGGCGCGGAGCTTCGCGGACAGCCGGGCCAGGTCGGCGATGGTCGGTTCGCGGTCGCCGGCGGCCTCGCGGAGCCACTGCAGGTGCGACTGCCCGGCGTGCGTGCGGACCTCGGACAGCGGCGTCGCGGGGTCGAGCGGCTCGCCGGTCTCCGGGTCGAACCCGAGGTTCGAGTGCACGAGGAAGCCGTCGGCTGCCAGGTACTCGTCGATCTCCGCCTCCTTCGCCTTCGCCTCGGCCTCGGTGGATCCGGTGACGAACGTCAGCCCGAGGAAGAACGCGAGGTCGTCCCGCCGCCGCCCGGCCTGCTCGGCGAGGTCTCGGGTCTCGCGGATGAGCTGCTCCGTGGCGTCGCGGTTCGAGGTGAGGATGAACTGCGCCTCGGCGTTCCGCGCGGCGAAGGCCCGGCCGGCCGGCGAGGATCCGGCCTGGAACAGCACGGGCGTCCGCTGCGGCGAGGGTGCCGACAGGTGCGGGCCCTGCACGTCGTAGCGCTTCCCGTGGTGGTCGATGCGGTGCACCTTCTCCGGGTCGGCGTACCCGCGCACCGGGTCCTTGAGGACGGCGCCGTCCTCCCACGACCCCTCCCACAGCTTGGCGCACACCTCGAGGTACTCCTCCGCCCAGGCGTAGCGCTCGTCGTGCTCCTCGAGCCGGTCGGCGCCGAAGTTCCGGGCGGCACTGTCGAGGGCGCTCGTGACGACGTTCCAGCCGATGCGGCCGCGGGTGATGTGGTCGAGCGTCGAGACCTTCCGGGCGAAGTCGAACGGGTGCGCCTGGATGACGCTCGACGTGAACGCGAGGCCGAGGTGCTCGGTCGACACGGCGAGCGCGGAGAGCAGCACGGACGGGTCGTTCGAGGGGATCTGCAGGCCCTCGCGGAGGTTCGTCGCGTAGTCACCGCGCGCCGGGCCGTACGTGCCGACGACGTCGGCGAAGAACATCGCGTCGAACTTCCCGCGCTCGAGCGTCTTCGCGAGGTCGGTCCACAGCGTCACGTCGTCGAAGTCGGACTGGCGGGCGTCGGGGTGCCGCCAGAGGCCGTGCTGGATGTGCGACGTCGTGTTCATGACGAAGGCCGCGAAGCGCAGCGGACGGGTCGGTGCATCGCTCATGCGTCCCATGGTGTCCGGGAGCGCTCGGTCGAAGACAGTGACGTGACCTCGCGTTACGGGCGCTCTTCCGAGGCGGTCGGGCGGCGACCATGCTCCTGAGGCATGCCGACCCAGACGACCGCAGCCGCGCCTCCCGACCGTCCCGCCGCCCCGTCGACCAACGCGACCCGACGTCGCGTCGCCCTCGCGTCCTTCGTCGGGACCACCGTCGAGTACTACGACTTCTACCTGTACGCGACGGCCTCGGCGCTCGTCTTCGCGCCGACGTTCTTCCCCTCCGTGACACCGGCCGTCGGCGTGATCGCGTCGTTCGCGACCTACGGGGTCGGCTTCGTGGCGCGTCCGCTCGGCGGGATCGTGGCCGGGCACCTGGGCGACCGGATCGGGCGCAAGAAGCTGCTCGTCGCGTCGCTCGTGCTGATGGGCGTCGCGTCGACGCTCATCGGGGTGATCCCGCCGGCGGCGACGATCGGTGTCGGCGCGGTCGTCGCGCTCGTGGTGCTGCGGCTGCTGCAGGGCATCGCGGCCGGTGCGGAGTGGGGCGGGTCGGCGCTGCTGTCCGTCGAGCACGCACCCGAGCCGCACCGCGGGCTGTTCGGGGCGTTCACGCAGATGGGGTCCGCCGGCGGGATGCTCCTGGCCACCGGGGTGTTCACCCTCGTGCGGACCCTGCTGGGCGAGGACACGTTCCTGGCGTGGGGCTGGCGACTGCCGTTCCTGTTCTCCGCGGTGATCGTCGCCGTCGGGCTCGTCATCCGGCTCGGCGTGCAGGACGCTCCGGTGTTCCAGGAGCTCCGCGCGTCCGGCCGGGTCGAGCGGTACCCGGTGTGGCAGGCGATCCGCCAGCACCCGCGGGCGATCCTCGTGACGGCGGGTCTGCGGCTCGTGCAGCCGGCGCTGTACTCGATCCTGACGACGTACTCGCTGACGTACCTGCTCGCGAAGCGCGGCGAGGAGGGGTCGGCGGCGGGGCTGCAGGCGGTGCTCGTCATCTCGGCGGTGTCGCTCGTGTCGACGCCGTTCTGGGGGTGGCTCTCGGACCGGGTCGGACGGCGGGTGCTGACGATCTCGTCGGCGGTCGGCACCGCGGTGCTGATCTGGCCGTTCTTCGCGTTCCTCGACGCCGGGCCCCTCGTGCTGCTGCCCCTCGTCGCGCTCGTCGGCATGAGCGTCTTCCACGACAGCATCTACGGACCGCAGGCGGCGTGGTTCGCCGAGCAGTTCCCGACCGGGCGGCGGTACTCGGGGATGAGCCTCGGGTACCAGATCGGGTCGATCTTCTCGGTGGGGCTCACCCCGCTGCTCGCGGCCGTGTTCGTGCAGGTCGGCGGGGGCTCGCCGTGGATCCTGTGCGCGTACCTCGGCGTGTACGCGGTGCTCACGATCGTGGCGGCGGTGTACGCGGTGGACCCGGTGGCGGCGCGTCGGCGGGCGGCGGGCCGCGGCGCTGCCGGCGCGGCCGGCACGGCGGGCGCGCGCGGTACGCGAGTCTCGCGCTGACGGACGTTCCTCGGGTCCGGGACCGCGAGGGATGTCCGCCAGCACGAGTCTCGTGGCGCCGCGGGCGCGGCGGGCGCCGGCGCGGACGTGGGCGCGGGCGCCCGCGCGGCGCGCGCGTCCCGGCCCCCTACGTCCGCACCACCACGTCCGCGAGCCCCGCCGGGTCCTCCGCCGCGATGAACGCCGCCTCCTGCGCAGCCCACCGCTCCCACTCCCGTTTGAAGACCTCGCCGTCGCGGCCGATTGCCCGGTCCCACCGCACGGCGTCGTCCGCTTCGAGCCACAGCCGCAGCGAGGCCAGTGGCGCCGAGGCCCGCGAGAGCGCCCCGCACCCCTCGACGACGATCGGCGCCACGGGGTCGATCGGCACCCACTCCGCGGGCTCCGAGGCGTCCCAGTCCCAGCGCCGGTGACCCGACGGGGGCCCGAGCACGTCGGACACCACCGCATCGGCGGCGGCACGGAGCCCGTCCCACCCCGGGTAGACGTGGTCGAGGTGCACGACGACCGCGTCGAGCTCGGCGGCCAGCGCCGTGCCGAGCGTGGTCTTGCCCGTCCCCGACCGTCCGTCGACGAGCACGACGAGTCGGCGGCCCGTCGCGGTGGCGGCACCGACCGCCGCTGCGGCCAGACCGTGCACGAGTGCGGAGTCGACGTCAGGCACGCCAGGTCCCCGCCGCCACGGCCACCCCGATCGACACGACCCCGATGCCGACGAGCACCGCCACCATCGCCCACTCGGGCCCCGCGAAGCGCGCCTGCCGTGCCCACGTCCGGCGTCCCGGTGCACCGAACCCGCGCGACTCCATCGCCACCGCGAGCGTCGTCGCCCGCCGCAACGCGACCACGAGCAGCGCGAAGGCCATCGACGCCCCGCGCCGGAGTCGCCCGTGGTCCGCCACCCCGCGAGCCCGTCGCGCCATCGAGAGCTGCCGCCAGTCCTCACCGAGGAGCGTCGTCATCCGCACCGCCGCCAGCGCGCCGAGCACGAAGCGCGCCGGCAGCCGGAGCAGCTGGGCGAGCCCGTCCGCCAGGTCGGTCGGGTCGACGCGGACGAACAGGGCGACGGCCGGCAGTCCGACGGCGAGCACCCGGAGCGCCGTGGCGAGGGCGAGCGTCAACGATCCGTCGGTGACGTGCGCGAAGCCGAGGTCGAACCACTCCCGCCCCGAGGGCCGTCCGTACAGCGCGATGCTCAGCGCGGTCAGCGGGACGGCGACCAGGACCGGCGACGTCCGCAGCAGCAGCGTGCGCGCGGGGATGCGGAGCAGTGGCAGGAGCAGCAGCTCGAGCACGAGCGCGACGGCGGCCGACACGACGTCGAGGCTCAGCACCATGCACAGCCCGAGCGCGAGCACCCCGAGCATCGAGGCGACGGGCTGTACACCGCGCACGCCGCGCGCGGTCCGGACGGGAGGCACCGCTCCCCCGCCAGCGTCGGCTCCGGTCGTCGGGGCGGTCACCGTGGGACCTCCGTGGTCGGCTCCGACCGCACCCGCGTCTGCGCCTGCGCCTGCGCCTGCGTCTGCGTCTGCTTCTGCGTCTGCCTCTGCGTCTGCGTCTGCGTCTGCGTCGACGGGGCGGGGTGTGCCCCGTCCGCGGCGAGCACGACCTCGTCGGCGTCGAGCGCCCGCACCAGGTCGCGGTCGTGCGTGACCGCGACGATCGCGGTCCCGGCGTCCGCCAGCGCCCCGAGCCGGTCGACCACGGCCTGCCACGTCGCCCGGTCCTGCCCCGAGGTCGGTTCGTCGAGCACGACCACCGGGGGCCGCGTGGCGACCACGGTGCCGATCGCGAGCCGGCGTTGCTCCCCGCCGGAGAGCGTGAACGGGTTGACGTCGGCGAGGTGTCGCAGGGCGAAGGCGTCGAGCAGGTCGTCCACACGGGCGTCGACGTCGTCGAGCCCGAGGGCGCGGGGTCCGACGGCGAGTTCCTCGCGGACGGTGCGCGCAACGAACTGGTGCTCGGGGTCCTGGAACACCGTGCCGATCCGACCCGCGAGCTGGCGGCTCGTCCACCGGATCGGCACGTCACCGGCATCCCCGGCCAGGTCGGGGGTCGCCCGGAGCGTGCCGCCCGCGGGTCGCAGGAGCCCGGCGAGGGTGAGGCCGAGCGTCGACTTGCCGACACCGTTCGGTCCGGTGACGGCGAGGACGCGGCCGCGCCGGACCGCGAGGTCGATGCCGCTGCCGACCCGGGTCCCGCCGGAACGACCGAGGACGCTCCCGCGCGCGGTCGCGAGCCCCCGCGCCTCGAGCAGCACCGCGTCGCCGTCGTCCGACACCACAGCGCCGTCGGATCGCACCGCGTCCCCGTCGGGTTGCACCGTGCCCTGCGCGAGCGGGCGGAAGGTGCCCCCGGCGGGCGGCGCGACCGGTGCGGTTCCGCCCGCTCGATCCGCCGACGCCGACGCCGACGAAGATGCCGACGCCGACGAAGACGCCGACGCCGACACCGACGAAGAGGCCGACGCCGACGAAGACGCCGCTGCCGCTCCCGCAGCCGCTGGGCCCGCACGTCCGGTGCCGGCTCGGGAGGACCCCTGCGACGGCTCGGCACCGGGCACCCACACCCCCGCCGCGGTCAGGGCGTCCCCGTGCTCCGCCAGCACCACGGCCGGCGGACCGTCCGCCACGACCCCGCCGCCGGGTTCGAGCAGCACCAGCCGGTCGACCAGGTCGAGCCACGTGCCGATCCGGTGCTCGACGACGAGCATGGTCGCCCCGGTGTCCTCGAGCAGCGCACGGACGGCGTCGTGCACCTGCACCACCCCGTCCGGGTCGAGGTTCGCGCACGGCTCGTCGAGCACGAGCACGCCGGGCCGCATCGCGAGCACACCGGCCAGCGCGAGGCGCTGCCGTTGCCCACCGGACAGGCGGCTCGTGGACCGGTCGAGGGGCAGGTCGAGCCCGACGACACCGAGCGCCGCCCGGACCCGCTCCCAGATGGACTCGCGCGGGACGCCGGTGTTCTCGCACCCGAACGCGACGTCGTCGCCGATCCTCGACATCACCGTGTGGGCCTCGGGGTCCTGCATGACGAGGCCGACCCGTCCGCGGACCGCGCGGGGGTCGGTGCCGTCGACCAGGACCGTGCCCTGTGTGGCTGCCGCGGTGTCGTCCTCGGGGTCGGGTTCGTCGGCGAGCACGGCCGCGACGGCCCGGAGCACCGTCGACTTGCCGGCACCGGACGGTCCGACGACGGCGACGCGCTCCCCGGGCTCGACGACCAGGTCGAGACCGCGGACCGCCCAGGCGTCACGCCCGGCGTAGCGCCAGCCCCAGTCGGCGAACGTGACGCGCGCCGCTCCCGACGGCGACACGACGGTCACGCGGCGGAACGGGGTCCGCGCCTGCCGCGCTCCTCGGCGGCGTGCTCGCGGCCGACGGCGAACGAGGACAGCACGCCGGTCGCGGCGAGCGCCCGGACGAGTGCCCACGAGCCGACGCCGGCGATCAGGGCACCGGAGACGACGCCGGAGACGACGTAGACGGCCTTGAACGCCGCGTCCAGACCCGGGTACCAGAGCACGGTGTCGTTGATCCCGAGCGCGAGCCCGGCGGCGGCACCGGCGAGCATCACCACGGGTAGCCGGTAGGACCGGTACAGGAACAGTGCGAGGACCAGCTCGGCGCCGAGCCCCTGCACGAAGCCGGCCTCGAGCGTCAGCCAGCCCCACTGGGTGCCGAGCAGCGCCTCGACGCTGGCGGCGACCATCTCGGCGTAGAGCGCGGCGCCCGGCTTCCGGACGACGATCGCGACGACGGGGCCGGCGAGCAGCCAGACCCCGCCGAACAGCGCCTGCGTGCCGGGCAGGACGAGGCCCGCGACGGTGCTGAGCGGCTCGTAGCCGAACTCCCAGAGCTTGAAGACGACGCCGATCGCGACGGCGAGCACGCTCGCGACGACGATGTCGACGACACGCCAGCGCAGCGAGCGCCTGGGCGTGGTGGACGGAACTGCGGACTGCATGGTTGCAGGCATGGTTGCTGACTCCTCCCTGCGCCGGCATGACCCGGATCAGGTTCGACGGTCGGAGCGCGACTCGCTCCCTCTCAGCCCGGCGGTCCCGGACTCCCGTGTGTGTCCCAGCAGTCTAGACGCGACTCCGCTCACGTGACGCGACCGGAGTGACGTCCCCGTACGACGGACGGGAGGCCCGTGGCGGCGTCGCCACGGGCCTCCCGTCCGTCGCCGGGTCACTTCTTGAGGGCGCGGATCACCTTGCTCAGGGCCTTGCCGGTCACCCAGATGGTCGGGATGCTCACCGCGAGCAGCGAGATGAGGTTCGGCTCGAACTGCAGGTCCTGACCCGGGCGACGCACGTAGGCGCCGACGGGGATCGAGGCGCCGCCGCCGCCACCGCCGCCGTTCTCGTCGTCGCCGCCGGCGCCGAAGCCGAACCAGCCGATCGACACCGGGATGAGGGTCTGGTCCCCGACCTCGACCGGCTCGCCGTAGTTGGTCGAGACGCCCACGGGGCGCACCTTGTCTGCGATCTGACTGACGATGTTGGTCATGGCCGCGAGGGTACTCGGCCGTTCCTCCACAGGGCGGGGCGCGCCGGAGCGCTCCACGACCGGTGCGTTGTCTGCGGACGCGGGCAGCGCACGCCGATACGTTGGCGGGACCCACACCTGGAGGACCGTTTGCACACCTGGCCCGGCAACCCGTACCCCCTCGGGGCGACCTACGACGGCAGCGGCACGAACTTCGCCCTGTTCAGCGAGGTCGCAGACCGCGTGGAACTCTGCCTCTTCGACGACGCGGGGAACGAGGAGTGCGTCGACCTGGTCGAGGTGGACGCGCACGTCTGGCACGCCTACCTGCCGAACGTCGCGCCGGGCCAGGAGTACGGCTTCCGCGTGCACGCACCCTACGACCCCGAGAACGGCCTGCGCGGCAACCCGCACAAGCTCCTGCTGGACCCGTACGCCAAGGCCACCAGCGGCGACATCGACTGGGACCAAGCGCTCTTCTCGTACACGTTCGGCGACCCCGACTCGACCGACGACCAGGACTCCGCGCCGCACATGATGAAGGGGGTCGTCATCAACCCCTTCTTCGACTGGCAGGGAGACCGGGCTCCGCGCATCCCCTACGGCGAGACCGTCATCTACGAGGCCCACGTCAAGGGGCTGACGGAGACGCACCCCGACGTGCCCGAGGAGCAGCGCGGCACCTACGCCGGCGTCGCGCACCCGGCCGTCATCGAGCACCTGAAGCGCCTGGGCGTCACGACGCTCGAGCTCATGCCCGTGCACCAGTTCGTCAACGACTCGACGCTCCAGGAGAAGGGGCTGTCGAACTACTGGGGCTACAACACCATCGGCTTCTTCGCGCCCCACTCGCACTACTCGTCGTCGGGCGACCGCGGGCAGCAGGTGCAGGAGTTCAAGGCGATGGTGCGCGAACTCCACCGCGCCGGCATCGAGGTGGTCCTCGACGTCGTCTACAACCACACGGCGGAGGGCAACCACCTCGGCCCGACGCTGTCCTTCCGGGGCATCGACAACGCCGCCTACTACCGCCTGGTCGAGGACGACAAGCGGTACTACATGGACACGACCGGCACGGGCAACTCGCTCAACGTCGGGCACCCGCACTCGCTGCAGCTCATCATGGACTCGCTGCGCTACTGGGTGACGGAGATGCACGTCGACGGCTTCCGCTTCGACCTGGCGGCCGCACTGGCCCGCGAGTTCTACGAGGTCGACCGGCTCGCGGCGTTCTTCGAACTGGTCCAGCAGGACCCGATCGTGTCGCAGGTGAAGCTCATCGCGGAGCCGTGGGACGTCGGCCCCGGCGGCTACCAGGTCGGGAACTTCCCGCCGCAGTGGTCGGAGTGGAACGGCAAGTACCGCGACACCGTGCGTGACTTCTGGCGCGGCGAGCCCTCGACGCTCGGCGAGTTCGCGTCGCGCATCTCCGGCTCCGCCGACCTGTACGAGCACGACGGCCGCACGCCCAAGGCGAGCATCAACTTCATCACCGCACACGACGGCTTCACGCTCTACGACCTCGTCGCCTACAACGAGAAGCACAACGAGGCCAACGGCGAGGACAACAACGACGGCGAGAGCCACAACCGGTCCTGGAACTCCGGCGTCGAGGGACCGACCGACGACCCGGCCGTGAACGACCTCCGGCTCCAGCGGCGCCGGAACTTCCTCGCGACGCTGCTGCTCAGCCAGGGCGTGCCGATGATCGCGCACGGCGACGAGCTCGGCCGCACCCAGTCGGGCAACAACAACGTCTACGCGCAGGACTCCGCGATCAGCTGGATCGACTGGGAGCACGCCGACGACGAGCTCATCCAGTTCACCGCGGACGTCGTCAAGCTCCGGCACGACCACCCGACGTTCCGCCGGACGCGGTACTTCAACGGCCGCCCCGTGCGCCGGGGCGAGGGCGAACCGCTGCCCGACGTGGTGTGGCTGACCCCCTCCGGCGAGGCGATGGACCCCGAGGACTGGGACTCCGGCTTCGGCAAGAGCGTCGGCATGTACCTGAACGGCGAGGGCATCCGCGGGCGGGACCGCTGGGGAGAGCGCGTCACCGACGTGGCGTTCCTGACGTACTACAACGCCCACGACGACGTCGTGACCTTCACCCTGCCCCCGGAGGAGTACTCGCCGGGCTGGACCGTGCGGATCGACACCGCCGAGCCCGGTGCGCGGGACGAGGTCCTCGACGCCGGCACCCCGCTCGACGTGCCCGCGCGATCGATGATCGTGCTCCGCGCCGAGCCCGACCACGAGGTCACGACGACGCAGGTGGACGCCGTCGCGGGCGGGCAGCAGTCCACGCCGACCAACCCCGCGGCCGCGCCGGCTGCGTCGGCCACGGACCTGGCCGGCCCCGCGCCGGCCGCGAGCGCGGGGGACGACCCCTCCGTCGAGGCCGACGACCCCGCCGTCGACGCCGACGTGGCCCAGACCGATGACGACACCGACGTCCCCGACGTCACTGACGAACCCGACACCACAGGAGCCACCAGGTGACCGCACGCCGCGTCCCCACGTCCACCTACCGTCTGCAGGTCACCGCGGACTTCGACCTCGAGTCCGCCGCAGGCGTGGTCGACCACGTCCGCGACCTCGGCGCGGACTGGGTCTACCTCTCCCCCGTGCTCCAGGCCGAGCCCGGGTCCCAGCACGGCTACGACGTCGTCGACCACTCGCACGTCGACACCGACCGCGGCGGCGACGCGGCGCTCCGGGCGCTCGCCGAGGCCGCCCACGCCGCCGGGCTCGGCGTGCTCGTCGACATCGTGCCGAACCACGTCGGTGTCGCCACGCCCGAGGCGAACCCGTGGTGGTGGTCACTGCTCGAGCACGGCCAGGGCAGCCCCGTCGCGTGGGCCTTCGACGTCGACTGGGACGCCGGTGACGGCAAGGTCCGCGTCCCCGTGCTCGACGACCGCCTCCTCGACGCGGTCGAACTGCGCGACGGGAAGCTGTTCGTCGGCGAGACCGCCTACCCGACCGCTCCCGGCACCGTGCAGGACGGCGACGACGTCGAGACCGTGCACGCCCGGCAGCACTACGCGTTCGTGCACTGGAAGCGAGCCGACCACGAGCTGAACTACCGCCGCTTCTTCGCGGTCAACACCCTCGCCGCCATCCGCGTCGAGGAACCCGAGGTGTTCGCGTCGTCGCACGCCACGATCGGCGGCTGGTTCCGCGACGGACTCGTCGACGGTCTGCGCATCGACCACCCGGACGGCCTGTACGACCCCGCCGGCTACCTGCAGGACCTGCACGGGCTGACCGGCGGCGCGTGGACCCTGGTCGAGAAGATCCTCGAGCCGGGCGAGCAGCTGCCGTCGTCGTGGCCCGTCGACGGCACCACCGGGTACGACGCCCTGGCGGTGCTCGACCGGGTGTTCGTCGACCCTGCCGGCGAGGACGCCCTCACCGCGGCCTCCGGCGCCGAACCGACCGACTGGCAGCAGCTGACGCACGACACCCGACGCGGGATCGCCGACGGGATCCTCGGCAGCGAGGTCGCCCGCCTCGCCCGTCTGCTCACCCCCGTGGCGCCCGACGTGCCCGAGGACCGGATCGTCGACGCCGTCGCCGAGATCGTCGCGTCGTTCGAGGTCTACCGGACCTACCTGCCCGAGGGCGTGCAGCACCTCATCGACGCGCTCGAGCGGGCAGCCGAGGCGCGACCGGACCTCGACGACGTGATCGACCGGATCGCGCCGGCGCTCGTCGACCCCGGGCACGCCGCCGCACTCCGGCTCCAGCAGACCTCCGGCATGGTGATGGCCAAGGGCGTCGAGGACACCGCGTTCTACCGCACCTCGCGCCTGACCACCCTGAGCGAGGTGGGCGCCGACCCGAGCGTCTTCGCCGTCTCGGTCGAGGCCTTCCACCAGGCGCAGCGCGACCGCCAGGGCAGCTGGCCGCACACCATGACGACGCTCACCACGCACGACACCAAGCGGAGCGAGGACACCCGCGCGCGGATCAGCGTCCTCGCCGAGCTCGGGTCCGAGTGGACCGCGGCCCTCGCCCGGCTGCAGTCGCTCGCGCCCCTCGACGACGCCGTGCTGGCGGACCTGCTCTGGCAGGCGATCGTCGGCGCCCGGCCCGCCAGCCGCGAACGACTGCACGCCTACGCCGAGAAGGCCTCGCGCGAAGCCGGTGACAGCACCACCTGGACCGAGCCCGACGAGGCGTTCGAGCGGCAGATGCACGCGCTCGTCGACGCCGCGTTCGACGACCCCGAGGTCGTCGCCGTCCTCGACGAACTCGACCGGACGATCGATGCGGCGGGCTGGTCCAACGGGCTGGCGCAGAAGCTCGTGCAGCTGACGATGCCCGGCGTGCCGGACGTCTACCAGGGCACCGAGGCCTGGGACCGCTCGCTCGTCGACCCGGACAACCGCCGGCCCGTCGACTACGCCGAGCTCCGGCACGTCCTCGCCACGCTCGACGGCCCCGACGACGACGGTCCGGAGCGCCTGCCCGCGGTGGGCCTCGACGGTGTCGCCAAGGTCCTCGTCGTCAGCCGCGCGCTGCGCCTGCGCCGGGACCACCCCGAGCTGTTCACCCGCTACCTCGGGCTCGAGGCCACGGGGATCGCAGCGGACCACGTCCTCGCCTTCGACCGCGGCGGTGCCGTCACGGTCGCGACGCGCCTGCCCGTCGGGCTCGAGCGCGTCGGCGGCTGGGGCGACACGCTCGTGCACCCGGTGCCGCTCGAGCGGGTCGACCTGCTCACCGGCCGTCGCTTCCCGGCGTCGCGCGGCATCCCGCTCGCCGAGCTCCTGACCGACCTGCCGGTCGCCCTGCTCGTCCCCGTCGACGTCGCCGAGGCGACCACGCCGGGCGACGCCGCCGCGGCGCCGGCCGACGCGTCCACGTCCACCACCACGGCTGCCCGGACGGACGGCGTCGCCGACCCCGACCAGCAGGCCGAGATCGAGATCCTGGAGGGTCACGCATGACCGTTCCCGCCCGCTACGCCGTCTGGGCGCCGAACCCGGAGCGTGTGCGCCTGGTCGTCGACGGCACCGAGTACGCGCTGACCCGCGGTGACGACGACTGGTGGCGAACCGACGAGGTGACCCCCGTCGTCGGCGCCCGGTACGGCTTCCGCATCGACGACGACGAGGACGTCCGCCCCGACCCGCGCAGCCGGTACCAGCCCGAGGGCGTGCACGGCCCGTCCGAGGTGGTCGACCCCGAGCGCTTCGCGTGGACCGACGACTCCTGGACCGGACGACCGGCACGCGGTGGCGTGATCTACGAGATGCACATCGGCACCTACACACCCGAGGGCACGCTCGACGCCGCCGCCGCGAAGCTCGACCACCTGGTCGAGCTGGGCGTGGAGTTCGTCGAGCTGCTCCCCGTCAACGCGGTGAACGGCGAGTGGAACTGGGGCTACGACGGTGTGGGCTGGTTCTCGGTCCACGCCCCGTACGGCGGTCCCGACGCGTACGACCGGTTCGTCGACACCGCGCACGCCCTCGGGCTGGGCGTCATCCAGGACGTGGTCTACAACCACCTCGGCCCGAGCGGCAACTACCTGCCGCTGTACGGGCCGTACCTGCTGCAGGGACTCGGCAACACCTGGGGCGACTCGGTCAACGTCGAGCACCCGGAGGTCCGCCGCTACGTGCTCGACAACGTCCGCATGTGGTTCCGCGACCACCACGTCGACGGGCTGCGGCTCGACGCCGTGCACGCCATCCGGGACACCTCCCGCCCCCACGTGCTGCAGGCGATGGCGTCCGAGACGGAGTCCTACTCCGAGTTCGTGGGTCGTCCGCTGTCCCTGATCGCGGAGTCGGACCTCAACGACCCGGTCATGTTCCGCCCACAGGAGGCATCGGGCTACGGCCTGACCGGCCAGTGGTCCGACGACTTCCACCACGCGGTCCACGTGGCGCTCACCGGCGAGACGAACGGCTACTACGCCGACTTCGCCCCGCTGTCGGCGCTGGCGAAGGTCCTCGAGCACGGGTTCTTCCACGACGGCACGTGGTCGTCGTTCCGGCGGAAGCGGCACGGGCGTCCGATCGACCGCGGGACCTCGCCGGCGACGGCGCTCGTCGTGGCGAACCAGAACCACGACCAGATCGGCAACCGTGCGGCCGGCGACCGGCTCGCCGCCACGCTCGACGACGAGTCGCTCGTGATCGCCGCCGCACTGACGCTGCTCGGCCCGTTCACGCCGATGCTCTTCATGGGCGAGGAGTTCGCTGCGACGACCCCGTGGCAGTTCTTCACCTCGCACCCCGAGAAGGCCCTGGGCGAGGCCACCGCGAAGGGTCGCATCGCGGAGTTCGCCGAGCACGGTTGGGACGAGTCCGCCGTGCCGGACCCGCAGGACCCGACGACCTTCACGAACTCGAAGCTCGACTGGGCCGACGTGACCTCGGAGCGGGGTGCCAGGATCCTGCGCGCCTACCGGGTGCTCGTCGCACTGCGACGCACCGAGCAGGCCTTCGTCGACCAGCGCTACGAGGCGAACGCCGTGCGGTTCGACGAGCACGACCGGTGGATCGTGCTCACCCGTGGGCTGCTCGGGCCGGACTCGGCGCCCGTGCACGTCGTGGTGAACCTGGCCGACGACGCTGCCGAGGTGCCGGTGCCCGATGCGTCGGGCGAGGAGCTCTACCGGTTCGGCGAGGCGACCGTGGACGCCGGCGTGGTGCGGTTCGCGTCACGGGGTGTGGTCGTCCTGCGCTGAAGCGCGGGCGGGCGGGCGCGGCGCGGGAGTGCCGACGCCGCCCGCGGACGCGACGGACCCCCGTGGGATCACCACGGGGGTCCGTTGCGTTCACGCCTCGGTGCTCGTTGCTCAGCCCGTGTGGTCGGCGACCGCGTGCGCGTTCTTGCGCACCGAGGGCAGCCGGCGGTGGTCCTTCACGAGCGACCGCAGCTCGCGCAGACGACGGTCGATGCCCCACTTGGTCACGAGCGTCAGGCTCTCGCGGACGATGTTGCCGCTCATCTTCGAGACGCCGAACTCCCGCTCCGTGAACGTGATCGGCGTCTCGACGACGCGCAGCCCGGCCTCGAGGGCGCGCCAGCACAGGTCGACCTGGAAGCAGTAGCCCTTCGAGGCGACCCCGGCGAGGTCGATGCGCTCGAACGCCCGCGACGTGAACACGCGGAAGCCGCCGGTCGCGTCACGAACGGCGATGCCGAGGGCCAGGCGGGTGTAGAGGTTGCCGCCGCGGGAGAGCATCTCGCGGTACCACGGCCAGTTCTCGACCTCGCCGCCCTTGATCCAGCGGGAGCCGAGCACGAGGTCGTTCGAGTCCGCGAGCTCGAGCATCCACGGCAGGTACTCCGGGTGGTGCGAGCCGTCCGCGTCCATCTCGACGAGCTTGTCGTAGCCGTGCTCGAGCCCCCAGGCGAACCCGGCGAGGTACGCGCCACCCAGGCCGTCCTTCACGGTGCGGTGCATGACGTGGACCCGGTCGGTCTCCCGTGCGATCGCGTCGGCGATGTCACCCGTGCCGTCGGGCGAGTTGTCGTCCACGACGAGCACGTGGACGCTGTCGTCGGTCGCCGCGAGGGTGCGCGCGACGATCGGGCGGACGTTCTCCGCCTCGTCGTAGGTCGGGATGATGACCAGGGTCGTGCTCATGGTGCTCCTTGCGCTTCGCATCGAAGATATCGGGTCGCCCCTGCGTCAGCTGGACGTGAGGTCTGCGAACACGATCAGATTGTCGGTGTAGTGCCCGGTGGCGGTGTCGAACGTGCCGTCGCAGGTGATCAGCCGGAGCTGTGGCGTGGGCGCGCTGCCGTAGACGTCGCTCGTCGGGAACGCGGACTTCGCGGCGCGCTCCGACCGCTCGACGGTGAAGGTGCGGGTGGTGCCGTCGGACATCTCCACGTGCACCTGGTCGCCCGCCACGAGTTCGTCGAGCCGGAAGAACACGGCGGCGCTCGTCGGGCTGTCGACGTGTCCGGCGATGACCGCCGGGCCGACCTGACCGGGCACGATGCCGTCCGCGAACCACCCGGCGCTGTCCCAGTCCTCCGGCGGGTCGAGCTCGCCGGCGGCGCCGCGACCGAGGTCCTCGAGGCCGGAGGAGACCCCGATCGCCGGGATCTCGACCCGGACAGGCGTGGCGGTCGAACGGGCAGCGGGTGCGGCCGGGTCCTGGAAGCCCGACGTGTCCCCCGCTCGCGATCCGTTCGCGGCGGCACCCGGGTCGGTCGACGCGGAGGCGCTGCTCACCGGCTGCCCCGCGCTGCGGCCGTCGGGACCGGTCGTGGCGACGGCCACCCCGGCGATGCCGCCGCCGACGAGGACCGCGGCGACCACGCCCGCGAGCACGACACCACGGCGACCGGGACGGCGCGTCCGGCGCTGCGCCTCGGGCGTGGCGACCCGACGGCCGGTCACGAGGCACCTCCCGCGTCGGTCGCGCACCCGCCGAGCACGTCCGACGTGAGCATGGTCGCGCCGAGCGCGGCCCAGGCGTCGCCGTAGTACGTCGGCGTCGTCGCCGCGGTCCGGTCCATCCGACGCAGGTCCGCGCTCGACGCCGAGGACGAGCCGGCGGCGTGCTCGGCCGCGGCACGGGCGGCGTACGCCAGGCCGCTGGTGTCCCCGGTCACGGCGGTGCCGCCGAGGTCGAGCTGCGCCGCGAGCTGGGTGCTCCGGCGGAGCGTCGGTGCGATCGACCCGGCGAGCGCCCGCTCGTCGGCCGAGCACGCCTCCGCGTAGCGCAGGGGCAACCGCATGGCCTCCCACCCGTACACGACACTCCCCTGGTCGCCCGTGGCGGGCATCGCCTCGACGGTGCCGTCAGCGTGCACCTGCGACCAGTCGCTCGGCAGGTCGCTCACGTCGAGCACCGCGGCGGTCGCGGCACGCGACCCCTCCTCCACTGCCGTCCAGCGCCGGTCGCCGGTCGCCCGCTCGAGGATCCGGAACGCCGCCGGCGACGCGTAGGAGGCGTTGTACCGGTACGGCTCGCGGTCGGCCCACGGCCCGGGCAGCAGGATCGTCCCGAGCTCGGTCGTCGCGGTCTCGTGCTCGAGGATCGCCGACGCCATCGCCTTGCCGGCCGCGGTGTACCGGTCGTCACCCCACCGCTCGCCCGCGAGCACGAGGGCCCGGGCGGCGTCGAGGTCCGCGTCGCTCGCGGACTGCTCGTCGGCGACCCCGTCCTCCGGCGTCCAGCGCCACGCGAGCAGGTCGTCGTCGGTGAGCAGGTGGCGCTTCGTCCACGTCCAGATCTGCCCGAAGGTCTTCCGGTCGTCGTTCGCGTAGGCGATGAGCAGGCCGTACGCCTGCCCCTCGCTGACGGTGTCGCCGCCCTGGTCGGTGCGGACGACACGGCCGTCCTGCACGTACTCGTCGAGGAAGTGCGTGCGGAGCTGCGCCGCACTCCGGTCGACGTCGGCTGCGGGAGACGAGGTGGTGCTCGAGGCGCCGCCGGCTTCGGGGGCGCTGTCGCTCCACGGTCGGACGGCGACGAGCGCGGCGCCGACCGCGACGACGAGCGTCGCTGCGGCGGTGATGGGGATCCAGGTCCTGCGGGTCATGCCGGCTGCACCTCTTCCGGGTGGTCGGGGACGGTCGGACGGGAGGCGCGACCCACGTGAGCGGTCCGGCTCGGGTGAGCCGCGCCTCCAGGACGGTTGCTGCTGGTCACGTGACCGGCAGCGTCCCGCCCGTCAGTGGAACAGCGAGCGGAACGCCGCGACGACCGCGTGCGTGAACTCGGTGAACGGGCGGTCGGCGGCTGCGCCGCCACCGCCGGTCTGGACGCCGCCCGACGGGGTGGCCGCCGTGGCGGCCGCGTCGGTGACGGGGACGACGGTCAGGTCGCCCTTGCTGTCGTCGAGGACGAAGAGCGTCGAGACGGTGTTGCCCGCGAGGTCGACGCTCGCCGTGCCGCGCTGCCCGCTGCCCGAGACGTCGAGGTCCCACTTGCCGGCGCCGACGGTCGCGTACTTCGTGGCGGTGCCGAAGGCGGCGTCCTCGGCGATGGCGGTGCCGGTCGAGGTGCTGACGTCGACCTCCTTCGCGGTGGTCGCGGCCTGGACGAGGCGGAGCTTCGCCTTGCCGTCACCGGGCTGCTGCAGGTCGTCCGTGAACGCGGTCGTCTTGAGGTCGGCGTTCTTGCCGTAGGCGACGACCGTGTTCGCGTTCCCCTGCTGGACCGTGACGTCCGTCGAGATCACCGGGGTGGAGTCCGGGGCGTCGGCGGCGCGCATCGAGAGGACGTACGTGCCGACCGGGAGCTCCTGGTAGGGGCTGACCTGGCCGTAGGTGACGTCGTCGAGCTCGAACACCTTCTTGCCGCCGGACAGGCTGGTCAGCTCGACGTCGACGCCCTTCGTGTCCGGGGAGAGGTGGCCGACGCGGAGCCAGCCCTCGTCGGTGCCGGTCGCGGCGCTCGCGGTCTGCGGGGCGGCGAGCCCGACGGTCGCGGCGACGAGCGCTGCGGCGATCCCGGCGACGACGACGGGGCGGCGGGAGGTGCGGCGTGCGGTGGTGCTGCCTGCGGTGTGCCGGGCGGAGGTGCGTGCGTGCATCGTGGTGCTCCTTCGGGTCGGGTGGTGCGGGTGCTGGTCGGTGGTGCTGGTCGTGCTGGTGCGGGTGCGGGTGCGGGTGCTGGTCAGTGGCGCTGGTGCTGGTCCTGCTGGTCCTGCTGGTCCTGCTGGTGCGGGTCGTGCTGGTGCATGCGGTGCTGTCGTTCCCGGTGGCCCCCTCCGCGAGCGGGCGCTTCCTGCTCGTGATCCGGCCCGGCGATCCCGGTTCCGCCCGCTCGCGCCACGGGGCGGAGCGGGAGCGCCGGGCCGTTCCCGCGAGCGGGCACTTCCTGCTCCTGGAGCCGGTCTGGTGCTTCCGGTTCCGCCCGCTCGCGCCACGGGGCGGAGCGGGAGCGCCGGGCCGTTCCCGTGAGCGGGCGGATCCGGCACCGGGACGCGTCCTGGCGCTTCCAGTTCCGCCCGCTCGCGCCTTGTGGCCGGACGGAACCGTCGGCGTCAGGACGCGCTCGTCGGCGTCGTCGTGGGGTCGGTCGGGGCGTAGGTCACGACGACCCGGTCACCGTCCTGCTCGACATCGGCCGGGCGGAGTCCGTCGCTCATCGCAGCGAACGTGGCGATGACCCGCTCGGCTTCCGCCCGATCACCGGCCTGGACGACGAGCCGACGGAAGGGCTGCCCGGTCTCGCCGGCCAGCGGGCGGAACCGTTCGACGGACACCGACTGGTCGGCGAGCACCTGGCCGAGTGCGAGCACCGCCCGCGAGTCGACCTGGCCGGCGCGGAACTGCGACGTCGTCCCCGCGTCCGCCCGGAGCGCCGGGTTCGCCGCGAGCTCGGTGCCGATCGTCTTCCGCCCGTTCGTCGCGGCGGTGATGGCCTCGTTCGCGGCCGCCTCGCCCTCGGCGTGGACGCGGCGGACGTCGACCTGCTGGTCACCGGTGCCGAAGGTCGCGACGCTCGTCGAGTTCCGGATGGCCAGCGACACGTCCTGCGAGGAGTTCCCGCCGGTGCGCATCGAGTCCGTCGTGATGACGTAGTCCGAGTCCTTCCACCCGTTCGGCGACTGGCGCTGCACGGCGGCGTCGGTGTCGAGCTTGTAGTACCAGATCACGTTGTTCCGGGCGAAGCCGTCCTGCACGAGGTCGACCCACATGGCGTCGTCCACGAGCAGCCGCGAGGACTTCGGGACGTTGTCGCCGACCCACTGCTCGGCCTGCTGCATCGGCAGGTCCAGGTTCCCGAGGAGGAACCCGCGCAGCTGGGAGCCCCAGAGCGGCACGGCGACGACGAGTGCGGCGGCGGTGACGAGCGCCCAGGTGGCACCGAGACCACGACGGGTGACGCCGCCGATCCGCGAGCGGGACCGCGTCCGACCGATGAGGGCGAGGACCGCCCGCTCGACGGTGTACGCGACGAGGAGCGCCGCGAACGGGACGAGCATGATCACGTACGGCACCGGCAGGTAGCCGTTCGGGCGGAACATCATCGCGAGCAGGAAGACGAGCATCGCGGCGATCGGGCGGACCCGGCGCATGAAGAGCCCGACGACCGCGGCGGCCGAGCCGAGCACGATGAAGACCGGGTCGAGCGCCCACCACTGAGCTGCCGCCTGGTTCGCCAGGCTGCCGCCCTCGAAGACCGACCCCGACGCGGTGCGCGAGCCGAGCTGGTACGTGATGCCCTCGAGCAGGCTGACCCGCCCGGCACCCGGCAGCAGTTCGCCCTTGACCGCGGCGAGCAGCAGGTAGCCGCCGCCGATCACGGTGAGGACGGCCCCGGCCACGCTGAGCGTGTACCGGCGGGTGGTCTTGTCGGCCCGTCGGACCGCCATCCAGATGAGGAACGGCAGCGCCAGCAGGTACGTCTCCTTCGAGAGCACCGCGATGCCGAGGCACGCGGCCGCTCCCGCGAAGCCGGCGAGCTGCTGTCGGCGGCTGAGCACGAGGACGAACGCGGCGAGGAGCCACGGCGTCGCGACGTTGTCGATGTAGACCGTGCGGTGGTACTGCAGGGCCAACGGCGAGAGGGCGAACACGAGGCCCGCGGCGGCGGCCGTCGCGCGACCAGCGCCCAGTCGACGAGCGAGCACGAACAGCAGCAGGGCCGAGACGGCGGCGAAGAAGACCATCGCCTCACGGGCGGCCTCGACGGCGAACGGGTAGCGCGCGAACGCCCCGGTCAGCGAGGTGTAGCCCGCGATCTGGATCCAGCCCAGCGGCGGGTGGTCGTACCAGTAGGTGTAGTGGGTGATCTCGCCGAGGTTGAGGATGGCCCAGGCCTGGGCCGTGTAGGTCCCCTCGTCGTCGATGCGCTGCGGCGTGCCGGACATGTTCCACGCCTGCACCATGACGGTGACGACGAGGACGGGGAGCAGCCAGCCGAGGCTCGCCGCGTGGATGCGGAACCAGCCACGGACGCCGGAGAACGATTCGGCGTTCCGGACCGGGATCCCGGTGGTGTGGGTGATGCTGGCGGTCATCGGGCACCTCCTGCGGACGTACCGGCGAGCTCACGCTGCTGCGTGTCGGCGTCGGTGTCGGTGGTGACGGCGTTCGCGAAGCCGACGACCTCGGTCGGCTGCGCGGTGCGGTGCTGACCGGTGTGCTCGGTCTTCTCCCAGCCGTTCTGCCCCTTGACGTGGCGGACGACGGCACGGACGGCCGCTGCGGCGAGGAACACCTGGTACGGCACGAGGCCGAGCACGAGCTTCACGTAGTCGCGGATGCGGACCTTCTCCTTGTAGATGCGACCGAACTCGTTGAGCCCGACGACCTCGACGGCCAGCAGCATGAGCGTGGGGGCCACCGGGATGAACGAGACCAGCGCGATCGCGGTCGGCACCTTGACGAACAGGATCATCAGGACGCTCAAGGGGATGAGGAGCCCCGTGGCGGCCTGGATGAACGGCATCGTCAGCATGTAGCGGGCGAAGAAGCGCTGGCGGAACGAGGGCAGCTTCTTCCACTCGCCCTTGCCGAGGACCTGCAGGAAGCCCTGGTTCCAGCGGGTCCGCTGCTTGAGCAGGGACGCGAAGGTGGGCGGGGTCTCCTCGCGGGTGACGGCCTCGGGGCTGTACGCCACGACGACCTTCGCGCCGTCGGCCGACAGGCGGACGCCGAGCTCGCAGTCCTCGGCGAGGCAGTGCGCGTCCCAGCCGTCCGACCACTCCAGCCGTTCCTTCGTCACGAAGACGGTGTTGCCGCCGAGCGGGATGAACTTCGAGCCGGCGTGGAAGTGCAGGCGCGAGCGGAACCAGAAGTAGTACTCGAGCACGTTGCGGAGCGACCACCAGCTCGACTTGAAGTTCATCAGCTGGACGCCGCCCTGCACGACGTCGGCGCCGGTCTCCTGGAAGCGCGAGTCGACGAGCGACAGGAGCTTCGGGTAGACCTCGTCCTCGGCGTCGAACACCCCGACGATGTCGCCCGTCGCGTACTGCAGCGCGAGGTTCATCGCCTTCGGCTTGTTCTTCGGAGCGGTGTCGTCGACGACGACCTTGATCAGTGACGGGTGGCGGGCGGCGGCGGCCCGCACGACGGCGTCCGTCTCCGGGTCGTCCTCGCCGACGATCGCGATGATCTCGAAGTCGGGGTGGTCCTGCTTGGCGAGCATGTCGAGGGTCTCACCCATCACGTCCTGCTCGTGCCGACCGGGCACCAGGAGCGTGAAGCGGTGCGCCGCGGGACGCGGCGTCTGGCTGAAGGACGTCGACCTGAGCGCGTCGCGCGACCGCCAGGCGTGGAGCATCCACCACAGCGTGGTGAGCGCGATCACGGTGAGCAGCACGGAGATCGCGATGAGGGCCGAGTACCCGATCCACTCGCCCAGCGTCCAGGCGACCTGCGGAGCCTGCCCCGAGCCTCCCGTCGGGACGTCCGTGGTCCCGCGGTTCGGGAGGTTCCCGGCGGGGCCGGTCCCCTCGTTCGGTTGCAGCAGCGGCCCGGCGGCCGTCAGCAGCGTGGCGGTGATGGTCATGCGGCGTGCTCCTTCGCGTGAGCGTCGGTGGAACGGAAGACGAGGGCCTTGTACGCGGCGAACCGGAAGACGGTGCCGAGGACGAGACCCACCCCGTTGCCGGCGACGTTGTCGGCGAGGGTCGAGGTGAAGCCGAGGACGTAGTGCGAGACGAACAGGCAGGCCGCGGCGATGCCGAGGCCGATGACGTTCGTGACGGCGAAGAGGAGCCCCTCGCGGAGGGTCTCCTTCCGGCCGACCTGCCGCTGCGAGCGGAACGTGATGGAGCGGTTCGCGAGCCAGGCGACCGCGGTGGCGACGACGGCGGAGACGATCTTCGCCGCGATGGGGCCGTCGGGCATCACCGTCGCGCGCAACGTGTTGTAGACGCCGAGGTCGATGAGGAAGCAGACGGCGCCGATCGCGCCGAACGACGCGAGCTGCTTCGCCGTGGCGAGGAGCCGCGGCGTGAGGGCCGGCCGCACGGCGCGTGCCGTGCGGGTGCCGGTCGCCGCTGGGTGGGCGGACGACGTGGCGGGGGTCGGCACCGAGCCTGTGCCGGGTGGCACCAGAACGGGGGTGTCGGTTCGGGTCATGCCCCCTCTTCGGGGGCATCCGTCAGGCGGTTTGGGAGGGGTACAGGGTCTGCCAGGAGGCTGCCAGTTCCGCGACATCCGCTGTTCATCAGTGAACATCCGTCAGCGTTTGTGCTGATCAGGCGGCACGTCGACCGTCCGTCCGGACGGTCGGCGGTCCTGCGCGCAGACGGACGGGAGGCACGGTGCCAGCTGGCACCGTGCCTCCCGTCAGTCGTCCGGTTGCGTCAGGCGGGACGCCGCTCCGGGCTGACCGTCTTGCTGGCGTCGCGCTCCGGGATGTCGCCGAGCGCCTCGTCGATCGCGGCGAGCGCATCGGCATCGAGCGTCACGCCGGCGGCCTTGACGTTGTCCGTGACCTGCTCCGGACGCGATGCCCCGACGATCGCGGAGGCGACGTTCGGGTTCTGGAGCGTCCACGCGATCGCGAGCTGGGCGAGCGTCAGGCCGGCCTGGTCGGCAACGGGCTGCAGGCGCTGGACGGCCTCGAGGACCTCGTCGCGCATGAACCGCTTGATCATGTCCGCGCCGCCCTTCTCGTCCGTGGCGCGCGAACCCTCGGGAGCCGGCTGCCCGGGCTTGTACTTGCCGGTGAGGACGCCCTGGGCGATCGGCGACCAGACGATCTGGCTGAGGCCGAGCTGCTTCGAGGCCGGGACGACCTCGCCCTCGATGACGCGCCACAGCATCGAGTACTGCGGCTGGTTCGAGATGAGCTGGAAACCGAGCTCCTTCGCCAGCGCTGCGCCCGCGCGGATCTGCTCCGCGTTCCACTCGCTGACACCGATGTACAGCGCCTTGCCCTGGCGGACGACGTCGGCGAACGCCTGCATCGTCTCCTCGAGCGGGGTCTCGTGGTCGTAGCGGTGGGCCTGGTAGAGGTCGACGTAGTCGGTCTGCAGGCGCTCGAGCGAGCCGTCGATCGACTCCATGATGTGCTTGCGGGAGAGGCCGACGTCGTTGTGCCCCTTCGGCCCGGTCGGCCAGTAGACCTTCGTGAAGATCTCGAGCGACTGGCGGCGCTCGGCCTTGAGCGCCTCGCCGAGGACCGTCTCCGCCGCGGTGTTGGCGTACGTGTCGGCGGTGTCGAACGTGGTGATGCCCGCGTCGAGCGCTGCCCGTACGCACTGGGTGGCGACGTCGTTCTCGACCTGCGAGCCGTGCGTCAGCCAGTTGCCGTAGGTGATCTCGGAGATCTTGAGTCCGGAGTTGCCCAGGTACCTGAATTCCATGGTGCCGACGCTAGTCGCGCGCACGCCGGGGTGAGGGGGCGTGGGAGTACCTGGTTGGGGGCGGCGCGTCCGCGGCGCCGCGCCGCGGCGCAGTGCGGCGCGGCGCGATGCGGCGCGGCGCGGCGCGAGCGGCGCG
>NZ_JAUCMN010000015.1 GCF_030363035.1 Curtobacterium caseinilyticum | reverse complement strand
GGGTGGAGAACCAGCTACCTGCGGCTGGTGAGCGCTCCGGGTGTTTCCCGGTTGATGCAAGGGATTCGACACCCTCGCCCGATCGGTTTGGAACGTGTTCCTGGGGAACGCCGGTCACCTGCTCCGTACCGTGGGGGCATGGCCCCCGCACACATCCCGAGCACCGACCGGATCCGGGCGATCGACGCCTGGTGGCGTGCCGCGAACTACCTCACCGTCGGGCAGATCTACCTCCTCGACAACCCACTGCTCACCCGTCCGATCGACCCGGACGACGTGAAGCCGCGGCTGCTCGGGCACTGGGGGACCTCGCCCGCGCTCAACCTCGTGTACGCCCACTGCAACGCGCTCATCGCCGAGACCGACCGCGACCTGCTGTACGTGTGCGGTCCCGGACACGGCGGCCCGGCGATGAACGCGAACGCGTACCTCGAGGGCACCTGGGGTGAGCTGTACCCCGACATCACGCCGGACCCCGCGGGGCTGCGGAAGTTCTTCCGGCAGTTCTCGTTCCCCGGCGGCATCCCGTCACACGCCGCCCCGGAGACGCCCGGCTCGATCAACGAGGGCGGTGAGCTCGGCTACTCCCTCGCCCACGCGTACGGAGCGGCGCTCGACAACCCGGACCTCGTCGTCGCGTGCGTGGTCGGCGACGGCGAGGCCGAGACCGGTCCGCTCTCCGGATCATGGCAGGCGCACACGTTCCTCGACCCGGTGTCCGACGGAGCCGTCCTGCCGATCCTCAACCTGAACGGGTGGAAGATCGCGAACCCGACGATCCTCGCCCGCATCCCCGACGAGGACCTCACGGCCTACTTCCGTGGTCTCGGGTACGAGCCCATCGTCGTCGACTCCGCGCGGGTCGACCACGACCCGTTCGCGGTGCACGCGCTGTTCGACGGTGCGCTGCGCCGGGCGCTCGCCACCATCGACGACATCCAGGCAGCCGCCCGCGCCCAGGCGCAGCGCGCCGCCGAGGGGCAGCCAGCCGGGGCCGCCGACCTCCGTCCCCGGTGGCCGATGATCGTGCTCCGCACCCCGAAGGGCTGGACCGGCCCGCAGGAGGTCGACGGCGAGCGCGTCGAGGGCACCTTCCGCGCCCACCAGGTGCCGCTGCCCGCCGTGCGCGAGGACGCCGGGCACCGCGAGGAGCTCGAGGAGTGGATGCGGTCCTACCGGCCGGACGAGCTCTTCGACGCCGACGGGCAGCCCACCGGCATCCTCACGACGATCCGGCCGCAGGGCGAGCACCGCATGAGTGCGACGCCGCACGCGAACGGCGGCCGGATCCGCACCGCGCTCGACCGACCGCCGCTCGAGCCGTACGCGGTGCCGGTCGGCGAGGACGCCAGCTCGACCGCGACCCTCGGCCCCTGGCTCGCCGAGCTGACGTCGCGGAACGCGTCGACCTTCCGTCTGTTCGGTCCCGACGAGACGATCTCGAACAAGCTCGACGCGGTGTTCGACGTCACGTCCCGCGTCTGGCGAGCCCGCCGTGCCGCCGGTGACGAGCACCTCGGTGCCCGTGGTCGTGTGATCGAGGTCCTGTCCGAGCACCTGCTCGAGGGCATGCTCGAGGGCTACGTCCTGACCGGCCGGCACGGGCTGCTCAACACCTACGAGGCGTTCGCACACATCATCGACTCGATGGTCGGGCAGTACGCCAAGTGGCTCGAGTCGTCGACCGACATCGACTGGCGCGCACCCGTGTCGAACCTGTCGATCCTGCTGTCGTCGCACGTGTGGCGGCAGGACCACAACGGGTTCTCCCACCAGGACCCCGGGTTCCTCGACGTCGTCGCCTCGAAGCAGCAGGACCTCGTCCGCATCAAGCTGCCGGCGGACGCGAACACCCTGCTCGCCGTCGCTGCGCACGCGTTCGAGACCACCGACCGGATCGAGGTGATCGTCGCCGGGAAGCACCCCGAGCCGGTGTTCCTGTCGCTCGAGGACGCGGTCGCCCACGCCGAGGCCGGCCTCGGCGTGTGGGACTGGGCGGGCACCGAACAGACGGTGGGCCGCGCGGACGTCGTGCTCGCGAGCGCCGGCGACGTGCCGACGGTCGAGGCCGTCGCCGCGGCGGACATCATCCGGAAGCACGCCCCCGACGTGGGCGTGCGGTTCGTCAACGTCGTCGACCTGCTGTCGCTCGGCGACCCGCGGAAGCACGAGCACCCGGTCAGCGACGAGCGCTACGACGAGGTCTTCCTGCCCGGCACCCCGGCGGTGTTCGCCTTCCACGGCTACCCGTCGCTCGTGCACAACCTGACGTACCGCCGTCACGGGCACGACGACCTGCACGTGCACGGGTTCCTCGAGCAGGGCACCACGACGTCGCCGTTCGACATGCTCATGCGCAACGAGATGGACCGGTTCGCGCTCGCGCACGATGCCCTGACCCGCGTCGACGCCACGGCGCACGCCGACCTGCTCGCGAAGCTGACCGAGGCACGCGAGGCCGCGCGCACCTTCGCCTACACGAGGGGCGAGGACCACCCGTCGCTGTCCGGGTGGGAGTTCCAGGGCTGGCCCCAGGACGAGCCGGCCTCCGGCGGGACCGGCGGCGACCCGGGAGCGGGCGAGACCGAGGGCGCAGCCCCCGGCAACTGACGCTGGCCGCGTCCTCCTGCACAGCCGGGAGGCGCGACGCACCCTCCACAGGACCGGTCACGCCCGCCGCGTGGCCGGTCCTGTGCTGCGAGGCTCGGGCCATGCAGGTCGGGTGGGTGAGCGCGCTGGTCGCGATCGCGGGAGCGGTCGTCGCAGCCGTGAGCGTCGTCGTGACGGTGGTCGAGGGGCGGCGGATGCGGCGGAATACAGAGTTCTCGGTGCACCGCGACCTGTGGTGGCAACGTTGGTCGAGGGTGGTCGAGCGGGCGCTCTCCGGCGATCCCGCCGACCATGACGCTGCCGCGTTCATGACCCACGCGCTCACGACCCGGTCGTGGGTGACCGCGGACGACGAGTGGGTCCTGACCGAGCTCGAGCGAACAGAACGAGGGCGTCGACGGAGTGCCAGCCCGACCGATGACGCCGGAGAAGGAGGACGATCCAGATGATCACCGACGAGTCCGACCGCGCCTTCAAGCAACGGCTGACCAGGGTGGAGCGCGCCTTCGCCTCGCTGCTCGCGGACCCGCACTACGGTCCGCTCATGCACGAGGACGGCCGGCCCGAGTTCCTGGCGGACCTCCGGCAGGAGTGGCGCGAACGCCAGGAGCGCGCGCGTACCGACAAGGTGCAGGACCTGCGCGAAGAGGCCTCGCTCGCCGAGAGCTGACCGTGCCAGGCTGGACCCGTGCAGGACCTCGTCATCCCCGCCCCGGACCTCGTCACGCTGCCGACCTCGACCGGCGGGCGCTTCCCCGTCCGGCGCGTGTACTGCGTCGGACGCAACTACGCCGCGCACGCCCGCGAGATGGGTCACGACCCGGACCGCGAGCCGCCGTTCTTCTTCACGAAGCCGGCGTGCGCCCTGGTCACCGACGGTGCCGACACCCCCTACCCGCCCGGCACCGAGCGGCTCGAGCACGAGGTCGAGCTCGTCGTCGCCCTCGGACGCGGCGGCTCGGACGTCCCGGTCGACCACGCGCTCGACCTGGTCTGGGGGTACGGCGTCGGGCTCGACCTGACCCGCCGGGACCTGCAGGCCGAGGCGAAGCGGCTCGGCCGACCGTGGGACCTGGCGAAGGGCTTCGACGCGTCGGCCCCGATCGGCACGCTCGTGCCGGCAGCGGAGGTGGACCCCACCTCCGGCGCCGTCGAACTCCGCGTCGCGGCCGCGACGGACCACATCGGCGCCCTCCGGCAGTCCGGTGACCTGGCCGACCAGATCTGGTCGGTCGCCGAGACCGTCGCGGAGCTCTCCCGGTGGGTCGCCCTCGCGCCCGGCGACCTGCTGCTCACCGGGACGCCCGACGGCGTCGGTCCGCTGCACCGTGGTGACGTCGTCACCGGCACGATCGACGGCGTCGGGTCCGTGCACACCCGCATCCTCTGAGCCGCCCGTCGGCCGAGGTGCCCGCACTCCGGGCCGGCTGTGAGTGCCCGGAGCCCCGGGGCGTACAACGGTCCTGACGTCAGGGGACGACGGACGTCGAACCACCGGGACACGGCGAGTGCGCTCGACGCCGAGCGCGTCGGGGACGTGATCGTGTCCGGACCGAGGAGGTGCGCCGTGCAGGAACACGACCTGCTCGCGACGTCCTGGACCTGGGCGGGCACCGGACCGGTCGCCGAACGGGTCCGAGCCGTCGGGGACGCCGGGTTCGCCGGGCTGTCGCTGTCGCTCGACGACCTCCACGAGGTGCGGGCGACGACCGGGTTCGCGGCGCTGCGTCGCGTGCTCGACCGAGCCGGGATCGTCTGGGTCCAGCTCGGGCCGCTCGACCGGTGGTGGACGCACGACGGGCACTCGACGGACGACGACGCCGACCGCGGGGTCGTGCTCGAGGCCGCCGCGACGCTCAGCGCCTGGCAGGTCGTGGTGCGTGCCGACTCGGGGGTGTCGCCGACCTCACCGGCGTCGATGGTGGCGGACTGGGTGGCCCTCGCCGCGCAGGCCGAGCAGGTCGGCGCACAGCTCGTGCTCGAACCGGAGCCGTGGTCCAACATCCCGACGATCGAACGCGCGTCGCGCTTCGTCGCCGCTGCCGGGCACCCGAACGGCGGCCTGCTGCTCGACGCCATGCACACCCTGCGCGGTGGTTCGACGCTCGCGTCCGTGGTCCAGGGGGTCTCCCCCACCGTGCTCGCGGCCGTCGAGCTGAGCGACGGGCTGCTGCACACACCGAGCGGCCTGACCCTGGCCGAGGAGTCCCGGACCGCCCGGCACCTGCCCGGCGCCGGGGCGTGGGACCTCCCCGGACTCGTCCGCGTGGTCCGCGGCCTCGGGTTCGACCAGCCCTGGGGTGTCGAGGTCCGTACCCCGGTGCACCGGGCGACGCCCCTCGCCGAGGCGCTCCGTACGGCGGCGGCCGCGACGCGGGCCGTCCTCGACGCGGCGGACGCGATGGACGAGCCAGCTGCCCCGGCGATGCCGACGACCCCGGCCCCGACCTCCGCGGTCGACTTCGAGCCGCGGGTCCCGCCGCACCCGACCGAGCCGGTGCGACGGCACGACACCGGCACAGGCGCACCCGCGTAGCCTCGCCGGCATGACGGATCACGCAGCAGACGACGACCTCCTCCGACGGTCGCAGGAGTCCATCGACGAGGCCAAGGCGGCAGCGGCAGCGGTCGACCTGCCCGAGCAGGAGCAACTCGTCGACGAGGACCTGCCCGCAGCGGACGGTGGCGCCCCGGCGGACGGGCCCGCACCGGCGGCCTGACCGCCCACGCACGACGCACGACGGACCGCCCGGGAGCACGATGCTCCCGGGCGGTCCGTCGTGTCGCCCTCCCGGCGGACGGACGCCGGCGACCCCACCGCGGAGCCGGACTGCTTCAGGACTCGCGGACCACGTCCCCGGGGTCCTTGTCGGGCCGCCACCCCCGCCACGACGGCTGCCGCAGCCGGCCGTCCGCCGTCCACTCGGCGAACTCGACCTCGCCCACGCGGGTCGGACGCACCCAGTGCGCATCGCGGGCGTCGGGTCGAGGGACGTCGACGAACGGGGACGTCGCCCGCTCGGCCTTCCCGAGCACCTCCGCGATCTCGTCGAGGTCGCGGTCGCGGAACCCGGTACCCACCCGACCGACGTACTCGAGCCCGTCCGGCCCGGGGACGCCGAGGAGCAGCGAGCCGATCCCGCCCGCTCGACGCCCGTTGCCCGGCCGCCACCCGCCGACGACGACCTCCTGCGAGGCGTGGTGCTTCACCTTGAGCCAGGCCTCGGACCGTCGGCCCTCGGCGTACCGCGACGAGCGCTTCTTCGCCACGACGCCCTCGAGCCCCCGCTCCGCCGAGTCCGCCACCGCCCGGTCGAGGTCACCGTCCGCCTCCGGCGGGACCTCGATCGCGCCGCCGGGCTCCACGACCGTCGTGAGCGCCTCCCGCCGCGCCGTGTACCCGAGCCGGGTCAGGTCGTGCCCGTCGGCCTCGAGCACGTCGAACAGCAGCAGGTGGACGGGCGTGCGCCGCCGTGCCGCCTCGACCTCGCGCGGCTTCGTCACCCCCATCCGGTCCTGCAGCAGCTGGAACGACGGCCGTCCGCGCTCGTCGAGCGCCACGACCTCGCCGTCGTACACGCCGTCGACGCCGGCCCGCTCGCCGAGTTCCTGCAGCTCGGGGTACTGGTCGGTGAGGTCGTTGTCGTTGCGGCTCCGCAGCGTGACCCGGCCGTCACGCACCGTCGCGAGGGCACGGATCCCGTCCCACTTCATCTCGAACGCCCAGTCCGCCGGGTCGAGTCGCAGCGCACCGCTGGCGAGCGTCGCCTGCATGGTCCGGCGGTCCGTGGGCGCTGTCGCCGACGGTGCAGCCGCGTCGATGCGCTTCCGCTCGGCGCGTGCCGTGGCCGCGGACGGCCGGGAGGCGCCGCCCGCCCCCGTCCCGCCGCCTGCGTCGGCGAGGCGGTCGGGTTGGTCCTTCGTGCGGTGGATCAGCCAGTTCTTCTCGTCGCCGTCACGCCCCTTCCCCCGCCCGCGGGTGTGCAGGAGCGCGAGCCGCCGCACGCCGTTCGTCCGGCCGTGCAACGTCACGATGACCTCCTCGCCCTCGCGCCACTTCTCGAGTTCGTAGGTGCCGTCGTCCCAGATGGTGACCGTGCCCCCGCCGTACTCACCCACCGGGATCGTGCCCTCGAAGCCGCCGTACTCGAGCGGGTGGTCCTCGGTCATCACCGCGAGGTGGTTCTTCCCCGGGTCCGTCGGTTCGCCCTTCGGCAGCGCCCAGCTCACGAGGACGCCGTCGTGCTCGAGCCGGAAGTCGTAGTGGTCACGGGTGGCGTGGTGCTCCTGGATCACGAACGTCGGCGTGCCGTCCTCCCGTACGCTCGGCGCGTCCACCGGCACCGGCTCCGGCGTCCTCGACGGGTCGCGCTTCGCGCGGTAGGTCGCGAGGCGGTCGCGACCCGGCCGTTCCGCGTCGTTCGCACGCTGGGTCCGGTCACTGTCCCAGTGACCGGAGTCGGGCCTCCCGACCGACAGCGCGGCGGAGGCGACCGGGTGCAGGAGGTCGCCGTGCGCCTCCAGGCGGTCCAGCACCTCGTCCATGGTGAGCTGGGCGAGCCCGCGCTGACCGAGCTCGTCCCAGGTGCGCGGTGCCGCGACCGTCGGCCGGTCACGGCCGCGCAGCGAGTACGGGGCGATCGTCGTCTTGTTGCCGTTGTTCTGCGACCAGTCGACGAAGACCTTGCCCGTGCGCTCCGCCCGGCTCATCGACGACAGGACCAGGTCGGGCAGGTCCTGTTCGAGCGCCTTCGCGAGTTCGTGCGCGACGTCCGACACCTGGGCGGTCGTCACGCGACCGTCGAGGCCCGCGTACAGGTGGATGCCCTTCGACCCGCTCGTCACCGGGTACGGGTCGAGCCCCATGCCCTGGAGGAGTTCGCGCGCGGCGACGGCGACCTCGACGCACTCGCGGAGTCCGACGCCCTCGCCGGGGTCCAGGTCGAGCACGATCCGGTCCGGGTGCTGCTGCCCCCCGCGCGGACCGAAGCGCCACTGCGGGACGTGCAGTTCGAGCGCCGCCTGCTGCGCCATCCAGACCAGGGTCGGCAGGTCGTCGACGATCGGGTACTCGGTGTCGTGCTCCTTGTGCGCGATGGTGTGGTGACGGACCCAGTCGGGGGCGGAGTCGGGCAGGTTCTTCTCGAAGAAGACCTTCCCGTCGACGCCGTTCGCCCAGCGCTTCCGCGTCACCGGACGGTCCTTCACGTGCGGGATCATCCACGGTGCGACCCGCTCGTAGTACGCGATGACCTGCCCCTTGGTCGTCCCGGTCCCCGGGTAGAGCACCTTGTCGGTGTTCGTCAGCGCGATCCGCCGGTCACCGACCAGGACCGTGGTCTTCCGCGCGACCGGACTCACAGCGCGACCCCGGTCGCTCCCGCCACGGTGAGGGTGCTGCCGGAGGTGTAGGACGACTCCGGACCGGCCAGGTACACGTAGGCGCTGCCGAGCTCGACGGGCTGCGCCGGTCGCCCGAAGGGGGTGTCCTGACCGTACGCGGCGATCTCGTCGCCGGGGTAGCTGATCGGTTGCAGCGGGGTCCACACCGGGCCGGGCACGACCGTGTTCGCGCGGATCCCCTTCGCGGCGAGCTGTCGGGCCAGCCCGTTCGTGTAGGTGATGATCGCGGACTTCGTGGCCGCGTAGTCGATCATCCGGTCCTGGGGCTGCCAGGCGGAGACCGAGCTCGTCGTGACGATCGCGCTGCCGGGCGCCATGTGCGGGACGGCCGCGCGGACGAGCCAGAACAGCGAGTAGAGGTTGACCTTCATCGTGCGGTCGAAGTCCTCGGTGGACTGCTGGGTGACGTCCTCGTGCACCTGCTGGTGGCCCGCGACGAGGACGAGGGCGTCGAGTCCCCCGAGCTCGCTGACCGCGTCGCGGACGAGTGCGTCGCAGAACCCCTCGTCGGTCAGGTCGCCCGGGAGCAGGACCGCCTTCCGCCCGAGGTCGCCGACGACGTCGCGGACCTGCTCCAGGTCCTCGCGTTCCTCGGGCAGGGCGTTCAGCGCGACGTCCGCGCCCTCCTTGGCCATCGCGATCGCGGCGGCGCGGCCGATGCCCGAGTCGGCCCCGGTCACGAGCACCCGGTACCCGCGCATGCGGCCGGTGCCGAGGTAGCTCGTCTCGCCGTGGTCGGGTGCGGGATCCATGGCGCTCGCCAGCCCGGACCCCTGCTGGGTCTGCGGCGGGAACGGCGGCCGGGCGTACTGGTCTCGCGGGTCCTGCTTGTCGAGCTGGCTCATGGGCCCATGGTGCTCGTCCGGACGGCGTGCCGGTTCAGGAGACGCCGGTCCGCGGGGCGGCGAGCAGCTGTTCCGCGCCGCGTCGGTCGCCGCGGCCCTGCACCAGCGTGGCGACCCCCAGCACTGCCCAGACCGCGGCGACGCCCCAGTCGCCGGCGGAGCCCCAGGCCGCCAGGACCGCCCACAGGGCGGCCAGACCGACGAACACGAACCCGCTCGTCCGTCGCTGCCGGGCCTCCGCCGCCCACCGCTGCACGCGGGGACGCCAGACCGTGTCCGGGACGTCGGACGGCACGCGTCCCTCGTCCACCCACCGCCGGGTCGTCACGATCGCCGCCCGGCCGCCCCGGCGCGCCCAGGACCAGACCTGCAGCGCGGGGAGCACGACCGCCAGCGCGAGACCGAGCACGACCACCGCGACCCACGGGACCGGCCCCGGTTGCAGCACGAAGAACACCGCTGGCCCGACAGCCCCACCGACCACCAGGGCGACGAGCTGCCACCACCCCGCCGCACCGATCCGGTCGGTGTCCGTCGTCGTCGCGCTCGTCGTGTCGTGTTCCCCCGTCATGGGCGGCACGATACGCCGCTCCTGCGTGGCGCACACCTCCCGATCCGCTCGGAACTGAGGGCCCTTCGGCGGTGCCGCGGGCATCATGTGCCCATGAGGTCGATCTGGAAGGGCTCCATCGCGTTCGGGCTCGTCAACGTGCCCATCAAGGTGTACGCGGCGACCGAGACCCACGACGTGTCCCTGCACCAGGTCCACGACGACGACAAGGGCAGGATCCGGTACAAGCGCGTCTGCGAGTTCGGCCACGAGGTCGAGTACGCCGACATCCAGCGCGCCTACGACGACGGCGACAAGACCGTCGTGCTGACCGCCGACGACTTCAAGCAGCTGCCCCAGGAGCAGTCGCACGAGATCGAGGTGCTCGAGTTCGTGCCGGTCGACCAGGTCGACCCCAAGATGTTCGAGAAGTCGTACTACCTCGAGCCGGACTCCCGCTCCCCGAAGGCCTACGTGCTGCTCCGCGAGACCCTGGCGAAGACCGACCGTCTGGCGATCGTGCAGTTCACCCTCAGGCAGAAGACCCGGCTCGGCGTGCTGCGGGTGAACGACGACGTCATCCTGCTGCAGGGGCTCCTCTGGGGCGACGAGGTCAGGGCCGCCGACTTCACGAGCCTGGACGCGTCCGTCAAGGTCAGCGCGAACGAGTTGAAGATGTCGTCGTCGCTCGTCGAGAGCATGTCGACGGACTTCGACCCGGACCGCTACACGGACTCGTACCAGGAGGAGCTGCAGCAGCTCATCGACGCGAAGCTCGAGGCGGGCGACGACGTCGACACCGCGGAGACGTTCGGCGAGCGGTCCGACGACGAGGAGGACGGCGAGGGCGGTGACGTCATCGACCTGATGGCCGCCCTGCGGGCGTCCGTCGACAAGAAGCGGTCCGGCTCGTCGGGTTCGTCGCGGTCCTCGTCACGCTCTGGAGGCTCGGGGTCGCGTTCGTCGTCCGGCTCACGGTCCTCGTCGGGCCGGGCTGGCGAGGACGACGATGCCTCCGCCGAGGAGACGCCAGCGAAGAAGGCGCCGGCGAAGCGTGCACCCGCGAAGAAGACGGCGGCGAAGAGCACGACGTCCGGGTCGACCACGACGAAGACCGCTGCGGAGAAGACCCCCGCGAAGAAGACCCCGGCACGGAAGACCGCGGCGAAGAAGGCTCCGGCGAAGAAGCAGGCCAGCTAGCCGTCGCGCCTCGTCCGCCGCAGGGCAAGGGGGACGGACACCCACAGCGCCGCGGTCCCGACGAAGACGACGACCCCACCGACCACCCCGCCCAGGTCGCCGATCACGACGTCGAACACGAACAACACGGTCCCGGAGAACAACAGCGCACTCGCCACGAGCGCCGCGATGAGCAGCGCGTTGCCCGCCCGCACCAGGTCGTGCTTCTGCCGCTGCCGGAACACCAGCCGGTGTGCGGACACAGCCGACAGCGCGACGACGGTGATCACGACCGCGAGCACCACGAGCACGAGGTAGATGACCTCCTCGCTCGGGCTGAGCATCGTGAACCGCTGCTGGAACGGCAGGGTGAGCAAGAACCCCGCGAGGATCTGCGTGCCCGTCTGCACGATCCGGAGCTCCTGCTGGATGTCCGACCAGTTCCGGTCCCACCGCTCGGTCGGGGTCTCGTGCCGGCCGCGTTCGGTGTCCTGTGCCGCACCGCTGACGTCGCTCATGTGCCGAACCTACTGCGCCGTCACGAGTCGGAAACACGACTCCGCGAGACTGTCCCCATGACTCCACAAGAGCCAGGGAGCATGCAGTCGTCATCCGTGACCGCAGGCCCGCCCGTCACCGTGTCCATCACCCGTCTCGTCGAACCCGACCGCATCCCCGACGCCACCGCCTGGGTGCAGTCCGGGGTGAACCTGGCGAACCGCTACCCGGGCTTCCTCGGCTCCGGGTGGGTCCGCTCGCACGCCACCAGCCGCGAGTGGCACATGCTCTACCGCTTCGCCGACCACGAGCAGCTCGCCACGTGGGAGAACTCCGACGACCGGCTCCGCTGGCTCGACCTCGGACGCGACCTCGTGGTGGAGTCGCGCATCGAGAAGCGCACCGGGATCGAGGGGTGGTTCGACGCCCCGCAGGACGCCCCCGCATCGAGCGCCCCGCCGCGGTGGAAGCAGGCCGTGAGCATCTGGCTCGGGTTCTTCCCCGTGAACCTGGCGTTCACCTACCTGGTCGGCTGGCTCGTCCCGGCCTTCGGCACGATCGCGGTGCTGCCGCGGGTGCTGATCACGACGCTCGTGCTCACGCCGATCATGACGTTCTGGGTGCTGCCCTTCGTCACCGGGCTGATCCGCCCCTGGCTGCTCGCACCACCGCGGGCCGGCCGGCAGGGGTAGCGCTCAGCCGAGCACCGACAGCTGGTCGAGCCGCTCGAGGATGACGCCCTCGCGGAGCGCCCACGGGCAGATCTCGAGCGCCGGCAGGTCGAAGATGTCCAGGCACGCCTCGGCGACGAGCGCCCCGGGCACCACCTGGTGCGCTCGGCTCGGTGAGACGCCGGGCAGCGCGGCGAGCTCGGACACCGACTTCGTCAGCAGCGACGGCAGCAGCCGTCGGAGTTCGGCGCCGTCCAGCACGCGCGGGACGAGCGGCCCGTCCGCCGACGGTGCCGCGCCGCAGATCCGCGCGATCGAGCGGAAGGTCTTCGAGGTCGCGACGGCGCGGTCCGGCCGACCCGAGCGGAGCAGCAGCCCGGCGTCGCGTGCGATCGCGACGCGGATCTCGTGCCGGATGCGGCGCACGTCGTCCTCGCTCGGGGTGCCCGCGGCGAAGTACTGGCGGGCGAGCCGAGCGGCACCGATCGGCATCGACCAGGCGACGTCGGGCGCCTCGTCCGCACCGCCGGCGATCTCGAGGGACCCACCGCCGATGTCGAACACGGCGAGTCGTCCCGCCGACCAGCCGAACCAGCGGCGGACGGCCAGGAAGGTGAGCCGCGCCTCGTCCCCACCGGACAGGACGGCGAGCTCGACGCCGGTCTCCCGCTCGACGTGGGCGAGCACGGCGTCCGAGTTGACGGCGTCGCGCACCGCCGAGGTCGCGAACGCGAGCATGTCCTCACACCCCCGGTCCTCGGCGACCCGGACGGCGTCGGCGACGAAGGCGGTGAGGGCGTCGATCCCCTCGGGCGTCACCGCCCCGGACTCGTCGAGGTGCTCGGCGAGCCGCAGCGGCTGCTTGAACGAGGAAGCCGGCAGCGGGGCCGCCCCGCCGTGCGCGTCCACCACGAGCAGATGACCGGTGTTGGACCCGATGTCGAGGACTCCCACGCGCATGGTGCCAACGCTAGCGGTCCCGCAGTTCCGCAACACGCAAGGGGAGCGCGTCCTCGCAGCGACATTCCGCTGCGAGGAACCGCCGAGGTTGCGTTCTGCGGGAGGGAGGCTCGGGTCAGGTCCGCAGGAAGGACTCCAGTTCCGACGTGGTCGGGTAGGACGCCTGGGCGCCCGGCTTCGTCGCGGCGTACGCCCCGACACCCACGGCGACCCGCGCCGCGTCGACGAGGGAGTCCCCCGCGTCGAGCCGGAGCGCCACCGCACCCATGAACGCGTCGCCGCAGCCCGTGGTGTCGACCGGCGTCACCGGCACGGCCGCGACCTCGACCGGTCGGGCGTCCCCGTCGTGCACCACGCAGCCCGCCCCGCCACGGGTGACGATCGACCGCGCGACGCCGTGGTCCCCGAGCGCGGCGGCCTCGTGCTCGTTGACGAGCAGCACGTCCGTCAGGTCGAGCAGCTCCTGCGGCACGGCGCCGAACGGGGACAGGTTCGTCAGCACGGTGGCTCCGGCGGCACGTCCGGCCCGGGCGGCCGCGAGCACCACGTCGAGGGAGACCTCGAGGCAGAGCCCGAGCACGCCGGCGCCGTCGAACGCCGAGGCGGGCAGGTCCCCGGGCGTCAGTGTGGCGTTCGCGCCGCCGGAGATCACGATGGTGTTCTCGCCCGCGGCGTCGACCGTGATGACGGCCGTCCCGGTGGCGACGCCCTGCCGGACCGCGACGTGCGTCGTGTCGACGCCCGCCGATGCGACGGACTCGCGCAGCAGCGTGCCGTTGCCGTCGTCGCCGACCGCACCGATCATGCGGACGGTTCCCCCGAGCCTCCCGGCCGCCACCGCCTGGTTGGCGGACTTGCCTCCGGGCAGGATCGCGAGGTCGGACCCGTGCAGGGTCTCACCGGGCTGCGGGAAGCGCTCCGTGCGGACCACGAGGTCCGCGTTGAGGCTGCCCACGACGACGATGCCGGTCATGCGGCTGCTCCTGTCTCGGCCGAGGCCGGGCGCGGGATGAGGAAGGACGTGGCGAGTGCCGCGCAGGTGATCACGGCACCGAGGAGCATGCCACCGGAGTACCCGGCGGTGCCCGCGGACCCGCCGGTGCCGAGCGCGGTCTGCAGCGCGGGCAGGATCGCGAAGCTGATGCCGGCGCCGAGGTTGAACGCACCGGCGTTGAGCCCGGGCAGGAACCCGGGGTTCGACTCCGGCGAGAGCACGATGCCGAGGCCGTTCAGGATGATGTTCGCGATGCCGGCGTAGGTGATGCCGATGAGGACGGTCGCGGCGACGAGCACCGGCAGCGAGTGCACGCCGACGATCGCCATCACGAGCGTCGCGACGATGCTGCCGACCAGGCCGACGCGGAGCACGGCGCGGTACCCGAGGGTCGGGGCGAGCCGACCGGCGAACGGGCCGACGACCCAGCCGACCAGCGCGTACGGGGTGAGGAACGCCAACGAGGCGAGGTCCGGCTCCATGCCGAAGCCGACGTCCCCGTTCTGCGCGAGGCTCGTGACGAGGCCGTTCACGACGGCGAACACGCCGGTCATGGTCAGGAGCGTCGTCACGAGGAGCGCCCACGTGCCGCGGCGCTTGAGGAACCGCGTCTCGACGAGGGGTTCACGGACCCGGGACTCGACCGCCCAGAAGACACCGAACGCCACGACGGCGACGACGATCCCGCCCACCACGAGCGTCCAGTCCGCGGCGGCGAGCTTGCCGGCCTCGTTGAACGCCGTGAGCAGCGCGCCGACGCTCACGACCAGGGGCAGCACGCCCCACCAGTCCATCCGCGTGCCGGCCGAGGGCTTCGACTCGACGCCCCACGCGGCGACCATGAGCGCGGCGAGGACGGTCACGACGGCGATCACCCAGAAGATCCCGCGGAAGCCGAAGTGCGTCGCGATCCAGCCACCCGCGAGGGCGTCCACGCCCGCGATGCCGCCGTTGACCGCGGTGAGCAGGCCGAGGGCGGCGCCGTAGCGCTTCGGGTCGGCGATCTCGTTGCGCAGGATGAGCAGGCCGATCGGCACGACCGGACCGGTGACGCCCTGGATCATGCGGCCCACGAACAGCATCGGCACGTTCACCGCGAGGGCTGCCACGACACTGCCGACGAGCATCACGACGAGCATGCCGAGCAGCATGCGCTTCCGGCCGACGATGTCGGACAGGCGCGGCAGGAACAGCGAGAACAGCGCCGCGAGGGTGAAGAACAGCGTCTGCGACAGCCCGATCGTGGCGTCGTCGGTGCGGAGCTCCCGCGCCATGGTGACCAGGGCCGGGCTGAGCATGCTCGCGTTGAGCTGGAACGCGATGCACGCCGCGAGCAGGGCAGCGGTGAGGGCGGCGGTCGACTTCGTCGTCGAGGTGGTGGTCATCTCGTTCAGCGCTCCTGGCCGACGGCGGTCACGGTGCCGTCCGCGTCCTCGATCACCGCTGCCGCTGCACGGGGCGTCCACCCGGTGTCGGCGGTCTCGCCGATGCGCTCGAGGGCGTCGACGACGAGGTCCCAGAAGCGCTCGTGGTCGAGTTCCACGGCGGCGCTCGTCCGGCAGTCCTCCGGCGCGGGGGCGCGGAAGTCGGCGACGGTCATGCCGAGGGTGTGGGTGCCGTGCGTCTCGATGGTGATCGGGACCTTGACGGCGCGGACGATCGTCGGGTCGATGACGTACGCCACGGCGCACGGGTCGTGGACGGGCGGGGCGTCGAAGCCCTGCGCGTCCTTGTACGTCTGGCCGAAGAAGTCGAGCAGCTCGCCGACGAACGCGGCGGGGCCGGTGCCGACGGCGGCGATGCGGGCCGCGACCTCCGGGGTGGCGAGCGCCTGGTGGGTCAGGTCGAGCCCGACCATGACGACGTCCCAGCCGGCGCTGAAGACGATGTCGGCTGCCTCGGGGTCGATGACGATGTTGAACTCGGCGACCGGGCTCCAGTTGCCGACGTGCAGGCCGCCGCCCATCAGCACGACCTGCTTGACGCGCTCCACGATGCGCGGCTCCTTGCGGGCGGCGAGGGCGATGTTGGTCAGACCGGCGGTCGGCACGAGGGTGACCGTGCCGGGCTCGTGTGCCATCACGGTGTCGATGATGAGGTCGACCGCGTGGCGCGCGTCGAGGTCGAACGAGGGCTCGGGCAGCACCGGCCCGTCGAGGCCGCTCTCGCCGTGGATGTCCGGCGCGACCTCGATCTGGCGGAGCAGGGGGCGGTCCGCGCCGGCGGCGAACGGCACACCGGTGATGCCGGCGATCCGGGCGACCGCGAGAGCGTTCCGGGTGACCTTCGGCAGGGTCTGGTTGCCGACCACGGTCGTCACCGCGAGGAGGTCGATCGTCGGGTTGCCGTGTGCCAGGAGGATGGCGACGGCGTCGTCGTGGCCGGGGTCGCAGTCGAGGATGATCTTCTGCGTCGTTGCGTCAGGCACCTGGGGGCTCCGCTTCGTCGGGGATGTGGTGTCCGCCCGGTGGGCGGGAGGTCTGTGCTTGACGCGGTGGGGTCCGCGTCGTGGAGGAACCAACTCCGGCGCGGCGCGTCAAGCGTTTGACATCGAAACACGTCAAGCGCTTGACGTCAACTCCGAGCGGTCCTCACGCGCCATGCCGGGCTGCGTCGCTAGGCTCGACGGGTGCCATCCTCCGCCGTGCCGGCCCGTCGTGTGACCGCGGCGATGGTGGCCGAGCGGGCGGGGACGAGCATCGCGACGGTCTCGCTCGTCGTGAACGGCAAGGACCGGGGCCGCGTTTCCGCCCCGATCGCCTCCCGGGTGCGCGACGCCGTGGAGGAGCTCGGGTACGTCGTCGACCACGCGGCGAGCTCCCTGGCGCGCGGGACCGGGGACCTGGTGGTCCTCATCGCGCCGGACCTGTCGAACCCGTTCTTCGCCGAGGTCATCCGCGGTGTCCGCGACACCCTCGGTGACCGGTTCCAGCTCGTGCTCTCGGTGACCGAGCGCGGCGCCCAGCCCTCGTCTGCCGACCTCCGGCGCTTCGAGCGGCTGCGCCCCGCGGGCATCCTCGTCGACGCCCCGGCGGCAGGCGAGTCCCTCGGCGCGAGCGTCCCCGTCGTCCTGCTCGACGCCCCCGACGCCCCCGACGCCGCGGTGACCGTGGACTACGACCTGGCACCAGGCATCGACGAGCTCGTGGCGCACCTCCGCGAGCAGGGGCACGAACGGGTCGCGTACCTCGACGGCACCGCCCGCGTCGCGACGTTCGGCATCCGTCACCGGATGTTCGACGAGGCGTGCGCCGCAGCGGGCATCACCGTGTCGGAGCTCGGCGCCCGGGCCGACCTGACCGTCGACGCGGCCGCCGCGGCGACCGAGCACGCGATCGAGGCCTGGCACGAGGACGGCGTCACCGCCGTGGTGGCCGCCGCGGACACGCTCGCCTACGGCGTGCTGCGGGTCGCGGGGGCGATGGGGCTCCGGGTCCCGGAGGACCTGGCGGTCGCCGGCTTCGACGACCTGCCGTCGTCGTCGGTGACGGCGCCGGCCCTGACGAGCGTGGCACTGCCGGGTGCGGAACTCGGGCGGGCCGCGGCGCTCCGCCTGCTCGCCGCGCTCGACGGCACGGCCGCGGAGCCGGTCGCGCTCCCCGCGCGCCTGGTCCGTCGCGCGAGCACCGGCGGCTGAGCGCCGTCAGAGCGCTGGCGGCGGCGCCGTCCGCCGCGCACCCGGCCCGCCCACTCCGCCCGAGCGACAGGGGTCGGCCCCCTCGCGGGCGCGCACTGGCGTTCTGCCGCACCACTCGCGCACCGCGCCCGACGACGGACCCACCGGACGGGAGGCACGGTGCCAGCCCGCAGCGCGCCTCCCGTCCGCCACGCACCCCGCCGCACTCCCCGCCACGCACCCCGCCGCACTCCCCGCCGCGGCCGGACACCGCAGGACACGTGGGACGCCTCGGACACGGCGAGACGCCCCGTCTCCGGGGGCGTCTCGGCCGGTCGGGAGCGTCTCGCACCGACGCCGACGTCTCGCGCCGGCGGCTCGCCGCGTCAGACGGAGGTGTCCCGTCCCGACGGCGGCGTCTCGGCGTCCACCGGCGATGCAGGAGCGGCCGCACCGCTGCGCCGGGCCCGCTCGAGCTCGTCCGCCTCGGCACCGCCGACGGCCTCGCCACGAGCCACCATCCCGGCCGTGTCGGAGAGCGTGATCTGCGGCAGGAACAGGGCGAGCAGGAACGCGACCGCGATGAACGGCAGCAGGTACCAGAACACCGGCGCGAGCGAGTCGGCGTACGCGTTGACGATGCCGTCCTGCACCGCCTCCGGCAGCTTCGCCACGGTCGCGGGGTCGATGCTGCCCGCGGAGGACGCGGCATCGGTGGCCGACCCGCCGGCCGAGGTGAACACGTCGGTCAGTGCGCTCGTCAGACGAGCCGTGAACAGGGCGCCGAAGACGGCGGTCCCGAGGGAGGCCCCGACCTCGCGGAAGTAGTTGTTCGTCGACGTCGCGGTGCCGACCTGGGACGCGGGCACGGCGTTCTGCGCGACCAGGACGACCACCTGCATGATCAGGCCGAGCCCCGCGCCGAACACGAACAGGTACGCGCAGATCAGCCAGATCGGGGTGTCCGCGGCGAGCTGCGTCATCGCGAGCATGGCCAGCGCCACGAGCACGGTGCCGATGATCGGGAACATGCGGTAGCGGCCGGTCTTGGTGATCAGGTTGCCGGACGCGATCGAGGTCCCGATGAGACCGACCATCATCGGGAGCATGAGCAGGCCGGAGACCGCGGCCGACGTGCCGGACGCCATCTGCAGGAAGGTCGGGACGAAGCCGATGGCGGCGAACATGCCGATGCCGAGCACCAGGCCGATGCCGGTCGCGAGCAGGAACGTGCGGTTCCGGAAGAACGACATCGGGAGCACCGGGTCCTCGACGCGGGACTCGACCAGCACGAGCAGCGCCGCGGCGACGACCAGGCCGGCGAACCACGCCCAGGTCTCGAGGGCGTCCCACCCGTGGTCCTTGCTGCCGCCGAACTCCGAGAAGAACACCAGGCACGTGGTCGCGATCGACATGAGCACGACGCCGAGCACGTCGATCTTCTTCTCGGCCTTCTTGGTCGGCAGGGTCAGCGCGAACCAGGCGACGAAGAACGCCGCGATCCCGACCGGGATGTTGATGTAGAACGCCCAGTTCCAGGTGAGGTGGTCGACGAAGAACCCACCGAGCAGGGGACCACCGATCGCCGAGAGGCCGAAGATCGCACCGAGCGGCCCGAGGTACTTGCCGCGCTCCGAGGCGGGCACGATGTCGGCGATGATCGCCTGCGAGAGGATCATCAGCCCACCGCCGCCGAGGCCCTGCATCGCCCGGAAGAGGACGAGCTGCGTGAAGTCGCCGGCGAAGGCGCACCCGGCGGAGGCGATCGTGAACAGCGCGATCGCGACGAGGAACAGGTTGCGGCGCCCGAGGACGTCACCGAACTTGCCGTAGATCGGCATCACGATCGTCGACGCGAGCAGGTACCCGGTGGTGAGCCAGGCCTGGTGCGCGACGCCGCCGAGCTCGCCGACGATGGTCGGCATCGCGGTGGAGACGATCGTCTGGTCGAGGCTCGACAGCAGCATGCCCGCGATCAGGGCGGAGAAGATGATCCAGATGCGGCGCTGCGTCAGCAGCAACGGCCCGTCGGATCCGGGGCGGGCACGCTTCGTGCCCTGCGCGGTGGCGCTCATGCGGTGTGGTCCTGTCCGGTGGTGGTGATGGCCGCCCTGAGCTGGCGGAGGTTCTCGGTGAGCAGTGCGTCGAACGTCGGGCCCGCGGCCTCGTCGAAGGCGTCGTCGAAGTAGGTGCCCGCGGTGACCTTGAGCAGGCCCGCGGCCGCCTCGGCGACGAGCTGGGCGCGTCGGTCGTCCGGGTCGGTCCACCCGAAGCGCTCCCGCACGGCCCGGCCGACGGCGGCGAGCTGGACGTCAGCGGCCGCCAGGAACTTCGCGACCATGAGCGGCTCGGCCTCGAACACGCGACGGACCAGGGCCTCGTCGGCGCGGTCGAGCCCGACGACGTGCATCTGCTCGATCGCGAGCGCGACGATCGACCCCAGCGGGTCGAGGTCCGTCGGCACGAGCGAACCGTCGGCGTACGCCTCGAGCAGGTCCGCCATCGCGCCCTGCTCGATGCCGAGCACGGCGTCGTCCTTCGACGCGAAGTGGTTGAAGAACGTGCGGCGGGAGACGCCGACGGTCTCGCAGAGCTGCTCGATCGTGAAGCCGTGCAGGCCGTGTTCGATCGTCGACCGGCGTGCCTCGACGACCATGCGTCGTCGCAGCGTGCGGGTGCGTTCGGTGGTGCTCACCGAGCAAGAATTGCACTCTGATGCTGAGAGTGCAACAGGAGGACGGGTTACAGCGCCTTCGCGAAGCAGTACGACCAGGGCATGGTCGCGGCGTACGGCTCGTACACGTCGATCTGCTCCCACCCGGTCTTGCGGTAGAGCGCGACGGCCTCGGGCTGCTTGTCGCCGGTCTGCAGGATGACGCGTGCGGCACCGGCCTCGCGCGCGACCCGCTCGCCCTCGGACAGCAGCGCGGTCGCCGCGCCCTTGCCACGTGCGGCGGCCAGGACGATGAGGCGCTTGAGCTCGACCTCGTCGCCGAGCCGACGGACGGCGATGTGCCCGAGTGACGTGCCGTCCTCGTCGATCGCGAGGAGCGAGGTGATCACGGTGGCCGGGTCGACCGTCAGCACGCGGTCCCGCTCGGCGGTGACGGCCGGGTCCTCGTCGGCGTGCCCGGCGCCGTAGCGCTCGTGCATCTCCTCGTCCATGGTGGCGCGGAGGGCCACACCACGCGGGTCCTCCCAGGCGACGCGCTCGATCGTGATCACGATCGTCCATCCTGGCACGGGCGGAGGCAGCGCTGCCGCCCCGAGTCTCGCGCTCGGCGACACTGCTCGGCCGATCCGGCGCGAGCGGTGTCGCTCACGACGAGACTCGGGCAGCGCCGACGCTCGGGACCGCGCCGGAACGGCGCTCAGCGCAGGGCGGCGATCGGGCCCTCGCCGGCCCGGAGCGCAGCCAGCACGGCCGCGGCGTCGTCGTACACGGCGGCGGCCCCGGCGTTCCGGAGCTCGTCCCCGCCGATCCCGCCGGTCATCACCCCGACGCAGGGCAGCCCGACCTTCCCGGAGGACTCGACGTCCCACATCGCGTCGCCGACCATCACGGCGTGCTCCGCGTCCACGCCGGCCTTGTCGAGCGCGACCTGGATGATGCCCGGTGCGGGCTTCGCCTGCTCCACGTCCTCCGAACTCGTCTCGGCGGTCACCCACTCGGACGCGTCGAGGAGCTCGCGCAGCACCGACAACTCGGACTCCGGCGCACTCGTGGCGAGGACGACGGCGTGCCCACGGGCGGCCACCTCGGCGAGCAGCTCGCGCGCACCGGGCAGCAGTCGGAGCTGCGGCATGTGCTCCGAGTAGTAGGCGGTGTGGAACTGCTTCGCGGTGCTCCGGACCTCGTCCGAGGCGTCCGGCAGCAGCTCCTCGAGGAGCCGGCCCGCGTCCATGCCGATCTCGCGGTGGATCCGCCAGGCGTCGACGGACTCGCCGGCTGCCCGGAAGGCGCGCCACCACGCGTCGACGTGCGCGTAGTTGGAGTCGACGAGGGTGCCGTCGATGTCGAAGAGGACCGCGGTCGAGGGAGCATCAGCCATCCCTCCAGCGTGCTCCCCCGACCACCGGTACCCGTCCAGGCGGTCAGACGGTGATCGACTCGCCAGCGGGCAGGATCGTGACCGGCACCGAGCCGAGCACCTCCGGGCCGAGGAACCGCGCCGTCGACTGCTGCCCCAGGTCACTGAGCATCGCCTCGTGGATCTGCACGATGCGCTCCGGCTGCACCGCCCGCACGTAGTCGACCGCCTCGGCCGTGTGCGTCCACGGGCCGCTGGTCGGTACGAGGAGCAGCGGCACCGGCACGCCCGGCTCCAGGTAGGCGTCGCCCGGGTGGAACACCGTGTCGTCGACGAGGTAGCCGACGTTCGGGATCACCGGGATGTCCGGGTGGATCACGGCATGGTGCTCGCCGAAGACCCGGACGTCGAACCCTCCGACCGAGAACGCGTCCCCGGCCTCGACCGCGACGACCCGGCCGTCGTGGTCGCCGAGCTGCTCGACGACGGGTCGGGGGCCGCGGACGACGAGCGACGGATCGGCTTCGAGTCCGGCACGCACGGCGTCGACGTCGAGGTGGTCGGGATGCTCGTGCGTGACGAGCACGGCGGTGGCGGAGCGGACGAGGTCGGCCGCCTCCGGGGTGAACGCGCCGGGATCGATCACGAGGGTGGCGCCGTCCCGTTCGAGGACGACCGTGGCGTGGTTGTACTTCGTCAGCTGCACGACACCAGTCAACGCCCGCAGTGGCGGGCGGCATGCCGCCGAGCGCTGAGGACACGTTCAGTCACGAGGTGACCAGGAGACGGACGGGAGGCCCGTGGCTGCGTCGCCACGGGCCTCCCGTCCGTCGTCCGGTGACGGTGCGTCAGTTGCTGCGCACGTCGTCCGCCGCGCTCTTCGCATGGTCCTGGACGTCGGACGCGGCGCCCTGCGCCTCGTCCTTCACCGTCTGGGCGGCGTCCTGCGCGGTCCCCTTGAGGTCCTGCGCGTGCTCCTTCGCCACGTCGCCGAGCTGCGAGCCGACGTCCTTCGCCTGGGACTTGACGTCCTCGACGAGGGGCGCCGCCTTCTCCTTGAGGTCCCCGGCGAGCTGCTCCTCCTTGTCGGAGGTCGGGATCAGCGACGATGCGAGCCAGCCGGCGCCGAACGCGATGAGCCCGACGGCGAGCGGGTTGCCCTTCGCCTTCTCGACGCCCTTGTGCGCGACGTTCTTCGCCTGGTCCGTCGCACCCGATGCCGAGCCCGAGACGCTCGAACCGGCGGAGCGCGCCGAACCCATCACGGAGTCGCGAGCGCTGCCCGCAGCACCCATCACCGATTCGCGGACGTCCTGGAACCGGCCCTTGACCTTCTCGGTCTGACGGTGTGCGATCGACGACGGGTTGACCTTGTCGGCGAGTGCGTCGACGTCGGACCCGAGTGTGCCGCGGGTGCGCTCGATGTCGGCACGGATCTCTTCTGGGGTGCTCATGGCTTCCTCCCGGTGTTCGGCTTGAGTGCTTCGGGGACTTCCTTGACGGTCTCGACCGTCTGCGGGGCGCCCTGGATCTCCTTGATCTCCTTGCGCCCACGGACGGCGAGGATCGCAGCGACGATCGCGTAGACGACCGCGATCACGACGGCGGACCATGCGTTGCCGATGAGGTACCCGAGACCCCACCACGCGGCGATCGAGAGGAACAGCAGGGCGAACAGGGCGGTGAGGCCTGCGCCGCCGAACATGCCGCCGGCCTTGCCCGCCTTCTTCGCGGACTCGGTGAGCTCCGCCTTGGCGAGGGCGACCTCCTGACGGAACAGCGACGACAGGTCCTTCGACACGTCGGACAGCAGTTCCCCGAGCGGGGTCGTTGCGGCGCGTTCCTCGGGGGTCGGCTCACCCAACGGCGTCGCGCCGGGGACCGAGTGGCTCATACGCCGCTCCCGGTGCCCGTGCCCGTCGACGTGTCGCCGGCCTCCTTCTCGTGCTTCACCTCGGTCGCCAGCGCCTTGGTCAGGCGTCCGGCGAGGATCCCGGCACCTGCGGCGAGCGCGATGAAGGTCCCGGGCTTGCGTGCGGCGAAGGACTTGACCTCGTCGAGGAGCGAACCCGGGTCACGGTTCTCGAGGTACCCGGCAGCGGAACCCGCGCGCTGCGACAGGTCACGGACGACCTTCGCGGCGAGCCCCTGCTCGTCGTCCTTGTCGGCCATGCGGCTGAGCTGCTCGCCCAGGGTGCGGAGCCCTCCGGCCGCGCGCTCCTGCTGGCCGGCGGCCTGCTCCTTGAGGGTGTCGGATGCCTGCGAGTAGAGCTGCTTGGCGTGCTCGGTCGCCTCGGAGGCGACGGCGGACGCCTGCTCCTTCGCGGTGCCGGCCACGTTCGCGGCCTTCTCCTTCGCGTCGCCGGCGACGTCCGACGCCGCACCCTTGGCGGCGTCGGCCTTGCCGCCGTCGTCGCTGCTGCTGCTGGAGCCGGCGCCGGCGCTCGTGGTCCCGCCGACGGGCGGGACGAAGCCGGTCGACGAGGACGTGCCCGTGTTCGTCGTGGTCGAGTCGGTCAGCGGTGCCGAGGCACCCGCGGGCGACGGGGTGGCTGGCAGCTGCTCGTCGGCGGGCAGCGCGTCGAGCGGCTCGACGTCGTCGAAGCCCTCGGGGCGGTGGACGTCGCCCTCGGGACGGAGCACGTCGTCGAAGTCGCGGTCGGTGCCACGAGGCGCGGCGGTGTCGCTGCCGAACGAGGGCACGGTGACGCCCGGGTACACCTCGTGACCCTCGGATGCCGCGGTGCGGTCGTGGATGGGCGTCCCGGAGTCGTTCCCGGGTGGGTTCGTGGTCATGGTCGGCCTTCCGGATCGGTCGCGACGGGTACGGCACCCGTCGCGTGGGACCGACCGTGCGCGGCGGTGGCTGCGACGCGGCACAGGAACGCCGTTGAGCGCAGCCGCCCCGTCCGTCGGGCGCGGATCGATCGTCCGTCCAGCGCGGCTCCGGCAGGATCGGCAGGGTGCCCTCGGTCTCCGTCGTCGTCCCGGTGCTCGACGACGCCGACCACCTGGCCCGGTGCCTCGCCGCCCTGGCGGTGCAGACGACGCCGGCGGACGAGGTCCTCGTCGTCGACAACGGGAGCACGGACGACAGCGCCGCGGTCGCGCGCGCGGCCGGAGCGACCGTCCTGCACGAACCTGTGCGCGGCATCGCCCGGGCCTCGGCACGCGGTTACGACCACGCCTCCGGCGACGTCATCGTGCGGTTGGATGCCGACTCGGTGCCCCCGTCCGGCTGGATCGCCGACGCGGTCCGGCTGCTCGACGGCCCCGGTGTGGTGGCGGTCACGGGTCCCGGGCGGCCGCGGGACGGCGGCGCCGTCGTCCGTCGGGTCTGGAGCCTGCTCTACATGGGGCCGTACTTCGTGCTGATGTGGTCGGCACTCGGACGCCCGCCGTTGTTCGGCTCGGCGACGGCGATGCGGCGGGACACGTGGACCGCGATCCGCGGACGTGCGCACCGCGACGACCCCGAGGTCCACGACGACGTCGACCTGTCGATGCAGCTCGACCCGGCGTGGCGGGTCGTGGCCGATGTGGCACTGACCGTCGAGGTGTCGGCACGGCCACTGTCCGGCGTCGCGTCGGTGGTGCGACGGACCCGGCGGGCGTTCCACACCTTCCGCGTCAACGGGCGGCGGGCGAACCCGGTACGGCGGTGGGCCCGGCGGTTCCGCGTCGCACTCCGCGCCCGCACCGGAGCGCACTGGTCACACCGCTCCTGACCGCGGTCGATCAGTCACCCCGCGCCGGCCGTGTCCGCACGTGCGCTCGCTCCCCCTGCGGACCGTACAGGCACAGCACCTCGGTCACCTCGTCCGTCGTGTTGCCGACCCAGTGCGGCGTGTGGGTGTCGAACTCGACGACCTCGCCCGGGCCGAGGTCGAAGTCCCGGTCGCCGAGCAGCAGCCGCAACCGACCGGACAGCACGTAGAGCCACTCGTAGCCCTCGTGTGTCCGGAGCGTCCGGTCGCTGTTCGCCGGCTCCGGCGGGATGAGCTGCTTGAACGACCGCACACCCCCGGTTCGCTTCGTCAGCGGGATCACGACGCGCCCGCCGTGCCGCTCGGGCTTCAGGTGCACGCGTGGGTCGCCCGTCTGCGGCGCCCCGACCAGGTCGTCGAGGGGCACCTGGTAGGCGCGAGCGAGCGGCAGCAGCAGCTCGAGGGTCGGACGCCGCTGCCCCGACTCGAGCCGCGAGAGCGTCGAGACCGAGATGCCGGTCTCCGCGGCGAGCGCCGCCAGCGTGACGTCACGCCGCTCCCGCAGCGACCGCAGACGCGGGCCGACCGCATCGACGACCTGCGCCGTCGTCGGCGGGGTGATCCGTTCCTCCCGGCTGTGCACCATGGCTGCCATGTTGCCATACTGGCAATACATGTTGCTGTCGGCCTCACCCACCGCAGAGGATGCCGACATGCGTGATCACTACGACGTCATCGTCATCGGCGGCTCGGCCGCTGGCCTGTCCGCCGCCCTCGTCCTCGGGCGGTCGCGACGCTCCGTGCTGGTCGTCGACTCCGGTGAGCCCCGGAACGCCCCCGCCGCGGGCGCCCACAACTACCTCGGCCGCGAGGGCACCGCTCCCGCCGAACTGGCGCGGATCGGCCGCGACGAGGTCGCCGCGTACGGCGTCGAGGTGGAAGCCGGGAGGGTCGTGGCCGCGTCCGCCACGAGCGGCACCGGCGTCGACCCGGTCGGCTTCTCGGTCACCACCGACTCCGGCGCCGTGGTCACCTGCCGGCGGCTCGTCGTCGCCTCCGGCGCCGTCGACGTGCTGCCCGACGTCCCGGGGCTCGCCGAGCAGTGGGGGCGTGGCGTCGTGCACTGCCCGTTCTGCCACGGGTGGGAGGTCCGCGACCAGCGCATCGGCGTGCTCGTGACGACACCGAACGGCGCGCACCACGCGCAGATGTTCCGCGCCCTGAGCGACCGGGTGACGGTGTTCGCGAGCGATCCGGCGCTCCTCGACGACATCGCTCTCGCCGGTTTCAGTGCGCGCGGGATCGGGCTGGTCGAGGGTCGGGTGGTCCGGGTGCTGTCCACCGGCGGCACGCTGAGCGGTGTCCAGCTCGGCTCGGGGGAGGTCGTGCCGCTCGACGCGCTGGCAGCGTCGAGCACGGCAGAGCCACGGGTCGGGTTCCTCGAGGGGCTCGGGCTCCGGGCCGAGGACTTCGTGGTGGACGGCTTCCGCTTCGGCGGCGCGCTGACCGTCGACGCCGTGGGGCAGACGGAGGTGCGCGGGGTGTACGCGGCGGGGAACGTGACGTCACCGATGGCCACGGTGATCGCATCGGCCGCAGCGGGGACGCAGGCGGGAGCCGCGGTGCACGGCGACCTCGTGCAGGCCGACATCGCGGCGGCGGTGGACGTCGTGGCCACCGCGGCCGAGCCCGCCGGTCGACCCACGCGGTAGCCCGCCGGTCAGTCCACGCGGTAGCCGGCCTGGGCTGCCAGGAGCGGCGCGAGGGCGAAGAGCTGGTCGGCGCCGATGGTCGCTCCTCGGAAGCCCTCGAGCCGCTCCACCCGGTCCAGGTCGGCCTCGCGCAGGTCCACGTGGTCGACGCGGGTGTTCGTCCCCTCGGCGGACCGGATCCGCGTGCCGGGGAAGGCCACGCGGAGCAGCCGGGCGTCGGCGACGTCGATCTCGTCCACGACACAGTCCCGGAACACCACGTCGGTGAGCGTCGAGCCGCGCAGGTTGACGAAGCCGAGCTTCATGCCGACGAACTCGACGCCGTTCAGCGTCGCGTCGTACAACTCGGCCGAGCCCACGCGGCCGCCTGCGACCCGGACCTCGCGCCAGGCGCTGCTGGAGGCCCGGAACACCGGGGCGTCGAGCGTCTCGACCACCGAGTCCCGGACGCGGAGGCCGCGCAGGTCCGTCCCGTCCGCCCGGAGCGTCCCGACGACGCACTCCTCGAGCTCGAGGTCGGGCAGGCGCTCCCCCGACAGGTCGAGCACGTCGACGCGCTTGCCCTCGATGCGGTCCCCGGTCAGGACGTCACCCGGTGCGGGCACCCAGTCCTCGAGGTCGCGAGGGGCGACGGTGGGGATCCGCGGGCTGTCGGTACCGGTTGCTCGTGCCATGCGCTCAGTCTGCCGCGGTGCCCCGACGTCCGAGGACGCTGACGGGCCGGTGGCGCTCGAGGACGCTGTCGAGCCGGTAGTCCTTCGCGGGGCCCCTGGCCTCCCACCGCACCGTCCAGCGCTCGACGTCGCCGGCGAGCACGCCCGTGTAGTCGTCCGGCGCGCACGCGTGCTCGACGGGGGTGCCCCAGACCCAGTCGTGGAACACCCGGCCGTCCGCGAAGTGCACGGTCCAGCGGCCGTCGGGTCCGCGACGCACGGACAGCCGCCGGGACACGGGTGTCTCGCGGTCGCCGAGCCGCATCGTGCCGATCTCGTCCCACCGGACCTCGTCCGGAGCGACCAGCGTCAGCGTGGTCGTGCCCGTGACGTCGCCCGTGACACCGGCGAGCCGATCGACGACGGAGCGGCGGAGGAGCCACTCCCCGAGCAGGTCGGTCGGCAGCACGGCCGTGGGTGACAGCGGGTCCGGCGGCAGCACCGACCCAGGCTACGCGCGCAGTGCCTCGGCCCGTGCGGTCCGGTGCTCGTCGTCACTGATCACGCCGCGGCGGTGCAGGTCGTCGAGTTCCGCGAGCCGCTGCTCGAGCGTCTTCGTCGGCGCGAGCGTCTGGCTCTGCATCGCCTGGTACGCGATGTCCTCCTGCATCGTCAGGGGGTTCTGGCCGCGGTCGCTCATGCGCTTCGCCCGGTAGACCGCGACGATGATCATCGTCGCGACGCCGATCACCATCAGGAACACGACGATCCCGAACAGGACGCCGAAGACGTCCGCGCCCGGGATCTCCGGGTTGTTCATCTCGTCGAAGCCGAAGCCGTCGATCGCCATGGTGCCCCTCCCCCGCCGGGCACCGGACGCGCCCTGGGGTGGATCGTAGCGCGCCCGCTCCTTCCCAGAACAGCTGCGATGGCAGGCGCTTCCGGGCGTACCTGGTCGGACCGATCCACCAGGTACGCCCGGAACCACCGGGTACGCCCGGAACCACCAGGTACGCCCGGACCCGCTCGGCTCCGCGAGCGCGCGTCAGCCGCGCAGCGGCCCCGATGCCTCGACGTTCGCGCCGTCGGCGAACCCGCCCACGAGCTCCCGCAGGGCCTCGTCCGCGGTGTGCTGCGGCACCCACCCGAGCTCGCTCCGCGCCCGGTCGGTCCGCATGATCGGCACGCCCGCGGCGATGTCGACCCACCCGGCGTCGGTCGGCTGGAGCCGGAGCCGCCAGGTGAGCGTGACGATCCCGCGCAGGACCCGGAACGGCACCCGCACCGCCCCGAGCATCCCGAACGCCCGCGCCATCCGCGGCGGCGTGAGCACCGGGGCCGCGGCGATGTTGAACGCGCCAGCCGCACGTCGGTCGACGGCCCGCCAGAACGCGTCCGCCAGGTCGTCGGCGTGCACGGCCTGGAACACGAACGGCAACGGCAGCGGCAGGACCGCCCAACGGACCCACCGCACGATCGACATCGGCACGAGGTGCCCGAGGAAGAGCCCACGGAGTTCGGCGGCCACCCCGCGCTGGAACACCAGCCCGGGCCGGAGCCGCGTGACGACGACGTCGGGGTGGTCCCGCTCGAACCGGTCCATCGCGGCCTCGTTCTCGGCCTTGTGGATCGAGTAGGTCGCCGTCTGGATCCCCGTCGCCGGGAACGACTCGTCCACCGGGGTCCGCTTCCCGTCGACGTCGACACCGCGGTAGGCGCCGACGGACGACGAGACCACGACCTGCCCGACACCGGCGCGGGCGACGGCCGCGAGGACGTTCGCCGTGCCGGTGACGTTCGTCCGGTGCTGCGCGGGGATGTCGTGCGTGGGTTGGAGCGCCCACGCCAGGTGCACCACCGCGTCCGCGCCGGTGAACACAGCGGTCAGTTCGTCGACGGACCGTGGACCGCCGACGTCGACCGTGTGCCACACGGCCACGTCGTACGGCGCGACGCGTGCGTCGGGCAGGCGCCGGGCGACGCCGACGACCTGCAGGCCGCCCTCGTCACCGGCCCGGCCGTCACCGGTCAGTCGCGCCGCGGCGAGCCGCCGCAGCACGGCGGTCCCGACGTTGCCGGTGGCGCCCACCACGACGACGCGCATCAGGCGGCGGCCATGGCGGGGTCGAGCACGACCTTGATGCAGCCGTCCTCCTTCTTCTGGAAGACCGAGTACATGTGCGGGGCGTCCTCGAGCGACACCCGGTGCGTGGTCAGGTCGAGCGTGCCGAGCGGGTCCGAGGGGTCCGACACCAGCGGCATCAGGTCGTCGACCCAACGGCGGACGTTGCACTGTCCCTCGCGGATCGTGATCTGCTTGTCGAACAGGGTCATCATCGGCATCGGGTCGGCCATGCCGCCGTAGACACCGGACAGCGAGACCGTGCCGCCGCGGCGGACGAGGTCGATCGCCGCGTGGACGGCCGCGAGCCGGTCGACACCGGCGGTCTCGATCGCCTTCTGCGCGAGCTTGTCGGGCAGCAGGCCGGCGGCGCGCTGGGCGAACCCGGCGACGGGGTTGCCGTGCGCCTCCATGCCGACCGCGTCGACGACGCCGTCCGGGCCGCGCCCGTCGGTCAGGTCGACCAGCTTCGCCACCATGTCGTCGTCGAGGTCGAACACCTCGATGCCGTGCTTCGCACCGAGGTCGCGGCGGACCTGCTCCGGGTCGACGGCGAGCACCCGGTAGCCGAGGTGCTTGCCGATGCGGGCGGCGAACTGCCCGACCGGGCCGAGGCCGAACACCGCGAGCGTGCCACCCTCGGGGACCTCGGCGTACTGCACGGCCTGCCAGGCGGTCGGGATGATGTCGCTCATGAACAGCCACTGGTCGTCCGCGCCCGTGTCCGGCACCTTGATGGGCCCGTAGTCGGCGTGCGGCACACGGAGGTACTCAGCCTGGCCGCCGGGGACCTGGCCGTACATCTTCGTGTACCCGAACAAGCTCGCGCCGGTGCCGTACTCCTTGACCTGCGTGGTCTCGCACTGCGACTGGAAGCCGTGCTGGCACATCCAGCAGTGTCCGCACGAGATGTTGAACGGGACGACGACGCGGTCGCCGACCTTGAGGTCGGTGACGGCGGAGCCGACCTCCTCGACGATGCCCATCGGCTCGTGCCCGAGGACGTCGCCCTTGTCGATGTACGGGCCGAGGACCCGGTACAGGTGCAGGTCGGAGCCGCAGATCGCCGTGGAGGTGATCCGCACGATCGCGTCGGTCGGCTCCTGGATGGTCGGGTCGGGGACGGTCTCGACGGACACCTTCTCGGTGCCCTGCCAGGTCAGTGCGCGCACGTCGCGTTCCTCTCGTGGTCGCTTCGGGCCGGCCGGGAGGCACGGCTCACGTCCACCCCTCGCTACGCGCCCGCCCCGTGGTGCGTTCCCAGCCCCGTCCCCCGCGCGCACCGGTGGCGCACGCGGTCGCGCGCGCCGGTGGCGCGCGTCGGCCGCGCTCGTCGGGCGGGACCTGGCCGATCGGCCACCCGGGGTCCGTCCGGCCGCCGATGCGCTGGCCACCCCGTTCCCGCCAGCCTGGGAGCGATGGACCACAGCACCACCCGTCGGACACTCCTCGCCGGCGCCACCGGCACCCTGGCCGCCGGGCTCCTCGCGGCGTGCACGCCTGGTGCCGGCGCACCGCACGACTCCGCCACACCGGTGCCCTCGCGCTCCGTCACCCCCTCACCGAGTCCGACGCGGACGCTCACACCGACGCCGACGCCGTCGCGGCCTGCGCTCACCCGGTCGCCGCTGCCGCTCGGGACCGTGACCGGGCTGCCCGAGGGGACGCCGGGCATCGCGTGGACGGTCGACGACGGTGCCTCGTCCGACGTCGTCGCCGCCTACGCGCGGTTCGCCGCCGGGGCCGGCACGCGGCTGACGTTCTTCGTCAACGGTGCGCGTCCCTCGTGGACCGAGCACGCCGAGCTCCTGGGGCCGCTGGTCGCGTCCGGGCAGGTGCAGCTCGGGAACCACACGTGGGACCACCCCGCCCTGACGAAGCTCGGCGACCAGGCGATCCAGGACGAGCTGATGCGGAACCACGAGTTCATCGAGCGGACGTTCGGCGTCGATGCACGCCCGTACTTCCGGCCGCCGTTCGGCTACCACGACGCCCGGGTCGACCGTGCGGCGGCGGCCGTCGGCTACACGACGCCGCTGCTCTGGTACGGCACCCTGGCCGACTCCGGGGACATCACCGCGGACCAGGTCGTCGGGTTCGCCGAGCAGTGGTTCCAGCCCGCGCACATCGTGATCGGTCACGCGAACTTCCCGGGCACGATCGGTGCGCTCCCCCGGCTGCACGCCCTGCTCGAGCAGCGCCACCTGACGACGTACACCCTCGACGACGTCTTCTCGCGCTGACCCGCCCCGTCCCCGTCCCCGTGCCGCAAAACGCAACCGAGGCGACACCTCGCAGCGCAGTACCGCTGCGAGTAGTCGCTCCCGTTGCGTCTCGCGGGGGGTCAGGAGGGCTCGGCCAGGGCGAGGAGCGCGTCGCGTGCGACCGCCAGCTCGCGCGCGTCGAGGTAGGGCGGGAGCGCCGAGGCGGCGGCGAGCCCCTCGGCGGCGTGCCGCACCACGAGCGAGCGGTCCTCGGGCAGCCCGTCGCGGGCGAACAGCGCGCGCCAGTGCTCGGCGTCCGCGGCGACGATCGGCTCGATCCCCGGCACCGACATGAGCCCCGACCAGAGTGCGTTCGGTGAGAAGACCGCCATCGCGCGCTCGCTGCCGCCGCAGAGCGTCCGGACGTAGGCACGGAGCACCTTGCCCGGACGGTTCTCGGCGAGGTCGACGTGGCCCATCACCTCGTCGACGAACGCCTGCAGACCGTGCTCGGCGACCGCCACCAGCAGGGCGTCCTTCGACGGGAAGTGGTGCAGCAGCCCGCTCTTCGAGACGCCGGCGGCCTCGGCCACCTCGGCGACGCTGACCCGCGTGCCGCGCTCGCCGAGGAGTCGTTCCGCCGCCTCGAGCACGGCCGAGCGGGTGCGTTCGCGGTCACGGGTGCCGTCAGTGCTCACGCGGTCCATCCTGCCGGTTCGGGATCACCCGGAGGGCCACCACGGACGCGACGGCGAGCAGGACCGCGGCGCAGACCGAGGCGAGCTGCATCCCGCCGGTGAAGGCCTCGCGCGCCTGGGCGAGCACCGGTGACGACGGGTCGAGGACCTGCGCGGCGCTCGCGAGCGACTCCCGCACGCGGTCCGGTGCGCCGTCGTCGAGGGCGTTCCGGTAGAACGCGGTCTGCAGCGACCCGAGCACCGCGATGCCCATCGCGACGCCGAGCTCGTACCCGGTCTCCGAGATCGCACTCGCAGCACCGGCGCGTTCCCGGGGCGCCGCGGCGACCACCGCGTCCGTGGCGAGCGTCATCGACACGCCGACCCCGAGTCCGACCACGGCGAGGGCGATCGCGACCCCGACGTAGGTCGGCAGCCCCTCGGTCGATGCCAGCCCGGCCATGCCCACCGCCGCGACGGCGAGCCCGAGGCCGATCGACCGCCCGGGTCCGACGTGCCGGGTGAGCAGTCCGATCACGGCGATCACCGCGATCGACGCGACCGTGGCCGGGAGCTCCGCGGCGCCGGCCAACAGCGGTGTGAAACCGCGCACGAGCTGCAGGTACTGCGAGAAGAAGAACAGCAGCCCGGTCAGCGCGAACACCGACAGGGAGTTCGCGACCACGGCCCCCGCGAAGGCCGGGATGCGGAACAGCTGCAGGTCGATGAGCGGCGTCGCCAGGTGCCGCTGCCGCTGCACGAACCACCACCCGGCGCCGATGCCGAGCAGCGCGGCGACCGGCACCGTCCAGTCCGCGCCGTGCCCGACGAGGTGCTTCACGGCGTAGACCACGGGGACGATCGTCAGGACCGAGAGCACCGCGGACAGCAGGTCGATCGGCGTTCGCGCGCCGCCCTTCGACTCGGGCAGCAGGACCGCACCGGCGACGACGATGACGGCGATCACGGGGATGTTGATGAGGAAGACCGAACCCCACCAGAAGTGCTCGAGCAACGCACCGCCGACGAGCGGTCCGGCAGCGGCACCACCGGTCGCACCCGCCGACCAGATCGCGATGGCCCGGGTGCGCTGCCGGGGGTCGCGGAAGACCGCGCGGACGAGCGACAGCGTCGACGGCATCAGGGTGGCGCCCGCGATGCCGAGCAGGGCCCGAGCGGCGATGAGCACCTCGGGACTCGGGGCGAACGCGGCTCCGGCGGAGGCGAGCCCGAACGCCACGGAGCCGATGAGCAGCAGGCGCTTCCGGCCGATGCGGTCGGCGACGTTGCCCATCGTGACGAGCAGGCCCGCGAGCGCGAACGAGTAGACGTCGCCGATCCAGAGCACCTGCGTGGCGGTCGGCGCGAGGTCGGCGGTGAGGGCCGGGACGGCGAGGGCGAGGACCGTGCCGTCGATGGCGAGGAGCACGACGGCGAGGGTGAGGACGCCGAGGGAGGCCCACTCGCGGGTGGTCGCGCGGTGGGTCGGCACGGTGGTGGTCTGGTGCATGCCGCTCAACCTAACCGACCATGCGGTCGGCAAGACGGACTGCACAGTCAGTCACCAGGGTCGGCTGCGGAGACGGCACCGTCGGGACCGGCGGGGCGGAGGCGGGGCGAGCCTCCAGGCCGTCGTCGGGGGGGGGGGGGGACGGGACCGGTGGGATGGAGGCGAGGCGTGCCTCCAGGCCGGCGTCAGGGGGACGGGACCGGTGGGATGGAGGCGAGGCGTGCCTCCAGGCCGGCGTCAGGCGCGGAGCCGGTCGCGCTCCGCCGGGGGCAGGTGCTCGGTGGCCGTGGCCCGAGCGGCTGCGGTCAGGAAGCGTCCGTTGCGCTCGAGGAACGCGACCAGCGCCGGCTCGGACGCCCGCTTCCCCGTCTCGCGCAGGACCCAGCCGAGGGCGGACTGCACGGTGTCGCTCCGCTCCCGCACGAGTCGGCCGGCGATGGCCAGCGGCACCTCGGCGTCGCCCTGCTTCGCGAACGCCAGGGTCGCGACGACCGCGATCCGTCGGACCACGGCGACGTCGGACTTCGCGAGCGCGAAGAGCGGACCGGTGGACCCGCCGACGAGCGGAGCGCCGACGAGCTCCTCGGCGGCCAGGTCGACGAGCACCGGGTCCTCGAACCGCTCGGCCTTCGCCGCGGCGAGGTACTCGTCGGTCAGCTCGGGGTCGGGATGCGCGCGCATCGCCTGCACGAGCAGCACGACCGCGACCAGCCGGGCGCCGGGGTCGTCGCTCCAGAGCAGTGCGGAGCGCTCGCCCTCGTCCAGGTCGACGAACTGCCGGGCCACGCGGCGTGCGCCGGCGACGTCCCCCGTGGTGCGGGCGAACGCGGCGAGCACCGTCTCGGCGTCCGCGTGCCCACGTCGATCGACCATCCCGACCAGGCTAGTCGCGCGAGGGTGCTCGAACGCGACAGTGCTCCGCCTGCAGGAGGCGGAGCACTGTCGGTACGGCAGAGGAGTCGGGGCTGCCGCTCAGCTCACCGGAACTTCAGCACCGTCATCGGGTCGACCAGCTTGCTGCCCTGCCGCACCTCGACGTGCACGTGCGGGCCGGTCGACTGCCCGGTGTTGCCCGACTTGCCGATGAGCGTGCGGACGTTGACGATCTGCCCCTTCTTCACGGAGATCGCGCTGAGGTGGGCGGTGAGCACCGAGGTCATGCCGTAGGTCACCACGACGTAGTTGCCGTACGAGGCGTTGTTCGGCGCGACGGTCGTGACCGTCCCGGTCCCCGAGCCGTAGACCGGCGTACCGATCGCCACGGGCGCGTCGGTGCCCTGGTGGTAGCGCGGGACGTGCCCGGCGCCGCGGTCGTCGCCGTACTTGCCGGAGATCCGCGTGCCGACGACGGGCCACGACAGCCCGGTCACCGGACGGCTCGACCACACGCGGGTGTCGCTCTTGCCGTAGAGCACGACGTTGCCGTCGACCTGCACGAGCAGCTGGCCCGGGCCGCCCTTGGTGGTGTGGCTCGCCCAGAGGGGCTTGTTCGCCTTCGTGTAGACGACGAAGTTGCCGTCGGTCTGCACGGCCGCGTAGGCGCCGGGGTTCCCGCCGGTCTTCGTCGCCCAGACCGTCTTGCCGTCGACGACCTGCGCGAGCACGCCGTCGGCCCGCATCGACAGGCTCTTCGTGCCGCTGGCGTCGGACTTCAGCAGCGTGCCGGGCAGCAGGACGGAGCCCGCCGGCACCCGGTCCTGGAAGTTCTTGAACTCGACCGAGTTGACGCCCTTGGTGGTGAGGAAGCGCATGCTGCCGTCGCCGCGGATGCCGAAGTTCTTGCCGACGTGCCCGGGGCCGCCCCAGAGCGCCGCGCGGCCGTTCGCCGCCCAGATCGCGAGGGTGCCGTTCGCACGGATCTGCGCCGAGGCGCCCGGCTTGCCGGAGGTGTTCGACGACCAGATGACCCGGCGGCCGATGCCGTACTCGACGAGGTTGCCGTCGCCCTGCATGACGAGCTGGAACTGCCCGTTGTCGGAGGTGATCGAGTCGCCCGGCCAGAGCGTCGTGCCGGCAGGCGCAGTGCCCTTCCAGACGACGGTCGCGGCGGACGCGGGGGCTGCGACGCCGACGAGACCGGCGGCGACGGTGACGAGTGCGACGGCTGCTGCTGCGAGCCGCGCGCGGACGGGGTGGCGGCGGGAGCGCGCCTGGGTGGTGGTGAGCATGGTTCCCCTGAGCGGGGACCGCGGGTGGAGCGGTCCGGACGGCGAGCCACGCACTGGCGGGCCCGTTCGTCGACGCGCCCTGTACACGCCGACGAACGATGGTCACCCGGCCGCGCGCCCTGGACAACCCCACAGCCCCGATCGGCTTCTCCCCAGTTCCGGGGGCACGCAGGGCGGGGCAGACGGTGCAGGTGTTACACGATGGAAACAGATCGTGTACAAAACCGACTCATCAAACGTGATTGTATGCAATCACCGCACTCCTGAGCGCGACTCCACAAGAGGCGCCACGCACACCGCAGCTCCAGGATCACGATGTCCCAGACCCCCGCTCGACGCCGCCGGACCCTCCTCGCCGTGCCCGCCGTCGCCCTGGCCGCCTCGCTCGCCCTCACCGCGTGCGTCCCCGTCCAACGCTCGAAGGCCGGCGGCGCGACCGCCGGCACCGTCACCACCGTCGCGATCGGCGACCAGCAGGTCCGCGAGGGCGGTGACCTCGTCATGGCGCTCTCCGCCGAACCGGACCGGCTCGACCCGACCACCTCGTCGTCGCTGTACACCCGGTACGTCATGGAGACGATGTGCCAGAAGCTGTACGACATCGACGCCGAGGGCACGGTCGTCCCGATGCTCGCGACCGAGCTCCCGACGGTGTCCGACGGCGGGAAGACCGTGACGTTCCCGGTCCACACCGGCTACCGGTTCGCCGACGGGACACCCCTCGACGCCGACGCCGTCGTGACGACCCTCGAACGGAACCTGACGAAGGACGACTCGAGCCGCAAGAGCGAGATGGGTCCGGTGTCGAGCATCGACGCCGTGGACGACCACACCGTGCGCATCCGCTACGCGACCCCGTTCGCGCCGATCACCGCGGCGCTCGCCGACCGCGCCGGGATGGTGATGTCGCCGACCGCGCTGGAGCAGGAGGGCGACGGGTTCGGCGACCACCCGGTCTGCATCGGCCCGTACAAGTTCGTCGAGCGCGTGCCGCAGACCTCGATCACGGTCGAGCGCGACCCGCAGTACCACGACCCGGCGAGCGCCCACTTCGACCGGATCACGTACCGGATCATCACGGACGCGAGCATCCGCGCGCAGAACCTGAAGTCCGGTGACGTCCAGGTCGCCGACACGATCTCCACGCAGGACGTCGACGAGCTCATGCGCCGGAAGGACCTGCACGTCCTGCGCACCGGCTCGCTCGGCTACCAGGGCATCACGATCAACCTGGCGAACCAGGACGGTGTCGGCACCGATCCGAAGCCGCTCGACACCCCGCTCGCGACCGAGCGGAAGGTCCGGCAGGCCCTGTCGATGTCGATCAACCGCGCCGAGCTCGTGCAGAGCGTGTTCCGCGGCTGGGCGGACGTCGCGTGCTCCCCGATCCCGGACACGAGCGCCTTCGCGACCGACGCGAGCAAGGCCTGCCCGTCGTACGACCCCGAGCGCGCGAAGGAGCTGCTCGAGGAGGCCGGCGTCGAGCAGCCGTTCCCGATCGAGATGGAGGTGACGAACACCCCCGACACCGTCCGGTTCGCCCAGGCACTGCAGGCGCAGGCCCGTGCCGGCGGCTTCGCGATCACGATCACCCCGGTCGAGTACACGACGCTGCTCGACGACCAGACCCGCGGCGACTTCCAGGCGCTGCAGCTCGGCTGGTCGGGCCGCGTCGACCCGCACGGCAACATCGGCTCGTTCCTCGGCACCGGCGGCGGCAACAACTACCCCGGGTACAGCGACCCCGAGGTCGACGACCTGATCGCCCGCGCGGCGCAGGCCACCGACCAGCAGGAGCGCGCCGACCTGTACGGCCAGCTGGTCACGAAGGTCCAGCAGGACGACCCGATCATCTACCTCTACCGGACCCGGAGCATCACCGGCGTCAGCACGGACGTCGCCGGGGTCTCCACCTACGCCGACGGTGTGGTCCGACTCAGCCAGGCGGCGTTCGTGGAAGGCGGCAGCAAGTGATCCGGTACGTCGTGACCCGACTCTGGCAGGCGGCGCTCACGCTCGTCCTCGCCTCGATCGTGGTGTTCTTCGGGGTCCGGCAGCTGCCGGGCGACCCGGCGCTGGCGCTGGCGGGCGAGGAGGCGAGCCCCGAACGCCTGGCGGCCGTCCGTGCCGACCTCGGGCTCGACGACTCGCTGCTCGTGCAGTACTGGCGCTTCGTGGCCAACGCACTGCAGGGCGACTTCGGCCAGTCCACCCGGACGGGCACGCCCGTCACCGAGCTGCTCGGCTCGACCCTGCCGGTCACGCTGTGGCTCGCGCTGTACGCGATCGTCGTCGCGGTCGTCGTGGGCGTCGCCCTCGGCACCCTCGCGGAGCGCTACCGCGGGCACTGGCCCGAGTGGATGGCGAACGCCGCGGCGCTCGTCGGCCTGAGCGTGCCGAACTTCTGGCTCGGCATCCTCGCGATCGTCTGGCTCGCGGCGGGCCTCGGCTGGTTCCCGGCCTCGGGCTACGTCCCGATGACCCGTGATCCGCTGAGTGCCCTGCACCACCTCACACTGCCCGCCCTCATCCTCGGCACCTCGCTCGCCGCCGTGATCATGCGGCAGACCCGGGCGTCGATGATCGAGACGATGAAGACCGACTTCGTCCGGACCGCCCGGGCGAAGGGCCTGAGCCGTCCGCGGGTGCTGTTCCGGTACGGCCTGCGGAACTCGATGATCGTCGTCGTGACGATCGTCGGCCTGCAGCTCGGCGGCCTCATCTCGGGTGCGGTCGTCACGGAGCGCATCTTCGCGCTGCCCGGCTTCGGCAAGCTCACGCTCGACGCCGTGTTCACCCGTGACTACCCGGTGATCCAGGCCGTCGTGCTCGTGATCACCCTCGGCTACGTCCTCATCAACTTCGCCGTGGACGTCCTGTACTCCGTCATCAACCCGAAGATCCGCGTCGGAGGAACCGCATGACCACCATCACCGCACCCTTCGACCTCGGCTCGAGCCGTGGCCGCGTCTGGAAGCAGGTCCGGACGAACCGGCTCGGCATGACCGGCGGCATCATGCTCGCGATCGTCGTGCTCGCCGGCGTCGCCGCACCGCTCGTCGCACCGCACGACCCCACCGCGACGCACTTCGACCTGCCGTTCCAGGTGCCGTTCACCGTGGGCTTCGGCTTCGGCACGGACGACCTCGGCCGCGACATCCTGTCCCGCACGCTGTACGGGATCCAGGTCTCGCTCGTCGTCGGCGTGCTGTCGGTGCTGCTCGCCGTCGTGGTCGGCACCCCGCTCGGTCTGCTCGCCGGGTACTGGCGCTGGCTCGACGCGATCATCTCCCGCCTGACCGACGTCGCCCTCGCGTTCCCGTTCCTCATCATCGCGGTCGGGCTCGCGGCGATCAGCGGGCCGAGCCTGTCGAACGCCGTGATCGCGATCGGCATCTCGCACGTGCCGGCGATGATCCGCATCGTCCGCGGTGAGACCCTGCGGATCACGAGCGCCGACTTCGTGACGAGCGCGAGGACGCTGGACGCCGGCGGCGCGCGCATCATCGCGCAGCACGTCCTGCCGAACTGCGTCTCGGCGATCATCGTGCAGGCCACCGTGATCATGCCGGTCGCGGTGATCGGCGAGGCACTGCTGTCCTTCCTCGGGCTCGGCATCCAGCCGCCCACGCCGAGCCTCGGCATCATGCTCTCGGACGCGCAGCAGTACCTCGGCCAGGCGCCGTGGGCCGCCGTCGTGCCGGGGGTCGCGATCGCCGTCATCTGCCTCGGCTTCAACCTGTTCGGGGACGCCCTGCGCGACGCCCTCGACCCCACCGCCTCGGACCGCTGAGGAGCACCAGCACCATGAGCACCACCACCAACCCCGCCTTCACCACGCCACCGGCCGAGACCACCCGGCCCGACCTGCAGGGCACCTTCGGCATGGTCGCGTCGACGCACTGGATCGCGACCGCGACGGCGCAGTCGGTCCTGGAGCGCGGCGGCAACGCCTTCGACGCCGCCGTCGCCGGCGCCTTCGTCCTGCACGTCGTCGAACCGCACCTCAACGGCCCGGGCGGCGACGTGACCGCCGTCTACGCCACCGCTGCGGACAAGGACCCGACCGTCCTGGTGGGCCAGGGGCCCGCCCCCGCGGGCGCGACGCCGGAACACTTCCGCGCCGAGGGCCTCGACCTGGTCCCGGGAGCGGGTGCACTGGCGGCCGCCGTCCCCGGCGCCGTGGACGCGTGGCTGCTGCTCCTGGCGGAGCACGGCACGTGGGAGCTCGCCGACGTGCTCGCCCCCGCCATCGGGTACGCCCGTGACGGCCACCCCGTCGCACCGCGGGTGGTCGCCACGATCGCGACGGTGCAGGACCTGTTCCGGGACCACTGGCCGTCCTCCGCCGACCGGTGGCTGCCGGGAGGCTCGGCGCCGGTCCCCGGGACGATGGTGCGCAACGAGCCCTACGCCTCGGTCCTGGAACGGCTCGTGCAGGCGGGTGCCGGTGTCGACGGGGCCCGTGACGCGGCGGCCGACGCGCGCGTCGCCCGCATCGAGGCCGCCCGGACCGAGTGGGCCGAGGGCTCCGTCGCGCAGGCGATCGACGCCTTCGTGCGCACCCCGCACCGGCACGCGTCGGGGACCGACCACGCCGGCGTGATCCGGGCGTCGGACATGGCGGCGTTCCGGGCGACGACCGAGCCGGCGACCACCGCCGAGTTCCGCGGGCACACGATCGCCAAGACGGGGCCGTGGGGCCAGGGTCCGGCGCTCCTGCAGACCCTCCGCCTGCTCGACCCGCTCGACGACGAGCGACTCGACCCGTCGACCGTGCTCGGTGCCCACACGATCGCCGAGGCGCAGAAGCTCGCGCTCGCCGATCGCGAGGCGTACTACGGCGACGGTGACGTCCCGATGGACGAACTGCTCTCGGACGCGTACTCCGACGAGCGGCGGGCGCTGATCGGCGACCGCGCCTCGCACGAACTGCGCCCGGGCACGGTCTCGGTGCCCGGCGGCGCGCTGCCCCCGCTCCGCGTGACCTACACGCCGGGCGGCGAGCCGATCGCGGGCGTCGGCGAGCCGACCGTACCGGGAGCCCGCGGGGACGCGCCCTCGCCCGACGCCGTGGCCGTCCCCGCCGAGGACGACACCGTGCACGAGGACCGCGGCGAACCGATCGTCATGGAGACGGGTGAGACCCGCGGCGACACGTGCCACATCGACGTCGTCGACCGCTGGGGCAACATCGTCAGTGCGACGCCCTCCGGTGGGTGGCTGCAGTCGTCCCCGACCATCCCCGAGCTCGGGTTCTGCCTCGGCACCCGCATGCAGATGACCTGGCTCGAGGAGGGCACCGCGTCGACGCTCACCCCGGGCGCACGGCCCCGGACGACGCTGACGCCGACCCTCGTGCTCAAGGACGGCGAACCGGTGGTGGCGATGGGCTCCCCCGGCGGCGACCAGCAGGACCAGTGGCAGCTGCTCTTCCTGCTCCGCACGATCGTCGGCGGGTGGTCGCCCCAGCAGGCCATCGACGCCCCCGCGCTGCACACGACGTCGTTCCCGGGGTCGTTCTGGCCCCGCACCTGGACCCCCGGCGGCCTGGTCGTCGAGGACCGTCTCGGTGACGACGTCATCGCCGGACTCGAGGAGCTCGGCCACGTCGTCACCCGCGCCGGCGACTGGTCGCTCGGCCGCCTGTCGTGCGTCACGCGCGACCCCGACACCGGCGTCCTGGGCGCCGCCGCCAACCCGCGAGGAGCACAGGGCTATGCCGCAGGACGCTGAGGACCGGACCATGCCGGACCGGGCCACCCACGACCGTGACACCACCACCGGACGCACCACGGGCCTCCCGGTCGACACCGGAGCCCACCCCCTGCTCTCCGTCCGTGACCTTCGGGTGGCGTTCGGCGAGCGCGAGGTCCTGCACGGCGTCGACCTCGACGTCCGCCGCGGCGAGCGCGTCGCGATCGTCGGGCAGTCGGGATCCGGCAAGTCGACGCTCATCGCCGCGCTGCTCCGGCTGCTGCCGGGGGCGGGGCGCATCACGGGCGGCGAGATCCGGCTCGGCGACGACGACCTCGCCCACGCCGACGAGGCACTGATGCGCCGGGTCCGGGGCGGACGCATCGGCCTGGTGCCGCAGGACCCGTCGACGAACCTCAACCCGTCGATGCGGGTCGGCGCGCAGATCGCGGACGCGCTGCGGGCGGGAGGACTCCGCGGGCGCTCGGCCGTCCGCCAGCGGGTCGTCGAGTTGATGACCGAGGCCGGCATCCCCGAGGCGGCGCGGCGGGCCGACCAGTACCCGCACGAGTTCTCCGGCGGCATGCGGCAGCGCATCCTCATCGCGGTGGCGTTGGCACGCCAGCCCGAGCTGCTCATCGCGGACGAGCCGACCAGCGCGCTCGACGTGACGGTGCAGCGGCAGATCCTCGACCACCTGCAGACCCTGGTCGACCAGCACGGCACGACGCTGCTGTTCGTGACGCACGACCTCGGGGTCGCGGCGGACCGGACCGACCGCGTGGTCGTGATGCTCGACGGCGAGATCGTCGAGCAGGGCGCGCCGGCGGCGATCCTCCGCGATCCGCAGCACGAGTACACGAAGCGGCTCATCGCGGCGGCGCCCGCGCTGTCCGGGGTCGCACCGGAGCCCGTCGCGGCCGGCGAGCCGATCCTCGTCGTGTCGGACCTGGTGAAGGAGTACCGGCTCCGTGGACGCGGTGCGGGGACGCTCCGCGCCGCGGACGGGGTGTCCTTCGCGGTCCGTCGGGGCACGACCACCGCGGTGGTCGGCGAGTCCGGCTCCGGCAAGACGACGGTCGCGCGGATCGTGCTCGGACTCGAGACGCCGACCTCGGGGACCGCCCTCGTGGACGGGAAGTCGATCGGGACCGCGCGCGGCGCCGAGCGGCGGGAGATCCGACGCCGGGTGCAGCCCGTGTTCCAGGACCCGTACGGCTCGCTCGACCCGACCTCCACGATCGAGCGGATCATCGACGAACCCCTGCGGGTCTTCGGCATCGGGGACCGGGCGTCACGGACGGAGCGGGTCTGCACGCTGCTCGAACAGGTCGCCCTGCCCCGTGAGGTCGCGCAGCTCCGGCCGAACGAGCTGTCCGGCGGGCAGCGGCAGCGCGTCGCGATCGCCCGCGCGTTGGCCCTCGAGCCGGAGCTGATCATCCTCGACGAGGCGGTCTCGGCGCTGGACGTCCTGGTGCAGGAGCAGATCCTCGCCCTGCTCGAGGAACTGCAGGACCGGCTCGGGCTGAGCTACCTGTTCATCACGCACGACCTCGGGGTGGTCCGCCGGATCGCCGACGACGTCGTGGTCATGCGACGCGGCGAGGTCGTCGAGCGGGGGACGGTCGCGGCGGTGTTCGACGCCCCGCAGCAGCAGTACACGCGGGACCTGCTCGACGCCATCCCGGGCCGGAGCCTGGCCGAGGCGGCGGTGTGACGGGTCGCCCGACGCCCGGCTCGCTCGGTGTGGCACGATCGGCACCGTGCTGAACGGGACGAGCGTCATCGACGCCATCCGCCACGACATCGTGACCGGCGAGCTGCAGCCCGGCACCCGGGTCACCGAGGTGTTCCTCGCGGAGCGCTACGGGGTGTCCCGGGTGCCGGTGCGTGAGGCGCTGCGCGGGCTGGAGGGCGAGGGCTTCGTGGTCTCGCGCCCGAACGTCGGCTCCCGCATCGCGGACATCCCCTTCGACGAGGCCGACGACCTGTTCGCCGTCCGGGAGGCGCTCGAGACCGCCACCGCCCGGCGCGCCGCCGCCCGAGCGCGGACGCTGTTCGACGCCGCTGCCCCGCCCGCGGACTGGTGGCGCGTCCGCCGGGAGCTCGGCGAGGTCCTCGACGCGGGCGACGCCGCCGTGGCACGCGACGAGCTCGACCAGCTCGTCGACCTCAACGAACGCTTCCACCTGCTCGTCGCCGAGCTCTCCGGCAGCACGACACTCGCGACCCTGCTCCGCCAGCTCTCGCGGAAGATCGAGTGGCTCTACGCGCTCGACACGTCCTCGCGCGGCAAGCGGCTGTGGCCCGACCACCGGCGCATCCTCGCCGCGATCGACGCGGGCGACGTCGACGAGGCCGCCGAGCGGATGGCGTGGCACGTGCGGGAGAGCCGCATCGGCTACGCCGCGCGCTCGTCCCCGGAGCAGGCCGACGCCCTGCGGTCGACCGGTCCCACCGTCTAACGTGCTGCCCGCCCCCACGCGTGCGCGGCCCGCCGGCGCGGCCGAGGCTCGCGCCCGCGGACAGTTTCGCGGCCCAGTAGCCGCGAAACTGTCCGCCCAGCCGAGCCTCGCGCCGTCGCGCCGTCGCCGCTACAGCGTCGGGACGACCACCGCGCGCCCCGACAACTCGCCGGCCTCGAGCTTCCGGTACGCCTCGAGCGCGTCACGCAGCGCGTACCGCTCGACGTCGGGCTCGATCTGCCCCGCGCGGTACATCGCGACGACCTCGTGCAGGTCCTCGATCGTGCCCCAGTAGGTGTTCGTGATCGTCGACTCGTACGGCGTCGAGAAGAAGTTCCACTCGACGGTCCCACCGGCGATCCCGACGACCGTCAGCCGACCGCCGATCGCCATCGAGGCCTTCGCCGTCGCGATCGTCGGGCCTGCGCCCACGAAGTCGAACGCGGCATCGACGCCCTTGCCGCCGGTCAGCTCGCGGATCGCCGCGGCCTGGTCCGGACCGGCGGGCACGGTGAGCGCGCCGCGCGCTGCGGCCCGGTCCATCGCGTCCTGCTTCGTGTCCGTCGCGATGACCGTGGCGCCGGTGAGCGCCGTCAGGATCTGCACGGCGATCTGCCCGAGGCCGCCGAGTCCGACGACGAGCGCGAACCTCCCGCCGCCCGCCAGGTTCGGCAGCGACGCCTTGATCGCGTGGTACGGCGTCAGGGCCGCGTCGCTGAGCGGTGCCGCGGCGATCGGGTCGGCGTCGCCGAGCGGTACGAGGTTGCGGGCCGGGACGGTGACGTACTCGGCCATGCCGCCGTCCCGCCCGAGGCCGATCGCCGCGTACGGGTTCGTCGCGGCGTTCTCGCAGTAGGTGTCCTGCCCCTTCGAGCAGTACGAGCAGTGCCCGCAGCCGACCGGCCCGTAGACGAGGTACGCGTCGCCCTCGGTGAAGCCGGTGACCCCGTCGCCGACGGCCTCGACCCAGCCGGAGTTCTCGTGTCCGAGGACGAAGCCCGGGGCCTGGGCGCCCGGCTGCCCTTCCTGGAACTCGCGGTAGACGGCGACGTCGGAGTGGCACGCCCCGGCACCGGCGACCTTGAGCAGCACCTCCCCCGGGCCCGGTACGGGCTTCTCGACCTCGGTCAGGACGGGGAACGTCTGGTACTGCTCGAACACGACGGCGTGCATGGGTGTCCTCCTTCGACGGTATCCACACTACGCCTGTCGCTCAGGACGACATCTGTTGCCGTCCAGAGTCGGAGCCGTCCCCGCGCCGCGGCCCAGGAGGCGCAACCGGCTCCCGTCGCCCGGCGAACAACCCCCGGTCGAACCGCGCACCCCGGGGTCGAGCGGACCGCAGCACCATCACCGCGACCACGATCGCGCCGAGCGGCCCGAACACCACCATGAAGAACACCCAGAGGCCGCTGTGGTCGCGGTCGTGCAGGCGCCGGACGAGCAGCGACCACCGCGGCACGAACGTCAGCGCGAGGCCGGCCAGCACCGCGAGGTCCCACCCCGTCGGCGTGACGTCGCGACCGGCACCGATCCCCCACCACGAGCCCCTCCCGGTGAACAGTCGGAAGGTGACCTGCGGCACGGGCACGATCCCGAACGGATCAGCCGACAGCGTCCAGTGCGACGCGAGGCCGGCGCGCTGCAGGAGCCACCACACGCCGAGCGCCACGGGGGCCTCGAGGGCCAGGACCCACCAGTACTCGGACCGGCTCGCCCGCCCGTGGAACCGCCATCCCTGCGTCCAGACGCGCGCCCAGGCGAGCTCCGGACGCAACGAGACGTCGACCGGCCCCTGGTCGAGCAGCACTCGTCGCAGCTCACTGTCCCCCATGCGCCCGATCGTAGGGCAGTCCTGGGTCTTCCCCGAGAGCCCGTTGCGAGAACGAGCGTTCTCCGATTGACTCTGAGTCGCGGCCCCGATCGGTGCCGCCCCCCAACGAAAGGAGCGGGTATGCCCACGCGCACCGCACGCACCGCCTGGCACGGCGGCCTCAACGACGGTTCCGGCCAGGTCGAGCTGTCGAGCTCGAAGGTCGGCACCTACGACGTCTCCTTCCCGAAGCGCGCCGCGGACGAGGCCGGTGGCACCACGAGCCCCGAGGAGCTCATCGCAGCGGCGCACTCCGCCTGCTACGCGATGCAGTTCTCGGCGATCCTGGGCGAGGCCGGCGGCACGGTCGAGGCCCTCGACGTCAAGGCGGACGTCTCGCTCGGCCCGGACAGCGCGGGCGGGTTCAAGCTCACCGGCATCGTCCTCACCGTGAACGGCGAGGTCTCCGGCATCGACGAGGCCGCCTTCCTCAAGGCCGCCGACGAGGCCAAGGCGACCTGCCCCGTCTCGAAGGCGCTCACCGGCGTCGACATCGAGCTCAAGGCGACCTTCGAGCAGTAGTCGTCACGTCCCGCGGGACGTCATCACCTGACGGACGGGAGGCGCGGGGGCCGCCGGGCCCCCCCCCCCCCGCCCCCCCGCACGGACGGTGGACCCCAGACCCCCCCAGTCCCCCCCCCCGCCCACCCCCGCACGTGGGGGG
>NZ_JAUCMN010000014.1 GCF_030363035.1 Curtobacterium caseinilyticum | reverse complement strand
GACAATGTGCACGCTGTTGAGTTCTCAAGGACCAGACGCACCCCCCACTCGACTCCCACACAGGAAGCTCCGCCAGAAGGGCTTGTGTTCTTGGTGCCACCGGCAACGCGTCGGACCGAGGTCCTGTGGCTCATCCCGTAGGAGAGGGCCGGTGGAGTAATCATCCTAAGCGTCGAAGCGCCCGAGTGCAAGACCCGGTCTGAACTTCGGTGGAGGATGGTCCCCGCTTGAGGCCGGCAGGCTCTGGGCTCTCGCTCCAGCCGCTCCGCCGCACCTTTGGGGTGACGAGTAAGAACTCTACGCAGCAGTCCGGCGGAGCGCCAACCGCCCCGACTCCCGGGCGTGTCGCCTTGTGCAACAGCCGGCGGCGCACTCCCCCGGGTACGACGGTGCCCGACCTCCCGCGGGGGAGGTCGGGCACCGATCGCGCTCCGGACGGCTGCTCAGGCGAGCGTCACGCCGGCGAGGGTCTTCTTGCCGCGGCGCAGCACGACGGCGCCTCCGGGGAGGGCGAGGCCGGACAACTGCGCGGTCGGGTCCTCGGCGCGGACGTTGTTCACGTACACGCCGCCCTGGTCGACGGCTCGACGGGCCTCGCCGAGGGACTTCACGAGGCCGGTCTCCACGAGGGCTCGCGCAACATCGGCGCTGCCGTCGATCGAACCCGATCCGGGGAGCTCCGCGAGCGCGGCCCGCAGGGTCTCGGGGTCGAGCGCCGCGAGGTCACCGTTGCCGAACAGCGCCGCCGACGCGTCGATCACGGCCTGGGTCGCCTCGGTCCCGTGCACCAGCGAGGTCACCACGAACGCGAGGGTCCGCTGGGCTTCGCGCCGGAACGGCTCGTCAGCCACCGCCTGCTCGAGGCGCTCGATCTCCGCCCGGTCCAGGAACGTGAACTCCCGCAGCCGAGCGACGACGTCCGCGTCCGCCGTGTTGAGCCAGAACTGGTAGAAGGCGTACGGCGAGGTCATCTCGGCGTCGAGCCAGATCGCGTTGCCCTCGCTCTTGCCGAACTTCGTGCCGTCCGAGTTCGTGATGAGCGGCGTGCCCATCGCGTGCACCGCGACACCCTCGGTCCGCCGGATGAGGTCGGTCCCCGACGTCAGGTTCCCCCACTGGTCCGACCCACCGGTCTGCAGGGTGCACCCGTACTGGCGGTACAGCTCGCGGTAGTCCAGCCCCTGCAGGATCTGGTAGCTGAACTCGGTGTAGCTGATGCCCGCGTCGGAGTTCAGCCGCGCCGCGACCGCGTCCTTCTTCAGCATCGTGCCGACGCGGAAGTACTTGCCGATGTCGCGCAGGAAGTCGATGGCGGACAGCGGCGCCGTCCAGTCGAGGTTGTTCACCAGCCGGACGCCGTTCTCGCCGTCGGGGCTGAGGAACCGCGACACCTGGGCCTGGAGCCGGCTCACCCACTCGGCGACGGTCTCCGGGGTGTTCAGGGTGCGCTCCGCGGTCGGTCGCGGGTCGCCGATGAGACCGGTCGACCCGCCCACCAGTGCGAGCGGCTTGTGGCCCGCGAGCTGGAGTCGTCGCATCGTGAGCAGCTGCAGCAGGTTGCCGCAGTGCAGCGACGGTGCCGTCGGGTCGAAGCCGCAGTAGTACGTGACCGGCTCGCCGTCGAGGGCCTCCCGGAGTGCCGTCTCGTCGGTCGAGACGTGCACCAGACCGCGCCAGCGCAGTTCGTCCCACACCGAGGCGAAGGTGGGATCGTTCTGCTGGCGTGTCAGGTCGTCGTGGTCGGTTGTGCTGGACACCCGACCATCGTAGTCACCGGCGGACGGCCGGGAGGCGCGGTGCGGCCCCGTCAGTCGACCGCCCGCTGGTGCCGTCGGTACGCCGACACCGTCGGTTCGCCGGTCAGCCAGAACCGCCAGGGGAACGTCGTGCCGCCGGCGACGCCGGCGACACCGGTGCGCGGCCCGCGCGAGATCCGTCGGACCGGGGACGGCCCGACCGGGCCGGGCACGGCCTCCTGGAGCAGCGACCCGACCACGTCGGCCGGGTCGGCGGAGGTGAGCCGCGCCTCCAGGCCGGGTGCGAGCCGCAGCGTGAACGGACCGGACCCGTCGAGGAGCGAGGTGCCGTCGTCCTCGCCGAGCACGGCGCCGAGGGCGCTGCCGAGGTTGCCGGGACCACGTGCCAGCGCGGCGTCCGGGACGGACGGACCGCGGCGCTCCCGGGCGAGCTCGATGCCGTCGACGACCTCGGCGCCCCGGAGCAGCGAGCCGGACGACGTGCCGGCCGGCGCGCTCACGACGTTGACGCAGGTGTGGATGCCGTACGAGCGGTACGCGTAGAGCGTGCCGGGCGGACCGAAGAGGTGTCGGTTGCGTGGTGTGGGTCCGCGGTGTCCGTGCGAGCCGGGGTCGGTCGGTCCCCAGTAGGCCTCGACCTCGGTGATCCGGAGCGTCACACCCCGCCCCGTGATCGTCGCGCCGAGCAGAGCCGGAGCACAGACCGGTGCGGGCTCGGACAGCAGGGCTGCCAACGGACTCGGGACCGTCATCGGGTGAAGGGGGCGCCCTCGGCGAGGTCGTGGACACGACGGGTCAGCGAGGTGAGCTGCTCGGCCACACGGTCCGGAGCGGTCCCGCCCGCGCCCGCGCGGGAGGCGACGCTGCCCTCGATGGTGAGCACCTCGCGCACCGCGGGGGTCAGGTGCTCGGACACGGCGCGGTACTCGTCGTCGGACGGGTCGTCGAGCTCGATGCCGCGTTCCTCGCAGTACCGGACCAGTGCGCCGGAGATCTCGTGGGCGTCACGGAAGGGCACGCCCTGACGGACGAGCCACTCGGCGACGTCGGTCGCGAGCGAGAAGCCCTGCGGTGCGAGCTCGGCCATCCGGTCGGTGTCGAAGGTGAGCGTCGCGATCATGCCGGTGAAGGCGGGGAGCAGGACCTCGAGCTGCGCGACCGAGTCGAACACGGGCTCCTTGTCCTCCTGCAGGTCACGGTTGTACGCGAGCGGGAGGCCCTTGAGCGTGGTGAGGAGCCCCGTCAGGTTGCCGACGAGTCGGCCGGACTTGCCGCGGGCGAGCTCCGCGATGTCGGGGTTCTTCTTCTGCGGCATGATGCTCGAGCCCGTCGAGAACGCGTCGTGCAGCCGGACGAAACCGAACTCCTTCGTGTTCCAGAGGATGACCTCCTCGGCCAGCCGCGACACGTCGATGCCGATCTGGGCGAGCACGAAGGCGAACTCGGCCACGACGTCACGAGCGGCCGTGGCGTCGATCGAGTTGTCGGCCGGTCGGGCGAAGCCGAGTTCGCGTGCGATCGCAGCGGGGTCGAGGCCGAGGGAGCTGCCCGCGAGCGCACCGGCGCCGTACGGGCTGACGCTCGCGCGGTCGGCCCAGTCGCGGAGCCGTTCGAGGTCGCGGACGAGGGGCCACGCGTGCGCGAGGAGGTGGTGTGCGAGGAGCACGGGCTGCGCGTGCTGCAGGTGCGTGCGGCCGGGCATGATCGCGGTCGGGTGCTCGCTCGCCTGCTGCGAGATCGCGTCCACCAGGTCGATGACGAGCCGTCCGATGCGACGACCGTGGTCGAGCATGTGCATGCGACCGAGCGTGGCGATCTGGTCGTTCCGGCTCCGGCCCGCGCGGAGCTTGCCGCCGAGCTCGGGCCCCAGGTCCGCGATGAGGAGCCGTTCGAGGGCGCCGTGGACGTCCTCGTCGCCGTCGTCGGGCTGCAGGGAGCCGTCGGCGTGCGCGGACTCGAGGCGGTCGAGGCCGGCGGTCATCCGCTCGAGCTCGTCCGCCGTGAGGTAGCCCGCGGTGTGCAGTGCGCGGGCGTGCGCACGCGAGCCGGCGATGTCGTACGGGGCCAGCTGCCAGTCGAACTGCGTCGATCGGGACAGCGCGGCGAGCTCGGCGCTCGGGCCGTCGGCGAAGCGTCCGCCCCAGAGGGCGCCGGTGTTCGTGGCGTCGGTCTTGGCGGGCTGGGTCGCGTCGGTCATGTCGTCCTGCCTGGTGCTGGTCGGTCGGTGCTGGGTGGTGGGCGGTGCTGGTGGTGCCTGGTGCTGGTGGTGCCTGGTGCTGGTGGTGCCCGGTGCTGGTGGTGCCTGGTGCTGGTGGTGCCCGGTGCTGGTGGTGTCCGTGGTGTCGTACGGTGCGTCGGTGCGCGCGGTCGTCAGTTCGCGCGGTCGCGGCGGGCCGCCGTGCGTGGGGGCCGCGCCCACGCGGTCATGAGCGACACCGGGTCGTCCGCGTGGGTGGCGGCGAGCTCGAAGTCGTAGAGGCTCTGGCCGGAGCGCCGCCCGGTGACGGCAGCCGTACCGCCGTGCAGTCGGAGGCGCACGTCGCCCGAGACGTGCCGCTGGGTCTGCTCGATGAAGGCGTCCAGACCGCGGCGGAGCCCGCTCGCCCAGCGCCCGTCGTGCACCAGGTCGGTCCACTCGCGATCGATGCCCTGCTTGAACCGCAGGACGTCCCGCTCGAGGGTGAGCCGTTCGAGGTCTCGGTGCGCGGCCACCAGCGCAGTGGCGCCCGGGGTCTCGGCGACCCGGCGGACCTTGCGGCCGTCGACCAGGTCGTCGACGAGGTCGTGCCGACCGACGCCGTGGCGACCGGCGAGGGCGTCGAGCTCCTGCAGCAGCCGGAGGACGGTGAAGCGCTGTCCGTCGAGGGCGACCGGGACGCCGTGCTCGAAGGTCACCGTGACGTCGTCCGGATCGGGCGCGCCGGTCGCGGCCCCCGCTGCGGTCGCGGCCCCCGCTCCGGTCGCGGCCTCCGCTGCGGTCGTGGCTCCTGCTGCGTCCCGGGTGCGGGACCAGTCGGACGGGTCGACCAGGGCCCAGGGGTCGTCGAGGTCCGGCTCCGTGACGAGCCGGCCCCAGAGGTCCTGCTCCGCACCGACGGTGGGGACGACGGTGACGGGCACGGGCAGGACCTCGAGGTCGGGGTCGAACCCGGCGACCGTCGCAGCCAGCGCGACGTCGTCCGGCGCGATGGTCACGTGGGCCACCGCCACCGCACCGAAGTGCCTGGCCGTCCGGACGAGGTGGTCGGCGACGAGGGGGAGACGGAGCGCCGGCACGAGCGGACGCCCCGGCTCGCCGGCATTGGCCCGGACGGCCGCGACCACGTACTGCTCGGCGTACTCGGTCTTCGCGTCGACGACCACGGCGTCCACGGCGCCGGCCGCTCGTGCGCGTCCACGGACCGCGTCCACCTCGCGCGACCGACCGCCGACGTCGACCACGAGGGCGACGACCTCGTGGTCCACCCCGAACTGCTCGACGGCACCCGCCGGGTCGACCCCGGCGGAGCAGGCGACGACGATGCGGTCGGTCACGGGACTCCTGTCGGACGTGGTCAGGCGGCGGGCACCGCGGGCGCCGCCGGAGCACCCGTGGCGTTGGCGGCCAGGAGCCAGGCGAGCAGGGCCTTCTGCGCGTGGAGTCGGTTCTCGGCCTCGTCCCAGATGATGCTGCGCGGCCCGTCGATCACCTCGGCCGTGACCTCGAAGCCCCGGTCGGCAGGCAGGCAGTGCATGAAGACCGCGTCGTCGGCAGCGTGCGCCATCAGCTCGTCGTCGACGCGGTAGCCAGCGAAGGTGTCGAGTCGCGCCTGCTTCTCGTCCTCCTTGCCCATCGACACCCAGGTGTCGGTCACGACGACGTCCGCGCCGGCGACCGCAGCGACCGGGTCCGTCACGACCAGGGCGGATCCGCCCGTCTCCGCTGCACGACGCTCGGCGTCGGCGACGACCTGCGGGTCCGGGCTGAACGCCTCGGGGGCGGCGACGCGGACGTGCATGCCCGCCGTCGCGCCGGCCAGCAGGTACGACTGCGCCATGTTGCTCGCACCGTCACCGATGAACGCGACGGTCTGCCCGGCCAGGGCGCCGCGGTGCTCCCGGATGGTCAGCAGGTCGGCGAGCAGCTGGCACGGGTGGAAGTCGTCGGACAGCGCGTTGACCACCGGCACCCGGGTGCCCGCCGCCATCTCCTCGAGGCCGGACTGCGCGTACGTGCGCCAGACGATCGCGGACACCATGCGCTCGAGCACGCGTGCGGTGTCCGACGGCGTCTCCTTGCCGCCGAGCTGGCTGTTCGCCGTCGTGATGACGAGCGGGCTGCCGCCCAGGTCGGAGATGCCGACGTGGAAGGAGACCCGGGTGCGCGTCGACGACTTGTCGAAGATCACCGCGACGGACTGCGGCCCGGCGAGCGGCTTCTCGCCCCAGCGGTCGCGCTTCATCTGCGCGGCGAGGTCGAGGATGGCGGACTGCTCGGCCTGGCTCAGGTCGTCGTCCCGGAGGAAGTGGCGGGTCATGCGGAGGTCTCCTGGGTGGCGCCTTGGTCGGCGGCGACGGGCTCGGTGCCGACGTGCTCGGAGGCGACGGCGGCGAGGCTCTCGCCGAGGATCGACACGAACTCGTCGATCTCGGCGTCGGACACGACGAGCGGCGGCGCGATGCGCAGGCTCGACTCGTTCGGGGCGTTGATGATCAGGCCGCGCTGGAGTGCGGCGGCGTTGACGGCGGGACCGACGGGCGCCGTGAGACCCACGCCGACGAGCAGCCCCGTCCCGCGCACCTCCTGCACCAGCGGCGAGCCGAGACCGGTGATCCCCGCTCGGATGCGCTCGCCCTTGGTCACCGCTCCGGCGACCAGGTCGGCACGTTCGATCTCGGCCAGCACGGCGTTCGCCACCCGGGTGCCGAGGGGGTTGCCGCCGAAGGTCGAACCGTGCTGACCCGCCGAGAACAGCTCGGACGCCCAGCCGAACGTGACGAGGGCACCGATCGGGAAGCCACCGGCGATGCCCTTGGCGATCGTCACCGCGTCCGGCACGAAATCGTGCCCCTGGAACGTGAACCAGTTGCCCGTGCGACCGACCCCGGTCTGGATCTCGTCGAGGATGAACAGCGCGCCGTGCTCCTCGGTGAGGCGCCGCGCCGTCTGCAGGAAGCCCTCGGGCAGGTCGACCACGCCGGCCTCGCCCTTGATCGGCTCGACGATGAGCGCCGCGACGGTGTCGTCGATCGCGGCCTCGAGCGCCTCGACCGTCGAGTCGATGTGCTCGACGCCCGGGATCATCGGCAGGAAGTCCTCCTGCAGGGCGGGCTTGCCGGTGAGCGCGAGCGCACCCATGGTCCGGCCGTGGAAGCCCTGCTTCAGCGCGAGGATGCGGGTCTTGCGGCCGTCGGCACCCTTGTTGAGCCGGGCGAGCTTGAAGGCGGCCTCGTTCGCCTCGGCGCCGGAGTTGCCGAAGTACACGCGACCCGCGTCACCGGCGCCGGTGATGCGCTTGAGGCGCTCGGCGAGCTCGAGCTGCGGCGGCGTCGCGAAGTAGTTCGACACGTGCACGAGCTTCGCGGCCTGGTCGGCCACGGCCTCGACCAGCGCCGGGTGGGCGTGACCGAGCGAGTTCACGGCGATGCCGGCGAGGAAGTCGAGGTACTCGTTGCCGTCGACGTCCCAGACGCGGCACCCCTGTCCGCGCTCGAGCATGATCTTCGGCGGCGTCAGGGATCGCATGAGCGACGCCCCGAACCGGTCGTTCCAGGTCTGGGTCTGCGTCTCGGTGCTCACTGCTCGGTCCCCTTCGGTGTCGTGGCGGTGCCGGTGCCGGTGGTGTCGGGCGCTGCGTGGCGGCCCGGGTCCGCTGCGGACTCGGGCACGCGTCGGCCGACCTCGGCGTGGGTGTTCTGGTTCTCGGTCCGGCGGCTCGGGTCCGGGATCACCTCGGTGCCCGCGCCGCGGAGGGTGAAGACCTCGAGCAGGATCGAGTGCGGGATCCGTCCGTCGATGATCGTCGCGCCGCCGACCCCGCCGACCACGGCGTCGAGGCAGGCGGTCATCTTCGGGATCATCCCCGACTCGAGCGTCGGGAGCAGCTCGCGCAGCTCGTCGACGGCGATGAGGTCGATGATCGAGTCGCGGTCCGGCCAGTTGCGGTAGAGGCCGGGCACGTCGGTCAGCATCATGAGCTTCGCGGCGCCGAGGGCGATCGCCAGGGCACCAGCAGCGGCATCGGCGTTCACGTTGAGCGCCTGGTCCGGGTGGGCGTCGTCGATCGCGATGCTCGACACGACCGGGATCCGCCCGGCCTCGATCGCGGCCAGGACCCCGGAGGGGTCGACGTGCGTGATGTCGCCGACGTGGCCGAGGTCGAAGTGCTCGCCGTCCACGACGACGCCCTTCTTCTCGCCGGTGAACAGCGACCCGCCGTCACCGAACACGCCGACCGCGAGACCGTCCCCGTGCTCGTTGACGAGGTCGACGATCTCGCGGTTCACCTCGCCTGCCAGGACGTCGCGCACCACCGTGATCGCCTCGGTGGTCGTGACGCGGTAGCCGCCGCGGAACTCGGACTCGATGCCCTGTTCCTTGAGCGCGGCGGAGATCTGCGGGCCGCCGCCGTGCACGACGACGGGGTGCAGGCCGGCGTAGCGGAGGTAGACCATGTCCTCGGCGAACGCGCGCTTGAGGTCGTCGTTCACCATGGCGTTGCCGCCGAACTTCACGACGACGGTCTTGCCCGAGAACCGCTTCAGCCACGGCAGGGACTCGATGAGCGTCGCGGCCTTGACGGCGGCGAGCTCGTGCTCTTCTTCCTTCGTGAGTTCGGGCATCAGCTGGAGTACGCGCTGTTCTCGTGGACGTAGTCGTGCGTCAGGTCGTTCGTCAGGATCGTCGCCGCGTGGGTGCCGACGCCGAGCTCGATCAGGACCTGGGTGTCGCGCGGGGTCAGGTCGACCTCGTCGCTCGGACGATCAGGGGCTCCGGCGTGGCACACCCGGACGCCGTTCATGCTCACGTCGACCGCGTACGGGTCGAACTCGGCGTCGGTCGTGCCGATCGCCGCGAGCACCCGGCCCCAGTTCGGGTCGTTGCCGAAGACGGCCGCCTTGAAGAGGTTGTTCCGTGCGACGCTGCGGCCGACGGTCACCGCGTCGTCCTCGCTCACTGCGCCGGTCACCGTGATGGTGATGTCGTGGCTCGCACCCTCGGCGTCCTGCTGGAGCTGTCGGGCGAGGTCGGCGCAGACCGCGGTCAGTGCCTCCTGGAAGTCCCCGACCTCGGGCGTGACGCCGCTCGCACCCGAGGACAGCAGCACGACGGTGTCGTTCGTCGACATGCAGCCGTCCGAGTCGACGCGGTCGAACGTCACCCGGGTGGCCGCTCGGAGCGCCTGGTCGAGCTGCTCCGCGGTCTGCACCGCGTCGGTCGTGATGACGACGAGCATCGTGGCCAGCCCCGGAGCGAGCATGCCGGCACCCTTGGCCATCCCGCCGACGGTCCAGCCGTCCTCGGTCGCCACCGACTGCTTCGGCTTCGTGTCCGTCGTCATGATCGCGGTCGCGGCGGCCGGCCCGCCCTCGGTGTCCAGCGCCGCCACCGCGAGGTCGACGCCGCGGAGCACGCCGTCGCGGAACGTCTGGTCGCCGACGCCGATCAGGCCGGTCGAGCACACCACCACGTCGCCGGCACCGATGCCGAGCGCGTCGCCGACGGCCTCCGCAGTCATGTGGGTGGTCTGGAAGCCGAACGGGCCGGTGAAGCAGTTCGCGCCGCCGGAGTTCAGCACCACGGCCCGGGCGACACCGTCACCGACGACCTGGCGTGACCAGACGACGGGGTGCGCCTGTGCGCGGTTGCTGGTGAACACGGCGGCCGCGGCCGCCTCGGGTCCGTCGTTCACGACGAGGGCGACGTCGGGCTTGCCGCTCGCCTTGAGTCCGGCGGTCACGCCGGCAGCGCGGAAGCCCGCAGCGGCGGTCACACCCTGGAGGCTCGTCCCGGCCTGGTCCGTCGAGGTTGCGTCGGTCACGGTGCGACTCCGTCCACGCTCAGGCCGAGGGTCTCGGGGAAGCCCAGGGCGATGTTCGCCGACTGCACGGCCGCGCCGGCGGTGCCCTTGGCGAGGTTGTCGAGGGCGCTGACGGCGACGACGCGGCCCGCTGCCTCGTCGACGGCGATGCCGACCAGACAGGTGTTGGCCCCGACGGTGTCGGCTGTCCGGGGGAACTCGCCCTCGGGCAGCAGGTGCACGAACGGTTCGTCGGCGTAGGCCTGCTCCCATGCGAGCCGGACGTCGCGGGCGCTGACACCCGGCGAGAGCTTGGCGGTCGTCGTCGCGAGGATGCCGCGCGACATCGGCACGAGCACCGGCGTGAACGAGATCGTGACGTCGCCGGCGCCCGCTGCGACCAGGTTCTGCTGGATCTCCGGGACGTGCCGGTGCGAGCCGCCGACGGCGTACGCGCTGGCGGAACCCATGATCTCCGACGCCAGGTACGTGGTGGCGAGCTTCTTGCCGGCACCGCTCGGGCCGACGCTCAGCACCGCGACGAGGTCGTCGGACTCGACGAGACCGGCCTGGATCCCCGGCTGGATGCCCAGTGTCACCGCGGTCACGTTGCACCCCGGCACCGCGATCCGCTTGGTCGACGAGAGTTCGGTCCGCTGGCGGCCGAGCCCGGCGATGTCGTCGACGTCGCGCCACTCCTCGGCCGTCCCGGGAGCCGGCGCCGCGTGCAGCAGCTCGGGCAGCCCGTAGGTCCACGCGCCGTGGTACTCGCCGCCGTAGAAGGCCTCCCACGCGGCCGGGTCCGTCAGCCGGTGGTCCGCGCCGCAGTCGACGACGAGCGTGTCGTCGTCGAGCTCCGCCGTGATCGCCCCGGACTGCCCGTGCGGCAGCGCGAGGAACACCACGTCGTGTCCGCGCAGGTGCTCCGCCGTCGTCTCGACCAGGGTCAGGTGGGCCAGCGACCGCAGGTGCGGCTGGGTCGCGATGAGCGGCTGTCCGGCGTTCGAGAACGCCGTCACCGTCCGGACCTCGAACTCGGGATGGGCGGCGAGCACGCGCAGGAGCTCACCGCCCGCGTAGCCGGAGGCTCCCGCCACGGCGACGGATACGGACATGGGTTCCACCTTTGGTCGGACTGGTCGTCGAGAGGTTCGGAGGCGGCGGCCCCGGGCGGTGCTGATCCGGTGGATCAGTCGCGCAGGGTCGCCCCGAATCGCTCGCCGGCACGTCGGACGGCGCCGTCACGGGCCTCGGAGGCCTCGGCAGCGGTCAGCGTGCGGTCCGTGGCGCGGAAGCGCAGCGCGAACGTCAGGGACTTCTGTCCCTCGTCCACGCCGGAGCCCCGGTAGTCGTCCACGAGCCGAGCATACTCCAGCAGGTCTCCGGCGCCAGAGCGGACGGCGTCGAGCACGTCACCAGCCGCGACGTCGACCGCCACGACGAGGGACAGGTCCTGTGTCGCTGCCGGGTAGGTGACGATCGGCGCGACCGAGACGAGCTCCGGTGCCGCGGCCACCAGGGCGTCGAGGTCGAGCTCGACGACGGCGACCACGCGCGGGAGAACCGCGGCCTCGGTGAGGACGGGCAGCAGCTCGCCCGCGACACCGACGACGGTGTCCCCGACGAGCAGCGACGCCGCACGCCCCGGGTGCAGGGACGGGTGGCTCGTCTGCGCGATCCGGAGCTCGACCCCGACGGCCCACGCCACCGCGCGGGCGACGTCGAGCGCGTCCGCGATGCCGTAGGGCTCGGGCTGCACGCCCGGCTGCTTCACGACACGGTTGCCGGTGAGGAGCGCCGAGACGTGGAACGGCTGCGGCGGGAGCGCGGCGTCGAGGGCGGCGAGGGTCTCGCGGTCCGGACGGGCGGCGCCGGCGGGCACGGTGTCCGTGCCGAGCTGTACGTCCGTGGCGGGCAGGAACACCCGGGAGGTCTCGTACAGGGCGACGTCCACGAGACCGCGCGACACGTTGCGGCGTGCTGCGTCGACGAGCGCTGGCAGACCGCTGCGCCGGAGCAGCGACTGCTCGCTGTCCAGGGCGTTCGCGAGCACGACGCTCGGGCCGCCGTCGCCGTCGATGCCCGGGTAGGCGGCCTGGGTCGCCTGCGAGACGAACGGCGCGGTGACGACCTCGACGAGACCGTCCGCGGCGAGGGCGGCGGCCACGCGACGACGGGCCTGCTGGTGGCGGGTCAGTCCGCGCCCGGGCGGCGCCACGGGCAGCACGCTCGGGATGCGGTCGTACCCGACGATGCGCGCCACCTCCTCCACCAGGGTGGTGTCGTCGGTGAGGTCCGGACGCCAGGTCGGCGGTGTGACGACGAGCAGCGCACCGTCGACCTCGACCGTCGCACCGATCGCCCGCAGGGTGTCGATGACCTCGGCGTCGGTGTACTCGACCCCGACGAGCTCGGCCGGGCGGGAGGCGCGCATCGTGACCGTCGGGCGGGGCTCGGCGTCGACGAGCGTCGACCCGAGGGCGTCCGCCGTCCCGCCGGCGAGCTCGACGAGGAGTTCGACGGCGCGGTTCGCCGCGGCCTCGGCCACCATCGGGTCCACTCCGCGCTCGAAGCGCTTCGAGGCCTCGCTCGGCAGCTTGTGCCGACGGGCCGTCCGGGCGATCGAGACCTGGTCGAAGCCCGCGGCCTCGATCAGGACGTCGGTCGTCGTGTCCGAGATCTCGGTGCGGGCGCCGCCCATCACGCCGGCGAGGCCGACCGGGCCGTCGTCATCGGTGATGACGAGGTCCTCGGCGTCGAGCGTCCGGGTGACGTCGTCGAGCGTGACGAGGGTCTCCCCCGCGGTCGCCCGACGGACACCGAGACCGCCGACGACCTTCGCGAGGTCGTACCCGTGCAGGGGCTGGCCGAGCTCGAACATCACGTAGTTCGTGATGTCGACCGGCAGCGAGATCGAGCGCACGCCGGCGAGCGCGAGACGCGACACCATCCATGCCGGTGTCTTCACCGTCGGGTCGATCCCGCGCACGACGCGCGTGACGAAGGTGTGCGCTCCGACGCGGCCGCGGACCGGGGCCTGGTCGTCGATCGTGACGCGGAAGCCCTCACCGGTGCGGGGCGTCACGCGCTCCGCCGGGTCGTGGAAGGTCGCCCCCGTCGCGTGGGCGTACTCCCGCGCGACGCCGCGCATGCTCATGACGTAGCCGCGGTCCGGCGTGACGTTGATCTCGACCGCGGCGTCGTCGAGGCCGAGCAACGCGATGGCGTCCGCGCCGACCTCGGGCTCCATGCCGAGGTCGGCGAAGCGGAGGATCCCGTCGTGCTCGTCGCCCAGCCCGAGCTCACGCGCCGAGGCGATCATGCCGTCGGACACGTGCCCGTACGTCTTGCGCGCGGCGATCGGGAACGGGCCGGGCAGCACCGCGCCGGGCAGCGTCACGACGACGAGGTCACCCACGTCGAAGTTGTGCGCGCCGCAGACGATGCCGCGCGGCTCGGGCTCACCGACGTCGACCTGGCACCAGTTGATCGTCTTGCCGTTCTTCTGCGGTTCGGGCTCCCGCTCGAGCACGCGGCCGACGACGATCGGTCCGGTGAGGTCGTAGGTGTGGACGTCCTCTTCCTCGAAGCCCACCGACACGAGCGCCGCGTGGACGTGCTCGAGGGAGACGTCGTCGGGGAGGTCGACGGACTCGCCGAGCCAACGGAGTGGGACGCGCATCAGACCACCGTTCCGAACTGCTGCGAGAAGCGGATGTCGCCCTCGAGGAAGTCACGCATGTCGTTCAGGCCGTTGCGGAACTGCAGCGTCCGCTCGATGCCCATCCCGAACGCGAAGCCCTGGTACTCGTCCGGGTCGATGCCGGCGGCGCGCAGGACGTTGGGGTTCACCATGCCGCAGCCGCCCCACTCGACCCACCGGGCGCCGCCCTTGGCGTTCGGCTGCCAGACGTCCATCTCGGCGCTGGGCTCGGTGAACGGGAAGTAGTTCGGGCGCAGGCGGATCTGCGCCTCGGCGCCGAACACCTGGCGTGCGAAGTGCTCGAGCGTGCCACGCAGGTGCGCCATCGTGAGGCCCTTGTCGATCGCGATGCCCTCGACCTGCGTGAAGACCGGCAGGTGCGTGGCGTCGAGCTCGTCCGCGCGGTAGACCCGGCCGGGGGCGATGACGTAGAGCGGGAGCTCGCGGGACAACAGCGAACGGACCTGCACCGGCGACGTGTGCGTCCGCATCACGAGGTGCCGGTCGACGGGCTCGACGAAGATCGTGTCCGCCATCGCCCGCGCCGGGTGGTCCGGGTCGAAGTTCAGGGCGTCGAAGTTGAACCACTCGTGCTCGAGCTCGGGGCCCTCTGCCACCTCCCACCCCATGCCGACGAAGATGTCGGCGACGGTCTCGTTGAGGACCGAGAGCGGGTGCCGGGAGCCCGGTGCACGGCGGACCGGCAGGGCGGTGACGTCGATCCGCTCGGCCTCGAGCCTGGCGCGCTCCTCGGCCTCGGCGAGGACGGACTCCTGCTCCGCGATCGCCGCGTTCACCCGGCCACGGGCCTGGCCGACGAGCTTGCCCGCCTCGGCCTTCTGGTCCTTCGGCACGCTGCGCATCGACGCGTTCATCCGTGCGAGCGTCGACTGCTCGCCGGTGTGCTCGGTCCGGGCCTGCTTCAGCTCGGCCACGGTCGTCGCGGCACGGACGGCGGCGAGGGCCTCGTCCACGGCGGCGGCGACGGCCGGTTCGCTGATCTCGAGGTGTTCTGACACGAGGCCCAAGCCTACCGGCCGCCGGGATACCGCCGCCCTGCACCGCACGGACGGTGGACGGCGGACCGCGGTCAGTGACCTGTGGAGGACGCTGCGACCCGCTGCGCGAACGCCGACTCGTACAGGCACACCGACGCCGCCGTCGCGAGGTTCATCGACTCGGCCCTGCCGTAGATCGGGACCTTCACGGCGCGGTCGACGAGGGCGAGGTCCTCGCTCGTGAGCCCGCGGGCCTCGTTCCCGAAGACCCACGCCGTCGGCCCGTCGAGCATCCCGTCCGCCCGGACGTCGGGCAGGTCGTCACCGGAGACGTCCGCCGCGAGGACCGTGTACCCGAGCGCCTTCGCCCGGGCGACGGTGTCGGCGAGCGTCACCCCGACCGAGACCGGCACGTGGAACAGCGAGCCCGTGGTCGAGCGGACGACCTTGGGGTTGTACGGATCGACGCTCCGTCCGGTCAGCACGACGGCATCCGCGCCCGCGGCGTCGGCGGCGCGGATGATCGTGCCCGCGTTGCCGGGGTCGCGGACCTGTTCGAGGATCGCGACCAACCCCGGGAGCGAACCGTCCGTACCGGAGCCGCGCCGTGCCTCCTGGCCGGCCGGACCGGCGTCGGGGAAGACGTCCTTGACCGACGTCGGGAACTGCTGGCACACCGCGACGACGCCCTGGGGCGTCACGGTGTCCGCCATCGTCTCGAGCACCTGCTCGGAGACGAACCACGTGTCGACCGGTGCGTCGTCGAGTCCGTAGCGGGCGGCTGCCGTCGGGGTCACGTAGAGCTCGCGGAGGAGCTCCGGACGGTACTCGATCGCCTCGCGCACCGCCTGCGGCCCCTCGAGCAGGAACAGACCGGTGTCGGCACGGACGTCCTTCTTCGCGAGGGCGGCGACCGCCCTGACACGTCCGGACTTCGGGTTCTCGAGGAGATCGCTCACGGCACCAGTCTAGGAACGACGAAGCCCCCGCTCCGTGACGGAGCGGGGGCTTCGGGTGCAGCTGGCGTGACTACGCGGCCTTCGGGGCCGAGGTGTCGGCCGGCAGCGCGTTCTTCGCGGTCGCGACGAGCGCGGCGAAGGTGTCGGGGTTGTTCACCGCGAGGTCCGCGAGGATGCGACGGTCGACCTCGACGCCGGCCAGGTTCAGGCCCTGGATGAGGCGGTTGTAGGTCAGGCCGTTCGCACGCGACGCGGCGTTGATGCGCTGGATCCACAGGCGACGGAACTCGCCCTTCTTCGCGTGGCGGTCGCGGTACGCGTAGACGAGGGAGTGGGTGACCTGCTCCTTGGCCTTGCGGTACAGGCGCGAACGCTGGCCGCGGTAGCCCTCGGCGCGCTCGAGGATGACGCGACGCTTCTTGGCGGCGTTGACCGCTCTCTTGACACGTGCCATTGATCTGTTCCTTTACGTTTCCGCCGGCTCAGTGGCCGAGAAGCTTCTTGACGTTCTTCGCGTCGGCCTTCGCGAGGACCTGGTCCTCGTTCAGGCGGGCCTTGCGCTTGGCGCTCTTGACCTCGAGGTTGTGACGCATACCGGCCTGCTGCTTCATGATCTTGCCGCTGCCGGTGACCTTGAAGCGCTTCTTCGACCCGGAGTGGGTCTTCTGCTTGGGCATGGGGGTGCCTTTCCGTGGGGTGGTTGGGTGGGCCGCGCCGTTGCGGTTCGACGGAGCTGCGCGGTCGGTCCGGGTGGACCTACTCGGCGGGAGCGCCCGCCGGCGCGGACTCGGACGACCCGGAGGTCTCCTTGCCCTTCGCGGCGTGCTCCGACGCGCGACGCTCGGCCTTCTCGGCAGCACGCTTGGCGTTCTGCTCGCCCTTGACGTCGGACTTGTTCTTCAGGGGGGCGATGATCATCGTCATGTTGCGGCCGTCCTGGGTCGGACGCGACTCGACGACACCGAACTCGGCGATCTCCTCGGCGAACTTCTGGAGGAGACGGACACCCTGCTCCGGACGCGACTGCTCGCGGCCGCGGAAGAGGATCATCGCCTTCACCTTGTCGCCACCGAGGAGGAACCCCTCGGCACGCTTGCGCTTCGTCTCGTAGTCGTGCACGTCGATCTTCAGGCGGAACCGGACCTCCTTGAGGTCCGTGTTCACCTGGTTGCGACGGGCTTCCTTGGCCTTCTGCGCAGCCTCGTACTTGAACTTGCCGTAGTCCATGATCTTGGCCACGGGCGGCTTCGAGTTCGGGGCGACCTCGACCAGATCCAGTTCGGCTTCCTGCGCGAGACGCAGGGCCATGGCGATCGGGACAACGCCGACCTGCTCACCCTGGGGGCCGACGAGTCGGACCTCGGGAACGCGGATTCGGTCGTTGGTGCGGGGATCGGTGATGCGGAGCTCCTTCAATCAGGTGGTGGCCGTCCGGGGCATCTGCCCTGGACGACGGCACGAGAGAGGAGATCTGACGCACGGATCGAGACCCGTTCGGCAGCCGCCCGACGCGGTCCCTGGTGGGACTGCCGACCGGCGCGGACGCCGGCGGAGCGGTTGGGACCCGGTAGCCTGTGGTGCACGGCCGCGGGTGGGAGAGACTCCTCTTCTACGACGCCGTTCGGGGCCCGGGACCAGCTCGGAGAGCGGATCAGGGCACGCGGACAGCATCTGCCGCCGATGAGTCTAGCAGAGGAGCACCGTGCCCGACACCCCCGAGACCGACACCCCGCAGGACGAGACGCAGTACGAGGCCGGCGAGGAGGCCCGCGACATCGCCGAGGTCCCCGCGGTCGAGCTGATCAACACGGTGGCCGTCCACCTGCTCAGCGCGGCGGCCGTCAAGGTCGGCCTGGCGGACGACCCGCAGGAGCAGACGGACCTCGACGAGGCCCGGAAGCTCATCACCGCCCTGGCCGGCCTGGTCACCGCCGCGGCCACCGAGATCGGCGACCACCACGCGCGCCCCCTGCGCGACGGGCTCCGTTCGGTGCAGCTCGCGTTCCGCGAGGCGTCGAGCATCCCCGATGCCCCGGGCAAGGGCCCGGGCGAGAAGTACACCGGTCCCGTCAACTGACCCGACCGGCGCACGTCACCACGTGACGGACGGGAGGCGCGGTACCGGTCGGTGCCGCGCCTCCCGTCCGTCAGGGACGCACGTGCGCCGCGGGGCGGCGACGACCGCCGCCCGTCTCCCCCACCGCGGTCAGTCGGCGCTGCGCGCCGCCAGGCGCGCCACGGCCGCCAGGGGGATGCCGGCCCAGTCGGGCCGGTTCCGCGTCTCGTAGACGACCTCGTAGACCGCCTTGTCGAGCTCGAACGCGTCGAGCAGCGCGTGGTGCGCCGCGAGGTCCTCGCCGGTCCCACGCCGGTAGCCGTCCAGGAACGCATCGCGCGCGGCCTGCGCCCAGACGCCCGCGTCGACGAACTCGGCGTCGTGCGCGAGCGCACCCGCGACGTAGTCGAAGGACCGCAGCATCCCGGCGACGTCGCGCAGGGGCACGTCCGGGAGCGTCCGCTCGGCGAGGGGCCGGAGCGGCTCGCCCTCGAAGTCCAGGAAGACCCAGCCGCGGGGTTCCGGTGCGGCGAGGACCTGCCCGAGGTGCAGGTCGCCGTGGATGCGCTGCAGGTCGGGCCAGTGCGCCTCGGCGGCTCGCTGGTACACGGCACGGACGGCGTCCACGTGCGGCTCTATGGTCGGTGCCTCGCGCACCGCGGCGTCCAGACGCGCGTGCATGGTCGCCACGGCCGCGTCCCGGCGGGCCTGGTCGGCGGGCTCGGTCGGCATCGCGGTGGCGAGGGTGCGGTGCACCTCGGCGAGCGCCTCGCCGAGTGCGGCGGCCTGCGTGTCCCACGCGGTGCCGTGCCGGGCGTCGCGGAGCGCGACCCGCCAGGCGTCCTCGAGCCCGGGGAGGAACTCCTGGGCGAAGGCGAGGTGGCCCCGTGCGGTGCCGTCGGGTCGGCCGGTGTCGGGCCAGCTGCTGCTGAGCGCCCCGTAGACGCTCGGCACGCGGGTGCTGCCGGCGGCGGAGAGCGCGAGCTGCGTCGTGACGTCCGGGTTGTCGCCGTGGTGGAGGACGCGGAACACCTTGACGATGACCTGGTCGCCCGCCGCGGTGTCGCAGATGACCGAGGTGTTCGACTGCTCGCCGGAGAGCACGTGGGACGCGGTGACCTCGCCGATCGGCCGGAGGCTGCTCGGGTCGGCGTCGATGCGGGCAGCGAGGGCGCGGACCCAGTCGGTGTCCGAGGTGCCGTCGACCGGCTCCGCGTCCGGGGCACCCGGCACCGGAGCCGCGAGGGGCACCTGGTACAGCACGGCACCGGTCGGGGCGTCGTCGAGGACGAGCCGGGTGCCGTCGGTCTCGGCGATCGTGCGGAGCGCCGGTGTCCCGCCCTTCGCCGCGTACCAGCGTTGCCGGGCGATCCAGCCCTCGAGGGTGCGATCGGTGACCTGGTCGGGTGCCTCGGCGCTCATGCAGCGAACGGTACGCGTCGGTACCGGGGCGTGTCCCGGGCGATGTCGCCGCCGCGCTTTACAACGATGTAGGAACCGGTCAGCATGGGTGCATGCACTCGCTCGACGGCACCGACGCCGCCCACCGGTCCCCCGCACTCCCCCTGGCGTCCGAGCAGGACGGCACGTACCCCCGCCCGCAGGTGCTGCGCGCCGCGTGGGCTGACCTGGACGGCACGTGGTCGTTCCGGAACACCGGGGACGACCCGGCCTGGCGCACGGGGTTCCCGGACGCGCGGGACATCACCGTGCCGTTCCCACCCGAGTCACCCGCGTCGGGCATCGACGAGCCGGGCTTCCACCCCGTCGTCTGGTACGCCCGCACGCTGACCCGTGCCGACCTCGACGCCGCCGGGCACGGTGACGCTGCGCCTCGGCTCGTGCTGCACTTCGGCGCCGTGGACCACCGTGCGCGCGTCTGGATCGACGGGCAGTTCGTCGGCGAGCACGAGGGCGGCCACACGCCGTTCTCGTTCGACGTGACCGAGGCCCTCGGTGCGGACCCCGACGCCGAGCACACCCTGGTCGTCCGGGCCGAGGACGACCCCCACGACGTGACGCAGCCGCGCGGCAAGCAGGACTGGCACGAGCACCCGCACGCGATCTGGTACCGCCGGACGACCGGGATCTGGCAGACCGTCTGGCTCGAGGCCGTGCCGACCGCGTCGATCGAGCGCCTGCGCTGGACGAACGTCGACCACGCGACGATGCGCCTGACCGTCCGGCTCGCCGGCGAACGCCCGGCCGGTGCGCGCATCCGCGTCGCGAGCAGGTGGCACGAGGGCGACGAGGACCTCGGCACCGTCGAGACCACCGTCCCCGAGCACGCACACGAGGTCGAGGTCGTCGTGCCCGTGGCGCGGCAGCAGAACGGCCAGGCCGAGGACGAGCTCGTCTGGACGCCGGAGACCCCGCGCCTGGTCGACGCGGTGGTGTCGCTGCTGCCCGCGGACGGCGGGGCTCCGCTCGACGCCGTGTCGACGTACTTCGGCGTCCGCACGGTCGGCACCGACGGCGGGGCCTTCCTGCTGAACGGGCGCGCCTACGACGTGCGGAGCGTGCTCAACCAGGGCTACTGGCCGGAGTCGCACCTCGCCGCACCGTCGCGGGAGGCCCTCCGGCGCGAGGTCGAGCTCATCAAGGAGCTCGGCTTCACCGCCGCTCGCAACCACCAGAAGATCGAGGACCCGCGGTTCCTGTTCTGGGCGGACCGCCTCGGGTTGCTCGTCTGGGGCGAGGCGCCCGGCGCGTACGCGTTCACCCCGCTCGCCGTGCAGCGGCTCGTGCGCGAGTGGATGGACGCCGTCGAGCGCGACGCCTCGCACCCGTCGATCGTCACCTGGGTGCCGGCGAACGAGAGCTGGGGCGTGCAGCACATCGCCACCGACCCGGCGCAGCAGGCGTACGCGCGGGCCCTCGCCGACGTGACGCGGGCGCTCGACCCGACGCGTCCGGTGATCTCGAACGACGGGTGGGAGCACACGAACTCGGACATCACGACGATCCACGACTACGAGGGCGACGGTACCCGGCTCGCGGCGACCTACGCGGACGACGCCGCACGGACGGCCCTGCTCGGCGGCCGTGGTCCGGCCGACCGGCGGATCCTGGTCGGCGGCGCGGTCGACGGCGGGCAGCCGGTGATGCTGACCGAGTTCGGCGGCGTGGACTTCCAGCCGGGGGCCCGGCGCGAGGACGGCTGGGGCTACACCTCGGCCGTCGACGGCGACGACTGGGTGGCCCGGATCACGGCACTCTACGACGGCGTGCGGGCGAGCGCGTTCCTGGCCGGGTCGTGCTGGACGCAGCTGACCGACACGATGCAGGAGACGAACGGCCTGCTCAACGCCGACCGCACGCCGAAGGTGCCGATCGAGCGGATCCGCGCCGCCGTCACCGGGCGCTGAGCTACCGGGCGGGAACGCGCGCGTGGGCCGTCCGGGCCCGCGGGACGCAACGTGGGCGGCCCTGCGCAGCGGAGTACCGCTGCGAGGAACCGCCCACGTTGCGTCTTGCGGAAGGGGAGGGGGTCAGGAGGCCAGGAAGCGGAGGACGGCCTCGTTCCACTCGTCCGTGTGCGAGGCCAGCACGCCGTGCGGCCCGCCCTCGATGACGTGCGTCTGGGCGTTCGGGATCGCCGCCGCCGTGCGCTTGCCCGAGGCCTCGAACGGCACGATGCCGTCGGCGTCACCGTGGATGACGAGCGTCGGGACGTCGATCTTCGTCAGGTCGTCGCGGAAGTCCGTCGTGGCGAACGCGACGGTGCAGTCGAGGGTGCCCTTCGGCGATGCGAGCTCCGCGATCGACAGGTCGTAGGCGCGCTGGTCGTCGCTCACGAGCGGCTTCTTGAGCAAGCCCGGCTCACCGCCCGCGGTGTAGAACATGTCGACGAACTGGTGCAGGAACGCCGGACGGTCTCCGGTGATGCCGTTCGCGAACCAGTCGGCGAGGTCCTGGTCGACCGCGCCGTCCGGGTTGTCGTCCGACTTCCACAGGTACGGCGGCACCGCGCTGGCGAAGACGAGCTTCTTCAGCTTCGCCGTGCCGTACGTCGATGCGTAGCGCGCGAGCTCGCCGCCGCCCATCGAGAAGCCGATCAGCGTGACGTTCGTCAGCCCGAGCTCGGTGATGAGCGTGTCGAGGTCCGCGGCGAAGGTGTCGTAGTCGTAGCCGCCCCAGGGCTGCGAGGACTGTCCGAACCCGCGACGGTCGTAGGCGATGACGCGGTGGCCGGCCTCGACGAGCGCCGGGACCTGACCCTCCCACGAGCGGCCGGACAGCGGCCAGCCGTGGACGAGGACGACCGGGTCGCCCGAGCCGAAGTCGTCGTAGTGCAGGTCGATGTCGTGGCCGTTCTCGGCGCCGACGGTGATGAAGGGCATGATTCCTCCTGTTGGTGGTCTCCAGGGAACGTGCCCGATCCAACGCCGGGCGCCCTGGCGCCCGCTGGGGGTGCGGGGACCGGACAGCGCGCCCGCCGCCCCGGGGGTGGGAGGATCGGTCGGTGACCGACCTGGCGGAGACGACCCGTGCCTCCCCCCACCGGCACGGCCGGGACGCCGCTGGCGCGTCGACCCGGAACCGGCGGCGTGGGCCCGGGCCGGGGCTGCCGACCCGCGCCCGACGCGTGCTGACGGACGGACGGGAGGGACGGCACAGCGGGTGGACCACTCCCCTGCTCGTGTGGCTGGCCTCACGCGTGGTCAGCACGGTCCTGCTGCTCACCGTCTGGCTGCTCGCCACCGCGAACGGCTGGCGGTTCGCGTCGTACCGACGCGAGGGCACCTTCACGGCGTTCCTCGGGTCCTGGGACGCGTCCTTCTACCGGACGATCGCCGAGCACGGCTACCCGACCACGCTGCCGACCGACGCCGCCGGGCACGTGCTGCCGAACCCGTGGGCGTTCCTGCCGGTGTTCCCGGCGCTGGCCCGGGCCGTGCTGCCGGTGGTCGGTGGGTCGTTCTGGGCGGCGGGTGTGCTCGTCGCGACCCTCGCCGGGGCGGGGACGTGCGTCGTGCTGTGGCGGCTGGTGCGGGCGGTGTCCGACGAGCGGCGTGCGACCCGGGCCACCGCGCTCTTCGCGTTCGCGCCGACCGGGTTCCTGCTGCAGGTCGCCTACGCGGAGAGCACGTTCCTGCTGCTGCTGTTCGGCGGCCTGCTCGCCCTCGTGCGCCGGCGGTACTGGCTCGTGCTGCCGCTCGGGGTCGTCGCGGCGTTCACGAAGCCCGGCGCCCTCGCACTGGCGGTGGCGCTCGCGGTGCACCTGGTCGTGCGGATCGTGCAGGAGCGCCGAGCGATGCCGGTGCGGGACGCCGTGGCGATCGTCGTGGCGGGGCTCGGGATCGCGGCCGCCGGGCTGGCGTGGCCCGTCGTCGCGTCGACCGTGACCGGGCAGCCGGACGCGTACCTCGAGACCGAGCTGTCCTGGTGGACGGGCTTCGTCGGGAGGCAGCACTTCGCGCCGCTGACGCCCTGGTTCACGATGGCGTCGACGTGGCTCGGGCCGTTCGGCGTCGTGCTCGTGGTGGTGGTGCTCGCGGGTGCGGTGTGGTTCTGGACACGCCGGGGTGTGCGGGCGCTCGGGGTTGACGTCGTGGCGTTCACGGCGTCGTACGCGCTGTACCTGGTGGCGGTGTTCCTGCCGCAGCAGAGCCTGCCGCGGTTGTTGATGCCGACGGCGCCGTTGCTCGGGTCGGACGCGTTCACGGGGACGCGGCGGCGGACCATGTCGTGGCTCGTGGTCGGGGTGTGCCTGCAGCCGGTCGCGATCGTGCTGCTGTGGTTCCTCGGCTACCCCTGACGCGCGGGACGCGGGATCAGGCGTCGGGCTCCTCGGGCCCGGGCTCGGGCTACGCGTCGAAGGTGTGGAACCAGGCGGTCCCGCCCGGGTGCTGCACGGTGATCATCTCGTCGAGGTCGCGGTACGGCCCGTCCTGGTTGTGGCTCGCGGACTTGATCCGGACGGTTCCGTCCGGCTCCGTGAACACCTCGGAGACGATCGTCACGTGGTCCGGCGACTGGTTGTCGTTCCAGTCGTAGAACACGATGTCGCCGACCTTGACCTTGCTCCGCTCGTCGAGGGACCTCCTGGTCAGGCCGAACGTCGATGCGTTCGCGGTCATCCACGGGTCCATCGCCGGGCAGTACGTCCACGTGGCACTGTGCTGCGCGCCCCCGGCCCGGTTGTACCAGTCGTCCCGCTGCTCCCACCCGCGGGCGACGAGCGTCTGGCTGACGTAGTTCGCGCAGTCGCCGCCGATCGGGTTCATCGTGCCGTACTCGGAGAGGTTGTAGTCCTTCCAGTACCGCATCGCGTACTCGAGCTGCCGGTCGACGTCGGTGAGGGCTGCGTAGGCGACGGAGGTCGTCGCGGCCGCGGTGGACGCATCGGGCGTCGGCGCGGCCGTGGGCGTCGGTGTCGCAGCGGCGTCGTCCTGCGTCGCACCGGTCTGCCCGTCGTTCGCTGCGCTGCCGTTGCCGTCGGACGACTGGTTGGCCGACGGGCTCGGCTCGATCGCCGACGTGAAGAGCGCGACGTCCGCCGACCCGGCCGTGTACATCGCCTGGTGCGGTGCCGTGAAGGTCACCTTCGTCGCCGTCGCCCGGACGTCGCGGGCCGCGATGCCGCTGACGGTGACGCCCTGCACCGCGGCGAGCCCGGTCCCGGTCACCGTGACCGTGACCCCGCCGGCGAGCGGGAGCTGCGCGGGCTCGACCGACGCGGCCGTCGGGCGCGCGCTCGGCGAGGACCCGTCCGACCCGGTCCGTCCGGATCCGGCGCTGCCCGAGGTGCCCGGCGCGGGGTCCTCGCTGCGGGAGCACGCGGCGACGGCGAGCCCGATCCCGGTGACACCGGCGAGCGAGAGCAGGGAACGACGGGTGAACGAGGCAGTCATGACCTGATCAGGGTAGGCGACGGTACGGCAGGATCACTGGCAGCACACCACCGATCGGAAGGATCCGTCCCGCATGCCCGAGAGCCACGACTTCTTCGTCGCCGCCGATCCCGGCTCCACCCGCGCCCGCGTCCGCGACGCCCTCGTCCGCCAGGGCTACACCGTCGAGGACGGCGAGCAGGGCGCCCTCCGTGCCGCCCGCGGCAGCCTGGGCCTGACACTGCTCGTCGGCGGGTTGGCGAACGACCGGACCTTCCACACCCGCCTCGACGTGCAGCTGATGATCGCACCCGACGGCCGCACGGTCGCCCGACTGCTCCGGGGCTCCGGCAGGTCGGCCGTCAAGGGCGGCGCGCTCGGCGTCGCGCGCGGCAACCGGGCGTTCGAGCAGGCCGCGAACGCGATCCACACCGAACTCGCGCAGGCCGGCGTCCTGACCGACAGCATCCCCGGCTGAGCAGTCCACCGCGCAACGCAGGAAGGCCACCCGATCCGGGTGGCCTTCCTGCGTCGTGGCTGCTTGTGCTTGGTGGAGCTAAGGGGATTCGAACCCCTGACCTTCTCATTGCGAACGAGACGCGCTACCAACTGCGCCATAGCCCCAAGTGCTCGACCACACTAGCACCACCGGGAGCGCGAACCGAAATCGGTCCGCGGCGGCCGGGCGTGCCGCGGGTCGTGTCCGGTCAGACCGCGCGACGACGCCGCATGATCGCGTCGAGGTCCGTCTGCTGGTAGGCGTCGTCGTCGATGACGCCCATGCCGGCCCAGCGGCTGGGCGGAGCGGCCGCTCCGGCCTCGGCGGACTCCTCGGTCGCGGGGTCAGTAGACGGCGCGGGTGCAGCAGCAGACGGCGCCGCAGTGGACCGCGCCGCCGGCGCCCTGAGGCCGAGCCGCTCCGCGAGGCGCCCCTGGTCGTGGGCGGAGAGCGACGCGGCGGCGTCCTCGACGTCGGACCGCAGGCGCGACACGCGTGCGAGCGACGGGTCGCTCTCCCCCGCCCGGATCGCCGCCGCCTCGGCCTCGGCTTCGGCCTTCGCCGCAGCGACGCGCTCCCGGAGGCGTGCCGCCAGCTCGGCGGACGACTCGGGCGTCGCCGCGGGTGCGGCCGGCCGCTCCACGTACAGCGGCTTCGGCACACGGGACGGGGTCCAGCTCCGGTCACGCACGGGCTCCGCGGGCTGCTCGGTCGACAGCGGCGGCGCCGGGTCCGTCCACGTGCTCGCCTGCCGGGAGGCGCGGGTCGCCTCCGCAGCGCCCGCCGCGGCACGCGCCTTCCGCGCCTGGGCGACCTGGTGCAGCTGCGCGAGGACCGCTGCGGACCCACCGGCGGCGACCAGCCCGGCGACGCCGACGAGCCAGGCCCCGGGTGCGGCGATGAAGACGACGGCCGCGACGAGGACGCCGAGCGTGCCGAATAGGGTCGCGCCGAGTCGGGAGCGACGCATCCGCATGGCGGTGAGCGCGGGCACCGAGGACACCCGCTCCAGCGCCGGCTGCTGCTCGGCGAGACGCCGGGTGATCTCACGCTGCCGGGCGGCCTCGTGGGCACGGACGATGGCTGCGCGCTTGGCTTCTTCGGACCGGGCGACGCGCTGCGCCTCGGCCAGGGACTTCGCGTTCATCTCGACCCGGACCTCGTCGGGGAGTTCGGCGGTCTGCGCGAGGATGCGCAGGGTCTGCTGCAGCCGGATCGCGTTCCGCTCGGTCGCGAGGTACTGCCGACGTGCTGCCCACGACGGCATGAGGTAGACGACCCAGAGCACGGCCGCGATGAGCAGGACGATGCCGCCGCCCCAGGAGCCGATACCTGCCATGGGGACACGGTAGGGGCGCGCGTTCCCCGGACCGCCCATTGCCGGACGCGTGTTGCGCGAGTCGTGACCGAATCCGTGGGCGGTGGGGCGAGCCTCCAGGCCGGTGCGTCGGCGTGACGGGACGGACCGTCAGATGCGCGGTCGGGTGTCGAGCGGTGTCGCCGCCTCGTCGCGGGCGGACGCGGGCACGCTGCCCACGCCGGGCGGGACCCGCCCGGCGACCCAGCGGTCGAGGACGCCCTCGCGCACCTCCTCGGCGACCAGGGCGAAGCAGAAGTGGTCGCGCCAGTCGCCGTTGATGTGGATGTACCGGCGGCGGAGGCCCTCGAACCGGAAGCCGAGCTTCTCGACGACCCGGAGGCTCGGGACGTTCTCCGGACGGATGCAGATCTCGATGCGGTGGATGCCGACGACCCGGAAGCAGTGGTCGACGGCCATGGCGACCGCGATCGGCGTGACGTTGTGCCCGGCCGCGTCCTCGACGACCCAGTAGCCGATGGACGCACTGGCGAGCGAGCCGTACGTGATGCCGGACACGTTGAGCTGGCCGACGAAGCGGCCGTCGAGCTCCATCGCGAACGGCAGACCGAGGCCCGCGCGCGCGTTCGCCTGCAGGGCGCGGATGCTGCCGCGGACGTCGGTGGAGACGTGACCGGAGGGGTTGGTGGCCTCCCACGTGCGGAGCCACGAGCGGTTCGTGGCGAGGGCGACGTCGAGGTCGCGGGTGTCGCGGAGCCGGAGGGGCCGGATCGTGACCCGCCCGTGGGACAGGGTCGGGATCGTCGTCATCGCTGTGGTTCCTCCGGTGCCCGGTGGTCGGCCGGGTGGACGCACGAACGGGCCCGGGGCGGACCCCGGACCCGTTCGCGACGGGGTGGCTACTCTCCCGCGTTGAAGTCCTTCAGCCACGCCTTGAGGTCGGGGCCGAGGTCATCGCGGTCCGAGGCGAGCTGCACGATCGCCTTGATGTAGTCCAGCTTGTCACCCGTGTCGTACCGGCGTCCACGGAACACGACGCCGTACACGCCACCGGTCCACTCCTCGGCGCCCGCCATCTTCATGAGCGCGTCGGTGAGCTGGATCTCGCCGCCCTTGCCCGGCTCCTGCTTCTCGAGGACGTCGAAGACCTCGGGACGGATGACGTAGCGGCCGATGATGGCGAGGTTCGAGGGTGCTTCGCCCTGCGGGGGCTTCTCGACCAGGCCGGTGATCTTCACGACGTCGTCGGTGTCGGTCTCCTCGACCGTGGCGATGCCGTACATGTGGGTCTGCGACTCCGGGACCTCGAGGAGCGCGACGACCGTCGCGTTCTTCTCGCCCTGGACCTCGATCATGCGCTTGAGCAGCGGGTCGCGGGCGTCGATGATGTCGTCGCCGAGCAGGACGGCGAACGGCTCGCGGCCGACGTGCATCTTCGCTCGGAGCACCGCGTGGCCGAGGCCGAGCGGGTCGCCCTGGCGGACGTAGTGCATGTCGGCGAGGTCGGTCGACTGGTTGACCTTCTGGAGCTTCTCGTGGTCGCCCTTCTTCTTGAGGGTCTCCTCGAGCTCCGCCACGTGGTCGAAGTGGTTCTCGAGCGCGTTCTTGTTGCGCCCGGTGATCATCAGCACGTCGGTGAGGCCGGCGTTCACGGCCTCTTCGACCACGTACTGGATCGCCGGCTTGTCGACGACCGGGAGCATCTCCTTCGGCATCGCCTTGGTCGCGGGGAGGAAGCGCGTGCCCAGGCCTGCGGCCGGGATCACCGCCTTCGAAATCTGGAAGCCCATGTCCGAGAACGTACCGGACGTGTCCTGGAGGGCGACATCGTCATTTCGGAGGACACGGCATCACGCTCCCCGCAGCGGGAAGCCGCAAACCCGGCCTCGGTAGACTCCCCGCCATGACCGCCGATCTCGGGAACGAGAAGCGCGCCCTGCGAGCCGAGCTCCGGCAGCGGCGGCGCACCCGGACCACGACCGAGCGCGACACCGACAGCGCGTCGCTGACCGCGACCCTGCAGCGCTTCGTGGAGGAGCGGCAGGTCCGCTCGCTCGCCCTCTACCTGTCGGCGCCCGACGAGCCCGACGTCCGTCCCTTCCTGCAGTGGGCCCACCAGCACGGCGTCCGCGTGCTGCTGCCGATCACGCGCGAGGACGGTCTGCTCGACTGGGCCGTCGGCGACGGGTCCACCGAGCAGCAGGGGCTGCACGGCATGCCGGAGGTCGTCGGCGAGGTGCTCTCCCCGCTCGCGCTCGGCGACGTCGATGCGATCCTCACGCCCGCCGCTGCGGTCGGGCACGACGGCTGCCGCATGGGCTGGGGCCGGGGCTACTACGACAAGACCCTCGGGTCGATGGCGAACCGGCCGCCCGTCTATGCTGTGATCTTCGACGCGGAGTACCTCGACGAGGTCCCGCGCGAGGCCCACGACGAACCCGTCGACGGCATCATCACGCCGTCGCGCATCATCACCTTCCGGAGCTAGGGTGCCCACCTACTCGTACCGCTGCACCGAGTGCGACAACGCCTTCGACATCAAGCAGTCGTTCTCCGACGCCTCCCTCACCGAGTGCCCCGTCTGCGGCGGTGCACTGCGCAAGGTGTTCTCGCCCGTGGGCGTGACCTTCAACGGCGGTGGCTTCTACCGCACCGACTCGCGGTCGACGCCGAAGGCCGAGGGGTCGTCGGGAGCCTCGTCCTCGTCGTCCTCCTCGTCGTCGAGCGCGCCCGCGAAGACCGAGACGAAGAAGACCGAGTCGAAGCCGGCTGCGCCCAGCGCCTCCTGACGGTCGCTCGTCCCCGTCGGTACGGTGGGGTCTCCTCGACACGGAAGGAGGCCCGCGTGAAGGGCTTCAAGGAGTTCCTGCTGCGCGGGAACGTCATCGACCTGGCCGTCGCGGTCGTCATCGGTGCGGCGTTCACCGCGATCGTGACCGCGATCGTGACGAGCCTGATCAACCCGCTCATCGGAGCCGTCTTCAACGCGTCGAGCCTCGACAAGGCGCTCGTCGTCGCGATCCCGACGGTCTCGGGTGGCTCGGCGAAGATCCTGTTCGGCGCGATCATCGGTGCCGTGCTCAACTTCCTCATCGTCGCCGCCGTGGTGTACTTCGCCCTGGTCGTCCCGGTGAACCGGCTCAAGAAGATCGCGTTCGAGCGCGTCAAGAACGACGAGCAGCAGACCCCGCAGGACGTCCCGCCGACCGACGTCGAGGTGCTGCTCGAGATCCGCGACCTGCTCCGCGCGCAGAACGGCGTGACGGCGAGCACCGGCGGCGGTGCACACGTCGCCCCGTCGACCGCGCCCGAGGGTCCGGGGATCGGCGGCTCGACGAAGCTCTAGCCCCGTCCCTCCCTCGCGAAACGCAACGCGGGCGGTCCCCCGCAGCGACATCCCGCTGCGAGGAACCGCCCACGTTGCGTCTTGCGGGGCCGCCGCGACGGAGCCGCCGCGGGGTCAGACCGGGCGGGGCTGCGTCCGGTGCTTCGCGGCGAGGGCCCGGGCGTACTGCACCCCGGCGACGACGTGGCCGATCGTCCCGAGCCAGACGAAGACGAGCGCGAGCACGCGGACCCAGTCGTGCTGCGACGCCACCGACGTCGACGAGAAGAGCAGCAGCGGCAGGCCGACGAACAGCAGCGCGGAGCGGACCTTGCCGGTCCAGGTCACGTCGAGGTCCGGGTTGCCGCGGAACCACAACCACGAGAGCACGACGAGCACCAGGTCGACCAGGACGATGATCGCGACGCTCGGCCACGGCAGCAGCCCGACGAGCACGAGCGAGAGCACGATCGCGATGATCGCGAGCCGGTCGGCCACGGGGTCGAGGGCCTTGCCGAGCTCCGAACCCTGGTCGAACCGTCGCGCGATGAAGCCGTCGGCCCAGTCGCTGACGCCGAGGACGACGAGCGTGACGAGCGCCCATCCGGGGTGCCCGGCGACGACGAACCCGATGAACACGGGGATGAGCAGGAACCGCACCACCGTGATCAGGTTCGGCCACGTCTGCCAGTCGGGTCGCTGCCGCACGGTGTCACTCATCACGTTCAGGCTACCCGTCACCAGTGTGGGGGCACGTCGCGGAGCAGCTGGGCGTCGTTCTCGCCGTCGCGGTGCCGCGCCGGCTCCGTGGCCGGCGACGGGTCGCTGCCCGGAGCCGGCTGGGTGGTGACGCGCCTGCTGCGGCGAAGTGGGGCCGTCGGCCGCTCCGTCGTGTCGTCGACCGCCGTCCGGGGGCGGACGGGAGGCGCGACCTGCGCCGCGTCGTCGGCCCGCCTCCACGACCCCACCAGCTGGTCCGTCTCCGGCGTCACCGGTCCGGCGGCGCGGGACGCGCGTCGGCTCACCGGCTCGCCGGGCCCGACACGGGCACGCCGGGGCGCAGCTCCGACGTGCTCACCGGCGTGCCGGGATCGGTGGGATCGAGATCTCCTGCGTGACGCCGCGGTCGACGCCGAGGACCGACGCGACGGTGTCCGCCACGCGGTCCGGGTCGGAGAACAGCTGGAACGCGTGGACGCGGACGTAGTGCCACCCGAGCCGACGGAGCACCTCGGGGCGGAGCCGCAGCGACTCGCGCAACGAACCGCGGACGAGCGACGCGTCGGTCTCGATCGTGACGCAGACACCGCCGTGCGCGGCCACCAGGCCGAGCTTGCCGCGGTGCCCGAGCGCGACCGGGATGCCGCGCATCTCGAGGCGGCGCGCCAGGTCGACGAGCAGCGGGTCGGAGTCGTCCGGGACGTACTCGGCCGTGGTGCGGGCGCGGACCTCGGCGAGGATCTCGGCCAGCGCGACCGTGCCGTGGCCCATCCGCTCGGCCTCGATGTCCGAGGGCTGGAAGCACGTGACGATGATCATCGAGCGGCGTGCGCGGGTCATCGCGACGGCGAGCAGGCGCTCCCCGCCCGGCTTGCCGAGCGGGCCGAAGTCGCGCAGGACCCGGCCGTGCGGCGTCCGGCCGTAGCCGATCGAGAACACGACGCGGTCGCGGCTCTGCGCCACCGACTGCTCGAGGGTGGCGACGATGAACGGCTCGGCGCGGTCGCCGATGACGAACTCGGTCAGGTCCTTGTGCCCCTGCGCCGCGGTCAGGACGGCCTGCTCGACGCGGACGGCGTGCTTGGCCGATGCGGTGATGACCATGAGCGACTCGGTGGGACGCGTGCGGGCGTGGTCCATCACGAGCCGGACGACGCGGTCCACCTCGGCGTCCACGCTCTCGACCGCACCGGACTCGGGGTCCGGGACGGCCTTGCCGTCGCTGACGTAGTCGATCGCGATCGAACCGTGGCCGAGGAACGAGCCGGCCCACGGCAGCGACTCGATGCGGCCGCCGTAGAAGCGGCGGTTCACGAGCTCGGCGAGGTCCTCGCCGCCGGCACGGTACGAGCGTGTCAGCGACAGGGTCGGCAGGAGCGTGGAGAGCTTCGCCAGGGCGGAGTCGGCGTGCAGCGCGTCGAGCGCACCCTCGTCCACCTGCAGTGCGCGGTGGTCCGGGTCGACCGCGATCCGGAACGGCGACGGGGTCTGCGTGACGGGGTCGCCGAACACGACCGTCTGGCGTGCGCGGCGGACGGCACCGACGGTCTCGGCGATCGTGACGGCACCGGCGTCGACGAGGATCACCGTGTCGAACGGCATCGTGTCGGCGATCTCGGACACCTCGTACGGCGACGCGAGCCACACCGGCGCGATCGACCGCGACAGGTGCGGCGCCGAGTCCTGCAGCAGGCGCGAGGTGATCGCACCCTCCTTGAGCTGCGTCTTCAGCGCGGTGGCCTCGTCCGGCCAGTCGACGAGTCCGACCTTCCAGTTCTCGGCGAGCTGCCACGCGAGGCCCTGGGAGACCCCGGCGGCGTGTGCGTCGTCGACGAGACGGAAGTCGGCCTCGACCCGGTCGAGCATGTCGGTGTTGCCGCCGAGCAGGGCCCGGTCGGACTCGAGCATGGTCTCGAGCGCGGACTGCCACCAGGCGAGCTCGAGCTCGGCCGGCACCTGGGTGTCCGGCACGTGGCGGTTGGCCAGGTCGGTGATGAGCGGCTCGAGCTGCAGGTCACGGAGCGTCTGCATGAGCTCGGTGCGCTCCTGCAGGTTGTGCAGCACGTCGGACTCGGCCGCGAGCTCGGCGATCGTCGGCACGAGCTCGTCGATCGGCAGGTTCGCGAGCTGACGGTCGCGGTCGGTCCGGCCGAGGGGCTCGTCGAGCCGCGCGAGGTCCTGCACGACGTTCGAGAAGAGCACCTGCACGTCGCCGATGCCCGTGGGGACCTCGGGGTTGACGCCCGCGGCGACGTAGCGCTGCCACAGGACGCGCTGCTGCTGGACGCGGGTGAGCGCCTCGTGCAGGTCGGACACGTGCACACCGGGGCGCACGTACTCACGCGCGAGCTTCTTCAGCCGACGACGGTTCGTCGACGACATCGGCGCACCCTCGCCGCGCGGGGCTGTGGCGGCGACGAGCTCGGAGACCGACCGATCGAACACGACCGGCAGGAACCGGTCGAGGGTGTCCCGGATCTCGGTGAGCAGGCGGAGGTAGATGCCGAGCTCGTTGATGGTCGTGAACTGCCGCATGTGCGTCGTCGCGACGAGGTCGTGTGCCCGGCGGAGCAGCGTCGGCAGCCCGTCGGCGTCGAGGTCCTGCGCGGTCTTGTGCGCCCGCTGCGCGCCGTCGCTCGAGCTGAACTTCGCGCCGTACCAGGGCGAGTCGCCGGGGCCGTAGCGGAACTCGCCGAGGTTCGCGGCGCTGACCATGGTCTCGGCGACGCGCGAGCGCCCCTCGACCATGCTCGTCACGGACCGCTTCGACAGTCGGGCGGTCGTCGACGGCGCCACCGGCAGGAGCGACAGCCGCGAGAGCTCGACCAGGCAGTCGAGCACCGAGACGCCGAAGTCCGGGTCGACGCGGGTCAGCGAGCCGCGGTAGTCGGTGAGGACCTTGCGCAGCCGGACCAGGGCGTCGTCGACCTCGCGCAGGTTCGGCCGCGAGGCCTTCTCGTTGCGGGCGATCGCACGGACGACGTCGCGGCGCAGGGTGGCCGGTGTCACGGCGACACCGGGGAGCTGCACCTCGCTGAACCGGGCCGCGATCCCCCGCAGGGTCGCACGACGGGGGCTCACCACGAGGACGCGCTTGTTCGCGGCGACGAGACCGCCGAGTGCGTTCACGATCGTCTGCGTGCCGCCGGTGCCCGGCAGGGTCTTCACGACGATGGAGTTGCCGGCCGTGATCTGCGCGATCACGTTCTCCTGCTCGTCGTCGGCGTCGAGCAGGAGCGTGTCGGTCTCCGGGCTGCGCTCGTCCGAGGGGGTCTGCTCGACCGGGTGGTACGACTGCTCGACCTGCCACTTCGCACTCGGGTTGCCCGCGAGGGCGTCGAGCACGGGGTGCGACAGGTCGCCGGTGTCCTCGACCATGCCGCTGGCGACCTCGGCGAAGGTCGAGACGACCAGGCGCGCGTGCACCGAGAACCCGGGGATGTGCGCGGTCAGGCCGCGGAGCCGGTCGATGACGGGGTTCGGCGTGAACGAGCCGTCCTGCTGCGCGAGGGCGACGAAGGACTGCGCGTCGAGGATGACCCCGTGCTGCTCGTGCAGCGCGTCGGCCAGGCCCGGGTTGAGCACGGGCTCGCCGAGCAGGCGGACCTCGAAGTCACGGCCGTGCCGGCGGATCGCGAGCGGCCGGAGCAGGACCGGGCCGCGGAAGTGCTCGTCACCGTGCTGCCAGTCGGCCATGCCGATGCCGAGCTTCACCGCGTCGATGCCCCGCACGGTCGCGAGCTCGGTGCCCTTCGCCTCGACCTGGGCCGCCGCGACACGGGCGGCGCGGAGCGCGACCTCGTCGCGGATCAGGCTCGACAGCAGGGTCGTCTTGCCGGTGATGAACTGCGCGAGGCCGCCGGGGTGCGTCGTCGAGAGCTCGATCCGGGCGCGCGGGTGGTCGCTGAAGTGGGTGAGCGGGCTCGTGCCCCCGACACCGGTCAGCTGGGTCCGCCAGGCGTCCCACGTCGGTTCGGCGGCGTTGCCGGCCTGGAGGCGCGGGTCGCCCAGGCTGATCGCCTGCGGACTCGTGAGCTGCAGTTCGGGACGCAGGGTGCGGTCGGGTTCGTCCGTCACGACGGTCTCTTCCTGCTCTCCCCGCTGTCGTCCGTCCGTGGGCGCGGTGGCACCCTCGACGGGGACGTCGTCGTTTCCGTCGTCCGCGCCGTCGGTCACCCTGTCTCGCCACACATCCGACACTGTAGGCGGAAGCGACCGACCACCCTGGCAATGACCCGACGTTTCGGGGTTTCCGGGCGGGCCCGGTGCGCAGTCCGAGCAGCCGGTGTGGTACCAACGGGTCATGGCCATCGACGACCGCACCGCCCCGTCCGCCCACGCCCCATCGTCGACCAGGCCGGACCGACGCCGGTCCGTCCCCGCCGAGATCTCCCGCTCCTGGCTCCTCGTGCCCGGCACCGCCGCCGACCGGTTCGAGCGGGCGCAGCGCTCCCGTGCCGACCAGATCATCCTCGACGTCGAGGACGCCGTCGACCCCGCAGCGAAGCCGGGTGCCCGCACGACCGTCGCGTCGTGGTTGGCGGGCGGCGGCGAGGCCTGGGTCCGGATCAACGACGTCACGACCGACTTCTGGGCCGACGACGTCGAGGAGCTCCGTGGGCTGCCGGGGTTGCAGGGCGTGGTGCTCGCGAAGACCGAGTCCCCCGCGCAGGTCACCGACACCTGGCACCGGCTCGGCGGCCACACGCCGGTCATCGCGCTGGTCGAGTCCGCGCTGGGCATCGAGGAGGCCACGGCGATCGCGAAGGCCCAGGGTGCGTTCCGGCTGGCGTTCGGCTCGGGTGACTACCGCCGCGACACCGGCACCTCCGCGGACACGCTCGCCATGGCGTACCCGCGGTCACGCCTCGTCGTGGCGTCCCGCGTCGGCGACCTGCCCGGTCCGATCGACGGTCCGACCGTCGGTTCGGCGCACGCGATCCTCCGCGAGCAGTCGCAGGTGGCGGTGTCGCTCGGACTCACCGGCAAGCTCTGCCTGGACACCGAGCAGCTCCCCGTGATCAACGAGGTCATCTCGCCGACCCCGACCGACGTGGCGTGGGCGCAGGACTTCCTCGACGACTTCGAGGCCCGCGGGCAGGTCATCCGCGACGGTTCCGACCTGCCGCGACTCGGCCGTGCGCAGAAGATCCAGCGCCTCGCCCAGGCGTTCGGCGTCGAGGCACGGTAGACCGGTCGCATGACCTGGTCGCACCCGTCCGGCGGTCCGCCGCAGTCCTCGCCCTCCGGTCCGAGCGGTGCCGAGCGCGCCGCGTGGGAGCGCGGTGGCACGACCCTCTTCCCCGCCGGCCGGGTCGCCGACCGCGTGTCGACCGTGCTGCTGCTGGCGTTCGGCGCCGTGCTGACGATCCTGACCACGGTGATCGGGATCATCGCCGTCGTGTCCGCCACCGCGAGCTGTGACGCGGCGACGGGGTGCTCCCCCGGGCGGTTCCTCGGCGGTGCCGCGATCGCGGTCGGCGGCGCGTTCGTCATCGGGGTCGCCACCGTCGTGCTCGCGATCGGTGCCTGGGTGCGCCGGCGCTCGTCGTGGTGGATCGCGGCCCTCGGCTTCGTGCTGGCGATCGCGGTCGTGACCTGGGGCGGGGTCGTCTTCGCCGAGGCCACCGGCACCGGGGCCGACACCGGTCCGGTGTCCGCGCTGCAGGCACCGTAGGCGCGCACCCGTCGGACGCGACCACCGGAACCAGGTTCCGGCCGCCGCACCGCGGAACTCCCTGGTGCCGTGTCCGGGACCTGGTCCCGCGCGCCCCGCCCGCCACGCGCCGCCCACCCGCCCTCGACCACCTGTCCCCTCCCCGCACGCTGGGCGCGGTGCCGAACCGTCAGCGCATGCTGGGCGCATGAAGCAACGAGTCATCGGAGACGTGTCGGTCAGCGCCATCGGTCTGGGCGGGATGCCCATGTCCATCGAGGGACGACCCGACGAGCGACAGGCGATCGCGACCATCCACGCGGCCCTCGAGGCCGGTGTGACCCTCATCGACACCGCCGACGCCTACCACCAGGCGGCGAAGGACGAGGTCGGGCACAACGAGGAGCTCATCGCGAAGGCGATCCGTGCGTTCCACGGCGACACCGACGCGGTGCTCGTCGCGACGAAGGGCGGGCACCTGCGGCCGGAGCCGGGCCCGTGGGCGCAGGACGGTCGGCCGGAGTACCTCAAGGAGGCCGCGAAGGCCTCGGCGAAGCGGCTCGGTGTCGACGCCGTCGGCCTGTACCAGTTCCACCGGCCGGACCCGGCCGTGCCCTACGCCGACTCGGTCGGCGCGCTCGCGGAGCTCCTCGACGAGGGCGTCATCCGGATGGCCGGCATCTCGAACGCCGACCCCGACCAGATCCGCGAGGCGAACGAGGTCCTCGGCGGCCGACTGGCCTCGGTGCAGAACCAGTTCTCGCCGGCGTTCCGGTCGAGCGAGCCGGAACTCGAGCTCTGCGACGAGCTCGGCATCGCGTTCCTGCCGTGGAGCCCGCTCGGCGGCATCGCGAAGGCGGCGGACCTCGGCACCGCGTACGAGGACTTCGCCGTGATCGCTCGCGAGCGCGACGTGTCGCCGCAGGTCGTGGCGCTGGCCTGGGAGCTGCAGAAGAGCGACGTCGTGATCCCGATCCCCGGGGCGTCCCGGCCGCAGTCGATCCTCGACTCGGTGGTCGCGGCGACCATCAAGCTCCGCGACGAGGACGTCGAGCGGCTCGACCGCGCGGAGCCCGCGGCCTGACCCGCACGGCACGACGACGCCCCGTCCGCCGATCGGTGGGCGGGGCGTCGTCGTGCGGTGCCGCTAGGACGACGGGCAGACCGTGCGGAAGTCGGTGCTCGCGGCCTCGAGCCCCTGCGTGGATGCCTTGAACGCCGCCATGTCTGCCGAGGCCGGGTCCTGGGTGATCGCCTTGACCTCGGTGAGCAGGTCGCGGTAGGCGGCCTGGAAGGCCTGCGCCTTCGGCTTGACCTCGGCGTTCTGCACCGAGGCGACCCCCTCGGACACCGACTGGTCGAGCTCGTCCAGCTTCGCCAGGGCGGCGGCGGGATCGGCCTGCAACTGGCTCGACTGCTCCTGCAGGTCCTTCGCTGCGTCCTCGACCTCGGACTGGAACGCCGAGCACGCCTCGGCCTTCGACTGCGACGCGGCCTCCGGGGTGGCCGACCGCGGTGCGGAGGTCTGGGTCGAGCCGGACCCGGCGGCATCCGATCCGCCATCCTCCGACCCGCCGGTCGAGCAGCCGGCGAGCAGTGCGACGGCGAGCGCGGCGGTCGCGACCGCGATGGTCTTCCTGGGCATGTGTGTCCCCCCTGTTCGTGCCCGCGCGACGGACCGGCGCGGATCCGCCCCGACGGTACACGGCGCGCGTCCAGGGTGCTGCGGCCGGGCGCGTACCGTCGGGGGCATGCAGGCGATCACAGCGCACGACGGCGGACTCCGACTCGACGAGCACCCGGACCCGGTGGCCGGGCCCGGCGAGGTCCTGATCGAGGTCGCGGCAGCCGGCGTCAACAACGCCGACCTGCAGCAGGTGGCGGGCAACTACCCGCCGCCGCCCGGGGCGTCCGACGTCCTCGGGCTCGAGGTCTCCGGGATGGTCCGCGCACTCGGCCAGGGCGCCGACGGGTTCGCCGTGGGCGACCGGGTCTGTGCGCTGCTGTCCGGCGGCGGCTACGCGACGCTCGTGGCGGTGCCCGCGACGCAGGTGCTGCCCGTCCCCGACGGGGTGGACCTGATCGAGGCCGCGGGGCTGCCCGAGGCGGCGTGCACGGTGTACTCGAACGTCGGGATGATCGCCGGGCTCCGACCCGGACAGACGCTCCTGGTGCACGGCGGCACGGGCGGCATGGGGTCGCACGCGGTCGTCTGGGCGAAGGCACTCGGCGCCCGGGTGATCGCGACGAGCGGTGGCGAGCGCAAGGTCCGGGCGTCCGAGGAGCTCGGCGCCGACCTCGTGGTGGACCACCGAACCGAGGACTTCGTCGAGCGTGCCCTGGCCTTCACCGACGGCCGCGGGGTCGACGTGGTGCTCGACGTCGTCGGGGCGGACTACCTCGCGAAGCACCTCGAGGTGCTCGCGCCGAACGGGCACCTCGCGGTGATCGCGGCGGGCAGCGGAGCGAAGGGCGAGCTCGACTTCGGGGCGATGATGCGCAAGCGCGCGACGATCAGCGCCACCACGCTGCGTGCGCGACCGACGGACGAGAAGGCCGCCATCGTGGCGGCCGTGCGCGAGCACGTCTGGCCGATGGTCGCCGACGGTCGGGTGCGCCCGGTCGTCGACTCGGTGCTGCCCCTGTCCGAGGCCGCCGAGGCGCACCGCCGGGTCCGCGACGGCGAGGTCATCGGCAAGGTGCTCCTGACCCCGTAGCTCGGCTCGCCCGGCTCGCCCGGCTCGCCCGGCTCGCAATACGCAACGTCGGCGGTTCCTCGCAGCGCCGTTCCGCTGCGCAGCGCCGCCGACGTTGCGTCTTGCGGAGGGGGACGGGGTCAGGCGTGGACGCGGGACAGGAACTCGACGAGCGCCGGGTGCTGCGGGCGGTCGAGCACGTCCGCCGGAGCGCCCTGCTCGACCACCTCGCCCCGGTGCAGGAACACGATCCGGTCGGCGACGTTCCGCGCGAACGACATCTCGTGCGTCGTCATGAGGATCGTCGCGCCCTGCTCCTTGAGCTCGCGCACCAGGTCGAGCACCTCACCCACGAGCTGCGGGTCGAGCGCGCTCGTGACCTCGTCGAGCAGCAGGAGCTCCGGCGCGGTCGCGATCGCCCGGACGATGGCCACGCGCTGCTGCTGCCCGCCGGAGAGCCGGTCCGGGTACGACCCGGCGAAGTCCGCCAGGCCGATCCGGTCGAGCAGCCGTCTGGCGGTGGCCTCGGCCTCGGCCTTGCCGACACCGTGCACCCTGCGCGACGCGAGCGTCACGTTGTCGAGCACGCTCATGTGCGGGAACAGGTTGAACTGCTGGAAGACGACGCCGATCCGCGCGCGGGTCGCGTCGACGTCGATCCGCGGGTCCGCGATGTCGGTGCCCTGCAGCAGGACCTCGCCGTCGTCGATGCCCTCGAGCAGGTTCACGGTCTTGAGGAGCGTCGACTTGCCGGACCCGGACGCCCCGATCACGCAGATGACCTCGTGCCGGTGCACGGTCAGGTCGATCCCTCGCAGCACCTCGTGCTCGCCGAACGCCTTGCGCAGGCCGCGCAGTTCCAGGACGGTCACCGGTGCGTCGGACGCACCACGGGCCTCCAGGCCGTCGACCGGTCGGGAGGCGCGACCCGCGCCCGCCTCGTCCGTGCCACTCACACGGTCCCTCCGATCTGCTCGCGGCGCTGCTGCCGACGCGCGATCGCGTCGGTCACGCGGATGAGCGGCAGGCTGATCACGACGAACAGCAGGCCGGCGACGAAGTACGGCGTGAAGTTGTAGGTCTCGGCCTGTGCGATCTGGGCGCTCCGAACGGCGTCCACCGCACCGAGGATCGACACGAGGCCCACGTCCTTCTGCATCGAGACGAAGTCGTTCATGAGCGCGGGCGTCACCTTGCGGACCGCCTGCGGGAGGACGACCAGTCGCAGGGTCTTCGCGTGCGACAGGCCGAGCGACCGGGCGGCGAGGCGCTGGGAGGGGTGCACGGCCTCCATGCCGGCGCGGAGCACCTCGGCGACGTACGACGAGTAGGTCAGCACGATGGCGATCGTGCCCCAGACCTCCGGCGGCTGCCGGGGCAGGATCCCGAGCCCGGGGATGCCGAAGCCGACGAGGTACAGCACGATGATGAGCGGCAGCCCACGGAACAGGTCCGTGTACCCGGTCGCGAGCATCCGCAGCGGGAAGAACACCGGGTTGCGCAGCCCGCGCACCACGGCCAGCAGGGTGCCGAGCACCGCGACGCCGATCGCGCTGAAGAACAGGATCCGGACGTTGAGCCACAGGCCGAGCAGGACGCCCGGGAACGTGTCGATCGCGGTCTGCGGGTCGAAGAACGACTGCTGGACCGCGGCCCACCCCGGCGTGTTGACGACGCCGAGCCACACGACCGCGACGACGACGAGCGTCGAGACGACCGACACGACGACCGAGCGACGGCCGCGCTGGCGACGGTAGAGCCGCCGTTCGGCCTCGACCTGGCTCGGTGCGGGGGCGGCGACCGGTGTCCCGGCGCCTGCTGGTGCGGGCATGCGGCGTCGGCTACTTCAGGACGGGGGTGTTCGTCTCCGAGGAGAGCCACTTCGTCTGCAGGTCCTGCAGGGTGCCGTCCTCCTCGAGCGCGGCGAGCGCCGTGTCGACCTCCTTCGTCAGCGCGGAGCCCTTCGGCAGGACGAAGCCGAACTGGTCGCCCTCGCCGTCGGCCGGGAACTGCGCCGACACCGTGCCGTCGTCGAGCTGCGCGGATGCCATGTAGAAGGCCGTCGGCAGGTCGGTGACGATGGCGTCGATCTGGCCCGACTTCAGCGCGAGCACGGCATCGTCGTTCGAGTTGAACACCTGCGGGGTGACGCCGAGGACGTTCTTCACGGAGCTGATGCTCGTCGAACCCGCGGCGACCCCGATCGTGTCGCCCTTCAGCGCAGCGACGGTCGTGTCGTCGACCGCCTTCGAGCCCTTCGTGGTCACGACCGCCTGGGTGGTCGTGTAGTACGGCGTCGACATGTCGACGGCCTTCTTGCGCTTCGCGTCGATCGAGAACTGCTGGACGTTGAGGTCCCAGTCCTTCGGGCCCGGCGCGATCGCGCTGTCGAACGTGCTGCGCTTCCAGACGACGTCGGACTTCGCGTAGCCCATCTCCTTCGCGACCGCGTAGGCCACGGCGGACTCGAAGCCCTTGCCGGACTGCGGCTCGTCGTCCTCGACCCAGGGCGAGTACGCCGGCTGCCCGGTGGCGATGGTGAGCTTGCCGTCGGTGACGGTGTCGCCGCCGCTGCCGCTGCCCCCGGCGGAGCAGGCGGCGAGCGCGAGTGCGGCGACCGCGGCGGTGGCGACGGCGAGGGAGAGACGGCGGGTGCGGGTCACGGGAGGGCCTTCGTCAGGAGGGGCGGGGGCAGGACGCAGTGTACCGGCGCGTGGGATACCAGCGCGATCCGGATGTCCGGGCGCTACGCGGCGTCGCCGTCGGCGTGCGCGGCGACCATGGTGAAGTCGTCGAACGAGAAGCCCGGCGAGACCATGCAGCTGAGGAGCACCTCGCCGTCACCGGGCAGGGTGCGCTGCCAGACGCCGCCGCGGACGAACGCCTGCGCGTCGTGCAACCGGTGCCGGCCGGCGTCCGGGCCGAGGGTGATGCGGTCCCCGGGCTCGGGCTGGTCGCCGGACCCGCCCAGCTCGAGCACGACGGTGTCCGGGCCGTGCCACATCCAGATCTCGTCGCTCGTCACCCGGTGCCAGGCGGAGGCCTCGCCCGGGGGCAGCAGGAAGTGGATGAGCGTCGCCGCCGGGCGCTCCCCCGCAGCGGTGTCGACGGTGGCCGGCGACGTCCAGGTGCGGGTGTACCAGCCACCCTCGGGATGCGGGTCCATGCCGAGGGCGGCGGCGCGCTGCGGCACGTCGAGCCACTCGATCAGCTCGCCGGTGACGGTGCGGCGGGCGACCATGCCGGGACGGGGTGCGGTGTCGGTCATCGGGTCTCCTCGGGGACGGGGGTGGGACTGTGGGTGTCCGGGTGCACGGCGTCGGACGCGGCGCTGCCGGCGTGCACGGCGTCGCCTCGTGCGCGTCCGGCATGCACCGCATCTGGGGGCACGCTCCCGGTGTGCACGCTCCCGGTGTTCACGGTGCCGATGTGCACGGTGCCGTCGGTCGCCCGCACCACACCGCGCACGACGGTCGCAACGGCCCGGCCGGCCCCGTCCTCGACGAGCTCGGCCAGGGCGTCCGGCACGGTGCGGGCGTCGACGTCGAACACCGCCAGGTCGGCGCGGGCCCCGACCGCCAGGTGGCCGGTGCGGTCCGGGCCGACGGCCAGCCCCATGGCGTGCGCTCCGCCGAGCGTGGCCGCGGCCAGCAGGCGTTCGTGCAGGTCGCGGTGGCCGTAGCCCTGGGCACGGGCGATGCGGTGCAGGGCCGTGACGTCGGCCATGGGGTCGAGGGACGGCGAGGACGACAGCGAGTCGGTGCCGATCGCGATCGGGCTGCCCTCGCGCAGGTAGTCGGCGACGGGCGGTGGGTCGAGGCCGATCACCGCGTTCGACCGCGGGCACAGCGCGACCGTCGTGCCACGTGCACGGAGCAGTGCCCGGTCGGACGCCGTCATGTAGACGCCGTGCGCGATGTGGCAGTCCGGACCGAGCACCCCGAGCCGGTCCACGAACGCGGTCGCGCTGGCTCCGAAGCCGAGCGCGCGCATGGCACGGAAGGACGGCACGTTCGCCAGGTGCCAGTCCGCGGTGTGGCCGACGCCGTCGACGCCCTCGAACCCGGGGACCGGCCCGAGCGCGATCCGCTCCCCCTCGAAGGCGGCCTCGCCCAGGTGCAGGTGCAGGCGGAGCCCGCGCTGGCGCACGATGTCCGGGAGTTCGAGGAGCGGTGCCACGTCGAGCGAGTAGGGCGCGTGCGGGGACAGGCCGGCACCGGGCGTGGACGGGATGCGCTCGAGTTCGTCGAGGACCTGGTCGCGCCCGTGGGACTCCCACGCCGCGTTCTCCCAGTCCATGACCTCCCAGTACGTGATGCCGCCGAGGCCGTGCTCCCGGAGGACGTCGGCCGCCTCGATGTCGGTGACGACGTCCGCGATGCTCGTCACGCCCGCTGCGAGCGAGGCCACGGCACCGGCGCCCGCCTCGGCCCGCCAGTCGTGCGGCCGGGCGTAGTCCTCGTTGAACGCCGCCGCCCAGTCCTCGAACCCCTCGTACTGGCGTCGACCGACACCGGACATGCCGGTGTACTGCAGGTGCGAGTGCGCGTTGACGAGGCCCGGCAGGAGCGCACCCCGCCAGCGGCGCTCGGTCCACGGGCGGCCCGCCGCGTCGAGCTGGTCGACGACCCAGGAGCGGTCGCCGACGTGCAGGATGCGTCCGTCCCGCACCGCCACCGCACCGTCCGCGATCGGCGGCGCGGTCATCGGCACGACGACGCGCGCCGAGTGCACGACGACTGCGGTCGCGCTCACGACGGGTCCCCGAACCGGTGGGTCCGGACGTCGGGCTCGCGGTCCGCTGGTCGCGCGGCGAGCGGGCCTGGGCCCACGCCGCCTGATCCGGACCGACGCGCCAGCGGCACACCGGCCGTGCCGGTGGCGAGAGGCACGGCCCGACTCCCCCAGGCGGCGAGCGCCGCGCGGGCGGTCGCCTCGTCCACCGCGGGGTCGATCGGCACGACCGCACGCTCGAGTTCGTCCCCGCGTTCGAGCAGCATGCGCAGCGCGCCGAGCTGCACGGCGAAGGACAGGTCCATCACCTCGACGGGGTTGCCCTCGGCCGCGCTCGTGTTCACGCCGCCGCCCCCGGCGAGCACCAGCACCTGGTGGCCGTCCGGCCAGGTCAGTCGGTCCACGTGGGGCGCCTCGGTCGTCGCCGCCGCGCCCGCCGCCGCAGCGTCCGCGAGGGCGACCTCGTGGTCGACGCCACCGGCCACCGAGACGACGGCGCCCGCGGCGCAGGCCCGGAGGACGTCGTGGTCGATCGTGTCCCGCACCCCCGTGGCGCTCACGACCAGGTCGGCATCGGCCACGGCGTCGACGAGCGGTGCCGCCGCGTACCCGGCGAGACGCGCCTGCAGGGCGCGCACGGCGTCGACCTCGGCGACCGTCACCCGCAGGCCGAGCGCACCGAGGACCTGGGCGACCCCCTCGCCGACGGGACCGAACCCGGCGACGACCGCCGTGCCTCCCGGCCGGACCCGGTGCGCGCGGGGCGCGAGCGCGTCGACCAGGTCGAGGGTCGCGAACACCGTCGACTGGCCGGTGCCGTACCGGTTGTCGGGGAACGTCTTGGTGCGGGCGTCGTTCACGGCGACCACGGGGATGCCCAGCGTCCCGCGCTCCGCCATCACGCGGAGGGGGCGGAGGCCGCTCGTCGTCTCCTCCGCCGCGCCGAGCATCGTCGGCAGCAGCTCCGGCCGCTCCTGGTGTGCGAGCCGGATCAGGTGCGAGCCGTCGTCCAGCAGCACGTGCGGTCTGGTGTCGAGCATCGCCAGCGCGAGCGTCTGCTGCTCCGCGAGCGAGGCGGTGCTGCTGGCGTGGACGGGCAGCCCTGCCTGACGCAGCGCCTCGGCGACGGCGTCGTCGGTCTCGTCGGCGTGCGCGTACACGACCACCTCGGCGCCGGCATCCCGCAGGAGCAGGCTGAGCACGGCCGTCTTCGGTTCGAGCACCATCGACACGCCGACGCGGGTGCCCCGGAGGAGGCCGGCGTCGCGGAGCTCGGCAGCGAGGGCACGCGTGACCGGCATCGAGCGGCGGGCCCAGCGGATGCGTGCGACCGCCGCGGGGTCGTGCTCCGGCTCGCGTCCCGTGGACACGAGGAAGACGTCGTCGGAGAGTGCCGGGACGGCGAGGACGCCCGGGCGGGCCGGGGCGACCGGGCCGAAGGCGTCCTCGTCGACGGCGGGTGCGTGACGGCCGGCATCGACGACCACGAGGGTCGCCCCGCGGGGACGGTCGGTCTCGCGCTCGACGGCCGCGGTCGACGCCTCCGGGTCGCCGAGGCACCAGAGCTGGTCGACCCGTCCGCGGTCGTCGGGCCCGCGGCCCGCGGGTTCCTCGTCCTCCGCCTCGCGCGCGCCCAGCGCGGTCAGGAGGGCGGCGAGCGCTGCGGCGTCGCGGGGGTCGCCGCCGACGATCCGGAAGACACGGGCGGCGACGAGCAGGTTGGTCGCGGCGGCGAAGCGTCGGACGGCGGCCGAGGCCCAGGCGGCCCGTTCGGGGTCGGGTCGCTGCGGCATGGGGCCATCGTAGGGCGCGCGGGGAACGGGGACGTGTCGGTGGACGGTGCTCGGGCGGGTCCGAGCACGTGCGACGGCCGGGCCGTGCGGGTCAGGGCGCGTGCGGCGGCCGGGCCGTGCGGGTTCGGGCGCGTGCGGCGGCCGGGCCGTGCGGGTCCGGGCGCGTGCGGCGGCCGGGCCGTGCGGGTCAGGGCGCGGTCGGCGGCCGGGCAGTGCGGGTCAGGGCGCGGTCGGCGGCGGGGTCGTCTCCCACACCGGGGCGGCGTCTGCGCGCTGGTCGGCACGGGCGCCGTCGATCCGCCGGTGGTGCACGAGCACGCCGACGAGCACCACGACGCCGATGACCGTCACGACGAGCAGCCCCACCACGTAGAGCGTCGTCGCGAAGCCCGCGAGCCCGGGCGGCACCGAGCCCGAGGCCGCAGCGGAGAAGGGCGTGCCGGTGAGCACGAACGCGAGGACCGTCGACAGGGTCGCGTTGCTGTCCCACAGTCCGTGCAGCACCGACGAGACGACGTAGGCGACCGCGACCCCCCACGACCAGCGGAACCTGGCACCGCTCCGGGCCGTCCCGAACAGGACGGCACCGATGATCGCCGTCCAGAGCACGTGCCCCACCGGCGACAGGACCGCGCGGACCACCTCGGTCTGCAGCAGTGACACGAGGTCGATGCCCCGCTGCGTGATCGCCGCGTTGAACGCGTACCCGGCGGACTCGAACGCCGCGAAGCCCGCACCGATGGTCGCACCGAGCAGGGCACCCTGCCGCGCGGTCTTCGGCCGGACCCGCCACCCGACCACGAGCAGCAGGAGGGCCTTCACGAACTCCTCGACGAAGCCGACGACGACGAAGATGAACGCGCCCTGGCGCAGGTCGGCCTCGAGCAGGGAGGCGCCGAGGACACCGAGGATGCCTCCGACGAAGAACGCCGTCACCAGCTGCATCGTGCTCACCGTGCCCGTCACCCGCTCGATGACGAAGAGCACCACGGTGAAGGGCACCAGGAAGCTCCCGAGCAGGATGATGGTCGGCACGAGGTTCGTGTTGCTCGTCACGACGGTGACGACGATCGTCACCACCCAGAGCAGGAACCCGGCGATCAGCGTCTTCCACCACCAGCCGTGGCGGTGGTGCGGGTGGTCGGCGCCGTCCGTCGTCGCGGTCATGGCGCCATCGTGCTCCCCGGTCCGGTCGGCCGTCGCGGGAATGTCCGGTGGCTGCTGAACGTACTGTGAGGACATGACTGACGCGACGTTCGACAAGGTGACCATGTTCGGTGCGGACTGGTGCCGCGACTGCCGGCGATCGAAGGCGCTGCTCGATCGGCTCGGTGTGGACTACGAGTACGTGGACGTCGAGGCGGACCTGTCGGCGGCGGACCGTGCCGAGGCGATCAGCGGGCGCAAGAACATCCCCGTCGTGGTGCTACCGAACGGCAAGCACTTCGTCGAACCGTCGGACGCGGAGCTGCAGGCCGAGCTCGAGGCGACCGGCGCGGTCTGACCGGGGCGGGGCTGCCGTCCGGTGCTGTACCTCCACGCAGGCTGAGTGCGCGCTGAGGAACCGCGGAGTTCAATCGGCACCTGACCACGACCGCGGACACCCCTGACCGCGGCAAGGTCCGACACAAGGAGGACACCGTGCTCGGTCTCATCATCAGCCTCATCATCATCGGCCTCATCGCCGGCGCCCTCGCCCGCCTGATCATCCCCGGCAAGCAGCACATGTCGATCCTCATGACGATCGTCCTCGGCATCATCGGGTCGTTCGTCGGCGGCTTCCTCGGTTTCCTGATCTTCCAGCACGACCCGATGGACGGCTTCTTCCAGCCGGCCGGCATCATCGGCTCGATCATCGGTGCCGTCATCGTGCTGTTCCTCTACACGCGCTTCGCCGGTCGCGGCGCCCGCCGCTGATCCCTCGCGGACGCAGCTGACCGACGCGGGGGCGTCGGCGGTCGACGAACTCCCCGGTCCACGGTGCCCACCGTGAGCCGGGGAGTTCGTCGTTCCGGGCGGGATCCCGCGCCGCCGCTCCCGCTGGGCCGGGGGGCACGGGACACGTCGGGCACTCATGGTCGTCGGCGTACCGTCCGCGACATGACCGACGAGAACGAACACCCCCGCCCGGAGGACGACGCCGCACGGCTCGGACTCGTCGTCGTCGGCGAGGCCGCGGCCCTGCACGCAGGCGACGAGGCCGCGCTCGACGCGAGCGAGGAGAACATCCGGGAGACCGTGGACAGCATGGTCGACGAACCGCTGACCCCCCGCCAGGAAGAGGTGGTCGAGCGCCTGGCTGCCGCTGGTGGCACGCTCACCGCGGGCCTCAGTGGCGCGCTGGCGGCGAAGACCGGTGGCAGCGTGGAGGGCGTCCTCGAAGGTGCCGCGCGGAGCGTGGTCTGGCAGCAGCGACTCGCAGCCGAGCGCGACGCCGCTGGCCACATCGAGGAGGCGGACCACGCCGAGGATGCGGGCCACGCCGAGGATGCAGAGCGGCGCGAGGACGCCGGTCAGCGCGAGGACGCGGGCGGGCAGCAGCGCCGCCAGGACGACGACGGGCGCGAACGGGACTGAGCCGCTCGCCCACCAGGACGACGACGGGCGCGAACGGGGATGACCCGCTCGCGCCCGTCGTGGCGTCGGTGCCCGCCGGTCAGTCGCCCGGCACGGTCTCCTGCTCGCGTGCGACGGCGCGTGCCGCAGCCTGACCGGTCGTGCTGCTCTTCACGATGTCGCTCAGCGTGAACCCGGCGGTGGTGCCGAGCAGCGCGTCGACCTCGCTGAACTGGCTCACGACGCTCTTCGACAGGGCGCCGGCGCCGTCCGAGGACACCACCGTGAGCTTGTCGATGTTGCCCATCGGTGCGGCGAGCTCGCGAGCGATGCTCGGCAGCGTCTCGATGGCCTTCACCCGGAGCACCGCCTCGGAGTGCTGCGCGAGTGCGTCGGCCTGTGCCTTGGTCGCGTCGGCCTCCGCCTGACCCTTCGCGCGGATCGCGTCGGCGGCCGCCTCCCCCTCGGCACGAGAGGCGTCGGCGGCGAGCTTGCGGGCTGCGGCCTCGGCCTGGGCCTCGGCGGCGACCGCCTCGGCGGAGATGCGTCGCGCTTCGGCTTGCGCTCGGGCGGTCTCGACCTGGGCAGCGGCGGCAGCCTCGGCCTCGACCCGGGTCTTCCGCGCGTTCGCCTCGGCGACGGCGGAGACCTCGGACTCCAGCTCGGCACGACGGAGCTCGGCCCGCTTCTGCGCCGTGATCTGCTCCTGCTCGACGACGCCCTGCGAAGCACGGGCCTGCGCGAGCGGGCCGGCGGCAGCGGCCTCGGCCGACGCGCGGTCGGCGTCGAGCTGCAGCGCGGCACGGCGGATGGCGAGCGTGTTCTCCGCCTCGGCGATCGCCTGGTCGGCTGTGGCTCGGGCCTCGCGCGCTTCGCGGTCGGCCTGCGCCTCGGCGTTCTCGGCCTCGAGCCGCACGCGTGCCCGCTCGGCTCGACCGAGGTCGCTGATGTAGTCGTTGCGGTCCGAGATGCCCTTGATCTCGAACGAGTCGACGTCGAGCCCCTGGCTGTGCAGGGCATCCTTGGCGACGTCGAGGACGGCGACCGTGAGCTGGTCACGATTCCGGATGATCGTCGACACGTCGGTCGCGCCGATGGATGCACGGAGCGAGCCGGACAGGACCTCGCGCGCGAAGTCGTCGATCTTCTTCTCCTGGCCGAGGAAGCGCTGTGCCGCAGCCCGGATCGAGGCGTCGGCCTCGCCGACCTTGACGAGCGCAACGGCCTCGACGTCGATCGTGACGCCGCGGGAGTCCTGCGCGTTCACGTTGATGTCGATCGCCCGCGACGACAGCGAGATCTTCGCGACCCGTTCGAAGAACGGCCGGACGAGCACCCCCGCGCCGAGGACGACCTTGATGCCGGACTCGACGGTCTCGGTGCCGTCGGGGTTCTTCACCTTGCGCGATCGCTTGCCGGTGATGATGAGCGCCTCGTCCGCACCGGCATTGCGGTAGACGAGCTTGGCGTACACGAGCGCGATCACGGCGAGGACGATGATCCCGACGATGACGAGCGGGACGGCGCCGAGCGCGAGCAGGACTTCCATGGTTCCCCCCAGCGGGCCGGTCACGGTCGGTCGCGCCCGGGAGTCCGCATCTGTTGTTCCGTTGGGGTCATCCTAGGAGCCACGCGACCAGCGCCGACAGCCCCGCGACCGGGCCTGTGGACGGCGAGGCGAGGCCGGGGAGGACGCGGCGAGGCCGGGGAGGACCCAGCGAGCCCGGGGAGCACGCAGTGAGCGAGGGAAGACGCAGCGGGCACGGACGGGAGGCGCGGTGCAGGTCCGACCTGCACCGCGCCTCCCGTCCGGAGCTCGCAGGGCGCCTAGGCGCCCTGCTGCCACCAGCTGTCGAACGGTGTCGCGGGGACGCGACGCTTGTGCTCGGTCGCGCGGTAGCGCGTCTCGATGGCCTCGGCGACCTCGTCCGGTACCTCGTGCCCCTGCAGGTACGCGTCGATCTCGGCGTAGGTCAGGCCGAGGTTCGCCTCGTCCGTCTGACCGGGCAGGTCGTCGAGCAGGTCGGCCGTCGGGGCCTTCTCGTACAGGCGTGCGGGCGCACCGAGGTGCTCCAGCAGCTGCCGCCCCTGGGTCTTCGTCAGCCCGGTCAACGGGGTGAGGTCGACGCCGCCGTCGCCGTACTTCGTGAAGAAGCCGGTCACGGCCTCGGCCGCGTGGTCCGTCCCGACGACCAGGAGCCCCTGCTGCCCGGCCACCGCGTACTGGGCGACCATGCGCATGCGGGCCTTGACGTTGCCCTTGACGAAGTCGCTCAGCTCGACCCCGGAGGCCGCGGTGTCCTGCACGACCCCGTCGACGCCGTGCTCGATGTTCACGACGATCCCCGGGTCGGCCGCGATGAACCGCAGGGCGAGCTGGGCATCGTCCTCGTCGGCCTGCACGCGGTACGGCATGCGCACGGTGACGAACGCGACCTCGCGACCCTCGGCCCGCAGCGACTCGACCGCGAGCTGGACCAGTCGCCCGGCGAGCGTGGAGTCCTGGCCGCCGCTGACGGCGAGGACGAAGCCCTTCGCGCCGGTGGTGGTCAGGTAGTCCCGCAGGAACCCGACGCGGCGGGCGATCTCCTGCTCCGGGTCGATGGTCGGCTGGACGTCGAGGTCCGCGGCGATGGCGGCTTGGAGTTCACGCACCGGTCCAGTATCGCGCTCCGGTCGAGCCCGCGTCCGGATTCCCCGGCAGGACCCGGCTCGGCTGCCGCGACACGCCTCAGCTCGTGACGACGGCACCCGCGTGCCGGATGGTGTTGTCGTGGTCCGCCCCGATCGCGCACGTGCAGACGACCCGCAGCATCTCGTCGGTCCGCGTGAGGCGGAACCGCTCGACGTGCGGCGGGCCGATGTGTCGGTCGAACGGGTGAGTGTCGTGGTCGTGCACGTCGGGTCCTCCCTGATCCGGCATCCGCTGGTGAGGCGGACGGGGCGTGACTGCCCCTTGCCGAGCATTGTTCACCTGAGCGGACGTCGCAGCGAGCCCCCCGTTCGGGTCACGCTCGAGCAGACCGCCGCGGTGTCAGACCTGCTCGCCCAGGAAGTCCGCGTAGGACGGCTCGTCGTGCTCCGCACCGGCCGGGACGGTGGCGTCGGAGGTGCCGCCGACGCGCTCGGCGATCATGTCCGCGACCTCGTCCGGCGAGCGGAGGCCGTGTCGGTGCCAGTCCTCCGTGGGGCGGGGCGTCACGAGAGCACCGCCAGGGTCGTGGACGCGAACGAGGAAGCGGGGGTGCGGGTCTGGCCCGCCGAGAAGTCGAGGTGCGTGCCACAGTGGCAGTGCATGGCGGTCATGGGACCAGCCCTTCATCGGAGTGGTGCACACTCCGGATCCGACCGGGCCGTCCCGCTGCGCCAGACCTCGCGGACCGCGAGGGCATCGTGACGACGGAACCCTGAAGGAGAACCCGGTACGACCAGCGTAGGAGTGGGTGCACTGCGCGTCGAGGCCGATGCGCTTACCGGCGACGGCGGACGCCGACGCCGGCACGACCGACCTCCGTCCGAGGGGTGACCGCGTCGGTAGCGTGGTGGTCCCGCCCACCACCGAGGAGCCACATGCCCCTGTTCGGCAACACCGCCGCCCCCTCCGACGCTGCGCCCGGCCCGTTCGTCCGCAAGTGGACCGACGGCTTCGGCAGTCTGGCGACCCGGTGCCTGCAGGTGATCATCGTGCTCGTGATCGCGATCGGTGTCGTGTACGCCGCGGCCACGCTCAGCGTCGTCACGATCCCGGTGCTCCTCGCGCTCATCATCGCGTCGGCCATGCACCCGGTCGTGTCCTGGCTCCGCCGCCACAAGGTGCCCTCGGTGCTCGCGACCCTCGCGGTCCTGCTCGGCGTGCTCGTCGTGCTCGGTCTGGTCGGTTGGCTGATCGTCGTCGCCGTCATCTCCCAGTGGCCCGATCTGCAGAAGTCGGCGATCCGCGGGTTCGGCCAGCTGCAGGACTTCGCCGCGCACCTGCCGTTCTCGATCTCCGACCAGCAGGTGGACCAGGCGGTGAAGGGCGTGCAGGACTTCCTCACCAGCTCGCAGTTCGGGACGGGGGCGCTGGCGGGCGCGTCCGCCACGGCCAACTTCCTGACCGGCCTGGTCCTGATGATCGTGGTGCTCTTCTTCTTCCTCAAGGACGGCCCCGCGATCTGGGAGTTCCTGCTCCGCCCCTTCACGGGCGCCCGGTACGAGCGGGCTCGTCGGGTGGGCGACCGTGTCGTGCACACGCTGGGCGGGTACGTCCGGGGTACTGCGAGCGTCGCAGCGGTCGACGCGGTCGGCATCGGTGTCGGACTGGCGATCATCGGTGTCCCGCTCGCGCTCCCCCTGGCCGTGGTCGTGTTCATCACCGCGTTCATCCCGATCGTCGGCGCGACCGCGGCCGGGATCCTCGCCGCGCTCGTCGCCCTGGTCGCCAACGGACCGGTGGCCGCCCTCATCGTGGTCGGCATCGTGGTGCTCGTGAACCAGCTCGAGGGCAACCTGCTGCAGCCGGTCCTGATGGGCAAGACGCTCAAGCTGCACGGCCTGGTCATCCTCATCGGTCTGACGGCCGGCACGGTGCTCGCCGGGATCACCGGCGCGATCATCTCGGTGCCGCTCCTGGCAGCGGCGTGGGGCGCCGTGCAGGTGTGGGACGGGCCGGACCAGCCCGCACTGCCGTGGCGGAAGAAGCGGCCGGAGACGGCCGAGCGGCGGTAGTCGCACCGACGACGGACGGGAGGCGCGGTGCCGGCTGGCACCGCGCCTCCCGTCCGTCACGGGGTGCGTGGGTCCGACCGCGGTTCGCGACATCGCACGCGTCGATCGACAGGTGCCATGGCGCACGATGCGAACGCAACGGATGCACGCGCATCGAACGACATCGCGCGCGTCGATCGACGGGTGCAACGTCGCACGATGCGCACGCACGAGGTGCACGTGTGCACACGCCCGCACGACGAACGGGAGCCCCCGCTCGCGGCAGGGGCTCCCGTTCGTGGTGGTGCGGTACGGGTCAGTCGGTCCCCGAGTCGAACGCGGCGCCCTCGGAGGCGGCGTCGGTCGCCCGCCCGAGTGCCTCGTCCTCGCTCGAGACGATCGCACCGCCCAGGATCTCCTCGGCCTCGCCTGTCTGCAGCTCGCCGACGAGTTCACCCGTCGCACCGCCGATCAGGCCCGCGGCCGCGTACTGCTCGAGGCGTGAGCGCGAGTCCGCGATGTCGAGGTTCCGCATGGTGAGCTGACCTATGCGGTCGTCCGGGCCGAAGGCGGCGTCGCCGACGCGCTCCATCGAGAGCTTGTCCGGGTGGTACGACAGCGCGGGGCCGGTCGTGTCGAGGATCGTGTAGTCGTCACCGCGGCGCAGACGCAGGGTGACCTCGCCGGTGACGGCCGAGGCGACCCAGCGCTGGAGCGACTCGCGGAGCATGAGGGACTGCGGGTCGAGCCAGCGCCCCTCGTACATCAGGCGGCCGAGGCGGCGACCCTCGTTGTGGTACGCCGCGACGGTGTCCTCGTTGTGGATCGCGTTGAGCAGGCGCTCGTAGGCGATGTGCAGCAGCGCCATGCCCGGTGCCTCGTAGATGCCGCGGCTCTTCGCCTCGATGATGCGGTTCTCGATCTGGTCGCTCGCACCCAGGCCGTGGCGGCCGCCGATGGCGTTCGCCTCGTACACGAGCGCGACGGCGTCGGGGAACTCGACGCCGTTGATCGCGACGGGGCGGCCGGCCTCGAAGCGGACGGAGACCTCTTCGGTGGCGACCTCGACGTCGTCACGCCAGGCTGCGACGCCCATGATCGGCTCGACGATGTCCAGGCCGCTCGAGAGCTCCTCGAGGCTCTTCGCCTCGTGCGTGGCGCCCCAGATGTTCGCGTCGGTCGAGTAGGCCTTCTCGGTGGAGTCGCGGTACGGGAAGCCCCGGGCGACGAGCCACTCGCTCATCTCCTTGCGGCCGCCGAGCTCCTCGACGAACTCGGAGTCGAGCCACGGCTTGTAGACGCGCAGACGCGGGTTCGCCATCAGGCCGTAGCGGTAGAACCGCTCGATGTCGTTGCCCTTGTAGGTGGAGCCGTCACCCCAGATGTCGACGCCGTCCTCCTTCATCGCGCGGACGAGCATGGTGCCCGTCACGGCGCGGCCGAGGGGCGTCGTGTTGAAGTAGGTCTTGCCGCCGGACCGGATGTGGAACGCGCCGGTCTGCAGGGCGACGAGGCCCTCTTCCACCAGGGCGCTCTTCGCGTCGACGATGCGTGCGATCTCGGCGCCGTACTCCTTCGCGCGGCCCGGGACGGCGTCGATGTCCGGCTCGTCGTACTGGCCGATGTCGGCCGTGTACGTGCAGGGCACCGCTCCCTTCTCGCGCATCCAGGCGACCGCGCAGGAGGTGTCGAGACCTCCGGAGAACGCGATGCCGACTCGTTCGCCGACGGGGAGACTGCTCAGGACCTTGGACACGGGGTCAATCGTACGGGGCACGCGGGCCGCGCTACCGTCCAGGGCGACGGTTGTGGAGAACCCGGCATCCGTGACGTGCCCCCGACGAGCACTGCAGGGACTCGAACCCCACGACGGATCTGCTGGTGCCCCTGGACGAGCACTGCAGGGACTCGAACCC
>NZ_JAUCMN010000013.1 GCF_030363035.1 Curtobacterium caseinilyticum | reverse complement strand
GAAGAGGTACAGCGCCTCGGCGTCCGGCACCCACGACACGATCAGATGGCAGTCATCACTGGATCGCGGTCGAATCGAGAGCACGTCGCACATCATTCGCGCTATTGGTCACAACGGCCAAAGCCAGGTTCGTCGACCGATCGGCTATCGGACGCTGGCGAGCGGTGGAAGCCGGGCGACCCGTCACAGGAGTCGTTCCTCGGCTCGGTGTGTGGAGTTGCAGTAACGTCATTTCATGCGTTTGCCTCACGACCTCGGCGATGGATACGGCCTTGCTCTGCGTGATGGTTCGACGGTCGAAGTGATGCATGATCTGACCCTCAACGAGCTGTCGCGCCTAAGAGCCTGGGAACCTTGGGCTGCTCCGGAACAGACTCTCGTATCTGCTGAGGCATACGCCTCGTTCGCGATAGCGCTTTACGAGCAGGGCACGAGTCTCCCCTTGATGATCACCTATGGCGACGAGCCCGTCGGGAGCGCATCGCTACGCCTCGACCGGTATGCCGGCATCGGAGAGTTGGGATTCTGGATCGCTGCAGCGCATGAGCGACAGGGAGTGGTGACCCGGGCATGCGAAGCACTGATCGATGAGGCGCGCGCAGAAGGCTTAGCGCGAGTCGAGATTCGAACGGCGGTTTTGAACACCCGTAGTCGAGCAGTAGCGGAGCGCCTGGGCTTCATGCACGAGGGCACTCTTCGCTCCGCTCTTGCACTGAGCCCGGAGCGAGCCGATGTGGCCTTGTACGGGATGGTGCTTACTGCCGGTCACGGCGCAGAGCAGGACGCGCCCGCCGCGTGACGGCCGTGGTGACGCAGAGCAGGACGACTGCCATCCCAGCGGCTTGCGTCCAGGACAGCGTCCTTCCCGAGCACCTCGCCACGGAAGAAGCGCTGCTGGTGAACCTCAGTGCACAAGAGCGAGAAAGCCTGGTACAGCTCCTGAAACGCCTCGCGCCGATGTCTCAATAGCCGACTGGCTACTGAGACGGGCCGCCGCCTGTCGTTCGACTACTCAGAACGCCCTCCACGACCCAGCAGGCCACGCCCACCACGATAAGAGCGCCACCGATCCAGATCGCGGCGGGGCTACCGGCTTCCACGTTGCCGGCGATCACCGAACCACCAGTGAGCACGAAGAACAGCCCGACACCATTGATGACCGCGCTGAGCATCTTGGGCCGAGGTGACCCCTTCGCCCGGGTGAAGCCGAGGAAATCGAGAACGCGTCTCATGCGGCGAGCGTACGGCGTCGGGCGGCCCGTCGATCGATCGGCTATCGGGACGTCTCGATCGCGAGCTGGGCGACCTCGACGACAGCGTCGGAAGGCATGTCCGGGTAGTAGTTCTCGCGCAGCTGCTGCGCGAAGAGCTGCATGTCAGTCTGCGGCGGCTGGTGGGCTTGTTCGGGAGTGAGGGCGTCGAGCCGGTACTGGTGCACGGCGATCACTGTGCCGGGGACCGGCCCTGCCGTCGGGTGTTCATCGAAGACGAACACGGCTGCCCCCACCGGTACGTCCTCATTCCACCGCACGGTGGTGACCTTCTCGCCCGACATCACTGCTTCGTGGTGCTTGCGATGGAAGTGGATCGTGTTGGGTGCTGCACTGACCATGTGCCCACTCTGCCGTAGCGGCAGAGGGCGGCGACCGACGTCCCGGTTCCCGCGGCGGTCGGACTATAAAGGCCAGGACCGTCCGTTGAACGACCGGCTATCGGACGCTCGCAACAAGTGTCTTGCTGTACCAACGGTCGGAGTACCGCTCGTCGTTAAAGGGCTTGACGCGCTCGTAACCGTTGCGCTCGTACATTGCGCACGCCTCCGCCAGGGCCGCGCGGGTGTCGAGCCGGACCGTACTCATTGATCGCTGTCGGCAGACCTGCTCGGCGGCGCGCAGCAGCTGTGACCCGAGTCCCCGGCCTCGATGCGACGGCACCGTGAAGACCTTGGTGAGTTCGGCCACGCTGCCGAGGAAGCGAACGCCGGCGCAGCCAACGGGTCGCTCGCTTTCGACGGCGACCAGCAGCACGCCCGTGGCCCCCTGTAGATCGCCGTAGGGCTCATCTTGAAGCGCCTGACTCAGCTCGTCGTCTGTTACTGGCCGCTGGTACCACCGTCCCGCGACGTCGGCCATGTACTCCCGAACGATGTCAGCTGCCATCGCGGTGGTCGGAGCAACGGTCTCGATCGTGATCACGACATGACGCTATCCGCCCCGAACAGCAACCGGCGGCTGATTCGCTCCCAGGGCTGCCCGCAGGGAAGGGACTGCGACGATGGTCCGGTGACTGCAACTCTCGAACCCTCGCTCGTTCCCGAATTGCTCGTGGCCGACCTGGACCAGAGCATGGAGTTCTGGTGCAACTTGTGCCGCTTCGACGTCGCCTACTCGCGCGCTGAGGAACGCTTCGCGTACATCACTCTCGGTGCCGCACACCTGATGCTCGAACAAACAGGTGTGGGCCGCAACTGGATCACGGGGCCTCTTGAGCAGCCACTCGGTGAATTTCCAGATCACGGTGCCGGACTCTGAGTCGTTGGCGAAGGTCCTCGGTCAGGCTGGCGTTGAGCTCTTCATGCAACCCGAGACGAAGTGGTACGGCGTCGGCGAGGAAGAGGCCGGCGTGCATCAATTCCTCGTCCAGGACCCTGACGGGTACCTCGTACGGTTCCAGTCGTCACTGGGGCGACGACCGACCGCCCGGTAGACGATCGGCTAACGAGACGCTGCTGCGTCTGGTTCAGGACCTGAAGAAGGCGAGGAGCGCGGCGCTGATCTGCGCGGGTCCGCCACCGTTCCAGGGTCCGTCGTGGCCGAGGCCTTCGAACTCCACGTGTCGCGCGTCGGGGATGATCCGGGCGAGGCCACGGATCGCGGTGCGGAGGAACGCGGGGCTCGCGGTTCCGCTGAGCAGCAGCACCGGACGGTCGATGCTTGCGTAATCCCGGACGTGACCGTCACGTTCGGCGACGGCGCAGAAGTCGTAGCGCACGCCCGGGAGGAGGTCGCGGAGCGATGACGCCGGGCCCCGCTGCTGGGACTGAACCGCGAGGGCGACACGGCCCAGGGCTCGGGCGACGACCCGCGGAGCGCGCGCGATGAGCGCAGGTGCGGTCCCTGCAACGACGAGCGCGTCGATGAGTGCAGCCCCGGATTGTCCGCGCTCGATCTCCGCGTTGAGCCGACGGACCCCGTTTCGGTCGATGCCGTCTCGGTAGAACGGGGGTTCGTAGACCGCGAGCTGTTCCACGTTCGGCAAGGTGCGGGTGGCTTCCAGTGCGATGACGGCGCCGGAGCTGAGTCCGAACAGTTTCGTCGCGCCGGTCGCGGTCATCACCGCGTCGAGGTCCTCGACGTCGCGGGCGATGGTGTGGTCGGGGGTGTACGGGCGTGGGCTGATGCCACGGCCGCGTCGTTCGGCGGTGATGACCGTGAACGAGGAGGACAGGGCGAGCGCGAGTTCCCGGTATGCGTGGACGTCGGCCATTGCGCCCTGCACGAGGACGATGCCTGGTCCGGTGCCCTGGCGGAGGTAGCCGATCGAAGTGCCGTCCCGAGACTCGGCGTGCTCGGTGACGATGCTGTGATCCATGGCGTCAGCATGGCATCGAGCACGCGGCAGGCGGCCGCGCCAGTGATGCCCGCGCGTCCGCCTGCAGATCGACGAGTCAGACGAAGAGGTCACCTGGCACCTTCCTGTCTTGATGGGGGACCTCGAGCGCTCGTCTGTTCGTCAGGGGATCAGCACCGCGATCGACAGTCCTCGGATCTGTTCCGCCTGGGTGAGCGCTGCTGCCGGGTCGTCGATGCCGACGGTGGTCACCTGCAGGGCGCTGAGGTCGATGACGCCGGACTGGACCTGACGCCAGACGCGGAACGCGGTCTCCTCGGAGCACATCCACGAGCCGCGCAGGGTGATCCGGCGTCGCATGAGCTGGTCGTACGGGATCGGGAGGGACTGCCGGACGCCGCCGAGGAGGACCATCGTGCCGTCGGTCCGAACGCTGTCGAACCCGGCCATGGTGAGGTCCGGGGTCGGTGTCGGTCCGAGCGCGTCGATGACGACGTCGGCGTCGCCGCCGACCGCCACGGCGATCGCTGCCGCGTCGGCGTCGCGGGCGCCCACGGAGCGGACGGCCCGGACGCGTCCGTCGAGGGCCTGGAGGCGCTCGAGGCTCCCGGCGTCCCGTCCCACCGCGACGACCTGCGCTGCGCCCCGGGCGAGCGCCAGGAGGACCGCTGCTCCGCCCATCTGACCGCTGGCACCGAGGACGACGACACGGTCGCCGGCCGTCATCTCGCTGCGCTCGACGGCGCCGGCCGCGACGCTCAACCAGGGCAGGAACGTGAGCTTCGTCGGGTCGGCGTACGACTCGGCACCGGGGAGGGCGAGCACGGCCGATCCGGGCATCACGGTCCGCTCCGCGAACGTGCCGGTCCGCCAGACACGGCGCATCCGGTCCGTGGTCGCTGTCGTCGCCCCGCGGCCGCCGATCCCAGTCCACCCGAGGAGGACCTCCTCGGGCTCTGCGACCCGTCCGCTCCGCAGGAACCCGGTGCACAGCGCCGTCTCGCCGGGCCGGACGGTCGTGACGTCGTCCGCGACCTCCTCGACGATCCCGATGCCGCCGATGCCGAGCACGGTCGGGGTCGCGATACCGCCGCGGCCCCCCTCGACGAGCACCCGCGTGTAGGCGGGGACCTGCACCGCGAGCATCCGCAGCACCACGCCGCCGCTGCGGACGCGCGGGTCCGGCACCTCCTCGACGCTGAGTGGTGAGCCGATTCCGTCGAGTGTCCATGCCTTCATGACGCCAGTCTCAGTGGGCATCGGGGACGCATCCAGAGCCGCCGCATACTGGTACCCGGACCACCAGGGAGGGACGGCGTGAGCGATGTCACCGAGCAGCAGCGTCGGGAACTCGGCGCGTTCCTGCGGGCTCGACGGGAACGGGTGAGCCCGGTCGACGTCGGGCTGCCGGGATCGTCCCGCCGTCGCACCCCGGGCCTCCGCCGCGAGGAGCTCGCGATGCTCGCCGGGATCAGCGCCACCTGGTACACCTTCCTCGAGCAGGGCCGGGACGTCCGCCCCTCCCGTCAGGTCCTCGACGCGATCGCGCGCGCGCTCGGACTCGCCGGAGCGGAGCGGACACACCTCTTCGCCATTGCCGTCGACGAGCCCGCACCGACGAGCCCCGACCAGGTCCTCGACCCGGAGGTCGCCCGGGTCGTCGACCTCCTCGACCCCGCCCCGACCTACGTGACCGGGGCGACCTTCGACCTGCTGGCGTGGAACACGGCGGCGGCCGAGCTGTTCCGCGGCGCACTCGACCACGGCGAGCACCCCAACCTGGTCCGGTGGGTCTTCCTGGACCAGGACGCCCGGTACGTCCTGCCGGACTGGACCGACGTGGCCCAGGGGCTCCTCGCACGGCTCCGAGCCCGGGCCGGACGGCACCCGGGCGTCGCGGTCTACGCGGAACTCGAGGCCGACCTCCGCGGGGCCAGCCCGGAGGCCGACCGGTGGTGGCCACGGTACGACGTCGGCACGCCAGGGGCCGGCATCAAGCGCGTCAGGCAGGCCGACGGGCAGGTGCAACGCCTCGCCTACACCTCGTTCGACGTCGCTGACCGGCCGGACCAGACCATGACGACATACCGCCGCCAGAAATATGGTGAGATCGACCCATCGGGCGTCCGGTAGCCGACCGGCTACCGGACACTCCTAGGCTTGGGCCATGGGGATGAACAGGGATCAGCGGCTGGCAGTGATCGTCGGGAGCACGGTGGCGATCGTCATGGGCCTCGGGATCGCGATCTCAGGAGCACTCGGCCTGTTCGGTGCGTGATCGAACTACCTCGTGAAGCGATCCTCTACCGAGAACGGCCGAGCTCGCCGCTATCCGGGCCTACTTCTTGTCGTGCCGGTGCCAGTAGCGCGCGAGTGCATCGCGGCTCGGACGAGACGTGGAGAACGCAACGAGAGCCACTCCGCAAAAGAGAACGAGGACCGCCACCAGTCGGTCGAGCCTGCCGTCTGACGTCGCCATGAGCACGAACCCCGCAACGATCAGCGCGCCGCCCAGCGCAGCGAGAAGGACGCGTTGAGTGGTCACGTCGGCAAGCTACGCCGCGCGAACCGACCCGGACGTCGTCTGAATCGACGATCGGCTATCGGTACGGGCTGTTCGTAGTCTTGCTCGATGATCGCGCGACTTCTCGGCTCTTGTCGTGCTCTAGCTATCGCGTGACACCCCACCCTGTCCAAGAGGCGGCAGCCACGGTCGGAGTGGTGCGCTCAGGAGAGTGCACCAGAGATGCACCAGGAACGCTCCTCGAAAGAAGAAAACCCCCGCGTCAGCGGGGGTTTTCTGTGGCGGTACCGGTGGGATTTGAACCCACGGTGGAGTTGCCCCCACACATGTTTTCGAGACATGATCCTTCGGCCGCTCGGACACGGTACCGGGAGAGAGTTTACACCATCCGGGAGGCGCGTCGAACCGCTGCCGGTCGTCTCCCCTGCACAGGCGGTGCTGTCCACACTCCCCTCCCCCGTCCAGGCACAGCAGGGTCCGCGACGCGTGAGTCCGCGTACCGTCTTCGGCATGAAGAACCGCACCCTGGTCGCTCTGCTCACGTCCGTCATCGGTGGCCTGGCCGTCGTCGGGGGCGGGGCCTTCGGCGCACGGGCGGGCATCCGTGGCCAACGAGCGGCATCGCAGCGGGTGGTCGACATGCTCCCCGTGCACGCGGACTGGTGGCGCGAGCGGCTGCAGCACGAGGGCCAGCTGACCTACCTGGCGATCGGCGACTCCGCTGCGCAGGGCGTCGGCGCCACGGCACCGGGGCGCGGCTACGTCGGGCTGCTCGCTCGCCGGATCCGCCACCGCTCCCGGATGTCCGTGCGGGTCGTCAACCTCAGCGTCTCCGGCGCGACGACGTGGGGCGCGAAGAAGGACCAGCTGCCGAAGCTGCGGAACTACACGCCCGACGTCTGCACGGTGTCGATCGGCGCGAACGACATCGCCGACTTCCACCCGGACAAGTTCGAGCGGAACATCCGCGAGATCTACAGCGCGGTCCCATCGCACGCCATCGTGGCGGAGCTGCCGTGCATGTTCGTGCCCGACCGGGAGCGCAAGGTCGCGGTGGCGAACGAGATCGTGCACCGGGTGGCGGACGAACTCGGTCTGACGGTGGCACCACTGCACGTCATCACGAAGCGCGTCGGACTCCGCCGGACCTTCTTCAACAGCTACGGCGACCTTTTCCACCCGAACGACCGCGGGTACGAGATCTGGGCGAGCGCCTTCGAGCCGGCGGTCGACGCGCGCGTCGACACGGTGGCGGCGATCCGGCACTACCTGTCGGCTCGTGAGGCAGAGGACCTCGGGCGTGACGCCGGAGCCGTCGCGAGTGCCCGCGCGGAGCAGGACACGGAGCACGCGACGGAGCTCGACCACGGGGACCGCCCGGGACGGGTGGAGCGCCTCCGGCAGCGGATGACCGGCTCGATCCCGCTCCACGACACCGGCGACCACGCGGGGTCTGGTGGTCGAGGGCGGAGCGGTGATGTCGGCGGAGCGGCCTAGCCTCGAGCCATGGCGCGCACCCAGTCCCTCTACCGCTGCACGGAGTGCGGGTGGACCAGCATCAAGTGGGTCGGCCGCTGCGGCGAGTGCCAGGCGTGGGGCACCGTCGAGGACACGACTGCCACGGCCGCGAGCGCACGCGGGACCGCCGCGGTGTCGGTCGCGGGCGCTCGCGTGGCGCGGCCGATCACCGAGGCCCGGGGCACCGCGGTGCAGCGGTGGAACACCGGCATCGGTGAGTTCGACCGCGTGCTCGGCGGTGGCATCGTGCCCGGGGCCGCCGTGCTGCTCTCGGGTGAGCCCGGCGTGGGCAAGTCGACGCTGCTGCTCGAGGTCGCTTCGCGTGCGGCGGCAACCGGCAAGCGCGTCCTCTACGTCAGCGCGGAGGAGTCCGTCGACCAGGTGCGACTCCGCGCCGAACGCACGAACGCCATGCACGATGAGCTCTACCTGGCGAGCGAGGTCGACCTCGGGGTCATCCTCGGCCAGATCGACCAGGTGCAGCCCGACCTGGTGATCGCCGACTCCGTGCAGACCATCTCGTCGAGCACGGTCGACGGCATCGCCGGCGGCACCTCACAGGTGCGCGAGGTCGCGTCGACGCTCATCCGGGTGGCGAAGGAGCGGGGGCTCCCGGTCCTGATCGTCGGGCACGTCACGAAGGACGGCACCATTGCCGGCCCACGACTGCTCGAGCACCTGGTCGACGTCGTCTGCCACTTCGAGGGCGACCGCCAGACCGCGCTGCGCTTCGTGCGGGCGCTCAAGAACCGCTTCGGCCCGACGGACGAGGTCGGCTGCTTCGACATGGCCGGCGACGGCATCCACGAGGTTCCGGACCCGAGCGGCCTCTTCATGTCGCGCAACGGCACGCCCGTGTCCGGCACCTGCGTCACCGTCGCGCTCGAGGGTCGTCGCGCACTGCCGGTCGAGGTGCAGGCGCTCGTCGTGCCGAGCTCGGCCCCGCAGCCCCGCCGCGTGGTGAACGGGGTCGACTCCTCCCGCGTGGCGATGCTGCTCGCGGTGCTCGAACGACGGGCGGGTCTGAAGCTCTCCGACGCCGACGTCTACGTGTCGACCGTCGGCGGCATGAAGCTCACCGAACCGGGCGCCGACCTCGCGATCGCGCTGGCCCTGGCGAGCGCCGCACGCGACCGGCCGTACCCGCACACCCTCGCGGCCGTCGGTGAGATCAGCCTGGCGGGCGAGATCCGACCGGCGACCGGGGCGAAGCAGCGCGCGAGCGAGGCTGCACGTCTCGGCTTCACGACCGTCCTCGGCGCGGATGCCGAGCACCTGCGCGAGGCACTTCGCGTGGCGTTTTCGCTCACGCAGTCCGTCCGAGAGCGCGAGCTCGACCGCGCGTTCTGACGGGCGGCGGCCGTCGGGCCGAGGCGACCAGTGCAGCCAAGCCGGGGACCGGACCGGACCGAACCGGACCGGATCGATGGCGGCGACCAGCGCCTCCAGGCCGAGCAACGGCCAGCCGGACCCGAGCGGCGGCGGCGACCAGCGCCTCCAGGCAGAGCGGCCGAGCGGCCGAGCGACGAGCGACGAGCGCTGCCGAGCCGAGCGCCGAGCGATCGGCGGCCGTCAGCGGCAGCCGGCAGCCGGCAGCCGGCAGCAGCCGCCCTACGCCCGCAGCGCCGCCAGCAGGTCCGCCGGGGCGGCCTGCATCGTGTGCGGCCCGGCGATGTCGAAGAACACGCCCTCGAGCGAGTCCAGGTGCGCCGTCAGGAACTCCTCGAGCCGCGGCCCGTCGTAGACCATGACCTGCCGGATCTTCTCGTCCGGCACCATCGCGGTGTAGGCATCGGCGGACGAGAACAGCAGCAGGATGCGCTTGTCCGAGCCCTCACGACCGAACACCCGGACCTGCATGTCCTTCTTGCCCGTCACGAGCCGGGGGACGATCACGATGTCGTTGCGGAGCGCGAACGCCACCGCGGCCACGTCCTGCTTCGCGAGGGCCTCCTCGAGCTGCTCGCTCCGGAAGCGCTGTTCCTTGTCTGCCATCGCCCCTAGTCCACCAGATCTTCCTGCGCCGCACGACCAGGCACGACGGCGGTCGTGCGGTCGTCCTCGACGCCGAGCCCGGCGACCGCGTTCGCGAAGCCCCGGCGGTCGCGCGTCGCGACGAGTCCGACGAGCGCCGCGACGGCGAGGACGAACGCCACGAGCCCGGAGAACGGGAACGTGACCGCACTGGCGAAGGACCACCCGCCGGAGCCGAGCGCCCACCGGACGAGCCGTCGGCCGAACCCGGCGCGGGGCACGGGGCGGAGCCGCACGACGTGCTCGCCGAGCGTGCGGCCGGTGGCCACGACGATGACGAGCTGTCCCACGGGGGCGACGAGCGCGCAGACGGACAGCAGGACGACGGCGAGGCCGGAGCGTTCGTCGACCTCGAGCAGTGCGAGGGCGATCGCCGTGCCGGACGTCAGCAGACCGCCCGTGAACACGATGGCCAGCAGGTCGGCGAGCATGCCGAAGCCGCGGCGGAGGAGCGTGACCGGCCGGGGTGCGGACACGTCGCTGCGGCGGTCGGAGCCCGCCAGGAGTGCGATCAGCGGCGCGGCAAGGGTGCCCAGCAGCGCGCCGGTCGTGTTCGCCAGCAGGTCGTCGACGTCGAACAGCCGGTAGGCGCACGGGTACAGGAACCAGTCGCCGGTGAGCTGCGTGCACTCGATGAGCAGGGAGACGCCGAACCCGACCGCGGTGCCGAGGACCATTCCGGCGAACCACCGGTGCCGCAGGACCGCGTGGCGGACGAGGGCCCCGAGGGGCATGAACAGGATCACGTTGAACAGGACCTGCGCGGCAGCGGGGTTCGACAGCAGGGACCGGGGACCGGAGACACCGCCCTCCTTCGCGATGTCCTGCAGGAACGTGAACGGCACGAGCTGCGGGGACGGACCGGGGCAGAGGGCGGAGACGTCGTCGGGGAGCGGCAGCAGCGTGTAGGTGACGAGGGCGAGCGAGTAGACGAGCGTCGCGAACGCGAGCACGCTCCGCCGGAACCCGAGGCTGCCGTGCCGGCGGTACTGCAGGGCGGCCCAGGGGACGAGGGCTGCGACGGCGAGGGCCGTCCCGGCGACGAACGCGATCACTCCCGGCAGCACGGTCCCCATGGTGGGATGCTACGCAGTCGTTCCGCTGTGGGGGTGTTTTCCGGCTCGGCCTCTTCCATTGCGGCCGCAGCACGGTAGGTTGGTGTCAACCGCCTCGGCGGGAGTCCATCGTTCTTCCGGTGCTCTGCACCATCGAGCGCCATCGGTCACTGACCTTCCCAGGTCGCCTGGCCCCGAACCCGTCCCGCCGGCCCATGCCCGCGGAGCGCAACGATCCGACGACACTCGTCGGCGGATCGGCGGCAGCAAGTGCCGTCCCGCAAGACAGGCAGCGAACGTTCGCCTGGCAAGAAAGTTAAGGAAACGCCATCATGGCAACTGGCACCGTCAAGTGGTTCAACAACGAAAAGGGCTTCGGCTTCATCGCTCCGGACGACGGCAGCGCTGACGTCTTCGCGCACTTCTCCGCGATCGGTGGCAACGGCTACAAGTCGCTCGAGGAGAACCAGAAGGTGGAGTTCGACATCACCGAGGGCCGCAAGGGCCCGCAGGCCGAGAACATCACGGTCATCGGCTGACCTCAGCCTCACGGAACGGGCTCGTCGTCTTCGGACGGCGGGCCCGTTCTGCACGTCCGGCCGAGCGCTCAGCGAACCGCGGACTGGTCAGTCTCCGCACTTCGCTAGGCGCTCTAGCGATCTGCCGTACGGTAGTCGGATGACTTCTCCGCGACCAGGTCCGGACGGCGACGAGCACCCGTTCGACGTCGACACGTTCCTGAGCGACTTCCTGTCGGGCCTCGAGGCCGAGGATCCCACGGGCCCGGACCGCTAGGAGCGCCCGCCGGCGGCGCTACTGACCGCGGACCACGCAGTCCGCCCACACGGCGTTGTCCTCCTCGTCGAACAGACCACGCTTGGCGCGCTTGCGCAGCCCCCGCAGGGTGGTGATCTTCACCGGCTCGACGCCGGCCTCACGCTCGTACGACGACTCCTGAACGATCCCCTGGCCCGACACTCCTCCAGGATGGCGGAGAACCGGCGCGCGGTGTCACCCGGTGCGCGTGCCGGACGAGCGGGCGCCGATCGGCGTCAGTTCAGCACGAACTGCGCCGACTCCTTCGACTCCAGGTCCCCCACCGCCACCTGCAGGTGGTAGCTCGCCCCGCCACCGGTCACCGAGGGGCGTGACGAGTCGCACGTGGTCGTCGACGACCGCGTCCGGTCCCACTCGATCGCCGGCGTCGTGAGCTCCTGCCCCGCCTTGATCGTCACGTCCTGGTTCGTGCCGCCCGTCTGGCAGTCCTTCGAGGACCAGTACTGCTCCTGGCCGGAGCTGATCGTCAGGACCTGCTGCGCCGACCCGAGGTCCATGTGGCAGGCGTCGGACCCGGTGTTCGTGATCGACATCGCGATCTTCGGGTCCTCGGTCGGTCCGTAGGTGCGCTTGTCGAGCACCGGTGTGAGCTCGATCTGGTCCGCCGAGCACGCCGCGGCGTCACCGGGGGCGGCGGACGCGGACGGCGCAGCACCGGGCGAGGACGGCGCAGCGGACCCCGACGAGCCAGCAGACCCGGACGACGGAGACGTGGACCTCGGTGCGGCCGATTCCGTCGCACCCGGTGCGGACCCGTCCGGCCCGGACGCCGATGACGCCCCGCTCCCTCGCCCGACGACGATCAGCACGACCACCAGGACGACGAGCAGCAGCACGCCGACGACGAGCGCCCGACGGCGCCAGTAGACACGGGACGACTCGGGTCCGACGGGGTGACGGAACGACGACATGGGCACAGGGTAGGGCGAACCCGCCGACCGGCCGTGGCGCGACGCCGAGCCGTCCCGGAAAGCGTCAGAGGATCTTCAGCATGCGGGTGTTGCCGAGCGTGTTCGGCTTCACCCGGGCGAGGTCGAGGAACTCCGCGACCCCCTCGTCCGACGACCGCACGAGTTCGGCGTAGACGTCGGGCGAGACGACCTGCTCACCGATCTCCAGGTACCCGTGCTTGGCGAAGAACTCGACCTCGAAGGTCAGGCAGAAGATGCGGGCGACGCCGAGCTCGCGGGCGTCGTGCTCGAGCGCCTCGAGCATGCGGTGACCGACCCGCTTGTGGATCCACTCGCCGTCGAGGGCGAGCGTGCGGACCTCGGCGATGTCGTCCCAGAACACGGCGAGGGCACCGCACCCGATCGGGACGCCGTCCGGGCCCTCGGCGATCCGGAACTGCTGGATCGAGCCGTAGAGCGCGACGTTCTCCTTGCCGAGCAGGATGCGCCGGTCGACGTACGGCGCGATGAGCCGCTGGATGTGCGGGACGTCCGAGGCCAGTGCCGGTCGCACGCGGATCCCGTGCTCGTCCCGCTCGTCGAACGCGGCTGCTGCGTGACCACTCATCCTGTCGAGCATAGAGCGCGGCAGGGGGACACGGTCCTGGAGCCCGCCCAGGCACACCGGCCTACCGTTCACGTCGAAACCGAGAGCACGACGAAACGAAGGAGCGACCATGCCCCAGATCATCGAGACCGTCGACGTCAACGTCCCCGTCCGCCAGGCCTACGACCAGTGGACCCGGTTCGAGGAGTTCCCCCACTTCCTCGACGAGGTCGAGAAGATCGTCCAGGTCGACGACAAGACCACCGACTGGACCGTGAAGGTCGCCGGTCAGGAGCGCGAGTTCCGCGCCGTCATCACCGAGCAGCACCCGGACGAGCGCGTCGCGTGGACCGTCAAGGACGGTGAGGTCGAGCACGCCGGCGTCGTCACCTTCCACAAGCTGTCCGACAACGAGACCCGCGTCACCGCGCAGATCGACTGGGAGCCGACCGGCCTCCTCGAGAAGCTCGGCTCCGCCGTCGGTGTCGGCGGTCACGCCGTCAAGAAGGACCTGCAGAACTACAAGGAGCGCGTGGAGAACGCGCCGACCGAGCCGGGCTGGCGCGGCGACGTGCAGGCCTGAGACTCAGGTCTCTCCGGACGGGAGGCGCGGTGCCAGCTGGCACCGCGCCTCCCGTCTTGCTGTGCAGCGGTGATCACTCTCCGGTCGCGCTGGCAGAGTGGGCAGCATGCAGCTCTTCCGCACCGCCGTGACCGGGACCGCGATCGCCACCGCCGGGAGCGTGGCACTCGGCGCCGCTGCCGCCCGCCGCCTCCTCCGTCCCGCGTCGTTCGTGCCGCCGGAGTCCGAGCTGGTCTACGCCAGCCAGCAGAGCGTCCCCGGCACCGAACCGAACGGCATCGCGCGGACGCACGTCGTCCACGTGCACGGCCAGTCGATCGGCCCGCAGCAGGTCCTGCGCGGCCTGCGGGTGTGGCGCTCCCTCGGCGCCTCGAACCAGGTCGTCGACACGACCGACCTGCCGCTGCGCTCCCTCGACCCGGCCGCCGTCGACCGTGTCGCCGCGGCCGTCCACGCAGCCCGAGCGCGCGGAGCCGAGCGCGTCGTCCTGCAGGGCTGGTCGGCTGGTGCCCTCGCCGCTTCGACAGCGGCGGCCCGGACACCCGTCGACGGCATCGTCGGCGTCGCCCCGCTCCTCGACGTCCGCTCCGCCCTCCGCGGAGCCGTCACCTCGGCGCGCTTCCCGGCCGCGGTCGGCGTCGTCGCCGGACGCATCGCGACGACACCCGGGTTGAGCCGCCTCGCCGGTGTCCCGTACCCGCTCACGGTCACCCGCTGGCAGGACGAGGGCACGCCCACCCTGCTCCTGCACTCTGCGGCGGACCCGCTCGTCGCCACGGCCGACCTCGACGTGCAGCGGGACCGTGGCGTGCGGGTCGTGACCTTCGAGCGGGCACGGCACACGCTCGAGTGGAACGAGGACCCGGAGCGGTGGGAGGGCGCCGTGCGGGACTTCGCCGAGTCGCTCGGCTGACGCACGGCACCGAACCGGATTCCGGCCGGACACAGAAGTGGCCCCGGTCGGGGGGAGACCGGGGCCACTGACGTCCGACCCGTTGGGGGGAACCAGCCGGACATCAGGTGCGAGGCGTTGGGGGGAACCCCTCGCAAGGAGAACGCTACCCCCACCCGGGGGCCACGTCCGCCATCGGCGCGAAGGTGCGTCCTGTGGATCACGCGCCCGGACGACGGACGGGAGGCGCGGTGCCAGCCGGCACCGCGCCTCCCGTCTACTGGGAACCGGTCCTAGGACTCGATCTCGCCCTGCGGGGTCTCAGCGGACTCGACCGCGGCCGCTCCGGCGAGGACCTCCTCGCGACCCGGCTGACGCCCGGTCTCGAAGTCGAACTTGCCGTCCACGAAGTCGACCTTCACGTGGTCGCCCGCGTTGAGCTCACCCTGCAGGATGTGCTCGGACAGCTGGTCCTCGACCTCGTGCTGCATCGCGCGACGCAGCGGGCGGGCACCGAGTGCCGGGTCGAAGCCGACCTTGATGAGCTGCTCCTTGGCGGCGAGCGTGAGCTCCACCGTCATGTCGCGGTCCAGCAGGCGGTCCGACAGGCGCTTCACGAACAGGTCCACGATCTGCAGCAGCTCGGACTGCGAGAGCTGCGGGAACACGATCGTGTCGTCCACGCGGTTGAGGAACTCGGGCTTGAAGTGCTTCTTGAGCTCCTCGTTCACCTTCGAGCGCATGCGGTCGTAGCCGACGGCCGAGTCACCCTCGACCTGGAAGCCCACCGGGCCACCAGCGATGCCCTGCGAACCGAGGTTCGTGGTCATGATGATGACGGTGTTCTTGAAGTCGACCACGCGGCCCTGACCGTCGGTCAGGCGACCCTCTTCGAGGACCTGCAGCAGCGAGTTGAAGATGTCCGGGTGGGCCTTCTCGATCTCGTCGAACAGGACCACGGAGAACGGCTTGCGGCGCACCTTCTCGGTGAGCTGGCCGCCCTCCTCGAACCCGACGAACCCGGGAGGGGCACCGAAGAGTCGCGAGACGGTGTGCTTCTCGCCGAACTCCGACATGTCGAGGGAGATCAGCGCGCCCTCGTCGTCGAACAGGAACTCGGCGAGCGCCTTGGCGAGCTCGGTCTTCCCGACGCCCGTGGGGCCGGCGAAGATGAACGAGCCCGAGGGGCGGTTCGGGTCCTTGAGGCCGGCGCGGGTGCGGCGGATGGTCTTCGAGAGGGCCGAGATCGCCTCTTCCTGTCCGATGACGCGCTCGTGCAGGGCCTTCTCCATGAAGACGAGACGCGAGGTCTCCTCTTCCGTGAGCTTGAACACCGGGATGCCCGTGGCCTGCGCCAGGACCTCGGCGATGATGCCCTCGTCGACGGTGCCGGACGCGGCGACGTCACCCGCACGCCACTGCTTCTCGAGGCGGAGACGCTCGCCGAGGAGCTTCTTCTCCTCGTCGCGCAGGCTCGCAGCCTTCTCGAAGTCCTGCTCCTCGATCGCGGCTTCCTTCTGCCCGCGGACCGTCGAGATCTTCTCGTCGAACTCGCGGAGCTCCGGCGGCGCCGACAGGATCGACAGACGCAGGCGGGCGCCGGCCTCGTCGATCAGGTCGATGGCCTTGTCCGGCAGGAAGCGGTCCTGCACGTAGCGGTCCGCCAGGTTCGCCGCGGCGACGATCGCGCCGTCGGTGATGGACACCTTGTGGAACGCCTCGTACTTGTCGCGGAGGCCCTTGAGGATGTTGATCGCGTGGGGCAGCGACGGCTCGTTGACCTGCACCGGCTGGAAGCGACGCTCGAGTGCGGCGTCCTTCTCGAAGTGCTTGCGGTACTCGTCGAGCGTGGTGGCGCCGACCGTCTGCAGCTCACCGCGGGCCAGGAGCGGCTTGAGGATCGACGCGGCGTCGATCGCGCCCTCGGCGGCACCCGCACCCACGAGGGTGTGGATCTCGTCGATGAAGACGATGATGTCGCCGCGGGTGCGGATCTCCTTCGTGACCTTCTTGAGGCGCTCCTCGAAGTCACCGCGGTAGCGGGACCCGGCGATGAGCGACCCGAGGTCGAGCGAGTAGAGCTGCTTGTCCTTCAGCGTCTCCGGGACGTCGCCCTTGACGATCGCCTGGGCGAGGCCCTCGACGACCGCGGTCTTGCCGACGCCCGGCTCACCGATCAGGACGGGGTTGTTCTTGGAGCGGCGGGAGAGGATCTGCATGACCCGCTCCATCTCCTTCTCGCGACCGATGACCGGGTCGAGCTTGCCGTCGCGCGCAGCCTGGGTGAGGTTCCGACCGAACTGGTCGAGGACCTGCGAACCCTGCTGGGCGTTCTGCTGCTGCTCGCCGCCGACGGCGACCGCTTCCTTGCCCTGGTAGCCGGACAGGAGCTGGATGACCTGCTGACGGACGCGGTTCAGGTCCGCGCCGAGCTTGACGAGGACCTGGGCGGCGACGCCCTCGCCCTCGCGGATGAGGCCGAGCAGGATGTGCTCGGTCCCGATGTAGTTGTGGCCGAGCTGCAGCGCCTCGCGCAGGGACAGCTCGAGCACCTTCTTGGCGCGCGGCGTGAACGGGATGTGCCCGGTCGGCTGCTGCTGGCCCTGCCCGATGATGTCCTGGACCTGCTCGCGGACGGCATCGAGCGAGATGCCGAGCGACTCCAGCGCCTTGGCGGCGACGCCCTCGCCCTCGTGGATGAGGCCGAGGAGGATGTGCTCGGTGCCGATGTAGTTGTGGTTGAGCATCTTCGCTTCTTCTTGAGCGAGGACGACAACACGACGGGCTCGGTCGGTGAATCTCTCGAACATGTGCTCTCCCTTGCCGGGCTCGTGGGAGCTCGGTGACGTACATCGAGACTAACCAGCGGACCCCCGCAGGGCTGCCCCTGTTCGCCGTGGGCGTGACCTCTCTTCGCCCCGTGGCCCGTGACCTCCGCACCTGCCGTCGACCAGGCCCGGGCGGCTACGATCTGGGCATGGAGCAGCCCGTCGTCGGCCTCGTCGTCCACCCCACCAAGAACGTGCGGGAGTCGATCACGACCCTGCAGCGGTGGAACGCGTCGGGCGCCGGGCGGCTCGTGGCCCGACGGGCGGACGCCCAGCGCATCGGCGGCGACGTCGAGGTGATCGGCGACGACGACTTCACCGACCAGGTCGACCTCGTCGTCGCGCTCGGCGGGGACGGCACCATGCTCGGCGCCATGCGGCTCGTGGCGAAGCGCCCCGTGCCCGTGCTCGGCGTCAACTACGGCAACGTCGGGTTCCTCGTCGAGATCGAGCCGCCCGAGCTCGAGGCCGCGCTCGACCGCCTGTCCGCCGGCGACTACCAGCTCGAACCGCACCACGCGCTCGAGGCCCGACTGTCCTGGGGCGGTGCGCGCACGGACTACCTGGCGTTCAACGACCTGACCATCGTGCGGCGGCCGGGGGCCGGGCAGGTGTCCGCCGACCTCAGCGTGAACGGCCTCGGCTACGGCTACTACCGCGCGGACGCCATCGTCGCCGCGACGCCTGCGGGCTCCACCGCGTACAACTACGCGGCCGGCGGGCCGGTGCTCTCCCCCGCCCTGTCCGGCTCGGTCGTGACCCCGGTCGCGCCGATGGCGGGGATCGACCGCGCCGTGGTCCTGGCCGCGCGGGAGCGCTACCGGTTCGACATCGCCGAGGGCACCCGGAGCGCAGCGCTCGAGGTGGACGGACTGGTCGTGGGCGAGGTCGCGACGGGCGCCCAGATCGACATCCGCCTGCGGAAGGACGCCGGCAGCGTGGTCCGGCTCGACGCGGAGCGCCACGGGCGGACCGGCCGGGTGAAGCTCAGCCTGCTCGACCTGCCCGTCCGTCCGGACCAGCTCATCGAGCTCATCCCGCAGGACCTGCGCCAGAAGCTCGGCCGCGAGCTCGAGGACTAGCGGGCGCGGACCGTCTTCGGACAGAGCCTCCGCGCGTGGACAGGCCCCGGAGCCTCCGCGCGGCCCGACCCCGGAGCCTCCCGCGGCCCGACCCCGGACAGACGAGTGGCCCGCCCAGGCAGTGCCTGGACGGGCCGTCCCATCACCCCACCGGGAAGCCTTCCCACAGGACGACCCGGTTCCCCGAGCCGGCGCTCACGCACCGGCCGAAGCCTGCTGACCTCAGTCGGTCAGGTACAGCTGCATGTCCTGGCTCACGGCCTTGGCGAACAGACGCAGCTTGGCACGCGACTCGACACGGCTGACCGCCTGACGCGTGGTGTGGACGATCTTCGAGATCTCGTCGAGGGTCATCGGCTTGTCGTCGTCCAGGCCGTAGCGCATGCGGATGACGTTCGCCTCGTCGCTCGGCAGCTCGGCGACGATGGAGCGGATGTCGCGGTGCAGCAGCGTCGTCTCGGTGAGCTCGTTCGGGCTGGCGGCGTCCTCGTCCTCGATGAAGTCACCGAGCTCGCTGTCGTCGGAGTCGCCGACCACGGTGTGGATCGACACCGGCTCGTGCGAGCGTCCCTTGAGGTCGAGGAGTTCCTCGGTGCTCATGCTGAGCTCGGCGGCGACCTCGTCGGGCATCGGCGCGCGGCCGAGGTCGACGGTCAGGTCACGCTCGGTGCGCGAGATCTTGTTGATCAGCTCCACGGTGTGGACCGGGATGCGGATGGTGCGCGCCTTGTCGGCGAGACCCCGCGAGATCGCCTGGCGGATCCACCAGGTCGCGTAGGTCGAGAACTTGTAGCCCTGCGTGAAGTCGAACTTCTCGACGGCACGGACCAGGCCGAGGTTGCCCTCCTGGATGACGTCCATGAACGGCAGGCCGCGCTGCGAGTAGCGCTTCGCGATGCTGACGACCAGGCGGAGGTTCGAGGTGATCATGCGCTCCTTGGCACGCTCACCGTCGCGGACGAGCCAGCGCAGCTCGCGCTGCAGGGTCTTGTCGATGCCGGCCTCGGTGTTCAGCTTCTCCTCGGCGAAGAGCCCGACCTCGATGCGGCGGGCGATGTCCGCCTCTTCCTCGGCGGTCAGGAGCGAGAGCCGGCCGATGTGGCGCAGGTAGTCGCCGACCTGGTCGACCGAGGCGCCGCGGACGCCCGCGAGCTGCTCGTCGGCCTCGACCTCGACGGCGTCGAGCGTGGTGGTCTCCACCGCGGCGTCCGCGGTCTTCGCGGCTGCTGCCTTCTTGCTGCGGCGCGCGGTCGTGCCAGTGGTCGTCGTCTTCGGTGCTGCTGTCGCGATCGTCATGGTGACTCTCCCTGCGGTTCGACGGTGATGGCCTCGTTGGGGGTGGTCATGAGTAAAGCGGTCGCAAGGTGTACCCCACAAACCGATCGGATCGATTCCCAGGGAACGCCGTGGTTCACCCTCCGAACTGTCCCCCGCGGGGTACAGGCCCGACGACAGCATGGCCCCGCTCATGCCCCGCGGGCAAGGGGATGTCGCCGTGTTTCCGGTGTTGCACGGGTGTTTCGTCGACGTTGCCGAGCCTGTACCCCGGGGTGCTGCGTCGAGCGGACACGGAAAAGGGGTACGGCGTTCCGGATCGTCGCGATCCGGACTCCGTACCCCGAAGAGCGGTGGCCGAGGGGCCTCACCAGGACGGCTCGAGCCACCCGTCCCGTCGCTTGGAGGTCTCGTGGTCGGCGTCACGGTCGAACTCGTCGTACTCGCTCTCGATGTCGCCGACGAGGCTGCGGCCGGTGAAGGCATGGGTGCTGGACATGCGGACGATGCTCACGCGGTCGGGCGACGGTGGGGTGAACGCCCGGTGACGGCTCGCGGACGCTCAGACGTCGATGTCGTCGTCGTCATCGTCCTGCCAGACGGCATCGCGTGCCGCGTCGGGCAGGACGGAGTGCCCGAAGGCGTCCTCGGGGTCGAGGTCCGCCGGGTCCGACGGCAGGAAGGGACGTGCGCTCACCACGTCACTGCACCACCCGACGGTGAACGGGCGGTGACGGACTGCTCGGGCGGGCTACTCCGCCGAGGTCGGTGCGGGCGCCGGGCGGCCGTGCTCACGCTCGAAGCGGGCACGCTCCTCGGCCTCGACCTTCGCGTACGCCGAGCGCTCGGTCCGGTCGGCGCGCATGATCGCGCGCATCACGAACCAGAAGATCAGGCCGACGACGACGGTGGGCGTCACGGCGAAGACGATCCCGGTCACGACTCCATCTGGCACCGGAGCATCGTACCTCGCCCCGGTGAGCGCAACGTGCCCGTGACCGTGCCCGGACGGACGGGAGGCGCGGTGCCAGCCGGCACCGCGCCTCCCGTCCGTCGTGTGGTCGGGGCCCTACTTGACCAGCGGGAACAGGATCGTCTCGCGGATCCCGAGACCGGTGATCGCCATGAGCAGGCGGTCCACGCCCATGCCCATGCCGCCCGAGGGCGGCATCGCGTGCTCGAGCGCGCGCAGGAACTCCTCGTCGACGCGCATCGCCTCGGGGTCACCGCCCGCCGCGAGCTTCGCCTGCTCGACGAAGCGCTCGCGCTGCACGACGGGGTCGACGAGCTCGGAGTACGCCGTCGCGAGCTCGAAGCCGCGGACGTACAGGTCCCACTTCTCCACGACGCCCGGTCGGGTGCGGTGCTCACGCGTCAGGGGCGAGGTGTCGACCGGGAAGTTCATCACGAACGTCGGAGCGTGCAGCTTGTCGGAGTTGAAGTGCTCCCAGAGCTCCTCGACGTACTTGCCGTGCGTGGCGTGCGCGACCTCGACACCTTCGGCCGCGGCGAGCGCCCGCAGCTCGGAGAGGGGCGTCTCGGGGGTGATCTCGTGGCCGGACGCCTCCGACAGGGACCCGTACATGTCCATGCGCGCCCAGTCGCCACCGAGGTCGTACTCGGTGCCGTCCGCCAGCGTGACGACGAGCGATCCCCCGGTGACGGCCTTCGCGGCGTTCTGCACGAGCTCCTGCGTCAGGTCCGCCATCTGCTCGTAGTTGCCGTACGCCTGGTACGCCTCGACCATCGCGAACTCGGGCGAGTGCGACGAGTCCGCGCCCTCGTTCCGGAAGTTGCGGTTGATCTCGAACACCCGGTCGATGCCGCCGACGACCGCGCGCTTCAGGAACAGCTCCGGCGCGATGCGCAGGTAGAGCTCGGTGTCGAAGGCGTTCGAGTGCGTGACGAAGGGCCGGGCCGAGGCGCCGCCGTGCTGGGTCTGCAGCATCGGGGTCTCGACCTCGAGGTAGTCGTGGCCCGTGAACGTCTGCCGGAGCGACGCCATGACGGCCGCACGGGCGCGGACCGTCTCCCGCGCCTGGTCGCGGACGATCAGGTCGAGGTACCGCTGGCGGACGCGGGTCTCCTCGCCGAGCTCGTTGTGCAGGTTCGGCAGCGGCAGGATCGCCTTCGCCGCGATCGCCCACTCGTCGACCATGATGCTCAGCTCGCCACGACGCGAGGAGATCACCCGACCGTGCACGAACACGTGGTCACCGAGGTCGACGAACTCCTTCCAGCGCGCGAGGGACTCGTCGCCCACCTCGGCCAGGGAGACCATCGCCTGGATGCGGGCGCCGTCACCGGACTGCAGCGTGGCGAAGCAGAGCTTGCCGGTGTTGCGCGAGAACACGATGCGGCCGGCGAGCCCGACGACGTCCTGCGTCTCCTCACCGGTCTCGAGGTGCGCGTACTGCTCGCGGACCGCCGGGATCGTCGTGGTGATCGGCAGCTCCGCCGGGTACGCCTCGATGCCCGCGTCGAGCAGCTTCGCCCGCTTGTCGAGCCGCACCTGTCGCTGTTCGCTGGTCTCCGCGGCGGCGAGCTCCGCGGCGGAGGGGCCGTCGCCCGAGGGCTCGGTGGCGGGTGCGGTCTCGTCGGTCATGCTGGTGCGGCTCCGATGGGGTCGTGGGGGATGCACCGATGGTACCGGCCGCACCGCACCGCCCGCCCCCGCTCGACCCGGTCGGCACGGTGGGTCGGGCCGGTGCCCCTCGCCGGGCGAGGGGCTACAGGGTCGCCTGGCCGTCGGCGGCGGCGAGGGCGTTCTCGACCGCGGAGCGCACGAGTGCTCCGAGGACGCGGCCCGGGTGCTCCACGCCGATGCCGGACAGCGTGCCCGCCGACTGGTCCACGATCGCGGTCGAGAACGACACCGCGGCACGTACCGCGTCGGCGTACGCCGGGCGGTCCTGCTCGGTGACGACGAAGGGCTCGGCACCCATCTCGACGACGAGTGCCTGGGCGATCGGGAGGACCGGCGCGGGTGCGGTCACGGCGCAGTACGCGTCGCGGAGCCGGACGAGGTCGACGCTCGTCCCGGTGAAGGCCATCGCCGGGTGGATCGCGAGCGGGATCGCGCCGGCGGACGTCGCCGGGCGCAGGACCTCGACGCCGTGGTCGGGGCTGGTGTGCACGACGAGCTGTCCGGGCTGCCAGATGCCGGCGTCCGCCAGGCCCTGGACGAGCGACGCGAGCTGGTCGTCCGGCACCGCGAGCAGGACGAGCTCGCTGCGCTCGACCAGGTCCGGCGTCGCGAGCACCGGGGCGCCGGGCAGCATGGCCTCGGCTCGGTCCCGCCCCGCGTCGGAGACGGCGGTCACCCCGACGACGGCGTGCTCTGCGTTCGCGAGCGCCGCTCCGAGGACCGGCCCGACGCGCCCTGCGCCGACGATGCCGACGCCGAGTCGTCCCGCCCTCACCGTGCGGCTCCGGGTGGCGGTACGTCGGTCCACCGGGCGGGAGGCGCGGGGCGCGTCCCCCCGTCGGCCTGCGACGTGCCCGTGGGTGCGTGCAGAGCCGTGGGCGCCTGCGGGGCGGTGGTCGCCGCCCACTGCGGGTGCGGAGCGGACGTGGCGGGGGTGGGGCGGGCCTCCCGTTCGCGCCAGCGGTGCGTGGTGTCGACCGCGGCGGCCTCGACGGCCCGGTGGGCGGTCTGCGACCAGAGCTGCTGCGCGTCGTGCGCGTCCAGCGCGCCGATGCGGGGGGACACCGGCCCGGCCACCGTGTGCACGTGCACCGAGGCGAGCCGGAGCACCCGCTCGAGCGGACCCTGTTCGACCTTCACGCTCTGCACCCGCGGCAGCGGCACGATCACGAGCGACCGCCACACGGCGCCGAGCCGCAGGAGCACCGCGCCGGGCACGAAGCGGTACCCGTTGCGACGGAACGCGAACGGGCGGAGCCAGGCGCCGCGGCCGGGCGAGTGCACGAAGCCGCCGCGGTCGCCGGTCGTGGTGAGGCTGTCGTCGACCACGTTCACGGCCTCGGAGGAGCCCTCGCGGAGTTCCTCGCGCGAGGCCGACGGACCGACGACCGCGGTGCCGACGAGTCCGGGCAGGATGATGTCGAGCACCTGGCGGACGTCCTCGGCACGGCCGACGGGCAGCACGATCGAGGACACCTGCTGGTTGTTCGACGCCCCGTTGCCGGCGTTCGTCGCACGGTTGATCCGGACGTCCCACCAGCCGAACGGACGCCAGAGCAGCGGCTGCGCGACGCTCACGGCGTGGATGCGTCCGGGCGGGAGCGTCTCGTTCGACGTGGACACCAGGCCGAAGCCGATCCGGATGCCGTCGCGGGTCTCGGCGATCGTGTACTGCAGCGACCGCGAGAACTTCCGTACGTAGTACCCGCCGGCGCCGATGACCACCGGGAACAGGCCGAACACCAGGCCGTACTCGCCGGTGAGTGCGATGCTGACGACCATCGCGGCGACGGCCAGCAGGATGACGACCGTGGTGCCGGAGAGCAGCATCGACGCGATGAGTCGACCGGGGTGCACCTTCACGATCCGGGTGGCGTGCACGGCTGCGGGGTCCAGCTCGGGCGAGAAGAGCTCGTCGACGCGGTCCTGCAGGACGCCGTTCGACGCACGTCCCGCTGCCTGCTCGTCGTCCTGCGCGCCCGACGCCAGCACGAGGATGCGCTGCCGCAGGTCGTCCGCCGCCCGCGCGCCGAGGTAGGCGAGCTGGACGTTCGCGTCGTTGCCCGCCTGCGCGATCTCGAGCTTCGCGGTGCCGACGATCCGCGGGATCACCGGGCGCGAGATGTTGATGCCCTGGATCCGGTCGAGCCGGGCCTTCCGGTGGCTGCGGAACAGCACGCCGGACCGGACCTCGACGACGTCGCCGGTGACGCGGAACTCGTGCATGCGCCAGGAGACGGTGAACAGCCCCAGGAGCACCAGCAGGAACACGACCACACCGAGCAGCACCCAGCCGACGGCACCGTGTTCCCACACGTAGCGGACGGGGTCGCCCTCGTCCTGCGGTCCGCCGCCCGGGATGAAGACCTCGAGCAGCTGGTCGCGCAGGTTGCTGAGTACGTACCCGAGCACGACGATGAGGAAGATGCCGCCCTTGAGCAGCGGTGTCAGCGGGTGCAGGCGGTGCCACTCGCCGTCCGTCAGCGGTGCCGCGGCGGCAGCGTCGCCCTGCCGCGGTGGCGCCGGGGGTGGGGGTCCGGGTCGGAACGTCATCGGAGCCCTCAGAGCCCGGCTCGGCGGGACTCGGCGAGCTCGACGAGCCGGTCACGGAGCTCGTCGGCGTCGGCGGCGGGGATGCCCGGGATGCGGACGTTCGTCGAGGCCGCCGCGGTCACGAACTTCAGCTCGCTCAGCCCGAGCACGCGGTCGAGCGGCCCGCGGTTCACGTCGACGAGCTGCATGCGGCCGTACGGCACGGCGGTGAAGCGCTGCCACATGAGCCCGCGGCGCAGCACGAGGTCGTCCTCGCGCAGGGCGTACCCGATCGCGCGGACCCGGCGGGGCGTCAGGACGGCGGTGACCAGCGCGATCAGGGCGACCGCGATCGCGACCAGGGTCCAGACCGTGCCGGCCGGGGCCCCGAAGCCGTCGAAGAGCACCGCGAAGAGCACGCAGCCCGCGGTGACGACGACGCCGACCACGACGGTGCTGACGAGCTCCGTCCACACGAGCTTCGGCGACACCCGCGTCCACGTGGTCCCGGTCAGGCCGAGCCCCGGCTCGTCGAGTCGTTCGAGCGGCATCACGGCCTCCTGCGGTCGTCGGTCAGTTCGCCGCCGTCCCGCCCCTCGGCAGGTCGTCATCGTCGTCGCCCGGCGGCGGCGCCATGCACATGCGCTCGGCGACGAGCGCGCACACCACGAGCACGAGACCGCCCCCGACCGCCACGGCGTTCGGCAGGACCGAGCCTAGCGGCGGCAGGGCCGACCTGGTCAGGAGGTAGACGAGCAGCCCGGCGGCGAAGGCACCGAACAGCGCCCCCGCGATGCTCGACGCCTTCGCGAGCACCACGACGCGGGTCGCGTACAGCGGGTCGACCGCGTGCTGGCGGCTGGCACCGTCACGGGCGTGCCGGCGGACCGGCCGGGCCATCGCGACGACCGCGACCCCGATCAGTGCGAGCGTGACGCCGAGGGGGGTCGAGAGCAGCAGCGTGGGCTCCTGGCGCGAGGCGAGCACCGCGTCGAGGGCGAACCCGGCGACCGCGGCGACGACCGCGACGCTGAGCAGGGTGGAGGCACGGGTGGGCTTCACGCGGCGGACCCCCGCTCGTGCTGCTCGAACAGCCGCGGCTCGTCGACGCGCTCGGTGTCGTCGCCGATCGCCTCGAGCAGGTCCGCCACGCGTCCGACACCGGGGAGCACGGCCTCCGGGTCGGCATCGACCCACGGCGCGAGCACGAACGCCCGCTCCCCCGCGCGCGGGTGCGGCACCGTGAGGGTCGCCGTGTCGAGCCGGAGGTCGTCGATCGCCACGACGTCGAGGTCGAGGGTGCGGTCACCCCACCGGACCTCGCGCGTCCGACCGTGCTCGTCCTCGATGCGGTGCAGGGCGTCGAGCAGCGCCTGGGGAGCCAGGTCGGTGTCGACCACGACGACGGCGTTCCGGTAGCGGGGCTTCGACGGGTCGAGCCCCTCGACCGTCAGGGCGACCGACTCGACCTCGCGGCTCGAGGCCACGGGCCGGACGCCCGGCACGGCCGCGATCGCCCGGGCCGCGGCGCGGAGCGTGCTGCCGCGGTCGCCGAGGTTCGCGCCGAGGGCGATGACCGCCCGGCTCACTCTTCTTCCTCGTACGGCAGCGCGCCACCGCGGGTGCGACGGATCGTGATCGAGACGTCGGTGAAGGGCACCGTGATCGGCGCCTGGGGCTTGTGCACGGTCACCTCGGTCGCCAGGGCCGCTCGGTGCGTCAGGACCGCGGCGGCGATGCGCTCGGCGACCGTCTCGATCAGGTCGACCGGGTCACGTTCGATCTCGGCCACGACCTGCTCGGCGAGCACGCCGTAGTGCACCGTGTCGGCGAGGTCGTCGCTGCCGGATGCCGTGCTCGCGTCGACCTCGACCGCGACGTCCACGACGAAGTCCTGGCCGTCCTGGCGCTCGTGGTCGAAGACGCCGTGGTGCCCTCGGGCACGGACCCCGGTCAGTCGGATGGTGTCCCTCATGTTCGCGCTGCCCTCCAGGCATCCCAGACGTCGAGCACGGCACGGGTCGGTGCCGGGTCGTGCACGCGGACGCCCCACGCACCGCGCTCGGCGGCGAGCAGGCTGATCGCCGCGGTGGCGAGGTCGCGGTCCCGCGGCGGGGCACCGGCGGCGCTGCCGACCCCGTCCAGGAAGCGCTTGCGCGAGGCGGCGACGAGCACCGGCAGGCCGATCGAGGCGAACCGCTCGTAGCCGGCCAGGATCTCCCAGTTCTGGGCACCCTGCTTCGCGAAGCCGAGGCCCGGGTCGATGACGACCTGCTCCTGGCGGACCCCGAGCACGATGAGCTCGGCGACGCGGAGCTCGACCTCGCGCCGTACTTCCTCGACGGCGTGCGTGTACTCGGCGTTCCGGTACATGCGGTCGCTGTGCCCGCGCCAGTGCATCACCACGAAGCCGGCGCCGGTGTCCCGCACGACCCGGACCATGTCGGGGTCGGCCAGACCGCCGGACACGTCGTTGACGATGACCGCGCCGGACTCCACCGCGCGCTCGGCGGTCTCGGCGTTCATCGTGTCGACGCTGACGGCGATGCCCTCGGACACGAGCTGGCGGACGACGGGCAGCACGCGCTCCTGCTCGACCGCCACGGGGACGCGCTCGGCACCAGGGCGGGTGGACTCGCCGCCGACGTCGACCAGGTCGGCGCCGTTCGCCACGAGCTCCCTGGCATGCGCGACCGCGGCGTCCACCGCGAGGTGCAGGCCGCCGTCGCTGAAGGAGTCCGGCGTGACGTTGAGGATCCCCATCACCCGCGTGCCCGGCGTCCGCTCGTCACGCTCCCGCCGACGGCCGGTCACGATCTCCGGCACCGGGGCGGGTGCGCGGAGGTCGATCGCGACCGTCGGGGGCGCGGCGGCGGCTGCGCGGGCCCGGCTCACCTCGGCGAGCCGGCGTGCTCGTCTCGTCGGCAGGTCGGTCATGCCGGACTAGGCGGGGGCGATACCCGGGTTGCCGAACGGACGCCGACGGGGCTTCGACGACTCGGTGTCGCCCTGCTCCGCAGCCGTGGACGCGGCACGGCCCGGGTACGAGATCGCCGGCAGGGTCGAGACCGGGCGGCTGTCGCTGGACAGCCACTGCGGGCGCTCCGGGAGCTTCCGGACGTCCTTGAAGATCTCGACGAGCTCCGGCGCGTCCAGCGTCTCCTTCTCGAGGAGCTCGCCGGCCAGGCGGTCGAGGATGTCGCGGTTGTCGTTGAGCACCTGGTACGCCTCGTCGTGCGCGGACTCGAGCAGGGCGCGGGTCTCGGCGTCGACGGTCTCGGCGATGTTCTCCGAGTAGTCGCGTCCGCTGCCGCCGCCCATCTCGCGGCCGACGAACGGCTCGCTCGACCCGGACCCGAGCTTGACGGAACCGACGGCACGGCTCATGCCGTACTCGGTGACCATCTTGCGCGCGGTCGAGGTGGCCTTCTCGATGTCGTTCGACGCACCCGTGGTCGGGTCGTGGAACACGATCTCCTCGGCGACACGACCACCCATGGCGTAGGTGAGCTGGTCGAGCAGCTCGTTGCGCGTCACGGAGTACTTGTCCTCGAGCGGGAGCACCATCGTGTAGCCGAGGGCGCGTCCGCGCGGCAGGATCGTGATCTTCGTGACCGGGTCGGTGTGGCGCATCGCGGCGGCCGCCAGGGCGTGTCCGCCCTCGTGGTACGCCGTGATGAGCCGCTCCTGGTCGGACATGATGCGCGTGCGGCGCTGCGGGCCGGCCATGACGCGGTCGACGGCCTCGTCCAGGGCCCGGTTGTCGATGAGCTGCGCGTTCGAGCGGGCCGTCAGCAGCGCGGCCTCGTTGAGCACGTTCGCCAGGTCGGCACCGGTGAACCCGGGCGTCTTGCGGGCGAGCAGTTCGAGGTCGACGCTCGCGGCGAGCGGCTTGCCCTTCGCGTGCACCTCGAGGATCTGCTTGCGGCCCTGCAGGCTCGGGGCGTCGACGCCGATCTGGCGGTCGAAGCGGCCCGGACGCAGCAGGGCGGGGTCGAGCACGTCGGGACGGTTCGTCGCGGCGATGAGGATGACGTTCGTCTTGCCGTCGAAGCCGTCCATCTCGACCAGGAGCTGGTTCAGCGTCTGCTCGCGCTCGTCGTTACCGCCGCCGATGCCGGCACCACGGTGGCGGCCGACGGCGTCGATCTCGTCGATGAAGACGATCGCGGGGGCGTTCTGCTTGGCCTGGTCGAACAGGTCACGGACACGGCTCGCACCGACACCGACGAACATCTCGACGAAGTCCGAACCGGAGATCGAGTAGAAGGGCACGCCGGCCTCACCCGCGACGGCGCGGGCGAGCAGGGTCTTGCCGGTACCGGGAGGGCCGTACAGCAGCACGCCCTTCGGGATCTTCGCGCCGACGGCCTGGAACTTCGCGGGCTCCTGCAGGAACTCCTTGATCTCGTGGAGCTCCTCGATCGCCTCGTCCGAACCGGCGACGTCGGCGAAGGTGACCTGCGGGTTCTCCTTGTTGTTCATCTTCGCGCGCGACTTGCCGAACTGCATCACCTTGGAGCCGCCGCCCTGGGCGCTCGACAGGAGGAACCAGAACAGGGCACCGATGATCAGGAACGGCAGGATGATGCCGAGCAGCGACAGGAACCAGTTGCCCTGCTGCACGGTGTCGTTGTACCCGTCGGGCAGGTTCGCGTCGTTGACGGCCTGGATGACCTCTTCACCGCGCGGCGTGGAGTAGTAGAACTGCTCCTTGGCGTTGCCGTCCTTGAGCGTCAGGTCGACGCGCTGCTCGGTCGAGTTGACGACCACGGACGAGACCTTGCCGTCGGCGAGCTGCTCGAGACCCTTCTGGGTGTCGATCTGCTGCGTGCCGGACTGCGCGATGACGCTCCAGCCGATGAAGATGCCGACCAGCGCGATGAGCACGTAGAGGTACGGGCCGCGGAAGATGCGCTTGAAGTTCATGTGATCCGGGCGCGAGGGCCCGACACCTTTCTCTGCCGGAGTTGCGTGGAGGTCAGCATACGGCGGCGACTCTGTGGCGAGAATGGGTGTCCTCTGCGGGCGAACTCCACCCGTGCCCGGAGCCGGCCGAGCGCGACCGGTGCGTCAGCGCGGCTCGCGGTCAGGAGTAGACGTGCGGGGCGAGCACGCCGATGCCGCGCAGGTTGCGGTAGCGCTCGTCGAAGTCGAGGCCGTAGCCGACCACGAACGCGTCCGGGATCTCGAAGCCCGCGTACTTGACGTCGACCTCGACCTTGGCGGCCTCGGGCTTGCGCAGGAGCGCCACGATCTCGACGCTCGCGGCACCGCGGGACTCGAGGTTCTGCTTGAGCCAGGACAGGGTCAGACCGGAGTCGATGATGTCCTCGACGATGATGACGTCGCGGCCGTGCAGGTCGGTGTCGAGGTCCTTGAGGATCCGGACCACGCCGGACGACTTCGTGCCGGAGCCGTACGACGACACCGCCATCCAGTCCATCCGCGCCTGCATCTTGAGGTGCCGCGAGAAGTCCGCCATGACCATGACGGCGCCCTTCAGCACGCCGACGAGCAGCGGGTCCTTGCCCGCGTAGTCGCGGTCGACCACCGCGGCGAGCTCGGCGAGCTTCTCGTCGATCTGCTCGGGGGTGAAGAGCACTTCGGACAGGTCTGCCTGGACGTCGGAGAGTTCCACCAGAGCACTCTAACGGGCCGAGAACGCGATGCGCTCGCCCTCCCGCGCGGCCCGGACGCCGGGCAGGTCGATCGGTCCCTGGCCGTGCCAGTCGGTCACGAGTCGGCAGACCTCGAGCGTCTGCGAGCGGGAGAGCGTCACGCCGAACTCGCCCTCGACGGCCAGCCGGACGAGCCGCTGCCGGAGTGCGGGCGGGTTCGCCTGCAGCCCCGCCACCGACAGGGAGATCCCGGCCTCGGCGTGCTCGGCGAGGTCCTCGGCCATCTCCTCGGCGAAGTGGTCCAGGGCCGCCGAGTCCTCGCGGAGCTGCTCCGCCGTGCGGGCGAGCGCCTCGGGAACCCCGGCGCCGAGCTCACGCTCGAGGGTCGGCACGACCGTGTTCCGTACACGCACGCGCGCGTACGCGGGGTCGTCGTTCTGCGGGTCGTCCCACGGCACGAGCCCCGCGGCCGTGCACGCCTGGCGCGTGGTGTGCCGACGGAGGCCGAGCAGGGGCCGACCGTAGGCCGGTCCGGTCGTCCGCCGCGCGAGCGGCGGCATGCCGGACAGGGCGTCCGGCCCGCTGCCGCGCAGCAGGCCCAGCAGCACCGTCTCGGCCTGGTCGTCCAGGGTGTGCCCGAACAGCACCAGAGGTGACCCCGTCGCGGCGGCGACCTCCGCGATCGAGGTGTGCCGTGCCTCCCGTGCGGCGCCCTCCGGGCCACCGTCGGAGCCGACGGCGACCCGGCGGACCGTCACCGGGTCGAGACCCAGCGACGCGGCCTGCCGGGAGGCACGGGTCGCCACCGCCTCACTGCCCGCCTGGAGCGCGTGGTCGACGACCACCGCACCGGCCCGCAGGTCCTGCTTCGGCGCCTCGAACGCGGTGGCCGCGGCGAGCGCGAGCGAGTCCGCGCCGCCGCTCAGGGCGACCGTGACCAGGTCGCCGGGGCGCACCAGGGCGTCGGTGAGCGCCTGCGCGAGCAGCGTCCGCACCGCGAGGCGGGTCGCTGCGACGGCGGGGTCCAACCGGGGACGCGGAGAGTTCACCCGGTAACGTTAGCCGCGCTTTCTTCCCGCACATGAGACCAGGAGCGCACCATGACCGCGTACGACGTCGTCGTCGAGATCCCCAAGGGCAGCCGCAACAAGTACGAGGTCGACCACGAGACCGGTCGCGTGTACCTCGACCGCGTCCTGTTCACCTCGTTCGTGTACCCGACCGACTACGGCTTCTTCGAGAAGACCCTGGCCGACGACGGCGACCCCGTGGACGCGCTGCTGCTCCTCGAGTTCCCGACGTTCCCGGGCGTCGGCGTGAAGGTCCGTCCGGTCGGCGTCTTCAAGATGAGCGACGAGGCCGGCAACGACGAGAAGGTCCTCGTCGTCCCCGCCAAGGACCCGCGCTGGGCGCACATCCAGGACATCTCGGACGTGCCGGAGCAGACCAAGGCCGAGATCGCGCACTTCTTCGAGCGCTACAAGGACCTCGAGCCGAACAAGTGGGTCAAGGCCGAGGGCTGGGGCGACGCCGCCGAGGCCGAGCGGATCGTGCAGGCGGGCCAGGCCGCGTACGTGCCGTCCGGTCACTGACGGTCGGGTCGATCCCTCGGAACCAGGTTCCGGACACAGCACCGCGCTTCTTCGTGGTGCGGTGTCCGGAACCTGGTTCTTCTTTCGCGGTGTGCGCGCTCGGCCGGGGCGGGGTGCCTCGGCGGAGCGCTACATCGAGCCGCTCGGACGCGCGACGTACGGCAGGAGCTGGCTCGGCGTCCAGATCGCCCGCTCGAGCACGCCGCGCTGCGGGTTGGCGGCCTCGACCATCATGCCGCCGCCGGTGTAGATCGAGTCGTGGTACGCCCCGCTGACCGAGCCGTTCGACGAGTAGAAGAGGATGTCGCCGGCCTGACGCTGGGAGAGCGGGACGAGGCGGCCGATCGACGCGAAGTGGTTGTACTGCCAGACGACGTTGTGACCGCCGGTGGTGATGCCCTGCGAGTTGTAGGCCATCATCACGAGTCCCGAGCAGTCCCACTGGTTCGGGCCGGCACCCCCGAAGACGTACGCGTCGCCGATCTGGGCACGGGCGTACGCGATGGCGCCGGCGGCCTTCGAGGGGCTCGGGGCCGGGGCAGGGGCGGGTGCCGGCGCGGGGGCCGGTGCCGGGTTCGAGGGGGTGCTCGGCCGGGACGGCGTGCTGGGGCGCGAGGGCGTGCTCGTGCTGGGGCGGGACGGGGTCGACGGGGTGCTCGTGCTCGGGCGGCTCGGGCTGGTCGTGCTCGGGCTGCCGGTGCTCGCGCCGGGGCTCGTCGTGCTCGGGGTCGTCGTGCTCGGGCTCGTCGTGCTCGGTCGTGACGGGACGCTGGGCGACGACGGGTCCGTGCTGGAGCCCGTGCCACCGCTCGGCTGGGTGGTCGTGCTGCCACCGTCACTGCTGCCACCGTTGCTCGCGCCACCGGTCGCCCCGCCGTCGCTGCCGCCGGCTCGTGCGGCCAGCTGCTGCTCGGCGCGGGCTGCCTGCTGCGCGTCCCAGTAGGCCGTCTCGGTCGCGACGCTCGTGCCCTTGAGGAACGCGAGCTGCTCGAGGACCTCGGACTGCTTCGTCTGCTGCTGCTGCACGCGCGTCCGGGCCGAGGCAGCGAGCGTGTTCGCCTGGTCGAGGGCGTGCTCGGAGGCCTTCGTCGCCTTCGCCAGGGCCGTGGTCGCCGCGGCCTGCTGCGCGGCGATCGACTCCACCGTGTTCTGGTCGGTCTGCGCCTGGGCGAGGACCCGAGCCGACCGCTCGGACAGGTGCGAGACGGTGCCGACGCGGTAGAGCAGGTCCTTCGCGTCCGAGGCGTCGACGAGCATCGAGGTCGACAGGTCCCCGCCGCCGGTGCGCGACAGCTCGACGACGAGCCCGGCGACCTGCGCGGCCGAGTCCTTCGCCCGACGCTCGGCGCGCTCCGCCTGCGCCGTGAGGTCGTCGAGGGTGTCCTTCGCGTCCTGCTGCCGGGACGCCGCCATCGCGTAGTCCTGGCCCGCCTGCAACTCCGCCACCTGCGCCGAGTCCGCGGCGTCCTGCAGGGTCTGCAGTCGATCGCTCAGCTCGTCGACCGTCTGCTGCGCCCGGGCGGTGTCCGCCTTCGCCTCGCGCACGTCGTCCCAGCTCGGGGCCGACGGTGCGGCCTGGGCGGGTCCGGCGATCACGACCGACAGACCGATGCCGAGGACGGCGACGACCGCGGTGCAGCCGGACAGGGTGCGGGGGGAGGGCTTCATGTCGTGCTCAGGGCCTCTCGACGGCGCTGTTGCTCATACCGAGATCCCCCGCGCTGCCATGAAGGGGACCGGGTCGACGGCGGAACCGCCCACCCGGGTCTCGAAGTGGAGGTGGCATCCGGTCGACCACCCGGTGGAGCCGATCTTCGCGATCTGCTGCCCGGCCTCGACGTGCTGCCCGACGGAGACGAGGATGCCCCCGTCGACGATGTGTCCGTACGCGGTGGAGATCCCACCGCCGTTGTCGAGCACGACCTCGTTGCCGTACCCGCCGCCGTTGGCCGCGAAGGTCACCGTGCCGGAGTGCGCGGCGTAGATCGGGGCGTAGCAGGCGGGGGCCAGGTCGACCCCGGCGTGCAGCGCGCGGTAGTGCGTGTACGGGTCGACGCGGTAGCCGTAGGGGCTCGTCTGGTACCCACCCGAGGGGCGGACCCAGCCGGAGGAGTTCGGCGTCCCGCCCCCGGTGCCGCCCTGGCTGGTGGCCGCGGCCTTCGCGGCGGCACGGGCTGCTGCGGCTGCGGCTGCGGCTTGCCGTGCCTTCTCGGCCGCGACGCCCTTGTCGTAGGCCGCCTCGACGTTCTTCGCGTTCGTGGTGAGCAGGGTGAGCTGGGCCTCGAGCCGGGCCTTGTTGTCCGCCTGGGCGTCCACCGCGGTCTGCGCGCGGTCTGCGGCGTCCTGCGCGGCCTGCATCTTCGCCTGCGCCGCGTCGGCCAGGTCGCCGAGGGCTTCCTTCGCCTGCTCGGCACGGTCGGCGAGGCCCTGCGCGACGCCGCGGTCCTGCGAGGCCTGGGAGTAGATGCCGTCCGCCTGCTCCGACAGCTTGGACATCGCACCGAGCTCGTAGAGCAGGTCGCCGGAGTCCGAGGGGTGCGTGAGGATGTCGGTCGTCACGTCGTTCGCGCTCGCCCGGCCGAGCTGCGCGGCGAGCTGCCCTGCCTGCGCCTCGGAGCGCTTCGCGGTGCGCTCGGCGTCGTCTGCCTGGCCCTGCAGGGTCTGCTCTTCGAGCGTCGCGGCGTCGTACTCGGTCTGCGCGTCCTGGTACGCCTTGCCCGCGGCCTCGGACGCCGCCTGCGCGGCGGAGGCCTTCGACGTCAGGTCCGCCAGGAGCGCCTTGATCTCGGTGACCTTGGCCTGCTGGGCGTCCTTCGACGCCTTCGCCTGCTCGACGTCGGACCAGCTCGGGTAGCTCGCGGCGGTCGCGGCCGAGACCGGTCCGACCGCGGCCAGGGCCCCTGCGGTGAGCACGACGGCGACCGCGGCGGCGAGGACGCGGCGGCGGGGGCGGGGGAAGAGGTGAGGGGCAGTCGACATGGTCTCGATCTCGTAACAGCGCGGCGGGGCTCACGCACGTGACGCTGTCAACAGGGGCAACAGTAACAACAGGCGTCACACGACGGACACCCCCGAGCGAGGGTGCTGGGACGCCCACGATGGTCGCACCAGGGGCACGTGCGAGCCGCATCGGGGCCGCGCGACACGCCGGGGATGCACGATCGGGGGCGCTCGATTTGTGCATCACGCAGAGCGTCCGTATGCTTGACTCCCGGTAGCGCACGGCGCAGCTTGCGGCCCTATCGTTTAGTGGCCTAGGACACCGCCCTTTCACGGCGGCAGCACGGGTTCGAATCCCGTTGGGGTCACTCCACGTGAGTGAGCAAGCAGCTGAGCACCACCACACAACACAACACATGGCCCTGTAGCGCAGTTGGTTAGCGTGCCGCCCTGTCACGGCGGAGGTCGCGGGTTCAAGTCCCGTCAGGGTCGCCACGGCTGGATAGCTCAGTTGGTAGAGCGTTCGACTGAAAATCGAAAGGTCCACGGATCGATGCCGTGTCCAGCCACGGTGAAGAGCCCCTCACGAGAGTGAGGGGCTCTTTTGCGTTCCCGGAGTCTGCTCGGCCCCGTCTCGGTCCCGTGGGTGGAACCACGTTCCCGACGTCGAACCAGGGCGTGCGGCTGGTTCGACGTCGGGTTCGTGGTTCGACACCACTGCGGGGTGCCGTCAGGCTCAGACCTCGCGGGTCTTCGGCGAGCTCTCGTTCGTCTTCGCCGGGTCGCGCTCCACGACCGAGCCGAGCGCGTCGTCGATGCGGGACATGAGCTCCGCGGGGATCCGCACCCCGGCAGCACCGGCGTTGTCGTGCACCTGCTCCGGGCGCGACGCACCGATGATCGCCGACGCCACGTTCTCGTTCTGCAGCACCCACGCGACCGCGAGCTGCGCCATCGACAGGTCCAGCTCGTCGGCGACGGGCTTGAGCTCCTGCACGGCGGTGAGCACCTCGTCGTTCATGAAGCGCTCGATCATCTTCGCGCCACCCTTGTCGTCCGTGGCACGCGAACCCTCGGGCAGCGGCTGACCGGGCTGGTACTTGCCCGTCAGGACACCCTGGGCGATCGGGGACCAGACGATCTGCGAGATGCCGAGCTCCTTCGAGGCCGGGACGACCTCGCCCTCGATGACGCGCCAGAGGGCCGAGTACTGCGGCTGGTTCGAGATGAGCTGGAAGCCGAGGTCCTTCGCGAGTGCGGCGCCGGCGCGGAGCTGGTCGGCGGTCCACTCGGAGACGCCGACGTACAGGACCTTGCCCTGGCGCACGACGTCCGCGAACGCCTGCATCGTCTCCTCGAGCGGCGTCTCGTGGTCGAAGCGGTGCGCCTGGTACAGGTCCACGTAGTCGGTCTGCAGGCGCTCGAGCGACCCGTCGATCGACTCGAGGATGTGCTTCCGCGAGAGTCCGGTGTCGTTGTGCCCCTTCGGGCCGGTCGGACCGAAGACCTTCGTCGCGATCTCGAGCGACTGGCGCCGCTCCCCCTTGAGCGCCTCGCCGAGGACGGTCTCGGCACCGGTGTTCGCGTAGACGTCTGCGGTGTCGAACGTCGAGATGCCGACGTCGAGGGCGGCGCGGACGCAGGCGATCGCCGCGTCGTTCTCGACCTGGGAGGCGTGGGTGAGCCAGTTGCCGTAGGTGATCTCGGACACCTTGAGGCCCGAGTTGCCGAGGTATCGGTACTCCATGTGCGTTCACTCCTGTCGTGGAGCGCGTCGGTGCGCCCCGCCCGTGACGGTAGTCCGCGGCAGCCGTGCCGCTTCCACCGTTCGCGGTGCGACGGGTACGGTGAAGTATCAGTTGTTCGGGGCAAGACGAAACCCCGGCGATGTGGCCGAGGCCAGTGATCGTTCCGGGGTCTTCGGGAGCGATGCTACACGAAGGGGGATCGTCGGTGGAAGGACGGCTCGTGACACGCGACGACACGCTCGTCGAGGTTCTCACCAGGGATCGGCTGGCGTCCTACGAGCGATCTGCGGGGCGGCTTGCGGGAGCGCTCCGGCTCTACGAGTGGAACATGCGGGCCGCTGCAGCCGTGACGGAGTTGACCGGTGTCGTCGAGGTCGTGGCGAGGAACGTCATGGACGCCGAGTTACGGTCATGGGCAGCATCTCGACGTCAGCGGGCGACGTGGTTCGACGTCGCACCGTTGGACCGACCAGGCCGCCGCGACCTCGCGAAGGCCCGGGACAGAGCGACGCGCGGGGGAAGGCGCCCGGAAGTGCACGGTCGTGTGCTGGCGGAACTCTCGTTCGGCTTCTGGCGGTACCTGGTCGAGTCCCGCTACCTCACGTCGCTCTGGACGCCGGCTCTGCACCGCGCATTCCCCTGTGGTCCGCCCGACGTCCTGACACGGCAGCGTCAGGTCCGGGCTCGCATGCAACAGTTGCACTTCGTTCGGAACCGCGCCGCCCACCACGAACCCGTCCACCAGCGCGACCTCCACCGCGACCTCGACGACGCGCTCGAACTGCTCGGCTGGATCCACCCGGCCGCCGCCGAGTGGGCAGCGGACGTGACGTCGCTCCGCGCCGTCCTCGACGCCCGACCCAGCGGCTGAGGGGCAGGATCGCAGGGGCGCGGTGCACAGCGGCACCGCCGGGAGCGAAGGAGCATCCATGTCGGGACCGAGCGTGCTGTTCATCGGCGGCAGCGGCATCATCAGCGCCGCGTGCGTCCGCGAAGCCGTCGAGCAGGGGTTCGACGTCACCGTGCTCAACCGGGGTGAGACCGACAAGCGGCCGATCCCGGAGAGCGTGACGCGCCTCCAGGCCGACGTGTCGGACCGCACCGCGCTGGAAGCCGCGATCGGCGACCAGCGGTGGGACGTCGTCATCGACTTCGTGGCCTTCACGCCGGACCAGGTGCAGCGGGACATCGAGGTGTTCACCGGGCGGACGCGGCAGTACGTGTTCATCTCGTCGGCCTCGGCGTACCAGACGCCCGCGACGCACCTGCCGATCACCGAGTCGACGCCGCTGAAGAACCCGTTCTGGCAGTACTCCCGGGACAAGATCGCGTGCGAGGACCTGCTCACGAAGGCGTACCGCGAGGACGACTTCCCGATGACGATCATCCGTCCGTCGCACACCTACGACGAGACGCTCGTGCCGTTCTCCGGCGGGTGGACCGTGCTCGGGCGGATGCGTGCGGGGAAGCCGATCGTGGTGACCGGCGACGGCAGCTCGCTGTGGACGATCACGCACGCGCGTGACTTCGCCGTCGGCTTCGTCGGGCTGCTCGACCGGGCCGAGGCGATCGGCGAGGCGTTCCACATCACGGGCGACGAGGCGCCGACGTGGAACCAGATCGCGCACGAGCTGGCGGCCGCGGCCGGCGTCGAGGACCTGCAGCTCGTGCACGTGCCGGCGGACGCGATCAACGCGGTCGACGCCGACTGGGGCGCGAGCCTGCTCGGCGACAAGGCGAACACGTCGGTGTTCGACAACACGAAGGTGCAGACGCTCGTGCCGGAGTTCGCGCAGACGACCTCGATCCGGCAGGGCGCGCGGGAGATCGTCGCGTGGTTCGACGCCGACCCGTCGCGCCAGGTCACGGACGAGCGGCTCGACGGGCTGATGGACGAGCTCGTGGAGCGTTGGCAGGTGCGCTGACCCGCAGCGGGACGGACGGGAGGCGCGGTGCCAGCTGGCACCGCGCCTCCCGTCCGTCGTGGGGTCGCGGCTAGCGCGCGGCCAGCACCTCGCCGAGGGTCCCGATCGCCAGGCGCACCTCGTCGTCGGTGACGACGAGCGGCGGCGCGAAACGGATCGTCGACCCGTGCGTGTCCTTCACGAGCACGCCGCGGTCGGCCAGGTCGTGGGCGATCTCCTTGCCGGTGCCGAGCGCGGGGTCGATGTCGATCCCCGCCCAGAGCCCGGCCACGCGGTGCGCGACGACCCCGCGACCGACGAGCTCGTCGAGCAGCCCGCGGAGCAGCGGTTCCCCGTCGAGCGCCCGCTGCTGGAAGGTGCCCTCGCCGAGCATCGCGACGACCTCGGACCCGACGGCGGCCGCGAGCGGGTTGCCCCCGAACGTCGAGCCGTGCTCGCCCGGACGCAGGACACCGAGCACCTCGCGGGAGCCGACGACCGCGGACACCGGGACGATGCCACCGCCGAGCGCCTTGCCGAGCGTGATGAGGTCCGGCCGGACGCCGACACGCTCCACCGCGAGGGTGTGCCCGGTGCGTCCGAGCCCGGACTGGATCTCGTCGGCGACGAACAGTGCGCCGAACTCGTCGCAGACCGCGCGCACGGCCGGCAGGTAGTCGGAGGGCGGGATGACGACCCCACCCTCGCCCTGGATCGGCTCGAGCAGCACGGCGACGACGGTCTCGTCCATCGCCTCGCGCAGGGCCGCTGCGTCGCCGTAGGGCACGGTGCGGAAGCCGGGCGTGTACGGCCCGAAGTCCTCGCGCGCCGAGGGGTCGTCCGAGAACGACACGATCGTCGTGGTGCGGCCGTGGAAGTTCCCGGACGCGACGACGATCGTGGCCTGCCCGGCCGGGACGCCCTTGACGCGGTACCCCCAGGCACGGGACACCTTGATCGCGGACTCGACCGCCTCGGCTCCGGTGTTCATCGGGAGGACGAGGTCGGTGCCGGTCAGCGCGGCGAGCGCCGACGCGAACGGGCCGAGCCGGTCGTTGACGAACGCGCGGCTCGTCAGCGTGACCTTGTCGAGCTGGGTCCGTGCGGCGTCGAGCAGGCGGGGGTTGCCGTGGCCGAAGTTCACCGCGGAGTACGCGGCGAGTCCGTCCAGGTAGCGCTTGCCGTCGACGTCCGTCACCCAGGCGCCCTGGCCGGACGCGATGACGACCGGCAGCGGGCTGTAGTTGTGGGCGAGGGAGCGGTCCTCGACGGCGAGCGCAGCGGCGGTGGCGCCACCGAGCGCAGCAGCGGCGCCGGACGTGGCGGCGTCGCCGGACGTGCCGACACCCTGGTGGGCGCCGGCTCCGGTCGCGGTGCTCACGGCTACCGCGCGACCGAGGTGCCGGTGCCGACGGGGTGCAGGTCGAGCGTGCAGCACTTCACGCCGCCGCCGCCGAGCAGGAGCTCGGACAGGTCGACACCGATCGGGTTGTAGCCCTTCTCGCGCAGCTGCTCGGCGAACCGCACGGCCCGCGAAGCGATCACGACGTTGTACCCGTCGGAGTACGAGTTGAGGCCGAGGATCGCGGCGTCCTCCTCGGTCGCGATGATCGCGTCCGGGAAGCGCTCGCGCAGGATCGCCAGCGAGGGCTCGTCGAAGGCGCTCTCGAGGTAGGCGATGTTCGATCGGCCGGAAGCGTCGGGCTCCGGGTCGAGCACGGCGATGGCGGTGTCGAGGTGGTAGAAGCTCGGGTTGATCAGCTTGAGCGTGACGACCTCGCGGCCGTAGATCTCGGCGAGCTCCTCGTGCGAGGTGCTGTCGGAGCGGAAGCCGGTACCGGCGAAGATCGTGTCGCCGATGAGCAGGAAGTCGCCCTCGCCCTCGTTGGTCTCGCGCGGCTCGGCCACGGTCAGGCCGGCGCTGCGGAACCAGTCCATGTACGCGGGGCCCTCGGGCTGGCGCTCGGGGTACTGGAACTTGGCGCCGTACGCGACACCGTCGAGCACGAACCCGCCGTTGGCCGCGTAGACCATGTCGGGCAGGCCCTCGATCGGCTCGATGTACGAGATGTCGAAGCCGAGCTGCTCGTAGACGTCGACGAGGGACTGCCACTGCTCGACGGCCTTCGACGTGTCGGTCGGCTCCTCCGGGTGCATCCACGGGTTGATCCGGTAGCTGACCGTGTAGTGCGTCGGCTTGCACATCAGGATCGTGCGCTTCGTGGCGACACGGGCCGGTGCTGCCTGCGGTTCGGTTGCGGTGTTCGACATCAGTCCTCCTGGGACCGGGGCCCGAGCCTGCCAGGAACCACCACGGGAGAGCTCCGACGAGATGCAGGCTCACTCGCCGGAGGCGGACCAGGTCGACGCCTGCGGAGAGTCTTGCACGAACGGTCCGGTCGGTGCAGTACCGGCTCCGCGAGCGCATGGCACCCGTTCGGGTGACGCACGATTCCTGCGTCGAGCGCACCTGGCTCGCAAGAAGCCCGCGTACGATTGACGAACATGGACACGCTCGACCACCGCATCCTGGACCAGCTCCGGGAGAACGCCCGAGCTGGCTACGGCGACATCGGGTCGGTGGTCGGACTCTCGGCCTCTGCGGTGAAGCGTCGCGTCGACCGGCTGGTCGCCGACGGGGTCATCCAGGGCTTCACGATCAAGGTCGACCCCGCTGTCGAGGACCGCGGGACCGAGGCCTGGGTCGAGCTCTACTGCCGCGGCACCGTCTCCCCCGACGAGCTCCGGACGCTGCTCGACACCGTGCCCGAGGTGGTCGACGCCGGCACCGTCACCGGCAGCGCCGACGCCGTGGTGCACATGCGCTCGCGCGACCTGCCCGCGCTCGAACTGGCGCTCGACCGGGTGCGCCTGGCCCCGCAGGTCGACCACACCCGCAGCGCGATCGTCCTGTCGAAGCTCGTCTCCCGCGAGTCCGCCTAGCCCCTCCCGCAAGACGCAACCCCGCCGACAGTGCGCAGCGGTACGGCGCTGCGAGGAACCGCCGACGTTGCGTTTCGCGAGGCAGCCAGGAACGACCGGCGTAGGGTCGCGGTCGTGGGACACGGGAGGACGGCCGGGAGGCACGGCTCGGCTCCCGCACGTCCGCCGGCGGCCCGCCGCCTGGTCACCGCCGCATCCGCCGCCTACGTCGCGAACTGCCTGTGGGGCACCGCCGTCGCGGTCCGCGTGATCCGGACCAAGAAGCTCCGCGTCGTGCACCACGGACTGTTCGTGGTCACCGCCACCCTCACCGGGGTCGCCGCGACCACCCCGGTGTGGACCCGGGACCGCTCCGCGCTGTTCCTGCTGCCCGCGCTGGTGCCGCTCGCGCTCGCTCCACGGACGAACCCCCGCACCGGAGCACACTGGAAGACCGCGGTCGCCGCGGCACCGTCCTACCTGGGGGCGCTGCTCGCACGCGGGCGACCAGGAGGGTGATCCGTGGAGCTGTTCGAGGCGATCCGACGTCGGCGCACGACCAACGGGGCGTTCCTGCCCGACCCGGTGTCCGAGGAGCACCAGCGGCTCCTCGTGGAGCTCGCCGGGCGCGCGCCGTCGCAGCTCAACAGCCAGCCCTGGCGGTTCGTGATCGTCGAGGAGCGCGACACCATCGACCGGATCGCCGACATCAGCGGCAGGTCGATGACCCGGACCATGGCCGAGGGCTCGTTCTTCGAGCGGTACCGTCCGTACTTCCGGTTCTCGCAGGCCGAGATGGACGAGCGCCGCGACGGCATGCTGTTCGACAAGCTGCCGGGCCCGCTCAAGCCGTTCACGAAGCAGGTGTTCACGAAGCGCGGGCAGCTGATGATGAACGCGCTCCGGGTGCCGCAGACCCTCGGCGAGGAGAACCGGAAGCTCGTCGCCGGGTCGCCGATGCTGCTCGGCGTGATGCTCGACCGTGACGAGTACCGGAAGGAGGCGCGCAACGCCTTCTACTCCGTGTTCAGCATGGGCGCGGCGATGGAGAACGTCTGGCTGGCGACGACCGAGCTCGGCCTCGGCATCCAGTTCGTGTCCTTCCCGATGGAGATCGAGGAGGCGTGGGCCGAGGTCGAGCAACTGCTCGCGGTCCCGCCGGAGCTCGAGCTGATGGCCGTGTACCGCATCGGGTACCTGCCGCCGGAACGTCGGCGCCCCGCGATCGACTGGGTGTCGAACGAGCGGAAGCGCCCGTCGCAGTACGTGTTCCGAGGGACCTGTGCGACGCCGCAGACCGGGTGGGACGATCTGGGGGTGACGACCCCCGCAGACGACGCGAGCACCTCGTGACCGCCGGCCGGACCGGCGGGGCCGAGCCGGGCCTCCCGGCCGTCTCCCCGGAGGCACCGCCGCTGCGTGGACGACCGTGGATCTCGCAGGACTGGCTCGACGTGGTGTTCGTGCACTGGCGTGTCGACGTGTCAGCGGTGGCACCGCTGCTGCCGGCCGGCGCACGACCGGACACGATGGCAGCCGACGGGACCGACGACGGTGCGACCACCTGGGTCGGGCTGATCGGCTTCCGCTTCACCGACACCCGGTTCCCGCCGCTCGGACCGCTCGGTCGCGCCGGTCGCGTCGGCGACTTCGTCGAGGTGAACGTCCGCGTCTACACGCGCGACGACCAGGGCCGGCGGGGTGTCGCGTTCCTGTCGCTCGACGCGGGCAAGCTCCTGCCGACCGTCGGCGCACGGGTCGCGACCGGCCTGCCGTACTGGTGGGCACATGCCGAGGTCCGCTCGGGCGACGGCCGCGTCGGCTACGCGATGCGCAGGCACGGGACGCACCTGCGGTCGCGGTTCGACGTGCGGGTCGGCGACGCGGTGACGGAGCCGACGCCCCTGGAGACGTTCCTCACCGCACGATGGGGCATGCACGTGCGCCGCGTGGGAGCCACCCGGTACTGGCCGAACGAGCACGAGTCGTGGCCGCTGCACCGGGCGTCGCTCGTGACCCTGCGGGACGACCTGGTCGCGGCGGCGGGGTTGCCAGCCGGGCTCTCGGGACTCGAGCCGGACTCGGTGCTGTACTCGCCGGGGGTGACCACGCGCTTCGGCGTCGGGTCCTGACAGCGCTCGCGAGCACCGCGAACCATCACGCTCGGGATGCATTTAGCATACGGTATCCCAGGCGTGTCATCCTTCCGAGACGATCGTCTCCTCGGAAGGAACAGCATGAAGCTCCACCCCGTCGCCGTCGGAACCGCCGTCGTCCTCGCCAGTTGCCTCACGACCGGCGCTGCCACCACGAGCGCCTTTGCCGCGGACGCACCTCCTGCGGCGTCCGCTTCAACGGAACGCAGCACGCCGGTCATCACGGACGTCACACAGACCCCCCGCTCGGACAGCGGCGCGCAGTACGTCATCGTGAAGGCCTTCGTGAGCGCCTCGGCCGACGTCCGACTCCTCGACGACGCCGGCGAGGTCCTCGACGTCGAGTCCGCGACGGCCGCGAAGCCCGCCTGGTTCTGGATCAAGCCCACGGGGGAGGACACGGCGCACTTCACCCTCGACGTCGCCGGCCAGGGCAACCGCGCGGTCGACATCGACTTCAGCGCGATGCCGCTGTCGGCTCCGGCGGACCGGACGACCGACCGGGAGGCCGAGCAGCGCGAACGCCAGATCCGGCACGGCGTCCTGGACCACGACGTCCGCTACGAGGCGCTGCCGGGTGCGACCGTGACCGTGGAGGCGAACGGGCAGACGCACGACGCGGTCGCCGACCAGAACGGCATCGCCACCGTCCGCGTCCACTTCGTCCAGGGCCGCAACGAGGTGTCCGCCCGACAGCAGCTCGGTGCGAAGCGGTCCGAGCCCGCTGTCGACGTCTGGGACCACGGCGAGCCCGGAGCCGGTGGCGGTGGCGGTGGCGAGCAGGGTGGCGGCGAGCAGGTCGACCCGGCCTCGTTCGCGGTCGACGTCGCGAACGGTGCGACCCTGCCCGACGAGAACGGCATCGTGACCCTCAGCGGCAAGGCTTCCGCGGGTTTCGTCACCGTCGACGGCAGCGCCGGCCGCCTCGGCACCGCCGAGGTCCACGACGGCCGCTGGACCCTCGACGCCCGCATCCCCGACGGCGACCACACCCTCGTCTTCGAGCTCGCCGAACAGCCCGGCGGACGAGCCGTCGCCCACGAGGTCCGCTCCGTCACCGTCGGGGACGTCGTCGACCCGGGCACGCCGGACGTCCCGCTCGCGATCGACCAGTCGGGCACCGTGCAGCTCGACGCCGACGGGTTCGCCACCTTCACCGGGACCGCGCCCGGCCGGAGCGTCCTCGTCCTGGTGAACGGCAAGCGCGCGGGCGAGTTCGCCGTGTCCGACGGCCACTTCACCGCGGAGCTCTACCAGCGGCCGGGCACGTACAAGGTCACGTTCCTCGCGAAGTCGAAGTCGACCGGCAGCGCGTGGGACGTCGTGCAGGCCGTGGACGTCACCCTCGTCCGCTGACGGCACGCCCACACACCGCGGGCCCCTCCGGTCGTGGATCGGTGGGGCCCGCGGTGTGTGGGCTCGGGACGGTACCGGGCGACCGTGGGTACGGTTCGAGTGGTGACCGGTGGAACGCAGCAGCAGGACGTCCGACGCCGAGCGGGCTGGCTCCCGCAGGACCAGAGCGGGCTCGAGGCCTGGCTCCGTGGCCGCCGCGAACGGCACCAGGAGCGGGATCCCGACCGAGCGCTGCACCCGGCGGTGTCCGCGTTCCGCGACCTCGTCGAGGGTGATCCGGTGCTGCGCATGCACGCGCACCAGATGATCGAGCAGGTCCCCGCTGGTCGCGAGTACCAGGACCGGCACCTCGACTCGTTCGGGGAGCTGCTCGAGCTCGTCGACGAGGTGATCACGACCGCGCCCGAGTACAGCGACGAGCAGATGGTGATGACCCCGCTCGACGGGGTGCTCGACTGGACGAAGGCCACGCCCGCCGGCTTCGCGTTCTACCGCGACCCGCGGGTCAACGACGCCCTCCGCTCGATCCTGCAGGGGTGGTGCGACTTCCTGTCGAGCGACAAGTCGCTCGAGGTGCTCGTCGACTCGCCCTCCGGCTGGTGCAGCGACGCCGCTCGTCGGGCGGTCGGCATGGACCAGTTCGAGCACGACCCCGACGCCGAGCACTGGGGCTTCGGGTCGTGGAACGACTTCTTCACGCGGCGCTTCCGCGACGGCGAACGGCCCGTCGCCGCGCCGGACGACGACGCGGTGGTGGTGAGCCCGTGCGAGGCGACCCCCTACCGCATCGCCAGCGGTGTCCACCGGCTCGACGAGTTCTGGGCGAAGGCGGAGCCCTACTCGGTCGAGGAGCTCCTGGCCGGCGACGAGACCGCGGACCTGTTCGTCGACGGGACGGTGTGGCAGGCCTTCCTGAGCGCCCTCGAGTACCACCGGTGGCACAGCCCGGTGAGCGGGACCGTGCTCCGCGCGTGGGTCGAGCCGGGCACGTACTACTCCGAGGCGTCGTCGCAGGGGAACGAGGCCGCGGAACCGCAGCTGTCGCAGGGGTACCTGGCGCACGTCGCGACCCGGGCGATCGTGCTCATCGACGCGGACGACCCCACCATCGGCACGATCGCCGTCGTGTTCATCGGGATGTCGGACGTGTCCTCGTGCGTGATCGGCGACGGGGTCGAGGCGGGCGCCCGGATCGGCAAGGGCGACGAGCTCGGGTACTTCCGGTTCGGCGGGTCCTCGGTGTGCGTGCTGTTCGGTCCGGACGTCGTCGAGTCGTTCTCCCTGCGGGCGATCCCGCAGGCACCGGACGAGGAACCCGAGCTGCTGCGGGTCCGGGCGCACCTGGCGACGGCTCGTCGGGCAGTGGAGGGCTGACGGGCGGTCGGGGTCGGTCGGCCACCACCGAGCCTGCTCACTCCAGCGGTGCCCGGGCAGCCCGACTGACGTGCACGAAGGCGAGCACGGCGGCCAACAGCGCGAAGGCGGACCCTCCCCCGACCCAGACGGCACCCCGCCACCGGGGCAGCACGGGCTGTTCGGGCGTCACCAGTCCCAGCACGACGAGCACGACGCACGACACGGTGACGACGAGGAATGCCGAGGCGACCGCCGACAGGTCGTAGCGCGGGACGGAACGGGTGAAGCGCCCGATCTGTGAGAACCCGGCGATGATCCCGATCGAGGTCGCGAACGGCAGACCGACGACCAGGCTCGCGACCATCACGACGGCTCCGGTCGTCACACCCACGACGACCATCGTGCGGTGGAGGTCCCACGACGCGCCCCACGTCTGCTGCGCGTACGCGTGCCGACCGGAGACGAACATCGCGACCGCCCCCGCGACTGCGACCACCGCTGTGATCACGCCGGTGCCCCTCGCGAGCAGGTCGCCGAACGAGTCCCCGACCAGGACCGCCACCCCGGCGAGCACGAGCAGCAGGGCGGGCAGGGCCCACACCTCCCGACGCCGGGTCGGCGTGCGCAGCACCCAGCCGGGAGGCGCGTCCTGCGTCGGGTCGTCGTCCTGCGTGGTCACGGCGCCATCATGCCCCCGGGTCCGGTCCCCCGGACGGCACACGGGGTACGGCGGCTGGACGCGCCCTCGCCGCGTGATGCGTACAAGGGGAGCATGACGCGAGTGGCAGTGGTGACCGGTGGTTCGGCTGGACTGGGGCGGGCGACCGTCCGCGAACTCGCCTCGCGCGGGTGGGACGTCGCCGTCCTCGCCCGCGGGCGCGACGGGGTCGAGGCCGCCGTCGGCGAGGTCGAGGCGACCGGCCGCCGCGGGCTCGCACTGATCGCCGACGTGGCCGACCGGGACGCCGTCGAGGCTGCCGCGGACCGGGCGGAGCAGGAGCTCGGACCGATCGACCTCTGGGTGAACTGCGTGATGGTCGGGGTCTTCGGCCGGTTCATGGACACCGAGCCCGAGGACTTCGAGCGCGGTCTCGACGTCAACTTCCTCGGCTTCGTGCACGGCACCCGGGCGGCGCTCTCGCGCATGGTCCCCCGCGATCGTGGCCACGTCATCCAGGTCGGGTCGGCCCTCGGCTTCCGCGGCATCCCCCTGCAGTCGGCGTACTGCAGCTCCAAGCACGCCATCGTCGGCTTCACCGAGTCGGTCGTCTCCGAGCTCACGGCACAGGGCAGCAAGGTGGCCGTCAGCCGCGTCGACATGCCGGCGCTCAACACGATCCAGTTCAACTGGGTGAAGTCGCTGCTGCCGCACCACCCCCAGCCGGTGGCACCGATCTACCAGCCGGAGGTCGGTGCCCGGGCCATCGCGGCGACCGCCGAACGGCCCCGCCGCCGGACCTGGGTCGGCGAGTCCACGGTCTACACGATCCTGGGCAACCGGATCAGCGGGCGGTTCGCCGACTGGTACGCGGCGAAGACCCTGGTGAGCGGGCAGCAGGCCGAGCAGAAGGACGGCGAGTCCCTGCCGACCAACCTGTACGACCCGGTACCGGGCGACCACGGCGCGCACGGTGTCTTCGACGACGCTGCGCACGCCTGGTCCCCGCAGACCTGGTGGGTGGAACACCGCCGGCTCGGCAACGGCATCATCGGCGCAGCCCTCGGGGCCGCCGGAGCGCTCGCCATCGCCGCGGGGAAGCGCCGATGAGCCGCCGCAGCCGTCGGACTCGCGTCGACCGGGCGCGTTGGGTCGAGGGGCTCCGCGCGGGCATCAGCCTCGCGCACCTCGTCGCCTCCGGTCGGTCCTCGGGCCGGGTCGCCGTGTTCGCCCGGGTCCTCGGCGTCCGGCAGCTCGCGCAGGCGGCACTGCTGGTGCGGGCGCAGACGCCCGAGGCGCACGTGCTCGGTGCCGCGGTCGACGCAACGCACGGCATCACGATGGTGCCGCTCATCGCACTCGACCGGCAGACCCGGGGCTTCGCCACCAGGCAGCTCGTCGTCGCCGTGCTCCTGACGGCGCTCGAGGTCGGCCTCGTCGGCACTTGGAGGGGCCGCTCGGGCCGCCGCTGACCGCAGCAGTCCGAGCGGAGCAGCGTGGTCCGCTCGGACTACTCGACCTCGTCGATCGGCTGCTCCTCCTCGACCCCGGTCTCGTCCATGCGGTCGCGCAGGTGGTCGGCCATCACGCCGGCACCCTCGTCGCCGTGGTCGTGCTCGACCTGTTCGACCAGGCCGGACAGCTTCTCCTCGTTGGTCGCCTCGGTGGCACCGTCCATCACCGGGGCGGTCTGGACCTCGTCGTCGTTCGCTCGTGCGTTCATGTCCCGGACGCTACGCCGCCGACCACGTGCCCTCCTCAGAGCGGAGCGCGCCCTGCCGCCCGGCAACCCGGGACGGTCAGAGCCGCAGACGGCTGAACGCCGTCGACACGTCGCCGTGCCGGTGTGCGGTGACGGACACCGTCTGCTCGCGGAGGAAGTGCAGCATCTCCACCAGGCCCGACTCGACCACCGGGTCGTCGTGGATGGTCGTCTCGGTGCCGGCACCCAGTGCGGCCTCGAGGGCACGCGGGTCGCCCCCGAGCAACCGGACACGTGACCCCGGTCCGCCGAACGCCGTGTGCCTGCGGGGCTCCGCACCCTGCGCGAGCACGAGGTCGAGCGGGTCGAGCTCCTGCTCGGTGGCGTCCGACCACCCGTCCTGCAGCAGCGCGCCCGAGGCCGCCCGGGCCAGGAACGCGGCATCGTCCTCGACCACGTGGTCGACCACGTCGAGCGGTGAACGGGCGACGGAGAACAGCGGCAACAGCTCGGCGGGCAGCGGGCGTGCCGTGCTCAGGAGCACGTGCGCACGAGCGGCGGTCGCCGCTGCGAGCACCCGGACCAGGTCCCCGGCACCGACCCCCGTCGACTGACGCACGACGACGGACTGCGGGCGGAACCGGATGACGTTGCGCTCGACGCCGAGGTCCGCGGTGTCCCGCGAGCGTCCGTAGAGCGAGGCGCGCGCGGCGGCGTCGCTCTCGGCCCCGGCCCGGACGCGGTCGAACTCCTCGAAGGACAGTCCGGCGCGGGCGGCCTCGATGACCGCGGTGACGCGGTTGCCGAGGCCCTGCAGCTGGATGCTCCGGTGCGCACGGCGTTCGGTGGGCTGCCAACGATCCGCACCGACGACGGACAGCGGTCCACCGCGGTGCACGGTCGGCCCCACGGCGGTGCCGCGCCAGCCGCCGACGGGCTGGCGTCCGGGTCGCGCGCCGGTCGTCGGGCGGTCGACCACGAGCACGCCGGCGCGGGTGCGGTCGGACCAGGTCGCGACCTCGTCCGGATCGAGCGTGTGCAGCGCCGCGATGGAGCCGCCGTCCACCGAGTGCTGCAGGGCGATCGCGTCGTCGAGTGTCTCCACGCGGACGACGTCGAGCACGGGAGCCGGCACGGCCGAACGGGAGAGGTCGGCGGTGGGTCGGACCCCCTCGCGGATGCCCGGCGACCAGAGCCGTCCGGTGTCGTCGAGCTGCACGGGTTCGACGAGCCAGGACTCCCCCGGCCGCAGCTCGGTCAGTGCCGTCCGGACCGCACCGGTCGGTTCTGCGACGAGCGGCCCGACCTGTGCGGACGGGTCCGTCGGCCAGGCCGTGCGCAGCCCGCGGACCGCGTCGGCGAGCTGCTCGCGGAAGCGCCTGCTGTCGCCGACCGAGCCGACGAGCACGAGCGACGACACCGACGCCGCGGACTGCCCGGCACGCACGAACGCCGAGGCGACGACGTCCTGCACGGCGCGGTCGAGGTCGGCAGAGGGGGTCACGACCGCGGTGACGACTCCGGTGAGCTCGGCGACGAGGGGCAGGTCGGCACGCCACCAGCGGTAGGACCGGGCGGTCTCGGGCGTCCCCGTGAGGACGACCCGGTCGACGGCGGGGTGCGCGACGAGGTCACGGGCGAGGTCGCTGCCGTCGAGGTCGACGAGTTGCAGCAGGGAGTGCGGGACCCCGGCGTCCCAGAGCACGTCGGCGAACACCGCCCCGGTGCGGCGGGCAGCGGTCGCCGGTCGGAGCACGACCCCGCTGCCCGCGGCGAGCGCCGTGAGCACCCCGTCGGCGGCGTCGACGAGCGGCGCGCTCCACGAGGGGACGACCACCGTGAGGCGCGGCGGCGCGGGGACCGCCCCGGTGACGTCGCCCAGGTGCCGAGCGCGGTCGGCGGCGTGGGCCGCGGTGTCGACGGCCCGGCTGACCTCGCCGTCCGCCTCGGTGAGGGTGAGTCCGACCTCGGCGATCATCGTCTCGACGAGGGCGCCGCGGTGGGCCTCGAGCGCGTGCCCGATCAGGTCGAAGAGCTCGGCCCGGTCGTCCGGGTCCTGGCGCCCCCAGTTCGCCCCGGCCTGTGCGGTGCGCGAGACCAGGCGTTCGAGCCGACCGCGGTCGGTGATCCGGGCGCTCCGGATCGTCGCCGCGCCGCGTTGGGAGCCGGGCACGCGTCCGAGGACCTCGGCCGCCCAGGCGCGGTTGCCGGGCGTCGAGGGGTCGGTGTCCCGCGTGTTCTCGGACCGGTCGAGCCGGACCGGCTCCGCCGGCGGCTGCCGACGGTCCTGGGTCCGTCGCGTCGGAGGTGCCGGCCGGACGAGGGCGGCGACGGCGTCGACGTGCGCGGCGACCGCTCGGTCCACGCCGGCCTGGTCGGTGGCGGCGAGGTCGGTGGTGACCGGATCGGCGACCTCGCGCAGGCGCCGTGCGAGGAACGGCACGGCGGCGTCGAACGTGTCCGGACGCACGAGCGGCACCCCGACGACGACCCGTCCGAAGGCGCCGCGCAGGACGTCGGCGGGCCGGGTGCTGCCGAGGAGCAGCTCGGGCTCGACCGCGTCCGTCACCCCGCGACGGTCGGCGAGCACGTGCGCGGTCGCCAGCGCGAAGAGGTCGTGCGTGGCGACCCCGACGTGCACGGCACCGGTCCGGTCGGGGTCGATCGCCGTGTCGAGGAGCCGCAGGTACGCGGTGTCGGTCGTCCGCCGGTCGGCGGTGACGGCGAGGGGGCGGCTGCGCAGGACGGCGTCGACCCGCTCGGCGGCCAGGAGCGTGCCCTTGGTGATGCGGACGCGCACGGGTGCGCCACCGTCGGCCCGCCGTCGACGTGCCCAGGCGGTGAGTTCCTGCAGGGCGTCGAACGACTCGGGGAGCTCTGCGGGCAGTGCCACGCCCGCGGTCAGCCCCGCGGTGCCGTCCTGGTCGAGCAGGGCACGCAGGACGGCGACCGTCCGGTCGAGGTCGCGCGCGTCGCCGGGCTGCAGCGTGACGACCGGCGGTACCGGGCGGTCGGCGGCCGTGCGGAAGAGCGGGGTGAGGTGCTCGACGGCGTCGGCGACGGCCGTGTCGAGGTCCCACGGCGACCACGGCGGCAGCACCGTGCCGAGGTCGACGGTCAACGCCGGGACGTCCTGACGCACGAGCTCGTCGAGGGCCGCGAGCCGCCGGTCGCGACCGACCGGACCGAGGACGGCGGGACCGAGCAGGTCGACGTCGACCCGGGTCCCCGGGCCGCCGATCCTCGCGAGCGCGGCGGGGGTCCTGGCGGGGGTCGCGTCGACGACGAGGTGGCCCGCGAGGCGCCGGAGCACCTTGCGCGCGGACGGCACGACCGCCCACGGGGCCATGGTCGCGAACCCGCCGCCGACCGTGACGGCACCGCGGAGCCACCACGCGAGGTCCTCGGGCACCGTCCGGCTCGCCCGTTCGAGGTTCCGTGCGACGACCCGGGGGTCCTCCGGCCGGACGACGACGTCGACGAACCCCCGCGCGAAGTCGAGACCGCGCTCGTCGGCGACGAGTTCGGCCAGGCGTGCCGCGGCGGGTTCGGGCTTCACGTCGCGCGTCTGCTCGATCCACCCCTGCGCCAGTGCGACCACGTCGTCGGTGCAGTCTCGGAGGTGCGGGGTCGGCATGGACCGATCGTATGCCGGGCCCCCGACGTGACCTCTGAGCGCGCCGAACGTCGGCGTGGAGTCAGCCGAACGGATGATCCTCGTGCTCCGGACGGGTCCTGCTGGCTACGCTGACGGTCATGGCGGAGCAGGGCGGCGAGGGGCACGACTGGGCGACCTGGGATGCCTTCCACGACGTCTGGCGGCGACTCGACCGCGCGCTCGACCACGCCGTGCAGGAGGGCGCCGGCATCTCGATCCCGGAGTTCGAGATCCTGATCGGTCTGCACCGCGATCCCGACCACCGACTGCGCGTCCGCGACGTCGCCGCCGGCATCGGTTGGGAGAAGTCGCGCGTGAGCCACCAGGTCACCCGGATGGTCGGCCGCGGGCTCGTCGCGCGGGCGGACTGCCCGACGGACGGCCGGGGCAGTTGGGTCACCATGACCACGGAGGGCCGGCGGGCGGTGCTCGCCGGGATCCGCGCGCACACGGCGGCACTCGAGCAGCTGTTCTGGAGGCCCGTGGGGACCGATGCGGGCACCCTGCGGTCCGTCTCGCAGCGCGTCCTCGACGCGCTCGGCCCGGTGGACCCGGAGGACTGACCCCACCGGACGGCGGGCCCGTCGCACCGGCTCAGCGGCCCGCGCTGCCGCTCGGTACGACGTCGGCGAGCAGCGTGGCGATCGTGGCCGCGGTCGCGTCCGCCCGTTCGTGGTCGTCGGCGGTGACCGTCACCACGGCGTCGGCGTGCGGGTCCAGGAGCACGAGCTGTCCGTGTGCGCCGTGCAGTCGCCACAGCCGACCCGGACCACCCCAGCCGGCCAGCGCGTAGCGGTCGTAGGCGGGGCCCGTGCCCGCCCGCACCCAGTCGCCGTGCATCGCGTCGACGATCGGCGCGGGGACGAGCTGCCGACCGTCGGCCGTCCCACGGTCACGGAGCAGGCGACCGATCCGGGCGACCTCGGCGGTGCGCAACCACAGCCCGCCGCCGGCGACGACGTACCCGAGGGGGCAGCGGTCCCAGACCACGTCGGTGATGCCGAGCGGGGTGAACAGCCGGTCCTGCACGAACGCGCCGACGTCGCCGACCCGCGCGGCGAGGACCCGCATCGCGGTGTAGGTGCTCGCGTTCGCGTACTGGAAGTGCCGGCCGGCGGTCGGTCGGGCGAGGAACTCCCGCGCCAGGTCCGGCCAGTCGGTCGTCTCGGTCGGCGACCACGGCATGTCGACGCCGCTGGTCATCGTGAGGAGGTGCCGGAGCGTCACCCGGTCGACCCCGGCGCCGAGCTCGACGTCCGGCAGCACTGCGGCGACCGGCTCGTCGAGCGCGAGCGCACCGTCCGCCACGGCGATGCCCGCGGCGAGGACCGCGACCCCCTTGGCGACGGAGTGCACGTCGCGGCGGACGTCGGGCGACCAGTGGTGCTCGGCGGCGTCGTCGCCGACCAGGACGTGCAGACCGTGCGCCCGGAAGCCGGAGCGTCCGACCGCGTCGACGACGGCGTCGAGCACGGTCCGGGCGCGGGTCACCCCACCATCATCCCGCGACCCTCGACCTCGTGCGGATCAGAGGTCGGTGCTGACGAGGGAGCCGCGTTCCCCGCGCAGCCGGACCTGCACCTCGGCGATGTCGTCCCGGGGGATGTCGGTCGACGCCGAGAGACCACGGGCCTCGGCACCGGCGGCCGACCAGGACGCCACGGTCTGCACCGAGCCGTCGGTCCGCACGACCACGAGGTCGTACATCACCGAACCGTCCGCCGACCACTCCTTGCCGCCGTACGAGCAGCCCCAGTCGAACCGGGTGCCCCACTGCTCGCCGCTGACCGCCAGGTCGACGTCGAGGCCCTGCGCGCCGGTCATCGTGTAGCGGTCACCGCTGCCCGGGACCGTCGGCGACGAGGACCGCACCGGAGCGCCCGCCTGCACCGCCCCGCCGCGGTCGGCGGCGGTGCCGACGGCGAGGCCGCCGAGCACGGCGGCGACGACCGCCAGCCCCGCGGTCGCCGCGACCCAGACCCGACGACGTCTCCGCCGGTGGCGGACGCGGTGTGCGACGGAGGCGAGCGTGCTCTCGGGACGGGTGTCGTGCCTCCCGTCCGGTTCCGCGATCTCGACCGCCTGGTCGGCCGGCAGCTTCGCGAGCAGGCCGGGCAGGCCGACCAGTTCGGCGACCGCGGCCGTGCAGCGGGCGCAGGTCTCGAGGTGCCGCTCGTACTCGAGCCGCTCGTCCGGCGGCAGCGAGCCGAGGACGTACGCGGCGTCCCACTCCACGTAGCGGTCGTGCGCAGTCGGGTCCACGCTCATCGGGTCACTCCTCGTTCCTGCAGCGCGAGCCGGAGGGCTCGCAACCCGTAGTGCAGCCGCGACTTCGCGGTGCCCTCGGGGATGTCGTGTCGTCGTGCGATCTCCGGCACGGTGTGGCCCAGCCAGTAGGCGTCGACCACCACGCGCCGGTGCTCCGGGCTGAGCGACGCGAGCGCGTCCGCGACCACGATGCGGTCGAGCACGGCGTCGGTGCGGTCGGCCTCCGCGCGGTCCACGGGGTGCTCGGAACCGTGCTCGCGGCGGTTCCGAGCGGACCGGGCATCGTCGACGACCAGGTTCCGTGCGACCGTGAAGAGCCAGGCGCGTGCACTGTCGGGTGCCCGTTCGAGCACGGCCGGTCGCTGCCAGGCCCGGACCATCGTCTCCTGCACGACGTCCTCGACGGTCGAACCGTCCCGCGTCAGGTGCCGGACGTACCGGGTGAGCGCGTCGCCGTGCTCGCGGTACAGCGTCGCCAGCAGCTCGTCGGCGGAACGGCTCGTCACGGTCACTTCGCCAGGTCGAGGGAGAACTCGACGGAGCCCTTCCCGTCCACGGTGACGAAGCCGAGTGACGGGGCCTGCACGCCGAAGTCGGCGAACGTGATCGGGACCGAGCCGACGACCTGGACGGACCCGGTCTTCGTCACGGCGACCTGCGCGTCGGCGGTGACGGGCTCCTCGACGCCGTGCAGGTCCATCGTGCCGGTGAGCGTGACGTCCTGCGTGCTGCCGTCGAGCGCCTTCGAGACGTCGACCGGCTCCGTCAGCTCGAACGTCGCCGTCGGGTAGCGGTCGGTCTGCAGGGCGGTGCTCCGGAAGTACTCGTCGCGGGCCGACTCGGGCGTGGTGATCTTCGCGACCTGCACGGTGACGGTCGCCTTCGTGAGCGAGCCGCCGTCGACCGTGGCGGTGCCCTGCACGTCCTTCGTCCGTCCGACCACCTCCACATCATTCCCCTGCAGGACCTCGTGCACGCGGTACCCGGCGTAGGAGGTGCCGGTGCTCTTCCACGTGCCGTCGGCCTGCTGCTGGTCGAGCGCACCGCCGGAACCCGAGGGCGCGGCGCTGAGCGAGGGGGCGGCGGCGGCCTGGCCGTTGACGGTGTTCGCGTAGATGACCGGGCCGGCGATGACGGCGGCGGCGCCGATGACGACGACACCGGTGGCGATGCCGATGATGACCTTCGTGCGTGTGCGGAGTCCCATGCCCGGACGACGAGACAGCGCGGCGGATCGTTCACCGGGGTCGCTGCCGGCGTGTCACGGCCGGCAGACCGATGCACCGCGGCTGGTGCGCTGCGGCCGGTGCACGTCGTTGGTGCACGTGCGGAAGGCGCCGCGTCCCGGGGTCGGGGTGCGGCGCCTTCGCGTCGTGGTGCGGTGGTGTCCCGCGG
>NZ_JAUCMN010000012.1 GCF_030363035.1 Curtobacterium caseinilyticum | reverse complement strand
GATGGTGACCGTCGGCCTCCGTTCCGTGGTGGTGAGGACCGTCGGCCGCAGGGCGATGGTGAGCGCCGTCCGTTCCGTGGTGGTGACGACCGTCGGCCGCAGCGTGATGGTGACCGTCGGCCTCCGTTCCGTGGTGGTGAGGACCGTCGGCCGCAGGGCGATGGTGAGCGCCGTCCGTTCCGCGGTGGCGAGGACCGTCGGCCGCAGCGCGATGGTGACCGTCGGCCTCCGTTCCGTGGTGGTGACGACCGGCCGCGGCGTGACGACCGCTCGGAGCGGCCCCGGTTCGGTGACGGCTCGCGGCATGCCGGTGCGCGGTTCGGTGAGTCGGCCCGCGACGACTGGGAGGACCGCGACCCGTACGGCACCAAGTCGATCCGCCCGCGGCACGACGACCCCGAGATCGACGAGAGCGTCTCGGCGCGCGACCTCGACCCGGCCGCCCGCGCGGAGCTCAAGACCCTCAGCAAGGACAACGCCGACTGGGTGGCGAAGCACCTCGTCATGGCGGCGCTCCTCGTCGACGACGACCCCGAGACGGCGAACCAGCACGCCCTGAGCGCAGCGCGTCGCGCCGGTCGCGTGGCCGTGGTCCGCGAGACCGCCGCGATCACCGCGTACCGCACGGGCGACTTCGCGACGGCGCTGCGGGAGTTGCGGACCTACCGGCGGATCTCCGGCAAGAACGACCAGCTGCCGATGATGGTCGACTGCGAGCGCGGCCTGGGACGTCCCGAGCGCGCGCTCGAGCTCGGACGCTCCGTCGATCGTGCTGCGCTGGACGCCGCGGTGCAGGTGGAGCTCGCGATCGCCATGTCCGGCGCTCGGCTCGACCTCGGCAACCCGACTGCGGCGCTGGGGGAACTCGAGATCCCACAGCTGGACCCGACGACGGCCTACAGCTGGTCCCCGGCGCTCTACAGTGCTTACGCGGCCACGCTCGAGGAGCTCGGCCGCCAGGACGAAGCCGACGAGTGGTGGGCGCGGGTCGACCGTGCCGCCGCTGCGCTGGCCGAGATCGCTGACGAGAACGCATGGGAGACTGTTGATGTGGTCGAGGAAGAAGTCGAAGGACACGACGAGCACGACGCCGCGCAGCACGACGTCGTCGAGCCCGGAGCGTCCGGGGACGGCGCCGGTGACCTCGGCGACGGGGCCCTCGACGACACCGACCAGCTCGACACCGACGAGCCCGACGACGACCTCGGCGAGATCGACGACGACAACCCCCGCGACGTCGACGGCTCCGCAGCCGACTGAGACCCCGAGGCCGCCGACGGACGGTGTGGACGTCGTCCTCACCGACCTCGACGGCGTCGTCTACCGGGGCCGCAACGCGATCCCGCACGCCGTCGAGGCGCTGACCCGTGCGTCGTTGCACGCGCGGGTGGGGTACATCACGAACAACGCCTCGCGGCGTCCCGCGGACGTCGCACAGCACCTCGAGGGCTACGGCCTCGAGGTGTCCGCCGACGACGTGGTCACCTCGTCGCAGGCCGGTGTCCGCCTGCTCGAGACCCTCGTGCCGGCCGGTTCGACCGTGCTGGTCACGGGTGGGCTCGGGCTGACGAGCATCGTCGAGGAAGCCGGGTTCACGGTGACGACGAGCGCCGAGGACGCACCGGCCGCCGTGATCCAGGGGTTCTCGCCGGACCTCGGGTGGACGCACCTCGCCGAGGCATCGTTCGCCCTGGCCGACCCGGACGTCCCGTGGGTCGCCACGAACATGGACTGGTCGATCCCGGTCGAGCGCGGCATCGCCCCCGGCAACGGCACGCTCGTGTCCGCCGTGCACCAGGCCGTCGGTCGGATGCCGGTGGTGGCGGGCAAGCCCGAGCGTCCGATCTTCGACGCGGCGATCGCCCGGTTCGGCGGTGAGCACCCGCTGTTCATCGGCGACCGGCTCGACACCGACATCAAGGGTGCGAACGACGCCGGCATCCCGAGCGTCCTCGTGCTGACCGGGATCGACCAGGCGAAGCAGGTGCTCGCGGCAGACCAGCGCTCGCGTCCCACCTACGTGCTGCAGGACCTGCGCGGGCTGTCCGAGCCGTACCCGGTGACCGTGCGTCGGCAGGACGCCGACGGTACGCGCTACGTCAGCGTCGGCGACGCGACGGTGGCGATGCACGGGCACGTCGTCCGGGTCCTCGACAGCGGGACGCCGATCGACCTGCTCCGCGCGGGTTCGGCGCTCATCTGGGAGTCCGGGCTCGCCATCTACGGGCTCGACGTGGACCCGAAGCTGTACGGCGGCGAGTAGCCTGACCGACGTGCCAGAGGAGCAGCGGCCCGACGCCGAGCAGCCGCAGCCGGCCGACCCGCAGCCGGCCGACCAGCAGCCGGCCGAGCAGCAGCCGGCCGAGCAGCAGCCGGCCGAGCCGCAGCCGGACGACTTCGCCGCACGCACGGCCGCGGCGGAGGCGCTCCCGTTGCCCGAGCGTGCCGACGCCTTCGCCGCCTTGCACGACGACCTCCGTACCCGGCTCGAGAGCGGCCAGACCGCGACGACGGGGCACAGCTCGGGCCGTGCCGCCGGCGCCGGCCAGGTGTGGGGGAGCGGACGCGCTGACGGTGGCACCCGTGGCTGAGCGTGGCGAGGCCCCGGCGGTCCGGCTCGACGCGCTGCTCGCCGCGCGCGGGCTCGTGAAGTCGCGGACGGCCGCCGCGAAGCTCGTCCAGGCCGGGCGCGTGACCGTGGGCGGCACCGCGGTCGTCAAGCCGTCCGCCCCGGTCCCACCAGATGCCGAGCTCGTGGTCGACACCGAGGACGAGTGGGTCTCGCGTGCGGCACGGAAGCTCGTGCGCGCGCTCGAGGTCTTCGACGTCGACCCGCGCGACCGTGTGGTGCTCGACGTGGGCGCGAGCACGGGTGGCTTCACGCAGGTCCTGCTGCACCACGGCGCCGCCCGCGTGGTCGCGCTCGACGTGGGGCACGGCCAACTCGACCCCGTGCTGGCCATCGACGAGCGCGTCCGTGTCGTCGAGGGATGCAACGCCCGCAACCTGACCGCGGAGGAGTACGGGTCGCTCGACCCCGCCGCGCCGGACACCAGCCTGGTGGTGGGGGACCTCTCCTTCATCTCGCTGCGCATCGTCCTGCCGGTGCTCGCCGAGGCGGTGCCGGCGGACGAGTTCGTCCTGCTCGTCAAGCCGCAGTTCGAGGTCGGCCGCACCGGCGTGCGTGAGGGCATCGTCCGCGACGCGGCGCTCCGCAACGACGCGCTGATGAACGTGCTCTGGTCGGCGTGGGACGCGGGTCTCGGGACGGTCGGGCTCGCGGCGTCACCGATCGTCGGCACGCACGGCAACCGCGAGTACCTCGCGCACTTCCAGCGTCGTGTCGGTGGCCATCCGACAGAATGGGGGAACCCGACAGCGTGGATCGGTCGGGCCACCGAACTCACCGAAGGGTCTGCATGAGCGACGAACGGCACATCCTGCTCGTCTCCCACACGGGGAGGCAGGACTCCATCGACGCTGCGGTCGAGGTCTGCGACCTCCTGCACGCCGCTGGGCTCACCCCGGTGATGCCGTTCGACGAGTACGCCGACGTCCGGCGGGCCGAGGCGTCGGTCGGGCAGGTCGACATCCTCGGCGTCGACGTGCAGGCCGACCAGCTCGAGATCGTCATCGTGCTCGGCGGCGACGGCACGATCCTGCGCGCGGCGGAGCTCGTCCGCGGGACGGGTGCGCCGATCGTCGGCGTGAACCTCGGCCACGTGGGCTTCCTCGCCGAGAGCGAGCGGGACGGCCTGCGCGCCACGGTCGAACGGGCACTGAGCGGCGACTACAAGGTCGAGGAGCGCGTCACCCTGCAGGTCGACGTGGTCGTCGGTCAGCAGGTCGTCTACTCGTCGTGGGCGCTGAACGAGGCGACCATCGAGAAGGCCTCCCGTGAGCGCATGCTCGAGGTCGTCACCGAGGTCGACGGCCGCCCGCTGTCGTCCTTCGGCTGCGACGGTGTCGTGGTCGCCACGCCGACCGGGTCGACCGCGTACTCGTTCTCCGGCGGCGGCCCGATCGTCTGGCCCGACGTCGACGCCCTGCTCATGGTGCCGCTGAGCGCCCACGCCCTGTTCGCCCGCCCGATCGTCGTCGGCCCGGACTGCACGCTCGCGATCGAGGTCCTGCGTCGCACGAGCGGTGTCGGGGTGCTGTGGTGCGACGGACGCCGGACCCACGACCTGCCACCGGGTGCGCGCGTCGAGGTCCGCCGTTCGCAGGACCCGGTGCGGGTGGCACGTCTGAAGGACGCCCCGTTCACCGACCGCCTGGTCGCCAAGTTCCAGCTGCCGGTCGCGGGATGGCGCGGGCCAGCGGGCGAGGACGACGCATGATCGAGGAGATCGTCATCTCCGACCTCGGCGTCATCGGCGAGACCACGCTCGAGCTCGGTCCGGGGTTCACCGTCGTCACGGGCGAGACCGGCGCGGGCAAGACGATGATCGTCACGGCCCTCGGGCTGCTGCTCGGTGCGCGTGCCGACGCCGGGTCGGTCCGCCGTGGTGCGTCCAGCGCCGTCGTCGAGGGGCGCTGGCACGTGCCGGAGCACGCCGCCGTCGCCGAGCGGGTCGAGGACGCCGGTGGCACCGTCGAGGACGGCGAGCTCATCCTCACGCGGACCGTCTCGGCCGAGGGGCGCAGCCGTGCCACGGTCGGCGGTCGCAGTGCGCCGGTCGCGGTGCTCGGCGAACTCGCGGACCAGCTGGTGACCGTGCACGGGCAGTCGGACCAGATCCGGTTGACGTCGGCCACGGCGCAGCGAGCGGCACTCGACGGGTTCGGCGGGAAGACCGTGCAGCGGGCCCTCGACGCCTACGTCTCGGCCTACGACACGTGGCAGGCGCACACCGCTGAGCTCGAGACGCTCGTGCGGGACCGGGACGACCGCGTCGCCGAGGCCGAGCGCATCCGTGCGGCCTCGGACGAGATCGAGGCCGCCGATCCCCAGCCCGGCGAGGACGTCGAGCTCGCCGAGCGCGCCGACCGGCTCGGCAACCTCGAGGAGCTCCGGCTCGCCGCGGGCACCGCGCACGAGGCCCTGTCGAGCGAGTCGCTCGACGGCGTCGCCGACGTGGTCGGCCTGGTCGAGGCTGCCCGCCGTGCCGTCGAGCGCGTGGCCGGGTCGGACACCGCACTGCAGCCCGTGCTCGAGCAGCTCACCGAGCTCGGCATCCAGGCGTCCGAGGCCTCCGCGAGCCTGTCGAGCTACCTCGGTGCGCTCGAGCCCGACGCGGGCCACGACCTCGAGCTCGTCAACGAGCGCCGGGCGCTGCTGGCGAACCTCACGCGGAAGTACGGCGACACCGTCGACGACGTCATCGCCTACGGGCAGCGTGCGAGCGACCGTCTGCTCGAGCTCGACGGCGACGACGACCGCATCGTCGCGCTGCAGGCAGCCGTCGAGCAGGACGAACAGGCGCTCGAGCGGGCAGCAGCGACCCTGACCACTGCTCGGACGAAGGCCGCGGCCGACCTGGCGAAGCGCGTCACCGCAGAGCTGAAGACCCTCGCGATGGCCGGCGCGACCCTGGTGGTCGAGGTGACCGACGGCGGCGAGTACCGCCGGCACGGCCGCGACCAGGTGGCGATCCTGCTCCAGCCGCACTCGGGCACCGACCCGCGGCCGATCGGCAAGGGTGCGTCCGGCGGCGAGCTCTCGCGCGTGATGCTCGCGATCGAGGTCGTGATGGCCGGCACCACGACCGTCCCCACGTTCGTGTTCGACGAAGTGGACGCGGGCGTCGGAGGCGCAGCGGCGATCGAGATCGGTCGTCGGCTCGCGAAGCTCGCCGAGCGGACGCAGGTCATCGTCGTCACGCACCTGGCGCAGGTCGCCGCGTTCGCGAACAACCACCTGAACGTGGTCAAGGACGCCAGCGGTGCCGTGACCTCGTCGAGTGTGCGCCGGCTGGAGGGTGAGGACCGCCTGCAGGAGATGGCGCGTCTGCTCTCCGGCCTCGGCGACAGTGCGAGCGGCATGGAGCACGCGCGCGAACTCCTCGACGTCGCCGGCCAGCGCGCGTAGGGCGCCCGGCCGGACGGGAGGCCCGACCCACGCTCCGTCGTCGGCTCGCGCCGTCGCCGGGTCGGCTCGAGACGATGGCGTCCGCTCGGGACGCCGCTCCCGTGCCGGAGCACGGTCGCACCGAGACGACGTCGTCCGTACGAGACGCCGCCTCGTCAGCGAGACGCCGCCTCGTCAGCGAGACGCCGCGTCGTCAGCGAGACGCCGCGTCGTCAGCGAGACGCCGCCTCGTCAGCGAGACGCCGCCGGAGCCGGCGGCGTCTCGCGCGGCACGAGGCGCTTCGCGCGGACGGGCCCGTCTCGGTGGTCATGCCGCCGGCGCGACCGGGCCGCCGGCGCGACCGGGTGGCCGGCGCGACCGGGTCGCCGGCACGACCGGGTCACCGACGCGACCGGGTGGCCGGCGCGACCGGGTGGCCGGCGGGACCGGGTGGCCGGCACGACCGGGTCACCGACGCGACCGGGTCACCGACGCGACCGGGTCACCGACGCGACCGGGTCACCGACGCGACCGGGCCGCCGAACACGGCACGTGGCGGCCGCGGCTCCGGCCGCCTGCCGGGCGCGACGCTCGAGGCGAACGGTGGTCGCGCCTCCCGGCAGTTCTGACGTACGATGGAATCCCGTGGCGGACACTCTCAGCGGCGGTACCCAGAACAGCACGGCGAACGACAGCAACCAGACCCCGAAGGTGACGAAGCAGATCTTCGTGACCGGCGGGGTCGTCTCGTCCCTCGGCAAGGGCCTGACGGCGGCCAGCCTCGGCAACCTGCTCACGGCGCGCGGCCTCAAGGTCGTCATGCAGAAGCTCGACCCGTACCTCAACGTGGACCCGGGCACCATGAACCCGTTCCAGCACGGCGAGGTCTTCGTGACCGACGACGGCGCCGAGACGGACCTCGACATCGGGCACTACGAGCGCTTCCTCGACATCAACCTGTCGCAGTCGGCGAACGTCACGACCGGGCAGGTCTACTCGACGGTCATCGCCAAGGAGCGTCGCGGCGAGTACCTCGGCGACACCGTCCAGGTCATCCCGCACATCACCGACGAGATCAAGCGTCGGATGCGCGAGCAGGCCGAGAACGACCCGCAGCCCGACGTCATCATCACCGAGGTCGGCGGCACGGTCGGTGACATCGAGTCGCAGCCGTTCATCGAGTCGGCACGCCAGGTGCGCCACGAGCTCGGCCGCAACAACGTGTTCTTCGTGCACGTCTCGCTCGTGCCGTTCATGAGCGCGTCCGGTGAGCAGAAGACCAAGCCGACCCAGCACTCGGTCGCCGCCCTGCGCTCGATCGGCATCCAGCCCGACGCGCTCGTGCTGCGGAGCGACCGACCGGTGTCGGACTCGAACAAGCGCAAGATCGCCCTCATGTGCGACGTCGACGAGGACGCCGTGGTGAACGCGGTGGACGTGCCGTCGATCTACGACCTCCCGACGCTGCTGCACGACCAGGGCCTCGACCAGGTGATCATCGACGCGCTCAAGCTCGACGCGCACGACGTCGACTGGTCGGCGTGGAACCCGGTCCTCGACGCCGTGCACGAGCCGAAGAAGGAGGTCACGATCGCCCTCGTCGGCAAGTACATCGACCTCCCCGACGCGTACCTCTCGGTCACCGAGGCCCTGCGTGCCGGCGGCTTCGCCCACAGCGCCAAGGTGAAGCTGAAGTGGGTCGTGTCCGACGACTGCACCACGCCCGAGGGTGCCGCGAAGCAGCTCGGCGACGTGGACGGCATCTGCGTGCCCGGCGGCTTCGGCGTCCGGGGCATCGAGGGCAAGCTCGGTGCGTTGCGGTTCGCGCGTGAGCAGGGCATCCCGACGCTCGGCCTGTGCCTCGGCCTGCAGTGCATGGTCATCGAGTACGCCCGGCACGAGGCCGGCCTCACCGACGCGTCGAGCACGGAGTTCGACCCGGAGACCTCGACGCCGGTCATCGCGACGATGGCCGAGCAGGTGGACATCATCGCCGGTGGCGACATGGGCGGCACGATGCGTCTGGGCCTGTACCCGGCGCACTTCACGCAGGGCTCGCTCGCCGAGTCGCTGTACGGAGCCCCGGAGGCGAGCGAGCGCCACCGTCACCGCTACGAGGTGAACAACACCTACCGCCAGCAGATCGCGGACGCCGGCCTGGTGTTCTCGGGCACCTCGCCCGACGGCACCCTCGTCGAGTACGTGGAGCTGCCGCGGGACGTGCACCCGTTCTACATCGCCACGCAGGCGCACCCGGAGCTGCGCTCGCGGCCGACGGACGCGCACCCGCTCTTCGCGGGGCTCGTGGACGCGGCCATCGCGCGGCACGAGGCGTCGAGCCTCTTCGACCCGGCCGACGAGCAGGCCGAGGTCGTCGCCTGACGCGACCCGGTGACGGACGGGAGGCGCGGTGCCAGCTGGCACCGCGCCTCCCGTCCGTTGCGGTGCCGGTCCGCGGCGCCGGTACGCGCGTACGGAACCAGGTTCCGGACACGGAACCACGGAAGAACGCGGTGTCGTGTCCGGAACCTGGTTCCGCGGGGCGGGCGTGCTTGGATGGGGCGATGACCGACGCTGACGCACCCATCGCTGACGAACAGGCCTCGTACGAGGTCACCGACTCCACCGTCGTGTACGAAGGCGCGGTCTGGAACGTCCGCCGCGACACCGTCGACTACAACGGGCACGACATGGTCCGCGAGTACATCGACCACACCGGCGCCGTCGCGGTGTACGCCGAGGACGACGAGGGGCGGGTGCTCGTGATCCAGCAGTACCGGCACCCGGTGCAGCTGCGCGACTGGGAGCTGCCCGCCGGGCTGCTCGACCACGAGGGCGAAGACCACCTGACGGCCGCGCAGCGCGAGCTCGGCGAGGAGGCGGACCTGCAGGCCGACACGTGGGAGCCCCTCGTCCGGTACAACACGTCCTCCGGCGGGAGCGACGAGTTCATCGAGATCTTCCGCGCCCGCGGGGTGCGACCCACCGAGAGCGCCTTCGAGCGTGAGGCCGAGGAGGCCGACATCGTGACGCGCTGGGTGCCGCGCGAGGAGCTGGTGGACGCGATCCTCGACGGACGGCTGCACAACTCGGCGCTGGTGGCGGCGACGCTCGCGGTCGAGACGATCGAGCGACGCGCAGCAGGCTGAGCAGCGGGGCGCCGGGCGACGCCTGGAGCCGCCGGTCGGTCGCACGCGCGCGACTAGTCTGCTCGGGTGACCCCGCTCGACCGTGCCACCGACACCTACCTCCGGCACGTCGCCGTCGAGCGCGGGTTGTCGCAGCACACGGTCGCGGCGTACCGACGGGACCTCGCCGTGTTCGCGGAGTGGCTCGCCGCGGCGCCGACGGTCGTCTCCGACGGGGCAGACCGCGCCGGGGGAGCAGCAGCCGTCGAGGACGTGGCACGGCTGGCCCGTGCGGACGTCGCCGGGTTCGTCACGCACCTGACGACCCGGTCGGAGGGGCCGCTCGCACCACGATCCGTCGCACGCATGCTCAGCTCGGTGCGGTCCTTCACCGCCTTCGCCGCAGCTGAGGGCTGGTTGCCGCTCGACCCGGGCACGGCCGTCCGCCCGCCGAAGGCACCCTCGCGGCTGCCGAAGGCGATCTCGGTGCACGACATGGAGCGGCTGCTCGGGGCGGCGGGGACGGCGGACGACGACCCGGTGCAGCTGCGGGACCGGGCGCTCCTCGAGCTGCTCTACGCCACGGGTGCGCGCATCTCCGAGGCGGTCGGGTTGTCGGTGGACGACGTCACCACGCTGTCAGACCCCGACGACGAGGGCGCCGACGGCGACGGGCTCGCGGTCGTGAAGGTGACCGGCAAGGGCAACAAGCAGCGCATCGTGCCCCTCGGGAGCTTCGCGCGGGCGGCGGTCGACGCGTACCTGGTGCGGGCGCGGCCGGTGTTCGCGGCGCGGGGTGCGTCGACCCCGGCGCTCTTCCTCGGCGCTCGGGGTGCACGGCTCTCGCGGCAGAGCGCGTGGCTCGTGATCCAAGCCGCGGCGGAGCGAGCCGGGTTGGCGGCGCACGTGTCACCGCACACGTTCCGGCACTCGTTCGCGACGCACCTGCTCGAGGGCGGGGCCGACGTGCGCGTCGTGCAGGAGCTGCTCGGGCACGCGAGCGTCGCGACGACGCAGATCTACACGCTCGTCACGGCGGACATGCTGCGGGACGTCTACCAGACGGCGCACCCGAGGGCGCGGCGGTAGCGCAGCCGCGCCGGGCCGCCGGGCCGCCGGTCGGGCGCGGGGTGGGTCGTGGTCGGGCGCGCCGAGTCGCGGGTCGCGGGTCGGGCCGCGGATCGGCCGTTGTCGGTGGAGCAGAAGACGTCGGGTGGCCACGGGGCACTCGACGTCTTCTGCTCCACCGAAGGGCCCGACGAGCGACGGGCGACGAGTGACGGGCGCCGCGCGACGTGCGACGGGCGACGCGCGACGGGCACGGGTGCCGGCAGCGTCAGAACAGGTGGAACTGCGCGGAGGCCGCGACCGCTGCCGTCGCCACCGCGACCACGAGGGCGCTCGCCGCCGCACTCCGCGCGAGCACGCGCCACCCGCCGGTCGCTCCGGGGCGCACGACCCCGACGACACCGGCGACCAGCGCCGCCGTGCTCGCGATGCCGACCGGGTTCCAGACGACCGACGCGACCGCGAGCACGACCGCTGCGACGGCCGCGACGCCGACGCGCTGCACGGAGCTGGCCGACGCCCACGAGCGGGTCCCGACGGTGCCGCCCTCCACCGAGAACGACGGCCCGACCGGGGCGATGGCCACCGGGACGACGGGCTCCGGTCGGTCCGGGAGCACCCGCGTCGCCCCACCCCACGCGTGACCGTCCCACCAGCGGAGGCGGTGGGCGTCCTGGGGGTCCGGGAACCAGCCGGCGGCCGGCAGCGTCACGGGGTGCTCCTCGAGGGTGCGGTGGATGGTGCACCCCGACGCTACGGGGACGCCGCGCCCGTCCACAGTCCCACAGCGGGTGTCGGCAACAAGGGGGACCGGCCCCCACCCCTGCGCTACAGTCGACGGGTGACCACCGCATCGACGTCGCTGTCCACCTTCTGGGAGGCCCGCCGGGCGGAGTCGCCCGTCCTGCCGGAGGAGGTGCCGCCGGCGTGGGCGTTCGGCGCGACGCCGGAGCAGGCCGACGACCTGCTCGACCTGGTGCTCCGCGGGGTCAAGGACGGCACGGCGTCGTCGGTGTGGGACCACGAGGCCACCGGTGATCCGCTCCCCGAGGTGGGCGAGCTCGCTGTGGTCCTCGACGGCGAGGGGGAGCCGCGCGCGGTCATCGAGACGACGGACCTGCACGTCGTGCCCTTCGACGAGGTCGACGCCGAGCATGCCCGAGCCGAGGGTGAGGGCGACCGCACGCTCGCGTACTGGCGTGCTGAACACGAACGCTACTGGCGCGAGCACTCCGAGAACCCGAGGGGTTTCGCGCCGGACATGCCGGTGCTGTGCGAGCGCTTCCGCCTGCTCTGGCCGGAACCCCGCGCCTGACTCAGACGGGGAGTGCCGGGACCGGCGTCGCGTCCACCTCGTCCATCACGGCCCTCGTCGCCGCGAGCAGCCGGGCGTTGAAGTCGACGCCGAGCTGGTTCGGCACCGTTCGCGGAATTTCGATCGCGTTTAATTTAAAGTCGCTTCGCTCGCCGGAGAAATCATCCCGTCTTCGATGCCTACCTCACCGTTCGACATACGAGGCAATTCGGCGAAGCCAAGTCCGGATGTCGTCTTCCGCATCCACGGCGCTAAGCCTCGCGGGCGTCATCCGCTCCACTGCGTCGGTGTTGAGCCAGGATTTGGCACTGTTCGCCTTGCTCTTCTGGGAACCTCGGTCGAGAGCGTCCCAGATTGTTTCGTCAGCGGTTTCGAGGAAGATGGATTTCGCACACGCTTTCGGAACGGACTCCCATTGGCCCACAGGATCGATGTTCAGAGCAGGCCGAGCCTCTCGAACGGCATCGAGGTGCAGATAGTTCTCGAGTTCCTTGCGCGAGGTGTGAACGGCTTCAACCTTCGGCATTTCGTTGTGCTGATCAGCCACATCCTTGTAGTGCGGATTTGCCGGCGGAGCGTAGTCGCGGTCGAAGATATGGAACTCGTGAACACCAAGCCCTTGTAGTCGAGACACCCAGAGGGCGCCATTAGTGCCACCGGCCGGCACGAAGATGACGCGCCCCTCTTCCTCCCACAGTTCCAGGTTCGGAATGTCGGCCTCTGTTTGCGACAGAATTCGGGAAATGATTCGGAGAAAATTGATGTCATGTTTCCCTTCCACGCCGACGAAAGCACCAACCCCATGATCCGGCAAGATTCCTAAGGCTTCCGTGACCTTTCGCATCGTTGCGACGCCACTTTCGGCAATCGTACGCTCGCCTTCGGCGCTCACCTCGATGAAGCGGAGCGACTCCTGCGAGACAAGACGACCGAGCGTAGGAGTGTGAGTAGTGAGAAGGACTTGGAAGCCCTGACGCTCGGATATGTCGCGGATGGCGTTGAGAAGAGCTCTCTGCATATCCGGGTGCTGCCCGGTTTCCGGCTCCTCGATCGCGTAGATGATGTTGGAGCCCGCACTCTTGAGTTCGGCAGTCGCCTGCAGGAAGCCCAGCAGCACGGTGCGGCGCACGCCGCTTCCGCGCTTATTCAGCGGCACACCATTCACTCCATGCAAGGTGACCTTGAATACCGACTCCCATTTCAACTCATCGTTTATTCGCGCGTTCAAACCATTCGCGATTGAAGGTGACATTGAAGTGATCCGCTCGACCGTTGCATCGATCAGCTTGTGGAGCTCTTCAGTCACGGTCGAAGCAATTGCGTCGAGAGCGTCGCGCTGGGAGGCGACGGCCACCTCAACCGCCGCTTTCATGGGATCTTGCGCTTCTGCATCCTGATCGGTGCTCGGCCTATCCGCCCCGAAGAGAAAAAAGGAGGGCAACGCGGATTCGATCTTTGACCAGATGATCTTCGTTCCCTCTTCGCTTACGGGCAAGGCCCGCTCCTCAAGGTTGAGTTCACCCACCGCAACGCGGATTGCCTCTCTAAGTTCGGCGCTGACGGTTTGATTTACTCCTTCGAGCGATGCACCAACTGCCACAGCTCGTTTCCTGAGGTCTGCTATCTTCAAAGACAGCAGGTCTGACGCATTCTCGTTGGTCGGATGATTCGCTCGAAGGAAGACCTTCTTTGAGGGCGACTTCAGGGTGCCGTTGTAAACATGGACAATCTCAAGGCGCTGGTCAGCGTTGAGGAGGTGCTCCTTTGCGAGAGTTGTCTCGTTCGTTGCGTCGAGTACCAGCGAGTCAGGCAGGGAATCGAATTCGCAGGTAATTGTCATTGCTTCCGGGTCACCCCCTTTGGATGCATCATCACGATCCGCTTTAGAGCGCCCAAAGAATATTGCCAACGCGTCCAGTACCGAAGATTTGCCAGCATCATTGCGGCCCATGAGCGCGGTGAAGTCGCCAACATCGATGGCGATCTCCTGCTGGTAACAGCGGAAGTTCTTGAGTTTCACTCGTGCAAGATGCATAGGCCCGATCCTGCACGAGCCAGGCGGATGCCGCAAGCCCCGAAAATGGCGAGGGGCTTCTCGCAATCGGATGGTACCGCTCGAGACCGACTTCAGCTCGCGTCGAGCTGCTGGTAGAGCCGATTCACGAGGGCATCCACGCGGAGAGAACGCGCAAGGAGCGAACTCGGACGGCCGAGGCCGAGCCGAGCGTTCGCGTCGAAGAGAGCACGAAACGCCATAGCAGCAGTCCCGTGAGTTCGCTGTACTCCAGCCCTCACCGCTTCCTTGAGCCGCCGCAACAGGTCTGGCGTGAGTAGGGCTGGATCATAGGATGCGCTCAACAGCATTCCGGCGTACTTGCCCATCTCAATATCCGCCAAGTTGTGCGTGCTGATGTCTTCTGGAAGCAGGCTTTCCCACCCTTCGAAGGACTCGACCACGAGTTCGCGAAGGTTGAACGCGCCCATGGAGACGCGCTGGAGCAGATGATCCGATCCAGGCGTGACCTCCCACTCCCAGCCGATGGAAACGGCGTCCTCCAGGCTCCCGTACTCATCGCGTAGGTCGTTCCCCGTGATCCACCGCAGCAGCCGGATCCGCTTGTTGGCCTCATCGAACGCTTCGTCGGCTGCGGCGAAGTCCTTCGCCAGGGCAGCAGTCCGGAAGGCTCGCGCGTAGCTCTCGAACGCTGCAGCGGCGTGGGTGAACACCGCACCCTCCTCCTGCCCCATCGAAGCCAGTCGACCGAACTGCGCGTAGAGCTGAGCATCGCGGTCAAGCGAGTCAGCGGCGAACCGGTATCGGACGGCCTTCAGTTCCTCGAAGCGCTCTCTGCGCTCCTGAACGAGAGTCGAGTCCGCGAGAACGACCGCGAACTCGGATGCTGCCTCTACCTGACCGTAGGGGTCCATCGCGAAGAGCGCGACGGCCGCCTGGTCCGCATACTGCACGGCCTCTCGCGTGTACCCGCCGGTCGAGTAGAACACCGAGATGCGGTACTCATGCGCCGCACCGCGAAGCCTCTGGATGTCCGGGCGACCGATCGAACTCGCGTAGAACTTGACCTGGGCTGCGGCTTCGCTGCTTTCCACATCGATGCCGCCGTCAGCGCCGGACTGTGTCTTCTGAGCGTCGACGAAGCCGAGCGCCTTCATGTGCTCGACCGCGGCGAGTTCGGCAGCCTGCCAGTCGAGCAGGAAGGTGAGAGAAGGTTCGGTATCGCTCATGCGATCACTGTACTGAGCGTTCAGCCGACGCTCGCCAACGACGCGGGTCTGGTACTCGGGGACCTCTAGCCCTCCTCTAGGGGAACTGACGATGCGCGCCGAGCAGGGGCCTGCAGCGATTTCAGCCCGTCCTAGTAGGTCCTCGTCAGTCTGCGTATTGCGACAAGGAGCGTTCAGCTACGCGAGGACTGTGGAGTCGACCTCGCGCAAGATCGCCACGGCTGCTGCGAGCATCCGTACACAATAAGCAACTCCCAACTGGTTCGGCACGGTGACGAGCACGGTGTCGGCGGCACGGATAGCGGCATCCGCGGCGAGCTCGGCCACGAGCTGCTCCGGTTCACCGATGTACGAGCGGCCGAACCGGGCGAGCCCGCCGTCGAGGTGCCCGACCTGGTCCTGTCCCTCGACCTGCGCCCGCACGCCGAAGTAGTGCCGCGACTCGTCGTCGGTGATCGGGATGATGCTGCGGGACACCGAGACGCGCGGCTCGCGCTCCCAGCCCATCTCCGCCCACGTCGAGCGGAAGCGGGCGATCTGCTCGGCCTGCAGCTCGTCGAACGGGACGCCGGTGTCCTCGGTGAGCAGGGTCGACGACATGAGGTTCATGCCCTGCTCGGCCGTCCACTCGGCGGTGGCCCGGGTGCCGGCACCCCACCAGATGCGGTCGGGCAACGTGTCCGAGAGCGGGGTGATCGCGAGCGAACCGGCAGACCCGGTCATCTGCGGGTTCGCGTGTGCCATGGGTTCGCCGGCGATCGCGCGGCGGAACACGTCGGTGTGCGCCCGCGCCATGTCGCCGCCGTTCTGGTCGTGCGCCTCGGGTACGTACCCGAACTGCTGGTAACCCGCGAGGGCGGTCTCGGGTGATCCCCGCGAGACGCCGAGCTGCAGCCGACCGCCGGAGATCAGGTCCGCCGCCGCAGCCTCCTCGGCCATGTACAGCGGGTTCTCGTAGCGCATGTCGATCACGCCGGTGCCGATCTCGATCCGGTTGGTCCGGGCGGCGATCGCCGCGAGCAGCGGGAACGGCGCGGCCTGCTGCGGGGCGAAGTGGTGCACGCGGAAGTACGCGCCGTCGACCCCGGCCTCCTCGGCGGCGACGGCGAGGTCGATCGCCTGCAGGAGCGACTCACGGCCGCTGCGGACGCGCGAGCCCGGCACGTCGCGCCAGTGCCCGAAGGACAGGAACCCGATCTTGGTCATGCCGATGCGAACGCATGCTGCTGCGGGGGCATTCCGCTCGTCCTGCGTGCTGGGACTACGGTCGTCGCCATGAACGACCCCCGCAGCGCCCTGACGGCCGAGCGGCAGCGCAACGAGCGCCTGCTCGCCGACGTCGAGCGGAGCATGCGCGACGTCAGCGATGCCCGGCAGGACGCGAACTCCGACGACGAGCACGACCCGGAGGGCGCGACCCTCGCGTGGGAGCGGGGCTCGCTCGGCGCGGTGCGGGACAGCGCCCGAGACCGGATCCGGCAGGTGGACGCCGCGCTCGCGCGGCTGGACGCGGGCACCTACGGGCGGTGCGCGGTCGGTGGTGAGCCGATCCCGGAGGCCCGCCTGGCCGCCGTCCCGTGGGCCGCGACCTGCGTCGCGCACGCGTGACGTGCCTCCCGGCCGGCTGGTCGACGGACGGGAGGCGCGGCGCACGCCCGTCCCGCCGCTCACGTCGCGTGCACCGGTTCCGCCGCCGTTTCCCAGCCGCGCGCCCTACGGTTCCGGCATGGACGACACCCACGAGCGACCCGACGCGGTCGTGCGTGCCGACATCGAGGCGCCCGGGACCGACGGCGACGACCACCAGCGCTTCCGCTGGTTCCGCCGCATGCGCGCGTGGATCCACGCGCGGCCGGGGGTGCACCTGTTCTACAAGGTGCTCGTCGGGATCGTCGGGGGGCTCGTCGTGGTCATCGGGCTGATCCTCGTGCCGCTGCCCGGTCCGGGGTGGCTGGTGGTGTTCATCGGCCTGACGATCCTGGCCAGCGAGTTCCACTTCTTCCACCGGATCATCACGTGGCTCCGTGCCCAGCTGCACCGCTTCTGGGACTGGGCGAAGGCGCACGGTCCGCAGTGGCTGCGGAAGGCGGCGGACCGCGGCAAGGCCGACGTCGACGCCGCGCACGAGGACGCGCACCGGAGCACCGGGGTCCGTGCTGCTCCGCGGCCGAACCGGGCACGACCCGGGCACTGAACCGGCCCGCACGCCCGGCCCGGATGCGGCTCCGCGACCGGCGGCGGGCCTACGCCCGCGCGCCCGGCCCGGATGCGGCTCCGCGACCGGCGGCGGGCCTACGCCCGCGCGCCCGGCCCGGATGCGGCACCGCGACCGGCGGCGGGCCTACTCGGCGGACGCCACGAGGACCGAGCCGGTGGCGGTGCGCTCGACGGCGTCGGCGGCACGGTCCTCGACGGCCGCGGCCTCCTTCGAGGTGACCTGCAGCACGAGGGCGACGACCGCGGCGAGGACGATGAAGGCACCGTACCCGGCGATGACCGGCACGAGGCCGACCGCGGGTTCGAGCAGCCCACCGACGACCGCCGGCACACCGAAGGCCAGGTAGCTCACGACGTAGATCGTCGACAGGAGCCCCGCACGGTGGGTGGGCGCTGCGGTCGCGAGGAGCATCCGGAGCGGTGCCTGGAACCCGGCGCCGAAGCCGACCCCGGCGATCGCGCTGCCGACGACGAGTCCGGGCAGCGAGTGCGCGACGACGAAGGCGACGGTGACGACCGGTCCGGCCACGAGCGCCACGAGTCCGAGCAGGACGGCCCGACGCATGTCCGTCCGCTGGATGGCGAGGCCCGTCAGTGCTCCGACGCCGGTGACGACGGCGATGAGCGCGCCGGCGGCGAAGTGGTTCGTGATGCCGAAGACGGCACCGAGGGCGGACGGCACGAGCGACAGGAACAGCCCGCCGAGGGCCCAGCTGGCGATGAGGGACCCGGCGACGCTGCGGAACAACCGACGCGAGCTCCGCGGGACCGAGATCGTGGGCCGGAGGGAGCGCAGCGCACCCGGGCGACGGACGACCCGCTCGGGGACGACGACCAGTGCGAGGACCATCAGGACCAGCAGCCCGCCGAACACCAGGTACACGAGCTGTTCCGGTGCCGGGCCCCACTCGACGAGTGCGCCGCTCGACAGCGCACCGGTGGCGAGGGCGATCGGCGGGACCACGCCGTTCAGCACGCCGGCGAGGGCCGGGTGGCGCTCGAGGGAGTTGTCGATGAGCGCGGCACCGAGTGCGCCGATGAGCAGGCCGACGGACACGCCCTGCACGATGCGGTCGACGATCAGCGCGCCGACGCCGTCAGCGACGGCGAACAGGCCGAGCGAGACGGCGACACCGAGCCCGCCGACGACGAGGACCGGTTTCCGCCCGACGTGGTCGGACAGCCGTCCCGCGACGAGCAGGCTCACGAGGAGGCCGGCCACGTAGATCGCGAAGACGCCCGTGAGCATGAGCGGCGTCAGGTGCCACTCCGCCGCGTAGACCGGGTAGATCGGGGACGGGACCGCCGACGACGCGACCGAGGCGAGCAGCATCGCCGCGATGATCCAGAACCCGGCGACCGAGCGGGCTGACTGTGCCATCCGCTGCTCCTTCCGTTCGGGGCGACCCCCGACGGCGGTCGCTTGTACGACTGCATTCGTACCGCACCCGATCAGTACGACGCAAGTCGTACTACAGGGTCGTCGGTGCTACCGTCGGTGCCATGCCCGCGCCCGTGGACCCCGTCACCGCTGCCGAGCGCCTGCCGCAGCCGACCGTCGCCGAGATGGACCTCCCGGTGGTGCTCGACGCCCTGAGCGACCCGATCCGCCTGGCGATCCTGCACCGCTACCTGGTCGACGCGGCCGGCGGGGTCCGCAGCTGCGGGTGGGTCGGGGTCGACCGGCCGAAGTCCACGCTGACGCACCACTTCCGCGTCCTGCGCGAGGCCGGGCTGCTCGAGCAGCACCAGGAGGGCCTGACCCGCTCGAGCCGTGTCCGCGTCGAGGACGTGCAGCAGCGGTTCCCCGGGCTCCTCGACCTGGTCGCCGCGTGGCCGGTGCCGGCCGCCATCATGCGCGAGGAGGTCCCCGCATGACCCGCCCCCACACCACCGCAGCGCACGTCCTCCCCACGATCACCACCGACCCCGTGGTGACGTCGGCGCTCGCCGCCGACCTCACCGCCGCCGGCTTCACCGTAGAGCGCATCGACGGGCTCTGGGGGACCGAGGCCGCGGCGTCGCTGCACCGCGGGTCGCGGGTGGCGGCGCTGCGCGCACTGGCCGCGCGGGAGACCACGCCGCTGTCGACCCTCGCGACGCTGTTCGTGCTCGGGCTGCCGGTCGACCGGGCCGACGCGGAGCGAGCGTTCCCCGCTGCCGGCCTCGACGCGGTGCTCGCCGCGGGGCTGCTCCGGACGGACGACGACACCGACGACGCCGGCGCTCCCGACGCCGACCACGTGCGGGTGCACCCGACGGTCGACCTGCGCCCGTACGCCTTCGTCGACGACCTCGGCGCCGGCAGCTGGTGGATCGTGTCGGACCTCGGCGAGCTCGCGCTCGGCACCGCCCTGGGCGAGGAGCACGTGCTCGGCATCGGCGGCGCCACGACGACCCTCTCCGGTCTGCAGGTCCCCGTGCCCGTGCGGCGCGTGCTCGACCTCGGCACCGGCTGCGGCATCCAGGCCATGCACGCCAGGCGCTTCGCGGATCAGGTGGTCGCCACCGACATCTCCCGTCGCGCGCTCGACATCGCCCGGTTCAACGCGCAGCTCAACGGCATCGACGGCATCGACTTCCGCCTGGGCTCGCTGTACGAGCCCGTCGCGGGGGAGCGGTTCGACCGCATCGTCTCGAACCCGCCCTTCGTCATCACCCCGCGGCGCGACGACGTCCCCTCGTACGAGTACCGCGACGGCGGCATGGTCGGGGACGCGCTCGTCGAGACGGTCCTCCGCGGGCTCGTCGACCACCTCGAGCCCGGCGGGACCGCGCAGCTGCTCGGCAACTGGGAGTACCACTGGGGCGTCGACGGGCTCGACCGCGTCCGCTCCTGGTTCGACACCACGGACGACGTCGACGCGTGGGTCGTCGAGCGGGAGCGCGAGGACCCGCCCGCCTACGCCGAGACCTGGATCCGCGACGGCGGGACGAAGCCCGGCACGGCAGGCTTCGACACGCTCGTCGACGCCTGGCTCGACGACTTCGCCGCGCGGCGCGTCACCGGCGTCGGCTTCGGGTACGTCGTGGTCCGGCGGGCACGGTCGGGAGGCACGGCCCACCTCCGCCGCTTCGAGCGCGTCCCCGAGACGCTCGGCTCGAACCCCGCCGGGCTCGGTGCGACCGTGGCCCGGGTGCTCGACGCTGCCGAGTGGCTCGCCGAGCACGACGACACCGCGCTCGCCGCCGCACACCTGCGGGTCGCGGGCGACGTCACCGAGGAGCGGCACTACTGGCCCGGCAACGACGACCCGACGGTGATGACGCTCGTGCAGGGTGGCGGCTTCGGTCGGCGTGTGGACGCGGACACGGCGCTCGCCGCGTTCGTGGGCGCGTGCGACCGGGAGCTCTCGGTCGCCGCGATCATCGGGGCCATCGCCCAGATCACCGGCGTCGACGAGGCGGCGCTGACGGCCGACCTGCTGCCGCGGGTCCGCGACCTGGTGCTGGACGGCCTGCTGCTCGCACCGACGTCCTGAGGGCGACCCGCGCCTCCCGGCTGTCACCGCACGCTCGCCCGCGCGCGCGTGCCCGCAAAACGCAACAGTGGCGATTCGTCGCAGCGCGATGACGCTGCGAGGAACCGCCGACGTTGCGTTCTGCGGAAGGACGGTCAGCTGGCGCGGTGGTTCCGCCACGTGTGCTCGGGGGCGTAGCCGAGGAGCTCACGGGCCTTCTCCGACGACAGCAGCGAACTCGTGCCGTCGATGTCCGTGCGGCGCTCGATGTCCGGCACGAAGCGCTCGACCAGCTCGATCGTCGGGGTGTCCATCACGGTGTCCGGGCTCGCGATGACGAACGCCTCGAAGCCGGTCAGCTCCGCCTCGAGCGACTTCCGCACGGCCTGGGCGCCGTCACGCGAGTCGATGTACGACCACAGGTTGAAGGTCTTCGCCTCGGGGGAGGCGTCCCACGGGAAGGCCGGGTAGTCGGTCTCGTCCATGACGTTCGAGAACCGCAGCCCGATCATCTTCAGCTCCGGGTCCCAGCGCGTGAAGTGGCGTGCCATCTCCTCCTCGACCGCCTTGCCGAGCGAGTAGGACGACTGCGGTCGGACGGGGAACTCCTCGTCGACGGGCAGGTAGGGCGGGTGGTGCTCGCCCATGGGGATGCCGAGCAGGGTCTCGCTCGACGCCCACACCACGTTCTTGATCCTCGCCACGCGGGCAGCGTGGAAGACGTTGATCGACGCGGTCACGTTGTTCGTGATGAGTGCGACGTCCGGTACCTGGCCGGGCGCGGGCACGGCAGCGAGGTGCACCACGGCGTCCACCGCGTCGTAGCGGTCGTCGATGCCGGTGAGCGCGCCGAGCACCTGGCCGTAGTCGCTCAGGTCGACGCGGACGAACGGCACCCGCTCCGGCTTGTCGGGGGAGGGCACCCGGTCGAGCAGGACCACGTCGTAGCCGTGCTCGTCGAGGTCCCGCACGACCGCCCGTCCGAGCTTGCCGCTGCCTCCGGTCACCACTACACGCGTCATTGCGTCACTCCACATCGTCGTCGGTCGGCCGTGGTCGGCCGGGTCCCATCCTGCCGCGCGGTACCCGGGTGGGACCAGGCACTGGCGGTACCTGTCCGGGCGGCGCGACGGGTCGGGTCGACGCGGACGCCCAGGCCGAGGCGGCCTGTCGGGTCGGACGGGTGCTCGGGCCGAGGCGGGCGCTCAGGTCCTGGCGGGGGTGACGGCCTGGGCGACCGCCAGGCCCGCGACGAGCTCGACGTGCTCGGCCATGTCGCGGGAGGGGTCGTACAGCCACTGGATCTGCATGCCGTCGGAGATCGCGAGCAGCACGCTCGCCAGTCGCTCGGGGTCGACGTCGGTGCGCAGTCGCCCGTCCTCCTGCATGGCGCGGAAGTCCCGCGCGAAGTCGCCGCGGGTCCGCTCGTAGCGCTCGCGGAAGTACTCGTGCGCCGGGTGCTCGGGGTCGGTGGCGGCCGCTGCCGACAGGTTCACGAACATCTGCACCAGGCCGGGGACCTCGGTGTTGTGCCGCACGATGGCCGCCAGGAACGAGCCGGGGTCGTCGGCCGAGGTGCCCCAGTCGTGCGCGAGGTCGACCTCGTCGCGGCGGCGGAGGATCTCGACCCAGAGGTCGTCCTTCGAGTCGAAGTAGTGGAGCAGTCCGGCCTGGGTGAGCCCGACGGCATCGGCGATGTCCTTGATGCTCGTCCGGCGGAAGCCCTGCTGCGCGACGAGGTCGAGCGCGACCGTGAGGATCTCCTCGCGCTTCGCGATCCCCTTCGCGTACGAACCCCGTCGTGCCATGGCGCGAGCGTACCGCCCGGGCGACCACCAGAAAACCGACCACTGATAGGTTTTGGCTGCTACGCTGGCGGCAGCCGCCGACGATGGCGCGCGGAGGTCACTCCCCGGCGCCCGTCGCACAACGAAGGGACCGACCATCGTGACCACCGTGGATGAGACCGACTCGGCCGAGACGGACCGTGCCTCCGCCGCGTCGCCGCTGAGCGAGCGCATCGACGCGCTCCTCGGACAGCTGAGCACCGAGGAGAAGGTGCAGCTGCTGACCGGGCGCGACTTCTGGACGACCTGGCCGATCGCGAAGATCGGACTCCGCCGCATCCTGATGTCCGACGGCCCGTCGGGTGTGCGCGGTGAGGTCTGGGACGAGCGCGACCCGTCGCTCAACCTGCCGTCCGCCACTGCCCTGTCCGCGAGCTGGGACCGTGCGATCGCGAAGCGGTACGGCGCAGCCGCCGCCGTCGAGGCGCGGCGCAAGGGCGTCGACGTCGTGCTCGGCCCGACGATCAACCTGCACCGGTCGCCCCTCGGCGGCCGGCACTTCGAGGCGTTCAGCGAGGACCCGGTGCTGACCGGTGACCTCGCCGCGTCGTACGTCGCCGGCGTGCAGGAGAACGGCGTCGCCGCGACCCCGAAGCACTACATCGCGAACGACTACGAGACCGACCGCTTCACGGCGTCGACCGAGGTGTCCGACCGTGCGCTCCGCGAGCTGTACCTGCTCGCGTTCGAGAAGGCCGTCACCGAGGCGCACGCCTGGGCGATCATGTCGTCCTACAACGCGATCAACGGCGTCACCGCGTCCGAGAACGAGCTGCTCGAGACGCCGTTGAACTCGGAGTGGGGCTTCGACGGGATCGTCGTGTCCGACTGGACCGGCGTCCGATCGGTCGAGTCGGCCACGGCGTCGCAGGACGTCGCGATGCCCGGGCCGAACCCGTGGTGGAGCGAGGGGCCGCTGCTGTCCGCGGTCGAGTCGGGCGAGGTGCCGATGGAGGCGATCGACCGCAAGGTCCGCCGCATCCTGACCCTGGCCGCCCGCGTCGGCGCGCTCGAGGGCTTCGAACCCGTCGCCGCGCAGCCCGTGCACGTCGAGGACGGCGTCGCCTTCGTGCGCGAGGCCGAGGCCGAGGGCACCGTGCTCGTCCGCAACACGGGCGTGCTGCCGCTCGACGCCGCCGCGGTGTCACGCATCGCGCTCGTCGGGCACAACGCCGACCAGGCCCGGTCGCAGGGCGGCGGCTCGGCGACGGTCGTCCCCGAGCACGTGGTCACCCCGATCGAGGGCATCCGCGCCGCGTTCCCGGGCGCGACGGTGAACCACGCCATCGGCGCGGTCGTGCAGGAGGGCATCGCCGAGTTCCCGCTGTCGAGCATCACGAACCCGGCGACCGGTGCGCCCGGCGCCCGCGTCGCGTTCGTCAAGGACGGCGAGGAGCTGTACGTCGAGGACCGCCGTGCCACCGCGCTGTTCTGGTTCGGCGGCGACGCCCCGACGCGCGAGGCCGACCGGCTCGACATCACCACGACGTACACCGCCGAGTCGACCGGCACGGTCCGGATCGGCATCGGTGCCGCCGGGCACTCCCGCCTGTGGATCGACGACGAGCTCCTGCTCGACGAGACCGTGCCGTACGAGGGCGACCAGCTCGGCGCCGCGTTCCTCAACCCGCCGGCGCGCTCGGTGCCGGTGTCCGTCGAGGCCGGGCAGCGGGTCGCGGTGCGCATCGAGTACGACATCGTGCAGGACGAGGCGCTCGGCGGGGTCCTCGCCTACCAGTTCGGCACGGAGCCGAGCGACGCCGATCCGGCCGCGCTCATCGAGGCCGCGGTGGCCACCGCACGCGACGCCGACGTGGCGATCGTCGTGGTCGGCACGAACAGCAAGGTGGAGTCCGAGGGCTACGACCGCTCGAGCCTGGCGCTGCCCGGCCACCAGGACGACCTGGTGCGCGCCGTCGCTGCCGCCAACCCGAACACCGTCGTGGTGGTCAACTCGGGCTCACCGGTCGAGATGCCCTGGCGGGACGACGTCGCCGCGGTGCTGCTCACCTGGTTCGGCGGCCAGGAGTACGGCAACGCCCTGGCCGACGTGCTCACCGGTGCGGTGGAGCCGGGCGGGCGTCTGCCCACCACCTGGCCGGCCGCGCTCGAGGACGTCCCCGTCGCGAACGTCACCCCGGTGGACGGCAAGGTCGCGTACGACGAGGGTGTGCACGTGGGCTACCGGGCCTGGCTCCGCGCCGGTACCGAGCCCGCCTACCCGTTCGGGCACGGCCTCGGCTACACCACCTGGACGATCGACGGCGTCTCGGCGTCACCGACCGTGACCGAGGGGGACGCCGTGATCGTCACCGCCACCGTCGCGAACACCGGCGACCGAGCGGGCAAGCACGTCGTGCAGGTCTACGCCTCCCGCGAGGAGTCGACGATCGACCGCCCGGTGCGCTGGCTCGTCGGGTTCGCTCCCGTCCGGCTCGGCGCGGGGGAGTCGACCGAGGTCTCGATCGAGGTGCCGGCCCGGGCGTTCGCACACTGGGACGGTGCCTGGCGGTACGAGCCCGGCACCTTCGGACTGCACGTCGGCGCATCGGTCTCCGACACCGCCGGCTCGGTCACCCTCGAACTGGAGTGATCCGGTTTCCGCGCAGGCGCCGATCCATTCAGTAGCATGTATGTGCGCCTGACGGCTGGTTACCGTCGGCGCGCGCACCACCGAGGGATCGTCGTGTGAGCGAAGTGGCCTCCTGATCCGGTCGCGGACCCCCTTCGATCCCGGTGCGTCCAGAATGCGTCCCCGCGTCCGCGCGGGGGCGCATTCGTCGTCCGGGCCGGGATGGTCCTGCGCAGGACCATTCGCGATCGGTCCGGGACGGCCCCGTCGACGACCGTCTGACCGGTCTGTCGTGCGCGCGGGAGTGGGTGCGCTTCGCGTACAAACCGTGACGATCGGTCATTTCAGGGGTGCGTCAGGATGACAAGTCCTTCAGGAAGTGAAAGAGTGGGCGCGCCATCCCGTGCGGATCAGGGACGAGATGGTCATCCGGCCTGGGGCTCCGGGTCCTCACCACGCCTGCGTCGAGCCCCGGCCGGATGCCTGCCGTTCAGTGCAGCCGCGGTGCGATCTCCTCGGCGACGATCCGCAGGATGCGTTCGTGCGCGGCGGCGTCGCCGTTCGCCGGCAGGGTGACCACGAGCTCGTCGGTCGCCTGCACCGCGGGGTCGGCCGCCAGGGCGTCGACGATCTCGTCGACGCCGCCGGAGAGCACCGCGCTGAAGCGGAACGGTGGACCGCTGAGCGGCCGGCCCTCGTCGTCCATGCCGCTCGCGTAGCCCGTGAGGAACTCCTCGTGGATCCGCCGGTCGTGGTCGTCGAGCAGCGGGACGACGATGCGCCCGACCGCCACCTTCGAGGCGCGGTCCGGGTGCAGCTCGGCGAAGCGCTCACGGTACGCGGTGATCTGGTCGGCCTGCGCCTCGGCGAACGGGGCACCGGTGTCCTCGGTGTTGAGCGTCGAGCAGTGCAGCAGCAGGCCCTTCTCGGCGGTCCGCACGGCCGTGCCGAGGCTGCCGCCGCCCCACCAGACGCGGTCCCGCAGGCCCGGGGACAGCGGCTGCAGGCGCAGCTCGGCTCCGGCCGGGATGCTCTCGTACCCCGAGCCGGCCGTGCCGAGCGGCTCGCCCTGCAGCACCTCGAGCAGCCGGGACGCGCGGGCCTCGGCCTCGTCGCGGAAGCTGCGCTCGGACGTGCCGAACACCGGGTCGAGGATCGGTCCGTACCCGGCGATGCCCGTGCTGATGCCGAGCTGCACCCGACCGCCGCTGAGCAGGTCGACCGTGCTGGCGTCCTCGGCGAGGCGCACGGGGTCCTCGTACCGCATGCCGAGCACGGCGGTCCCGAAGCCGATGGTGCTCGTGCGTTGTGCGGCGGCGGCGAAGAAGGTCATCGGGCTGGTCAGGTACGGCTCGAAGTGGCGGCCGCGCACCCAGCCGGTGCCGTAGCCGAGGGCCTCGGCCGTCTCGAACAGGCGGAGCCCGTCCTCGAGGGCCGTGGCGGCACCGGCGGTGCCGCCGTGGTTCGGGACGAAGGAGAGGAAGCCGAGTTCGCGCACGCTGCAAGTGTATGCGGATGCATCCAATTCGGACAGGGCGGCGGACGGGAGGCGCGTGGCGGGGGCGCCCCGTGCCTCCCGTCCGTCGCCCGGTCACCACCCACCTGGGAGGATGGGGACATGACCGACGTCACCACCGCCCCGCCGCTCGTCGCCGCCCTGCCGGCGGCCGTCGACGGCGCCGTCGACCCCGACGCGGTCTACCAGGCCTTCGCCGACTGGGCGGAGGCGGGCGGCCGCCCGCTGTACCCGGCGCAGGACGAGGCACTCATCGAGCTGGTCTCCGGCGCCAACGTCGTCCTCAGCACCCCGACGGGCACCGGCAAGTCGCTCGTCGCCGCCGGTGCGCACTTCGCGGCCATGGCCGAGGGGAAGCGCAGCTACTACACGGCGCCGATCAAGGCCCTCGTGTCCGAGAAGTTCTTCCAGCTCGTCGACCTGTTCGGCGCGCACAACGTCGGCATGGTGACGGGTGACTCGAGCGTCAACGCCGACGCCCCGATCATCTGCTGCACGGCGGAGATCCTCGCCAACACCGCGCTCCGTCAGGGGCCGGACGCCGAGGTCGACGTCGTGGTGATGGACGAGTTCCACTTCTACGGTGACGCCGACCGCGGGTGGGCGTGGCAGGTCCCGCTCCTCGTGCTCGAGCGGGCGCAGTTCCTGCTCATGTCCGCGACGCTCGGCGACGTCACCACCATCGCCGACGACCTGTCCCGCCGCACCGGACGACCGACCGCCCGGGTGACCGGGGTCTCGCGACCCGTGCCGCTGTCGTACGAGTACGTGCTCACCCCCGTGCAGGAGACCGTCGAACGGCTGCTCGAGGAGGGCAAGGCGCCCGTCTACATCGTCCACTTCGCCCAGGCGGCGGCGCTCGAGCGGGCGCAGGCGCTCATGTCGGTGAAGGTCGCCTCGCGTGAACGGCGGGACGAGATCGCCGAGGCGATCGCCGGGTTCCGGTTCAGCGCCGGGTTCGGGCAGACCCTGTCGCGCCTGATCCGCGCCGGGATCGGTGTGCACCACGCCGGGATGCTGCCGAAGTACCGACGGCTCGTCGAGCAGCTCGCCCAGCGCGGGCTGCTGCCGGTGATCTGCGGCACCGACACCCTCGGGGTCGGCATCAACGTGCCCATCCGGTCCGTCCTGCTGACCGGCCTGACGAAGTTCGACGGGTCGCGGATGCGGCAGCTGTCCGCCCGCGAGTTCCACCAGATCGCCGGCCGTGCCGGGCGGGCCGGGTACGACACCGAGGGTGACGTCGTCGCCGAGGCGCCCGAGCACGAGATCGAGAACGCCCGGGCGGTCGCCAAGGCGGGGGACGACCCGAAGAAGAAGAACAAGGTCAAGAAGAAGAAGGCGCCCGAGGGCTTCGTGTCGTGGGGGCCGGCTTCGTTCGACCGGCTCATCGCGGCCGAGCCGGAGCCGATGACCTCGCGGATGCGGATCACCCACGCGATGGTGCTCGCCGTCGTCGCGCGGGGTGGGGACTCCTTCGCCGCGGTGCGCTCGCTCGTGTTCGACAACCACGAGCCGCGGGCCCGGCAGCTCGCCATGGCCCGGCGGGCGCTGTCCATCGCCCGGACGCTCATCAAAGCCCGCGTGATCGAGAAGGTCGACGGGCACTACCGGATGACGGTCGACCTGCCCGTCAACTTCGCCCTCAACCAGCCGCTGTCGCCGTTCGCGCTCGCCGCGTTCGAGCTGCTCGACCCGGAGTCACCCACGTACGCGCTGGACATGGTGTCCATCGTGGAGGCGACCCTCGACGACCCCCGTGCCGTCCTCGCGCAGCAGCAGTTCAAGGAGCGCGGCGAGGCCGTCGCCCGGATGAAGCAGGAGGGGATCGAGTACGAGGAGCGGATGGAGCTGCTCGAGGAGGTCACCTGGCCCAAGCCGCTGGACGAGCTGCTCACCGCCGCCTACGAGGCGTACGCCGCCGAGCAGCCGTGGGTGCTCGACTTCCGGCTCTCACCGAAGTCGGTCGTCCGCGACGTCTACGAGCGGGCGATGACCTTCGGGGACTTGGTGCGCTTCTACCAGCTCACCCGCTCCGAGGGGCTCGTGCTCCGCTACCTGTCCGACGCGTACCGGACCATGCGCCAGACCATCTCCGAGGAGCAGCGGACCCCCGAGCTCGACGACCTGATCGAGTGGCTCGGCGAGGTGGTCCGGCAGACCGACTCGTCGCTCGTCGACGAGTGGGAGGCGCTGGTCAACGGTGACGTGGCGCTCGCCGAGGCCGAGCACCAGGAGATCGCGCCGCCGCAGCCCGCCCGGCTCACCGGCAACCCGCGGGCGTTCCGCGTGCTCGTGCGGAACGCCCTGTTCCAGCGGGTGCTGCTCGCCGCTGCCGACGACCCGGCGGGGCTCGGTGAGCTCGACGCGACGAGTGGGTTCGACCGCTCCGCCTGGGACAACGTCCTCGAGGAGTACTACGAGGAGCACGACGCCATCGGGACCGACGGCGACGCCCGGTCGATGCAGTACCTGGTGCTCGACGAGAACGGCCCCGGTCGGACCTGGCGGGCGCGGCAGATCTTCGCCGACCCCGAGGGCGACAAGGACTTCGGGTTCTCCGCCACGATCGACCTCGACGCGTCGGACGAGACCGGCGAGGCGGTCGTGCGGGTCACCGAGATCGGGCGGTTCGACGGGTGGGCCGAGGTCGACGTCGACTGACGGGAGCGGGCTCAGGGGGAACGACGCACCAGCGGTCCGGGTAGGTTCTGTCGCAGTCCCGGACACCTCCGTCCGGGCACCCACGGAAGGACCCGTCATGCGCATCGGATCGAGCATCGCCCTGATCGTCATCGGCGCGATCGTCGCGTTCGCCCTGGACATCCAGCTCGCGGGCGTCGACCTGCGGCTGATCGGCTACATCCTGATGGCCGCCGGCGTCGTGCTGCTCATCATCAGCCTGGCGGTGGCGTTCGGCGGGCGGCGCACCACGACCACGACCCGGTCGGGCGTCGACCCGGCGTCCGGCGAGCAGATCACGCGCCAGGACCGACGCGATGGGACGTACTGACCGCTGGTCGGCTGCGCCGGACCGTGCTCCGGGCCGTGGTGACCGCTGGTCCGCTGCGCCGGACCGTGCTCCGGGCCGTGGTGACCGCACGACGACGGGACCGGGCGAGTCGATCGCCCGGGCCCGTCGTCGTGCTCGCGAGGACTCGTCGGCCCGCTAGAAGAGGGTGGCCGGCGGCTCGACCTGCACCGGCTCCGGTGCCGGGTCGACGTCCGTACCCGGCCACCCCGGGCCGGTCGGGACCTCGGTGCGGTTCTGGTACGCGGTCGCAGCGCCTCGGGCGCGGACGTCCGCGGCCTCGTTCATCTCGTGGCCGACGTGGCCGCGGACCCACTCGAAGGTGACCTCGCGGCCCTGCAGCTCGGCGTCGAGCTCCTTGATGATCTCGACGTTCAGGACCGGCTTGCCGTCGGCCTTCCGCCAGCCCTTCCGCTTCCAGCCCGCCAGCCACTCGGTGCACGCCTTGATGGCGTACTGGCTGTCGCAGAGGATGTGCAGCGGTTCGTCGGTGTCCTTCGTGGCGCGGAGCAGCTGCAGCACCGCCGTGAGTTCACCGATGTTGTTCGTGGCCCGCGGCCAGCCACCGGCGGCCCAGCGGTCGTCGTCGACGTACCAGGCCCAGCCGGCCGGGCCGGGGTTGCCGAGGGCGGAGCCGTCTGCTGCGGCGACGATCGTCACGGTGGGACCTCCTGGGTGGTGCGGGGTGCTGGTCGAGCGTAACGGACCCCGCACGGCCCTCAGCGCGACGCGGGGTCGAGGTTGATGTCGACGCCCTCGACCAGGCGGTCGCGCGAGCTGTCCTCGAGCCGGGGGTTGAGCCAGTCGAGTTCCTCCGACGTGAGTCCGAAGCGCTCGAGGACGGTCGTCCGGTCGTCGCCCTTCGTGACGCGGTAGCGCACAGGGGTCCCGTCCGTGCCGGCGAGGACCTGGTCCGACGCGTCGAACGCGTAGCCGTACGCACCGGGACGTGCCACGCTCGTGGTGACGCGCAGGTCCGGGTACGGGTTCGGGATCGACCACCGCAGGGCCCCCACGGCGAGCACCGTTCCCACCCAGGGGCGGTCGGTGTCGTCCCCGTCGACCGACTGCGCGGGCACGAGGACGACCGAGCGCAGCCAGTCCGGGTGCGTCCCCGCGTCGGCGAGGCTCACCGTCGCCGGTGCCTGCTCGTCCGCGGTCCAGGCGACCCGGTCGAGCGCGGCACCGTCCCACCCGTCGCCGGGCTCCGCCGCCCCACGCCGGAACTCCAGCGCCATCGGTTGCGGTCGCGTCGTCCGGTACCCGGAGAGGTGCGCGTCGAAGGTTCCGCGGTCGTTCGCCAGCACGCGGACGTGGATCGCGGTCTCGCCGGACGCGGACACGGCGTCGGTCTCGGCCACGACGGTGCCGGTCGGGACCGCCTGGCGCTCCGTCACGGTCTCCGCGGTGCCGTCGGTGTCGCTCTTGCTGTCGTCGTCGCCGAGGGGCGTCGCCGTCCCGCTCGGAGCGGCGTGGCCGGTCGGCGTCGGCAGCGGGTCGTCGCCGCCGAAGGCCGTGCAGCCGGTCAGCAGCAGGGCAGCGAGCAGTGTGCCGGTCGCGGCGGTCGTGGTCGTGCGGACGTGGTGCATGTGTTCCCCCTCGTGGCGAGCGTAGGGGAGCGGGAAGCGGACCGGAGGTGTCGTGACCGAACCGGTACCCGGGCGCCGCGCCTACTGTGCGAGGCATGAGCGACAGCATCCCGACCGTCCCCGGCCCCGACGACTCCGACGACCGCGCCCGCAACGACGAGCTGCGCGACGCCGCGCACAGCGACGACCGCGAGGGCGTCAGCGACCGCGAGCAGCGCGCCGCCGACACCGCGTACAGCCCGTCGAGCGAGCGGGAGACCGTCGCGTCCCAGACGCAGCAGCGCGATCGTGCCGACCTGGAGCAGGACGGCATCGACCCGTCGCGGGTGATCGCCGCGCCGGGCACCGGGGGTGCGGACGACGCCGGCGACGTCGAGCCCGAGCCGGGCGACCTCAACCTGCCGTGGCAGTCCGAGGAGGACCGGAAGGGCTGAGCGCGCCCTGCCGCGCCTGATGCGGGTGGTTCCCGCTACGACACGACGTCGGGGTGGGAGCCGGTCCGCTGCCCGGACTCGAGCGTCGCGATGGCCGCGAGGTCGTCGTCGGTCAGCACGAACCCCTCGACGGCGAGGTTGGACCGGATCCGCGACGGCGTCACCGACTTCGGCAGCACCACGACCCCCTGCTGCACGTTCCACCGCACGAGCACCTGCGCGACGCTGACGCCGTGCGACTCCGCGATGCCGGTGAGCACCGGGTCGTCGATGAGCCGTCCGCGTCCGAGGGGCGACCATGCCCCGGTCACGATGCCGTGCTCCTGGTGGAACCGGATGAGCTCGGGCTGCGGCAGCCACGGGTGCCGTTCGACCTGGTTGACGGCGGGCACCTCGCCGGTCTCGTCGATGATCCGGCGCAGGTGCGACTCCTGGAAGTTCGACACCCCGACGCTGCGCACCCGTCCCGCGTCGCGCAGTTCGACCAGCGTCCGCCAGGTCTCGACGTAGCGGTCGTTCGCGGCCGCGGGCCAGTGGATCAGGTACAGGTCGACGTGGTCGAGCCCGAGCCGCTCGAGACTCGCGTCGAAGGCCCGCAGGGTCGCATCGCGTCCCTGGTGGTCGTTCCACACCTTCGTCGTGACGAAGACGTCGTCGCGGTCCAGCCGGGAGGCACGGATCGCCTTCCCGACGCCCCGCTCGTTGCCGTACATCTCGGCCGTGTCGACGTGGCGGTACCCGGCATCGATCGCCAGCCCGACGGCCGTCTCGGCCTCGGTGTCATCGACCTTGTAGACGCCGAACCCGATCGCGGGGATGGCGGCACCGTCACGGAGGGGGATCGCAGGCAGCATGGCTCCATCCTGCCGCGACCTCCTGCCGGAGTGTCCTCTTCCGGGGACACGACATACGGGACATCGTGATGGTGGCCCGTACGGGTCAGCTCGGCAGCGTGACCGGCTCGGTGTCCGGCAGGGGGCTCGCGTCGCGACCGCGCAGGTCCGGCAGCCAGCGCTTCGAGAAGAGGGGCAGCAGCACACCGGCCGCCGCCATCACCGCGCCGACGGTCATGCCGCCGGTCGGACCGTTCGCGTCGATGAGGAAGCCGGCCACCGCGGAACCACCGGCGGCGCCGATGAGCTGGCCGGTGCCCATCCACCCGTAGGCCTCTGCCGTGTCGGAGAACTTCACGGTCGCCGACACCGATCCGAACATGACCGCGAGTGCGGGGGCGATGCCGGCGCCGGCGATGACGAGCGCCAGGCAGAGCCACCAGAAGTCGGTGCCCCCGACCGCGAGCGCGAGCCCGACGAACACGATCGACATGCGGGCCCAGAGGGTGTTCCTCGAGATCGGTCGGTGCCCGAGGGCGAGACCGCCCGCGAGCGACCCGACCGCGAAGACGGCGAGGACGATGCCGGCGTTCGGGCTGCCCTCGCCGAAGACGCTCGTGACGCTGGCCTCGACCGCCGCGCACGCGCCGATGAGCAGCAGGCCGGTCAGGGTCGCGACGATGACCGACGGCCGCTTGAGGACGACGCCGAACGCGCGCTTCGACCGGGGGATGCGGACCCGGCCGAGCTCGGGGGAGGCGATGAACCACACGCCGCCCACCACGAGGAACACCATCGCGACGACGATCGCCTGCACGGTGCCGACCTGCGTCGCGACGAAGGTGGTGATCACCGGGCCGGCGACCCAGATGAGTTCCTGCGCGCTCGCGTCCAGCGAGAACAGCGGGGTGAGCTGCGACGACGTCACCATCTTCGGGTAGATCGTGCGCACCGCGGGCTGCACGGGCGGCACGGCCAGGCCGCCGAGGAACCCGACGACGACGTACCCCCACAGCGGCATCGTGGTGAACGCGATCACGACCATGCTCGCCAGCGCGACCGCGGTCGTCAGGATCAGGACGGGCCGCATGCCCCAGCTGCCCATCCACCGGCTGGTGAGCGGGCCGGCGATGGCCTGGCCGATGCTCGTCGTCGCGAGCACGAGTCCTGCCGCTCCGTAGGAGTGGAAGACGTGCTCGACGTGGAGCAGGTAGGCGAGCGACAGCATGCCGAACGGGAAGCGTGCGGTGAGCTGCGCTGCGATGACTCGACCGACTCCGGGGGTCTTCAGCAGGGGTCCGTAGGCGCTCACGAGACGAGTGTACGGACCGGACGGACGGCGCCGTCACCCGTCCGGGGGTGCTGTGGAGAGACCGCCCCGAACACCACCTCCGCGACACGCCGTCGCGTCGATTCCACACATGTGGATCGAGGCTGTCCACGGGTGTGGGGAAGTGTCGGTGGTCGGCCGCAGACTGGCGGAATCACGGGCCTCCCCGAACTGTTCACACTGTGGAGGGCCTTGTGGAGAACTACACGGCTGTAACACTTCCTCTTGTGGTCGGTGACGCAGCCAGCCACTAGATGTAGTGTGGAGGCATCGCAGCGGCCCCTTCCCGGACTCGTCTGCGCACAGACATCAGCACCACCCTCCACAGCACGCAACACCCAGCAAGAACCAGGGGAGATCATGGCCGTCACCGTCTACACCAAGCCGTCCTGCGTCCAGTGCACCGCGACGTACCGCGCGCTCGACAACAAGGGCATCCAGTACGAGGTCCTCGACGTCTCCGCGGACGAAGCCGCGCTCGAGCACGTCAAGAGCCTCGGTTACATGCAGGCTCCCGTCGTCGTGACCGACGACGACCACTGGTCGGGCTTCCGCCCCGACAAGATCGCGACGCTCAGCGCCGAACTCGCGTGAGCCGTGCGGGTCCCGTCACCGGGACCCGCACCTCCGCCGGCCTGGAGGCCCTGCTCGCCTCCGACGGGCCACCCCCGATCTGCTGTCCGCACCTCTCACAAGGAGCGCGCACATGAGTCGCCTCGTCTACTTCTCGAGTGTGTCCGGCTACACGGCACGCTTCATCGAGAAGCTCGGTCGTGACGCGGACCGCATCCCGCTCTTCCCGAACGACCCGTTCCTCCACGCGGACGAGCCGTACGTGCTCGTGCTGCCCACCTACGGGGGCGGCAACGGTCAGGGCGCGGTGCCGAAGCAGGTCATCAAGTTCCTCAACGACGAACGCAACCGCTCGCTCATCCGCGGCGTGATCGTCGGGGGCAACACGAACTTCGGCGAGGCCTACGGGCTCGCCGGGGACGTCATCGCGCAGAAGTGCGGCGTCCCGCTCTTGTACCGCTTCGAACTCTTCGGAACGCCTGACGACGTGCAGGCGGTCAACTCAGGATTGGATGCATTTTGGACGCAGCAGTTGCAGACGTCGATCTGACGTCGCCGCAGACGGGGATGGACTACCACTCCCTCAACGCGATGCTCAACCTCTACGACGCGGACGGGAACATCCAGTTCGACAAGGACCGTGAGGCTGCCAAGCAGTTCTTCCTGCAGCACGTCAACCAGAACACCGTCTTCTTCCACAACCTGAAGGAGCGGCTCGACTACCTGGTCGAGAACGAGTACTACGAAGCCGCGACGATCGAGCAGTACTCGCTCGAGTTCATCCAGCAGCTCAACGATCTGGCGTACTCGAAGAAGTTCCGGTTCCAGACCTTCCTCGGTGCGTTCAAGTACTACACGAGCTACACGCTCAAGACGTTCGACGGCAAGCGCTACCTCGAGCGCTTCGAGGACCGCGTCGTGATGACCGCCCTCGGTCTGGCGCAGGGCAACGAGCAGCTCGCGATCGACCTCGTCGAGGAGATCATCGCCGGCCGCTTCCAGCCCGCGACCCCGACGTTCCTCAACACCGCGAAGGCCCAGCGCGGCGAGCTCGTCTCCTGCTTCCTCCTCCGCATCGAGGACAACATGGAGTCGATCTCGCGCGGCATCAACTCCTCGCTGCAGCTCTCGAAGCGCGGCGGCGGCGTGGCCCTGCTCCTGTCGAACATCCGCGAGGCCGGCGCCCCGATCAAGCAGATCGAGAACCAGTCCTCGGGCATCATCCCCGTGATGAAGCTGCTGGAAGACTCCTTCTCGTACGCGAACCAGCTCGGTGCGCGTCAGGGTGCCGGAGCCGTGTACCTGTCGGCGCACCACCCCGACATCATGAAGTTCCTCGACACCAAGCGCGAGAACGCCGACGAGAAGATCCGCATCAAGACGCTGTCGCTCGGTGTCGTCGTGCCGGACATCACGTTCGAGCTCGCGAAGAACAACGAGGACATGTACCTGTTCTCGCCGTACGACGTCGAGAAGGTCTACGGGATGCCCTTCGGTGACGTCCCGATCTCCGAGAACTACCGCGCGATGGTCGACGACTCGCGCATCAAGAAGACGAAGATCAAGGCGCGTGACTTCTTCACGACCATCGCCGAGATCCAATTCGAGTCGGGCTACCCGTACATCGTGTTCGAGGACACGGTGAACAAGGCCAACCCGATCAAGGGTCGGATCAACATGTCCAACCTGTGCTCGGAGATCCTGCAGGTCAACACCCCGACCACCTTCAACGAGGACCTGTCCTACAAGGAGATCGGCAAGGACATCTCCTGCAACCTCGGGTCGCTGAACATCGCGCTGACGATGGACTCGCCGGACTTCGGCAAGACCATCGAGACCGCGATCCGCGGCCTCACCTCGGTGTCGCAGATGTCGCACATCTCGTCGGTGCGCTCGGTCGAGGACGGCAACGACAAGTCGCACGCCATCGGCCTCGGCCAGATGAACCTGCACGGCTACCTTGCTCGTGAGCGCGTCTTCTACGGCTCCGAAGAGGGCATCGACTTCACGAACATCTACTTCTACACGGTGCTGTTCCACGCCCTGCGTGCCTCGAACAACATCGCGATCGAGACGGGGGAGACCTTCGACGGCTTCCGCGACTCGAAGTACGCGTCGGGTGAGTTCTTCGACAAGTACACCGAGCAGGCCTGGGTGCCGGCGACCGCCCGCGTCGCATCGCTGTTCGCCGACGCGGACATCGCGATCCCGACGCAGGACGACTGGAAGGCGCTGAAGGCGTCCATCCAGGAGCACGGCATCTACAACCAGAACCTGCAGGCCGTCCCGCCGACCGGTTCGATCTCGTACATCAACCACTCGACGTCGTCGATCCACCCGATCGCGTCGAAGATCGAGATCCGCAAGGAAGGCAAGCTCGGCCGCGTCTACTACCCGGCGCCGTTCATGACGAACGACAACCTGGACTACTACCAGGACGCGTACGAGATCGGCCCCGAGAAGATCATCGACACCTACGCGGCTGCCACCCAGCACGTCGACCAGGGTCTGTCGCTCACGCTGTTCTTCAAGGACACCGCGACCACGCGCGACATCAACAAGGCCCAGATCTACGCATGGCGCAAGGGCATCAAGACGATCTACTACATCCGTCTGCGCCAGCTCGCCCTCGAGGGCACCGAGGTCGAGGGCTGCGTCAGCTGCATGCTGTAGGACTGTTGCTCTCTTCCTGGAGGCGCGGGGCGGGCCCCGCCCCGCGCCTCCAGTCCATCTGATCGTTCCGTCCACCACCACCCGGAAGAAAGCCATGACCCTCACCGACCCGGTCCACGCCACGGGCAAGTCCATCCCGCTGATCAGCGCGGTCAGTGCCATCAACTGGAACCGCATCCAGGACGACAAGGACGTCGAGGTCTGGAACCGGCTGGTCAACAACTTCTGGCTGCCCGAGAAGGTGCCGCTGTCGAACGACGTGCAGTCGTGGAACACGCTCACGCCGGAGGAGCAGCAGCTCACCATGCGGGTCTTCACCGGCCTGACGCTGCTCGACACCATCCAGGGCACCGTCGGCGCGATCAGCCTGATCCCCGACGCGATCACCCCGCACGAAGAGGCCGTCTACACGAACATCGCGTTCATGGAGTCGGTGCACGCGAAGAGCTACTCGTCGATCTTCTCGACGCTCGCCTCGACGCCCGAGATCGACGACGCCTTCCGCTGGTCCACCGAGAACGTGAACCTGCAGAAGAAGGCCCAGATCGTCCTCGACTACTACACCGGCGACGACCCCCTGAAGCGCAAGGTCGCCTCGACGCTGCTCGAGTCGTTCCTGTTCTACTCCGGCTTCTACCTGCCGATGTACTGGTCCAGCCGGGCAAAGCTCACCAACACCGCCGACCTGATCCGCCTGATCATCCGCGACGAGGCCGTGCACGGGTACTACATCGGGTACAAGTTCCAGAAGGGCCTCGAGGGCGCTTCCGAGGAGCGCAAGCAGGAGATCAAGGACTACACGTTCAACCTGCTCTTCGAGCTCTACGAGAACGAGGTGCAGTACACGCAGGACCTCTACGACGGTGTCGGGCTGACCGAGGACGTCAAGAAGTTCCTGCACTACAACGCCAACAAGGCGCTGATGAACCTGGGCTACGAGCCGATGTTCCCCAAGGAGACGACGGACGTGAACCCGGCGATCCTGTCGGCGCTGTCCCCGAACGCGGACGAGAACCACGACTTCTTCTCGGGGTCGGGCTCGTCCTACGTCATCGGCAAGGCCGTCGTGACGGAGGACGAGGACTGGGACTTCTGAGTCTGGTGTGACTCGTGAGGGGCGCCCCGCTGGCTTCGGCCGGCGGGGCGTTCTCGTTCTCCGGGAGCCATTGTCCAGCGGCTCGCTGGCCGGCGTGCACTTCGCGCGGAGCGCGACGACGATTCATGAGGAGGTCGCGATGCGCTCGCGCGTCCGTACATCGATCGGCTGTTGGGACGCCGCTTGCACGGGCCGACCTTCGCTCGCCGTAGCTCCTTGTCCATCGGTCCCGGCGGCCACGGGTCTTTGAGCAACGGGCGAGCCGTTTGCTCCGGGGCGTGCGGCGCAGATTCAACTCCCTCGGCCTTCCCCGAGCAGAAGGTGCAGGCCGCTCGAAGGTGCGAGCTGCACTCGTCGGCGGGGTGGGCCTGTTCCTCGTGCTGCTCGGAAGCAGACTGTTCGCCGGCACTGCGGCGACTGATCAACCGATACCGGTGTGGATCGTCATCGTCCTGATCGCGATCGGCGTCGGCTGCTGGGTCGTGGAAGGGCTCGCGAAAGCCCGAAGCACGAAGGGTGACGACTCGTATCGATAGCCGATCAACTGTCGGTGCGGGCTACTCGTAGGCTTGCTGGGTGATCGCGCGAGTTCTTGGTTCTGGTCGTCCGCTTGTCGCCCTTCACGGCTTCGGAGTGGACCACCGCATCATGCTGCCGCTGGCGGACGCGGTGCAGGGTCTGCCTTGGCGGCTGGTGTTCCTCGACCTGCCGTGGGCTGAAGCCGCCGCGGTGACCGCGACCGCGAAGAGCGCGGTCGACGTGGCCGACGAGGTACTCGCCGAGATCGACGACCACCTCGGCGACGAGCCCTTCGCCGTCATCGGGAACTCCTTCGGCGGCATGATCGCCCGACACGTCGCCCACGAACGCCGAGACCACGTCCTCGGCGTGGCGACCCTGGCGGGTGTCGTGCATCCGGCACACGCAGACCGCGCCGTCCCCGAGCGCACCGTGCTGCACAGCGAACCGTCCGTCCTCGAAGCCGCCGGCGACGCGCGAGAAGCGTTCGAGGAAGTCAGCGTCGTCCAGGACGCCGCCGCGTTCACAGCGTTCGAGCGGTACGTTCTGCCCGGCCTCCGTGGCGCCGACCCTGCTGTGATGGACCGTATCGCCGCCGACTACGCGTTGAATGCCGTGCCGGAGGAGCGCCACCCGGAACCGTTCACCGCGCCGGCGCTGCACCTGTTCGGTCGGCAGGACGACGTCGTCGGCTACGAGGACGGGCTCGCGCTCCGGGACCACTACCCGCGAGGGAGCTTTGTCGTCCTCGACGGTGCTGGACACAACGTGCACCTCGAGCAACCTGGGATCACCGCCGCCCTGATCCGCGACTGGCTCGCACGCATCGACCGGTAGCCGATCGGCTACCGGGACGCCCGGTACTTCTACCCCTCCTGGCGCGCGACGATGTGGGTGTTGAACAGGGCCTGCCCGGAACGATCAAGCGTTGAAGCGTCGAGCGCGATGCCGGATTGATCTTCTGGAACATCGATGTGGATACGAGACGTGCCCCCACAGGCGATGTCGGCCCTCGCCAAGACGCTCTGTACGTCCGATGCGCCCCCGCTCGTGGTGAAGCCGCTGGTGACGAGGTGCACGGGCTTCGACGAGCGGCAAGCTGCGACGACGTCGTACGGGCCGGCAAAGTCGTACTCAAGGAACACCTTCGCTTGGGCTTTCTCACCGCCGTCCTCGACTGTGAGACGGCCGCCGGCTCCGCCTTCATTCCCCGTGCTGATGCTCTTCAGCTGCGCGGAGCTCTGACTCATCCACGCGGCGTAGTCCTCGGAAGCGGCATCGTCGCCATCGCCACCGGTGCAGCCAGAGAGCAGCAGTGCTCCGAGCAGCGTGGCGGCAAGGGTGGCGGCCAAGCGGAGCTTCGTGGGTGACACCTATCGATCCTTGCGTGATGAAGGGTTCGCAGCTACCCCGCGATCGAGGTGCGCCACCCTTTCCTGACCGATCGTCGGAGAGGCGAATCGATGGACTCCCAAGCGAGGGCGGTCTTCGGCGACGACGCGGCTGGCGCGGGCAATCGGCCGTCTCGATGGCCGATCGGCTACCGGACGGTGTCGCCTTCGACGCCGGTCGTCAGTTTCCCGGCGACGTACGAGGGCCATGCGGTTCGAAGTACGGCGAAAACGCCACAGGCGATGATGACGAGAAGGAAGGTCGTCGCGGCAGCCGTCCAGATCCCAGGGAAGGTCGAGGGGTCAGACAAGGCCACGATGATGAGTGGCAGGGGTGACGAGATCCAAAGCCCCACTGCGAATCTGACGGTCACCGCTCTGTGTTCACGCTGCGTTCTCGCGATGCGCTCCGCCCAGCCTGCTGCGTCGCCTCCGGCAGGCACCTGCTTCTGTCGGACGAACCGGAACGGTGCCAGGGCGGTTGACGCCTGCAGTAGCTGGAGCGCGCCGACTGCGGTGACCAGCAGGAGCAGACCGAGACCAGCTGCGATCGCGACTTCCGCGCTCGCGGGGATGACGCCCTCGTCTGCTCCGGCGATGAGCAGGACGACCGGGATGGGGGAAACGACGAACAATGCCACGCCGCGAGCGATGGAGCGCCACGCGCCCCGCGCTGCCGTAGAAAAGCGGCGTACCTCATCCCGACTCACCGCGGAAGCCGTTCTGCCGAAGTCGGTTTCCGGGGCATGGACGAACAGATCCCGCACGGGCACTCCGAGCGCCTGCCCCAGACGAGACAGTGTGTCGAGGCTGACGTCGTTGCCTGCTTCGAGGCGTTGAAGAGTTCGGATGGTCACTCCGCTGGCTTCCGCCAATCGTTGCTGAGTCCACCCTCGCTGCGTCCGAAGTTCGACGATTCGCGTCTGGCTCATGTTTGCCACAGTAGGAGCAACCGCTCCCCGGACGCACGACAGCGGCCCGACAGCTAGGCGACGTCTACCCGACAACGCGGTCCATCCCACCGGGCTGCAGTCCGAGCAGCCTCTCGACAGCCGATGGGTGAGCGGACGAGTCGCGCTCCTGCTCGGCGACCGCTCCGTGGATCAGGACGAGTCTGTCTCGCGTAGCGTCATGACCATGAGGACCGACGACGGCAAGTGGCTGCCCGACAGTGAACGCGGCCGACGGATCTTCAAGTGGGCTGTGTGGATCACCACTCCGATCGTGGCTGTGGCCATCATCGTCATCGGCGCGCAGTTCGGCTGGAAGCAGAGCTAGTCGCACCCCGACCGGCAGTGCGACGCGATGGAAGCAGCTGAGCGACGCACGCACGGTACCGAAGCCTCGACGTGTCGGATGATGGGTCGGTGAACCGGACCGATCGTCTCTACGGCCTCGTGGAGGAACTCCGGGCCGTGTCACCGCGTCCCCGGAGTGCCCGTCGTCTCGCGGAACGCTTCGAGGTGTCGGTGCGGACCATCGAGCGGGACCTCGCCGCACTGCAACAGTCCGGGGTGCCGATCTGGGCGGAGCCCGGGCGGACCGGCGGGTACGTCATCGACGCATCGGCGACGCTCGGCCCAGCCGGGTTCACGCCGGACGAGGCGCTCGCGGTGTTGATCGGGCTCGGATCGCTCCGGCACAGTCCGTTCCGGCAGTCCGCTCGGACCGCCGCCCGGAAGATGCTCGCGGTCATGCCGGACGGTGATGCTGCCCGCGCGAACGCCTTCGCGTCGCGAGTGCACTTCCTGGAGGGCGACGAGACCCCGGTCGTGCCACTCGAGTTCGCCGAGGCGCTCCGTGCGGACCGTGTCGTGCAGCTGCGCTACCAGGACGCCGGCGGTGCGGAGTCGACGCGGGACGTCGAGCCGCTCGGGTCGATCGAGAAGGACGGGCAGTGGTACCTCGTCGCCTGGTGCCGACTCCGAGCAGGCGTGCGGGCGTTCCGAGGTGATCGGATGCTCTCGGTCACCGTGACGGACGAACGGCCTCCGGCGCGCGCGCTCCGCGCCGAGGACCTGGCGATCCAGTACGGGCGACTCCGGTCCGTCGTCGACGACTGACACGCATCCGAGCGCTTCCGCGAAACACCGACAGGACGGTGTCGCGACCCCCGACCACACTGGGGGCTTCCATCCCGTCAGCGTCACCGCAGGAGCCCCCGTGTCCTTCGCATCCATCCGCATCGTCACCGATGACCTCGACGGTCTCGTCGCCTTCTACGAGCGGGTCACGGGCCAGCAGGCCGAGCGTCCCGCCCCGGTCTTCGCACGGTTCAGCGGCCCCGGCGCGAACCTCGCGATCGCCAGCACGGCGACCGTGGCGATGCTCGGCGGCGCGCTCGTCCCGGCGACGAACCGCTCGGTGTTCATCGAGTTCGAGGTCGCTGACGTCGACGGTGCGTTCGCCGCGCTCGGTCTGACGAGCGATGCCGTCGTCCTCGAACCGACGACGATGGCGTGGGGCAACCGCTCCGCGCTGGTCCGCGATCCGGACGGCAACGTCGTCAACCTGTTCAGCACGCCGACCGCCGACGAGCTGGTCAGCCCGAGAGCCGAGTGAGCAGGCGGCGGGGGCAGGGGCGGGCGACCGGGCCAGCTCAGGCGATGCTGCTCCCGCCGTCGACGAGGAGCTCGCTGCCGGTCATCCCCGAGCTCTGGTCGGACACGAGGAACAGCACCGTGGCGGCGACCTCCTCGGGACGGAGGAGCCGACCGAACGGCATCCCGCTCGCCATCTGCTGGAGCATCGCCTCCGGGCTGCCCGGGGCGAGGCCCGCGAGGCCGGGCGTCTCCGTCGGTCCGGGGACGACCGTGTTGATCCGGACGCCGCGCGGCGCGAGTTCGGCCGCCCACGTGCGAGTGAGGGCAGCGATCGCGGCCTTCGACGCCCCGTACAGACCGAACGACGGCTCGGTGCCGGACGCCGCCGTGGACCCGGTGACGACGACGGCGGATCCCTCGTGCAGGAACGGCAGTGCGCCCTGCACGGTGAGGGTGGTCCCGCGGACGTTGGTGCCGAACGTCGCCTCGAAGTCCTCGGCCGTGACGGCGTCGAGGGCCCTGAACTCCCCGCCGCCGGCGTTGGCGTGCACGGCGTCCAGTCCGCGCCCTCGCTCGGCGACCGCGGCGAAGACGGTCGCGATGTCCTCCGATCGTGCGGCGTCGGCGCGGATCGGTGTGACCGCGTCGCCGAGCTCGTCGCGCAGGGCGTCGAGCGCCTCCTGCCGCCGACCGGTGACGAAGACGTGTGCCCCCTCGGCGACGAAGCGGCGCACGACCGCGAGTCCGATGCCCGACGTCCCGCCGGTGACGAGTGCGGTCTTGTCCTGCAGTGTTCCAGCCACGATGCCCTCCTGGTGATTGTTGTTGACTACTTGGTCCAGAACGGTACTTCGCGCTTGACTGATCAGTCAACAACGACTTCCGAGGAGTTCGCATGCCCCGACCGCGCAAGTTCGACGAGGCCGACGTGGTCGAGCGCGCCCGACGGACGTTCGCGGAGTCCGGGTTCGACGGCACGTCCCTTGACGACCTCCTCGCGGCGACCGGGCTCGGCCGACAGAGCCTCTACAACACGTTCGGCGGCAAGAAGGAACTCTTCATGCGCGCGTTCCTCAGCGACACCGCCGAGGCCGTCGAGGTCGTGCAGGCCGTCCTGCGGAGCTCGGAGCACCCGATCGCGCGGATCCGGACGCAGCTGGTGTCGGCGGCGGTCGAGCACGGGGCAGCGCAGGGCCCGCCGTCGCTGCTGCTCCGCGCGGCGGTGGAGCTGTCGGCTCGTGATCTCGAGGTGGCCGCCACCGTGACCGAGGCGTTCGACACCATCCGTGCGGGCTACACGGCCTGCATCGTGGAAGCGCAGGCGGCCGGCGAGGTCGAGGCCGATGCCGACGCCGAGGCGCTCGGCACCTACTTCTGCGCGGTCATCGAGGGGATGGGTGCGGTCGGGCGCGTCGGGACGTCGCGCGCAGCGCTCCTGCAGGTGGGGATCGCGAGCCTCGCGGCCCTGCCGATCACGCCGCTGGGTGCGGAGCACCTCGGAACCGCGGACGGTCCCTGGGACTGATCGTCGCCCTGTACCAGGGCGACGCGCGGCAACGCGTGCGGCGGGACGGACCGCCGCCGCGCCTCCAATCCGGATCTGGAGGCGCGCATCCCGCAACCGCGACGGCATGCGCCCGTCGCCTGGTTGCGTGCTGGACCGTCGATGCGAGCCACCCGGACAGCATGAGTGCGATCGCGGCGCCGGGGGCCATCGCGATGATCGCGACGGGGACGGCCCAGAGTTGGTGCACCTACGGGTGGCCGCCCGGCTTCGTGGCCGTCATCGCCGCGAACGACGACGCGGACACCAGCACGGCTCACGCGGCCGTCGTGGAGTGGCCGTCATCGCCGCGAACGACGACGCGGACACCAGCACGGCTCACGCGGCCGTCGTGGAGACGATCGCCACGGCATGGACGCCGGCGCCGACCAGCGGGAGGACGAGCGGAAGGAAGAACATCCCCGCCGCGACGATGAACCCGGTCCGGGCCGTGACCCGGAACCCCTTCCGGGGGCTGTTCATCTCGGTGATGGTGCGCTGGTCGTCCACGGGGTGCCCTCGGTCAGGACACTTGGCTGAGGAGGGCGACCAGGGAGCCGAAGCCGACGAGTTCGGCGGCGCTCAGGACGGCTCCGACGATGCCGATCACGGCGCCGCCGGTGGCGTCCCGCCGCTGCCGCTTCCGGTCGTGTGTACCGGTGACGACGGCACAGATGCCGAAGACGACGGCGGCAGGACCCAGAGCTGCAGCAACACCGCGGCGTAGCCCATGAGAGCAGCGTGCAGCAGGATGTACAGGACCACGCTGACGACGATCACGGCTGGTCCGGACACCGCGAGCCACCCCAGCTGCCATGCCGTCGATCGTTCCGGCACGTCGTCGCTGATCTGTCCCCCGTGTTCCCCTGCAGGTCAGGGTACTGCCGTCGAGCGGATGAACCGTGTCTGGTCCGGGCTGGCCGACCCACGCGCCGCTTCAGCGGACGTGCTCCCACGACGACAGCGCCGTCCAGTCCTGCGGGTCGAAGGTGAACGAACTGCCCATCGCGGGCTGATCGAGTGTTCGGCTGACGCGCTCGCGTCGGAGGCTCGCCAGCAGGAGCGCGCCGACCCCGCCGTGGGCGACGAACGCGATGCCCCGCTCGGGAGTCTGTGCCGCGATGCGTCGGACCGCGCGCTCGACACGGCTCTGGGCGTCGACCGCGCGTTCCCAGCCGCGGACGGACCGCTGCGGTTCGGCGAAGAACGCGTCGACGGTCGGTTCGAACTCCCTCGGGTCGAGGTAGCCGGTCGCACTGCGGTCCATCTCGCCGAGGTCCTCAGCGACCTCGAACTCCGAGGCCCACTGCCCGGCGATGATCTCAGCGGTGTCCAGGGCCTTCCGCTCGCTGCTGCTGACGATGCGGAGGGGCTGGGGGAACAGCGCCGCGACGCGTGCTGCACGGGCACGTCCGACCGGCGACAGGCCCCAGTCCTGGATCCGGACGGCTGGGTCGACGATCACCTCGGGGTGGGACACCCACGTGCACAGCATCGTTCGACAGTACCGGCGTCGTCAGTGTCCCTCCCGCTCGAGACGGGCGACGGCCTCCGCGGCCTGCAGGATGGTGGTTCCCGGGTGGTCTTCGCGATACCGGCGGACTGCTCGTGGGTTGACGTCGGTGATGCCCGATGCCGACGGCGTAGTGGGGGAGCCATCAACGTGAGCGCCGTCGCCTCCAGCCTCGGGCAACGCTCGGCGTACGGCGCGGTGGGCGGCCGGGACGGACAGGAGTGCTCCGCCGACGAGGAGACCAGCGGCGACGAGGACGGCGGCAGGTGTGCGGAGTGCTGGAACTCCGATGCTGATCGCGCACCACGCCGTCACGAGGAGGCCTGAGATGATCGTCGGGCGCAGCGCTGCACGGTGGCCGATCTGCCAGGCCGCCTCGCTGGACATCGTGATCGACGTCCGGACGCCGGCGAGGCTGTTCCTAGGCAGGGAGCCGTTGGCGGCCCGCCACGTCAGCCAAGTGACAAGAGCAGCCGCCCCGACTTCGAGGGCCATCGGGAACACCACCGCACCGTCCATGCCGACGACGCTAGCGCCCCCCGGTTGAGAACGGCGAAGTATCAGTGTCACCTGCGTGTCGTCGAACCCGGCAACGGTCTCAGCCGGCCCCTGTCCGGATGTGGACCTGCGGCGCGTCGTCGGTGTTCCAGCGGAACAGCACGAGGTGCCAGAGCCCCGGACGTTTCCTCGACGGGTCGATCAGTCCGTCGGCGCCGAGTGCGGCAAGGCGGTCTCGGACAAGCCACGAGGTCGGGACACCCCCGTCGGCGACGATCTGCTGCCACGGGGCGGTCGCATCTTCGAGGTCGATCCCGGCTGCAAAGCCCGCCGCCGGGTCGCGGAGGTCGACGATCCGGGGCGCCGTCACGTCGACCTCGACGATCACCGGCTCCGTGGCGCGGGTGTCCGGATGCGCCACAAGTGCTGCCTCCACGCCCTCGACGGACGAACTGAGGTACAGCGTGGGCTCGTCAGCACGTGAGTACCGGCCTGCGGCCCGTGACCCTGCGATGGCGGATTCCCGGAAGCTCGGGTCCACCGCGCGGAAGAAGGTGCCACGCACCTCCGGCGCGAACATGTCTCGGTCGTCGCTCATCCTGGTGCGGCTCAGGCCGGCGGCCTCGCTCCCGCGCCCTCGGTGTCGTCTGCGCCCGCAGGGCCGGTACCGGCCTGGTCGAGGTTCTCGTGCGGGTCGCCCATGTCGCCGGTCGCCTTGCCTGCCGGGGACAACCCGAAGTGCTTGCGGACGGCGTTCGCCTCGGTGTCGGTCAAGGTGTTCCCGGCTCCCGGAGAGGGTGCGTCCTTGATCGCGCTCTTCGAGTAGCCGACGTGGAGGTCGGTGCCGTCGAACGTGGCGTCCTCGACCGGGACGAGCGTGTGGTGATTCCCGAGCACTCCGGTCGCGACACTGACGTAGGCGGCGCTGCCGTCCTCGGCGGAGGGGAACACCTGCGCGACCTTGCCGACCGATGCGCCGTCGCGGTCCTTGACGGTCGCGTTCTCGACCTCGTGGATCTTGCTCTTGGTGATCATGGGCGTAGTCAACGCCCTCGGCCTGACCTACTTGTGTCAGTGGTCGCGCGGCGGGTCCGGGCGATGCGCGAGATCATCGTGGGAGGGTCGTTGCGGTACATCGATTTGGGGGAGATGCGCATGGACTCGACTCGGCACGGGACCGTCGCCGGTCTCCGAGCGACCGCGGCGGCGCTGCTCACTGTCGTCGTCCTCACCGGCTGCAGCGCCGGCATCGGGACGAGCCCGGAGCAGGCGAAGCAGTCCATCGTCACGTTCGTCGAGGGATCGACTGATGTGGTGGGGGACGGCTGGGGGACCGGTGAGGGCCCCGGGCTCGGGAAGTGTGGTCTCGGCCTGGGGCAGGGTGGCGTGCAGTACGTCTACGCGAAGGTCCGCGCAGCGAGCGCTGACCCGAAGGCCGACGTCGAGGCGGTGGAGCGGCACTGGAAGGAGCTCGGGGTCACGACGGAGCGGTACCAGACCGGCGGCGAGGACCCGATCCTCGGCGTCCGGGGCAGGGGCGGCCCGGTGGAGTCGTCCGACTTCCGCGCTGATCCTCGCGGGTACACGATCGACGGCAGTTCGCAGTGCATCGTGGGGGACTTCGACCGGATGAGCCTCGGCAGTCAGGACTGACGGACGTGACCCGCCTGCCGGAGCCGAGCCGTGCCTCCAGGCCGGCCTGGAGTCGCGCCGCTACCGCGCTGCCGGCACCGCGACGTTCGCCAACTCGGCACGCACGATGTCCGCACCCGCGGACAGCGCAGCGAGCTTCTGCAGGGCCGCCCCGCGCGCCAGCGGCGCCATGCCGCAGTTGGTGCTCGGGATGAGCTTGTCGGCGTCGACGTGGTCGAGCGCGCGGCGGAGGACCGCGGCGACCTCGTCCGGCGTCTCGACCCGCTCGGTGGCGACGTCGATCGCGCCGAGCATGACCTTCTTGCCACGGATGAGCTCGACGAGTTCGAGCGGGACGTGGGAGTGGATGCACTCGAGCGAGACGATGTCGATCGACGACTGCTGCAGGAGCGGGAACGACTGCTCGTACTGCCGCCACTCGGCGCCGAGGGTCTCCTTCCACCTGTTGTTCGCCTCGATGCCGTAGCCGTAGCAGATGTGCACGGCGGTCTCGGCGCGCAAGCCCTCGGCGGCACGCTCGAGCGCAGCGACACCCCAGTCCTGCACCTCGTCGTGGAAGACGGTGAAGGCGGGCTCGTCGAACTGGATGACGTCGACACCGGCCTCCTGCAGCTCGCGGGCCTCCTGGTTGAGGATCGTGGCGAACTCCCACGCCAGCTTCTCGCGGCTCTTGTAGTGCTGGTCGGAGAGGGTGTCGATCATGGTCATCGGGCCAGGGAGCGCCCACTTGATCGGGCGGTCGGTCTGGGCGCGGAGGAACTTCGCGTCCTCGACGAACACCGGCTTCGGGCGGCTGACGGCGCCGACGACGGTCGGGACCGCGGCGTCGTAGCGGTCGCGGATCCGGACGGTCTCCTTGCGCTCCTGGTCGATGCCGTCGAGGTGCTCGATGAACGTCGTGACGAAGTGCTGGCGGGTCTGCTCGCCGTCGCTGACGATGTCGATGCCGTTGCGCTCCTGCTCGTGGACGGCGGCGCGGAGGGCGTCCTGCTTGCCCTCGACCAGCGTGTCTCCCTCGAGCAGCCATGGGGACCAGAGGCGCTCGGGCTCGGCCAGCCAGGAGGGCTTCGGCAGACTGCCGACGATCGAGGTGGGGAGGAGGGTGCTCATGCGCGTGGAGGTCCAGTCGGTCAGTGGGCGAGGGCGGCGGGCGCGGGCTGGTCGGCGATGGTCGTCTGCCCGGCGAGGGCGGTCTGCTCGGCGAGCCAGCCATCGAGGAAGTCGCGGTGCGGTGCCACGAGGTGCTCCTCGGTCCACCGGCCCTGCGTGACGCCGAGGCGGCTGCGCTCCTCGCGGTCGTAGGCGATGCCGGTCGACGCCCAGTCGTCGTGGTCGAGCGTCGGGCGGAAGGTGCTCGGAGCGGTCTCGTTCGCGTTGTAGATCTCCGGGCGGTAGATCTTCTGGAACGTCTCCATGGTGGCGATCGTGCCGATCAGCTGCAGGTCGTCGTGGTCGCCGGTCAGGTCACCGCGCGTGTAGAACGCCAGCGGCGCCTTCGCACCCGGCGGCATGAAGTACCGGACCTGCATGCCCATGCGGCCGAAGTAGTCGTCGGTGAGCGATGAGTGCTCGTGCTCGTACTCCGCGCCGAGGACCGGGTGGACGACGCCCGTCTGCCGGTAGGTCTGGCTCGTCGAGACGCTGATGCAGACGACCGGCTCCGCGTCGAACTGCGACCGGAAGGCGTCGGACCGCAGGAAGTGCTGGAAGAGCTGCCCGTGCAGCAGCCCGAAGTCCGCGGGGAGCGAGGGCGCCGACGGCAGGCGGACGGCGAAGTCGTGGTCGCGGAGGTACGACGAGAAGTTGTTGCCGACGATGCCCTGGTGGCGCTCGCCGGAGTGCTGGTCGACGATCGTGACGTCGAGCACCTCGATCAGGGGGAAGCGCTCGACCAGACCGCCGTCCTCGAACTGCATCGTCACCGACACGATGTCCAGCTCGACGCGGTAGCGATCCGCGTCCGGGTCACCGGCCAGGTCGTTGCAGCGCCCGTTGATGAGCGCGAGCGCGTTGCGGAGGTTCTGCTGGCGGTGCTCTCCGCGGGCCAGGTTCGCGAAGTTCGTCGTCAGACGCGAGCTCTCGGCGGGGGAGTAGTCCTCGTCGAAGCGTGTCCTGCTGATGCTGAAGGTGATGTCGTTCGCCATGGTCCGCAGTCCGGTCGTCGAGCGCCCGCGGGCACTGTGGGAAGGGTCCTCCGATCATGACGGGAGGCGCGGGTCATCAGGTAATACCGAGACGCTATGCAGTCGCATAGCCTGTTCCTATGGCTCGCGTTGCGAACGACATCACCCTGCAGCAGCTGCGCTACTTCATCGAGGTCGCCTCCGAGGGGTCGATCAGCGCGGCTGCCGACCTGCTCTACGTCTCGCAGCCGACCATGTCGGCCGCGATGAAGGACCTGGAGGCGCGGATCGGCCGACCGCTCTTCACGCGGTCCGCGCGTGGGGTCGTGCTCACCGTCGACGGCGTCGAGTTCCTCGGGTACGCCCGCCAGGTCGTCGAGCAGGTCTCGTTGCTCGAGCAGCGGTACGTCGGGCGCCAGGCGTCGCGTCGGCTGCTCGGGGTGTCGGCACAGCACTACTCGTTCGCCGTCGAGGCGTTCGTCCGGATGGTCGAGGGTGCTGACGCGGACCAGTACGAGTTCTCCCTGCGGGAGACCCGGACGTGGGACATCATCGAGGACGTCCGGACACTGCGGAGCGAGGTCGGCATCCTCTACCGCAACGACTTCAACCGGCAGGTCCTCGGCAAGCTGATGCGGGACGCCGGTGTCGTGTTCACGCCGCTGTTCGTCGCGCAGCCGCACGTCTTCGTCGCCCGGCGGAACCCGTTGGCGTCGCAGGAGCGGGCGACGCTCGACGACCTCGCCGAGCTGCCACGGCTGACGTTCGACCAGGGTGCGAACAACTCCTTCTACCTGGCCGAGGAGATCCTGTCGACGATGTCGAGCAAGCGGGAGATCCGGGTGTCGGACCGGGCGACGATCTTCAACCTCATGATCGGCCTCGGTGGGTACACGATCTCGACCGGGCTCATCAGCGACGACCTCGACCCGGAGATCGTCGCGATCCCGCTCGACGTCGACGAGCGGATCGAGATCGGGTGGATCGCGCACTCCTCGGTGCCCCTGACGGAACAGGCGCAGACGTACCTGGAGGAGCTGCGCGCGGTCGTCGTCAGCTACGGGGTCGAGCTGCTGGGCTAGGCCCTGCGGGCCGACCTGCGCCGGTCGCCCGGGCGGCACCCGGTCGGGAGGCGCGACGCGCGTCCGCCAGGCGGGTCGTGTGACGCTGACCGGCTCGGAGGCGCGACCCGTCTGCGTTCGGTCGTGTCCCGCGTGCGCGGGGACCGGCCCGGAGTGACGACCCGCCTCCGTCGAGTGGGTCGCGCCTCCGGGCCGTCGCCCGCTACCGGCGCACCGGACCGAGCGTCGCGCTCTTCGGTTCGCGCCCGTCGCCGGACGACCGCCCGGTGAGGCGTCTCCCGACCCAGGGCAGGACGTGGACGCGGAGGTGCTCGAGCGTGGACGCGCGCGCCGTGGGCCGGACGACCTCGTCCCACGTCGGCACCGTGGCGCCCAGGGCGGTCAGGACGTTCGCGGCGACCCGCCGGTGCCCGAGGGTGTTGAGGTGGAGCCGGTCCGGTGCCCACAGTGCGCTGTCGTGGAAGGCCGGATCCGTCCAGTTGTCGACCACGGTGACGTTCGGTCGGTTCGCCCAGGACCGGATGTGGTCCGCGTACTCGTCCCCGCGTCGCCGGACGAGCCGGCCGAGCGGCAGGTGCCGGGTCATGTCCGCGACGGTGACGAAGAGCACGTCGGTGCCGGTGCGGACGGCAGCGTCGAGCCCGGCCGCGATGCGTCCGGCGTTGGCGGCGATCGACACCCGCGGGCGGAGGATGTCGTTGTTGCCGCCACTGACGCTCAGCAGGTCCGGCCCGAGGGCCAGGGCGGCGGGGAGCTGGTCGTCGAGGATCGGTGCGAGCAGCTTGCCGCGGACCGCGAGGTTGGCGTAGTCGACCTGGTGGTCGGAGGTCGCGGCGAGGCCGCCGGCGACGAGGTCGGCCCACCCCCGGGGCGAGCCGTCGGGCCACTCGTCGCCGAGCCCCTCGGCGAAGCTGTCGCCGATCACCGCGAACTTGGTGTGCATCGTCGACATCCTGCCACCGTCGCCAGAGCGGGGTCCCGGGCCCGGCTCGGGCGCGGGCCCGCCTTCCTCGACGTCGCCGCCAGCGTGCACCACGACGCGTTCATCAACCGCGGTCGCCTCCCGTCCGCCGTCGGCCCCGCTCCGCGTCGTGCGTCCCCGACGACACATTGCGGACGAGGCGTTGCACCACCATCGCGCTCCGTACATACTCGATACCGTACGACGTTAGGTTTTCGTTCCGGAGGACCGCGTCGTGCTCCGATGCTCAACGGTGAGAGGAACCGGCAATGACGACGACGAGCGGATCCGCGGCGGGGATGCCCTCGGGCATGACCACGTCGACAGCGACCTCGAGGGGCCGGTTCGGCTTCCCCGAGCCCACGCAGCCAGCGAAGAAGAGCTACGTCTTCTGGCTCCTCACGGCGCAGCTGGTCTTCTTCATCGCGCTGCTCGGTCCGGCGATCGTCGGCATCGGCATCAAGATCCAGTCGCTCGTGGCCGCGGGCGTCATCTCGGAGGACGGCGCCACCGGTGCTGCTGCGGTGCTCGGCGGGTTCGGCGCGCTGTTCGCCACCGTCGCGAACGTCGTCTTCGGCCGGCTCTCCGACCGCACGACCAGCCGCTTCGGCCGGCGCCGCATCTGGATCGTCGCCGGCACGGTCATCATGACGGGCGCGTTCCTCATCATGGCGCTCGCCCCGTCGCTCCTGGTGGCCACGATCGGCTGGTCGCTCGCCCAGCTCGGCGCGAACATGGCGCTCGCGCCCTTCATCACGACGATCGCCGACCAGGTGCCGAGCTTCCAGCGCGGCAAGATCACCGCTGCGATCGGCATCATGCAGAACGTCGGCATCCTCGGCGGCACCTACGTCGCGCAGGCGTTCACCGACCAGCTCGTCATCATGTTCGTCGGCCCCGCGGTGCTCGCGATCATCGTCATGGTCGTCTTCGCGGTCGTCCTGCCCGACCGTCAGCTGCCCGAGGCCCCGCCGCGTGCGTCGTTCCGCGACTGGGTCGAGACGTTCTGGGTCAGCCCACGCAAGCACCCCGACTACGCGCTCGCCTGGTGGTCGCGCTTCCTCATCACCTTCGCGAGCTTCGGCTTCACCACGTTCCGGTTCTTCTACCTGCTGAACCACGTCGGCGTCGAGGAGCGGGACATCCCCGCCGTCATCTCGACCAGCGTGCTCATCTACACGATCGGGCTCATCGCGGCGAGCTACCTGGCCGGCTGGCTGTCCGACCGTCTGGGCCGCCGCAAGGTCTTCGTGTGGAGCTCCACCGCCCTGTTCGCGGTCGGTACCTTCGCGCTGATCTTCGTGCAGGACGTCCCGACGTTCTTCATCCTCGAGGCGCTGCTCGGCATCGCGTACGGCTTCTACGTGGGCGTGGACCTCGCCCTCGTCGTCGACGTCCTGCCGAACCCGGACGACTCCGGCAAGGACCTCGGCGTCTTCAACATCGCGAACGCCCTGCCGCAGACGATCGCCCCGCTCATCGGCGGCGTGCTCGTCTACGTCAGCGACCCGGGCGGCAACAACTACGCGTTGTGGTTCTCGGTCTGTGCGGTCGCCGCCGTCATCGGAGCGCTCGCGATCTTCCCGATCAAGAAGGTCCGCTGACGCTCGGTCCGGAGCGGTCCTGACCGACGGACGGGAGGCGCGGTGCCAGCTGGCACCGCGCCTCCCGTCCGTCGTGGGTGCCGCTCCGGTGCCGCTCCGTACCCCGTCGGGGTCGTCCTCCGACAGCGGCTGGCAGGCTGGGCCGGTGCACACCACCATCGACACCGCGACCGAGGTCGTCTCCGGCATCCGCTTCCCCGAGGGCAACCGCTGGCACGACGGCCGGCTCTGGTACTCCGACATGCACACGGGCGAGGTGTTCTCCCTCGACCCGGTCGCGGGCGGCGGGCCACGACTCGAGACGACGATCGAGGGGCAGTCGTCCGGGCTCGGCTGGCTGTCCGACGGTCGGCTGGTCGTCAGTGCGATGAACGCGCGGACGCTCGTCGCCGTCGACGGGGACGGCGCGAGCTCGGTGTTCGCCGACCTGTCGTCGGTCGAGTCCTCGCTCGTCAACGACCTGGTCGTCGACGAAGTGACCGGCCGCACGTACCTCGGCGCCTTCGGGTACGACCTGTACGGCGGCGAGGACCTGCGCCCCGGACCGCTGTGGCTCGTCGACGTGGACGGCTCCGTGCGCCGGGTCGCGGACGGGCTCGTCTTCCCGAACAGCATGAACGTGCTGCCGGGCACCCGCACCCTGGTCGTGAGCGAGACCTGGGGCGGGCGACTGACCGCGTTCGACATCGCGGCCGACGGGTCGCTCGACGGCCGGCGCGAGTGGGCGGCCCTGCCGGACGGCGTCACGCCGGACGGCAGCACGGTCGACACGGAGGGCGGCATCTGGGTGTGCTCGGTGGACACCGGCGAGTTCCTCCGGGTCGTCGAGGGCGGCACGGTCACGGACCGCATCGACGCCCCGGGACTGTGCGCGATCGACTGCGCCCTCGGCGGCGAGGACGGCCGGACGCTGTACCTGGCGACCGCGGACAGCTACGACCCGGCGGTGACGGGTCGGACGCGCGCCGGACGCATCAGCGCGGTCCGGGTCGCGGTCCCGGGCGCGACCGCGTGACGGAGGGGAGGCACGGTGCCAGCTGACACCGTGCCTCCCCTCCGTCCGTTCGTCGTGGCCGTCGACGGGTGTCAGCCGAGCGGCCGCCAGAGCGACAGCGCGGTGATCCAGTTCGGGTCGCCGTGGCCCTGGTGGGACTGCACGGCCTCGTAGGTCCTGCCCTGGTGCGTCACGCGGTCGCCCTTCGTGTACGCGCCGTGCGCGTCCCAACTCGGGTACTCCGAGCCCGCGTCGCCCTTCGTGGTCGCGACGTGCGTGTTCGACGCCGCCGAGGCGATCCCGTCGAGGTTGACGGCCCGGACGGTGTACTCGTGCCGCGAGCCGGCCCGGAGGCCGACGTCGACGAAGTTCGTCGCGCCCGTCTCGCCGACCCGCTCGCCGTCGCGGAACACCTCGTAGCGGACGCCCGCGGTGTCGTCCCCGGCGGTCCACATGAGCGCGACGGTGGACTCCGTCGTGCCCATGTCGTGGAGGTGCTCCGGCATCCGGACGGTCAGGATCGAGTGCGCGACGCCGATGTTGCCCGCTGCGTCGACCGCGCGGACGCCGAAGCTGTAGAGCGCACCCGGCTGCAGCCCCGTCAGCCGCGTCGATCGTGCGGTCGCGGCGTGTTCCTCGAGGACGCGGAACTCGTCCTGCGTGGACCCGAGCTGGACGACCTGGTAGCGGGCGACACCGCGGTCGTCGGACCCGGCACCCCAGGTGATCTCGGCCTCGGTGGAGCTGACCGCGCGGACGGCGGCGTCCGGCACCAGGCCGGGGGCCTCGGTGTCCTCGCCGGGCTCCGGGGTCTCGCCGTCGGCGGGCTGCACGTCGACGTCGATGACGTTGTAGAACGCGTTCGCGGTGTCCGCGACGTCCCAGACCGCGTAGATGACGTGGTAGCCCTCGCGGTCGGACGGGATCGTGATCTCGTGGGACGGGTTGTTCGACGCGGCGGAGCCGTCGTGCGAGACGGTCTCGATGAGCTCGAGGTCGTCGCGGTCGAGCGCGTCGTTCGGGTCCCAGCCCTCCTTGGTCATGAAGTAGCGCCACTGCGACGTCATGTGCGGCGCGGTGAACGTCCAGTCGACGGTGACGTCGCCCTGTTCGACGACGTTCTTCTGCCAGCGGTCCTCGCGCTGTTCGTCGAGCGCCGACCACTGCTCGTGGCCGGCGGAGGCGAGGTGCCCGTCGGCGGGGCCGGAGGCGGGGAAGCCCTTCGGGGCCTCGAGGCTCTGCGGCTCCCACTGCGCGCCGCCCATGTCGCCGTTGGCCTTCAGTGCGGCGCGAGCGGTCAGCGTGTGGGTCGGGTTGCCCGAGTCGTCGCCGACGAACCCGTGTGCGAACGCGGCGGACGGGATGAGGACGGTGGCGCCGATCGCGACGGCGGCCGAGGCACACAGCAGTGCGACGGGCTTGTGGGGACGCATGGGGATCCGATCTGTCGTGGTCGTGCGGGGCTGGCCCGCCTGCGCAGCACGATCGCAGCCACAGGACCGGTGACGGGGGTCGACGAAGGTGGACATCGGTGCGCTCGACGCCCTCGGTGCTGGTGCGCGATGATGCTCGGGACGGGTTCGTGCGCCGCGCGGACCGACGGAGGGCGGGCGTGAGCACCACCCGTGACGAAGGAGTCGAGATGGCGACCGTGTTCAGCGAGGCGGAGCGCGCAGCGATGCAGCAGGCGGCCGACGAGCGTCGGGCGACGCGAGGGCTGAAGGGAGCGGCGAAGCGCGAGGCCGAACGCGAGGCCTGCACCACCGCCATCGAGCAGCTCACCGGCTTCGACCAGACCCTCGCCTCGCGGTTCCACGTCCTGGTGACGGAGGTCGCGCCCGACCTCGATCCGAAGACCTGGTACGGATTCCCCTCGTACGCCCGGGACGGCAAGGTCGTGACGTTCGTGCAGCCGGCGTCGAAGTTCGGGTCGCGGTACGCCACGATCGGGTTCCAGGAGGACGCAGCGCTGGACGACGGCGCGATGTGGGCCACCTCGTTCGCGGTCGTCGAGTGGACCGACGACGTCGAGGGACGGCTCCGCGACCTCGTCCGCCGGGCTGCGGGCACCGGTGGGGCGACCGCCGGATGACCGTGGTCGACGAGGGCCTGCTGTACGACCTCTGCAGTCGGGCGCGCATCGTGCAGGTGCGGTCGGTGTCGTCCGAGGCGGGACTGCGGGGTCTGACGGATCTCGTCCGTCGGGCCGCCGGGTGCGCCGACACGTACTCCCACGAACGCGTCGTCGCCCTGATCGAGTCCGCACCACGTCCGGTCGGCTTCCGGTACGGCGTCGCACGTCTCGAGGCCGTCAGTGCGGCGCGCACCGACCCACCGGAGTCCTACGCCGGCGACGAGCGCCGCGACCACCGGGCCGCGCAGGACGCGCTCCTCCGGGCGGTCGGGCGGGACTCAGGTGAGCCGGCCCCCGGTCCGCTCGGCGTCGCGCGGAACGTCGTCGAGCAGCTCCTGCTGCGCTGGTTCTAGCGCACCGTCGGTGGGCGTCGATCAGCCGACCGTGTGCGGACGGGAGGCGCGCTGCGAGCCCGCCCCGTGCCTCCCGTCCGCGTCCGGCTGAGCCGGCCGGCTACTCGTACCGCAGCGCCGCCACCGGTGCCGCGCGCACGGCCCGGGCCGCAGGCCCGAGCGCCGCGGCGAGCCCGGTGGCCGATGCCCCGACCAGGACGACGACCAGGAGCCGACCGGGCACCACGGGCGCGGTGAGCGTCGCGCCCTTCGTCGCGCCGAGCAGCGTGTACGCCCCCGCCCAGCCGTAGGCGGTGCCGAGCAGGACCCCGAGCACGACGGCCACGGCGATCGTGATCGCGGTCTCGACCAGCACGAGCGCCCGGACCTGCCCTCGGGTCGCGCCGACGACCCGCAGCAGTCCGAGTTCACGGCTCCGCTGCGCGATCGTCAGCGCGGTCACGGCGACGACACCGGCGGCGGCGATGACCCCGGCCGCGCCGACGAGCCCGGTGAACATCACGGCCAACTGGTCGAACTGCTCCTGGATGCCCCGGTAGTACTCCGGGTCGTCGGCGGCCTGCTGCTGGAGCATCGCCGCGTAGGTCGCGAACCCGACCGAGAACGTGGCCATGAGCGTGACGGCGATGAGCAGCCCGACGGTCGTACGGGCGGTCCGCTTCGGCGCGCGGAGCGAGTTGCGGGCGGCCATCGCGGGCACGACGGAGCGCGCCGACGCGGCCGCGACCAGGCGGAGGACGGCGGGCAGGAGCACCGGTGACGCGACGACGACGCCCGTGAACGACAGCGCACCGCACGCCACGGCGAGGAGCAGCGCGTCGACGGTCGACGCCCCGAGGACGACGGCGACGCCGAGGCCCGCGCCGCCGACCACGAAGAGGGCGCCGGCCGTGACGGCGCGTCCCACGGAGCGGGACGCTCCGGGCGGCGCTTCGATGCCGGCGTCCAGGGCGCGCAGGGGCGGGATGCCGAGGACGGCGCGTGAACCGATGCGGAACGCGGCCGTGGTGATCGCGGCGACGAGCAACCCGATCGGCACCAGCGCAGGCGGGGCGAGGAGACCGAGGGGCGGGAGCGACCCGAGCGCAGCGGCGACGGCGAGCCCGGCGTCGGCGACCAGGGCGCCGGCGACGGTGCCGACGACCGCGCCGACGAGCCCGCTGACCATGCCGGTGCGGGTGACCTGCCACCGCAGGTGGGTGCCGGTGGCACCGAGCACGCGCTGCAGGGCCAACGACCGGGTCTGACCGGCGATGACCGTCGCGCAGGTGTTCGACGCGACGACGGCGCTGACGTAGAGCGCCACCCCGATGAACACCCACGCGACGACCGGCAGGATCAGGGCGACCGTGGCGCTCGAACCGGTGCGGGCACCGAGTTCGACGATCCGCCGTGCCGCGTCGGCACCGGTCACCACCAGGGCGCCGAGTCCGGCGGACAGTGCGGCGACGGAGACGGTGGCGCGGTCCTCGACGAGCACCCGGAAGGGGAGGCGGTGGTCACCTCGTCGACGCCGCCCGCGGTGACGGGACACGCTCAGGACCCGCCGTCGCCCGGGTTCGGCGTCCACGCCACCCAGCGGGATCCCGCCGAGGTCATCGACCAGCCGCCGCACTGCAGGACGGAGGTCGCCGCGTACACGTCGGGGGCGCCGTCGACGTCCATGGTGGGCGCGGACTTCCGCGGCGTCGTCGTGCAGCCGTCGGCGGTGACGCCGTCGCGGCTCGTGAAGACCAGCGTCGTCGGCGTCGTGTCGGACTCCTTGCCGCCCGTGCCGGAAACGGACGTGATCGCCGTCGCGTCGTCGGGGAGCCAGGCCGGTGCGGACCGCAGGTCGGCGCGGGTCGATGCCTCGGAGGTGACCCGGTCGTGCGCTGCGTCGCCGAGGGCGGAGCAGCCGGTCAGGGTGACCGTGGCGAGCGCGAGCGCGCCTGCGGTCAGGACGGTCGTGGTGGTGCGGGGCATGTCGGGCCTTTCGTGGTGGTGCTCTCGATCACAGCGGACCGGGGCCACCGGCGGGATCGGCTCAGAGGAGGACCGTCGTGCTCCTCCGGGATGACATCCGGTGACGGGCTACTCGAACATCTCGGCGAGGGCCGCGTGGGGGTCCCCGTCGAACACGTGCGCGGACGGTGGCTCCGGCCAGTGCGTCGTGCCGTCGTCCGACCAGCACGGCACGACGTGGAAGTGCAGGTGCGGCACGCTCTGCCCGGCGTCCGTGCCCGAGGCCTGCAGCAGGACGGTGCCGGTCGCGTCGAGCGCACCCCGCATGGCGCGGGCGACCCGGCGCGCGAGGGCGGTGCACGCGGCGAGCGAGGTCGGGTCGGCGCTGAGCAGGTCGGCGGTGTGCTCGACGGGCACGACGAGGGTGTGCCCGGGAGCCAGTGCGGAGTCGGCCAGGGGTGCGAAGGCGACCGCGTGCTCCTCGCGCTCGACCCAGGTCGCCGGTGCGCTGCCGTCGATGATGCTGCAGAACGGGCACGTGTCCATCGCCCCAGTCTGGAGCAGCGGGGGACAAGGACCGCGCATCCTGCGGATGCCGTGGCGGGCCCGGCCTAGCGTGGGATCGTCATGGCAGCTGAACACCGCAAACCCGTCGAGCCCGATGCGGCTCCCACCGTCGCGCACCACGCTGCGCACCACGCCGCCACCGCCGAGCATCCCGAGACGGAGCAGGCAGAGCGGGAGCAACGGCACCCCGAGCAGCAGGGCGGCGACGAGCCGGACCCGAACCGCTGGAAGGCCCTCGTCATCTGCCTGCTCGGCGGCGGCATCGTCCTGCTCGACGTGTCGATCGTCAACGTCGCGCTCCAGTCCATCTCGAGCGGCCTGCCCGGTGCGACCCCCGAGGCCGTGCAGTGGATCCTCTCGGGGTACGCCCTGGCGTTCGGCCTGCTCCTCGTGCCGGGCGGACGCCTCGGTGACGCCTCCGGTCGCCGGCGCATGTTCGTCATCGGTGTCGGACTGTTCACCGTCGCGAGCGCCCTCTGCGGCTTCGCGCCGAACGGCCTGGTCCTGGTGATCGCCCGTCTCGTCCAGGGCTTCGCGGGCGGTCTGCTCACCCCGCAGGTCACCGCCCTCATCCAGCAGCTCTTCCGCGGCAAGGAGCGCGGCACGGCCTTCGGGCTCTTCGGCGCGACGGTCGGCATCGCCACCGCCATCGGCCCGCTCGTCGGCGGCCTGCTCATCACCGCCTTCGGCACCGAGAACGGCTGGCGCTTCGTCTTCTTCGTGAACCTGCCCGTCGGACTCGTCACGATCCTCCTGGCCTTCCGCTACCTACCGGCGGCCGCGAAGGCCGAGCGCGGCCGGAAGCACGACTTCGATCCCGTCGGCATCGTCCTGCTCGGTGCGGCGGTGGTCGCGCTGCTGCTGCCGTTCGTGCAGTCGGAGGAGTGGAAGAGCAACGCGAAGTGGTGGCTGGTCGTCGCCGCGGTCGTGTTCGCCGTCCTGTTCGTGCTGTGGGAGCGCCACTACGGCCGCAGCAAGGAGCCGGTCGTCGACCTGCGGCTGTTCCGCCGTCGGTCGTTCTCGCTCGGTGTGGGCCTGGCGACGGTCTACTTCGCCGGCTTCACCCCGCTGTTCTTCGTCCTGACGCTCGCGCTGCAGTCCGGTCTGCAGTACTCCGCACTGCTCGCCGGGCTGGCGTCCGTGCCGTTCGCGATCGGCTCCGGCATCGCCTCGACGATCGGTGGACGTGTCGTGCACCGCTTCGGTCGGCAGCTCATCGTCGTCGGCACGGTGCTGGTCCTGATCGGACTCGGTGGTGTCATCTGGGTCGTCGCGAACCACTACGGACCGGACCTCGGCTGGTGGCTGGTGCTGCCGCTCCTGGTCGGCGGCATCGGTTCGGGACTGACCATCTCGCCGAACCAGACGCTCACGCTCTCGGAGGTCCCGGTGGAGCAGGGCGGTTCGGCCGGCGGGCTCATCCAGGTCGGCGCGCGCGTCGGCTCCGCGATCGGGATCGCCGCCGTCGGCAGCGTCTTCTACTCGACACTCGCGAGCTCGAAGGGCGACTACGCCCAGGGCCTGCCGCTCGGGCTCGGGGTGTCCCTGGTGTTCGTCGCGGCGGCGCTCGTCGCGGGCATCGTCGACGTCGTGGTCGGGAAGGTGCGGCACACGGAGGCCTCCGTCTGAGGCGTCACCCCGGGCGGGTGGTGACCACCTGACGGACGGGAGGCGCGGTGCGAGCTGGCACCGCGCCTCCCGTCCGTCGCGTCCCGGTCTCGTCCGTGCTCGTCGCGCTTCGTACGGAAGGCGCGAGGGATCCTCGGGAAGGGTTGCTCGGATGCGCCCGCTCCGTCAGGATGTCGGCAGAACAGCGGACATCCGCCGCCGGGCTCCTCACCAGCTCCCGCGCCGTCGGACCGAGCAACCACCGGCGTCCGCGTGCACGGATCAGGAGCAACGATGTCAGGACAGTCGAACGCGCCCACTTCACGGCGCACCAGGATCGCGGCCTTCGCGGCCGGCGGGGCCCTCGTGGTCGGCGGGCTCGGGTACACCCTCGCCTCGTGGACGGACACCGAGTGGGTGTTCGGCGGGACCGCCGACGGGGACCCCGCGGTCGGGACATCGACGTTCGAGGTCGAACAGAACGTCACCGGCCTGCCGGGCGACTGGACCCAGTCCGAGCAGGACCCCGGCCAGGCGATGACCTTCACCGCGGACGCGATCGCGCTCTCGCCGGGTGATGCGACGTACGCCGGGGTGTCCCTCCGGACCGTCACCGGATCGATCGCGGGCGACGTCGAGGTGCAGCGTGCCGTCCGCGCCGCCGGCATCCCGGTCGTGGACGCGGGCGACCTGCTCTGGGACGCGTTGCAGGTCCGGGTCGCGACCACCGCGGTCGGTGCGACCTGCGGTGCCGGCTCGTTCACCGCGGGATCCACGATCGTGAGCGGTCCGCTCGCGACCTCGGACGCGACGATTGCGCAGGCGCTCGCCGCGGACGGCGCTTCCGAGCAGGCCTACTGCTTCGAGGTCTCGCTGCCCGCCACACCCGCGCTGCCGGCCGGTGTCGCGCTCGACGCCCTCCAGGGCCGGACCGCCGCGCCGGCCTGGGAGTTCGCGGCCGAGTCGAGGTGACCGGCGGGGCGCACGCTGTCGTCCGGCCGCTCGCTGTGGTGCCCGCGACGGGGCGACGGACCGTGCTGCACCGGGTGCGAGCGGTCGTCGTCGGGCTGGCCGGTGTCGTCGGTGTGCTCTGCGTCGGCTGGTTCGTGATCGCAGCGGCCGCCGGGCTGTCCCTGGTCGTCGTCACCACCGGGTCGATGAGCCCGACGATCCCGGCGGGTTCCGTGGTGGTGTCCGAGCGGGCGGCCGCCGCCGACGTCCGGCCGGGCGACGTGGTCACCGTGCCGCGGCCGGGTGCGACGCTGCCCGTGACGCACCGGGTCGTCACGGTGGAGCGGGTCGACGGCGACCCGGCCGCACGGTCGCTCACGCTGCAGGGCGATGCGAACGACACGGTCGACCGTGACCCCTCGGTCGTCCGCGAGGTCGGGCGGACGGTCGCGTCCGCACCCGGGCTCGGCAGGGTCCTGCAGTGGTCCTCCGCCCCGGCAGCTCGCGGGCTGGTGGTGGCGGTCGTCGGGTTGCTCGTCGTCTGGTCCTGCTGGCCGCCGAGGCGCTCCGTCGAGGACCCGGACGTGGAACGAGGGCGCGCGTGACCGCGATCGGCACCCGGCAACGCCGACGACCCCGGCATGCGCGCGCTCTCCGGCGCGGGACGATCGCCGCAGCCGTCGGGGCAGCCGTCTGCGGGTCACTCGGGGTCGTGGGCAGCGGGGTCGCGGCGGCCACCACCTGGTACCCCGTGCCCGAGAACGGGGCCCCGGGCGGCCTGGTGCTCGAGACGTCGACCCGGTCCCTGTCGGTGCCCGACCTGCAGCCCGGACACCCCGCGTACTGGCAGGTGCACACGGTCGTCGATCGCGACGAGCCGATCCGGACCACCGTGCAGCTGCACCGGGACGGCGCGCTCGTCGAGCACCCGGACGGGCTCCGGCTCACCGTGTCGGCGTGCGAGGAACCCTGGCAGGGCCTCGACGCGACGCCGATCTGCGAGGGCGGCAGCATCCCCGGCGACGCGGTCGTCTCCGCCGATCCGAGCACCCCGCGCAGCGTCGACGCCGTGCCCGTGCCGGTGGTCGACCCCGACGCCGACGGCGAGACGTGGCTGCTCGTCGAGCTCGCGATCGCCGACTCGGCGCGTGCCGCTGCCGACGACGACCTCATGGGGCTCACCGCGACCGTCGGGCTCGGGGTGACCGCGAGCGCCGACGAGCCGATCGACGGCCACCCGGAGGCGGCGGAGCCGGACCCGGGCCCGCACTCGGACCCGGTGGGGCGGGCGCCGACGTCCGGCGCGGGGTTGCTCGCGAGCACCGGCGCCGGGTTCGCCGCACCGGTGCTCCTGGCGGCAGCGCTCGTGCTCACCGGCGTCGCAGTGCGGCTGCGGCGGTCCGCCACGGGACGGCCCCAGCGGCCCTCCCCGGAGCTGCCGGGAGACCCCCGGTGACCCCGGCGACGTGGCGGGGGAGCGCCGCGGTGCGACGACCGCCCGGCGGCCGGAGCACGGTCGTGGTGGCCGTCACCACGGTGGTCGCCGCCGTGGTGGCCGTCACCGTGCCGGTCGTCACCCCGTCGACCGCGTCCTGGCAGGACCACGAGTGGGTTCACGGCGACGGTGCGGTGGGCACCTCGTCGTTCGCGTGCGGCGAGGACGTCGACTACACCGCTCGATCGACCAGCCGGTTCCTCGGCGGGACGCTGGCCGGCCAGGACCTCGACGGTGTCGCGTCCGTGCGCGGGCTCGACGTGACGAAGACCGGCACCCAGGGCTCCACGGTCAGCCCGGCGACGGCGCCGGAGATCACCCGCACGGAGACGACGGCCGCCTACGGCAACCCGCTCGACGTCGGTGCGCTCGGCGACGTGCTCGGGCTCGACCTGACCGGCCTCGGCGTCGGACTGCCCGCGGGGTCGGCGGGCGCCGTGAACCAGGTCGCGACCTCGGTCGCCACGGGGCGGTCCGTCGCCGCGTCCGGGCTCGTCAGTGACTCCGGCGGCGTGCTCGTCACGGACACGACCCCGACCGAGGCGCTGCCGGAGCCGGCGACCCTCGACCTCGGACAGGCGCTGCCGGTGCTCACGGGGGTCTCGGACGTCGGGCTCGAGGTCGGCGCGGTCGGGTCCTCCGCACAGCTCGAGGGCTGCGACCTGCTCGAGGACGAGGTGTGGGGGACCGCTGCCGCGACCGGATCCGGAGCGCGGACGGCCCGCCCGGCGCTGCTGGCCACCACCGGGACCACGGCCGCGGCCGCTGCCGAGGGCCCCAGCGTCACGCGGGGCTACGGGGTCGCCGGCCTCGACCTGCGCATCGACAGCCCCCTGGTGTCGTCGCTCACCACGTCGGTGAACGGCACCCTCGCGACGCTCGACCGCTCCGTCGCGGCCCTCGCCGGACGCGACGGGTTGCTGTCCCGGGCGATCCAGCGGAACATCGCCGGCAGCCTCACCAGCGGACTCGGCCTCGGACGCGTCGGCGGGACCGTCACCCTCGAGGGCACGAGCGTGACCACCGCGCTCGCCCCCGTGCTCGCGCAGCCGCTGACCGACGGCACGGTGACCGTGGACCTGACGTCCGGCAGCGTGCGGGTGGACCTCGCGCACCTGCTCGGCGACGACGTGTCAGGGCTCAACGACCTGCCACCGAACACCGAGATCGTCCTCGACGCCGCACTGGTGAACGCGGTGACCGCCCGGCTCGGCGCGCTCCTCGACGCCTGGACGCAACGGGTGACGGGCCTCGTCACCACCGCCCTCGACGACCTTCGCCTCCGCGTGGCACTCGACGTGGACCTGGACCTGCTCGGCATCCCCCTGGTGCAGCTCAACGTCCGGCTCGACAGCGGGGTGCGGGCGGTGCTCGACGGGAGGAGCTCGCTGACGGTCGGGACGACGTTGCTGGGCGCGAGCCTCGGGCTGCTCACGGGGGTCGTCAGCGCACTGGTCACACGGCTCGTCGCCGGGTTGCCCGCCGTGGTGCTCGCGACCCTCCGGGACGAGCTCGTCCCGGTCGCCGGTTCCCTCGGCACGACGCTGGCCCGAGCCAGCGCGCCCGTCGTGAACGCGGCAGGAGCCGTCCTGTCGCGTCTGCCCGCCGTGCTCTCGGTGCGGGTCAACGTGCAACGGGACGTGCCGGGCTCGCGCGACGGTCGCCTGGCGCGCACCGGTGCGTACTCGGTGACCGCGATCAGCATCGCGCTCGCAGGTCCGTCGGGCGGGACGCCCCTCGCCGCCGTCGACCTGGCGTCGTCGACGGTCGGTCCGAACCTCGTGGACCTCGGGCGCCCGGGGCGCTGACCGGCACGGGCGAGGGTGCGAGTGGGCGTTACCCTTCCCCCGTGCGCTCCCGTCTCCGCCGCCAGGCGCCCGCCCTCGTGCTGGCCGCCCTCGCCGTCTGTGCCGTCGTCGTCGCGGTCGCAGCCGAGCAGGCCGCCTGGCCGCTCGCCCCTGCGTTCCCCTGGGCGCACGCGACCGACGCGTCGTCCGTCGCGACGAAGAGCCAGTTCGAGACGGCGACCGCGGCCCGCACCGTGGCGTGGGCCTCGACCGCGCTCGCCGCGGTGCTCGTCCTGGCCTCCGTGGTCGCGGCGGCGGCACGTCGCCGTCGCACCTGACCGGTCGCCCGTCACCGGCCACCGGACGGGAGGCGCGCTGCCGACCCGCCGCGTGCCTCCCGTCCGTCCCGGGGTGACCGGGTGGCGGACGGGAGGCGCGCTGCCGTCCCGCCCCGCGCCTCCCGTCCGCCTCGTCGCTGCTTGCATCGCCTCGTCGCCTCGTCGCCTCGTCGCCTCGTTGCCTCGTCGCCTCGCCGCCTCGCCATCTCGCCGCCTCGCCATCTCGCCGCCTAGCCGTCTCGCCGCGACCGGTGGCCGGTCGGCGGCGGCGCGTCATCCCGCAGGATGATCCGCAGCGCGCGCCGCGGCCCTAGGTTTCGACAGCGGGGGCGCCTCCCCGCAGCCGAGCCAGGGAAGACACCGCGAGCCAGGGAAGACACCGTGACCCGACACCCGAAGCGACCGTTCGCGGTCCGATCCGCCGCCGTCCTGGCGATCGCCGCCGTCGTCACCGGTGTGCTGGCGCTACCCGCCCACGCCGACCCTGCTGACGCCTCCGCCGTCGCACCGGTCGCGCAGGGCGACGACTGGACCGTGACCCCCACCGCCGGGGGCTACGACGTCACGCTCGACCTCGACGCCCCACTGCCGATCCGCGCCGCCGCCCCGGTGCTGGTCGTCGACGGGCAGGACGTCGGTGTCGCCCGGACGAGCCTCGACCAGCGGCAGGTGACCGTCACCACCGCCGACCCCGCCGTCGCCCGGGCGTCGGACGTCTCGCTCGGCTGGACGAGCGACGTCGACCAGTCCGCTCCCGCCGCGGCGCCGCAGGTCGTGGCCCCGCAGGCCGCTCCCGCGGACGCCCCGGCTCCCATCGACGCCGACCCGGCGGCCACCGGGACGTACGCGGTCGCACGGGCCGACTACGACCTCGGCACGCAGTCGGAGACGATCCGCGGATTCGGCGGTCGCAAGGGGGAGATGCGCGCCGCGGTCTTCCTGCCGAAGGGCGCGCCGGGCAAGCGGCCGGTCGTCGTGTTCCTGCACGGGCGGCACGAGGCGTGTGCCGGTGGGACGCCGACCGACGCCGGGTGGCCGTGCGGTCGCGGGCAGACCGACATCCCGAGCTACCGGGGGTACGCCGCCGCCGGCACCGCGCTCGCGAGCAACGGGTACGTCGTCGTGTCGATCTCGGCGAACGCGATCAACGCCCTCGACGGCACCTACGCCGACGACGGGGGAGCGGTCGCCCGCGGGCAGCTCGTGCTCGACCACCTCGACCTGCTCCGCAAGGCCGACGCCGGCCAGGAGCAGCGCCTGTCGCCGCTGCTCGTCGGCAAGCTCGACCTGTCCGACGTCGGGCTCATGGGGCACTCCCGCGGCGGGGACGGCGTCGTCCGCGCCGCCGTGCTGAACCAGCAGCGGTCGAAGCCGTTCGGCATCAAGGCCGTGCTGCCCCTCGCACCGACCGACTTCGGGCGGATGACCCTGCCCGACACGAACACCGCGGTCGTCCTGCCGTACTGTGACGGCGACGTGTCCGACCTGCAGGGACAGCACTTCTTCGACGACTCCCGGACCGCCTACGGCGACGACGTGCTGCGTTCCTCGATCCTCGTGATGGGCGCGAACCACAACTTCTTCAACACGACGTGGACCCCGGGGAAGTACCCGCTGGCGTCCTCCGACGACTGGTGGGACGACACCGACGCGGTCTGCGGTCCGAAGGCGAAGACCTCCACCCGGCTGTCCGCAGCGAAGCAGTACGCCGTCGGGACGAGCCTGGTGAGCGGGTTCTTCCGCCTGACGCTGGGCGGCGAGCAGCAGTTCCTGCCGTACTTCGACGGCAGCGGTCGGAAGCCCGCCTCGCTCGGCACGGCGGACGTCCGGGTGACGGCGTCGCTGCCCGGGGCGGGTCGACGTGACCTCGCGCTGTTCACCGCCGCCGACCGTGCGGTCACGACGACCGGCCAGGTCACGGCCACGACGTGCGCGAGCGTGAGCGACGTGCAGGCGGAGCCCGCGCTGCCCGCGTGCGTCTCGTCGGCGTCGAACGCGCCGGACTTCACGCCGGCATGGCTCGCCCCGGCGGTCCCCGCGACGCCGTCGCTGCACGTCGCCCCGACCCGCGCACTGACCGGTGGTCAGGTGCACGTCGCGGTGCCGGCCGCGCGGGGCGACCTGTCCCGGTTCGCCAGCCTGTCCCTCCGGCTGGCCCCTGATGACACCTCGCGGACGAACGCCGACGTCACGCTCAGCCTGCGCGACGCTGCCGGGCACGTCGCGAAGCAGCGACTCGCCGACGTCAGCCGCGCCGGGCAGCGCCTGCCCGGATCGCGGAACGCCCCGCGGAAGACCCTGCTCCAGCAGGCGCAGGTGCCGCTGTCGGCGTTCGCGGGGGTCGACCTGACCGCCGTGCGCGAGGTCGTGCTCGACGTGCCGGCGGGCAACGGCGGCGTGCTGCTCAGCGACCTGTCGGTCCTGCCGACGTCGTCGCTCGGGACCCCGCACGTCGTCGACCGCCCGACCGTCCGGATCGCCGACCGCGTCGTCGACGAGGGTTCCGGCCGGGCCACGGTCCGCGCGGCCGTCGTCCTGTCGCGGCCGGCGCAGCAGACGGCCACGGCGTACTTCGACCTGGCCGAGGTGTACGACGACCACGTCACCCCGACCATGCAGCCCGTCGTGTTCCGGCCCGGCGAGGTGTGCAAGGCCGTCTCCGTGCCCGTCCTCGGAGACCGGCGCGCGTCGACGTCCCAGACGACCGGCTACCCGATGACCGTGAGCAACACCCAGGGCGGCGCGGTGCTCGGCGATGCGACCGGCACGCTGACCGTGCGCGAGGACGACGGGGTCCGCGACGACCGAGGCCGCGTCGTGGCGTCCGCCCAGCCGGTCGGCGTCGCGGGGGACCCGTGCACCGAGGCGCTGGCGAAGCCCACGACGGTGACGCCGAGCGCCGCGACGGTGCAGCGGGGGAAGCGCGTGACCTTCTCGGCGAGCGGGTTCCGAGCCGGCGAGGGCGTGCGCTTCCGGGTCGAGCAGACCACCGTGGCCTGGGTGAAGGCGGACGCCAAGGGCCGTGTCTCGCTGGCCTTCGACGGGACCGCCTCGCTCAGCGTGGCGAAGCACACCGTCTCGGTCCTCGGCGCGGGGTCGCGGCGGACCGGGTCGGGTACGTTCTCGGTACGGAAGTGACGGGGACGGACGTCTCCGGAGGGGGCATCGTGGACGAGCAGACAGCACAGCGCACCGGCCAGCGGCCGATCGTCGTCACCGTCGCGGTGGCGATCTGGTGGGTGGTGCTCGCCGTGCGGATCCTGTCCGTCGTGGTCCGTGTCGTCCAACAGGATGCGGAGGACCCGGGAATGCTGCCGGCGGCCCTGGTGGGCGGCGTCCTCGGGGTCGCGCTCAGCGTGTTCCTGGCGTGGGTCGCGCTCCGGATGGGCCGGGGATCCGACACCGCTCGGATCTGGTTGGCGGTGCTCGCCGCCCTCGCGGTCGTCTCGGGCGTGGTCTCCGTCGCCACCGGGACGCTGACGTGGGGCGTCCTCGACCCCGCGGCGCTCGGCGTGGCCGCCGTCCTGAGCTACCTGCCGTCGGCCCGCGCCTGGTTCCCGCGGTTCGAGCGTCGGCCGCGCCAGGCGGAGCCGCGCACGATCGGATGGGACCCGCAGACCGGCGAGCGGATCACCGAGCAGCACGGAGTCGACGGCCGGGGCTGACCGGGCCGCCACGGTACGGACGGGTGGTCCGACACGCCGGCACGGGAACCGATCCGGCGTGTGCGGACACCACGTGACATGAACCAGATCACGGGGGACCGGGCCGACTGGGCCCTGAGCCTGGCGGGGGACGGGCAGGCCTTCGGGCGGGTGTTCGACCGGCACGCCGCACGGCTCCGCAGACACGCGGTCGGCCTCGTCGCCGGACCGGGGGCGTCCGCCGCGGCAGCCGACGCTGACGACGTCGTCGCGATGACCTTCCTCGAAGCGTGGCGACGCCGCGAGGACGTCCGCTTCGTCGACGACTCGCTGCTGCCGTGGCTCCTCGTCACGGCGACGAACACGGCGCACAACGTCACCCGCTCGGCCCGCAGGCACCGCGCGTTCCTCGGGCGGTTCCCCCTGCCCGAGGCCGCTCCGGACCCGGCGGAGCACTTCTCCGACGGCGGTGCGGTCGCGGCGATGGGCCGACTCTCACTCGACGACCAGCGCGTCCTGACCCTCTGCGTGCTCGAGGGACTCGGCGAGCGTGAGGCCGCAGCCGTCCTCGGTGTGCGGCCCGGGACGGTCAAGTCCCGACTCCACCGGGCGAAGGCCCGGCTCCACCAGCGGTACACAGCCACAGCGGAACCCCTCGGAGGCGCACTGTGAACGACGACATCTCCCCCCGCCTGACCACGATGCGCGACGCCCTCGTCGCCGAGGTCGACCGGTCCGGCCCTTCCGGGGCCGCCCCCGTCCGTCGCCGACGCCCGACCCGGGCGACCGTGCTGGCCGTGCTCGCGGCTTTCGTCGTCGGTGGTGGTCTGACCGGCGGACTGACCGCGGCAGCGCTGCCGGGAGCCGACCCGGACGCGGCCGTCGAGGCCGAGCTGGCGACGTCCGCCCGGGGGCTGGTCGAGGAGGCCAACCACGCGACGCTCCTCGGCACCCCCGTGTTCGGCGTCGCACACGGCGACCGGACGCTCACCCTGCGGGACCGGCCGGCGGGGGCGGACGCCGTCGCGGTGATGTGGACGTGCCTCGACCCGGCGGACGTGCGCGTGACGATCGACGGGACGCGCGCAGACGTCGGCGACCGGTGCCTGCCGTCGACCGAGGACGTCCAGCGGATCCCGTGGCACCTCCAGCCGACCGCGGGAGGGGACGCCACGGTCACGGTGACGAGTGACGGTCCGGCACGTTCGGCGGTGTGGGCGTCGTGGGTGCGGCGCGCGACGATCGCCGAGCCGTCCCCGCAGCAGGACGCGGAGACCGCCGACGGGGTCGTGACGCTGCAGGAGTACACGACGGCGTTCAACCGGCTGCAGGCGTGCATGGCGCAGGCGGGGCACCCGATGGGCGTGGTCCCGCTCACGTACTTCGCCGACGGACTCTGGAGCTCCACGCCGGGTGGGGACGGCCCCTGGTACCACTACGGCATCCCGTCGGAGGGCGTCGAGGCCTTCGACACCCAGTGCTACCCGCGCGAGTTCGAGGCGGTCGACACGATCTGGCAGGGCGAGCACCCGGAACCCTGAACCGACGTCAGGACGGTGGTGTCCGTGGACAGACGAGGGTGCCGGCTGCGACAAGGCCGCTGTCGTACGACAGCGGCCTTGTCGCAACACGTCCGGAGCGACCGAGGGACGGCCTCGTACGACAACGTCGTCGTCGTGAGACAGCGGTCTCGCCGGCAGCCGTGGGAACGAGTACCGCGGACCGCGGGGTCGTCCAGGCGCCCGACCAGGGCCCGCGGCGCGCGGACGAAGTGACCACCGGGGCTGTCCGTCGCGCTGGTCACAAGCTATGTTCGGCAGCACAACAAATCCTGATCCGTCGACGACGACGTCGAAGAGGAGTGTCCATGCGCACACAGCAAGCCGTCGAGCACCGCACCGGCGAGACCGTCCTGACGGTCGTCGACCCCCACGGAGCACCGCTCCCCGGCGTCGACGTCACCGTCGAGCAGACCCGGCACGCCTTCGGGTTCGGCAACATCGGCTTCGACTTCGTCGAGCTCGCGAACGGCGAGCTGTCCGGAGCCGAGGCCGCGGCCGCGGAGCACCTCGCCGATCTGTACACCGACGTCTTCACCACGGCGACACTGCCGTTCTACTGGGGCCGGTTCGAACCGGAGCGAGGCCGCCCGGACACCGCCCGTCTGCGCCGGACCGCCGAGTGGTTCCGCGACCGCGGGATCGCACTGAAGGGCCACCCGCTCGTCTGGCACACCGTGCAGCCGGACTGGCTGCTCGGCCTGCCGCTCGACGAGGTCGAGCAGCTGCAGCGGGAGCGCATCCGCCGCGAGGTCGGCGGCTTCGCCGGCCTGGTCGACACCTGGGACGCCATCAACGAGGTCGTGATCATGCCGGTGTTCGACAACGGCGACAACGCGATCACCCCGCTCGCCCGCGCGAAGGGGCGCATCCCCACCATCCGGATGGCGTTCGAGGAGGCCCGCGCGGCGAACCCGCACGCGACACTGCTGCTCAACGACTTCGACCTGTCGAGCGCCTACGAGTGCCTGATCGAGGGCGTGCTCGAAGCCGGGGTGCAGATCGATGCGATCGGGCTGCAGACCCACATGCACCAGGGCTACTGGGGCGAGGAGACGATGCTCGCGATGGTCGACCGCTTCGCCCGCTACGGCCTGCCGCTGCACCTCACCGAGACCTCGCTCGTGTCGGGGGACTTGATGCCCGCCCACATCGTCGACCTCAACGACTTCCAGGTCCCCTCGTGGCCGTCGACGCCCGAGGGTGAGGACCGTCAAGCAGACGAGGTCGAGCGGCACTACCGGAGCCTGGTCGGGCACCCGGCGGTCGAGTCGGTCACCTACTGGGGGATCACCGACGAGGGCGCGTGGCTGGGGGCACCGATCGGCCTGGTGCGCGAGGACGGCTCGCCGAAGCCGTCCTACGACGCCCTCCGTCGCCTCGTCAAGGAGGAGTGGTGGACCCCGCCGACCGTGCTGCGCACGGACGACCGGGGGCAGGTGCGGGTGCGCGGCTTCCGCGGGGAGTACCGGGCCGAGGTGCGCGGGGCGGCGACGGCGTTCGCCGTGGGGCGTGCGCACGGGGAGCAGCAGGTGGTCGCCTCGGTCTCGTGACCGGGTGGCGGACGGGAGGCGCGGTGCGGGTCCCGCACGCGCCTCCCGTCCGTCGGGTCGCACCGCGCGGCGACCTCGCCCCGGTGGGTCTGTCGCGGTGGTGGTGCCGGAGCGGTGTGCCCGTCCGGTCAGCCGATGTCGAGCGTCCGACCGAAGGTGCGGGTCACTGGCGGTCCGGCGAGCACCGCGCCGAGGGCGTTCGCGGCACCCTCGGGGGTCGCGCGCCACGCGACGTAGGCGTCGTGGTCCGCGGCGGTCGTCCACCGCTCGAGCACCACGGCGCGGCGCTGGTCGGTGTCGTCGACGAGCACCTCGAGCGACTCGTTGCCGGGGAAGCCCGCCGTCTGGGCGAGGGTCTCGCGGACCGCCGCGTCGATGGCGTCCTGGTCGACGTCGTCGCGGAACTGGACCTCGAGGAAGACCGTCTGGGTCACGGGGGCACCTTTCGTCTGCGGTGACCGGCCGTCGGCCACCCGTCGAGCCAACCGCGCGGGGACCGGTGGTGTTCCTGGTCGGGCGGAGTCCTCCCGCAACCCGACGCCGATGCGCGTCGACCCCGCGCGGCCGCGGACCCTGCGCGGCCGCGGACCCCTGCGCGGCCGCGGCCGGCCGCGTCGCTCGAAGCGTCGCGCCCGGACACGACGACGCCCCCGCCGCTGCTGCGACGGGGGCGTCCGGTGACCCCTGATCCGGATCGGTCACCGCTCGTGTGACGAGCCGTCCAGCACCGGACGACCCGTCGGCGACGGTCAGCGCGTGGCGCGGCCGGCGCGGGGGAGGAGCAGTCCGAGCACGATCATCGCGACGGCGAGGAACGCGTGCAGCACGTTGTCGGCGCTGTTCAGCGGGACGAAGTTCGCAGCGTTCGCCATGTTCGCGACGAACAGGCCGAAGACGAACAGGACGGCGTAGATGATGCCGCCGATGAGCAGGTAGGAGCGGGACCCACCGGCGGTGCGTGCGGCGAGCAGGCCGACGATGCCGAAGAGCAGGTGCACGATGTTGTGGAGCGCCGAGACCTGGAAGAGGCCGAGGAGCATCGCCATCGAGCTGTTGCCGGCGAACGACATGGTCCCCATGTCCATCGTGAGGCCCGGGATGAAGCCCGCGATGCCGACGATCAGGAAGACGACCCCGAACAGGAGGGCGCCCTTCTGCGTCAGCGTCGAGCCGTAACCGGTGGTGCGTGTAGCTGCGTTGCTGGTCATGGTGCAGTCCTTCCGAATGTGTTGCGTGACGACGTTCCCGTGCCACCGCGCGGTGGTGGTGGCGCCGTCTCTCAGGTCCTTCGTAGCAGCCGCTCAGCCGGTTTGCTCCGATGTGGAGGAAGTTGTCCAGCTTGTTGCGCAATGCGGCGTCCTCCCCAGGGATGACTCCCGGTCTCCACCGCAGGGGGGACGCGCCGGGCGGGACCACCGCCGTAGCGTGGACGCCGTGATCGAGATCGAGCATCTGTCCAAGCGCTACGGCGCCAAGACCGCCGTGGACGACGTCTCCTTCGTCGTCCGGCCGGGCGTCGTGACCGGCTTCCTCGGGCCGAACGGTGCCGGGAAGTCCACGACGATGCGGATGATCATGGGCCTCGACAGGCCCTCGTCCGGGAGCGTCCGGGTGAACGGGCAGGAGTACCGCTCGTTCCGTGACCCGCTCCACCAGGTCGGAGCCCTGCTCGAGGCGAAGGCCGTCCACTCGGGGCGCAGCGCGTACAACCACCTGCTGTCGCTCGCCGCGACGCACGGCATCCCGAAGTCGCGGGTGCACACCGTCATCGAGCTCACCGGGCTCGAGTCGGTCGCGAAGAAGCGCGTCGGCGGGTTCTCGCTCGGCATGGGACAGCGACTCGGCATCGCAGCAGCGCTGCTCGGCGACCCGAGGACGCTGATCCTCGACGAGCCGGTGAACGGCCTCGACCCGGACGGCGTCGTGTGGGTGCGTCAGCTCGCCCGGCACCTGGCGTCCGAGGGGCGCACGGTGTTCCTGTCCAGCCACCTGATGAGCGAGATGGCGCAGACCGCTGACCGCGTCGTCGTGCTCGGCCGTGGCAAGGTGCTCGCCGACGCCCCGATCGCCGAGTTCGTCGCGGGCAGTGGTCAGGGCGGCGGAGCACGCACCCTCGTCCGCACCCCGCACCCGGACCAGCTGTTCGGCGCGGTCGGCTCGGCCGCGTCCTCGGTCACCCCGCGCGAGGACGGCGCCTTCGTGGTCGTCGGCCCCGACGCGCAGCACATCGGCACGATCGCGGCGCAGACCGGCGCCGTGCTCCACGAACTCACCCCGATGGGTGCGAGCCTCGAGGAGGCGTACATGGCCCTCACGAAGGACGAGGTCGAGTACCAGGCGGAGGTCACCCGATGAGCCACGCGACGACCACCGCCGCCGTGCCCGGTCGCGTCGGACTCGGCGCCGGCCGGCTCGTCCGCAGCGAGTGGATCAAGTTCCGCAGCATCCGCTCGACGTGGTGGTGCTACGCCATCATCGTCGCGCTGACGGTCGGTCTCGCCGCCCTGATCGGCCTCAACGCGCCGGTGATGGGGTTGCCCGAGGGCGCGGAGGTGACGCAGGAGGTCGCGAACCGGCAGATCGTCCTGCTCAGCACCTCGTCGGTCGGCTTCACCGTGCTGGTGGCCGCCGTGCTCGGCGTGCTCATCATCACCGGCGAGTACGGCACCGGTCAGATCCGGTCCACCTTCACCGCCGACCCGCGCCGCACCGGGGCGGTCCTGGCCAAGGCCGTCGTGCTCGCTGTCGCCACGTTCCTCGTCAGCGCGGTCGCCACGTGGATCGGCGTCGTGCTCGTGTCGGTGTTCCAGGCGGACAAGGGCGTGCACGCCGACCTCGCCGACCCCTCGGTCTTCATGCCGATCCTCGGGTCGTCGCTCTTCGTGACGCTCATCGCGCTGCTCGCCTTCGGCATCGGGCTGCTCGTGCGCTCCAGCGCCGGCGGCATCGCGATCGCGCTCGGCGTGCTGCTCGTGCTGCCGATCGTCCTGCAGCTCGTCGCCAGCCTGGTGGACCAGCAGTGGCTGCTCGACGTGTCGCGCTTCCTGCCCGACCAGGCCGGCGGCCAGCTCTACACGTACGAGTCCTCCGGCACCGCGCAGACCGAGGGCGTCGTCCTGGACGGGTGGGCCGGCTTCGGCGTCCTGGCTGCGTGGGTCGTCGCCGTGGGCGTGATCGCCCTGGCGATGGTCAAGAAGCGCGACGTCTGAGGACACCACCGACCGACGACGGACGGGAGGCCCGGTGCCAGCTGGCACCGGGCCTCCCGTCCGTCGCGTGGTGCGTCACGGATGCACCCGTCCCGAGCCGGCGGGTTCAGATCGGCCGCGTGAACAGGGCGCGCAGGGCGCGGCCCAGTCGCCCCTGGCGGGGCTGCCGGTCGACCACCTGCACGGCGCGCGACGGCATCCGGAACGCCAGGTCGTGCAGCATGTTCCGCTTCGTGCCGTCCCAGTTGGCGAAGAGGTACGAGCCGCCGATGAACGACATGCTCCTGACCGGCGTGCGCTTCCACGAGTCGGCGGCGACGTAGTAGCCGGCGTGCCCCGCGTGGATGTGGTCGATGACGGTGTCGACGTCGACGACGCCGGTCGTGGTGACGACGGCGGTGATGCCCGTCCGGTCGCGGGCGACGTACTCGATGAGGTGTTCGGTCACGGCGTGCTCTGATCTGTGTCTGACTCGACCGGCCCGTGAGGTCGGCGCTCGGGAGGTGTTCGGAACCGCCCTTGCTTCCGCCTGGATGGTACGCCGAAGCGAGGGGCGCTTCCAGGCGAGGACGCGGTCGGGGGACGAACGTCCGGGCAGCGCGGGCTCCTGACCACCCGCGCCGGTGGGATGCTGGTCCGCATGCCCCTGTCCCGCCCGGCGATCACCGCTGCCCTGCCCGGCGTCGCCCTCGCCGTCGTGATCGGCGTCGCCGCGACCCTGATCGGACGGGCGGTCCCGGTGCTCGGCGGCCCGGTGCCGGCTGTGGTGCTCGGCGCGCTCGTCGGGTGGCTCGTGCGGCGTCGTCGGCAGCAGGACCACGGGACGGCCGACCTCGGTGGGCTCCAGCCGGGCGTGAAGTTCGCCTCGAGCCGGGTCCTGCAGGCGGCCGTCGTGCTGCTCGGAGCACAGCTGTCGATCGCCGAGGTCCTGCGCATCGGCGGCGAGACCCTCCCCGTGATGGTCACCACCCTCGTCGTCTGCCTGGTCGCGGCGTGGGGGATCGGCCGACTGCTGCGGGTGTCGAGCACGCTCCGCACGCTGATCGGCGTCGGGACCGGCATCTGCGGCGCCTCGGCGATCGCCGCCGTCACCCCCGTGGTCGGTGCTGCCAGCGCCGAGGTCGCGTACGCCCTGTCGACGATCTTCCTCTGCAACATCGCGGCCGTCTTCGTCTTCCCGCTCGTCGGCCATGCGCTCGGCCTGTCGCAGCACGCGTTCGGCGTCTTCGCCGGCACCGCCGTGAACGACACCTCGTCGGTGGTCGCGACCGCGACGATCTACGGCCGCCAGGCGACCGACACCGCGGTCGTCGTGAAGCTCGTGCGGACGCTGATGATCATCCCGATCGTCGTCGGGCTGGCCGGTCTGGAGGCACGGCGCACCGCCCGCGCGCAGCCGGACCCCGCCGACGGGCCGCGCCGCGCCGGGGGCGTCCGCGTGCTCCGGTTGGTCCCGTGGTTCCTGGTCGGCTTCCTCGTCGTGGTGCTGCTCCGGACCACCGGGGTCCTGCCTGCCGCCGCAGCGCCGGGGTTCTCCGCGGCGGCGACGTTCCTCATCACCGTGGCGCTGGCCGCGGTCGGAGTCTCCACCGACTTCGCGGCGTTGCGCCGTGCGGGGTTCCGCCCGATGCTGCTCGGCATCGCGCTGTGGGTGCTCGTCGCGGCGACGAGCCTCGGGGTGCAGGCGGCCTTCGGCCAGCTCTGACGGTCCGCGCCCGCGCCGCCGCTCGGTCCGCGCCGCCGCCCGTTCCGCACCGCCGTCGGTGGAGCAGGAATCGTCGGGTGGGACGAGGCGACCCGACGATTCCTGCTCCACCGACGTGCGCCCCACGCCCGAGGCGACCCCACGACGGACGGGAGGCACGGTGCCAGTCGGCACCGTCCTCCCTCGCAGGCTCGGTCGGCGCGCCCCGCGCAACGCTCCGCGTCGCCGCTGAGCGGTGCGCGCCCGTCCGGCGGTCTGCCGTCCGGCGGTCTGCCGTCCGGCGGTCTGCCGTCCGGCGGTCTGCCGGCTGCGGCGTCAGCCGCGCAGCGCCTCCGTCAGCTTCACGCGACCGCCGGTCCGGAGCAGCGCGTTCTCGTAGATCCGCGCGCCCACCGCGACCACGACGACCACCGATGCGGCGACGATCAGCAGCGACAGGATCGGCTCCCACCACTCGGCGGTCCCGAGGAAGATCCGCATCGGCATGCCGATCGGTGCGCTGAACGGCACGTAGGACATGATCCCCACGATCGTCTCGTTGTCCGCCGCCGAGACGATCAGGACGTACGGGATCATCACGAGGAGCATCACGGGCATCGTGACGCTGCCGACGTCCTCCTGGCGGGAGACGAGCACGGCCGACGCGGCGAACAGCGCGGCGATGAGCACGAACCCCACGGCGAAGAAACCGACGAACCAGAGCACGCTCGGCCCGAGCATCGAGAAGAAGTTCGTCTGCCCGGTCACGGCCAGTGCCACGGCGCCGGCGATCGCGATCGCGATGATCTGTGCGAACGCCATGATGCTGCTGCCGAGCACCTTGCCCGCGAGCAGCGCCCGGGCCGGGATCGCCGCCATCAGGATCTCGACCACGCGGGTGGACTTCTCCTCGACCACGCTCTGCGCGATCGACGAGCCGAACGTGACCGCCGAGGTGAAGAACACGACACCGAACAGGATGCCGATCGCGGACACCAGGCCGGCCGACAGGGTGCCGGGCCGCAGGAGCTCCACCTCCGGGGAGACGCTGAGGGCGTCGACGACGTCGGTCGGGGCGTCCTCGAGCCCGACGACCGCGAAGCCGAGGGTGTCGTCGGACGGCACGATCGCGGCGTCGACGTCGCCGTTGCGCACCAGGCGCTCGGCCTGCGCGACGGTCTCCGTCGGTGTCACGTCCAACCCCTGGGCGGACTGCAACGAGACGCCGTCGACGACCGCGACGGGCGTGGTGTCGTCCGCGGTGGCCTTGCCGACGATGCCCGCGATGACGACGGAGGCCACGACGGCCAGCACCAGGATCGCGGCCGAGATGATGAAGGCCTTGCTGCGGACGCGTGCCTGGATCTCGCGGACGGTGACGAGCCGGACGGCGTCGACGAAGTGGCTGGTCATCGGACGACCTCCCGGAAGACCTCGCTGAGCCGGGGCACGCGGGGCGCGAAGGACCCCACGGTGCCGTGCTGGACGGCGCGCTGCAGGACGCGCTGCGCGGTGACGTCGTCGGCCTCGAACACGGCGTAGCCCCCGTCGAACTCGCGGACGGCCACGCCGGGCTCGTCACGGAGCCAGGCCACGTCACCGTCGACCAGCAGCTCCCACGCGGCCCGACCGGCGCTCCGTCGCAGTTCCTCCTGCGGCCCGGCGGCCCGGATGGTGCCGTCGGCGATCACGACCACGTCGTCGCAGAGGCGTTCGACGACGTCGAGCTGGTGGCTCGAGAACAGGACCGGGACACCCTTCGCGGCGTGTTCGCGGAGGACCCCGAGCACGACGTCGACGGCCATCGGGTCGAGGCCCGAGAACGGCTCGTCGAGCACCAGGACCTCGGGGTCGTGGACGAGCGCTGCGGCGACCTGCACGCGCTGCTGGTTGCCGAGCGACAGCTTCTCGACGGCGTCGTCGGCGTGCTGCGCCAGGTCGAGTCGTTCGAGCAGGGCGGCGGTGCGCTGCCCTGCGGTCCGCTTGTCGACGCCGTGCAGGCGGGCGAGGTAGGTGACCTGCTCGGCGACGGGCATCTTCGGGTAGAGTCCGCGCTCCTCGGGCATGTACCCGAAGCGGCGCCGGTCGGCCGGCCCGACCTCGGTGTCGTCGATCGACACGCGCCCGGCATCGGCCTGCAGCACGCCGGGGAGGATCCGCATGGTGGTCGTCTTGCCGGCGCCGTTGCCGCCGACGAACCCCGTGAGTCGCCCGCTGCCGACCGTGAACCCCACGTCGTCGAGCACCCGGCGGTCGCCGAAGTGCTTCGTCACGCCTTCGATGGTGAGCATCGTCCGTTCCCCTTCCGTCGGCGGTCCTCGCCGACGTCTCGACGCTACGGGCCGGGAGGCACGGCCCACCTCCGGCGGAAGGCGGGACCTGGCAGGTGGTCGTCTCCACCGCGCGGGGGAGCCCGCGTGCACCGGCGTGCGTGGGGCGGCGGCGTGCGTGCGCCGCGGCGCACCTGCTCGGCGGCGCGCGTGTCCCGGCGGCGCGCGTGCTCGTGCCGCGGCACAGGGGTCTCGGCGGTGCCCGGGCTGGTCAGCCCCCGGCGGCGACGCCGTGCTCGAAGGCCCAGACGACCGCCTGGATCCGGTCGCGCACGCCGGTCTTCTGCAGGACGTTCGACACGTGCGTCTTCACCGTCGCCTCGCCGACGAAGAGGTCGCGGGCGATCTCGGCGTTGCTGCGGCCCCGCGCGAGCAGGCGGAGCACCTCGGTCTCGCGCTCGGTCAGGCCGACGTCGGCGATCGCTGCGGCGCCGGCGCCGGCGTCGTCGGGGCTCGTTCCGTCCGAGCCGACCTCGTCGGCGCCGTGGCCCGGGCAGGTGGGGCCGTGCGGGGCGGTCGCGCGGCTGATCACCCGACGGGTCACGTCCGGGGCGAGCAGGGCGTCCCCGGCGGCGACGGTCCGGACCGCGTCGATCAGCCGTTCGGGGGAGGCGTTCTTGAGCAGGAACCCGCTCGCACCGGCCTCGAGTGCCTGGAACAGCGCGTCGTCGTCGTCGAAGGTGGTGAGGACCAGGACGGCCGGCGGGTCCGGCAGTGCCGCGATCCGCCGTGCTGCTTCGAGTCCGTCGACACCGGGCATCTGGACGTCGAGGCAGACGACGTCCGGTCTCGTCGCGACCACCGCGTCGACCGCTGCTGCGCCGTCAGGGGCCTCGCCGACCACGCGGAAGCCGGGCTCGGACTCGAGGATGACGCGGAAGCCCGCGCGGACCAGGTCCTGGTCGTCCGCGAGCACGATCGTCAGGTCGTCGGCAGCCATGCCCGCACCAGGTACCCTCCTCGGGCCCGCGGCCCGATCTCGATGCGGCCGCCCACGGCGTCGACCCGCTCCCGCATGCCGACGTGGCCGAGGCCGCTGCCGCTGGTGTCGCGGGCCGCCCGCGCGCCGTGCCCGTCGTCGGCGACCTCGACCTCGATGCCGTCGTCGAGGTACCGCAGCCGCAGGTCCGCCCGCGCGGTGGGCCCGGCGTGCTTGACGACGTTCGTGACGGCCTCCTGCGCGATCCGGAACGCCACGGCGCCCACGGTCGGTGGGACGGCCCGCTCGTCACCGACCACGGTGTAGTCGGCGTCGTGACCGGCGGTGCGGACGGCGTCGACGAGCTCGGGCATCCGGCCGAGTCCGGCGGTGCTCGGCGCGGTGCCCGCCCTGCCGGCGCTCGCGCCGACCCGCTGGCTCGTGCCGGTGCCGTCCGTCCCGTGGTCGTCCTCGCGCAGGGTGCCGAGCATCCGCCGGAGTTCCTCGACCGCCGTGCGGGCACTGTCCTCGACGACCCCGAGCGACGCGGTGGCCTGTGCCGGATCGCGGTCGACGACGCGGCGGGCGGCGCCGGCCTGCACCCCCATCAGCGAGACGTGGTGCGCGACGACGTCGTGCAGTTCGCGGGCGATGCGGACGCGCTCCAGCGTGACGGCCTGCGCCGCGGTGCGCTCCCGCTCGGCGGCGAGCTCCGCGGTGCGCTCGGCCAGCTCGTGCTTGGCCAGCGCGGCCGCCCACGCGCGGTTGCCGGCGTACCAGGCGCCGCCGAAGTACAGGACGTTGATGAGGATGTTGACGAGCGAGTACGCGATGTACGGCGGGATGATCGCGTCGTCGTCGTTCGGCAGGGCGCTCGGCACCGACCACCCGAACGAGATCGCGAGGAAGAGCCACGCGAACATCCCGCCGATCACCACCCACCGCACGGCCTCGGCGCGCACCCGGTCGGAGCACCAGGCGCCGACCGTGTAGAGCGCGATGAACAGCGTGAAGTTGACCAGGATGATCTCGGGCACGTGGAGCAGCTGCGTCGCGGCGAACGCGAGCGCCGCCACGACGGCGACGGTCATCGGCCAGCGTCGGCGGAAGGCGAGCGGTCCCGCGTTCGCCACCACCATGAGCGCGGAGACCCACCACGCGGCCTGGTCGTCGCCGTACACACCGGCAGCGCCGTAGAGCGTCGTGGTGACCGCGAGACCGAGCCCGAGGACGAGTGCGAGCAGCAGGTCCTGCCGGTGCTCGCGCGGCCCGACGGGCAGCCTCGACCACTCCTCCGTCGTCCGCCCCATGCGGTCCACGCTAGCGGGTGGTCGACGCCGTCCGCAGGTCCTTCGCCCGGAGCGGCACGCCCGACGCCACCGCGACGAGCACGGCCGCGGCGACGAACGTCCCGGCCGACCCGAGCGAGCCGACGAGCACGCCGGCGACCGCCGCACCCAGGGCCTGCCCGGCGACGAGGACGACGAACAGCACCGAGGTGCCCGCGGCCGCGTGTCCGGGGTCGACCGCTCCGGTCCACGCGATCAGCGCGCCGGTCGCCGCGGTGTACCCCCAGCCGAACAGGGCGCACGCCGCGAGCGACACCGCGACCAGGCCCGGTAGCAGCCCGAGCACGAGCACCGCCACCGCGGCCACGGCGGTCGTCAGCACCCACTGGCGGGCGGGCGACATCGTGCTCGTCCACCGCGCGGTCACGGCGACCGCCGCGCCCCCGGCGCCGAGCGCCGTCCAGGCCACGATCGTCAGGGTCGTCGGTACCCCGGCGTCGACGAGGACCGAGCGGCCGTACGTCCAGACGACGGCCGACCCCGCACCGAAGAGCAGGGCGACCACGACCGGTGTGGTCTGCGCGGTGAACCACGACCGTCCGGGCAGGGCCGGGGCCGACGTGCGCTCGGGACGGCCCGCGGCGACGACCAGCAGGACGTCGATCGCCAGCGTGACCGCTCCTGCCACCGTCCACGCCGTGCGCCAGTCCGGCAGCAGCAGGAGGGCGAGGACCCCGGCGGCGACCAGGCCCGGTCCGGTTCCCGAGTTCACGACCGCCTGTGCGCGCTCCCGTCGGTCCGGGGCGACGCGCACGGCCACGAGCTGCACCATCGCCGGTGACGCCAGGCCGGCTCCTGCCGAGGCGGCGACGGCGGCGGCGCCGAAGACCGCGGTCGTGGGCGCCGCGGCCATCACGAGCGCGCCGACACCGCCGCTGACGGCGGCAGCGAGGACCAGCCACCTGGCCGCCCGTGCCGCGAGCAGGAACCCGACGACGGCGCCGACGCAGTACAGGACCGACGCCCCCGCCGACACGGCCCCACCGGCGTCGGCGCCGAAGCCGAGGTCGTGCTGCACGTCGGGCAGGAACAGGCCGTAGGCCAGCCGGACCAGGCCGTAGGTCGCAGCGATCAGGCCGAGGCCGGCCACGACCAGGAGGCGGTCCGGAAACAAAAACGATCGTTTCACTTCTGCGACCCTAGGCTGGCGGCATGGCCATGCGTCCAGCAACCGAGCAGCGCGTGCTCGACGCCGCCGAGGAGCTCTTCTTCACCCGGGGCATCGCGGCCACGCCGATCGACGCGGTGCTCGAGCGGGCCGGGGTGTCGTCGGCGACGCTCTACCGCGGGTACCCGAGCAAGGAAGCCCTGGTCGCCGCGGCCCTCGACCGCCGCCACGACGACTGGGTCGCGACGTGGGACCGTGCAGTCGCCCGGGCGTCGGACGACCGCGGCCGGTTGCTCGCCGTCTTCGACGCACTCGACGCCTACCGCTCCACCCCGACGGGCTCCCGCTGGTGCGCGTTCCTCGGCACGGCGGCCGAGTACGTCGACGCTCCCGAGGACCTCCGTTCGGTGCTCGACCGTGAGACGGCCACGCTCCGGCACCGGCTCACCGAGACCGCCCGCCCGCTCGTCGGCGACGGTGCGCCGGCGCTCGCCGCGCAGCTGCTGCTCGTCGTGTCCGGGTCCCTCGCGATGCGACTCCGCGATCCCGCTGCCGACTCCGCCGTCGCCCGGGGGATCGCCGAGGCGCTCCTTCCCTAAGCGTTCCCGCTGCCCGGACCCGGCAGGTCCGCAGCCGCGACGGCCGTCGAGGACGCCACGATGAGCACGTGCCGACCCGACCCGGCGCGACCGCGATCACCCGCCGGGCACTCCTCGGTGCGGATCGACTGCGGGACGGGCGACGGCTTCGAGCCGTGCCGAGCGTCGCGTCGTCCCCGGTCGGTCAGCCGGCGGTGACGAGCAGCTGGTCGACCGCTGCGAGCACCTCGTCGACCTCGGTCCGGGTCGTGTAGTCGACGTGCACGTCCGCGAACCGGACCGTGCCCGCCTCGTCGATCACGAACACCGACGGGAACGGGATCGCCGCGGTGTCGTCCGCGTTGCTGTCGGCGACGTCGAAGCCGAGCTGCGTGTGCGCTCCACGAGCGGCAGCGCTCGGCTCCGTGACGATGCCGAAGCGGGCCGCGAGCACGTTCTCGGGGTCGGTCAGCACGGGGAAGGCGAGCTCGCCGTTCGCGATCGACTGCTCGGCACCCTCCGGCGTCTGCGGCGACACGGCGACGAGCTGCACGCCGCGCTCCTGCAGCGCGGGAAGGAGCTCCTGCTGGTACGTGCGCAGGGTGATGTTGCAGTAGGGGCACCAGGCGCCGCGGTAGAAGACGACGACGGTCGGGGCGTCGCCGCGGACCGCGCTGAGCGACGTCTCCTCGCCGGTCGGGGTCACCAGCCGGGCGTCCGGGGCGGCCTCGCCCGCGCGGACGACGCCGTCGGGCACGCCGGCCGCGCGCAGGTCGGCCTGCTCGCCGTCGAAGACCGCGGACAGCTCCGGGCCGATCTGGGCGGTGAAGCCCTGGTTGAAGTCGTCCACCTGGCGGGCGATGGTCTGGTCGGTCACGTCGGTCACGTCGGTCTCCTCGGGTCCGGGACGCCGGCGGGTGGGCCGGTGCGTGGAGCGTAGGCACGTCTCCTCGGCGGGGGAACGGTCGTCGTCACGGAGCGTCATCCGGGCGGCCGAGCGTGATCCGCGCTCAGATCTTGGGCGGTCGGATGATGGGGTCGCTCCACTTCGGGAACGGCGGGTACTCGCCGGGGAGGGACTCTTCGGGGTACTCCTCGTCGTTGCGGCCGCCGACCGCTTCGGTCAACTCGAGTCCGTCGTTGGTCCAGAAGAGTTCGCTGTAGGCCGTGAGGGCATGGTTGCCGTTGTCGACGACGAGGTACTGGATGTGCCACCCGTCATCGGTGATCGCCCACACGTCGTGGTTCTTCCCGAGCGTGCGCTCTCGCCACGGCCAGCCCTGGTCCTCGAAGTAGTCGATCATCGGTCGCAATTCACGACGATCGTTGCCAGCGTCCGAGGAGGACCAGACGCGTGATGTGCGCAGATCGTAGCTGTTCTCGGTGGTCGAACCGACCAACGGGGTGACGCCGTCACCGCCGATTCCCGGGACGCGGTCGCCGCCGACCCACCGCCACTTGCCGTCGTGCACTCGACGTTGTGCGGCAGCGAGCACCTGCTGCATCCGCTCGTAGTGCTCGTGGTACCGATCGAACTCCTCGTGGAGCGACATCCGCGCCACATCTTCCTGCGTCAGCCCTGCGGCGTCGACGGGCATGCGGTCTCCTCCTGCCGTGCACCCGGACAGGAGCCAGGTACAGACGACGGTTGCGATGAGGGCACGGATCGATCGCATGGTCTTCATCCTCGCCCTTCCGTTGCGATGATCTGGGAGATGGTGTCCTGCGCCGTTGAGCCGGGGGTCAGGTAGCCGACCTGGCCAGCGGCCTCGGGGTACATGTCGTGGCCCGTCACGGCTGTGAGGCCGTCCGCCGCTTCGGAGCTGAAGACCTCGACGTCCGGCAGGTCGCGCGGGTCGGTCCGGCGGATCCTGCCGTAGACGGCGGTGTGGTCCGCCTGTCCTTCCGTCGCGTACACCCGGTCGACGTGCAGGTGTTCCGGCCTGGCGGCGTCGGTGAAGCCGACCGACCCGTACGTGACGAAGGTGTCGACGCGGTGCCGGGTCTGGGCCAGTGCTTCGGCTGCGGTCGTGGACCCGTACGAGTGGCCGAGCACCGTGAGGCGACGCGGTGCGCCGCCTCGACTGTCGTGGATGCCGTCGAGGAAGGATGCCAGTTCTGCCCCGCCCGCGGTTGCTCGTCCCTGCGACGGGACTTCGGCGATGGCTGGCGCGCGGTAGCCGAACCAGGACACGACCGCGTAGGACATCGAGCCCCGGAGCCTTGCCGCGGAGTCGAGGAGCCCCGACGCAGCGCGGACCTTCTGCAGCGTGCTGTCGAGCGTCGTCGTCGCCCCGGGGACGTTCACCGCGACGTTCTCAGCGGTGTCGAGGTTGCCCAGCACGACGGCTGCGACGGGAGCGCCGTTCGCGACGCCGAAGCCGACGAGCTGTGCCACCCTCGCGGTGGGTGTGGGCAGATCGGCCGCGAGTTGGTCGGCCCGCTGGAGGCCCTGAGCGAGCGCGCGGACCTGTGCAGTGAACACCTCGAGGCTCACCGAGCCGTACGTGTACGCCAGCCCGAAGAGTCGGTACATCCGCCCCGGGTCCCGGACCGCTGTGGCGAGCACCCGCCGCGATGCCACGTCACGAGCGACGGCGGGCACCCCGTCGAGGTTCGCCACCTGCATCTGAGTGCGCAGCGGAAGCGCCGCGATGTCCTCCGCCGTGAACCCGAGCTCCCTCCATGCCGCTGCGACCTGTGCCGGGGTCAGGGACGGATCGAGCAGTCGCTGCATCGAGGGCGGCAGGGTCGACGCCCCGGTGACGTCGAGCGCGACATCGGCGAGCGGCCCTCCGCCGGCAGCCTCGAACGCGTCGGCGATCCGGGCCGCCCACCGGGCGTCCTCGGCGTTCTCGTCGAGGTACGCACCGAACCCGCCCGGCAGCGGGGGCGCCTCGACGGGGACCCACGGGCAGCGGTCGCGGAACCCGGCCCACGCGTTCCGGACCCGGACGAGGTCCTGTTCCGTCGCGCCGTCCTGTGCCCAGGAAGCAGCAGCGAACCGCCGCAACCGGTCCGGGTCGGCACTGCTGCGTGCGCCGGCGTGGCCGCCGGTGCGCTGCCGGCGTCGAGCACGGAACGTCGCGGTGACGGGCGTCGGTCGGACCGGGACGTCGGACGGCTCCGGATCGAGGACCGCCGCGCTCGCGTCGAGCACGGGCTCCCACACGGCGCCGACGCCGACCAGTGCGTGCTGGCGGTCGGCCGCCCGCCTCCGCCAGGCCGCGAGCTCCGAGCGGCGGTGCCGCTCCTGCAAGGCCTGGTGCTGGGCGACACGCACCTGGTCGGCGAGGTCGTCGAGGGCGCGTGCGAGACGCACCCGGTCCTCCGACTCGACGGTCCTCGCGGACTCGAACAAGCGCGCGTACCCGCCGTCGAAGTCCCGGAGCGCTGCTCCTGCAGCGCTCCGGCGCGGCCCCGCGCTCCCGCGCAGTGCCAGCGCGGCCTGCGCAGCGCACGCTGCGAGCTGCGCAGCTGCGGCGTCGTCGAACTCGAACCCCACGTTCCACCCCCATCACCAGATCGGCAATGTGTAGAACGTAGCATTTCAGGAACGGGGGCGGCAGAGTTCGGAGCACCGCCCTTCGGGGACAGGAGGCGCGTGCCCGGCCCGCCCCGCGCCTCCCGTCCGCAGTGGTGCGCCAGGGAGGCGCGCACGACCAGGAGCAGCACGCACCACGTGTTCAGGTGGTGCGATCTGCCTTCCGTTGTGCGGGAGCATCGCGCGCCGCGCGCAAGCGCTGCCGCCAGCGCGGCGCGCCTCAGGCGCGACCGCGGTTGCGCCGCCGGATCTCCTTCGGCGCACGCCCCGCCGTGAACGACCTGGCCGGGTCGACGAGGAACCCCTGCCGCAGCGCCTGGCGGCCGACGAGCATCCGGAACCCCATCTGGTCGCGGTTGCTCAGCGTGACCTCGGCGTCGATCGTGCGGCCCGCCAGCGTGATGGGGGTGAGCACGACGATGCGCTCCTGCGTGTGCCCCGTCGAGCTCCGGACGATCCGGCGGTCGTGCACGTCGCACTCGTGCGTGACGGCGTCGGCGTCGGTGTCCTGCCACGGGTGCACCGAGAAGCGCACCCGGTCGCCGGGGAGCTCCTCGAGGTCGAACGCGTGCAGCGCGGAACTCCGCGCCCCGGTGTCGAGCTTCACCTTGATCCAGGGCAGGTCCAACCCGGGCAGGGCAGCCCACTCGCGCCATCCTGCGATCGTCGGGTTCCGGGCCATGTGCCCATCCTGTCCCATGCTTTGATGGAGCGTCGCCGTCGACGTCCTCGAACCCCCGTGGAGCACCCCGATGAAACTCGCCATCCTGTCGCGCGCCCCGCGCGCGTACTCGACGCAGCGCCTCCGTGCGGCGGCGATCGATCGCGGGCACGACGTCAAGGTGCTGAACACCCTGCGGTTCGCGATCGACCTGACCGCCGACGAGCCGGACCTGCTCTACCGCGGGAAGCTGCTCAGCGACTACGACGCGGTGCTCCCGCGCATCGGCAACTCGATCACGTACTACGGCACCGCCGTCGTCCGGCAGTTCGAGCAGATGGACGTCTACACGCCGAACACCGCAACGGGCATCACGAACTCGCGTGACAAGCTCCGCGCGAACCAGATCCTGTCCCGGCACCACATCGGCATGCCGGCGACCACGTTCGTGAACAGCCGCGCCGACGTCCGGGGAGCGATCGACCGCGTCGGTGGCGCTCCCGTCGTCATCAAGCTGCTCGAGGGCACGCAGGGCATCGGGGTGATCCTGGCGCCCGAGGCGAAGGTCGCCGAGTCGATCGTCGAGACGCTGCACTCCACGAAGCAGAACGTGCTCATCCAGTCGTTCGTCTCGGAGAGCCGCGGCAAGGACATCCGCGCCCTCGTCGTCGGCGACCGTGTGGTGGCCGCGATGCGCCGGAGCGCCAGCGGCGACGAGTTCCGCTCGAACGTGCACCGCGGTGGCACGGTCGAGAAGGTCACGTTGACCCCGGAGTACGAGGAGGCCGCGGTCCGCTCGGCGCAGATCATGGGTCTGCGGGTCGCCGGCGTGGACATGCTCGAGGGCAACGACGGACCCCTGGTGATGGAGGTGAACTCGTCGCCCGGGCTCGAGGGCATCGAGCGCGCCACGGGCCTCGACGTCGCCGGCGCGATCATCGACTTCATCGGCAACCAGGTGGCGTTCCCGGAGATCGACGTCCGCCAGCGCCTCAGCGTCTCGACGGGCTACGGCGTCGCCGAGCTGCTCGTGCACACCAACGCCGACCTCGTCGGCAAGACGATCAAGGAGTCCGGGCTCTGGGACCGGGACATCACCGTGCTGACGCTGCACCGCGGTGCGTCGGTGATCCCGAACCCCCGCAGCGGCGTCGAACTGCAGGCGAGCGACCGACTGCTGTGCTTCGGCAAGCTCGAGGAGATGCGCTCGATGATCCCGGACCGTCGGCGTCGGCGCAGCAAGGTCCGCAAGCTCCCGAAGGACGCGTGACGCCTCCGCACGGCGCACCCGGACCCCACGTCCAGGCGAGATGCGGAAGTATGTGTCGGTGACGATCATGACGGAACGGCCGGTCGACCAGGCGACGAGCAGTGAACCGGAGCGCCCCGGCAACGCCACGGCGAAGCACCAGAACGTGTCGCTGCTCTCGGTGGCGACGACCACCGCGGAGCGCGTCACGACCTCCGCGGACATCGAGGAGCGCCTCCGTGGGGCCCTCCGGCGACTCCGGCTGCCGATGGGTCTGCTCGAGCGTGTCGCCGGTGTCACGGAGCGCCGCAACTGGGGCGAGGGCCAGACCTTCCAGGACGCCGCGATCGACGCCGGCCGCCGCGCGATGGCCGAGGCCGGGGTCCGTCCGGACGAGATCGGTCTCCTCATCAACACCTCGGTGACCCGTCCGCACCTCGAGCCGTCGGTGGCAGTCCGCCTGCACCACGGGCTCGGGCTGCCGACGTCCGCGATCAACTTCGACATCGCGAACGCGTGCCTCGGCTTCGTGAACGCGATGAGCGTGGCCGCGGGCATGATCGACTCCGGGCAGATCAAGTACGCGCTCGTCGTGGACGGCGAGGACGCCGACCAGGTCCAGCTCAACACGATCGACCGCCTGAACCAGGGCGGCCGGAACCGCAAGGACTTCATGAGCGAGTTCGCGAGCCTGACCCTCGGGTCCGGCGCCGCAGCCGCCGTGCTCGGCCCGTCCGACGTCCACCCCGAGGGGCACCGCATCGTCGGCGGTGTCACCCGCGCGGCGACCCAGTGGTACGACCTGTGCGTCGGCAGCGTCGACGGCATGTTCACCGACGCCAAGATGCTGCTGAAGGGCGGCATGGAGCTCGTCGTCGCCGCCTGGAACGAGGCCCGCGCGCACTTCGACTGGGCGGACATGGACCGCTACGTGCTGCACCAGGTCTCCGACGTGCACACGAACGCCTTCGTCGAGGCCATCGGCGTCCCGCGCACCAAGGTCCCGACGACCTACCAGCGCTTCGGCAACGTCGGCCCGGCATCGATCCCGATCACCCTCGCGGACGAGGTCGCCCGCGGCGGCATCACCCGCGGCGACCGCGTGTTCCTGGGTGGCGTGGGCTCGGGCATCAACACGGCGATGATGGAACTGCGCTGGTGAGGTCCGGCCTCCCGCGCGTCGCCGCCAGCACGGCTCCGGCGACGCTCCCGCCGCCCCTGCCCGGGCTCGACCCGGCCTGGTCACGGCTGGTCACCGTCGCCGGTGGCGCGGACCGGCCGGGAGGCACGTCCCGCCCCGCGCGCACCTGGCACCTCCTCGACACGGCCGGCTCCCTCGAGGCGCTCGGCGTGACACCGGTCGGCACCCTGCTCTGCGTGCACGGGAACCCGACGTGGTCCTACCTGTGGCGGTCGGTCGCCACCCGCACGCTCGACGTCGCCCGGGCCGGCGGCCCGGCCTGGCGCGTCGTCGCGGTCGACCAGCTCGACATGGGCTTCTCGGAGCGCACCGCGGACCAGCACCGCCTGGCCGACCGCGTCCGCGACCTCGGCGCCCTGACCGACGAGCTCGCGCTCACCGGGCCCGTCGTCACCCTCGGGCACGACTGGGGCGGTGTCGTCTCGCTCGGCTGGGCGGTCGACCACCCCGAGCTCGTGGTGGGCGTGGCGACGTGCAACACCGCCGTGCACCAGCCCGTCGACGCCCCGATCCCCGCTCCGCTCCGGCTGGCGCTGCGCCCCGGCGTGCTCGGGCGTGGGACGGTCCTGACCCCGGCGTTCCTCGAGACGACGCTCGCCATCGCCCATCCGAGGCTCGAGCGAGCGACCGCCGATGCCTACCGGGCGCCGTACCGCGGTGCGGCCCGTCGGGGCGGCGTCGGTGGCTTCGTCGCGGACATCCCCGTCGACGCGGCACACCCCAGCGCGACCGAGCTCGACCGGATCGCCGCCGGTGTCGCGGCGCTCGAGGTCCCGGCGCTCGTGATGTGGGGCCCGCGTGACCCGGTGTTCCTCGAGCGGTACCTCGACGACCTGGTGGAGCGGATGCCGCACGCCGACGTCCACCGCTTCGAGGGTGCCGGTCACCTGCTCCCGGACGACGCCGACGTGGCGGGGACGGTGCTCGACTGGCTCGGCGACCACCTGCCGGACGGCCGGCCGCACCCGGGAGCCGCCCCGCGCCTCCCGTCCGCTGCCGCCGCCGCGCCTGCAGGTGGCGCGCCTGCCGGAGCCGGGCCTGCCGCTGCCGCGCCTGCCGGAGCCGCGTCTCACGCTGAGCGACCGATCTCGGGTCCTGCGGTGCGAGACGCGTCGCCCAGCCCGAGTCCCGGGTCCGACCACCGGCCGCTCTGGGCCGCGCTCGACGAGCTGCGCGACTCCGACGACCCCGCGCTCGTCGAGATGGCGGCCGCCGGCGGGCCCCGGACGATCTCCTGGCGGCTGCTCGCCCGACGGATCCACGAGGTCGCGGCCGGACTGCAGGACGTCGGTGTCCGTCCCGGCGACCGTGTCTCGCTCCTCGTCACCCCCGGCGCCGACCTCACTGCCGCGCTCTACGCGTGCGTCCGCATCGGCGCCGTCGTGGTGGTGGCCGATGCCGGTCTCGGTCTGCGCGGTCTGACCCGGGCGGTCCGCGGAGCCCGACCGGACTGGATCGTCGGAGCGCGTCCCGGTCTGGCTGCCGCACGCGCGCTCGGGTGGCCCGGACGCCGCATCGCGACCGTCGCGCTCCCGGCACCGGCGCGCCTGGCGCTCCGTGTCGAGCACAGCCTCGCCGAGGTCGCCCGACTCGGAGCCCGTCGACTCGCAGCCGGCGCCGAGCTCCCGGCGGCCCCCGCCGCGGGCGAGCCGGCGGCCGTGCTGTTCACCTCCGGGTCGACCGGCCCGGCCAAGGGCGTCGTCTACACGCACGGGCAGCTCGCCGCGGTGCGGGACGTCCTCGCGGCGCAGTACGGCGTCGGCGTCGGCACCGGTCTGGTCGCCGGGTTCGCCCCGTTCGCCCTGCTCGGGCCCGCGCTCGGCGCCCGCTCGGTGGCGCCGGACATGGACGTCACCGCGCCCCGGACCCTGACGGCCCGTGCGGTCGCGGATGCGGTCACCGCGGCCGACGCGACGGTCGTGTTCCTGTCTCCGGCGGCGCTGGCGAACGTCGTGCGGACGGCGTCCGCGCTGACCGCGGCCGACCGTGCCGCGCTCGGCCGGGTCCGCCTGTTCCTGTCGGCCGGGGCACCGGTGTCCGCGTCGCTCCTGACCGCGGCCACCGAGCTCATGCCGAACGCGTCGGCGCACACCCCGTACGGCATGACCGAGGGGCTGCTCATGACGGACATCGACCTCGACGGGGTCCGCGCGGTCTCGGGTGACGCCACCGAACAGGGCATCTGCGTCGGGACGCCCGCGGCTGGTGTCCGCGTCCGGATCGCCCCGCTCGACGGTGCCGGACGACCGGTCGGTGCCCTCACCACGGAGCCGGGCGTCACCGGCGAGGTCGTCGTGTCCGCTCCCCACGTCCGCGACCACTACGACCGGCTCTGGCGGACCGACCGGGTCTCGCGGCTCGGCGTCGACGACCCGCGCGGCCACCGCACCGGTGACGTCGGACACCTCGACGCCGACGGTCGCCTCTGGATCGAGGGGCGGCTGCAGCACGTGCTGACCACCCCCGAGGGCGTCGTCACCCCGGTCGGTCCCGAGCAACGGATCGAGCGCGTCGACGGTGTCGGCCGCGTTGGCATCGCCGGCGTCGGACCGGAGGGGACACAGCAGGTCGTGGCCGTCGTGGAGACCGTTCCCGCAGCTCGTCGTCCGGGTCTGGCGTCGACCGAGCTGGCGACCGCCGTCCGTGCGGCAGCGGGGGTACCGCTCGCCGCGGTGCTCGTCGTGCCCGTGCTGCCGACCGACATCCGGCACAACTCGAAGGTCGATCGTGCACGGCTGTCGCGGTGGGCGTCGGCCGTGCTGGGCGGTGGGCGGATGGTCCGCCCGTGATCGTGCTCGTCACGGGGGCCAGCGGGTTCCTCGGTCGGGCGACCGCGGCCGCCGTGCGTGCCGCCGGGCACCAGGTCCGGACGTTCCAGCGGCGCCCCTCCGGCGTCGACGGGGTGACGGACGTGCTCGGATCGATGACCGACGGCGCAGCGGTGGCTCGTGCTGTCGAGGGCGCCGACGCGGTCGTGCACCTCGCGGCGAAGGTCTCCCTCGCCGGCGACCCGGCCGACTTCGTGCGCGTCAACGTCGACGGCACGCGGACTCTGCTCGACGCGGCACGCGCGGCGGGGGTGCAGCGGTTCGTCTTCGTGTCGTCGCCCTCGGTGGCGCACACCGGCTCGTCCCTGGCCGGCAGCGGCGCCGGTCCCGCCGAGCCGACGGCCGCCCGGGGGCACTACGCCCGGACGAAGGCCGCCGCCGAACTCCTGGCCCTGGCCGCTGACGGACCGGGCTTCGCGGTGGTCGCCGTGCGCCCGCACCTGGTGTGGGGCCCCGGGGACACGCAGCTCGTCGGACGGATCGTCGAGCGCGCGCGCGCCGGGCGGTTGCCGCTGCTCGACTCGGGAGCGGCGCTCATCGACACGCTCTACGTCGACAACGCCGCTTCGGCGATGGTCGCGGCGCTGGACCACGCTGCGGACGACGGGGTGCACGGCGCCGCCTACGTGGTGACGAACGGCGAGCCCCGGCCGGTGGGGGAGCTCCTCGCCGGCATCTGCGTCGCATCGGGCGTCCCGGCGCCGCGCCTGCACGTGCCGGCCGCCCTCGCCCGTGCGGCGGGATCGGTGGTCGAGGCGGTGTGGCGTGTCCGTCCGGGTGCGGACGAGCCCCCGATGACCCGGTTCCTGGCGGAGCAGCTGTCGACGGCGCACTGGTTCGACCAGCGTCGGACCCGGCGCGACCTGGGGTGGGCGCCGACCGTCACGATCGACGAGGGGCTCGACCGGTTGCGCGAGTCCGCTCGGCGCTGACCGGGTTCGTCAGTTGCAGTACTCCGTCGGCGGCGCGTCGTCGACGGTGCTCACCCACACCTCGTCGACCGGGAAGTCCGGTCCGCGTGTCGAGAAGGTGACGAACGATCCGTCCACGGTCGTGGTGAGACCGCCGTACGGGTCGTCCGTGACCGCGGGGTCCGGGTCCGACGTGGACGACCGGCGGAGGTCCGGGTACGCGGCACGGAGTTCGGCGACCGTGCTGCCGGGTCCGATGCCGGCCGCGGTGGTCGGGGGGCGATCCGTCGTCTCGGCGAGTCCGCGGACCGAGAGCGACTCGATGCGGCCGTCGGCACCGGTGATGATCGTGAGCAGCGTGCCCTTGCCGGCCCAGAAGGACGCCCGCGGGTTCGAGCAGGACGAGAACTCGTCCGACAGCACGCCCCGGAGGTCGTCGGTCTCGGCGTCGAGTTGCCCGCCGAGGGCGACCGGACCGACCTCGGTACCCGAGATCGTCCAGGTGGACGGGTCGGAGAGCGAGTAGGGCGGCCGGGTCGACGTGGGTGTGGGCGTCGGCGTGGACGTGGGCGTCAGGACCGGTGTCGGCTCGTCGGAGACGGGTGCTCCGGACGGTGCCTCGCTCGGCAACTGCTCGGGGGTGTCGCTCGGTGCGGGCGCCTGGGCCTGCCCGGTGAACGACGTCGGGATGAGCCCGAGTGCGACACCGCCCCCGGTTGCACCGAGCAGCAGGACGCCCACGATGCCGAGGGCGATGCCGGTCGTCCGTCCGCGACGGGACCGACGGGGTGTCGCGTGTTCGAGCACGTGCCGCTTCATCGGCACGAGCATGCGCTGCAGATCGTCTCCCTGCGGGGGCTCAGTGTCCATCACGCATCACCGCCTTCCGGGGACGCTGCACGGGTCGGGCGCCGCGGGAGCCGACCGCGGCGACCGTGAGCCCGAGGTCGCGAGCCGCGTCGGCGTACGGGCGTCCGTCGACGACGCACCGCTCGCACAGGGACCGGTCGTCCGCCGACATCGCGTCGACGGTGCCCCTGACCCACCGCAGGGGGTCGCCGCCCGCCGGGACGCGGCCGACCGTGCGCTGGGCGACGTCGCGACATGTAGCGAGGAGCCAGGGCAGCAGGGACGCGGTCGCGAGCTGCAGGGAGTCGGCCCGGTCCCACAGCGCACCGAAGGTGTCCTGCACGATGCCTCGGGCCTCGTCGGGCGTGGCCGCGAACACCCAGGCCACTCGCGTGAGCACGGGAGCGTACCGGTCGAACAGGTGCGCGAGGGCGTCACGGTCGCCGGCGGTCGTGCGCCGGAGCAGCGTGACGTCGTCAACGGCGTCCTCGTCCACGGTTCCCCCTCACCCCGGTCGTGTCGGTCCCTCACCCTGATGATGTCGTGTGGGGAGCGATCCTGACGGATCGGGTGCGCGGAACGTGCGCCCGCGCGTGTCGCGCCGGGCAGGGGCGACGTCGTGACGGACGGGAGGCATGGTGCGGGCGGGCACCGCGCCTCCCGTCCGTGGGGTGGTGCGTGGGAGCCGCGACGGACCCGTGTCCGGGTCACGGGTCCGTCGCGGGTCGGGCGTCGGCGGTGCGTCGTCGCAGCGCCGACGAGTCGGAGTGCGGCGCCGACCGGGTCAACCGGTGAAGCGCTGCCAGAGCTCGGTGACGATGGGCCAGACGTCACCGGCACGGTCAGCCGAGGCGACCGCGATGGTCACGACCGGGTAAGCCGTGACGGCGAGGCTGACCAGGACCGCGATGACGACGGCGAACACCGAGCTCACGGTGTGGCGGCGGGTCAGTGCGAGCAGGAGCAGCGCGAGGACGACCACCAGGCCGAGCAGCGTGACGAGGGTGATGCGGACGAACGGGAACGGCACCAGGCCCGCGGTCGTCGCGGTGACCCCGCCGAGGAAGCCGACCAGGGGCAGGTACGCGCCGAGGGCCACGGCGAGCACCAGCACCATGCCGATGCCGGACGCGGTCCAGACGCCGCGCGGACGGGGTCGCCGGGCTCTGGTGCCCCGGCGTCCCGTCCACGCGGTGCTCATCGCTGCGCCTCGCCCCGGTCCTCGGCGTGCTCGCCCTCGTGGTGGGTGGCCTCGTCGTGGTGCGCGGCTGCCTCGTCGCGGACGACGTCGGCGGCGTGCTCGATGCGGTCAGCGGCGTCGTCGAGGGCGTCGGCGACGCGGTCGTCGACGTCCGTGTCGGCCGCGTGCGCGCCGCGGTGGTGCGGGTCGGCACCCTCGGTCTGCTCGGTGTGCTCGACACTGTCGGCGGCGTCGTGCGCGGTCGAGGCGGCGGCATCCGCGGCGTCGGACGCGGCGGCACCGGCGTCGGCGGCGGCATCGGTCGCGGCAGCGGCGGCACCGGAGGCGTGCTCACGCACCTCGTCGGCGGCGTCTGCGGTGGCGTCCTTCGCAGCGCTGACCGCGTCCTTCGCGGCATCGCCCGCCTCGGAGGACTTCTGCGCGGCCCGTTCGGCGGCGTCGGATGCTGCCTCGCGGGCGTCGTCCACGGCGTCGGCGGTGCGCTCACGCGCGGTGTCGACGGCGTCGGCGGTCTTCTCACGCGCGGTGTCGATCGCGTCCGAGGCCCGGTCGCCCAGGTCGGATGCGGTCTCGCGAGCCTGATCGACCGCTTCACCGGCGGCGTCACGTGCGCGGCCGGCGGCGTCACGCGTGGCGTCGGCGGCGTCCTGTGCCGCGTCGCGGGCCCGCTCGGCGACCTCGGCAGCGCCCGCGCGGACGTTCTCGGCGGCACCGGCCACGGCGGACCCCGTGCCGTCGACGGCGTCGCCGATCGCGTCCCCGGCCCTGTCGATCGGGGTCGGTTCGTCGTCGAAGGGGCCGTGCACGTCGAGCACGCGGACATCGACGGTCGTCGGACGGCCGGTTGCGAGTTGCGAGACCGCGTTCGTCACCTGTCGGCGGACCTCCTCGGCGACCGCAGGGACCGGCTCCGGGTACTCGACGACGACCGACACGGTCACGTCGAACGTGCCGTCGTTGTCGTCGACCTGGACACCGGGGGCGCCGGCGGTCCGGCCGAGCTGCGCTCGGACGCGGTCGGCGGCGCGGGCGACGAGCCCGCCGAGGTGGTGGACGCCCGGCACGCCGAGCGCCGTCTCCGCCGCGGTGCGGGCGGCGACCACCAGGGGCCCGGCGTCGTCGGGGAGCGGGGTGGTCAGTTCGGACGGCAGGTCCACCTCGGTGACCTGGGTCCGTGCGTTCGGATCGTGCTGCATGGCTTCCTCCTCCAGAACAGGACGGCCGTCGCTCCCGTCCGGGAGCGACGGCCGTGGTCCGCTACTACTTGAAGACGTCCTTGACGTCCTCGCCGGTCTGCTTCGCGCTCGCAGCGGCCTGGTCCTTCTTGCCGTCAGCGACCTTCTCGTCGTTGTCGGTCGCCTTGCCGAAGGCCTCCTTGGCCTTGCCGGAGAGGTCCTGTGCGGCGTTCTTGATCTTGTCGTCGAGTCCCATGAGGGGTTCCTTCCTTGTCGGTCGGGCTGGTCGCCCGGGTGGTGTGGACTGCGGTGTGGCCGGTGCTCCGGCTCGGGCACTACTGGACGCGGGTGGTGCGTGCCAGTGCGGTGCGGGTGCCGCCGGTGAGGTGGACCAGGACCGGGACCTGCCGGC
>NZ_JAUCMN010000011.1 GCF_030363035.1 Curtobacterium caseinilyticum | reverse complement strand
CGCGGGCCCGGCGGCCGCACGCCTCCCCGCCCCCCCGCCCCCCCGCCGCCCCCCCCCCCCCCGCCGGGGGGGGGGGGGGGGGCCCCGCGGCCCCCCCGCCTCCCGTCCGTCCGTCAGTACCGTTGACCGCATGCGCCGCCTGTTCCGCACCCGCTCCCACACCGTCTCGTGGGTGGGTGCCCTCGTGTCGCTCGTCGGCGTCGTCCTCCTCGCGGCGAGGCGACTGCAGTCGTCCGACCTGATCACGGGCGCGTCGCGGACCGACTTCGCGTTCGTCGCCGGCACGTACGACGGAGAGCTCGTCGCCGGGTCGGTCCTCGCCCTGGTCGGCGGGATCGTCGCAGTGGTCAGTGCCGCTCGCCTCGCTCGGACGTGGACGCCGCGCGCGCTCCTGACGGGCATCGTCCTGCTCGTCGCCGGCGTCGTCGTCCTCCTCGCCGCGCCGAACCCGTCGTTCGGGTGGTTCGCCTACGCGCCCCTCGCTGACGAGGCCATGCTGCCGATCACGCACACGTGGCAGGAGCGCGTGGGACAGGTCGTGGTCCTCGTGGGTGCGGTCGTCACGGCCTTCTCGGCCGGACGGCTCAGCGCCCGGCGCTGGCGCTGACCACGTCCAGCCGACGTCCGGACTCGGGCGCGGGCGGCTGGCACCATGGTCGGATGGCCGAGCAGTTCCTCCCCGGCGTCCCACGGCCCCCACGACCTCCGCGGCCGCGCGTCCGCAACCTCGCCCAGCACGACGTCCGTGACGCCCGGGCCAGGCTCCGCGGCACCATCTACGAGGACGTCACCCCGGACACCCGGGCCCGCGAGCAGTACTCGCCCGTGCAGATCGTCGACTTCTGCCTCGACCTGGCCGAGGTGATGCTCGCCTCCGGCGCCGACACCCGCAGCGTCGAGACCGCCGTCGTCGCGGTGTCGACGAAGTGGAACCTCGCCCCGCTCGACCTCGACTTCTCGGGCAGCTCGGTGACGATCCAGTACGCCCCCGCCGACCACCCGCCGCTCGTGAAGGTCCGCACGGTGCAGTCCGACGGCTCCGACCTGGACCGGCTCGCGCGCGCGAACCAGATCGTCGACGACCTGGTCCACGGCGAACGCGACATGACGAGCGCGGTGAACGCCCTCGTGGCGGTCCTGCGCCTGCCGAGCCGGTGGCCGACGTGGCTGGCCGACGTGGGGCTGTCGGTGCTCGGGACCTCGATCGCGGTGCAGGCCGGTGGCGGGTGGCGTGCGGGCGTCGGCGCCTTCGTGCTCATGCTCGGGATCATCGTGTCGGGGCGTTGGTTGACCGGTCGGGGCTTCCCGCAGTTCTTCGTGTCCGGGGCGCAGGCCGCGGTCGCCTCGGCGCTCGGCACCCTGGCGATCTGGGCCGACGTGCTGACCGCGACCGGAGCGGCCACCATGGTCGCCGCGCTCGTCGTGCTGCTGCTGCCGCACGTGTCACTCGTCACCTGGGCACAGGACGCGATCTCCGGGTTCCGCGCGATGGCCGTCGCCCGGGCGTTCTACATCGTGCTCGTGATCGCCGCGATCGTGGTCGGGGTGCCTGCGGGCATCGCGGTGCTGCAGTGGCTCAGCATCGAGGTCGACCCGTCCGGGATCGTGCTGCAGCCCCTGCCGCTCTGGCTGTCGCTGTCCCTGACGGTGGTCTCGGCGGCGGCGAACTGCTTCGTGCAGCAGGCCAGCGCTCGGGTGATCCCCGTCGCCGTGGTGTTCTCGGTCGCCGCCGGCGCGTTCCTGTGGGAGCTGCGGCACCTCGGCATGCCGCTCCTCGGGGCGACCTTCATCGCGTCGGTGCTGCTCGGCGTCCTGTCGACCATCGCGGCGGCGCGGATGCGCACGGCGGTGGCGGCGATCGCGGTGCCGGCGTTCTGCGGAGCACTGCTGCCCGGTGTCGCGGTGTCGAACGCGCTGCTCAACTTCATGTCCGGCTCGTCCGGGGCGGCACTCGACTTCGTGGCGGCGGTCTCCGTGGCACTCGGCATCGGCGCGGGCCTCGTGCTCGGCGGCCTCGTGGCGACGCCCGGCGCGCGACGGGCCCTGCGTCGCGCTCGACGGGTGACGGTGCACTCGGTCCACAACGACACGACCGCGATCCCCGTGCTGCGCGACACCGGCTACGATCCCGGCAACGGCTCGGTCCCGCGGGGACACCGCCCCCGCTGATCGGCAGCGACGCCGCCGGACCCGATCGCGCGGACGCGCAGCGCCGCTCCGTCGGACGCCGCCGCGCCGCCGGGCCGCCGGGCCGCCGGGCCGCCGGGCCGCCGGGCCGCCGCACACAGTCGCACCCCGCGGCGGACGCCGCGCCCCGGTTCGACGGGGTGCGACGTCCGCGACGGGGTGCGGACGGTGCTGGGCGAGCCGGTGCTCGCCCATGGATCAGCCCGCGTCGGAGACGGCCTTCGTCACCGCGGTCGGTGCGTCGTAGTCGCCGTCCGGGATGTTCCCCAGCGCCTCGAGCACGTCGTCCGGCGCGCTCTCCTGCTTCGCGGTCGACACGATGTCCTCCTTGGAGGCGGGGTAGTCGATGCCGCTGAGGTACTTCTGGACCTGGATCGGGTTCGGTGCTGCCATGTCGGCTCCTTCGCTCGGAGCATCCAGGACTACGCCGGGGTCCCTGCGCACCGGCCCGGCCAGTGCGCCCTGCGGCTCAGATCTCCCAGCTGCCGCCGTCGCTCCAGTTCGAGAAGCGCTGCGCGGCGCGGGGCTCGTACCGCTCCATCCACCCACGCTCGAGACGCGCCACGGCACGGTCGAAGGCGGGGACGAGGTCGAGGTCCGAGCGCAGCATGGCCTGCAGCTGCAGCCCCTCGTACAGGGCGATGAGCTGCTCCGCGCCGCGCCGCGGGTCCATCGTGTGCGGCGCACGGCCCACGGCGATGTCGTGCTCGAGCCCGCGGCGGATCTGCGAGGTGAAGAGCTGGTACCGCGAGCGCAGGTACGTGGCCATCGGGTGCGCGGGGTTGCCGGCGACCGACAGCAGCGCGACGAGGAGCCGCATGAGCGCGGGGTCCTCGGCGTTCGAAGCGACGATCGCACGCAGCAGCTCGACCGTCGGGCCGTCACCGACCTCGCGCGTGACCTCGTCCATCCGGGAGCCGTTCCACCGGTCCAGGGCTGCGAGCACCAGGCCGTCCCACGACGGGAAGTGCTGCCGGAGCTCGTCGGTCGTGATGTCCATGCGCTCCGCGACGAGGCCGACGTGCGCTTCGTGGAAGGGCACGTCGCGGAGCAGGTCGACGGTCGCACCGACGATCGTGATCCGCAGGTGCAGGGTGGCGGCCGCGGCGGCTGCCGCCTGCGTGTCCGCGCTGGTGTGTTCGAGCATCATGCCCTCCGTCGTGCGGCGGACGTCCTGTCCGCCCTCCCATCAAACCGCAGTGTCGGGGGACACAGCATCCCCGGTCCGGGTGTCAGCATGTCGGGGGACAAGGATCGGACCCCACTGCGCGTCACCGGGGTCCCGTGCGACCATGCCGGGATGACTCCCGAGGACCCGATCGCACAGGGACTGGCCACGATGGCGTCGGCCGGCTTCGAGTTCGGCGGCGACGACGAGCAGGTCGCGCACGACGTGCGGACGATGTGGGAGCAGCTCGGCTCCCCGGCGGGCGCCTTCGACGCGGCAGCACGCGCGATCGCCCGCTTGCCGCAGCGGCCGGAGGTCCCGCTCGCCGACCAGGCCCGACGCCGCGCGTTCGAACGCGCGGTCGGCATCAACCCGGTCGAGGTCGAGCTCACCGCGGCGATGTCCGCGCGGGAGCTGCTGGAGCGGATGGCGCGGTCCGTCGCCTGCTGAAGTGACGGACAGACGGACAGACGGACGGGAGGCACGGTGCCAGCTGGCACCGTGCCTCCCGTCCGTCTGCGGTGTACGCGCGTCAGGCCACGCGTCTCACGGGGTCGGCATGCCGCCGTCGACGTGGAGCGTCTCGCCGACCACGTAGGACGACTCACCGCTCGCCAGGAAGACGAACGCCGGCGCGAGCTCGGCGGGCTGGCCCCAGCGGCCGAGGTAGGTCTGCTCGCCGGCGGAGGGCAGCGCCTCCGGCGGCTGGCCGCCAGCCGGCTGCAGCGGGGTCCAGATCGGACCGGGTGCGACGGCGTTGACGCGGATGCCCTTCGGCGCGAGCTGCGCAGCGAGGCCCTTCGCCATGTTGTTCACGGTCGCCTTCGTGGCGGCGTAGTGCACGAGGTGCGGGGACGGCGCGTACGCCTGGATCGACGTCGTGTTGATGATCGTCGAGCCCGGCTTCAGGTGCGGCACCGCGGCCTTGGTGATGCGGAACGTCGCGTAGGCGTTCGTCTTGAACGTCTCGTCGAACTCCTCGTCCGAGATCTTCGTGATGTCGTCGACGTTCTGCTGCTTGCCGGCGTTGTTCACGACGATGTCGAGTCCGCCGAGGCCGTCGACGGCCTTCTGGACGAGCTCCTCGCAGAACGCGAGGTCCTTGATGTCCCCGGGGATCGCGACGGCGGTGCGCCCGGCGTCCTCGATGAGCCCGACGATGCGGTCTGCGTCCTCCTGCTCCTCGGGCAGGTAGACGATGGCCACGTCAGCACCCTCACGGGCGTAGGCGATCGCGACGGCGGCACCGATGCCGGAGTCACCGCCGGTCACCAGGGCCTTGCGCCCGGCCAGGCGTCCCGAGCCGCGGTAGGTGTCCTCACCGTGGTCCGCGGGGACGTTCTGCGCCATCTCCTCGTCGGTACCGGCACCCTGCAGGTACTGCTCGTCGGGCTTCTTGTCGGCGTACATCTTCGTCGGGTCCTGCATCGAGTACTGGTCGATGGCTCCCTGGTCGTTCTGCTGCTCCGTCATGGCCTGGACGGTACGCACCGGGGCACCGCGGTCCGTCCAGCCGGGTGTCCCCCGCGGGACGTCCGTGACACATCCCCAAGATCACGAACGCGTGACGACCGGGCTGCGATTCGGTAACACCTGTCGTCCTGTGCGGTGCCACGTCGTACGGTCGAGTGATGACTCCCCGTACTGCGATCGCCTTCGGCGCTGCCGTGCTCGCCGTGACGGCCTGCACGGTCGGGGTCGACGCGACGGCGCTCGGGAGCGTCACCCCGGCGTCCGCCGCCGAGGACCGCAGCGACGTCGCGCCGTCCGCACAGCCGGCGGTCCGGGTCACGAACCGCGAGCTGCGGCGGGTCGACACCATCGAGCTCGACGCCGAGTCGCTCCTGTTCCAGCACGACGACCACACCGTGGCCGAGACCTCGATGCGCGACGCGCGGTCCACCGTCGACCTGCTCGACCGGCTCCTCGGCACGCCGTCCCGCACGCAGACGGCCGTCGGCGACGGCGGTGCGTGCTTCCCGTCCGGCACCACCTACACCTGGGGCGGGGCGATCCGCGTCGCGGCGATGACCGCCCCGGCCGCGGCGGGGAACGCGGTCGAGATCCGGGTGCTCAAGGACGCCGTGCGGACGCGCGGCGGCGACCGGATCGACCTGACCGGACCGGACGGCGTGCAGGTCGGCGACGACGTCGAGGACGAACTGCGTTCGGCGTCGAAGGCCGACAAGGTCTCGTTCGGGTCCGGCGACTCCCGGGCCTGGCAGCTCCTGCTCGAGCCCGGGTGGGAGTCGACCGACGGCGACGTCCAGCCCGATGGCGACGCGCACGACGAACCGCGGGTCGAGCGTGGCACGCCGAGCGCGGCCCCGACGACCGACACGGACACCCGTGACGACGCAGACGACGAGTCGGACGAGCAGGGCACGAACGGCGTCTCCGCGCTGACGGACGACACCGAGGTCACGGTCATCGGGTCGCCGATGCCCGTGCACGCCCGCCGGTCCTGCTGAGCCGGGCCGTCAGGGCCGTCAGGGCCGTCAGGGCCGGATGGTCGCCACCACCGGGAAGTGGTCGCTCGCTGCCCACGTCTCCGGTCCGTCGTGGTCGATCACGACGCGCTCGACCTGGACCCCACCGCGGGTGAGCACCCAGTCGATCCGCTCTCCCGTGGGGTCCGGTTCCTGCCAGTCGTTGAACGAGGCGGTCCGGTCGTCCGGGTCGCCTGCCACCACCCAGGCGTCCTCGTAGCCGGCGTCCGCGAACACCTGCGATGCCGCGCCCTGTCCGGCCGGCTCGTTGCAGTCGCCGGCGAAGACGACCGGACCGTCGACCGAGCTGAGCCGCTCGACGACGAGGGCCGCGCTCCGGCGTCGCACCTCGTCGCCGTGGTCGTTCGGCTCGTGGTCGAAGTGCGACGTCAGGACCGTGAAGGCGCCGCCCTCGGCGTCCACGAAGCGGGCGTGGTTCGCGATCCGCGGGTACAGGCTCCCCCACGTGTTCGACACCGGTTCGTCCGGGGTGTCCGACAGCCAGAAGCTCCCGACGTCGACGGGACGCAGCCGGTCGCGCCGGAAGAAGATCGCCGCGTGCTCGCCGGCGGTACCGCCCTCGCGTCCCTGCCCGACGTCGCCGTGGTCCGGCAGACCTGCGCGGAGAGCGTCCATCTGGTGGTCGAACGCCTCCTGCACGCAGAGCACGTCCGGGTCGTGGCGACGGATGATCTCGCGCACCAGCGGCAGCCGCGCGGGCCAGTCGTGGGCGGGATCCGGGTTCTTGATGTTGTAGGTCATCAGGGTGATCGGACGGGCGACGTGGCTCACCGGTCGAACATACCCAGGGTGACCCGTCAACACCCCAGGCTGCGTCGCAGGGTCAGCAGGCCGTCGCGGGCGCGGGTCTTCGCGGTCCCGAGCGGAACCCCGAGTCGTTCGGCGAGTTCCGGACCGCTCAGCTCACCGAGGTGCCGGAGGACGACGGCCTCGCGCTGCCGCGTCGGCAACGCCGCGATCGCGCGGTGCAGCGCCGCGCGCTCCAGAGCACCCTCGGCCCGTTCCGTCGCTGCGTGGTCGACGGTGTCGAGCAAGCGGGTCCCGATGCGGAGGTCACGCTGCCGGTCCGCCTCGGCCTTGCGGACCCGGTCGATCGCACGGCGCTGCGCGATCGTCCTGATCCACGAGACCGGAGCGTGCTGCGGGTCGTAGCGACCCGCTCGACACCAGACCTCGAGGAGGACGTCCTGCACGACCTCCTCGGACAGGCTCCGGTCGACCAGGTGGTGCCGCACCCACGACTCGACGAGCGGTCGGAAGCGTCGGTGGAGTTCGGTGAACGCGTCGTGGTCGCCCGCGGCCGAGCGGAGCAGGAGCTCACGCTCCTCGTCACGGCAGCGTCGGAGGTCGTGGTGCACCGTGGCATTCCACATGTCACCGTGCACCACGTGCAAGCAGGACACGTCGGCGCCGACCGATGGCCAGCCGACTGTCGGACGACCGTCAGTTGATGCAGACGCCTTCCTTGCCGTAGCTCTTCACGTCGGTCGAACTCGGCTTCGGTTCGGACGACTTCGACGGCTGCGCCGGCTCCGAGGCCCCGGATCCGGTCGACCCGTCGGCCGGAGCCGAGGACGCGTCCCCGGCGGGGGCCGGTGCGGTGACGGTCTTGCCGTCGGACCCGAGCACCAGCGTGACGCCGGTCACGGTCGTCGAGCGGACGGCGACGGCACCCGGCACGACGGCGGCGACGGCCTTCGCCTGCGCCTCCTGCCCCGCGGGGTACTGCACCTGGGTCGTCTTCGTCGTCTCCGAGGAACCGGGCGCGCCGGCCTGGAACCCACGCGCGGTCAGGTTCGCGGTCGCCGCGCCGGCAGCCCCGGTGACCCCACTGCCGTTCAGCACCGTCACGCTCGTCGCCGCGGGCTGCGCGGCCGTGGCCTTCGTGTACTGCTCAGGCGCACCGACCAGCCCCTGCACGAAGGCGGGGAGCCCGACGGTGTCGACCTGCACGATCGAGAGCGGCGAACCGTTCACGGTGATGGTGGGGGTGCCGAGGGTCGGGATCGTGGCCGACTGGATGTTGCCGGGTCGCAGGTTCCGCATCTGGGTCGCGAGGGAGACCAGGTCGGTGTCCGTCTGGATCGAGCCGCCGACCGCGCTGAGGATGGCGTTCATCTTGATCGGGTTGAGGAGCGTGCCCGCGGACAGGACCTTCCGGGCCTCTTGCGACAGGAAGTACTGCTGGCGGACGTTCCGGTCGAGGTCACCGTTCGGCAGCCCGTGGCGCTGACGCACGAACGACAGGGCCTGCTTGGCATCGAGCTGCGAGGTGCCCGCGGGCAGGTCCACCCCGGAGTACGGGTCGTCCACCGCGTTGTTGAGGCAGACCTCGACCGGGCCGAGCTCCTTGACCACCTGGTAGAAGCCGAGCAGCGAGACGCGCACGTAGTGGTCGATGGTCAGACCGCTGAGGTCCTGGATGGTCTGGATCAGCAGCTTCGCGCCGCCGGTGTCGCCGCCACCGTTGAGGGTGCCGTAGTAGAAGGCACTGTTGAGCTTGCCCTTGCCGACGCCGGGGATGTCGACGTACGAGTCGCGCGGGAACGAGATCATCGTCGCCTGCGAACCGTCGGCGTTGATGTGCAGCACGATCATCGTGTCGGTGTTCGTCGCGCCGCCGTCGCTCGTCGTGCTGAGCTCGGCCATCTGCTCGGGCGTCGCGTTGTCCGGCCGGTGGTCGTCGCCCACGAGCAGGATGTTCTGCGCCTGCCCGTCCACGTCGTCGTCACCGTTCGACCGAGGTGCGATCGCGTCGATCTTCGTGACGCCGTTGTTCAGGCTGGTGAAGGCGAACGCGGCGTACCCGCCGGTCAGGACCAGCCCCATGGCCAGCACGCCGGCGATGGCGGGGAGGACGACGCCGCCCCCGCGCTTCTGGCGCCCGTGGCGCGGCGGCACGTGGCCGCGGCGGGCACGGCGCGTCGTCTGCTCGGGTTCGATGCTCACCCGGAAACCATAACCGCACAGCGTGGAACGGACAGGGAAACCCCTGAAGGTCGTCCGCCGAGGCTGAACGCCCCGTCGCGTCGGTCCCGCGTCGGCGGCCGCGTCAGTCCCGCGTCGGCAGGAGGTGGATGGCCTCCATCGCGAGCTCGGCCGCGATCGGGTCCTGGTCGAGGACGGCGGCCTTGAGCCGGTCGAGCTCGGGGCGGACCACCTCGGCCGGCACGAGCTCCGCCAGCTCGGGGACGCGCAGCTTGAAGGCCAGTCCGTCGGTGGTGGCGCGGCACAGCTGGGCGAGCGAGGCGTTGCCGCAGGCGTCGGCCCACATCGCGTAGATGTCGGAGCCCTCGCGAGCGACCTCGTCCTGGTGCTGCGCGTCGACCCGGGCAGCGACGTCGTCGATCATCGCCACGATCTTCTTCCGCTCGGCAGCGGAGAAGCGCGGCACGGCCAGCCGGACGACACCGCCGTAGATCACGCCGAGCGTGCGGTACGCGTCGAGCAGCTCGTCCTTCGTCGGCGCAGCGACCCGGGTGTAGCGGTTCGGCGCCATCTCGATCAGCCCGGCGCGGGCGAGCTCCGCCAGGGCCTCGCGGATGGGGGTGCGGGAGACGCCGAGCCAGGCGATCAGGTCGTCGTCGTTCAGCCGCTCCCCCGGCTCCAGCGTGCCGTCCATGATCGCGTCGCGGATCTTGTCCTGCACGGTGTCGCGGAGCAGCTTGCGTTCGGCGGCGGGCTGCGTCGAGGGGACTGGCATGACACCAGCGTGTCACATGTGACGGCCGGTCCGCGAGAGGCGCGACGGCCACCAGGCGCGGCGCCCGAGGTCGACGACGAGCGCCGGGACGAGCAGGGACCGGACCACCACGGTGTCGAGCAGGACGCCGAAGGCCACGACGAAGGCGATCTGCGCGAGGAACAGGATCGGGATCACCCCGAGGGCAGCGAAGGTCGCCGCCAGCACGACGCCGGCCGAGGTGATGACCCCGCCCGTCGCGGCCAGCCCGCGCAGGACGCCCTCGCGCGGACCGTGCCGGAGCGTCTCCTCGCGCACCCGGGTCATGAGGAAGATGTTGTAGTCGACCCCGAGCGCGACGAGGAACACGAACGCGAACAGCGGCACGGACGGGTCCGCTCCGGGGAAGTGGAACACGTGGTCGAACACCAGCGCGCCGACGCCGAGCGCGGCCGCGAAGGACACGATCACGCTGCCGATGAGCACGAGCGGCGCGACGACGCTGCGGAGGAGCAGCACGAGGATCAGCAGGATGACCGCGAGCACCACGGGGATGATCACGGTCCGGTCCCGGATGCCGGTGTCGTTCGTGTCGAGGGCGGTCGCCGTGACGCCCCCGACGAGCGCGTCCCGGTCCACCCGCTCGACCGCCGTCCGGAGCTCGCGGACGGTCTGCTCGGCAGCGGCGGAGTCGGCCGGGTCGGTGAGGGTCGCCTCGAGCAGGACGTCGCCGCGCGAGACCGTGGGAGCGGCGGCGGCCGGGGCACCATCCGGACCTGCCGGGTCGACGGGCACCGTGCCCGACGGGGCGTCCTTCGACGCGGCGACCACCCCGTCGACGCCGGGCACCGAGCGGACCGCGTCGACGAGCGCGTCCAGGTCGCGCTCCGCACCGATCACCTGGGCCGGGCTCCCGGACCCACCGGGGAAGTGGTCGGCGAGGACCTGCTGGCCCTCCCGCGCCTGGGACGCCCCGATGACGAGGTCGCTCTGCGGCACCCCGTCGGCACGCAGCCCGATCAGCCCGCTGCCCATCGCCAGGAGCGCCACGGTGCAGACGATCCACACCGTTCGGGACCGGCGCGCCACGAGCCGGCCCACGCGCGCCCAGAGCCCGGTGGCGTCGGGACCCGTCAGCGCGCGCTCCCCGCTGCCGAACCGCGGACGCAGCGGCCAGAACGCCGCGCGGCGGAAGACCAGGAGCAGCGCGGGCAGCAGCGTGAGCGCCGCGAGCAGGCTGGACGCGATGCCGATCGCCGCGACCGGACCGAGCGCCTTGTTCGAGTTCAGGTCGGACAGCAGCAGGCAGAGCACGCCGACGATCACGGTCCCGCCCGAGGCGACGATCGGCTCGGTGGCGCCGCGCAGTGCCGCCCTGGTCGCGTCCCACCCGGTGCGGTGCTCCCGCAGCGCCTCGCGGTACCGCGCCGTGTAGAGGAGCGCGTAGTCGGTGGCGGCACCGATCACCAGGATGGACAGGATGCCCTGCACCTGCCCGTTCACGGTGACGATCCCGGCCTTCGCCAGCGCGTACACGACGAGGATCGAGGCGCAGAGGGCGAACGTCGCCGTGCCGAGCACGAGGAACGGCAGCAGCGGTGAACGGTAGACCACCACGAGGATGACGAAGACGGCGGCGAGCGCGACACCGAGCAGCAGGCCGTCGATGCCCGCGAACGCCGCGGTGAGGTCCGCCGTGAAGCCAGCCGGACCGGTCACGTACCCGTCCACCCCGGAGGGCAGCGCGTCGTCGACCTGCGCCCGGATGGCCGTGACGACGTCACCGGTGTCGGCGTCCTCGGTGGGTGTCGCGACGATCTCCACCGCGTCACCGTCCTCGCTCGGGATCGCCGGGCTGACCGCCTGCACGTCGTCACGGTCGCCGATCGTGTCCGCGAGCCGCTGCGCGTCGGCGAGGTCGGCACCCGTCAGTCCGCCGTCGCGCTCGAGGACGACGATCGCGGGCACCCCGGACGCCTGGCGGAACGCGGACGCACGCTCCTGCACCTTCGTGGCGTCGGCCGACGCGGGCAGGAACGAGGTCTGGTCGTTCGTCGCGACCTCGGAGATCTTCCCGAAGACCGGACCGCCGACACCGGCGACGACGAGCCAGACGACGATGACGAGGGCGGGCAGCACGGCACGGAGGAACCTGGACACGTCGGGGAGCGTACACCGATCGTCAGCATGCTGACTACTTTCCCCGGAGGGCAGGTGCCGCGCCGGTAGGATCCTGCCATGTCCGAACCTGCCGAGCAGTGGCCGCTCGGACGCCTCCTCTCCGCCGCCGCCCGCGCCGTCGAGCGCGAGTGGGACGAGCGACTGCGGGCGATCGGGCTGACCCACGCCGCACTCGTCGCGATCGACATCGTGCTGCGGACCGGCCCGACGGGTGCGGACACCCTCGCCCGGACGGCACGCGTCCAGCCGCAGACCATGTCGCGGACGCTCGAGCGCGCCGAACGCGACGGCCTGGTCGAGCGGACGTCGCACCCGGAGGACGGGCGACGCCGCGTCGTGCAGGTCACGGAGGCGGGGCGTCGGGCATGGGAGACCGCGCAGCACATCGAGCGCGAGGTCCTGCCCGAGGACGCCGAGCTCCGGCGCCGTCTGAGCGCCGTCCTCCACAGGGTCTGATACTGGAATACCAGTTACGGTAAGCTCTTCCGGGTCGGCGCAGGGCCGACCCGACCCGAGGAGTCCCGATGTCCGAACGTCGCACCGCCCGAGCGGCGGCCGAGGCAACAGCCCGACCACCGCGCAGGAAGCGTCCGTTCCTCGTCGCACTCCTCGTGACGGGCGGCACGCTGGTCGCCGCTGCGACCGCCCTCGCCGTCGCCGCCGCGGTCTTCGTCGGCGGCCTCGCGAGCAGCTTCGACCAGCGCTCCGATGCCCTCGCCGACCCGTTCCCCGCCGGGTCCCGTCCCGCCGCGTCCGGCACGGCGGAGAACCTCCTGCTCGTCGGATCCGACTCGCGGGCAGCCCGCGATCCCGACGGCGACCACGCGGCCGGCGGGCGTTCGGACTCGCTGATGCTCGTGCACGTCCCCGCCGACCGTCGGCACGTGTACCTGATGTCGATCCTCCGCGACTCGTGGGTCGACGTCCCGGGGCACGGTCGGGCGAAGATCAACGCCGCGTACTCCTGGGGCGGGATCCCCCTCACGGTGCAGACCGTCGAACAGCTCCTCGACGTGCGGATCGACCACGTCGCGGAGATCGACTTCGCCGGCTTCCAGGACGTCACCGACGCACTCGGTGGCGTGACGGTGCAGTCGAGCGAGGACTTCACGGCGCGCGGTCACCACTTCACCCGCGGGACGAACCACCTCGACGGCGAGCAGGCACTCGTCTTCGTGCGGGAGCGGTACGCATTCGCCGACGCCGACCACACCCGCGTCCGCAACCAGCAGGCGTTCCTCCGTGGCGTGTTCCAGCAGGTGCTCTCCCGGGGCACCCTCACGAACCCCGGGCGCCTGCAGGACTTCGTGGCGGCCACGAGCGAGCACGTCGCCGTCGACGCCGGGTTCGACGCCAGGGCGATCGCGACGCTCGGATGGTCGCTCCGGGGCATCCGCGCCCACGACCTCGTGACCTTCACGCTGCCGACGGCCGGCGGCGGGACCTCCCCGGACGGGCAGTCCTACGTCTCGCTGAACGAACTCGACCGGCAGGACGTGTCGCGCGCCCTGCGGTCGGACGACCTGCAGGACTGGCTCGCCGAACGCGACCGGTAGGACGCACGAGACCCCCGCGGCGCTGGGCCGCGGGGGTCTCGTGTCGGATCGGGAGGTCGATCAGGCGGGGAGCTGCAGCTCCTGGCCGGCGTAGATCAGGTTCGCGTCGTCGATCGTCGACGTGTTCGCAGCCCACAGCTTCATGTAGCCGCCGTCGACGTCGAGCTTCGTGGCGATCGAGTCGAGCGTGTCGCCCGACTGGATCGTGTAGGTCTTGCCACTGGTGGCGACCGCAGCGGGCTTGCTCGGCGCGGTGACCTTCGGCGCGGCCGGGGTCGTCGCCTTCGGAGCCGCCTGCTGCGGGGCAGCCTGCTGCGTCGTCTGCTGCTGCGGGGCGGCCTGCTGCTGCGGCGCCGCCTGCTGCGGGGCGGCGGGCGCCGGAGCTGCTGCCTGCGGTGCCGCACCGGCGGTGCCGCTCAGGCCGAGCTTCGCGGAGCAGGCCGGCCAGGCGCCCCACCCCTGCGATGCGAGGACGCGCTCGGCCACCGCGATCTGGGTCGCGCGGCTCGCGGAGGCCGGGTTGCCCGTGCCCCCGTGCGCCTGCCAGGTGCCGAGGTTGAACTGCAGGCCGCCGTAGTAGCCGTTGCCGGTGTTGATGGCCCAGTTGCCGCCGGACTCGCACTGCGCGAGCGCGTCCCAGGTCGAGCCGGATGCTGCGTTCGCGGGCGTCGCCGCGAGGCCGACACCGGTCGCGGCGATGCCGGCGAACGCCAGGCCGCCGACGATGGTGCGGGTACGGGAAAGCTTCTTCATGGTTGATCGCTCCACCGGGACCACGGACCGAGAGCCGGTCGCCACTGCCCGTCCCGACCGATCGCGGTCACGTTGTGGGGTGCTCCGCCGGGGGCAGTGGACTCGTGCCGGCGTCGCCTGGTCGGCAACCATAGGAAACTCGCGGTCGTTATCAAACCGAGACCAACGGTTCTACGGGACGATGGTATGTACCCCGGTGGCCTTCCTGTACGCCTCGATCACCATGAGCATGGCGATCGGGACGTACCCGGGTACGCCACCTTGGCAGTTCCCTGGCAATGCGGCGGACGGGAGGCCCGTGGCGGGCCCGCCGCGAGCCTCCCGTCCGCCTCCTGGCCGCCGCCTGATCACCGTCTGGACAGCAGCGTCACGGCCTCCAGGTGTCCGGTCTGCGGGAACATGTCGAGCACACGGGCCCGGCGGAGGCGGTAGGACGGCATGCGCGCGAGGTCCTTCGCGAGGGTCACCGGGTTGCAGCTCGAGTAGACGACGTGCTGCACGTCGGACTCCTCGAGCCAGGTCGCGAGCGTCTCGCCGACGCCCCGGCGGGGCGGGTTCACGACGACGAGTTCGGGGAGCGTGCCGGGACGGGCCCGGAGTGCGTGCTCGGTCGCGTCGTCGGCGGCGAAGCGCACGTCGGACAGCCCGGCCTCGCGGGCGGACTGCTTGGCCGATCGGATCGCCTCGCGACTCGTCTCGATGCCGGTGACCGTCCGGCCGGGCCGGGCAGCGTGCAGGGCGAACCCCCCGACGCCGCAGTACAGGTCCCACATCGACGCCGGCGCCACCTCGTCGATCCACGCCGTCGCCTGGTCGTAGAGCTGTGCGGCGACGGCGGTGTTCGTCTGGAAGAAGCTCTGCGGCCGCAGGTGCATGGTCACCGTGCCGAAGCGCATCGGCAGGGTCTCCTGGTCGGTGAGCACGACCTCGCGGTCCCCCTCGGTGACGGCCTTGTGCTCGGGCAGCAGGTTCGCGGTAACCACGACGGCTTCCGGCAGCACGCGGCGGAGGGTGTCGAGGTGTGCACGGAGGCGGGGCAGCTGCCCCTCGGAGCGCAGCACGAAGCGCACCATGAGCTCGCCGTCGGGTGACTCCGTCACGAGGACGAACTTCAGCTCGCCACGGCGCGCGCCGACGTCGTACGGGATGAGCCCGGCGTCGGCGACGAAGTCCGCCAGCACCGGGAGTGCGCGCCGGATGCCGGGGGTGCAGATGCCGCAGTGGCGGAGGTCGACCCCGCGCTGCCGGTGGTCGAGGATGCCGACCGTCGGACGCTGCACCGTCCCGCCGACGACCATCTTCGCCTTGTTCCGGTAGCCGGACTCGGGGCTGGTGACCGCCGGCAGCCACTCGACGACCCCTGGGCCGCCCGCCGCCTCGACCGCATCGTGCAGGAGCTCGCGTGTGCGGATCTCCTTGTCGAGCACCTGATCGGCGTAGGGCTGGCCCATGAGCGTGCACGAGCGGCACACCCCGCGGTCGAAGTAGTCGCACTGCATGGCCGGGTCAGGATACGGCAGCGGCGTCCCGTGTCGTGGTCGGGATGCGGTACACCGACGTCGTCGCGGTGACGAAGAGCGTCGTGCCGTCGTCGCCGCCGAAGCAGAGGTTCGCGACGACCTCCGGCACCGGCAGGTCTCCGATGCGCGTGCCGTCCGGCGCGAGGACCGTGACCCCGCGGTGCGTCGAGGACCACACGTTGCCGTGCTCGTCGACGCGGATGCCGTCCGGCACGCCCTCGCCGTCGTCGAGCCGGGCGAACACGCGGCCGTTCTTCACGCGGACGCCGTCGACGTCGTAGGCGCGGACCACCGGCGCGTCCGACGACGAGCTCGCGACGTAGAGCACCCGCTCGTCGGGCGAGAACGCCAGGCCGTTCGGCTCGTCGACGTCGAGGACCACGGGGCGGAGGTCCTCGCCGTCGGGTCCGCACCGGAAGACCCAGTGGTCGCCGTACTCCCGCTCACCCGGGTGCCCCTCGCGCGGCTGGGTGATGCCGTACGCGGGGTCGGTGAACCACACGGTGCCGTCTCGGGTGACGACGACGTCGTTCGGCGAGTTGAGCCGTCCACCCGCCCAGCCGTCGATCACCGGCGTGACGACCCCGGCGCGGTCGCGCTCGACCCGGCGGCGCCCGTGCGAGCACTGCACGACCGACCCGTCGCGGTCGAGGGTGCGGCCGTTGGTGAACTCGACCCCGGCGGCGTACGTCGAGGTCTCACCGGTGTCCTGGTGCCACTGGAGGATGCGGTCACCCGGGATGTCCGACCAGCGGAGGGTGCGCGAGGAGGGGATCCAGCAGGGCCCCTCGGCCCACGTGCTGCCGGTGGCGAGCCGCTCGAGGGCGCCGGGATCGGGGACGAGGTCGGTCAGCTGCACGGGTTCTCCTTCGAACGGTGGAGCGGGGGTCAGGCTGCGGCTGCTGCCTCACTGCGGCGGCGGACGGCCTTCTCGATGGCCGAGATCGCGAGGCCGAGCAGGATCGACGCCACGACCGCGAGGGTCGTGACGAGGAAGGGCTGGTCGCGGCTCCAGCTCCCGGTCGCCGCCGCGATCCCGACGCAGTACGCGGCCCAGACGACGTCGGCGAGCGCGCAGCTGACCAGGAACGTGCGCAGGTCCAGCCCGCTGTCCGCGCCGACCAGGTTCGTCGTGAGCCGTCCCATGGGGATGAAGCGACCGAGGACCGCGATGCGCCCGGGGGCCCTGCGGTACCGGCCGTCGATCGACTCGCGCGCCCTGCGGACCTTCGGTCGGGTGAACCAGGAGCGGGAGCCGAGGTCGACGGTCCGCGCCAGGTGCCAGAGGCCGAGGTCACCGAGCACCATGCCGACCGTGGCGGCGACGACGAGGAGCAGCACCGGCAGGAGCCCGCCGTCCCCACCGACGAGGAGCGTGCCGATCGCCACCACCAGGGCCTGGCTCGGCAGGAACACCGCCACGCTGCCGACGGCCAGCACGAGTCCGACCACGAGGAAGGCCCACGGCGTACCGACGAGCTGGAGCACCAGCTGTTGCGCTGCGTCCACCGGTCCACCTCCACGGGCGCGGGGAAGCACGCCGACGTCGATCATCCCAGGTCGGCGTCCGGTCCGTGCTCCGTCCTGCGCACGATCTCCCGCATCGCGTCGGCTGCGCCGTCCGCGTCGCCCGTCGCGACCGCCCGCGCGAGCGTGCGGTGCAGCCCGACGTCGTGCCGGTCCGGCCGGATGCTGCCGCGCTCCCGGAGCGCCTCGCCGACCACCCGGTGCAGGCGACGGTAGAGGACGTTGCCGGAGAGCTCGAGCACGAGTGCGTGGAACCGGACGTCCGCGATCGTGAAGTCGAGGCGGCGGTCCTCGGACGCGGCGGCGGCGAGCTCGTCCGCGGTGGTGAGCAGTGCCTCCCGACCGGTCGCGCACGCCTCGAGCGGTGCCCGTCGGGCCGCGGCGGCCGCCGCGAGCGGCTCCACGGCGGCGCGGAGCTCACGCAGCTCCGCCGAGGCTCGTTCGCGGTCCGGGCCCTGCAGTCGCCACCGCACCACGCGCGGGTCGAGGACGTCCCACTCCGTCACACCGAGGACGGTGATGCCGACCCGACGACCGGCGTGGAGCAGCCCGAGCGAGACCAGGACCCGGACGGCCTCGCGCACGATGCTGCGACTGGCGCCGGTCCACGCCACCAGCTCGTCCGTGCTGCGACGGCTGCCCCGGGGGAACGCCCCGGAGACGACCGCTGCGCCGATCGCGTCGATGACCCGGTCGAAGGTGCTCGTCACCGCTGCGAGACCGGCGACAGCACGAGCTCGTCGATCCGCACGTGCGCCGGGGCACCGAGCACGAACGCGACCGTCCGACCGACGTCCTCCGGCTGGAGCATGCGCTGCCGCGCGGCGGCGTCCGGCACCTGCGGCCGCTGGTCGAGGAAGTCCGTGGCGACGTCGCCCGGGCACAGGTGCGTGGCGCGGACGCCGTGCGCGGCCTCCTGCTGGTTGAGCGTCCGGACGATCGACCCGAGGGCCGTCTTGCTCGCCGAGTACGCCACTCCCGCCCCCGGCTGGAAGGACCACCCGGCGTACGACGACACCACGACGACGACGCCACCCGCATCGCGCAGCGCGGGCAGCGCCGCGTCGACGACGGTCACGACCGCCGTCGTGTTCGTGTCGAGGACCGCACGGACGTCGGCCAGCGACTGGTCGTCCCACCGTCTGCCCCGGGTGTTCAGCCCCGCGGCGAGCACGAGCCCGTCGATGCGTCCGTGACGCCGGAGCACGTCGTCGCGTGCGGCAGCGACGGCGTCCTGCGCCGTGACGTCGAGCGGCAGCACGTCCGCTGCCCCACCGGCCGCGCGCACCGCGTCGGCGACCTGCTCGAGGCGGTCGGGGCGCCGACCGCTCAGCACGACGGTCCACCCGTCGCGAGCGGCCGCGACCGCACTCGCAGCACCCATGCCGCTGCCGCCACCGGTGACCCAGAGCACCCTCGCTGCCATGCTCCAATAGTATGACCATTCGAGGCACGGGCGCCGCACGGAGTCGACGGCCTCCGACGACGGGAGCGACGATGCACCTCGACCTGACCGACCGCGTGGTGGTCGTCACCGGAGCCGCGCGCGGCATCGGCCGGACGCTGGCCGCCCGCTTCGCTGCGGAGGGCTGCCGGGTGGTCGCGTTCGACCTCGCCTTCGACGAGGCCCCGCCCTCGCCCTCAACCTCGCCCTCGGGCATCGACGAGGTGGTGTGCGACGTGGCCGACCCGGCGTCGGTCCGCGCGGCCGTCGACACGGTCGTCGCACGGCACGGCACGATCGACGTGCTGGTCAACAACGCCGGCATCAACGTCACCGGGGCCGTCACGGAGCTGGAGTGGGACGCCTGGCGTCGTTGCATGGACGTCAACCTGGGCGGGACGTTCCTGGTGAGCCAGGCCGTCGCCCCGGTCATGCAGGCCGCCGGACGCGGACGGATCGTCAACGCGGCCTCGTTCGCGGCGATCGTGCCGAGCGTGGGCAGCGCTGCCTACGCCGCGTCGAAGTCGGCGGTCGTGGCGTTCACCCGCGTGCTCGCGTCGGAGCTCGGTCCGTGGGGCATCACGGTGAACGCGTACGCACCCGGCATGGTGCCGACGGCGATGAACGGGTTCGCCGAGATGCCGACGGCGGAGCAGGACCGGCTGCTCGACACACTGTCGCTCCGCCGGTGGGAGACCCCGGACGACGTGGCCGACCTGCTCGTCTTCCTGGCGAGCGACGCGGCCGGGTACATCACCGGCACCCTCGTCGACGTGTCCGGGGGCAAGCTCGCGACGCAGATGCCCGCACGGGCGCACGGGCGCTGAGGCGGCGATCGGGGCAGGGCTGTCCGGTCGCTCAGGAACTTGCCACCGAGCGTTCCGTAAGCTGTGAGGGCCCAGTGAGCCGGACTGCAGCCCGACCCCGAGGAGGTGCCCGATGGTCTCCGTCCTCATCGCGTTCGCGATCGTCGCCCTGATCGTTCCCGCCCTGACCCCCCTGCTCGGCCGCCGTGTGTTCTACGCGGCCGCCCTCGCCCCCGCGGCCGCCGCGGTGCTGACGATCGCGCAGTCCGACCGGGCCCTGCACGGCGGCGTCACCAGCCGGTGGCAGTGGATCGCCGAACTCGACCTCGCCGTGTCGCTCCGGATGGACGCCCTGTCGTGGGTCCTCGCCCTCGTGGTCTCGGTGGTCGGCACCCTCGTGCTCGTCTACTGCGCGTCCTACTTCGGGCGCGACGAACCCGGACTCGGACGGTTCGCCGGCGTCCTGACCGCCTTCGCCGGGTCGATGTACGGGCTGGTCGTCGCCGACGACGTCATCGTGCTCTTCGTGCTGTGGGAGGCCACGACGGTCTTCTCCTACCTGCTCATCGGCCACGACGCCGCGAAGCGTGCCAGCCGTGCAGCCGCGATGCAGGCGCTCGTCGTCACGACGGCCGGCGGTCTGGCGATGCTCGCCGGACTCGTCGCGCTCTCGGTCACGGCGGGCACCACGAGCCTGTCGGGGATCATCGCGCAGGCGCCCGAGCTCGTCGACCGCCCCGGTCCGCTCGTGCCCGTCGCCGTCGTCCTCGTGCTGCTCGGTGCGCTGACCAAGTCGGCGATCGTGCCCTTCCACTTCTGGCTCCCCGCCGCGATGGCCGCCCCGACGCCCGTCAGCGCGTACCTCCACGCCGCGGCGATGGTGAAGGCCGGCATCTACCTCGTCGCCCGCCTCGCCCCGGCGTTCGCGCTCATGACCGGGTGGCGCGAGACCGTCACCGTGCTGGGTGTGCTCGGCATGCTCGTGGGTGGGTACCGGGCGCTGCGCCAGACCGACCTCAAGCTGCTGCTCGCGTACGGCACCGTCGCCCAGCTCGGCTTCCTCGTGCTCGCCGCCGGGTGGGGTGCCCCAGCGGTGGCGCTCGGCGGCGTCGCCCTCCTCGTCGCACACGCCACGTTCAAGTCCACGCTCTTCCTGGTCGTCGGCTCGATCGACCACGTCGCCGGCACCCGTGACCTCGGCCGGTTGAGCGGACTGGGACGGCGGATGCCCTGGCTCGTCGTCGTCAGCGTCCTCGCGCTGGCGTCCATGGCCGGGATCCCACCGACGATCGGCTTCGTCGCGAAGGAGGCCGTGCTCACCGGCTTCGTCGAGGAGCTGCACGGTCCGCAGGCAGGGTGGGCCTGGTTCGCGCTCGTCGGCGTGACGCTCGGCTCCCTGCTGACGGTGGCCTACTCGCTGCGGTTCCTGTGGGGTGCCTTCGCCCGGAAGCCCGGCGTGCAGGAGACCGAGGCGCACGGGCTGCACGGCCTCGGGGTCGTGCCGTCGGTCCTCGCCGTCACCGGTCTCGTCCTCGGCGTGCTCACCCCCGTCGTCGCACACGGCATCGAGCCCGCGGCCACCGCCGCAGCGCTCCCGGAGGGCGAGGTCCCGCACCTGGCGCTCTGGCACGGCCTCGAGCCGGCGCTCGGCCTCTCCGCCGTCACGCTGGTCGGCGGTGTCGCCCTGTTCCTGCTCCGCCGTCCGGTCGAGGCCCTGCAGCACCGGCTCGCCGGGTCCCCGAGCGCGTCGGGCACGTACCGCGGGATCATGCGCGGACTCGACCGTCTGGCGACCGGTCTGACAGCCGGTGTGCAGCGCGGCTCGCTCCCCTACTACCTGACGGTGATCCTGTCGGTGTTCGTCGCCGGGGCCCTGGCGAACCTCGCGCTCGGTGGTCCGTGGGAGTTCCGGGTGCGGTTCGCCGACTCGTGGGGACAGGTCCCGGTCGTCGTCGTGATGGCCGTGGCAGCGATCGCCGTGCTCACCGCCAAGACGCGCTTCGCCGCCGCCGTGCTCGTCGGCGTGACCGGCTACGGGATGTCCGTCCTGTTCGTCCTGCACGGCGCCGTCGACCTCGCCCTCACGCAGCTCGTCGTCGAGACCGTCACCCTCATCGCCTTCGTGCTGGTGCTCCGGCGCCTGCCCCCGCGCATCGCGACGGCCAACCCGTCGCGGTTCCGCATCGTCCGCGCGCTCTTCGCGGCGCTGGCCGGTGCGACCTTGGCGGTCGTCGTCGTCGTCGCGGCGTCGGCGCGCAACAGCACCCCGATCTGGCCGGACATCCCCGCGCTCACGAAGTCCTTCGGGCACGGGCTCAACGTGGTGAACGTCGCCCTGGTCGACCTGCGCGGGTGGGACACGCTCGGCGAGCTGACGGTCGTCGTGGCCGCGGCGACGGGTGTCGCGAGCCTGATCTTCCTCGACTCGCGCGAGGACACCCTCCCCCGGCTCCGTGACCTGCCCGCGAGCGTGACGAGCGACAAGCACCGCCCGGACGGTGAGCCACGGGCCTGGCTGCCGACGAGCGCGGCGATCCCGACCGGCCGCTCGGCCCTGCTCGACGTGGTCGTCCGCCTGCTCTTCCACGGACTCGTCGTGCTGTCGCTCTACCTGCTCTTCGCCGGCCACAACGCCGCCGGTGGCGGGTTCGCCGGCGGTCTCGTGGCGGGCATCGCACTCGCCGCCCGGTACCTGGCCGGCGGTCCCGCCGAGCTCGGCGCCGCCGCTCCGGTCCGGGCCGGGCGGCTGCTCGGGCTCGGTGTCGCCACCGCAGCCACGACGGCGGTCGTGCCGCTCTTCTTCGGCAAGGAGGCCCTGTACTCCGAGTTCTTCGAGGCCACCGTGCCGGTCCTCGGTCACGTCGAGTTCGTCACCGCGACGTTCTTCGACATCGGTGTCTACCTGGTCGTCGTCGGGCTCGTGCTCGACGTGCTCCGCAGCCTCGGCGCCGAGGTCGACCGGCAGCGCCTCGAGGACTCCCGCTCGCGGGTGCAGGACACCACCGAGGACGACCCGCACGACAACGCCGCCGCATCGACCCCGGAGGGGAGTGCCGTATGACCATCACCCTGGTCCTCGTCATCGCGATGGCGGTGCTGTTCTCGTGCGGGGTCTACCTGCTGCTCGAACGCTCGCTGACGCGGATGCTGCTCGGGTTCCTGCTGCTCGGCAACTCGCTGAACCTGCTGCTGCTCATCATGTCCGGCGCGGCGGGGAGGCCCCCGATCGGCGGGTCGTCCGAGGGCATCACCGACCCGCTCCCCCAGGCGTTCGCCCTGACCGCGATCGTCATCACCTTCGCCGTCAGCGCCTTCCTGCTCGCACTCATCCACCGCTCCTGGAAGCTGTCCCGCGCCGACGAGGTCGAGGTCGACGAAGCCGACGCGGCCATCGGCAGGGACCGCGACGACGACCCCGCCGACGACGACCCCGAGATCGACACCGACCCCGAGGCCGCACAGAACGAGGAGGCCACGCGATGACCTGGCTCGTCCCCCTGCTCGTCCTCGTCCCGCTGCTCGGGGCGGCCGTCGCACTCGGACTCCTCCGGCACCGGAAGCTCCAGCGGGCGATCACCGTCGCCGTGCTGGCGGTCGCGGTGGCCGTCGCCGCCACGTTGATGGTGCTCGTCGACCAGCACGGCACCATCGTCGTGCAGGTCGGCGGGTGGCAGGCGCCCTACGGCATCTCGCTCGTCGTCGACCGGCTGAGCGCGCTGCTCCTGACCGTGAGTGCGAGCGTGCTCCTGCTCGTCCTGCTGTTCTCGATCGGCCAGGACCTCGCGCCGGACGACGAGGACGCCCCGGTCACGATCTTCTACCCGACGTACCTCGTGCTCGCCGCCGGTGTCCTCGACGCGTTCATGGCCGGCGACCTGTTCAACCTCTACGTCGCGTTCGAGATGCTGCTCGTGGCGAGCTACGTGCTCATCACCCTCGGCGGCAGCGAGCAGCGCGTGCGGGCCGGCACGACGTACATCATCACGAGCCTGATCGCCTCGGCGCTCTTCCTCGCGTCGATCGGCCTCGTGTACGGCGCGACCGGCACCGTGAACATCGCGCAGATCTCGGAGCGGGTCGCCGGGCTGCCCGATCACGTGCAGCTCCTGCTCCACACGATGCTGCTCATCGCGTTCGGCATCAAGGCGGCGGTGTTCCCCCTGGCCTTCTGGCTGCCGGACTCGTACCCGACCGCGCCGGCCCCGGTCACCGCGGTGTTCGCGGGCCTGCTCACCAAGGTCGGCATCTACGCGATCATCCGGCTCGAGACGATCATCTTCCCGCGCCCACAGCTCAACACGGTGCTGCTCGTGGTCGCGGTGCTCACGATGATCGTCGGCGTGCTCGGGGCGGTGTCGCAGACCGACGTCAAACGGCTGCTGTCCTTCACGCTCATCAGCCACATCGGCTTCATGGTGATGGGCGTCGGCCTCGGCTCGGTCGTCGGCACGGCCGCCGCGGTGTTCTACACGGTGCACCACATCGTCGTGCAGACCACGCTGTTCCTGGTGTCGGGCGTGATGGAGCGCGTCGGCGGGACGACGTCGACCAGGTCGCTCGGCGGACTGCTCAAGGCTGCACCGCTCCTCGCCGCGCTCTACCTCGTGCCGGCGTTCAACCTCGGCGGCATCCCCCCGTTCTCCGGCTTCATCGGCAAGCTCGGCCTGTTCCGCGCCGCAGCCGAGGACGGCTCCCCGATGGCCTGGGTGACCGTCGGCGCCGGCGTCGTGACGAGCCTCCTGACCCTGTACGCGCTCATGCGCGTCTGGGACGCCGCCTTCTGGCGGCCGAAGCCCGCCGCCGAGGCGGCGGCACCGCACGTGAGCACGGCCGAGCCGCAGGCGCACCTGCGGTCGCCGGAACCGGCGCCCCTCACCGTCTCCGAGGAGACGGGCGAGGCGTACCACCCGGGAGGCTCGACGACCGTCACCGACGCACCCCACGCGAGCAGCGCCTCCCGTCCGGCCACCGGCCAGACCGCCGCTGTCGGCGAGGCACCGGAACGTCCGCAGCTGCCCCGCATGCTCGTCGCCGTCACGACCGTCGCCGTCCTCGGGTCGGTCGCCCTGACCGTCGTCGCCGGACCGCTCTACGGCTACGCGACCCGCGCAGCGGAGTCGCTGGAGTCGCCCGACCGCTACGTGCAGGCCGTCCTGGGAGGCACCGATGAGTGACACCCGCCGCATCTCGAACGCCCGGCGCATCGCCCTCGCCTGGCGCTACGACGTCCCGCTCGTCGCCGGCCTGACCGTCCTGTGGGCGCTGCTCTGGGGGTCGTGGAGCGTCCTGACGCTGCTCTGCGGCGTCGTCGTCGCGCTCCTCGTCACGCAGCTGCTCCCCCTGCCGCCCGTCCCGCTGTCGAAGCGGTTCTCGGTGCCGCGGGTGCTGTGGTTCCTGCTGGTGTGGGCCGGACACGTCGTCGTCGCCTCGTTCCGTGTGGCGTGGGTCGCCGTCCGTCCGCGGGGCGTGCAGCGCAGCTCGGTCGTGCTCGTGCAGCTGCACACCACGTCCGAGATGACCTTCACGCTCGCCACCCTGGCGATCTCGCTGGTCCCCGGCTCGTACGTCGCCGACGTCGACCTGCCCCGCCGGCGCCTGCTCGTCCACGTGCTCGACACCGAACGCATCGAGCAGGTCGACCAGGAACGCCGCACCATCGCACGCATCGAGGAGCTCGTCATCCGCGCCATCGGGTCAAAGCAGGACGTCTCGGAGCTCGCCGAGCCACTGCCGGAGGTGACCCGGTGAGCGCCGCCGTGGTCGTGATGAGCACCGGGATCGTGCTCGTGCTCGCGCTGCTCGGCGCGACGCTCGCCCTGGCCGTGGGCCGCATCGTGCGCGGGCCGACGATCCTCGACCGGATGATCGGCTCCGACATGGTGCTGACGACCGCGCTCGTGGTGATCGCCGCCGCGATGGTGGTCCGGCGCGACCTGACCGGGGTGCCCGTGCTCGTCGTGATCGCCGCGACGAGCGTGTTCGCGACGATCGCCGTCGCGCGGATCGTCACGCCCTCGTCGGACCCGTCGGACGAGGGGCTCGACGCGACCACGCCGGAGCACGCCGTCGAGGAGGAGACGAAGTGATCGCGATCCTGGAGTCCTTCGTGGACGGCGCCGGCGTCCGCGCGTGGATCGCGCTCGCGCTGCTGCTCGTCTCCGCGGTGCTCTCGCTCGGCGCAGCGATCGGCATCGTGCGGTTCCCCGACCCGCTCGTCCGGCTGCACGCGATGGCGAAGCCGCAGGTGCTCGGGCTGGCGCTCGCCCTGGCCGCGCTCGTCGTGGCGGTGTGGACCTGGACCGCGTTCTGGGTCGCGGTGCCGATCATCGTGTTCCAGCTGTTCCTGGTGCCGGTGTCGACGCACATGATCGCCCGTGCCGGGCTGCGGTCGAACGACTACCGGCACGAGGACCTGCTGGTCGACGACACCGAGGACTGAGTCAACTCCTCGCGGGCCTGTCAGCTCCGGCATCGATGAGACCGGTGCCGGGGCGGAACCGTGAGCACTCTCGAGAACCCCTCGCCGCAGCCGTACACCGCCAAGGGCCTGCTCGGCGGCGAGACGTACAGCCTGACGGCGCGCATCGTGGAGGCCGACCCTCTACCCCGGATCGAAGTTCACCGGGTACACGGCCTACCTCGTTCCGGACAGCGCACAGTCCTTCCTGCTCTACGACAACGGGAAGTACATCGCCTTCTGAACCGCTCACGCCAGTGATCGCCCACTCGCACTGCTGATCAGGAGTCACCGCCAGGAGCTCCAGACCGAGTCGACGAGGAACAAGTGCCCCGGACCGAGGTCCGGGGCACTTGTTCATCCACCGGCACGAGGGACGTGTGGTCGTCGACTCACCCGGCGGCGCGGACGGCAGCCTCGTCGTCGTCCGAGAGGCCGGCGCCGTGCGGGTGGACCGGCTGGAGCTGCTCCCACGCGAGCACGTCCGCCAGCGTCTCGGCGAGTGGGCGCCGCCTCAGGCCAGCCGACCGTGCGCGGTCTGCCGGGCGGTCGTTCATGCCCTGGTGGTCGTCGTCGGGGATCCACAGCGGCAGGGACCGCGCCCCTGCCCAGGGCGCCACCCCGCGCGCGAGGAGCACCTCGTCCGACAGCGGCTCGACCGGGACGTCCGCAGTAGCTGCGACCCGTGCTGCCTCGAGGTGCTGCCCCAGCGTGACGACCTCGCCGGGGACGTCGTGGACGCCCGCTCGGCCGCCCTCGGCCGCTCCGACGAGCCATCCCGCCAGGTCGCGGACGTCGATCACCGAGGTGGGTCGATCCGTGCGCGCCGGGACCACCACCGCGCGGCCGCTCTCGGCTGCACGGGCGAACCGCCACGGCCAGTAGCCGGAACGTCCGGTGTGGTCACCTGGTCCGCCGACGAGCCCGGCCCGCGCGATCGAGGCGCGCTCGGGGCCGAAGGCGTCGAGGACCGCACGTTCGCACGCCACCTTCGCAGCGCCGTACTCGGCGGGGTCGTCCGACGGCTCGAGCACGGCGGCGTGCTCGTCGTCACCGTGCTCGGCCTGGGACGCGTAGACGCTCACGGTCGACACGAAGACGTACCGATCGGCGACGGACTCGAGGTCACGGGCTGCGCGACGGACGTGCTCCGGGGTGCGGGAGACGTCGATGACCGCGTCCCAGTGCTCGCCGGTCACCACGGTCCGGGCGCCGTCGTGGTCACGGTCGGCCACGACGAGCCGGGCGCCGGTGGGGACGTCCGAGCCGCGCGCGACGCAGGTGACGTCGTGGCCAGCGTCGAGGGCGTGCTGCACGACGGTCCGGCCAAGCCAAGCGGTACCGCCGAGGATGAGGATGCGCATGCGGTCCAGCCTGTACCGTGCCCGGCACCCGCCCAGGGATTTTGATTTCTTATTCGACTTTACAAGCCCTAGATAAAGCGGCGTAAGAACAGTAAGGTCGGCGCGTGGACAGCGTCAGGAACCCGTACACGCCCAACGCCGGTGCTACTCCGGAGATCGTCGCAGGACGCGTCGAGCACACGCGCTCGTTCGAGGTACTCCTCCGACGCCTCGCTCGCGGACGCACCGACCAGTCCATGATCATGACGGGCTTGCGCGGGGTCGGGAAGACCGTGCTCCTCAACGCGTTCGCGGACTTGGCGCGCGAGGCGCGGTGGGAAGTCGTGGAGTTCGAGGCCAGCAAGCACGACGACAGCCAGTTCCGACAGACGATGGCTTCCCTGCTCCGATCAGCACTGCTGCAGGTGTCACCCCGGAAACGATGGAGCGACCGGGCTCGGCGTGCCGCTGAGGTCCTGACCTCGTTCAGCATGAACATGAGCGCGGAGGGGACTTGGTCGATGACGTGGGACGTCGAACCCGCGGAGGGCCTCGCGGACCACGGAGACCTGACGCTCGACCTCACCGATGTCCTCCTTGCGCTCGGTCAGGCCGTACAGGAGCACGGTAGGGGGCTTGCCATCCTGATCGACGAGGTCCAGTTCCTGCGCGCCGCACAACTCGAGGCCTTGATCCAAGCACTCCACAAGACCGTTCAGCGACGGCTCCCCATCACCTTCGTCGGGGCGGGCCTTCCGCAGATAGCGGAGCTCGCCGGCGATGCGAAGTCGTACGCCGAACGCCTGTTCCGTTTTCCGGAGATCGGGTCGCTCGGCCCGGAGGACGCGCGTGAAGCACTGATCCGACCGGCAGAGATCGAGGACGCATCCTTCAGCGAGGATGCCATCCAGCTCGCGCTCGAGATCACGAAGGGCTACCCCTACTTCATCCAGGAACTCGGGTACCAGGTCTGGGAGATCGCTCCCGGCCCGGTGATCGATGCAGACGACGTCGACGCGGCGAGAGAGGGGTACCTCGCGAAACTGGACCAGTCGTTCTTCCGTGTCCGGCTCGATCGCACCACGACCCTCCAGACGGCCTACCTCCGAGCAATGGCTGAACTCGGTCCGCTTCCGCAGAAGGCTGCGGACGTCGCCCGTGTCCTCCACCGGGAGTCCACGCAACTCGGACCGACCAGAGCAGAACTCATCGACATGGGGCTGCTCTACACGCCAGAGCACGGCTACGCCGCGTTCACCGTGCCGGACTTCGACCAGTTCATGTTGCGAGCCGTGCCGAAGCTGATCGTGCCCGAGGTCAGACGCCGGACGTCGAAGAAGTCGAGCTGATCCGGGGTCAGGCGGTCGCAGCGACCGGGGAGTCCTCGCGGCGGGCGAGCAGCAGGTCCGCCACCGCGGCGACGACGACCAGGGCGGCCGCGAACGCCGGGAACGCCATCGCGGCACCGGTCCCAGCACGCTCCGCGACCTCGCCGACGACGGCCGACGCGACCGACTGCCCGACGATCACCGCCGAGCCGAGGATCGTCATCGTGGTCGCGGACCGACCCACCGGTGAGCGGTCCGACCCGAGGCTGTACTGCGCCACGAGCGTCGGACCGATGCCGATCCCCATGACGCCGAGGACGAGGACGACCGCGCCGACGGAGTCCGCACGGCCGAACGCGATCGCACCGCCGAGCAGCACGACGCCGAACACGAGCCAGCGCCACGCGACGCCGAACGAGCGCGGGAACGCCGCCGACCCGAGTGCCAGCGCGGCGGAGCCGATGCCCATCACGCCGTAGAGCAGGCCAGCCTGGGACGCCTCGCCGTGTTCCTCCATGAAGGCGGTCAGCGACGTGAGCGTCGAGCCGAAGAAGAGCCCGATGCCGAGGATCCCGACGACGACCACGAGCAGCCGCGGGCGGAGGAGCTGCCGCGCCGGCGCCCGGGTCTCCTGCGCCGGGCCACCGACGACGAGCGCACCGGTCGGGTGCAGGGCGAACGCCGTGACGAACACGAACGTCAGGGCCGAGGCCCCGGCGACGGCCACCCACGGGGCGATCGCGCTCGCGAGCAGGCCGACCAGGAACGGACCGATGATGAACACGGTCTCGTCGGCTGCGGACTCGTAGGCCATCGTGCCGCTGAAGACCTTCTCGCGACGACCGGGCGACATGCGCTGCCGGATGATCGCGACGAGCCGCGTGCGGGACATCGGGGCGACCTGCGGCGCGGTCGCACCGATCAGGAACGACATCGCCAGGACCGCGAGGTCGGGGGCGGTGCTCGCCACGACGAGCGGCAGGACGCCGAGGAGCACGGCGTTCGCGAGGCCGACCGGCACGAGGACGGCGCGTTGGCCGAACCGGTCGGCGGCCGCACCGACGAGGGGGCCGAAGACCGCGGACCCGATGCCGACGAAGGCGGAGTTGACCCCACCGAGCGCGACGGAGTCCCGCGAGGCGACGACGAGGGTGAGGACGCCGACGACCATCATCGCGAAGGGCAGTCGGGCGACGAACGCGATCGGGAAGTACCAGCGACCGGCGAGGGAGACGAGGGACGCGTCAGCGCGTCGTTCTTGGAGCATGAGGGGGTGTGCCTTCTGGGGCCCGGCCTGATCGGGCAGCGGGCCCATCGGGTGCCGCCGTTGTCCGCCGGGGGTGCCGACGGCCGGTAGATACACACTGCGTGCTGGTGGTGCACGTCGAGGGTAGCAAGGGTAACCGGGCGTCACCCGAGCGGTGCGGGGAGGGCGGCGCTCCTATCGTGGCGCCGTGGAACAGCGACGCATGGGGCGGACCGGCGCTCCCGTCAGCGCCCTGACCCTGGGGACCCGGGCCGTCGCGGTGCTCGCGCGCTCGGCCCCGGACGACGCCGTGCGGCTGGTGCAGACGTCGCTGGACCGCGGACTGACCGCGGTCGACGTCTCCGACGCCCACGGCGCCGGGCTCGCCGAGCAGGTCGTCGGCCGGGCGCTCCGGGGGCGCCGGGACGACGTGTTCGTGTCGGTGCGGTTCGGCGAGCCGGTCGACGACGACCCCGCACGCCGGGGGAACGGCCGACGGTGGATGTTCCGCGCGGTCGAGCGGAGCCTGGAGCGGCTCGGCACGGACACCATCGACCTCTACTCGCCGGCGCGGCCCGACCCGACGACGTCGCTCGACGAGACGCTCGACGCGCTCGCCGACCTGGTGGCGCAGGGCAAGGTCCGTGCGTTCGGCACGCCGGGGTTCCCGGCCGAGGAGCTCGTGGAGGCACAGTGGCTGCGTTCCGGGGGCAAGAGCGCCACGGCCACGCACGTGCCCTACTCGGCGCTGACGCGCACCGCGGAGCGGACGGTGCTGCCCGTCGCGCGGCGGTTCGGGCTCGGGGTGCTCGCGGCGGCACCGCTGGCCGGCGGCTGGCTCGCCGGCGCGTACCGGTCCGGCGCCGTGCAGCCCCGTTCGCCCCGGTCGCAGGAGGACCCGGACGCGTACGACCTCCTCGCCACGCGCAACCGACGGAAGGCCGAGGCGACCGACCGGCTCGGCACCCTGGCGGACGAGTGGGGCCTGACGCTGCTCGAGCTGTCGGTGGCGTTCGCGCTGACCCACCCGGACGTCTCCTCGGTGGTGGTCGGGCCGCGGACGTCCTCGCACCTCGACGCCTTCGTGCAGGCCGCGTCGCTCGTGCTCGAGGACGAGCTGCTGGACGCGCTGGACGCCGTCGTGCCGCCGGGCACCCACGTGCTGGAGGCGGACACCGGCGTCGCCCTGCCCGCGCTCGGCCGAGACCGACTGCGGGGTCGCTCGTAGGATCTCGACCGTGGTGGAGATCCCGGAGCCGAAGCCGACCGACCTGCTCTCGATCGGCGAGGTCGTGCAGCGCACCGGGGTCGCTGCTTCGGCCCTGCACTTCTACGAGCGCAAGGGCCTGATCCACCCCGAGCGCACGACCGGCGGGACGCGCCTGTACCCGCGGCACGTCGAACGCCGGATCGCGATCATCCAGGTGGCGAAGCGCCTCGGCATCCCGCTGGCCGAGGTCGCCGAGCAGTTCGCCGCCCTGCCGAGCGACCGGATGCCGTCGCTCCGGGACTGGGACCGGCTGAACGAGCGGTGGCGTGCCCGGCTGCGCGCCCGCCAGCTCGAGCTCGAGCGGCTGCAGCAGGAGATGACGCAGTGCATCGGCTGCGGGTGCGTGTCCCTGAACGCCTGTCTGGTCGTGAACCCGGGCGACGCCCTCGGGACCGAGGGGCACGGTGCACGCCGCCTGCTCCCGATCGAGGACGGCGAGGAGTCGCGGCAGACCGCCTGAGCCGACCGGCTCGGGTCGCCGGGACGGCCACGGGACGAACGGGAGGCACGGTGCGGGTCCGCCACGCGCCTCCCGGCCGTCGTCAGCCGCGTCGGCGCAGGCCGTCGTCGATGCGCCGCAGCAGGTCAGCGGCTGCGTCGAGGCCGTCCTCGTCGCCGCCGAGGGCGGCGCGCAGCCGGTCGGCCCAGTGCGCGTGCAGCCGCGCGATGCTGTCGTGCGCGAGTGCTGTGGGGTGCAGCTGCACCGTCCGCGCGTCGTCCGGGTCCGTGCGGCGCTCGACCATGCCCTTCGTGACGAGGGAGCGGAGCGCGACGCTGCAGTTGCTGCGCTGGAGGGCGGTGGCCTCGGCGACGGCGCTCGGCGAGGCGCCGGGGTTGTGGTGCACCCAGCGCATCACGAGTGCCTCGGTCCCGGTGAGCGGGACGATGTCGAGGGCGTGCGGGCCGTGCGGGTCGACCTCGCGGCCGATGCGCAGGACGACGTCGGCGAACTCGGCGAGGGCGTCGTCGGAGACCGCTGGTGCCATGCCGTCACTGTACCGCTCGACGCGGATGAGTTATGGTTTCATAACCATGACGACGGACACCGGATCCATCCACGCCGCGACGGCGACACCCTCCACCCGACCGACGGGCATCACGACACCGCTGCTGCTCGTGCTCGGTCTGCTCAGCGCGGTCGCACCCTTCGCGACCGACCTCTACCTGCCGGCGTTCCCGCAGATGACCACCGAGCTGTCGGCGTCGGCGACCACCGTGCAGCTCACCCTGACCGCGTTCCTGGTGGGTGTGACCGCCGGGCAGCTCGTCTTCGGGCCGCTGTCGGACCGCTTCGGTCGGGTGCCCCCGCTCCTGGCGGGCGCCGCGCTCTGCGTGCTCGCGAGCGCGGCAGCGGTGCTCGCGCCGAACGTCGCCGTGCTCGTCGTCGCCCGACTGCTGCAGGGTCTCGGCGGCGCGGCCGGCATGGTGATCGGTCGTGCCGTGATCTCGGACCTGGCGACCGGCAAGCCGGCAGCGCGTGCCTTCTCGCTCATGATGATCGTCGGCGGGGTCGCACCCGTGGTGGCACCGCTCCTCGGCGGGCTGCTCACCGGCCCGATCGGCTGGCGCGGGCTGCTCACGATCGTGCTCGGCCTGTCGGTCGTGATGCTCGTCGCCGTGCTCGCCGTCGTGCGGGAGACCCACCTGCGCTCGCGTCGTGACGCCCTCCGTGCCGAACGCGTGGCGTCCGGTTCCCCGCTGCGCGCGCTGCGGTCGCGGACCTTCGTCGGCTACACCGCGGTGTTCGGCTTCGCCTTCGCGGTGATGATGGCCTACATCTCGGCGTCGCCGTTCCTGTACCAGGGCATGCTCGGGCTCGACACCGTCGGCTACGGACTCGCGTTCGGCCTGAACGCCCTCGCGCTGATGGGCGTGAGCATCCTGTCGGCGAAGCTCACCGCGACGCGGTCGGTGGAGGGCGTGCTCACGCTCGGCATCGCGCTCGTGGTGGCGTCCACCGTGGCGTTCGCGCTGCTCGTCGCGACCGGTGCGCCGGTCTTCTGGCTCGCGGTGCCGCTCTTCACCGCCGTCGGGTCGCTCGGCCTGGTGCTCGGCAACGCCACTGCGCTGGCACTCGGCGCGGTGCCCGGGGTCGCCGGCAGTGCGTCGGCCGTGCTCGGCGCCCTGCAGTTCGGGCTCGCGGCGCTCGTGTCGCCGCTCGTGAGCATCGGTGGCGAGGGGACGGCGGCACCGCTCGCGGTCGTCATGCTCGCTGCCGCGGTGATCGCGGTCGTGGCGCTCGTGGCCGCGCGGCGCACCGGGGCGTAGGCGGGCAGGGCGGCAGCGGCCGGAGATCGGTCCGCCGCCGCCCACCGGCGGTCAGCGGTGCGCGCGCAGCGGGACCGCGGCACCGTCGCGCGGCCGGAGGAACGGGATCCGCGGCATCGCCCAGTCCACCCACACCACACGGGCGGCCGGCGCCACGGCGATCGCCCACAGGATCGACGCCGCGGCATCGGTCGGGTAGTGGACGGCGTCGATCGACACCGAGAGGAAGACGACCACGATGGCCACGACCCCGACGACGCGGGCGACCTGGTGCCACCGTGTCTCGCGCACGACCCAGACCAGGGCGATGACGAACGCGGTGATGTAGACGGTGTGACCGCTCGGGTACCCGGGGTCCGGCTGCACGGGGAACGGGTGCGGCAGGAGTGCGACGTCCGGCCGGGCGCGGTGCACGATCTCCTTCACGACCGCCGACGGCAGCCAGGTGATCGCGATCGTCATCCCGAAGCCGAGCGCCGGGCGGAGGTCCCGCGCCCGCCACCAGATGATCCCCGCGACGACGAACGTGATCGCGATCGCCGGGACCGGACTGATGACGTGGTAGACCGCGGTGGTGACGGCACCGAGGGCCCCGACGTGCAGGCTGTTGAAGGCCTTCGCGAGCCCGATGTCGACCGTGCCGAGGAAGAACCCGACCACGGCGAGCACGATCACGGTCGCCACCGCGACGGTGATCGCCACCAGCGGGTAGGGGTTCGGCTCGAGGATGCCGACGACGTCGGCCCTCCTGCGGCGGCGGTCGGGCTCGGTGCTCATCCGTCCATCGTCCCAGGACCACGTCACGCTGCCCCGCACGACGGGCTCCCGGGAGATCAGAGACCACTCAGCCCCGGTCGGCACCCGACCCCTCGTTGCTTCGGATTCGCAGCACCTAGGATGGGCGGGTGTCCGACCCCGTCCCGCCCCTCGACCCCGCCGAGCTCAGCGCCTACTTCTCGCTGATCGAGGTGAGCAGTCTGCTCCGGCACACCGTCGAGCAGCAGCTCAAGGACGCCGGGGGCCTCAGCTACGTGCAGTTCCAGCTGCTCGCGACCCTCGGCGACAGCCCGGACGACAGCCTGCGCATGACCGACCTGGCGGACGGCGTCGTCTACAGCCGGAGCGGCCTGACCTACCAGGTCGGCCTCCTCGAGCGCGACGGCCTCGTGCGGCGCAGCCCGTCGACCGACGACGAGCGCAGCGTGACGGTCACCCTGACCGACGCCGGCCGCGACGTGCTGGCACGCGTCTTCCCGGGGCACGTCGAGGTGCTCCAGGAGCGCTTCCTCGAGTCGCTGTCGCCGGAGGACGTCACGACCCTGGCGGACGTGCTCGGTCGTGTCCGTGACCACATGCGGACGATCCCACCGCGGTCGGCCCGCCCCCGCCGCCGGCACAGCTGAGTCGGGCTCCGCGCCGGCGCCCGGCGCCCCTTCAGTCCTCGACGTCGAAGACCACCACACGGGAGCTCGACGCACCGATGTGGTCGGCCACGGGTCGGTGCTCCGGGTGCGGCAGGTACGCCTCGAGCGCCGAGCGGTCCCGGAAGCGCACGACCAGCATCCAGTCGAACCCGTCCTCGAGCCCCTCGGTGCTGACGCTCGCGCCGGAACGCACCGACTCCACCCCGTCGATGTGGGGCAGGTGCTCGCGACACAACGCGTCCGCCCGGCCGGCGTGCTCACCGTCCCCGTCCCACGCCACCAGCACCACGTGCGTCACGCCGCTCATCCACCGCTCCCGTCCTCGGGGCCCCACGATGCCACCGGGGCGCTGGGACACCACTCCGCCTGTGTCCGCATGCAACCGGGCGACCTAGCGTCTGCCGGGTACGAGACGACACGACGAGAGGAACACCATGGCAAGCGGAGTGGCAGCGGTCTGGGTACCGGTCAGCGACATGCAGCGCGCGGTCGCGTTCTACCGGGACGCCCTCGGGCTCGAGGTGGCGAGTGAGTCCGACGACTGGAGCGAGATCGACGCGAACGGTCTGCGCATCGGCCTGAACGGGCGTGAGAGCGCGACGGGGTCGAGCGGCGGCGGAGCCGTGGTGTCGTTCCAGCCCGACGGCAGCATCGAGGACGAGGTCACCGACCTGCGCTCGAAGGGCGTCGAGTTCGCGGGTGACATCAGCGAGCACCCGTGGGGCAAGATCGTCCCCTTCCAGGACAGCGAGGGCAACGACCTGCAGCTGTACTCGCCGCCGCAGGGCTGACGCGAGCAGGTCGCGGACGCGACCCGCTGACGGACCGGAGGCGCGTGGCGAACCCGCCACGCGCCTCCGGTCCGTTGCTGGTCCCGTCTAGAACGCGGGCGTCCCGCCCGCGATCGTGATCGTCGAACCGGACTGGTAGCTGGACTCCGGGCTGACGAGGTGCACGTACGCGGCCCCGAGCTCCGCGGGCTGGCCGGGACGGCCGAAGGGTGACTGCTCGCCGAAGTGCGCGACGGTCTCGGCGTCGTCCGAACCGGGCTGGAGCGGTGTCCACACCGGACCCGGCGCGACGGAGTTGACGCGGATCCCCTTGGGGGCGAGCTGCTGGGCGACGGCCTCGGTGAAGGTCTTCACGGCGCTCTTCGAGATGGCGTAGTCGATCTTGTCGGGCGACGGGGTCGCTGCCTGGATCGAGCCGGTGGTGACGATCGTCGAACCGGGCTCGAGGTGCGGCACGGCGGCCTGCGTGAGCCAGAAGAGCGAGTAGATGTTCGTCTTGAACGTCGAATCGAAGTGCTCGGTCGTCAGCGACAGGATGTCGTCGTTGCTGTCCATGCGACCGGCGACCATGACGAGGGTGTCGAGCCCGCCCAGCTCGTCGACGGCCTTCTGGACGAGGTCCTTGCAGTACTGCTCGTCGGAGATGTCACCAGGCACGAGGACGGCCTTACGCCCCTCGGACTCGAGGAGGTCGCGCACCTGCTCGGCGTCCTCCTGCTCGTCGGGCAGGTAGGAGAGGACGAGGTCGGCGCCCTCGCGGGAGAGCGCGATCGCTGCGGCGCGGCCGATGCCCGAGTCGGCGCCGGTGACGATGCCGCGGAACCCGGTGAGCCGTTCCTTGCCGACGTAGCTCTGCTCGCCGTGGTCGGGCTCCGGGTCCATCTTCCAGGCGGCACCCGGCAGCGACTGCTCCTGCTCGGGGAACGGCGGCTTCGGGTAGAGGGAGTTCGGGTCGCGCTTCTCGTACTGGCTCATGGGGCCATGGTGCTCGCGGGAGCACGAGTGCGCTGCCAGCGGGATCGCGCACCTGCTCGGAACGAAGAAGCCCGGCCCCTGAGGGGCCGGGTGGTGTGCCCCTAATGTACCAGATGACAGCCCTCCTCACCATCCCACTGGCCGGTGCAACCGACCGATCCGCGCAGGCAACTGCGCTGCGGACACGTCCGCCGCAGTCAGCCGGTACCACCACTGTCCGCCGACCCCGGGAGCACCGTCGCTGCGGAGCTTCCCCGCCGTCGGTCCCGGGGTCGGGTTCACGGTGCCGACCGGGACGAGCGTGCGCGCGTACGCGACGGGGAACGCGAGGTCGCTGTCGTTGCTGATGACGATCACTGCGTCCACCGCTCCGGTCAGGACGTCGATCAGCAGGTGCGCAGCGACGTTGACGTCCGACCCCTTCTCTTCACGCCTCGCCACGGAGGCCATGAAGGTCGCGGAGGGGACGTCGGCCCCATCGCCGTTCCGGACCTGCAGCGGCCAATCAGCCGTCACGAGGCGCGGGCGACCTCGACGGCCTGCGACCGCAAGGGGTGCCGTCGCCACGCGGGTGACGTACTGACCGAGGGCGAGGACGTCGATCGAGGCGTGGTCCCGGAGTGCGCGGAGGTAGGTGTCCTGGTCACGCTGACCGTCGACGTTGTCCGCGCCGTTGACGCGGGCAGTGCAGTAGACGATCCGCTCGATCGTGCCGTGCCACCCGGCTCCCGGGCGGTCGAGCAGGACCTGCGCGAGCGCCCTCGGATCGAGCCACCGCCAGCCCGGGACGGATCGACCGCAGAGCACCCGGGTTCCGTGGTAGAGGTTGAAGCCGTCGACGTACACACCTACCCGCATGGGCTGCGACGGTAGCCGGGCCGGTGATCCGGTCACCCACTGTCCACAGCACGACGCCCCGGCGCCTCTCCCCCAACACCGGCCGCAGGTTCTGTCACCCGGGCACCCAGGTGCCGCCCGGGCGACGGGCGTTGCCTGCTCGCGGTCACCCGAACAGCAACTGGAGGCAGCGAATGGCCAAGACCTGGTTCATCACCGGAGCATCGAAGGGCTTCGGCCGCGAGTGGGCGGAGGCCGCCCTGGAGCGCGGCGATTCCGTCGCCGGCACCGCCCGGAACACGGACGACGTGCAGGCACTCGTCGAGCAGTACCCGGACACCTTCCTGGCGATCCGCCTCGACGTGACCGACAAGGCAGCCGACACGGCCGCCGTGCGGCAGGCAGCCGAGCACTTCGGCCGGCTCGACGTCGTCGTCAACAACGCCGGCTTCGGCCACTTCGGCATGGTCGAGGAGCTGACCGAGGACGAGGTGCGCGCACAGCTCGAGACGAACTTCTTCGGCGCGCTCTGGGTCACGCAGGCGGCGCTGCCGATCATGCGCGAGCAGGGCTCGGGCCACATCGTGCAGGTCTCGAGCATCGGCGGCATCAGCGCGTTCCCGACCGTCGGCGCCTACCACGCGTCGAAGTGGGCGCTCGAGGGCCTGTCGCAGTCCCTCTCGCAGGAGGTCGCGGGCTTCGGCATCTCCGTCACGCTCGTCGAGCCGGGCGGCTTCTCGACCGACTGGTCCGGTCCGTCCTCGAAGCACAGCGAGGAGCTCGACGCCTACGCGGACGTCCGCGAGGCCGCGTCGAAGCGCCCCTCCGCCGCGGACCCGGGCAAGCCGGAGGCGACGCGGTCGGCGATCCTCAAGGTCGTCGACGCCGAGCAGCCGCCGCTGCGCGTCTTCTTCGGCAAGGCGCCGCTCGGCATCGCCGAGCAGGACTACGAGTCGCGTCTCGCCACGTGGCGCGAGTGGCAGCCGGTCGCCGAGGAGGCGCACGGCGCCTGACGCTCGTGCTCGAGTTGCTCACGTCGCTGACGCGAGCAGTCGACGGACCGGAGGCGCGGTGCCGGCTGGCACCGCGCCTCAGTCCGTTCCGTGGTCGCGCTGGTCAGACGCCCGCCGTGGAACGGATCCACGAGGACGACTGCGACAGCAGCGCGTAGTTCGACCCGGCCCGGGTGTTCGCACCCGGATCGGCGCTGTCGCCGGTGGAGCACACGGCGACGACCTTGCCGTTGACCAGGAGCGGGCCGCCCGAGTCACCGTGGTTCGACGCTCCGGTGACGCCGGTGACGTGCTGGGCGCGGCCGTTGTAGGCGTCCCGCGTCGATCCCGTCAGCGACACCGTCGCCTGGTAGAGCGCGTCGGACTGCTGCGCGTCCGCCCGCAGGCCGTAGCCCTGGATGACGCCGGTCCCGCTCGACTTCGCCGTCGCGGCGAGGTCCAGGGGCGCGTAGGTGGAGAGTGAGTACGCGCTGCGCAGGTGCACGAGCGCGATGTCGCCGGCCGGCGCGGCGGTGACGCGGTCGACGGCGACCGGGGTGCCGCGGTTCGTGGTCGAGTTCGAGTGGTACACGTTCATCGCGCCGATGCCGTCGATGCAGTGGCGGGCCGTGAGCACCCACGAGGCGTTGATCTGCTCGCCCGTGCAGTTGCTGACGTAACCGGACGGGATGGTGCCGCCCGAGGCCTCGAGCTGGACGGCCCAGGTCGTGGTCGGTGCCTTCTCGCCGCCGACGACCTCGGTGCCCGCGGGCAGGGCGGAGGCGGGGGTGGCGGCGAACACGCCACCGGCGACGATGGCGACGGCGGCGAACGCCGCTGCGAGGGTGTGCTTCATGTGGACTCCTCGGTCAGGACCCTGCTCCGTTGCAGGGTGCAACGTGAAGCCATCCTGACCCCCGTCCGGGGGTGCCACCAGTCCGCACTTCCACCGACAGGAGCACCGATCGGGTGCGCTCCCGATCGCTCGTGCAGGAGCCGGATCCCCGTCTCAGACCCCGACGGTCCCCCGCACCAGCGCGCGCACCTGTGCGGCCGCCCCGAGCGCCACCGCGTCCGACCCGAGGGTCGAGTGCGCCAGACGGATCGACGCCCCACTGACCGGCGGCTCTGCGGCGATGGCCGCGCGCACGGCGGGTTCGAGCAGGTCCCACGAGCGGGCGATCCCGCCGCCGACCACGACGGTGGTCACGTCGAGGATGCCGGCCGTCAGCAGTGCCGCACGCGCGAGCCCCCAGCCCGCCGTCGCGAACACGGCCTGGGCGTCCGGGTCACCGAGGCGGGCGGCGTCGGCGACCTCGCGGGCGCTGAGCAGGCGGTCCGTGCGGCCCACCCGCTCCGCGTACCGGTCCGAGATCCCCCGCGCTCCGGCGATGGTCTCGAGGTGGCCGGACTGCCCGCAGGTGCACGGCGCGTCACCGAAGCCGGGGACGTGGCCGATCTCGCCGGCGGCTCCGCGCGGCCCGGCGAAGAGCGCACCGCCGAGCACGAGTGCCCCGCCGACCCCGGTGCCGAGGGTCATGCCCAGCACGTCGGTCTCCCCCGCGACGGCGCCGGTGGCGACCTCGCCGAGCAGGAAGGCGTTCACGTCGTTGTCGAGCGTGGCGGGGACCCCGAGGGCCGCGGTGATCGCCTCGGTGACGCCGTACCCCGCCCAGCCGGTGAACGAGTTCCCGGTGACCAGGACCGTGCCGGTCGCCGTGTCGACGACCCCGGCGGCGCCCACCCCGACACCGGTGAGCGTCGCACCGTGCCGGTCGAGCAGCCCTGCGACGGCGTCGAGTGCCGCGGCGACGATCGCCGCGCCGCCCTCGTGCGCGGGCGTCGGCAGGTCGGCGCGGCCCACGACGCCGAGGTCGGGGTCGGTGAGGACGACCGCGGTGTTGGTTCCCCCGACGTCGATCCCCGCGATCACCGCGCTCACGCGTCCACCGCCGACAGGGTCGCGAGCCGCTCGGTCCGTCGACGGCGTTGCAGGACCGGGTCGGGCACGGGCACCGCCGCGAGCAGGCGACGGGTGTAGTCCGTCGTCGGGTGCAGCAGGGTGCTGCCGGTGGGGCCGTGCTCCTCGACGCGGCCCTGGCGCATCACCACGACGCGCTCGGCGAAGTGCTGCACGACGGCCAGGTCGTGGGAGACGAACAAGCAGGCGAAACCGAGGTCGTCCTGCAGGTCGCCGAGCACCTCGAGCACGGTCTCCTGGACGCTGACGTCGAGCGCGCTGGTGGGCTCGTCGGCGACGAGCAGCCGCGGCTCGAGCACGAGTGCGCGTGCGAGCGAGACCCGCTGCCGCTGCCCACCGGAGAGCTCACGCGGCGCCCGGGACGCCAGTGCGGTCGGGAGCCGGACCGCGTCGAGGACCTCGTCGACCCGCCGCCGACGGTCCGCCGAGGACATCCCCCGGCGGTGCACCGCGAGGGGTTCGGCGATGCACTCTCCGACCGACATCCGGGCGTCGAGCGAGGCCACCGGGTCCTGCAGCACGACCCCGATCCCGGAACGGAGCGCCCGGCGGTCACGGCCCCGCGCGCGCCGGAGGTCCTGGCCGAACAGGGATACGGCGCCGGAGGTCGGGCGGACGAGCCCGAGGGCGACGCGGGCGGCGGTGGACTTGCCGGAGCCGGACTCGCCGACCAGTCCGACCGTCTCCCCCGCGTGCACGACGATGTCGACGCCCTGCAGTGCGTGGACGGCGCGCGTCCCGCGCCCGAAGGTCACCGAGACGTCCCGGAGGTCGACCACCGGAGCCGCGCCGGGTCTCCCGTCCGGGTCCCCGACCGAGCCGGGACCGAGCACACCGGGACCGTCGGGCACGGCGGCTGCGACGGGACCGTCCGGAGCGCCCTCCGCCACGTCGAGCCGCGGCACGGCCGCGAGCAGGCGCTTCGTGTACTCGTGCTGCGGACGGAGCAGGACGTCCTCGACGCCCCCGGTCTCGACGATCTCGCCCTGCAGCATCACAGCGACCCGGTCCGCGAAGTCCGCGACGACGCCCATGTTGTGCGTGACGAGCAGGACACCGGTGCCGGAGTCGGCCGCCAGCCGACGCAGCAGCTCGAGGATCTCCGCCTGCACGGTGACGTCGAGCGCGGTCGTCGGCTCGTCGGCGATGAGGAGCGCGGGCTCGTTGGCGATCGCCATCGCGATGACGACGCGCTGCCGCTGCCCGCCGGAGAGCTGGAACGGGAACGCCTTCGCCCGGGTCTCTGGCGAGGGGATGCCGACACGGGCGAGCAGGTCGACGGCGGCGGCGGACGCCTCGGCCGCGGAGACCGACCGGTGGTTCCGGATCACCTCGGCGATCTGGGCGCCGATGCGGGTGAGCGGGTCGAGGGCCGTCGCGGGCTCCTGGAACACCATCGAGACGGTGCTCCCGCGGAGACCACGGAGCGACGACTCCGGTGCGCCGACGACCTCGTGGCCGTCGACGACCGCGCTCCCCCGCGCCGAGGCGTTGCCGGAGAGCAGCCCCATCGCGGCGAGCGCCACGGTCGACTTGCCGGAGCCGGACTCGCCGACGAGGGCCAGGGTCTCCCCCGGCTCGACGTGCAGGGTCACCCCGCGGACGGCGTCGACCGTCCCGGTCTCCGTGGCGAACGCGACCCCGAGGTCGGTCATGGTCAGGATGGACATCTAGCGGCCCCTCACGTCGAAGGCGTCCCGGAGTCCGTCGCCCACCGCGTTGAACGCGCAGACGACGAGGATGACGGCGAGCCCCGGTGGCACGATCAGCCACCAGCGACCCGAGTAGGCGGCGGTGAGCCCCGCCGACAGCATGCCACCCCAGTCCGTCGCGGGCGCCTGCACCCCGAGGCCGAGGTACGACACGTAGGCGACGAGCAGGATCGCGTCGGCGACCTGGAACGTCGCGGCGACGACGATCGTCGACACCGAGTTCGGCAGCAGGTGCTTGCCGATGGCACGGGCATGCGAGCCACCGATCGCGCGCAGGGTGAGCACGTAGTCGCGGTTCTTCAGCGTGAGGGTCTCGGCGCGGATCAGCCGCGAGGGCACGAGCCACGACACGAGGCCGAGGATCACGATGAGGCCGGCGACCCCCGGTGTCGTGATCGCCGAGATGACGAGCAGGATGAAGAGCGCGGGGATCGCGATGCCCGCGTCGACCACACGCATCATCACGGCGTCGACCCAGCCGCCCGCGTACCCGGCGACCGAGCCCCAGAGCGTGCCGACGACGGTCGCCAGGACCCCGGCCGCGATGCCGACCATGAGCGACACCGTGCCGCCGTACATCAGGCGGCCGAGGACGTCGTGCCCGACGGCGTCGGTACCGAGCGGGTGCGCGCCGCTCGGGCCCTGGTTCGCCTGCTCGAGCAGGGTGTGCGTCTGGTCGGTCGGGTACAGGAACGGGCCGACGAAGCAGAACAGCACGACGACGACGATCACGACGAGGCCGACGACCGCGAGCGTGTTGTGCCGGAACCGACGGACGGCGAGGCGCCAACCGGTCGCGGCGACGGGCTGCACCAGGGCCCCTGCCCCGGGCGCTTCGGGTGCGAGCTGTGCGGTCATGCGCGGCCTGCCTTCACTCTGGGGTCGATCAGCGACTGCGCGACGTCGGCGAGCAGCGTGCCGACGACGGTCGCGATGGAGATGACGAGCACGCAGCCGAGCAGCGTCGGGTAGTCCGAGGACTGCGCGGCGTTCCAGAACAGCAGCCCCATCCCCGGGTAGTTGAACAGCTGCTCGGTGACGAGCGCGCCACCGAACAGCACCGGCAGGTAGTACCCGAGCATCGCCACCACCGGGGTGAGCGAGTTCCGGAACACGTGTCGCCGCAGGATCGCCGCGGTCGAGGCGCCGCCGGCCCGCGCGGTGCGCACGTAGTCCTCCTGCAGGTTCTCGAGCGTCGCTGCTCGCATGTACCGGCTGAACACGGCGATCATCGCGAGGGCCCCGGTCAGGACGGGCAGCACGAGACCCGCGGGGTCCTGGAACACCTCGGACAGGGTGGTGCCGCTCGGCGCCTGCGACGGCAGCCAGGGCAACTGCTGGCTGAACACGATGATCAGGACCAGGCCGAGGAAGAACGCGGGCGTCGAGTAGAACACGAACGCCAGTGCGGTCGCCGCGTAGTCGGCCGCACCGTTGCGGCGGGCGGCCTGCAGCATGCCGACCGGGATCGCGACGAGGAGCCCGAGCACGGCGGACAGTCCGGTGAGCACGAGGGTCTTCGGCAGGCGCTCGACGATGAGCTGCGAGACCGGTTCGTTGAGCGTGTACGAGGTGCCGAGGTCACCGGTGAGCAGTCGTCCGAGGAAGCGGACGTACTGCACGGGCAGCGGCTGGTCGAGTCCCTGCGCCTGGTTGAAGGCAGCGATCTGGGCGGGCGTCGCGGAGACGCCGAGCACACCGCGGGCGGGACCGCCCGGCAGGGCGTGCAGCAGGCAGAACACGACGATCGTGACGATGAGGATCACCGCGAGCGCCTGCAGGACGCGTCGGAGGAGGTACAGAGCTGTGGTCATGCGGCTTCCGTCGTTCGGGTGGTTGCTGAGCGGTCGGGCGCGCCCCGCTGAGCGGCGATGCGGAGCATCGCGCGGGGCGCGCCGACCGAGCTTGCGAGGGAGGACGGTGCGCGTCGGACGCGCACCGCGCCTCCCGACCGTGGTCGCGTCAGCGACTCACTTGCTCCACTTCCACTGGGCCGGGTGGAAGTTGGCGAGGGAGTCCTGGTCGAACCCGGTCAGGCCCTGCTTGACGACCGAGATCTGGTAGTCCGGGCTCGGCAGCCAGATGACGGGCAGGTCCTTCGCGACCGCGGCGCTGTAGTCCTGCACCTTGGTCGGGTCGGTCGAGGTGGTGGTCGCGTCGATCAGGGCGTCGACCTCCTTGTTCGAGTACGAGCCGAAGTTCGCCGAACCGCCGGTCTGGAAGAGCGACTCACCGGTCGGGTAGGCCGGGAAGTACCAGCTGCCCGCGGTGCCGAAGAACGAGAGGTCCCAGTCGCAGGACGCCTCGTCGCTCGTGCAGGTCGGGGTCTGCGACAGCACGCTCGAGACGGGCGCGGTCTTGATCGTGAAGCCGATGCCGGTCTTCGCCAGCGACGACTGGATCGCGCTCATCATGTTGTCGGTCACCGTGGAGCCGGACTGCGACAGCACCTGCATGGTGAACTCCGTGCCCTTCGCGACCCCCTCGCCGCACTGGTCCGCCGAGGTGCCCGGGTCCGTGCAGACCATGGTGTCGCCCTGCTTCGTCCAGCCGTGGCTGGTGAGCAGTTCCTTCGCCTTCGACGTGCTGAACGGGTACGGGTTGTCCTTCTGCACGTCGGAGACGAAGTCGGACTCCTGCGCCTGCGGGACGGGACCGTACGTGGCGGTGGCGGTGCCGTTGAAGACGACCTTCGACAGCGCGGTCTGGTCGATCGACATCTGCACGGCCTGGCGGGCGTACAGCTGCTTGAACACGGCACCCATGTCCGGGTTGTTGAAGTTGTACGGCATGTACGTGATCGCCCAGCCGGTCCACGGCTCGACCTCGTAGCCCTTCTGCGTGAAGGAGTCCTCCTGGTCCATGTCCGTGGCGTTGATGTACCCGTAGTCGACCTCACCCGAGCGGACGGCGTTCACCTCGGCGTCGGCGGTCGTGAACGGCAGCAGGTTGACGGTCGCGATCTGCGCCTCCTCACCGCCGTCGTACTTCGTGTTCGCCGTCAGGGTGACCTTGCCGGCAGTCGTGAACGCCGTGACGCCGTACGGGCCGGAGATGGTCTTCCACAGGTCGTCGGTCGCGTAGTCGGCGATCTTCCCCGCGGCGGTGTTGAGGTACTTCCAGACCTGCTTCGCGCCGTCCGTGGTCTCGTCGGCGTCGCTCACCGTCGCGGAGGCGCTCGTCTTGTCCCAGGCGTGCTGCGGCAGCGGGATGATGTGGCTCAGCTGGTTCGCGAGCATCCAGTCCGGGTTGTACGCCTTGTCGAAGGTGATCGTGAAGTGGGTGTCGTCGACGGCCTTGAAGGACGTCCAGTTGTCGGGCGCCTTGCCCTCGGAGTACGAGCCCCACTGGTCCTTGTTCGCCTTGACCAGGTTGAACCAGAACGCGACGTCACGGCTCGTGATCGGCTTGCCGTCCGACCAGTGCCGGTCGCCGAGCGTCATGGTCACGCTCGTGCCGTCCTTCGCGAAGTCGGCCGCCGTCGCGATCGAACCCGCCTTGTTCCAGGCGATCTTGCCGGTCGAGCCGTCGTAGGCGACGAGCGGTTCGTACAGCGACTGCGCGATCGAGCCGTTGTTGGTGTTGAGGTGGGCCGCGGTGCCGATCGGCAGGATCCAGTTCGGCGTGAAGTTGGCGGGGAGCGCGTAGTTGATCTCGTCGGATCCGGAACCGGTGGAGGCGTTGCCACCGCCGGAACATCCGGCGAGCAGGGCGCTCACGGCGATCGCGGCTCCGGTGAGGAGCGCCCAGCGACGGGGCTTGGACATGCGGTGTCTCCTTGTGCGTGGAACGTCGGGGAGGGTGGAGCACGGGTGCCGGCGGCACGGGGACAGTCAAGGACCAGGCGCGTTGGAAAAACAAACGTCTCCGTGTAAATAGTGTGTTTCTGCGATTTGCACGAAAGCCTCGCTGCGTACGGATCGCCGTATCGTCGCGGTGGACGGGACGCCGCCGACGCGTTCCGTCCGGATTGGAGAAAGTCGTGCCGGACCTCAGCGCGCGCGTCCTCGAGCTCGTCGCCACCGGGCAGGCGTCGAGCCGCACCGAGATCGCCGAGCTCCTCGCCGCCGCACCCTCGACGGTGTCGCACGTCGTCGGACAGCTGCTGCGACACGGACTGCTCGCCGAGGAGGGCACCGACGTCTCCACGGGCGGGCGTCCCCGCAAGGTGCTCCGCATCGGCGGTGCCGACGAGTACGCGGTCGCCGCGGACGTCGGCGGTGAGCACGTGCGGATCGGTGTGGTGCTGCCGGGAGGCGCGCTCGAGTCGGTCGCGACGGTCCCGTTCGCGCTCGCCGACGGGCCGACCGCCGGGCTCGCCCGCCTGGCCGGCCTGCTCGAGCGGCTCGCGGACGACCGGGGCCGCGACGGACTGCGCGGCGTCGGGGTCAGCCTCCCCGGCCCGGTGGACGTCGAGGCGGGGGTCGTCGACCTGCCGAGCCGGATGCCCGGCTGGAACGGGTTCCCCGTGGTCGACTGGCTCTCCGCGCGCTTCGGGCTGGCCGCCGTCGTGGACAACGACGCGAACTGCATGGCCGCGGGCGAGCAGACGGTGCGCGATCCGTCGCGTCGGCAGACCATCACGATCAAGGCCGGGTCGGCGATCGGTGCGGGCATCGTCCTCGACGGCCGGCTCTACCGCGGCTCGACCGGCTCCGCGGGCGACATCACGCACGTCCGGATCGACGCCGCCGGCGACACCCCGTGCTCGTGCGGCAACACCGGCTGCCTGGAGACCGTCGCGTCCGGCGCCGCCCTCGTGCGGATCCTGTCGTCCGCCGGGGTCGACGTGGCCTCGACCGCGGACGTCGTCCGACTCGCCTCGGACGCCCACCCGGAGACGACCCGCGCCGTGCGGGTGGCCGGTCGGTACCTCGGCGAGGTCCTCGCCGCGAACGTCAACTTCTTCAACCCGGACGCCGTCTACCTCGGCGGGATCCTCTCCACGCTCGACCCGTTCATCGCCGCCGTGCGGAGCCAGCTGTACGAGAGCTGCCACCCGCTGATGACGCAGCACCTCGCGATCGAACCGGTGTCGCTCGGCGCCGATGCCGGGCTCGTCGGTGCGGGGCAGTTCGCCCTGCAGCGCGGGCTCGCGGCATCGCTCGAGGCACTGTCCACCCCCATCCCGCAGTCCGCCACCAGGAACAGGAGCACCCGTGTCTGAGACCCCCGCCCGCCGCCGCCCGGTGATCGCGATCGCCGGACTCGCGATCGAGACGTCGACCTTCACGCCGACCCGGACGACGGCGCCCGCGTTCCACCCCGACCGCGGCGACGAGGTCGTGACCCGGTACCCGTTCCTGGCGTCGTACGCCGACGCGGCTGAGTTCCGCGGGGCGCTCATCGGTCACGCGCTGCCCGGCGGGGTCGTCGCCCGGCCGGCGTACGAGGAGCTCGCCGACGAGATCGTCGCGCGCCTGACCGACATCGGCCCCGTGGACGGGCTCTGGTACGACATCCACGGCGCGATGGTGGTCGAGGGGCTCGACGACGCCGAGACCGACCTGCTCGGTCGCATCCGCGCGGTCGTCGGACCGGACGTGGTCGTGTCGGCGTCGATGGACCTGCACGGCAACGTCACGCGGGAGCTCGCGCACCAGGTCGACCTCGTCACCTGTTACCGGATGGCCCCGCACGAGGACGCCCTCGAGACGAAGGAGCGCGCGGTCCGGAACCTCGTCGACGTGCTCACCACGAGGCCGGTCGGAGCACAGCGGCCGGTGAAGGCGTGGATCCCGATCCCGGTGCTGCTGCCGGGCGAGCAGACCTCCACCCGCATCGAGCCCGCGGCGTCGATCTACGCGCAGGTGCCGGAGGTCGAGCAGGAGGACGGCGTCCTCGACGCCGCGATCTGGGTCGGGTACGCCTGGGCCGACCAGCCCCGCGACCGTGCCGTCACCGTCGTCACCGGCTGGGACCGCGACGTCGTGGCCGCCGGCGCCGAGCGCCTGGCGCGGGCCTTCTGGGACGCCCGCGAGGACTTCGCGTTCGTGGCACCGACGGGCTCGTTCGACGAGTGCCTCGCCGCCGCGCTCGCGCCCGGTGCCGCCCGTCCGTTCTTCGTGTCGGACTCGGGGGACAACCCCACTGCCGGCGGTTCCGGCGACATGACGTGGGGGCTCACACAGGTGCTCGCGCAACCGGCGTTCGCGACCCCGGACGGACCGACCGTGATCTACGCGAGCGTCCCCGGGCCGGCTGCCGTCGAGGCCGCGGTGGCGGCGGGAGTCGGAGCGACCGTCACCGTCACCGCGGGAGCCGAGGTCGACGACGTGCACGCGGGGCCGATCACCATGACGGGACGGGTGCACGCGGTCAAGCACGGCGACCGTGACGCCGAGACCGAGGTGGTGCTGCAGGTCGGCAGCGTCTTCGCGATCCTGACGAGGCTCCGCAAGCCGTACCACCACGAGCACGACTTCACCGACCTCGACCTCGACCCGCGCGGGGCCGACGTCGTCGTCGTGAAGATCGGGTACCTCGAGCCGGAGCTGTTCGACATGGCTGCTGACTGGATGCTCGCGCTCACCCCGGGTGGGGTCGACCAGGACCTGCTCCGCCTCGGTCACCACCGGATCGAGCGACCGGTGTTCCCCTACGATCGGGAGTTCGCGACGCCGCCGGACCTGTCCGCGCGCATCGTCCCGCCGTCGAACGAACCCCTCGGAGCCACCGCGTGAACCCAGCCCCCTCGTCCACCGTCGCACTCGAGATCGCCGTGACCTCGCCCGCGGGAGCGCTCGTCGCCCGGGACGGCGGCGCCGACCGCGTCGAGCTGTGCGTCGGGCTGGAACTGGGCGGACTGACGCCGTCGCAGGCCCTGGTCGAGGCGACGCACGAGACCGGGATCCCGGCGCACGCCCTGGTGCGGTGCCGGCCCGGGGCCTTCGTGTACGACGACGACGAGCTCGCCCTGATGGAGCGGGAGGTCCGGACGGTGCTGCGGTCCGGGGCCGCGGGGGTGGTGGTCGGGGCCCTGCGCGCGGACCGGACCCTCGACGAGGACGCCCTCCGTCGCTTCGTGGACGCCGCTCGCGCCGTCTCCGCCCGTGCCGAGGTCACGCTGCACCGGGCGGTCGACCACGCCGCGGACCCGGTCGCGACGGCCGGTCGGCTGGCGGACCTCGGTCTGACCCGCGTCCTGACCTCGGGCGGCGCGCCGAGTGCTCCGGCTGGTGCGGCGACGATCGCCCGGATGGTCGACGCGGCCGGTCCGGTGCAGGTGATGGCGGGAGCAGGGGTGCGCCCGGGCGACGTCCCGGCACTGGTCGGGGCCGGGGTCGCCGCCGTGCACCTGTCCGCCAAGCGGTCGGCGGGGACCGGGCACGCGGGGGTCCCGATGGGCGCCGGGGACCGCGGCGACGCACACTCGGTGACGGACGCCACGGTGGTCGCGGCGGCGCGCGCCGCGCTCGACGGCACCGCCTGATCCGTGTGCCGTCGGCGTCCGCCGGTCACCGTAGAGTGACCGGACACATGGACGCAGCCCAGCCCAGCGGTGACCACGAACCCGCGGACGTGCACCGCCGCCTCGCCGCGGGATCGGACCTGCACTCCGCGACCGACTTCTACGCGCAGTTGCACAACGCCCACCGGGTCGAACTCGCACCGGTGCGCGACCGCGACTTCGGCTTCCGCATGCGCTCGGTCGCCGACCGCCGCTTCTCGCTCCGGAGCTCGACGGTCACGGGGCAGCGCTGGGGGCGGATCGAGCCCGTCGGGCGCTACCTGGTCACCTGGGCGCAGCACGGCAACGCGGTCATGGACGCCGGGACGCCGGACGAGCACGTGCTCGTCCCGGGCGTCCCCGCCACGTACCCGGTGGGGCGTCCGTTCACGATCGAGGCGGCGGCCGGGGTCGTCATGCACGCCGTCGACGTGGAGGCCGCGTACCTCGAGCAGCTGCACGTCGCCCGCGGTGGCAGCCCCGGCGCACTCACCCTCACCCGGCGCCCGGACCCGGTCGCGCTCGCCCGGCTGCAGGAGCGCCTGGCGGTCGCCGCGCCGGAACTGCTCGAGCCGGCGACGCCCGGCCCGCGCCGCAGCACGCTGGTCGGGTCGATCAGTCGTCTGCTCCTGGACGCCTTCGCCCTCGAGGAGCCGGGCCGGAACGTGCATCAGCCACGGGCCGTCGGTCGCGCTCGTGACTTCATCGTCGACCACTGCGCCGAGCCCCTGAGCGTGCACGACATCGCGGCCGCAGCGCAGCTCAGCGAGCGCGGCCTCCAGCAGGCCTTCACCCGCGCGGGACTGTCGTCACCGATGGTCGAGCTCCGGAACGCCCGCCTGCAGCAGGTGCGGGTCGCCCTGCGGGAGGGGGAACCATCGACGACCTCGGTCGCCGAGGTCGCGCGCGCGTGGAGCTTCGGGCACCTCGGCCGCTTCGCCGGGTACTACGCGGAGCAGTTCGGCGAACGCCCGAGCGACACCCTGCGCGGCTGACGCCGAGCGCCGGGCCCCGTCCGCCGTCCGCATCAGCCGAGCGCGACCACCCGGTCGGCAGCGGCGATCGCGACGGGGTCGTGTGCGGCGTGCACGACGACGACCCCCGTGGCTGCCTCGTCGGCGAGCGCACGGGTCACGAGCGCCGCCGACGCGGCGTCGACGCCGGCGGTCGGCTCGTCGACGAGCAGGACGGGAGCGCGCTGCGCCAACCCGAGTGCGACGAGCGTGCGCTGCCGCTGTCCGCCGGACAGCTCGTCGAGCGGCCGGTCGGCGAGGTCCGTGATCCCCATCCGCTCCAGCTGCGCGTCGACGACCGCGTGATCGGTCCGACCGAGCGGGCGCCACCAGGCCCGTGCCCGCCACCGACCCATCGCGACGGTCGAGCGCACGGTGAGCGGGAGCGCGGTCGGCGGCACGGCCTGGGTCACGTACGCGACACCGCCGGACGGGAGGCCCGACACGACTCCGTCGTCGACCGTCACCACCCCGGCGAGCGCGTCGAGCAGCGTCGACTTGCCGGACCCGTTGGGCCCGGTCAGCGCCGTGACCACCCCGGCGGGGAAGGTCATGTCGAGCCGGTCGAGCACGGTCCGGTCGCCGCGTCGGACGACCAGTCCGGTGACCCCGAGGGCAGGCGTGACGGCGGTGGTGAGCACCTGAGGAGGCTATCAGTATCGATACTCGTTTTCATGTAGCGTCTCGGACCGTGACCTGGCTGACCGATCCGTTCTCCGTCGACTTCATGCTGCGCGCCCTCGCCGGCGGCACCCTGGCGGCGGTCCTGTGCGCGGTCGTCGGCACGTGGGTGCTCGTGCGGGGCATGGCGTTCCTCGGCGAGGCCCTGGCGCACGGCATGCTCCCCGGCGTCGCGGTCGCCACCCTGACCGGCGCCCCCGCGGTGCTCGGTGCCGCGGTGAGCGCCGGCGTGATGGTGTTCGGCGTCGGTGCACTCCGTCGCCGCGCCCGGCTGTCGTACGACACCTCGATCGGGCTGCTGTTCGTCGGGATGCTCGCACTCGGCGTGATCATCGTGTCGTCGTCGCGCTCCTTCGCCACCGACGTCACGGCGATCCTGTTCGGGGACGTGCTCGCCGTGACCCGGACGGACCTGGGCGGCCTCGTGGTGGCGGTCGCCGTCGCGCTCGTGCTCGCCGCCGTGTTCCACCGGCCCTTCACCGCCGCGGCGTTCGACGTCCGCAAGGCCGCGACCCTCGGGCTCCGTCCCCGTCTGGCCGAGGTGGTGCTCGTCGGCCTGGTCACCCTCGCGGTCGTCGCGTCCTACCGGGCCGTCGGCACCCTGCTCGTCGTCGGGCTCCTGCTCGCCCCGGCGGCTGCCGCCCGCGCATGGACGCGGCAGGTGGGGTCGACGATGCTCCTCGCCGCGGTGATCGGCACGGCCGCCGTGGCCACGGGCCTGCTCGTGTCCTGGCACCTCGGCACCGCCGCCGGGGCGAGCATCGCGGCCGTCGCCGTCGCCTCCGTCGCCGTCTCCCGCACGCTCGCCACCCTGCGACCGCGGAGCGCGGACCCCCGCCGGGTCACACCAGCACGCCGACACGCACCAACAGCACCAGCACCAGCACCAGCACCACGAGAGGGAGCATGAACCAGCTGACGAACCGAGGCGCCCCGGCGCGCCTCCTCACCACCACCGCAGTCGCCGTCGGCCTGGCCGTCGGCCTCACCGCCTGCTCGAGCGACCGGTCCGGCGGGCCGGCGGCCGACGATGCGACCGGCACCGCGGCGCCCCACGGCCACGTCGAGGGCGCGAGCGAGGCGCAGGAGCCGCAGGTGCGCCTCCTGGCCGTGTCCGCGAGCGGGGCGACGAGCGTGCACGACCTGCTCACCGGGGAGACCACCGCCCTCGACGAGGTCGACGCGCCCGAGCACTCCGCCACCGACGGACGCTTCCTCGTCACCAGCATGGACGACCGGACCACGATCGTCGACGGCGGCTCGTGGACGGTCGACCACGGCGACCACACGCACTACTACGCGGCCCAGCCGCGGGTCGTCGACACGATCGACGGCGGTGGCCCGGTCGAGGTGCACTCCTCGGAGACGATGACCACCATCACCTGGCCCGAGCGCGGCGAGGCGGTCGTCCTCGACCGCGCGGCGCTCGGCCAGGGCGAGGTCGAGGAGACCGCACGGGTCGACGCGACCGTCCTGCTGCCGTTCGGTGAGCGCCTCGTCGCCGGCAGCGGGGACACCGTGCGCGTGCTCGACGCGGACGGCACGGCCAGCAGCCCGGGCACCGACTCGGACCCGGCGCAGGCGTGCACGGACCCCGCCGGCGGCATCGTGACGCGCGCCGGGGCGGTGGTCGGCTGCGCGGACGGCGCCGTCGTCGTCGGCGAGGACGGCGGGGTCACCGCCGTGGCGCTCCCGGCCGGCGCGGAGCGACCGACGGCGTTCTCGGCCCGCTCCGGGCGACCGACCGTGGCCGGGCTCGCGGGCGACCGCGGCGCCTGGCTGCTCGACACCCGCGAGGGGTCCTGGCGCCTGGTCGAGACCGACCGACCGCTGCGTGCGGTGACGGCGGTGGACGACGAGGACGAGCACGTCGTCGGCATCGACGAACAGGGCCGCGTCGTGGTGGTGACCGCGTCGACCGGTGCGGTCGCCACCACGGAGCCGCTGCTCGACCCCGCCGAGCAGCCGCTGCTGCAGCTCGACGCCCAGCGCGCCTACGTCGCCGATGCCTCCGGCGAGCAGGTGCACGAGGTCGACTTCGCCGACGGCGCACGGGTCGCCCGCTCGATCGACCTGCCGGAGGCACCCGTGGCCTTCGCCGAGGTCGGGCTGTGACGCGCCGCCTCCGGGTCGCGGCCGCACTGGCCGTGGCCGCCGGACTCGTCGTGACGACCGCAGGCTGCTCGTCGGCCGGGTCCGACCGCCCCATCGTCGCGGTCACGACGAACATCCTCGGCGACGTCGTGACCGAGGTCGTCGGGGACGCCGCCGACGTGATGGTGCTCATGCCCCCGGGGGCCGACCCGCACTCGTTCGAGGTCTCCGCGCAGGAGGCCGCCCGGCTCCGGACCGCCGACCTGGTCGTCGAGAACGGCCTGGGACTCGAGGAGGGGGTCGCCCGACACGTCGAGGCCGCCGCGTCCGACGGCGTCCCGGTGTTCACGGCGGGCGAGCACGTCGACGCCCTCGAGTGGACCACCGAGGACGACAGCGGCCCCGATCCGCACCTGTGGACCGACCCCGCGCGGATGGTCGACGTCGTCGAGGCGCTCGACGACGACCTGCGCGACGCGGGCATCGAGCCGACCGGCACGGAGGCGTACCTGACCGAGCTGGCGACGCTGGACGACGAGATGACCGACGCGTTCGCGGGCATCCCGGAGGACCGCAGGGCCCTCGTCACGAACCACCACGTGTTCGGGTACCTGGCCGACCGGTACGGCTTCCGCGTCGTCGGCGCCGTGATCCCGAGCGGCACGACCCTGGCGTCGCCGAGCGCCGCGGACCTGCGCGACCTGGCGTCCGCGATCGACGAGGCCGGGGTGCCGACGATCTTCGCCGACCTGTCGCAGCCCGCCCGACTGGCCGAGGTGCTCGCCGACGAGGTGGACGTGCACGTCGCGATCCGCTCCCTCGCCACCGAGTCACTGACCGCCGACGGCGAGGCATCGACCTACCTCGGGATGATGCGCTCGAACGCGGACGCCATCGTCGACGGCCTGTCGATTTCCTGATGAGAATGAGAATCAGTACAGTGAGCGCCATGACAACTCTGCGCACCACGCTCGCGCCCGCCGCCCTGCTCGGCGCGGCCGCCCTGGTCCTGACCGGCTGCTCGACCGGCCCGGCCGCCGAGGCCGAGGGCACCCCGACCACGAAGGCCGCTGCCGACGGCGACCGCATCGTCCTGACCTACGACGGCGGGCTGCTCACCCTCGACCAGGACCTGCAGGTCGTCGCCGACGACGCGATCGAGGGCTTCACCCGGGTCAACCCCGCCGGCGACGGGCGACACGTGCTCGTCACCGCCCCCGAGGGCTTCCGGGTCCTCGACACGGCTGCCGACCCGGCCCTGACCGATGCCGTCTTCCCGGCGGACACCGGCGGCCACGCGGTCGTGCACGGCGAGAAGACCGCACTGTTCGCGGACGGTTCCGGCGACGTGACCGTGTTCGACCACGACGAGCTCGACGGTGACCGCCTGCCCGAGGTCGAGACCACCGAGTCCGAGGCTGCACACCACGGCGTCGCCATCGTGCTCGAGGACGGGACGCTCCTCACCACCATCGGCACCGAGGAGGAGCGCACCGGCGTCCGCGCCCTGGACGAGGACGGCAAGGAGCTCACGCGCTCCGAGGAGTGCCCGAACGTGCACGGCGAGGGAGCGGTGCAGGACGAGGTCGCGGTGTTCGGCTGCACCGACGGCGCACTCGTGTACCGGGACGGTGCGTTCTCGAAGATCGACGCCCCGACCGAGTACGGACGCACGGGCAACCTCTTCACCACCGAGACGAGCTCGATCGCGGTCGGCGACTACAACGACGACCCGGACAGCGAGGGCTACCTGCTCGACCAGGTCGCGCTCATCGACGCGGCGTCCGGCGAGTACCGCGTGGCGGACATGCCGGAGGGCGTCGGCTTCACCTTCCGCGACATCGCACGCGGCCCGGACGACGAAGCCGTCGTCCTCGGCTCGGACGGCGCGCTGCACACCTTCGACGAGCAGACCGGCGGGGCCCTCGACTCCTTCCCCGTGATCGACGCGTGGGAGGGCCCGGCCGAGTGGCAGGACGCCCACCCCGCACTGAAGGTCGTCGGCGACGTCGCGTACGTCACCGACCCCGCCGAGCAGCAGCTCCACGCAGTGGACCTGACCACCGGGAAGGTCCTCGCGTCCAGCGACGAGCTGCCCGGCGTGCCCAACGAGATCGCGGTTGCGTAGCGGACCGGAGCGTCGACGGACGGGAGGCGCGGTGCCGGCTGGCACCGCGCCTCCCGTCCGTCACGTGGTCCCGATGCGCTCCGGTCGCGTCGCGTCGCCTCACCGAGCCGGCCTCGGTGGTCGCGGATGCGGTGCTCGCCCTGGTCGACGGACTCGGCCGGGGGCTGGCAGTACCGGCGGCGGACGGCGGGCCGGTGGGACGGCGGGCCGGTGGGACGGCGGGACCGGCGCGCTGGCGGGACCCCGGGATCGCGGCCGGTAGCCCGTGACGGACGGGTCCGCGGCCTGGACGTCGATGGTTCGACCGGTCAGCGGCGGCATCACCACAGGACCTGCCGCGGTGACCGTCGACCTCGCGCGGTCCTTCAATCGTATGACCATTGAAGGGCCGCTGAGTGCGATCTCCTCCACCGCGTGGGCGCTGCGCTGCGACCCACCGCTGTCGACCGTCCGGCAGCCCGCACGCACGCTCGGCGAGCCCGCGGCGCAGCAGGTCCTCGCGCACATCGCGGGCGACGACGAGGAGCCGCGCGGCCTGGTCCTGCCGACGGAGGTCGTCCGGCGCGGCAGTGCCTGACCCGCACCGCACCCCGCAGCGCAGTCAGCGCCAGGTTCGCGCGACCACCCAGCCGTCACCCTCGGGCACGATGTCGACGACGACCGCGTCCCCCTCGGCACTCACCTGGAACCGCCACCCCACCGTGCGCTCCGGCGCGTGCGTCATCGCCGACGGCAGGAACTCGGCCGTCGCCGTCAGCCGCGTCGGGCTGTCGCTCACCCGCCAGCGTCGGTCGCGCCACACCATCCGGTCCGGCACTCCGCGCTCCCACCACACCGTGGCGACCTCGTGCGTCAACATCATCCCGACCTCCCGATTCGAACGTGTGTTCGAATGCTAGACCACCGTCCCGACGCCCGCGAGACCCCTCGGCGCGGCGTCGGTCTGCGGACAGCGCCGTGCCCGTCACCAGCTGTCGTCGTGGTCCGCGGCGCAGGATGGACGCTCGGGAACACAGGACCCGGGCCGCCGGTTGCACCGTCTGATGCCGCAGCCAGCGGCGCCACGACCCCCAGGAGGACACATGACCACGACCGAGACCGCCATCCTCGCCGGCGGGTGCTTCTGGGGAGCCCAGCAGCTCCTGCGCCGCCGCCCGGGCGTGATCAGCACGCGCGTCGGCTACTCCGGCGGCGACACCCCGAACGCCACCTACCGGAACCACGGCGACCACGCCGAGGCCGTCGAGATCGTCTTCGACCCGTCGCAGATCTCGTACCGCGACCTGCTCGAGTTCTTCTTCCAGATCCACGACCCGTCCACGAAGGACCGGCAGGGCAACGACGTCGGACGCAGCTACCGCTCGGCGATCTTCTTCACGAACGACGAGCAGCGCCAGGTCGCCCTCGACACCATCGCCGACGTCGACGCCTCGGGCATCTGGCCGGGCAAGGTCGTCACCGAGGTCGAGCCCGCCGGTGACTTCTGGGAGGCCGAGGAGGAGCACCAGGACTACCTGGAGAAGTACCCCGCCGGGTACACGTGCCACTTCGTGCGCCCGGGCTGGAAGCTCCCGCACCGCGACGAGGCGACCGCCACGGTCTGACCCGGACGTCGCGTCACGACGCGACCACCGACGGACGGGAGGCGCGGTGCCAGCTGGCACCGCGCCTCCCGTCTGTCCGTCCGTCCGGTTGTCCGGCGGTCGTCAGCCCCGCGGCACCAGCGCGTCGATCGCCGCGAGCTCGTCGTCGCTGAGCGGCGCCCCGGCGAGCGCGTCGAGCGTCCCGTCGAGCTGCCGCACGCTCGACGCCCCGACGAGCGCCGAGGTGACGGCCGGCTGCCGGAGCACCCACGTGATCGCCAGCTGCGCGAGCGACTGCCCGCGCGCGACCGCGATGTCGTTCAGTGCCCGCGCCGTCGTGAGGTAGTCGTCGTCGATCCGGTCCGCGCCGAACCAGCGCCCCTCGGCGGCACGCGACCCGACCGGCACCGACCCGTCCAGGTACCGGTCGGTCAGCAGGCCGCCGGCCAGCGGCGAGAACACGATCGCGCCGGTCCCCTGCCGCTCGAGCTCGTCGAACAGCCCGGCCTCGGGTGTGCGGTCGAACATGCTGTACCGCGGCTGGTGGATGAGGAGCGGGACACCCTCGGCGGCGAGCACCTCGGCCGCGGCCGCGGTCTGCGCGGGCGAGTAGTTCGAGATGCCCGCGTACAGCGCCCGGCCCGAACGGACCGCGGTCACCAGGGCGCCCATCGTCTCCTCGATCGGCGTCTCCGGGTCGGGGCGGTGCGAGTAGAAGACGTCGACGTACTCGAGCCCGAGCCGGGCGAGCGACTGGTCGAGCGACGCGAGCAGGTACTTGCGGGAGCCCCAGTTGCCGTACGGGCCGGCCCACATGTCGTACCCGGCCTTGGTCGAGACGACGATCTCGTCGCGGTACGGCCGCAGGTCCGCCTCGAGGATGCGGCCGAACTGCTCCTCGGCAGCACCGTACGGCGGACCGTAGTTGTTCGCGAGGTCGAAGTGCGTCACCCCGCGGTCGAACGCGTGCAGCACGATGTCGCGCTGCGTGGCGAGGGGACGGTCGTGGCCGAAGTTGTTCCAGAGCCCGAGCGAGATGCGGGGCAGCAGCAAGCCGCTCCTCCCGACGCGTTCGTAGGGCGTCTGCTCGTAGCGGTCGTCGGCGGCGCGGTACTGCGATGGCATCGTTGCTCGATCCAGGTGGGAGGACGTCGGACGTGACGACCGTACTGGGTCGGGACGCCCGACCCCACGCTGGACCGACGACCAGGACGGCGGGGGCAGCGTCGGGGCCACGACGCGAGGAGGACGACGATGGCGATCACACCCGGCGTGCCGGACCGGAAGGCCGGCGTCACCCCGCCGGGCGAGGGCGGTGGCTTCACGCTGGCCCTCCTCGACCGCGGCGCCGCCGCGCTCCAGCAGCACGCACCGCTGAAGGGCTTCGACGTGTACGTGGTCGGCTTCCACTGCGTCAAGGGCGAGCCCGACCTGCAGATGGAGGCGCACCACTACTGCAAGGTCGTGAACGGCGAGGTGCTGCAGTGCGTGCTGTTCGACGGCAACACGGCGGACGCGAACCTGATCGGCATCGAGTACATCGTGTCCGAGCGGCTGTTCGACTCGCTGCCCGAGGACGAGCAGGCGTCGTGGCACCCGCACAACCACGAGGTGTTCTCCGGCGAGCTCGTCGCCCCCGGCCTGCCGATCGCCGTCGAGACCGAGCTGATGGGGCACCTCGTCAACTCGTACGGCAAGACCTGGCACACCTGGCACAGCACGCAGATGGGATCCCACCCGGCCGATCCCCTGCCGACGGGCGACCCGATGCTGATGTGGTCGTTCAACCGCGAGGGCGAGGTCGACAGCGCCCTGCAGCAGGACCGGAACCGCGTGATGGGCACCGACCCGGAGCCGCGGAAGGCATCGCGGGCGAAGCACCTGGACCGCGCGCACCCGCAGCGGGGCGTCCGCACGATGCGCGAGGACTTCACGGACACGACCCCGACGCCCGGCGTCGTGGACGCGGAGGACGGACGCCCGTGACGACCGGGGTACGCCGCCGAGGGCGGAGCACAGACGCCGACCACTAGAAGGGCACCATGACCTCTTCCTCCCGCACGCCCCTCGGTGTCACCCTCGTCGAGGGTGGCGCCAACGTCGCACTGTTCTCCAGCACGGCCGAGCGGGTGGAGTTCTGCCGCTTCGACGAGGACGGCACCGAGCACCGCACCGAGCTCCGCAACCGCACCGGCTACACCTTCCACGACGTGGTGCCGGACGTGACCGTCGGCACCCGCTACGGCTTCCGCGTGCACGGCGCCTGGGACCCGGCGAACGGCCTGCGTCACAACGCCGCGAAGCTCCTGCTCGACCCCTACGCCACCGCCGTCGACGGGTCGTACGAGTGGGGCCAGGCCCTGTTCGGCCACGACATGGAGGACCCCGAGCAGATCGACGAGACCGACTCGGCGAGCGCCATGCCGAAGTCCGTCGTCGCCGACCGCGAGTTCGACTGGGACGGCGACACCCTCCTGCGCACCCCGTACCGCGACACCGTCGTGTACGAGGTCCACGTCAAGGGCTTCACGAAGCAGCACCCGGACGTGCCGGAGGAGATCCGCGGCACGTACGCGGGCCTCGCGCACCCGGCGGCGATCAAGCACCTGACCGACCTCGGCGTGACCGCGGTCGAGCTGCTGCCGACGCACCAGTTCGTGCAGGACTCGACGCTCGCCGACAAGGGCCTCCGCAACTACTGGGGCTACAACAGCATCGGCTTCTTCGCCCCGCACGACGAGTACTCGTCCTCGGGCACGGCCGGGCAGCAGGTCACCGAGTTCAAGGAGATGGTCAAGGCCCTGCACGCCGCGGGGCTCGAAGTCATCATGGACGTCGTCTACAACCACACCGCCGAGGGCAACCACATGGGCCCGACGCTGTCCTTCAAGGGCATCGACAACGCCTCGTACTACCGCCTGGTCGAGGGCGACGAGGCGAACTACTTCGACACGACCGGCACGGGCAACTCGCTCAACGTGTCGCACCCGTCTGCCCTCGGGCTCATCACGGACTCGCTCCGTTACTGGGTCGAGGAGATGCACGTCGACGGCTTCCGCTTCGACCTGGCGACGACCCTGACCCGTCAGGACGGCGAGGCCGAGAAGCACTCCGCGTTCCTCGACATCATCCACCAGGACCCGGTGCTCCGCGAGGTGAAGATGATCGCCGAGCCGTGGGACACCGCCGGCTACCAGGTGGGCGGCTTCCCGGCCGACTGGTCGGAGTGGAACGGCAAGTACCGCGACGATCTCCGCGCGTTCTGGCGCGGCGACGAGGGCACGCTCGGCGACGCCGTGCAGCGCGTCCTCGGCAGCCCGGACGTCTACGAGGGCTCGCGCCGGTCGCCGCTCTGCTCGGTGGACTTCATCACCGCACACGACGGCTTCACCCTGGCCGACCTGACCATGTACGCCGAGAAGCACAACGAGGCCAACGGCGAGGACAACAACGACGGCGAGAGCAACAACACCTCGTTCAACGGCGGCATCGAGGGCCCGACCGACGACGGTGCGGTGAACGACTACCGCGACCGCCAGCGCCGGAACTTCCTCGGCACGCTGCTGCTGTCGGCGGGCATCCCGATGATCCTCGGCGGCGACGAGATCGCCCGGTCGCAGGGCGGCAACAACAACGCGTACTGCCAGGACGACGAGATCTCGTGGTTCGACTGGGCGGCTGCCGACCAGGACCTGCTCGCATTCACGACCGCGGCGATCGCGTTCCGCAAGCAGCACGTGGCGCTCCGCCCGGAGTGGTACCGCACCGCTCCCGGCGACTCGGAGTCGACCGTCCAGGTGCTCCGCGCGGACGCGCAGGGCTTCGAGGACGGCGACTGGGCGGACGTGGGCAACCGCGCCGTGATCCTGGTGCTCCAGCAGGGTGACGACACCGTCGCGGTGCTGCTCAACGCCTCGGAGACGACCGTCGAGTTCACGCTGCCCGAGAAGCCGGGTGGCGGCACGTGGTCGCTCGGCCTGTCGAGCGACCCCGACCAGGCCGTCGAGGGTGACGCGACGACGCTGCTCGTGCGCGACGCGTCGTTCACCGCCCTGGTCTAGTCGGGAGGCACGTCCCGGACGGACGGACGGACGGGCGCGCCCCGCTCAGCGGCAACGCGGAGCGTTGCGCGGGGCGCGCCGACCGAGCCTGCGAGGGAGGACGGTGCCGGCTGGCACCGCGCCTCCCGTCCGTCTCGTGGGTACCACAGCCACTGGACAAGCGTTGTACATGTACACTCCTGTCCATGCCCGTCTCACCGAAGCGACGCCTCGTCGCCGACGCCCTGCGCGACGCGATCGCGACGGGCCGCTACCGGGCGGGCGAGCGCCTGCCCGGTGAGCACGACCTGGCCGCCCACTTCGCGGTGAGCCGCGGCACCGTCCGCGCCGCCCTCGCCGACCTGGCGGACGACGAGTACATCTCCACCCACGGCGGCGTCGGGTCCGTCGTGACCTTCGACGGCGCAGCCCTCGACCCGCGCGGCGGGTGGGCTCGGTCGATCGCCGCGGCGGGCACCGAGGTGACCACCCGCATCCTGCGGCTCGCGCGCCTGGACGACCCGCGCCTCCAGGCCGAGCTCGACGCCGCCGATGCGGTGTTCGTCGCGGTCGACCGCCTGCGCAGCGTCGTCGGCGGACGACCGGTGTCGCTCGAACGCAGCGTCCTGCCGCACGTCGGCCGCCTGGCGGCCGCGACCACCGACGGACTCGTCGACGACTCGCTGACCGCCACCATCGCCGAGGCCGGCCTCGTGCCGGCGACCGCCGAGCAGTGGGTCGACGTCGTCCCGCTCGACCTCGACGACGCGGCGCTGCTCGACCGTGCGGCCGGCACGCCGTTCCTCCGCAGCCGCCGCGTGTCGCGCACCGCCGACGGTGCCTTCGTCGAGCGCGTCGACAGCCTGCTCGACCCCGACCGCTTCCGCCTGCACATGCGCTTCGGGACGACCCGGTGACCGCGCTCCCGACCGATCAGGACCCCACCGTGCACCAGCACCGCGACCACGCCCTCGCCGCCCTCACCGGACTCGCGATCGGCGACGCCCTCGGCATGCCGACCCAGTCGATGACGCTCGCGCAGATCCGCGCCGACCACGGGCGCATCACCGGCTTCGTCGACGCCGGGCCCCACCAGCGGATCGCCGCCGGCATGCCAGCGGGCACGATCACCGACGACACCGAGCAGGCCGTGATGGTCGCCGAGCTGCTGCTCGAGGGCGACGGCCGACTCGACCCCACCCGCTTCGCCGAGGCGCTCATCGCCTGGGAGCGCGGGATGGAGGCGAAGGGCTCGCTCGACCTGCTCGGACCGAGCACCAAGACGGCCGTGCAGCGGATCCTCGACGGCGTCCCGGCGTCCGAGGCCGGCTCGACCGGCACGACGAACGGCGCCGCGATGCGCATCGCGCCGGTCGGCATCGCCGTGCCGTCCAGCGACCTCGTCCGGCTGGTCGACGCGGTGCAGGACGCCTCGCGCGTGACGCACGACACCGGACTCGGCATCGCCGGTGCGAGCGCCGTCGCCGCGGCCGTGAGCGCCGGCATCGACGGGGCGACGCGCACCGAGGCGCTCGACGCAGCGGTCGCCGCCGCGACCATCGGCGCGGACCGCGGGCACCGCGTCGCCGGGGCGGACATCGCCGCACGCACGACCTGGGCCCGCGGGTACCTGCCGACCGTGCCCGAGTCCGACCGGTTCGGCACCGTCTCGCGGCTCATCGGCACGAGCGTCGCCAGCCAGGAGTCCGTCGTCGCCGCGCTCGCCCTCGTCGCACTCGACCTCGACCCGTGGCAGACGCTCTGCGCGGCGGCGTCGATCGGCGGTGACACCGACACGATCGCGGCGATGGCCGGCGCCGTGCTCGGTGCCGTGCACGGGCCCGACGCCTGGCCGGCCGGTGCCGTCACGACCGTGACGACCGTCAACCACCTCGACCTCGGCCCGCTGGTCGACGGACTGCTCACGCTCCGTCGACGGGGCTGACCCCGACGCCGGACGGTGGCGGTCCCCCCTCTGCCACCGTCCGGTCCCCTCCCCCACCCCTGCACCACCCCTTCCGACGACGCAAGAGGACCCCATGGCCGACCCCACCACCACGCTGCCCGGCGACTCGCCCACGGGCAGCAGGCCCACGAGCGGCTCGGTCACGAGCGGCTCGCTCACGAGCGGCTCGCTGACCAGCATCGAGCAGCGCGGCATCGAGCCCGTGCCCCACGAGGAGCGGAACGGCACGCCCCGCGCACTCTTCTGGGTCTGGTTCGCCGCGAACATCTCGATCCTCGGGCTCCCCCTCGGCGCGACCCTCGTCGCGTTCCAGGGCCTGACGATCTGGCAGGCCCTGGTCGTCGCCGTGGTCGGTGCCGCCGGCTCGTTCGCGGTCGTCGGCGTGATCTCGATCGCCGGACGTCGCGGCGGCGCCCCCGGCCTCACGCTGAGCCGCGCGGTGTTCGGTGTCCGTGGCAACGTCGGCCCGACCGCGGTCTCGCTGCTCTCCCGTCTCGGCTGGGAGACCGTGAACACCACCACGGCGGCGTTCGTCCTGCTGTCGCTCTTCAGCATCCTCTTCGGTACCGGCGGGGACGCGAAGGGCCACCCGGTGCTGACGATCGTCGCGATCCTGGTGTTCGTCGCGGCCACGGTGCTCGTCTCCGGCCTCGGCCACGCGTTCATCGTCGCGGTGCAGAAGTGGGCGACGTGGGTCTTCGGCGCCCTGAACGTGTTCGTCGCCGTGTTCCTGGTGCTCCGCGTCGACTGGGACGTCGTCGCGTCGCAGCCCGCCGGCCCGGTCGCCGCGATGGTGATCGGCATCGGCACCATCGCCGCGGGTACCGGCATCGGGTGGGCCACGGCCGGCGCCGACATCGCCCGGTACACCCGCACGTCGGTGAAGGCCGGCGCGCTGATCGCGGCGAGCGCCGCGGGCGCGGGCATCCCGCTCGTGGTGCTCGTCGGGCTCGGCGCACTCGTGTCCGCCGGTGACCCGACCCTCGCGCAGGCCGGCGATCCCGTCGCGGCGATCCGCGACCTGCTGCCGAGCTGGACGGCGATCCCGTACCTGGTCGCCGCGTTCGGCGGGCTGCTGCTGTCGAACCACCTGTCGGTGTACTCGGCGAGCCTCACCACGCTCACGCTCGGCATCAAGGTGCCCCGGGTCTGGGCGGTCGCCGTCGACGTGGTCGTCACGACCCTCGGCGCGGTCTACTTCATGCTCGTGGCGGACGGCTTCTACGCCCCGTTCATCACGTTCATCTCGGTGCTCGCGGTGCCGATCACCGCGTGGCTCGGCGTCTTCACCGCCGACATGCTCCGCCGCCGCTGGTACGACCCGGTGGCCCTGCTCGACCTGCGCGTCGGCGGGCGCTACTGGTACCGCGGCGGTGTCGCCTGGGGCGCCCTCGCCGCCTGGGTGGTCGCGATCGTCGTCGGCTTCCTCTTCACCGCGGTGCAGGTCGGCGACGCGGACCCCGTGTTCGTCGGCGCGCTCTCCGACAGCTGGGTCGGCGCGAACGGTCTCGGCTGGGTCGTCACCTTCGTCGTCGCCGCTGCCGTGTACCTGTTGACCGGCGGGGCCCGCGGCCAGGTGCGCGCGCCCGAGCAGGGCCGCTGATGCCCCGCCTGGTCTCGGTCGGCAACGTGATCGTCGACATCGTCATGCGCGTGGACGCGATCCCGGAGCCCGGCGGCGACGTCGTCGCGTCCGCCTCGGAGCTCACGGCGGGAGGGGGCCTCAACACGATGGTCGCCGCCGTCCGTGACGGCCTCGAGGTCGCCTTCGCCGGGCAGTACGGCACCGGCCCGTTCGGCGACGTGGTGCGCGCCGCCCTGGCGTCCTCCGGCGTCGAGGTCCTGCAACCCGGCCTCGACGACGTCGACAGCGGGTACTGCGTCGCACTGGTCGACGCATCGGCCGAGCGCACCTTCGTCACGAGCGTCGGTGCCGAGGGCCGCCTGACCCGGTCGGACCTCGACCGGGTCGTGCTCCGCTCGGACGACACCGTCTTCGTCTCCGGCTACGGCCTGGCCCACGCCGTGAACGGTCCGGCGATCGCCGACTGGCTCGGCTCGGTCCCGGCCTCGGTCCGGGTCGTCCTGGACCCGTCACCGCTGGTCGCGACGCTCCCCCCGGCGGTCCTCGGCCCCGTCGTCGCGCGAGCGGACGTCGTGAGCGCCAACGGACGGGAGGCGCGGCTCCTGTCCCCGACCGCCGCGGGACTCCCCGAGGCGGTCGCCGCGATCGCCGCGTCCGCCCGCGGCACCGCCCTGGTCCGCGACGGCGCAGCGGGCTGCTGGGTCGCCGAGCCCGGGCACGCCCCGGTCCTGGTGCCCGGGTTCGCCGTCGACGCGGTCGACTCGAACGGCGCGGGGGACGCCCACGGCGGGGTGCTCGTCGCGGCACTCTCCCGCGGGGCGACGCTGGTCGGGGCGGTCCGGCGCGCGAACGCCGCGGCGGCCCTCGCGGTGACGCGGCACGGCCCGGCGACCGCCCCGACGGGCGCCGAGACGGACGCGTTCCTGGCGGCGCACGCCTGACGCGGACCGGCGCTGTCCGGTCGTCCCCCGCCGGAGTGCGGACACACGGGGGCCGTGGAGTTGACTGACCCTCCCGGCACGACCCCACCAAGGAGACCCGATGCTGTCCCTCATCTACTCGAGCGTCGCCACGCGCTCCCTCGGCGACGACGACCTCGCGGCGCTGCTCGCGCAGAGCCGTCGAGCGAACGCCGAGAACGACATCACCGGTGTCCTGCTCTTCCGGAACGGCTACTTCCTGCAGTTGCTCGAGGGACCGGACCAGGCCGTCCGCGCCAAGATGGACACGATCAAGCACGACGACCGCCACACGAAGGTCACGGTGCTCACCGAGGAGCTCATCGAGGAGCGGCAGTTCCCGGAGTGGACGATGGGCTACCCGGCCGAGGACACCGACGTCGAGCAGGCACCGGGCTACCGGACGACGTTCGACGACCTCGACGCCGCTGACGGCACGCAGATCAGCTCGGTGCCGGCGCTCCGCGAGTTGATCCGGTGGTTCCGGCCCGCGGCGGGCTGATCCGCGCAGGGCTGATCCGCGCAGGGCTGACCCGCGCAGGGCTGACCCGGCGTCACCCCTGCTCCGGCTCGGCGGCGAGCACCTCGGCGAGCTGTGCCCGGCTGCTGATCCCGAGCTTCCGGTAGGCCGAGTACAGGTGCGCCCCGACGGTCCGTGGTGACAGGAAGAGCTGCTGGGCGATCGCACGGTTGGTGAGCCCGGTGTCCGCCAGGGTGCAGATCCGCAGCTCCTGCGGCGTGAGGACGGTCGTCCGCGACGGCGGTGCGTCCGGCAGCCGTTCGCCGGTCGCGCGGAGCACCTCGCGGGTGCGGCGCGCCCAGGCCGGTGCCGGCAGCTCCTCGAAGCACGCGAGCGCGGCGTGGAGCACGGCCCGGCCCTCCTCGGTCCGGCCCGTCCGTCGCAGGTGGTCTCCGGCGAGCAGGAGCGCCCGGGCGTGCTGGTAGGGCATCGGCAGCGGCCGGGACCGCAGTGCCGCCACCGCCGCGAGCGGGTCGACGTCGAGGGCGAGGGCGGTCTCGGTGTACCGGAGGGCGGACTCGAGGATCGGTGCGTGCCACGTCGCGTGGAGCTCGGCGAGACGACGGGCGTGCAGCTCGACCCGGTCCCGTGCGTCGGTGGCGAGGAGCGCGTCCACCCAGTCCTGGGTCGTCAGGACCGCGAAGTTCGGGTTGTAGGCCTCGTCGTCGTCCTCGAGCAGGGGACGCAGGGCCGCACCGGCGTCACGGGGACGGCGGTCGAGCAGCGCCGCCACGGCCGTCGTCCCCAGCAGGCTGGCCCGCATGTTGCTCGACTGCAGCACGTGCGCCCCGGCCGGGGAGCCGCCGGTGATGACGTCCCGGTCGGGCGGGGTGCCGTCGATGCCGTCGAACCAGGCGACGCAGGCCCGTGCCGCGGTGGTGTAGCCGGGGTCGCCGAGGTCGCGACCGAGCACCACCGCCTCCTCGGCGAGCGCGCGGGCACGCCCGAGCCGACCGGCCTGGTGGTTGCTCATCGACGCCCCGAGCAGCGCCTGCGGCAGGATGCGGAGGTCGCCGCGGGCCCGGAGACCCGCGACGGCGACCTCGAGCCGTTCGCGTGCCCCGACGAACTCGCCCGCGATGTTGAGCGAGTACCCCAGCCACCACGCCTGCTCGGGGTCGTCCGGGGCGACCGGTCCGCGGGCGAGGACGCGCTCGACGACCTCGTCCCCCCGCACCATCGGTTCGGTGGCCGCGGCGAGCAGGATGCTCCGCGGGTCGTCGTCGGGCAGGGCGAGCGCGCGGACGGCCTCGAGCATCGGCGCGCCGGGCACCGCGACACGGTTGTGGTCCCAGGCGATCGACGCCAGGTGCAGCAGCGCTCCGGTGGCGAGGTCGACGGCGCCGTGCCGCTCCAGTGCACGCACCGCCCGGAGCGCCGGCGTGAGGTCGCCCCGGGCGAGCGCGGTGCGGCCGGTCGGCAGCGTCTCCCGGATCCACTCGGCCCGCGCGCTCAGCACCGGGTCGGTGCTCTCCGTCGCGGCGCGTTGGACGAGCAGTGCCGCATCGGCGGTGCGACCAGCGAGAGCGGCGTGGTCCGCGGCGTCGAGGAGCCGTCCCACCCGGAGCGGTCCGGCGCCGGTCAGCTCGGCTGCGCGCGCGGACGCCCGCGCGGCGGCGACGGGATCGCCGGCCGCGAGGGCCGACGACGCGTGTGCGGCGAGCTCGCCGCTCAGCTCGGCGTCGGGGCCGGTCGCCAGTTCCGAGCGCCACCAGATCGTCCGGGCGGGGTCGGCGCCGTGCTCGAGCACGAGGGCCCGGAGGACCGCGGCGCGCTCGGACGGGCGACTGATGTTGGTGACCGCGGTCTGCACGAGCGGGTGCCGGAAGCGCAGGCCGCCCCGGTCCGACCAGACGAGGAGGGACGCCGCCACGGCGCGGTCGATCCAGGACGGGTCCGGGTACCGACCGAGGGCGCGGTCGACGAAGCGGCCGGCGTCCTCCGCGGTCGTGGTGCCGCCGAGGGCGATGGCGAGCACCGCGAGTCGTGCGGGCTGGTCGAGGTCCGTGAAGCGCTCGGCGAACGCGGTCTCGAGCCGCCTCGTGACGGCGCCGTCCTCCGACGACTCCGGTCCTCGGCCCGTGAGCTCCACGAGCGCGAGCGGGTTGCCCTGCGCGAGCTCGAGGAGCGCACGCCGGGCAGCACCGAGCGGTGGGCGGGGCAACGCGTCGAGCAGCGCGTCGGCCTCGTGCTCCGTCAGCGGTCCGAGGTGCATCCGGGCCAGGCCCGCGTCGTCGTCCGACGGACGCTCCCGCGTGGTCACCAGGACCACGACGGGGTCCTCGCCGATGCGCCGTGCGAGCATCCGGAGGGCCCACCGCGACTCCGGGTCGATCCAGTGCTCGTCCTCGACGACGAGCAGGAGGGGGCCGGCCGCTGCAGCGTCGGAGACGACGGTGAGCGCGGCGAGTCCCGCCAGCAACGGCGACGGCGGAGCACCGTCCGCGAGGCCGAACGCGACCTCGAGTGCACTGCGCTGCGGGGGCGGCAGGACCCGGAAGCCGTCGCGGAGCGGGTGGAGCAGGAGCTGGAGTGCGGCGTACTGCTCGCCGGACTCCGCCGTCGACCCCGCGGTGCGCAGCACGCGGACGCCCCTGGCGCGCGTGTGCTCGACGACCGCCTCGACGAGCGTGGTCTTGCCGACGCCCGCGTCACCGTCCACGACGACCGCCGCACCCTCGGCCCCGATCCGGTCGATCAGGCGACGGAGCCGCGCGAGCTCTCCGTCACGTCCGACCACGACGGCACGCTGCTCCACGCGTCGAGTATCGCATCCTCGCGCAGGCGCACCTCGACCTGCTGTCATGCCCGGAGGAAGTCGACGGTGGCGGCCGCGGCGCTCCCCGGCGAGCCGGAGAACACGGAGAGGAAGTGCTCACCGCCGGGGAAGGCCAGGGTCTGCCACCGGAACGTGACGGTGCCGAACGGCGCCACCTCGACCGGCGACGAACCCTCGCGCAGCGGTCTCGCCTCGTGCTCGGTCCAGACGCGACGGAAGGTCGTCGACCGCGGCGCGAGCGTGCGCACGAGCTCGGCGAGGCGTGGGTCGCCGGCCTCCGCGTGGAAGCGCAACGCGGCCGTCATGTCCGCCACCGTCCGCTCGCGGGCAGCACGGTTCCGTTCGTCGAGGTCGCGTTCCACCCGGGTCACCACCGCCTCGAGCAGGTTCGTCCCCGGCCCGCACCACTGCGGCAGCAGCATGCACGCCAGGTCGTCGGCGGCGACGAGGTCGTGGTGGCGGTCGGTGACGAACGCCGGGACCGTCGACCACGAGGACAGCACCGCCGTCACGTCCACCGCGTCCGGACCCGTCGCGGCGGCGTCGCCGGTTCCCGTCGCCTGGCGGGGCGTCACCTGGCCCGCCAGACGGAACAGGTGCTCGCGGCCGTCGGCGTCGAGCCCGAAGGTGCGGGCGAGTGCCGCGAGGACCTGCGCCGAGGGGTGCCGGTCCTTGCCCTGCTCGAGCCGCAGGTAGTAGTCGGCGCTGATCCCCGCGAGCTGGGCGACCTCCTGCCGCCGCAGCCCGCGCACCCGGCGTCCCCGGCCGACGTCGAAGCCGTGCTCCTGCGGTCGGAGCCGGTCGCGTCGAGCCCGGAGGTAGGTACCGAGGTCCGTCGTCACGTCGTCCACACCGCTCCCCTCGTCCCGTCACGACGGTACGGACCCCCGGGCGCCCGACGCCACCCGCGACCGACCTAATCCGCAGGGCCGACGTACCTAGATGCGTGCCCCGGGTCGGCGGAGGTGACCCCGGCGGGACCACGGTGGCACCCGCCCAGCGGGCCGAGCCCGGTCGCCACGCCGTCGACCGGACTCGGAGCCGGCCACGTCCGCACCGGCGCGCCGGGGCCGGGTTCCGCGGAGCTGACCGGGGCGGGGCCACGACAGGTCCCGCTCGCCCTCCCTACGGTTGCCACCGCGACGATCCGTCGCCCCGCAGCCGCACCACCGACCTGGAAGGACCGATCGTGTCCGGACCCACCATCGTGCTCGTGCACGGAGCGTTCGCGGACTCCGCGAGCTTCGCCCCGGTGACCCGAGCGCTGCTCGACCAGGGGCACCGTGTCGTCGTGCCCGCCGTCCCGAACCGCAGCCTGCTCGCGGACTCCGCCTACGTCCGCTCGATCGTCGAGGGGGTCGACGGCCCGGTCGTGCTCGTCGGCCACTCGTACGGCGGCGCCGTCATCACCGTCGCCGGCGCCGCAGAGAACGTCGTCGGACTCGTCTACCTCGCCGGCTACGCCCTCGACGAGGGCGAGAGCCTCGGTGCCCTGCAGGGCGGCTTCCCGGACTCCGAGCTCGCCGCGAACCTCGTCTACACGCCGTTCCCGGTGCCGGGCGGCGAGGACGGCACCGACGTGTCCGTCGCCGTCGACGCGTTCCCGGACGTCTTCGCCGCCGGCGTCGACCGGACGACGACCGAGGTGCTCGCCGTCTCGCAGCGTCCGCTGGCCGCCCTGGCCTTCGGCGAGGCAGCACCCGTCGCCGCGTGGAAGACCACGCCGGCGTGGGGCATCGTCTCCGCCGCCGACCGCACGATCAACCCCGACGTGGAGCGGTTCGGGTACCAGCGCGGCGGCTTCCGCGCCGTCGTCGAGCTGGACGCCCCGCACCTCGTCATGCTCTCCCACCCCCAGGACGTCGTCGCGTTCATCACTGACGCCGTCACCGAACTCGACCGGAAGGACCAGTCGTGACCACCGCGAACCCCAGGGGCATCGCCCTCGAACCCGCCGCGCAGGCCTTCGTCGAGGCGACCGCGAACCCCCCGTTCCTGTACCAGCTCAGCCCGGAGGACGGCCGCGCCGCCGTCGACGGCGTGCAGGACTCCGAGATCTGGAAGCCCGAGGTCGACGAGGAGTGGATCACCGTCGAGGGTGGTCCGACCGGCACGGTCCGTGCGCGGATCGTCCGGCCGCAGGGTGTCACCGGCTTGCTGCCCGTCGTGCTCTACACGCACGGCGCCGGCTGGGTCTTCGGCGACGCCCACACGCACGACCGCCTGGTCCGCGACCTCGCCGTCGGGACGGGTGCCGCGGTCGTCTTCCCCGAGTACGACCGGGCTCCCGAGCACCGCTACCCCGTGCAGAACGAGCAGTCGTACGCGGTCGCGCAGTGGGTCGTGCAGCACGGCGCCGAGAAGGACCTCGACGGCAGCACCGTCGCGATCGCCGGCGACTCGGTGGGCGGCAACATGGCCATCGCCCTGAACCTGATGGCTGCCGAGCGCGGTGACGTGTCCTTCACGGGTGCCGTGCTGTTCTACCCGGTGACGGACGCAGCATTCGACACCCCGTCGTACGAGGAGTTCTCCGAGGGGTACTTCCTGGCCCGCGACGGCATGCGCTGGTTCTGGGACCAGTACACGACCAGCGAGGAGGAGCGGGCTCAGGTCACCGCGTCCCCGCTGCGCGCGACCGAGGAGCAGCTGGCGTCCTTCCCGCCCACCCTCGTGATCACGGGCGAGGCCGACGTGCTCCGTGACGAGGGCGAGGCCTTCGCCGCCAAGCTCCGCCGGGCCGGCGTCGAGGTCACGGCCGTCCGGTACGGCGGGATCATCCACGACTTCGTGATGGTCAACAGCATGCACGACACCCCGCAGGCCAAGGCCGCCGTCGCGCAGGCCGTGGCGCACCTCAGCGCCGCACTGCAGCGCTGACCACCGGGAGCGCCCGGGACCCCCGGGCGCTCCCACCCCCACCCCGTCCACCTCCTGCCGAAGGGCCCCTCGTGTCGACCACCACCCCCACCGCCGTCCTGGTCCACGGCGCGTTCGCCGACTCCTCGAGCTGGGACGCGGTCGCCGCGCAGCTCACCGCCGCGGACGTCGACGTCGTCGCGTTCGCGAACCCGCTCCGCAGCGTCCGCGCCGACGCCGGTGTGCTGCAGGACCTCGTCCGGTCCCTCGACCGCCCGGTCGTCCTCGTCGGCCACTCGTACGGCGGCATGGTCGCGACGCAGGCGGCCGCCGACCTCGACGCGGTCACCGCCCTGGTGTTCGTCGGCGCGTTCGTGCCCGCGCCCGGCGAGAGCGCCGGGGACCTCGCCGGCCGGTTCCCGGGCAGCACGCTCGGCGACACCCTCCTGCCGACGCCGCTGACCGACGGTGGCACCGAGTTCCGCATCGACCCCACCCGCTTCCACCACCAGTTCGCGCACGACGTGAGCGCGTCCCGGGCAGCCGCCATGGCGATCGCGCAGCGCCCCGTGACGGAGGCCGCCCTCGGGGAGCCGCTCAGCGCCTCCACGGCCGTCTGGTCGACGCTGCCCGCCTGGTCCGTCTTCGGGGACGACGACCGGAACATCCCGGCCGCGGCGCACCGTTGGATGGCGGAACGCGCAGCGTTCGTCGGCACCACCGAACTGCCCGGCGCATCGCACGCGATCGCCGTCTCCGAGCCCGACGCGGTCGCCGCAGCGGTGCTCGCCGCGGTCCGGCACGCGTCCTGACGGCGGGCGACGTGGACGACCTGCCCGACGCGCGCGCGTCTGCCGATCACCTGCCCGACCGGCCGAGCGCCTTCTTCAGCGCCCTGTTGACGGAGCAGTTCATCCTGGAGTCGGCACGGAACGCGACGGTGTCGGAGTCCGGCACGCGGGCGTCGATCTACCTGACCACACTGTCGAGCAGCCTGGTCGCGTTCGGGTTCCTCGCGGACACCCCGTTCGCCGTCGTGTTCCTCGCCGCGGTCCTGCCGATGGTGTTCCTGCTCGGCGTGTCCACCTACGTCCGGCTCGTGGAGACCTCGCTCGAGGACGTCGCCGCCCTCGCCGCGCTGCAGCAGATCCGCCGGTACTACCGGACGATCCTGCCGGGGGCCGGGCGGTACTTCCCGATGCCGGCGCGGGACCACGCACCGAACGAGATGCTCGAAATCGGTGGTGCGGCGTCCTGGCGCCGCGTGTTCTCGACCCTGTCGTCGGCGATCGGGGCCGTGAACTCGGTCGTCGCCGGTGCCGGGGTCGTGGCGCTGCTGGTCCACGTGACGACGACACCGCTCGCGGTGACCGGGGGCGTGGTCGTGGTGGTGGTGCTCCTGGTGCTGCACGGGCTGTTCCAGGAGCGGCGGTACGCACAGCTGCCCCGGATCATCCGGTCCGCGCGCTCGGCGCAACCGGAAGCGCCCGCGGGGGCCGACGCGGACTGACACCGGGGGTGGCGAGGTCTGGGACGGGCACGGCGGGTCCGCCCCTCCTGGGGCGGACCCGCCGTGTCCGTGCCGCTACTGCAGACGGATGCTGTCCAGCTCGGCGAAGCCGGTGCCGCCGCCGAAGTTCGGCGACCCCTTCGCCAGTCGGATCACGTTGTACCCGGCCTTCAGCTGCACCGCGACGTCGACGCTGCCGGTCGGGTTCCCCCACCCGGAGGAGGTCGGTGGGTAGGTCACCGTCGAGAACCCGCCGCCGTTGTAGGCCAGGCCTTGTGTCGCGTCCGCACCGGTGGCGTTCGCGTACTTGACCGTCATCGTGTACGCGCGAGCGGTCGGCACGTTGACGAGGAAGTCCACGAAGCTGTCCGTCCTGGCGTCACCGGCGCCGTCGATGCGGCCGACGTACCCGCCGTTCGACGCCGTGGACGAGGACAGCCGGCTGGCGTTGACGACCGTCGCGTTCTCCGCCTCGTAGGTCTGCTGGTACGTGGGCGTCCCGGTCGTCGGCGTGATGAGCAGCTGGTACGCCGCGACCGCGTCCATGTTCGACACGGGGACCGAGATCGAGCCGTTGACGACGGTGTACGTCGTGGTCGACACGAGGTTCGGCGCCGCCTGGTTCGTCTTCCGACCCGTGGTGTTCGTCGACGAGAGCTGCACGGACACCTGGTTGCCGAGGCCCGCGAGCCCGTTCACCCGGACCGTGTTCGTGCCGCTGTCACCGCCGAAGACGACGTTCACCTGCTTCCGGCTGGCGTCGTACGATGCGACACCGTCCAGGTACGACTGCGGGACGGTCTGGACGACGTTGCCGGACTGGTCGCCGTACCACTTGTAGGCCCAGTAGGACGCCGTTGGCAGGTTGTTGTACAGGAGCCCGTCCATCGTGCCGGCCTCGTACCAGTACGCCCGCTCGGCGTCGTGGATGCCGGCGCGCTCGAACGCCGCCATGTAGTGCACGCCGATGCTCGGCTGGTCCACCTGGGCGGGTGAGGCGTACTCGTTGATCGAGATCGGGATGTGCGGCAGCCCGAGGGAGTCCTCTATGGACCGGAAGTCCGTCACGTGGGCTTGGACGTTCTGGTAGCTGAAGTCCTGGAGCTCGTGCCAGACCGCGACCGACGGCAGCGTGTTCGTGTTCTTCGCGTTCGTCATGAACGCGAGCATGAAGTCGTGGTCGTAGACGCTGGAGCCGGGTCCGATGATCGGGGTCAGGGTGTCGATCGCGCGGATGTCCCGGTAGGTCCGGGTCCACATGTCGAGGTAGCTGCCGGCGTTCGGGTCGTTCTTCGTGCTCTCCGCCCAGTTGGCGTCCGGCTCGTTCCAGATCTCGTACCCGGCGATGTTCGTGGTGTTCGTCGCGTTCACCCTCGCGGTGATCATCGTCCGGATCTTCGCCTCCCAGTCGGACCAGCTGACCCAGTTGTAGGGGAACGTGCTGAAGATGTCGGGAAGCCGCAGGTACTGCTGACCGCCGGCGTCGGTGATCTTGCCGGCGACCTGCAGGCCGTCGCAGCAGGGGCTCGTCGCGCCGTTGCCGAGCTGCTTCGTGCCGGGCGGCGGCTGCGTGAAGGTGTTGACGTGCAGCGGGTAGAGCTGGCTCAGCGGCGGGGTGCTGCCGGTGTCGACGCCGTACAGCCCGCCGGCGGCGACGTGGGTGACCGGGCGGACGGTCGTGCCCACGTTGACCGTGAGCGTGTTGCCGGCGGCGAAGGCGGGCGTGGAGCTCAGGCCGAACGCCGCCGTCCCGGCGACGACGAGCGCGGAGAGGACCGCTGCGGCCCGGAACCCTCGGCCTCGGCGGCGCTCGGGTCGGCGTGGTGTTCGAAGATGCGTCATTGCTTCCTCCTCGTGGTGCTCCGGGTGGTCCCGGTGCGGTGGTGTGGTCACTCCGCGCTGTCGGCGGGGTGCTTGTGGAGCCGGCCGAGGCGCTCCGCCTCGGCATTCCGCTCGTAGCCCAGGTAGGCGATGACCGCGAGGACGCGGTGTCGGTTCACCGGCCGCACCGTCTCCGGGCAGTTCAGGACGCGGGACACCGTCTGGTGCGACACCCCGGCGACGAGCGCCACGTCGTAGATCGTCGGCTTCTCGGTGCCGTCGAGCGTCATCGCTCCTCCTCTCGTGGCCGATCCGGCCGGACCGCGTCGCGCTGGTCGCGCTCCTCGGGGCGGACGGGAGGCGCGGTGCGGCTCCCGTCCGCGGCTCACCTACCCGACGGGCAGGAAGACCCGCATGGTCGAGGGGCCACGGTTGCCCCAGGACGCGTAGGGGACCAGGCGGACGGTCCGGCCGTCGCCGTCAGCGCCGTCCGTGCCGGTCGGCGCGCCCGCCGTCGCGCCGTCGGCGCTCCGGTACGGCAGCGCGTTCGGTTCCGGCGTCGTGTGCACCCGGACCGCGATGCGGACGTCATCGACGCCACCGTCCAGCGGCTCCGCGCCCGACAGCACCGTGACGTCGCGCACGTCCGCGCCCAGGTCCGTCGACTCGAGGGCGTAGACCAGCGGCCCGCGCTCGACGGCGACGGTGCCGCGGACCGCGTCGATCCGGGCGTCCGGCACGGTGACCCGTGCGCGGACCGGGACGTCGAGGACGACCCGGTCGCCCGCGGCGAAGACCCGCGTCACGGTGACGGTGTCGCCCGCCACGGGCACCGCGTCGCCGGCCACGTCGAGCGTGGCGCCCGACGACCAGGACGGTACCCGCAGCCGCAGGGCGACCGGACCGTCCGAGTCGGCGGTCGCGACGACCTCGACCCGGCCGGAGTGCGGCCAGTCGGAGCGCACCGAGAACGCCGCTCGGGTGCCGTCACCGACGACGGTGTCGACCTCGTAGTCGCCGTACTGGTGCAGCTGCAGGGCGTCGTCGCTCACCGTCGCGAAGACCGACTGCACGCTGGCGAGCGTGCGGGACAGGTTCGTCGGGCAGCACGACACCTCGAACCACGGGGCGCGCAGGCTCGACAGGGCCCGGCGGAGCACCTCGTCCTCCGGCGGCACCGTGCCCTCGACCCGCTGGTGCATGGTGTTCGCGTAGAAGAAGGCCCGGCCGTCCTCGCGCGGGGCGACCATCACGGCGTTGTACAGCGTGCGCTCGATCAGGTCGGCGTACTTCGACTCCCCCGTCTCGAGCAGCAGCCGCCACGAGAGCATGTTCGACGCGATCGCCGCGCAGGTCTCGCCGTACTCGCGGTCCGGCGGCAGCTCGTAGTCGGCGCCGAACGCCTCGTCCTGGTGGTGGGCGCCCATCGCGCCGGTCAGGTAGGTGCGCTTCGCCACGGTGTTCGCCCACTGCGTCTCGACCGCGCGGAGCAGCTCGGCGTCACCGGTCTCGACCGCGACGTCGACCGCCCCCGCGGCCAGGTAGAGCGCCCGGACGGCGTGGCCACGCAGCACGTCGGCGTCCCGCACGGGGACGTCGTCCTGGAAGTACTCCTGGCCGTACTCGATCGGCGCGAGCAGCCCGTGCCCGCGACGCTCGACGAACGTCCGCGCCAGGTCGACGTACCGGTGGTCGCCGGTCGCGCGGCCGAGTTCCACGAGGGCCGGCTCGATCTCCGGGTGGCCGCACACCGCCTCCCGTCCGCCCGTCCCGAACACGTCGACCAGGTGGTCGGCGACGCGGACCGCCACGTCGACGAGCCGACCGCCACCGGCGGTGCGCAGCCGCGCGACCGCGGCCTGCAGCAGGTGCCCCATCGAGTAGAGCTCGTGGCCCCACTCCAGGTCGGACCACCGGGGCCGCTGCCACGGTCGGCCGAAGCTGGTGTGCAGGTAGCCGTCGGCGTCCTGCGCCCCGGCGACCCGTTCGACCAGCCGGTCGTAGCGCTCGGCCAGGTCGTCGTCGTGCTGCACGCCGAGCTGCCAGGCCATGGCCTCGAGGAGCTTGTAGACCTCGGAGTCGACGAACTCGATGCCCGCGTGGTCGAACGGCTCGCCGCTCGCGGCGGCGTCGAAGTTGCCGGTCCAGCCGATGCGCTCCATCCAGGTCTCGCAGTGCCGGATCACGGTGTCCGCGTTCCGCTGCTGCCAGTCGGCCCAGTAGCCGCCGGTCAGGCGCAGGTCGCCGAGCGGCAGGGGGCGGAGCGCGCCGGTCGAGGGCACGACGGGCCCGGCCGGGACGGTGGTGTGGGTGATGGTCACGATGTCCTCCTGGGACGTGGGGTGCGGTGCGTCAGTCCTTGACGGCGCCGGCGGTCACACCGGCGGCGACGTAGCGCTGGGCGAGGACGAGGAGCACCGCGGCGGGGATCGACGCGACCACGGCGGTGGCCATGATCGAGTTCCACTCCTGGTTGTTGTTGCCGATGTAGGCGTAGATGCCGAGGGTGATGGGCTTCGCAGCACCACCGCCGTCGAGCGTGTTGGCGAACAGGAAGTCCGACCACGCCCACAGGAAGCTGAAGAGCGAGACCGTCACCACCGAGTTCCGGCTGACCGGCATGACGACCGCGGTGAAGGTGCGCCACGTGCTCGCGCCGTCGATGCGGGCGGCGTTGAGGAGCTCGTCGGGGATGCCCCGCATGAACGCCGTGAAGATGAGCACCCCGAACGGCACGGCGATCGTGGAGTCGGCGAGGACGAGTCCCCAGATCGTGTCGAGGATCCCGAGCTGCACGTAGATCGTGTAGAAGCCCATCGCCATGATGATCGCGGGGATCATCTGCGCGATGAGGAGCACGAAGCTCATCGCTCCGCCGCCCCGCGGGCCCAGCTTCGCGAGCGAGTAGGCGGCCGGGGCGGACAGCGCGAGCGTCAGCACGACCGTTCCGAGGCCGACGACCAGGCTCGTGCCGAGGAACGGCAGCTGCTGGCCGAGCACCGTGCTGTAGCCGTGCAGGGTGCCGTCGATCGGGATGAGGTTCGGCGGGCTCTTCCGCATGTCCTGGTCGCGGGTGAGCGAGACGTTCACCATCCAGTAGACGGGGAACAGCATCACGGCGGTGAAGACGACGCCGAGCACGGTCCGCCACCAGCGCTTCGCCGCGGGCGGTGTGCCCGTCGTGCGCGGCCGGCCACCGCGGGCGGTCCGGGTCGTCACGGCACGGGTGACGGTCGTGGTGGCCACCTCACACCTCCAGTCGGCGCTGCACGCGCGCGTAGATCAGGCCGACGACCAGGGCGATGACGATGAGCACGTTGCCCACGGTCGCGGCGGAGCTGAAGTCGGGCAGGAGCGATCCGAAGCCCAGTTGGTAGGACCAGATGGCGAGGGTGGTGGACGAGCCGGAGGGGCCGCCCTTCGTCATGATCCAGATGATGTCGAAGACCTTGAGCGTGTAGACGAAGCCGAGCAGCAGGGTGATCGCGGTGACCGGGCGCAGCAGCGGGAAGGTGATCCGCCAGAAGCGCTGCCAGCCGTTCGCCCCGTCGAGGGACGCCGCCTCGTACAGCTCCCCCGGGATGCCCTGCAGGCCGGAGTACATGATCACGAGGTTGAACGGGATGCCGATCCAGATGTTCGCGACGAGGACGGCGAACAGCGACCAGTCGGGCGAGGTCAGCCAGTTGATCTGCCCGATGCCGACCGACTCGAGGAACGCGTTCACGATGCCGGAGTCGCTGTTCATCATCCACGACCACGTGCTCGCGGACACGAGCAGCGGCAGGAGCCACGGCACGAGGAACAGCGCGCGGAGCAGGCCCGACAACGGGAAGTGGTTGTGGAAGAACACCGCGAGGGCGAGCCCGAGGGCGAACTGCACGAGGATCGACACGATCACGAAGACGGCCGTGTGCCAGATCGCCGGGGCGAAGGTCGCGCTCGAGAACACGTCGACGAAGTTCTGCAGGCCGACGAAGGGGGCGTTGCCGGAGACGAAGGACGCCACCGTGTAGTGCTTGAGGCTCAGCTCGATGTTCTTCCAGAGCGGGTACGCGTAGAAGAGCACGAGGTACAGGGCCACCGGGGCGAGGAACGCCCAGGCCGTGAGCTGCGCTCTCCGCTGCGCGTTCGCGCGGCGGCTCCGGGCCGAGGAGGCGGTGTCCTCGGCCCGGGGACGCGCAGCCGACGGTCGCAGTGACGTCGTGTCGGTCGTCATGGTCGTGTCGGCTTCCGTTCGGTGGTGCGGGTGGTGTCGGTGCTGGTCGTGACTGTGGGCTACTTCTGCAGCTTGTCGTCGACGGCCTGCTGGGCGGCCTGCAGGGCGTCAGACGGCGATGCCGAACCGGACTCGGCCTTCTGCACGGCCGTCCAGAGCTGCTCGGAGATCACCGGGTACTCGACGCCGAGGTTGTCGCCGGTGCGGGCGCGGGCGGCGCCGACGGCCTCGACCCACGTCTTCAGGTCGGCGTTGCCGGACAGCTGCTGCTGCTGGAGGTCCTTCGACGCGGCGATGTAGTTGAGCGTGTTGTCGGTCTTCACCACGTTGTCGCCCGAGGACAGGCACTCGACGATCTTCTTGGTCGTCGCGTAGCGGGCGTCGTCCTTCTGCACGGGGATGGTGAAGAACTCGCCACCGGTCGGCACCGGGGCGGCGCCGCCGTCCTTCGCCGGGATCGTGATGACGCCGGCGCCCATCTCCTTGGCGGCGTCCTTCTGCCAGGTGCCGTTCTCGCCGAAGGCGAAGTCGCCCGACTGGAACTCCTGCCAGCTGGTCGTCTGGGTGTTCTGGATGACCGAGTTCGGCGCGTAGCCCTCGTCGATCCACCCCTTCCAGAGCTGCAGCGCTTCCTCTGCCTTGGCCGAGTCGAGCTTGGTCAGGTCGGCGTCGGCGCCCCAGAACCACGGGAGGAACTGGAACGAGCCCTCCTCCGTGTTGATGCCCGAGAACGTGATGCCCTTCTTGCCGGCCGCCTTCACCTTGGCGAGCGCCGCGGTCAGCGAGTCCCAGTCCTGCACGGACGAGGGGTCGACGCCGGCCGCTTCCAGCACCTTGGGGTTGTAGTAGAGCGCCAGCGTGTTCGCCCCGATCGGGACGCCGTAGGTCTTGCCGTCGATGACACCCGCGCCGAGGATGTTCTCCGCGATGTCGCCGGTCTCCAGGCCGCTGGTCGCGGTGTCGGTCAGGATGCCGGACTGGGCCAGGGTCGAGACGACGGGGTTGTCGACGAGCAGCACGTCGGGCGACTTGCCCTGCTGGCCGGCGAGCAGCGCCTTGTTCGTCAGGTCGGACGTGTCGTAGCCGGTGCGCTTGACGGTGACGCCGGCCTCCGTGCCGCACTGGGCGACGAGCTTGCCCCACGCGGACGAGGCGTCGTACTGGGGGTACGGGTCCCAGAAGGTGTACGTGCCCGACGCGGCGTCGGACGAACCGGAGCCGGAGGACTGGGCAGAACATCCGGTGAGACCGGCGACGACGCTGGCTGCTGCCACCAGCGCGCCGATGCGGACAACAGTCTTGGTGCGCATGATCACGGGTTCCTCTCTGAATGCGACGTGATCGCCGTTCGGGTCCGGCACCGTCCGTCCCGGCGAGCGCGCCCCTCCAGGAGGAACTCTTCGTCGAGCAGAACCGAAACCGGTTTCGGGAGCAATGTACGAGGCGCCTTGCCGCGGTGTCAAGAAGTTTCGTAAACTGGTTTCGGAGGGGCACATGGACGAGGACGACCACCACATCGGATCGACGGTCGAGACCGTGACGCTGGCCGACGTCGCGCGTGCCGCCGGCGTCTCCGTCGCCACCGCGTCCAAGGCGCTCAACGGCAGGGCCCACGTCAGCGCCCGGTCACGAGAGGCCGTGCTCGCCGCAGCTGCTGCACTCTCGTTCACGCCGAACCCGTTCGCCCGTGCCCTGAACCGGGCGTCCACGAACACCATCGGCATGCTCACGAGCGACCTCGACAACCGCTTCGTGCTGCCGATCCTGCTCGGCGCCGAGGACGCGTTCGGCGCCGGGTCGCTCAGCGTCCTGCTCGCCGACGCCCGCGACAGCGCGCTCCGCGAGCAGCTGCAGCTGCAGTCGCTCCTGACCCGACGGGTCGACGGCGTGCTCGTCGTGGGCCGCACGACGAACCCCCGACCGCCGATGCAGGCGAAGCCGGACGTCCCCGTCGTCTACGTCTACGCGCCCTCCACCGACGAGCAGGACCTGTCCTTCGAGCCGGACAACGAGCTCGCAGGTCGGATCGCCGTCGAGCACCTGGTGGACACCGGACGCAGGCGCATCGCGATCGTCAACGGCGAGGACACCTACGCCGCCGCCCGCGACCGACTGCGCGGTGCCGCCGCGGCGCTCGACGAGCACGGGCTCGAACTCGTCGGCAGCCCGGGGCGCGTGTTCGGCGAGTGGAACGAGACCTGGGGGCGGCAGGCCACGGAGCGGTTGCTCGAGCGCCACCCGGACCTCGACGCCGTCGTCGCCGGCAGCGACCACATCGCCCGCGGGGTGATGGACGCCGTGCGCGAGTCCGGGCGACGGATCCCTGAGGACGTCGCCGTCGTCGGGTTCGACAACTGGGACATCCTGGTCGAGGGGGCACGACCGCAGCTGACGAGCGTCGACATGGACCTGGAGCAGCTCGGGCGGCTCGCCGCCGGGGCACTGGTGGACATGATCGACGGCAAGGTGCAGCGGGGGCGGGTGCGGAACCCGGTGTCGCTCGTGGTCCGTGGGTCGACGGTCCCGGGGGAACCCCACGCCTGACGTCCGCGGCTGTGCGATGATCAGCCCGTGGGGTGGGGGAACACTGCAGCAGCGGAACCGGTGACGCGCCGGCCGGACGCCGACCGCGCCGCCAGGCCCGGGCCGCACCTGCTCGGAGCCGCGGTCATCGGAGTCGGGGCCGCGGGCTTCGCGCACGCCGGACTCGTGCTCACCCTGTTCACGGGCCTCCCCGGCCTGGTCGTGCTGCTCGTCGTCACCGTCCTGACCGGCGTCGCCCTCGGCGCCTGCGCGGTCGCCGGCACCCGGTCACGGCAGTCCGCCTGGGTCGGCACGACCACGCTGCTCCTGGTCCCCGGCGCGCTCGTCGCCGAGGTCGTGCCGCTGTTCCGCGCCGACGCGAGCGACCCCCTCGACCTCGCACCGACACCGCTGCCCTTCGCCGTCGGTCTGGTCGTCGCCGTCGTCCCCGCACTGCTGCTGCACCGCGGCCGCCTCCGGACGATCGGCCTGGTCGTCACCGCAGCCGTGGTCCTGGCGGGCGTCGTCACCGGGGTGCTCCTCGCCGGACAGGCCACGGCCCGCGCCGGCGACCGCGAACGGCAGGCGATCGCCCGCGCCCAGGTCGCGATCGGCGCGGACTTCCGCCCGGTGACGATCTCCGTCGACGGCTACGGCTCGGTCTTCGAGGCGAACATCGAGAAGCGCCTGCCGGGGTTCCTGCAGGTGTTCTCGTCCCCGGCGGAGAAGGCCCACGCGCCCGGGCAGACGGACGACTCCGACCTCACCGTCGTCACCCTCGCGGCCGGTACGACCGCCTGCGGACGACCCGTCGAGGGCGTCGGCGCCGACGGCGCGTCCGAGCCGGAGACCTCGTGCTCCGTCCACGACGGCGTGACCACCCGTGCGACCGCGCACGGCCACGAGGTCTCGGCGGTCGTCGGCGACGCCCGCGTCGCCGTCAGCGCCCGGAACGCGGTCGACGTCAGCCTGCTCGAGGCGGCGGTCCGCTCCGCGGTCCCGATCGACGACGACGCCTACCGACACGTGCTGCTGGGCGACGGGGACGAGTACACGGACGAGCTCGACGGCAACCGCTGCCCCGTCACCGGGGCCGCCTGCGGGTCGCTCCCGCACCGGTGAGCGGTCGCGGCGTCCGACGGGCGGCTGCGGGTCACCGAGGTGACCACCGACGGACGGGAGGCGCGGTGCCGGCCCGCACCGCGCCTCCCGTCCGCAGGTGCGTCGCGTGACGGGGCGGGGCCCCGCCGTCGGTTCCCGTCGGCGACGTGGCGGGGCCCGCTGTCGGCTCCCGTCGGGGGCGTGGCCGGGAGCGTCGCTCCCGCAGCTGACCGGAGCCGACCCGGTCGGGTACCCGGTGCGGCCTGCGCGCACACGCTCGCGAGGTCGGACCCCGGTACGGCGGCCTCCTCGACCTGGACGGGCCTCGACGCGGCGTGGGTTCACTGGGACGGGGAAGGAGCACGTCATGAAGCACATCCGCTACGACAGCAGCAGCATCCTCACGAGCGACGACGTCGCCGATGCGGTGATCGAGTACGCCGCAGCACTCGCAGGCGGCGACCGGGCCGACACCGTGGCGATCCCGGCGGTCGCGGACGACGGCACGATGACGACGACGAAGATCCTGATCGGCCCGTCGAGCGAGATCGTGGTGGAGGACGCGGAGGACGACGAACTGGAGGTCGAGGACGACGAGTTCGTCCGACGACTCCGCGCCGCGGCGCGCACCTTCGGCCACAGTGAGCCGATCCACGCGGACACCAGGTCGGACCTCACCGAGACGGACTGACGCCGCGGTCACGCTGGGCGTCGTGCGTACGACGCTCGGTTCCGGGGCAGCCCCTGCGCCCTCGGCCGGTCCCGTCCCGGCGAGCAGTGTGCGCTCCCGGGCGCGGCCGACGACCGTCGACTGGGATCATCGACGCATGGGGTGGTTGCGACGAGTGCTCGGCGGCGCGTACGACGACCGCGACCGGAAGCAGCAGCTGCGGCGGTACGTCGCTGCGGCCGAACGGCTCGTCGCGTTCCTCGACGAGCACGGCGACGAGCGTGCCGCGGGGATCCGCGAGCGCGCCGGCTTCGCCCGTGAGCTGCTCGAGCACGGGTGGACGCGCGACGACCTGCTCGCTCTCGCGCAGCCCGTGCACCCGCCGTGGCCCGCCGGCAAGGCGCGCGACTCCGGCGCCGTCGCGCCGGACCACGCGGATGAAGGCGACCGTCTGTACGCCCGGGTCGTCGACGTGGCGTTCGAGCTCCGTGCGATCGGGGAGTGACCAGCTCGTCGGTACGCTCGCCGCATGGGGAAGCAGCCACGCACCGTCAGCGCTCTGCTCGCCGAGGTCCGCGGTGCGGTCGACGAGGTGCGCACGGTCGCAGCCGCCGAACACGACAGCGCACGCCAGGGCGCCGCGACCTGGCTCGACAGCGTGTTCGCTGACGTCGGAACGCGCGCGGAGCTCCGGGCTGCCGCGAAGCTCGCCCTCGGTCTGTGGGGTGGGATGGGCTCGTTCTCCGATGCGAACACCCGCGAGGACGGAGCCGCGATCGACCGGCTCGGCAGGGCGCTCACACGCGCCAGGCGCTCGTGGTTCGTCCGGGAGGGCTGAGGCCCGGCGGGTGGTTCGGAAGAGCTCGCGAAGATCCGCGAGTGGGCAACAGCGAACGGCCGTGACGTGTCCTCCCGCGGACGGATCAGCCAGACGCTCCGAGACGCACACGGCGCCGCGCGCTGATCCCTCCCTCACGCAGAACGGCCTGGTCGCCCTCGTGCGATCGGGCGTTCTCCAGCATGCGGGACCCTAGGAGTTCGATCGATGCACCCGCACGATCTCGGCACTCCGGACGACATCACTGCGCGACCTCGCGGACGGCGGCCTCGACCTCGCGGCGTAGTAGCTCGACGGGGCGACCTGCAACGTCCTGCAGATCGGCTCGACCCCGAACTCGTGCTTGTGCTGATCGATGAACTGCGTCATCTGCTGGACGGGCGGTCGAGCTCCGCCGCGAAGAAAGCCGACCCCGACCTCAGAATCGCATTCGCCCGCCGCAGCTCCCGGACCTCACGCTCGAGCTCCGCGATCCGCTGCGCGTCGTCAGAGGTGACACCCGGCCGATCGCCGGCATCGACCTCGGCCTGCTGCACCCAGTTCCGCAGCGTCTCCGGATTGATCCCCAACTGCTCACCGATCCGACGCAACGCGCCAGGTCTGGTGCTCGGGTCGCGGCGCGCGTCCACCGCGAGCCCCACCGCCCGCTCCCGAAGCTCCTCCGGGTACTTCCTCGGTGCTCCCATGACTCTCATCCTCCCGTGGATTGAGAGCCTCCATCAGACCCGGGGCGGAACAGTTTCGCCACTTCGGACATCAAGGTCTTGGAGCGGCGTCGTTTCCGTCTTGCTCGATGGAGTACAACCCGCAGCCGCCTTTCAACAGCGGCTCGCCTGAAACTGCTGATCCGGCTCTCGTAGCTGTTGCGACAGACTTCATGGCTCCACTGATCGACGCGGTCAAAGCTGGCGCCGAGGACAGCGCCGCTCAGTAAGACGGGCTTCGATGACCGGGACGACGCTCGTCGTCCCGGTCATCGTGCGGAGGTCTTCTCTCCTCAGGGGAGGGTGATGTCTCCCTGATGCAACACGCGCGGGTTGTAGTAGGTGTCCTTGATGGCCTGGGCGGTGTTGCTGCCCTCGAGCTGCTCGGACCATTCCATGAACCAGGTCCACTCGGGCTGTGCCGACAGGTTCGCAGCGGTGGGCATCGTGCCGACCTCGGCCAGCGCGATCGGCTTACCTGCGGCTATCGAGCGGATGGATTGATACTCGGCCGCGCTCGGGAACGCCTTGTACCAGGCGTCGAGCGTGACGACGTCGACGTAGCTGCTGCCGGGGTAGTAATCGGCGAAACCGCCGGCGGGGTTGTCTTGAACATTCCACGCCCAGATGAGGTTCGTCATCCCCTTCGTGCCGGCGAGGTAGTCACGAGTGATCTGGTACAGCTTCGCCGACCCGTTGCTGCCGGAGCGTCCGCCCCACACGCCCACTGTTCGTTCATCTCGTGCAGGGGTCGGAAGACGGCGGGTACGCCCGCATCCTTGAGCTGTTGCAGGTACGGAACGATCTCGTCGAGTCGCTTCTTCCATGCCGAGTTCAAGGCTGTGCCGTTGGTGACGAGCTGCGACCACTGCGTGTCGGTGAGGTTCGCGTTCACGTCGCTCCAAGTACACGACGATCCGACTGTGGGCGGGCACACGTGCCAAGTGAGGCTGACGAGCGATCCGTTCTTCCACTCGGTCTTGGCCTGGTCGATGACGCGCTGCCGGTTGGCGACGTCCGCTGAGCCGAAGTGGAAGTCCCCTCCCCAGAGGCCTGGGTAGACGCCGGTGATGTCCTTCACGCGCTGCGTGTACTGGCTGGGCTGCGCGGCGGGTTCCTTGTTGTGCTGTCCGCTGACGATCTTCTGACCCTTGATCGAAGCCAGGTAGTTCAAGACCGTCGCTTTGCTTCCAGCGCTGAAGGCTTCCGCCTTCGGCGCTGCAGGTGTCCCGACGGCCATCGTGGCGCCGAGTGCGACTACCAGACCAGTGGTCAGCAGTGCACGTGTTGTCGACTTCATTGTCTTCCCCTCGTGTTGTTTTCATGGACATCGCTCGACCCTGCGGTGTTCAGCAGGAACCGAAGCGAGAACTGGGCGTGAGATCGGTCATCGGCGTACCCGGACGCACGAGGACGCAACGATCACGGCCGGTGGACTCGTCCAGCAGCCGTCCGCGTTCTACGACGTCGCGTGATCAAGAGGATCACTACGCCGAGCAGCACCGCCCCCAGGGCCCCAAGAACAAGAGCCCCGCTGACGGACGCGCCCGTGAACGCCAGTCCTCCTGAAGGGTCGTCGGTTCCGGCGTTCTCAGTCGCACTCGGCGTCACCGCCGACGGGGACGGGGACGCCCCTCCGTTGGGGCTGCCCGGCGTGGTCGGAGTGCCGGCGGCAGGCGGAATGGTCGGTGTCGGCGATCCGGGTTCGCCTGGGTCTGTGCCTGCGGGAGCGACAGTGGTCGACACGTCGTCGACGGTGAGTTCCCCGGCACCATCACCGCCCAGGTAGAACGCGAGCTGCGTCACGTTCGACGGGTCGAGGGTTGCGTCTCCCGCCCATGCCGGTGGCTTGAACTGGTCGAAGGGCACGCTGACGCGCTGCCACCCGGTCCCCTGCACAGGAACCGTCGTCTCGAAGTACGAACCGCCAGCAACGATCTGCAGAGTGACGTCGTCACCCGCAGGTGCTTGGAGTGACAGCTCGAGCCCGGAGTGACCCCACCAGTCCTGCGGCGTGGTCAGCGTTCGCACGACGCCGGCGTATCCAGGGCCGGCGAGGTCGTAGGAGAAGCGACCTGCCTGAGATCCGGTGTCGGGGTTCGGCGTGAGCGTCGCGGTGATGGCACCGCCGCCGGTGTTCCGCACGTATGTGGCATTGAGCTCGGCGTCGTCGGCGTACTCCTCGAAGTCTTCAACGACGAGCGGCTGCGTAGGCAGGGCACGAGTGCTGAACGAGGCGCTGGCGGGTGTCGACGAGGTGCTGCCGACGCCATTGACTGCGGTGACGGACCAGCGGTAGGTCACGCCAGGCTGCAGGTCCACGTCGGGACGGATGGTCGTGGCGGTGAGTCCATCGGTGTGCGCGATGGTCGTCCCGTCCTCGTCGGTGATGCTGAACCGGTAGTAGGCGGCGTCAGCGGCGGGCGTCCAGGAGAAGGTGGGCACTGCGGTGACGTCATGTGTGCCGACAGTCGGAGACTGCAAGGAGAACGCCCCGGGCTCGGTTGTCGGGTCATTCACTGCTGAGCGGAGCATTGCTCGCGTGAGGTGCGCAGTTCCCGTCACGACGACACGCACGTGATCGCCGGTGAGGCTGTCGGCGGTCACCGTGCCGTCGGCGCCGATGGTCGTGTCGGCGGCGGCCCAGGTGGAACCGTCCGTACTTGTCTCGACTCGGAGGGCTGCTGTGTCGTCCGTCTGGAATGCAGCACGGGTGAGTCCGTTCTGCTTCCAGGTCACGGTGCCGGAGACACCGCCCACAGCGGTGACGAAGCCGCCCTCGGGGTCGGCTTGCACCGCGGTGTCGGTGTGGCTCGATGTGAGACGCCAGTCCTGCAGCGGATCCACCAGGACGTCGCCGCCGGCGGGCGTGACCACGTCGCTGGTTGCCGGCGCAGCGCCTGATGCGTTGATCGCTCGGACGCGGTACGAGGCGCCGGCAGGAGATGTGAAGTCAGTGACGGTGCCGGCGGATGCTCCGAGGGTGCCGTCATGAACGGCGGTCCAAGCTTTCCCGGGGATCTGTCGCTCAACGACGTAGTCAGTGGCTCCTGCAGTGCCGCGCCAGGTGACGGTTGAGACGCCGTTGGTACGGGTGATGGCTGTGATCAGTGGCGCGTCGAGTGGCGTGGTCGGGATCGTTACGCCGATGCTGCGCGCGTACTGTTCGACCGCGTCTGCACGCGTCTGCTCCAGAGCGGTCCCGCCGGGGATGTGGAGGGTGAATCCGTCGTCGTGGGCGACGAGGCCGCTGCGGTCGTCGTGGCCGAACAGCGACCAAACGAACATGCCCGTGACGTTCGAGTCGGCTGCGGCGGCGTTCAGTAGGTCATCGGTTGCGGCCGTGGAGGCGTATTCGCCGGCGATGTAGACCTTCCCGGCAGCGGTGACGGTCTTGGCGTCTGCGGAGATCTTGGCTGCGGTCGGGGGGTAGTAGTGCACGTCGACCATGTCGAGGTTCGCTGCTGCGAGGGTGTCCGGGTCTATGTCGAATCGACGTCCCGCTGCGACGAGCTGCGAGGGGGCTTCGTGCTTGATGTGGGCGACTAGTTCGTTGATCCAGGGCAGTGTCATCCCCTCGAGCTCGTTGCCGAGTTCCCACGCCATGATGGTCGGGTCCTGCGAGTACGGCACGCCGGTAAGGGTGTTGGTGTGGCCGATGACGTGGTCGACGTAGTCCTGGTATGCGCCGATGGCGCGGGAGTCCGTGTAGAAGTCGTCGGGTTGCAGGCCGAGCGGTGCGGTGAAGTCGCGGTGTCCGCCGTGGTAGTACTCCCATTCGTCGGTGAGGGGCAGGATCAGTCGGATGCCGAGCGTGCCGGCGTATGCGACGGCGAAGTCCATGGTGGCGAATGCCTGGTCGTTGTATTCGCCGAGGGATGGCATCAGCGCGAGCGTGTTCGCGTTGTCCTGGCTGGTTGAGGTTCCCATGTGGGAGCGAACCACGGTGATGCCGGCCCGGTGTGCGGCGTCGAGGGTGTCTTTGATGCGGAAGTACGTCGGGTAGTCGACACCGCCGACGTTCTCGTCGAGGCCGAGCCAGTAGATGTTCGCGCCGCTCGCGCGGAACCGCTGTCCGTCGACCTGGAGATGTGTGGCGTCGCGCGTGACGAAGCCGGTGTTCTGGTTCGTCCACTCGCTTGGTACGGCGCTGGCCGGCATGTGAGTGGTGAGCGGGAGCATCGTTCCGAAAAGGACAGCCGTGAGGATCGCTGCACCGAGTCGGACTACACGGAGTTGCGGGTGGTGCGCCAGGCGGGACGTTGCGCGTGAGACGGGGTTCGTGGTGCGCTGCATCGGTGCTCAGACTCCTTCGGCTGGGCTACGGTTCGGGCGGCGGCAGTGGCCGTCCGGGGTTCAGCGGGTGCTGACGAGGTGATCGGTTCGCGGTCGGGCGGGGCTGGTCATGTCGGGGCGGTGGATGAGGGCTGCAGCGCCAAGGAGCGGTGCAGTTGATCCCAGGAGCGCGGGGCGGATCTGCACCGCGGTGGCGTAGGTGAAGACCGTCGCGCGCCGGGCTGCGGCACGGACGAGGTCGACGTAGTCGGGTACCACGGAGGCGAAGCCGCCGCCGATCGCGACGACGTCGAGGTCAAGCAGCGTCGTCGTGCTCGCAATCGCCTGGCCGACAGCGTCCGCGGAGCGGCGCACCGCCCGCCAGGCGACCGTGTCGCCGGCCGCGCAGGACGCAGCGAGGTCCTCCCCCGAGGTCCCCGACCATCCCTGCTTCTGCGCCCAGGCGACGGCGCTGGTTCCCGAAGCGACTGCCTCGAGGGTGGTGGAGTCGGCATCGGCTGGATCGCCGCCGAAGCCGGCGACGTGGATCTGGCCGATGTGGCCGGCGTTGCCGCTGCGGCCGGACACGAGTGTCCCGCCGAGGATCAGCCCGCCGCCGACGCCGGTGGAGACAACCATCGACATCGAGTTCTCGACGCCGACTGCGGCGCCGCACCAGTGCTCGGCGAGGGCGATGCACGTGCCGTCCAGTCGCAGCTGGACTGGCAGGCCCCCCAGTTCACGTGCGACCGCCCCGCGGAGGTCGAAGTCCGCCAACGCGGGCAGGTTCTTCGGGCTGATCTGTCCGGTGTCGAGTGTGATCGGCCCTGCCGACCCGATGCCCGCACCGGCGAGCGTCGAGTCGGCAGGGACCGCTGCGAGTGTCTGCCGGACCGTCTGGGACACCGTCGCGGCGAGGTCCTCACGCCGTGCAGCGCGACCAGTCGGGGCGCGATGACGGCTTCCGGCGATGATGGCGCCGCTCGCGTCGACGAGCGCAGTCTCGATCTTGGTGCCGCCGAGATCGACAGCGAGTGCGAGCGACGTCACGGCTACGACCAGTCGGTGACGAGCTGGTTCGACGTGCGGAGGACACTGCTCGAGGTGAGCTCCTCCGGTGCGAGTGTCTTCGTCGTCGTCACGTGGAACGTGACCGTCTCGCCCGGCAGAAGCGTCACCATCATGTCGTCGACCGTTGCGTCCACATCGACCTTGTCGACCAGGAGCGCGAGATCGCGGACGAGCGACGTTGCGGTCACTGCGACGTCGTACCCGCCGTCGGTCGCGGATACCTCCGTCCGGAAGTCCGCAGCAGGCAACGCCGAATCGCGCTGCTCCACCGGGAACCAGAAGCCTCGCTCGTCGCCGAGCATCGCGACGAGCACCTCGCTCGCCGGGTCAGTGAACGCTGCGAGGTCCGCCGGCACAGCGACCGTCTGGGTGCTGCGGGGAGCGAGCGACACTGTGATGGTCGTGGCTGCGAGCTCGGTGCCGTCGTAGCCGAGACGGCGGAGGACGACGTCGCCGTCCCATGCTGCCGACGAGTCGTTCACGACCGCTGTCACGAGGTCGCCGCCGCGCGGCTGGATGGTGATGAGGCGGTCGGCGTAGACGTGCTTGAGGGCGTAGAGCAGCGGCTTCGCGCGGCCGTACCCGTCGACTGCGGCCCAGGATGTGACGGGCCAGCAGTCGTTGAGCTGCCAGACGATCGAGCCCATGTTCTTCGGGGACCAGGACCGCCAGTGCTCGATCGCGAACGCCACCGCGTTGGCCTGGTTCAGCGACATCGCCCAGTGCCAGTCCTCGGTGTGGTCCGGCAGCGGCAGGTGCGCCACGAGCCCGTCGGTGAGCTTGTCGTTGCCGTCCTGCGCCTTCTGGTGCCAGATCATGCCGGGCGATTCCGGGGTGAGCGGCGAGTCCGAGATCGACTGGTTGATCGTGGACCAGGTCGCTGGGCCCTGCCAGCCGAACTCCGCGACGAAGCGCGGGACGGTGTCGCGGTAGTGCGGGTAGTCGACCCGGTTCCACAGCTCCCAGAGGTGCACCGAGCCGTGGTCGATCTCGTTCGCCGGCCGGTCGACGTCGCCGGACCAGGGGCTCGCCGGCGTGTAGGAGCGTTGCGGGTCGAGTTCGGCGGCCAAGCGCGGCAGCAGGTCGAGGTAGTACCCCAGGCCCCAGGTGCGGCCCTGGACGCGCTTCTCCCAGCCCCATTCCTCGAAGCCCCAGATGTTCTCGTTGTTGCCGTTCCAGAGCACGAGGCTCGGGTGGGACATGATCCGGGTGACGTTGTCGCGCACCTCGGCCTCGACCTCGCCGCGCAGCGGCTCTTCCTCGGCGTAGGAGGCGCAGGCGAACAGGAAGTCCTGCCAGGTGAGGATGCCGCGTTCGTCGCAGAGGTCGTAGAAGTCGTCCGACTCGTAGTACCCGCCGCCCCAGACGCGCAACAGGTTCATGTTCGCGAACTCCGCCTGGTCCAGGCGTGCTGCGACCCGGTCTCGCGTGACACGGGTCACGAACGCGTCGTCAGGGATCCAGTTCGCGCCCCGCACCCAGACGGGCTCGTCGTTGACGACGACGCGGAAGCTCGTGCCGTCGCTGTCGGGCAGGAGCTCCACGACGGCGGTCCGGAAGCCGATCCGCTTCTGCCAGGTGGCGAGGACGCCGCTCTCGTCGGCGATGGTCACGGACAGGCCGTAGAGGACGGCGTCGCCGTAGCCCCGCGGCCACCAGAGCTCGACCTCGTCGACATCGAGGATGAGTGTGCCGGTGGCGCCGTCGATGACGGCGTCGACGGTGTGTTCTGCGCCGTCAGGGGCGGTGAGGGTGCCCGTCGCGGTCACGGGAGCCGCGTTCTCGGCGTTCTGCAGCGCGAGCGCCACCTCGACGTGGCCGGCGGTTCCGTCCGTGGTGACGGTGGGCCGGACTGACTCGATGCGGGCGCCTGACCAGGCGTGCAACGTCACGGGCTTGAAGATGCCGGAGGATGCAGCGTCGAGACCCCAGTCCCAACCGAAGTTGCAGGCGGCCTTCCGGATCGCGTTGAACGGGTGGAAGTAGGTGTGGGGCCGGTAGCCGATGTCGAGACTCGCCTGGTCGGCGTACGCGACCGGGGAGGCGAAGTGCACGACGAGTTCGTTGGTGCCGGCGACAAGGACGTCGTGAGCTGCGAGTCGGTAGGTGCGGTGCTGGTTGAAGGTGCGGGCAAGCCCGCGGCCGTTCAGGGTGATCGTGGCGACGGTGTCGAGGCCCTCGAAGACAAGGTCGTGGTGGTCGTGCCCGTCGGGCTCCCACGTGAAGGTGGTGCGGTACTCCCAATCCGTCTCACCGATCCAGGTGACCTTCTGCTCGTTGCGGTCCAGGTACGGGTCGGGGATGAGCCCGGCGGCGAGCAGGTCGGTGTGCACGAGGCCGGGCACGGTTGCGGGGATGGATCGCAGCGCAACGTCGACCGGGGTGTCACCGCTAGTGGCTCGGAGCGTCCATCCGTCGTGGAGGGTGCGCCGGGTCTCGGTGGTGGTGCTGGGGGCGGTGGTGCTCACTTGGTTGCTCCTGCCGTGAGGCCGTTGTAGATGTGTCGCTGGAGGAAGAGGAAGACGATCAGCGTGGGGATGATGACCAGCAGCGTGCCGGCGGCGATGACTTCCCATTGCGCGCCGAACGGCCCCATGAACCGGAAGAGCGACGTCGAGATGACGCCGAGGTCCTGCGACGGCATGTAGAGGAAGGGGATGTAGAACTCGTTGTAGACGGCGATGCCCTTGATGATGATCACGGTCGCGATCGCCGGCCGCAGCAGCGGCAGGATGATCCGCCAGTACACGGTGAACCGGTTGGCACCGTCGAGCATGGCTGCCTCGTCGAGGGAGACCGGGATCGACTGCATGAACTGCAGGAAGATGTAAATCGCGACGATGTCAGTGCCCATGAACAGCACGATCGCGGCGCCTCGGGTGTTGAACAGCTCGAGTGCGTTGATGACCTGGAACGTCGCGACCTGTGTCGTGACGGACGGCACGAGAGTCGCCAGGAGGAACCCGCCGAAGACGAGCTTCCTGCCGCGGAACCGGAACCGGTCGATGGCATACGCCGCCATCGTCCCGATCAGGATCGTGCCGGTGACCGACACCAGCAGGATGATGCCGGTGTTGATGAAGCCCTGCACCATCCCGCCCTGGGTGAACGCGGTGACGAAGTTGCTGAAGTTCAGCCAGTTCGACGGCGGCGTCAGCGGTGTCGTCGATCGATACTCGCGGTCCGTCTTGAACGCGAGCATCACGATCGTGATGAGCGGGATGAACGCACACAGGCTCGCGATGATGAGGCTGGCGTACTTCCCGGTAGTCCCTGCTCGGGCGAGAAGACGGCCACGGGTCACGGACGGTGCGCTCATGATGCGACTTCCTTCTTCTCGTCGGGGAACAGCCACCGCTGTATCCCGGTGATCACCAGCACGATGACGAGCAGGACGACGGCCATCGCCGACGCGAGTCCGACCTTGGAGAACTTGAACGCGGTGTTCACGGTCTGAATGACGAACGTCTCCGACCCGTTGGCGCCGCCGGTCATCACGTACGGCATCTCGAAGGCGGACAGTGCACCGGCGATCGCGAGGATGAACGACAGGCCGAGAATGCGTCGGATGCTCGGCACGATGATGTAGCGGAACTTGTCGAACGACGTTGCTCCGTCGAGGTCTGCTGCTTCGTACTGCTCGGCCGGAACCGACTGGATCGCGCCGAGGAACAGCACGAAGTTCAACCCCATGTACCGCCACACGCTGGACGCGGCGAGGGACAGGTTGACCACGCTCGGGTCGCCGAGCCACTGCGGGGTGTCCTGTACACCGACGACGGCCAGGAGCGCGTCGAGGGTGCCGCCTGGACGAAAGAAGTACAGGAACACCAGGCCGATCGCGACCCCGTTGATGAGGTAGGGGAAGAAGATGATGCCCTTGAACAGGTTCGAGAACCGAGTCTTGAAGCTCAGCAGCGTCGCCAGGTAGAGCGCGATGACGAGCTGCGCGATCGCACCAACCAGGTAGTAGAGGCTGACGAAGAAGACCTGGAAGATCGCCGGCTGGGTGAAGATCTGAACGAAGTTCTTGACACCGACGAAGTCCTTCTCCGGGGAAAGGCCGTCCCAGTCGGTGACGCTGTACCAGAGCATGTTCACCACGGGGACGTAGGTGAGCACGATCAAGAACGCCAGCGGGATCGCGAGGAACAGCCACGGTGTCACGCGCGATCCCCCGAAGGCACGCTTCTTGCCTGGGATGAGGGGTGCGGTGGCGCCGGGGAGGCCGGTGGCCTGCCCCGGCGCTGCCGCACCTGGTTCGAGACGGGTCACTGATCCACCTGGGTCTTCGCCGCAGCCCACTGCTTGTTCAGCGTGGCGAAGTACGACTCCTCGGTCCCGGAGGCGGCGCCGCGGGCGACGTCGATGAGCTTCTGCCGGTACGTGTTGCCAAAGATGTCGACCTCGCTGGTGTTCGCGATATCGGTCAGCAGCGACTCCTCACCCTTCGGGTCCGCGTTCAGCTCGACGTACTGAACGCCGATGTCCTGGAAGTCCTTGAGGGTCGACGGTGCCGGGTCTGCCTTCACCGGGCTGATCGCGCCCTGGCTCTTCGCGTAGCCGGAGTCGTTGATGAACCAGTTCACCCATGCCTTGGCGGTGGCCTTGTTCTTCGAGTTCTTGTTCACCGCGAGGAGCTTGTCCGTTGTGGTGACCGACGTGAACTTGCCGTCGGTCTGCCACGGCATCGGCCAGAAGCCGATCTCATCGGCCGACTTCCCGGCCTTCTTCGCGGCGTCCTGCATCTGCGACACGGCCCAGGACCCGAGCGCCATCGTGCCGATCTTCCCCTGCGCGAGGAGATCCTTCGACTCCTCCCAGTTCGTCGTCGTCGGGTCCGACTCGCTCAACCCTTCCGACACGGTCTTGAAGAGCATGTCGTCGATGTTGTACTGGTCAGAACCCGCTTTCCAGGGGCTCTTGTCCGCGGCGAGCTTCATGCGGGCGTCAGCGCCCTGCGTGGTGCCGAGGGCGTTCTCGAGGCCGGCGAGCGGCCACCCGTCCTTGTAGTTGGTGTAGTACGGCACCGCGTCGGTCTCGTCCTTGATCGCCTTCAGGTCGGCGAGGTACTCGTCCTGCGTGGTCGGCGGGGTCGTGATCCCGGCGTCCTTCCACACGGTCTTGTTGATGACGAGGCCCATGGCGGAGCCGAAGGTCGAAATGCCGTAGACCTCGCCGTCGTAGGACCCGTCTCCGGCAAAACGGTAGGTCTTCTCCAGGTCGCTGGTCTTGCCGAGCGGCTCGAAGTAGGACGAGTACTTGTCCTTCGTCACTGTCGAGCTCGGGATCAGCAGCGCGTCGCCGTAGTCCTTCGAGCTCAACCGGATCTTCGCGTCACCCTCGTAGTCGGTGAGGGCCTCGAACTTCACGTTCGTGCCCGGGTACTTCTTCTCGAACTGCGCCGCGTAGTCCTTGAACGTGGTGTCGACCAGATCGGTGCGGTTGCTAAGGACGGTGATGGTCCCTGATGGCTTCCCGTCGTCGTTGGACGAGCCAGCCGAACAGCCTGAAAGCGCCAGCGCGGCGACGACGATGCCTCCGGTCGCGGCGAGCACGGACTTCTTCATGGCGAACTCCTTCGTTCATTGGCGCCGGCACGAGCTGGTCGCTGGCTCGAGCGCTTCGGGTTGCACCAGCGTGCAGGGCAGAGCCGTCGAAGTCAAGACTTAGATTAGTAATCGATGAAAGTTTTCGAGCGAGGAGAACGAGGGCAGGTAGCGGTACTGCCTCCGGTCAGAAGCGGTCAGCGACTCATCGCCCGTGCCGCCCGACGCTCTCGCGCTGCACGAAGCGGATCGCCGGCGCCTCGACGACTGGCGGCTGCTGCCCGCGAAGTAGGGACGCCAGCGTCTCGCCCACCAGCCGCCCGATGCGCTGGACGTCGTGGCTCAACGATGCGAGAGGCGGAGTCGAGAGTTGGCACAGCGCCGAGTCATCCCATGCGACGATCGATACGTCTTCCGGGACCCGCAGACCAGATCGTCGCGCCGCATCAAGACCCCCGAGAGCCATCAGGTCGTTGTCGAACACGACGGCCGATGGCGGCGTGTCTCCCCCTGTCAAGCCTTCGAAGGCGCGGGCTCCCGACTCGGACGAGTAGTCCCCTGAGGCGAGATGCGCCGTCAGATGCAGCTCCGCGCACGCGTCGGTGAACGCTGCCGCACGGGTGATCGTGTGGGCAAGCTCCGGTGGCCCGCCCACCAGCCCGAGTGCGCTGTGCCCGAGACCGGCGAGGGCGCGCACGGCGGCCCGCATTGCCGCGTCGTCATTGGTCCACACCGTCGGCAGTCCGCCTGACACCATCGGGGACGACACGGCGACCGCGGGCATCCCGACGTCGGCAACCAGTTGCACGCGAGGATCGTCCTCAATCAGGTCGACGAGCACCACACCGGCGACGGCTCGCTTGTCCTGCCATCCGCGCAGCCATTCAAGCTCGTCAGCACGGGAACCGAGGACTCGCAGGAGCACCGAGTGTCCTAGCGGTCGAACAACCTGGTCGACGCCTGCCGTGAACTCGTGGAACCAGGGCTCCGCGCCGTAGATTTCACTCGCGCGCACGAGCGTGAGCCCGATCGGCTGACCGAGGTCGCCCTTGGACGGATGGCCTTCGTCGCTTCGCATCTGGTGGTCCTCCAGTCAGCACGGGTCCGCGGCACAGCTAGTGTGACATCGCCGGACCCGTCGGCACCGCAGGTAGTCGAGCTGCAGAGAGGACGTCCGATGGCACGATCCGAGACAGTCGCATCGGGACCCGGCAGCCGCGCGCTCATCGTCGACATCATCCGGTCAGCTGGCCCTGTCAGCCGAGTCGAACTCGTCCAAGCAACAGGTCTCACGCAACCGACCATCTCGAACATCGTCCGCCAGCTCCTCGCCTCCGGGGTGATCCGCGAAAGCGGACGGACACCTTCCACGGGCGGGAAACCTCGCACACTCCTCGAGATCAACCCCACAGCGCTCTACGCGGTCGGCGTGCAACTCGGTTTCGAGGCGATGACCTTCGTCGCCGCAGGCGTCGGTGGCGGCACGGTCGCGCGACAACTCGTCGATGGTGCGGCACTGGACGATCCACAGCAAGTCGTGGAGCGTCTCGCCATGCAATTCCGAGTCTTCGTGGACACGGCCGGGATCCCGATCGACAGCGTCGCAGGCGTGGCCGTGGTCGTGCCGGGACCGCTGTCGCCACCACTCGGCACGATGTTCCGATCCCCGACTCTCCGCCAATGGGAGGGCTTCCCGCTCGCCGCCACGCTCGGCGAGCTCCTGCCGGTGCCCGTCGTCCTCGACAACGACGCCGCCGCCGCCGCCATCGGAGAGTTCTGGACGCGGCGCGTTCCGCGAACCGACACGTTCGCCACTGTCTACATGGGCACTGGGATCGGTGCGGGTGTCGTCATCGATGGCGCCCTGTACCGCGGAGCGAGCTCGAACGCGGCTGAACTCGGTCACCTGTCCATTGATGCTGAAGGCGTCGCCTGCAGTTGCGGCAACACGGGCTGTGTCGAGCGCTACGCGGCTCCTGCTGCCGTCCTCGCCGAGGCTGTTGCCACCAGGTGCGATTTTCTCGGACTGGATCTGGAATTCACCGCAGAGAGTACGGGCCAAGACTTCGACAGGCTTGCGCGTGCTGCAGTCGGCGGCCACGAGGCCGCCGACGCACTCCTCGGGCGCTCCGCCGATCGCCTCGCCGCCGCGGTCGTATCCTTCAGCAATGCGTTCGACCTGGACAGCGTCGTACTAGCGGGGCCCAGCTTCGCGATCGCCGGTTCGCTCTACGCCAAAGCCGTTCGAACACGCATGGAGCGCGCCTCGTTCGCTCGCCGAGCGCACGGCGTCCGCATCGAGATTGCCTCGAATCCGCGCGACTCCGCAGCGATTGGAGCAGCCGCGCTCGTACTTCAGAGTTCGGTGGCTCCCGGTCACGGACCGGTGCTCTCTGCCTAGGCAACCGCACAGCGGGAGCACCTTCCACCTCACAACGGGACCGACGACAGGGTTCGTACGGACCGCTTCCTCACCGCCAACACACTCCTCCGCGCCGACTACCGCAACGCCGACGACGCAGCATCGCTGCAAGAAGTACGGGACCGGCTGCAGTTCCTCGCCGACACCGGCTACGACCTCCGCCACAACCTGCCGAGCTGAAGCCTCTGCTTCCGAGTCCACCGGCGTCCGTATGAGGCAGCCTGGTGAGAATCAAATCGGACGGGCTATCTGCGACCCAACGAACGGCGAACATACAAGCTCAAGGGCGCTGAACGGTGAACGACCGGCTATCGGACATGGGTTGCCAGCTCCAATGTCATCGCGAGAGACCCGACGGCATCCTGTCTACTGATCCCGACGAAGCCCGCGCGTTCG
>NZ_JAUCMN010000010.1 GCF_030363035.1 Curtobacterium caseinilyticum | reverse complement strand
GACAATGTGCACGCTGTTGAGTTCTCAAGGACCAGACGCACCCCCCACTCGACTCCCACACAGGAAGCTCCGCCAGAGGGGCTTTCGATCTCGACACCACGATCACGAGCCTTGCGGCACCGTGTTCGAGGTGGGTTTCGTTGCCGAGCGGGACCCCGTCCGGACTGCATCTCCTGGTCAGTGACCCGGTGACCGTCTCGGCCGTTCCGTTCTCCGCCTCAGCGGCAACGAGTGATTACTCTACACACGCCCCCGGGGCTCGGCCAACCCACTCGACACCCGGGCGTGTCGCGCCGTCCGCTGCAGCAGGCCCGGTAGGACGAACGGCCCGCTCCCCCATGGGGGAACGGGCCGTCCGAGCGGAGCAGGGTGATCAGTGGCGGGCGATGACCGGGTTCTTGAGCGAGCCGATGCCCTCGATCAGGACCTCGACGACCTCGCCGTCACGGATCTGTCCGACACCGGCCGGGGTCCCGGTGAGGATGACGTCGCCGGGGAGCAGGGTCCAGATCGACGACACGAACTCGACGAGCGACGGGATGTCGTGCACCATCTCGCTCGTCGACGCCGCCTGGCGCAGCTCGCCGTCCACGCGGGTCTCGAGGCGGATGTCCGACGGGTCGATCTCGGTCTCGATCACCGGGCCGAGCGGGCAGAACGTGTCGAAGCCCTTCGCGCGGGTCCACTGGCCGTCGCGGGCCTGCAGGTCGCGGGCCGTCACGTCGTTGGCGATCGTGTACCCGAGGACGACGCTGGCGAAGTCCTCACGACGGACGTTCTTGGCGAGCGAGCCGATCACGATCGCGAGTTCGCCCTCGTGGTCGACCCGGCCGATCTCGGCGGGCAGGCGGATCGGGTCGTCGGGGCCGATCACCGCGGTGTTCGGCTTCAGGAACACCACGGGGTCGTCGCCGGACCGCTCGTCCATCTCGGACGCGTGCTCGGCGTAGTTCAACCCGACGCCGATCACCTTCGACCGCGGGATCACCGGCGCGAGGAGCTTGGCGTCGGCGAGCGGCACCCGCTCCCCCGTCGTCTCGAACCCCTGGTACATCGGGTCACCCGCCAGCACGACCAGGTCGCGCTCGTCGAGGATGCCGTACCGCGGGTCTTCACCCGTGCTGCTGAACCGTGCGATCTTCACCGTTCGACCCTACCGATCCCGTGCTCAGGCGGACTCGGTCAGCTGCGTCATCCACCCGTGCGGGTCGGGACGGCGGCCGTACTGGATGTCCGTGAGCTCCTGGCGCAGCGACATCGTCAGCTCGCCGGCGCCGACGGTGGGCGACCCGATGGTGAAGCCCTCGCCCCGGAGTTCCGCGATGGGCGTCACGACCGCGGCGGTGCCGCACGCGAAGGCCTCGGTGATGGACCCGTCGGTGACACCGTCCCGCCACTCGGCGAGGGACACCGGCCGCCGCTCGACACGGAGACCGCGGTCGAGGGCGAGCTGCAGGATCGAGTCCCGGGTGATCCCTTCGAGGATGGACTCGGAGTCCGGGGTCACGAGCGTGCCGTCGGACTTCACGAGGACGACGTTCATGCCGCCGAGCTCCTCGAGGTACTCGCCCTTCTCGGAGTCGAGGAACATCACCTGCTGGCAGCCCTGTTCGTAGGCCTCCTGCTGCGGGAGCAGCGAGGCCGCGTAGTTGCCGCCGGTCTTCGCCGCACCGGTGCCACCGCGGGCGGCGCGCGCGTACTTCGTCGACAGCCAGATGCTCACCGGCTTCGGTCCGGACGTGAAGTACGCACCGGCCGGGCTCGCGATGCAGTGGTACGCGACCTCCTGCGCGGCGCGGACACCGAGGAAGGACTCGGTCGCGATCATGAACGGCCGCAGGTACAGACTCGTCTCCGGCGCCGACGGCACCCAGTCGACGTCGGCGCGGACGAGCTGCCGGATCGACTCGACGAAGACCTCGACCGGGAGTTCCGGGAGCGCGAGTCGCCTGGCCGAGCGCTGGAAACGGCGCGCGTTCGCCTCGGGACGGAACGACCACACCGAGCCGTCCGCGTGGCGGTAGGCCTTCATGCCCTCGAAGATCTCCTGCGCGTAGTGCAACACGCTGGCGCTCGGGTCGAGGGACAGCGGGCCGTACGGGTGGATCGACGCGTCGTGCCAGCCGGCTTCCAGCGTCCACTCGACGGTCGCCATGTGGTCGGTGAAGTGCTTGCCGAAGCCCGGGTCGGCGAGGATCTCCTCGCGCTCGGCCGCGGCCCGGCGCTCGGGCGACGGCGTGCTCGCGAACTCGAGGGCGAAGCCGCCGTCGGTCTCGGTGTCGGTGCTGCTCATCGGGGTGGCTCCTGTCAGGCGGTGGTGGTGCGTGCTGCGACCGCGGCGGCGATGGCGTCGCCGACCTCGGCCGTGCTGCGCGGTGTGGTGCCCCGGCTCGCGAGGTCTGCCTCGACCGCCTGCGTCACGGACGCCGCCAGGTCCGCGCGACCGAGGTGGTCGAGCAGCAGGGCGACGGACAGGACGGCGGCGGTCGGGTCCGCGACCTGCTGACCCGCGATGTCCGGCGCGGAACCGTGGACCGGCTCGAACATGCTGGGGAAGGTGCCGTCCGGGTTGATGTTCCCCGAGGCCGCCAGACCGATGCCGCCGCTGATCGCGCCGGCGAGGTCGGTGATGATGTCGCCGAACAGGTTGTCGGTGACGATGACGTCGAACCTACCGGGTTCGCGCACCATGTGGATCGTCACCGCGTCGACGTGCTGGTAGTCGACGGTGACGTCCGGGTGCTCCCCGGCGACCGCTGCGACGGTCCGCTGCCAGAGCGAACCGGCGTGCACGAGCACGTTGCTCTTGTGCACGAGCGTCAGGTGCTTCCGCGGACGCCGCTCGGCCAGGTCGAAGGCGTACCGGACGACCCGCTCGACGCCGTGCGCCGTGTTGAGCGAGACCTCGGTCGCGATCTCGTGCGGTGTGCCGACCCGGATCGCACCACCGTTGCCGACGTAGGGGCCCTCGGTGCCCTCGCGGACGACGACGAAGTCGACCGCACCCGGATCGGCGAGCGGACTCGCCACCGACGGGTGGACCGTCGTCGGACGGAGGTTGACGTAGTGGTCGAACGCGAACCGCAGCTTCAGCAGGAGCCCACGCTCGATGATGCCGCCGGCGAGCCGCGGGTCCCGGGGGTCGCCACCGACGGCGCCGAGCAGGATCGCGTCGTGCCCGGCGAGGGCCGCCATGTCGTCGTCCGTCAGGACGTCGCCGGTCTCGAGGTACCGGGAGGCACCGAGCGAGAACGAGGTCTCCTCGACCACGAGGTCGTCCGGCAGCACCGCGTGCAGGACCTTCAGCGCCTCGTCGACGACCTCGGGACCGATGCCGTCGCCGCGGACGACCGCGAGCTTGACCGACTGTGCCATGTCCGCCACTCCCCTAGAGCGTGATGTCGATCTCGCGGAGCGAGGACGCGTCGATCGTCGACCGCACGTGCTCGAGGATCTCCGCCGGCACCGGCGAGTCCACCGTCAGCACACTGAGCGCCTGGCCGCCGGCCGCCTCGCGCGAGATCTGCATCGCCGCGATGTTGATGCCCGCGTCGCCGAACTCCTTGCCGTACACCGCGACGATGCCCGGGCGGTCGGTGTAGACCATCACGACGTGGTGTGCGCCGAGGGCGACCTCGACGTCGTGGCCGTTGATCTCGACGAGCTTCTCGACCTGCTTCGGACCGGTGAGCGTGCCGGAGACACTGATGGCCGGTCCGTCCGACTGGGCGCCGCGGATCGTGAGCACGTTGCGGTACTCCGGGCTGTCGGTGTCGGTGATGAGCCGGACGGTGACGCCACGCTGCTCCGCGATGAGCGGCGCGTTGACGTAGGACACCTGGTCGCTCACGACGTCGGTGAACACGCCCTTGAGGGCGGCCAGCTTGAGCACGCTGACGTCGTACTGCGCGAGTTCGCCGTGCACCTCGACGTCGATGCTCGTCACCGGCGAGGTCGCCAGGCCGGTGAAGACCTGGCCGAGCTTCTCCACGAGGGGGATGCCCGGGCGCACGTACGGGTCGATGACCCCACCGGCGACGTTGACCGCGTCGGGCACGAGCTCCCCACCGAGGGCGAGCCGCACCGACCTGGCGACCGAGACGCCTGCCTTCTCCTGCGCTTCGTCCGTGGACGCCCCGAGGTGCGGCGTGACGACGACGTTCGGCAGCGCCAGCAGCGGGGAGTCCTTCGGCGGCTCGGACACGAAGACGTCGAGCCCTGCGCCGGCGATGGTGCCCGCCGTGAGCGCGCGGTGCAGCGCGTCCTCGTCGATCAGCCCGCCGCGGGCGACGTTGACGACGAAGGCGGTCGGCTTCATGAGCGCGAACTGGTCGTCGGAGATCATGCCGACCGTCTCGGGCGTCTTCGGCATGTGGATCGTGGTGAAGTCCGCGCGGCGGAGCAGGTCCTCGAGGGAGACGAGCTCGACGCCGAGCTGCTGGGCGCGGGCGGTGGTGACGTACGGGTCGTACGCGATCACCGAGACACCGAACGCCTGCAGCCGCTGCGTGATGAGCGCACCGATGCGACCGAGGCCGATGATGCCGACCGTCTTCTCGTACAGCTCGACGCCCGTGTAGGACGACCGCTTCCACGCACCGGCGGCGAGCGAGGCGTGCGCGGCCGGGATGTGGCGGGCCAGCGACAGGATGTGCCCGACCGTGAGCTCGGCCGCCGAGATGATGTTCGACGTCGGCGCGTTGACGACCATGACACCGGCGGTGGTCGCGGCCTTGATGTCGACGTTGTCGAGTCCGACGCCCGCGCGGGCGACGACCTTGAGCTGCGGCGCGGCGGCGATCGCCTCGGCGTCGATCTTCGTGGCGGACCGGACGAGCACGGCGTGCGCGTCGGCGAGGGAGGCCAGGAGGGCGGGTCGGTCGGTACCGTCCACGTTCCGGATCTCGAAGTCGGGCCCGAGGGCGTCGACGGTGGCGGGCGAGAGTTCTTCGGCGATCAGGACGACCGGCTTCGGCACAGCTGCAGTTCCTCACACGAGACGGGCGGTGTCCGACCATCGTATCGACGCGGGTGGTCCGTTACGACCGGACCGGTCGTCCGCCGGCGGAGGGTCGGGACCACGGGACGGACGGGACCACCCGACGGACCGGACCACAGGACGGACGGGAGGCACGGTGCGGGCTGGCACCGTGCCTCCCGTCCGTCCTGGTGGCGGCCGCCGTCCGCGCTAGAAGTCGAGCAGGCGCGGCACGAAGAGCTGCAGGTCCAGCCAGAGCGCGCCGGCGGCGGCGAAGGCGACCAGGAAGACGCCGACCGTCACGGACAGGCGCGATCGCCGCGTCGCCCACAGGGCGACGCCGAAGGCGACCGGCGCGATCGCGATGTCGAGGACGAGCCATGCCCACGGCGTGCTCCGCTGCAGGGTGTCGCCACCCGACGTCGTCTGCAGGAACGTGTTGAAGGCCTGCACGGACTGCGACACGGTGACGAGGTTGCCGACGCTCTGCACGGTCATGTACGCGAAGAGCGCGCCGAAGACCACCCGCACGGCGATCCGGCCGACGACGGGCGAGCTGGTCCGGCGCGTCGCCGGCGTGGTGGCGGTCACCCGAAGCTCCTGGTCATCAGGAACGGCCAGGGGAAGAGCGCAGCAGCGCCGAGGAGCATCCAGAGCAGGCGGGTCCGCGTGCGGCGACCACGACCGGCCCAGAGCACGACCGTGAACCAGAGCGCGGGCGCGACGATCGACAGGAAGCGCAGGACCTCCACGAACACGGTGAGCACGGTGTCGACGTTCGAGACGTAGGCCGTCGACGCGGTCAGCAGCCACGCCACGGTGTAGAGCAGGTAGAGGCCGCCGAAGACACCGAAGCCGACGAGCGCGCCGGAGGTCTCGGGTCGCTCCGGGTCCCGACCGCCGCGGTCCTTCACCGCGACCGGGTTGTGGGCTGCGTCGACGTGGGTCGCGTCGTCGGCGTCGCCCCAGCTGAGGGCGTCGTCGTCGTGGTCGACCGAGCCGTCGGGCGGGGATGCTGCCGTGGTCATGCTCCGATCCTACGAGGGACCCGCGCGGACCGGCACCACGCACGGCGGTCAGGCGTCGGCGGCCTGCGTCTCGAGGACCTCGGCCACGACGTCGCGCACCGCCGGGAACAGCGGGTGGCTCTCCATGAGTCCGGTGAGGATCTCGGTGAGCGCGTGCGCCGTCGCGCCCGAGCGCAGCAGCGCGTGCAGCTCGATCGACTCGGGGTCGTTCTCGTCGTCGAAGGCCAGGGCGACGCGGACGGCACCGAGCAGGTGGTCGACGGGCATCCCGCGCTCGGCGAGCTGCGACGCCGGTCCGATGAAGCGCTCACGACGCCCGAGCTTGCGGAGCGGGTTGCGCCCGACGCGGACGGTGGTGTCCGGCAGGAGCGGGTTCGCGATCCGGGTCAGGTTCGCGGCGACGTAGCGCGCGTGCTCGGCGGGGTCGAAGCCGTGCTTCGCAACGAGCAGCGCGGTGGTCTCGGCGAGCACGCCGTCGACCTCGGCGCGGACCTCGCGGTCCTCCAGGGCCTCGCGGATGAGCCGGATCCCCCGCACGGTCCCGTGGTAGGCCGCGGTGGCGTGCGCCGTGTTCACCGTGTAGAGCTTCCGCTCGACGAAGGGCTGGAGGTCGTCGACCCAGGTGACGCCGTCGATCTGCGGCGGTTCGGCGTCGGAGTCGGCGAAGGGGGTGCGTTCGATGACCCACTCGTAGAAGGGCTCGAGCACGACGTCGAGGCCGCCGGACTGTCCGAGCACACCGGACTGGTCCGGCACGATGCGGTCGATCGCGCAGTTCGCGAAGACCGCCGCGACGTCGCGGTCCTCGAGGATCGGCGCGCGGCGGATGCTCGCGTGCAGGGAGTCCGTGGCGTTGAACGCGTTCTCGCAGGCGACGATCGTGACGTCGCCGCGGTCGAGTGGCCGCGCAGCCAGGCCCTCGGCGATGACCGGGGCGACGAGCGGGAGCGTCCGAGCGCCGACCGCGGTGGTCACGACGTCGGCCTCGGCGATGGCCTGCACCACGCGCTCGCGGTCGGTCTTGCTGCTCAGGGCGTGGAAGCCGTACACCAGGTGCTCGACGGGCTGCTTGCCGACCTCGTGCACGACGAAGCGGCCGGCCTCCTCGAGCGCCGAGACGACGCGGTCGTCGACGTCGACGAAGGTGAGCTCGTACCCGCTCGCGACCAGGAACTGACCCACGAACCCGCGCCCGATCTTGCCGGCGCCGATGTGGACCGCTCGCTTCGTCACCGCCATCCGTCGATCCTCCCACGTCGGAGGACACGGTCGTGACCACTCCTCGTCATGGCCGCGGACACGCCGAGGGGACGGGGAGCGGCGCCGGACCGCGGGGTCGCGGGGACGCCGGGGGCGCGCCGGGCATCGGCGCTGGAGCAGGAGGGGTACTGGTGCATGTCGTTCGGGTCACATCGCGAGGCGGCGGTGCGCGTGCACCGCCGCCTCGTCATCGAGTGGTCGCTGCGCAGACTACCGCGCGGCCGAGCCGTCCACGTAGTCGGCGTCGTTCGACTTCCACGCGAACAGCGCGCGGAGCTCGCGACCGGTGGCCTCGATCGGGTGGCCCTCGCCCTTCGCGCGGAGCTCCTTGAACTCCGGGGCGCCGGCGTCCTGGTCCTCGATGAAGCGCTTGGCGAAGGTGCCGTCCTGGATGTCGGACAGGACCGCCTTCATGTTCTCCTTGACCTCGGGCGAGATCACGCGCGGGCCGGAGACGTAGTCACCGAACTCGGCGGTGTCGGAGATCGACCAGCGCTGCTTGGTGAGGCCGCCCTCCCAGATCAGGTCGACGATCAGCTTGAGCTCGTGCAGGACCTCGAAGTAGGCGATCTGCGGCTGGTAGCCCGCCTCGACCAGGGTCTCGAAGCCGTACTGGATGAGCTGCGACGTGCCGCCGCACAGGACGGCCTGCTCGCCGAACAGGTCGGTCTCGGTCTCCTCGGTGAAGGTCGTCTTGATGCCGCCGGAACGCAGGCCGCCGATGGCCTTGGCGTAGGACCACGCGAGGTCCCACGCGCTGCCGGACGCGTCGACCTCGACGGCGACGATCACCGGGACGCCACGGCCGGCCTCGTACTCACGGCGGACCGTGTGACCAGGGCCCTTCGGCGCGACGAGCGACACGTCGACGCCCTCGGGCGCCTCGATGTAGCCGTAGCGGATGTTGAAGCCGTGCCCGAAGACGAGCGTCGCGCCCTCCTTGAGGTTGGGCGCGATGTCCTCGGCGTAGACGATGCGCTGCACCTGGTCGGGCGCGAGGATCACGACGACGTCGGCGTTCTTCGTGGCCTCGGCCGGGGTGAGGACCTCGAAGCCTGCCTCCGTCGCCTTCTCGCGGCTCTTCGAGCCCTCCTTGAGGCCGATGACCACCTCGACGCCGGAGTCGCGGAGGTTGAGGGCGTGGGCGTGGCCCTGCGAGCCGTAGCCGATGACGGCGACCTTCTTGCCCTGGATGAGCGTCAGGTCGGCGTCGGCGTCGTACACGATGTCAGTCACGAGGGTGTGTCTCCTTGGTTCTGGTGGCTTGTGGTGTGCGGACACCAGGCGCGTGGCGGGGCCGCCTGCGCGCATGGTGTCCGGAGGACGGGTGCGCTCAGCGCACGCGGTCGGTGATGCTCTTCGGCCCGCGGCCCATGCCGAGCAGGCCGGCGCGGGCGAGCTCCTTGATGCCGTAGGGCTCGAGCACCCGCAGGATCGCCTGGATCTTGCCGGGGTCGCCGGTCACCTCGACGATCAGCGAGTCGGTCGCCACGTCGACGACCTGCGCGCGGAAGAGGCTCACCGCCTCGAGCACGGCGGACCGGGTCTGGTTGTCGACCCGGACCTTGACGAGCATGTGCTCGCGCTGCACGGACTGCGAGAAGTCGAGCTCGACGATCTTGATGACGTTGACCAGCTTGTTCAGCTGCTTCGTCACCTGCTCCAGCGGGAGGTCCTCGACGTCGACGACGACCGTGATCCGGCTGAGGCCGTCGACCTCGGTGCCGCCCACTGCGAGGGACTCGATGTTGAAGCCGCGGCGGGCGAACAGGCCGGCGACGCGCGTCAGCAGACCCGGCTTGTCCTCGACGAGCAGGGAGAGGACGTGGCTCATGCGGGGTCTCCGGTCATGTCGGCGTCCTCGACGTCCCAGCTGGGCGCGTGGTCGCGGGCGTACTCGATCGAGGAGTTGCCGACGCCCTGCGGGACCATCGGCCAGACCATGGAGTCGCGACTCACCACGAAGTCGATCACCACGGGGCGGTCGTTCGTCTCGAGCGCCAGCTTGATGGCGTCGTCGACCTGGTCGGCCCGCTCGACGCGGATGCCCAGGGCACCGTACGCGTCGGCGAGCTTGACGAAGTCCGGCACCCGACGGCTCTGGTGACCGGTCTCGAGGTCGGTGAACGAGTGGCGGCCGTCGTAGAACAGCGTCTGCCACTGGCGCACCATGCCGAGCGACGAGTTGTTGATGACCGCGACCTTGATCGGGATGTCGTTGATGACGCAGGTCGCGAGCTCCTGGTTCGTCATCTGGAAGCAGCCGTCGCCGTCGATCGCCCAGACCACGCGGTCCGGCTGGGCCACCTTCGCGCCCATCGCGGCCGGCACCGAGTAGCCCATCGTGCCGGCACCGCCGGAGTTCAGCCACGCGTTCGGCCGCTCGTACTTGATGAACTGGGCCGACCACATCTGGTGCTGTCCGACCCCCGAGGCGTACACGGCCTCGGGGCCGCTGAGCTCACCGATGCGCTTGATGATCGCCTGCGGGGCCAGCAGCCCGTCGGTCGGCTCGGCGTACCCCAGCGGGAAGTCGCGGCGGAGCTCGTCGAGCTTCGTCCACCAGGCACCGGTGTCGGCACGCTGCTCGGCGGGCACGTCGTCCCACGCGTCGAGCAGGTCGACGAGGACCTCGCGGGCATCGCCCACGATCGGCACGTCGGCGAAGCGGATCTTCGAGATCTCCGCCGGGTCGATGTCGACGTGCACGACCTTGGCGTTCGGCGCGAACTCGTCCGCCTTGCCGGTCACACGGTCGTCGAACCGTGCGCCGAGGGCGATGATGAGGTCGCTGTCCTGCAGCCCGAGCACGGCGGGCACCGTGCCGTGCATGCCCGGCATGCCCAGGTGCTGTGCGTGCGAGTCGGGGAACGCGCCGCGAGCCATGAGCGTGGTGACGACCGGGGCGCCGGTGGCCTCGGCGAAGCGCAGGAGCTCGGCGGACGCACCGGAGCGGACGACCCCGCCGCCGACGTAGAGCACCGGACGCTCGGCCTCGGCCAGCAGCTGTGCCGCCGCCGTGATCTGCTTGCCGTGGGCCTTGGTGACCGGGCGGTAGCCGGGCAGGTCGATCTTCGGCGGCCAGACGTACGGCGCCGACTTCTGCTGGGCGTCCTTCGTGATGTCGACGAGCACCGGGCCGGGACGACCGGTCGTCGCGATCTGGTGGGCCGCCGCGAGGGTCGCCGGGATGTCCGCCGGGTCGGTCACGAGGAAGGAGTGCTTCGTGATCGGCATCGTGATGCCGACGATGTCCGCTTCCTGGAAGGCGTCCGTCCCCATCAGGGTCGAGAACACCTGCCCGGTGATGGCGATGAACGGCACCGAGTCCATGTAGGCGTCGGCGATCGCGGTGACGAGGTTGGTCGCCCCGGGACCGGACGTCGCGATGGCGACACCGACCTTGCCGGACGAGGAGGCGTAGCCTTCGGCGGCGTGGCCGGCACCCTGCTCGTGGCGCACGAGGACGTGCCGGATGGTCGTCGACGCCATGAGCTCGTCGTAGAACGGGATGATCGCGCCGCCGGGCAGGCCGAAGACGTCGGTGATCCCGAGGTGCTCGAGCGTCCGGAGGACGGCTCCCGAGCCGGTCAGGATCTCCGGCGACCGGCGTGCACCGGTGGCCGCGGACAGCGGAGTGGCTTCCGTGGGCATGAGGTGTTCCTTGCCTGGAGGGATGGCGGTTCGAACGTGTCGACGCTAGCCCGTGACCGCGCCCTTGGCGGCGGACTGGACGAGCTTCGCGAACTTCGCGAGGACTCCGCGGGTGTAGCGCGGGGGCAGCGGGGCCCAGCCTTCTCGGCGGGCCTCCAGCTCGGCGTCGTCGACCAGTAGGTCGAGCGAGCGAGCCGCGATGTCGACACGGATGCGGTCGCCATCGCGCACGAATGCCACTGGACCTGCGTCCACGGCTTCCGGTGCGATGTGGCCGATGCACAGGCCGGTTGTGCCGCCTGAGAATCGTCCGTCCGTCAACAGTAGTACATCCTTGCCGAGGCCCGCGCCCTTGATGGCCGCCGTGATGGCGAGCATCTCGCGCATGCCCGGGCCGCCCTTCGGGCCCTCGTAGCGGATGACGACCACGTCGCCCTTCTGGATGCGGCCTTCGGTCAGGGCGTCCATCGCGGCGCGCTCGCGGTCGAACACCCGTGCGGGTCCCTCGAACACGGCCGCGTCGAACCCTGCGGTCTTGACGACCGCACCGTCGGGCGCGAAGGAGCCCTTGAGGATCGTCAGGCCGCCGGTGGTGTGGATCGGGTTGTCGAGCTTGCGGAAGACCTCGCCGTCGAGCTCCGGCGGGTCGATCTCGGCCAGGTTCTCGGCGAGGGTCTTGCCCGTCACGGTCATCACGTCACCATGCAGCAGTCCGGCGTCGAGCAGTGCCTTCATGATCACCGGGATGCCGCCGTTGCGGTCCACGTCGACCATGACGTACTTGCCGAACGGCTTCATGTCGGCCAGGTGCGGGACCTTCGAGCCGATGCGGTTGAAGTCGTCGAGGGACAGCTCGACCTCGGCCTCGTGCGCGATCGCGAGGAGGTGCAGGACGACGTTCGTCGAGCCGCCGAGCGCCATCGCGACCGTGATGGCGTTCTCGAACGCCTCCTTGGTCAGGATCTGGCGCGCGGTGAGCCCGAGGCGCAGCATGTTGACCACGGCCTCGCCGGAGCGGTGCGCGTAGTAGTCACGACGACGGTCGGCGCTCGGCGGTGCCGCGGAACCCGGGAGCGACATGCCGAGCGCTTCAGCGACCGACGCCATGGTGTTCGCCGTGTACATCCCGCCGCAGGCGCCCTCGCCCGGGACGATCGCGCACTCGATCTCCTTGAGCTCGGCCTCGGTCATCGTGCCGGCCTTGCACGCACCGACACCCTCGAAGGAGTCGATGATGGTGACCTCCTTGAAGGAGCCGTCCGCCTGCTTCACGTAGCCCGGCATGACCGAGCCCGCGTAGAGGAAGACACTCGCGAGGTCCAGGCGCGCGGCGGCCATGAGCATGCCCGGCAGCGACTTGTCGCAGCCGGCGAGCAGGACGGTGCCGTCCAGGCGCTCGGCGTTCACGACGGTCTCGACGCTGTCGGCGATGACCTCGCGCGAGACCAGGGAGAAGTGCATGCCCTCGTGGCCCATCGAGATGCCGTCCGAGACGGAGATGGTGCCGAACTGCAGCGGGTACCCGCCGCCGGAGTGCACGCCCTCCTTCGCGCCCTGCGCGAGGCGGTCGAGCGAGAGGTTGCAGGGGGTGATCTCGTTCCAGGAGGACGCGATCCCGATCTGCGGCTTGTCCCAGTCTGCGTCGCCCATGCCGACGGCCCGGAGCATGCCACGCGAGGTGGTCGCTTCGATCCCGTCGGTGACGACCCGGCTACGCGGCTTCACGTCGATGTCAGGCATGGAGGCAGTCTAGGACCAGTTGGGATACCACACGGACACCGCGTGCCGGACGTTCCGCGGAACGCAACGTCGGCGATTCCTCGCAGCGGTATCGCGCTGCGAGGAGACGCCAGGGTTGCGTTTTGCGGGAAAGGCGGACGGGAGGCGCGGGGCCGGGTCCTCAGCGCGTGGCGCGCAGGCGTGCCAACTGCTTCAGGACGTCGGTGAGCGCCGCCGGGTCGGCCACGCGGTGACCGGCGAGGGTGTCGCCCTCCCCCACCTTCACGCCCACGTCGCCGTCGCGGAGCACCCGGAAGGCGTCCTCGTCGGTCACGTCGTCACCGGCGAAGAACACCGCGTCCGCGCCGCGCAGCTCGCGCAGCCGGTCGACCGCGTCGCCCTTCGTGACGTGCCGGACGGCGAACTCGAGGATGTCCTTCCCGCCGCGCTCGAGCACCTCGGGGTCGGCCTCGTGCGCCGCCTCGTGCGCGGCGCGGTTCGCCTCGGCGGCGACCTCGGCCGTCGCCCGACGCGTGTGCACGCCGTGCCCGGCCGGCTTGTGCTCGATCACGACGTCGGGGAACCGCGCGCCGACCGCATCGAGTGCGGCACCGACGCGGGCGACCCGCGCGAGTTCGTCGTCGCTGAGCGCGGCCTCGTCGTGACCGTCGACGCGCCACTCGACACCGTGCGAGCCGACGAGCGCCATGCCCTCCGGGGCGTGGGAGACGCGGGCGAGCCCCTCGAGCGGTCGGCCGGACACCAGGACGACCTCGGTGTCGCGGGCGCGCTGCAGGGTGAGGACGGCGGCCCAGGACCCGGGCAGCGCCCCGACCTGCGACGGGTCGTCGGCGAAGGGAGCGAGCGTGCCGTCGAAGTCCAGGGCGACGAGCAGTCGCGGCGCAGCCGCGAGCGTCGTGAGCGCCGACGTCAGGACGGACGGGTCGGTGGAGGTCTCAGGCACCACGTGCCTCCCGGGTGTCCTCGGCTGCGCGCGCCCGCTGGGCGTCCTGGTCGAAGATCGACATGCCGTCGTCCTCCGCCTCGCGGTGGCGTTCGCCGCCGTCGGCCGACGGGTCGATGCGGGAGCCCCGCGGTGCGTGCCGGTCGAGCGCCTCGAGGAACGACCGCGACCAGCGCGCCACGTCGTTGTCCCGGACGCGCTTGCGGAGCGCGCGCATGCGCGTCGAACGCTCGCGGCGGGGCATCTCGATCGCGCGCAGGATCGACTCCTTGAGCGCACCGATGTCGTGCGGGTTGACGATGACGGCCTGCTTCAGTTCGTCAGCAGCGCCGGCGAACTCGGACAGGATGAGCACGCCGTCGTTGTCGAAGCGTGCGGCCACGTACTCCTTGGCGACGAGGTTCATGCCGTCGCGCAGTGCGGTGACGAGCATGATGTCGGCGGCCAGGTAGAGCGCCACCATCTCCTCGCGCGGGTACCCGTGGTGCAGGTAGGCGATCGGCTGGTGGCCGATCACGCCGAGGTCGCCGTTGATCCGGCCGACGGTGAGCTCGATCTCGTCGCGGAGCGCTGCGTAGGTGTCGACGCGCTCGCGGCTCGGGCTGGCGACCTGGACGAGGGTGGCGTCCTCGACGGCGACGCGACCGTCCTCGACGAGCTCGCCGAACGCCTTGATGCGGTGGCGGATGCCCTTGGTGTAGTCGAGGCGGTCGACGCCGAGCAGCACCGTGGTCGGGTTCCCGAGGCTCTCGCGGATCTCGCGGGCGCGTGCCTGCACCTCGGGCCGGTGGGCGATCTCCTCGAAGCTCTCGGCGTCGATCGAGATGGGGAAGTGACGTGCCTCGACGTGACGGACGGTGATCCCCTTGCGGCTCCTGGGAGCGGCCGGGTCGTCCACGGGCACGTCGATCGTCGAGCCCTTGGTCGTGTAGCCCTTGATGTGCCGGACCGCGCGGAGGAAGTCGCTCGCGTCGTCCTGCCGCTGGAAGCCGATGACGTCGGCGCCGAGCAGGCCGTCGAGGATCTGCGCACGCCAGGGCAGCTGGGCGTAGATGCCCACCGGTGGGAACGGGATGTGGTTGAAGAAGCCGATGGTCAGGTCGGGGCGCTTCGCGCGGAGCAGGGCCGGGACGAGCTGCAGCTGGTAGTCCTGCACCCAGACGATGCCGTCCTGCTCGACGATCTCGGCGATCTGGGCCGCGAAGCGCTCGTTGACGCGCTTGTAGGCGTTCCACCAGTCGCGGTGGTAGCTCGGGTGCTCGATGACGTCGTGGTACAGCGGCCACAGGGTGTCGTTGCTGAACCCCTCGTAGTACTCCTCGACGTCGTCGGCACTGAGCGGCACCGGGACGATGTGGATGCCGTCGTTGTCGAACGGTGCGACCTCGACGTCGGGCTGGCCGACCCAGCCGACCCACGCCCCGTCGTTGGCGCGCATGACGGGCTCGAGGGCCGTCACCAACCCGCCGGGCGAGTGACGCCACCCCTCGTTGCCGTCCTCGTCGACGACCCGGTCGACGGGGAGCCGGTTCGATGCGACGACGAAGGCGTACCGGTCGGGGTCGGTGTCTGGTGCCATGGGGTGGTGGTGTCTCCGTTCCCCCCGGCTCGGACGCCGGGATCGTGGCCGACGGTACCAGCGGACGGACGGTCGGTTCCCGGGGCGCCGTCACTAGGCTCCTCCCCATGGTCGGGACACGGGCGTGGCGGGACGGCACCGCGGTGGAGCGGGACTTCCCCGTCGAGCGGGTGTCGGACCTGCTGGACCGCGACGACGGGACCTTCGTCTGGGTGGACCACGTCGACCCGACCCCCGCCGAGCTCGCGCAGGTCGAGGACGAGCTCGGCGTGCACGCGCTCGCGGTCGAGGACGCCCTGGAGCGCGGGCAGCGACCGAAGCTCGACCGGTACCGGGACAGCTTGTTCCTGGTGGTCTACGACGTGCAGGGCCTCGACGACGAGGGCGACCTCGTCACGCACGAGGTGAAGGCGTTCGTCACCCACCACGCGCTCGTGACCATCCACGGCCCCGAGGTCGACCTGCGCTCCGTCGAGCGACGTCTCGACGCGAACGCCGACCTGGCCGACCACGGGGTGCCGTGGCTGGTCTGGGGCCTGCTCGACGCCGTCGTCGACCACGCGACGAGTGCCGTCGAGGACGTCGAGGCGCGCATCGACGACCTCGAGGACGACCTGTTCGAGCACGGGGACCCCCGCGAGCAGCAGATCCAGCGGCGGTCGTTCCGGCTCCGGAAGGCGCTCGGGGTGCTCCGCCGCCAGGTCGTGCCGACGCGGGACAGCGTCGGGTCCCTGCTGCACGGCGACGCCGAGACCATCGTCGACGGCATCCGTCCGTACTTCCGCGACGTCGAGGACCACCTGGTGTCGATCGCCGACTCGGTCGAGCAGCTCCGCGACGCGGTGTCGAGCGTGCTCGACACCAACCTGAACCTGGCGTCGAACCGGCAGAACACGGTGATGAAGAAGGTGACGAGCTGGGCGGCGATCATCGCGATCCCGACGGCGATCACCGGGTTCTTCGGCCAGAACGTGACGTTCCCGGGCGAGGGGCACTGGAGCGGCCTGCTCGCCTCGGTGTCGCTCATCGTCGCGACCTCGCTCGTGCTCTACCGCGTCTTCAGGACGAAGGACTGGCTGTAGCCGGTCCCGCGGCCCTCGCAGGACCTGCTCACGGCACCGGTCCTGCCGGTCCGTTCAGGTCCCGAGCTGCCGGTCCGCTCAGGTCGCGAGCGCGAGCACACCGGCCACGACGGTGAGCGGCGCGACGACGCAGCCGAGCGCCATGTAGCGACCCCACGACAGGTGCACGCCCTCGGACGCCAGGCGCGCGTGCCAGAGCAGCGTCGCGAGCGAGGCCCACGGCGTGATGAGGCAGCCCGCGTTCACGCCGACCAGGAGCGCGGCGTACCGCAGGGCCTCGTGCCCCGCCGCCGGTTCGAGGACCAGGTAGCCGGGCAGGTTGTCGATGAGGTTCGCCGCGATGCCGCCCGCTCCGCCGAGCAGCAGCAGCGAGCCGGTGTCCGTGCCCCCGGACAGCGCTCGCACGATCGGGTCGGTGATCCCCGTGGTGTGGAGCGTCTCGACGACGACGAAGAGGCCGGCCGCGAACACCAGCGTCGACCACGGCACACGGGAGGGGCGGAGCTCGGAGGGGGCACGGAACGCCGCCACCACGACGAGCAGGGCCGCCGCGACGAGTGCCGCGACCCACACCTCGACCCCGGCGGTGAGCGCGACGACGAGTGCGACCAGCACGGCCGCGGCCGCCCAGAAGAACAGCGGATCGCGCGGTCGGCGGACGTCCACCGGCGTGTACCGACCGAACAGCTTCCCGCGGAACACCACGAGCAGGACGGCGCACGGGACCACGACCCCGGCGAGCGCCGCCCAGACCATCAGGCCGGCGAACGGGATCGGTCCGTCGAGGCCGATGCCGTCGACGGCGAGCAGGTTCGTGAGGTTCGACACCGGCAGCAGGAGCGACGCCGTGTTGGCCAGCCAGACCGTGGTGAGCGCGAACGGCATCGGCGGCAGACCGACGCGGCGGGCGAGCGTGATGACGATCGGCGTGAGCAGGACCGCCGTCGTGTCGATGCTCAGGAAGACGGTGCAGACCACGGCGAGGACGACCACCGCGACCCACAGGCCGATCGTCCGTCCGCCGCCGATGCGCGCCGCGAGGTCGGCCAGCCGGTCGAACACGCCGGCGTCCGCCGCGAGCTCCGAGACGATCGTGAGCCCGAGCACGAACGCCAGCACCGGGACGACCCGCTCGGCGAGGGCCGCGAGGTCGGGCAGGGGCAGGAGTCCGAGGGCGACGCACACGGCGCCGACGACCAGCAGCGCTCCCCCGATGACGGCCTGACGCACGGTGACTCCTCGCTCTGCGCCCCGGCAGGGCGACCGGCGGCGCTCCAATGTACTGGCCGGTAGCGTGGCGGGGACGACCAGGAGGAGGAACCCGTGCGGAAGTTCATGTTCAGCGGTGCGGTGTGGAGTTCGATCATCAGCGGCTACAGCGTGCTGCAGACGACGCGGCAGGGTCCGCGCGACTGGCGCCTGGCGCTCACGTGGATCGCGTGGCTGTCCACGACGATCGTCGCGATCGGCACGGTCGTCGAGGACGACCGCGCGGTGAAGGCGCGGCAGCGCTAGCGACGCGCGTCACGGTCACCCCGGTGACCGGTCGACGGACGGGAGGCGCGGTACCGGCTGGTACCGCGCCTCCCGTCCGTCGTGTGGTGTCGTCACGACTCCTCAGCGCTCCGGCGGGACCTCGTCCGGTCGGATGCCGGACGTCTGGATCGGGCCGGTGAAGAGCGCGGTGCGCTCGTCGCCCTCGCGGAAGAGCGCCGCGTCCTGCTCCTCGGTGCGCGGACGGCGTTCGCCGACCCGTTCGGTGCCCTGCGTGACCTGCACCCGCTGGCGGGGCAGCGCGTCGGGGTGCTCGCGCTGGATCCACTCGACCATCTCCTCGCGGACGTAGCAGCGCAGGTCGAACAGGCCGCCGGCGTCCGGGGCGGACACCAGGATGCGGACCCGGACGAGCCCGCTCACGGCGTCGGTCACCTGGAGCACCTTCGTGCGGCCGTCCCAGATGGTCGACGTCGACAGGATGCGGTCGAGCTCCCCGCGCATCTCGGTGGGGCTGATCCGCCAGTCCAGGTCGAACTCGACGGCCCCGAGGAGCTCGCTGCCGGTCCGGGTCCAGTTCTCGAACGGGGTCGACGTGAAGTACGTCGACGGCAGCACGAACCGACGGTCGTCCCACAGGTGGACGACGACGTAGGTGAGGGTGATCTCCTCGATGCGCCCCCACTGCTGCTCGACCACGACGACGTCGTCGACGCGGATCGACCCGGAGAACGCCAGCTGCATGCCCGCGAACACGTTGCCGAGGGTGGACTGCGCCGCCAGGCCGGCGACCACCGAGATGAGCCCGGCCGACGCCAGGACGCTGGCGCCGGCGGCCTCGACGCCCGGGAAGGTCAGCAGGATCGCGCCGACCGCGATGATGACGAGGACGGCGACGGTGAGCCGCCGGATGATGAGGACCTGGGTCCGGATGCGGCGCGCGACCCGGTTGTCCGGCACGTCCACGCGGTACCGGTGCAGGCCGAGGTCCTCGAGGAAGATCGCGATCTCGCACGCCAGCCAGCACCCGAGGGCGATCGTCGCGATGAGGAAGGCGTGCGAGACCTCGTCGCGCCACGGGTACGTGTCCTCGTGGTGCGGGATGCTCGACGTGAACGCGACCCAGAGCATCGCCACGAGGAGCATCGTGCGGAACGGGTGCTTCGTCCGTCGGGACAGCACGGCGGCCCATCGTTCCCGGCGTGCGATCGTGCGCAGGACCAGGTGCAGGACGAGCGCCGCGGCGGCCGTCACGAGCAGGGCGAACCCGATCGCGACGAGGAGTCGGAGGAGGATGTCCATCCGTCCATGGTGTCGGAGCCGGGCTCCGCGACACTCAGCGTGGTCCACCTGTGGGCTCGTACAGACCGGCGCCGGGGTCCGCCCGCGGCTGTCAGCGCATGTAGGTTGGCGCGCATGACAGCGCAGAACGACACGGGTGTTGCGAAGCCCGCGAACGACTTCTCGCACGAGCAGGAGGGCTACCAGCACGGTCTGAAGCCCCGGCAACTGCAGATGATCGCGATCGGCGGGGCGATCGGCACCGGACTCTTCCTCGGCGCGGGTGGCCGGCTGAACACAGCGGGTCCGGCCCTGGCGGTGACCTACCTGATCGCGGGTGTCTTCGCGTTCTTCATCCTCCGCGCGCTCGGCGAGCTCGTGCTGCACCGCCCCTCATCGGGGTCGTTCATCTCCTACGCCCGCGAGTTCTACGGCGAGAAGTTCGCCTACGCGGCCGGGTGGATGTACTTCCTGAACTGGGCGATGACCTCGATCGTGGACACCACCGCCGTCGCGCTGTACCTCCACTACTGGAGCGCGTTCACCGCGGCACCGCAGTGGTTGCTCGCGCTCATCGCGCTCGTCGTCGTGCTCGCCGCCAACATGGTCGCCGTCAAGGTGTTCGGCGAGCTCGAGTTCTGGTTCGCGCTCATCAAGGTCGCCGCACTCGTGGCGTTCCTCGTGATCGCGCTCGTGTGGCTGGTCTTCGCCTTCCCGGTCGAGACCGGTGGCGAGGCCGTCCGCACGGGCTTCTCGATCTGGGCCGACAACGGCGGGCTCATCCCGAACGGTGTGCTGCCCGCGGTCCTCGTCGTCCAGGGCGTCGTGTTCGCCTACGCGGCCATCGAACTCGTCGGTACCGCGTCCGGCGAGACCCAGGACACCGAGAAGGTCATCCCCCGCGCCATCAACTCCGTCGTCTTCCGCATCGCGGTCTTCTACGTCGGGTCGGTCGTCCTGCTCTCCCTGCTCCTGCCGTACACCTCGTACAAGGACGGGCAGAGCCCGTTCGTCACGTTCTTCTCGTCGCTCGGCAACCCGCAGGTCGGGGTCGTCGCCGGATCGATCATGAACTTCGTCGTGCTCACCGCCGCGCTGTCCTCGCTCAACGCCGGGCTGTACTCGACCGGTCGCGCCCTGCACTCGATGGGCATGAACGGCTCCGCGCCGAAGTGGACCACGAAGATGTCGGAGGGCGGCGTGCCCTACGCGGGCATCCTGCTGACGGCGGCGTTCACGGTCGCGGGGGTCGCGCTCAACTACTTCGTGCCGAAGCAGGCGTTCGAGATCGCGCTCAACGTCGCCAGCCTCGGCATCATCACCGCATGGGGCACGATCATCCTCTGCCAGATGAAGCTGCGGCAGTGGGCGAAGCAGGGTCTCGCGAAGGAGCCGTCGTTCAAGCTGCCGGGTGCTCCGGTGACCTCGTGGCTGACGCTCGCGTTCCTCGCCTCGGTGATCGTGCTCATGGCGATCGACTACCCGGTGGGCACGTACACGATCGCCTCGCTCGTGGTCATCATCCCGCTGCTGGTCGTCGGCTGGTTCCTGCAGCGCGACCGCATCCTCCGCATCGCGGCACTCCGCGAGGGCGTCACCGGTCCGTACCCGATCGGGGTCCGGAACCCGGCGAACCAGGTCCGTCGTGACGGCGCGGAGGACCGGGGCGACGACCGCGGATGACCCAGGACGACGGGCGCTCGGAGCCGGGATGATCCCGGCGACGCAGCGTTCTCGTCCGCCGGGCGAGCAGGGTCCGGTGCGCGCCGGTACGATCGGCGCGTGCCGGACCCTTCTGTCTCCCCCACCCTCGACGTGCAGCTGACGTGGCGTGGCACCTTCGGACGGATCCGGGTCTACGCAGACACCGTGCGCGCCGAGACGAGCTTCGAACGCGACGGCCTGACGCAGGTGCCGGTCGAGCAGAGCAGCGGATGGCGCATCGAGCCGTGCGACTTCGACGCGGTCTGCGTGGAGTTCGTCTGCGCCGACGACACCTTCCGGGTGCTGCTCGACACGAGCGACGAGCGGGTCGTGCGGCTCGGGCTCGGGCGGGCGCTCGGTGCGCCGCTGCCTGCGGCGTCCTGAGGCGGCGCGAGTACGAGACGCCGACGGCACGGCGGCACGCCTGGCACGTCGGGACGCCGCCGGGACGGCGACGCACCGCCGGATCCTGCGGCGTCGCACGACGGGCCGGGCGTCGCACGACGGGCGGGACGCCCCACGACGGGCGGGACGCCCCACGGGGTTGCCGGACCAGGAGACGGGACGGGAGGCGCGGTGCCGGACGTGCCCAGCGCCTCCCGTCCGGTGGGCGGTCGCGCCGGTCCGTCAGACGAACAGCAGGATGCCCGCGACCACGGCGGCGAGGGCGATCGCGAGGGCGATCAGCAGCAGCACGAGGTGGACGGTCCAGAACGTCGTCGGCTTGCCGGCCGCGTCACGCGCCCGGGGGTCCTTCGCGACCCGCTGGAAGAACCGCGGCCAGGTCACGACGTTGAAGACGGCGGCGACGAACAGGACGATGGCGGCGAAGACGGTCACCCGACGAGTCTAGACAGCACGCAGCACGCCGCCCGGACGACGGCGTGGGTCCGGGGGTGCTCGGCCGCCCCCAACGCGGCCGAGACCTCCCCGGCGTGCTGCAGCGCGGGGATCCCGCTGTGTAGCACGTGCTACAGACCCTACACGGCTGTACCGGCTGAGGTCGAGCGCTCCTCGGGAACGTGACCGTACCGATGCAGGACGGTCGCGTCAGGCGGGTCCGCCGGCGTCCTCGAGCGCCGACTCCGCCGCTGCGAGCACCGCGCGTTCGTCGGCGCCGAGCGGCGTCCGTGCGCGACGGGCACCGTCGTTGATCTCGACGATGGTGCGGCTCAGGCGCGTCGCCGTGTCCTCGGACGCCGGGTACGCATTGTCCGTCCCGATGCGCTCGTGCAGCGGCGCCAGGGCGGCCAGGGCGGCGTCGAGGCGCAGCGCTCGACGCCGACGCGAGAGCTGGTGACCGATGACGAGCAACAGCATCCCGGACGCCATGCAGAGCACGGCTCCGGGCGTGGTCACGTCGTACGGCGGGGTGAGGGCACGGGTGACGTCGGTCCGACCGACCACGTGGGCGACGTCCATCACCGCGACGACGACCATCCGGACGACGCCGAGGACGCCGCCGAGGACGATCACCCAGAGCCCGACCAGGTCCGCCCGCGTCCGGGCCTCACGCAGGCGCAGGAGGCAGATGACCGCCGTCGCACCGACCGCGGTCCCGAGGTAGGTGGTCTGCGCGATCGAGTAGACGGCCGCGGCCGGCTGGTGCCCCGCGACGAGCATGAAGGTCGTGGTCGTCGGCGGCTGGTCGAGCAGGACGAACGCCGACACGACCACCACCACGACGACCAGGAAGGCGACGGCGATCGTGGTGCGGAGCCAGGGCCACGCCGCACCGACCGCCTTCGCGACGCCCCAGAGCAGCGTGCTCGTCCCCGCGATCATCAAGCAGTCGGCGACGACCGTCACGACGTTGCGACCACCCACCAGCGGATCGATCCAGCGGTAGAACGGATCGACGTTCGCGACGATCGTCGCGGTGAAGAGCAGGAACGTCACCGCGAGCGTGCGGTCCTGCGCGCGCTGCAGACGGAACAGCACCGCCGTCCCGACGACGAGGACCACCGCCATCGCGACGGAGACGATCACCCGAAGACCCCGCGGAAGGCGCTCGGACGACCGCGGTTCGAGCGGATCAGGGCAGCGAGCCGGTCGGCGAAGAGCTCCGCCTCGTGCTCGTAGTCGTTCGAGAACAGCCCGCGGGCCAGCGCACGCTCGACCTTGTACTCCGGCACGTCGGGGATCACGTCGCGCACGTACGCCGACTGCGCTGCGTGCTCGTGGTGCCGGTGCAGGACGTGACCGAGCTCGTGCCCGATGACGAACGAGCGGAACGTCTCCGACGTGGTCGGCGAGATCATCACCAGGTGCTGGTGCTCGAGCGTCGCCACGAACCCGCACACCGGCTCGGTGCTGAGGAACGCCTCTTCGCGCACGACGACGGGCTTGCCGACGTGGTCGGCGGCGGCCGCGACCGCCTCGTCGATGTCCGACCACCCCTCGGCGACCCCGCGTGCCCAGAACGACTCGACCGACGCGTCCGTCACGCGACACCCCCTCGAGCCGACTCCTCCTCGAGCACCTGGGCGATGCGCCGCAGGGCCTCGGGCGACAGCTCCCCCGGGAACGTCCGGGCCGCGAACCCGCTCACGCGGGCCGATCGCAGCGCGCGCACGAGTTCGATCTGCGCCCCGATGCGCTCCGGGACGGCACTGTCCTCGAGCAGGAAGCGTTCGTCGACCTCGAAGAACCCGGCGAGCAGACGCAGGAGCTCACTGTCGCGGTTGCGCCGACCGTCACCGGAGAGCATGTACGTCCACTTCGCCCGCGAGAGCGAGCCGCCCTGCGCCGCGACGTACTCCTCGATCGCAGCGAACGGCACCGGGGCGCCGCGCTGCGACTCCTCGAAGTCGAGGAGCAGGTTGAGGCGACGGGCGAGCTCGGCCGCGTCGAGCGCGCCCCCCTTGGGATCCACGGTCGTCATGTCGATCGGACTCCTCCCCAGTCGTCGGCGGTGCTCGTCATGGTAGCGCGGGCCCCCGACCCGCCGTGGGTACGCTCGGTGCGTGCCCCGCCTCTTCCCGTCGACCGTCGCCGAGCCGGTGGAGCACGAGGTCGTCGTCACCCGGTCGCGCTTCATCACCACCGTCGCGCCGGTCTCCGGGGTCGCGGACGCGGAACGGGTCATCGCGGACGTCCGGCGACGGTACTGGGACGCGCGACACCACTGCTCCGCGATGGTGACGGGCCTCCTCGGCGACCAGGCCCGGTCGTCGGACGACGGCGAACCGTCGGGCACGGCCGGGGTCCCGATGCTCGAGGTCCTGCGACGCCGCGACCTGACCGACGTCGTCGCCGTCGTCACGCGGTACTTCGGCGGGGTGAAGCTCGGCGCCGGCGGCCTCGTCCGGGCGTACTCGACCTCGGTCTCCGAGGCGCTCGACGTCGCCGTGACCGTCCGGCGCACCGAACTCACGCGGGTGGACGTCGCGGCGCCGCACGCCGACGCCGGGTGCATCGACAACGTGCTGCGGGAGTGGGTGCGCCACCACGGCGCCACCTTCGACGACCCGACGTACGGCGCCGAGGTCACCTTCACGCTCTGGGTGCCGGAGGACGAGCTCGACCGGCTGCGCGCTGACGCGGCCGCGTCGACCCCGGCGCCCCGCGACACCGACCATCGGCTCGGATCCGATCGGATCGGATCGACTCGACTCGACTCGGCTCGACTCGGCTCGACTCGACTCGACTCGACTCGGCTCGACTCGGCTCGACTCGGCTCGACTCGGCTCGGCTCGGCGGAGACGCTCGTCGGACCTGCACGGCGGACGCCCACCAGATCGGCACCGAGGAGACGTGCGACGGATCTGCGCGCCGGGGGCAGCCCGCGCGTGTCGTGGCGATCGGCCCGTCCCGGGGAACGAAGAAGGCCCGGTCGGAGTGATCCGACCGGGCCTTGCTGGTGCGCCCCCTCGGACTTGAACCGAGAACCCACTGATTAAGAGTCAGTTGCTCTGCCAATTGAGCTAGAGGCGCGTGCTGTTCAGTTGTCTGTCGCTCTCGCACTTCCGTGCTGCAACGGGAAACAACAATAGCATGGGTTTCGCGTGCTCACGACCACTCGGGCACCGGAACCAGCAAGGAGCCCCATGACGGACCGTCTCGCCGCCGGCGACACCGCCCCCGACTTCACCCTCCCCGACCAGGACGGCGTCGAGCACAGCCTCGCCGACCTGCGCGGGCGCAAGGTCATCGTGTACTTCTACCCGGCGGCCTCGACGCCGGGATGCACCACCGAGGCGTGCGACTTCCGCGACAACATGTCGTCGCTGCAGGCGGCCGGCTACGAGGTCCTCGGCGTCTCGAAGGACGAGCAGGCGAAGCTCAAGACCTTCCAGCACGAACAGGCGCTCACGTTCCCGCTGCTGAGCGACCCGGACCTCGCGGTGCACCGCGCCTACGCGGCCTGGGGCGAGAAGAACAACTACGGGAAGATCGTCACGGGGACCATCCGCTCGACGATCGTCGTCGACGAGGAGGGCCGCGTCGAGCTGCCGCTCTACAACGTCAAGGCCACCGGCCACGTCGCCAGCCTGCGGAAGAAGCTCGGGCTGGTCTGATCGCCCGCGGGACCGACGGACGGACGGGAGGCCCGGTGCCAGCTGGCACCGGGCCTCCCGTCCGTCACGCCGGCCCGGTCAGTCGTCGCGCTGCTCGCGGGGCACGAGCGAGGCCGTCACCGGCCGCGACAGCACCAGGGTGAGGCCGAGCAGGGCCGGCAGCAGGAGCACCCACCCGACCCAGGCGACGCGGAAGACGCCCTGGAAGGCACCGATCGCGAGTGCGCCCTGCATGACCTGCCACACGATGATGCCGGAGCGCACCCAGGGACGACGGTTCCGGAGGCCGATGAACAGCGACACGAGCCAGAGCGCCGCGACGGCGCTGAGCAGGGTGAGCGCGACCGCGGAGGCGATGCTCGACGACGGCGCGACGATCGACTCGACGAGCAGGACGACCGTCACCACGACGAGCGCGAGGGCCTCGAGCCCCACGACGACGAGCAGGGCGAGGACGGCCGGCGACCGCCCGGCGACGGGGCGCGGTCCGGTCGGGGTGGTGTCGGGCACAGCAAGCCTCCAGTCGGGACCCTTGATTTGGCCCTATCAGTATGGAACGATATTGGAGGTCGTTTGGACGGCACGATGTGGTGTGCGTCTCCCGCGGTTCGACGCTCCTCCCCCGGGCGTTCAGCGGGCGTCAGACTCGCTCCCAGCGGAAGCCTCCCCCACAGGTTCCCCTCGTGCCCTGTGCATGCCAGCGTTCCGATCCCCGAGCCGCGGCCCCGGCCTGCCGTTCGAGCATCGACATCAAGGAGCACCACACATGGACTGGCGTGACCAGGCAGCCTGCCTCACCGCGGACCCCGAGCTCTTCTTCCCCGTCGGGAACACCGGACCCGCCGTCGACCAGATCGAGAAGGCCAAGTCGGTGTGTGCGCGGTGCACCGTCACCGAGATGTGCCTGCAGTACGCCCTCGAGAACAACCAGGACTCCGGTGTCTGGGGCGGTCTGAGCGAGGACGAGCGTCGTGCGCTGAAGCGCCGCGCCGCCCGCGCCCGCCGCGCCTCCTGACGCAGCACGCCTGACGACGACGCCCGTCGCTCCCCCCGGGGAGCGGCGGGCGTCGTCGTGTGTGAACGTCCCGCTACGCCGGAGCCGCGGCCGTGAGCCAGCGGAACGGGATCGTGATGGTGACCTCGGTGCCGCTGCCGGTCAGCGTGTGCCAGTCGATCGTGCCGCCGAGCTCGCCCTGGATGAGCGTCCGGACGATCTGCGTGCCGAGCCCCGAGCCGACCTTGCCCTCCGGCAGCCCCACGCCGTTGTCGCGGACCTGGATGTCGAGGTGGTCGTCGGCACGCTCGGCCACGATCTCCACCTCGCCGTCCCGCCCGTCGAGCCCGTGCTCGACCGCGTTGGTCACGAGCTCGGTGAGCCCGAGGGCGAGCGGAGTGGCGGCCTCGGACGGCAGCACGCCGAACTCGCCGGTCTTCTTCGGCCGCACCGTCGTGTTGTGCGACGCGGCGACCTCGGTGACGAGCTTGAGCACCGAGTCGAACACCTCGTCGAAGTCGACGTTCTGGCTGAGGCCCGTCGAGAGGGTGTCGTGCACGACCGCGATGGCCGCGACACGACGCATCGCGTTCTGCAGGGACGTCCGGGCCTCGTCGGAGTGGGTGCGGCGGGCCTGGATGCGCAGCAGCGACGCCACGGTCTGCAGGTTGTTCTTGACGCGGTGGTGGATCTCGCGGATCGTCGCGTCCTTGGTGATGAGCTCGCGCTCCTGGTGCCGGAGCTCGGTCACGTCGCGGCAGAGCACGATCGCTCCGATCCGCTCACCGTGGTCGCGCAGCGGGATCGACCGGAGGGACACCGTCACGCCCTTCGCCTCGACGTCGGCCCGCCACGGTGCGCGGCCCGTGACGACGAGCGGCAGGGACTCGTCGACGTCGAGCTTCGCGCCGATGAGCTCGGTGGTGACCTCGGCGAGCGACTTCCGCTCGAGCTCACCCTCGAAGCCCATGCGGTTGAACGCACTCAGGCCGTTCGGGCTCGCGAAGGTCACGGTGCCGTTCGTGTCCAGCCGCAGCAGACCGTCGCTCGCGCGGGGCGCGCCGCGACGCGGGCCAGCGGGGGCGCCCAGGTCCGGGAAGTCGCCGGTCGCGATCATGCCGAACAGGTCGTTCGCGCTCGCGGTGAAGTTCAGCTCCTGGCGGCTCGGGGTCCGCATCTCGTCCTGGTTCGAGTGCCGGGTGACGACGGCGATCGGCCGGTCGGTGGTCTCGGCGCTGTTCGCGCTGAGACGGCGGAGCACCGGGATCGCCCGGACACGGGTCGGGGTGTCCTCGTACCAGTCCGGCTCGGCGGAGTCCACGACCGTGGCACTCGCGAAGCACCGGGTCACCTGGTCGCGCCACTCCTCGCGGATCTCCTGCCCGACGATGTCGCGGTAGAACAGCGTCGCCGCCGAACTCGGTCGGGCGTGCGCGACGGCCACGAACGAACCGTCCTCGGCGGTCGGTACCCACAGGACCATGTCGGCGAAGGACAGGTCGGCGAGGAGCTGCCAGTCCCCCACGAGCAGGTGGAGCCACTCCACGTCCGCTTCGGAGGATCGGCCTTGCGCGAGGACGAGGTCACTGAGGGTCGACACCCGGCAATTCTAGGTGCGCTGCACTGTGGACAGCGTCGCTCCTCCACAGCACGTCACCATCCGTATTTCACATGTTCTGTTCATCCGTACGCTCGGGGGCGGAGGGGACATGGCGGCAGGAGAGGCACGTCCGATCGCGGACGACGACGAACGGGAGCCCGCGCGGCGGGCGCTCGTCCCACTGTCCGGGAGGACGATCGAGCCGGGAGCACCACGGGCCGAGGCCGACGGTCCGGCCGAGGGGGCCGCGCCAGCGGTGCCGGAGGCGCGAGCGGTGGCGGACGCGCGAGCGGCGCCGGACGCGCGAGTGACCGCGCGAGCGCTGGGCCTGTGCGTCGTCGAGGTCCTCACCGGCGGACGCGAGGTCGACAGCATCGCCCGGTGGGTCACCGAGGACGTCCAGCGACACCTGCTCCAGCGTGCGGCGCTCGCGGCCCGGGCTCGTTCGCTCGGCGAACGCTCACGTGCCCGCCCCGCGCTGCAGGTCGGCAGCGTCGTCGTCTGCGAACCGGCCCCCGGTGTGGCCGAGGCCGCCGTGGTGGTGCACACGCGCAGTCATGCCCGGGCGGTGGCGCTCCGACTGGAGCTCCGGCAGGGCCGGTGGCGTGCCACCGCCGTGGGCGTGCTCTGAGCTGCGTCCGGCACCGCGGCGTCCGGGCGAGGCCGGACAGACGGGAGGCGCGGTGCCAGCCGGCACCGCGCCTCCCGTCCGTCCTGTGGTGGCGTCAGCCCTTCTTGGCGGCCTGGCGACGCTCTGCGCGGTTGCTCGCCGCGGCCTGGCCGGAGGCGGTCGCCGCGTTGCCGAACGCCGAACCCTGCTCGGGACCGGTCGCCTCGGCCTCTGCCTCGGCCTGCGCACGCTGCGCTCGCGCCGTGGCCGCCTGCTCGAGACGGCCGCGCTCGTCGCGGACCTCGACCTCGCCGTCGATCGACGGCGCCGAGTACTCGAGCCCGGTGGCCTCGTTCTCGTCGAGGCCCTTCGCCTCGATCACCGCGTTGTCGCCGTCCGACTGCACCTGCACCTCGAGGTTGAAGAGGTAACCGACGGACTCCTCGCGGATCTGGCCCATCATGCTCTGGAACAGTGCGTAACCCTCGCGCTGGTACTCGACCAGCGGATCGCGCTGTGCCATCGCGCGGAGTCCGATGCCGTCCTTGAGGTAGTCCATCTCGTACAGGTGGTCGCGCCAGCGGCGGTCGATGACCGACAGGACAACGCGTCGCTCGAGCTCACGCATGGCCTCTTCGCCGAGGAGCTCCTCACGCTTGCTGTACGCGAGCTTCGCGTCGGAGAGGATCTCGCGACCCAGGAACTCCCGGGTCGCCTTGCCCTTCGAACCGGCCTCGGTGATGACCTCGTCGATCGAGATCGAGATCGGGTAGAGCGTGCCGAGCTCCGTCCACATGGCGTCGAGGTCCCAGTCGTCCGGGGACCCCTCGCCGGTGTGCGTGTCGATGACGTCGTCGACCACGGCCTTGAGGAACGACTGGGCGCGGTCGTGGATGTCGTCGCCCTCGAGGATGTGCCGGCGGTCGCTGTAGATCGCCTCGCGCTGGCGGTTCAGGACGTCGTCGTACTTCAGCACGTTCTTGCGGATCTCGGCGTTGCGGCCCTCGACCTGCGCCTGCGCCGAGCGGATCGCGCGGCTGACGAGCTTGTTCTCGATCGCCATGTCGTCCGGCACGTTCGAGCGGCCCATCAGGCTCTCGGCAGCGCCGGAGTTGAACAGGCGCATGAGGTCGTCGGTGAGCGACAGGTAGAACCGGCTCTCGCCCGGGTCACCCTGACGACCGGAGCGACCACGCAGCTGGTTGTCGATGCGACGGGACTCGTGGCGCTCGGTGCCGAGCACGTAGAGGCCGCCCGCTTCGCGGACCTTGTCGCCCTCTTCCTCGACGGTCCGCTTCATCTCCGCGAAGACCTCGTCCCACGCGGCCTCGTACTCCTCCGGCGTCTCCGTCGGGGACAGTCCCTTCGCGTGCATCTCCTGCACGGCGAGGAACTCGGAGTTGCCGCCGAGCATGATGTCGGTACCGCGGCCGGCCATGTTCGTGGCGACGGTGACCGCGCCGAGTCGACCGGCCTGGGCGACGATGGCGGCCTCGCGCGCGTGGTTCTTCGCGTTGAGGACCTCGTGCTTGACGCCCTTCTTGGCGAGGAGCTTCGACAGGTACTCGGACTTCTCGACGCTCGTGGTGCCGACCAGGACCGGCTGGCCCTTCTCGTGGCGCTCGGCGATGTCGACGGCGACCTGCTCGAACTTCGCCTTCTCGTTCTTGTAGACGAGGTCGGTCTGGTCGATGCGCTGCATCGGCTTGTTGGTCGGGATCGGGACGACGCCGAGCTTGTAGGTCGACATGAACTCGGCCGCCTCGGTCTCGGCGGTACCGGTCATGCCCGAGAGCTTCTGGTACAGGCGGAAGTAGTTCTGCAGCGTGACGGTCGCGAGCGTCTGGTTCTCCGCCTTGACCTCGACACCCTCCTTGGCCTCGATGGCCTGGTGGATGCCCTCGTTGTAGCGGCGGCCCATCAGGATGCGGCCGGTGTGCTCGTCGACGATGAGCACCTCGCCGTTCATCACGACGTAGTCCTTGTCCTTCTTGAACAGGGCGACTGCCTTGATCGAGTTGTTCAGGAAGGAGATCAGCGGGGTGTTGGCCGACTCGTACAGGTTGTCGATGCCGAGGTAGTCCTCGACCTTCTCGATGCCGGGCTCGAGCACACCGACGGTGCGCTTCTTCTCGTCGACCTCGTAGTCCTCGCCCGGGATCAGGCGCGTGGCGATCGACGCGAACTCGGTGAACCAGCGGTTCGCCTCGCCGGAGGACGGGCCGGAGATGATGAGCGGCGTCCGGGCCTCGTCGATGAGGATCGAGTCGACCTCGTCCACGATCGCGAAGAAGTGACCGCGCTGCACCATGTCGGACGCCTGCCACGCCATGTTGTCGCGCAGGTAGTCGAAGCCGAACTCGTTGTTCGTGCCGTAGGTGATGTCCGCGGCGTACTGCTCGCGGCGCTCGGCCGGCGACTGGTTCGCGATGATGCAGCCGGTCGTCATGCCGAGGGCCCGGAAGACGCGGCCCATGATCTCGGACTGGTACGACGCGAGGAAGTCGTTGACGGTGATGACGTGCACGCCGCGCGACGGGATCGCGTTGAGGTACGCGGCCGTCGTCGCGACGAGGGTCTTGCCCTCACCGGTCTTCATCTCGGCGATGTTGCCGAGGTGGAGCGCTGCGCCGCCCATCAGCTGGACGTCGAAGTGCCGCATGCCGAGGGTGCGCTTGGCCGCCTCGCGCACGGCGGCGAACGCCTCGGGCAGGAGGTCGTCGAGGGTCTCGCCGTTGGCGTACCGCTCGCGGAGCTCCTTCGTCTCGTCCTGGAGCTCCTCGTCCGTGAGGCTCGCGAAGTCGTCCTCGAGGTCGTTGATGGCCGAGGCGTACGCCTTCAGCCGACGGAGGGTGCGTCCTTCGCCGATGCGGAGGACCTTCTCCAGCACGTTTGCCACGTGAGCTCCTTACGGGGGTCGTCGCGCGCGACCTGCGCGATCCGAACAGCCAGTCATGCTAGCAACCCGGCGGACGGCGCCGCTGGGAGCGTGACGGGTGCGCGCGGCCGGACCGACCCCGCGCACCCGTGCTGCCGGAGCGGCTAGGCGATCGCGGCGGAGCGCGACGCTGCGACGTCCGCGTTCGCGTCCGCGTCCTCGGCTCCGGTCGGCCCGGCACCGGTGGTGCCGTCGTCGATGCCGATGACGCCGTAGTCCCAACCCTTGCGGCGGTACACGACGCTCGGACGGTGGGTCTCCTGGTCCACGAACAGGTAGAAGTCGTGGCCGACGAGCTCCATGCGGTAGAGCGCGTCGTCGACGGTCATCGGGGCCTCCTGGAAGACCTTGTGCCGGATGACCACGGGCGAGTAGACCTCGGTGTCGTCCTCGTGGGCCTCCTCGACCACGGGCACCGCACCCGTCGCGACGGTCTCGATCAGCCGTCCGTCGGCCGGGGTGACGTCCATGTGCTCGAACCCGCTGCCGGCGGCCTCGGCGACGGACGTCGGGCGGTGCCGACCACGGTGCACCTTGCGGCGGTCGCGAGCCCGGCGGAGACGCTCGGTGATGCGCGCGAACGCCAGGTCGAAGGCCGCGTACTTGTCCGATGCAGCGGACTCGGCCCGCACGAGGGGCCCGGGGCCGATCAGCGTCAGTTCGACGCGGTCCTCGCCACCGCTGCCGCCGGACTTCTCGTTGTGGCGGCTGAGGCGCACCTCGAAGGCGAGGGCGCGGTCGGCGAGCACGTCGATCTTCTCGGACTTCTGTTCGACGTAGGTGCGGAATCGATCGGTGACCCCGACGTTCCGTCCTGTGATCGTCACGTCCATGTGGCGGCTCCCATCCGTACTCCGGCGCGTCGCCTCCATCCGGCGATCCCGAACGCCTTGCCGCGAGGCTAGACCCCGGCACCGCACCGCGTCACCGCCCACCGGCGGGTCGGACGGACACCCACCGGACACTCAGCCGACACCGGGGGTTCACTCCTCGACCTCGGCGAGCGCCACGCACCGCACCACCCGGCCGCCCGCGGCGCGGACCGCCCGGACCGCCTCGGCCATCGTGACGCCGGTGGTCACGACGTCGTCGATGACGACGACGTCGCGGCCCTGCACCCCGCAGGCGCGCAACGTGCCGACGGTCGCCTCGACGCGTTCCAGCGCCGTGCGCTCCTTCTGTCCGTGGGACGACGCACCCGCCGGCGGCACGCTCGGGGACGGTCCGGGAGCGGTCGGCACGGACGCAGCAGGTCGGCGGACCCGACGCAGCGTGCGCGCCCCGGCCAAGGGCAGCGACCAGCGCAGCGGCAGGGCCCGCTCCACCGGCAGCCCCCGGCCACCCGGCAGCCTCCGGCCACCCGGCAGCCCCCGGCCACTCGGCAGCGACCCGTACACCGCCACCGGCCGCTCCCGGGTCGGTACGGTCGCGGACGGGGCCCGTCCACCCGGCGCCCCCGGCCGGGACCGCCGCAGCAGCAGGACGACGGGGTCGAACCCGCGGCGTCGGGCACCGCTCCGCGAGGGTGGGACGCGGACGAGCACCGCGCCCGGGGAAGCGGCCAGCGCCCGGCGCACGAGCACCCCGAACCTGGCGGCCAGCACCGGGGCGAGGTCGGTCCGACCGCGCAGCTTCAGCTCGAGGACCAGGGTCCGCACCAGGCCCTCGTACGCGAAGGCGGCGTCGAGCCGGACGCCCGCGACGAGTCGGGTGCGCAGGGGCCGGGCGTCGAGGTCCGCGCGGCACCTCGGGCACACCGCACGGTCCGGTGCGCCGCAGCCGACGCACGAGACGGGCAGGACGAGTCCGAGCACGGCGAGGACCGCGTCGACCCACGGTCGGTCCCGCACGCTGCCTGCGCGGGACTCCACCGGGAGCGGGCCGGTCGGGGCGGAGCCGGGCGGGGCGGAGCCGGGCGGGGCGGAGCCGGGCGGGGCGCCAGGCGGGGCGCTGGGGACGGGAGGCGTCGTACGGGACATGCACCGACGCTCGCAGCCGGCCACGCGCCCGCCCGCGGCGGCGGGGCGGCCGGTGGACGGGCCTCCTGGCCGTGCCTGCTGTGCAGGACGAGCGCGAGCCGCTTCAGCGCTGCGTGCCGAGCACGTCCGCGGTCACGCCCGTCGTGTCCCAGCGTCCACCGGTCGACTGCAGCACCGAGCCGTCGGACATGCGGAGCAGGATCGACCCGCCGCTCCCCCCGGTGACCGACCGCGCGCTCCCGTCCGGTTCCGGCAGGGTCGTCGACTGCCCGCCGACCGTCGAGCGGACCACCTCGGTGCCGGAGTCCGTCTGGCCGACCGACACCACGTCGCTGTCGTTGACCCAGGCCGCACCGACCGCGCGTCCGGACGCGGCCTGCACCCGGACCGCGGGGCCGAGCGTCGTCGGCGTGCGGTCGTCCCCGCGCACGATCGCCATGACGTAGAGCGCCGGACCGTCCGCGGTCTCGATGAGCGCGAGCGCCCGCGTGGAGTCGCGGGAGACCTGGAACGCGACCAGCGAACCGCGGGGCAGCTTCGTGGCGACCTGGTGCGGATCGCCGCCGAGGCCGTAGGCCGTCACACGGCTGGTGTCGCCCTCGCGGCCGACCCAGACGAACCCGAGGTCGTCGATCGTCGGGGGGACGAGGTCGTCGGTCGCGTCGACACGGGTGGCGTCGCGTCCCCGCACGACCACGACGCCGCTGGCGTTGCCGACGACTGCGACGGACCCGGACGCCGAGAGCGAGAACGAGGTGGGGTCGAGCGCGGCGATCGTCGCGCTCGTGTCACCACCGAGCGTCGCGACCTTGCCGTTCGTCGTGGCGTGGCCGACCTGGTCCTTGCGGTCGACGAGCGGGCGGGGGTCGACGTCCGGGTTCACCTTCGCCGGCGTGCCGTCCGGGCGGGAAGCGCTGTAGGTCGCCCCCTCGAAGGTGATCGAGACCGACGACACCGACGCGACCGAGGCGAGCGAGCGGGCCAACTGCTCACGCATCCGCTGCTTGTCGTCGTTGCTCGAGCGGAGTGCGTCGGTGGACAGGTCCACGACGGCGGTGCCGTTCTCGATCGTGACGGCGTTGAGCGACAGCTGCGTGCCCTCGGGGAACGCCGTCACGACGGCACCCCTGAGCCAGTCCGAGGGACCGGCGAGCAAGGCGCTGGCGATGCGCGTGCTCGTCGAGGAGCGGGCGAGGAACCAGCGTTCGTCGGGCACGAGGAAGGTGTTCGTCGGGTCGAAGAAGTACAGGGCGTGCTGCTGGAACACGGACCGGAAGCTGACCGGCGTCAGGATGATGCCGTCCGGGGCGGAGGCGATGCGCCACTCGCCGTCCTCCCGGACGAACTGGAAGGTCAGGGTCGACGTGGTCGGGCGCACGGCCTGCGTGTACTCGCCGTCGGCGTCCACCGTGGCGCTCGCGGTGAGCGTGTACGTCAGCTCGCGCTCGGCCACCCGGTCGACGGTGCCGCTCCCCTGCAGGACCGTGACGCTGCGACGCGGGTCCCACTGCGAGGCGAAGCCCTTCGCCAGGAACGCGCGCGCGATCTCGTAGTCGTCCTGGGCGCCGGTGCCGGCGGCGACGAACCCGCGCAGGATCGCGGTCTGGTCGGCACCGGGCACCGGGCTGTCCGGACGGTAGTCCACACCGGAGATGGACTCGTCCTTGATCGACTGGCCGGTGCGGACGCCACCACCCGTCGGGATCGCCGCGCAGGCGGTCAGCGCGACGACGGTGAGTGCCGCGAGCGCCGTCGCGACCACGGTGCGGAGTCGTGCGCGCATCAGCGGTCCTCCCGGACGGCACGGGGGCCGTCGTACGTCTCGTCGAGCTCGGGCAGCGGGATGGCCGACGTCGCGGTGCCGAGGGCCTCGCCGCGGGGCAGGGTCAGCACGAACGTCGAGCCCTCGCCGGGGCGGGACCAGACGTCGATCCGTCCACCGTGCAGGTTCGCGTCGCCGAGCGAGATCGCCAGGCCCAGGCCCGTGCCGCCGATGGTGCGCTTCCGGCTCGGGTCCGCTCGCCAGAACCGGTCGAACACCCGGGCGGCGTCCTCCGGCGGCATGCCGACGCCCTGGTCGCGCACGGCGATCGCGACCGAGCGGGCATCGCTGTCCACGACCACCTGCACGGGCTTCGCGTCGCCGTGCTCGATCGCGTTGCCGACGAGGTTGCGGAGGATGCGCCGGATCCGCTTCGCGTCGAGCTGCATGGTCGTGTGCCCACCGGGGGTGACGAGTTGCAGCTCGGTGCCGGCACGCTCGGCGAGGGGTCGGAACTCCTCGACGATGTCCACGGCGAGCGACGCCGGCACGACGGGCTCGGTGTCGAGCTGCACTGCCTGGGCGTCGTACCGCGAGATCTCGAGCAGGTCGGCGAGCAGCAGCTCGAAGCGTTCGACCTGGGCGTGCAGGAGTTCCGCGGAGCGACCGACCGACGGTTCGAACGCGTGTCGGGAGTCGAAGAGCATGTCGCCCGCGAGCCGGATGGTGGTGAGCGGCGTGCGGAGTTCGTGCGAGACGTCGGACACGAAGCGCTGCTGGACGCGGGACAGCTCGGCGAGCTGGGTGATCTGCCGACTCACCGCATCGGCCATGTCGTTGAAGCTCCGCGCGAGGATCGCGATGTCGTCGTGCCCGCGCACCGGGATGCGTTCGTCGAGCCGGCCGGCGGCGATCTTCCGGCTCGTCTCGGCGGCGCCGCGGATCGGGACGACGACGAGCCGGACCACGAGCGACGTGACGAGGGCGATGAGGACGATGAGCGCGACACCGCCGATCGACAGCGTCTGGGACACGAAGTCGAGCGTCTGCTGCGCATCCGACAGGTCGTAGACGATGTAGAGCTCGTACTGCCCGGCGCTGGGGATCTGCAGGACGGAGCCGACGGCCAGTCCGGGCTCGCGGCGACCGTCGTCGTCGAGCTGCACGGGCTGCAGGCTGAGCCGACCGGTGTCCTTCCCGACCTCGCGGCGGAGCGCGTCGGTGATGACCTCGTCGGGGAAGTCGCGACTGGCGAGCGTCTGCAGCACCTGCGGCCCCGGTTGCCCGGGCGTCCGCTCGATCGCGATCCGTGTGCCCCCTGGGCTGGTCGTGTTCGAGAGGATCGCGTCCTGCGCCTCGCTCTGCAGCGTCTCGAGCTCGGTCTGGTTGTTGTCCTCGGCCGCGGTGGCCGCGTCGAAGATGCCCTGTGCCACGACGGTGGCGCGGGCGGACTCTGCTTCGATCTGGTCACGCCGCTGGGCGTAGACGTTGTTCGAGATGCTGATCATGACGGCGGTGCCGATGATCGCGACGGCCAGGCCGCTCGTCGCGACGGTGATCGCGACCGAGCGGACCATGAGCGAACGGCGCCAGAGCCAGGCGACCGCGTACCAGCCGCGGCGGACCCACCGGCGCAGCCGTCGGCGCACGCGCGCAGCTCGTCCCCGCGCGTACGGGTCGCGACCGGGGCGGGGCTCGGCGGCCCGAGGGGACGGCGTGGGGCCGGGCCCCGTGCCCGCGCCCGTGCCCGACCCCGTGCTCGGCGGCGCCGACGGCACGGTGCTCAGGCCCCTCCGGCCCGGTAGCCGACGCCGCGGACGGTCGTGACGATGCGCGGGTTGTCCGGGTCGTGCTCGATCTTCGCGCGGAGGCGCTGCACGTGGACGTTCACGAGCCGGGTGTCCGCCTTGTAGTGGTAGCCCCACACCTGGTCGAGGAGCATCTCGCGGGTGAAGACCTGGTTCGGCTTCTCGGCGAGCGCCCGGAGCAGGTCGAACTCGAGCGGGGTCAGCGCGATGACGGTGTCCCCACGGCGGACCTCGTGCGCGGCGACGTCGACGGTCAGGTCGCCGGCGTGCAGCACCGTGGCGTCGGCCGCGCTCGGGCGCAACCGGGTCTTGATGCGCGCGACGAGCTCCTTGGGGTTGAAGGGCTTCACCACGTAGTCGTCGGCGCCGTTCTCGAGCCCGGCGACGACGTCGGCGGTGTCGCCCCTGGCCGTCAGCATGATGATCGGCGTTCCGCTCTCGGCACGGATGCGCTTGCAGACCTCGATGCCGTCGATGCCCGGCAGCATCACGTCGAGCAGCACGAGGTCGGGCTTCGTGCTGTGGAACGCCTCGACGGCGTCGTTGCCGTCGGCGCTGAACTCCGGCTCGTAGCCCTCGGAACGGAGGACGATGCCGATCATCTCGGCGAGGGCCTGGTCGTCGTCGACGACGAGGATGCGCGGTGTCATGTGCATGGACTCCGTGTCACGGGCGGTGGTGCCGGACCGGCACCCACAGTCACGATAGCCGAGCACCCGGCGAGCGGGGATCTCCGGCAGGATGGGTACCGCCGCGCGTTCCGCTGCGCGGCAGGTGCAGGACGAGGGGGCGGCGATGTCCGACTGGCAGGTTCCGGGTTCACGCGACGGCGACGACCGGACAGGAGGCCCGACCCGGCTCCCGGGGCAGCAGCCGTCCGGTGGGTGGCAGGGCCAGCAGCCCGCCGTCGACCCGGCAGCACGACAGCCGTCCGGTGGGTGGCCCGGCCAGCACCCCCGGTCGCAGCAGCAGCCGCCCCGGTCGCCGCAGCCGCCCCGACCGCCGCAGCGGCCGGTCGTCCCGCTCCGCCCGCTCGGGTTCGGGGACGTGCTCGCCGGTGCCTTCACGGTGTTCCGGCGGAACCCGCGCGTCCTGCTGCTCTGGAGCCTGCTGCTCAGCGGGGTGCTCGGACTCGTGTCGACGCTCGCGAGCGCGCTCGGGCAACAGGCCGTCCAGTCGCGGATCTCCAGCGCCGTCGACAGCGGCACCGGGTCCGAGGACGTGATCGCCGGCTCGGTCACCCTCTTCCTGCTCGTCTCCGCCGGTCTCCCGTTCCTCGCCTACCTGGGCCGCGCCTTCCTGGTCGCGCCGGTCGCGGTCGACACCGGGCAGCGGATGCTCGGCCGTCGCGCGAGCTTCCGTGGCCTGTGGGCGCTGCTCGTCGGTCGGCGCTGGTCCGTCGTGGCCTGGATCCTGCTGCAGCTCGCCGCCGGCGTGGTCCTGGGCATCGTGTTCTTCCTCGTGCTGGTCGGGGTGGCGGCCGGGCTGGCGGCGGGCGGATCGGACGTCGGCGGGTACATCGTCGTCTTCCTGGTGCTGTTCGTCGGCGCCGCCCTCGTGATCGCGTGGCTCGCGACGAAGTTCGTGTTCACCGTGCCGACCATCGCGCTCGAGGGCCGGGGCGTCTTCTCGGCCGCCGCCCAGTCGTGGCGGCTCACCCGCGGTGCCTTCTGGCGGACGTTCGGCATCGTCCTGCTCGTGCAGGTGGCGTTCGGGATCGCCGCGTCGATCGCGTCCGCACCGTTGACCTTCGCCACGGTGCTCGCCAGCGGGACCCTCGATCCGCTCGGCCAGACCGACGCGGGTGCCGGCATCGGCGTCGGGGCGGTCGTCGGGATCGTCGTGGGGGCGCTCCTGACGATCGCGGTGCAGTGCACGACCGACGTGCTGAGCGCGTCGATCGTGACGTTCCTGGCGATCGACCGGCGGATCCGCACCGAGGGGCTCGACCAGCGGATCGCAGCGCACCTCGAGACCGGCGAGCCCGCAGACCCCTTCGGGCCGGCAGCGCCGGTCGACCGGTCGTCCTGGCCCGGACGGTCGTGGTCGGGCGGCGCGCAGCAGTGGCCCGCGCAACAGCAGTGGCCCGCGCAACAGCAGTGGACGGGCCAGCAGCAGCCGACCGAACAGTGGCCGGCCCAGCAGCAGTGGCCGGCCCAGCAGCAGTCCGGCCAGCAGCAGTCTGGCCAGCAGCAGTCTGGCCAGCAGCAGTGGTCGGCTGGCCCGCAGCAACAGTGGCAGCAGCAGCCGCCCACGCAGCAACCGCAGTGGCCGGCGGACCCGTCCTCCGGCGGAGCACAGCAGTGGCGCGGCCCGCAGGACCCGAACGCGGACGACGACCGGTCCCGGTCGGGCGGCGGCGCGTGAGCCTCGGCGCGGACGAGGCACGCCGGCTCCTGGAGCGCGAACTGGAGCGGTCCGAGTACGACGGCGCACACGTCACCTGGTGGGACCGCGCGTCCCGGGCGTTCCTCGACTGGCTCGGTTCCTTGCGCATCGGCGGCCTCGACTCCCCTGCCCTCGGCCAGACCTTCCTGTGGATCGCGGTCGTCGTGCTCGTCGCGGTCGTGGTCCTCGTCGTCGTCGTCGTCGCCCGCGGCCTGCCCCGCCGCCGCACCCGAGCGCAGCGTGCAGCCGACGGCGGTGTCTTCGACGACGACGACCAGCGCTCCGCCCGGGAACTCGGTGACGCCGCCCGCGCCGCACTGCGCACCGGCGACTGGTCCGCCGCCGTCCTCGACGGGTACCGGGCCCTGGCGCGCGGCCTCGGCGAACGCGACCTCGTCCGTGACGTCCCGGGTGCGACGGCGCGCGCGGTCGCCGGCCGCGCCGCACCGCTGTTCCCCGAGCAGGCGGACCGGATCGACGCCGCCGCGCGCACCTTCGACGACGTCCGCTACCTCGGCCGGTCGGCGGACGAGGGAGCGGCACGAGCGGTCCTGGACACCGAGACGGCCGTGCGGACCGCACGCCCACGGACCGCCCCGACGGTCCCCGCATGAGCGCCACGACCGCCGATCGGGGCACCGCCGACGGACGCCCCACCGACGATGACACCCGTGGCGGCCGCACCGACGACCGCCGGACGGGTCGCGGTGGCCGCGTCGTCCTCTGGGTCGTCATCGTGCTCGTCGGCCTGCTGCTCGCCGCGCTGACGGCGGTGGTGCAGTCGTCCACGGGGCCGTCCCGCGATCCGCTCGACCCGCGGTCGGCCTCCGCGAGCGGAGCGAAGGCCCTGGTCCGCGTGCTCGAGCAGCAGGGCACTGCCGTCGACGTGGTGGACCGGGTCGACCGGCTCGACACCGACGACCTCCGGGACGCCACGGTGCTCGTCGACGACTCCGCCAGCGCGCTCGACGCGACCGTCGCGGCGCGGCTCGGACGCGAGGCCCGTCACGTCGTCCTGCTCTCCACCGACCGGTCCGCGCTCGACGCGCTCGGCCTCGGGGTGGAACCCGCCGGTCGGGTGACGGGAGACGCGGTCGTCTCCACGACCGGGTGCGCGATCCCGGCTGCCGAGGCCGCGGGCCGGATCACGAGCACGGGCGACGGCTACCGCCCGCCGGACACCGCCCGGGCGCCCGCGGCCACCGACTTCTGCGTGCCGACCGGCGACGGCGACGACCGGCTCGCGGGCCTGGTCCGCACGTCGACGCCCGGCGGCGACGTCACCCTCGTCGGCACCTCGGCGGCGCTCCGGAACGACACGATCACCACCGCGGGCAACGCCGCGTTCGCCCTCGGCCTGCTCGGGTCGGAGGACCGGCTCGTCTGGTACACCCCGACCAGCACCTCGGCCGACGCCGCGCCGACGCTCGGTTCGCTGGCTCCGCCGTGGGTGCCCGGAGCGATCCTCCTGCTCGCCCTCGTCGCCGTCGCCGCCGGCGTGTGGCGCGGTCGACGGCTCGGTCCGCTGGTCGTCGAGCGCATGCCCGTCGTCGTGCGCGCGGCCGAGACCACCGAGGGGCGGGCCCGCCTGTACGCCCGTGCCCGCGACCGCACCCACTCGCTCGACACGCTGCGGATCGCCGCGATCCGTCGGACCGCCCGTCGGCTGGGGCTGCCGCCCGGCGTGCACGTCGACGAGGTCGTCCGGGCCGCCGCCCGCGCGACCGGGCGCGCGGACGCCGCCGTCGGCGCCGTGCTCGTCGGCGGCCCCACCCGCGACGACCGTGCCCTCGTCGACGGCGCCGCCGCCCTCGACGAACTCGAGCGCGCCGTCCAGACGGCGACCGGCGCTCCCGTCGGACGGCGGAGCGGCACCGGCACCGGCACCGGCACCACCACGAACCACCGCAACCGACGAGGAGCACGATCGTGACCGATCCGTCACCCGCCCAGACCCCGACCCCCGTCGGCCCGGACCCGCTCCGCGACGCCTTCGGTCGACTCCGCGCCGAGGTCGGCAAGGCCGTCGTCGGGCAGGAGGGTGCCGTGTCCGGGATGATCGTCGGCATCCTCGCGCAGGGACACGTGCTGCTCGAGGGCGTCCCCGGTGTCGCCAAGACCCTGCTCGTCCGGAGCGTCGCCGCCGCGATGTCGCTCGACACGAAGCGCATCCAGTTCACGCCCGACCTGATGCCCGGTGACGTCACCGGGTCGCTCGTCTTCGACGCGTCCACCGGCACGTTCCCGTTCCGCGAGGGCCCGGTGTTCACGAACGTGCTGCTCGCCGACGAGGTGAACCGGACGCCCCCGAAGACGCAGTCGGCGCTCCTCGAGGCGATGGAGGAGCGCCAGGTCAGCGTCGACGGCGCCGCTCGACGGCTCCCCGACCCGTTCTTCGTGGCCGCGACCATGAACCCGATCGAGTTCGAGGGCACCTACACGCTGCCCGAGGCGCAGCTCGACCGCTTCCTCGTCAAGCTCACGCTCGACGTGCCTCCTCGTGACGTCGAGTGGCAGGTCCTCCGTCGGCACGCCGACGGGTTCGTCCCCCGCGACGTCCGGTCCGCCGGCGTCGAGCCGGTGCTCGGCGTCGACGAGGTGCTCGCTGCCCAGCGGGCGGTGCGCGCGGTCGGGGCCCGCGACGACGTCCTCGCGTACGTGGTCGACCTCGCCCGTGCGACGCGTCAGGCGCCCTCGGTCCGGGTCGGTGTCAGCCCCCGCGGTGCGACCGCGCTCCTCGCCGCTGCGAAGGCGTGGGCGTGGCTCACCGGGTACGACGCCGTGACCCCCGACCACGTGCAGGCGATGCTCCTGCCCGTCTGGCGCCACCGCCTGCGGGTCGCCGCGGACGCCGAGCTCGAGGGCGTGGGCGCGGACGGCGTGCTGCAGCAGGTCGTCGAGCAGGTCCGGGTCCCGTTCTAGTGGCGCTCTCCGGCCGGTTCGTGGCGCTCCTCGCGGTCGCGATCGTCCCCACCGTGCTGCTCGGCAGCGCATGGGCCGGTGCGGCGTGGGCGCTGGTCGTCGTGCTCGCGGCGGCCCTCGACGTGCTGCTCGCCGCGGACCTGCGGCAGGTCCGCATCGAGCGCCGGATGCCCCGGCTCGCCCGCCGCGGCACGACCGCCGACGGCACGCTCGTCCTCGTCAACGACGGCGCCCGCACGCTCCGCGCCGTCGCCCGGGACATGTGGGAGCCGTCGGCCGGGCAGACGCCACGTCGGATCCGCACCGCGGTGCCGGCCGGGGAACGCCGGGCGACCCGGATCCGCTTCGAGCCGTTCCGGCGGGGGCGGCGCTCGACCACCGGGGTCGCCGTCCGGGCGACGGGGCCGCTCGGACTGGCAGCCCGTCAGCGGGTCGTCACGGCCCCGGCGGAACTCGTCGTCACCCCGCCGTTCCGCTCCCGCCGCCACCTGCCCTCGCGGCTCGCCCGACTGCGGGAGCTCGACGGCGAGACCACCCTGCAGCTCCGCGGCCACGGCACCGAGTTCGACTCCCTGCGCGACTACGTCCGCGGGGACGACGTCCGGTCGATCGACTGGCGCGCCACCGCCCGGCGGCAGGACCTGGTCGTCCGCACCTGGCGACCGGAACGGGACCGGCGGGTCGTCGTGGTCGTCGACGCCGGACGGTCCGGGGCCGGCCGCGTGGAGGACGAACCCCGTCTCGACACCTCCATCGAGACCGCGCTGCTCCTCGGTGCCCTCGCCTCGGCCGCGGGCGACCGCGTGGACCTCGTCGTGCTCGACGACGGTGTGCGGGGACGCGTGCACGGCGCAGCCCGGAGCGACGTCGTCCGGCGCTTCGGCGAGACCCTCGCACTCGCGGAGCCCGGGTTCGCAGCCACAGACTGGGACGCCGTACCGGCGCTGCTCGACGCGGTGACGACCTCGCGGTCGTTCGTCGTGCTCGTCTCCAGCCTCGACTCGGTGGGCGCCTCGGCCGACCTGCTCGCCGTGCTCCCACGGCTCACCCGACGGCACGCGGTCGTCGTGACCAGCGTCGTCGACCCGACCGTCGAGCGGACGGCGAGCGGGGACCCGGAGCCCGGCCACGCCCGACAGGAGGGGCGTCGCGGGCTCGTGCCGGGCCTCCCGTCCGGTGGTGGCGCGGACGACGTCCACCGGCGCGCTGCCGCGACCCGGACCCTGCTCGACGCCGAGGGCGTCGGGGAGGTGGCCCGCCGGGCGGGTGCCGAGGTCGTCCGTGCCACCCCGGACCAGGTACCACCCGGCGTGGCGGACGCGTACATCCGCGCGAAGGCGACCGGGCGGATCTGACGCGGTCAGCCGGCCGTGAGCGCGGTCGCACCGCGCTCGAACTCCTCGACGTCGCCCCGCTCGCCCGCGCGGTGGGCGCGCCCGCCGAGCACCCACTGGTACCAGAGCACCGCGGCGAGGGCGACCGTGCCGATGCCGATCTTGACGGGCCACGGCCACGCCTGGCGGGTGACGACGCCCTCGACGAGCCCGGAGAGCAGCAGGGTGAGGACGAGACCGGCAGCGACCGTGATGAGTGCGCGGCCGTCCTCGGCGAGGGCCTGTGCCCGGGTCCGTGCGCCCGGGGCGATCCACGACCAGGCGATCACCAGCCCGGCAGCGCCGGCGAGGAACACCGAGTACAGCTCGAGCTGCCCGTGCGGGGCGATGTAGAGGAAGAAGTCCCCGAGCCGCCCCTGCGAGTGCATGATCGCGGCGGAGACGCCCAGGCTGACGGCGTTCTGCACGATCGAGTACGGCACGTACAGGCCGGTGATGCCGAAGGCCACCATGCGGGCCGCGATGAAGGCGTTGTTCGACCACACCTGCGCCGTGAACGCGCCGAGGCCGTGGTCGGAGTAGTACGCCTGGAAGTCCTCCGTCGCGTACTGCCGGAGCGCCGCGGGCGTGCCGAAGGTGGCCGTCGCCCCGGGGGTCGTCGCGATCCAGACCGCAACGATCGCGGCGATGGCCGCCGTTGCCGCACCGACCCAGAGCGTGGTCCAGCGGATGCGGTACATCGCGGCCGGCAGCTGTCGCACGAAGAACGTCGTCAGCGCGGTGAGCGGGTCCACCGGCGTGCCCGTGAAGCGCAGCCGCGCGCGGGACACCACGAGGGACAGGCGGTCCCCGGTCGCGGTCCGGGGAGCGGCGCCGCGGATGCGGGCGAGGTCGGTGGCTGCCTCCTGGTAGCCCGCGACGAGCCGGTCGGCGTCCGCACCGGTCGTCCGGCGCGCCCGGGCGAGCCGGTCGAGCTCCCGCCAGCGGTCGCCGTGCACGGCGCTGTAGGCCTCCAGGTCCACGTGACTCCCCCGTCCGTCCGGCGCACGCCCCGCCGGGTCCGCCCGGGCGGTCGGCGACGTGCTCCGTCAGAATGATCCCATGTCGAAGACCCGCGTGCCGCGCGACCTGGCCGACGCCCGCTTCGGGGCGACCCTGGACGAGGCCGTCGACGAGCTCGTCGTCGGTGAAGCCGTCGCGCTCGACGTGCAGCCGGCGGGCATCGCGCTGCGGCTCGCCGCGGCCCTGCTCGACGCCCTCTGCCTGGTCGTGCTGTTCGTGCTGCTGCTCGTCGGCCTCGGCCGCGTCCTGCCGTCGGACCTCGACGGAGCGTGGTTCGTCCCGCTGCAGGTCGGTTCGACCGTGGCCGTGCTCGTGCTCGTCCCAGCGGCCGTCGAGACGGTCACCCGCGGCAGGAGCGTCGGCCGGTACGCCACCGGCACCCGGGTCGTCCGGGTCGACGGCGGTGCGATCGGCTTCCGCCACGCGATCACCCGCTCGCTCGTCGGGCTGCTCGAGCTCTGGACGACGTTCGGCTCGATCGCGCTGCTCGTCGCGCTGTTCGGCACCCGACCGCGGCGGCTCGGTGACCTGCTCGCCGGGACCTTCGTGCAGCACGAACGCGCGCCCCGCGCACGTGCCGTCGAGGTGCTGTTGCCGGTCGAGCTGTCGGGGTGGGCCGGCATCGCCGACGTCGCCGCGCTGCCGCAGCGGCTCGAGAACCGGCTCGGCGCGTTCTTCCGGGGGGCCGCGGACATGCGCCCGGAGGCGAGGGCCGCGGTCGCACAGCGGCTCGCAGCCGAGGTCGTGCCGTACGTGCACCCGGTGCCGCCCGTGCCGGCCGAGCCGTTCCTCGCCGGGGTCACCGTCCTGCGTCGTGCTCGCGACGAGCAGGCGCTCCGCGGGCGGGCTGCGCTGCTCGACCGGGCGGGCGTGACGGCGACGGCGCGGCCGCCCGGCTTCCCACGCTGAGACAGGCGCGCGGCGGCGCGGCGCTGCGGGCGGGACACCGCGGAGCGGACACGACACCGCGGAAGGTCACGGTGCAGTGTCCGGAACGTGGTTCCCCGGGCCCCACGCGCGGTCCCCGAGGCCCGAGGCCCGAGCGGGCTCAGTACCGGTAGTGCTCCGGCTTGTACGGCCCCTCGACCGGCACGCCGATGTACGCCGCCTGCTCGGGACGCAGCGTCGTCAACCGCACGCCGAGCGCGTCGAGGTGCAGCCGGGCGACCTTCTCGTCCAGGTGCTTGGGCAGCACGTACACACCCGTCGGGTACTCCTCGCGCCGGGTGTGCAGCTCGATCTGCGCGAGCACCTGGTTGGTGAACGAGTTGCTCATCACGAACGACGGGTGCCCCGTGGCGTTGCCGAGGTTCATCAGGCGCCCCTCGCTGAGCACGAGGATCGACCGGCCGTTCGGCAGACGCCACTCGTGCACCTGCGGCTTGATCTCGACCTTCTCGACGCCGGGCAGCGCCTCGAGTCCCGCCATGTCGATCTCGTTGTCGAAGTGCCCGACGTTCGCGACGACCGCCAGGTGCTTCAGTGCGAGCATCTCGTCGACGCCCACGACACCGAGGTTGCCGGTGCAGGTGACGACGATGTCGACCTGGTCGGCGACCTCCGCGAGACGAGCCACCTGGTACCCGTCCATCGCCGCCTGGAGCGCGCAGATCGGGTCGACCTCGGAGACGACCACGCGGGCGCCCTGGCCGCGCAGCGCCTCGGCAGCACCCTTGCCGACGTCGCCGTACCCGACGACGAACGCGACCTTGCCACCGATCAGCACGTCGGTCGCACGGTTCAGGCCGTCGGGCAGCGAGTGCCGGATGCCGTACTTGTTGTCGAACTTCGACTTCGTCACCGAGTCGTTGACGTTGATCGCCGGGAAGCGCAGCTCGCCCTTCCGCGACAGCTCGTAGAGCCGGTGGACACCCGTGGTGGTCTCCTCGGTCACGCCCTCGATCTCGGACGCGATCCGGGTCCAGCGGTCCGGCGACTGCTCGAGCGACGCGGCGACGGTGCTGAGCACGATCCGCCACTCGGCACTCGCGTCGGACCCGGCCGCGGGGACACGGCCCGCTGCCTCGGCCTCGGCCCCCGTGTGCACGAGCATCGTCGCGTCACCACCGTCGTCGAGGATCAGGTTCGGCCCCGACCAGTCCGCTCCGGCCGCGGCCGCCTCGGCACTCCAGTCGAAGATGCGGTCGGTGCACCACCAGTACTCCTCGAGCGTCTCACCCTTCCACGCGAAGACGGGAACGCCAGCGGGGGCGTCCGGTGTCCCCGTCGGGCCGACCGCGACGGCGGCTGCGGCCTCGTCCTGCGTGGAGAAGATGTTGCAGCTCGCCCACCGGACCTGTGCGCCGAGCGCGACGAGCGTCTCGATGAGCACGGCGGTCTGCACCGTCATGTGCAGCGACCCCGCGATGCGCGCACCGGCGAGTGGCTGCGCGGCGCCGAACTCCTGGCGCAGGGAGACCAGCCCGGGCATCTCGTTCTCGGCGAGGCGGATCTGGTGTCGGCCCGCCTCCGCGAGGGCGAGGTCGGCGACGCGGAACGGGGAGTCGGTACGGGTCTCGGTCGGCATGGCGCCAGTCTGGCACGGTGGGGGCGCGGTCGGCTGGTGGTGTCGGGTCACGCCCGGGCGGCGCGGTCGCCGTCCTGGGTCGGCCCACGCCCGGCAGGGTCCGGTCGTCGTCGGGTCACACCCGGGAGGCGCGGGTCGCCGTCCTGCGTCGGCCCACGCCCGGCAGGGTCCGGTCGTCGTCCGGTCACACCCGGGAGGCACGGATCACCGTCCTGTCCCGGGTCGCGCCCGGCGGGCCCCGCGTCAGGACCGGGGGTCCTCCTGCGGACCGGGCCCGTCCACGGCCGCCCGGCCCGTCTCACGACGGAGGGGCGCGCGGCGCACGACGTCCCAGCCGCGCGGGACGCGCAGGCCCGCCGCGTGGCGGGCACACAGGTCGTAGCCGTGCGGTTCGACGCGCGTGGACAGCGGGCCGACCACCACCATCGAGTCGGCGTAGTCGTACGTCAGGGTCGCCGACGCGCTCGCGCCACAGGCGACCTTGCTGCAGATCCGTACGTCCATACCGGCACCGACCCTACCGTCCGCCCACGCGGTCGCCGGTGCCGACCGGTGCGGCGCACCCCGCCGCGTACGATGGCGGGATGCGTCGGAAGCCTCGTACCGTCAGCCCCGTCGACCGCGCCCGGGGACGGTCGCGGCACGGGCGCGGCGGGCGGTCGAGCGTGACCGGTCCGGACCTGGCGCCCGTCATCACCCGGGCCGAGACCTTCGACCGGATCGTCGGCGACAGTGCGCACTACCTGGTCGGGCTCTGGCCGGAGGAGCTCGCGGGCGTCGTGTTCCAGGTCGCGGACATGCCGACCGACCAGTCCCTCCCCGACCGGCTGCCACGGTGGCGCGTCGACCGGGACGCCCGACGCGTGACGCTCTTCCGCATCCCGGTCGAACGGGTCACCCGCAGCCCGGAGAAGGACGACACCGACAAGCGGATCGTGATCGAGACCGCGGTGTTCCGCGCCGTCGGTGAGTTGATCGACAAGGATCCGTGGGACCTCGCCCCGGACCGCTACCGGCACTGGTGAGCCCGGCAGGGACACAGCACCCACGGCCGGACCCCACCCCGGTCCGCCACCGGCACTGGTGAGCCCGACAGGGACACAGCACCCACGGCCGGACCCCACCCCGGACCGCCACCGGCACCGGCGAGCCCGACAGGGACACAGCACCCACGGCCGGACCGCACCCCGGACCGCCACCGGCACCGGCACCGGCGAGCCCGACAGGGACACAGCACCCACGGCCGGACCCCACCCCGAACGCGGGTCCGTCCGTCAGGGGTAGACGCGCAGCGGTGTGGAGACCTCGGTCTCGGGCCGCACCGGAAAGCCGCCGACCCCGTCGTCCGCGTCGTAGCTGACCCCGGCGACGAGCCCCTCGGCGCCCGTGACCACCAGCTGCGTGGAGACCGGGACCTGCACGGTCGCCGTGCTCCCCGACGCCACGTCGACCTGCTGCTCGCGGTCACCGGAGCGGATCGTCACCCGGGCGTCCGACCGCGTCGGGTTGACCAGGTTCATCTTCGGGTCGCCGCCGGGCGCGACCGCGGTGACCGCCTCGTCACCGAGTGGCTCCGCGGAGGCGAACCAGCCGAGGTCCGTGCGGTCGTCGTCCGTCGGCACCGTCGTCCGCGCGCCCGCGACGACCGGCTCGGTCGAGGTGACCGCGAACGAGTACCGGCCGTCCGGGAAGTCGTCGAGCGCCACGTCGGTGACCACGCCCGGCTCAGCGGTCGCGTTGACCGTCGAACCGCCGCCGTCCGCCGTGGTGATCCCGAGCGTCACGCGCGCGGCACGGTCCCCCGGCACGAACAGGCGCAGCACCGGTGCCGCGTCCGCCGCGTCGTCCCCCCGCTGGGCCTGCTGCGCGTCGCGGAGGACCACCGACGGGATGATCTGCGTGCGCGCCGGTGCGGCACCGCCGGAGACGATGTCGTACCCGCCCGGCACCAGCGTGCGGACGATGCTCTCCTGCATGTGCGCGACGATCTGACCGCCCGACGAGGTCACGTGCACCACCGTCGAGCCCTGGTCCGAGACGAAGCCGGACAGGGGCACGACCTTCTGCGTGTTCGGGGCCACGACGATGCCGGTCGTGCCGGGGGCCGACACCGTGCCCGACGAGTCGTACACGGCGAGGTCGACGGTCGCGTTGACGTCCGTCGGGTTCGACAGGGTGACCAGGCTCGTGCGGCCGGTCTCGGTCGAGCCGCCGACGAGCCACGTCGACTGACCCGGGTCGTCGCAGGAGGCGGCGGCGAAGCCCACGAGGTCACCCGAGGACACGCTCTGCGACGTGCTGCCGGCGACCTGCGGGGTCGACTCCCCCGCGGGCGCCGTGAGGAGCTGCGGGTCGCTGCCCCCGGTGGCGGACGACCGGAGCGTCGACCGGTCCACCCGCGAACCGGTGGTGGCGGTGGCGACCTTCGACGACCCGACGGTGCTCGCCGTCGTCGCGTCGTTCCCCGAGTCGTCGGAGAGCCGCAGCGCACTGCCGGCACAGACGCGCTGTGCGTCGGCGGGCACGGGGGTGACGGTGCGCCCGGCCGGACGTGCGGGGGTGCTCTCGGTGCCGATGGCGTGCGCCGCGGTCACGGCACCGGCGGCGACGACCACGGCCACCGCGGTCGCGGTGCCGCGGACGACCCAGCGTCGGACGGAGCCGGTGGTGGTGCTCATTCGTCGCGCTCCTCGTCGAAGGTGGTGGCGGGTTCCTCGGCCTCGATGACGTTCGACGTGGCGCGGCGACGGCGCGGCGCCGTGGGGACGGCGAGCAGGGCCGCTGCGCCGAACACCACACCCAGCACGATCAGGTAGAGCACGTGCGTCGCCTGCGTGGCGGCGGACCCGGTCGCGACGCGGTCGACGTCGCCCTCGTAGTGGAACAGTCGGCCGGTCGCGGTCTCACCGATGCTCGTGAAGCGGGCGTCCTGGCCGATGGCGCCCGAGGCCCGGTCGTGCACGGCCTCGGCCGCGGCGTCGTCGACCGGGTCGTCGAGCAGCACGAAGGAGATGCCGAGTTCACGCAGCGCCAGCTCGGGGTCGTACCCGCTGCGACTGGCCAGGTTGCCCGCGAGCGTCGCCAGCTGCGCGCCCGAACGGCTCAGGCGGAGCGCCGTGGCGTCCAGCGTCGTCTGGTCGTCGAGCGTCGACCCCTGTCCGCGTTCGAGCGACACGGCGAGCGACCCGTCGGTCTGCGGGTCGACGACGAGCGTGCCGACGTCCGGGTTGGCCTGTGCCTCCGCGTTCACGTACGCGCTGAGCACGCGTCCCGTGGTGGGCTGGACGAGCGTGTCGCCGAGCACCGACGCGGCGAAGGCCGGCGCGACCGTGACCCCGGCGAGGACGGCGGCGACGAGGCCCGCGACGGGAGCGGTCCGGGGCAGGACGTCGACGCCGATCGAGGCGGCCAGGACCATGCCGAGCGCCATCACCGACAGGGCGCTCCCGGGCCAGACGATCGTCGTCGTCGAGCCGACGCCGGTGACGGTGACGTGGGTCGCGCCGAAGGCGGTGGCGTAGCCGAGCAGCGCCAGCAGCAGTGCCGCACCGGCGACGGCCCAGCGGTGCCCGAGCACCGCGCCGATCGCGAGCAGGGCGACCGGCAGGGCGAGGACGGCCATCGCGACCGGCAGCACCAGCGCGGGGAGGCCGAGGGACGCGGTCGCCGGGAGCCAGCCGCTCCAGTCCGGCAGCGGCTGCCCGATCGCGAGCTGCAGTGCCGACGGGGCCCGGGTCGCGGACGGCACGCCCGGGTCGGCGAACACGGCGAGCGGGTTGCCCCTGGCCAGCTGCGCCAGCACCAGCGGCAGGAAGAGCACGGCCGCTGGGACCGGGATGAAGACACGCCGGTGCGCACGGCGCCACCCGACCACGAGGGAGACGACCCAGCCGACCAGGAGCACGGGCAGCAGCGACGGCGCCGAGGCCGCCACGACCGCGAACAGGAGCGAGGCGCCGGAGGCCCACGCCCAGGACCGGTGCGCCTCGAGGACGGCGAGCAGGAGCCACGGCAGGAGCACGTGCGCGATCACTCCCCCGAGGTGACCGGTCGTCACCGCGCCGACGAGCGCCGGGGCGATCGTGTAGAGGGCCGCGCCCACGACGGGCACCCAGGTGCGGGTCGTGACCTTGCGGACCGCGAACCAGGCACCGAGCGCCGAGAGCGGGAAGGCCAGCAGGAGCACGAGGACCACCGAGGTCGACGGCGACCATGCCGTGATCGAGCCGAGGACCGCCAGCACCGCGGCGAACGGGTCGCTCGGACCCGTGGATCCCGTGCCGATCGAGTGCCACCCGTAGCCCACGTTCTGCCAGAGCCGCCCGACGGAGGTGCTCAGCGGCAGCAGTCCGCCGCCGGTGACCGCGGGGCTGCCGAGCAGCGGGTACAGGGTGACGACGCCGAGCACCGCGGCCGCGAGGACGACCCAGACACCGCCGTCGCCGAGGAACGACGCCCGGGCGATCGGGGCGTCCTCCACCCGGGCGAGTTCGACGTCGCGCGAGGTCGTCCGACGTTCGTGCAGCCGCCGCCAGCTCACCCGGAGCGGCTCGACCGCCGCCCAGCCGACCCGTCGGGTCCTGGCGGCGTTGCGTCGGGCACGGCCGACGCCGCCGCCGAAGGCCACCGCGAAGGCCGCGGCGAGCTCGCCGGACACGGCAGCGGGGTGCTTCGCGACGAGGTGACCGGCCGCGCGGACGACCGCTGTCGGCACGAGCAGCAGCCAGTGCAGCCAGAGGAGCCCGGCGGGCGCGTACGTCAGCCGACGGTGCAGCTGCGCCTGCCGGTGGAGTCGCACCCGTCGGGCCTCGGAGACGCGCTTGCGCCCGAACTCCTCGACCGGTCCGGCGCTCGTCACGCGGGCCTCCGGCACCACGACCACGCGGTACCCGGCCAGGCGGGCGCGGATGCAGAGGTCGAGGGCGGCGTCGACGTCGGGCAGCGCCGGGTCGAAGCCGCGCAGGTCACGCCAGACCGAGCGCCGGACGAGCATGCCGCCGGCCGAGACGCCCATGACGTCGGTGTGCCGGTCGTGCTGCCCCTGGTCGAGCTCGTCGTGCACGAGGGCGAGCGAGCGGCCGGACCGCGTGGTGCTCTCCCCGAAGGCGCGGATGAGCGACGGGTCCTCGGTCGACACGAGCTTGGGCCCGGCGACCACCACCGACGGGGCGATCTCGACGGCTGAGAGCATCTCCGCCAGGGCGGTCGGCGAGGGAGCGTTGTCGTGCCCGAGCAGCCAGAGCCACTCGTCGACGGGCTCGTCCGGGTCGGCGGTCGGTGCCTCGCGCTCCCCCACTGCGACGGCCTCGCCGAACGGTCGACCCGCCGGCAGGCGCACCAGTCCGGCCGAGCCCCCGAGTGCGATGTCGGCCGTCGACCCGTCGGTGGACCCGACGTCGACGACGACGAGGTTGTCGGGGTGCCGGGTCTGGGCGACGAGGGCGTCCAGGGTCCGGTCGAGGTGCTCGCCACCGTTCGCGGTCACGAGGACCGCGGTGACGTGGGGTCGGGCGGACCGGGGCTGCGCGGGACTGGGCTGCATGACGCGCGTCACTCTACGGTCTGGAGGCGCGGCTCCCGTCTGCGACGACGGCGTGCCGTGAACCTGCGCGTCCGAGCGGTCACGGCGCGCCAGCGCCGTGCGAGGGCGCGCCGAGGAGCCAGCGACGAGGGATCAGGACCGCGGGCTGCGGTGCGGACGCGGGGCGTGCCTCCCGTCCGTCCGCCGCGCGTCGCGCGCTGCTCTGCAGCGGACGCCGCCGGTCGCGGCGGCGCGGTCCGTCAGGCGCGGCGGCGGAGCTTCCGGCGCTCGCGCTCGGAGAGGCCGCCCCAGATACCGAACCGCTCGTCGTTCTCGAGCGCGTACTCGAGGCACTGCGACCGGACCTCGCAGGAGGTGCAGATCTTCTTGGCCTCGCGCGTCGAGCCGCCCTTCTCGGGGAAGAACGCCTCGGGGTCGGTCTGCGCGCACAGCGAGTCGACCTGCCAGGCGAGCGGGTTCTCGTCGTCGGCCTCGGGACGTCGGACCCCGGGGACGCCCAGCGACACCGGGTCGACGTGCCAGTCCTCCGGTACGCCGGCGTGGAAGTCGGAACCGTTCACCCTGATCACCCCTGACATGTCGACGACGGCCTGCAACGACCGAGGTCGTTGCCTGTAATTACAGCGGTGTCATTCGCCTGAGTCAAGTCGCGGATCATAGGAGCACCTGGACGATCCGGCGTGTCATGTCCCCCGTACGGGCGTGTCGCGCCGGTTCTGTCCGGCGGACGGGGGACACGCAGCGGCCGCTGGTGCGTCAGGAGACGCGGCGGCGGGCCTCCCACGCGCTGGTCACCATCTCGTCGAGCGTGTGCCGCATCGCCCACTCGAGATCGCGCGCGGCGGCCTCGCCGGTGGCGACGATGCGTGCCGGGTCACCGGGGCGGCGCGGCGCGACCTCGGGCTCGAAGGCGATCCCGGTGCCGGCAGCCATCGCGTCCATGATCTGCCGGACACTGACGCCGTCGCCGCTGCCGAGGTTGTAGGCGCGCTCGAGCTGCTCCCCCGCCTCGAGCTTCCGCGCCGCGACCGCGTGGGAGTGCGCGAGGTCGGCGACGTGGATGTAGTCGCGGACGCAGGTGCCGTCCGGGGTGTCGTAGTCGGTGCCGTTGATGCGGGGGGTCCGACCGGCGAGCAGCGCGTCGAAGACGAGCGGGAACAGGTTGTGCGGGCTCGCGTCGTACAGGTCCGGCTCACCCGAGCCGACCACGTTGAAGTAGCGCAGCGAGGTGGTCGCGAAGCCCGCCGCGACCTCCATGTTGCGCAGCAGCCACTCGCCGATGAGCTTCGACTCGCCGTAGGGCGACTCCGGGGCCTTCGGGGTGTCCTCGACCACGACGTCGACGTCGGGCGTGCCGTAGACCGCGGCGCTCGACGAGAAGACGGCCTTCGTCACGCCGTTCTCCGCCATCGCGCGCAGCAGGGTGGCCGTGCCCGTGACGTTCTGCTCGTAGGTGTGCAGCGGCCGTTCGACGGAGACCCCGGCGTACTTGAAGCCGGCGACGTGCACCACACCGGTCACCTCGTGCTCGCGGAGCGTCCGGGCGACCAGGTCCTGGTCGAGGATGGTCCCCTCGACGAACGGCACGTCCTCGGGCACGAACGCGCGGAAGCCGCTCGACAGGTCGTCGAACGCGACCGTGTCGATGCCCGCGGCGCGGAGCGCGCGGACGACGTGGGACCCGATGTACCCGGCACCGCCGGTGACCAGCCAACTCATGCTCGTCACGCTAGCGGACCGGGACGTCCCGCCGGTCCGCAGGTCGCTGCGTGTTCACGCACCGGTCGCGATGAACACCGTCGACGTCAGACCGGTCGCGGCGTCGGCCTCGACCGTCACGTCGCCCTCGTCGGGGGTGATGAAGCAGGACTCGCCCTGCCGGAGCAGCGTGGCCGAGGTCGCGCCCACCAGCGTCACCGCGCCGGACGTGCAGACCGCGATGGACGGGCCGGACAACGGCGCGACCCCGCCGGTGCCGAGCCCGACCGGACGACCGTCTCCGGTGACCCGGACCAGGGCGAAGCCCACGCCGTCGGGCGCGAAGCGGTCGACCCCGGCGTCGAGGTGCTCCGGGGTGAGGACCGGGGCCGGGTACGCGGTGAAGTCCAGCACGTGCAGGAGCTCGGGGACGTCGACGTGCTTCGACGTCAGGCCGCCCCTGAGGACGTTGTCCGACGGTGCCATCAGCTCGATGCCCAGGCCGTCGAGGTAGGCGTGCACGTTGCCGGCCGGCAGGTACATCGCCTCGCCGGTGCCCAGGGTCACCCGGTGCATGAGGAGCGAGACGACGACCCCGGGGTCCCCCGGGTAGGCGGCCGCCAGGTCGACGACGGTCTGCACGTTCGGGGTCCGGTCGGCCTCGGCCGTCCCGGCCGCCAGGTCGGCGGCGGCCTGCACCACGGCGAGCGCCGAGGCGTCGGCGGTCTCGAGCCAGCGGACGGTGTCCTCGAGCCCGTGGGACAGGTGGACCAGGAGCGGTCCGAGCCGCCCGGTACCGGCGTCGAGCGCCTGCACCTCGGACGTGGTGTCGGCGACGGGCCGGAAACCGCTGAGTGCCTCGAACCGCTCGCTCAGGGCGACGACGAGCTCCGGCTTCGGGAACGGGTCCTTGTAGTTCCGTGCCGGGTCGTCGAGGGCGATGCCGGCGGCCTCCTCGCGTGCGAAGCCCTCCTGCGCCTGCTCGGGCGTCGGGTGCGCCTGCAGGGACAGCGGTGCGGCCGCCGCGAGCAGCTTCAGCAGGAACGGCAGCCCGCTCCGGTCCGGGCCGAGCGCGGCCTCGGGCTCGCGCTCGATCCAGTCGCGCAGCGTGTCGGCGCCGCCGACCATCGCGGGGTTCACCACGACGCTGGGGCTGCCGGCGTGGGCGCCGAGCCACAGCTCCGCCTGCGGCGCTCCGGTGACGGTGCGACCGAGCAGTTCGGGGATCGCGGTGACCGAGCCCCAGGCGTAGTCGCGCGGGGTGTTGGTGATGCCGAGGAACATGCCCTGAGCGTACCGGCAGCGCCCGGCCGTCCGCCGGTCTCGTGGATGTCGCCCGCTGTCCGTAGACTCTCGCGCGATGTCCGAACCGCGCCGCCGCTCCGAGTCGACCCGCTGGGACGTGCAAGGGCTCCGGGCGTTCGCGGTGCTCGCCGTCGTGCTCTACCACCTCTGGCCCGCCCGGTTGCCGGGCGGCTTCGTCGGCGTCGACGTCTTCTTCGTCATCTCGGGCTTCCTCATCACCGGGCACCTGCTGCGCGAGGTGGTCGAGACCGGCCGGATCCGGCTCGGGTCGTTCTGGGCCCGGCGGGCGAAGCGGCTGCTGCCGGGCGCGTTCCTCACCATCGCGGCGACCGGGGTCGCGGTGCTGGTCTGGGTGCCCAGCGCACTGTGGGGCCAGTACGCGCGCGAACTCGTGACGTCGACGGTCTACGTGCAGAACTGGCAGTTGGCCGCCGACGCGGTGGACTACCTGGCGCAGGGGAACCAGCCGTCGCCGTACCAGCACTTCTGGTCGCTGTCGGTCGAGGAGCAGTTCTACATCGCACTGCCGCTCGTGCTGCTCGCGGCGCTCTGGGTCGCGCGCCGGGTGCGGCGTGCGACCTCGCCGGTCGTCACGGCGCGGGTGCTCCTCGGCGCCGTCGTCGTCCTGTCGCTCGCGTGGAGCGTGGTGCAGACCGGGAGCGCCGCCGGCGTCGCCTACTTCTCGACCGCGACCCGGGCGTGGGAGTTCGCACTCGGCGGGCTCGCCGCGACCCTGCCGCTCGGTCGGCCCCGCACCACCGTCGCGCGCTCGGTCCGGGTCGTCGGCGCATGGGTCGGCGTCGGCATGCTGCTGCTCTCGCTCGTGGTGATCACCGGATCGACGCCGTTCCCGGGTGCCGCCGCAGCGTTGCCCGTCGTCGGGGCGACGCTCGTCGTGCTCCTCGGCGCGCACAGCGGGCTGCCGGTACTGGGACGGCTCGGCCCGGTCGCGTTCGTCGGCCGGGTCTCGTACGCGGTGTACCTCTGGCACTGGCCCCTCGTCGTCCTGCTCCCGATCGCACTGCGGCACGAGCTCGGGCTCAAGGACCGGCTCGCGGTGCTCGTCGCCTCGCTCGTGCTGGCCTCGCTGACGACCCTGCTCGTCGAGGAACCGCTCCGGTTCTCGCGCTGGGTCCAGGCGCTCCGGCCGCGTGCGGTCGCGCTCGCGGGCGCGGTCGCGACGGTGCTCGTGGTCGCGCTCGGGGCGTCGTCCCTCGTCGCGCTGCACGTGCAGCAGACCGAGGCCGCGGCGTTCGCGGACCGGCTCGACTCCGGCGACGTCCGGTGCTTCGGGGCCGCCGCGCGCATCTCGTCCCCGGAGCCCTGCGTGAACCCGGCACTGGCCGAGGTCCGGGTGCCGGCCGCTGCGAACGCCGTCGACGACAACTCGAACCGGGCCGCGTGCTGGTCGAACGACTCCGATGCGTTCAACGTCTGCACGCTCGGACCGGCGACCGGGTGGACGAAGCACCTCGTCGCGATCGGCGACTCGCACAACAACGTGCTGGTGGACACCTACGAACGGATCGCCGAGGAGCACCACTGGCGGATCGACCTCGCCGGGCACATCAGCTGCTACCTCACCACGGCGCAGCAGCCCGCGGAGACGGCGCAGCAGGTGGCCGACTGCGACGGCTGGAAGCAGAACGCGCTCGACTGGATCCGCGCGCACCCCGACCTCGACGGCCTGCTCGTGACCCACTCCACCGGGAACGGCCGCGTCGTGGCGAGCGGCGGGCGGTCTGCCGACGACACGGTCGTCGACGGACTCGTCGGCGCGTGGGAGGTCGCCGCGGACGCCGGGATCCCGGTCGTCGCACTGCGCGACAACCCGACGGCCCGCCCCGACGTCGTGGCCTGCGTCGGGCAGATGACCGGCCCGACGACGAACGCCTGCGACAGCTCGCGCGGTGCCGCGCTCGCACTGTTCGACGGCAGCGCCGAAGCCGTGGCCCGGATGCCGGCGGGTACGGCGCGACTCGTCGACCTGACCCCGTACTACTGCACGGACACGGTCTGCCCCGCGGTCATCGGCGGCGTGCTGGTGCACCGGGACGCCACGCACCTCACGAACACGTTCGCCGTGACGCTCGCGCCGTACCTCGGCGCCGAGATCGCACGCGCCCTCGAGGCCACGGACCGCGGGTGACGGGGACAGGGCCGACGGGACGGCAGGCGGACGCCGGTAGCCTTGCGACCGTGACGAACACCTGGCCGTTGTCCCGCGGGACGGTCCCCGAACGCGAGGCCTTCGCCCTCGGCGCGACCGTCCTGTTCGTGCTGTTCGCCGGCGACGCCGTGCCGAACGTGCTCACGTGGTGGGGTGCCGGCGTGCTGTGGGGGCTCCTGGCGGTCTGGGGCGTCACCGTGCTGGTACGCGCACGTCCGTCGTCGGCCCGCACCCCACGGTCCCTCTGGTTGTTCCTCGCCTGGTGCCTCGTCTCGGTCGTCTGGTCGCACTGGCGACCGGCGACGCTCGCCAGTCTCACCGTGCAGGTCGTCTGCGCAGCGGTGGCGTTCGCGATCGCGTCCACCCTCAGCTGGCGGCGCATCACCGACGCTGCGAGCCTGGCCTTCCGGTGGGTCGTGCTGCTCTCGCTCGTGTTCGAGGCCTTCGTCGCCGTCGTGGTCCGGCACCCGGTCGCTCCGGTCTGGACCGACTACGGGTCGCGCGACGTCCCGGACGCCTTCTACGCATCACGCGCCGCACTGTTCACCGGCGGGCAGGTGCAGGGCCTGCCGGGCAACGGCAACCTGCTGGCCATGGTGGCCCTGCTCGCCGCGATCGCCGTCGGGGTGCAGTTCGCCGAGGCCCGCATGCGCCCGCACCGTGCGATCGCGTGGTTCGTCGTCCTCGGGGTCGCGCTCGTGGTCGCCCGGTCGTCGACCGTGCTCGTGGCCGCGCTCGCGGTCGTCGCCGCCCTGTTCGTCGCGCTGTGGATGCGACGGGTGCCGGACGGACAGCGGGGTCCGCGGTCGCTGCTGCTCGTCGTCGGTGCCGTCGTGGTGGTCGTGGGCGGCGTGCTCGGGCGCGGGATCGTCTCCGAGGTCCTCGGCAAGGGGACGGACGCCACCGGGCGCGGGGTCATCTGGGAGCGCGTGCTCGGGCTCGTCGAGCAGCACCCGGTCGTGGGCTGGGGCTGGATCGGCTACTGGTGGCCGGACATCCCGACGCTCGCCGACCTGTACCACCGGAACGGCGTGACCTACCTGCAGGCCCACGACGCGTACCTGGACGTCTGGATGCAGACCGGCATCGTCGGCCTGGTGCTGTTCGCCGTGTACGCGCTGACGACGCTGCTCCGGTCGTGGGCCTCGGCGACCCGGATCGGGTACGACGCCGCGCTGCGCCCCCGCCCGTTCGACCCGGTGTCGCTGTTCCCGCTCCTCGTCGTCGTCGCCCTGCTCGTGCAGTCGGTGGCCGAGTCGCGGCTGCTGTACCAGGGCAACTGGGTCCTGCTGGCGCTGGTCGCGATCAAGACGCGGAACGTGCTCGTCGGTGACGAACCGCCGTCGACCGGCGACGGCACGAGGACCCCGCGCACGAAGCGCGAGTTCCGCCGGCGCGCGGTGGGCTGAGCACCGGGTCGACGCGTCCGGGCTGGCGCGCCCGGGACCGTCGGACGCACCGGCCACCACGCCGCTCGGGGTGGGCCGTCAGCGCCCGACCAGGCGCTCGCAGGGGACGTCGGCGTTCCACGGTGCCGCCCGGATGACCACGGTGCCGTCCGGGTCCCGCTCGCACGCCGCGCGCGCCGCGGGGACCTGGTCCGCCCACACCGGTCCGTCGCTGCGCCGCGTCGGGCCCTGCGCGGCGTTGCCCAGCGTCGCGACGAGGACCGCGCCGAGGAGCCCCCAGCCCGCGGTCCGCACCACGACCGACACCGCACGGCGTCCCGCTCCCCCGTCGTGCGCCGGCGCCGGGCGCCCCGCGAGCGCACCCGCGGCGACCACGGCCGCGGCGAGCAGGAGGAGGCCGGAGGCCGCGGCGTAGCGGAGCGGTGGGATCGCCGCGAGCGATTGACGCGCCTGGGCCCACGGGAGTTCCCCGACGCCGTTCACGAGGAGCGCCGCCCACCACACGCCGAACGAGACCGCGGTCAGGGCGACGACGAACCAGCGCGTCCGCCAGGGTGCCGCCACGACGGCCGCGACGAGCAGCACCAGCAGCACGCCCGCCGGGACGAGCACGACGGACCACCCGTGCGTGACCACGGCGCGGACCACCGAGGCGACGTCGGGGCGCCAGAGCGCGGCAACCGGCTGCAGCAACCAGCCCGCGACGACGTCCGTGAACGCGGGCGAGCCGGGCTGCGAGTCCCGCTGCGTGGTCAGGGCGGTGACGACCTGCGCGGCGGCGCCCGCGAGCGCGACGACCGTCACCGGGAGCGCCCGGAGGCGTCGGCCGGTACCGGGACGACCGACCCAGGCGAGGGCGAGCACCGGCAGGAACACGACGGTCTGCACCTCGCTCAGGACCACGAGCGCGGTCAGGGCGGCCTGGGCGCCGGCGCCCCACCAGGTCCGCGGTCGGTGGGCGAACAGCCACGGGCTGAGGAACAGGAGGAACCAGTGCAGGTTCGCGGCGTTGCCGCTGATCTCGTACGGGCCGAGCGGCAGCAGTGCGGGCAGGAGCGCGAGGACCGTGCGCGCCGGCCACCAGGGCACGACGTCGCGCGCCAGGACGACGACCGCCGACGACACCGACCCGACGACCGCGCACGCGCCGAGCGAGATGGTCACCGCGTACCACTGCACGGGCGCGGCCCACGCGACGTCGACCAACAGGCGCGGCACGAGGTGCAGGTACCCGGCGTACGGGTGCAGCAGGGAGTCGACGGGTCCGAGTGCGAGCCGTTCCCGCAGGAACAGTCCGGCGTCCTCGGCCCACGCGGTGCCGCGGCTGACCGCGCCGAGCCGCCAGGCCGCGACCAGGGCGGCGACCGCACCGATGCCGACGACTGCGGCGACACGGAGCAGACCGACCGCCGTCCTCGCCCGTCGTCGCTCGTCCATCGCGGATCGACGATAGTGCGATATCGCCGATCCGTGATGTCGCCGTGCCGGCGCTCCCCGTCGCACGCCCGGAGGACACCCGCTGTCCAGGAGCCACCACCGGATGCGGCGCCCGGCGACGAGTAGGAGAAGATGGACCCGTGAGCGACGGACGGGTGACCAGGCACGTGCTCGCACGCCGGTACCTGTCCGCGTGGATCGGCTTCTCGGCGGGCGGGCGCTTCAGCCAGGCGCTCGCGACGACGATCGTCCTCTTCGCGTTCGGACAGCCGACGGTCGAACGGCTCGTCGGGACCGCCGGCGACTGGGCCGTGCTCGTCACGCTCGTCGTGCTGGCCGGGCTCAGTCTGCTCGGGCAGCGCTACCGCATCGAGTGGCACGGGGTGCTCCCCCTGTCCCTGCTGGCCTTCGTCGGCTACTGCGCGCTCAGCGTGCTGTGGAGCCAGTACTCGTGGGTCGCCCTGCGCGGCTTCGTGGGCACGCTCTGCTTCATCGGGCTCGGGCTGTACCTCGCGCTCGGCCGCGACCTCGTGCAGGTGATCCGAGCCTCGGGCGACGCCTTCCGGATCCTGCTCGTCGTGGCACTCGGGCTCGAGGTCCTGTCCGGGCTGGTGCTCGACCTGCCGATCCCCGGCCTCGGGATCCAGGGCGACATCGCCTACGGCGGCCCGATCCAGGGCGTCGGCGGCACCCGCAACTTCATGGGCTTCATCGCCGCGACCGCGCTCGTCACCTTCGTCGTGGAGTTCCTCACGCGTTCGGTGAGCACCGGCCGCGCGGTGGCGTCGACGGCCCTGGCGGTGATCGCCCTCATGCTCGTGCAGTCCCCGATCACCGGCCTGGCGATGATCGCCCTCGCGGTCGTGGCGCTCGCGCTCTGGTCGCTCCGGCACGCGCGACCGACCACACGGCCGGTGGTGAACAGCGTGCTCGGCGCGACGGTGGTGCTCATGGCTGCGGTCGGCATCGCCGCGCGGCAACGGGTGCTCGCGGAGATCGGCGCGGCGGGCGGGACCGCGACACGACTGCAGCTGTGGTCCGACATCCGGACCTTCATCGCGCAGTACCCGATCCAGGGCTGGGGCTGGGTCGGCACCTGGCCGCACGAGCCCGTCGTGCCGTACGTCACGTTCATCGCGCCGTCCGGCGTCCGGTACCCGTCCGGTCTCAACGCGTTCATCGACGCCTGGTTGCAGATCGGGCTCGCCGGCACGATCATCCTCGGCGTCGCGGCGCTCCTGGCGTTCGCACGGGCGTGGGTGACGGCGACGACGTTCCCCGGCGTGGCCTACGTGTGGCCCGCGGCGGTCCTGGTGCTCCTGGCGGTGACGAGCACGGCGGAGAGCTACCTGCTGCACGGCGCCGGGCTCATGCTCTTCACGACGGTGCTCGTGGTCGCCGCGCGGCGCCGGTCGTGGCGCCGGCACCTGCCCCGCGTCTGACGGCAGGCCTCCCCGGTGCACGGCGACGCCCGTGCCTCGCAGGAGCGTGGCACGGGCGTCGTGCATCGTGCGGACCCGACCGGCGGACCAGCGGCCGCGGACCCGACCGGCGAGCCAGCGACCGCGGACCCGACCGGCAAGCCAGCGACCGCGGACCCGACCGGAGGGTCAGCGGTCGGCGGGTCGGCGGCCGCGGGTCAGGTGGCCCGCGTCAGCGGTTGCGGATGCGGTGCGCGACCTTCGCCGCCACGCTGCGCGGCCCCTCCGTGCGCAGGTAGTGCACGGCGCGACCGAGGTCGTGGCGCACCCCGTACAGCTTCTTGCGGTCCGGCACGCGGACCCGCATCTGGTGGGCCTCGACCGCGGTCGAGTTCTCCCGCACCGACTTGTCCGCCGCCCGGACGGGGTTGCGGCAGAACTCGACGAGCGGCGCCAGGGCGTTCTCCCACGTGAACTGCTCGCGCACGCGGTCGACGTTGCCGATGAAGCCGGCGCGGGCGTCCTCGTCGAACAGGGCCGTCTCGAGCGCGTCCGCCAGGCCCGTGACGTCCTGCTCGTGCACCGCGACCCCGAGGTGCTCCTCGGCGACCAGGTCGCCGAAGGAGTCGCCGACGGTCGTCACGATCGGCAGGCGTGCCCACAGGTAGTCGAGGATGCGGGTACGGAACGAGAACGTGGTCTCGAGGTGCTCGTAGTGCGTCGAGACGCCGGCGTCGGCCTCGAGCAGGTAGGCACCGCGTTCCTCGTAGGGGATCCACGTGTCGTTGAAGAACACGTGCTTCCCGGTGAGACCGAGCGCGTCGGCCTCGGCACGCACCTTCGCGACGATGTCCATCTCGGGCACGTCCGGGTTCGGGTGCTGCACGCCCATGAACAGGAGCTTGACCCGGGGCTGGCGCACCGCGAGCTCGCCGACGGCGCGGACGAGGGTGATCGGGTCGAACCAGTCGTAGATCCCGCCGCCCCAGACGACGAGCTTGTCGTCCTTCCCGATGCCCGGGAAGACACCCTTCACCCGCTGCTGGTCGTGCACGGGCGGTGTCGAGGACAGACCGAACGGCACCACGCCGATCAGCGAACGCAGGTCGGGGTCGCGTGAGTAGGTACGCGCGTTGACCCGGCCCGAGCCGGCGAGCTGGCCCAGCCAGAACATGCGCTGGCGCTCCGAGGCGCAGATGAAGTAGTCACCGAGTTCGAGCTGGTGGTTGAGCGTGTCCGAGGCGTCGAGGATCTGCCGGTTCCACTGGTCGACGTCGTCGCTGCGGCCCTGTTCGAGCTGCTCGAGGTGCAGCGGGTCGTAGACGTCGACGACCAGGATCTTCTGCGTCGCCTCGAGCACCGGGAACAGGCGGAGCGCGTGACCCTGCACGACGATGACGTCGGCCCAGGCCTCGTGCTCGACCATCTGGCGCGGGTGTCGGTGCGGGACCGTGACGACCTCGTACGACGGGTCGACCTGCGTCGAGCGCGTGAGGCTGATCACCCGGACGTCGTGCTCGCCGGCGAGCTGCTTCGCCATCTGCGTCGCGCGGATCGCCGGCCCGGCCATCTTCTCGCCGATCGCGTCACCGGTGACGATGAGGATGCGCCGACGGGTGCCGACCTCGAGCACACCGAGCGAGTGCACGATCTTGTCGTAGCCCGCCAGGTAGTCCTCGATCGGGTACGCCGGCTCGTCGCGGTTGCCGAACAGGCGCAGGAGCTCCCGGTCGCTGCGGACGCGGCTGGCCTGGATCTCGCGGCGCGACTCGGTCATCGAGGGCAGCTGTTCGACGAACTGGTCGATGCCGTAGATGCCCGCCATGCTCGTCTTCGGGACCGGGATCGTCGGCACGCTGTCGTCGCCCGGGTTCCGCAGGTCGAGCGCGGTCGAGTCGAGCTCCCCGCGTCCGACGGCACGGCGGACGGCCAGTGCGAGCGAGCCGGGGAACGCGGCGGCGAGCTGTTCGTCGCCGAGGTTCTTGTACAGCGTGAAGAGCGCGTTCCGCTCGAGCAGGTAGGTCTCGCGGAAGTCGCCGAACTTGTTCATCGACGCGTGGTGCTTGTGGAACGCGACGGACTTCGGCTGGTACCGGAAGCGCCACCCGAGCAGGTTGAGACGCCACCCGAGGTCGACGTCCTCGTAGAACATGAAGTAACGGTCGTCGAACCCGCCGAGCTGCTCGAAGAGCTCCGCGCGGATGAACATGGCAGCACCGGTGCCGAAGAGCACGTCGGTCTCCGACTCCCAGCGGCCCGTGTCGGGCGACCCGGCGAACGGCTTGTAGCCCATGCCGTACCAGGTCATCGCGGCCTCGGTGAAGTCGACGTTGACGCCCTCCCAGTCGAGGACCTTCGACGCGACCGCGCCGATGTCCGCCCCGGAGGCGAAGGTCGCCATCGCCTCACGCACCCAGCCGGCGTCCGGGCGGGCGTCGTTGTTGAGGAAGGCGACGATCTCGCCCGACGAGTGCTCGACGCCGAGGTTGCAGCCGCCCGTGAAACCGAGGTTGGCCCCCGAGTCGACGAACGTGAAGTCGAGGTCCGAGGCCTTGAGTCGACCGACGTGCTCCGGACCGGAGCCGTTGTCCACGACGATGACCTCGAGGCGGTCCTGCGGCCAGTCCTGCTTGCGGAGCTCGGCGATGCTCGTCAGGGTGTCGTCGGTGCCCTTGTAGTTCACGAGGACGACGGAGACGACTCCCGGCTTGCGCTCTGTCACGGCGGGTTCCTCCAGCGTGCCGCGGTCAGCGGCGGGGATCGGTGGTGCGAGGCCGACGGGAGGCGCCGGCCGTCATCACTGTACAAGCCCGGCCCGTGCCGGTCGTGCTGGCACACGCACGGGCAACGACCCCGCGCGTCCACCTCCCCGCCGCCGCGGGTCGTGCACAATGGGCGACGGCCACCACCCAGGCCGCTCGTGCGCGACGACCCCCTGACCGTCGTGCCGTCACCAGCCGAACCGGAGCACCCGTGCCGCAGCACTCGATCCCGAACGACCCGACGCCCTCCCCCCTCGCCGCCGAGTACGCGGCCCTCGCGCGCGGCGACCACGCCGCCGGTCCCCGTGGCACCGTCCGGTTCGCCGTCTCGACCGACGACCCCGCCGAGGGCAAGGGCGACCTGTTCGTCGCCCTCGGACTCGCCCGGGCGCTCCGCGCCGAGGGCTGGGGCGTCGCGACCTGGCCGATCACGCGCTGGGCCGAGGAGGTCCCCGCCGACACCGCCGTGCTCGTGAGCATGATCGAGTCCTTCGTGCCCGGTCTCGTGCCGGCCGGCACCGCGATCGTGGCGTGGGTGCGCAACTGGACGGCCGCCTGGGCGTCCGCCCCCTACCTGGACGAGTTCGACGCCGTGTGGACCTCGTCCCGCGCCGCCCGCGACGCCGTCGGCGCCGCCTACGACGGCCCGGTCGAGGTCGTCCCGATCGCGGTCGACGCCGAGCTGTTCACCACCGGCGACGAGACGACGCGGACCGACCGCACGGTCACCACGGTGAACTTCTGGGGTGCCCGGCGCGCCGTGCAGGACGTCCTGCTCGAGGTCGCGCCGCCCGAGCCGATCGTCTGGTTCGCCGCGAACGTCGAGCACGTCGAGGCGTCGGACGGCGTCGAGCTGCGCCCCGCCGTGTCGTTCTTCGCCCTGCCGGAGGTCTACCGGGCGGCCGCGTTCGTCGTCGACGACGTGATCGCCCCCGCCGCCGAGTACGGCACCCTGAACTCGCGGCTGTACGAGTCGCTCGCCTGCGGGGCTCTGCCCGTCACCGACTGCGCGACCGGGCTCGAGGAGCTCGGGCTCGGCGAGGTCCCGGTCTTCTCGGACGCCGCGTCCCTCGAACAGGCGTTGGCGATGCCCGCCGAGGAGCGCACCGCCCTGGTCGAGCGGCTCCGTGCCGTCGTGCTCGACCGCCACACGTACGCGGTCCGCGCTGCCGCGGTCGGCCCGTCGCTCGACCGTGCGATCGCGCAGGCCGCCCGGCGGGACGGCGACCGCTCGGCGCTCCTGCGGTGGGCGACCCTCCTGCGCGAGGAGCTCCGCACGACCGCGGCGGAGCGCGACGTGCACCGCTCGGGCGTCGAGGAGATCAACCAGCGGCTCATCGTCTCCGAGGAGGCCGTGGCGGTCATCGACGACGCCCGCAAGGCCGCCGAGGCGGAGCGCGACGCGGTCGCGCTCCGCTACGACACGCTGACCCGCTCCGCCGAGTTCCGCGTGCTCGACCGCCTGGGCGGGGTGGCCCGCGCCGTGCGCCGACGCGGCTGAGGCGTCCGGGACGACCCCACGACGGACGGGAGGCGCGGTGCCAGCTGGCACCGCGCCTCCCGTCCGTCGTGGGGTGACGTCCTACTGCACCGTCAGCGACCGACAGACCGGCGTGTTCTGCCCCGCGCCCCGGTTGATGGCGTAGGCGCAGACCTGCGTCGCGCCCGACGGGATGTTCGCGACCGTCGAGGCGAAGGCGTGACCGGCGCCGAAGGCGGCGTAGGTGGACGCCAGGCTCGGCTTCGCCTGGTCGGCGAGGAGCCGCTTGCCGTTCTTCCCGTTGAAGTACACGTCGACGTTCAGCGCCTTCGTGGTGTCCGGGTCGATCGCCCAGCCGCGGACCCGCACCTGGTTCGTCGCCGGCGAGGAGACCTCGTCGAGCAGCAGGGTCGGGTTGCCGCTCGTCGCGGCTACCGTGGAGCAGGTCTTCGTGTCCGACCCACCACCGGTGTTCTTCGCGACGGCGCACACGGTGTGCTTCCCCGGTCCGATGCCCGTCAGCTTCTGCTGGTAGCCGTGCCGGTCGCCGTAGCCCGGGTGGGCCTTGTCGAACCCGCTCGCGGTCTGGTTCGCGGACGTGGTGACGCCGGTGGCCTTCCCGTCGACGGTCCAGGCCAGCGAGACCGGCGAGACCGTGTCGGGGTCGTAGGCGGTCCCGCTCACCGTGATCGCGCCGAGGCCGCTCGCGCTCCCCTGGTCGATCGTCGCCTTCGGGGACCCGGTGGGCGTCGAGAACGACTTGCAGATGCTCGCGTTGGAGCTGCCCGGTCCGACGTTGATCGCGATGATGCACAGCTTGTGCGTCCCCGCGCTGATGCCGGTCCGGTCGAGGCGGTAGGCGTGCTGGTCGCCGTAGCCCGGCTTGGCGCTGTTCAGCCCGGACTTCGTCTGGTCGGCCCGGATCGACGCGAGGCCCTTGCCGTCCAGGTAGAAGTGCACCTGCACGGTCCCGGTGGTGTCGGGGTCGATCGCCCAGCCGCGGGCGACGAGCGTGCCCGGCGCCTTCGACGACACCTCGTCGACGGCGAGCCACGGGTACCCGGTTGCCTGCTGCACGGCCTTCGACGCGACCTGCACCCACTTGTTCGCGGACAGGTCCTTCGCCCACACGGTGACGGTCTGCTTCCCCGCCGGGAACCCGGTCACCGAGCCGTTGAAGGCGTGCTTGTCGCCGTACCCCGGCCGCGAGGCGTCCAGCCCGTTCTTCTGCTGGTCCGCCTTCAGGGTGCCGAGCACCTTGCTGCCGACGCGGACCTGCACCTGGGTGGGCGAGGCGGTGTCACCGTCGATCGCCCATCCACGGATGGTCAGCTTGCCGGCCACCGCGGACGCCGCGTCGATCGCGCCGGTCGGGGTCCCGCCGGCGATCCTGACGTTGCGGCACTCGAGCAGGGTGTTGGACCCCGCACCGGTGTTGATGCCGAAGACGCAGACGTTGTGGTTGCCCGCGCTCAGCCCGGTGATGGTGGTCGAGTAGCCGTGTGCGGTGTTGTTCGCGCCGAGCCGCTGGGCGAGGTCCGTCCGGTTGCCGTTCGCCAGGACCGAGGCCTTGCCGGCGCCGTCGACGTAGATCTGGGCCTTGATCGACGCCGTGGTGTCGGGGTCGGCGGTCCAGCCGCTCACCGTGACCTGCCGGAAGCCCGGCTGGAGGGTGTCGAGCGAGCCGATCGGCGACGAGCCGCCCGTGGGCGAGCCGAACCAGTCGGTGTACATGCGCCAGAAGTTGCGGTTGCCGTAGGCACCGCAGGAGTCGCCCGAACCGTAGAGGTTGTCCAGCGACGACTTGTTCGGCGTGTACGGGGTGTAGATGTACAGTCCGGCGGTCGCCTGGTTCTTGATGTAGACCGTCTTGCGGCCGCAGGCGGCGTTCGGGTTGTACAGGATCGAGTTGTTGCGACCTGCCTGGTACGCCCACGAGGTCGGGCTCGCCTGGTAGCGCTTGAACTGCAGCGCCGCGGCGTACACCTGCTGGGCGAACCCGCGGAACTTCGGGTCGCACGGCGCGGTGTCCGGGCACGCGAAGCCCGTGGCGTGCTGGTACATCCAGTTCGTGGGCGCGTTGGTCCCGACGATGCCCTGCTCCTTCTGCAGGAGCACGAGGAGCGCCTTCTGGCTGATGCCGCACGCGGCACCGACCTGGGCGATGATCGTCGCCGCCGACTTGTTGCCGCCGGCGATCGCCGCACACCGACCGGAGACGGCGCCGATGGTGTTCACGTTCTGCGTGAAGTTCTTCAGGCAGACGGGACCGCCGGACTGCTGCCGGCAGTTCGCGCCGACGCTGTTGAGGAACGACTGCACGCTCGACGCACTCATGGCCGAGCCGTTGTAGAAGTTCGCGTCGCTGATGATGTTGCCCGGGTCGAAGGCCGACGCGACCGCGGCCGACGCGGGCTGGGTCGTGGTCTCCTCGGACAGCAGCGTGCCGACGGTCAGGCCGCTGACGGCGATCGCGAGCGCAGCGACCATGCCGAGCGCCGCGCGGAACGGACGACGCCGTCCGTCCTTCGTGGTGGTTCGCATCACGGCACCTCCGCCGTCATCGGTTCGGACGTGGTCGACTTCGACCCGACCGCGTACCGCAGGGTGATCGACCAGGTGCCGGATGACACCTGGGCCGCAGGGAAGGAGACCTGCGCGCAGTTCACGGACGAGGCACTGGCCTCGGCCGCGCTCGTCGCGGTGCGCGTGGTGCCGCCCTTCGTCGCGGTGAACGTGCAGGTGCCGGATGCGTCGACCGTGCCGGTGACGAGTCCGCCGGCCTGCAGCGTCCTGCTGCCGGTGTCCCACCCGGAGAACGACACGACCGCGGTGGCGGGGTACTCGCCGGGGTCGGTGTCCGGTTGGGTGGTCTGACCGGTGCCGGGGAACGCGCCGGGGGTGTCGTCGCCGCCGTCGTCCGTCGCGCCGCCGGTCCCGCTGGTGGGGGCCGTCGCCGGGGTCGTGGCGGTGGCGGTCGGGGTGGGCGCGGTCGTCGGTGTGGCGGACGCGGACGCCGAGGCGGTCCGGGTCGGGGAGACGGAGGGATCCGGGTCGTCCTGGCCGGCGGAGCAACCCGCCGTCAGGAACGTGAGAACGCCGACCACCGCAAGCGCAGCGATCGGCCGTGGAGCAAGCTGCATGCTGACGGGCCGTCCTGTGGATGTTGACAAGGGTCCGGGTTGCGACAACGGTAACCCCAAACTCAAGGTCGAGGGTTGGATCGAGCAACATTCACCCCCGGTCGGGGTGCACGGCACGTGTCGTGCACGGCCGGGGTCGGACGCCGGTCGGCCAGCGGCCCGCAGAGGCCCGGTGAGTATGCTGTTCCGGTCCTGCCCCCACGAACGAAGAGACGAATGGTCGATCAAGCCCGTATGGCGGCGCTCGCGAAGGAGCCCCTCGTCGTGGTCGGCGCTCCGACGAGCGCCTTCCGTGGCACCTGGCGTGAACTCCGCGACGTCTTCCGGCAGCGCGAGATGCTCGGGATGCTCATCCGCCGTGACCTCAAGGCGCGGTACAAGGACTCGGCGCTCGGGTTCGTCTGGACGCTGGTGCGTCCGCTCACGCAGCTCCTCATCTACTACTTCGTGATGGGCCAGATCCTCGGTGCGGCCAAGGGCATCGACAACTTCGCGATCTACGTCTTCACCGGCCTGAGCGCCTACACGCTGTTCAGTGAGATCGTGGCCGGTTCGACGGGCTCGATCGTCGGCAACTCCGGCCTCATCAAGAAGGTCTACGTCCCGCGTGAGGTCTTCCCGCTCGCGAGCGTCGGCGCCGCCCTGGTCAACTACACGATCCAGTTCGGCATCCTCATCGTCGCGACCCTGGTGATCGGGGTGTTCCCCTGGCACGCCGGACTCGTCTACCTGATCCCCTCGCTGCTGGTGATCCTGGTCTACGGTGCGGCGATCGGTCTCGTGCTCGCGGCGCTCAACGTCTACCTGCGCGACGTGCAGTTCGTCATCGACGTCGGCCTGATGGTGCTGCTCTGGGCGTCGCCGATCGTGTACTCGTACTCGATGGTGATCCAGCGGCTCAAGGTCGACTGGCTGCTCGCGGTCTACACGAACAACCCGCTGACCCTGTCCGTGCTCGGCATGCAGAACGCGATCTGGCTGCACGACCCGGCCGACGTCACCTACCCGTCACACCTGATGCTGCGGCTGCTCGTCGCCTTCGTGATCGGGCTGTTCCTGCTCATCGGGGCGCAGCGCGTCTTCTCCCGCCTGCAGGGCAACTTCGCGCAGGAGCTCTAGTCATGGCCATCAGCATCCCCACCGCGTCCGGCACCCCGACCCCGGACGCCGAGCGCCCCGACGTCATCGTCATCGACCAGGTCCGCAAGCGCTTCACCGTCCGCAAGGACAACACGATCCGCGAGCGCATCGTCACCCTCGGCCGCGCCGGACGGAAGCACCGCCAGGACTTCTGGGCGTTGGACGGCGTCACGACGACCATCCAGGCCGGCTCCACGGTCGGGCTCATCGGCCAGAACGGCTCCGGCAAGTCGACCCTGCTCAAGGCGATCGGCGGCATCATCCAGCCGACGTCCGGCACGGTGTCCCGCCGCGGACGCCTCGCCGCGCTGCTCGAGCTCGGCGCCGGCTTCCACCCGGACCTGTCCGGCCGCGAGAACGTCTTCCTCAACGCGAGCCTGCTCGGGCTGAGCCGCGCGGAGACCGAGGAGCGCTTCGACGACATCCTGGCGTTCTCCGGCATCGGTGACTTCATCGACACCCAGGTGAAGTTCTACTCGTCGGGCATGTACGTGCGGCTCGCCTTCGCGGTCGCCGTGCACACCGACCCTGACGTGCTCCTCGTCGACGAGGTCCTGGCGGTCGGCGACGAGGCGTTCCAGCGCAAGTGCCTCGACCGCATCCGGTCGTTCCAGGAGCAGGGCAAGACGATCATCATCGTCACGCACTCGCTCAGCCAGGTGCAGGAGATGTGCGACCGCGTGGTCCTGCTCAACAAGGGCAAGGTCCTGCACGACGGCGACCCGATCGCCGCGGTCAGCCTGTTCCGCGACGTGCTCGAGGAGCGCCGCGCGGGCGAGCTGAGCGCCGACGTCGCGGTCGGCCGTGGCACGGTGCTCGGCGCCTCGGTGCAGGCGGACGGCAAGGGACCGCGCGACGGCGTCACACCGGGCGACGACCTCGTCGTGGACATGGAGTTCGAGCACCTGGACGGCGTCGCCGACTGGGAGGCCGCGGTGCAGATCAACAACACCGGCGGTCAGGTGGTCTACGGCACGACGACCGGCATCATGGGCATCCACCTCGAGCCCCTGCACGGCCGCCGCAAGCTGCGCCTCCGCATCGCCGACACGAACTTCGGCACCGGCAAGTACTTCATCAACGTGTCGATGATGGACTCGGCCGGCCGGCACCTGCACGACCTGCCGGAGTGCGACTCGTTCGAGGTCCCCTCGTTCGGCGACGCCGTCGGCACGGTCTACGCGAAGCCCTCGATCGAGGAGCTCGACTGACCGGGAGCGGCACGCCCCCGACCACCGGGGTCGTCATCGTCAACTGGGAGCGGGCGGACCTGACCGTCCGCGCTGCCCGGGCCGTGCTCGACGACGGCACGGCCGACCGCGTCGTCGTCGTGGACAACGGGTCGACCGACGACTCGCTCGCCGTGCTGCGCGACGCACTGCCGGAGGCCACCGTCGTGGCCCTGCCCCGCAACGGCGGGTTCGCCGTCGGGGCGAACGCCGGCGTCCGCCGGGCCGACACCGACGTCGTCGTGCTGCTCAACAACGACGCGGTGCCCGCCCCCGGCTTCGTCGCCGCGCTGCGCGACCACCTGGCTGCCGCACCGCCGGACGTCGCCGCGGTGACGGGCCGCATCGTGCTCGCCGGACGCTGGACGAGCCTCCCGACCGGAGCCGCGCCGACGCCGGGGGCCCGGGTGCTCCGCGACCACGCGGGACGCGCGTGGACGCCGTCGGCCGACGGCGAGGAGCGGCTCAACTCGACCGGGGTCGTGATCGACCGCGACGGCAACGGTGCCGACCGCGACTGGCTGGCACCGGTCGAGCGGGTCGCGTCCGTCGACGTCTTCGGTGCATCCGGCGGCGCCGCGGCGTTCCGCCGGACCGCGCTCGACGACGTCGGCCTGCTCGACGAGTCGCTCTTCATGTACTACGAGGACACCGAGCTCGCCTGGCGGCTCCGCCGCCGCGGCTGGCGGGTGCAGTACGCCGCCGGCGCCGTCGTGCGGCACGACCACTCCGCCTCGTCCGGCGTGGCCAGCGCCCTGTTCGTGCGCCGGAACGCGCGGAACCGCCTGGTCGTCGCCCTCTGGCACGCGCCGTGGGGCACGGTGGTGCGTGCCACCGTCCGCACCGTCGGGCGCATCGTCCGCTGCGGGCTCGCGGGGGACGGTCGGGAGGCACGGCTCGTCGCCGCAGCGCTGGCCGACGTCCTCGGACACCTCCCCCGGCACCTCGTCCGTCGCCGCCACGAGACACGCCGCGCCTCGGTGCCCCGCCGCGCGGTGGACCCGAGCACGTGAGCGCGCCCGGCTATCCTGGTGGCTCCCCCGTCGACGGCCCCGGCCGGAAGGATCCACGCGTGCCGCAACTCTCCGTCCTGATCGACGGGACCGCGGTGCCGCGCGACCTCGGCGGCGTCGGCCGGTACGTCGAGGGCGTCGTCTCGCACCTCGTCGCGAGCGACCCCGGCCTCGACGTGCACCTGGTGGTCCGACCGGTCCACGCGGACCACTTCTCCGCGGTCGCCCCGGACGTCACCGTGCACCGCGCCCCCGCCTGGACCGACTCCGTGCCGCTCCGGTTCGCGTGGGAGCAGACCGGGCTCCCCGCGCTCGCCCGCCGACTCGGTGCCGACGTCCTGCACTCCCCGCACTACACGTTCCCGTTCGCCTGGCGCGGTGCTTCGGTCGTGACCCTGCACGACGCGACGTTCTTCTCGAACCCGGAGTGGCACTCGCGGCTGAAGCGGACCTTCTTCACCTGGTGGAGCCGTCGGTCGCTCCGCAGCCGGCCGGTCGTCGTCTTGCCGAGCGCGGCCACCGCGACCGAGGCCGCCCGGGTCGTCCCCGGCATCCGGGCCGACGTCCGGGTCGCTCCGCTCGGGGTCGACCGCGACCGGTTCCACGAGCCCGCCGTGGCCGAGGTCGAGGACGCCCGCATCGCCGCCGGCCTGCCCGAGGACGCCGAGTGGATCGCGTTCCTCGGCACGATCGAACCGCGGAAGAACGTCCCCGCCCTCCTCGACGCGTACGCCGCCGTGCGGGCGGCCCGTGGGGCCACCGGCTCCCCCACGCCCTGGCTCGTGCTCTCCGGCGCGCGGGGCTGGGACGAGGACGCCGTCGCCCGGCTCGACGCGCTGCAGGACGCGGACCACGTGGTCGAGGCGGGCTACCTGCCGCTCGAGGACCTGTCGGGCTTCCTCGGCGGGGCGTCCTTCGTCGTGTACCCGTCGCTGGGTGAGGGGTTCGGCCTGCCGGTGCTCGAGGCGATGGCCACCGGCGCGTGCGTCGTCACCACCCGACGACTGTCGCTCCCCGAGGTCGGCGGCGACGCCGCGGTCTACACCGAGCCCGACGCCGAGGCCCTCGCCACGACGCTCGCGGCGCTCCTCGACGACCCGGACCGCGTGGCCGCCCACCGTCGTGCGGCGCTCGAGCGCGCGGGACGGTTCACGTGGGACGCGACCGCCGCCGTGCACGCCGACGCATACCGCAGCGTCGCAGCCGGAGGTGCGCGGTGACCAGGGTCGCGGTGCTGACGGTCACCTACAACACCGGCGAGACGATCCGGCCGTTCCTCGAGAGCACCCGGCACGCGTCGTCGACAGAGCTGGCGGTCGTCATCGCGGACAACGGCTCGGCGGACGTCGACACGCTCCGGGCGATCGGCGAGTCCTACGGCGCCGTCGTGGTGTCCTCGGGCGGCAACCGCGGCTACGGCGGGGGCATCGACGCTGCCCTGGCCGCGCTCGACGACGTGCTGCCCGACGTCCAGCCCGAGTTCCTGCTCGTCACCAACCCCGACGTGGTGCTCGCCCCCGGCTCGGTCGACGAGCTCGTGGCCGCAGCGGACCGGCTGCCCGACGGCGGAGCGTTCGGACCGCAGATCCTCGACGAGCACGGGGAGACGTACCCCTCGGCCCGTCGACTCCCCTCGCTCCGCACCGGGCTCGGCCACGCCGCGTTCTCGCGACTGTGGCCCGCGAACCCGTGGAGCCAGCGGTACTGGTCGACGACGCAGGTCGTGGAGCGCGAGGCCGGGTGGCTGTCCGGGGCGTGCTTCCTCGTCCGGACCGACCTGTTCCGGGAGCTCGGCGGCTTCGACGAGTCGTACTTCATGTACTTCGAGGACGTCGACCTCGGGCAGCGTGTCGGTCTGGCGGGCCGTACGAACGTGTACGTGCCGAGCGCCGTCGTGACGCACACCGGGGCGCACTCGACCTCGTCGAACCGGCGCCGCATGGAGATCGAGCACCACCGCAGCGCCTACCGCTACCTGTCGCGGAAGTACCGGGCGTGGTGGCTGTGGCCGCTCCGCCTGGTGCTGCGCGCGGGCCTGTCGGTGCGCGCGCGCTGGGTCACGCGCAAGTAGCGCGCGGGGCCGCGGGCCGCAGGGCTGCGGAGCCGCGGGGCCGCGGGGCCGCGGGGCGATCGCACCCCGTCTCGGACGTCGCACCCCGCCGTACCGGGGCGGGACGTCCGCGCCGGGGTGCGACACCGGCGCAGACCGGCGAGCAGCTCGCGGGCTCCGCGGCGCGACGCAGACCGGTGAGCAGAGCGTGCGTCAGCGGCGCAGGCGCGCGCGCTCGGCCCGCGCCACGTCGAGCAGCACGCGGGCGCGCGCGTCGAACGAGTGCGCCGCGGCGACCGTCGCGGCGACCGCGGCCCGCTCGTCGGCGCTCGGCCACGCCTGCGCCGGATCGAGCAGGGTCGCGAGCTCGTGCCGCGACCGTGCGACCGCGAGCGTCGGGACGTCGAGCACCTGCCGGAGCCCGACGACCTCGTCCGTGACGACCACGCCGCCGGACGCCAGCACGTCGAACACCCGGTTCGAGACGAAGCCCCCCGCAGCCATGTCCGGCCAGTGGTCGTTCAGCACGACCCGGGCGGACGCGTACGCGCGGGCGACCTCGGCCCGTGACAGCGACGACGACCCGAGCGACGCCGCGGGCACCAGGCCGTCCCACCCGGGGCCGTGCACGCGCAGGTCGACCCCGAGCGCCACGGCGTCGCGCACGACGGCACGGTCGGCACCGCGGGTGGAGCCGACGAAGACGACGTGGCCCGCGTCCGGTCCGCCCGGCTCCCCGGCCGCCGGCGGGTGGAACACCGACGGGTCGGTCGCCTGCAGCAGCGTGTGCACCGGCGCGCCGGAACGCTCGGCCGCGGCGGCCGCCCAGACCGGGCCCGCGGCGAAGACCGCGTCGAAGGACCGGAGCTCGGTGTCGGCGACGTCGTCGGGGTGGCTGATCACCCAGAGCAGGTTCACGGAGGCGGGGTTCGGCGGCACCCGATCGAGCCCGCGCACGACCACCGTGACGTCGTCCTCGGCGTCGTCGTCCCGCACGTGGGCGTCCCGCCGGTCGATCCGCACCTGCTGCCCGAGCCGCTCGAGGGAACCCGCGAGCTCCGCGGCGAAGTGCACGTCCCCCCAGCCGTCGCCCTCGGGGCCTGCGGGCGCGGCGATCTTCAGCGCCCAGGTCAGGACGTCGTCGTCCTCGTCACGTTGCCGCACGGTCGGCGTCACCGGCCGCGCGCCCCACGGCGGCAGCGGCGGACCGGCGACGACCGGCCCGGGTCCGCCGGACCGGTCTCGCCACGACGCGACGACGTCCACCACCGCGGCGTCCACGGTTCGGCCCGGCTCGACGGTCCGCACGACCGCACCGACGTCGCGGCTCCGCACCGTCGACGACACCGCCTGCGCCGCCGCGAGCGTCCACGCCGTCAGGACCGTCCGCTCGTCCGGGAGGCACGGGGCCGGCACCGCCGCACGCTGCGGCATCGAGACCACCGGTTGGTCGGCGCCCAGGACCCGGTCGTCCGCGGGCTCGGTCCGGTCGTCGGACCAGGGCAGTGCGCCGGGTCGGAGGAGCCGGGCACCGTTGCGCCGGGAACCGTCGGGCGTCGTCGCGCGGGCCTGGACGGGCGCGTCCAGGCGGTCCGCCGTCGCGACGAGGTCGCGGAGGGGCCCCGCGTCGAGCACCACCGACGTGTCCACCAGCACGAGCACCCGCCCCACGCCGAGGGCGATTCCGGCGTTCACCGCGGAGCCGATCCCGTCCACGTGCTCCGAGCGGACCCACGGCAGCGAGGGGTCGAAGGCGTCACGCGGGGAGGCGTCCGCGACGTAGGAGGCGGCGCGGACGTCCGCGTCGACGCCGAAGGCCGCGCGCACGGTCGCGACGAGCCGCGGGACCTCGGCGTGCCGGTCCGACCGGGTCGTGACGACCACGGTGACGGGTGCGTCCGACCGCGGCAGCGGGCCGTCCCACCCGGCCACCCGGACGACGGGCGCCGCCGTCACGGACGCGGGGCGCGCCTCCAGGCCGGAGCCGGAGGGCGGCGCATCGCGACGGCGGCGTCTGCCGAACACGGCGGCGTCAGGCGTCGAGCAGACGCTGCAGGTACACGCCGTACCCGCCCTTGACCAGCGGCGCGGCGAGCTCGGCGAGCTGTGCGTCGTCGATCCAGCCGTTGCGCCAGGCGATCTCCTCGATGCAGCCGATCTTGAAGCCCTGACGGTCCTCGATGACCTTGACGTACTCGGACGCCTGCATCATCGACTCGAAGGTGCCGGTGTCGAGCCAGGCGGTGCCGCGGTCGAGGACCTGGACACCGAGCTCCCCCGCCTCGAGGTAGCGCTCGTTGACCGTCGAGATCTCGAGCTCCCCGCGGGCGCTCGGTTCGATGGTCTTCGCGATCTCGATGACCTTGTTGTCGTAGAAGTACAACCCGGGGACGGCGTAGTTCGACTTCGGCTGCGTCGGCTTCTCCTCGATGGAGACGGCCGTGAAGTCGTCGTCGAACTCGACCACGCCGTAGGCGGTCGGGTCGGCCACGTGGTACGCGAAGATCGTCGCGCCGTCGACCTCGGTGTTCTTCCGCAGGTTGGTGCCGAGGCCGGTGCCGTGGAAGATGTTGTCGCCGAGGACGAGTGCGACGCTGTCGTCGCCGATGAAGTCCTCGCCGATGACGAAGGCCTGGGCGAGCCCGTCCGGGCTCGGCTGCACGGCGTACTGGATGTCCATGCCGAGGCTCGACCCGTCGCCGAGGAGCGCCTTGAACTGCTCGTTGTACTCCGGGGTCGTGATGACGAGGACCTCGCGGATGCCCGCCATCATGAGCGTCGACAGCGGGTAGTAGACCATCGGCTTGTCGTAGATCGGCATGAGCTGCTTGCTGATGCCCTTGGTGATGGGCCACAGGCGGGTGCCGGAACCACCGGCGAGGATGATGCCCTTCATCGGGTCTTCTCCCTTACTTCTTCGTCCGGAGCGACTCGGTGTACGCGACCGCTTCCTCGTAGGTCGGCAGGAGTCCCTGCTCCGCGGCCTGCTCGAGCGTCGGCGCCGTGGTGTCCTTCTCGGACAGCACCGGCTCGCCGAGGCCCTCCGGCAGCTCCAGCCCGACGGTCGGGTCGAGGATCGTGATCCCCTTCTCGCGCTGCGGGTCGTAGTGGGCGCTGACGAGGTAGTTCACGGTCGAGCGGTCCTCGAGCGCGACGATCGCGTGGCCGAGGCCCTCCGACAGGTACACGGCCTTGCGGTCCACGTCGTCGATGCGCACGCTGTCCCACTGGCCGAAGGTCGGGGACCCGACGCGGATGTCGACGATGTAGTCGATGAAGGCGCCGCGGACGGCGGTGACGTACTTCGCCTGGCTCGGCGCCACGAGGGCGTAGTGGATGCCCCGGGCGACGCCGGCGGACGAGATCGACATGTTCACCTGGCGGAGGTCGAGCGGGTGGCCCACCGTCTCCTCGAGGACGTCGGCACGGTACGCCTCGAGGAATGCTCCTCGTGCGTCGCCGTGCTGGACGGGCGTGAACTCCCACGCGCCGGGGATCTTCAGTTCGCGGATCTGCACCGGGGCAGCCTAGCAAGGGGTGCCACGCCGGAGTCCGAGCGCCGTGCGTGGCGGTCCGACCCCGCCCACCACCCGGACTGCGCGGGGCCCCGTGGAGGGTGGCGTGGCGACCTGGACACGCCGGTCGATTAGGCTGCCCTGGTTGCGCACCCGGAGCGCGCGCCCCGACGACGTCCCTGAAACGAGATCCAGCGAGCCCGTGAAGCTATTCGTCCAGATCCCCTGCCTCAACGAGGAGAACACCCTCGCCAGCGTCATCGACTCGATCCCGGAGCAGATCGACGGTATCGACGAGATCGAGATCCTGGTCATCGACGACGGCAGCACCGACCGCACCGTCGAGGTCGCGAAGGAGCACGGCGTCCGGCACTTCGTGCGGCACACCACGAACATGGGCCTGGCCCGGTCGTTCCGCGACGGTGTCGACTACGCACTGCTGCACGGCGCCGACATCGTCGTGAACACGGACGGCGACAACCAGTACCCGCAGGCGCAGATCGCCGAGCTGGTCCAACCGATCGTCCGGCGCGAGGCCGACATCGTCATCGGCGACCGCCAGACCCGGACCATCGAGCACTTCTCCGGGTTCAAGAAGGCGATGCAGCAGTTCGGCTCCTGGGTGGCCTCCCGCGCCGCCGGTCTCGACCTGCCCGACGCGGCGAGCGGCTTCCGCGCCTACTCGAAGTACTCGCTCATCCGGCTGAACATCGTCACGCGGTTCAGCTACTGCATGGAGACCATCGTGCAGGCCGGCTACAAGCGCCTGGCGATCGCGAGCATCCCGATCACGACGAACCCGAAGACGCGGGAGTCCCGCCTCTTCAAGAACATCTGGCAGCACATGTTCCAGTCCGGGTCCGCGATCGCCCGGGTGTACCTCATGTACCGCCCGATGGCACTCTTCCTCTGGGTCGCCGCCGTGCTCGGCGTGCTCGGCCTCTGGCCGCTCGTCCGCTACCTGGTGCTGCTCGCGATGGACACCGGCGGCAACCACCTGCAGTCGATCATCCTGGGGGTCGTGCTCCTCATCACCGCGGTGCTGTCGATGGTGATCGGCGTCGTCGCGGACCTGACCCGGTTGAACCGCACGCTCACCGAGGAACAGCTCGACCTGCAGAAGCTGCAGCGGTACGGCGACTGAGCGCGTGAGCACCGTCACCAGCCGACCGTCCACCTGGATCCGGCGCCCGTCCGCCTGGATCGAGATCATCGCCTGGGCGGCCCTGGCCGCCTTCGTGGTGGCCACCCTCGGCCCGGCGCTCACCGGGCACGCGACCTTCCTCAACACCGGGCTGCTCAGCCGCTACACGCCGTGGGCGCAGACCCTCGGCGCGGACGGCGGCTCGACGAACGTCTACACGAGCGACCCGCTCGACTCGAACGCGCCGCAGACGTCGATGCTCGTCCGGCTCGCCCACGCGGGCGTCTTCGCAGCCTGGGACCCCTACGTCGCCGGCGGCACCGTCCTGGGCGGCGTGCCGGACTCGGGCCAGTGGTCGCCCCTGTCGCTGCCGTGGTGGATCCTGCCGCTGTCGTACGCCCCGGGCGCGGTGAAGTTCCTCGAGATCGTCGTCATCACGATCGGCATGTCGCTGCTGCTCCGCCGGTGGGGCGTGCCGCGCGCCGGTTGGCCGATCGCGGCGCTGCTGTACTCCGCCTCGGGCTTCATGGTGGCGTGGTCGAACTGGCCCCAGACCCGGGTCGCGGCGTTCCTGCCGCTGCTGTTCTGGGCGATCGACCGGGCCGCGGTCGAGCTCCGCAAGCGCGACCTGCTCAGCGTCGGTGGCGCGGTCTCCGCGATGCTGCTCGGCGGCTTCCCCGCCATCGTCGGGTACGCGCTGTTCTTCGGCGGCGTCTTCTTCCTCGCCCGCACGATCGTCGCGCACCGCTCGCTGCTCCGGGTCCTGGCGAGCGCCGGGATCGCCGTCGGCGGCATCGTCGTCGGAGTCCTGCTCACCGCCTGGCAGCTCGTGCCCTTCGCGCTCAACGCCGCGAGCGTCGTGGACTTCTCCGGCCGTGCCCAGCGGGGGCCGAACGGGCTCGGGCAGGTCCCGCTCGTGACGTCGTGGGTGCCGGACATCTCGTTCGCCCAGGCGAGCGGCGCCGCGTGGGGAACCCGCAACCCGGTCGAGGAGTACTCGTTCCTGGGCGTCGCCGCCCTCGTGCTCGTCGCGGCCGCGCTGCTCGTCCGCCCGGTCCTGCGCCCGGTCACCCTCCCCGACGACGCCACGGACGCCGAGCGCGACGCCGCAACCCGGCGCGCCCGACGCACGGTCGGCACCGTCTGGGTGGTCGCGGGGGTCCTGGCGTTCAGCGTCGTGGTCGTCTACCTCGGTGGACCGCTGCTGACCCTGGTCCGCGAACTCCCCGTCTTCAACTCGAACCCGATCGGTCGTGCGCGCTGCGTCGTGCTCTTCCTCGCGGCGGCCACGGCCGGCGTGGGCTTCGGCCGGCTCACCGACGCCGAGCACCTGCGCGGCGAGCTCGCCCGGTTCCGGACGGCTTCCCCCCGTGCCCGCGTCGGCCGGGTCGCGGTCGTCCTGGTCGTCCTGCTCGTCGCGGTGGGGGTCGCGCTCCTGACCTTCCGCGCCCTCGAGCTCGTGCCGGAGCAGTACGTGCACGCGACCAAGCTCGAGGTGCTCGTCGTCGGGGTGCTCGGCGTCGCCGCCGTGGTCGCGGTGCTCGTCGTCTGGGCCACCCGCAACCGGGTCGTGCGGACGGTCGCCCTGGGTGCCGTCGCCGCGATGGTGGCGGTGCCCGCGATCACCGCGACGAAGCCGTGGTGGCCGCTCGCCCCCGCGTCGACCTTCTTCCCGGAGGCGCCGGCGATCACGTACCTGCAGGACCACATGACCGACCAGGACCGGTACACGACGACGGGCAACGCGACGCTGCTCGGCGCGGCGTCGTACTTCGGCATCCGGTCGGTGACGGGCCACACGTTCCAGACCCGCGAGTGGAAGCAGCTCATGCGCGCGGTCGACCCGGACACCTACCCGACCGCGACCTACCTGACCCTCGAGCCGAACCTCATGCCGCAGCTGGCCGAGTCCGGCATCCTCGACCGCCTCGCGACCGAGTACATGATCGCCGACCCCTCCGCCCCGCTCGCCGGGAAGACCGAGGCCGCGCCCGAGCGCACGACCTGGACCGACCTGACCGCCGACCGCACGACGATCGAGTCGGCGTCGCAGCGCGGGCCGCTGAACGGCATCACCTTCACCGGTCCGCCGGCGACCACGCTGGCGCCGGGCGGCATGCAGCTGACCGTCGCCGTGGTCGCCGACGACTCCGGTGAGACGCTCGCGTCCACGGAGAGCTGGGTCCCCGGTCTCGGCGGCCCGCGCAACGTGGCCCTGCAGGGGTCCGACATCCCGGACGACACCGCGTGGCACCTCGTGCTCACGGTGACCGGACAGCAGTCCGTGGTGCCGATCGGCACCGACGACGACGGCAAGGCGGTCATCAGCATCGCCCGCCCCGTCGCCGCGGACCGGGTCAGCGTCGTGCACACCGGCGACGCGACGATCTACCAGCGCGGCAACGCGCTCCCCCGTGTCCGGTGGGCGTCGAGCGCCGTCGTCGAGCCGACCACCGAGGGGCTCCTGCGGACGCTCGCCGACCAGTCGCTGCCGGACGACACCGTGGTGCTCAGCGAGCGCCCGGTCCACCGCGCCGACGCGGACGCCACCGCCCGCGTGACGCTGGAGCCGAGCGACGTGAACAGCACGGTCGCCCGGGTCGACGCCACCGGCGGCGGCTGGGTGGTCGTCGCCGACTCGCTGCAGCGTGACGGCTGGAGCGCCACCGTCGACGGCGAGCCGACCGACCTGGTGCGGGCGGACAGCGTCGGCGGTGCGGTCTGGGTGCCGGCCGGCGAGCACACCGTCGAGCTGCAGTACCACACGCCGGGCATCCGCGAGGGCATCCTGCTCAGCGCCGTGACCGCGGCCGTGGCGGCCGGGACCTGCGCGACCGTCCTGCTGCTGCGTCGCCGTCGCCGACGCCGCACCACCTGACACCGGCCCGGCACCGGCGGCGGTCCGCGCGGCGGCCCGCCGCCGGTCCTCCCGGCCCGCTCAGCCACCTCGGCGGCGGGCCCGCCCACTACAATCGACACTCGTTCCGTCCACCGACCCCGAAAAGGGAGACCTCGTGAAGATCCTCGTCACCGGAGGGGCCGGCTTCATCGGCTCGAACTTCGTCCGCCGGACCCTGCAGGACGCCTACCCCGGCCTCGAGGGCGCCGAGGTCGTCGTCTACGACGCGCTGACGTACTCCGGCAACCTCGAGAACCTCGCGCCGGTGGCCGACTCCCCGCGCTACTCCTTCGTGCAGGGCGACATCCGCGACGCCGCGAAGCTCGACGAGGTCGTCCCCGGCATCGACGCGATCGTGCACTTCGCCGCCGAGTCCCACGTCGACCGCTCGGTCCGCGACTCCGGCATCTTCGTCGAGACGAACGTCGTCGGCACGCAGCGCCTGCTCGACGCAGCGCTCCGCCACGGCACCGAGCGCTTCGTGCACGTCTCCACCGACGAGGTCTACGGCTCGATCAGCGAGGGCTCGTGGGACGAGGAGCGTCCGCTCGAGCCGAACTCGCCCTACTCGGCGTCGAAGGCCGGCAGCGACCTGCTCGCCCGCAGCTACCACCGCACCCACGGGCTGGACCTCTCGATCACGCGCTGCTCGAACAACTACGGGCCGTACCACTTCCCCGAGAAGGTCATCCCGCTGTTCGTCACGAACCTCATCGACGACAAGAGCGTCCCGCTCTACGGCGAGGGCAACAACATCCGTGACTGGCTGCACGTCGACGACCACACCCGTGGCATCGCACTGGTGCTGACCAAGGGGCGCGCGGGCGAGATCTACAACATCGGTGGCGGCACCGAGCTCACGAACAAGGAGCTCACGCAGCTGCTCCTCGACGCGACGGGCAAGGACTGGTCGTCCGTCGAGCACGTGCAGGACCGCCTCGGCCACGACCTGCGCTACTCCGTCGACATCTCCAAGATCCAGGCCGAGCTCGGCTACGAGCCGCAGGTGCCGTTCGAGCAGGGCCTGGCCGACGTCGTGCAGTGGTACCGCGACAACCGCGCCTGGTGGGAGCCGCTGAAGGAGCGCGCGGCACTCGCATGAGCCGCACGCTGATCACCGGCGCCGCCGGCATGCTCGGTCGCGACCTGCAGCTCGCGCTGCAGGGTCGTGACGTCACCGCGCTCGGCCGCGCGGACCTCGACATCACCGATCCGGACGCCGTCGACGCGGCCGTGGCCGGGCACGACGTCGTCATCAACTCCGCCGCGTACACGAAGGTCGACGACGCCGAGACCCACGAGGACGAGGCCGCCGCCGTGAACGCGACCGGACCGGCACTGCTGGCCGAGGCCGCCGTCCGGCACGGCGCGAAGCTCGTCACCGTCTCGACGGACTACGTCTTCGACGGCAACGGCACGGCGCCCTACGCCGAGGACGCCCCGACCGACCCGCTGAACGCCTACGGACGCACGAAGGCCGCGGGCGAGGAAGCGGTCCGCCGCATCGCCCCCGACTCGTCCTACGTCGTGCGCACCGCGTGGATCTACGGCGCGCACGGACCGAACTTCGCCGCGACGATGCTCCGCCTGGCGGCGAGCCACGACACCGTGTCCGTCGTCACCGACCAGGTCGGTCAGCCGACGTGGACGGGCGACCTGGCGGCGCGCATCGTCGAGCTCGTCGACGCCGACGCCCCGGCCGGCGTCTACCACGGCACGAACTCCGGACAGGCGTCCTGGTACGAGTTCACCAAGGCGATCTTCGCCGAGGCGGGCCTCGACCCGGAGCGTGTCCTGCCGACCGACAGCGCCGCGTTCGTGCGTCCGGCCCCGCGCCCGGCGTACAGCGTCCTCGGGCACGACGGCTGGTCCCGTGCCGGCCTCGAGCCGATGCGCGACTGGCGCGAGGCCCTCGCCGCCGCCGTGCGGGCCGGAGCGCTCACCCGGTGACGGCCCCGCAGGTCGCACCGCCCGCCGACCGCCCCCGCTGGCGCCGGTGGGCGGTGAACGGCGTGAAGATCGCCTTCATGGTCGCCGTCGTCGTCGCGGGCGTGCTCTTCGTGGTCGGCAGGTGGGGCGAGGTGTCCGACGCCCTGACCTCGATGGACCCCTGGCTGCTCGTGCTGGCCCTGGTGTCCGTGGTCGCGGCGCTCGTGGTCTCGATGCTGTCGTGGATCGTGGTCTGGCCGGCCTTCGGCGTCCGCCTGCCGGTGCTGCGCGGCGCTCGGGTCTTCTTCGTCAGCCAGCTCGGCAAGTACCTGCCGGGGTCGGTGTGGCCGATCGCGGCGCAGGCCCAGATGGCCGGCGAGGTCGGACTGGCGAGGTCGTCGTCGATCGTGCTGAGCCTCATCGCGATGCTCGTGTCGATCGCGACCGGTCTCGGCGTCGGTGCCGTGCTCCTGCCCTTCATCGACGTGCGGCTGCTGCAGGACTACTGGTGGCTGCCGATCGTGGGCGTCGCGTTCCTGGTCTGCCTGACGCCGCCCGTGATGCGGTTCGGCGTCCGCCTGGCACTCCGTGTGCTCCGTCGGCCGGACGCGCCCTTCGACTACGGCTGGCGCGTCGCAGCCTCGAGTTCCGGGCTGCAGGTGACGAACTGGCTCTTCGGCGGCGTGCAGCTCTGGCTCGTGCTCGTCGGTCTCGGGGTCGACCCGGCGCGGAGCTTCGTCCCCGCGGTCGCCGGCTTCGCCCTGGCGTTCGCGCTCGGGGTGCTCCTCATCCCGTTCCCGGCCGGGCTCGGCGTGCGTGAGGTCGTCATCGCCCTCGTGCTCGCGTCGGTCACGACGGCCGGTGTCGCGGCGACCGCCGCGATCCTGTCCCGGCTCCTGTACGCGGTCGCCGACTTCGGACTGGCCGGCATCGCCGCGGCCGTCGGACGACGACGGGCGTCGCGCGGCTGACCGACAGCCCGACGGTCCGACCGACGGACGGGAGGCGCGGTGCTGGCTGGCACCGCGCCTCCCGTCCGTCGTCCGGTCGTGTCCACCGCCCCACCCGCCCGGCGGGCGTCGTCGGCGGCCCGCCGTCAACGGTCGTCGTCGGCGCACGGTCGTCGTCGGCGCACGGCGCCGGTGGGCTGATCCGTGCCGCCCGTCGGGTCAGCGCGCGAACGCGGCGACGGTGTCCGTGTACTCGGCCCAGCGCCGGTCCGCCCCGGCCGCGTCCACGCCCGCGCGCAGCCGCTCGAGTCCCCCGGGCTGCACGAGCCGCTCGAGCGCGGCGGTGAGCGCCGGGACGTCGTCGGCCGGCACGACCAGGCCGTCCACGCCGTCGCGGACGTCGAGCGGCAGCGTGCCCGCGTCGGAGACGACCACGGGGACGCCGAAGCGGTGCGCGAGCGCGACGTTGATCGACGACGACGCGGTCCGGTAGGGCAGGACGACGACGTCGAACCCGGTGATGACGGCCGCCATGTCGGACATCGCCACGTACCCGTCGACGAGCTCGACGCGGTCCTCGACGCCGAGCGACCGGACCTGCTCCCGGTACTCCTCGACCGGCTGCCAGAACTCACCGCGCACGACGACGCGGACACCGGGGACGCGGGCAGCCGCCGCGATGAGCTGGTCGACCCCCTTGTAGTGCCGCACCATGCCGAAGAAGCCGACCGTGACGGGGTCCTCGGGGGTGCCGGCCGGCACAGGGCGCTCCGCGTCACCCGGGTCGCCGAGGAGCAGGTCGGCCAGCGGGAGCCGCGTCACGCGGACCTCGACCGGGCTGTCCGCACCGAGGATCCGCCGCGCGAGTGCCGCCTGCTCGTCACTGTGCACGAGCACGGCGCCGTACTGGCGGTAGAGCACCCGGACCAGGGCCTCGTCGAAGCGACCGTGCTCGTGCGGCAGCACGTTGTGGGCGAGGACGACCCCGCGCGGCCGACAGCCGGCGGCCAGGCGCACCACGGCGTACGGCACCGCGTGGTACGGGGTCACCGCGGTCACGAGCACGACGTCGGCGCGGCGGAGCGACCACCCCGCGCGCAACCAGGTGAGCGGGTTGTACCAGGTGAGGGTGGCCGTGCTCCCGTCGAAGGGACGCACCTCGGGTTCGGCCTCCGGCACGCGCGTCGTGCCGGACCTGAGGAACTTCGGGTACTGCGCCTTCCAGGACAGCAGCCGGACGTCGTGGCCGGCGTCGCGCAGCCGGTGCGCGAGCGAGGTCGTGTGGGTCGCGATGCCGCCGGAGAACGGGTGCGTGGGCCCGACGATCGCGATGCGGAGGGAGCGGGTCACCCGACGAGCATAACGGCCGTCACGGCGGCGTCCGGGGGCGTCACGGCGCCCGTGCTCACGGGTGTGCCCTGGTAGTGTCGGGGCGCCACGGACCGCGCGACGGACCGTGTCGGACGGAAGGAACCAGCCCGCCATGACGACGCTCCGCGTGATCCTGGACCAGGTCATCGCACCGGTCCCCGGCGGCATCGGCCGCTACGCGGAGGAACTCACGCGACAGCTGATCGCCACCGCTCCGGCCGGCTGCGACGTCGAGGCCGTGGTCTCCGCGTGCTCTCGTGCCGAGCTCGACCGCCTCACCACCCTGCTGCCCGGCCTGGCCGAGCTCCACCGACTGCCGCTGGCTCGTCGCGAACTGTCGCTGGCCTGGCAGGCGGGCATGGTCGGCTCCGCGGCCGAGGGCCTGGTGCACGCTCCGAGCGTCCTCGCTCCCCTCGTGAAGCACGACCGGCGGACGGAGCCGGGCAAGCAGGTCGTCGTCACCGTGCACGACACCGTGCCGTGGACGCACCCGGAGACGCTCACCCCGCGCGGCGTGCACTTCCACAAGGCGATGGTGCACCGGGCCTGGAAGCACGCCGACGCCGTCGTGGTGCCGACCCACGCGGTCGCTGCCGAGCTCAACGAGATCCGCCGGTTCGACGACCGGCTGCGGGTCATCGGCGGCGCACCGAGCCCCCGACTGCAGGTGCCGGTCGACGCCGACCTGCGCGCCGAGCGGCTCGGGCTGCCGCCGCGCTACGTCCTGGCCGTCGGCACCCTCGAGCCCCGCAAGGGCCTCGCGTACCTCGTCCGTGCGATGGCGCACCCCGAGGCCCCGAGCGACGTGCCGCTGGTCGTCGCCGGCCCGGACGGCTGGGGGGACGTCGACGTGTACGGCCTGGCGGAGTCCGCCGGTCTGGCGCGCGACCGGCTCATGGTGCTCGGCCGTCTCGACGACGCCGACCTCGCGGTGGCGTACGACCGGGCGACGCTGTTCGTCTTCCCGAGCCTGGCCGAGGGGTTCGGGCTCCCCGTGATCGAGGCGATGCACTTCGGCACACCGGTCGTCCACTCGGACGACGCCGCCGTGCGCGAGGTGGCCGCGGACGCCGGGGTGATGGTGGCGCGGGAGCCGCGGGACTCCTACCCGGAGCGACTCGCACAGGCGGTCTACCAGGTCGCGAACGACCGCACGCTCGCCGAACGCCTGGCGGTCGCCGGGCCGGACCGGGCGCGGATGTACGACTGGCAGGACGCCGCGACGGAGACCTGGCAGCTGCACGCCGACCTCTGACGCGGCGCGACCGTCCGCGGCTCGAGCCCGGGCGCACCAGCGCCGCGCCGACCGTCCGACGCTCGCGGCCGGTCGCACCAGCGCGGTGCGACCGTCCGTCGCCGTCGGCCGGTCGGGCGACCCGTCAGAGCGCGTCGCGCAGCCGGGCGGCCTTCTCCTCGACCAGCTGCTCGAGCTCCGCGGCGTGCGCGGCGAGTCGCTCGGCCACCTCGGGGTCGGCCGAGCCGATGATGCGCGCAGCCAGGAGGCCCGCGTTCGCCGCGCCGTTGATCGCGACGGTCGCCACCGGGATGCCGGCCGGCATCTGCACGATGGACAGCAGCGAGTCGATGCCGTCGAGCCGCGCGAGCTGCACCGGGACGCCGATGACGGGCAGCGTCGTCATCGAGGCGACCATGCCCGGCAGGTGCGCGGCACCACCGGCACCGGCGACGACCACACGGATGCCCCGACCGGCGGCGGCGCGCGCGTAGCGCACCATCTTGTCCGGGGTGCGGTGCGCCGAGACGACGTCCGCCTCGAACGGGATGCCGAGCTGCTCGAGCGTCTCGGCGGCGGCACGCATCGTCGGCCAGTCCGAGTCGGAACCCATGATGATCGAGACGAGGGGCTGAGCGGCTGCGGAGTCGGTCACGGCACGAGCCTAGCCGAGCAGCACGTCCCGCCAGGTGTCGCCGTCACGCCCGATGAACCGTTCCCGCCGCACCCAGTCCGCGGCGGTCGGGTCGGCGTACCCGCGGGCGACGGCGGCCGTGACGGCAGCGCGCCACGCGCCCGGGTCGTCCGGCACGGTGGTGATGCCGTGCTGGCCGGCGACCCGGTACGAGGGACGGGCCGACACCACCGCGGGCAGGTCGAGCGCGGTGTACTCGAGCGCCTTGAGGTCGCTCTTGGCCCGGTTGAACACGGCGTCCTCGAGCGGGGCGACGCCGGCCCGCCAGCGTCCGCGGTGCGCGACGAGCCACCGGGCGAACGCCGGGTAGTGCCCGTCCGGCACCTCGATCCGCCGGTACCAGCCGTCGTCGGGGTCCTCCGTCACGCCGATCACCTCGAGCCGGACCGGGAGCCCGTCCGGGGCGACGAGGTCGGTGAAGACGTCCCGGAGCAGCGCGAGGTCGGCGCCGTGCGTGAGCGTCCCCATGTACAGCACGCGGTGCTCCCCCGTCGGGCGGACGGCGTCCACACCGGACGCCTCCACACCGGGCGCGTCCGCGCCGGACGCGTCCACACCGGACGCGTCCACACCGGACGGAGCTGCACCGGACGGGGCCGCCCCGTCGTCCGGGACCGTCCAGAGGGTCGGGTCGAGCGCGTTCGGCACCACGACCGTGCGCCGGGCGAGCGGACGGACCACACGGTCGAGCTCGTCGGTGCTCACGACGACGGTGTCCGCGGTCCGGACCAGGGCGTCGATCGAGGCGAGCCGGTCCGGGTCGTACTCCGCCCGCGCCAGCCGCTGGCGTCCGGACTCGGTGAAGAAGTCGTCGTCGACCTCGGCCACGAGCCGCGTCCCCCGTGCTCGGAGCGCCTCGGCGAACGGGGCGACGAGGGCACGCGGCAGGACGTCACGCTGCACGAGGACCGACCGGTAGGGCGTGGTGTCCGAACCGTCGACCACCGCCGCCGGGTCGACCTGTCGGACGCGGGCCGTCCCCGACGCGGCGAGGTGCTCGGTCCGACGCACGACCCGGACGTGCGCCGAGGCCGGGTGGGCGCCGTCGGCCCCGGCGACGACGTACCCGACGACGGGCGGCTGCGGGGGTCCCGGGGCCGGCCGGCCGCCGGTCAGGGTGCGGCGCAGCCGGCCGACGGCTCGGCGGACCAGGTCGTTCGGCATGCCGCCATCCTGCCGTACCGGCGGCGGTCGCCGGGCACCGCCGGGGTCAGCGGACGGTGACGACCACGCAGCCGGTGCTCGTGTCGCCGCCCGCGCCGATGCCGACCGCCGTCAGGCACACCTTGCGCTTCCCGCTCGCCGCCGAGACCGTGGTGTGGAAGCCGTGCGTGGCACCGACCCCGTACGCCCGGTCGACGTCCGGACGGGAACCGGCCGCAGCCACGGTCGTGACCGTCCGCCCGTCGACCAGGACGCGGACGGACACCGCGCGGCGCAGGTCGTCGCGGTCGAAGGCCCAGCCCCGGACGGTGAGCCGACGCGCGGACGCGGACACGGCCTGGTCGCGGTGCACGGTGGGTCGGACGCCCGGCGCGGCCGGCCTCGGCGTCGCGGTCGGCTTCGGCGTCACGGCCGGCTTCGGCGTCGGCGTCGCGGTCGGCTTCGGCGCCGCGGTCACCTTCGCACTCGGGGTCGCGGACGCCTTCGGCGCGGGGGCGGGCGTGCCGAGCCGCGCGTTCGCGACCAGGGCCTGCGCGAACGCCGACCACCACTTCCCGGCGGCCGGGCCGCCGCCGCACGTGCCGTCGCTCGCCCCGGGGGTCTTCACCCAGAGCAGGGCGTCGAGGTGACTGCCGTCCGCCACGACGCGGGGCGTGGTGCCGAGCCCTGCTCCGGGACCGTTGCACCAGGTGCCCCGCCAGCCCTGCCCGTTCCGCGACGTGTCGATCACGTAGTGGGATCCTCCCGTCGCGGCGGACACCCGCTCGGCGTACGTCTGCTCCCGGTCGGTCGGGTAGTAGTTCGCGACGTTGGTGAAGAAGCCCCGCGCCTTCCGCACGCCGGCCGCGTCGAGGCGCGCGGCCATCACCGCGGGCGGGACCCAGTTCGAGTTCCCGGCGTCGAGGTACGCGGCGACACCGGCGGCGGCGAACGCGTCGACCTCGCGGGACAGGATCCGCGAGCGCTGCTGGCCGAGCGTGGCGTCGCACGCACTGTTGCTGAGCATCGCCAGCGAGTCCGGTTCGACGATCACCGCGGCGCGGTGGCCGGCCAGGCGCGAGGCGATCTGGTCGACCCACGCTGCGTAGGTCGTCTCGTCGAAGCCGCCCGCGGAGTACCCGCCGCAGTCGCGGTGCGGGATCGCGTAGGTGACGAAGACCGGAGTCGTGCCGTCCTTCGCCGCACCGGCGAGCGCCGCGTCGATCGTCCGCGTGAGGGTGGTCCCGGTCGTCCAGTCGCCGAGCCACGTCGCCACCGGGTACTGCGCGATGGTGCGGGCCGCGGCGGCACCGGCTGGGTCGGTCGCGGCGAGGGCGGTGGCCGCGCGAGCCGCCTCGCTCGTGTCCGAGCGGTACGGTCCGGCGCCGTAGAGCTGCGCGGCGGTCAGCGTCCGCACGTCCGGAGCGGCGACCGCGGTGGTGGGCGTGAGCACGCCGACGACGAGCGCACCGGCGGTCAGGGCGACGACCGCGCCGGCTGCGCGCCGGAGTGCGGCGTGCGCGACGGCGGTGCGGTGCTCGACGGTGCTGCGGCGGACGGGCGGGCGGCGCTCGGCGCGGCGCATGGCGGACTCCCTGGACGGCGGACGGGGTCCCACCAGGACACCACGCGACCGTCCCGCCGACCACTCGCCAGATCGGGTGCCACCCGAGCGGGTGTCCGCGATCCTGCGGACACAGCCCACGCCCCGACGGGGGCCCACGACGGACGGGAGGCCCGTGGCGGTCCCGCCACGGGCCTCCCGTCCGTCACGCCGCCGGCGCGGACGCCGCCTCAGTCGTCGAAGTGGGCTGCGGCCGCGCGCGCCCGGTAGACGACGTCGTCGACGTCGTCACCGATGACGGTCACGTGCCCGATCTTGCGGCCCGGCCGCGGCGCCTTGCCGTAGAAGTGGAACTTCGCCTCCGGGTGCGCGGCGAGCGCGTCCGGGTAGCGGCCGGCCAGGTCGCCGTCAGCGGGACCGCCGAGCACGTTGATCATCACGGCCGCGGGCGCGTGCGCGCCGGTCGCGCCGAGCGGCAGGTCGAGCACGGCTCGCAGGTGCTGCTCGAACTGGCTGGTCGTCGCGCCGTCGATGGTCCAGTGTCCGGTGTTGTGCGGGCGCATGGCGAGCTCGTTGACCAGGATGCGCTCGTCGTCGGTCTGGAAGAGCTCGACGGCGAGCACGCCGGTGACGCCGAGCGCCTCGGCGACCCGCACCGCCAGGTCCTCGGCGGCGTCGGCGAGGCGACCGGCGCTGTCCGGCGCGGGCGCGATGACCTCGGCGCAGACGCCGTCGCGCTGCACGGTCTCGACGAGCGGCCAGGCGACGACCTCGCCGGAGGGACGCCGGGCCACCGACTGCGCGAGCTCGCGGGTGAACGGCACGAGCTCCTCGACCAGGAGCGCCTGGTCCCCGGCGGCCTCGGCGACGGCGAGGAACCAGTCCTCGACGTCGGCGGGGTCGGACACGACCCGGACACCCTTGCCGTCGTAGCCGCCGCGCGGGGTCTTCACGACGGCACGCCCGCCGTGGTCGTCGAGGAACCGACGGAGCTCGGCGGCGTCCTGCACGGCGGCCCAGTCCGGCACGGGCACGCCCAGCTCGCTGAGCCGACGGCGCATGGTGATCTTGTCCTGGGCGACGGCGAGCGCGTCCGGCCCCGGGTGCACGGCCACCCCGGCGTCCACGAGGACCCGGAGGACGTCCTGCGGGACGTGCTCGTGGTCGAACGTCACGACGTCGACGTCGCGGGCGAACGCGAGCACGGTGTCGGCGTCGTGGTAGTCGCCCTCGGCGGTGGCCGCGATGTCCGCCGACATGTGCGGCCCCTCCGCCAGGACGCGGATGTCGAGTCCGAGCTCGACCGCCGCCGGCACCATCATCCGTGCCAGCTGTCCCCCACCGATGACCCCGACGCGCAACGCCATGCTGTGTGTTCCCTCCGTCGTTCCCACCGGCCGGTGAGCCCGCTCCGTCTAGAATCGGTCTTCGCCGCCGGCGCCCTCGCGAGCGCGGTGCGGCCCGTGCCCTGCACGGTCAGCGACAACTCTACGGATCCTGGAGACCCCGTGCGGCGACTCATTGCCCAGCTGGCGCGCTTCGGTGTCGTCGGCGCCGTCGGCTTCGTCGTCGACTTCACCATCTTCAACCTGCTGCGCGCCACCGTGCTCAGCCCGGACGAGGTCCACTCGGGTCCGTTCTGGGCGAAGGTCGTGTCGACGGTCGTCGCGATCTTCGTGAACTGGATGGGCAACCGGTACTGGACCTTCCGCGACCAGCGGCGAGCGGTCGCGACGCGGGAGGGGATCGAGTTCGTGGTCGTGTCGCTCGGCGGCATGCTCATCTCGCTCGGCTGCCTCGGGCTCTCCCACTACGTGTTCGGGCTCACCTCCGCCCTCGCCGACAACATCTCCGGCAACGTGATCGGTCTCGCGCTCGGCACCGCGTTCCGGTTCTGGCTGTACAAGGTCTGGGTGTACCACCCGGAGCGCGCAGGCACCGCCGGGGCCACCGACGGTGCGGCGTCGGACGCCGAGGGCGACCGCGTCTCCACGAGCGTCTGACCCGCGGGTCGTCCAGGGTCGAATAGCGTGTCCTGGTGACGTCCACCCGAGTCCCCGCCCGCGCCCCGTCGACCGGGACGGCTCGGCCGGTTGCACCGTGGGAGCGGGTTGCCGTCGGGGTGGTCACGGTGACCTTCACCCTGTGGCTCGTCGTCTGGGCGCTCGTGGTGCCCGCGTTCCAGGCGCCCGACGAGCGTGCGCACGTCGACGCCACGGTGCAGGTCGCGCTCGGGAACGACTGGGCGGCTCCTGGTGACCTGCGGATCCTGAACGCCGTGATGGCCGCGCAGCAGGAGCAGGCCACGGGACCCGCGTCGACCTGGTCGACCGTCACCGAGCTGCTCGCGCGGGCGCCGGGGACGAGCGGCACCGTCGACCAGATGACGCAGCACCCGCCGACGGCGTACCTGGTCGGTGCCGCTGCGCTCCGCGTCGCGCACTACGGTGACCTCCGGTGGGACCGCGCGGTCGAGGTGCTGCGGCTCGTGGACGTCGCGTGGACCGCAGCCCTCCCCGTGCTCGCGTGGGCCACGGTGCGCCGGCTGACCCGGTCGCCGCGCGCGGCACTCGTCGGCGCCCTGGCCCTCTTCGCCACCCCGCAGCTGGCGTCGATCGCGTCCTCCGTGTCGAACGACGCGCCCGTGATGCTGTTCGGTGCCGTGGTCACCTGGCTCGCGACCCGGATGCTCACCGGTGACCTGCGGCGCCGAACCCTGATCGGCACGGCGATCGCGCTCGGGGCCCTCGTCTGGTGCAAGGGCACCGGGCTGCCGGCCGTCCCGTTCGTGGCGGTCGTCGTGCTCGTCGCGGGCGCCGGGGTGCTGCCGCTCGCGCGCCGGGTCGGGCGGACCGTGTCGGCGATGGTGGTGTCCGGCGCGGTCGGAGCCTGGTGGTGGCTGCACAACCTCGTCACGACCGGGCACCTGCAGCCGAACGGCTACGAGCAGTACCGTCCGCCCAAGCCGTTCCCGCCGGGCGAGGGCCCGAGCCTCCGGACCTTCCTCGACGTCAGCTGGGGCACCATCACCCGGACGTTCTGGGGCAGCCCCGGCGGTGGTGCGCAGGTCAGCATCGGCAACCTGCTCACGGCGGTCCTGACCGTGGTGGCGCTCGGCGTGGTGCTGGTGTGGGCGTTCCGTCGCTCGCCGGTGCGTCCGGCCGTGGTGTGCCTCGCCGTGTTCCCGGCGCTGCTCGTCGCCGGGCAGACGTGGACGAGCGCGCACGCGTACCTGTCGACCACGTTCGTCGCCGCCACGCAGGGCCGCTACTACTTCCCGGCGATCGTCTGCCTCGTCGCCCTCAGCGCGGTCGCCTGGCGCCGCATCCCCAGGTCGGCGCGCGGGCGGGGCGTGCTGGCGACGGTCCTCGCGGCGGGATCGGTCGTGCTCGGGTGGTACGGGCTCGCCGTCGTGTCCGCGTACTTCTGGAACGCGGCGCGCGGGCCGCTCAGCGCGACGGGGCTCGAGCGGTACGCGGCCGCCGGGCCGGTGCCCGCCTGGGTGGTCGGCGTCCTGCTCGTGCTCGTCGCCGTCGGCTGCGTCTGGTCGGTCGTCCGGGTCGCCCGGACACCCGGGGAGCTGTCGGACGCAGCCGACTGACGGCCTCGCCGAGGCGGCCCGACGACGACGGCCGGCGAGCACGCGGTGTGCTCGCCGGCCGTCGTCGGGTCGGTGGTGCTGCGGTCAGCGCCCCATGCCGCGGTACGTGAAGCCCGCTGCCGTCCAGGCGTCGCGGTCCAGGCAGTTGCGACCGTCCACGACGACCGGACTGGCCACGAGCGACGCCACCTCGGCCGGGTCGAGCTCGCGGAACACCGTCCACTCGGTGAGCACGAGGACGAGGTCGGCACCCTCGAGGGCCTGCGTGGCCGACGCCGCGTAGTCGAGCTCGGGGTGCAGACGGCGGGCCGTCTCGACCGCTTCCGGGTCGTACGCCCCGACCGACGCGCCGAGCTCCTGCAGCCGGGCAGCGATGTCGAGCGCCGGGGAGTCGCGGACGTCGTCCGAGTTCGGCTTGAACGCGAGCCCGAGCACCGCGACCCGCTTGCCCGCGACCGAGCCGCCCAGCAGCTCCGTGGCCAGGTCGACCACGTGGGCACGACGGCGCAGGTTGGTGGCGTCGACGTCGGCGAGGAACGCGAGGGACTCCCCCACGCCCAGCTCGTCCGCACGGGCCTGGAACGCCCGGATGTCCTTCGGCAGGCAGCCGCCGCCGAAGCCGAGGCCGGCGTTGAGGAACTTGCGACCGATGCGGTCGTCGTGGCCGATGGCGTCGGCGAGCGCCGTCACGTCCGCGCCCGCGACCTCGGCGATCTCCGCCATCGCGTTGATGAACGAGATCTTCGTCGCCAGGAAGGCGTTGGCGCTGATCTTCACGAGCTCGGCCGTCGGCAGGTTCACGACCAGCCGCGGGGTGCCCGCGGCCAGCGCCTGCGCGTAGACCTCGTCGAGCGCGGCCACGGCACGCTCGCCGTCCGCCCCCTCCGGGACGCCGTACACGAAGCGGTCGGGCGAGATGGTGTCCTGCACCGCGAAGCCCTCGCGCAGGAACTCCGGGTTCCAGACGAGCGTCGCGCCCGGCACGGCCGCCTCGACCTCGGCGGCGAGCCGAGCGGCGGTGCCGACCGGGACCGTCGACTTGCCGACGACGAACTCGCCGGGCGCCAGGTGCGGCGTGAGCGCGGCGACCGCTGCGTCGACGTACGTCAGGTCCGCGGCGCCGGTCGGTCCCTGCGGGGTACCGACGGCGAGGAAGTGCACGGTCGACCCGGCGACCTCGGCCATGTCGGTGGTGAAGCGGATGCGGCCGGAGGCGAGCGCCTCGTCGAGGATCTCGGGCAGTCCCGGTTCGAAGAACGGGGCCTCGCCCGCCGCGAGTCGCTCGATCTTGGCGGGGTCGACGTCGACGGCGACGACCTCGTGCCCGAGCTTGGCCATGGAGGCGGCGTGCACGGCACCGAGGTACCCGCAGCCGATGACGGAGATACGCACGGGACGACGGTACCGGGTCCCGGTGACCGAGCCCAATCCCGACGGCACGACCGCGGGGCCGCGGGCCGGACGGCTCGGTGCCGACGGTACGGGCCCGCACCGCCGGTCAGCGGCCGGTGTCGCCCCACGGCGGACGAGCCGGCCCCCCGACGATCTCGTCCCAGTCGGGCTCGCGGTGACGCCGCCGTGCCTCGTACGTCTCGACCAGGTCGTGCAGCACGGCCACGACGAGGTCGGCGTGCGGGACGTCCGCGAGCACGACGGGGGTGTCGTCCCCCGGGAAGACGAGCACGTCCCCGGACCGCCACACGCCCTGGAGCCCGCGGCGGCGCACCGTCACGTCGTAGCCACGCGAGTGCAGCAGCTCCCGTCGGGTCCGCGTGCCGAGCCCGTGCACCACGACGAGCCGCCTGGTCGTCACGACGTACCGCTCGGACATCCACCGCAGCAGCGGGACGACGCCGCCGAGGACGACGAGGAACAGCGTGGTCCCGGCGACCACCGCGTTCAGCCAGGCGAGCTGCGCGCGGAACACGCCGAACCCGAACCCGCCGGCCATCGCGACGAGCACGACGAACAGGGCGGGACCGACGAGCCGGCGTGCGTGCGGTCGGAGCCGCGCGACGACGCGTTCGGGCGGCGGCTCGGCGGTCATGCCGTCATGCATACCGCAGGTGGGTGAGGTCCCCCACCGCGACGCCCCTGGATCTGCCGTCCCGATCCCGGATCGTGACGCGGCCGTCGTCGTCGATGCCGACGGCGTCGACCTCGTCGACCGTGCCGTCGGGCAGTTCCAGGCGCACGCGGCGACCGATCGTCCCGCACGCGGCCCGCACGCGGGACCGCACCGCCCCGGCGGCGGGACCACCGTCGACCAGGGCGCGCACCGCCTCCAGGACGGCCGTGGTGAAGGCGGACAGGACCGCGTCGGCCAGGTCCGCCGCGTCGTCGACCGCGCCGGCGACGGCGAGCGAGGTGGCGGTGGGGGTCGGCAGCGCGTCCGCCGGGATCGTGAGGTTGACGCCGGCACCGACGACGACGCTGCCGTCCGCGGCGACCTGGCAGAGGATGCCGCACACCTTGCGGCCGTCGACCAGGACGTCGTTCGGCCACTTCACCAGGACGCGCGGCTCGGCCGGTCCGGTCGCCTCGGTCGTCTCGGTCGTCTCAGTCGTCTCGGTCGACCCGGTCGGTCGGGAGGCGGTGGTCCGGTCCGCCGCGTCGGACAGCACGGCGGCCACCGCGTCGCGCATCGCGAGTCCGGCCACCAGGGGCAGCCATCCGCGGTCGCGGTCGTCGAGGTCGGCACGCACGAGCAGGCTCGCCGCGAGCGCCTGCCCGGCCGGTGCGGTCCAGGTCCGGTCGAGGCGCCCCCGACCAGCGGTCTGGTCGAGGGTGACGACCACGCTGCCGTGCGGCCGCTCGGTCGCGAGGGCGAGCAGGTCCGCGTTCGTCGAACCCGTCCGCGCAGGGGCCTCGAACACCGCACCGGCGGCCTCGACGACGGCGCGGGCGCGGGGCAGGACCGGCGGCACGGGTGTGGACATGCACGCAAATCTACGGGCAGGAACCGTGGGGGTCCTCCAACCGGGGCCGTCCTGCCCGCCGGTAGGGTGAGCGGGTGACCACAGGAGACACCCCCGACCTCTCGACCACGGCCGGTCGCCTCGCGGACCTCCGCGACCGCTACCACGAGGCCGTGACCGCCGCGGGCGAAGCCGCCATCGCGAAGCAGCACGCGAAGGGCAAGGGCACCGCCCGCGAGCGCATCGAGCAGCTCCTCGACGAGAACTCCTTCGTCGAGTTCGACGAGTTCGTCCGCCACCGCACGACGTCGTTCGGCATGGACGCCAAGCGCCCGTACGGCGACGCGGTCGTGACCGGCGTGGGCACGATCCACGGCCGCAACGTCGCGGTCTACGCCCAGGACTTCACCGTCTTCGGCGGGTCGCTCGGCGAGGTCGCCGGCGAGAAGATCGTCAAGGTCATGCAGCACGCGCTGAAGACCGGCGTCCCGATCATCGGCATCCTCGACTCCGGCGGCGCCCGCATCCAGGAGGGCGTCGTCGCCCTCGGCAAGTACGGCGAGATCTTCCGCCTCAACACGCAGGCGTCCGGGGTCATCCCGCAGATCTCGATCGTGATGGGTCCGGCGGCGGGCGGTGCGGTCTACTCCCCCGCCCTCACCGACTTCGTGATCATGGTCGACAAGACGAGCCACATGTTCGTCACCGGCCCGGACGTCATCAAGACCGTCACGGGCGAGGACGTCGGCTTCGAGGAGCTCGGCGGCGCGCAGACGCACAACGCCGTCTCGGGTGTGGCGCACTACCTGGCCGAGGACGAGACCGACGCGCTCGACTACGCCCGGTCGCTGGTCGGGTTCCTGCCGGACAACAACCTGTCCGACCCGCCCGCGTACGACGTCGCCCCGGAGCTCGAGACGACCGACGCGGACCACGACCTCGACACGGTCATCCCGGACTCCACGAACCAGCCGTACGACGTCACGACGATCATCGAGCACGTCGTCGACGACGGCGAGTTCCTCGAGGTCCAGCCGCTCTTCGCGCCGAACATCCTGATCGGCTTCGGTCGGGTCGAGGGCCGCACGGTCGGCATCATCGCGAACCAGCCGCAGGCCATGGCCGGCACGCTGAACATCGACGCCGGCGAGAAGGCCGCCCGGTTCGTCCGGTTCTGCGACGCCTTCGGCATCCCGATCCTGACCCTGGTCGACGTCCCCGGCTACCTGCCCGGCACCGACCAGGAGTGGACCGGTGTCATCCGCCGCGGTGCGAAGCTCCTGTACGCCTACGCCGAGGCGACCGTGCCGCTCGTCACGGTCATCACCCGCAAGGCGTACGGCGGCGCGTACATCGTCATGGGGTCGAAGCAGCTCGGCGCCGACATCAACCTGGCATGGCCGACCGCCGAGATCGCCGTGATGGGCGGCCAGGGCGCGGTGAACATCCTGTACCGCGCCGAGATCAAGCGCGCCGAGGAGGCCGGCGAGGACGTCGCGGCCGTCCGCGCGAAGCTCGCGAACGAGTACACGTACAACGTCGCGTCGCCGTACCTGGCGGCGGAGCGTGGTGAGCTCGACGGGATCATCCAGCCGCACGCCACCCGCGTGTCCGTCATCAAGGCGCTGCGGGCGCTCCGGGGCAAGCGCGCGTCGCTGCCGCCGAAGAAGCACGGGAACATCCCGCTGTGACCACCGCCCACCGCCCCCAGGGCGCCCGCTGATGGGCCGCCACGCCGCCGCCGTCCCCGCGGACGCTGCCCCCTCGCCGGTCGACGCGGCTGCCGAGCCCGTGACGGCGGACGTCCGCGTCGTCGCCGGCGACCCGTCCCCCGAGGAACTCGCGGCCGTCGTCGCCGTGCTGCAGCGCCAGGCCGACGAGGCCGCCGCGCTCGGTCGTGCCGAGGTGACCGTCTCGCCGCGCGCCGGGTGGGACGCGTCGGCTCGGGGCCTCCGACGAACGCTCGAGCACGGACACGGCGCCTGGAGTCGTTCCCTGCGCTGAACCAGGCGATCCCGCAGCACCCGGCGGTCGACCGCACGACCCCCGCCGTTCACCGGCGGGGGTCTTGCGCGTCCGGCGGACGCGGGCGACGATGTACCCCGAGCCGCCGAGGCGACACCGGCCCCACATCCGGGTTGCAGCGTGCACTTCCCGGTCGGTCTCCCCTCGATCGGGGGACACCAGCGCCGGTACGGCCGTTCAGCGGCAGGAATTGTCCCCCGAAATGACGACTGACACGTCCTGCGGGAGCGGGCATAGTAGTTCGTGTTCGGTGTCCTTCTACGAAGAACATCGTTGGTCGGTGGCCGACTAGGGTACGACGCCTCCGACCAGCTACGAGCCAGGGCGATATTCGGGTTGTCGCTCAGGCTCGGGTCGTGAACGGGCCGGTCTCCTCGAGACCGGCCCGTTCCCCGTTTCCGGACGTCGCCGTTTCCGGACGTCCCACGTTGCCGGCCCGTCCCCGGCTGCCAGCTCGCCGCTCGCCCTAGACGGTCGCGTGTCGAGGGATCTCGAGCCAGAGCACGACGGAGTCGTCCTCGTCGCCGTCCTCGTCGTCGAGCCCCGCCCCGAGCGCCGCCGACTCACTCGCCGCCGTGTCGAGCCGGAGCCCGACGATCGTCACCGCGGAGTCCGACCCCTCGCCCGCCGTCCGGACGATCACGTTGTCCGCGTCGCGAGCACGACGGAGGGCGTCCGCCACCTGGGCGTGCACGCGGCGCAGGTCGTCCACCTCGAGGTCGTCGAGCCCGCCGTCGTCGTGCAGCTGGACCGTCGCGCCGCGTCGTCGCAGGCGCATCACCTCATCGCGGACGTCGTCGGACAGCAGCGACCTGCCGCGGATCTCGTCACGGATCGCCTGCTCGAGGTGCAGGCACTCCGCGCGCTCGTCGTCGGTGAGGTCCCCGCCGCACTCGATGATCTGCTGCAGCATCGGCAGCGCCATCCGCGTCGTCTGGCTCAGGCGGAACTGCCGCTCGAAGACGTGCGCGTCCTGGGCGGCCTGCCAGTCCACGGTCTCCTGCTCGGCACGGACGAAGTCACGGGTGGCGCGGGTCGCACGCCCCATGGCCACCGCGAACCCCGTCGCGATGGCGACCCAGGTCAGGTCGCCGACGACCCCGAGTGCGCCGAAGGCGCCCGGTCCGGCCCAGGCGACGACGAACAGGGTGAGGAAGCCGACGCCGACCCACGCGAACGCCCGTCGGCCGCGGACGACGAGCACGACCATGAGGGTGCCGACGGCGGCGACCCACCAGGTGGTGGCGTCGCTGTTGTTGTCGGACAGGTCCACGACCGGTGCGGCGATCACCGGCATCACCAGGGCCGTGGCGAGCGCGAAGCACGCCGCCCACACCGGCAGCACCCGTCCTGGCAGGAAGATCGCGACCCCGCTGGCAGCGGCGTACAGCGCCATGCAGGCCACCACCGGGCCGACGTCGCTGACGGAGGCGAAGGACGCCACGGCGAGCACGAGGTGGAAGACGGAGAAGAGCGCGGCGAGCCCGATGGCGATGCCGGCCGGCAGTGAGACCCTCACGCGTGGCCTCCCGCGGTCCACTCGAGCCGGATGCGGGTGCCCGCGCCCGGGTTGCTCGCCACGACGGCGCGGCCGCCGACGGTCTGCACGCGCTCGATGATCGAGCGGCGGACACCGAGCCGTGCCGCGGGGACGGCCGCGAGGTCGAAGCCCCTGCCGGAGTCGCCGACCTCGACGTGCACGGTGCTCCCCCGCTGCTCGACGCGGACCCACCGCTCGACGTCGGGGCCGCCGGCGTGCTGCACGCTGTTGACCGACGCCTGCAGCGCGGCCGAGGCCAGGGCGTCGGCGACGGTCGCCGGCACCCGCAGACCGCCGACCGGTGCGTCGCGGAGGACGACCGGTGCCGCGAGGGCCTCCACGGCGTCGGCGATCCGCGCCCGGAGCTCGTGCACGGTCACCGGCGGCGCCTCACCCGGCAGGTCGGCGGCCGCGGCGCCGAGGTGGTCGATCGCGTTCCGCGCCATCCGGGCCGCGAGTGCCTTCGCCTCGGGTGTCTCGGCACGGGCGGCGGAGAGCAGTGTGGTGAGGACGCTGTCGTGCACGATCGCGTCGACCTGCACCCGCTCGACCTCGGTCGCGTGCTCGCGGATCGCGTGCGAGTACCGGCGGATGGCGGTGGCCTGTGCGGCGTCGACGGACGCGGCGGCACGGCGCAGCAGCACGGCGATGACGAGCACCGCCCCGCTGAGGATCGCGCTGAACACGCCCTGCAGCACCGCGCTGACCCCGGCATCGCCGCCGAGCGGGGTCATGCGCACGACGACGTAGACGGCGGGCACGAGCGCGGTGTACACCGTCGCGCGCCACGGGGCGAACCCCATCGCCGCGGCCGTCGACCCCACCGTGCAGTACCACCACGGCCACGGCACCTGGCCGGCCGGGATCGGTTCGCGGACCGTGAGCGGCCAGGTGACCAGCACCACGAGGAACAGCAGCGCGCACACGATCTGGGCGACCTGCGCGAGCCGCTGCACGAAGGCCGACACCCCGACGAACAGGAACGACGCCCCGAGGAGGGCCGCCGAGACCGTGCCCCACACGGGGTCGAGGTACGGCAGCTGCCCGATCACGGACGGCGCGTACACGGCGCCGTAGCCGACCGCCGCGACGGCGATGAGGACCGCGAAGAGGCGTTCGACCGACGCCTGGGTGATCGCCGGACGCAGACCGCGCAGCGGGTCGACCCCGAAGGGGGCCGGCTCCGCCGCCGGGTCTGCGACCGGGGGTGTCGCGGCGGGCCGGTCCGCAGCCCGCGCCGGCTCGGCCGTGGTGGCCATCGGGGTCAGCGGCCGTCGGTGTCGGGGTCGATGCCCGAGTCGAGCCCGGGGAGGATGCCGTCCTCGACCGCGCGGCGGAGCAGGTCGACCTTCGTCGGCGCGGGTCGGCCGACCTCGACGTACTTCACGCGGATGCGGTCGAGGTACTCCCGTGCGGTCGAGTACCCGATGCCGAGCTGCTGCGCCGCGAGCTTGAGCGGGAGCCCCGAGGCGTACAGGTGCAGGATCTCGCGCTCCCGGCGACCGAGCTGCGCCTTCGCGAAGTCCCGGTCGGCGTCGATGGCGCTCGCCCACTCCAGGTTGTTGAGCACGTCGCCGCGGGCGACGGTGGCGACGGCCGCCATCACGGTCTTCGTGGCCGACGACTTCGGGATGACCCCGGCGGCCCCTGCCGCCAGGGCTTCGCGGACGCTGGCGACCCGGTCGGCGATCGAGTGCACGAGGACCGCGGAACCGGTGCCCTGCACACCCTTCACGTTCGCGGTCACGGTGGAGCCGTCGCCGAGCGACAGGTCGAGCACGACGACGTCGACCTCGCGCCCGCCGAGCTGCGCGACGTACTCGGGCACGCTCGCGGCGGTGAGCACCACCTCGAAGCCCTCGTTCTGGCACGCTGCCTGGATGCCGAGCCGCACGGACTCGTGGTCGTCGACGATCGCGACGCGCACGGGCCTGGTGGCCAGTCCGGTCGCTCCGCTGCTGGTGTTCGTGTCTGCTGCCACGGTGGCCTCTCGTTCCGATGCACGCCCGGCCCCTGTCGCCGGGAGCGATCACCGACCAAGGATACCCAGGTCGGACCCAGCAACGGGGTTCCTGGTCACCGCGTCACACTGCGCGTCGTGCGCTCGGCGCTCAGGCGATCGGCACGAGGCGTGCGACGGCCTCCAGGTGGTGCGTGTGCGGGAACAGGTCGAAGGCCCGCAGCGCCTCGAGGCGGTACCCGAGGTCGGCGAACGTCGCCACGTCGCGGGCCAGGGCGACCGGGTCGCAGGCGACGTAGACGACCTGTGCCGGCTGGAGTGCCGCGACCTGCACGACGACCTCGCGCCCGGCGCCCGAGCGCGGCGGGTCGAGCACGACGGTGCCCGCTCGGAAGCGCTGGAGCTCCGAGCGCGACGCGTCGGCCGCCGTACGGGCCAGCCAGCGGTCCACGCGGCCGGTCTCCGCACGGGCACCGATCCACTCGGCCAGGTTCTCCTGCGCGTGCTCGGTGGCCCGCGGCGCGCTCTCGACGCTCGTGATCCGTGCCTTCGGACCGACGACGTCGCCGAGCGCGGCGGCGAGGAGTCCGACACCGCCGTAGAGGTCGAGGTGCTGTCCCTCGGGGTCCAGCCGCTCGCGGTCGACCAGGTCCTGCACGGCGGCGGTCAGCACCGCTGGGGCCTGCCGGTGCACCTGCCAGAACCCGTTGTCGTCGACGGTGAACGACCGGTCCCCCACGGTCTCGGTCACGACGGTCGGCTTCTGCTCGTCGATGACGAGACGGGCGCCCTCGGCTCCGCTCGGCGCGAGGACGTCCACGACGCTGGCGCCGGGCATCGCCCCACGGCCGAGGGGAGCGCTGTCCTGCACGCGCTGCGACGCCAGCGGCAGGGAGGTCACGGGCACCACGGTGTGCGACCGGGCGGCGAAGGGTCCGGCGGTCCCGTCCTCGTCGACGTGCAGACGGACCCGGGTGCGCCACCCGAGCCCGTTCGCCTCGTCGTCGCCGGGTGCGGCCTCGACCGTGACGTCGTGCCCGAGGACCTCGGTCAGGTCGGTGCGGGCGAAGCGCGCGAAGGCGTCGACCAGGACGTCGTGCTTGAGCGTCCGCTGGTGCGGGAGCGCGATGTGCCCGAACTCGGCGCCGCCGGCGCGGACGGCGGGGTCCCGGTCGAGTGCGGCCTCGGGCCAGACGTGGTCGACGCGGTGCTCGCTCGGCGTCACGACGGACACCGTGTCGGCACGCCAGAACGACTTCTTCCGGTCCTCCGTCACCCGAGCGACGACGCGCTCACCCGGCACCGCGTCCGAGACGAAGACCACGCGCCCCTCGTGCCGTGCCACCGAGATGCCGCCGTGGGCGATCCCGGTGACGTCGAGTTCGAGCAGCGTGCCGACGGATTCACCCATGGTTCGATGTTCCCATGCGTCTGTACCTCGCGAGTACCTCCCCCGCCCGTCGTGCGCTCCTGGCCCAGACCGGCATCGAGCCGGTGCTCGTCGCGCCCGGGGTGGACGAGGACGCGGCCGTCGCGTCCGCGGCAGCGTCGCTCGGGCGGGACCTGACCGGTCCGGAGCTGGTCGGGCTGCTCGCGGTCGCCAAGGCGGACGCCGTCGCGGACGCACGGATCGCGGGCTCCCCCGTCGACGGCTTCGTCTTCGGCGGCGACTCCGCCTTCGAGGTGGACGGCGTCCTCTACGGCAAGCCCCACGACCCCGACGTCGCGCGGGCGCGGTGGCGGCAGATGCTCGCCGCCGGTGGCGGCACCCTGTGGAGCGGCCACTGCGTCGTCGACCGGCGGCTGGACCGCTCGCTGGCGACGGGCGCGGACTCGGCCACGGGCCGGACGGGAGGCGCGGGGCGGGCGGGCACCGTGCCTCCCGTCCGACAGGTGGACGCGTCGGGCGGCGGGGCGCTCGGCGTGGCCGGTCACCTGGACCACGTCGCGCCCGGTGGGTCGACCCTGGTCGCCGCCGGCGACCACGTCGTGGCGGTCGACAGCGCGGTGCTCACCTTCGCCGAGGACGTGAGCGACGACGAGATCGACGCGTACGTCGCGACGGGCGAGCCGCTCGAGGTCGCCGGGGCCTTCACGATCGACGGGCGGGCCGCGGCGTACATCGCCCGCATCGACGGCGCACCGTCGGCCGTCGTCGGGCTGTCACTCCCGGTGCTGCGCGCGATGCTGCTCCGCGGCTTCGGCGTTTCCTGGCACGACCTCTGGGCACTGTAGACATCCACACTGCTCGGCCCGGTTTCTTTGTACGTGCCGGTCAATTCCGAGTGCCGGGGCACGAATAGGCTGACGAACCATGCCCCGTATCAGCAAGGTCCTCATCGCGAACCGCGGCGAGATCGCCGTCCGCATCATCCGCGCGGCCCGCGACGCAGGCAAGGCATCGGTCGCGGTCTACGCCGACCAGGACCGTGACGCCCTCCACGCCCGCCTCGCCGACGAGGCCTACGCGCTGAACGGCACCACGAGCGCCGACACCTACCTCGTCATCGACAAGATCATCTCGGTGGCGCGCCGCTCCGGCGCGGACGCGGTGCACCCGGGCTACGGGTTCCTCGCCGAGAACGCCGACTTCGCCCGCGCCGTCATCGATGCCGGGCTGACCTGGATCGGCCCGTCGCCGGAGTCGATCGAGCAGCTCGGTGACAAGGTGTCCGCCCGCCACGTGGCCGAGAAGGTCGGCGCGCCGCTCGCGCCGGGCACCATCGAGCCCGTCGCGGACGCTGCCGAGGTCATCGCGTTCGCGGACGAGGTCGGTCTGCCGGTCGCCATCAAGGCGGCCTTCGGCGGCGGCGGCCGTGGCCTGAAGGTCGCACGGACGCGCGACGAGGTCGCCTCGCAGTTCGAATCGGCGACGCGTGAGGCCATCGCGGCGTTCGGTCGCGGCGAGTGCTTCGTCGAGAAGTACCTCGACAAGCCGCGGCACGTCGAGACCCAGTGCCTCGCCGACGAGCACGGCAACGTCGTCATCGTCTCCACGCGCGACTGCTCGCTGCAGCGTCGCCACCAGAAGCTCGTGGAAGAGGCCCCCGCGCCGTACCTGACGCCGGACCAGGAGTCGCGCCTGTACGAGTCGTCGAAGGCGATCCTCCGCGAGGTCGGCTACGTCGGAGCGGGCACGTGCGAGTTCCTCATCGGTGCCGACGGCACGGTGTCGTTCCTCGAGGTCAACACCCGCCTGCAGGTCGAGCACTGCGTCTCGGAAGAGGTCACCGGCATCGACCTCGTCCGCGAGCAGTTCCGCATCGCCGAGGGCGGCAAGCTCGACTACGAGGACCCGGCGCCGCGCGGCCACTCCTTCGAGTTCCGCATCAACGGCGAGGACCCTGGTCGCAACTTCTTCCCGGCACCGGGCCCGGTGCACGCGTTCACCGCCCCCTCCGGTCCCGGCGTCCGCGTGGACTCCGGTGTCGTCTCCGGGGACGTCGTCTCCGGCTCGTTCGACTCGATGCTCGCGAAGCTCATCGTCACCGGCGCCACCCGCGAAGAGGCGCTCGAGCGCTCGCGCCGTGCCCTCGCCGAGTTCGAGGTCACCGGCCTGCCGACCGTGCTGCCCTTCCACCGCGCGGTCGTCGCCGACCCGGCGTTCGCGACGGACGACGAGACCCCGTTCAGCGTCTACACGCAGTGGATCGAGACCGACTTCCAGAACGACATCCCCGCCTGGAGCGGCTCGCCCGAGGAGATCCCGGCCCCGGCTGCACGCGAGAGCGTCGTGGTCGAGGTGCAGGGCAAGCGCATCGAGGTCACCATGCCCTCGATCGTCGGTGGCGGCGCCGCGGGTGGCGCAGGTCGTCGCCCGGCCGGTCCCTCCGCTCCCCCGAAGCGTCGCTCGTCCGGCGTGCGCGGCGGCATCGCTTCCTCGGGTTCGGTGACCTCGCCGATGCAGGCGACGGTCGTGAAGACCGCGGTCGCCGAGGGTGACACCGTGGTGAAGGGCGACCTGCTCGTCGTCCTCGAGGCCATGAAGATGGAGCAGCCCGTGCAGGCCCCGCGCGACGGTGTCGTCACCGGGCTGAACGCCCCCGTCGGCCAGACGGTCTCGTCCGGCCACGTGCTGCTCGAGCTGGCGTAGCGCGCGGCGCGCGCGGCGCTCGGACCCGCAGGAACCAGGTTCCGGACACAGCACCGTGGACTTCCACGGTGCTGTGTCCGTTCCACGGTGTGAGCCGCGCCGCTCGATCACCACGGCGGTGTTCTCTCGGTCGCCGAGGGCACCGGCAGTCCGGCGCGTGCGAGCATCAGCGGAGCGGCACCGCCGGGCAGGACGTCGCGCCAGACCAGACGGGCGACGCCGTCGACTCCCGGCAATGCCCGCACTGCATCTTCGCGGAGCTTCTCCTCGACGACGACCTCCTCGGCCGAACGCCCACCGCGCAGACGCCGATCGCGGTACTTCGCGAGGCCGTCGAACTCGACCACCACGCCCTGCTGGGGGAACCAGAAGTCAACCCGTGCCACGAGCTGCGCGCCGACTCGGAACTCGTGCTGCAGGACCGGTGTCGGCAATCCGAGGTCGTGCACGACCAGGTTCGTCAGGCTCTCACCCGGAGACTCGATCCGCGCGTCTGCGACGTCGACGAGCCGGTGTGCTCGAACCTTGCCTCGTCGCACCGGTCTCCGGTCGAGCTCGGCGACGAGCGCTTCCCGTGCAACGCCCCTCCTGAGCACGGCATCGAGCACGACGACCGCGTGCCCGCGATCGCATCGGAGGGCGACGTCCACGGCCGTCTCGACGAGATCAGTCGTCAGGACCCCGTCCACGACGGCGGTGCCCACGGACCGCCCCCGAGCGGGGACCTTGTCACTGAACCGCAGCCGTTGTGCCCGGTCTCGCGTCGGGTCGGTGAGCAGGACCCGTTCGGGTAACGGCCCGAACCACGGCAGCCCGTGCATGACGACCGCCGATTCGTGCGACACGATCAGACCTGGCCTCTGGCGGGCGACCACGGCGTCGATGCGGGCGCGATGACGCGTGGCCTCCGACGCCGCTGCGAAGGCTTCTGCCGAGGTCGTGACGCCGTGGCCGACCTTGACCCGTTCGCCGTCCTGGACTCGCCGTCTGATCGCGCGCGCGGTGGCATGGTCGGCCGGTGTCAGGAGCAGTGGGAGTCGTTCCATCCCCTGACGATCGCCCGCTCCGGTCCTGCGGTTTCGTGAGCAACTCGATCGGTGGACCGACGTGCTGCGCACAGCCCTGTGCAGGACGACTTCAGCTGCTAGCGGGTGGGCAGCGGTCGCCGGACACCGGGGAACGGACACAGCACCGCGCGGAAGCGCGGTGCTGTGTCCGGAACCTGGTTCCGTGCGCGGGCCGGTGCGCTACGACACGAGCGGGCGGACGTCGGCGGCGAGGGCGTCGACGAGCGCCTGGGCCTCGGCGGGGGTGGCCGCGACGGTGTCGATGTAGACCTTCACCTTGGGCTCGGTACCGCTCGGGCGGACGATGACGCGCGCGCCGCCGTCGAGGTCGTAGCGGAGGATGTCGGACGGCGGGAACCCCTCGACGCCGTCCGAGTAGTCCGTGACACCGACCACGTCGAGGCCGCCGAGCGAATCCGGTGCCGACGAGCGCAGGGACGTCATGATCGCTCCGATGCGCGACAGGTCGTCCACGCGGGTGGCGACCTGCCCCGAGGCGAACGCCCCGAACTCCGCCGCGAATGCGTCGAGCTGGTCGGCGACCGTCTTGCCGGACGCCGCGAGCCCCACCGCGAGGTCGAGGAGTGCGAGCGCCGCCGAGATGCCGTCCTTGTCCCGCACCACGTCGGGATCGACGAGGTAGCCGAGGGCCTCTTCGTACCCGAACACCAGCCCGGGCACGCGCGACACCCACTTGAAGCCAGTCAGCGTGTCGCGGTACTCGAGCCCGTACCGCTCGGCCACACGAGCGAGCGCGGGCGAGGACACGATCGACGCGGCGAGCACGCCAGGACCGTCCGACGAACCCGCGGCCTGCGCGCGAGCGGCCGCCCGCCACCCGAGCAGCCAGCCCACCTCGTTGCCGGAGAGCCGGCGGAAGGAGCCCGTACCGTCCGGGATCGCCAGCGCGAGGCGGTCGGCGTCCGGGTCGTTCGCGATGACGAGGTCCGCTCCGACGGCCACCCCGCGCGCGACCGACAGGTCCATCGCGCCGGGCTCCTCCGGGTTGGGGAACGACACCGTCGGGAACGCCCCGTCCGGCTCGATCTGCTCCGGCACGACGACCGGCTCGGCGAAGCCCGCCGCTGCGAAGACGGCGCGGGCCGTCTCCCACCCGACCCCGTGCATCGCCGTGTACACGACCTTCGGCTGCGCGTCGACCGGGAGGCGCGGGGTCGGCACGGTCGCGGCCGTCGCGTCGACGTACGCCCGCACCAGGGCGTCGCCCGCCACGGTGTAGTCGGTCGCCCGAGCGAGGTCGCGCACGTCGCCCGCCGCGACGTCGTCGATCGCTGCGGCGATCTCGCCGTCGACCGGCGGGACGATCTGGGAACCGTCGTCCTCACCGCCGAGGTACACCTTGTAGCCGTTGTCCCGCGGCGGGTTGTGGCTCGCCGTCACCATGACGCCCGCGCCGACCCCGAGGTGCCGGACGGCGAACGCGAGCACCGGCGTCGGCAGCGCCGACGGCAGCAGCGTGACGTCGAGCCCGAGGCCGCGCATGACCTCGGCCGAGTCGCGGGCGAAGACGTCCGAGTTCACGCGACCGTCGTAGCCGATGACGACGCTGCGGTCACGGCCGGTGTCGATGAGGAAGCGGCCGAGTCCGGCGGCGGCCTGCGTCACGACGACGCGGTTCATCCGCTGGGGGCCGGCCCCGAGCTCGGCGCGGAGCCCCGCGGTGCCGAATGCCAGACGCCCGGAGAAGCGCTCGTGCAGCGAGTCCGCCGCTGCGGTGTCCCCGGACGAGGCGGAGGCGACGAGCGCGTCGAGCTCGGCCCGGGTCTCGTCGTCCGGGTCCTGAGCCGACCACGACCTGGCGGCGGCGAGGAGCGCCCCCAGACCGTCGCGGGGCTCGGCGCCCTCGCCCAGGTCGCCGTCCGCGATCGCGCCGTCCGACGCGCCCTCGTGGCGGGTCACAGCGCGGCCACCACGCGGGCGAGCAGGTCGGCGATGACCGGCTCGGCCTCGCGACCGGCCTCGAGGACCTCCGCGTGGGACAGCGGCGTCTTCTGGATGCCCGCAGCGAGGTTCGTGATGAGGGAGAAGCCGAGGACCTCCATGCCGGCCTGACGGGCGGCGATGGCCTCGAGCGCGGTCGACATGCCGACGATGTGCCCGCCGATGGTCTTCGCCATCTGGACCTCGGCCGGGGTCTCGTAGTGCGGGCCGCGGAACTGCGTGTAGACGCCCTCGTCGAGCGACGGGTCGATCGACCTGGCGACCTCGCGCAGACGGGCCGAGTACAGGTCGGTCAAGTCGACGAACGTCGCACCCTCGAGCGGGCTGTCAGCGGTGAGGTTGATGTGGTCGCTGATGAGCACCGGCGTGCCCGGCTTCCAGGTCTCCTTGATGCCACCGGCACCGTTCGTCAGCACCATGATCGACGCCCCGGTCGCCGCGGCGGTGCGCACGCTGTGCACGACACGGCGGACGCCGTGGTTCTCGTAGTAGTGCGTCCGTGCGCCGATGACGAGCGCGTGCCGGCCGTCCTCGAGCCGGATCGACCGGACCGTGCCCGAGTGCCCCGGTACGGCCGAGGCACTGAAGCCCGGGACGTCGGCAGCGTCGATCGTCGAGACCGTCTCGCCGATGATGTCGGCGGCCTTTCCCCAGCCGGAGCCCAGGGTCAGGGCGATGTCGTGCCGCTCGATGCCGGACCGGTCGGCGATGACGGCGGCGGCGTCGCGCGCGACCTCGAACGGGTCGGCGGCGGGGTCGTTCAGCGGGTTCTCCGTGCTCATGCCCCGATCCTAGGGCGAGGCGCTCCCGGACCGGGCCGGGCACGCCACCGGTGTGGACGGGCGGGCGCGAGCAGGTCCGGTGCAGGAACACCGGACCCGCTCAGTGCTCCCCGAGTGCCCGGTCCACCGCCATGGTGATCTCGCCCTGGTCGAAGTGGTTGCGGATGACGATGACCTCGGCGTAGGTGTCCCCGATCGCCTCGACGAACTCCGCGCTCGTCAGGATCACGTTCGCGTCGTCGGCCACGGCCCGCACGGACGCGACGTCGGCCGCCACGACCGATGCCGACAGCCCGAGTGCGTCGAGGGCCTTCTCGGCGTTCACCTTGAGGATCCCGCTCGAGCCGATGCCCGCACCGCAGATGGTCACGATCTTCATGCCCGCACCCCCATGATCGCCCGGACCTCGTCCGCCGAGGCAGCTGCGGCCAACCGCCCGGTCGCGGTGGCGTCGTTGAACGTGTTCGCGATCTCACCGATCGCCTCGAGGTGCGTGCCGACCGCGGCCACCGCGAGCCCGAGCACGACCGACACCGGGTCGTTGTGCGGGTGCCCGAACGTGACCGGCTCACGCAGGGTCACCACCGCCAGCCCGTCGCGCAGCACCGCGGGCCCGGGTCGGGCGTGCGCGAACGCCAGCCCCGGGGAGATGACGATGTACGGCCCGTGCTCCTCGACGAGCGCGATCATCGCGTCGGTGTACGGCGGCGTCGCTGACCCGGAGGACACGAGCGCACCACCGGCGAGCCGGAGCGCCTCGCGCCACGAGGACGCGCTCGCTCCGAGCACCACGGCGTCGTCCGGCAGCGGCGGCAGTGGCATCGGCTAGGCCTCCTGGTGTCCGGCGGTGATGGTCGCGATGATCTCCTCGCGGTCCTCGAGCGGCAGGAAGGACCCGAGCGCGGCGTTGATCTGGAACGCGGCCAGGTCGTCGAGGTCGTAGCCGAACGTGCCGGCGAGGAGCGCGAGTTCCTTCGACAGCGAGGTGTTGCTCATCAGACGGTTGTCGGTGTTCACCGTGACCCGGAACCCGAGCTGGTAGAGCACGTCGAACGGGTGGTCGGCGAGGTCGTCGCCCCACGCGGCGACCGCACCGGTCTGCAGGTTCGACGACGGCGCGACCTCGAGCGGGATCTCACGGTCACGGACCCACGACGCGACCTCGCCCAGCGATGCCAAGGTGGTGCCGTCGCCCGCGTCGGAGAGGCTGATGTCCTCGAAGATCCGCACGCCGTGCCCGAGGCGGAGCGCCCGCCCGTCGACGAGCGCCGAGCGGATGGACGCGAGGCCGTCCGCCTCGCCCGCGTGGACGGTCGTCGGGAAGAGCTCGGAGGCCAGGTGGTCGAACGCCGCGCGGTGGTCCGCGGGCGGGAAGCCGGCCTCTGCCCCGGCGATGTCGAAGCCGACGACGCCGCGGTCACGGTGCCGGACGGCGAGCTCGGCGATCTCGAGCGACCGGTCGGCGTGGCGCATCGCGGTGATCAACTGTCCGATGCGGATCGACCCGTCGGCCGCGTCGACGGCCTCGGCGATGCCGGCCTGGACCGCCTCGACCGCCTCGTCGAGGGTCAGGCCCCCGCGCAGGTGCTGCTCCGGCGCCCACCGGACCTCGCCGTAGACGACGCCGTCGGCGACCAGGTCCTCGACGAACTCCTTCGCAACGCGGTGCAGCTGGGGAGCGGTCTGCATCACCGACGTGGTGACGTCGAAGGTCTTCAGGTACTCGACGAGCGAACCGCTGTTCGACTGCTCGGCGAACCACGCTCCGAGTGCTTCCGGATCCGTCACCGGCAGCGAGACCCCGGCCTGGTCCGCGAGGTCGACGATCGTCGCGGGCCGCAGGCCGCCGTCGAGGTGGTCGTGCAGCGAGACCTTGGGCAGGTCGTCGATGACCGCTCCGGCGTCGGGCAGGCGGTAGGTGGGGGCGTCGGCGCTCATGCGATCCAGGCTATCGGTGGTCGCCGACTCGGCGCAGGTGCCTGTGGACAAGAGCAGCCACGACGCACTGGAGGCTCCCCACAGCCGTGCGGGGAGCCTCCGGTCGTCGGGACGGTGTGGTCAGCCGGTGATCCGCTCGCGCACGATCGGCCCACGCTCGGGCGCGGTCGTCCCGATCGCCCACGCACCGTCGAGCGACTCCAGCGCACGCTCGAACCGCGCCGGCTCGTCGGTGTGCAGGGTCCACAGCGGCTGCCCCGCCGTCACGGTGTCGCCCGGCTTCACGTGCAGCTCGATGCCGGCGCCCGCCTGCACCGGGTCCTGCGCACGGGCCCGACCGGCGCCGAGGCGCCACGCGGCGATGCCGAACGGCAACGCCTGCTGTTCGGTGAGGACGCCGGAGGAGGGAGCGGTGACGACGTGCTGCTCGCGGGACACCGGAAGCGGTGCCGACGCGTCGCCGCCCTGCGCCTCGATCATCCTGCGCCAGGTGTCCATCGCCCGCCCGTCGGCCAGCGCCGCCGCCGGGTCGGCGTCGGGCAGCCCGGCGAGCCGGAGCATCTCCTCCGCGAGCGAGACGGTCAACGACACCACGTCCGCCGGACCGCCACCGGCCAGCACCTCCACCGACTCCCGCACCTCGAGCGCGTTGCCGATGGTCATGCCGAGGGGGACCTCCATGTCGGTGAGCAGCGCCGAGGTCGCGACCCCGGCGTCGTTCCCGAGGTCGACCATCGTCTGCGCCAGTTCCTTCGACGCCTCGTAGGTCGGCATGAAGGCACCCGAGCCGAACTTCACGTCGAGCACGAGCGCGCCCGTGCCCTCGGCGATCTTCTTCGACATGATGCTCGACGCGATGAGCGGGATGCACTCGACGGTGCCGGTGGTGTCCCGGAGCGCGTAGAGCTTCTTGTCCGCCGGGGCCAGGCCGGAGCCGGCGGCGCAGATGACCGCTCCGACGTCCGACAGCACCTGCATCATGCGGTCGTTCGAGATCGACGCCTGCCAGCCGGCGATCGACTCGAGCTTGTCGAGCGTGCCGCCGGTGTGGCCGAGTCCGCGCCCGGACAGCTGCGGCACGGCCACGCCGAACGAGGCCACGAGCGGTGCGAGCGGCAGCGTGATCTTGTCCCCGACACCACCGGTCGAGTGCTTGTCGACGGTCGTCTTGCCGAGCGAGCCGAACGACATCCGCTCCCCCGACGCGATCATCGCGAGCGTCAGGTCCTTGATCTCCCGCCGCTCCATGCCGTTGAGGAAGATCGCCATCGCCAACGCCGCCATCTGCGGGTCCTCGACGTAGCCGCGCGTGTAGGCGTCGACGAGCCAGTCGATCTCGGCGGTCGCCAGGGCATCACCCGAGCGCTTGGTGCGGATGAGGTCGACGGTGTCGAAGGGCTCGACTGCCATGTCAGTGCTCCTGCTGGTAGGTCGCGAGGGTGCGGGGCCCGAACGCGTCGGGCAGCACCTGGTCGATCGTGCGGATGCCCGAGACCGTCTCGAGGAGCATGCCCTCGGTCGAGTGTTCGAACAGCAGCTGCCGGCACCGGCCGCACGGCATGAGCGTCGCGCCGTCGCCGTCCACGCACGTGAACGCGACGAGCTTGCCGCCGCCGGTCATGTGCAGCTGCGACACGAGCGAGCACTCGGCGCACAGGGTGACCCCGTACGACGCGTTCTCGATGTTGCAGCCGGAGACGATGCGTCCGTCGTCGGTGAGCGCCGCGGCGCCCACCGGGAAGGACGAGTACGGCGCGTAGGCGCGTCGCATGGCGGCGGTCGCCGCCTCGCGCAGCGCGCTCCAGTCCACGTCGACGCGCGCGTCGAGGACGGTGTCGGTCTCGGCCTGGAGGCTCGTGGCCGGGTCCGTCCAGGACGGCTCGCCGGTCGCGGGGTCGGTGGCGACCCCGTCGCCGTCCGCAGGGTCCGTGTGGGTCATGTGTCGTGCCTCCCGTCCGTCAGCTCTTCGTGTACGGCTTGCCGGCGGCCGCCGGTCCGCGCGACTGCCCGACCAGGCCGGCGACCGCGAAGATCGTGACGACGTAGGGCAGCATGAGCAGGAACTCGCTCGGCACCGGCGAGTCGATCGCGCCGAGGATGTTCTGGAGGTTCGACGCGAAGCCGAACAGCAGTGCCGCGAGCGTCGCCCGGATCGGGTCCCAGCGTCCGAAGATGACGGCCGCGAGCGCGATGTAGCCGGCGCCTGCGGTCATGTCCTTCGTGAACGGGCCGACAGCGTCGAGCGTGAAGTACGCGCCGCCCAGGCCGGCGATCGCACCGGCGAGCGAGACGTTCCAGAAGCGGGTCCGCGCGACGTTGATGCCGACGGTGTCCGCCGCCTGCGGGTGCTCGCCGACCGCGCGGAGGCGCAGGCCCCAGCGGGTCTTGAACAGGGCGAAGGTGACGACCGCGACCGCGACGTAGGCCAGGTAGACGACGACGGTCTGCTCGAAGAACACCGGCCCGATGACCGGGATCTGGTGCAGGACCGGGATCTCGATCTTCGGGAAGCGCACGCCGACGTTGAGTGTCTGCTCGTTCGGCGACAGCACCTGCGAGTAGAGGAAGCCGGTCAGGCCGGAGATGAACGCGTTGATGACGACACCGACGATGACCTGGTCGACCAGGTACTTGATGCTGAACGCCGCGAGGACGAACGACACCAGCACGCCGGCGATCAGCGCACCGACGAGGCCGACCCACGCGGAGCCGGTGAGCGAGGCGATCATCGCCGACGTGAACGCACCGGCGAGGAACTGGCCCTCGATCGCGATGTTGACGACGCCGACGCGCTCGGAGATCACGCCGCCGAGGGCACCGAACACGAGCGGGACGCTCAGGCCCAGCGCACCGACGAGCAGACCGGGCACGGGGATGGTGTCCCCCGCCGCCGACCACGTGAGGAAGCCGACCACGAACACGATCGCGAAGACCGCGGTCAGCCAGAGCGGGATCCTCCGTGCTCCGCGCACCTCGACGACGGCGTACACCGTGGCGAGGGCGAGCAGGACGATGACGACGATCCCGGTGCCCGTGGCGGGCAGCGGCACGTTCGGCAGTGCGAAGAAGTCGCCGCCGTTCGCCAGCCGGAACGTGGTCTCCCCGGCCCGGTGCAGCACGCCGAAGAAGAGCAGCGCGAGCAGGGTGAAGACACCGAAGCCGATCGGGGCCTTCCAGCTCCGGGTCGTCTCGATCGGACGGTCGGACAGCGCCGGTGCGGGCGCCGCGGTGGTGGTGGTGCTCATGCGGCGACCGCCTTCCGGGAGTTCTTCGCGGCACGACCACGGCGACGCGCACCCGGCTGCGGGATGCGGAAGATCGCACGGACGAGCGGCGGCGCGGCGATGAACAGGACGATGAGCGCCTGGATCACGCCGACGATGTCGATCGGGATGTCGTTGGCGGCCTGCATCGCGTAGCCGCCGTTCTTCAGCACGCCGAACAGGATCGCGGCCCAGAACACGCCCCACGGCTTCGACCGGCCGAGGAGCGCCACCGTGATCGCGTCGAAGCCGATGCCGGCGTCGATGCCCGAGGTGAAGCCCGAGGTGACGGCGCCCTGCACCTGGTAGGCGCCGGCGATGCCGACGAGCGCACCCGAGATGACCATCACCCAGATGGTCAGCGCCGGGACGCTCATGCCGGCCACGCGGGCCGCACGCGGGTTCTCACCGATCGTGCGGAAGCGGAAACCGAGGGACGACTTGTTGACGAGCCACCAGACCACGACGACGGCCACGAGGGCCACGACGAAGCCGAGGTCGATGCCGAACCGCGGACCGAAGAGCGCCGGGAACACCGCGCTCTCCTTCGTGGCGGGCGAGATCGGGTTCGAGCTGCCGGGGGCCTGCAGCAGCCCCGGGGTGCGGAGCAGGTAGCTGACCAGGTACAGCGCGACGTAGTTGAGCATGATCGTCAGGACGACCTCGTTGGCACCGGTCCGTGCCTTGAGGATCCCGACGATGCCGCCCCACACCGCACCGCCGACGATGCCGGCGAGGACGGTGAGCGGGATGTGGACCGCCGCCGGGCCGTCGAACGAGAACCCGACCCAACCCGCCGCGGCGGCGCCGATCAGGATCTGTCCCTGACCGCCGATGTTGAACAGGCCGGCGCGGAACGACAGGGCGATGCCGAGGCCCGCGGCGATGAGCGGCACGGCGTAGTCGACCGAGCGGGTGATCGGGGCGATCGCCTGCGCGAACGAGCTCGCGCCGAAGTTCACGACGGAGCCCTGGAAGAGCGAGGAGTACGCGCCGCCGACGGCCGTCCAGACGGCCTGGAAGGTGTCGGACGGGCGGGCGAAGAAGTACCCGGCCGCAGCGCGGACGTTCTCGTCGGTGACCGCGATGAGGACACCGCACGCGACCAGGGCGAGCACGACGGCGAGGACCGTGACGAGCACGGAGCCGTTGACGATGCTCTGCAGCGCGGTGCTCCAGCGGTCGCCGCCGCCGGCGCGGCGCTCGGTGTCGGCGGCGGAGTCGGTCATGAGGTGCGGGGTGCCCTCGACGTCCTGCAGGCGGTCGTCGGTGGGTGCGTCGACCGGGGTCACCGGCCGTGCGTTGTCCGGCGTGGGGGTGCTCACGCTGCCAGCTCCGTTCCTTCGGGCAGTTCCCCGGCCATCATCAGGCCGAGGACGTCGCGGGGGGTGTCCGCGGGGACGATGCCGACGATGCCGCCGCGGTACATGACCGCGATCCGGTCGGCGAGCGCCACGACCTCGTCGAGCTCCGTGGAGACGACGATGACCGGGACGCCGGTGTCGCGGGTCGCGACGATGCGCTTGTGCACGAACTCGATCGAGCCGACGTCGATGCCGCGCGTGGGCTGAGCGGCGACGAACAGCCGCAGCTCGCGGCTCAGCTCGCGGGCGAGGACGATCTTCTGCTGGTTGCCGCCGGACAGCCGACCGGCCGCGGTGGTGCGCGAGGGCGTGCGGATGTCGAACTCGGCGATCTTCTCGTCGGCGAACGCGTCGCGCTCCGCCGACCGGATGGTCCCGGCGCGCACGAACTCGTCGTGGTCCGCGCGGTCGAGCATGAGGTTCTCGGCGATGGTGAACTCGCCGACCAGGCCGTCCTCCTTGCGGTCCTCGGGCACGAAGCCCACGCCCGCGTCGAGGACCTGCTTCACCGTGCGACCGGTGAGCTCCTTGCCGTCGAGTGTGATGCGTCCCGCGTGCACGGGCTCGAGCCCGATGATCGCCTCGGTGAGCTCGGTCTGCCCGTTGCCCTGCACGCCGGCGATGGCGAGGACCTCGCCGCGGCGGACGGTGAACGACACGTCGTCGACGAGGACGACGCCGGACGGGTCGGTGACGGTGAGACCGTCGACGACGAGGGCGTCCTCGCCGCCGGACGCGGGCGTCTTGTCGACGACGAGGGACACGGCCCGGCCGACCATGAGGGCGGCGAGCTCGTTGTTCGTCGCGGTGGGCGACGCTTCGCCGACGACCTTGCCGAGCCGGATGACCGTGATGCGGTCGGCGACCTCGCGGACCTCGCGCAGCTTGTGCGTGATGAAGACGATGGCGGTGCCGGCCGCGCGGAGCTGGCGCATGATGCCCATCAGCTCGTCGGTCTCCTGCGGCGTGAGCACGGCGGTGGGCTCGTCGAACACGAGCACCTTCGCGTCGCGGGACAGCGCCTTGATGATCTCGACGCGCTGCTGCACGCCGACGGGCAGGTCCTCGATGCGGGCGTCCGGGTCGACGTCGAACCCGAAGCGGTCGCTGATCTCGCGGACCCGCTTGCGGGCGCCGGCCAGGTCGAGTCGTCCGCCGAAGGTCGTCTGCTCCTGACCGAGCATGACGTTTTCGGCGACGGTGAACACCGGCACGAGCATGAAGTGCTGGTGCACCATGCCGATGCCCGAGCGCATCGCGTCACCGGGGCCGTCGAAGTCCTGGACGACGTCGTCCAGCAGGATCTCGCCCTCGTCGGCCTGGTACAGGCCGTAGAGCACGTTCATCAGGGTGGACTTGCCCGCACCGTTCTCGCCCAGGAGACAGTGCACCTCACCGGGTTCCACGGTGAGGGAGATGTGGTCGTTCGCGACCAGCGGGCCGAACCGCTTGGTGATGCCGCGGAGCTCGAGCTTCATGTTCTCAACTGCGTTTCTGTTGGTCAGCACGCGACCCGTCGGTCAGCGCGCGGAAACGCGGGCGGAGGATCGATCCCCCGCCCGCGTTCACCCGACTACTTGTTCGACTGCGTCTCGACCGTGATCGAGCCGTCGATGATGCCCGACTTGATGGTGTCGAGCTCGCCCTGCAGACCCGAGTCGACCTTGGACTCGTAGTCGTGGAACGGTGCGATGCCGACGCCTTCGTTCTTCAGGGTGCCGACGTACGGCTCCTTCGAGAACTTGTCGTCGGCGGCCTGCTCGACGACGTCCTTGACGGCGGGGCGCATGCCCTTCATGACCGAGGTGAAGGCGATGTCCTTGTAGCGCGGGTCGGCCTCGTAGAGGTCGCTGTCCGCGCCGATGAGGACGGAGCCGTTGTTCGCGTCCTTGATCGCCTCGGCAGCCGACTGGTAGATGGGGCCACCGACGGGCAGGATCACGTCGGCGTCCTGGTCGAGCAGGGTCTGCGCGACCGACTTGGCCTGCGTGCCCGCCTCGAAGCCACCGGTGAAGGAGCCCTTGCCGGTCTCGACGTTCCAGCCGACGACCTTGACGTCCTTCTTCTTCTGCTCGTTGTAGTACTTCACGCCGTCCGCGAAGCCGTCCATGAAGATGGTGACGGTCGGGATCTGCATGCCACCGAAGGTGCCGACGACGCCGGTCTTCGAGTACGACGCGGCCGCGTAGCCGGCCAGGAACGCCGCCTGCGAGGTGTCGAACGTGATCGGCTTGACGTTCTTGGCGTCGATCGACGCGTCGTCGATGATCGCGAACTCGGTGTCGGGGTTCGCGGCAGCCTGCTTCTTCGTGGCGTCGGCGAGGTTGAAGCCCACCGTGACGATGAGGTTGCAGTTCTGGTTGACGAGCTGCTCGATGTTCGAGTCGTAGACCGTGGCGTCCTTGGACTCGGCCTTGTTGTAGTCGGCGCCGAGGTCCTTCGCGGCGTCGACCATGCCCTCGTAGCCGAGCTGGTTGAAGGACTTGTCGTCGAAGCCACCGGCGTCGGAGACCATGCAGGGGCGGAAGTCGGTCTTCTTCGCCGAGGCGGTGTCGGACGGGGCGGCCGAGCAGCCGGCCAGGACGGCCATGGTGCCGGCGAGCGCGAGGCCGCTGAGCACGACCTGACGGGTACGAGTTGTCACGGGTTGGTTCCTCCGGGGGGCGGTGCCCGGACCACGTGCTGTTCCGGGCGATCGTGGCGACAGTACACGACCGTCGGGCCGGTACAGAACGCCCCTGAGGGACTGCTGGGATCAGTTACCCGATCGCGACCCCGACGAAACGCGCCCGTAACGCCGACGTCCCCCGGGGACTCGGTCTGGGGGACGATCCGGGGATTTCGTGGTGGAGCGCTACAGCGGGCGACACCTGCCGTCGATCGTGCACGGAAGCACCAGACGTCGATCCGAGCGTCACTCGTCAGCCTGCTGCTCCGTGATGCGGTCAGCGTCGCCGGGGAAGCACAGCGAGACGCGATCGCCGCCGCGAGCGACCATCGCTGGCCCCTTGGCGTCGACAAGACGGTCCACCCTCATGCCGGCGGGTCTCCAGATGTCGGAGGCAGCAACAGGATCGGCCTGCGCGTCACCCGACTCTGATCGCGCAACTCGGTACACCCACCGGGCTCCTTCTTCGTCGCTCGTCAGCTGACAGCTCTCGACGTAGTCGGGAGACGTCCGCGTTGCCCCTTCGCCGCCGAGCGCACCGGTCGTCTCATCGACGATGTCGATCCTGGTGCGCTGAGCCGTGTCCGCGTCCACAGGCGTGATCCTCTCGGTCGATGGGGCTGCACCGCGCTGACCGGCACAGCCGACGGTCGTGACCGCAGACAGCAGCAGCAGCGCCGTGACCGTGGTGATGCGACAGGCAGGACGTCTCGCGGGCAAGTGCCTGAGCATCCGTCGGGCCAGCTCAGGACCCGCTGCTCTGCTCCTCTTCGATCTCATCGGCACTCCCCGGGAAGCAGAGCGATTCGGCCTCCAAGGTGTACTTGCCAGGGAACGCGTACAGATCGATCAACGCGGTCGACGCTCCACCTCGTCCGACGACGACCGGGCCGTCAGGATCCGCGACTCGTTCGACGGTCATGCCCGCGGACTGCCAGGTACTCGTGACCGTCGCAGCGTCGTTGTCCGGACTGCCACCTTCGTCCGTCCTGGTGATCAGGTAGACCCAGTTGGCTCCTTCTCCACCGTCGGGGAGCGTGCAGCTGTCGACGTAATCCGGACCCTGCGTGGTGACCCACTCGCCCCGGAGCTCCGACGCGGTCCTGTCGACGAGTTCGGTCATCTTCCGCTGAGCAGTCTCGGGGTCCATCTGGGCCGTCCTTCCGTCTCCGGATGGCGTCTCGCCTACCGAAGGATGTCGAGCGCAACCGCTGATGAAGATCAGCAGTGCAAGGGGTGTGAGGGCAACGCTCGTCAGGCGCCGCACGGTCAGCTGGGCAGACATTCGTCTCCTCTCGAGGCTCTCCGGCCGCTCATCCTGATGACGCCGGTGTGAGCTCGGCATCGCGGGCCGTGGTCGCGAGTCCCACGTTGCGCAGACTCTCGGTACCTCGGTCGAGGTACCCCCGAAGGTCACTCCTCAAGGGATCGTGATGGAGAACCGGTGCGAGGTCTGTCCCGTCCGCAGCCGTCGCGCCGTCCACTCCGAACACGTTCACGCCGAAGATGTCGCGTGTCGGGTCCACGTGGTGCGCGTAACTCTGTTCACGGCCGAACTCGGCCCATTCGTCCCCCAGACCTTCCTTGCCGGTCGGCGCGTCCTTCGCCCGTGCTGCGTACACGTGGTCCGCGTGGATGTCGGTGATCGAGCGCAGGTGATCCGGAAGCCCGGCCGAGCCCAGAGCGACGAAGCGATCGACGTGGACACCCTGCTCTGCGAGGGCGACGGCCGCGGTCGTCGTGCCGTACGAGTGCGCCACGACGTTCGTCTCAGGCACCTGACCCGCACGGACCGCGTCGAGTCCCCGGAGCGCGTCAGCCAACTGTCCGCCGCCCTTCTTCGCCTTGCCCATGAACAGCACGTCCTTCTCGTCGGGGGTCGCGTAGCCGATGCACGCGACGACCGCGTGCGACGGAGATCCCGGGCGACGGGCTTGCTCCTGGTAGATGTTCTGGGCGCCTCTCGACCACATCGTCATGTCCGCGGACGTCGTGTTCATCCCCGGGACAGCCCAGGTCACCGAATCTGCACGATCGAGATCGCCGATCGAGACAGCAGCGAGCGGCGGTCGATCGTCGGTGAGTGCGATGAGGAAGCGCTTGCCGTCGGAACCCTTCTTCGTCAACGCAGCATTGACGTTCCGGAGGGCCTTGCGGTCCGCGTACAGCGCCGTGAGTTCCCGCGCCAACACCCGTGAGCCGTCACCCGCCGATGCGACCGTCCGCTCCAGCTGCTCGATCTGGCGCTCCACGTCGACCAGTCGCTGGTTCAGCACGAGGGCGTTCGCCGTACTCCGCGCCCAGTACGGGACACCCTCGAGGTTCCCGAGTCGCGCGAGCACGTCCGTCGGAAAACCGTCGAACACGCTGGCGTCGGCCGTCGTCAGCCCGAGCGCAGCCCAGCGCTCCGCGACCTCCGTCGGCGTCAGGTGCTCCGCGAACAGCCGTTGGAGGGCAGGCGCCGCCTGTCCGGTCGCCGCGATGTCGAGAGCCGCGTTCGACAGCGACCCACTGCCGCCGGCGGCCTCGAAGGCGTCGGCGATCCTGCCGATCCATCTCCGGTCCTCGTCGTTCTCGCGCACGTAGCGCGCAAAACCCGCCGGCATGCTCGCGCGGTCGACCGTGACCCAGGCGCAGGAGGACCGGAAGGAGGACCACGCCGATCGCACGCGCTCGGACTCGGCCGACGCGGTCGTGTCCAGTCCCGAGGTCGTCGTCAAGAAGGCCCGGAGCGCGCCCGGATCGGCAGAACTCCTGCCGCGGCTCGCTCCGTCGCCGTAGCGCGCACGCTCCCGACCTCGGAACTCAGCGTCGACCTCCGGCCTCGGCTCGGGTTCGGTCGCCGGCTCGGGATCGGTGAAGCGCTCCAGTGCGTCGACGACCGACCGTCCTGCGGAACCGGCGAAGGCCTCGGCCACGGACGCCGCCCGCTTCCGGTCGGCGTCACGTGCCTTCCAGTCGGCGTGGTCACGCTGGCGCTCCCGTTCACGCTCCGCAGCAGCGACCGCGGCGTCGATCTGGTCGGCGAGGTCGACCAGCACGCCCGCCAGTCGTGCCCGGTCCTCGGCCTCGACCACGGCGGCGTCACGGAACCGGTCGGCGTAGGCCCCCTCGAAGTCGTCGAGCGCCGATGCGACGGCGCCCGACCGCGGACCGGCCTGCCCCCGCAACGTGCCAGCCGTTCGCCGCGCGACGCGTGCGAGCGCACTCGCGTCCGCAGCGTCGAACTGGACGTCCCCCATCAGCACTCCCCCGAGTCAGCCCGGCCCCCGCGACCGGAACATCACCGTACACCAGGTCCGCGGAACCTCAGAGCACGTCGCCCCGGCCGCTGATCTTCAGCGCGTCCACCACACCCTTGACCCGCTGCGCGTTCGCGCTCGTGGTGACGAGCAGGGCGTCCGGGGTGTCGACGACGACGATGTCCTCGACCCCGATGAGCGAGATGAGCCGCTGGCTGTGCGCCACGACGATGCCGCTCGACGAGTCGGCGAGGATGCGGGCGCCGTCGCCGAGCACGGCGAGGTTGTTCGCCCGACCGCCGGACTGCAGCTTCGCGAGCGAGGCGAAGTCTCCGACGTCGTCCCAGTCGAAGTCGCCCGGCACGACCGCCATGCGGCCGGCGGCCGCGGCCGGCTCGGCGACGGTGTAGTCGATCGCGATCTTCTCGAGCCCGGGCCAGATCGCGTCGACGACGGCACCGCGTGACGAGGTGTCCCAGGCCGCGGCGAGCTCCTCGATGCCCGCGAGCAGCTCCGGCTTCGTCCGACCGATCTCGGCGAGCAGCACGTCGGCGCGGGCGATGAACATGCCCGCGTTCCAGAGGTAGTTGCCTTCTTCCAGGTACGCCGTGGCGGTCTCCAGGTCGGGCTTCTCGACGAAGGACTCCACGGCGTGCACGGTCGCGGCGCCCTCGACGTCGAGCGCCTCACCGTCGGCGTGGATGTACCCGAAGCCGATCGCCGGCTCGGTCGGGGTGATGCCGATGGTCGTCACGTACCCGGCACGGGCGGCGGCGACGGCCTCGCGCACCGACCGGCGGAAGCCGCGGGCATCCCCGATGACGTGGTCTGCGGCGAACGAGCCGATGACCACGTCGGGCTCACGACGGCGGAGGATCGCCGCCGCCAGGCCGATGGCCGCGGTGGAGTCCTTGGGCTCGCTCTCGAGCACGACGTTGTGGTCGGCCACCCCCGGCAGCTGCGACTCGACCGCGACCCGGTGCGCCCGACCGGTGACGACCATGATCCGCTGGTCGCCGGCGAGGGGCGCCAACCGGTCCCACGTCTGACGCAGGAGCGACGTGCCGGAGCCGGTCAGGTCGTGCAGGAACTTGGGCGCGTCCGCGCGGGAGAGCGGCCAGAGGCGGGAACCGATGCCGCCGGCCGGGATGATCGCGTAGAAGTCCTCGAGTGCGTCTGCCACCCGCTCACCGTACCGGTGCAGCCGGACGGGGCCTGGACGTCACCCGCACGATGCGTGCGGAAGCCCGCACGGTGGGTGCACCGACCACGGACGGACCGCACGGGACCCGCCGGGCGGAGGCCGTGCCTCCCGTCCGCCATCCCCGCCGACCCGCCACCGGACCCGCCCCGTCGAGTTCACCGCCTGCGTGCCGGCCGTTCACCCGGCCCGCCCCGGCCGGTCACGGCACGCGCGGAGCATGGGCAGCACCATGAGCGCACGCAGCGTGGAGCGCGGCACGTCCCAGCGGACCGTCGCCGTCGTGACCGAGAGCTTCCTGCCCACCCTCAACGGCGTGACGACCAGCGTCCTCGCGGTCCTCGACCACCTGGAGCGCCGCGGCCACCGCGCGGTCGTGATCGCCCCGGACACCCCGGGACTCGCGCAGTTCCGGTCCAGGTCGCAGGTCGAGCGGTACCGGTCCTTCGACGTGCACCGGGTGCCCGCGGTCGCGTACCGGCAGTTCCCGGTCGCCCTCCCCCACCCCGTGCTCGACACGATCCTCGCCGCCTCCGGCGCCGACGTGCTCCACGCCGCCAGTCCGTTCCTGCTGGGCGGACGCGCCATCACGGCGGCCGGGAGGCTCGGCATCCCCTCCGTCGCCGTCTTCCAGACCGACGTGGCCGGGTTCGCCCGCCGCAACGGCCTGACCGCGACCGTCCCGTTGGTCAGGAGGATCCTGGGCCGCATCCACGCCGGGGCGTCGCTGACGCTCGCCCCGTCGAGCGCGACCGCGGCGATGCTCGCCGAGGACGGCGTGCCGCGCGTCGCACGATGGGGCCGGGGCGTCGACACCGAGCTGTTCCACCCCGGTCGCCGTGCCGGTGCGCAGGTCCGGGCCGCCCGCCGCCGGATCGCGCCGAGCGGCGAGACGATCGTCGGGTACGTCGGACGGCTCGCCCCGGAGAAGGAGGTCGAGCGGCTCGCCGAGCTCGGTGGACTCCCCGGCATCCGGCTCGTCGTGGCCGGCGGTGGTCCGTCGCGGGCGTTCCTCGAGCGCCGGCTGCGGCACCTCGACGTCACGTTCACCGGTCCGCTGCGCGGCGAGGCCCTCGCCGATGCGTACGCGATGCTCGACGTCTTCGTGCACACAGGACCCGCCGAGACGTTCGGGCAGACGCTGCAGGAGGCGCACGCGAGCGGCCTGCCGGTCGTCGCCCCGGCGTCCGGCGGACCGATCGACCTCGTCGCCCCCGGGCTCGACGGGGAGCTCTACGACCCGGACGCACCGCAGGCCCTGCGACGAGCCGTCCTGGGCCTGGTGCGCGACCCGGCAGCGGCCGCGCGGATGGGGTCCGCGGGACGGCTCCGGGTGGAGGGGACCACCTGGGAGGCGGTCGGCGACCAGCTCCTCGCACACCACGACACGGCCCGCACCATCGGTGCCCCGCCGGCGGCGACCCGCGCGGTCCGCGCCGGGTGGGACGAGAGTGTCAGCGCGCGCGCATAGGATGGACGTGTTCCACACGAACACGAACGGCAAGGGCTCGCCGATCGGCGAGCCCGTCCTATGGGAGGACTTGCTCATGGCCGAGCAGACCGCAGGCGGGACGACGATCGTCGAACCGAAGGTGACGATCGAGGCGCCCCGCGCTTCTCGGAAGCTCGAGGGGACGCTCTACCGCGGGTCCACGGGCATGTGGTCGTGGGTGCTGCACCGCATCACCGGTGTCGCGATCTACTTCTTCCTGCTCGTCCACATCCTCGACACCGCACTCGTGCGGCTGTCGCCGGAGGCGTACAACGCCGTGATCGGCACCTACAAGACGCCGATCATGAACCTCGGTGAGATCGCGCTCGTGATGGCGATCGTCTTCCACGCACTCAACGGGCTGCGGATCATCCTGGTCGACTTCTGGTCGAAGGGCCCCAAGTACCAGCGGGCCATGTTCTGGATCGTCATGGTCGTGTGGGCCATCCTCATCGCGGGCTTCCTGCCCCGTCAGCTCATGAACCTCGTCGCGGACTTCCAGTAGGCGACGGGACGGACACGGACATGACCACACAGACCGTCGAGGCGCCCCGTTCGGCCGCCGCAGCCCACCGCACCACCAACTGGGAGAAGTGGGGGTGGATCTACATGCGCGCCTCGGGCGTCCTGCTCGTGGTGCTCATCTTCGGCCACCTCTTCGTGAACATGGTCGCCGGCGAGGGCGTCAAGCAGATCGACTTCGCCTTCGTCGCCGGCAAGTGGGCCAACCCCTTCTGGCAGGTGTGGGACTCGCTGATGCTCGTCCTCGCCCTCGTGCACGGCTCGAACGGCATGCGGACGATCATCAACGACTACGTCGCCAAGCCCGGCATCCGGAAGACCCTGCTGCTCGCGGTGCTCATCGCCTGCGTCGCGCTGGTCGTGCTCGGCCTGCTCGTCTGCTGGACCTTCGACCCGTGCCCCGCCGGCGCTGCCGCGGCGGACCTGCCGTCGTTCTGCCCCGCGCAGTAGTCCGCCGGGCACCAGCAGCCGCCACGACCTCCGAGCACGCCGCGCACACCGCTGCCGTCGCGCTGACCCACCCTGAAAGGCCCCAGTGACCGAGACCACCGTTCACCACCACCAGCACGACATCGTCATCATCGGCGCGGGCGGCGCCGGCATGCGCGCCGCCATCGAGGCCGGCCCGAAGGCGAAGACGGCCGTCATCTCGAAGCTGTACCCGACGCGGTCGCACACGGGAGCGGCGCAGGGCGGCATGGCCGCTGCCCTGGCCAACGTCGAGGAGGACTCGTGGGAGTGGCACACCTTCGACACGATCAAGGGCGGTGACTACCTGGTCGACCAGGACGCCGCGGAGATCCTGGCGAAGGAGGCGATCGACGCCGTCATCGACCTCGAGAACATGGGTCTGCCGTTCAACCGCACGCCCGAGGGCAAGATCGACCAGCGGCGCTTCGGCGGCCACACGCGCGACCACGGCAAGTCCCCGGTCCGCCGAGCCTGCTACGCGGCGGACCGCACCGGCCACATGATCCTGCAGACGCTGTTCCAGAACTGCGTGAAGCTCGGCGTCGAGTTCCACAACGAGTTCTACGCCCTCGACCTCGTCATGGTGGACGTGGTCGGCGAGGACGGCGTGACCCGCCAGCAGCCCGCGGGCGTCGTCGCGTTCGAGCTCGCCACCGGTGACCTGCACGTCTTCCACGCCAAGGCCGTGATCTTCGCGACCGGCGGCTTCGGCAAGATGTACAAGACGACCTCGAACGCGCACACCCTGACCGGCGACGGCGTCGGCATCGTGTGGCGCAAGGGCCTGCCGCTCGAGGACATGGAGTTCTTCCAGTTCCACCCGACCGGCCTGGCCGGTCTCGGCATCCTGCTCACCGAGGGCGCACGCGGCGAGGGCGCGATCCTCCGCAACGCGTCCGGTGAGCGCTTCATGGAGCGGTACGCCCCGACCATCAAGGACCTGGCGCCGCGCGACATCGTGGCGCGCTGCATGGTGCAGGAGGTCGCCGAGGGGCGCGGCGCCGGCCCGAACAAGGACTACGTGCTGCTCGACTGCACGCACCTGGGTGCCGAGGTGCTCGAGACGAAGCTGCCGGACATCACCGAGTTCGCCCGCACCTACCTCGGCGTCGACCCGGTCGTCGAGCCCGTGCCCGTGATGCCCACCGCGCACTACGCGATGGGCGGCATCCCGACGAACACGAACGCCGAGGTCCTGTACGACAACACCACCGTCGTGCCCGGGCTCTACGCCGCCGGCGAGTGCGCCTGCGTCTCGGTGCACGGCTCGAACCGCCTCGGCACGAACTCGCTGCTCGACATCAACGTCTTCGGCAAGCGCTCCGGCAACAACGCCGCCGAGTGGGTGCAGACCGCCGAGTTCCTGCCGCTCCCCGAGGACCCGGCAGCCGGCGTCCGCGGCATGCTCGACCAGCTCCGCGCGTCGACCGGTACCGAGCGCATCGCGGTGCTCCGCAAGGAGCTGCAGGACGAGATGGACAAGAACGCGCAGGTGTTCCGCACCGACGAGTCGCTCGCGAAGATGACCGAGACGATCCACCAGCTGCGCGACCGCTACCTGAACATCGCGGTCCAGGACAAGGGCAAGCGGTTCAACACCGACCTGCTCGAGGCCGTCGAGCTGGGCTTCCTGCTCGACCTGGCCGAGGTCGTCGTGTTCTCCGCGCGGAACCGCAAGGAGAGCCGCGGCGGTCACATGCGCGACGACTACCCGAAGCGCGACGACGAGCACTACATGCAGCACACCATGGCGTACCTGACGGGCGACCCCCACTCGTCACTCGCCGACGACCACATCACGCTCGACTGGAAGCCCGTCGTGGTGACCCGGTACCAGCCGATGGAGAGGAAGTACTGATGACCGACACCCTGGTCTCCGACAGCCCGCGCACCGACACCGTGCAGAGCGCCCCTCCCGGTTCGTTCCCGGTCACGATCATCGTCCGCCGGTTCGACCCGGACGTCGACGACGAGCCGCGCTGGCAGGACTTCGACGTCATGATGCTCCCGACGGACCGCATCCTCGACGCGCTGCACCAGATCAAGTGGGAGCAGGACGGGTCGCTGACCTTCCGTCGGTCCTGCGCGCACGGCGTGTGCGGCTCGGACGCGATGCGCATCAACGGCCGCAACCGGCTCGCGTGCAAGACCCTGATCAAGGACCTCGACGTGTCGAAGCCGATCTACGTCGAGGCGATCAAGGGCCTGCCGCTCGAGAAGGACCTGGTCGTGGACATGGAGCCGTTCTTCCAGTCCTACCGCGAGGTCCAGCCGTTCCTGCAGGCGTCCAGCAAGCCGGAGAAGGGCAAGGAGCGCGTCCAGTCCGTCGCCGACCGCGCCCGGTTCGACGACACCACGAAGTGCATCCTCTGCGCAGCGTGCACGTCGTCGTGCCCGGTGTTCTGGACCGACGGGCAGTACTTCGGCCCGGCCGCGATCGTGAACGCGCACCGGTTCATCTTCGACTCGCGTGACGACTCGGCGAACGTCCGGCTCGACATCCTCAACGACAAGGAGGGCGTGTGGCGTTGCCGCACGACCTTCAACTGCACCGACGCCTGCCCTCGCGGCATCCAGGTGACGAAGGCGATCTCCGAGGTCAAGCAGGCGATCATGCGCGGCGGCGCGTGACCGGTCGTCACACCGGTCGCGCGGCGGTGTCTCGGCGAACGGCATGCAACCGGCCGGTAGGCTCGCGCGCATGACGTTCGCGGAGACCCGCCCCATCCTCGACCAGCTCGGCTACACGATCCGGTACGTGCAGCTCCCCGGAGAGGCGCTCACCGAGCCGCCGGTGGAGGGTGCGCTCCGTGTCGTCCCGGCCGAGACGCACGGCGACTTCGCGCTCGAGGTCGTCGACTACGGCACCGCACGCCGCCTGGCCACCGCTCGGGGCGAGGCGGACGCGGTGGAGATGCTCCGCCGGTTCCTCAACCGGGCGTTCCCCGCCCCGCGCGACATCCCCCGGCACGAGCTCGACGGGCTCCGGGACCGTGCGGCGTCGTCGTACCCGCAGCTCGCGCAGCAGGTCGCCCAGGCCGGACCGCAGGGGCTCACCATCCAGGTCCCGGCCGGTGTGCCGGTGGACCGCGTGGGCGGCCCGGACGGGTACCTGCTGCACCCGCTCGACACGCCGCTCCCCCAGCGGTCGCTGCCGCCGCACGTCGCCGCAGCCCCCGAGGTGCACCGCTACGTGGTCGACCGGCCGTTCCTGGTCACGGTCACGTTCGCGCAGCCCTGGTTCGACCAGCCGGGAGGCGCGCTCCGCTTCGCGACCGCCGACCAGTCCGTCACGGTGCGGGACCTGGTCGTCGACGGCTCCCTGGTCCGCCTCCGGGTGGTCTGAGCCGCCGGCCACCGCGTCACGACGAAGCGGCCGGCCCTCCCCGGGGCGGGCCGCTTCATCGTGACGACGGTCAGGGAGCGTCGGGCCGATCGTACTGCGCGCCAGCAGGGTTGGGCGCGATGCAGGCGAACACGATCGCGGCCGGCCACGCGATGATCGAGATCAACCACAGCGGGCCGGGCAGGTTGATGTCGTGCATGCGACGCCAGGCGAGCGCGAGGTTCGGGACGATGGTGGCGAGCCACCACAGGCCGAAGAGGCCGAGCAGGAGCGGGGCCCACGCCGGCGGTGAGCCGACGGTCTGGGTGTACCCGTACTCGTCGGTCGACGAGTTCGCAGCGCTCCAGCCGACGATGCCGGCGATGCCGCCGCCGTAGAGCACGATCGTGACGATCGCGTTCGCGAGGACCCAGTACCAGTACTCGCTGCGGCTCGCGCGGCCGTCGAAGCGGGCGTACTTCTTGAAGAACCGGGTGAACGCGTCGAGGAACCCGATGCCGTACCAGGGCGCCCAGAGCGGCGGGGCACCACTGGCGTCCACCGGGACCGGCGCCTGCTGCTGGTACTGCGCGTACGGCTGTCCGTACGGCTGCTGCGGCTGCTGTCCGTACGGCTGCTGCGGCTGCTGCCCGTACGGCTGCTGCGGCTGCTGCCCGCGCCGGTCGTCGCTCATCGTGCGCCGTCCGGTCGGTCGTAGCGTGCGCCCTGCGGGTTCGACGGCAGGAGCCCGAAGACGATGCCGACGAGGCCCACGAAGACCGCGATGATCCAGAGCGCTCCCGGCAGGTTCGCGTCGTGCAGCCGCCGCCAGCCGAGCGCCAGCGACGGCACGATCGTCGCGAGCCACCAGATCGCCGGCAGCACCAGCAGCACCCAGAACAGTGGCGACGGCGGGTTCGTCACCCGGTACTCGACGCCGCTCAGGTCGACCGTCGTGTACTCGATCGTGGCGAAGCGGTACACGAACGGGATCGTCGCCAGCACCAGCCCCACCACGGTGACCACGAGGTAGGGCCACCAGAACTCACTGCGGCTGGCCCGCCCGGAGAAGGTCGCGTACTTGCCGAAGAACCGGCCGAGCGCCTGCCCGAAGGAGGCGCCGTAGCGCGGGGCCCACCGCGGGGGTTCCCCGCCCGCTGTCGGGTACGGCTGCTGCGGCGGCGGTGCGCTCGGGTACGGCTGGTCGGACGTCATGTGGTCGCTCACGTGTTCCCCCTCGTGGTGTCGGTCGTGCGACGTACCCCACGAGTCAACCAGAAGTGACGCCCGTCACGGCACGAGCGCGAGCTTCCCACCGGGGTGCTGCGACTCGAGCAGCTCCGCCGCGGCCTTCGCCTCGGTCAGGGGGAACGTCCGGGCCACCGGCACCTCGAGCTGCCCCGCCGCCGCGAGGTCGACCAGCCGTTGTCGGACGGAGTCGCGGAAGGCCTGGCTCTCCGGCTGGCCACCGCCGACGGCCGGGAAGCCGTCCTGCTGCGCGCGCCCGAAGGCCGCGATCGTCACCATGCGCGACCGGTCGGCCACGAGTGCCAACGAGACGTCGACCGCCTCGTCCGTGCCGACGCAGTCCAGGGCCACGTCCACACCGGAGGGTGCGAGGTCGCGGAGGCGTGCCTCCAGGCCGTCGCCGTACGCGATCCACTCACCGCCGAAGCGGCGGACGGTGTCGGCGTTGCGCTCGGAGGCGGTGCCGATGACGCGGGTGCCGAGCTGGCGGAGGAGCTGGAGGGCGGCGACGCCGACCGCGCCGGAGGCGCCGTGGACCAGCACGGTGTCGCGTCCCTCGGCGCGCGTGACGCGGATCATGTCGGCGGCGGTGGTCCCGGCGAGGAGCAGGTTCGCCGCCTGGGGGTGATCGAGCGACGCCGGCTTGGCGAAGACGTCCGCGGCCGGGACGGTGATGCGCTCGGCCCAGCCGCCCTCGACGCGGAAGGCGAGGACCTCGTCGCCGACCGCTCCCCCGCCGGAGGCGATCTCGGTGTCGGGGCCGATCGCGCTGATCACCCCGGAGACCTCGTAGCCGACCGGGATCGGCAGGTCGGACGGGTCCCCCTGCCGGGTGTGCTTGGTGTCGGCGGGGTTCATGCCCGCGGCGCGGACGTCGATGGTGACCTCGCCGGTGCCGGGAGCGGGCACCTCGGTGTCGACGTACTCGAGGACCTCGCTGCCGCCGAACTCGGGGGCGACCCAGTGCTTCGTCATGGTGTGGACGGTACGCCGCCGGGCTCCGGCATCCTCAGCCCTGGACACGACCCGCGGACGGACGGGAGGCGCGGTGGCCCCGGGCCCCCCCCCCCCCCCCCGCCGGGGGGGGGGGGGGGGCCGGCGGCCCGCACCACCCCCAGGGTGCCGATCGCCAGGCGCACC
>NZ_JAUCMN010000009.1 GCF_030363035.1 Curtobacterium caseinilyticum | reverse complement strand
GAAGAGGTACAGCGCCTCGGCGTCCGGCACCCACGACACGATCAGATGGCAGTCATCACTGGATCGCGGTCGAATCGGGAGCACGTCGCACATCATTCGCGCTATTGGTCACAACGGCCAAAGCCAGGTTCGTCGACCGATCGGCCATCGGACAGTGAGCGGCGGCAGGATCGCGAGACGCAGCATCAGGCGGTGAGGGCGATCTGGGTCGCGCGGGCGATCACCTCGAGCGGGTCCGCTGCGCCGGTGACGAAGATCGTGATGACCGTGGACCAGTGGACGCCGCTGAGTACCGCTACTGCTCCTGCGCTCGATCCGTCCACGAGAACGGTCCCCACGGTGGTCCATCCATCCGGCACCGATGCGCGGAAGGACCTGGCGGTCTCACGGCCGGCTGCTGAGAGGAGTGCTTCTCGGTACGTGCTGTTCGCCCGCTCGTCGAGGAGCCCACCGAGGAGCCCAGTGTCGATGTCGCTGCAGGCCTGCCGGGCGGTCGTCGTGTGCGTCGTTGTCACGCGGTCGTCCAGAGCGGCGAGACCGGCGGCGACACTGCTGTCACCACCGAGTCGGCGGATCTGTGCGTCGACACCAGAGCGGTCCTGCGCGACCGGCAGCATCGTCGCACTCGGGTCGTTCCGGGTAGCAATCGCGGGAAGGATCGCCGCGAGAAGAGCATCCGCTGGCATGTCGCTCTCGCCCTTGTAGGTCGAGACTGCGCCGGTCGCGCCACTCATCACGCAGGTGCTGACGGTTGCCTGCTCGGCCTGCTCCACGGCGACCAACGCGCTCTCCGTGGTCGTCGTAGGACGGGCGCTCGACGATGGCGCTGCGAGGGCCGGTGCCTCGTCAGTTGTCGCAGCTGCGCTCGGGTCTGCCGTCTTGCTGGGCGTGACCGCGGCGGTGGTCGACGCCTGGGCGCAACCGCTCACGATCAGGCCCGACACTGCGACGGCAAGCACCTGGCCGACCACGCGATGCAGGGAGCAATGCGTGCTGACAGTCATCTGGGTCACCGTATCGTCGTTCCGTGCCCCGCCTGCTCCGCTGCCCCACCGCCCGTTCGATCGCCTCCCTGGCGGTGCTGGTCACCACGAGCGTGTCCCTCGCGGGCTGTTCCGCTTCCCCAGAACCGGCCGTACCCCACCCGACCCCGGCGGCCTCTCGGACTCCGCAGGCCATGACGGCCGCCGAGTTCTCCGAGCGTCTGGCCGCCTACGAGCGGAAGCACGACCTCCGTGTACGTGTGGATGCCATCGACACCGGTGACGACCACCACCTGGGCTTCCGTGCCACCGAGGCAGTACCGCTCGACATGCGCGCACTCACCGCGAGCGTGCTCGTGCTCGCAGATGCCTCCGACGATGAACTCGCAGCGTCCCCTGCCGCCTTCGAGGCCACGGCCGGAACGGGAGCCTCCGCGACGCTCCTGGATGCCGTCGCCGCTGCGCTGCAGACCAGCGCGCCCGAAGCTCAGCAGACGCTCGTGACGTGGCTGGGCGGCGACGATGCTCTCCGTCGTCGCGCTGACGCGCTCCTTGGTCCCTCGTCTGCCGGGCCGTCAGCGCGGAGCTTCGCGACCCTGCTCGACGACGCCGTCTACGGCGAGACGCTCGCCCCTGAGCGTCGCGGCACGTTGCGGAACATCCTGCTCAACAGTGCGGGGTCTCCTGCGACCGCAGCTGGTACCGACGCACCGTGGGAAGTAGCCGGGGTCAGCGACAGGAGTCAAGCCGGCACCCTCGTCGAGGTCAGCACACTCGAAGTGCCCTACCGCGCCTCGGGTGACGCGCCCCCCGTCGTACTCGCGCTCGTCGTCACCGGCGCTGCCGGCCAGAGGGCTGCGAGCCGAGCGGCCGAGGAAGTGTCAACGCTCGTCACCCACGCCCTGCCGCCGACCCGCTGACCATTCGGCGAAGCTCACTTCGCTCCGATGGCCGGTGCTGCGCGGTCCAGCGGGACGGCGGAGTCCTTCCACGCCGATGGCATGCAGCGGTGCAAGATCCGTCAGTTCTTCTCCGTCCTGCACGGTACCGCGGTGATGAAGACCGATGCGGCGACGTGTCGGATCCCAGTAGCCGATAGGCCATCGAAACGGAGCGTGGAGCAGGACGCTGGCCCTCGGTTCGAGGCGGTCGCCCGGGCGACCACAGACCGGACGGGAGGCACGCGACCGGCCCGCCCCGTGCCTCCCGTCCGATGGGTGCGTCGGTCCCGACCCGCCCTGCTGACCGCCCTGGTGCGCGCCTCAGCGCGACCCGACCTCCGGCCGGACCCGCACCGGCGCCAGCCAGCGCGTCAGGCACACCGCGGTGCACGCACCCGCGGCCGCGATCGCCGCGAGCACCACGATCTGGAACCGACCGGCCTCGAGCGGGGACACCCCGCCGAAGACCGCGCCGACGAACGCCCCGGGCAGCGTCACCAACCCGGTCGTCTTCGTCTGGTCGACCGTCGGCACGAGCGCGGCGCTCACCGCCTGCCGGACCAACCGCTCGGTCGCCCGCCGCGGGGCGGCGCCGAGTGCGAGCCACCCCTCGACCTCGTCCCACCGGTCGTCGACGAGCTCCCGGAACCGCCGGCCGCTGATCGTCGCGATGGTCATCGCGTTGCCGATGACGATGCCGCCGACGGCGAGTGCGTAGCGGGGGCTGAGCTCGATCGCTCCCGAGCCGAACACGACGACCCCGGTGGCGACGATGCCCACCGCCATCGAGACCCCGACCGGCAGCGCCGCCGCGGCGACACCGCCGAGTCGGCGCGCTGCGGTCAGGACCGCGACCACGAACATCACCGTCAGCGCCGCGGCGATCAGCAGGGGGGACCGGATCACACCGCTCAGCACCAGGCTGATGGCCGCGAGCTGTGCCGCCCCTCGGAGGATCGCGGCTGCGGGCGCCCACGGGTGCTCCGCGCGCGCGACGACGAGGACGGCGGTGGCCACGCCGACGAGCAGCAGCACCCCGAGCAGGGTGTGCCACGCCGCGTCGGTCACGCCTCGGCCGCCACGTCCTCCTGCACCGCGAACTGCGTGCGGTGCAGCTCCTCGTACCGGCCGCCCGCCGCGAGCAGCTCGTCGTGCGTGCCGCGCTGCACGATCGACCCGTCCTCGACCACGAGGATCTGGTCGGCGCTCCGGATGGTGGACAGGCGGTGTGCGATGACCATCGCGGTCCGTCCCTCGAGCGCCTCGCTCAGCGCGGCCTGCACGGCGGCCTCGGACGTCGAGTCGAGCGCCGCGGTCGCCTCGTCGAGGATCACGACGCGCGGCTGGGCGAGCAGGAGCCGGGCGATGGTCATCCGCTGGCGCTCGCCGCCGGAGAGCCGGTAGCCGCGCTCCCCGACCATGGTGTCGAGCTGGTCGGGCAGGGAGCGGATCAGCGGCTCGAGGCGGGCTCGGCGGACGGCGTCCCAGACCTCGTCGACGGTCGCTTCCGGCCGTGCCAGGCGCAGGTTGGCGAGGATGGTCTCGTGGAACAGGTGGCCGTCCTGGGTCACCATGCCGAGGGTGTGTCGCATCGAGGCGAAGGTGACGTCACGCACGTCGGTGCCCGCCAGGCGCACGGCACCGCTGTCGACGTCGTACAGGCGCGCGAGGAGCTGCGCGACGGTCGACTTGCCGGCGCCGGACGTCCCGACGAGGGCGACGGTCTGGCCGGGTTCGATCCGGAACGAGACGCCGTGCAGGACCTCCTCGCCGCCGCGGGTGTCGAGCGTCGAGACCTCCTCGAGGGAGGCGAGGGACACCTTGTCGGCGGACGGGTAGGCGAACCGGACGTCGTCGAACTCGACGGACACCGGGCCGTCCGGGATCGTGACGGCGTCGGGTCGCTCCTGGATCAGCGGGCGGAGGTCGAGCACCTCGAAGACGCGCTCGAAGCTCACCACGGCGCTCATGATCTCGACGCGGGCGTTCGCCAGGCTGGTCAGCGGCGCGTACAGGCGGGTGAGCAGGAGCGCCAGGGTGACGACCTCGCCGGTGTCGAGCTGCCCCGCCAGCGCGAGGAAGCCGCCGAGGCCGTAGACCAGGGCGAGGGCGAGCGCGGAGACGAGCATCAGCGCGGTGACGAAGACGAACTGCAGCATCGCGGTCCGGACGCCGATGTCGCGCACGCGGGCGGCCCGGACCCGGAACTCCGCGGCTTCGTCGTCGGGGCGCCCGAACAGCTTCACCAGGGTGGCCCCGGGTGCGGAGAAGCGCTCGGTCATCTGCGTGCTCATCGCCGAGTTGTGGTCGGCGGCCTCGCGCCGGAGCGCGGCGAGCCGGGTGCCCATGCGGCGGGCGGGCACGAGGAAGACCGGCAGCATCACCACCGCGAGCACCGTCACCAGCCAGGACGTGCTGAGCATGACCGTCAGGGTCAGGACCAGTGCCACGAGGTTCGTGACGACACCGGACAGCGTGCCGCTGAACGCCTGCTGCGCGCCGATCACGTCGTTGTTGAGGCGGCTGACCAGGGCGCCGGTCCGGGTGCGCGTGAAGAAGGCGATCGGCATCTTCTGCACGTGGTTGAACACCGCCGTGCGCAGGTCGAGGATCACGCCCTCGCCGATGCGGGCCGAGTACCAGCGGGTCAGGAGCGAGGTCCCCGCGTCGGCCACGGCGACGAGCGCGATGACGACCGCGAGCCCGACGATCGTGCCGACCGCGCCGCGGGCGACGATGACGTCGACCACCCGGCCGGCGAGCACCGGCGTCGCGACGGCCAGGAACGCTCCGACGACGGAGAGGGCGATGAAGACGAGCAGCTTGCCCCGGTAGGGCACCGCGAATGTCATGATCCGCCGGAGTGACTCGCGGGAGAACCCGTGTCCGCCGTCCTTGGCGGTCGAGATCTTGTAGAGCGAGCTCCAGGCAACGCCTTCCATGCTCATGGCAGTTCCTTCCGGGGGCACCGTGTCGACGCGGTCCAGCGGGCGCCAGGACACCGGTCGGCCCCGGCGGTGCCGGGTGAGGGCCAGGATACGGCGCGGTGGTCGTCGGCTGTTCCCTGTTCCTGGACGAACGTGACGTGGGCCGCCTCGATCGGGTTCGAGGCGGCCTACGGCCGGGTGCCGGACCGGTGGTCCGCGGCGCAGGGACGCCGCTGGCTCCTCCCTCACGTCGGAGCGCGAGGGGAGGTCGTGACCTCCGGTCAGCGGGCCCGGCCGGACGCGTCGCGGTCGGAGTCGACGTCGTGGTCGGGCTTGCGCACGCCGGCCTTGGCGATGCCGCGGCTGAGGATGTACGCGGCCGTCACCACCGCGACGTAGAGCCAGGCGTGGTCGGCGCCGAAGCGCTGCCCGTCGTCTCCGTCGTCGGTCACCGCCGCGGCGATGGGCCGTGCCGTACGACGACCGAACCCGGCGGACCGCCGAGGGATCGTGGTCGTGCCGACCGAGGCTGCCGTCGGCGACCTCACGAGGGCGTACCGACACGTGCAGGGGCCGGTGCTCGACGGCCTCTCGGACGAGGACGCGGCTGCGGTGGGACGCTTCGCACAGCGGTTGTCCGAGGCGCTCCACCGCGAGAGCCGGGCAGAGCAGGCGCAGGACGACCCGACGGCGTGACGACCCCTCGGCGCAACGCTCCGTGACCACGGGGCGCGCCGCGACGACCTACCCTGGGCGGATGCTCTCCCGCCGTGATGCCGCCGTCCGCCTCGACATCCCCCTCGAGATGGCCGCCCGGCACGGGATCCCCTCGCACGTCAGCGAGGCCGAGCTCGAGCGGATCGAGCAGGACCCGCCCGCGTGGCTCGTGCAGTCCCGGGCGAACCGCACGGGTGCGAAGCGTGTGTGGGCATCGCTGGAGTGCGCGGTCTGCGGGTTCTCCGAGGCCGAGCGGCCGAAGAAGTGGTGGCCGGAGTGGACGTACCTGGTGTGCGACCACCACGAGCTGGACGATGCGCCCGAGCCGGCGACGGGCACGAGTCGGCACGAGGTCTACGGCGTCGGGAGCCGGTACGTCGCCCTGGTCGACCAGCCCCGCTGACCGAGCGCGACGTCGTCCACCGTCCGGCCCTGCGGGTCGGTCCGCGTGCGCCGTCGCGTCACGGGCGTTCCGTACCCGCGGCGAGCAGCAGCTGCGCGTCGAGCAGCGGGGCGTCCGCAGCCGAGCGGACGAGGGCGTCCGCAGCCTGCTGGACCGCCCGTCGCTCGGCCGGGGACATGCGTCGGAGGGCCCCGCGGAACTCGGCAGCGCGCCGTGTGAGGACCTGGTCGACGAGCTCGGTGGCGGTGTCCGCCGCGGTGACGATGACCTCGCGACCGGAGACGTTCCTGCGCACGTAGGCGTCGCGCACGAGCCGGTCGACCATGCGCGTGATGCCGGACGGCAGGAGGCCGAGCTCGGCGGCCAGGTCGCCCGCACGCATCGGTCCGCGGGTCACGAGCAGCACCAGGATCCGGTACTGCTGCAGGGTCACGTGCTCGAGCGCCGGGGCGAGCGAGCGCAGCACGATGCCGAGCCCGACGACGGACGCGTCGACGACGACGGACTCGGTCGATGCATCGTCGGTCGCCACCCGGTCAGCGTACGTCGTCCCCTCGACCATCCGGGAAGCGCACGTCGTCCTGTGGATCCTCGCCGGAGGACGATCGTCAGCGGTCGATGCTCCGGTGGTCCGGGCGGAAGCCGTTCTCGGTGCCCCAGAGCACCGCGTCCACCCGGTTCTCGGCCCCGATCTTGCTGTAGAGCGTGCGGATGTGGGTCTTGACCGTGTTCGGGCTGAGGTGCGTGAGTTCCGCGATCTCGACGTTGCGCTTGCCCTGGGTGATGAGGGCGAGGATCTCGGACTGCCGGTCGGAGATCCCGTGGTCGCGGCCGGGCCAGTCGACGCCGGGCCCGCTCGGCACGCGCCGCTGCGGGACACCGAGCACCCGCTCGCCGGCGGCCACCCGCAGCAGCCCGTCGGCAAGCTGTTCCGCGGTGGAGCTCTTGGCGAAGTAGCCCGTGGCGCCGCGGGACACGGCTGCGTCGATGAGGTCCTGGTCCATCTTCCAGGTGAACACCGCGACGGTCCGGATGCGGGGGTTCGCCGCCAGCCGTGAGACGTCCTCGTCGTCGGGCTCGGGCTGCGCGAACGTGTCGTAGAGCGCCACGTCGACGTCCGCGGTGACCCGTCGGCGCGCGTCGAGCTGGACGATCTCGATGCGGTCCGCGAAGGGCGCGAGCATGTCCGCGAGTCCGCGGAGCACGAGCTCGTAGTCGTTGACCAGGGCGACGCGGACGCGCTCGGACATCTGGTTCCTCTCAGGACCACCCCTGGGGGTGAGACGACGCGTCGAGCGCGCTGGTTCGTTCGGGATCACCACGTTACGGACACCCCTGTACCCCGTCCGCAGCGGCACCTGGGAACCGGACGGTTGCCCAGGAGCAAGTTTCTCTGGTCGGCGACGAACCGTCACCACCACCACGACCCCGGAAGGACCCTCAATGTCGGACGCACTCGCTCCGTGGAACGCGACGCTCACGCTCGCGGAGCACTCGATCATCGTCTACGCGCTCTCCGTCGCCGGACTCGCGCTCTTCGCGTTCTTCGTGAAGTCGCTCGTCTCGACGAACGAGGTCACCGGTCGGTACCGGACCGGCGTCTACGCCGGGATGGCGATCACCGGCATCGCGTTCCTGTCCTACGTGCTCCTGGTCGTCGAGTTCGCGCTGGGCTACGAGCGCAAGGGCGACTCGTGGGTCCCGAACGCGAACGCGATCCTGACGTGGGCGCCCCGCTACTTCGACTGGACCGTCACCGTGCCGCTGCTCGTGATCGAGCTCCTCGCCGTCGCCACCCTCGCCGGTGCCGCAGCCCGTCGACTCCGCGCCGTCGGCATCGCCGCCGCGTTCCTGATGATCAGCACCGGCTTCATCGGCGGCGTCGTGATCGACTCCGGCACGAACGAGGGTGCCCTCTGGCTCTGGGGCGTCATCTCCGGCGTCTTCATGGTCGTCCTCTACGTCCTCGTGATCTACGTCGTCGTCAAGGGCGGGCGCGACCTGCGGGGCACCGAGGCCGCCGCCACGCTCCGCAACGCCGGCATCCTGCTCATCGTCACGTGGATGGCCTACCCGATCGTCTTCGGTCTGCAGGGCTGGGGCCACGGTGGCGCCGTCATCACCTGGATGCAGGTCGTGCTCTCCGCCGCGGACATCGTCGCGAAGGTCGGCTTCGGCTCGATGATCCACAAGATCGCGAAGCTCCGCTCCGCCGAGGACGTCCGCACCGGTGTGGACACGCTCCCGGAGGCCCTCTGGATCTCGTCCGAGAAGCTGTCGGACGGCGTGCTCCCCGGGCACGAGGCCGCCGCCGGCACCGCCGTGTCCGGCCGCGGTGAGCGTCGTGTCCGTCGCTGACCTCGACACGTCGACACCGGGGGCCGGAGCGCGCGTCGCTCCGGCCCCCGGTCCCGTCAGTGCGCTGCCGACGCACGTCGACATCGCGGTGGTCGGCGGCGGGTGCGCCGGTCTCGCGACGGCGGTCCGGCTCGCCACCGCGCCCGGGACACCGTCGGTGCTGGTGCTCGAGGGTCGCTCGACGCCGGACCCGCGGTCGTGGTGCTCGTGGGACGACGGCAGCGACCCACTGCCCGAGGCGCGCTCGGCGTCGTGGGACCGGTGGGAGGTCCGGACCGACGGCGGCACGAGCACCGGATCCGATCCGGAGCACCCGTACGTGCTGGTCCGGGCGGCGGACCGGCTGGCCGCGGCGACGCGCCGTGCCGAGGCGGGCGGGTCCGTGCGCCTCGTCGACGGCGCTCCGGTCGCGATCGTCCGGGACGCACGGGAAGGGCAGGACCGGCGAGACGCACGCAACGGGCGCGACGGGCGGAACGCACGGGACGGGCAGGGCGCGATCGTGCACACCGCGCTCGGTCCCGTCCACGCCGACCGCGTCCTCGATGCCAGGGGCCCGCGCTGCCCGGAGCACGTCGAGCCCGGACGGGTGCTGCTGCACCAGCGGTTCGTCGGCCGGTGGATCGCCACGGAGCGCCCGGTGTTCGACACGACGACGGCCACGCTGATGGACTTCGGTGGGCAGCGGCCGGACGGCCCGGTGCGGTTCGTCTACGTCCTGCCGGTCTCCCCCACGAGTGCGCTGGTCGAGAGCACGCTGTTCACCCCGGACCCGGCGGACCCGTTCGACCACGAGGAGCACGTCACCCGGTACGTCGGCGATCGGTGGGGGCTGCGACCGGACGAGTGGCGGGTGGTCGACGAGGAGCGCGGCTGCATCCCGATGACGGACGCACCGGTGCAGCGCGATGCGCGATGGGCCGCGACCGACGTCGTCGCGGGGACGACGCGTCCGAGCAGCGGCTACGGCTTCGCGCGGACGAACCGGCACAGTGCGGCCGTCGCTCGTCACCTCGTCGACGGCACACCCGTCCCGGCGTTCGTCGACGGGCCGCGCACACGGTTCCTCGACGCGGTGTTCCTCCGGTTCCTGCGGGACCGGCCCGAGCAGGCCGCGGAGGCGTTCGGTCGCCTGTTCGCGCTGCCCGGACCGCTCGTGGTGCGGTTCATGTCGGAACGGTCGACCCTGCTGGACGACCTGCGGATCGTGCTGGCGCTGCAGAAGCGCCCGTTCCTCGCCGCGCTCGGCCGGACCCTGGCCGACGCGGTGGTCCGCGGCCGGAGCTGGGTCCGCCGGGTCCACCCGGTCCGTGGGGACCGGCCGTGACGGCGCTCGACCGGGCAGCGGCAACCGGCGCGACGGCGTCGGTGTCGACCGGCACCGCCGCTGCTGCACCGGCGACTGCTGCTGCGCCGGCGACTGCTGTTGCGCCGGCTGCTGCGCCGACCGCCGCCGTGCCGACCACCGCGGTGCCGCCCGCGCTGCGGACCTGGGTCGCCGACCGGGTGCTGGCGCCCGTCACCGCGGTCCTCGCCGCCGTCGCCCTGGCCTGCGCAGTGCTGGACCTCGCGGGGGTGACCGTGTCCACGGCCGTCCAGCTCGTGCCCTTCGCGGTGAGCGTCCTGGTCTTCGGGCTGCCGCACGGTGCGCTCGACCACCTGGTCCCCGCCCGGCTGCGTCCGGGTACGAGCACGGTCCGGTCGGTCGTCGTGGTCGTCGTGCTCTACCTGGTGGTCGGGGCGGCCACGGCGGTCCTGTGGGCCGTCGCACCCCTGCTCGGCTTCGCGGTCTTCGTCGGGATCACCTGGTTCCACTGGGGCCAGGGGGACCTGTTCGTCGACCGGTTGCTCGGGGACGGCGTGCCCGGGCCGGTCGGCTCGGCGCTGACGGTCGCCCTCCGCGGCGCACTGCCGATGGTCGTCCCCTTCGTCGTGCAGCCCGGCGCGGCGGTGCAGGTGGTCGTCGACGCCGCGGCTGTCGTGGACGACGGGATCGCCCGGACGGTCCTCGTCGTGCCACCCGTGGTCCGCGTCGCCGGTGCTGCCCTGGTGGTGGTGCTCCTCGTGCTGCACGCGGTGGTCGTCGGGCGCTCGAGCGGACCGCGCTGGCGGCAGGTCTCCGAGGACGTCGTCCTGGTGCTGTTCTTCGCCGTCGTGCCGCCGGTCCTGGCGGTCGGGCTCTACTTCACGCTCTGGCACGCGGTGCGGCACATCCTGCGGCTCGAGCTGACGGACGCGACCAGCGCGGTCGAACTGCACCGGGGTCGGTTGCTCGCCCCGTTCCTGCGGTTCGTGCGGCAGGCGTGGCCGATCACCGCGATCGCCGTCGGGGTGCTCGTCGTGTTCGCACTGGCCGTCCGGCGCGCGGACCTCGGGGTCTACCTCGTCCTGATCGCCGCGCTCACGACCCCGCACACGGTGGTGGTCACCTGGATGGACCGGGTCCAACGCACCTGGGGCAGCGCCCCGCGCGGGCTCACTGCCCCGGAGACCGACCGCGACACCGTGCGCACGGTGACCGCCCGGACGGTCAGCGCTCGCTGACCGCCGTGTCGTGGCGCATCCGGACCAGGCTCGCGCCGGTCGCACCCGCCATCGCGACGAGGATCACCACGAGGGACACCCACGTCGGGATCTCGGGCGCCCACCCGAAGCCCTCGCCGCCGTTGAGGAACGGCAGCTCGTTCTCGTGCAGGGCGTGCAGCACGAGCTTCACGCCGATGAACGTCAAGATGAGCGCGATCCCGTACTTCAGGTAGACGAGCCGCTCGAGCAGGCCGCCGAGCAGGAAGTACAGCTGCCGCAGCCCCATCAGCGCGAAGACGTTCGCGGTGAAGACGATGAACGCGCTCTCGGTGATGCCGAAGATCGCCGGGATCGAGTCGAGCGCGAAGAGCAGGTCGGTGGTGCCGATCGCGATGAGGACGATGAGCAGCGGCGTGAAGTGCCGGGCCCCGTCGTGGGTGACGCGGAACTTCATGCCGTCGAACTCGTCCGTGATCCGGACCCGGCGGCGGAGCAGTCGCACCAGGGCACTGTCCTGCTGCTCCTCGGCGTCGTCCTCGCGGAGCTGCTGGATCGCGGTCCAGATGAGCCACGCCCCGAACAGGTAGAAGATCCAGGTGAAGTCCTCGATGAGCTGTGCGCCCACCAGGATGAAGATCCCGCGCAGGACCAGGGCGATGATGATGCCGAGCATCAGCACCTCCTGCTGGATCTGCTTCGGCACCGAGAACCGCGCCATGATGATGACGAAGACGAACAGGTTGTCGATGCTCAGGCTGTACTCCGTCAGCCAGCCCGCGACGAACTGGCCCGCGGCGTCGCCGCCGGCGAACACGAGCATGAGCACGGCGAACACGAGCGCCAACCCGACGTAGACACCCACCCACGCCCCCGACTCGCGAAGGGTCGGCACGTGCGGGCGCCGGGCGACGATGAGCAGGTCGACGAGCAGGATCGCGACGAGCGCGACGATCGAACCGACCTCGAAGACGACGGGGAGCTGGGGCATCGTTCCAGTCTGGGGCATGGCGGCGGGCAGCGGTCGCCCGCTGCCCGTCGAAGGCCACCCGACGCGCTCAGACCGTCACGACGACCTTCCCCGCGATCCGCCCCGCTTCGGCCTCGGCGTGCAGGGCCGGCAGCTCCTCGAGTGCGATCCGTCGACCGACCTCGACGGTGAGCTCACCGGCGTCGACCATCGCGACGAGTCGGGCCAGGCGCGCACGGTTCGGCAGGACGAACACCGTCGCGGCACGCACCCCGCGGTCCTCGTCCCCCGGGGTCGCCATGAAGGCGGTGGTGCTGACGACCGCGCCGCCGTCACGCACGAGGGCCACGAGCCCCTGGAACGCCTCGGGGTCGATCGGCGCGAGGTTGAGGAGCACGTCGACCTGCCCGTCCACGGCGTCGTGCAGGTCGGTGGTGGTGCGGTCGACGACCTGGTCGGCCCCGGCGGCGCGGACGGCGTCCGCACTGCGCGGGCTGGCGGTCGCGACCACGTGCACGCCGAGCCGCTTCGCGAGCTGCACCGCGTACTTCCCGACGACGCCGCCGGCACCGACGACGAGCAGGCGCTGTCCGGCCGTCAGGTGGCCGTCGTCGACGAGCGCCTGCCAGGCGGTCAGGGCGACCGACGGCAGCGCGGCCGCGTCCGTGAGCGCGATGCTCGACGGTGCTGCGACGAACGCCTCGGCCGGTGCGACGACGTACTCCGCCGCGCCGCCGTCGCGCTCCATCGGCAGGAAGCCGACCACCGGGTCGCCGACCGCGAGGTCCGTCACCCCGTCGCCGAGCGCGTCGACCGTGCCGGAGACGTCGTACCCGGGGACGTGCGGCAGCACGACCGGGATCGGCAGGAACCCGCCGCGCATGCCGCCGTCGGCCGCGTTGTACGCGGATGCGGCGACGCGCACCCGCACCTGCCCGGCGCCCGGCTCGGGACGCTCGACGTCCTCGACGCGCAGGACCTCGGGTCCGCCGACCTCGTGGAACCGTACTGCCTTCATGGTGTGCCCCTTCGTCTGGTGCTTCGAGTTCGAAGCAACTGGAGATGACGTTACACCTGCTTCGGATTCGAAGCAAGAGGGAGACCGCAGGAACAGGCGCAGGACGGACAGGAGGCGCGTGGCGGATCCGCCACGCGCCTCCCGTCCGTCCTGATCCGGCGTCCTACCCGCGCTCGCCGACGGCGTCGGCCGCCTGCTCGTACAGGCTCGTGGCGAGGGAGTTGAGCACCTGGTGGAGCTCGCCGCCGTGCGCGCCGTCGACGGCGCGCAGCATCGCGCCGTAGCGCGCGCGGTAGTCCTCGACCACGGCCTCGCCCGCGGGGAGCAGGCGCAGCAGCGAACCGCGGCGGTCCGACGGGTTGGGTGCCCGCTCGACCAGGCCGGCGCTCGTCATCCGGTCGACCATGTTCGTCACGGCGCCGGAGGTCAGGCCGAGGTACCCGGCGACCTCGGTCGGGGTCGAGTACCCGGTGTCGCTCACGAGCACGAGCGCACGCAGGGCGTTCTCGTGGATGCCGGCACGGGTGCTGAGCTGGCTGACCAGGCTCGTGTTCGCGCGGACGACCGCGGCGAACGCGGCCATCAGGTCGGCGTCGTCATCGGTGGTGGGGGCCACGGCACCTGCTCTCGGTCGAAGGGGGGACACGGGGCGCCCCCCGCTCTGGGGTAAGTATACGAGTGGTCAATTTGGTGAAGGACTGACTATCTTGATCATTGAAGCAAGTCGGCCCGAACCTCTTGCTCCCAGGCTTCCAGAACACCCACCGAACGAAGAGGTACACCGTGTCCACCAAGCTCCGCACCTCCGCGCTGAAGCGGATCCGTTTCGCCCCCGTGGCGCTCCTCGCCGGCATCTTCGCGGCCGTCCTGCTCTCGCTGTCCCTGACCGGCACCCTCTCCGGGTTCGCCGCGAGCATCACGAACAACGCCAACTCGGCCGCCACCGGCACCCTCGTCATGCAGGAGCAGAACGCCGGCGCGACGGTCACCTGTCTCAGCACCGACGGTGGCTCGGTCTCGACCAACGCCGCGACGTGCTCGACGATCAACAAGTTCGGCGGCAGCACCACGATGACCCCGGGCAACACGGTCAACACCGCGATCTCGATCAAGAACACCGGCACGGCCAACGCCGCCACCTTCACGCTGACCCCGGGTGCGACCTGCACGCAGTCGGCCAACGGCACGCAGAACGGCACCGCGACGGACCTCTGCGCCAAGATGAACCTCGTCATCACCTCGGGCTCGACCACCGTCTTCAGCGGCACCCTCGCCAGCTTCAAGGGCGCGGCGGCCTCGGCCTTCACGATGCCCCAGGCGCCGGCCGCCGGTGCGAGCGTCCCGTTCAACTTCGCGGTCACCCTCGACCCGTCGGCGGGCAACACCTACCAGGGCCTCGCGGCCTCCGTCCCGATGACCTGGACCTTCACGGCCTGATCCGCGGACCCCGCTGCGGCGGGCCGACCTGATCCCGGCCCGCCGGACCCATCCCCACCACCTCCACTCCCCCAGACCGACGCCCCCCGACCGGCCTCCCCCCTTCCGGCCGGGTGACGTCACCCCGGCGGCGCTCGGACGACCCCCCACGTCCGAGCGTCGCCCCCCTCCCACGCAGCACCCGCACCAGCGCAGGACCGAGCCGGACCCGACCGGCACCCGCACCACCCACCGTCCCCCGGGGCGGCCGACCCCACCGGAGCAGCACATGAGCCAGACCGCAGCGATCCCGCTCAGCGGCACGCTCGACCGGCCGCTCCTGCGCGGACGGGCAACGAGCCGCTCCGAGACCGTCCTCGCCTGGACCGTCGCCGCGGTCGCCGCCGTCCTGCTGACCGCCGCAGTGCTCTTCCTCTCCGCCGGCGGCCGCTGGTTCGTCGTCGAGACCCCCTCGATGGGACAGGCCGCCCCGGTCGGCACCCTCGTGCTCGACATGCCCGTGGACGTCGCCACGCTCCACGTCGGCGACGTGGTCTCGTTCTCGACCGAGGCGAACCCCGGTGTCGTCTACACGCACCGCATCATCGGCATCGACGCCGAGGGCCTGCACACCCGCGGCGACATCAACGGCGCCACCGACCCGTGGACCCTGACCCAGCAGGACGTCATCGGCAGCCCGGTGCTGCTCGTCCCGCACCTGGGCTGGCTGTTCCGCGCCGCGCCGATCCTGCTCATCGGCACCCTGCTCATCTGGACGCTGACCAGCGCCTTCACCGACCGGGTCACCCGCACCTGCCTCCGCATCGCCGGCGGCGCCCTGACCACGTCGTACGCCGCCTTCGTGCTCAAGCCCTTCGTCAACGTCACCACGATCACGAACACCTCGAGCCCCCACGGCGTCCAGGCGACGATCGTCTCGTCCGGGGTCTTCCCCGTCCGCGTCGACGCCCACGGCGGCAACACCGTCCACCTGGTGGACGGGCAGGTCGGTCGGGTCGTCATCCACGAGCTCACGAAGAACGGGCACTACCAGCTGACCTCGAACATCGACCTCGACCCGGTCGGCTGGGCCGCCCTGATCGCCGTCTGCCTCGTGCCGCTCGTGCTCTGCCTCGCCGTCGGCCGCGTCGAACCGGTGCGTGCGTCGTGATCGTCCGCCTGCGTGACGGCCGCGTCGTCGCCGCCCTGCTCGTCGTCGCCCTCGCCGTCGTCGTCCTGCTCAACCAGTTCGCGCCGACCCGCTCCGCCTACAGCGCGACCGTGACGAACTCGGTGGACACCGCCGCGACCGCGCCGTACTTCACGTGCGCAGCGGCAGCGCAGGCCGACGCCTCCGGGGCGCTGTTCGAGTACGACCTCGACGAGCCGTCCGGCTCCCGCACGGCGCCGGACTCCTCCGGCAGGGGCAACGCGGGCACCTACCAGGGCACGATGACCGCGACCGCCAACCCGGGCACCTGCACGCGCGACGGCGGGACCGCGTACACGCTCAACGGCACGAACAGCTTCGTCTCCACGCCCCGCTCGTACGCCAACCCGACCACCTTCAGCGAGGAGGTCTGGTTCCGCACCAGCGTCGCGGGTGGGCTGCTCATCGGCTTCGGCAGCAACCAGGTGCAGACCTCCGGGCAGCACGACCGACAGATCTACATCAACACCTCAGGGCAGCTCGTGTTCGGCTCGTACAACGGCACCACGCAGGTGATCACCTCGCCGAAGGCGGTCACCGACGGCGCCTGGCACCACGTCGTGTCGACGATGTCACCGACGAACGGCATGCGCCTGTACCTGGACGGCACGCTCGTCGCCTCGAACTCCGCCTTCAGGGCGCCCGAGAACTACACCGGCTACTTCCGCGTCGGCTACGACACGATCAGCGGGTGGCCCGGTGCCCCGTCCCGGGAGTACTTCACCGGGTCGATGCGCTTCGCCGCCGTGTACTCCACGGAGCTCTCCGCAACGCAGGTCGCGAACCACGCCGCCGCCGGGCGCTGACCCCCCGGACGGGACGCCCCGACGGGACGGGGTGCACCGATGAGACGGACGGGAGGCGCGTGGCGGGGCCGCCACGCGCCTCCCGTCCGTCGTCGCCTGCCGTTCGCAGACCGGACAGCTGTCCCTCGGACGTCCCGGTGACCCCCTGGTGGTCCGCGTAGTCAGGACGCTCACCGTCCGACAGATGGAGGAACACCGATGACCAAGGACGCGAACACCGCCACGCAGGAGACGCTGGGCGGCATCCTCGAGGCCCGCGACTGGAGCCGCATGGGCGAGGCCTGGCACGAGGACGTCGTGGACCACGACCCGGCACCCGGACAGGCTCCGGGACTGGCGGGGATCGTCGACTTCTGGGAGGAGTTCACGACGGCGTTCCCGGACGTCACGCTCGAGGCGGACCCGCTCGTCGTCACCGACGACTTCATCACCGCCGTCTTCACCATCCACGGCACCCACACCGGGCCGTTCCAGGGGCACGAGCCCACCGGACGCTCGTTCACCGTCCGCGGCATCCAGGTGTCGAAGTTCGTTGACGGCAAGATCGCGGAGCGCTGGGGCTCGACGGACCAGAAGGGCATCGAGGAGCAGCTGCAGCTCGGCTCGTCCGACGTGCGGTTCGTCAGCGAGGGCTGATCCCGGGACGGTCGTGCGGACGCCCCGGTACGCTCGGGGCGTCCGGCCACCGCCGGGTCAGCCGCCGTCGAAAGGCACCCGTGCGTCTCCGAGCCCTCCTCGCCACCGTCGTCGTCGCAGCGCTCGCACCGGTCGTGCTCCTCGCCGCGCCGGCGTCCGCGCACGACGTCCTGGTGTCGTCCGACCCCGCCGCCGACGCGTCCGTCCCCGGCGACGTCGACCGGGTCACCCTGACGCTGTCGGAGCCGCCGCTGTCCGGGCTGCAGACCGGCATCGTGATCAGTGTCACCGACGCCGGCGGCGCCGAGCGCAGCACCGGCGACGTCCGGATCGACGGGAACACCATCGCGAAGGACGTCGACCTGGCCGCCGCCGGCAGCTACCGGGTGCAGTGGCGCAGCGTGTCGGTCGACGGGCACCCGATCTCCGGCGAGTACCGGTTCACCTCGACGGGCGCGACCGCGGCCGCACCGACCACGAGCGCGAGCCCGGACCCCGCCGTGACCAGCGCTCCGACTCCCACGGCGACGGCGGCCGCTGCTCCGGAGGCCTCGGACGAGGCGACCGCCGCCGCTGCCACCCCGGTGGACCACAGCCACCACACCGTCCTGCTGCTGATCGTCGCGCTGGTCATCGTGGGGTTCGCAGCGGTCGTCGGCATCCGAGCCCTGCGGGACCGCCGCAACGGTGTGCCGGCTGACGGCGCCGAGGTCGACGGCAGCGCGGACGAGCACGGTCCGGACCGGTGACCCGCGCGGAGGACGCCCGGTCGGCGCTGGCCGCGGTCGTCGGCCCCGGCGCCGCGCCGCTCGTCCCCGCGATGCCGACGACGGCGGACCCCCGGGCAGCCGCGGTGCTCATGCTCTTCGGCGTCCTCGACCGCAGCCCGAGCGACCGGCCTGCGGCGGCCGACGCCGTGCACCGCGATCTCGACGTCCTGCTGCTCGCCCGTGCCTCGACCCTCCGGTCGCACCCGGGCGAGATCGCCTTCCCCGGCGGTCGCATCGACCCCGGTGACCACGACGCCCCGGCCGCCGCCCTGCGCGAGGCCCGCGAGGAGACCGGACTCGACCCGTCCGGCGTGGAGGTGCTGGGCACCCTGCCCGCCGTCCCGCTCGCGCACTCGAACCACCTGGTGCGACCCGTGCTCGGCTGGTGGCGGGACCCGACGCCCGTGCGGGTCGTCGACGAGCGCGAGTCCGCTGCGGTCTTCCGGACGCCCGTCGCCGACCTGCTCGACCCCGCCAACCGGGGCGTCACAGTGCTTCGTCGTGGCGGCCAGGAGTGGCGTGGCCCCGCGTTCACGGTACGGTCTGAGCAGGGCGTGCACACGCTCTGGGGGTTCACGGCGATGCTCCTCGACGCGCTCTTCGACCGGCTCGGCTGGACGGAGCCGTGGGACGGGGCGCGCGAGCTGCCCCTGCCCGCCGCGCGCCGTCGCTGACCCGGGGCCGTAGGGTCGGCGCATGACCGTCGTCGCCCTGGTGCTCGCCGCCCTCGCCGCGCTGCTGCACGTGTACATCTTCGTGCTCGAGTCGGTCCTCTGGACGACCGCGCGGGCCCGGAACACCTTCGGGACCTCGGAACAGGAGGCCGCCGTGACGAAGCAGCTCGCCTACAACCAGGGCTTCTACAACCTGTTCCTCGCGGTGCTCGTGCTGGTCGGCATCGTCGTGGTCGTCTCGGGCGCGAACGCCGTCGGCCTCACCCTCGTCATCGCCGGCACCGCGAGCATGCTCGGGGCGGCGCTGGTGCTCGTCACGAGCGACGCCACGAAGCGTCGGGCCGCCACGACGCAGGGAGCGCTGCCGCTCCTCGCCCTGGTGGTGCTCGGGATCGCGGCGATCGCCTAGACCAGGTCGGCGAGCAGGCCCTCGACCCGCGCGCGGACCTCGTCGCGCACCGGACGGACCTGCTCGATCGGCAGGCCCGCCGGGTCGGTGAGTGCCCAGTCCTCGTAGCGCTTGCCGGGGAAGACCGGGCACGCGTCGCCGCAGCCCATCGTCACGACGACGTCGGCCTGCCGCACCGCATCGGTGGTCAGGACGGCCGGCTGCTCCCCGGCGATGTCGATGCCCTCCTCCGCCATGGCCTGCACGGCGATGGCGTTGATGCGGTCGGCGGGCTCGGACCCTGCCGAGAACACGTCGACGCGGTCTCCGGCCAGGTGACGGAGCCACCCGGCCGCCATCTGCGAGCGACCGGCGTTGTGGACGCACACGAACAGGACGGCGGGCTTCTGGTCGGGCACGGGTTCCTCCGGGATCGGGTGGCGGGCAGGGTCATCCTGCCCCATGCGGGTGAACGGCCGGAGCGGCGGACGGGAGGCGCGGGGCGGGCCGGCACCGGGCCTCCCGTCCGTTCCGTGGACAGCCCGGACCGGTCGCTGGCTGATCAGGCCGCCTCGGGCTGACAGCGGGGGCACCACCACACCCGGCGGGGCGGGGAACCGATCACCTCGACGTCGTCACGTGCGCGGACCCGCGTGCCGCACCGCAGGCACGGCCGTCCGGCGCGGCCGACGACCCAGTGGCGCTCGCCGCGGCGGAGGACCCCCGTCGTCACCTGGTAGGCGTCCGGCACGGTCGCCGAGTGACGCAGCATGCGCTGGGCCGTGTCGAGCAGGGTCTCGACGTCGACCGTGCCGACCGGCCGGTCCGGGTGCAGCCCGCGCACGTAGCCGAGCTCGTTCGCCCACAGGTTGCCGAGCCCGGCGACCCGGCGCTGGTCGAGCAGGACCGTCCTGACGGGCACGTCCGGGTCGACCGTGCACCGGCGGAGGGCTTCGTCGCGGTCGAAGTCGACGTGGAGCAGGTCGGGGCCGAGGTGGCCGACGGCACGGTGCTCGTCGCGGGTGGGGAGCAGCTCGACCACGGGCAGGGCGAGCCCCCAGACGGTGCGGCCGTCGTCGAGGGCCATGCGGACCCGGGCCTCGCGTGCGGCGTGCACCGGCAGGCGCCTGCCGGGGCCGGTGACGGTCCACGAGCCGGTCATGCGCATGTGGGTGTGCAGGGTCGTGCCGTCGTCGAAGCGGGTGAGCAGGTGCTTGCCGTGGGTGGCGTGCCCGACGATGCGGCGACCGGTCAGCGCGGTGCCGGCGTCCGGGCCCCCGCGGAGCTCCCCGTGCCGGACCAGGGTGCCGTCCGTGGCGCGCAGCCGTGCCGCCAGGCGGTGGACGGAGTCACCCTCGGGCATGTCGTCACGGTAGGTGGGGCCACCGACAGCGCGGTCGGGTGCGGTAGCGTCCTGCCGAACGCAGTCCACACCGCCGGGAGGGAGCGCGCCCATGGCAGAGGGACACCGCTCGCCGCCGACGATGAGCGACGTCGCCGCGGTCGCCGGCGTCTCCAAGAAGACCGTGTCGAACGTGCTCGCCGGGTACGAGCACGTGTCCGCGCGGACGCACGAGCGGGTCATGGCCGCCGTCGAGCAGCTCGGCTACGAGCTCAACGTCTCGGCGCGGAACTTCCGCTCCGGGCGCTCGCGGGTGCTCGGGCTCGCGGTGCCCGAGCTGCGCCAGGCGTACTTCGCCGAGCTCGCCGACTCCGTCATCCGGGCGGCCGGGGCAGTCGGGTACACCGTGCTCATCGAGCAGACCACCAGCGGCGAGCGGGAACCGGACGCCATCACCCGGATGCGCGAGCACTCGATCGACGGCATCATCTACAGCCCGCTCGCGGTCCGGCCGGGGGACGCTCCGGCCCTCGACGTGAAGTTCCCCCTCGTCGTGCTCGGGGAACCGGTCGAGCACAGCGACGCGACCTTCATCACGATGTCGAACGCCGACGCGTTCCGGGACGCCACCGAACACCTGATCGGTGGCGGTCGACGGTCGATCGCCTTCGTCGGGGCCGACCCCGAGGGGCCCGTCCGCACCGCGTCGGAGCGCCTGCACGGCTACCGGGCCGCGTTGCGCGCGCACGGGCTGCCCTTCCGGCCGGAGCTCGTCGTGCCGACGCCGCTGTGGCACCGGGCCGACGGCGCGGCGGCGGCCGAGCGGCTGCTCGGGGCACCGTTCGCCGTCGACGCCCTGGTGTGCTGCAACGACGCGCTGGCACTCGGGGCGATGAGCGCGCTGCAGCTGGCGGGCCGTCCGGTGCCGGCGGAGGTCGCGGTGGTCGGGTTCGACGACATCGAGGAGTCGACGTACGCCACCCCCGCGCTGACGACGGTGTCCGCCGACCTGGACCGGGTGGCGACGACGGCGGTGGAGATGCTCGTCGGTCAGCTCGAGCGGGGCGAGGCGGCGGTCCCCGGGGTCGTGCGGTCACCGCACCGACTGGTGGTGCGGGCCTCATCGGGGGTCGAGGCCGAGGTGCCCGCTCGGCCGTAGTGCGCGGGTGGCGGTCGGCGGCAGCGTCGCCCCGATCGGCACGAGGCACGCCGGACGTCGCGAGCCCCGGCGTGACCGGACGATCGCGCGGAGGGGCTTGACGACCCTGCGACCAGGGCGCTACCTTCCATTTACACCGGTGTAAATCCGGAACCCGAGAGTCCCCACACCGACGTGGCGGACGGATGGCAGGTATTCGATGAAGAAGCACATCGCAGTCGTCGCGCTCGCTGCAGCCGCGGCAGTCGCCCTGGCCGGGTGCGCCGGCTCCCCCGGTTCCTCGTCCTCCGACGCCCACGTCGACCTGACGTTCTGGCACGGCTACACGGAGGCCGACGGCAAGGTCCTCGACCAGATCGTCAAGGACTTCAACGCGTCGCAGACCAAGGTCACCATCACCACCCAGACCAAGACGTGGGCGGTCATCGACGACACCATGCTCCCGGCCCTCTCCGCGAAGAAGGGCCCCGACCTCGTCGCGATGACGTCGGACCGCCTGCCGGTGTACGCGCAGAAGAAGGCCCTGGTCGACCTCGACGACTTCTACGACCAGTCCTCGAGCAACACCGCGCAGCTCAAGGACCAGGCGGTCGCGATGGAGACCGTCGACGGCAAGCGCTACGGCGTCCCGAGCGGCTTCGTCCCGCTCTCCGTCATCTACAACAAGAAGCTCTTCGCCGAAGCCGGCATCGACGCGTTCCCGACCACCTGGGACGAGTGGGTCGCCGATGCGGAGAAGCTGACGAAGGACACGAACGGCGACGGCACCCCGGAGCAGTACGGGCTCGTGCTGCCCGACCACCAGACGGTCGGCAACGGGATATGGCCGAGCCTGTTCGCGGGCAACGGCGGCTCGATCACGAACGAGGCGGGCACGAAGTCGACCATCGATTCCGCTGCGAACCGCGAGACGCTCGAGTACTGGACCAAGGCCGTGACCGAAGACGGGATCTCCCCCACGGGTGTCGACGGCATCGCGGCGGACAAGCTGTTCACCGCGGGCAAGACCGCCATGGAGATCGGCGGGCCGTGGATGGCCAGCGTCGCCGAGGGTGCGGGCATCGACTACGGCATCGCCGCGATCCCGGCCGGTCCGAAGGCGCAGACCGCTTCGGCGATCGGGATCTCGCTCGGCGTCACCGCGCAGACCGACGACACCGAGCGCCGTGCGGCGGAGCAGTTCCTCGCCTACTTCAACGAGAAGAGCGTCGCGACGAAGTGGGCGCTCGGCTCCGGCTGGCCGCCCCTGCGCACCGACGTCACCGCGAGCGACGTCGACCAGAACCCGACCGTCGCGACCCTGACGGGGCTGCCCGGCACGACGATCCCGCTGCTGCCCGGTGTGGTGAACAGCGCCGACGTGCTGACCGCCGTCGACACCGCCACCCAGAAGGCGCTCGCCGGCGGCGACCCCGCCGAGCTGCTCGAGTCCGCGGACGCCAGCGTCCGCTCGGCGCTCCGATGAGACCGGCGGACGGGGACCTGCGCTCCCCGTCCGCCTCCTTCCCGGGCGGGGACCTGCGCTCCCCGCCCGGTCCCTCCGGGCGGGACCTGCGCTCCCCGCCCGGCTCCTTCCGCTCCGCCAGCACCGCCCCCACCAGGGAGACCCCATGACCACCCAGCAGCTCGGCCGCCGCCCGCGCTACCGTCCGCCCGCTCAGCTCGGCGGCCGCACCCCCGTCGGTGGCACCTTCCGCCGACGCGCGACGATCGTGGGCTTCCTCGCCCCGGCGATCGTGGTCATGGGCGCCTTCGTCCTCTGGCCGATGGTGTCCGCACTCCGCCTGTCGTTCACCGACGCGAGCGGCTTCGGCGACCCGTCGTGGGTCGGGCTCGCGAACTACACGCGGGTGTTCACCGACCCCGACGTGCTGCGCTCGATCGGCAACACGGCGCTCTACTCGGTGCTGTTCACCCCGGTCGCGATCGCCGTCGCACTGGTGCTCGCCCTCGTCCTGAACCACCCGGCGCTGCCCTTCCGCGGGTTCTTCCGCTCGGCGCTCTTCCTGCCGTTCATCGTGTCGCTCGCGGTCGCCGCCTTCGCGTGGTCGTACCTGCTCGACCCGCAGATCGGCCTGCTGAACCACTGGCTGCAGGTGGTCGGCATCCGGCTCGGCAACGTGCTGCAGGACCCGACCCTCGCGATGCCGACGGTCGTGCTCGTCGCGGTGTGGAAGAACTTCGGCTTCTACATGGTGATCTTCCTCGCCGGCCTGCAGGAGATCCCGACGAGCCTGTACGAGGCGGCACAGCTGGACGGCGCGAACGCTCCGAAGCGCTTCGCCCACGTCACCTGGCCGATGCTCAGCAACACGATGGCGTTCGTCGTCATCGTCGCGCTCATCGCCGCCCTGCAGGCGTTCGACCAGATCTACGTGCTCACCGGCGGCGGTCCGTACCGCTCGACCGAGACGATCGTCATGCAGGTCTACCAGTCCGGCTTCAAGGACCTGGACATCGGGTTCGCGAGTGCCCTGGCCTACGTGCTGCTCATCGCCACGCTGCTGCTGAGCCTCGTCCAGTTCCTGTTCTTCGGCAAGCGCGGGGAGGACACCGCATCATGACCGCCCTGCCCCGCCCCGCCGTGCTCGCCACCCGCCGCACCGCAGCCCGGAAGCCCCTGCCCCTGCGCTGGCTCGGGTTCGCCGCGGTGCTCGTGGTCACGCTCGCCGTGCTGCTGCCCGTGCTCATCATCGTGTTCACGGCGTTCAAGCCCGCGAGCGAGGTGAACGCCTACCCACCGACCCTGTTCCCGCACACGTGGACGCTCGACAACTTCCGCGCGATCTTCACGCAGCTGCCGTTCGCCCGGCTCATCGGCAACAGCTTCGTGTTCGCCGGCGGGGTCACGGTGTTCGCGCTCGCGTTCGACGCCCTGGCCGCCTACGCCCTGGCGCGGCTCGACTTCCGCGGCAGCAGGGTCCTGCTCATCGTGATCATCGCGAGCCTGATGATCCCGTTCCAGGCGACCCTGATCCCGATCTACCAGCTCGTCTCCGACCTCGGGTGGGTGAACACCTTCGCGGGCCTCATCGCACCACGGGCCGCCGACGCGTTCGGGATCTTCTTCCTCCGGCAGTTCTTCGTCGCGCTCCCCCGCGACCTCGACAACGCCGCACGCATCGACGGCGCGTCGGAGTGGCGGATCTTCCGGAGCATCATCCTGCCGAACGCCGTCCCCGCACTGCTCACGCTCGGCATCTTCACGTTCGTGAACAACTGGAACGACCTGCTCTGGCCGCTCGTGTTCACGACCGACCAGGACATGGGGACGATCACCTCCGGCCTGACCCTGCTGACCGGCCCCGGCGGCATCATCCCGCAGGGCGTGATGATGGCCGGCGCGCTCATCGCCGTGCTCCCCCTCGCCGTGATGTTCCTGCTCGTCCAGCGTCGCTTCATCGAGAGCGTCGCGAGCACGGGGCTCAAGTGACCGCCCCGGTCGCACCCGACTCGCGGACGGCCGGCACCCCGACCGTCCCGACCACGAAACGAGACACCATGCACTGGTCCGACGACGGCCGCCTGCACTTCGCCCTCGGCATCGAGGACACCTTCGTCCCGCAGGCCCGACCAGGCGAACGCGCGATCGACGAGTACGAGCTGACCGACCACTACCGGCGCTACGCGTCCGACCTCGGGCTCGCCGTCGACGTCGGCGCCGAGCTCCTCCGCTGGGGCGTCCCGTGGTACCGCGTCTGCCCCGAGCCGGGCGTCTGGGACTGGTCCTGGGTCGACCGCGTGATGGCGCGCTTCCGCGAGACCGGGCTCACCCCGGTCGTCGACCTGCTGCACTACGGCACGCCGCTGTGGCTCGACGGACAGTTCGCGAACCCCGACTACCCCGTGCACGTCACCGAGTACGCGGCACGCTTCGCGGCCCGGTACGGCGACGTCGCCACCGACTACACGCCGGTCAACGAGCCCGTGATCCACGCGCTCTTCACCGGTGAGTACGGGTACTGGCCCCCGTACCTGACCGGCGCGGCGGGCTCCGCGCGGATGGCGACGGCCCTCGCCACGGGGTTCGTGTCGACGCAGCACGCGATCGCCCGGGAGCTCGGCGACGCCGCCCGCTTCGTGCACGTCGAGGCCGGCATCCGCTACGTCGGCGACGTCGACGCCCCGGAGCACCGGGACACCGTGGCGCGGTTGCGGGACCAGGCCTTCCTCGTCGAGGACCTGGTCACCGGGGGCGTCGACGCGGACCACCCGCTGGCCGCCGGGCTCCTCGCGCACGGCACGACGCCCGCGCAGCTCGACTGGTTCCGCGAGCACGCCGTCCGCCCGGACGTGATGGGCGTCAACTACTACCCGCTGCACTCCACCGAGGTCTTCGAGCGAGGTGTCCACCACGGCGGGGGCTTCGCCGACCCGAGGCCGTACCGGGACACCGGCACCGAGGGCCTGCGCGACGTCCTGACCACCTACGCCGAACGCTACGGCGCCCCGGTGATGCTCACCGAGACCTGCGTCACGGGCACCGTGGAGGAGCGCATCGCCTGGCTCGACGACTCGGTAGCGACGCTGCACGAGCTGCGGTCCGAGGGCCTGCCCGTCGTCGGCTACACCTGGTGGCCGCTCTTCGACATGTACGAGTGGACCTGGCGGCACACCGAGGCGCCCCGGTCCGAGCACCTGCTGACCATGGGGCTCTACGACCTGGTCGAGGACGGTGCCGGCGGTCTCGACCGCCGCCGCAACCCCGTCGCGGACGCCTTCGCGCGGCACGCGCGGTCCGCCGCCGCGATCGCGGCCTGACACGTGCCCGCGGCCGGTCCGCGGACACCGGTCGCGACCCGAGGGCGACCGACACCGGACGGGAGGCCCGTGGCGGCCCCGCACCGCGCCTCCCGTCCGACCACCAGCACCACCACACCACCGATCGGAGACCCATGTCCCTCCGCACCGGCGCCCTCCGGGCGCCCCGACGAGCGCACGCGCTCGTCCTCGCCGCAGCCGCCACGGCTGCCGCGCTCCTGGTCGGCGTCGTCGGGCCCGCGCCCGCCGAGGCCGTCACGACGGGCAACGGTGCCCTCGTGTACTCCCCCGCCGCCGGCACGTCCTTCAACCCCGAGGGCGGCCGCGCAGCCGGCACCACCTACGCCAAGATGGTCGTCCTGAAGAACAGCGGCTCGGCGAACGGGCAGCAGTTCGTCACGTTCGACCAGCTCGTGCTCGAGAACGGCGTGCAGGTCTACCCGATCTACCGCTCGACGAACGACGGCACCTCGTGGTCCCGGGTCGCCACCGTGACGCCGAGCAAGCAGTTCCCGTCGCTCACGCGCACCGCGCAGCCGTCGCTCTACGAGACGCCGATCCAGCTCGGCACGATGCCCGCCGGCACGCTGCTGCTGAGCGGCATGATCATGCCGACGGACCGGTCGAGCAGCCGGCTCGTCATGTACAAGAGCCTCGACCACGGGCTGACCTGGTCCTTCGTCAGCACCGTCGACACCGGCGGCCCCGCGACGTACGACCCGAGCCCGACGTCGACCACCTCGACCGTGTGGGAGCCGTCCGTCGCCGTCGACGCGAACGGCGGACTCGTGACGTACTTCTCCGACGAGCGGCAGAAGGCGAAGGGCGTCCTGCAGGCCGTCAGCTACCGCCGCTCCACCGACGGCGGCGCGACCTGGGGCCCGCTCGTCAACGTCTCCGCGCCCACGAACAGGAGCGACCGACCGGGCATGATCACCGTGACGCGGATGCCGAACGGCAACTACATCGCCACGTTCGAGGTCGTGAACCGCCCGAGCCAGACGAACAACACCGCGCCGGTGTACTACAAGACCTCGCCCGACGGCCTGACCTGGAGCCCGGAGACGAGCATCGGCACGAAGCTCGCGTTCGCCGACGGACGCGGGCTCGGCTCCTCACCGGAGGTGCGGTGGATCCCCGAGGCCGGCAACCCGAACGGCATGGTGGTCGTGTCGTCGAAGTGGTCGGTCGACGCGTCGGGGAACATCGACGGTGGGCAGACCTTCGCCGTGAACCGGAACCAGGGATCCGGCGCGTGGGAGCAGCTGCCGTACGCCGTGACCTACGACGCCCGCGACACCGAGGGGGGCACGTTCTCGGGCTTCGCGCAGAGCTTCGACTCGAGTGCTGACGGGAAGACGCTGTACCAGGCGACGAACGTCGAGAACCTGTCGACCACGTACAACGACGTCCGCGTCGGGTCCGTCCCGATCAACGCGCTGCGGTACGAGGCCGAGTCCGCTACCCGCACCGACACGAGCACGGTCACGCAGGTGGACGCCGTCGGCGGGCAGAAGGTCGGCAACATCAACAACGCGACGAGCAGGGTGCAGTTCACCGTCCAGGTGCCGACCGCGGGCACGTACACGATGAACGTCCGGTACGACAACGGCACCGGCGCGACGAGCACGCACGCCGTCTCGGTGAACGGGGGGACGGCGTCCGCGGTGAGCTACGCGCCGACCGTGAACTGGGGCCGCTTCGGGTGGGCGCAGAAGAGCGTCACGCTGAACGCGGGGACGAACACGATCGCCTTCACGAAGGGGACCGGGTTCGCGGAGCTGGACCAGATCCAGCTGTACCGGTGAGGTCCCGGGAGGTGCGGTGACCGAGGGGGCCGCACCTCCCGGTCGTCGGGCCGGCCGGCGCGGCCGGTGGGACCAGCCGGTCGGCGCGGCCGGTCGTCGGGTCCGTCGGCGCGGCCGGTGCGCGATGGTCGTCGGGCCGGCCGCACCGCGGTCACGCCGCGGCGGCGGCCGGTTCGCGCAGGGCTGGGCAGTGCTCGGGCGTGGGGTGCTCGGAGATCGCGATGACCTCGTCCAGGCGGGCACGGGCGGCCTCGAGCTCGGCGAGCTGCGTGGTGATCCGGTCGCGCTCGGCGACCAGCAGCGCGAAGGACTCCGGCGTCGCCACCCCCGCGTCGACGCACGGCAGCAGCTGCACGATGGTCCGGCTCGGGAGGCCGGCGGCGAAGAGCTGCTGCACGAGCCGCACCCGCTCGACGGACGCGTCCGCGTAGGAGCGCTGGCCGCCGGCGGTCCGCTCCGCCGCGAGCAGCCCCTGCTCCTCGTAGTACCGCAGCGAGCGGACACTCGCCCCGGTCGCCGCCGCGAGGTCACCGATCCGCATGTCGTCTCCGATCCGCACTTGCACCTGACACTGATGTCAGGTCCTACCGTAGCCGAGCCGCAGCGGGAGACGCCCGCTCGGCAGGAGGTCACCATGGACATCGCCGGATCCGTCGCACTCGTCACCGGGTCGAACCGCGGCATCGGTCGCCACTTCGTCACCCAGCTGCTCGAGCGGGGTGCCGCCAAGGTCTACGCGACGGCCCGCCGCCCCGAGCTCGTCGACGTCGAGGGCGTCGAGGTGCTGCCGCTCGACATCACGGACGAGGCATCCGTCGCGGCGGCGGCAGCGGCCGCACAGGACGTCACGCTGCTCGTCAACAACGCCGGGATCGCCGGGTCCGGCTCGCTCCTGCGCGACGACCTCGCCGACGCCCACCGGCTGCTCGACACCCACCTCTGGGGCACCCTGTCGATGCTGCGGGCGTTCGCACCGGTCATCGAGCGCAACGGCGGCGGGTCGGTCGTCAACGTCCTCTCCGCGCTCTCCTGGTTCGCGTTCCCGGGGTCGGGTGCGTACGGGGTGGCGAAGGCCGCAGAGTGGAACATGACGAACGCCGTGCGCCTCGAGCTCCGCGACGCCGGCATCGCGGTCCAGGGCCTGCACCTCGGCGCGGCCGACACCGACATGATGGCCGGCTACGAGGGCACGATGACGGACCCTGCCGACGTCGCGCGGGCGTCGCTCGACGGGGTCGAGCAGGGGCTCGCCGAGGTCGTGGTCGACGAGTGGAGCGCCATGGTCAAGGCCTCGCTCCAGCAGTCGCCGGACGTGCTCGCAGCGCAGCTCGGCTGAGCCCGGAGCGCTCGGGTCCGGAGCGCTCGGGTCCGGGGCGACGCGGGCTCGTCGGTGGAGCAGGAGACGTCGGGTGCCGCCGGGCGACTCGACGTCTCCTGCTCCACGAGGGCGGCGAGGGAGCGGCCCGTGACGCGACGGGAGGCGCGGTGCCAGCCGGCACCGCGCCTCCCGTTGCGTCCTCGGCTCGCGTCAGGAGCCGTCGCGACCGATCGTGTCCCCGTCAGCGGGTGCGGGATCCAGCGCCTCGTCGATGCCGGGATCCGGGGACACGCTCTCGGTGTGCACCGGGAAGGCGTCCGGCGACGTGCTCACCGTCGCTGCACGACCGGTCCCACGACCACGGAGTCGACGGACGAGCGGCCACGAGCGGGCACCCGTGCGCTCCGCCGGGGCGTCGACCTCGAGCCCGTAGTACGCGCCGACGTGCTCGAGCAGCACCTCGCGCTCGGCCTTGTCGTAGGCACGGCGCTCGCGGTTGAAGGCGATCACGGTCGACCAACACGTCATGAGCAGCACGATGCTGAACGGCAGCGCAGTGGTGATCGCGGCGGTCTTCAGCGCGTTGAGCCCACCGGTGAGCAGCAGCGCGACGGCGAGGAGCGCGGCGACGACGGCGAAGAAGACGCGCAGCCAGTTCTTCGGCTCGATGTCCCCGCCCGAGGCGATCATCGCCATCACGAGGGAGCCCGAGTCCGAGGACGTGACGAAGAAGACACCGATCAGCAGGATCGCGCCGAACGTCAGCACGACGCCTGCGGGCAGGTCGCCCAGCAGGGTGAAGAGTGCGCTCTCCACGTCCACGGCGCCGTCGGCCCCGACGAGGCCGCCGGACCCGTCCGTCTCCCGGTGGATGGCGGCGCCGCCGAGCACCGCGAACCAGAGGAACGTCAGCGCGGTCGGCACGAGCAGCACGCCGAAGACGAACTCACGGACCGTGCGGCCCTTCGAGATGCGGGCGATGAAGATGCCCACGAAGGGGGCCCACGACATCCACCAGCCCCAGTAGAACGTGGTCCAGGCGCCCTGCCACTCCTCACCCGCGGCACCCTGCTGCGCGGTGACGTTGAAGGACAGCCCGACGACGTTCTGCAGGTACGCGCCGATCGACTGCACGAAGTCGCGCAGCAGGAACTGCGTCGGGCCGACGATCAGGACGAAGAGCAGCAGTGCCGCGGCGAGGATCAGGTTGAAGTTCGACAGGATCTTCATGCCCTTGGTCACGCCGGTGACCAGCGACACGATGGTGACGGCCGTGATGACGGCGATGATGGCGATCTGGCTGACCGTGTTGCTCTCGGCGATCCCCGCGATCTCGAGCCCGGCGCCGATCTGGATCACGCCGAGGCCGAGCGAGGTCGCGACACCGAAGAGCGTGCCGATGAGGGCGATCACGTCGATGAGGTTGCCCCAGCCGCCACGCACCCGGCGGCCGAGCAGCGGTTCGAGGGCCCAGCGGATCGACACCGGGCGTCCGCGACGGTGGATGGCGTAGGCGAGTGCCAGTCCGAGCACGACGTAGATGGCCCACGCGTGCAGCCCCCAGTGCAGGAAGGTCTGGGTCATCGCCTGCTGAGCGAGCTGGTTCTCGGTGCCGGTGACCCCGGGGCGGGGGGACGCGAAGTGGCTGAGCGGTTCGGAGACGCCGTAGAACACCAGGCCGATGCCCATGCCGGCGGCGAAGAGCAGTGCGAACCACGAGCCGGTCGAGAACTCCGGCTCGTCCTGGTCCTTGCCGAGCTTGATGTCGCCGTACCTCGAGAAGCCGACGAAGAGCGAGAAGCCGACGAAGAACGCGGCGATCAGGACGTAGTACCAGCTGAAGTTGCGGACGATGCCGCCCTGCAGTGCGGTGAACGTGGCTTCGGCGGAGGCCGGTGCGATGAGGGTCCAGGCGACGAAGCCGAGCACGACGACCGCGGCGGGCCAGAACACCCATCGTCGCAGGTTCGGTGTCGTCGTGACGGGCTCGCCTGGCCGCATCTGGTCGGTCGCTGGTGAGGGCGGTCGGGTCGTGGACATCCGTCCATCGTGCCGGAACACCTGCACGTCTGCTCAGGAACGGGCGCCCACACGGCACGACGATGGAGCAGGAGACGTCGAGTACGCCCGGGCGACTCGACGTCTTCTGCTCCATGGACCGCGGAGATCCCGGCGGCGGATGCTCGTGACGCCGCGGCCGCGGGCCCCGAGCCCGCCCGCAGCAGCAGCGCCCGGGCTCAGCCCCGCAGGAAGTCGGCGACGGGGGTCGAACCGCCGTTGAAGCGGATGGTCCGGCCGGCCGTCGACGGGTCCTCGAGCACGTCCGCGACCACGTGGGCCACGTCGCCACGCGGGACCTGCGACGCCGAGCCGTCCCAGTCGACCGAGCCGGTCGGTTCGTCGTCGGTCAGGGTGCTCGGCGCGACGACCGTCCACTGCAGCCCGGAGTCCCGGAGCACGGCGTCGGCGATCATCTTCGACTGCGCGTAGGCGAAGAAGTCCTGGTCCTGGGGGATCCCGTGGTCGAGCTTCGACCCGGACCACGACACCATGACGTACCGGTCGACCCCGGCCTGGGCGGCGCCCTGCACGGACAGCACCGCGGCGTCGCGGTCGATCGCCCACGTGCGGTCGGCGGACCCGCCACCGGCGCCGGCCGACCACACGACGGCGTCGTGTCCGCGGACCAGGTCGGCGAAGTCGGTGAGGGACTGCTCCTGCACGTCGGCCACCCGGGGCTCTCCGCCGTGCGCGCGGACCTCGTCCTGCTGGTCCGGGTTGCGGATCACGGAGGTGACGCGGTGCCCGCGGTCCGTGAGGATGCTGGTCGCCAGGAGTGCGACCTTGCCGTGGCCGCCGAACAGGATGATGTCGCTCATGGCGCGGACGGTACGCGGAGCGGCTCCGAGCGCCCGCAAGCCGCTGCGTCCCCCGAGCGTCGCGCGAGTACCGTCCGACCTGACACGACGGGAGAACCATGAGCAAGCAGCACGAACAGCACACCCTGGTCCGCACCCTGGCACTCGGGGTCCTCAGCGGCGGTCGGAGCGGCACCCCGCTGGCCGTCCTCGCCCTGAACCACGACAACAAGGCCCTGAAGGGTGACTGGCAGCAGTGGAAGGCCTTCAGCACGCCGCTCGGCCGCGGGTTGCTCGTCGCCTCGGCGATCGGTGAGCTCATCGGCGACAAGTCCCCGAAGGCCCCGGCCCGCATCTCCCCGATGGGCCTGGTCGGACGCATCGGCGCCGGCGCGTTCGCCGGCGCGGCGCTCGGCACGACGGGCAGCCGTGACCTCCGCATCGAGGGCGCGATCCTCGGCGGTGTCGGCGCGGTCGTGGGCAGCTTCGTGGGCTGGGCCGCGCGCAAGGTCCTCAGCGGCTCCGGCCTGCCGGACCCGGTCGGCGCGCTCGCCGAGGACGCCGCGGTCATCGCCGGCTCGGTCCAGGCGGTCCGCACGGTCTGACCGGACCACAGGACCAGACGGGAGGCTCGTGGCGGACCCCGCCACGAGCCTCCCGTCCGTCAGCGGGGCACCGCCAGGGCCTGCCGCTCCCGGGTGCGCGCGCCTAGCGTGAGCGCCATGCGCATCGTCGTCATCGGAGCCACCGGCCACATCGGCACGTTCCTCGTCCCCCGTCTCGTCCGCGCCGGCCACGACGTCGTGGCCGTCTCGCGCGGCACCAGCACCCCCTACGCCGACGCCCCGGAGTGGGCGCGCGTCGAGCGCGTCACCGCCGACCGCGAGCAGGAGGACCGCGACGGCACGTTCGGCGACCGCATCGCGGCGCTCGCTGCGGACGCCGTCGTCGACCTCGTCTGCTTCACGCTCGGGTCCGCCGAGCAGCTCGTCCGGGCGCTCCGCGGCAGCAGCACGCACCTGGTGCACTGCGGCTCCATCTGGCGGGCCGGCGTCTCGCACGTGCTGCCGATCACCGAGGAGACGGCGACGCCGCCGTTCGGTGAGTACGGCACGCAGAAGGACGCCATCGCCCGGATGCTCAAGCAGGAGACCGCCGATGGTGGTGTCGTCACGACCTCGATCCACCCGGGGCACATCAGCGGTCCGGGCTGGCTGCCGATCGGTCCGCTCGGCAACCTCGACCCCTCGGTGATCACGCGACTGGCTGCGGGCGAGGTCGTCGAGGTACCCGGGCTCGGCGCCGAGTCGATGGCGCACGTGCACGCCGACGACGTCGCGCAGCTGTTCCAGCTCGCGGTCGAGCAGCGGGACGCCGCCGCGGGCGAGGACTTCTTCGCCACGGCTCCGACGGCGCTCACGGTGCGCGGGTACGCCCACCTGGTCGCGTCCTGGTCCGGCCTGGAGGCCCGGCTCGAGTCCGTCAGCTGGGACCGGTTCCGGGAGACCACGGCTCCCGAGCACGCCGACGCGAGCTGGGAGCACCTGTCGCGCAGCCAGGTGTTCAGCACCGAGAAGCCCGAGCGGCTGCTCGGCTACGCACCGGCGTACACCGCGTCCGAGACGGTGCGGGACGCGCTGCGCTGGCAGGTCGAGCACGGCGACCTCGAGGTCGCGGAGTCGTTCCGCCCCTGACGCCGCGCGCCCTGCCCGCGCGCCCGCCCTGCCCGCGCGCCCGACCTGCGCCGTGGGTGGAGCAGAAGATGTCGGGTGCCGTCGGCGCACTCGACGTCTTCTGCTCCACCGAGGTGGTGGCGGAGCGTGTGGTGGCGGGGCGTCGTCCGCTCAGTCGGACGCGCTGTCCTGCGGCGGGGCGAGCGCGCGACGGCGGTGCACGGCCCACACCGTCGTGGCGAAGCCGACCAGCACGGCGGCCCCGATCGTCACCGCGGTCCACCCGCCGGCGTTCCAGAGCACACCGGCGACCGCCGACCCGATCGCGCCGCCGACGAAGTTGCTCGTGACGAACGCGGTGTTCAGGCGGCTGCGGGCGGCGGGGTCGATGGCGAAGAGCCGGGTCTGGTTCAGCACGTTCGCCGCCTGCACACCGACGTCGAGCAGCAGGACGGCCACGAGCACCGCCACGACGGAGCGTCCTCCGAGCCCGGCGACGACGAGGGCGACGAGCACCAGGACGAGCGCGCCACCGGTGACGGGTACCGACCACCCGCGGTCGTGCAGGCGTCCCACCCGCTGCGCGGCGACCGCACCGGCGAGCCCGACCAGGCCGACGGCGCCGATCGCGGTCGTCGACCACCCGTACGGCTCCGCACTGAGCAGGAACGTCAGCGACGTCCAGAACATCGTGAAGACCGCGAAGACCGACGCGCTGATCACCAGCGTCACCCGCACGGCGCGGTGGGCCCGGACCGCCAGGAACACCGACGCGATGAGCCGTGGGTACCGGACGCGCTCACGCGGCGGGAGCACGGGGATCGCCCGGCGCAGGAGCACGGCGAGCACGACCGCTGCGACGGCGGCCACGACGTACACGGCACGCCACCCGGCGAACCCGGCGATCACCCCGCTCACCGTGCGGCTCAGCAGGATGCCGGTCAGGACGCCGGAGGCGATCGTCCCGACGACCCGACCCCGCGACGCCGGGTCGGCCAGGTCACCCGCGAGCGGGATGAGGAGCTGCCCGGCGACGGTCGTCGTGCCGACCAGGGCGAGGGCGACGAGCAGGGCTGTGAAACCCGGGGCCAGGGCGGCACCGACGAGCGCGACGGCGGAGGCGAGCAACACCCCGGGCACGAGTCGGCGGCGGTCCGTGACGTCGCCGAGCGGGACCACCAGCAGGATCCCGAGCGCGTAGCCGACCTGGGTCAGGGTGACGAGCAGGCCGGCCAGGGCCGAGGACGTGCCGAGGTCCGCGGCGACGTCGTCGAGCAGGGGCTGCGCCCAGTACAGGTTGCCGACGGCGGCACCGCCCGCGACGGCGAACAGGACGGTGCGGCCGGGTGTCATCACGGCGGTCACCGGCGGCGCCCGGGGCTCCGTCGGGCGAGCAGCGCGATGCTCCACGGCCCGGGCTGCAGGTGGACGGCGGCCTGCGCGACGACCCGTTCCTCGTGCTCGCGGTCGCGGGTCAGCTCGTGGGCCTCCTGCTCCACCCGCCAGCGGAAGCGCAGACGCTGCCAGACGGTGGTCGCAGGGAGCGCGGCGGGGGTCTCGAGCGAGGACGTGTCGCTCACGCGTCCTCCCGCTCCGGGGTCGCCACCCGACCCGTCGCCCGTTCGACGATCCGCTCGGTAGCGGCCCACGACGCGAGCACCCGCAGGGCGTCGGCGGTCGGACTGCCCGGGGTCGGGGGGTAGACGGTCAGGCTCAGACCGGGGTCCTCGGTGAGCTCCAGTGACTGGAAGTACAACTCGATCGGGCCGACCACCCGGTGGTTGAACGCCTTCACGCCGGCGTAGTGCCGACGGACGTCGTGCGCGGCCCACAGCGCGCGGAAGTCGTCGCTGCGCACGGACAGCTCGCCGACGAGTGCCGCGAGTTCCGGGTCGCGTGGGCTCCGGCCGGCCTCGCGCCGCAGGATCGCGACGTTCGTGTGCGCTGCGCGGTCCCAGTCCTGGTAGAAGTCCCGCGCGCGGGCGTCGAGGAAGATGAACCGCGAGAAGTTCATCGGACGGTCACCGGTGACGATCTCGGCGTGCAGGGCCCACCCGAGGGCGTTCGCGGCGACGATGTCCTGCCGGTTGTTCAGGATCATCGCGGGCGCGTCGGTGACGACGTCGAGCAGGTACTGCAGTTCCGGTCGCACGGCGGCGACCCGCACGCTCCGGGCGGCGCGCCGCGGCGGCTCGTTCTGGTGGCGGGCCAGGTCGCGCAGGTGCTCGTGCTCTGCCGCGTCGAGCTGCAGCGCGGTGGCGACGGCGTCGAGCACGCTGTCCGAGACTCCCTGCAGGTTCCCGCGCTCGAGCCGGGTGTAGTAGTCGATGCTCACGCCCGCCAGGCGCGAGACCTCCTCGCGCCGGAGGCCGGTGACGCGTCGCCGGGTGCCGGAGGCCCGGATGCCGGCCTGCTCCGGCGTGATCCGGGCGCGACGGCTCGACAGGAAGTCGCGGGCTTCGTCACGGTGGTCCATGTGCTCAACGCTACGGCCGCGTGGTCGCGGCAACGAGGTGCTGCCGGAACCCCCGTCAGCGCTCCCGGTCAGCCACCGGTCGTCAGGGGCACCGAGACGATCCGGTCGTCGCCGTCGCGGGGGTCGCCCCGGCCGTCGGTGTTGTTCGTGACGAACCAGAGCGTGTCGTCGGGCCCGGGAAGCACCGTGCGGATGCGCCCGAAGTCCCCGGCGAAGTACTCCGTCGCGGTCGAGGGGTCCGAGACCGGCACGCCCCGGACGGACTCCCCCTTGAGGTTCGCGACGAACACGGTGTCGCCGATCACGGTCAACCCGCTCGGCGATGCCTCGTCGGTGGACCACTGCTGGACGGGGTCGACGAAGCCGCGGTCCTCGCCCCCGGTGCCCTCGACCTCGGGCCAGCCGTAGTCCTTCCCCGGCTCGACCACGTTGAGCTCGTCCCAGCGGTCCTGGCCGAACTCCGCGGCGAACATCGTGCCGTCCGCCGCCCAACCCAGGCCCTGCACGTTCCGGTGCCCGAGCGACCACACCAGGGACCCGTCGAACGGGTTGTCGTCCGGCACCTCGCCGTCGGGTGTGATCCGGAGGATCTTGCCCGCGAGCGAGTCGCGGTCCTGGGCCTCGGACCGGTTGCCGGCGTCGCCGACGCTCGCGTACAGCATGCCGTCCGGCCCGAAGGCGATCCGTCCGCCGTCGTGGAAGGTGTTCGCCGGCAGCCCGTCGACGATCGTCGTCGCACCGCCCAGCCGCCACGACCCCGCGGAGCCGGTGAGCTCGTAGCGCTGGATCCGGTTGCCGTCCTCGGCGGTCGAGTACACGAACAGGTCCTCGTCGTGCAGGGCGAGCCCGAGCAGTCCGCCCTCGCCGCCGTGCCGCACGCCGTCGACGGAACCGACCTCGCGCGTCGAGCCGTCCGCACGGAGTTCGAGCACGCGGGCGGAGTCCCGCTCGCTGACGAACGCGTCGCCGTCGTCGCCGACCGGAACGACCGACCACGGGGCCTCGAGCCCGGTGACCACGTCGGTCGTGGCGCCGTCCGGGGCGACCTGCCCGGCGGCGAGGTCGGCGGGTGGGCTCGCCGTGCGGCGCTGCTCGGCCACCCCCGAGGTGTCGGTCGTCGCGGTGTCGTCGGAGCAGGCGGTCAGGGCGAGCGCGGCGGCTGCGGCGAGGCCCACGGCGCTCCAGGCGCGCCGACTGCGGTGGCGGGTGCTGCGGGTGGTGTCCACGGTGATCCTCCCGGGTCGTGGTCCGAGTCCACACGCCCGGGTCGGGAAACGCCTGGGGGTTCCCGGCGGGACCCCTCACCGCTGCGCACACCGGCCTACCGTCGGTCGCACACCCACCCGGTCGGAGAGGACCACCATGACCACCATCGCCATCGTCGGGGCCGGCAAGGGCCTCGGGCTCGCCGTCGCGGACCGATTCGGCCGCGAGGGCTTCGCCATCGCGCTGATCTCCCGCAACCAGGACCGGCTCGACGCGCTCGCCGCGGAGCTCCGCGACTCCGGGTACCAGGCGCAGGGCTTCGCCGCGAACGTCCGAGACGGCGACTCGCTCCGCAGCGCGCTCGAGGCCGCGACCGAGCAGCTCGGTCCGATCGAGGTGCTGCAGTACAGCCCGCTGCCCGCGAAGGAGTACATGCGCCCGGTGCTCGAGACCACGGCCGAGGACCTCGTCGGCCCGATCGACTTCTCGGTCTACGGCTCCGTGAACGCCGTCCGTCAGGTGCTGCCCGGCATGCGGGCGATCGGGAAGGGCACGATCCTGTTCGTGAACGGCGGCAGCGCGGTCCGTCCCGGCGCACGCGTGACCGGCACCTCGGTCGCGTTCGCCGGGGAGAGCGCCTACGCGCAGCTCCTGCACGACGCCGTCGCCGCGGAGCAGGTGCACGTCGGCCAGCTCATCATCCCGTTCGGCATCGACGACGGACAGGACGACCACTCGTCGGCCGCGGTCGCGGAGCGCCTCTGGACCATCCACTCCGAGCGTGGGGACTTCCGGACGTACGCCGAGCCGCTGCCCGAGTGAGTCGTGACGGGCTGGAGGCCCGTGGCGGGACCGCACGGGCCTCCCGTCCGTCAGTGGTCGCGACGGACCGCCGTCGGTCAGCGCGCGGTGCGCTCGATCGCGTCGGCCATCGCCCGCGCGACGCCCCGGTTCGCCTCGGCGGTCGGGTGGATCCCGTCCCGCGAGGTCCCGGCGACGTACGCACCGTCCGCTGCACGGATGGAACGGAACGGGTCGACGAAGGCCCAGCCGTGGGCGTCCGCATCGGCGTGCAGCGCGTCGGTGAGCACGAGCTGACCCGAGCGGCGGTCCGCCCCCCACCGGCTCCAGGTCCAGTCCGACGGCGGACCGGCGACCACGAGCACCCGTTCGGCGCCGACCTTGCGGACGATCGCGTCGACGTCGGCGATGGTCCGCTCGGCGGGGACCGCCTGGTTCACGTCGTTCGTCCCGACCTCGACCACGAGGACCCGGGCCTCGGGCACCGGACCGACCTCGGCGAGCACCTGGTCGGCGCGGTAGCCGCTGTGCGCGTAGCCGCCGACGGCGTGCAGCCGGTCGTCCCGCTCGAGCTGGTGCAGCCAGGAGTCCGGCCGGGCGGTGATGGAGTCGCCCGCGTAGGCGAACGGCACCGCATCGGCGAGGGCGGGGGTGTCGAGCGCCCCGGTCACGACCTGGTTCGGGGTGCTCGGACGGGCCAGGTCGGTCGTGCCCCGCTCGACCCGGGTGTCCGCCGCCGCTGCGACCGGACGGTCCTCGGCGCTGGCGGTGTGGGTGGAGGAGAGGACGACGACCCCGGCCCCGACGATGCAGGCGGCCGAGACGATGCTCGCGACGAGGGCGAGCCGGGTGGTGCGGGACACAGGTACAGGTATCCCGCGGATCGCCCTCCGGGACCAGTCCCCAGACCTGGGGAACCCGCGGCGTGGCTGAGGGTCCTCGCGGCCGTTCACAGCTTCGCGGCCGTCCGCGACGGAGGGGTCAGTGCGCACGTCGGACCGCCACCCGACGGCTCCGCCCCGCAGTCAGCCACGTACCGGCGGTCACGACGAGCGGGAGCCCGACGGCGAGCAGCGCCAGCACCGGCCAGTCGGCGACGAAGGGCATGTGCGTCGTGCCCGTCGGACCGCCGGTGAACCGGAGCGTGAGGGCGCGGATCGGCAGCAGGCCGAGCAGGGTGCCGACCACCGCCCCGATCGAGGTCAGGATGGCCGCCTGCCAGGCCGAGACCCGGCGGCGCAGGACGGGTGCCGCGCCGATCGCGTCGAGGACCTCGTCGTCCCGCCGTCCGTCCGAGCGGGCCAGACCGACGGCCACCGCGGTGGCGCCGATCGTCACCGCCGCGGCGAGGGCGAGCACGAGGGCCTGCACCGCTGCCTGCTGGTCGACCGGGCCGCGCTCGTACGCGAGGGCCGGGCCGTCCCAGCGCTGCCGGTCCGCACCACCGCTGCTCTGCCATGCGGAGTACAGCTCGTCGTACTGCGACGGCGAGAGGTCCTGCGGCAACGCGACGGCGAGTTCGCCGTCGACCAGCCGTACCCCGTGGGCCGCCGCGGTCTCGCGGGTCATGAACACGCCGACCTGGATCCGCGGCGTCTGCACGTCGGTGATCGCCGGGATGCTCGTGGACGCGTCCGGACGGGTTTCCTCGAGCGGTTCGAGGTCGTCCAGGGTCCGGTCCCGCCAGGTGTCGATCCGGACGGCACCGTCACGGACGTACTCGGGCCAGAGCGCCACGGCCCGGCCCTCGGCGAGGGCACGACGCACGGCGGACGAGGGACGGTGGCCGGTGAGCAGGGCGTAGTCGTCGACCGTGCCGGCCGTGATGTGCGGTGTGCCCCCGCCGGTCACCTGCAGGAAGCTCGCGCACGTCGTGGTGTTCGACGTCGGGCACTCGCGCCCGGCGAAGTCGTGCGGGATGCTGACCGTCGTCGGGCCCTCGCCGGCGTCCTCGCGGTTGACGGCGAGGACGCGCACGTCCGCGTCGCTCAGGACGCCGGACAGCACCCGGGCCGCCTTCGCGGTCACGGCGGCGTCGTAGCCGTCGCTGTTCCCGTCCTGGTCGGTCAGGGCGACGGAGGTCGTCGCGACCCCGACCGCGGTGCCGTACTCGTAGTCGCGGACGTACCGCGCGTGCTCCGACGCGCTCCACGTGATCACGACCGAGGCGACGAACACGACGCTCATCACGCTCGCGAGCACCGGGACCGTGCGGACCGGGTTCCGTCGGGCGTCCCGCGCGGCGATGCGGGCGGACAGCCCCAGGCGTGCCGACAGCCGGGCGACCCCGGCCAGGAGCCACGGCGACGCGAGCGCGACCCCGAGCTGCACCAGGCAGGGACCGAGTGCGACGCCGATCCCGGCCACCCACGCCCAGTCGTCCCCCTGCACCGGGCGGTCCTGCAGCGCGAGCACGCCGACACCGCACGCGAGCGTCATCACCGACCCGGTGACGACCAGGACGGGCACCCAGACCCGCCGGCGTCGCTCCGCGCGGGGCCGGGGAGCCGCAGGGCGCAGGGAACCGCGGAGGGCGGAGAGGACGTCGATCCGGGTCGCGGTGCGGGCAGCCACCAGGGCGGAGACGAGTCCGGCCACGACGGCGACCGCCGCGATCGCGAGCAGGGCGAGCACCGGGACGTGCAGGCCCGGCCACGAGGTGACGTTGCCGTCGTCGAGCAGCCGGACGGCCAGGACCCCGAGGCCGGTCCCGAGCGCCGTCCCGAGCACCGCGCCGGCCGCGCCGAGCACGAGACCGGACCCGGCGACGACGGCGCGGACGAACCCGCGCTCGCCACCGACGCTCGTGACGATCGCGTACGTGCGGGTGTCCGCGCGGGTGCCGACGAGGAACGCGGCCCCGGCGAGCAGTGCGACCTCGAACGCGGCGAACACCCCGACCAGGGCGAGGGCGCCGAAGTACGCGGTGGCGACGCTGCTGACCCCAGCGCCCGCCAGCCGCTCGTCCGGCGGGTCGAGCACCACGGGGCGCGACTCCACGACGATGCCGTGCGCGTTCAGCCCGCGGATCTCGGACCAGGTCGGGGCGTGGTGGGGCAGGTAGACGGTCGTGTCGGCCGCGCCGCGCAGGGCGGGGACGGGGGTCTCGGCCGGCAGGGTCCCCCACGGCAGGAACACGCCCTCGCCGTCGGGACCGGAGCCCGCGTCGCGCATGGTGCCCGTGACCGTGAAGCGCGCGCGCACGGGGTCGGTCACGGTGACGGTGTCGCCGACGGCCAGGTCGAGCCGCGCGAGGGTCGCGGGCGTGACCATCGCCTGGTCGGACGCCGTGGGCGCGCTGCCGGTGAGCACGTGCCAGTGCCCGTCGAGCTCCGGCGACCAGGTGGACCCCTCGACCGCCGTGACGGCGACCGGGGCCTTCGGTCCGGCGACGACGACCTGTGCGGACGTGACCGGGATCGCGTCCGCACCGGACGGCACGTGGTCGAGCAGGTCGGCCCACGGGCTGGACTCGTCGGCCGTCGCGACCGGGCTGTTCCGCGCCGACTCGGTGTACTGCCACTGCACCCGGTCCTGCCGCATGCCGGGCAGGTCCGGGCCCGAGAGCCGCATCTGCGCGGCTGCGTGCCCGAGGTCGTACCGGAGCTGCTCCTCGGTGGTCGGCTGCGTCGACTGCACGACCACGGCGGCCGCGGCGAACCCCGCGGTGGGGATGCCGATGAGGGAGACGATCAGCGCGGCCCGTCCGACCTTGGCGAACGCCAGGCGTCGGCCGAGCATCAGGGCCGGACGGAGGGCGAACGGGGTGCGGGTGCGGGTGCGGGGCGTGCGACCGGTGCGACCGCGCGCACCGCGTGCGCCTCGGTGCTCCGGGTCGGCGCCGGCGGTCCGCCGACGACGGTTCACGACGCCGCTCGACCGACGAGCGCCTCGACCCCCGCGTACACCGTCTCGTCGACGACCCGGCCGTCCCGCAGGAACACCACGCGGTCAGCCCAGGCGGCGTGCCGTGCGTCGTGGGTGACGAGCAGGGCGCCGGCTCCGTTGTCGACGTGCCGGCGGAGCATGCGGAGCACGACCTCACCGGTCTGCGAGTCGAGCGCTCCGGTCGGTTCGTCCGCGAGCACGAGCCGTCGCTCACCGACGACACCGCGGGCGATGGCGACGCGCTGCTGCTGGCCGCCGGACAGGTCGTCCGGGAACGCGTCGGCACGGTCGCCGAGCTCGACGTTCTCGAGCGCCAGTTCGGCAGCACGACGGGCCTTGCTCGCCTTCCACCCGTCGAGCTCGAGCGGCAGTGCCACGTTCTCCACCGCGCTCAGTGACGGGATGAGGTTGAAGTCCTGGAAGACGAAGCCGACCAGGCGACGGCGGAGCGCCGAGAGCTCGCGCGACGGGCGGTCGGAGACCCACTCGCCGTCGATCCGGACCTCGCCGCTCGTCGGCGGGAGCAGGGTGCCGGCGCATGCGAGGAGCGTCGACTTCCCGGAGCCCGACGTGCCCATCACGGCGACCATCTCACCGCGTCGGATCGCGAGATCAACGCCGGCGAGGGCGGTTACGGCCTGCGCGCCGCTGCCGTACTGGACGCTCACGGCGTCCAGGGCGAGGAGCGGTGTCGTCGCGTCGGTGGTCATCGGACGGTCCCCTCGACCGGCGCGGCCGTTGCGCGTTCGGCGTCGAGCACCGTACGTGCCGCCGGCGGCATGTACCTCGTGACGCTCGCCTCGACGTGGTCCAGCCACCGCACCTCGGCCTCGGCCTGGAAGACCATCGACTCGAGCACGAGCGACCACGCGAGGTCGTCGGCCGGGTCCGTCGTGCGCTTCAGCCGGGTCAGGTCCTGCAGCGCTCGCATCGCCGATCCGCGCTGGACCTGGACGAGCCGGGGCACGTCGACGCCCGGCACGGTCACCGCGAGGGCGAACTTGATCGCGAGCTCGTCACGACCGCGCTTCGCGGGCACCGGCTCGCTGAACCAACGTGCGACCGCCTCGCGACCCGCGTCGGTCGCCGTGTAGACGACGTGTCCGTCGTCGTCGGCGTCGCCGCGGGCCACGAGGCCGTCGCGTTCGAGGCGGTCGAGCGTCGTGTAGACCTGGCCGATGTTGAGCGGCCAGCTCCCCCCGGTTCGATGCTCGAACTCCCCCCTGAGCTGGTACCCGTACCCGGGTCCTCCCACCAGCAGCGCGAGTACGCCCATCTTGACGCTCATCGTGTCCCCCCTCGTCGTCCGCCTCGGACATACCGAGTATGCACATACCCGGTAGGCGACGACAAGTCACGAAACGGTCACGCGACGGACGGGAGGCCCGTGGCGGTGTCGCCACGGGCCTCCCGTCCGTCCCCCGGTCACGTCGGTGACGTGACCGGCCTCCGCCTCAGTCGGCGAGCTTCGACAGCTCCGCGAACTCGTCGTCGGTGAGCTCGATCGTCGCACCCTGCAGGTTGTCCTCCAGGTGGTCGACGCTCGAGGTACCGGGGATCGGCAGCATCACGGGCGACCGCTTCAGCAGCCACGCGAGCGCGACCTGTGCCGGGGTCGCGTCCTTCTCCTTCGCCAGCTCGGTGAGCGGCGATTCGGTGCCGGTCAGCCCACCCGTGGCGAGGGGGAACCACGGGATGAAGCCGATGCCCTGCTCCTCGGACCAGTCGAGGAGCTCCTCGGCCGAGCGGTCGGTGAGGTTGTAGAGGTTCTGCACGGTGACGATCGTCGCGTGCTCCTGCGCGGCCTTGACCTCGTCGACGGAGACCTCGGACAGACCGATGTGGCGGATCTTGCCCTCGTCCTGCAGCTTCTTCAGCTCGCCGACCTGGTCCTCGAGCGGGACCTTCGGGTCGATGCGGTGCAGCTGGAACAGGTCGATGCGCTCGAGCCCGAGGCGGCGGAGGCTCATCTCGGCCTCCTGGCGCAGGTACTCCGGGCGGCCGACCGGCGGCCACTCGTTCGGGCCCGTGCGGGTCAGGCCGGCCTTCGTGGCGATGACGACGTCGTCGCCGTAGGGGTGGAGTGCTTCCTTGAGGAGTTCCTCGGCGACGTACGGGCCGTAGGAGTCGGCGGTGTCGAAGAAGTCGACGCCGAGCTCGACGGCGCGCTTGAGCACGCGGACGGCTTCGTCGTGGTCCTTCGGGGGACCCCAGACGCCCGGGCCGGTCAACTGCATCGTGCCGTAGCCCAGTCGGTGGACCTCGAGGTCGCCACCGATGCGGAACGTGCCCGAGGCGGCGGCAGGACGGTTCGTGGTGTCGGTACCAGTGGTCATGGACCCGGTCTACGCCCGCGTCCTGACCGTCAGGTCCGGCTGTCCGGGCGGGGGTACGGCGTCTCGCCGCACTCGAGACCACCGACGAGCTTCGCGATGCGGTTTGCCCGGGCGGTGTCGCTCGGCGCGGTCACGACCCGGTGGAGCACCGCGTACCGGTTCGTCGCGTCGAGCTCGGCGAACAGGGCCGCGGCCGCAGGGGCGGTGTCGAGCGCGGCCCGCAGGTCGTCGGGCACGGTGGCGGTCGCGGCGCCGGCGTACGCGCGGTCCCACCGGCCGTCGTCCTGCGCGCGGGCGACCTCGGCACGGCCGCGGGCACGCATGCGTCCGCCGGCCTCGAGCGTCGCGACCAACCCGATGTTCCGCTGCGACCACAGCGACGCCCGACGCCGCGGCGTGAAGCGCTGGCGGAAGGTCGTCGCGTCCCGACCGCGCTTCTGGCCGTCGATCCAGCCGGAGCAGAGCGCCTCGTCGAGGGCCTGGTCGTACGACAGCGTCGTGGGCCCCCTGGTGCCCTTCTTCGCCAGGACCAGCCAGACGCCGTCGGGGTCGTCCTCGTGCTCGTCGAGCCACGCACGCCAGGCGGCGGCATCGGTGAGCACCAGGTCGTCGTCGTCCATGCCGCTCATCGTAGGGCGGTGCGGGTGCCGAGGGTCGGGGTCGCGGTGGCGGTCGCGGGCGGCGCGCCCGGAGCGCGGCCCGCACGGTGCGCCGACGCGGTCGGGGTCGGTGCGGCCTGGTCAGACCCAGTGCGGCTGGTCGAGCACTCCGCCGGGGTCGGCTTGCTCGGCGAGCCGGTGCAGGCGCGAGGTGTTCACGTCGAAGTACGCCGACGGGTCGGTGATCGCGGCGTCGCAGTAGTTCGCGTAGGCGCCGGAGCCCCACGCCGGCGCCATCGCCTGCCGGAAGCCCCGGACGTACGCGTCGAACGGGGTCGGGTCGGCACCGTCGGCGAACACCGCGGTGTACTGCACCGTCATCAGGGCGTTCCGCCACGGGAACGCCGAGTCCGTCCGCCCGACGTCCGCGACGGCTCCGCCGAGTGCGTCGAGGGCGACCCCGCCCTCCCTGTTGCCGGCGACGTCACCGGCCGCGGCGGCCTGCCGCACGAGCACCGCGATCTCGGCGTCCGACAGCTTCCGCGTGCCGATCGACGACGTCGCCGCCTCCGACACCCGCTGGGACCGGCCGGCGAGCCGGACCATGGCGTCGCCGTAGGTCAGCTCGTCAGCGGTGTGGGACGTGGGCGTGGCACCGGTCGCCGCGATGAACCCGTCGACGGACGCGTCGGCGCCGCTCTTCGGGCCCGTCCAGACCCCCGTCACGGTGACGGTCGGGGCACTGTGCCGCGTACCGTTCAACAGCTTCAGCGTCGACCAGAGCCGTCGGTCCGCCACCGGCGCCCAGTCCTGCCACGCACGGACCACCGCGGCCGCCGAGGCCCAGGGGAAGACGATGCTGAACAGCAGGACCGGCGGGGCGGGCTGCGTCCGGAACGTCATCGACGTGACGACGCCGACGGTGCCCCCGCCGCCCCCGCGGCACGCCCAGAACAGGTCGGGCTCCGCGGTGGCGGACACCTGGTGCGCCGAGCCGTCCGGGGTGACGAGCGTCACGCCGGTGAGCTGGTCGCACGTCAGGCCGAAGGACCGGACGAGCACGCCGACGCCCCCGCCGAGGGTCAGCCCGCCGATGCCGACGGTCGGGCACGAGCCGGACCCGATCGCTCGTCCCGAACGGGCGAGTGCCGCGTACACGTCCGCCAGGCGTGCTCCGGGGCCGATCGTCGCGGTGTCGCCGTCGACCCGGACGGCATCGAGGTCCTGCGTGCTGATCACCAGCGACCGCGGGACGCCGGTCCCCGCTGCTCCTCCGGCCGACCACCCCGTGTACGAGTGCCCGCCGGACCGCAGCGCGACCGGGGTCCGGGTGTTCCGGGCGAAGGCGAACGCGGCCTGCACGTCGGCGTCGCCGGCCACGCGGAGGACGGCCTGCGGATCAGCGTCGTCGTACCGGGGGTTCTGCAGCACGCGGGCGGCGTCCCACCCGGACGATCCCGACCGCAGCAGCGTGCCCGAGACCGCGGCGGCGAGGGCGTCCCACGAGTCGGGGCCGCCGGACGCCGGCGAGGACGGGGCCGACGACGGGGTGCCCGAGCCGGAGGGCCCCGACGCGGGACCGGACGCCGTCGGGCTGCCGCTCGGTGCCGGTCCGGGGCGGGAGCAGGCGGCGAGCACCCCGGCGACGCCGAGGCCGATGCCGCCGGCGATCACCGCTCGGCGCGTGGCCTGTCGGCGCCGTCCGTCGTGGGCGTCGTGGGCGTCGTGGCTGCCCTGGCCGTCATGGCCGTCGCGGTCGTCGGCACGAGGTTCGTCCTGCTGCACGAGACCTGTTCTACGCCTCGTCCGAGCCACGGCCATCGCCCGAGCGGAGGACGTTCCGCTGGCCGGTCGGTCGCCGCCGCGTCCCGTCCGGCCGGTCGCCGCCGCGTCCTGTCCGGCCGGCCGGCCGCCACCCGTCGGGTCAGCGCACCCCGCCGTTACTGCTGATCCGCACCGCGTCCGCCCACGCGTGCACCCAACTCGGCAGCGTGAGGTCCCGCGGCGCCCCGCCCGTCGCGGCCAGGATCTCGTCCGGCGTCACCGACCCGCCCTCGCGCTGGAGGAACCGCGCCTGCACGACCGCCCGCGCCACCACCGCCCCCTGCCGCACGAACGTCTGCTCGATGTACACCGCCCGCTCGTCGGTCCCGAGCACCTTCGTCACGAGGGTGAAGCGCTGCCCGAGCGTCAGGGAGCGCTTGTACGTGATGGTCTGCGCAGCCACGACGGCGTACCAGCCGCGCCGCGAGGCCTCCTGCCAGAAGCCGGACCGGGCGAGCAGGTCGTACCGGCCGAGGTCGAGCATCGACAGGTACTTGCCGTTGTTGACGTGCCGCAGCGGGTCGAGGTCCGTCGGCACCACGCGGAACGGCGTGCGGGCCTCGTCCCACAGTGACGGCCGGCGCCCCGGTCGGACGGCGGCGAGCCGGACACGCAGGGCGAGCAGGAGGAGCCGCAGGTACAGGTTCACGTGCCGATCACACCAGTGCCCGGGCACACGGTCGAGCGCGTTGGAGGAACCGCACGAGCGCGCGCGGTGCCGAGTGCAACACCGTGCAGCGGAACCTGCAACGGTGTCGATCGAGGCAGCTCAGGCGAGCGGGCCACCGCCCGCGCCGCTGATGCCCGGGTGCGCGGACTTCGCCTGGCCCTCGATCACGGAGTGCGCTGCCGACGCCTCGGACATCGCGCGCTCCCCGACCCGGGGGTCGACGGGTCCCAGGTGCGACAGGGCCCTGCGGCGGCGGACGTTCTGCACCTCGAGGACCACGAGCACCGCGGCGACGAGCACGACGACCCCGATGACGATCCAGACCACGGTCATGACGTTCCCCTTCCGTCCCGGACACCTGTCCGTCCGGTCAGCGTAGCCGCGGTGGTACCTCCCTGGCGAGCGGCCGACAGGAGTAGACCGGCACCATGCAGACACGCAAGCTCGCAGACCTCGAGGTCGGCCCCGTCGGCCTCGGCACCATGGGCATGAGCGCCTTCTACACGGGCGCCGGCTCCGACGACGACGAGTCGATCCGCACGATCCACCGCGCGATCGACCTCGGCGTCACCCTCTTCGACACCGCCGAGGCCTACGGCCCGTACACGAACGAGGAACTCCTCCGCCGCGCCCTCGGCGACCGCCGCGACCAGGTCGTGATCGCCACCAAGTTCGGCCTGTACCGGCACGAGGCCGGCGAGGAGACGCCGACCCAGCAGCGCGGCATCTCCAGCGCGCCGGAGTCCGTCCGCGAAGCGCTCGAGGGTTCCCTCCGACGCCTCGGCACCGACCACATCGACCTCTACTACCAGCACCGCGTCGACCCGGCGGTCCCGATCGAGGACGTCATCGGACAGCTCGCCGGCTTCGTGCAGGAGGGCAAGATCCGCCACATCGGTCTGTCCGAGGCGAGCGCCGCCACGATCCGCAAGGCCCACGCGGTGCACCCGGTCACCGCGCTGCAGAGCGAGTACTCGCTGTGGACGCGGGACCCGGAGGGCGACGTGCTCGACACGCTGCGCGAGCTCGGCATCGGCCTGGTCCCCTACTCGCCGCTCGGCCGCGGCTTCCTCACCGGTGCGATCACGAAGCCGTCCGACCTGGACGACGACGACTTCCGGAAGCAGAACCCGCGGTTCCAGGAGGAGGCCTTCGCGGAGAACATGCGCATCGTCGACGAGGTCAGGACCGTCGCCGACGAGGTCGGTGCGACCCCGGCCCAGGTGGCGCTCGCGTGGCTCCTGGCCCAGGGCGACGACGTCGTGCCGATCCCCGGCACGAAGCGGGTCAGCCGGCTCGAGGAGAACGTCGGCGCCGCCGACGTGACGCTCTCGGCCGACCAGCTCGCGCGCCTGTCGGCGCTGCCGGTCCCGACCGGTGACCGCTACCCCGACATGTCGTCCATCGGTCGCTGACGCGCCCAGGAGACGGACGGGAGGCGCGGTGCCGGACGGCACCGCGCCTCCCGTCCGTCCGCGGGTCACGACGCGGACGGAACGTCCGTTCCGGACGGGCGGTGCGTGATGCGCGCGACCCGCGGTCGTCACCGCGCGGAAACAGGGGCTCCCTAGCGTCGTCGTGACAGGTGACCGCGACGCCGAGGGGACGCACATGACCAGCACGAGGACCACCACCGAGCACACCGACGGCGTCGACACCGTCCCGCCGCTCGCGCGTCTGCTGCCGCTCGGCCTGCAGCACGTCCTGGCGATGTACGCGGGCGCGGTCGCCGTACCGCTCATCGTCGGCGGCGCGCTGGGCTTCGACCGGGCCGACCTGGCGTTCCTCATCAGCGCCGACCTGTTCGTCGCCGGACTCGCGACGATCGTGCAGTCCGTCGGCTTCTGGCGCTTCGGGGTCCGGCTGCCGCTCGTGCAGGGCGTGACCTTCGCGGCCGTGGGTCCGATGATCGCGATCGGGACGGCACACGGCATCACCGCCGTCTACGGGGCGACCATCGCCTGCGGGGTGTTCATGGTGCTCGTCGCGCCGTGGTTCTCGCAGCTCGTCCGGCTGTTCCCGCCGATCGTGACCGGCACGGTGATCACGATCATCGGCGTCTCGCTGATGAGCGTCGCCGCCGGGTGGATCACGGACGGAGGCGAGGACGGCGCGGCGGACCCGGTCCACGTGGCCTTCGCCGCCGGGGTCCTGCTGGCGATCGTGCTCGTCGAGCGGTTCGCGCCGCGCGGCCTCGCACGGGTGTCGGTGCTGCTCGGGCTCGTGCTCGGCACCGTCGCCGCGCTCGTCGTCCCCGGCATGGTCGACGGTTCGGGCATCGGCGACGCGGCCTGGTTCGCGGTCGTCACGCCGTTCCACTTCGGGCTGCCGACCTTCGACCCGGCGTCGATCGTGTCGATGCTCGTCGTCGGGCTCGTCATCATGACCGAGACCACGGGCGACATGGTGGCCGTCGGACAGGTCGTCGGTCGTCCGGTGTCGAAGCGGACCCTCGCCGACGGGCTGCGTGCGGACGGACTCGGCACGGTCGTCGGCGGCGTCTTCAACACCTTCCCCTACACGGCGTTCGCGCAGAACGTCGGGCTGGTGGCGCTGACCGGCGTGCGTTCCCGCTGGGTCGCGACGGCCGCCGGCGGGATCCTCGTCGTGCTCGGCCTCGTGCCGAAGGTCGCTGCCGTCGTCGAGGCGGTGCCGCACGCGGTGCTCGGCGGGGCCGGGGTCGCCCTGTTCGGCATGGTCGCGGCGAGCGGCATCCGCACGCTGTCCACGGTGCGGTTCGACAACCGGAACGTGCTCGTCGTGGCGCTCCCGCTCGGGATCGCGCTGCTGCCGACCGTGGCGCCGGAGGTCTACGGGGCGTTCCCGACGTGGTTCACGCTCGTGTTCGACTCGGGCATCTCGTCCGGAGCGGTCGCGGCGATCCTGCTCAACCTGCTGCTCGGGTCACGAGGGGTCCGCGAGCGGTACGGCGACGACCCCGTGGTCGGGTCGTACGACGCCGTGCGCTCGGCTGCGCCGGTCGTGCCCGTCGGGGACGGCCGCGGCTGATCGGTCGCCGCCGCCCGCCGGGCTCGCCGGGCTCGCCGCGCCCGCCGCGCCCGCGAGACTCGGCTGGGCGGACGGTTTCGCGCCCGTGATGCCGCGAAACTGTCCGCTCACGCGAGACTCGGGCGCGGCGCGGCGCGGCGCGGCGCGGCGCGGCGCGGCCGGGCGCTCAGCTGCCGCGGTAGGTGCTGTGGGCGAAGGGGCTGAGCAGCAGCGGCACGTGCAGGTGGTCGGTCCCGGTCACCGTGAACGCCACGACGACGTACGGGTGGAACGTCGGGACCCCGGCGGCGCGGTGGTGGGCGCCGGTGTCGAACCGGAGCTCCAGGTCGCCGCGGGGCAGCACGTCGGGGCCGAGTCCGGCGCGACCGTCCGCGTCGGTCTCTCCCGTGGCCAGGACCTCGCCGTCGGTGGTGCGCAGCGTCAGCACGATGCCCGCGGCCGGGGTGCCGGTGCGGGCGTCGAGCACGTGCGTGGTCAGGTGCGGGACGCCGAAGGTCGCGCGGATCCGGTGCACGGCGATGTCGGCGAGGGCCGCCGTGGCCTCGGCGACCTCGGTCTCCGGGTCCCCCGCGAGCCGCCGCTCGAGCTCGGCGAGGAGCTCCTCGGGCGTCCGGCCGGCGGCTCGCACGAGGAACACCCGGCCGAACCGGTCCTCGTACGCGGCGTTCCCGCGGGCGATCGCCGCTGCGACGCGGTCGTCGGCGGTGGCCATCGCACCCTGCTCGCGGGCCGACGACGCCTCGGTGGTGCGCTCGCCGATGCGCGGGTGCTCTGCGAGGGCGGTGTCGAGGTCCGCCGCGGTCCACTCCGCTGCGGCCTCGGTCGCCGCGGCGACCAGGGCGGGCACGGTGCGGAACGGTCGGGCAGCGACCAGGGCGTCGGCCCAGACCGGCACCGCTGCCCAGTGCAGGGCGGTCCGTCGGGCGTCGTCGGCGGGGGCGGAGTCGAAGTCGCGGAGGTCCACCCGCCACACCCTAGGGACCCCGCGTTACGCCGGCGTTTCCCCTTCGCGAAACGCAACCTCGGCGGCTGCTCGCAGCGGTACAGCGCTGCGAGCAACCGCCAACGTTGCGTTTTGCGGGACACGCGGGACCGGCGGGACCGGCGGGACCGGCGGGACCGGCGGGACTGGCGGGTGTCAGAGCTCGGCGGCGAAGGACGCGACCCGCAGCTGCAGGTCCTCGATCCGACGCAGCCGGGCGGCCTCGACGTCGTAGCCCTCGTACGCCGGGGGGACCGGGCGCCGGACGTTCCGGGAGCACTGGAAGTCCTGGCAGACGAGGGTGCCGACGGTGTTGCCGTTCCGACCGGCCTTCCCCGAGCGCTTGGCGGCGTAGAACACCACGTCGTTCGGCAGCTTGACGTCCTGGCACCACGAGCACTGTGCCCGTGCACGCGGCGATGCCTCGGCCTGCCGGAACAGGATCCCGACGAGGTCGCCCTCGAGCGTCGGGACCACGACGTAGGCGCGGCGCGCGGTCTTCGGGTCCCGCCAGCCGAGGAAGTCGATCGACTCCCAGTCCAGCGTCTCGAGGTCGGTGGGCAGCGTCAGGTCCGTCACTTCCTTGCGGGAGGCGTTGACGAACGATGATCGGATGGTCTTCTCGCTGATGGGCAGCACGGTGTGGTCGCTCTCGAGAGGGCCCGGGCGCGGAGACGCGCCGCACGGGCGGAGATGTGGTCAGGGTTCGACGAACGCGGCCGTGCCGGACGGCACAGCTGGGGGCGTCACGCCCTGATGCCGGCGCTCTGCGCGCCGACCACCTCCTGCTGACTCACGGCTCCAGCCTACGACGGCGTGTCAACCCGGACGAGACGAAGGGCGTGCCCCGGGAGACCCCAGGACACGCCCCTCGCGGCTTCCGGTCGCGTCAGCAGGTGTAGACGCCACGCGCCGTCGCGTACGCCAGGCCCGGGTAGGAGGTGTACGGGACGCCGATCTTCTGCCCCTTCGCGATGGTCCTGCACGGCGAGTCGAAGCCGTACTGCACGTCGACCTTGATCCGCAGTGTCGCCTGGCAGTTGTTCTTCACGTAGACGAGGCCGGTCTGGGTCACGATGCCCGCCTGCGAGATGTACGGAGTGTTGCCGCTCAACGCGACACAGGCCGGGACGTACGCCTGCGCTGCCGTTGCGGAGATCGTGGTGAAGCCGAGCGCGAGCGCGACGACCGCGAGGGCGGCGCCAGCTCGACGGATCGCTCGGGTCCCGCGCGCTCGGGTGGTCGTGGTCTCGGTCGTGTACTGGTCGGTCATGGGTCCCCCTCTGGAACGATCTTGTACGAACACTCAGGCTAGGGGGTGGAACGACCATTCCGCTACCCGTCCACGATCACGCGGGCACGGTTCGGACCAGCAGCACCACGGAACCGTCGAGCGTCGGCCGACGCCGGAGCGGACCGTACCGGTCGTCCCACGCGCCGGTCTCGAGCGCCGTCCGCAGCGCGGCCACCGACCGCCGGGCGGTCAGGTCGTCGACGCGGCCCCAGGCAGGGTCAGCCGCTCGGGCACCGGCATCGAGCAGGCGTTCGGGGCGGGCGTAGTACGCCTCGGCGAACCCGTCCACGCAGGTGAAGGGCACCGGTAGGCGGACGACCTCGACCCGCGCTCCCAGCTCGGCGGCGATCTGGTCGAGGGTGGGTAGCGTGGCTGCCTCGGCGGCGACGACCTCGGGCGCGTACTCGGCAAGCCATCCGACCCGGAGCCGGTCCGGGTCGCGCGCCAGAACGACGACCGCGCCGACCGCGGGGCGTGCGAGCGCGGCGACGGTGTCCACGCTCGGGAAGGTCAGCAAGGTGGCATCGGCGGCCCCGTCGGTGACGACCTGCCGGTCCGCGGGCACGTACGACACCGGACCCGGCCGCACCTCGCGCACGGTGCGGGCCTCACCGAGGGCCTTCGCGACCGCACGGACAAACGACGGTTCCGGACGTCGGTGTCGGCGCACGAGCGCCGCTCGGTCCCCGTCCGTCGGCATCGTCGTCACCGCGCCACCTTACGGAGCGTCCCTGCTAGCGTCGCAGGATGGTCTCCGGGGGATTCGCCGTCGTCAGCCTCGTCTACCTGGCGGTGGTCGTGCTGCTGCTCGTGCTCGTGGTCGCGCTCATCCTGCTCGTGTTCGCCGCGGTCCGGGTACTGCGGCTGACCGCGACCGAGAAGGAGCTGCGCATCGACCGGCTCCGCGTCGATCTGCTCGTCGACACGCTCGGCGGTGACGACCCCGACGGTTCCGGAGACGCGGGCACCACGGACCGCCCGTCGGGTCCGTCCGCCGCCTGACGTCGAGCCGCCGACGCTCAGTCGTCCTGCTCGACCTCGCCTGCGCGCACGGCGGCGAGCCGCTCGGACCGCTCGGTGGCCGCCCAGGTCCCGAGCAGCGCGAGCGACCGCTCGGACTCGCTGCCCGGCTCCGCCGAGTAGGTGAACATCGTCAGGCCCGGGTCGGCGACGAGCTCGAGCGCCTCGAAGTCGAGCTGCAGCTCGCCCACGATCGGGTGCGCGATCCGCTTGCCGCCCCGGCGGTGCACCCGCACGTCGTGCGCTGCCCACCAGCCGCGGAACTCCTCGCTCCGCGTCGACAGCTCGCCCACGAGCGTGACCAGTCCGGGCTCGCACGGATTCGCGACCGCGGCGGCGCGGAGGACGGCGACGGCCTCGCGGGCGGTGGCGGCCCAGTCGGGGAAGAACTCGCGGGCGGCCGGGTCGAGGAAGGTGAACCGTGCGGTGTTGACCGGACGACCGGGGCCGGCGAACATCGGCGCGTAGAGCGCACGGCCGAGCTCGTTCGTCGCGACGACGTCGCCGCGCTCGTTCCGCACCCAGGCCGGCGCGCCGGTGATCGCGTCGAGCAGGCGCTGCACGCCCGGGCGCACCCGCGTCGGGACGTTCCGGTGCATCACCTTGACCCCCGCGTTCGCCAGCCGTGCGAGGTCGAACAGGTGCACGCGCTCGTCCTCGTCGAGCTGCAGCGCTGCGGCGAGCCCCTCGAGCACGCTGTCGGACACGCCCTTGAGCGAGCCCCGCTCGAGCCGCGTGTAGTAGTCGACGCTCACGCCGGCGAGCATGGCGACCTCGTGTCGTCGCAGCCCGGGGACCCGGCGCACACCGCCGCCGAACGACGGCATGCCGACCTCGTCCGGAGTGAGCCGCGCCCGCCGCGAGGACAGGAAGTCACGGATCTCGTTGCGCACGTCGATACCCATGCGACGAGCGTACGTGGCGGGACCGGTACGGAGACAGGCACCCGCGGTACCCGTGAGGCGCAGGCGCGCGCCGAGACGACGTCGCTCAGCCGAGACGCACCGGCTCCGCTGACACGCACCGCGATCCCGCGACGTCCCGGCTCCTCGGGGGCGTCTCGCCGGAGCGCGACCAGGGGACGGACGGGAGGCACGGTGCGGGCCGGCACCGTGCCTCCCGTCCGGCGGGCACCCGCCTACGCGACGGGCGGGGCGGCGTGCACCGGCTCGGCCGGTGCGGTCGACGGACCGGGGTGTGCTGTGACGCGGACGCGCGCGACGCGGTGGCCGTCCATCTCGGTGACCTCGAGGCGGTGGCCCCCGGCGTCGACGACGTCGCCGACCTCCGGGACGCGGTCGAGGTGCACCTGCACGAGGCCGCCGACCGTCTCGTAGTCGCCGTCGGGCAGCTGCGGGCCGCCGTCGGCCGCCAGGTCCTCGAGCACCGTGGCACCGTCGATCCCGTCGGACCGGGCCGCGGACTCGTCGTACTCCGGCGTGTCCCACTCGTCGCGGATCCGTCCGACGAGGTCCTCGAGCAGGGCCTCGAGGGTGACCATGCCCGCGCTGCCGCCGTACTCGTCCACGACGAGGGCGATCTGGTGGCCGTCCGTGCGCATGTCCGCGATGGCGCTCGACAGCGACTTCGTCTCCGGCATCGCCAGCACGGGGCGCACGAGGGTCGACACCGCGGCCGCGGGGTCGGTCGGACGGAGCAGGTCGCGCAGGTGCACGAAGCCGGCGACGTCGTCGCGCGACCCCTCGGTCACCAGGTACCGGCTGTGCCCGACCTCGATCGCGTGGTCGGTGGCCTCGGCGATGGACAGCGAGGCGTCGATCGTGGAGACGTCGTACCAGGGCCGCATCGACTCGCGCAGGATCCGGTCGCTCGCGTCGAGCGCACTCCGGGCGATGCGGCGGCCCTGCGCGTCGATCGCGTCGTGGTCGTCGACCAGGCCGCGGAGCTCCTCGGTGCTCATCGACTCGCTACGCGCGTCCGGGTCACCACCGAGCAGGCGGACCACGGCGTTCGTGGTCTTCGACAGCACCCAGATCACCGGGCGCATCAGGGTCGCGAAGCGGTCGAGGGTGGGGGCGACGGCCATCGAGAAGCCCTCGGCTCGCTGCAGGGCGAGGCGCTTCGGCACGAGCTCGCCGAACACGAGCGACAGGTACGCGATCACGAGGGTCATGAGCACGAGCGCGACCGCCTCGGCACCACCCTGGTCGAGCCCGAGGCCCGTGAGCAGCGGAGCGACGTCGGGTGCGATCGAGGACGCACCGTAGGCGGCCGAGAAGAAGCCGGCGACGGTCACGCCGATCTGGACGGCGGAGAGGAAGCGGTTCGGGTCACGGCCGAGGGCGGCGACCCGTGCTCCCCGGGAGCCGCGCCGCTCGAGCTGCTGGAGCTGTGACTCGCGGAGCGACACGAGCGCGATCTCGGCTGCGGCGAAGACTCCGCCGACGAGCACGAAGAGGATGACGAGCCCGAAGGCGATCCAGGTGTCGGCGTCCACTAGCGGGACACCCCCGAGGGTCGACGACGGGCGGGCGGTCTGTGGTGATCGTCCATGCTGTGATCTTGCACAGGCCGCCTGGGACGCTCCCGCACCGGTGCTGCGGGAGGGCTGTGGAAGCGCTCCGCCGGACGTCCGTCAGTGGCGGACGACGGGTGGTCAGACCGTCAGGGGACGGCCGATGCGTGCCTCGAGCCAGGCCTCCGGGTCGATGGGCGTGACGCCGTCCATCAGGACCTCGAGGTGCAGGTGCGCGCCCGTCGAGACGCCGGAGGACCCGACGCTCCCGATGAACTGTCCGGCTGCGACGGTGTCGCCGACGCGGAGCGGCGAGGACCCCGGGATCATGTGGCCGTACAGGGTCGAGACGCGGCGGCCGTCGATGACGTGGTCGATGATGACCGTCGTGCCGTACGAGAAGTACGTGCCGGAGACCCGGACCGTCCCCGCGGCGACGGCGCCGATCGGAGCGCCCATGCCGGGGTTGAAGTCGAGGCCCTGGTGGAGCGACGAGCACGCGCCGCACGGCGCAGCGCGGTACCCGAAGCCCGAGCTCATCCGCACCGGGCCCGGGAAGGGGGAACGGACCTCGCCGCCCGCGGAGACCGAGCCGGCGTCCGAGCCACCGGCGACCGCACCGCCGGGGGCCGCGACGACGACCTTCGACGCCGCGTTGACCGTGAAGTCGTCACGGTCGAGCGTGCTCGCCGTGACCGCCTGTGTGACGGCGTAGTCCTGGGTGCGGACCTGCGGGGCGAGCGTCGACGTCGCGGTCGACGTCCCGGCGCTGGCGTGTGCGGGCATCGCCGAGGCGGCGAACATCGCGAGGGCGGCCGCCGCGCTGGTCAGCGTGATGCGGCTGGCGCGGTGCGAGCGCGACGGACGAGGGCGGGGAGCGGTGGCGGTCACCGAGGCGGATCGACGCCGGACGACCTTGGTGATCCGGGTGTCGACGTGCTCGGTGGCGACGCGCGCCGTGGTCGTCCGGCGGCCGGCCCGTGCCGTGACCCGGACGGTCTTCGCGGCCGGTGCTGCCGTGGAGGCGGCCGGAGCGGGAGTCGGCGCCACGGGTGCTGGATCCGCAGCGGGCGCTGCGACGACCGCGGGAGCCGCGGGTGCGGCGACGGCTGCGGGTGCGGCGACGACCGGGGCTCCCGGAGCGGTCACGGGGAGGGCTGCGGTGCTGCGGGGCGACCGGGGAGCGCGGGGTCGGCGTGCGGGCTTCTTCGCGGCGGCGCGCTCGGCCTCGAGGGCAGCGCGACGGGACAGGTGCACGACCGGGGTCTCCGGCGGCTGCTGGTCGGTGTCGTGTGTCGTCATGGCCGCAGACCATTCTGCACGAGTCTGTCGCTTTGTACAGGCCTTTCCGTGATCTTCTCGTTACACAACGCCTGGCAGTCCGCCGACGTGTCACGGCGACGGCGTACCGGCTGGACGTCCGGTCGGTAGTGTCCGACACCAGCGACCGGAAGGACCTGCGCCATGGCCCGAACGCCGCGGGAACGGCACGAACCCATCGACCTCGCGACCGCCGAGGTCGTCCTGGCCGGCACGCAGGAGCTGCTCCCCGTGCTCCGCGCGTCCGCGGTGCGAGCCGGTGTGGAGGCCCGGCGCATGCGGGTCGTCGGGGTGGACGACCTCCACGATCCGCACGAGCACGCCGAGGCCGACCTCGCCGTGATCGCGATCCGCCGCCCCGGCGACGACCCGGCCTTCCACCGTGCGCAGGAGGCCGCCGAGCGCATCGCACCGCTCCTCGCGCCGCACGCGGTCCGCGTCGTCATCACCGTCTCGGGCGTCACACGTCTCGCGCCGAAGGTGGAGCGCACGCTGACGTCCGAGGTGCTGCACCAGATCGGCGTGGCGTCGGCCCGGTCCGGCTTCAAGCGCCCCTTCCGGAGCATGCGGACGCGGCTCGGGACCGCCGGGTTGCGGGCTGCCGGGGTGCGGGTCTTCCGGATCACGGTCTGAGCGTCGCCGCGGCGACCGGCGGCGGGCGACCGGCGGCGGGCGACCGGCGACCGGCGACCGGCGACCGGCGGCGCCGTCACGTGCTTGCGGGAGACCGTGGGAGGCGACGTGGCCGTGGTGGTCCGGTGTGCCTCCCGTGCGTTCGCCGGGCGTCCTGGCGCTGTCGGCGGCAGGAGGTATCTTGATGTCGAGACATCCCGCGCCGCGAGTAGCGTGGACGTACCGACGGTCGAACAAGGGAGTACCCGCCAGCATGGCCAAGATCATCTACACGCTCACGGACGAGGCACCGTTCCTCGCCACCCACTCGTTCCTGCCGGTCGTCGAGGCGTTCGCGCGCACCGCGGGGGTCGACGTCGAGACCCGCGACATCTCGCTCTCCGGACGGATCATCGCCCAGTTCCCGGAGCGGCTCAGTGACGAGCAGCGCCTGGACGACGCCCTGGCCGAGCTCGGTGACCTGGCGGGGACCCCCGAGGCGAACATCATCAAGCTGCCGAACATCTCGGCGTCGATCCCCCAGCTCAAGGCGGCGATCACGGAACTGCAGGCGCAGGGCTACGACCTGCCCGCGTACCCGGACGAGCCCACCACGGACGAGGAGCGCGACGTCCGCGCCCGCTACGACCGCGTCAAGGGCAGCGCCGTGAACCCGGTGCTGCGCGAGGGCAACTCGGACCGCCGCGCGCCGCTCTCGGTCAAGAACTACGCCAGGAAGCACCCGCACCGCATGGGTGCGTGGAGCGCCGACTCGAAGACCAACGTCGTGACGATGGGCAAGGACGACTTCCGCTCGAACGAGCAGTCGTGGATCGCGCCGGCCGACGACACCCTGACCATCGAGTTCGTGGCGGCCGACGGCGACACCACCGTGCTCAAGCAGTCGATCCCCGTCCTGGCGGGCGAGGTCGTCGACGGCACCGTGCTGCACGTCCGCGCGCTCGAGGCCTTCCTGCGCGACCAGATCGCCGCCGCGCAGGAGCAGGGCGTGCTGTTCTCGGTGCACCTCAAGGCCACGATGATGAAGGTCTCCGACCCGATCATCTTCGGCCACGTCATCCGTGCGTTCTTCCCGAGCGTGTTCGAGCGCTTCGGTGCCGACCTCGCCGCCGCGGGGCTCAACCCGAACGACGGCCTCGGCTCGATCCTCGCCGGGCTCGACGGCGTGCCGAACGGTGCCGAGATCAAGCAGGCGTTCGCAGAGGGCCTCGACGCCGGCCCCGAGCTCGCGATGGTCGACTCGGACAAGGGCATCACCAACCTGCACGTGCCGAGCGACGTCATCGTCGACGCCTCGATGCCCGCGATGATCCGCACCTCCGGCCACATGTGGGGCCCGGACGGCGAGGAGCGCGACACCCTCGCGGTCATCCCGGACTCGAGCTACGCCGGCATCTACCAGGCCGTCATCGAGGACTGCCGCGCGAACGGCGCCTTCGACCCGTCGACCATGGGTTCGGTGCCGAACGTCGGGCTCATGGCGCTGAAGGCCGAGGAGTACGGCTCGCACGACAAGACGTTCGAGGTCCCCGGCGACGGGAAGGTCCGCGTCGTCACGAGCTCGGGCGAGACCGTCATCGAGCACGACGTCGAGCAGGGTGACATCTGGCGCGCCTGCCAGACCAAGGACGTGGCGATCCGCGACTGGGTGAAGCTCGCCGTGACCCGCGCCCGTGCCACCGGCTCCCCCGCGGTGTTCTGGCTCGACGAGACCCGAGCGCACGACGCGAACCTGATCGGCCTGGTGCGGACGTACCTCGGCGACCACGACACCGACGGTCTGCAGATCGAGGTCATGGCCCCCGAGGACGCCATGCGCTTCTCGCTGGAGCGCATCCGCCGCGGCGAGGACACCATCTCGGTCACGGGCAACGTGCTCCGCGACTACCTCACCGACCTGTTCCCGATCATGGAGCTCGGCACCTCGGCGAAGATGCTCTCCGTCGTCCCGCTCCTCGGCGGCGGCGGGCTGTTCGAGACCGGTGCCGGCGGCTCGGCCCCGAAGCACGTGCAGCAGCTCGTCGAGCAGGACTACCTGCGCTGGGACTCCCTCGGCGAGTTCCTCGCGCTCGCCGTGTCCTTCGAGCACCTCGCCGGCGTGACCGGCAACGCGCGGGCCAAGGTCCTGGCGGACACGCTCGACCGCGCCACGGGCACGTTCCTCGACGAGGACAAGTCGCCCGGCCGCAAGCTCGGCTCGATCGACAACCGTGGCAGCCACTTCTACCTGGCGAAGTACTGGGCCGACGAGCTCGCCCGCCAGACCGAGGACGCCGAGCTCGCGGCGGCCTTCCAGGGGCTGGCGTCGCAGCTCGCCGAGCACGAGCAGACGATCGTCGACGAGCTGGTCGCGGTCCAGGGCAAGCCGGCCGACATCGGTGGGTACTACCGCCCGGACACGGCCAAGACGAACGCCGTGATGCGTCCGTCCGCCACGTTCAACGAGGCGCTCGCGACGCTGTAGGCGCGCACCGACGACGGACGGGAGGCGCGGTGCCGGCTGGCACCGCGCCTCCCGTCCGTCCCGTGCCCCGCCCGGCACCCGCCCACGCGACCCGCGCCCGCGCCCGTTCCCGTTCCCGTTCCCGAGGTTCCGAAATTCTGGAATCTGGGCGCACCTCCCGCGCTGTACCGGAACCTCGACGGAACCGAGCGGCGATTCGTGGAACCTCGGCGCTCAACGGTCGGGTGCGCCGAGGGCGGGCGGGGGCGCGGGCGGGCGGGCGTGCGTGCGTGCGTGCATGCGTGCATGGGTGCGCGCCGCGACGCCTCCCGCCGGCGTCAGCCCTTCGGGACCGGGGGACCCACCACGAGCAGGCCGCCGAACACCAGGGCGACCGCCACCAACCCGATCCCCGCCGACACCACGGGCCGACGGACCACGAGGAAGAGCAGGCGGTCCCAGAGCCCCGAGCGCTCGTCGGCGGTCCGCCGCCAGGGGCCCTCGAGCATGCCGCGGCGGGCGACCGCGACCTCGAACGGCACCGTGGCGTAGGGCACGACGGCGCTCACCCACCCGAGCAGCAGCGCCCCGACGGACCACCGCTGGTTGACCGCGACGACCGTCGTCACGACGAGGTACGCCAGGAAGACGAAGCCGTGGATGCTCCCGCCGATGCGCACGCCCCAGTCGCCGGCGTCCAGCCCGTACTTGAGCACCATGCCGGCGATGAGCAGCGTCCAGGTCACGAGTTCGGCCACCGCGGCGGCGCGGAACAGGGATCGGGGAGTCATGGCGACATCGTCGCGCACCCCTCCTGCAGAACGCCCGACACACCGCAGGTCGTATCGATTCGACCAGGGGAGCGGGTAGCGTCGGGACCATGTCAGCGCCGACCGAGGACCGTCCCCTGAACATCGTCGTCTGGAACGAGAACGTGCACGAGAGCCGCGGCGACGCGACCGTGCTCGGTCACTACCCCGACGGCATGCACACCGTGATCGCCGCCGCGCTCCGCGAGCACCACCCGGAGGCGTCGGTGACCACCGCCACGCTCCAGGAGACCGAGCACGGTCTGTCCGCCGAGCGGCTCGCGACGACCGACGTGCTGTTCTGGTGGGGACACGTGGCACACCAGGACGTCTCGGACGAGGTCGTCACCCGCGTGGTCGAGGCCGTGCACGCCGGCATGGGGCTCGTCGTGCTGCACTCGGGGCACTACTCGAAGCCGTTCACCCGGCTGATGGGGACGACCTGCTCGCTCAAGTGGCGGAACGACGGGGAGCGGGAGCTCGTCTGGACGATCGCGCCCGAGCACCCGATCGCTGCCGGGGTCCCCCACCCGATCGTCATCGACCGCCAGGAGATGTACGGCGAGTACTTCGACATCCCGCGCCCGGACGAGGAGGTCTTCCTCTCCACCTTCGCCGGCGGCGAGGTGTTCCGGTCGGGCGTCGCGTACCGCCGCGGCCTCGGCAGGGTGTTCTACTTCTCGCCCGGCGACCAGGAGTACCCCGTGTACCACCACCAGGACGTCCAGCGGGTCCTGGCGAACGCCGCGGCCTGGGCGGCACCGGTGTCCGAGCGACGCGGACTGACTGCTGACCCGCACCCGCGGGACTGGTTCCTCGCCGGTGGAGCGGGTACACAGGAGGGGTGACCAACCATCTCGACGGTGCGGACCGCCGCACCGCGGTGATCGAGGCGCTCGAGGTACTCGGATCAGGGCCCGAGGAGCGCTTCGACCGCATCACCCGCATGACCCACGAGGCGTTCGGCGTCCCGCTGACCTTCCTCAACCTCGTCCACCACGACCTCGTCACCACGCAGTCGACGTTCGGGTTCCAGCAGGGCACGAGCGTGCCGGCGACCGAGCAGTTCTGCGCGACGACGGTGCTGTCGCCCGACCCGATGGTGATCCCGGACGTGGCGCTCGACGTCCGGTTCGCCCAGACGCCGGCCGCGACCGAGTACGGCATCCGCTTCTACGCGGGCGCTCCGCTGACGATGCCCGACGGCACCCGCGTCGGCACCCTCTGCGTGATGGACGCGCAGCCGCGGGTGTTCTCCGACGAGGACCTCGCGCTCCTCGGCGACCTCGCCCGCTGGGCAGAACGGGAGCTCGGACACTCGATCGAGCGCGGTCGCGTGCAGCGCGTGCTCACCGGACTCGTGCCGGACCCGGTCGAGGTGCCGGGGACGTCGGTCGTGGGTCTGGTCGTCCCGAACGAGGACGGCGGGGACCTCGCCGACTGGCGGGTCGCCGCGGACGGCTCGGTGCACGTGACGGTCGGCACGGTGACCGCACCCGGCCGCGCGTCGGCGCTCCTCGCCGCGTCGGTCCGTGCCGCCGCGGTCGCCCGGACCGACGTCGCGCTCGGCGGTGCGGTCGCCGGCCTGGAGGCGCAGCTCGCCCACGACCTGTCGGCCGCCGGTGCCGTCGGCTCGCTGCTGCACCTGCGGTTCGACCCGACGTCGGGTCACGCCGAGTGGGTGGACGCCGGCCACGGCCCGGCGCTGCACGTGCGCGCCGACGGCACGGTGACCGCGCTGCGCTCCACCGACCTGCCGATCGGCCTGCAACCCACCGGGGTCGCCCGCACCGTCGGCGGGGTCGACCTCGCCCGCGGCGACCGGGTCGTGGTCGTGACGGACGGGGCCCTGGCGCTCGACGGCGTCGGCGGCCTGGACGGCCTCGGCGCGCTCGCGGCGGCGCACCCGGACGACCTGGTGGAGCACGTGCGGAGGCTCGTGCCTGCGGGCACCGCCGAGGACGTCACCGTCGTCGTGCTGACGCGACGCTGAGGCAGTGCATGTCCGGGTGAGCGCGTCCGGCCGGCCCCCTGGTCGGCGGGTGCGGTCCGGCCGGCCCCATGGTCGGCGGGTGCGGTCTGGTCGGGCCTCAGTGCCCCTGGTCGGCAGGTGCGGTCTGGTCGGGCCTCAGTGCCCTGGTCGGCGGGTGCGATCCGGCCGGGCCTCAGCGCCCGCGCGGGGCCGGGCGACCGGTGGCCGTCGCGACGAGGAGCGTGGCCAGGAGTGCGAAGCCGGCGAGCTCGACGCCGAGCCCGGCGGTCTTCCAGTAGGCGCTGCCCACCACCTGCGGCTGCGTGATGGCGCCGGGCCACCACGGGTCGAGGAACGGCAGCGTGCCGGGGAACGGGTCGAGTCCGAGGACGACGAGCCCGCCGAGCAGCAGCACGACGCCGAGGCCGGCCATCGCCCCACGGGAGCGGTGCAGCATCCGGACGACGAGGGCGGCGGCCATGCCGGCGAGCCCGACCACCGCCAGCAGGAAGGCGACGACGACGATCGGTTGCGGGGTGAGGGCCACCCAGTCGAGCACGGCGATCGGCAGCAGCAGCCACCGTCCCGCCCGTGCCCAGCGCCGCGGGTTCCGCCATCCGTCCATGCCGGTCACCGTACGACAGCGCGCCGGGAGGTCCCCTGAGGGCCTCCCTCCGCACGAGGGCGTCTGGCTAGCATCGACCGCATGGCGCAGGACGGCCGGATCAGGCAGGAACGGGCGGTGGCCACGCGCGCGGCGCTCATCGCGGCGGCCGCGGCGGAGTTCGACGAGCGCGGGTACCTCGGGGCGTCGATGGACGGGGTCGCCGAGCGTGCCGGCATGACCAAGGGCGCCCTCTACTTCCACTTCCGCTCGAAGGCCGACACCGCCAGCGCCGTGATCGCGGAGCAGGACGCCATCTCACGGCGGTACGCCGAGGTCGCCGCCACCCGGTCCTCGTCGCCGCTGGAGTCGCTCATGTGGATGACGCAGGGCATCGCGTCGCAGATGACGCGCGAGGTCGTCGTCCGGGCGGGACTGCGGCTCGCGGCCGACCCGAACGCCCGGGAGATCCCCCGCGACCACCCCTACGAGCACTGGGTGGAGCACACGGCGGACATCATCCGGCGGGCGATCGCCACGGGCGAGGTCGATCCGTCGTGGGACCCGGAGCTGATCGGCCGCGTGGTGAGCCCGGCGGTCGCGGGCGTGCAGATGGTGTCGGACATGCTGCACGACCGCGCCGACCTGTACGAGCGCCTGCAGGAGCTCTGGACGATGCTGCTGTCGGGCATCGCCTCGGAGCGGACCCGCGCGGAGGTCCCCCGACTCGTGGCGATCATCCGGCCCGAGGCACCCGACGGAGCGTGAGCGACGCGGGTCCCCCCAGGGACACCCACGTCGCTGTCCTTGGAGGATACCAAGGAGTACGTTTCCGGAGCAGCCCCACTTCGCGGGACCGGTCCACCCCCGTCCGTGGGCCTCGGTACCCTGACCCGATGGGCACACCGGCCGCCGAGTTCCCCGTCGACGTCGACCTCGTCGCCGCACTGCTGCGGGACCAGCACCCCGACCTCGCCGACCTGGAGCTGCGGGTCGTCGCGGCAGGCTGGGACAACGTCGTCGTCCGCGCCGGGGACGACCTGGCCGTGCGGTTGCCGCGACGCTCCGCCGCCGCCGTGCTCGTCGAGCACGAGCAGCGCTGGCTGCCGGGGATCGCCGCGCGCGTGGCCGACGTCGTGCCCGTGTCCGCGCCGGTCCGCACCGGGCGGCCGGCGCTCGGGTACCCGTGGGCGTGGAGCGTCGTGCGGTGGCTCCCGGGCCGACCGGCGGGGGAGCAGCACCCGCAGGGCGCCGGGGTCGCCACGGACCTGGCGGCGTTCGTCGCACGCCTGCACGTGCCGGCCCCGGTGGACGCCCCCGTGAACCCGGTGCGCGCCGTCCCGCTCGCGACGCGGAGCGACGCCGTGCTGACGCGACTGGCTGCGACGGACGTGCCCCGTGCCGTGGAGCTGGTGGCGCTCTGGCGGACCGCGGCCGACGCGCCGACGCACGCCGGGCCTCCCGTCTGGGTGCACGGCGACCTGCACCCGTTCAACCTGCTCGTGCAGGCGTCGCCGACGGGCGACCGGCGGCTGCCGGCGGTGATCGACTTCGGCGACGTGACGGCGGGGGACCCGGCGGTGGACCTGGCGACGCGGTGGCTGACGCTGGACCACGAGGGGCGGCGCACCCTCGCCGGACTCGTCACGGCGGACGACGCCACGTGGCTCCGGGCGCGCGGGTGAGCGGTGTCCATCGCGTCCGCGCTCGCGACCACCGACGACGACGCCTTCCGGACCGTGGCCGCACGCGCGATCGACGCGGTGCTGGACGACTGAGGCCGCACGGGCTTATCGTTCCCTCACCTGTCCGTGCACTGGAGATCGGAGGGGCCTGATGACCCTCGAGTTCCGCGTCCCGCACGACGTCGACACCGACGCCTCTCCCGCCCCGTCCACCCGACCCGACGCCGCCGGACGCACCGGCCTGCGCGGACTGCTCGACCGCCTGGCCGCCCGCCGGGGCAGCGCCCGCGACCGACGGCTGGTCGCCCACCTGCACGAGCTCGACGACCTGCAACGCCTGCTGACGAACGCCCGCGGGGTCGTCGAGCGCGGCTGGATCCAGCACTCCTGGTTCGCGTACCTCGACGAGCACGGTCGCGTCCGGAAGGCCTCGAGCGCCGCCGCGATGGACGTGCAGGGGCGCCCCCTGGTCGCCGCGTGCCTGGTCGGCGCCGTCGTCTCCGCCGCCGGCGGGCCGCAGGTCGTGCACTCGCAGCAGGTCCAGCGTGCGCTCGACCTGGTCTGGCACGCCCTCGCCGCCGACGAGGGCCAGCCGGTCGCGTGGTGCCCGGCACCGGACCTCCGGATGGCCCGGGTGCGTGACCTGACGAGCTGGAACGACGGCCCGGCGCGGACCTCGGCCGAGGTGGCGTCGTTGCTCCTCACCGCGGAACGGGTCGCCGTGCACGAGTCGGAGCGCGTCGCGGCGCGGAGGGTGGCAGCATCGGCGACATGACGACCGCCGAACCCGTCCCCCCGGTCACCCCCGCGCCGCCGTCCACGTCGATCGCGGCGAGCGGGCTGTCGTCGCTGTCCGCAGAGGGCTCGACGCCGACGACCGACGCAGCGATGGTGAAGGACACGCTGCACGCGTACCTGCGGAAGCACCGGGCCGCGCTGCTCGCCAAGCTCGACGGGCTGGCGGAGCGGCAGGCCCGGTGGCCGCTCACCCCGACCGGGACGAACGTGCTCGGGCTCGTCAAGCACGTCGCCGGGGTGCAGGCCGGGTACCTCGGCCTGGTGTTCGACCGTCCGTTGCCGGATGCGCCCGCCTGGCTCGACTCGTGGGACGGCGACGACATGTACGCCTCGCTCGACGAGTCGACGGCCGACGTCGTCGCCTTCCACCACCGCAGTGCCGCGCACGCCGACGCCACGATCGAGGCGCTCGACCTCGACGCCCGCGGGGTCGTGCCGTGGTGGCCGGAGGGGCGGCGCGAGGTCACGCTGCACCGCATCCTCGTGCACATGGCCTACGAGACCGCCCGGCACGCGGGGCACGCCGACATCGTGCGCGAGATGCTCGACGGCCTGGCCGGCGACGGGGACGGCAACCTCGCCGCCAAGACCCCCGAGGAGTGGGCGGCGTGGCGCGCGCACCTCGTCGACATCGCGGAGCGGGCGGGCCTGCCGGATCGGCCCCAGTAGCCGACGGTCGCTCGGCATCGTTACCGTTCTCCCAGGTCGGAGCGCGCGGACACAGCCTGACCTGGGCTTTCGTCCTGACGGGATCCGCAGGATCCGGATGATCCGGTCGCGTCCGGTTCGCCAGGACCGGTCCTGCTGCGTACCTTCGGACGGGTTCGTGCCCCGACCTGTGGGGCGTTCGGCCGACCAGGGAGGAGCGCCCACCCGTGTTCCAGTACGTCGTGGAGCGATGGGACCAGATCTGGTTCTCGTCGTGGCAGCACTTCTCACTGGTCGTCCAGTGCACCGTGCTCGCCACGCTCATCGCCGTGGTGCTCGCCGCACTCGTCTACCGCAGTCCGCAGCTGACCTCGATCGCGAACGGGGTGTCGGCCATCGGGCTGACGCTGCCGTCCTTCGCGGTGATCGGCCTGCTCATCGTCCCGCTCGGTTTCGGCGTGGTGCCGTCCGTCGTCACGGTCGTGTTCTTCGCGACGCTGCCGATCCTCCGGAACGCCGTCGTCGGCCTCGCCGAGATCCCGCCGACGGTCGTCGAGTCGGCGCGGGGGATCGGCATGAGCCGGATGCGCACGCTGCTGCAGGTCGAGCTGCCGATGGCGTGGCCGATCATCCTCAGCGGCATCCGGGTGTCCGCGCAGATGGTCATGGGCATCGCCGCGATCGCCGCCTACGCGCTCGGCCCGGGCCTCGGCGGCTTCATCTTCTCCGGCCTGTCGCGGCTCGGCGGGGCCAACGCCCTGAACTCCGTCGTCGTCGGCGTGGTCGGGGTCGTCCTGCTCGCGCTCGTCCTCGACCTGCTCCTGATCGGCCTCGGCCGCCTGACCACCCCGAGAGGTATCCGTGTCCAGCACTGACCCCACCACCACCACGAACGGGAACGACGTCACCGGTCGCAGCATCCTGCTCGACGAGGTCACGAAGCGGTACCCGGGGCAGCAGAAGCCCGCCGTCGACGGCATCACGCTCGAGATCCCCGCCGGCAAGGTCGTCATGCTCGTCGGACCCTCCGGCTGCGGCAAGACCACCACGCTGAAGATGATCAACCGACTCATCGAGCCGACCGAGGGCCGCATCGTCGTCGGCGACGAGGACGTCACCAGCATCGACGGCGACGAGCTCCGCCGACGCATGGGCTACGTGATCCAGGCCGGCGGGCTCTTCCCGCACATGACCGTCGCGGCGAACATCGCGATCGTGCCGAAGATGCTCGGCTGGTCGAAGGAGAAGATCGCCGCGCGCGTCGACGAGCTCCTCGACCTGGTGTCCCTCGACCCGGACACCTACCGCGACCGCTTCCCGCGCGAGCTCTCCGGCGGCCAGCAGCAGCGCGTCGGCGTCGCCCGGGCGCTCGCCGCCGACCCGCCCGTCCTGCTCATGGACGAGCCCTTCGGCGCGGTCGACCCGATCACCCGTCAGCGCCTGCAGGACGAGCTCCTCCGCATCCAGGAGGAGCTGCACAAGACGATCGTGATCGTCACGCACGACTTCGACGAGGCCGTGAAGCTCGGCGACTGGATCGTGATCTTCACCGAGGGCGCGCACATCGTGCAGTACGACACCCCGGAGCGGATCCTGGCCGAGCCGGCGAACGAGTTCGTGGAGAACTTCATCGGGTCCGGCGCCGGCCTCAAGCAGCTGACGCTCAACCGCGTGCGGGACGTCGAGCTCGCCTCGGCCGTGACCTGCTCGGCGGGCGAGGAGACCCGCGCAGTGCTCCAGCGCATGGACGAGGCCGGCGGGCACCAGCACGCCGTTGTCGTCGACCGCCGCCAGCGCCCGGTCGGCTGGCCCAGCCGCCGGCAGCTCGAACGTCTGACCCGCGTGCCCGAGGGCGTCGAGCCCGACCTGCCCGTCGTGGGTGAGGCGGCGACGCTCAACGACGCGCTCGACACCATGCTCGTGTCGAGCGCCGGCGCCGCCCTGGTCACCGGCCGCGGCGAGGCGTTCCGCGGGGTGATCACCGTCGAGACCGTCATGGACGCGATCACGCGGTCGCGCGCTGCGGCAGCATCCGACCAGGCCTACGTGCCCGTCGGCACGAACACGAACCCGATCGAGACCCTGCCGTCCTCGCCGGCGGCGGTCGAGGAGCGTGCCGACGAGCGCGCGGCCCAGGCCGGGACGGGCGAGGAGGCACGGTGACCACCACCGCCGTCGCCGGTCCCGCCACCGGGCAGCGCACCCCGTGGAAGGGGCTGCTCGTCCAGCCGATCGCGATCCTCGTCGTGCTCGCTGCGTGGGTGGTCTGGCTGTTCACCGCCGACCTCTCCGCGACCGAGCGCAACACGCTCAACCCCTCCGGCATCCTCGACCTGACCGGCCAGCACCTCGTGCTGACGCTCCAGGCCACCGTGCTCGTGCTCGTCATCGGCATCCCGCTCGGCGTCCTGCTCACCCGCGGGCCGTTCCGCCGCGCCAGCACCGCCGTGATCGCGATCGCGAACTTCGGGCAGGCGGCGCCGGCCGTCGGGCTCATCGTGCTGCTCGCCGCGTGGCTCGGCCTGAACAGCTGGTCCGCCGTCGTCGCGCTCGTGCTCTACGCGATCCTGCCGGTGCTCCGGAACACCATGCTCGGCGTGCAGAGCGTCGACGAGCGGCTCGTCGAGGCCGGTCGCGGCATGGGCATGAGCGCGTTCGCCGTCCTGCTCAAGGTCGAGCTGCCGCTCGCGGTCCCGGTCATGCTCTCCGGCATCCGCACGGCGCTGGTGCTGCTCGTCGGCACCGCCAGCCTGGCGACCTTCGTCGGCGCCGGCGGCCTCGGGCTGCTCATCACGACGGGTGTCAACCTGTTCCTGCCGAAGGTGCTCGTCTCCGGGGCGCTGCTCGTGGCGCTCCTCGCCCTGACCATCGACTGGATCGGCCGCGTGGTCGAGACGGTCGCACGACCGAAGGGACTCCGATGACGCACGCCAGCCGGAACCACGCCGACCGGACCCACGCCGACCGGACCCACGCCGACCGCGCCGAGGCGACGGCGGGCCGGGCCGGTGCGCCGGGCGCGAGCCGTGCCTCCCGTCCGTCCGTCCGTCGCCGCGCGCTCGCCGCGGCCGCCGTGGCGGGGGCCAGCGCCCTCGTCCTGTCCGGCTGCGGCCTGCAGCCGGCCGCGTCGTTCGTGCCCGGCGCCGCACCCGGCTCGATCCAGCGGATCGACGACCTGCCGGACGACGCCCACCTGACCGTCACGTCGAAGAACTTCACGGAGCAGCTCGTGCTCGGCAAGATCGCCGTGCTCGCAGCGAAGGCAGCGGGCTTCGACGTGACCGACGAGACGAACGTGCCCGGCTCCGTCGCGGTCCGCGAGCTCATGACGTCGCACAGCGCCGACTTCACCTACGAGTACACGGGCACGGCCTGGCTGACCTTCATGGCCCACGAGCAGGGGATCCCGGACAAGACCGAGCAGTGGCAGGCGGTCAGGGACGAGGACGCCGGCAACGGGTTGACCTGGCTCGAACCCGCACCGATGAACAACACGTACGCGTTCGCGGTGCGCGACGAGGCCGTGTCCGACCTCGACGACGTGAAGACGCTCTCCGACATCACGAAGCTGCCGGTCGACCAGCGCACGTTCTGCGTCGAGTCGGAGTTCAACTCGCGTGCGGACGGCTTCAAGCCGATGCTCGAGAAGTACGGGCTGGAGCTCGGCGGGTCCGGCGAGGACGGCGTCCCGACGTCGAACGTCAGCATCCTCGACACCGGCACCGTCTACACGGCCACCGACCGCGGCAAGTGCAACTTCGGCGAGGTCTTCACGACGGACGGCCGCATCAAGTCGCTCGGGCTGACCGTGCTCGAGGACGACCGCGGGTTCTTCCCGGCGTACAACGTCGCGCCGGTGATCGACTCCGAGACGCTCGAGCAGTACCCGCAGCTCCGCGACGTGTACGACCAGATCTCGCCGGCGCTCACCGACGAGGTCCTGCAGGAACTCAACCGGCAGGTGGACGTCGAGGGGCGCGAGCCGGCGGACGTCGCCTTCGACTGGATGGTGGACGAGGGCTTCATCACGGCGCCCTGACGGGCTGGGCCGGTGGATGGACGGGAGGCGCGGTGCCGGTGGCTGCCGCGCCTGACGTCGTCCGCGGGGTCGCGCTCTGCGCGGCAGGCCCGGCCGGCGGTCCTGGCTCAGCTGCTCTGCGAGACGCCCGCCCACACCGTGAAGAACCCGCCCGCGACCAGCAGGACCACGAGCAGGATCCAGACGGCGAGCGCGACGAGGTTGAGGAGGATGCCCCAGCCCGCCCGGCCGCGGGCCATGGGCTCGCGGCTGCGGGACGCGATGCCGAGGCAGAGCCCGACGACGGGAGCGAAGAAGGTCCAGCCGGCGAGCAGCGAGCAGACCCCGAGCACGAGGCTCGCGGTGCCGAGGCCGGTCCGAGGTGCGGTCTGCGTGGTGGTCATGCACACGACGCTACGGGGACCGGGGCCGGCACGCGTCCCCCTCCGGCGTGACGTCGGGTCCGCCTGCGGAAGGAGTTCCCCGGCGGGCGGTGCGGACGGTCGCCGCGGACGGGCCGTGCGGACGGGCGGTGCGGACGGTCACCGCGGACGGGCCGTGCGGACGGGCGGTGCGGACGGCCCCTGCGGACGGACGGCCGGACGCCGGTATCGTCGGGGCATGGCCCTGTTCGGACGACGCACCAAGCACGATGTCCGCGACCGACCCATCAGCCAGGTCGAGCTCAAGCGCGCGGTCGACGAGGGGTTCCTCATCGCGAAGGCCGCGGTGACCGTGGCGGTGGCCAACCGGATCATCACGAACGCCCTCCGCGACCAGGGGTACTTCGACCACGCCGTGATCGCCGAGGCCACCCGCCAGGAACTGCACCGGATGGCCGAGGAGCAGCGGGGCGACGCCGCCCGCATGCGCGAGATCCGGGCGACCTCGAGCAAGCAGAAGGGCCGGTCGCGGCACCAGCACGACTACAAGCGCGGCGACGACCTGAAACTCCGGACGCGCGAGGCCACGTACGAGCAGCTCGCCACGATGCTCGACGCACGTCGGGACGACCAGGGCTTCGTCGACCGCATCGTCCTGCAGGCGCGGGCGCGTGCGTGGGACGACATCGGCACGACGGTCGTCGGACGGCTCGGCTGGGCCCAGCGCCCGGCGGACGACTACGAGATCGGCCGTGACGAGCGCCTGCAGCAGATGCTCGACGAGGACTTCGCGGCGCTGCTCGCGGAGCACCCGACCGGCGCGGGGTCGCCCGCGACGACCGCGGCGGACGCCGACGAGCCGGACGAGGGCGACGGGCCCGAGGACGGCACCGACCCCGCGGACGCGGACACCGCGCGCCCCTGACCCTGCCCTGACCGCCCACGGAACCGCAGGTCCCTAGGCTCGGAGCATGGTGGATGCGGTGGTCGTCGGTGCCGGACCGAACGGACTCGCGGCGGCGGTGACGCTCGCGCGGGCCGGTCTCTCCGTCGAGGTCGTCGAGCGGAACGACACGATCGGCGGCGGTGCGCGCACGGCCGAGCTGACGCTGCCCGGGTTCCACCACGACGTCTGCTCCGCCGTGCACCCGATGGCGCTGCAGTCCGAGTTCTTCCGGCTGTTCCGCATGGAGGACCGCATCGAGCTCCGGCTGCCCGAGGTGCAGTACGGTCACCCCCTCGACGGCGGCCGCGCCGGCATCGCGTACCGCGACCTCGCCCGCACCGCCGAGGCGCTCGGCGTCGACGGTCCGGCGTTCCGGAACCTGATGGCGCCCCTGTCGGGCAACGCCGACCAGGTCGCCGACTTCGCCACCGACGCGCTGCTGCACGTCCCGCGGCACCCGCTGACCGTGCTGCGCTTCGGCCTCCGTGCGCTCGAGCAGGGAAGCGCCGCGTGGAACGTCCGCTTCCGCGACGAGGTCGCGCCCGCGATGGTCTCCGGCGTCGCCGCGCACTCGATCCAGCACATGCCGTCGCTGTCCACCGCCGCCGCGGCCCTGTCACTCGGCTCCTACGCGCACGCCCGCGGGTGGCCCGTGCCGATCGGTGGGAGCCAGGCGATCGTCGACGCGCTCGCCGCGGACCTCGTCGCGCACGGCGGGACGATCGACACCGGGCGCGAGGTGCGTTCGCTCGGCGACCTCACGCCCGCCAAGGCCGTGCTCTTCGACACGAGCGTGCCCGGCATGCTCTCGATCGCGGGGAAGCAGATCCCGACGCCGAAGCGTGGAGCGTTGCGGCGCTTCCGGTTCGGCAACGCGGCGGCGAAGGTCGACTTCGCGCTGTCCGACCCGGTGCCGTGGACGAACACCGAGCTGCGGAAGGCCGGCACCGTGCACATCGGCGGCACCCGCGCGGAGATCGCCGAGGCTGAGCACGCCGTGGCGAAGGGTCGGCACGCCGAACGGCCGTACGTCCTCGGATCGGAGCCGACCGTCGTCGACCCGGGCCGCGCGCCACGAGGCAAGCACGTCTTCTGGGCGTACGCGCACGTGCCCGCGGGTTCCGACGTCGACCCGACCGACGCGATCGTCCGGCAGGTCGAGCGGTTCGCCCCCGGGTTCCGCGACACCGTCCTGCAGTCGAGCAGTCGCACGGCCGTGCAGATGGGGGAGTACAACCCGAACTACGTCGGCGGTGACATCGCCGCCGGGGCCGCGAGCTTCTGGCAGCTCGTCAAGCGGCCCGTCCTGTCGTCCGACCCGTGGCGCATGGGCGGCGGCATGTACCTGTGCTCGGAGGCGTCCGCGCCGGGCCCGGGCGTGCACGGCATGGCGGGCTGGCACGCGGCCCGCAGCGCCCTGCGGCACACGTTCGGACTGTCCGAGCACGTCGAACTCGCACCGGAGGAGTAGCCCGTGGCCAAGAACGTCCGCATCATGCACTGCAGCCCGGAGGACGTGTTCGACGTCCTCCGCGACGGCTGGCTCTACCCGACCTGGGTGGTCGGCGCGTCCCGCATGCGCGGCCAGGACCCGGGGTGGCCCGCGGTTGGGACCGAGCTGCACCACTCGTTCGGCATCTGGCCGTTCCTCATCAATGACACGACGACCGCGCTCGAACTGGACGAGCCCCGTCGGCTCGTGATCCAGGCGAAGGGCTGGCCGGTCGGTGAGGCCCGCGTCGAGGTCGACGTCGAACCCCACCCGCGCGGGTGTCGGGTGACACTGCGCGAGAACCCCGTGCGTGGGCCGGGATCGCTCGTTCCCGGCTTCCTCGCCCAGCCCGGCATCTGGATCCGCAACAACGAGAGCATCCGGCGGCTCCGCTGGGTCGCGGAGGGCCGGTCGCGCACCGTGTGACGGGACGCTCTGGAGGCTCGTGGCGGCGCCGCCACGCCCTCCCTCGCCGGCTCGGTCGGCGCGGCCCGCGTGACGCCGGCGCGCCACCGCTCAGCGGGCCGCGTCAGACCGTCATCCGGTCACTCTGCGCGGCTGAACTCGCTCGCTCGACGCACCTGGTCGTCGGTCAGGGCGACGCCCGTGTACCGCTCGAACTGGCGCGCTGCCTGCAGCGCGATGACCTCGGTACCCGTGATCACGCGCGCACCTGCGGTGCGACCGGCCCGGACCAACGGGGTCTCCGACGGGAAGGCGACCACGTCGAAGACGGTCGACGCGGCCTCGACGCGGTCCTGTGCGAAGGCGAGGGCGTCCTCGTCCGCGCCGCGCATGCCGAGCGGGGTGACGTTGACCAGGACGTCGGCCTCCGGTGCCTCCTGCTCGGTCGCGACCCAGTCGAAGCCGTACTGCTCGGCGAGGGCCGGCCCCGTTGTGGTGTTGCGCGCGACGACGGTCAGCTGCTCGGACCCCGCGCCGCGGAAGGCTGCCGTGACCGCCTTCGCCATGCCGCCCGACCCGCGGAGGAGCACCCGGGCGGTCGGGTCGACCTCGTGTGTGCGGAGCAGGGACGCCACGGCCTCGTAGTCCGTGTTCGACGCGGTGAGCACACCGCCGTCGTTCACCACGGTGTTGATGGACTGGATCGCGGCGGCGGACTCCTCGACCACGTCGACGAGGGGGATGATCGCCTCCTTGAACGGCATCGACACCGAGCAGCCGCGGATGCCGAGGGCGCGGATGCCCGTCACGGCACCGGCCAGGTCGGTCGTCGTGAAGGCCTTGTACGCGAAGTTCAACCCGAGCTCGTCGTACAGGAAGTTGTGGAAGCGGGTGCCGATGTTGCTCGGTCGGGCCGCGAGCGAGATGCAGACCTGCATGTCCTTGTTGAGGATGGGCATGGCACGAGTCTCCCACGCCGATGCCGATGGAGCGGTCCACTGCAGGCTCAGCGGAGCCGCGTCGGAGCCGCACCGGTGCCGCGCCGTCCGGACGGGTTAGTGTGGCGTGGTGCCGGTCTCCGTCTTCGATCTGTTCAGCGTCGGGATCGGCCCGTCGAGTTCCCACACCGTCGGGCCGATGCGCGCCGGAGCGGCCTTCGCCGCCGGCCTGCAGGGTGTGCCGGTCGCCGGACTCGACGTCCACCTGTACGGGTCGCTCGCCTCGACCGGCCAGGGACACGGCACGCTCGGCGCGGTCCTCGCCGGCCTGATGGGGTCCGACCCCGAGACCGTCGACCCGGACGCGATGACCACGGCGCTCGAGGAGCTCGAGCGCACCGGCACCCTGCGGCTCGCGGGTGGCGCGACCGTGCCGTTCCGTCAGGCCGACATCGTCCTGCACCCGCTGACGATGCTGCCCCGGCACCCGAACGCGATGCGCATCGCCGCCACCGACGCCTCCGGAGCCGTGCTCGCCGAGGAGACGTACTACTCGATCGGCGGCGGGTTCGTCACGAGCGACACCGAGGGCGCCGTCGCCGAGGCCGCGATCCCCGTCGACGACGCCGTCCCGCACCCGTTCTCGAGCGGTGCCGAGCTCCTCGCCGCGTGCACTGCGACCGGACTGCCCGTCAGCGGCGTCGCGATGGCGAACGAGACCGCCACGCGCAGCGCGGACGAGGTCCGCGCCGGTCTGCTGCACGTGCACGACGTCATGCGGGAGAGCGTCGACCGCAGCATCCGGCGCACCGGCACCCTGCCCGGCGGGCTGGCCGTTCGGCGTCGTGCGGCGAACTGGTACGAGCAGCTCACGCGGGACGACCCGCACCACGACCCGCTCTTCGCGATGGAGTGGGTGAACCTGACCGCGATGGCCGTCAACGAGGAGAACGCCACCGGCGGCCGTGTCGTGACGGCGCCGACGAACGGCGCCGCGGGCATCATCCCCGCCGTGCTGTTCTACGCGCTGACCTACGTGTCCGAGGTCGCTCTGGAGGACCGCGACGACGCGGTGGTCCGGTTCCTGCTCACCGCGGGCGCGATCGGCTCGATCTACAAGGAGCGCGCATCGATCTCCGGCGCCGAGGTCGGCTGCCAGGGCGAGGTGGGCTCGGCGGCCTCGATGGCCGCGGCCGGGCTGGCCGAGGTCCTCGGCGGGACACCCGAGCAGGTCGAGAACGCGGCCGAGATCGCGATGGAGCACAACCTCGGGCTGACGTGCGACCCGATCGGCGGGCTCGTGCAGATCCCGTGCATCGAGCGGAACGCGATCGCGGCGAACAAGGCGATCAACGCGGCCCGGATGGCGCTGCGAGGTGACGGGGTGCACCACGTGTCGCTCGACCAGGTCGTCGAGACGATGCGGCAGACGGGCGCCGACATGTCCACGAAGTACAAGGAGACCGCGATGGGCGGTCTCGCGGTCAACGTCCCGCTCTGCTGACCGGCCGGTCGACCCGCATCTCGAGCGTGCCGGTGCACGGCGCGACGTGGTGCTGCCCGTCGTCGTCGAGCACGATGAGCGACGGTCGCCCCGACGCGTCGAGGACGTCGACGGCGGTACCGCAGACGACCCTTCCGCGGTCCTCGTAGCGCACCACGGCGTGCATGGGGACGTCGTCAGGGGTCACCGGTCGCCAGGACCCGGTGTCGGTGGCTTCGATCTCCATGGTGTTCATCATGCGGGTTGTCCACTTCGCGCACCGAATCGGCGAGCACTGCTCACCTGGACCGCGCGGACCTCTCGATGCCCGGCGCGTACCGTCGACCGCATGAGCGAGACCGACCACGACCAGCTCGACGACGGCGTCGACATGTCCTTCGAGGAACGGCGTCAGGACACCCTCCGCCGCATGTCCGGCTCGGACGAGCACGACGCTGATCCGCGCGTCGAGGTCTCGCACGGCGAGGACGGGGCCGTCCGGATCGACGTCGCCGACACCGCCGCGGTCCGCCCGGGGGACGCCGGCGGCACCGACCCCCGCACCGACGCCGCGCAGGACCCCCACCACGCCGACTGACCCCGCCGTCGCAGGACGCAACGTCGGCGACATCTCGCAGTGCTGTACCGCTGCGAGCACCCGCCGACGTTGCGTCCCGCGGAAAGGGGCATGATCGTCGGGTGCACCTCGTCCTCCACCGCGTCGACGGCGGCGTCACCGCGACCCCCCTGACGGACACGGGGGAGTCGGCGGGTGCGCCGACCCGCCTGGACGACCCGGGCCTCCCGGCCTTCGTCGCCGCGCACGACGGACCGGACGTGCGCTGGGTCTGGGACGACACGGCCCGGTGGTACCCGGCCGTCCTGACGGCCGGTGGCCGCGTCGGCCGCTGCGTCGACCTCCGCCTGTGCCGCCGCATCCTGCGGGGTGCCCTGGCCGCGCGGGGGACCGCCCTCGCGCAGCTCCCGGCGGACACGTGGGACGCCGTCGGTCAGGAGGCACGCCCCACCCGACCGACGCAGGCGTCGCTCTTCGACGACGCGCTCTTCGCCGTCGCCCCGGCCGACGACGCCGCGGACCCGGTCGCCGAGTTCCGTCGGCAGCTCGACGCGATCGCCACCTCCACGACGCCGGGTGCGCTGCGGCTGCTGACGACCGCGGAGTCGGCCGGGGCGCTCGTCGCCGCAGAGATCCTGCACGCCGGTCTGCCCTGGCGCGCGGACGTGCACGAACGCCTGCTCGAGGACGCCCTCGGCCCGCGGGTGCCCGCCGGGGTGCGACCCCGCGGCCTCGAGGAGCTCGCCGGCGAGATCCGCGTCCACCTCGACGACCCCGGCCTGAACCCGGACTCGCCCGCCGACGTCCTGCGGGCGCTCCGGGGCGCCGGGCTGATGGTGTCGAGCACCCGGAAGTGGGAGCTGCAGGAGCTCGGGCACCCCGTGATCGCGCCCCTGCTCGAGTACAAGCGTCTGTCACGCCTGCTGACCGCGAACGGCTGGGCGTGGCTCGACGAGTGGGTGCAGGACGGGCGGTTCCACCCGAAGTACGTCGTCGGCGGGGTCGTCACCGGACGCTGGGCGGCGGACGGCGGCGGCGCCATGCAGCTGCCGAAGACCGTGCGCGGTGCGGTCGTGGCGGACGACGGGTGGGCCTTCGTCGTCGCGGACGCGGCACAGCTGGAGCCGCGGGTGCTCGCCGCGATGGCGGGGGACCGCGCCATGGCGACCGCGGGCGACGGGCGCGACCTGTACGACGGCGTGGTGGCCTCCGGTGCCGTGGAGACCCGGCAGCAGGCGAAGGGCGCGATGCTCGGCGCGATGTACGGCGCGACCCAGGGCGACGCCGGACGGCTGGTGCCCCGGTTGGCCCGGGCGTTCCCCGCGGCGCTCGGGTTGGTCGACCGGGCCGCCCGGGCGGGGGAGCGCGGGGAACCGGTCACGACGCTGCTCGGTCGGACCTCCCCGGTGCCCGACGACGCCTGGTTCGCCGCCCGCAACCGGGCGTGGTCGGTGGACGGCACGACCGCACAGCAGCGGGCGGTGGAGTCACGGGCCCGGAGCTGGGGGCGGTTCACGCGGAACTTCGTGGTGCAGGGGACCGCGGCCGAGTGGGCGCTGGCGTGGATGGGGTCGCTGCGGACCCGGCTCGCGGCACGGTTCCCCGGCCCGGTGACGGCCGGACCGCACCTGGTGTTCTTCGTGCACGACGAGATCGTGGTGCACACGCCCGTCGAGCACGCCGCGTTCGTCGCGGAGCAGGTCCGCGCGGCCGCGGTGGACGCCGGGCGCCTGCTCTTCCGCGACTTCCCCGTGGTCTTCCCGCTGACCGTGTCCACGGTGCACGACTACGGGGCCGCGAAGGACTGAGCGCCCCCGGGCGGCGCACTCGCAGCCTCGACCGGGCAGGGTGGGGCGATGGACCGAGAACCCGACGACGACGCCGCGACGACCGCGGCACGCCAGGTCGAGCGGGCCGAACGGGCCGAACGGGCCGCGGTCGTCGAGGACCGGCACCTCGGCTCGGTCGACCTGACCTCGTGGCGGTCCCGGGCCGGCCACGCCGTCGCCGAGGGCTGGGCGGCGCTCGGACGCCGCTACGGTGCCCTCCCGCTGCTCGTCCTGACGCTCCTGGTCGGCATCGGCATCGCCGTCGTCGCGACGTGGGCCGCGTCGGCCGTGTACGACGCGGTCCGCGAGTCGGACGACGTCGCCGTGCTGGACCGCCCCGTGCTCGACTGGATGCTCACGCTGCGCTCGCCGTTCGCGGACCAGGCGGTGACGTGGTGGACCGACATCGCCGGCACCATCGGCATGCCGATCGTCGCCGTCTGCTCCCTGGTCGGCTTCACGGTGCAGCGTCGCGCGTGGACGCCGCTCGTGCTGCTCGTCGCGGCGAGCGGCGGGTCGCTCCTCATGACCATCGCGGGCAAGGACCTGATCGGCCGGGCCCGTCCGCCACTCTCCGACGCGGTGCCGCCGTACGAGCACTCGCCGTCGTTCCCGTCCGGCCACACGCTCAACGCGACGGTGATCGTCGGGACGATCGTGTACCTGCTCATCCTGCGTCAGTCGCGCACGGTGACCCGCGTGTGGACCATCGTGGCCGGGACGCTCTTCGTGCTCTCCGTCGGCGTCTCGCGTGTGTTCCTCGGGCACCACTGGACGACCGACGTCCTCGCCGCATGGGCGCTCGGGCTGGCATGGCTGGCGCTCGTGGTCACGGCGCACCGGCTGTACCTGACGGCCCTGCACCGCGGGGCCGAACCCGTGCGACGCGACCGCGACCCGGCGAGCCCGGTCAGGTCGCCACGGTAGGTTCGCCCGCATGGCAGAACGGGTCTTCGGCGGCAGGTACCGCGTCACCGGCACGCTCGGACACGGCGGGATGGCATCGGTCTACCGCGCGGTCGACGAGCAGCTCGGCCGCGAGGTCGCCGTCAAGGTCTTCCGCATCGGTGCGGTCGACCACGGCGAACGAGCCAGGGCCGAGGCCGAGATCCAGACCCTCGCCGCACTCCGCAGCCCCGCGCTCGTGACCCTGTACGACGCCGCCCTCGACGACGTCGACGGCGACTCGTACCTCGTCATGGAGCTCGTGCCCGGCAGCGACCTGGACACCCGGCTCCGCGAGGGCCCGCTCGACACCGCCACGACCGCACGGGTCGGCGCGCAGGTCGCCGAGGGGCTGGCGGCCGTGCACGCGCAGGGCATCGTGCACCGGGACGTGAAGCCCGCGAACGTGCTCCTGGAGAGCGACGGCGAGCACGTCAAGCTCGCCGACTTCGGCATCGCGCTGCTGCGGGACGCCGCGCGGGTCACGGGCACCGGCACCGTGATCGGGACCGCCGCGTACATCGCCCCCGAGCAGGTCCTCGGGCGCGAGATCTCCGGCCAGGCGGACGTCTACGCGCTCGGCCTGATGCTCCTGCAGTGCCTGACCGGCGAGCGGCCCTTCCCGGGCACCGCCGTCGAGTCGGCGACCGCCCGGCTGACCCGCGGTCCGGAGATCGACCAGCACCTGCCCACCGCGTGGCGGACGCTCCTGCACGTGATGACGGCGCAGGACCCCGCGGAACGTCCGACGGCGGCCGAGGCCGCGCGACGCCTGCGCGCCCTCGAGCGCGACGGCAGCGCCCCGGCCACGCAGCTGCTCCCCGGCGCTCCCGGTGCCCTCACCCGCGCTGCCGGCGGCGCAGCGGGGGCGGCCGCGCTCGGCGGGGCCGCACTCGGTGCCAGCGGCGCAGGTGCCGCGTCCGCCGACGAGGCCACGCAGGCGATGCCCACCGCGGCGGGTCCCTCGGCCGGCGGTCCGGACGACGCCACACGTGCGTACGACCGGACCGCGCCGTACGGACGGCCCGGGCAGGACGACGTCGCGACGACCGTGCTCGGCACGCAGCGCGGTGCCGCGGCCGGTGGTGCGGCAGCGGGCGGTGCCGCAGCGGGCGGAGCGGCAGCGGGCGGCGCCCTCGCCGGAGCCGGTGGCACCGGCGGATCCGGCACCGATCGAGCGGACTCCGACGCGCCGAAGCGTCGACGCGGGCCGATCATCGCCGCGGTCGTCGTCGTGCTCCTCGTGCTCGCGGGCATCGGCATCGCGCTGTTCGCCCTGGGCGGCGACGACGGCGACACCACGCCGGCCCCGACCGAGTCCGGGCAGCCCTCGGCGCCGAGCGAGCAGCAGTCGAGCGAGCCGGAGCAGCAGCCGAGCCAGGAGCAACAGCAGCCGAGTGAACCGGAGCAGCAGCCCAGCGAGCCGGAGCAGCAGCCGAGCGAGCCGGAACAGCAGCCGAGCGAGCCGGAGCAGCAGCCGAGCCAGCCGGCGGACGACCCGAGCGTCGGCCCGGAACCCGGTGGCCCGGCGTCGAACCCGGTCGAGGCGCCGCAGGGCGGCACCGGCACCGGCACCGGCAACAACGGGAACGGGAACGGCCCCGGCAGCAACAGCGGCAAGGGGAAGGGCGCCGGGGCGCTGGACACGACCACCGTCGACCAGACCAGCGGAACGACCGTCGGTTCCCTGCCCGGCGGCCCGGGCGCCGGACCCGGTCAGGGCTGACACCGCAGCGTCTTCCGTCGGGAGGTGGACGGACCACGCCGAGGAGCCAATAGGCTCGTCGGGTGCGTGAACTGCAACGGAGCGGTGGCCCCACGACCGCGGTGGCGGCCCGGAACGGCGTCGGGTGGACCTCGGCCGAGGCCTGGTCGCTCGAACGCCCGGCCGGCGACGCCCAGGCTGTGGGCACCGTCCCCGGACTCGACGGTCGCGCCGTGGCTGCGGGCGACGAGCTCTCGTGGGTCTGGTTCCCCGAGCGCACCCTGCCCGCGGGGCACGACGAACCCGACGAGGCGGACCTCGCGCACTTCTGGGACGCGACCGCGTGCTCGGTCGACGTCGTCTTCGACGACGGCACCCGGCTGAGCGACACGGCGACCGACCAGTACGGCACCGCGCTGACGCCTGACGCGCAGGCCGCGGCACGCACGCAGTGGGTCGACCAGTGGAACCGCCGCGCAGTGGACCTCACGCCGTTCGCGGGCCGCGTCGTCGACCGCCTGGAGGCCCGGCTCGGCTCCGACACGTCGCCCGCGTCCGACGGTGGCCGCCCGGCCCTCCGCGGCTGGCTCGACGACGTCCGCATCGGCCCGGCACGCGCCGTGCCCGACACCCCGCTCGGGCACGTGCGCACGACCCGCGGCACGCAGGCGTCGTCCCGGTTCTCCCGCGGCAACACCGCCCCGCTCGTCGGGCTGCCGCACGGCGGGGTGTTCGGCCTGCCGATGACCGACGCGTCGAGCAACCGGTGGCCCTACGCGTACCACGAGCACAGCGTGACGACCGAGGACGGCCGGGTCCGCCCGGCACTCCAGGCCCTCGCCACGAGCCACCTGCCGTCGCCGTGGATGGGGGACCGGGGCGTGTTCCAGGTGATGCCCTCGCCGCTCGACGAGCCCGACACCGACCGGCGGGCCCGCGCGCTCGGCTTCGACCACGACGACGAGCAGGACGGCCCGCACCGCTACCGGGTCGCCCTGGACGGCGGCGTCACCGCGACGATGACCGCGGGGCCGTTCGCACTCGGGTTCCGGTTCTCCGGCACCCGGTCCGTCGTGCTCGACCACCACGGCCGGGTCACGGACGTGGCGGTCACGGTCGAGGACGGCACCGCGGTGGTCGAGTGCACGCTCGACGACCGACCCGGTACCCCGCCGCACCACCTGCACGTGCGCGTCTCGGGCGCGACCGGCGACCACACCGTCGCCGACGACGGGACGATCGGCGGGTTCATCGGTGTCGACGGGGACACCGACGTCGTGGTCGGCATCTCGACCGTCTCCGTCGAGGACGCCCGCGCGAACGCCGCCGAGGCCGGGTCCGTGGACGCGATGCTCGTGCGCGCCGAGCAGGAGTGGACGGCGAAGCTCGCGACGCTCACCGTCGAGGGCGCGACCCCGGACCAGCTGACCGCGCTGTACTCCGGCCTGTACCGGCTCTTCCTGTACCCGGACCGTGCCGGCGAGACCGCCCGCGACGGCGTCCCGCGGCACCGCTCCCCGTACGGCTCGGTGCTCGCCGACCCGATCCGCGACGAGCCCGGACCCGAGGTCGTCGAGGGCCCGTTCACCACGACGAACGGGTTCTGGGACACCTACCGGACCGCCTGGCCGCTGCTCGCGCTCCTCACGCCGGACACCGCGGGCGAGCTCGCGCAGGGCTTCGTCGGCCACTTCCACGACGGCGGGTGGACGCCGCGGTGGAGCGCGCCCGGCGCCGAGGACGTGATGACCGGCACCACCAGCGACACCGTGTTCGCGGACCTCGCGGTGAAGGGCGTCACCGGCTTCGACCTGCCGGAGGCGTACCGGAGCGCGGTGCGGAACGCGACCGTCCCGCCGCGAGACGAGCGGGTCGGACGGAAGGGGAGCCTCCCGGCCGCCTTCCGCGGCCACGTCGACACCGCGACGCACGAGGGGATGAGCTGGACCCTCGACGCGGCGATCAACGACTGGGGCATCGCGGTGATGGCCGGCCTGCTCGCGTCGCGTGCGACGACGCCGGAGGAGCTCAGCCGGTACGAGGCCGAGGCGGAGTGGTTCGCCCGCCGGTCCCTGCAGTACCGCAACGTCTTCGACGCGGAGCGGGGCTTCTTCATCGGGCGCGACCCGGACGGCTCGTGGCGCGTCGGCACCGAGTTCGACCCCCGGGACTGGGGCGACGACTACACCGAGACGAACGCGTGGGGGACGGCGTTCACCGCGCCGCACGACGGCGCGGGTGTCGTCGACCTGCACGGCGGACCCGCCCGGTTCGACGCCGCGCTCGAAACGTTCTTCGCGACGCCGGAGACGGGTGCGACCGACCGGTCCGGCTCGTACGGGTTCGCGATCCACGAGATGACCGAGGCCCGGGACGTCCGGATGGGCATGCTCGGCTTGTCGAACCAGCCGGCGCACCACATCCCGTTCTTCCCGATGTTCACCGGACGCCACGACGACGCGCACCGGATCGTCCGCGAGTGCCTCGATCGGCTGTTCGTCGGCTCGGACCTCGGGCAGGGCTACCCCGGCGACGAGGACAACGGCGAGATGAGCGCCTGGTACGTCCTCACGACGATCGGGCTCTACCCGCTGGCGCCGTCGACGGGGACCTGGGTGCTCGTGCCGCCCTCCGTCCGGCGGACGGTGCTGCGGCAGCCGGGAGGCACGCCCACCGTCATCGAGGTCGCCGACGGCTCCGGGGGTGCGTACGTCGCGTCGGTGACGGTCGACGGCTCGCCCTGGACGTCGGTCAGCATCCCGCACGCCGTCCTCCTGGCGGCGTCACGGATCGTGTTCACGCTGTCCGAGGAGCCCACCGGCTGGGCGGCCGACACCCGCCCCGTCTCGGCGTCCGAGGTCCACGGGTACCGGGACGTCCCGGTCGACCTGCTGCCCGTCGGTCCCTCACCGCTCACCGACGACACCGGCCGCACCGTGACGACGCTGTCGGCTGGTGAGACCGTCACGGTCCCCACGCCGGGCGCCGTCGCGTCGCTGCTCACGGTGACGGTCGCCGAACCCGGGTCGTACTCGTGGCGGGTGACGCTCGGGGACACCGAGGTCGCGGTCCGTGACGCGGTGTTCGCGTACCCGGGGCAGACGCGGGTGTTCCGGCTGATCGGCACCGGTGACGTGCTCACCCTCACCGCTGACACGACCCTGCCGCTCAGGCAGCTCGAGCTGATCGCGGCGGACGGACAGCGTTGACCTGACGTCCACCCGCCGGGAGCATGCTCCGGTCATGTCGATGAGCACACCGTTCGATCCGCAGCAGCCCGGTGCCGACCTCCCCGTGGACGGCAGCCAGCCCGAGGACACCGACCAGACCGAGGTCGAGGTCGAGGAGGACCGCGGCGCCGACGTCGGCCCAGACTCCGCCGACCTGAGTGTGTCGCCGGCCTCCCACCAGGACGAGGACGAGGCCGGCGGCGGACCGGTCTCCCGCCGTCCGCAGGCGGGTGACCGCCTGCACCCGGACGACCTCTGACACCTCGCTGCCAGCCACGGGCGGCATGCTCGTCCGCATGACGTTCGCGAGTGCATGGGACCCGTCGAAGGGTCGCGCCATCCCCGAGGACCAGGTCAGCGAGGACGGGCTCGAGCTCGACGAGGACACCGCAGCGGAGCTCGGGATCTCGTTCGACGTCGTGGGTGGCGCGTCCGCCGACCCGGCGCGCGTGTCACCGGCCGACGTGCGGGTGCCGAGCGCCCCGTCGCCCCGGGACTAGCGGGTCCGACCGACCTCGGCGGGCGCCTTCGTCGTCGCGGTGCGCACCGGCCCGACCACGGCGTGGTTGCCGGGCGGCGCGAAGCGCAGGCGCAGCGGGTTCTCGACGAACCGGTAGGACAGCCAGGACACCAGGACGAGTCCGGCGAGCCAGGGGAGCAGGAACTTCGAGTTGCCGGCGTCGTGCCCGGTGACGTGCACGAAGGCGAACGCGGCGAGCAGGTTCCACAGGTACAGGCCGTAGGACAGCTTGCCGAGGAAGACCATCGGACGCAGCGACAGGAAGCGGGCGAGGAAGCCGCCGCGCTCGAGGGCGAGCCACGCGACGACGGCGGCCGACGCCAGTGCGGTCTGCCCGAAGCCGCCGGAGTCGATCTGGTCGAAACCCTTCACACCGGACGGCACGACCGCGACCCAGCAGAGCAGCACCACGCCGAGCGGCCCGGCGACGACGACGACCCGCTCGAGCCAGCGGGAGCCGGACCAGCGCTCGAGGACGATCGCCAGGATGCAGCCGAGCACGAGCGCGTCGGTGTGCGAGATCGGGCCGTACATGAGCGCCTCGTGCGTCGGTGTCGACTGGCCCTGCGTCCAGCGCAGCACCCAGAAGGCGACGTACACGACGCCGAGGAACCACAGCGTCACCGTCGAGGAGCGGAACTTCAGCAGCAGCACGAGCAGCACCGGCCACACCAGGTAGAACTGCTCCTCGAGCGCGAGCGACCACGTGTACTGGAAGTACGGCCCGACCTGGCCGTTCCCGACGAAGTACTGGATGAGGTTCGTCGTGTACGTGAGTGCGCCGAGCGGCCCCGCCCACCACGTGCTGACCGGCTCGCGGATCAGCAGGAGCCACACCGTCGTGACGAGGACGACGAGCACGAGCGCGGGGGCCAGGCGGGCGAAGCGTCGGCCGTAGAAGCGGCCGAGCGCGATGCGTCCGCGCTCGGCGTGCTCCTGCGTGAGGAGGCTCGTGATGAGGTACCCGCTGATCACGAAGAACACGGTGACGCCGTGGTAGCCGGCCACGCGGCCGTTGAAGTGCGCGTGGCCGGCGATCACGCCGAACACGGAGATCGCCCGGAGACCGTCGAGTGCGGGGTTGTAGCCGAAGCGCACCCGGCGGGCGGGCTCGGCGACGATCTCGGCGTCGGTGGGTGCTTGCGTCACGTGAGGACCCTAATCGACCCGTCCGGACGACGCAGCCCCGGCCGCCGTCGACACGAGGTCGCGGTGGTCGGGGCCGTGGGCACCGGCCGGTGCTGGTCCTGGCGTCGGACCGGGCTCAGGGGACGGTGTGCCCCGCCGCGGTGAAGATCCGGTACCACTCCTCGCGCGACAGCACGACGTCCGAGCCGGCCGCCGAGTCCCGCACGCGCTGCGGGTTCGTCGTGCCGAGGACGACCTGGAAGTGCGCGGGGTGCCGGGTGATCCACGCCACGGCGATGCCGGTCGGCGTGACGCCGTGCGCGGCCGCCACCTCGTCGAGGACGTCGTTCAGCTCGGCGTACTGCTCGCGGTCGCCCAGGAAGACGCCGTCGAAGAAGCCCTTCTGGAACGGCGACCACGCCTGCAGCGTCACGCCCTTCACCCGCGCCGCGTTGAGGATGTCGTTGTCGCGGTCGATCGACTGGTCGAGCCCCGCCATGTTGGCCGTGAGGCCCTGCGCGATGACGTTCGCGTGCGTGATGCTCAGCTGCACCTGGTTGAACGCGAGCGGCTGCCGGACGTGCTGCTCGAGCAGGGCGACCTGACCGGGCGTGTGGTTCGAGACGCCGAAGTGGTGGACCTTGCCGGCGGCGTGCAGCTCGTCGAAGGCCTTCGCGACCTCCTCCGGCTCGACCAGGGCGTCGGGGCGGTGCAGGAGCAGGACGTCGACGTAGTCGGTCCGCAGTGCCTCGAGGGACTCGTGCACCGACTCGATGATGTGCTCGTACGAGAAGTCGAAGTAGGCGCCGTTCGTCGTGGGGCGGATGCCGACCTTGGTCTGCAGCTGGATCGCCTCGCGCTCGGAGGACGACAGGGTGACGGCCTCGCCGAAGCGCTGTTCGCAGCCGTGCCACCCGCCGTAGACCGCGGCGTGGTCGAACATCGTCACGCCCGCGTCGCGCGAGGCGGTGTACAGCGACCGGATGTCCTCGTCGCTCATGTCGGTGATCCGCATGAGCCCGACGACGACGTCGGACGCGGTGAGGTCGGTCTGTGGCAACTCCAGTGTCTTCACCAGACCGATCCTGCCAGCGGCGGGTCCGGGGAGACAGGCCCTGTCGGTGCCGGTCGCGACCGCCGGGTGGGCGGGAGGCACGGCGACGGCGGACACCCGCCCGCCGTCCGGTGGTCCGACCATGCCGGGGGAGGGTGCGCCAGGACCAGTGCTCAGTCGGGCAGCACCGCGACGACCGCGTGGTGGTCGCCCCAGGTGGCGGTCAGGGCCGCGCCCGCGGGTACCGGCAGGCCCACGACCCGCAGCACGACGAGGTCGCCGTGGTCGGTCCGGACCGTGGTCTCGGCGCCGTCGGTGCGGGCCGCCACCGTGGTCACCGTGAGGGACGAGGGCGCGGTGCCGCTGCCGACCGCCGTGCCCTCCTTGTCGAGGGTCCCCGCACCGTCGGCCCGTTCGAGCTCGGCCTCGTGCCCGCCGGTCGCGATCGCACGGCGGACGACGTCGGCGTACACGGGGTCGCCCACGGCGTCGTACACCCAGCGGCGACCGAGCGCCGAGTGGTGCATCTCCGTGACCAGGTGGGCGCCCGCGCCGTCGAGCGGCGCCCCGCGGTAGGTCAGCGGCGTGTGCAGGACCCGTCCGTCCGGGGTGCGGACGAGGTACACCTCGACACCGACCTCGCCCGCCGGGTCGTCGAACCGGAAGCGGGTGACGACCTCGACCGCCTGCCCTGCCGTCAGGCCGCTCCACGGCTGCGCGGGCAGCCAGGCGGCGAGCGCCTCGGCCTTGGAGGGTCGGAGGACTGCGTCGTGGATCACTGCCATGGTCCGACGCTACCGAGCACACCTCAGGTGACGCCGACGGCCCGCCGCTGCGTGCGCCGGTGCCGCGATCAGTGCACCGAGAAGCCGCCGTCGACCGCGATCGACTGCCCCGTCACGTACGCCGAACCGGGTCCGGCGAGGAAGACGGCTGCCGCGGCGAAGTCGGAGGCCAGGCCGTTGCGCCCGACCAGCGTCCGTGCCGCGAGCGCGGCGACCCGGTCGGGGTCGGTGGAGAGCCGCCGGTTGAGCGGCGTCTGCACGAACCCGGGCACGAGGACGTTCGAGGTGACCCCGCTGCCCGACCAGGCCTCGGCCTGCGACCGGGCCAGTGCCTCCAGGCCGGCCTTCGAGACGCCGTACGCCCCGCTCGCGGCGAAGGGGCGGTGCGCCTGCTGCGAGCTGATGCCGATGATCCGGCCGTACCCCCGCGCCGCCATGCCCGGGGCGAGCCGTTGCCCGAGGACGAACGGGGCGTCGAGGTTGACCGCCATCGTCGCGTCCCAGGTGTCCTCGTCGAGGTCGGGCATCGGCGGCCGCAGGTTGATGCCCGCCGAGTTGACGAGGACGTCCACGTCGCCGACGGCGTCCGCGAGCGCGTGGGCACCGGAGCGAGTCGCCAGGTCGGCCACGACGCCCTCGGCGGACCCGTCGGCCTGCTCGATCGTCGCGACCGTGTCGTCGAGGGTCGACCGGGTGCGGGCCGCGACGACGACGTGTGCTCCGGCGTCTGCGAGTGCTCCTGCGATCGCCCGGCCGATCCCGGAGCTGCCCCCGGTCACGAGGGCGCGGCGTCCGTCCAGACCGAAGAGCTGCTCGAGCGACATCCGGCCAGGCTACCGACGCCCGTACGCTGGGTCGGTGCGCGACGACCTGCTCCCCGTGCTCGCCTGCCCCGTCTGCGCCGAGCCCCTCGCCCGTGTGGCCGCCGGCACCGTCGGGTGCGCGACCGGGCACCGGTTCGACGAGGCGAAGCAGGGCCACCTCACGCTCCTGCCCGCGAAGCGGCGGGCCCTCACCGCGGACACCCCGGAGATGGTCGACGCCCGCGTCCGGTTCCTGGGTCGCGGGCACTACGCGCCCGTCGAGCGGGCGCTCGGCACCGTCGTCGCGGCGGCGTCGGCACCCGGCGTCGTCCTGGACGTCGGGTCCGGCCCCGGCACCTACCTGGCGCACGCCCTCGACGCGGCCGACGGTCCGGCACCGGCCGGGAGGCCCGGCTCCGGCCCGGCGGACGCCGCTGCGGCCCGCCTCGGGGTCGCGCTGGACCTGTCCGCGGTGGCGATCCGACGTGCTGCTCGCGTCCACGCGCGGGCGGGAGCCGTCGTCGGTGACGTGACCGAGCGCCTCCCGGTCGTCGACGACGCGGCCGCCGTCGTGCTCGACGTCTTCGCGCCCCGCAACCAGCGCGAGTACGCGCGCGTGCTGCACCCGGACGGGGTGCTCGCGGTGGTGACCCCGCGGACCGGGCACCTCGCCGAGCTCGCGGAGGCGACCATCGCCGTCGACCCCGAGAAGGAGCGACGGCTGCACGACTCGTTGACGCCGTCGTTCGCGCTCCTGTCCTCGGACGACCTGACGTGGACGATGGACCTGTCCGCCGAGGACGTCCACGACGTCGTGCACATGGGACCGAGTCACCACCACGTCGACCCGGCCCGGACCTTCGCGCCGCTGACCGTCACCGCCGCCGTGACGGTCAGCACCTGGGCTCCCGCGCGCTGACCGCGGGCGCGGGCGGGCGCGAGCGCTGGCGCACGCGGCGGGCGCGAGCGCGGGCGCTGTCCATGGAGCAGAAGACGTCGGGTCGACGATCGCGACCCGACGTGTTCTGCTCCACAGACGGACGGCGTGGCAGCCGCACGGCGCGGCGCCGGCCCGCGCGTGCTGGCCGCTCAGCTCGCGTCGGGCGCCACGTCCAGCTGCCAGACGACGCCGAAGCGGTCGCGCAGCTGCCCGGCGAGCGGCGCCCACGGCGACGGACCGAGCGGCTGCCGGACCTCGGCGCCCTCGGACAGGCCGTCCCAGTAGCGCGTGACCTCGTCCGCGTCGTCGCCGTGCACGAAGACGTAGAAGGCGTTCGCGCCCTGGTCGTACGGCTGGTCGGGCCAGACGTCGAACGCCATGATGCGGAAGCCGGCGTCGGTCGTCACCTGACCGAAGACGATCCGGTCCGCCCAGGCGGGGTCCGGTGAGGCGCCCATCTGGCCGTAGGTCGCCGCGGTGACGGTCCCGCCGAACGCTGCCGCCCAGAAGTCGAGGGCCTCGCGGGCCCGTCCGTCGAAGTTGATGTGGGTCGTGGTCTCGATGCTCATGGCACGAGTGTGTCCGGCGTTGCGGTCAGATCGTGACCGCTACTCCGACCACGATGGACGGCATGTCCGGACCGTCCTCCCGCATGCTCGCGCTGCTCTCCCTGCTCCAGGTGCACCGCGAATGGTCGGGTGACGAGCTCGCGGGTCGCTTGACGGTCAGTCCCCGGACGCTCCGCCGCGACGTCGATCGACTGCGCGAGCTCGGCTACCGGATCGACTCCGTCCGCGGTCCCGCCGGCGGGTACCGGCTCGCGGCCGGGTCGGACCTGCCACCCCTGCTGTTCGACGACGACCAGGCCGTGGCGATCGCCGTCGCGCTCGCGGTCGCCCCGGCGTCCGGCGCGGACATCGCCGAGGCCGCCGTGCGGGCCCTCGCGACCGTGCGGCAGGTGATGCCCCAGCGGCTACGGCACCGGGTGGACGTGGTGGACGCCGTCGTCCGCGCGCCGGGTTCGCGGGTCGACCCGGACGTGCTCGTCGCGGTCAGCGAGGCCGTGCACCTGCGCGAGCGGCTCCGCTTCGGCCACGGCGCCGACGAGGCTCCCCGGCACGTCGAACCCCATGCCGTGGTCGCCCGCGACGGCCGGTGGTACCTGCTGGCGTGGGACCTCGACCGCGACGACTGGCGTACGTACCGGCTGGACCGGATCACACCGCGGATGCGCACCCGCGCCCGCTTCGAGCCGCGGCCGGTGCCCGGCGGTGACCCGGGTGCCTTCGTCGCTGCGCGCTTCAAGGGGTCCGACCGCGACGACGTCTGGCCGTGCACGGGGACGGCCGTGCTCGCGGTGGCGGCCCGTGACGTGGCGCCCTACCTGCCGCCGGAGGCCGAGGTCGAGGACCTCGGGCCCGGCCGCTGCCGGGTGCGGCTCGGGTCCTGGTCGTGGGAGGGGCTCGCCGGACGGTTCGCGGGCTTCGCGGTGGACTTCACGGTCGAGGGGCCCGACGCGCTGCGGGTCGCCGTGGCCGCGGTGGCCGTCCGCCTCGGGAGCGCAGCCGGGCGTTAGCGGGACGCATGCGTCCGTCAGGAGGGCGTCAGGATCCCGTTAGGGCCGGCCTGGAGGCACGTCACCGGAACCAGCATCGGTTCCGCACCACACGTGGTGCGGTCCGCGTCACCCGGCGCGGGCAAGGAAGAACCTCTGGAGTCCCTCGTGTTCGACGTCTTCGTCGTCGCCGGTGTCCTCGCCGTGTTCGGCGTGGTGGCACTCATCGCCAAGGGGGTGGAGCGGCTGTGATCGTCGTGACCATCGCCGCCGCCGTCCTCGGCATCGCCTCGGTCGTCTACCTCGTGTGGGCGCTCGTGCACCCGGAGCGGTTCTGATGAGCGCGGACGTCTGGGCCGGCATCGCCCAGGTCGCCACGCTCGTCCTGCTCCTGGTCGTCGCGTACCGCCCGGTCGGCGACTGGATGGCGCGCGTGTACACCCCGACGAAGCACACCCGCGTCGAGCGCGGCGTCTACCGGGTGATCGGGGTCGACCCGGACGCCGAGCAGTCCTGGCCCGCGTACCTGCGCGGCGTGCTGCTCTTCAGCGCCGTCGGGCTCCTGCTCGTCTACCTGCTCCAGCGCATCCAGGTCGTGCTGCCGGGTGACCTCGGGCTGCCGAACGTCGGCCCGGCCCTCGCGTTCAACACGGCGGCGTCGTTCGTCGCGAACACGAACTGGCAGTCGTACTCGCCCGAGGCCACGGTCGGGTACTCCGTGCAGATGGCGGGCCTGGCGGTGCAGAACTTCCTGTCCGCCGCGGTCGGTCTGTCCGTCGCCGTCGCGCTGGTGCGCGGGTTCGCTCGTCGGAAGTCCGGCACGCTCGGCAACGTCTGGGTCGACGTGGTGCGCGGCACCGGTCGACTGCTCCTGCCGGGGGCCTTCGTCTTCGCGATCGTCCTGGTCGCGGGCGGCGTCGTGCAGTCCTGGGGCACCGGGATCGACGTCGCCACCCTGGCCGGCGGGACCCAGCACGTGCCGGACGGCTTCGTCGCGTCGCAGGAGGCGATCAAGGAACTGGGCACGAACGGTGGCGGCTACTTCAACGCGAACTCCGCGCACCCGTTCGAGAACCCGCAGGCGTGGACGAACCTCGTCGAGGTCTTCCTCATGCTCGTCATCCCGTTCTCGCTGCCCCGCACCTTCGGCCGGCTCGTCGGCGACGACCGCCAGGGGTACGCGATCCTCGCCGTGATGGGCGCGATCTTCCTCGTGTCGCTGTCGGTCATGTCGATCGCCGAGCTCGGCGGCGGTGGTGTCGCCACACACGCTGCCGGGGCCGCGATGGAGGGCAAGGAGAGCCGCTTCGGCATCCTCGGTTCGACGCTCTTCTCGACCGCGACCACCTCGACGTCCACCGGTGCGGTCAACGCGATGCACGACAGCTACACCCCGATCGGCGGGATGATGGCGCTCGTCAACATGATGCTCGGCGAGGTCACCCCCGGCGGCGTCGGCTCCGGCCTGTACGGCATGCTCGTGCTCGCCGTCATCACGGTGTTCATCGGCGGTCTGCTCGTCGGGCGCACCCCGGAGTACCTCGGCAAGAAGATCCGCGCTCGCGAGATGACCTTCGCCGCGCTGTACATCCTGGTCACGCCGACCCTCGTGCTGCTCGGGACCGGACTGTCCCTGGTGATCCCGGGCGTCCGTGAGCAGGTCCTCGGCACGAGCATCTTCAACCCGGGCAACCACGGCCTGTCCGAGCTGCTCTACGCCTTCACCTCCGGCGCGAACAACAACGGGTCGGCGTTCGGGGGTCTGACCGCGAACACCACCTGGATGAACTCGGCGCTCGGCGTCGTGATGCTGCTCGGTCGGTTCATCCCGATCGCGCTCGTCCTGGCGCTCGCCGGGTCCCTCGCCGCGCAGGACAAGGTGCCCGCGACCGTCGGCACCCTGCCGACGCACCGGCCGCTGTTCATCGGCCTGCTCGGTGCCGTCGCCGTGATCGTCACCGCACTCACCTACTTCCCCGTGCTCGCCCTGGGCCCGCTCGCGGAGGCACTCTCCTGATGGGAACCGAACCCGTGTCCACCCCGACCCCCTCGTCAACCGTGACCAGCGCGACCCCAGCCGACGCTACGGAGGCGAGCAGCGCCTCCCGGCCGGTCACCCGCTCGTCCGCCTTCGGACCCCGTCAACTCGCGGCGGGCCTGCCGGGCGCCCTGCGCAAGCTCGACCCGCGCCTGATGTGGCGGAACCCCGTCATGTTCATCGTCGAGGTCGGCGCCGCGCTCACGACGGTCACCGCCTTCGTCGAGCCGTCCGTCTTCACCGCCGCGATCGCGGTGTGGCTGTGGCTCACCGTCGTCTTCGCCAACCTGGCCGAGGCCGTCGCCGAGGGCCGGGGCAAGGCGCAGGCCGACACGCTGCGCAAGACCCGCTCCACCACCACGGCCCGCCGGGTGCTGCGCTGGGACGCGTCCGACGCGGCCGCGACGGGCAACGAGACCGAGGACGTCGCCTCGGTCGACCTGGCCAAGGGTGACGTCGTGGTCGTCGTCGCGGGCGAGGTGATCCCCGGCGACGGCGACGTGGTCGAGGGCATCGCGAGCGTCGACGAGTCGGCGGTCACCGGTGAGTCCGCGCCCGTCATCCGCGAGTCCGGCGGGGACCGGAGCGCCGTCACGGGCGGCACCCGCGTGCTGTCCGACCGGATCGTCGTGCGGATCACCTCGACGCCCGGCGAGACCTTCATCGACCGGATGATCCGGCTCGTCGAGGGCGCGGCCCGCCAGAAGACGCCGAACGAGATCGCGCTGAACATCCTGCTCGCGTCGCTGTCGATCGTGTTCGTGATCGTCTGCCTGACGATGCAGCCCATCGCGGGGCTCGTCGGCGCGACGGTCAGCGTGCCGGTGCTCATCGCCCTGCTCGTCTGCCTCATCCCGACCACCATCGGCGCCCTGCTCTCCGCGATCGGCATCGCCGGCATGGACCGGCTCGTGCAGCACAACGTGCTCGCCATGTCCGGACGCGCGGTCGAGGCCGCGGGTGACATCACCACGCTGCTGCTCGACAAGACCGGCACGATCACGTACGGCAACCGCCAGGCGTCCCGCGTGGTGCCCGTGCCCGGGGTGCCCGAGCGCTCGCTGCTCGAGGCCGCCGCGCTCTCCAGCGCCGCGGACAGCACACCCGAGGGCCGCTCGATCGTCGCGCTCGCGGCGACCGAGGGTGCGGCCCCCGGACTCCCCGCCGGTGCCGTCGAGGTGCCGTTCACCGCGCAGACCCGGATGTCCGGGCTCGACCTGGCGGACGGCTCGCAGATCCGCAAGGGCGCCGCGGCGGCCGTGCTCGACTGGGCCGCGGCGGGCGGGGCGTCCGACGCCGCCGTGGTCGCGTCGATCGACGCCACCGTCGCCGAGGTCTCCGACCAGGGCGGGACGCCGCTCGTCGTCGGACGACGGTCGGCCTCCGGCTCCGTCGCCCTGCTCGGTGTCGTCCACCTGAAGGACGTCGTCAAGGACGGCATGGCGGAGCGCTTCGCCGAGATGCGGTCCATGGGCATCCGCACGGTGATGATCACCGGCGACAACCCGCGCACCGCGGCCGCGATCGCCGCCGAGGCCGGTGTCGACGACTTCCTGGCCGAGGCCACGCCCGAGGACAAGCTCGCCTACATCCGCAAGGAGCAGGAGGGCGGCAACCTCGTCGCGATGACCGGTGACGGCACGAACGACGCCCCGGCCCTGGCGCAGGCGGACGTCGGCGTGGCGATGAACACCGGCACGACCGCCGCGAAGGAGGCCGGCAACATGGTCGACCTCGACTCGGACCCGACGAAGCTCATCGACGTCGTCCGGATCGGCAAGCAGCTGCTCATCACCCGCGGCGCGCTCACCACGTTCTCGATCGCCAACGACGTCGCGAAGTACTTCGCGATCATCCCGGCGATGTTCCAGGCGGCGTTCCCCGGCCTCGCGGCGCTGAACGTCATGGGGCTGCACAGCCCGTCGTCGGCGATCCTGTCGGCCGTCGTGTTCAACGCCCTCGTCATCGTCGCGCTCATCCCGCTCTCGCTGCGGGGCGTGCGCTACCGGGCGGCCTCGGCGTCGTCCGTCCTCGGACGCAACCTGCTCGTCTACGGGCTGGGCGGCGTCATCGTCCCCTTCATCGGCATCAAGCTGATCGACCTCGTGGTCGGTCTCATCCCGGGGTTCTAGACCATGGCTTCCTCCTCTCGCTCCTTCCTCCGCTCCACCGGTGTGGCCGTCCGCCTCACCCTGCTGTCCACCGTCGTCCTCGGCGTCGCCTACCCGCTCGCGGTGTGGGGCGTCGGGCAGGCGGCCTTCCACGACCAGGCGAACGGCTCGATGGTCACCGATTCGTCGGGGAAGGTCGTGGGCTCGTCGCTGATCGGCCAGTCCTTCGCCGGGAAGGGTGCCGACCGCTGGTTCCAGTCCCGCCCGAGCGCGGCCGGCGAGGACGGCTACGACGCGAACGCCTCGTCCGGCTCGAACCTCGGGCCGAACAACCCCGACCTCCGGAAGAGCATCGAGGAGCGCCGTGCTGCCGTGGCGAAGGCCGACGGCGTCAGCGCGGCCGAGGTGCCCGCCGACGCGGTCACGGCCTCGGGCTCCGGCCTCGACCCGGACATCAGCCCGGAGTACGCGCTGCAGCAGGTGTCCCGGGTGGCCGACGCCCGGGGGCTGTCGGAGCGGCGGGTCCGCGACCTGGTCGAGCAGCACACCGAGTCCCGGCAGCTGGGGTTCCTCGGCGAGCCGGTCGTGAACGTCCTCGAGCTGAACCTGGCACTGGCGGAGGCGTCCTGACCGCGCCCGGCGGAACCAGGTTCCGGACACTGCACCGCGCAACGGCGTGGTGTGGTGTCCGGAACCTGGTCCGCGGACAGCCACCCGGCCGCATCGCGACGCGCACCACACCAGACCGGCAGCGACAAGCGAGAGGATGAGCACGTGAAGCGCGGGAAACTCCGGGTGCTGCTCGGCGCCGCCCCCGGTGTCGGCAAGACCTACACGATGCTCGAGGAGGGACACCGGCTCCGAGCCGAGGGCCGCGACGTCGTGGTCGCCGTCGTCGAGACCCACGAGCGGGCCGCCACGGCTGCGCTCGTCGACGGGCTCGAGGTCGTCCCCCGCCGGATCGTCGAGCACCGCGGCGTCGCCCTCGACGACATGGACCTGGACGCCGTGGTGGCCAGGGCCCCGGACGTCGCCCTCGTCGACGAGCTCGCGCACACGAACGCCCCCGGCAGCCCGAACGAGAAGCGGTGGCAGGACGTCGAGGTGCTCCTCGCCGCGGGCATCAGCGTGATCTCGACGGTGAACATCCAGCACATGCAGTCCCTCGGCGACGTCGTGCGCGAGATCACCGGGACCGTGCAGCGCGAGACCGTGCCGGACGCCGTGGTGCGCGCGGCCGACCAGATCGAGGTCGTCGACCTGGCGCCCGCGTCCCTGCGCGAGCGGCTCTCGGACGGGCTCGTCTACCCCGCCACCCGCATCGACGCCGCGCTGTCGAACTACTTCCGCCTCGGCAACCTCACCGCCCTGCGGGAGATCGCCCTGCTCTGGCTCGCCGACGAGGTCGACGACGCGCTCAAGGCCTACCGCGCCGAGCACGGCATCGACCACCGGTGGGAGACCCGCGAGCGCGTCCTCGTCGCCCTGACCGGCGGCCCCGAGGGCGAGACCCTGCTCCGCCGCGGCGCCCGGATCGCCGCCCGCAGCGCCGGCGGGGAACTCGCCGCCGTGCACGTCACGACGAACGACGGGCTGCGCGAACGGCACCCCGGCGCGCTCGGCAAGCAGCGCTCCCTGCTCGAGCAGCTCGGCGGGACCTACCACCAGGTGGTCGGCGACGACGTGCCCTCCACGCTCGTGCGGTTCGCGAAGTCGGTCGACGCGACCCAGATCGTGATCGGCGTGAGCCGCCGCAGCCGCCTGTCGGCGGCGCTGACCGGTCCGGGCATCGGCAACACCGTCGTCCGCGAGTCGGGCGACATCGACGTGCACGTCGTCACCCACGAGCGCGCCGGCGGCGGGTTCGCCCTGCCGAAGCTCGGCGGCAGCCTGTCCCGCGGGCGGATCGTCGCAGCGTTCGCGGTGTCGCTCCTGCTCGGCCCGCTCCTCACCTGGCTGCTCTCGCTCGGGAGCGACCCGGACTCGATCACCGTCGACGTGCTGTCGTACCAGCTGCTCGTGCTCGTCGTCGCGCTCACCGGCGGGATGTGGCCGGCGGTCTTCACCGCGGTGCTGTCCGGGCTGAGCCTCGACTACTTCTTCGTGCAACCCCTCTACATGGTCACCGTCCAGCAGCCGTGGCACCTGGTGGCCCTCGTGATGTACGTGATCAGCGCCGTGCTGGTCAGCTTCGTGGTCGACCGGTCCGCTCGCCGCAGTCGTGCCGCGCGTCGGGCGGCCGCCGAGTCGGGGCTCCTGGTCGGGATCGCCGGCAGCGTGCTCCGCGGCGACGACGCCCTGCAGGCGCTGCTCGACCGGACCCGCGAGGCGTTCGGCTTCACCGGCGTCCGGATCCGGCAGGGCGACGAGGTGCCGGCCACGTCGGGGACGTTCGCCGACGCACCGGACGCGACCACGAGCCTCCCGTCCGGAGCCGTCCTCGAGTTCGCGGGTGCACCCGACGACCCGACCCAGCGCCGGCTGCTGCGTGTCGTCGAGCAGCAGCTCGACGCGGCGGTGGAGCACCGCCGGCTCACCCGCACCGCGGTCGACGCGGAGCGCATCGCCGCAGCGGACCGGGTCCGCAGCGCCATCCTCGCGGCCGTCGGCCACGACGTCCGCCGGCCGATCGCGGCGGCCTCCGCCGCCGTGCAGACCCTGCGTGCGTCCGACATCCAGCTCTCGGCTCCCGACCGGGAGGCGCTGCTCGCCACCGCCGACGAGAGCCTCGGTCAGCTGGCGGTGCTGCTGGCCGACCTGCTCGACGTGAGCCGCGTGCAGGCGGGGGTGCTCGCCGTCACCCCGCTGCCCACAGCCCTCGAGACGGTCGTCGCCCCCGCGCTCGACGAACTCGAGCTCGGACCGGATGACGTCGACCTCGACCTGCCCGCGGAACTGCCGCCCGTCCTCGCCGACCCGGTGCTGCTACAGCGCGTCGTCGTGAACCTGCTCGCGAACGCCAGCCGCTACGCCCCCGAGGGCACCCGGGTCCGCATCGCGGCGAGCGCGTTCGGCGGCGGCGTCGAGCTCCGCGTCGCCGACCACGGACCGGGCATCCCGGAGGACCGACGCGACGACGTGTTCCAGCCGTTCCAGCGGCTCGGCGACACCGACAACGAGACCGGCCTCGGGCTCGGCCTCGCGCTGGCGCGCGGCTTCACCGAGGGCATGGGCGGCACCATCGAGGTCGACGACACCCCCGGCGGCGGCCTGACCGTCGTCGTGCGGCTGCCGATCGCCGGACACCTGGGAGTGGATGTCAAGTGAGCACGAAGGTCCTCATCGCGGACGACGACGCGCAGCTCGTCCGAGCGTTGTCCGTCACGCTCGCCGCCCGCGGCTACGACGTCGCGACCGCTCGGGACGGCCGGGCCGCGATCGACGCCGTGATCACCGAGCGACCGGACATCGTGATGCTCGACCTCGGCATGCCCCGGCTCGACGGCATCGGCGTCCTCGAGGGCATCCGTGCCTGGTCGCAGGTGCCCGTGCTGGTGCTCTCCGGCCGGACCGACTCGTCCGACAAGGTCGACGCGCTCGACGCCGGCGCGGACGACTACGTGACGAAGCCGTTCCAGATGGACGAGCTGCTCGCCCGGCTCCGGGCGCTCGGCCGGCGGCAGGTGACCGCGGCCGCGACGGCCGGTGCGACGCCCACCGTGACGGTCGGGGACCTCGTGGTGGACCTCGTCGCGAAGCAGGTCACGCCGCCGACCGGCCCCGCGATCCGGCTGACCCCGACCGAGTGGCGGCTGCTCGAGGTGCTCGTGACGAACCCCGGGCGGCTGATGACCCGCGAGATGCTCCTGACCGAGGTGTGGGGTCCGACGCACGGCAGCGACTCCGGGTACCTGCGGCTGTACATGGCGCAGCTGCGGCGGAAGCTCGAACCCGAGCCGTCGCACCCGCGGTACCTGGTGACCGAGTCGGGCATGGGCTACCGCTTCGACCCGAGCGGGGACTGAGCCCTCGCTTCAGCGCCGGTTCAGGCCACCACGACATGCTCGGACGATGCGCGTGCTGGTGGTCGACGACGAGGTCCGGCTCGCTGACGGCATCCGCGCCGGGCTGCAGGCCGAGGGCTTCGCCGTCGACGTCGCGCACGACGGGGTCGACGGCCTCTGGTACGCCCGTGAGCACCCGTACGACGCCATCGTGCTCGACCTGATGATGCCGGGCATGAGCGGGTGGAAGGTCTGCGAGACGCTCCGGGCCGAGCAGGACTGGACCCCGGTGCTCATGCTCACGGCCAAGGACGGCGAGTGGGACCAGGTCGACGCCCTCGACGCCGGCGCCGACGACTACGTGACGAAGCCCTTCTCGTTCCCGGTGCTCGTCGCGCGGCTCCGCGCGCTGGTGCGCAGGGGGTCCCGGGAACGCCCCACGGTCCTCCAGGCCGGCGACCTGCGTCTGGACCCGGCGGAGCGACGGGTGTGGCGGGGCGAGGACCTGCTCGACCTGACGAGCCGTGAGTTCGCCGTCCTCGAGTACCTGATGCGGCACCCGGGCCGGGTGCTGTCGAAGCGTGACGTCATCGCGAACGTCTGGGACGACGACTTCGCGGGTGACCCGAACATCGTCGAGGTGTACGTCGGGCACCTGCGCCGGAAGGTCGACCGGCCGTTCGGCCGGATCGGGATCGAGACCGTCCGCGGCGCCGGCTACCGTCTGGACGCCGACGGTGGCTGACCGGTCGCGACGGGCACGCCGACCACGCAGCATCCGTGCGCGCGCGACGTCCGGCGCGGCGATCGTGGTCCTCGTCGCGCTCGTGGTCGGGGCGGTCGCCTTCGTCGGGGTGCTCCGGGGGTCGCTCACCGCAGGTGTGCGGACCGCCGCCGAGCAGACCCTCGACCGGCTGGCCGGCCGGGTGGAGGCGGACGGCCCCGCCGCCGTCCGTGCCGAGGGCGACGACGTGCTCGCCCAGCTGCAGGACGGCAGCGGCCGGGTGCTCGCGCGGGCGGAGGACAGCCCCGACACGGCACTCGCCGCTGCCGAGGAGTCCCGGTACCGGCACGACGGCGAGCGGTGGTTCCTCGTGGCCGACGACGTCGAGATGCCGGACGGCACCGAGGGTGTGCTCGTCGTCGGGATGCCGCTCGAGGACGCCGATGCCGCCGTGCAGACCGTGTCCGTGCTGCTCGTCGTCGCCGTCCCGGTCGTCGTGGCGCTCATGTCGCTCGTGACGTGGTTCGTCGTCGGTCGGGCGCTCCGTCCGGTCGACCGGATGCGCCGCGAGGTCGACGACGTCGAGGGCACCAACCTGCACGCGCGCGTCGCGGAACCGGGCTCCGGGGACGAGGTCGACCGCCTCGCCACCACGATGAACCGGATGCTCGCGCGGCTCGAGGCGTCGCAGCAGGCCCAGCAGCGGTTCGTCTCCGATGCGTCGCACGAGCTGCGGTCCCCGCTCGCGACGATCCGGCAGCACGCCGAGGTCGCCCGGGCGCACCCCGAGGTCACCGGTACGGCCGACCTCGCCGCGGTCGTCCTCGACGAGGGAGCCCGGCTGCAGGACCTGGTCGAGTCGCTCCTCCTGCTCACCCGTGTCGACGAGCGGGGGCGCGACCGTGACCGGGCGGTGGACCTCGACGACCTGGTGTTCGCGGAGGGGTCGCGGTCGCGGTCGGCCGGGTCCGCGGCCGTCCGGGTGGACGTGTCCGGTGTCGCTCCTGCACGGGTCGGCGGGGACGACCGGCTGCTCGCCCGGGTGGTGCGGAACCTCGTCGACAACGCCGTCCGGCACGCCGCGAGCACCGTGACCGTCACGCTCGGCGGGGTCGGCCGTGACGCGGTCCTCAGCGTCGACGACGACGGGCCGGGGATCCCGGAGCGGGACCGGCAGCGCGTGTTCGACCGCTTCGTGCGGCTCGACGAGGGCCGCGCCCGCGACGCCGGTGGGTCCGGGCTGGGGCTCGCGATCGTCGACGCCGTCGTCCGGGCGCACGGCGGCAGCGTCGCGCTCTCGACGGCCCCGACGGGCGGGGCCCGGTTCACGGTCCGGTTCCCGCTGCTGCACGACTGATGCGCTGCCCGAGGGGCGTTCCGGACGCCCCCGGCGTCACCCCAGGTGGCTTCAGGCCTGCTTCAGTGCCCGTTCCGCAGGCTTGCCGCATGCAGACCACGACGAAGACCACCGCCCGCCGCATCGCCCTCCTCTCCGCGCTCCCGCTCGTCGGGGCGCTGGCGCTCGCCGGCTGCGCCGGTGACGACGACCGCGACGACACGGCCGCCCCGGCTGCCTCGGCACCCTCCGTGACGGCGACCGACGGCAGCGCGAGCGGCAGCACGGGCAGCGGCCGCACGGGCAGCGGTTCCGACGCCGCCGGGAACGACGCCCTCGGAGCCGCTGCGGAGACCGCACGGGAGGCCGTCGGCTCGGGTACCGTCACCTCGATCGAGCAGGAGGCCGGCGGTACCTCGTGGGAGGTGCTCGTCGTGACCGCGGACGGCAACGAGCAGGAGGTCCACGTGGCCGCCGACGGGGAGCGCACCACCGCCGGTCCGACGGAGGACACCACGGACGCCGAGGACGTCGCGGAGAACCAGCGGTTCGTCGACGCCGCCGACCTGTCCGTCGCGCAGGCCGCATCGACGCTCGTCGAGACGGTGCCCGGCACCGTCACCGAGCTCGGACTCGACGACCACGCCGGCACGGTCGTCTGGGAGGGTGACGTCCGCGACGACGCCGGCACGAAGCACAGCATCCGGATCGACGCCGGCAGCGGCGAGGTCGTCACGAACACCGTCGACACCGACGACTGACCCGCCGCAGGGCGCTGTCGGCCGGGTGGCGGGGCACTGGCGGGTGGCTGTCGTGTCCGTGTCGTGGTGCTGTCGCCCCCGGCGTTCCTAGGCTCGGCACCATGAACGAGACACGGATCGCCACCCTCCGACGCGAGCGGGGCTGGACCCAGGAACGGCTGGCCGAGACGAGCGGGATCGCCGTCCGGACCGTCCAACGACTCGAGCGCGGCAACGACGCGAGCCTCGAGACCCTGTCCGCCATCGCCCGGGCGCTCGAGGTGCCGGTGCGGGAGCTCTTCGCCCAGGACGACCTCGCGGAACTCGATCCGGGCGTGCGCGGACTCGACGAGCGGACCGAGGCTGCGGTTGCTGCAGCGGCGACGCAGCAGGCGGCACGCGACCGGTTCGTGGCCGGGTTCTGGTCGTTCTCCACCGCCGTCGGCGTCGTGTTCGGCATCGTCACCGTCCTGCTCCTCGTCCTGCACGTGTGGTCCGCGCTGGTGTTCCTGCTCGTCGGCGCGTACTGGGCGGTCCGGCAGCCGGTCGGGCGGTTCCTGCTCGACACCGTGCTGGGGTCGCGGCTCGACCGGCGCTGGCCGCTGTCGTCCGCGACCGACGTGCCGGTCCGTGCCGCTCGCTGAGCCGACGCCGGTCCGCGTCGGCCCGGACGACGTCGACGAGGTCCGCGCGTTCCTGTCGGCGTGCGACCTGACGGTCGCGGGCCTGGCCGACCCCGGCGTCCGGCTCTGGGCGGTCCGTGGTGCGACCGGCGCCGTCGTCGGTACCACCGGGTACGAGACCGGGCCGGACGGGAGGCACGCCCTCCTCCGCAGCGTCGCCGTCGGACCGGCGCTGCGCGGTTCGGGCCGCGGGGCGGCGCTCGCCCGGTTCGCGATGGCCGATGCGACGGCGGGCGGCGCACAGCGAGCGTGGCTGTTCAGCCGGCGGTCCGGGCCGTTCTGGCAGGGCCTCGGCTTCGCGCCGGCCGACCGCGCGGAGCTGGCGACCGTGCTCGCCGGGACGACGCAGGTCGAGTTGTTCCGCACGACCGGGCAGCTCGGGCGCGAGGTCGCCTGGAGCCGGCCGCTGGTCGCGCCCGTCCCGTTCGTCCCTTAGGCAGGTCCAAGGCGGCGCCGACGATCCGCGCACGTGGAGGTCGCACGCTCTGGGCATGACCGACACGATCCCCGCCGAGCGCCCGCGCCTCCTGCCGCCACCGACCCCGCGACCGAGTGCCCTCCGAGCGCGCCTGGCGGGACTGGTCCTTGGTCGCGCCGACGCCGCACGGTGGGAGCGCCCGGCCTTCCTCGCGCTGCTGCTGGTCACCGGTGTGCTGTACGTCGTGAACCTCGGTGTGAACGGTTGGGCGAACGCGTTCTACTCCGCGGCCGTGCAGGCGGGGAGCCAGAGCTGGGAGGCGTTCTTCTACGGCTCGTCCGACGCCGCGAACGCGATCACGGTCGACAAGCCGCCGGCCTTCCTCTGGGTGATCGGCATCTCCGTCCGGCTGTTCGGGCTGAACTCGTGGTCGATCCTCGTGCCGCAGGCGCTGATGGGCGTCGCGTCGGTGGCGGTCCTGTACCGGATCGTCCGGCGGCGCTTCTCGGCCGGCGCCGCCCTCACGGCGGGGGCGGTCCTCGCCACCACTCCGGTCGCCACGCTCATGTTCCGCTACGACAACCCGGATGCGCTCCTCGTGCTGCTCACCGTCGGCGCGATCGCCCTGACCCTGCGCGGCGTCGAGTCCGGGCGCGTGCGGTGGGTCGTCTGGGCGGGGGTGCTCGTCGGACTCGGGTTCCTGACGAAGCAGCTGCAGGCGTTCCTCGTGCTGCCGCCCCTGGTGGGCGTGTACCTCGTCGCGTCGCCCCGCCCGGTGCTCCGGCGGATCGGGCACCTGCTCGTCGCGGCGCTCGCCGTGGTGGTGTCCGCCGGGTGGTGGGTCGCGATCGTCGAGCTCGTGCCGGCATCGGCGAGACCGTACATCGGCGGGTCGCAGACGAACAGCTTCCTCGAGCTCACCTTCGGCTACAACGGCCTCGGCCGGGTCACGGGCGACGAGACGGGGAGCGTGGTGCCGGGCGGGACGACCGGGGCTGGGTCGTGGGGCTCGACCGGCCTCACCCGGCTGTTCGGCTCCGAGTTCGGCACGCAGGTCACCTGGCTGCTCCCGACCGCGCTCGTGCTGCTCGTCGTCGCACTCGTGGCCGTCGGACTCCGGCGGCGCACGGACCCGCGGCTCGCGACGGTGCTCGTGCTCGGCGGCTCGCTGCTCGTGACGGGCCTGGTCTTCAGCTTCATGGGCGGGATCTTCCACCCGTACTACACGGTGGCGCTCGCACCGTACGTCGCCGGGCTCGTCGGCATCGGCGCGGGACTGCTGTGGCAGCGACGGACGGTGCTCGCGTGGCGCATCGTCACTGCCGGTGTCGTGGCGGTCTCCGGGACGTGGTCGTTCGTCCTGCTCGCACAGGCGTCGTCGTGGCAGCCGTGGATCCGGTGGGTCGTGCTCGTCGCGTCCGTGGTCGCAGTCGTGCTCGTGCTGCTGCCCCCGCGGGGTCGGGTGCACGCCGGTGCCGCGGTCGTCGCGGTGCTCGTGGCGGCGCTGCTCGGGCCGACGGCGTTCTCGGTGCAGACCACCACGGTCGGACACACCGGTGCGCTGCCGTCGGCCGGTCCGAGCGTCTCGTCGACCGGGTTCGGCGCTGGACGTGGTGGTGGCCCCGGCGGCCAGGGCGGCCCCGGCGGCCAGGGCGGCCCCGGCGGCCAGAACGCTCCCGGTGGCCAGAACGCTCCCGGCGGCCAGGGCGGCGGCGGGCAGGGCTTCGGCGGGACCGGGGGCACGGCGCCGGGCGGGCAACAGAGCCAGACCGGCCAGGGCCAGGGTGCCGGGAGCGTGACCGGCGACGGCGGAGCAGCCCGACCCGGTGGTGGTGGGGGCACGAACCTGCTCGGCGGCTCCACCGAGGTCTCGGACGAGGTCGTGTCCGCCCTCTCCGAGGACGCCGCCGACTACACCTGGGCCGCGGCGACCGTCGGCTCGAACAGCGCCGCGACGTACCAGCTCGCGACCGGCGACCCGGTGATGGCGATCGGCGGGTACAACGGCACCGACCCCGCGCCGACCCTCGCGGAGTTCCAGGAGCTCGTCGCCGCCGGCAGGGTGCACTGGTTCGTCGGTGGCAGCTCGGGCGCGACGAGCAGCAGCAGCGGCAGTGACGCGGCCGAGCAGATCGCGGAGTGGGTGGCCGACCACTACGAGGCCACGACGGTCGACGGCGTGACGATGTACGACCTCACCCCGACGTCCTGATCGCCGCCCGCAGACCCCGCCCCGCACCCCGCGCCACGCACGGCCGCGCGCCCGCCCCCGGGCCCCCGCGCTCGCCCCCGGGGCCCGTCGATGGAGCAGAAGACGTCGAGTGTGCCCGTCGCACTCGACGTCTTCTGCTCCACCGAGGGCGAGGGCGAGGGCGAGGGCGAGGGCGCGGCGAGGCGAGGGCACGGGCGAGGCACGGGCGAGGCGCGGGCGAGGGGAGGAGCACGGACACGGGCGGGCGGTACGGTCGTCCCGTGACCATCGAGCTGCGCCGGGTGATCGCGGACGACTGGGCCACGTGGCGCCCGGTCCGCCTCGCCGCGCTCGCCGACGCGCCGGAGGCGTTCGGCTCGACGCTCGCCGACTGGCGGGACGCCCCGGAGCACCGCTGGCGCGCCCGGCTCTCGCTGCCCGGAGCGGTCGACCTGCTCGCCGTCGACGGCGGCAGGGTCGTCGGCATGGCATCCGGCGTGCCCGATGCCGACGACCCCGCCCGTGCCGAGCTCGTCTCGATGTGGGTGGCGCCCGAGGCCCGCGGACACGGCCTGGCCGCGCAACTCGTCGATGCGGTGGCCAGGACGGTCGCGACGGGCGGCGCACACCGGCTCGAGCTCTCGGTGATGCCCGACAACCACCGAGCCCGCCGGACCTACGAGCGTGCCGGATTCACGACGACGGACATCCCCGGGGACCGGCTCGCCGACGGCCGGCACGAGACCGTGATGCGCCGTGACCTCACGGCCGAGCGCACGCTCCTCGCCTACGAACGCGGTGTCGACCGGTACGCCGAACGCACCGACGACCACCGCGCCGGGCTCGTCGACGACCTGCTCGCCCTCGTGCCGGCCGGCGCGCACGTCCTCGAACTGGGCTCGGGTCCGGGGCGGGACGCCGACGCGCTCGAGGCAGCGGGTCTCCGCGTCGACCGCACCGACGGCACCACGGCGTTCGTCGATCGTCTGCGGGCCGCCGGCCACGACGCCCGCGTGCTCGACGTCCGGCAGGTCGACTGGGGCGGCCCCTACGACGCCGTGTTCGCGAACGCTGTCCTGCTGCACGTGGACCGAGCGGTGATGGGCACCGTCCTCGCCCGTGCCCGTCACGCCGTCCGACCCGGCGGGGTGCTGGCCGCGACCGTGAAGCACGGCGATGGCGACGGGTGGAGCGACCGGAAGCTCGACGACCCCCGCTGGTTCACCTACTGGACCGAGGACGCCCTCGCCGCCGCGGCCGGCGTGGCCGGCTGGGCCGACGTCGTGGTCCGCGACACCACCCGCTCCGGCGCCGAGGAGCGCTGGATCACCGTGACTGCCCGACGTCCGGAGGAGGACGAGCTGTGAACCGAGCCCTGCGCTGGACCGCGTGGACCGTCACCGTGGTGGTGCTGCTGGCCGTGGTGTTCCTCGTCTACGCGAACATCGTCATGGAGGGCACCCGCAGCGCCGCGCTGCAGGTCTGGCGCGACGACCGCGTGGCGGTGCGAGACGCCGGCGACAGCGTCGTGATGACCCCGACGGGCGAGGCCGGCGGCGTGGGGATCGTGTTCATCCCCGGTGCGAAGGTGGACCCGTACGCCTACATGGCGACCTTCCGGCAGGTCGTGGCCGCGGGCACCACGGTCGTGATCACGAAGCCGACGCTGAACCTCGCGTTCTTCGACACCCGTCCGCTCACGACCTTCGAGGCGCACGCTCCCGAGGTCCGCACCTGGGCCGTCGGCGGCCACTCACTCGGTGGCGTCCGTGCGTGCCAGCTCGCGCAGGACGCGGACGGTCTGCTGCTGCTCGGCAGCTACTGCGCGAACGACATCGCCCGCTCGTACGTCCAGGTGCTCAGCGTCTCCGGCTCCCGGGACGGGCTCTCGACGCCCGACAAGGTTGCCACCGCCCGCGATGAGCTCCCCTCCACGGCGCGGATGGTCGAGATCGAGGGCGCGAACCACGCCGCCTTCGGCGCCTACGGCGACCAGCCGGGGGACCGCACCGCGACGATCCCGCGCGAGGACGCACGGGCGCAGATCAGCGCCACGATCGAGGACTGGGTGCGCACCCTGCGCTGACGCGACGACCCGACGGACGGGAGGCGCGGTGCCAGCTGGCACCGCGCCTCCCGTCCGTCACGTGGTCCCGTGACCGCTCAGTGGATGCGGCCCGCCTCGTGGTCGCGACCGGTCCGGCGGCCCGTCGCACGGGCGATGAAGTAGAGCACCACGCCGACGGCCAGCAGCAGCGCCGCGTACAGCCACACCTGCCCGCTCTGCTGCGTGAGCAGCAGGATGCAGGACGCGACCCCGAGCACCGGCACCCACGTCCACACGCGGAAGTGGTCGTGCTCGACGTGGTCCTTCCGCAGCACCAGCACGGCGACGTTCGTGCTGATGAACACGAAGAGCAGCAGGAGCACCACGGTCTCGGCCAGCGTGCCGACGTCTCCGACCAGCGTCAGGGCCATCGCGACGACCGTGGTGGCGACGATGGCGACCCACGGGGTCTTCCGGTTCGGCAGGACCTTCGCGAGCAGGGCGGGCAGCAGCCGCTGTTCGGCCATGCCGTACGTCACGCGGCTCGCCATGATCATGGTGAGCAGGGCGCCGTTCGCGACGGCGACCAGGGCGATGATGCTGAACACCCAGTCGGGGATCGGGACGCCGGTGGCCGACACGACGGCGAGGAGCGGTCCGCTCGAGTCGGCCAGCTCCGACGCGGGCAGCGCGATCGAGCTGGCGAGCGCGACGAGCACGTAGACGACGCCGGCGGTGGCGAGGGCGCCGAACAGCGCACGGGGGTAGACGCGGCGGGGTTCGCGGACCTCTTCGGCGATGTTGGCCGAGGTCTCGAACCCGACGAACGAGTAGTACGCGACGATCGCCGCGCTGAGTGTCGCGAGCGCCGGGTTCGCCTCCGCCGGGAACGCACCGATGCGCGAGACGTCGCCGCCTCCACCGCCGAGCATCACCGCGACGACGACGATCACGATGACGAGACCGGACACCTCGATGATCGTCATGACGACGTTGCTCTTCAGCGAGTCCGAGATGCCGCGGGCGTTGAGGCAGGCGATCAGCGCGAGGAACACGATCGCGGTCGGCACCGGCGGCAGGTCGACGAAGGTGCCGAGGTAGTCGCCGGCGAAGGCGAGGGACAGCCCGGCGGCGCTCGTGACCCCGGCGGCCAGCATGCTGAAGCCGACCAGGAACGACACGATCGGCGTCTTGTACGCGCGCTCGGCGAAGACCGCGGCACCGCCGGCCTTCGGGTACTTCGTCACGAGTTCGGCGTACGAGCCCGCCGTGAGCAGGGCCAGCAGCAGGGCGAGGACCAGTGGCGCCCAGAGCGCGCCGCCGACGTCCTTCGACAGGGTGCCCATCAGGGCGTAGATCCCGGCGCCGAGCACGTCGCCGAGGATGAACAGGAACAGGAGCGGGCCGGTGATCGCCTGCTTGAGCTTGGAGCCGGAGCCGTCCTGGGCCGTCGTGGGGGTGCTCATGCGGTGCCTTTCGTCGCGTCCAGGGTCGACGTGCAGCGGTCCGGGCGCTCCCGGAAGGTCCGCCGAGCGCGGTCGACGCCCCGGTGAACGGTTCTCCACAGGTCCCGTCGAGCCTGAACGCGGGGGCTGGAGCGGTCCTAGACTCGGTCGGAGCCGAACCGACCACCGCGAGCAGAGGAACACCGATGACGACGCCGGACCGGCACACCCCAGCACGACTGGCCGACACGCGAGCGCTCCTGTTCGACCTCGACGGGGTCCTCACCCCGACCGCCGACGTGCACATGCGCGCGTGGAGCCGGCTGTTCACGCCGTTCCTGGCCGAGCACGGAGTCGCGCCGTACACCGAGCAGGACTACTTCGACCACATCGACGGCAGGCCCCGGTACGACGGTGTCCGCTCCCTGCTCGAGGCACGGGGCATCCACCTGCCGCAGGGCACGCCGGACGACGCCCCGGGCGATGACACCGTCTGCGCGCTCGGCAACCGGAAGAACGCCGAGTTCACCGCCGAGCTGACCGAGCACGGTGTCCAGCCCTACCCCGGCTCGCTCCGGTTCCTCACCGCGGCGATCGCGGCCGGCATGCAGGTCGCGGTCGTGTCGAGCTCGGCGAACGCCACCCAGGTCCTCCGCACGGCGGGCATCCTCGACCGCTTCCCGGTCGTCGTGGACGGGCTCGTCGCGCGCCAGGACGGCCTGGCCGGCAAGCCGGCGCCCGACACCTACCTCGACGCCGCGGGGCGGTTCGGACTCGCCCCGGCGGAGTGCGTCGTGGTCGAGGACGCCACGAGCGGGGTCGCGGCCGGGCGGAACGGCGCCTTCGGCCTCGTCGTCGGTGTCGACCGCGGTGCCGGCGCGGACGCCCTGCGCGAGCACGGTGCCGACGTCGTCGTGCGCGACCTCGACGAGCTCGTGGACCAGCTGCCCGGCTGACCGACCCTCCCCGAACACCCCTCGAACTCCCTCCCACGGAGCAGACTGCATGAACCCCATCACCTCGGACCCCCTCGACCGCGTGCGCTACCCGGTCGACGAGTGGGCACTCGTCGAGACCGAGTACACGCCGGACGAACAGGGCGTGGCGGAGACGAACTTCGCCGTCGGCAACGGCTACCTCGGTCTTCGGGGCAACCTCGACGAGGGCCGTGGCGGCGTGCAGTACGGCACGTACGTCAACGGGTTCCACGAGACCTGGCCCATCCGGCACGCCGAGGACGCCTTCGGCTTCGCCAAGACCGGGCAGACGATCATCAACGCGCCGGACGCCAAGGTGATCCGGCTCTACGTCGACGACGAACCGCTCGTGCTGGCCGAGGCGGACATCCTCCGCCACACCCGGCGCCTCGAGTTCCGTGGCGGCTACCTGTACCGCGAGACCGAGTGGTCGACGCCCTCCGGCAAGCGGGTGCTCATCCGGTCCCGCCGCCTGGTGTCCTTCACCGACCGGCACCTCGCCGTCATCGACTACGAGGTCACCGTGCTCGACGGGGACGCCTCGATCCTGCTGTCGAGCCAGATCCTCAACCGGCAGGACGTGCAGGACGAGTACCACGCGGGCATGCGCGCCGCGGCGAACGCCTTCGACCCCCGCAAGGCCGAGGCCTTCACCGAGCGCGTGCTCGAGCCGAAGCTCAAGCGCAGCTCGGGTGGCCGCTCCCTGCTCGGCTACCAGGCGTCGAGCTCGGGCATGACGATCTGCGTGGGCGTCGAGCACCACCTGGAGACCGAGAACCACTGGGACGAGGCCTCGTCGATCGACGACGACCTCGCGAAGCACGTGTACCGGGTGCAGGCTCGGCGGGGTGTGCCGATCCGGCTCGTGAAGCACATGGTGTACCACACGTCCCGCGGGGTGCCGGCGCGTGAGCTCGCCGACCGCTGCGAGCGCACGCTGGACCGTGCGCGCGCCGAGACGGTCGAGGAGACCTTCGCGAAGCAGCGCGCGTGGATGGACGACTACTGGACCCGGAGCGACGTCGAGATCCCCGGACAGCCCGCGATCCAGCAGGCCGTCCGGTGGAACCTGTTCATGCTCGCGCAGGCCACTGCCCGGACCGACGGGCACGGCATCGCGGCGAAGGGCGTCACGGGGTCCGGGTACGGCGGCCACTACTTCTGGGACATGGAGATCTACGTCCTGCCGTTCCTGTCGTACACGGCGCCGATCGTCGCTCGGAACGCGCTGCGCTTCCGCTACAACATGCTCGACGCCGCCCGCTCGCGGGCGCGTGAGCTGAACCAGCGCGGGGCGCTGTTCCCGTGGCGGACGATCAACGGCGAGGAGTCGAGCGCCTACTACGCCGCCGGCACCGCGCAGTACCACATCGACGCGGACATCGCCCACGCGCTGATGCAGTACGTCCGTGCCTCGGGCGACACCGACTTCCTCAAGCGCGGCGCGATCGACATCCTGGTCGAGACCGCGCGACTGTGGTCCGACCTCGGGTTCTGGCGGTCGAACGGTGACCGGAAGTTCCACATCGACGGCGTCACCGGGCCCGACGAGTACACGACGGTCGTCGACGACAACCTCTACACGAACGTCATGGCGCGGGCGAACCTGTGGTTCGCGGTGAACGCCACGCGGCAGCTCGCGATCGACGATCCGGAGGAGTACGGCCGCATGGTCCGGCGCACCGGGCTCGCCGAGGACGAGGTGACCGAGTGGGAGCACGCGGCCGAGTCGATGGAGATCCCCTTCGACCCGCACCGCGGCATCCACCCGCAGGACGCCCAGTTCCTCGACAAGGAGCTCTGGGACCTCGAGAACACCCCCGACTCGAAGCGCCCGCTGCTGCTGCACTACCACCCGCTGGTGATCTACCGGTTCCAGGTGCTCAAGCAGGCGGACGTCGTGCTCGCGCTGTTCCTGCAGGGTCACGAGTTCACGGCGGCCGAGAAGCGTCGGGACTTCGACTACTACGACGCGCTCACCACCGGTGACTCGACGCTGTCCGCGGTCGTGCAGTCGATCATGGCGGCCGAGGTCGGCTACCACGACCTGGCGGCGCAGTACTTCCTGACCGCGTTGTACGTCGACCTGGCGGACCTGCACGGCAACACCTCGGACGGCGTGCACATCGCGTCGACCGGCGGCATCTGGGGCGCGCTCGTGAACGGCTTCGGCGGCATGCGCGACCACGGCGGCCGGATGACCTTCAACCCGCGACTGCCGAAGGACTGGGAGCGGCTCACCTACCGGCTGACGGTCCACGGCTCGCGCGTCCGGGTCGACCTCGAGGAGGAGTCGATGACCTTCACGGTCGAGACCGGCGAGGGCTTCACGGCGTGGGTGCACAACCAGCAGTGGGACGTCACCGCCGGTGCGTCGACCGTCGTGCCGCTGCCGCACCACGGGCCGCGGATCACCGGGCACGCTCCGACGACGAGCGACATCCAGGGCACGCTGCGCGCTGACGGCTCGGTGATCACCGCGTCGATCCCGATGATCTCGCTCGACCGGGACCTCGACCTCGACGACACCACGGCCTGACGGCCTGACGGCCTGACGGCCTGACGGCCTGACGGCCTGGTTGCTTGGCGGCCGGACTGGAGAACGACCGGCCGGGAGGCACGGCGCGGGTCCGTCCCGCACCGTGCCTCCGGTCGGGTCGCTGCCGGGCGGTGCGGGTCGCTCCTGGTTCGCCTCCACACGCGTCCAGCCGCGGCCGGGCAGCGTGTCCTCCGTGCCCCCGGGCCGACGGCGTCTCCTGCGGCACGTGCCGTGCAACGAGAGGAGACACACATGGACAAGCGCTTCGAGGGCAAGGTCGCGATCGTCACGGGAGCGGGTTCCGGCATCGGCGAGGCCACCGCGCGCGCCTTCGTCGACGAGGGCGCCGACGTGCTCCTCGTCGACAGTGTCGAGGACAAGGTCCGCGCCGTCGCCGACAGCCTGCCGACCGGTCGTGCGGTGGCGCTCCAGGCCGACGTGGCCGACCCGGCGGCGTGGGAGACGATCGTGTCGGACGCGGTCGACCGGTGGGACCGTCTCGACGTGCTCGTGAACAACGCCGGGACGTTCACCTCCGGGGACATCACCGACATCGAGCCCGACGAGTGGCGCCGCGTGATCGACACGGACCTGTCGAGCGTCTTCTACGGCACGCGGGCAGCGCTGCCGTTCCTGCGTGAGACCAAGGGGTCGATCGTCAACACCTCGTCCGTCTCGGGCGAGGACGCCGACTGGCGCATGAGCCCGTACAACGCAGCCAAGGGCGGGGTCACGAACTTCACGAAGGCGGCCGCGCTCGACAACGGGCACTTCGGCGTCCGGGTGAACGCGGTCGCGCCGGGACTCATCTGGACCGACATGACCCAGCAGCAGGCCGAGGACGAGGAACTGCAGCACGCCTTCGCCGACCGTGTGTCCCTCGGTCGCGGCGGACGCGCGGAGGAGGTCGCTGCGGCGATCCTCTTCCTCGCCAGCGACGCGGCGAGCTACATCACCGGCGCGGTCCTCCCCGTCGACGGCGGGACCACTGCGAGCAACGGGCAGCCGGCCCAGTCCTGACCGTCCTGCTCCGTCACAGGAGCTTCCGGAGCGTGTTCGCGTTGCGGGTCGTCGTCGTGCGCTTGAAGCGCGCGGCGGCGGCCCGCTTTGCGAACACGGTGTCGGTGCTCGACCCCTTCGGACACGACCAGTACACGACCCCGTCGCCGCGGGCGACCCGTTCGACGTCGTCGTCGAGCGTCAGGTCGGCGAGCAGGTCGTCGAGTGCGTCGTCCGCCGAGCCGAACACCACGTAGTCGTGCCGGTCGGGGTCCGAGGGGAACGGGAACTGCTCGACGACGGCGGCGAGGCGCTCGTGCGGCACGAGGACGATCCAGGCGTCGTACCCGAAGCGGTCCCGCAGGCCCTGTTCGACCGCCCCCGTGATCGCCTCGGCCTCGCCGTCCGCGGTGAACACGACGTTGCCGGAGGCCAGGACGGTCCGGACGTCGGCGTACCCGAGGTCCCGGAACAGCGTCGCGAGGTCGGCGCTCCGGATCGTGATCCCGTTGACGTTCACCCCGCGCAGCAGCGCGACCCACCTGGCCATGTCGGAACCGTAGCGTGCGTCGCGTGGTGAGGCGAGCCTCCCGGCCGGATCCACAAGAGGTCTTGCACAACGAGTCTTGTGCACGTAGTGTCGCCGCATGGACGTGCAGCGACTCGACGATGCAGCGCACATGCGCGCGCTTGCGCACCCGACCCGGCTCCGGCTCCTCGGCCTGCTCCGGACCGGCGGTCCGCAGACCGCCGCGATGCTCGGCGACCAGGTCGACGAGGCCCCGGGGACGATCAGCTACCACTGCAAGCGTCTCGCGGACGCCGGGTTCATCGAACCTGCACCGGAGCTCGGCACCGACCGGCGCGAGCGGTGGTGGCGGGCGGTCGCCCAGCACACCTCGTGGAACCTCGCCGACGGGTTCGACGATCCCGACCGGATGCTCGCCGGGACCGCGCTCGACCGGACCGTCGCGCAGGCGTACGCGGACGAGTACACGGCGTTCCTCGACCACGTGCCGGCACTCGGGCGCGAGTGGGTCGCGGCATCGAACAGCGGCGACCGGACCCTCCGGCTGACCGTGGACGAACTGCGTGCGCTCGGTGCCGAGTTGGCGGGCGTCCTCGACCGCTGGGAGGCCGTCAGCGCCGGCCACGAGCCGGGCGACGGGTCCGAGCGCGTCACCGCCGTCGTGCAGAGCTACCGATCGGCCCGGGCGTGAACGCGCACTGGCGGCTTCGGTCGCTGCTCGCGGTGCAGGTCGTCTCGCGCACGGGCAACGTGGCGACGACGATCGCGGTCCCGTTCGTCGTGCTCTCGCGGGGCGGATCGGCGACGGACGTGGGGATCGCGGCGTTCGCGGCCACGGTGCCGATCGTGCTCGGCGGAGCGTTCGGCGGTGTGCTCGTCGAGCGGTTCGGGTTCGTGCGGTCCAGCGTCGCGTCGGACCTGGTCAGCGCGGTCACCCTCGTCACGATCCCGCTGCTGGCGTGGACGGTCGGACTGCCGGCCTGGGCGCTGCTCGTGCTCGTCTTCCTCGGCGGGCTGTTCGACACCCCGGGGGAGTCCGGTCGTCGGGTGCTGCTCCCGGGGCTCGCGACGGCTGCGGGGATCCCGCTCGAGCGTGCCGTGGGCCACTTCGAGGCGTCGGTCCGCTTCTCGGTGCTGCTCGGCGCGCCCGCCGCAGGGCTCCTCGTCGGTGCCGTCGGCCCGATGGCGGCGTTGGCCGTCACGGCAGCCGTGTTCGCGGCGGCGGCACTGCTGGCGGTGCTGACGCTGCGCGGCGCCGGAGCCACCGCGGTGCCGGACGCCGACCCGGTCGAGCCGTCCGCCGGGTACTGGCGCGACCTGGGCTCCGGGCTGCGGTTCTGCGTGCGGGACCCGCTCTTCCGGCTCGTCATCGCGCTCGTGCTCGTGACGAACCTGCTCGATGCCGCGCGGTCGACGGCGCTCCTGCCGCTCTACGCCGACCGGGTGCTCGACGGTGCGCAGTCGCTCGGCATCGTCAGTGGGACGTTCGGGGGCGCGGCGTTCCTCGGGTCGCTCGCGTTCGGGTACGTGGCGCACCGGGTGCCCCGACGGATCACCTTCGTGGTCTGCTTCGTCCTGGCAGGCGGTCCCTCGCTCGTGGTGCCGGCGTTCGGGCTCGGGCTGCCGTGGGTGCTCGGTGCCTGCGTCGTGTCCGGGCTCGCGGCGGGCGCGCTCAACCCGATCCTCGGTGCCGTGGAGCTCGAGCGGATCCCCTCCTCGATGCGGGCGCGGGTCTTCGGGCTGCTCTCGGCCGGGTCCTGGGCGGGCATCCCGCTCGGTGGGCTGGCCGGCGGGATCGTCGCGGACGGCATCGGCGTGACGGCGACGTTCGGGGTGGTGGCCGTGGTCTACACGGTCGTGACGCTGTCCCCGCTGCTCGGCGGGTCGTGGCGACTGATGGAGCGGCGCGTCCCTGCCGTGCAGCGGGCGCAGCCGCTTCCTGCGGATGCGACGAAGTAACTCGGAGCGGGCCGAGCGATCCTCCGGTAGACGTGGTGCATGAACGACGAGCGACACGACGACGGACAGGGACCGGACGACGCACACGTGGTGCCCGAGGGGGTGTCCGAGGCGACCGTCGAGGCCCTCGGCACGCTGTCGGCCGCGGTCGAGGTGCTCGAGCACGCCCGGGGGCTGCTCTACGGGTTCCACCGGCTGACGGGGACGGCGGACCTGAACCTCGGCGAGGCGGTCGAGCAGCTCCGGAAGGCGGGGCACACCGAGCTCGCCGAGCGGATCGACACCGAGCTGGTGGGGCGCAACGTGATCGACGGGCGGTGGACGTTCCAGATCGTCGAGGACTACGACGACAACTACTACGCGCTCGCCAAGGAGCTCGAGAAGACCGCCCGTGACCAGCTCGTCGGTGGCAAGCGCCACCTGTACGAGGCGAGCATGAAGGAGGACCGGCGCACGCCGGGCCGTCGCCGCCACGAGGCGAAGCCGGCCGACCTGCCGGACTGAGCCCGGGCCTCCCGGCCGGACGCACCGGACACACTCTCGCGAAACGCAACGTGGGCGGTTCCTCGCAGCGACATTCCGCTGCGAGGAACCGCCCACGTTGCGTCTTGCGGAAGGACGGAAGGACGGAAGGGCCGCGCGCCTACCCGACGCCGAGCAGCGCCTCGAGCGGCCCGCGCGCGAAGTACAGCAGGAAGCCCGCGGCGACGACGTAGAGCAGCCACGAGACCTCGCGACCGCGGCCGGACAGCAGCTTGATGAGCACCCAGCTGATGAAGCCCGCCCCGATGCCGTTCGCGATCGAGTACGTCAGCGGCATCACGACGATCGTCAGGAACGCCGGCAGCGCAGCGCCGAAGTCGGTCCACTCGATGTCCTTCACCTGCGCCACCATGAGCGCACCGACGACCACGAGTCCGGCGGCGGCGACCTCGAGCGGGACGACCTGGGTCAACGGTGTGAGGAACATCGACGCCAGGAACAGCAGGCCCGTGACGACCGACGCCATGCCGGTGCGGGCGCCCTCGCCGATTCCGGACGCCGAGTCGATGAACACGGTGTTCGACGACACCGAGGCCCCGCCACCGGCGATCGCACCGGCACCCTCGACGACGAGCGCCGACTTCAGGCGGGGGAAGGTGCCGTCGGGGTGCGCGACACCGGCGGCCTTCGCCAGACCGGTCATCGTGCCCATGGCGTCGAAGAAGTTCGTGAAGACCAGGGTGAAGACGAGCATCGACGCGGCGACCGGGCCGATGCGGGTGAACGCGCCGAAGACGTCCGCGTGGCCGACGAGCGACAGGTCGGGGAGCGCGAAGAGTGCGTTCGGCAGGCCCGGTGCGTTGAGGTTCCAGCCCGTGGGGGAGTCCACCGAGGTCGGGACCCTGAAGATCGCCTGCAGGATGATCGCGACGATCGTGGTGCCGACGATGCCGATGAGCAGCGCGCCCTTGACCCGCCGGGCCATGAGCGTGCCGATGACGACGAGGCCGATCAGGAACACGATGGTCGGCAGGGCGGCGACGGAGCCGTCCTCACCGAGCTGCAGCGGCGGCGAGGCGTTCTTCGTGGTGCGCACGAAGCCCGAGTCGACGAGCCCGATGAACGCGATGAACAGACCGATGCCGACGGTGATCGCAGCCTTGAGCTGCGCGGGCACGGCGGTGAAGATCATCGTCCGGATGCCCGTCAGCGCGAGGATCACGATGACGACGCCGTTGATGACCACGAGGCCCATCGCCTCGGCCCACGTGACCTGCTGCACGACGCTCACGGCGAGGAACGAGTTGATCCCGAGGCCCGCGGCGATGCCGAACGGCAGGTTCGCCACGAGGCCCATCGCGATCGTCATCACGCCGGCGACGAGACCGGTCGCGGCGGCGACCTGCGCGTTCTGCAGCCAGCCACCGAGGACGTCCTGCGGCGCCTGGTCCTGGCTGAACCCGCCGAGGATGAGCGGGTTGAGGATGACGATGTACGCCATCGTCACGAAGGAGACGAGACCACCACGGATCTCACGGGGGATGCTCGAGCCGCGTTGCGTGATCGAGAAGAAGCGGTCGAGGCCGGATGCGAAGCGGTTCCGGGGCGGGGTGTCGGTCTGCTGGGCGCTCACCGAACGAGTTTACAGAACGCTGGGAGCGCGGCGGGTCGCCCTGGTTCCGGGACGACGTGACGGACGGGAGGCGCGGCCCGCCACCACGGGGTACGGCGCGTCCGGCAGACGGCCGCGTTCTCCGGCCAGTCCACGGTGTTGGATGAGTGCGTGAACGAACGTCTGGACCGCGCGCGCATCGAAGCTGCCGTGCGCGAGCTCCTGGTCGCCGTCGGCGACGACCCCGACCGCCCCGAGCTCGAACGGACACCCGCTCGTGTGGCCGACTCGTACGCCGAGTTCTTCGCCGGCATGGGCGTCGACGCCACCGCGATCGCCCGTGCGGGAGCCGTGCACTCGGAGGACGGTGAGCGCGGGCAGCTCGTGGTCGTCCGGGACCTGCGGTTCCGTTCGATGTGCGAGCACCACCTGCTGCCGTTCATCGGGGTCGCGCACCTGGCCTACGCGCCTGGGGAGCAGCTCATCGGCCTCGGCACGCTGTCCCGCGTGCTGGACGCCGTGGCCTCGCGGCCGCAGCTGCAGGAGCGACTCGGTGAGCAGGTCGCGGAGGCCGTCGCCGAGGGGCTCGACGCCGCGGGCGTGCTCGTCGTGCTCGACGCCACCCACCAGTGCGTGACGACGCGCGGCGAACGGCAGTCCGGTTCGTCGACGGTGACCGTCGCGGCGACCGGGTCCCTGGCGGACGCGGCTGGCCGGGCCGAGGCGATCGCGCTCATCGGAGCCGGTGCCGGTGCTGCCGGTGCTGCCGCCGGTGCCGGGGCCGACCACGGGGCGGACGCATGACGACCGAGCAGCCGACCACGAGCCTCCCGACGGTGTCCTCCGCACCCGGCTGGGTCGTACCCGACCTGCGCGACCCGGTCCGCACCATCGGCCGTCGCACCTTCGACTTCGACCGACGCATCGCGGTCATGGCGATCGTGAACCGCACACCCGACTCGTTCCACGACAAGGGTGCGACCTTCGCCCTCGACCGCGCCGTCGAGGCTGCCGTCCGCGCCGCCGACCAGGGCGCCGACTGGGTCGACATCGGCGGGGTGAAGTTCGCGCCGGGCCCCGAGCTCTCGGCCGATGACGAGCTCGACCGCGTCCTGCCGGTGGTGTCGCAGCTCGCGCAGGAGTCGGACGTGGTGATCTCGGTCGACACCTTCCGGCCGGAGGTCGCCGCGGCGACGATCGCCGCGGGTGCCAGTGTCGTCAACGACACCACGGGCCTGTCCGACCCGCGGATGGCCGCCGTCGTCGCCGACTCCGACGCGACGATCGTCATCACGCACTCGATCGCCCCGCCGCGGCAGGAGCTGCCGGCGCCTCCGCAGTACGACGACGTGACGCGCTCCGTCGTCGACTTCCTGCGCGAGCGCGTCGACCGGGCGCTCGCCGCGGGGATCCCGGAGTCGCGGATCGTCGTCGACCCGGGGCACGACCTCAACAAGAACACCGTGCACACCCTCGAGCTGACCCGCCGGCTGCCCGAGGTCGTCGCGCTCGGGTACCCGGTGCTCGCAGCGGTGTCGAACAAGGACTTCGTGGGGGAGTCCCTCGGGCGCCCTCGCGGTTCACGCCTGTCGGGGTCGCTCGCCGCGGCGACCGTCAGCGCGATGCTCGGCGCCCGGATCGTCCGGATGCACGACGTCGTCGAGAGCGTCGACGCGATGCACATGGTCGAGGCCGTGCTCGGCTGGCGCGAACCACTGGAAGCGAGGCACAACACGTGAGACTCCTGCCCCCGTCCGTCGCGGACCTGACCGACGACGACCTGCTCGAGCTGTACACCGCGGACGTCGCCGACGGCCCGTGGCTGCGGGTGAACTTCGTCGCGACGCTCGACGGGTCGGCCTCGGCGTCCGGGCGCACGGCGTCGCTCGGCGGGGACGACGACCTGCGCGTGTTCGACCTGCTCCGCCGGGTCGCCGACGTCGTGCTCGTCGCCGCTGGGACCGTGCGCGCCGAGGAGTACGGCCCGATGGTGCTGCACGACGCGGATGTCGCGTGGCGCCGGGCGCACGGGATGCCGGACCACCCGGTGTTCGCGATCCTGACCGGCTCGGCGTCGCTCGACCCGGACTCGCGGGTGTTCACCGAGGCACCGGTGCGGCCGATCGTGCTGACGTCGGCGGATGCGACGGCGTCCTCGTCCGGCCGCGCCCTGGAGTCAGTGGCCGATGTGGTGGAGTGCGGCTCCTCATCGGTGGACATCGACGCCGTGCGGGACGCCCTGGCTGCGCGCGGACTCGGCCGGATCCACTGCGAGGGTGGCCCGTCGTTGCTCGGCTCCCTCGTCGCGGCGGACGCGGTCGACGAACTGACGCTGACCATCGACCCGTCGCTCGAGGGCGGCGAGGGGCCGCGGATCGCCGTGGGGTCGTCGCCGGAGCTGCGCCGGATGCGCCCGGCGCACGTGCTGCTCGGCGACGGGGGCGTCCTCCTGACCCGGTGGGTGCGCACGCGGTAGGGCAGCCGCGCCGTGCGCGGGCCGGCTCGGCCGCGAGACTCGGGCTGGGCGACCGTTCTCGCGCGCGTCGGCGCGAGAACGGTCGCTGGACGCGAGACTCGGAGCGGCCGGGGCTCGCCCGGCACCCCGCACGGTCCCGGGCGCTAGGGTCGGACGCGTGATCGACGTCGTGGTGTCCGGGGTCCTGTTCGACATGGACGGGACGCTCGTCGACTCGACAACGGTGGTCGAGGCGGCCTGGAGCCGGTTCGGCGCCGAGCACGGCATCGACCCCGTCGAGATCCTCGGCTTCTCGCACGGCCGGCAGACGATCGACACCGTGCAGCGCTTCCTGCCGCACCTGACGCCGGACGAGCAGCGCGTGATCGTCGACACGATGATCGCCGCCGAGATCGACTACACCGAGGGCATCGTCGAGGTGCCCGGTGCCGGTGCGTTCGTGCAGCGCCTGGTCGACGCCGGCGTCCCGGTCGCCCTCGTCACGAGCGCTCCCCGGGAACTCGCCGTCAAGCGGATGATCGCCGCGGGGGTCCCGGTGCCCGAGGCGCTCGTGCCGTCGGAGGACGCCGAGCGCAGCAAGCCGCACCCCGAGGGGTACCTCCGTGGCGCCGCCCTGCTCGGGGTCCCCGCCGAACGGTGCCTGGCGTTCGAGGACGCTCCCGCCGGGGTCGAAGCCGCCGTGGCCTCCGGTGCGACCACCGTCGTCGTCGGGATGCTCGAGGCGCCCGTCACCGAGGGGCTGCCGCGCATCGCGGGGTACGACGGGATCGACGTCACGCCCGAGGGGTCCGCTTTCCGCATCCGCGGCTGAGCGTCGCCTCCGGGCTGCGAACGTGCCCAGGCCGACGCGACGACCGTCGACCGTGCGGTCGGACCCTCGACCGCTGGTGCGGCCGGACGATCCCGGCCCGGAAGGAGCGACCATGGCAGCCCTCGACGGCAAGAAGATCCTCGTCATCGCGACGAACTACGGCGTGGAGCAGGACGAGATCGTCGTCCCCACCGAGCAGCTCCGCGAGCGCGGTGCCGACGTGACGGTCGCAGCGCAGGAGTCCGGTTCGATCGAGACCCTCGTCGGCGACAAGGACCCGGGCAAGACGGTGTCCGTAGACACCACCATCGCCAGTGTCAGCGGCGCGGGCGACCACGACGCGCTCGTCGTCCCCGGTGGTACCATCAACGCGGACACCATCCGCCAGGACTCGGACGCGGTCGCGCTCGTCAAGGCGTTCGCCGAGGCGGGCAAGCCCGTCGCAGCGATCTGCCACGGCCCGTGGACCCTCATCGAGGCCGGCGTGGTCGAGGGCAAGACGCTCACCTCGTTCCCCTCGCTGCAGACCGACGTGCGCAACGCCGGTGCCGAGTGGGTCGACCAGGAGGTCCAGGTCGACGGCGGCCTCATCACCTCCCGCAACCCCGACGACCTGCCGGCGTTCGTCGACGCGATCGAGCAGGCCCTGACCGCCTGACACCCGGCTCCCCGCCGCAACACGCAATGGAGGCGGTTCTCCGCAGCGCTGTACCGCTGCGAGGAACCGCCTTCGTTGCGTTTCGCGGTCGTGCGAGCGCGGGTCGTTGCCGCGGGGACTCAGCGCGCGACCGGCCGTGCCGTCCGGAGGACCGCGGGGCCGAGGGTGAGCACGCCGTCGGACTCCGGGTCGCAGCGCACCCCACCCAGCCCGCGCATCGCCCGGAACGCCCCCGGTGCCACCTCGTGGTCCATCCAGGCGCACGGGTTCGCGGGGCGGTACCCGCGGAACAGCACGGGCTCCTCGCCCGGGACCTGCAGCGAGAACGGCTCGCCCCGCAGTGCCTCGACGTCGGCACCGCGCAGGTACACGTTCCGCCGGGTCGCAGCGGGGTCGATCGTCGTGCCGAGAGCGTGCCCGACGGCGTCCAGCCCCTCGAGCCCGATCACCGTGACGGTGGCGTGCACATGCGCGCGGGCGGCGAAGTAGCGATCGCCGACGATCCCGAGGCCCGCACGGAGCTCGACCCGGTCGCGCAGCTCCGGACCGTCGGCGGGGAGCGCCCCGTCCGCCGGACGCCCCTCGTAGCGGTGTCGCGGGGACACGAGCAGCATCGCGACCTCGACGTCCGTGCGGTAGGGCAGCTCGCCGGGGCCGGCCACGTCGTCGACGGAGGTCACGGGTCCACGGTAGTCGCGCCTCCCGGCCGCGCCCGCCCCCGGGACGCCGCCCGCTACCGTGTCCGATTCCCGCCAGTGCCTGTCGGTCGCCCGTGCCAGGCTGGCCGCGTGACGCACCCCGCCCCGTACGACGCCGACCCCGGCCAGCAGCGCGACGAGCTGCACGCCGAGCGCTACCGCGCCGTGGCCTCGCGGGACGCCCGCTTCGACGGCCAGTTCGTCACCGCCGTGCACTCCACCGGCATCTACTGCCGCCCGAGCTGCCCCGCCCGCACCCCGCGCACCGAGGGCGTCACCTTCTACCGCACGAGCGCCGCCGCCCACCTGGCCGGGTTCCGGGCGTGCAAGCGCTGCCTGCCCGAGGCGACCCCCGGCAGCCCGGAGTGGGACCTGCGCGAGGACGTCGCCGGCCGCGCTGTCCGACTCGTCCTCGACGGGGTGGTCGAGCGCGAGGGGGTCCCAGGCCTCGCCGCCCGTGTCGGCTACTCCGAACGGCAGCTGAACCGCATCATGACCGAGGAGCTCGGTGCCGGCCCGAAGGCGCTGAGCCGCGCGCACCGCGCGCAGACGGCCCGGACGCTCCTCACCTCGTCGGACCTGCCCGTCGCGGACGTCGCGTTCGCCGCCGGCTTCGCGAGCGTCCGACAGTTCAACGACACCGTCCGCGAGGTCTTCGCCCTCACCCCGACCGAGCTCCGCGCACGCCGGGCCCCGGGGCCCGGCCTGCGGCCTGCGGACGACGGCTGGCTGCACGTCCACCTGCCCGCCCGCGCCCCGTTCGACCTGCAGGGGCTGCTCGACTGGCACGCACTGCACGCCCTGCCCCGGCTCGAGCACGTCGAGCGGGACGGGACGGGTCGGGTCACCGCGTACGGTCGCCTGCTCACCCTGCCGGGAGGCCCGGCCCGCTTCACCGCCTCGGCCCCCGTCCCCGGCACGGCCGGCTCGGGCGCGGGGCGCGCCGGGGTCGCCCTCCGCGTCCGGCTCACCTCGCTCTCCGACCTGCCGACGCTCGTGGCGCGGGTCCGGGCCCTGTTCGACCTCGACGCCGACCCCGAGGCGGTCGACGCCGTCCTGGCCGCCGACCCGCTCCTCGCGCCGGCGGTCGCCCGGGTGCCGGGCATCCGGCTGCCGGGCGCGGTCGACGCGCACGAGGTGGTGTTCCGGACCCTGATCGGACAGCAGGTCTCGGTGGCCGCTGCCCGCACCGCCCAGACCCGGCTCGTGGCCGCGCTCGGCGAGCCCGTCGACCCGGCGCTCGCGGCGGACGGCCTGCTCTTCCCGACGGCGGCGACGATCGCGGCTCGGGGACACGAGGTGCTGCGGGGCCCGGCCGCCCGTGTGGACACGATCCTGCGGGTCGCCGGCATGCTCGCCGACGGGTCGCTCGTCGTCGACGCCGGGCAGTCGCTCGCGGACCTCCGCGCCGGTCTCCTCGCGGTCAAGGGCATCGGACCGTGGACCGCCGACTACGTCGCACTCCGGGTCCGGCACCACCCGGACGTGTTCCTGCACAGCGACCTCGCCGTGCGGAACGGTGCACAGGAACTCGGGCTGCCCGGTGGGGCGCGCGAGCTCTCCCTACGGTCGGAGCAGACGGCTCCGTGGCGGAGCTACCTGACGATGCACTGCTGGCGTCCGATCGTCGACCGCGCGAGCGCGGCGGCCGAGGCGGCGGCTGCCACCACGACCCACCAGGAGGACGAACGATGACCGGAGCGACGACGCGGACGATGCTCGACGGCACACCGACGGCGACCATGCAGACGCTGGACACCCCCGACGGGCCCTTCACCGTGCTCGAGGACACGGAGGGGCGGGTCCTCGCCTCGGGCTGGACGGACGACACCGCGCGGCTGCTCGCACGCCTGGCCGACCGGCACCGGCCCGAGCACGTGACGGTGGGTCGGGTCGCCGCTGCCGAGGCGGTCGACGCGTACTACGCGGGCGAGGTCGAGCACGCGATGCAGGTGCCGGTCCGCCAGCACGGCACCGAGCTCTTCACCGAGGGGTGGCAGCAGCTCCGGGCGATCCCGGCCGGCACGGTGCTCACGTACACGGAGCTCGCGGCGGCGATGGGCCGACCGGACGCCGTGCGCGCGGCGGCGAGCGTCTGCGCTCGGAACGCCCCGGCGCTCTTCGTGCCGTGCCACCGGGTGCTCCGCTCCGACGGCACGCTCGGAGGGTTCGCGTGGGGGCTCGACGTCAAGCGTTCCCTGCTCGAGCGGGAGTCGGTGGGGGTCACCGCGCTCGTGTGACGTGGCGGCCGCGGCGGGTACGGGCACCGGCACGCGCATCGCACGGGCACAGGGAACGTGGAGCGCTCCCCCTGGTTGCGGGTGGTGACGTGCCGAGGTCCGACTGTCATGCTCTGGGTACCGACCCGCACGGTCCCTCCGAGGAGCCGACGCAGCGCCGTCGCACCACCTCGTGAGGACCCATGCACGCAGACCAGCACGCACCGCCCGGCGGTCCGGACGACCACCTCGACCGCACCGTGGTGTCGACCGACGGTACCCCGCTGGCGGTCGCCGAGGCCGGGTCGGGGTCGGCCCTCGTCGTGGTCGGCGGCGCCTGGGACCACCACGGCACGCCGGCGGTCGACAAGGTCGTCGCGGCCCTGCGCGACCGCTACCGCGTCGTCACGTACGACCGGCGCGGTCGTGGTGCGAGCGGTGACACCGCTCCGTGGTCGATCGAGCGCGAGGTCGAGGACCTCGCCGCGGTCGTCGACTCCGTCGACGGCCCGGTCGACGCGGTCGGCTCGTGCGTCGGTGCGGGCGTCGTGCTCCGTGGGCTCGCTGCCGGGGTGCCGTTCGGTCGCGCCGTGCTCTGGGAACCGCCCTACCGTGCCACCGTCGACCCGCACGGCGACGACGTCCTGTTCGCCGACTTCCTCGACGGGCACGTCGCCGCGGGTCGTCGGGCGCAGGCGGTGCGCGCCTTCCTCGCACAGGTGCTCGGTGTCCCCATCCCGTACATCACGGCTGCACGGCTCAAGCCCGGGCTGTGGCGGGCGCTCCTCGCCGACGCCCACGTGCTCTCGCGGGACGTCCGCGTGCTCAACGGCCTGTCCGTGCCCGAGCGGATGGCCGCGTCCGTCGGGGTGCCGGTCCTGGTGGCATCGGGCGACAAGGGGCCGGCGTGGATGCACGCCGCGGCGGCCGCGGTGGCCGATGCGGTGCCCGGCTCGCGGCACCTCGTCGTCCCCGGCCAGGGGCACGTGCCCGACGCTCGAGTGCTCCGGCAGCTCGTCGACCGCTTCTCCGGGGTGCCGGCCACCGAGTGACGCCGGCCGCACACCGGTGCCGCGGTGCGCGACGGGTGCGAGAGGATGGAGCCGTGACTGCTCCCCGCCTCGGTCTCCTGCTCGACGTCGACGGCCCCATCGCCAGCCCGGTGACCCGGACGATCGCGATCCCGTCCATCGTGGCGGACCTCGTCGCGCTCGCCGCCGAGGGGATCCCGATCGTCTTCAACACCGGTCGGAGTGACGCGTTCATCCGGCAGGAGGTCGTCGGACCCCTCCTCGAGGGCGGCCTCGCAGCCGGCGGCCGGGTGCACGCGGTGTGCGAGAAGGGCGCCGTCTGGTGCTCGATCGGCCCGCAGTACGACGGCGGCATGAGCGACCTGACCATCGCCGAGGACCTCGCCCTGCCCCGCGACTACGCCGACGAGATGCGCGAGCTGGTCCGTGACGAGTACGCGGACCTGGTGTTCTTCGACGAGACGAAGCACGCGATGGTGTCGATCGAGCAGCGCGTCGAGGTGCCGAACAGCACGTACCTGGCGCGTCAGGCCGAGTTCGACGCGAAGGCGGTCGCCGCGCTCGAGCGCCGCGGCCTCGGTGTCCGTCGGCTCGACGACGTGCGGCCGGACGCCGACGGCGCGGTGCAGTGGCGCGTCGACCCGACGATCATCTCCACCGACGTCGAGTCCGACCGGTCGGGCAAGGACATGGGTGCCGAGCGCGCCCTCGAGCTGCTCGCGCAGGACGGGGAACTCCCGGTGACGTGGCGGACCGTCGGGGACTCCCGGAGCGACTACGCGATGGCGGACTGGCTGCACGCCAACGGGCACGACGTCGCGCACGTGGACGTCCGCCCGGTCGACGGCGTGCCGGAGACGCCGTACCCGGTGCTCACCGCTCCCGAGGGCGTCATCCACGACGAGGCGGGCGCGCGCTTCCTGGCGGACTGGCGCCGCGGGGCCTGAGCCGCACCGCGGCGCAGGCGAGCCCGCATGACGGGCCGGCGCCGCGCCTCCCGTTCGGCCGTCACCGCGCATCCCACCCCGCCGCTGGTACGCCACCGTTTGCGAGCCGGGGTGGTACACCAGTACCCTCACGGGGTCCACCGCCAGCCGATGACGGGAACCCCCCATGGCATCACCGCTCCGCATCAAGTCGATCGAGGCCTCCCTCGCCGACTCCGAGGAGAAGGGCCGCTCGCTCAAGCGGTCCCTCAAGACGTTCGACATCGCCGCGATGGGCATCGCGGTCGCCGTGGGTGCCGGCATCTTCTCGGTCGGCGCGAACGCCGCCGCGAACTTCGCCGGACCGAGCGTCATCATCTCGTTCCTGCTCGCCGCCGTCACGTGCGGCCTGGCGATCATGTGCTACGCCGAGTTCGCGTCCACGATCCCGGTGGCCGGCTCCGCGTACACCTTCACGTACGCCACGATGGGCGAGCTGCTCGCGTGGATCGTCGGGTGGGACCTCATCCTCGAGACCCTCACCGCGAGCGCCGTCATCGCGAAGTACTGGGGCATCTACCTGAGCACCGCGTTCGGGGTGTTCGGCGTCGACCTGCCCTCGACGATCCAGCTCGGCCCGATCGGCTTCACCTGGGGTCCGGTGCTCATCGTCGGTGTGTTCACCGTGCTGTTGGCGTTCGGCACGCGCCTGTCGTCCCGCGTCTCGGCCGTCATCACGGTCATCAAGGTCGCGATCGTCGTCTTCGTCATCGTCGCCGGCGCCTTCTTCGTCAAGGCCGCGAACTTCACGCCCTTCGTCCCGCCGGCCGAGGCCTCGAAGGGTGCCGAGGGTGGCGTGCTGACGCAGTCGCTCGTCTCCTTCGTCACCGGCCAGGCCCCCGCGCAGTACGGCGTCTTCGGGCTGCTCGCCGCAGCGTCGCTGGTCTTCTTCGCGTTCATCGGCTTCGACGTCGTCGCGACCAGCGCCGAGGAGACCGAGAACCCGCAGAAGACCCTGCCGCGCGGCATCTTCATCGGCCTCGGCATCGTGACCCTGCTCTACGTGGGCGTCAGCATCGTCATCACCGGCATGGTGTCGTACCAGCGGCTCGCCGAGGAGGACGCGCCGTCCCTCGCCTCGGCGTTCAAGATCGTCGGGCTGCCGTGGGCTGCGGGCATCATCGCGATCGGCTCGCTCATCGGTCTCACCACCGTCGTCATGGTGCTGCTGCTCGGCCTGTCCCGCATCGTGTTCTCGATGAGCCGCGACGGCCTGCTGCCCCGCTGGTTCTCGAAGACCAACCCGAAGACGCAGACCCCCGTCCGTGTGCAGGTCGTCGCGGGTGTGATCGTCGCCTTCATCGCCGGGTTCACCGCGGTCGACAAGCTCGAGGGCATGATCAACATCGGGACGCTCTCGGCGTTCGTGCTCGTGTCGATCGGCATCGTGGTGCTCCGCAAGACCCGTCCGGACGCCCCGCGGGCCTTCCGGGTGCCGTGGGTGCCGGTGCTGCCGATCCTGTCCGCGGTGCTGTGCTTCTGGCTGATGCTCAACCTCGAGGTCGAGACCTGGCTGCGCTTCATCGTCTGGCTGGCGATCGGCTTCGCGATCTACTTCGGCTACAGCCGCCGGCACAGCCGGGTGGGTCAGGGCCTGCAGTAGCGGCGCTCGGTTCCCCGCCCCCGCCCCGCCCCGGAACCAGGTTCCGGACACAGCACCACGGTCTTCCGTGGTGCTGTGTCCGTTCCGCGGTGCCGTCGGGTGCTCGCCTACGCGCCGACGGCCAGGGCGATGCCGAACGACAGCATCACGACGGCGACCAAGCCGTCGAACACCCGCCAGGTCAGCGGCTTCGCGAACAGCGGTCGGAGCAGCCGCCCGCCGAACCCGAGCGCTCCGAACCACAGGCAGCTCGCCGCGACCGCGCCGATCGTCCACCACCACCGGTCGTCGACCCCCTGCTGGTTCGCCACCGACCCGAGGAACACGAGCGTGTCCAGGTACACGTGCGGGTTCGCCCACGTGAAGACGAGCATCGTGAGGACGGCCGCCCGCATGGTCGGGACGACGGGTCCGGGCGTCGCGGTGCGGCCGGCCGGCTCGCTGCGGCCGGGAGGCGCGGTGCGGCCGGCCGGCTCGCTGCGGCCGGGAGGCGCGGTGCGCGTCCGCCCCGCCGCCGTCGCCACGCCGGTGGTCGAGTCGACCGCCGTGGTCGCCCCCGCCGCGTCGTGCTGCATCGCCACGTCGTCGTGCTGCGCCGCCACGTCGTCGCGCTGCGTCGCCGCGCCGGCGTGCTGTGTCGCCACGTCGTCGCGCTGCGTCGCCGTGTCGCGCTGCACCGCTGCGTCCCGTTCCGCCGCGTGGTGCTGCGCCGCCGTGTCGCGCTCCGCGCCGACGTCGCACCCCGTCACGGACGTCGCGCCCCGCTGCGCCTGGGCGCGACCTGCGTGCGGGGGTGCGATGGCCTCGGCCGGTCCGGGCCCGCCCGTCGCGGAGCCCGGCACGGCCCCCGGCACCCCGTCGTCGTCGGCCGTCCGGTCGACCAGCATCGCGTCCCCCGACGGCCGCAGTGCCCGACGGGCGGCCAGCAGCCCGTAGACCACGAGGAACGCCGCGCCCACGAAGCGCACGACCACGAGCGCCACCGGGAACCGCTCGACGACGACCCCGACGCCGAGCACCCCGGCCAGGATGAGCACGGCGTCGGAGACCGCGCAGACCACCACGGCGGCGGTCACGACCCGGACCGGGGCGCTCACCGCGAGTCGGAGCAGGTAGGTGTTCTGCACGCCGATCGCGACGATCAGGGCGAGGCCGGTACCGAGTCCGGCGAGCAGGGGGAGCAGTGCGGTCACGGTCCGACGCTACGGAGCACGTGCACATGCAGTCCAGCTCACGTTCCTTCGGTGCCGTAAGCTCCGCTGCATGCTCCGACTGCAGCGGGACCACCTCGAGACCCTGCTCGCCGCGGTCGACCACGGGACGCTCGACGCCGCTGCCCGTGCCCTCGCGATCACCCCGTCGGCGGTCTCGCAGCGGATCAAGGCGATGGAGCAGCAGCTCGGACGGGTCCTCCTGCAGCGCACGACACCGGTCTCCCCGACGGCCGACGGCGAGGTCGTGCTCCGCCACGCCCGCCAGGCGCGGCTGCTCGACGACGAGACCGCAAGGGCGCTCGGTGCGGCCGCGGGGACGGACGCCGCCACGGCGGTGCCGTCCATCCCGCTCGCCGTGAACGCGGACTCGCTCGGCACGTGGTTCCTCGACGCCCTCGCCCTCGTGCGTGCGGACACCGAGGTCGTGTTCGACCTGCACCGCGAGGACCAGGAGCGGACCGCCGAGCTCCTGCGCGCCGGCACCGTCATGGCGGCGGTGACGGCCGAGGCCGATCCCGTGCAGGGCTGCTCGTCCGTACCGCTCGGCGTCGACCGGTACCGGGCGGTGGCGTCGCCCGCCTTCGTGGACCGCTACCTCGTCGGCGCGGACACCGAGCGGCGGATGACGGCACGGCTCGACACGGTCCCGCTCGTGGACTACGACCGCGACGACGACCTGCAGCAGGGCTACCTCCGCCGCGTCCTCGGCCACGCGCCGCGCGGTCCGCGGCACTTCGTCCCGACCTCGGCGGACTTCGCCCGCGCGGTCTCGCTCGGCTTCGGCTGGGGGATGCTGCCCGAGGCACAGTGCCTCGAGGGCCTGCGGACGGGTGCGTTCGTCGAGCTCACGCCGGGGCGTCGTGCGGACGTGGCGCTGTGGTGGCAGCGGTGGAACCTGGCGTCACCGCTGCTCGAACACGTGACCGACGCGGTCCGGACGACCGCGCGGGACCGACTGCACCAGCCCGCCTGACCGCGAGCGGCGTCAGGCGGTGGCGCGGAAGCGCAGCCCGTCGACGAGCAGCCCGACCAGTCGCTGGCTCTGCTCGGCGGTCGGGGCCCCGTGGCACAGGTCGGCGACCGCCCGGAGCAGCTGGGTGGCGTCGAGGTCGTTGCGGATCGTCCCCGCGGCCGACGCGGCGTCGAGCAGCCCCGTCAGCGCGCCGCCGAGGCGGTCGAGGAAGTACGGGTGCAGTCCCTCGAACGCCGGATCGCCGGACTGCAGTGCGGCCGCGAGTCCCCGTTTGGTGGCGACGAACCCCGTGAACCGCTGGAGCCAGAGCGCGAGTGCCTCGTCCGGCTCGTGGTCGGCGCTGAGTTCGTCGGCGGCGTCCGCGCAGGCCTCGACGGCCTGGTGGAACACCGCGACGACGAGGTCGGACCGCTGCGGGAAGTGCCGGTAGAGCGTCCCGACGCCCACACCGGCCCGATCGGCGACCACCTTTGCGGGGACGTCCACGCCCTGGTCGGCGAAGACCTCGCGGGCGGCGTCGACGAGTGCGTCGAGGTTGCGGCGGGCGTCGGCGCGCACGGGTGCTCCGTCCGGATCGGGTGCTCGGGCCGTGACCGGACACGAGCAGGGGTTGCGGAAACGGAAAGCCGTTCCGTATTCTTCCGGAAGAGCGTTCCACTTCGGGCCAGACTACGGCACCGGGCCACGGGACGCCACCGACAGGAGGCACCACCATGCAGTACCGCACGCTCGGCCGCACCGGCATCCAGGTCAGCCCCTTCGCGCTCGGCGCCATGATGCTCGGCACCGACGGCAGCATCGGGAACGGCGACGAGCAGGACTCGGTCCGCATCGTCCACCGCGCCCTCGACGCCGGGATCAACCTCATCGACACGGCGGACCGCTACTCCCAGGGCGGGTCCGAACGGCTCGTCGGCAAGGCGATCAAGGGTCGACGGGACGACGTCGTCCTCGCCACCAAGTTCAACGGGCCGATGGGCGAGGACCCCAACCGCCGCGGCAACTCCCGCCGCTGGATCACGACCGCGGTCGAGGACTCGCTCCGACGGCTGCAGACCGACCACATCGACCTGTACCAGGCACACCGCCCGGACGACACCGTCGACCTCGAGGAGACGCTGTCCGCCCTGACCGACCTGGTGCGCAGCGGCAAGGTCCGTGCGATCGGCTCGTCGGACTTCCCGGCGTCGATGCAGGTCGAGGCACAGTGGACCTCGGAGCGCCGGGGCCTCGAGCGCTTCCGGTCGGAGCAGCCGACCTACTCGATCCTCAGCCGGGGCATCGAGCGGGAGGTGCTCCCCGTCGCCCAGCGGTACGGCATGGGGACGCTCGTCTGGAGTCCCCTCGCCGGGGGCATGCTGACCGGCCGGTTCCGCCGCGGGCAGCAGAGCGACCTGGCCCGTGGCGGCATGTTCCGGCACGACCAGGACGAGCGACGGATCGACGCCGTCGAGCAGGTCGTGGCGCTCTCCGAGGAGACCGGCATCCCCATGACCCACCTGGCCCTGGCGTTCGTGACCGCGCACCCCGGCGTCACGAGCGCGCTCATCGGTCCGCGTTCGATGGAGCAACTCGACGACCTGCTCGCCGGCGCTGACGTCGTGCTGTCGGACGAGGTCCTGGACCGCATCGACGCGATCGTCCCGCCGGGCACCGACGTCACCCGGCTCGACCAGCAGTACCAGCCCCCGGCGCTCCTCCGGCCCGAGCTCCGTCGCCGCCCGCTCGCCGACCGGCCCGCCGTCGCCTGACCGCTCGCACCGTCCGACGAGGGCGGTCACCCGCAGCCGGACACCGTCTCGGGCGACCGCTCTCGTGGCCGTACCGCGCAGGTCACGACGACGGACACGTCCGTGCGGGAAACCGCAGAAAGCGGCGCTTCCTTGCCGAGTTCACACGTTCGCAATCCGGGTCGCACCGCCTCGTCGTAGTGTCACGATGACCGACGGCGACGGGCCGTCGCCGCACGACCGCACACGACACCGAACACCGCGACCGCACCCTCGGTCGCGAACCACCGCGACCGCACCCTCGGTCGCCTCCTCCGGCGCAGGATCCCTGGTCCTGCGCCGAGCCGGACCTCCTGGTTCGGAACCATGTCGCCACAGTCGCCGACGCCCGTCTCGCGACCCGCCGGCGTCCCTGCCTGCGGGCCGCGAGCATCTCCCGACCCGAACAGGAGACCGCCTTGTCCGCACCCACGGACGTCCGTCGATCGCGCCCGGACGCCAGCACACCGCCCTACCGACGGAACTCCCCGCCGCAGTCACCCGACGTCGCACACCTCGTGCCGGCCCCGGGCGCCCAGCAGCCGATCCCGCAGCAGCTCACCCTGCGCGACCGCGACCGGGTCCGCCGACGTCGCTCGACCGAGCAGGTCCCGCACGTGCGCCCCCGGTCGGAGAGCCGCGCGCACAGCCCCGTGATGGTGCTCATCGTCCTCGTCGCGACGCTCGGCGTCATGGCCTACGCGGTGTTCCTGCTCGACCCGGCGAACCGCGGCGACTTCCTGCCGTACGGCCTGGTGATCGTGGCCGAGAGCGTGCTCGTCGGGCAGGCCCTGCTGTCGATGTGGACGATCCTGTCCGGCGGTGCCGACCCCCGCGACTTCGCGTTCCACCACACGCAGGACACCCTGTTCGACCGCGACGCCGTCGCCCGCGACGGGCTCACGGACGAGCCGCACCGCTGGCCGATGCACGTCCGCGGCCAGCAGGTCGTGGTCGACGTGTTCGTCACCGTCTACGGCGAGGAGCTCGCGAAGATCGCCGCGACCGTGCGTGCAGCCGTCGCGATGCGCGGCGAGCACCGCACGTGGGTGCTCGACGACGGTCGGAGCGACGAGGTGCAGGCGCTCGCGGCCGAGCTCGGCGCCCGGTACGTCCGCCGCCTGTCGTCCCACGGCGCCAAGGCGGGCAACATCAACCACGCCCTGACCCTGGCGAAGGGCGACTACTACGCGGTGTTCGACGCCGACTTCGTGCCGGAGCAGGACTTCCTGTTCGAGACGGTCCCGTTCTTCGCCGACGACGCCATCGCGTTCGTGCAGACCCCGCAGACCTACGGCAACCTGCACAACCTCGTCTCGCGCGGCGCCGGCTACATGCAGACGGTGTTCTACAAGTTCATCCAGCCCGGTCGCAACCGCTTCAACGCGGCGTTCTGCGTCGGCACGAACGTCATCTTCCGCCGCAGCGCGATCGACGACATCGGCGGCATGCACACCGACTCGAAGTCCGAGGACGTCTGGACCAGCCTGATGCTCCACGAGCGCGGCTGGAAGTCGGTCTTCATCCCGATGACCCTGGCGGTCGGCGATGCCCCGGAGACCATCGAGGGCTTCACGAAGCAGCAGCTGCGCTGGGCGACCGGTGGGTTCGAGATCCTGCTGACGCACTTCCCGTTCAACCCGAAGCACAAGCTGACGATGGACCAGCGCCTGCAGTACCTGGTCACCGCGAGCTTCTACCTGACGGGCATCGTGCCCGGCCTGCTGCTCCTCGTGCCGCCGCTCGAGATCTACTTCGACCTGCGCCCGATGAACCTGTCGATCGGCGCCGGCGAGTGGGTGCTGTTCTACCTCGGCTTCTACCTCATGCAGGTCGTGCTCGCGTTCTACGCCCTCGGCTCGTTCCGGTACGAGACGCTGCTGCTCGCGGCCGTGTCCTTCCCGATCTACGCCAGCGCCCTCTGGAACGTCCTGTGCGGCAAGGAGCAGGCCTGGCACGTCACCGGCGCGGACCGCGGCCGGACACCCTCGCCGTTCAACTTCATCGTGCCGCAGGTGCTCGTCTTCGTGTTCCTCACCCTGACGAGCGTGGTGGCGGTGTGGCGTGACCTCGGCAACGGGCAGTTCACCCTGGCGACCGCGTGGAACATCACGAACACGCTGGTCTTCGCGGCGTTCATCGTCGCCGCCTTCCGCGAGCAGGCCCGCAACCGCGTCGCCGACCGCCAGCGTGCCCACGGCCACGCGGTCCGGCCGACCGCCCCGCTCGCGCAGGCACCGGTCAGCCCGGTCCGGACGACCGTCGTCCGGCCCGACACCCTCGAACCCCAGCGCGCCGCGATCACCGGTGCCTCGATGCAGGACGGACGCCGCGCATGACCTGGACCAACCGACTCCGACTCCTCGGCGGCCTGGTGGTCGTCCTGGTGATCGTCGCCGCGTGCACGCTCGTCTTCAACCAGCGCCAGAGCGCCGTGGCGAGCACCTCGGCTGCGATCGCGGCGCAGGAGTACGCCGTGGGCACCGACTACGGCGGGACCGTGACCGAGGAGTACGTCGAGGAGGGCGACTCCGTGAAGAAGGGGGACGAGCTCCTGCAGGTGCAGAGCCTCCAGCTCGCCCAGGACATCCGCAAGGGCGTCGTCGGCGCGGACACGCAGACGAGCGCCTACGACATCGGCAAGGACGGGTTCATCACGTTCAAGGCCGAGGTCTCCGGCACGGTGGCGAAGATCGACGTGAAGACCGGCGGCTACGTGCAGGCCGGTTCCGAGCTGGGCACCATCCACAAGGAGGACAGCCTGTTCGTCACCTCGAGCTTCACCGTCTCCGCTCGCGACTACGGGCGCATCCAGAACGGTGCCGAGGTCGAGCTGCGCCTGCCCGACGACCGCACCATCACCGGTCGCGTGCAGAGCGTGAGCGTGCAGACGAACGACGACGGCCAGGCGAAGACCACCGTCGACGTCGAGAGCCCCGAGTTGTCCGCGTCGCCGTCGTCCGGCATCACGAGCCCCGGCACCCCCGTGGACGCGACGCTGCACCTGCGCGACGACGGCACGCTCGCCGGCGTCACCGACGCCGTCCGCGACTTCTCGCGGCAGATCGGGCTGTAGCCGGTGCGCGACCCCCTCCGGGCCGCAGGCCGCCCTGCGGACCGCCGCCGTGCCTCCCGTCCGCTGCTGCTGGTCCCGGTGCTGACGGTCGTCGCCCTGCTGGCGACCGCCTGCTCCGGGCCGGGAGGCACGGTGCAGCCGACCCCGTCGGCCAGCGCCACCGACACGGCCGCCTCCGTCGACGTGGCGGCCCAGACCCGCGCGGTCACCGCCCTGGGCACGGTGGCGTCGTCGACCGGCGGCACGATGCGCCTGGCGACGGGCCTGACCCCGCCGACGAACCGCTGGTTCTCCGGCCTGGTCTTCGGGCCGGCCCCGCAGCCGGTGTTCCCGACCCCGATCTCGTGGCAGGTGACGGGGCGCGGCTTCGCCGCCGGGCTGCCCGTCGTCAGCGCGACCGAGAAGACCATCGCCGGCGGTGCCGTGCAGCAGGTCGGGTTCACCCTCGGCGCCACGAGCACCCTCGTGTCGGCGTACGACGCCGTCTCGGTGACGGTCGAGCACCGCGCGGGCAGCACGGTCCTCGGCCACTCGGTCATCGCCGAGGGATCGCCGCTGGTGACCTACACGGCCGCCCGTGACGGCAAGCTGTCGGCGACCGTGCCGGTGGTGCGGACCGGCGACGGCACCGCGACCATGACCGGTGGCGGTCGGACGTGGCAGGTCGTCGTCCGTGACGGCACGATCGCGGCGAGCGGTGTCACGCTGCGTCGCGGTGGCTCCGTCGTGCTCCTCCCGACTCCCGACGGCGCCTCGTCGAAGCAGGTGGCGGCCCTCGTCGCCGCCGCACGGCCGCTCACCGGCGCGACCCTGGCGCGCAGCGCGTCGGGCGGTGCGCAGCGGACCACGCTGTCGTACGCCTTCCGTGGCGGGGCCGGCGTGCTCGTGCCGCAGCCGGGGCAGGGGACGAGCGGCCTCACGTGCACCGGTCTGCGCTACGCGACGATCCAGGGATCCGCCCCGGTGTGCACCGGGACGGCACTGCGCTTCGCGGTCGACACCGTCACGCCGTCCGACCGCCTGGACCTGTCCGGGCTGACCTCGGCCCAGCGCAGCACGCTCGCAGCACAGGTGCGCAAGGACGCCGCGCGCGTCGACGCGTCGTCGTACGCGGCGGACAGCTACGGCGGGGGCAAGGACCTGTACCGCGTCGCGTCCCTGTACCGCCTGGCGGTAGCACTGCGCCTCGACGCGCAGGCGTCGGCGCTGAAGACCTCGATCGTCGCCGAGCTCGACCAGTGGTTCGACCCGGCCGGCTGCGGCGGGCGCACCGCGCGGTGCTTCGCCTACGACCCGACGGTGAAGGGGCTCGTCGGACAGCAGGCGTCGTTCGGCTCCGACGAGTTCAACGACCACCACTTCCACTACGGCTACGTCCTGTCCGCCGCTGCGATGGTCGCGGACGGCGACGCGTCCCTGGTGCAGCGGTGGCGGACCGTCGCCGACCTGGTGGCGTCGGACATCGCCTCGCCCACCGCGACCGCGTCGTTCCCGGCGCTCCGCGTCTACGACCCGTACGCGCAGCACTCCTGGGCGTCCGGGTACTCGCCCTTCGCCGACGGCAACAACCAGGAGTCGTCGTCCGAGGCCGTGTCCGCCTGGAACGGCGTCGCACGCTGGGGCGCGGTCTCCGGCTCGTCGTCCCTGCGCTCCGTCGGCACGTGGCTGCTCTCCAACGAGGCCGCATCGGCGCAGCGCGACGTCCTCGACCCGGACCTGTCGGCGTTCCCGGGGTTCACGCACCGGGTGGTCTCGCTGACCTGGGGCGGCAAGCGTGACCACGCGACGTGGTTCAGCGCGGCGGCGGCGGCCCCCGCCGGGATCGAGCTCATCCCGATGCCGGCGATGGCGGGCGCGTACGTCGGTGCCGGCGGGCGGAAGCAGGTCCAGCGGGTGCTGGCCGAGGCCGTGCCGAACGGGCGCTACGACGTGCAGTTCGGGGACTACCTGCTCATGTACCGGGCGCTCGGCGGGAAGGCGGACGCGGCGACGGCCCTGCGTGCGGCGCAGCAGTTGCCCGACGCGGTGATCGACTCGGCGAACACGCGGTCGTACCTGCTCGCGTGGATCATGACGCGGGCGTAGCCACAGCGGTCCCCTCCCGCGCGGGTGGCGCGCTGCCTCCGGGCAGTCGCGCCGCCCGCCGTTCGCTTCCCGGACGCCCTGGGGCACTCCACGGGCACCGCGGCCTACCGTCCACTGCATGACCACGCGAGCCAAGACCGCCACCGCGCTCCTCGGCGCAGCCACCCTCGCCCTCCTGCTGACGGCGTGCGACCCCGGCGGAGCCCAGAACATCGACCCGGTCGGCAAGGTACCCGGTGACGAGGAGCAGACACGGTCCGCGGACTGTGCGGTCGCCTCGAGCAACGCCGTCGACGCCATCGGCACCGCGGTCGGTCCGCACGACACCACCGAGTTCGCGAACGTCGCGGAGGGCGACGGCGGCTGGTACCTCGCGGCGTCGATCGTGCCGTCGGACAGCAAGGACGCGAACGACGACGAGGTCACGATCTGGGCGACCACGACGGACCCGACGAACGACGGGTGGAAGGGCACCATCTACGCGGTGAACGACACCGCCAAGGAAGCGACCGCGGACGAGTCGAAGTCGGCGTCGCCGGCGCCGAGCGCGTTCAGCGCCGACTCCGATGCCGCGAAGCGCGCCGAGAGCTGCGTCGTCGAGGCTGCCGACCGCTGAGCAGCTGCGCCGCCGGCCGCTGGGCCGCCGAGCCGTCGGCTGCTCAGCTCTGGCAGCGTGGGCACCAGTAGGTGTCCCGAAGGGTGAGCTCGGAATCGCCGAGCTCACCCCGCCGCACCGGTGTGCCGCAGCGCAGGCACGGCTTGCCCGCCCGGCCGTAGACCCAGAACCGCCGTCCCGGCCGATCCACCCCGGTCGTCACGCGGTTGCTCCGGTCGCGGTTCATGGTGATGAGCCGGTGTGCGAGCGCGACCACCCGCGCCGGGTCCTGCACCTGCCCGACGGGCCGCGTGGGCAGCACGCCCCGCAGGAAGCAGAGCTCGTTGCGGTACACGTTGCCCAGGCCCGCGAGCACCCGCTGGTCGAGCAGCGCGAGGCCGATCGGCCGCTCCGGGTCCGCCGTCAGGTTCGCCTGCGCGACGTCGGCGTCCCAGTCCGGACCGAGCAGGTCGGGGCCGAGGTGGCCCACCACCTCGGACTCCTCGTCGCGCGGGACGACCTCGAGCACCCCGAGGGTGAACCCGACGGTCGAGACGTCGGCCGCGTCGAGCACCACGCGTGCCTGGTGCGCCGGCCGACGCCAGCGCTCACCCGGCGCGTAGACGTCCCACCGGCCCTCCATCTTGAGGTGTGAGTGCACGGTCAGGTCGCCGATGCGGTGCAGCAGGTGCTTGCCACGCGGCACGACCTCGTCCACGGTGCGACCGACCAGGTCGAGCGTCGCGAACGCCGGCACGCGGAAGTCCGACCTGGTGAGCACCTTGCCCGCGAGCGCGGTGTGCAGGCGCCGGGCAGCGCGGAAGACGGTGTCACCCTCGGGCACGGCGCACCTCCGTCCGTCGACGCGTCACCGCACCGACCGCACCGGACGGCCGGGAGGCCCTGGTCGCCTCAGACACGCAGCCGCAGTCCCTGCGGGGTCGCGGTGAACCCCGCCTCGCGCAGCGCCGATCCGAGGGGCGTCTCGAGCACGAAGTCGCCGTCGACGCGCTCGACGGCGAGCTTCCGCAGGCCGCTGCGCACGACCGCGGCGATGGAGCGCGCCGCGACCGCGAGGTCCGCCGGGTCCTCGGTGAAGGTCAGCACCGACTTGCCGCCGCGCTCGACGTAGACGGCGAGTCGCCCGTCGACCGTCGTGACGAGCGCCCCGGCCTTCCGTCCCGGCCGGTGTCCGCGCCCGGTCGTGGTCGTCGTCGGCGCCGGCTCGGACCCGTCCTCCGCGGCGGGGTCGACGGGTGCGTCGTCGGACGGCCACGGGAGCGCGGCGCCGTAGGGGTTGGCCGGGTCGGTCGCGGCGAGCGTCAGCGCCTGGCGCTCCCGGTCCGGGTCGGCGCGCTCGTCGTCGTCGAGGTCCCGCGCGAACGTGCGGAGCCGGTCGATGGTCGGTCCGGTCGCGAACTGCGCCGCGCCGAGCCCCTCGACGAAGTACCCGCGGCGCGCGCGACCGGACTCCTCGAAGCGGCTGAGCACCCGGTAGACCCCGGCGAAGCCGCCGCGGACGCCCTCGACCTGCACCGCGCCGCGCGTGACGACGCCGTACCGTTCGAGCAGCTGCTCCGCGGTCGCCGCGGCGCGCAGGGTCGAGTCGGACTCCGCCAGCGGCAGGATCGACCAGCGCCCGCCGACCGACGGCGGCCCGGACTGCGACGGCAGCGTCGGACGACGGCGACCGCGGTACGCCCGGGCACGTGGTGCGCTCGTGGACTTCGCCTTGCCGCCGAGCATCGCCCGGAGCGGGGCGAACGTGTCGTTCGTGATCTGCCCGGCCCACACCAGGTCCCAGAGCGCCGTCGTCAGCGCCTGGTCGTCGGTGCTGCCGACCGCCTGGCCGAGCTGCCGGAAGAAGTACGCGCCGCCGCCGGCCAGGGCACCGAGCACGTCGCGTTGGAGCTCGGTGGTCTCGTCGCCGGCGGGTTCGGCCAGGGTCGTCGACGCCGTCTCGGCCAGGTGCAGCCGCACCCAACCGTCGTTGCCCGGCAGGGTGCCGCCCCCGGACCAGAGGACCTCGCCGGTCGCGGTGAGCTCGTCGAGCATGCTCGTCGAGTAGTCGGTCACGCGCGACGGCAGCACGAGGGTCTCCCACGCGCTCGCGGGCAGGGCGACCCCGGCGAGCTGGTCGATGACCTGCAGGACACCGTCGACCCCGCGCAGCCCACCGCGGGTGCCGGGGGCCTGGACGTGCTGCCACGCGGGCAGGAACCGGGCGAGGGCGTCGGGGGCCACCGGTTCGACCTCGTGCCGGAGGGCTGCGAGCGACTTCGTGCGGATGCGACGCAGGACCTCGGCGTCGCACCACTCCGCACCCTGGCGGTCCGGACGGAACTCGCCCTCGACCACGCGGCGGTCGGCGACGAGCCGACGCAGGGTGTCCTGCACCACGGCGACGCCGAGCCCCAGGCGCGTCGCGGCCTCCTGCGCCGAGAAGGGCCCGTGCGAGCGGGCGTACCGGCCGACCAGGTCGCCGAGCGGGTCGGCGACGGGTTCGACGAAGGCGGTGGGGACGCCGATCGGCAGGGGGACGCCCAGGGCGTCGCGGAGCCGGGAGGCGTCCTCGATGACGGCCCAGCGGGTGCTGCCGCCCTGCGAGAACGACAGCACGCGGCGGTCGCGCTCGAGGGTCTCGAGTGCGGCGCGCACGGTCTCGGCAGCGGCAGGGATCGCCACGCCGCCACCGCCACCGGCACCGGCCGGGTCGGCGCCGGTGGCGTCGGGGTCCTCGGGCGGGGTGCCCGCCAGCCAGCTCCGCTCGACGACCTCGGAGAGTTCGAGCGCGCCGACCAGCCGCAGCACGTCGACGATGCCCTCGACGTCACGCGCGCGACGGTCCGGCGAGAGCCGCTGCAGGTCGCGCTCGACGGACGCGATGACGGTGGGGTCGAGCAGCTCGCGCAGCTCCGCGCGGCCCAGCAGCTCGCCGAGCAGCGTCGAGTCGAGCGACAGTGCCGCCGCCCGACGCTCGGCGAGCGGGGAGTCGCCCTCGTACATGAAGGCCGCGACGTACCCGAACAGGATCGACCGCGCGAACGGCGAGGGCTGCTCGGTCTCGCGCTCGACCAGACGGATGCGTCGCTCGGCGATCTGGTCCGAGATCCCGAGCAGGGCCGGCACGTCGTAGACGTCCTGCAGGACCTCGCGCACGGTCTCGAGCACGATCGGGAACGTCGGGTACTTCCGCGCGACCTCGAGCAGCTGCGACGCCCGCTGGCGCTGCTGCCAGAGCGGGGACCGCTGCCCGGGGTTCCGGCGTGGCAGGAGGAGCGCACGTGCGGCGCACTCACGGAACCGCGCGGCGAACAGCGCCGAACCCCCGACCTCGTCGGTGACGAGTGCCTCGAGGTCGTCGCGCTCGAAGACGAACAGGTCGGCACCGGGCGGCTCGGCGTCGGTCTCCGGGATCCGGACGACGATGCCGTCGTCCGCCGCCATGGCGTCACCGTCGATGCCGTGCCGTTCGCGCAGGCGCGCACCGACCGCCAGGGCCCAGGGCGCGTGCACCTGCATGCCGTACGGCGAGTGCAGGATGAGCCGCCAGTCGCCGAGCTCGTCGCGGAAGCGCTCGACCACGAGCGTCGTGTCGTTCGGCACGTGCCCGGTGGCCGCGCGTTGGTCGCGCAGGAAGGTCAGCAGGTTCGTCACGGCACGCTCGTCGAGGCCACCGGAGGCAACACGGGCGCGGGCGTCGTCGTCGGACGCGGCGTCGACCTCGCGCACGAACGCCCCGGTCGCGCGGCCGAGCTCGGCGGGCCGGCCGATGCCGTCGCCCTTCCAGAACGGCACGCGTCCGGGTTGCCCGAACGCCGGGCTGACGATCACCCGGTCGTGCGTGATCTCCTCGATCCGCCAGCTCGTGGCGCCGAGCGCGAAGACGTCGCCGACGCGGGACTCGTAGACCATCTCCTCGTCGAGCTCGCCGACGCGCGATGCCTTCTCGCCGACCATGAACACGCCGAACATGCCGCGGTCGGGGATGGTGCCGCCGCTCGTCACCGCGAGCCGCTGCGCCCCCGGCCGGCCGGTCAGGGTGCCGTGCACGCGGTCCCACACCAGCCGCGGCCGGAGCTCGGCGAACTCGTCGCTCGGGTACCGTCCGGTCACCAGGTCGAGCGTCGCCTCGAACGCGGAGCGCGGCAGCGAGCTGAACGGGGCGCTGCGACGGACCAGCTCGAACCAGTGCTCGACGTCGACGGTGTCGATCGCCCCGGCCGCCACGGTGTGCTGCGCGAGGACGTCGAGCGGGTTCGCGGGCACCGAGATCGACTCGATCTGCCCGGACACCATGCGCTCGACCGTGACCGCGCTGTTCACCAGGTCGGCGCGGTGCTTCGGGAAGAGCACGCCGCGGGAGATCTCGCCCACCTGGTGGCCGGCGCGGCCGACGCGCTGCAGGCCGCTGGCGACCGAGGGCGGTGCCTCGACCTGCACGACCAGGTCGACCTCGCCCATGTCGATGCCGAGCTCGAGCGAGCTGGTGGCCACCACGCACCGCAGCCGTCCGGACTTCAGGTCGTCCTCGATGATCGCACGCTGGTCCTTCGACACGGACCCGTGGTGGGCGCGCGCGAGCACCGGGACGGCCGGGTCGGACCCGCCGCCCTCGGTCTGTCCGGACTGCCCGACCACCTGCGCCGGCGGCCGCTTCGGCTGCGCGACCGGCGCGTGCGCGGAGGCCCGGCCCGGGGACTGCGTGACCGGTCCGGCACCGACGGCGGCGACCTCGGCCGCGGGTGCCTCGACGGCGGCGAGCACGCGTTCCTCGTGGATCTCGTTGAGCCGGGCGGTCAGGCGCTCGGCCAGTCGCCGCGAGTTCGCGAACACGATCGTCGACCGGTGTTCCTCGATCAGGTCGACGACCCGTTCCTCGACGTGGGGCCAGATCGACCCGTTCGTCGGCGACTCGGTCGCGTCGGCCCCGACGGGCGGCGCGCCGAGCTCGGTCATGTCGTCGACGGGCACGACGACGCGCAGGTCGAAGGTCTTCTGCGCCGGCGGGGCGATGATCGTCACCGGCGCCCGACCGCCGAGGAAGCGTGCGACCTCTTCCGCGGGGCGCACCGTGGCGGACAGCCCGATGCGCTGCACGGGCTTCTCGAGCAGGTCGTCGAGCCGCTCGAGCGACACGGCCAGGTGGGCGCCGCGCTTGGACGAGGCGACCGCGTGCACCTCGTCCACGATGACGGTGTCGACGTTCACCAGGGTCTCGCGGGCGCTCGACGTCAGCATCAGGTACAGCGACTCGGGCGTGGTGATGAGGATGTCCGGCGGCTGTCGGAGCAGACGCTGTCGGTCGGACGAGGGGGTGTCGCCGCTCCGCACGCCCACCGTGACCTCGGGCGGCTCGGTGCCGAGACGCCGCGCGGTCTGCGTGATGCCGACGAGCGGGCTGCGCAGGTTCCGCTCGACGTCGACGCCGAGCGCCTTGAGCGGGGAGACGTAGAGCACGCGTGTGCGTTGCTTCGCCGGCGGCCGGTCCGTGGCGCTGATGAGCCGGTCGATCGACCACAGGAACGAGGCCAGGGTCTTGCCCGAGCCCGTCGGGGCGATCACGAGCGCGTGCTGCCCGGTCGACACCGCGTCCCAGGCCCCGGCCTGGGCGGCGGTCGGTGCGGGGAACGCGCCGCGGAACCACTCCGCGGTCGCGGGGGAGAAGCGCTCGAGGACGTCCGTCATGGTCCGTCCCATCCTGCCCGGTGCCACCGACAGCGGTCCCGGCAGACGTACCCCTTGACGAAGCGACATGTAGCGATCTATCGTTACTGCATCGCGATACGCACGAACGGATCGCGAGCCCACGTCACCACCGACAGGAAGGAGTCATCATGCGCCCCTCGTACGATGACCTCGACAGCACCACGCCCCGCCGCGGCCCCCGCGGCACCGGTCCGCGCGGCCCCCGCTTCGGCGGCGCGCGGCAGCACCACGGCCACGGGTTCCCCGGCCGTGACCGCGGCGACCACGACCACGGCGGGCGCGGCGGCTTCGGCCCCGGGCCCGGCGGACGCGGCTTCGGCCCGGGCTTCGGCGCCGGCTTCGGCGGCGGCCCCGGCTTCGGCCGCGAGCGCCGTCGCCGCGGCGACGTCCGTCTCGCGATCCTCGGCCTGCTGGCCGAGGGTCCGCAGAACGGCTACGCCGTGATCAAGACCATCGCCGAACGCACCGGTGGCGCCTGGAAGCCGAGCCCCGGCTCGGTCTACCCGACGTTCCAGCAGCTCGTCGACGAGGACCTCGTCGTCTCGACGGGCGACGGCCGCAAGACGCTCTTCGAGCTCACCGAGGCCGGACGGGCCGAGGCCGAGTCGAAGGCCGACGAGATCGCGGCCGCCTTCGACGCCGCCCCCGGCATGCCGGACACGCAGCGCGCGTTCGTCGAGGCGTTCCGCAAGACGATGGGCGTGCTGCACGTCTACCGCTCGAACGCGGACGACGAGCAGACGAAGGCCGCCACCGCGAAGATCGACCAGCTCCGTAAGGACCTGCTGCAGATCCTCGCCGACTAGCGGGTCGGGGGGGGCGGCCCCCCGGGGCGGCCCCCGGCCCGGGACGGCGGGGAGGCCCGGGGCGGGCCCGCCACGGGCCACCCGTCCGCCGTGTGGTCGCGGCTCAGGCGGTCCGGCCCTTCTCGTCGACCAGCGAGTACAGGCTGAGCACGTTGCC
>NZ_JAUCMN010000008.1 GCF_030363035.1 Curtobacterium caseinilyticum | reverse complement strand
TCGTGGTGGTGTCAGCCATGGTGTGCTCCCTTCGATGCCCGCCAGGACACGTTCCCAGCGGTTGCTGTTCACGGATGAGACGGGCTGCCACCGAGGATCGTCACGTCCCCCGTTCTGTGTCCGGCAATTCCCCAGGAAACGGGCTTCACGGGCCGATCCTGTCCCCCGTACAGGCCCGGTCGGGCCGGTCGTGGTGCGCAACCGGACAGTGGCGGTGCGCCAGCGCACCCGGCCGCCGCGGTCGCCGACGGAGCCGACGACGGACGGGAGGCGGCGCACCCGTGGGGTGCACCGCCTCCCGTCCGTCCACAGCCGCTCAGGCGGACGCGAGCCGCTCTGCCAGGAGGGTCGCGACCTGCGCGACGTGCGGTTCGCGCAGCAGCGAGCTGTGCTCCGCGTGGACGCGGACCTCGTCGACGTCGCCCCGGAGGAAGCGTGCCCAGCGGGCCGCGCCGGACTCGTTGCCGTCGGCGACGACGAGGGTGACCGCCCCGCGGTACGTCCGGGGCTCGTACCCACGGGACACGACCAGCGCGTGGTCGAAGAACGCCCGGAACTGGCGCTGCCCGTCCCACCGGAAGACCCCCGCTCCGTAGGCGCGCGCGTGCCGGCCGAGTTGCCCGAAGGGAGCGACGACACGGCTGCGGAGCGCAGCCGTCCGGTCGGCGATGCGCCGGAGCGCTCCCGGGACGGTGCGCGGGGCGGGACGGCCGAGGTCGAGTTCGCCGAACTCCACGACGTCCGCCTGCTCGGCCGCCTGCTCCGGCAGGTAGGTGTCCAGGAGCACCACGCGCCGCACCTCGTGGCCGGCCTCGGTCAGGATCGCGGCCATCTCGAGGGCGACGAGCCCGCCGAAGGAGTGCCCCACGAGCGTGTACGGACCGCGCGGCTGCACGACGCGCACGAGCTCGATGTACCGGCGGGCCATCGCACGGACGCTCCAGTCCGGCACGGAGCGCCGCTCCAGGCCGTGCTGCTGGAACGCGTGCACCGGGCGGTCCCCCAGGTGTCGCGCGAGCGGGACGTAGGTCAGCGCGAGTGCACCGGCACCGGCAATGCAGAAGAGCGGCTCGGCGTCGTTCCCGTTCCGCTCGGCGAGCGTGACGATGTCCGGGTGGCTCGGCGTCGCCGCGGCGCCGCGGCGGATGCGCGCGGTGAAGGTGCGGAGCGTGGGGTGCTCCAGCAGCTCGGCGGACGGCAGGTCGACCCCGAGTCGGTCGGCGACGGCGGCCAGCATCTCCTCGGCGGACAACGAGTCACCGCCGAGCGCTGCGAAGTCGTTGTCGAGGCCGACCGCGGGGAGCTCGAGCGGACCGACCGTCGGCAGGCCGAGCACCTCTGCCCAGATCTGCCCGACGGCGAGCTGCCACTGGTCGTAGGTCTCCTCTCCGATCTCCGCGCCGTCCTCGCCGACGGTGGTGCCGAGTGCCGGGGCCTCGGGCAGCTGCGACCGGTCGACCTTGCCGCGCTCGTTGCGGGGCAGCGCCGTGACCGGGACGATCGACGTCGGCACCATGTAGTCCGGCAGCAGGTCGCGGAGGGCCTTCCGGATGGCGGCGGGCGACGGCGATCGTCGACCCGGTCGGCTGACGACGTACGCGACGAGCCGGGTCGGGGCCGGCGGGGCCTTGACCGCGACGACCACGGTCTCCTGGACGGCGTCGACCGTCCGGAGCGCCGCCTCGACCTCGCTCGGCTCGACCAGGTAGCCGCGCACCTTGACGGCGTCGTCGGCGCGGCCGAGCAGCGTCAGCATGCCCTGCTCGTCGAAACGGCCGAGGTCACCGATCGCCCACGTCGGGGTGCCGTCCGACGCGGTGCCGGCACGTGTGGCGGTGACGTCCGGGGCACCCCAGTAGCCGCTCGTCATGGCGTCGGAGATGCAGACGACCTCGCCGCTCTCGCCGACGTCGGCGAGCGAGCCGTCCGGACGACGGACCTCGATGCGCTTGCCGGTGACGATCCTGCCGGACGGCACGCTGCGCTCCGGGACCGGATCGGTCGCGCGGATCTCGTTCACGGCGTAGACCGCGGTCTCGCTCGACCCGGTCCAGTTGCAGAACGACGTGTCGGGGCCGAGCAGCGGACGCAGTCCCGCGATGTCCGCGCCGGTCACGGCCTCGCCGACCGTGGCGACGATCCGCAGGGCACGGAGCCGGTCGTCGGACCGGTCGAGGGCGCCGGTCATCGACCGGACCAGGTGCGGCGTCGTGTGCAGGGTGGTGAGTCGCGCGTCGTGCACCCACGACACCAGGCGGTCGACGCCGGTCCGACGCGGGTCGGCGACGTGCACGGACGAGCCGGCGAGCAGGGCGGACAGGACGAGGGTGAAGCCCGCGGCGAAGCCGTGCGGGAGCACCGAGGCGACACGGTCGGCGGGTACCAGACGGAAGGACTCGCGCTGTGCCACCGTGTCGACGACGATCTGCCGGTGCGTCATCGTCACACCCTTCGGCGCGCCGGTGGACCCTGACGTGAAGATGACGACCATCGGGTCGAGGCCGCCGCGGTCGCGGGCGCCGGGGACGACGGCGATGTCCGCCCCGGACGTCGCGGCCGTGCGCGCCTCGGCCACCAGGTCGTCGAACGACAGGAGGCGGCCGTGCTCGGGCACGAGGGCGGCCGCACGGTCGGCGTGCTCGGCGTCCGCGACGACGTCGACGATCCCGGCGAGCGCCATCACGTGCTGCAGCCGGGCCTCGGGCAGGAACGGGTCGAGCGCGACGACGACGCGGCCGGCGTGCAGGAGACCGAGGAGCGCGATGACGGACGCGGAACCGTGGCCGACCATCGTGCCGACGGGCACGGGCGCTCCCCCGGGTTCCGTGCCGACCCCGCGACCGGTGCGGTCGTCGGGCGTCAGGCGCTCGTGGAGCAGGAGGCCGAGGGCGCGTGCCGTCCGGTCGAGCTCTCCGTGGGTCGTCTCACCGTGCTCGTCGACGAGGGCGAGCGATGCCGGCGCACGGTCGGCGACGGCGGCGAGGCCGTCGAGGACCGAGGTCTCGACGGCCGGTGGCGTGGCCAGGCCGGCGTCGGTGACGCTCGTCAGGTCGTGGTGGGGAGCGCGCTCCGGCGTCGTCCCCGTCGTGTCGCTCGAGATGAGCATGCGGCCCCGTTCACCGTGCTGCGGACTGTGGTCGCAGCCGACGCTAACCCGGGACCGCCCCCCGCACGGGGGTCCGTGCGGGAACCCGCGCAGACCTGCGACATCCCGCAGGCGGCGGTCCGGGAGGGCGGATGGACGGACGGCGTGGCACGACGAACGGCACCTCGCACCACGGTGTCCCGTGGAACGAGGTGCCGTTCGAGAGCCGGCAGGTCGCGCCGCCCTGCGGGGTGCCTCAGTGGATGCGGAGCTGTGCCACCATCGGGCAGGCGAAGGGATCGCGCGCCGCGAGGCCGACCCGGTTGAGGTACCGGACGACGATGCCGTACGACCGCAGCAGCGTCGTCTCGGTGTACGGCACCTCGAGGGTGTCGCAGTGCTCACGGACGAGCAGGCGGGCCTGCTTCAGCGCCGGCCGCGGCATCGACGGGAACAGGTGGTGCTCGACCTGGTAGTTCAGGCCGCCCATCAGGAACGACACCCACCAGCCACCGCGGATGTTGCGGGAGGTGCGGACCTGCCGCGAGAAGAAGTCGACCTTGGCGTCGTGGGCGATCGTCGGCATGCCCTTGTGGTTCGGGGCGAACGACGCGCCCATCATCACGCCGAACACCGCGAGCTGCACACCGAGGAAGGCACACGCCATCCCGAACGGCAGGAACCAGAACACGATGGTCAGGTAGATGCCGAAGCGGGCGACGAGCAACGAGCCCTCGATCCACCGGTGCTTCACGTCCGCCTTGGTCCCGTTGCCGGTGACGATCGACACGACGGCGTAGCGGTGCAGGTTCAGGCCCTCGAGCGTCAGCAGCGGGAAGAAGAGCCATCCCTGGAACCGCATGAAGGTGCGCATGAGCGGGCCACGGACGGCTGCTGCGTCCTCGGGGAGGAAGCGGATGCCGTCCGGCGTGATGTCCGGGTCCTTGCCGACGGTGTTCGGGTTGCCGTGGTGGCGGGTGTGCTTGTTCATCCACCACGAGTAGCTCAGGCCCACGAGGAACGTGCCGAGCCAGCGGCCGGCGTGGTCGTTCCACTTCTGTGAGGTGAAGACCTGGCGGTGTGCTGCCTCGTGCGACAGGAACGCGAACTGCGTGAAGAGCACGCCGAGCGCCCCGGCGACGATGAGCTGGAACCAGGATTCGCCGAGGAACGCGAAGGCGACCCAGGCGAGCGCCAGACCGGCGACGAGGCTGCCGAAGAGCGACCAGTAGAACCCGGTGCGTCGGCGGAGCAGCCCGTTCTCCTTCACCTGCGCCAGCAGGGCGGAGTAGGTCGAGGTGCCGTTGCGGCTGCCGGTCCCGGGGCGGGTCCGGGTGTAGCCGGGAGCGAGCGGAGTGGTCGTCATCGTGGACCGACCTTCTGTGGTGAGCGATCCTTCGACCGGTCCGGAGAGTTCACGCATCCGCGCTTCCTGGCACCGTAGGGCACGGAACCGGGAGAACGCCTGTGCGTCCACCTCGTATCCGGGGAACGCGAGGGGCGGGGCCGCACTCACCGGCGGGAACACCGGAACGACGAACGGCCGAGCGGCTGGACATGACGGAAGCCCCGACAGGACCTGCGTTCCGTCGGGGCTTCTTCCGGTCGGGCTGACAGGATTTGAACCTGCGACCCCTTGACCCCCAGTCAAGTGCGCTACCAAGCTGCGCCACAGCCCGTGAGCCCTGACGGGCTCGGAGCCCCGTTGCCGGGACCCCACCGCCGCGTCCGACCGGAGCGCGAGCAGCCCGTCAAGCATAGCGGACGCCGGAGCCTGCTCGTGCCACGGCGCGTCGCCGTCCTTGCCGCGTCGCCGCCCGTGCCGCGGCGACACAGCCAGCGTCACCGCTTCGGCGAGCGCTGCGTCCCGTCTCGAGGCGGGTGCACGATCTCCCGCTCCGCCGCCAGCCACGGCAGCGCGAACCCGACGAGCAGCCCGCCGAGCCCGTCCGCGGCCAGGTCGCCGATCGTGTCGTCGTACCCGACGTAGATCGCCGAGTCGACGAAGTTGTGTCCGAGCCACTCGCACATCTCCCACACCGACCCGATCGCGAGCCCGACGGTGAACACCAGGAGCGACACGGTCACACGCCCCGCGTCCGGCGCGTGCGGCACGAGCCGCAGGTCCGCGGCGATGACCGCGAGCAGCGCCGCGAGCAGCCCGGTCAGCACGACGTGGATGAGCTTGTCCCAGAGGAACACGGAGGTGTACCACTCGAGGGCACTCGACCACCCGGCGACGAGCACGAGCACGCAGACCGCCGTGTCGAACGCCGGACGGAGCCCGAGCATCCGCGGGAGGACCACGCCGAACAGCGCGAGCGACATCACGGCGAACGAGGTGCTCCCCCAGCCGATCGTCGCCACGGGGATGCTCACGAGCGTCAGGACCCGCACCACGTCCGCCGGCAGGAACCGCCGCCGGAGGAAGGTCAGCCCGAGCGAGCGGATCACGAGGCCCACCGCACGACCGCATGCACGGCCGCGTGGTCGGACGGCCACACGCCGTCCGGCCGGCGCACGTCCACGGCGACGCGGTCGACCACGGCGTCCTCGGTCACGAGCACCCCGTCGATCCGCCGGCCCCCGACGCGTGGACTCCCGTAGTGCGGGTACGTTCCGTAGGCCTCCCCCACCTGCCTGGAGGCTCGTCCCCAGCTGTCGACCACCCCCGCCTCCGCCAGTGCGCGCCAGGGCGCCGACCCGGCCGGGCAGTTCCAGTCGGCCATGACGACGGCGGGCAGGCGGCGCTCGCGGACGATCCGCCCGAGCAGCTGCGCGCCGCGCAGACGAGCCCACGGCGAGGCCACGTCGAGGTGCGTGGCGACCGCCGCGAAGTGCGTGCCGGTGGCGCGGTCGCGCACGACGGCGCCGACCGCGTGCCTCGGGAACGCGGTCGCCCAGGACCGCGAGCCGGGTCGGGACGGCGTGCGGGACAGCGCCCAGGTCCGCCGTTCCACGACGTCGAGCCGCTCGCGGTCGAGGAACAGCCCGACCGCCTCGCCACCGCCGCGCGGTCCGCGTCCGACGACCACGGGCTCCCAGCGCGACCCGAGGGTAGACGTGAGGTCCGCGGTCTGGGTGGGCAGGGCCTCCTGGACGGCGAGGACGGTGGGCTCCTCGGAGGTGACGAGCGCGACCACGGCGTCGCGGCGGTGCTCCCATGCGTCCGGGTGACCCACCGGTCGCGGCACGCGCCGCCGCACGTTGAGGGTCGCGCAGTGCACCTCGGGTGCGACGACGCCTCCGATGAGCGGGCGGTCGTCGTCGGGTGCTGGTGGCATGCCTCCTGTCTACGAGACGACACCCGTCGGATTCCCAGGGTGTCGTCCGGCACCTCCGTATGGTGGCCCGATGCGTTCCGGTCGTCCCACCCGTGTCCTGCTCGTACTCTCGGTCTCGGGGCTGCTGCTCGGTGCCGCCGGGTGCACGTCCTCGGAGCCGGAGCCGACCGTCGCGCGGCTGGCGAAGGCCGCCGCAGGGTCGGTGGCGGTCGCTGCGCAGGACGACGCTTCGGCTCGGTCGGTCGCGACGAGCCGGGCGCTGTTCGCGTCGGCTCCCGGTGCGGTCGTCGCCCCGGCGTCCGATGCGGCCGCGGTCGAGCAGGCGGCGAGCGCCGCCCGCTCGGCGCACGTGCCCGTCCTGCTCACCGACGACGACGGCGACGCCGGTGACGGCGGCGCCGGCGACGGCACCAGCGCCTCGGCCAGCGCGACGTCCCGTGGCGGTGGCGAGGTCGGCGAGGAGCTGCGGCGGCTCGGTGCCGACTGGTACCAGGCCGAGGGCGACGTGTCGGTCGACACCGACGTGGCGGAGCAGGACGCGCCGGACCGGGGCGACGCGCCGGGGTCGAGCAGTGCCTCCCGTCCGGCGACGGTCGTCGTGGCGGACCGCGACGCGGACGCCGCGTCCGTGGCGACGGCGGAGGCGGCCGGAGCCCGCGTGGTCGTCATGCCGGACGGCGTGACCGACCCGGCGGCGGCGCCCGACGTGGTGACGGCGCTGCACGAGCGCGCGGAGCACCCGACGGTGCTGGTGGGGACGGCGTTCGGTGACCTGCCCGACCCGGAGTGGACCGTGCGCGCGGCGGAGAGCGGCTGGCAGCTGCCCCACGGCGGACAGCGTCCGTTCGACGGGCACCGGTACGTCGCGCTCTACGGGGCACCCGGAGCGCCGGTGCTCGGCGTGCTCGGCGAGCAGGACCCGTCCGCGACCGTCCGTCGGGCCGAGTCGACGACGAAGGAGTACGACGGCCTCGGGGACGAACCGGTCACGCCCGCGATGGAGGTCATCGCCACCGTCGCAGCGGGCGACGCCGGCGCGGACGGGGACTACTCGACCGAGCTGCCGGCGTCGTCGCTCGAGCCGTACGTCGACGCGGCGAGCGACGCCGGGATGCCGGTCATCCTCGACCTGCAGCCGGGGCGGTCCGACTTCCTGTCACAGGCGAAGCGGTACGAGTCGCTGCTCGCGAAGCCGAACGTCTGGCTCGCACTCGACCCGGAGTGGCGACTGACCGCGGACCAGGTGCCCCTGCAGCAGATCGGCAGCGTGTCGGCGTCCGAGGTGAACGAGGTGTCCTCGTGGCTCGCCGACCTGGTGCGGTCGAAGGGGCTGCCGCCGAAGGCGTTCGTGCTGCACCAGTTCCGGCTGTCGATGATCCAGGACCGGTCCTCCCTCGCGTCGCACCCTGAGCTCGACGTCCTCATCCACGTGGACGGGCAGGGCTCGCAGCCGGACAAGCAGGCGACGTGGAAGGCGCTGCACCAGGACGCACCGGAGGGCGTGCACTGGGGTTGGAAGAACTTCTACGACGAGGACACGCCGATGCTGACGCCGGAGCAGACGATGGCCGACGTGCAGCCGACGCCGTCGCTGATCACGTACCAGTAGCGGCGTCGCGTCCTGTCGTGGTCTCCACGGCCTGGAGGGACGGAGCACGGTGCGTCGGCGGGTGCTGACAGCATGGGGTCATGTCTGGTCTCGGTGTCGGTTCGTCCGTCGGCTCACCTGCTCCTGCGGCGGCCCCGCCGTCCGCCGAGATCGCTGCGGAAGCACAGGCGGCCCTCGCCGCCCTGACCGGGCGTCCGGACGCGGTCTTCCACCCGGGGCAGCTCGAGGCGATCTCGGCGCTGGTCGAACACCGGCAGCGCGCCCTCGTGGTGCAGCGCACCGGATGGGGCAAGTCGGCCGTGTACTTCCTCGCGACGCTGCTGCTGCGGCGACGTGGCGGCGGCCCGACCGTGCTCGTCTCGCCGCTGCTGGCCCTCATGCGCGACCAGGTCGCCGCGGCCGCCCGCGCCGGCGTCCGCGCGGTGTCGATCAACTCCGCGAACGCGCACGAGTGGGCCGACACGCAGGCGGCCCTCGCGCGTGACGAGGTCGACGTGCTCCTCGTCTCCCCCGAGCGGCTCAACAACCCGCGCTTCCGCGACGAGCAGCTGCCGACGCTGATCGCCCGGATGGGGATGCTCGTGGTGGACGAGGCGCACTGCATCTCCGACTGGGGACACGACTTCCGCCCGGACTACCGTCGGCTCGCCGAGCTGATCCGGTCGCTCCCCTCCGGCGTTCCGGTGCTCGCCACCACCGCCACGGCGAACGAGCGCGTGGTCGAGGACGTCGCCGAGCAGCTCACCGCCGGCCCTGATGCCCCGGTCTTCACCATCCGCGGTTCGCTCGCGCGTGCGTCGCTGCGGCTCGGCGTCCTCACGCTGCCCGACGCCCGACAGCGCCTCGGGTGGCTGCTCGCGCACCTCGGGGACCTGCCCGGCAGCGGCATCATCTACACGCTGACCGTCTCGGGGGCCGAGGACATCGCTCGGCTCCTGCGCGAGAACGGGTACGCCGTCCGCGCCTACACCGGGCGGACCGACACCGAGGAACGCGAGCAGCTCGAGCAGCAGCTCAAGGGCAACGAGCTCAAGGCGCTCGTCGCCACGAGTGCGCTCGGCATGGGCTTCGACAAGCCGGACCTCGGGTTCGTCGTGCACGTCGGTGCACCCTCGTCGCCCGTCGCCTACTACCAGCAGATCGGTCGCGCCGGCCGCGCCACCGACAACGCCGACGTGCTGCTGCTGCCCGGCCGCGAGGACCGCGAGATCTGGCAGTACTTCGCGAGCGCGTCGATGCCGACCGAGGCCCGGGCGTCCGCCGTGCTCAGCGCGCTCTCCACCGACACGGCGATGTCGACCGTGGCGCTCGAGGGCCTGGTGGACATCAAGCGGTCGACGCTCGAGCTCCTGCTCAAGGTGCTCGACGTGGACGGCGCCGTCCACCGCGTCGCCGGAGGATGGGTGTCGACCGGTCAGGCGTGGCAGTACGACGCCGCGCGCTACGAACGCGTCGCCGCCGCGCGCGAGGCCGAGGCAGCCTCGATGCTCGCGTACGAGTCCACCTCGGCCTGCCGCATGCAGCTGCTGCAGCAGGACCTGGACGACCCGTCTGCCGAACCGTGCGGGCGTTGCGACAACTGCGCCGGCGTCTGGTACCCGACGTCGATCTCGGAGTCGGACACCTCCGGTGCGGCCGCCGCGCTCGACCGGGTCGGCGTCGAGATCGCGCCGCGCGCCCAGTGGCCGTCCGGCATGTCCTCGCTCGGCGTGGCCGTGAAGGGGAAGATCCCGGCCGGTGAGCTCGTCGAACCGGGCCGGGCCGTCGCCCGGCTCACCGATCTCGGCTGGGGCGGGCCGCTCCGCGCGCTGTTCTCCGCCACCACTCCGGACGGTCCCGTGTCCCGCGAACTGGTCGACGGGTGCATCCGCGCTCTGAAGGACTGGCCCTGGGCCGAGCGTCCGACCGGTGTCGTCGCGATGTCCTCGCGGTCGCGGCCGGAGCTCGTCGGGTCGTTGGCGCAGGCGCTGGCGTCCATCGGGCGGCTGCAGTTCCTCGGGACGCTCGGGCGGAGCGGCGGGGAGCCTCGAGGGGACGGTGCGACGAACAGCGCCTACCGGCTGGCCGGGGTGTGGGACACGTTCGTGGTCGATCCCGCACTGGCCTCGGCGCTGGGGTCGCACCAGGGGCCGGTGCTGCTCGTCGACGACCTGGTCGACAGCCGGTGGACGGTGACCGTCGCCGGGCGGGAGCTCCGGCGTGCCGGCGCCTCGGCCGTGCTGCCGTTCGCGCTCGCCACGGTGGCGTGAGTCCACCGGCATCGAGGGTGCCGCCGGCTCGTGTCAGGATGGGCGGGTGACGGAACGACGGGGGTCGACGATCGACGAGGGGTGGTCCGCCACTCCTCGCATCACGGGCGGTCTGGCAGGGGTCGAAGCATCGCGTGGTCCGAACGCTGCTCCGGCCTGGTCCACAGCAGGGCAGGGGTCGAACGCGCTCGTCCGTGACCGTCGCGACGGCCATCAGCGCGACGCCGGACCGCTCGGCGGGTCGTCCCTCGCCCTCGCCATCATCGCGATCGGGGTCGGCGTCCTCGGCACCACGGTCGGCGTCTTCTGCGTCGGCTTCATCACGATGTTCGGCGCGCCCCTCGACGTCACGCAGCCGGCGATGGCCGGGTTCGCGTTCTGGGGCACCGTCGCGACGGCGCCCTTCGTCGTGGCGTCCGTCGTCCTGCTCGTGGTGGGGGTGTGCCGTCAGCCCCGGTCGTGGTGGTGGCTCGCGCCGTCGTTGTTGAACGCCGCGACCCTCCTCGGGCTCTGGGTCGCCGTGTCCTTCTGGTACCACCCCGGAGTGCACATCTCGTCGGACTTCTCGTCCTGACCCGGGTGCCGGATCCGGTCCGGGTCAGGCTGCGCCGATCGCGTCCAGCTCACGGACTGCGTCGGCCGGCAACGTGATGCGCGCGCCGGCGACGTTCTGCCGCAGGTGCTCGACGGACGAGGTGCCGGGGATGAGCAGGATGTTGTCCGAACGCTGGAGCAGCCAGGCGAGGGCGACCGACAGACGGGACTCCCCCAACCGCTGCGCGACCGCATCGAGCGCCTCGGACTGGATCGGCGAGAAGCCGCCCAGCGGGAAGTACGGTACGTAGGCGATGCCCTCCGCCGCCGTCAGGTCGACCAGGTCGTCGTCCCCGCGCTGCGCCACGTTGTACATGTTCTGCACGCACACCACCGGCGCGATCTGCAGCGCCTCGACGAGTTGCGCACCGGTGACCGTCGAGAGCCCGAGGTGGCGGATCTTGCCCTGCTGCTGCAGTTCGGCGAGCGCCTCGAACTGCGGGGCGATGCTGCCCGGCTCCGGTGCGTCGAACCCGCCGACGCGGAGGTTCACGACGTCGAGTTGTTCGAGACCGAGCCGGTCGAGGTTGGCGTGGACGTCCTCGACGAGCTGCTCCGGCTTCCGCGCTGGCGGCCACTGCCCCTTGTCGTTCCGCCGCGACCCGACCTTCGTGACGATGTGCACCTGCTCCGGGTACGGGTGCAGGGCTTCGCGGATGATCTCGTTCGTGACGTGCGGGCCGTAGAAGTCCGCGGTGTCGATGTGGGTGATGCCGAGCTCGACCGCGGTGCGCAGCACCCGGACGGCCTCGTCGCGGTCGGCTGGCGGGCCGAAGACGTGCGGGCCGGCGAGCTGCATCGCCCCGTAGCCGAAGCGGGTGACCTCGAGGTCGCCGAGGTCGTAGGTGCCACCGGGGAGGCTGTTCGTCGTCATGGTTCGACCATCCTCCCGATCACTGCGGTGTGCCTGGCCCTGGTTGTCCCCTGGTCCGCTGACCCCCGGTCGGATCCGCTCCCGCAGCCACCGGCCAGGAGCCGATTCGTTCGTCGAGGGAGCGGCGTCCGAAGCTCGCCTGGTACCCGATCTTCTCGACGAGCTCCGGCGTCGACGGGAAGCCGACGTCGCGCCAGCCGGCGTCCTGCGCGATCCGTCCGATCTCGAGTTGCGGCTCTGTCCTGATCCGCAGGACGACGCCTGCGTCGGGTTCGTGCCCCCGTGTGGACCAGGCCAGGGGAAGAACCGCGTCGATCAGTTCGGCGACCTCCGCCTCCGAGCGACCTGCTGCGGGGGCCGAGATGTCGACGGCGATTCGGTAGTGCGCGGAGAGGCCGTCCGTGGTCTTCTCCTCGTCGACCGTCGCAGTCAGCACGTTGGGCAGGGCGTAGATCTCGGATGCGACCGCTTCTCGCGATGCAGCTCCATCAGCGTCGGGGTCGGGCGTCGAGCACCCACTGAGCGCAGGGATGAGCGACAGCAGCACTCCCGCTGTGATCAGCCTCCGCACGAGCTCGTCCTGCACTGCCTCGCCGTCGGTCCAGCAGCCTCAGGGCGAGCTGGGAAGCCAGCAGACCGCCATCGCCCCCATCCGAGCGGGCTGTGCCGCCCTCGGAGTTGCGGTGAAGCGAGGATCATCATGCGGGGCCAATCCTTGACGGCCACTTTCCGTATCTTTCCTGCAGCTCGGAGAAAGAGACGAACACCGTGCCCGGATCGCTTTCGTCCCACCCGACGACTTTCCATCCGGACTGCTCGAGTGCGCTCCCGAGCGGCGCACCATCGTAATCGCGCAGGACAACCCGGACACCGGCGGTCGGCTTCCAATTGCGTACCGAGTACGCGGCCTTGAGCAATTCCTCAGTGAACCCAGGCACGTTTGCGACAGTGTCGCGCGGCCGATCGGCCGTGAGGACGACGATCGTCGTCGATCCGAACGTCTGTGAGATATCACGATGAGACACCTTGACATCAGTGACCTTCATATCACGCTCTACTGCGGTCGTCACTTCATCCGCACTAGCTCCACCGCGCATGGCAGCACATCCCGTCAGGATCAGGCCTATCAAGAGGAGGCAAGCAGTAAACCTGCTGGTCGCTCCGCGATTACCCACGCGCGACATCGTAGTCCTTTGCTGTCGAGGTTCCGCCCTTCAGGAACCAGTTGATCGGCGACGGCGCCTGCGGTGATACCGCCGAGGCCGAAGCCGGTGAGCCTCATCGGAGCGTGGCCGTCACAAATCTCCGGAGCAACGTCGAGCGTCGATCGCACTGCTTGAGTCAGCGCTGTAGGGTCTCCGTGCCTCATCGCTAGGGCATCGGAAATTGCATCGTTCGAACGGGTGCTCCGCGGGCCTCGTCAGGTCAGGAAGACGGTACCGCTCCGGGCCATCGGCCGAGTTGACGCTCGAGAACCTTCCGAGGAGCGACCACCACCTCCTTGAAGGAGTCAGAGGTCGACCGGTACTGCAACCCGTTCCAATTCTGCAGGAGTTCTCCGATCGTCACCTGCGGTTGCGTACGGACGCGCACGCTGACGCCTTGGTCGGCCTCGACATCCTTGATCGACCAACCGAGAGCGAACATGTACTCGACCAGAGCGCGTTGCTCTTCCACTGAAGTGCTCGTCGTTAATCCCTCGAGCCAGATTCGACGGTGTTCTTGGAAACGCTCACTCGGCAAGGAACACCTTCCGCTTCCAGGAGCCTCAGAGAGCTTTGCCAGGCCACGGACCGAAACGTTTTTGGAGCTCGTCCGGGGAGAGCAGGACGAGCTGCTTCAACTCAGCAGTCGACGTCGTGTAAGCGGCTTCTGTCCAGCCCCGATCCTTGGCCACATCCCCGATGACGAGCTGCGGACTCGTCCTGAGACGGATGAACACTCCCGTGTCGGGTTCTGCTTCGTTCACGGACCAGCCGAGCTGTGCGAGTTGGTCTACGAAGCCGGGCGCCGCTGCGGTATCTTCGACCGTCGCAGCGATCGACACCTCATGGCGTTCGTTGAGACCGGACACGGTCCGCTCTTCTTTGATGGAGACGTCAGAGAGACCCTCGATCGAGGAGAGCTGCTTCCGCGCCTGTTCAAGCGACTGCCCGCCCGCAGGGTCATGCAGCGAGGACGACGGTGCGCTGGACGTCGTTGTGCGGAGCGCACTACAACCAGACAGCGCTACGACGGCCATCACCGTCACGACGATTCCCGTTCGCACCCTTCCGCCTGTCACTCTGATCTCCTCTGCACCTGGTAATCCGTCACGGTTGTCGTCTTCCCGTTCCCTCCGAGGAACTGCGTGATTGCAGGGTCGTCATTCACTGAGGGGACACCGCTGGCCATGACCGCGTATCGATTCGCATCGTGTGCGGTGGCAACAGTCGGCGCATCGTGTTCGTTGGCCTTCAGCGGCGCATCCCCACGAAGCGTCGTCCAGTCTCTGGGATTCGGCGTTCCGTCCAAGGCCGCGATCGGATCAGCCGTGGACTCGAGGGCTGTCACGTGCACGTCGGACGGGATGTCCATCGCACCGATCGGGGAACCAGCGGTCACCACCTGCTGGATGTTGTAGCCGCTGTCACCCGCGGCGACCGCACCAGCCGTGATCCCTCCGAGGCTGAAGCCTGTCAGCATCACGGGTTCGTCCTTGACCCCTGCCTTCCGTAGAGCCTCGATGACGGCCTGTGAAAGAGCGGTCTGGTCACCGTGACGCATCGCAATCACGTCCGAGGTAAGATCATTCGGGGTGTCGCCGGCCTCGGGATTCCAGCTCTGTGTGCTCGGGATCTGAACTGTGAAGCGAGTGACGCCGTTTTCGTCAACCGTCTTGAACACCCGGACGTTCGCGAAGTCTTCTTGGCCCATCCGGTCGATCTGACCCGAACTCGCGAGCAACGAGCTGACGTCGGTCGGGATGATGTTCCCGGCCCCATCGGTGGTGAACTGCTGACCTGTCTCACGGATGCCATCGACGAGAGCGCGCTGCCGCCGATCATCGACTTGGCTGTCGGACAGGACACCGTCGATGAAGCGCGGCACACCGTCCTCGAACAAACCGAACTGGCGACCATCCCCGATCAACGTACTGAGGAGGCCGTCGTAGGTGTTCGTCGTGCGGAGATCGCCCAACCAGGCTTGCTCCATCGCGACGATGTCGGGACTCATCCACGGCAGAGCTGCGGAGAAGTTCCTGTTGAAGGACCGAGCCGCCGCCAGGGTGAACACCGCGGTGCGCTGGGTCAGGTCGCCATCGGTCCTCAGCGCGGTGAGCGCTGCTTCGCTGAAGGACACCGTGACAATGCCCAGGACGTCGAGTGCAACGCCGCTCCTGACAGCCTCGGTGGCGAGCGCTCCGAGCGCGATCGTGCCGTAGACGACGGTCCCGGTGACGAGTGCCACCGTCTCAGCGACATCCGTCGTGGTCGCCCAGGTCGCAGCCGCTGCGACGTGCAAGCCGGCGACGGTGAGAGCAAGCCCTGCCTCGGCCGCCTCGTACACCTTCGAGATCGACGCCGTGATGATCACGAGCGCCTCGGTGGAGACGATCGTCACGCTCAGCTGCGCCGAAGCGTTCATCACCGCGCCCTCGGCCGCAAGCGCGGTGCCAGGCGAGAGGATCGCCGACGCGAGGAGGTCCCCGTCTACCGACAGCGCCCCGACCTTCGGCACGAGCGGCCCGGCGAAGGCGTTGAGCGCGGTGATCCCCGTGGTGAGTCGGTCGATCTCCGCGTAGTCGACCTTGATCCCGTCAGACATCTCGATCCCTGATGAGTCCAGCGACGAGGCCGAGCAGATCCGTCCGGATCTCCTGGTCCGTCTGCGCCGTCACGGTGACCGTGCCGGCATCCGTGATGAGTTCGGGCGTGACCTCCGAGCCACGGGCTTCCGCGTCGAGGCCGACGCTCATCCGCAGCCACCCGCGGCGCGTGCCGAACCAGTCGGCGACGAAGACCGGCCCACGATCGGCGGTGAAGGCCTTCACTCGGAAGCCGTACTGCACGGGTTCGGCCAGTCCGCGGAACAGGCCGACCGCCTCGGCCGGGACGTGCAGTTCGGCGACGACGGCATCGATCACGCGGGCATCACCCCGCTGGATCGCGTCGACCAGTGCCTGGGACGCGACCGTGCTCACGGTCGTGGTGCCGCGGACGGGGTCGCCGACGTCGAGCGACGGGATGAGTTCGACGAGCGCCGACCATGCCTGGTCGAGGACGGAGCCGCGCAGGTGTGCCCCGCTGTCCGATCCCCCACGAGCGCTCCGCACGGTCAGGTGCGACGCAGCGTTGCCCTCGATCACCGTCGAGTGCGCCGAGGTCGACTCCCGGTCCCACGCACTCACCTGGATCACGATCGAACCGGCGTTCTGCAGTGCGAGTGTCAGCAGGAACGGCGCATCGAGGTCGTCCGACCACGACTCGACGTCAGCGTCGGGCCGTCGCGTGAGCACACCGCGCTCGACCAGCGCTTCCGTGGACTGCTGCTCGGGTGCACCCGAGGGCACGAAGGACGGCAGGACGAGCCCGGGCAGGTGTTCGCGAACGGTCCGCAGCTCGTCGACCGTCAGGTCCCAGTCGATGACGTCGGTCGCCGGTGCCCCGCTCATCCGACGCCGTTCCGGATCGCGGCGCCGCGCACGTCGATCCAGTCCTTCGACCCGGACGGCGGCGGCGACGGCACCTGCGCGATGAACGACTTGGCGCTCGCGACCTGGCCGTCGGAGACCTGCTGGCCGCCGAGCTCGTGCACGGACACACGGACGTGGTCGGGTTCACCCGAGCCGGCGGCACCGATCACCTGCATGAAGCCGTTGACCGCGTTCGACGCGACGTCCTTGACGGCGTTCACGACGTTCGCCGCCAGATGCGCGGCCTGGTTCCAGAGGTCACGTGCGATGCGTTCGGCTTCCGCGATCTGTGCCTTCACTGCGTCAACCGCCTTGGCGTGCGCATCGAGGGCGTCTGCTGCCTCGTCGAGCAGCTGCGCCTTCTTGCCGAGCTCCGTGCCCGACTCCTGGACCCGACGACGCACGGCGTCGGCGGCCTTCCCCGCCGACGACAGCCCGTCGGCCTGCGCCACGAGCGCGCTCGCCCGTGACCGCAGCCCGTCGGCGTCGTCGCGCAGCGCACGGGCCTTCGCCCGGAGCTGTGCCATCTCCCCGTACATGCTCTACCCCCAACGGAGGAGACGACCGGCACCTGCAGCGCCGGCCGTCCCTGGTCCGGTCGTCCCGATCAGCGCCCGAGTCGCGACGCGAGCTGCTGGTCGACGTCGCCCAGCGTCTGCGCGGTGGTGCGGAGGAACTGCGCGAGGTCGTTCAGACCGCCGATGGTGTTCTGCGCACCGGTCGTGAAGCGGTTGTACGCCTCGTTGTAGGCACCCGAGGAACGGTCGGTCTGGAAGCCGGCCTGGGTCAGCGATGCGATCTGCGCCTGCAGCTTCGACAGGGTCGCGTTGATCTCGTCGCGTCCGGCCAGCAGACGGTCGGCGTTGCTGTTGAGCTCCTGGTAGGAGACGTTGATGTTGGCCACGTTGCACCCCTTAGGTGGTCTGGATCGCCAGCCCCTCCGGCGATCGGGACCACGGTAACACCGCTGTGGAACAAATCACCCATGCGATGTCGACGCCCCCGTCCGAGGGGTACGGCGGTGTCCGTCGTCAGGCGGACCGGGCGTCGCGGGCGACCTGCACGCGGGTGATCCGCCCGGAGTCGACCATGATGCCCCGTCCGACGGGGAAGTCGGTCCGTGTGACCCGCGGGAACGCCGTCCGGAAGAGCGTCAGCCCGTCGGTCTCCTCCGGTTGCAGGGCGATCCCCGCGCGTGCGGTCTTGAGCTCGGCGAACAGCTGCCAGGCGCTCGGCGCCGTGACCGTGTCGGCCTCGGCGAGGACGAACACGCCGGCCCGCCGCGCGGCCTTGATGAGCCGCGCGACCTGGCTCTCCGCCGGCAGCCCCTCGAAGTCGCCGACGTTCTCGATGACGATGACGGGGTCCGGGCCGGTCGACTGCCCGGTCTCGAGCGCGGTGGCGAGCTGTGAGGCGATGGCTTCAGCGTCGGTGGCGTCCTGCGCGGCGGATGCCCACTCGGTTGCGTCGCGGAGCGTCGACCGCCGCCCGACGACGAGGTGTGCCGGCCGGTCCGGCCACGTCGCCCGCACGGACCGCAGGACCGTGCGCATCGTGGTCGACCGCCCGGAGCCGAATGGTCCGGTCACCACGAACAGGCCGTCGGTCGGGACGCCGACGGGGCCCAGGGTGTCGTCCGCCAGCCCGATGGTCGGACGGCCGTCGACGGCGGCCGGCAGGTCTGCGCGGTCCACGTCCTCGGGCAGCCGACGGATGGGCGGCGCCTCGGCCACGCCCCGCCGCACGAGGTCAGCGGCGAGGGCCTCGACCGCCGCGGCCTGCGCGACGAGGTCGGCGGAGGCCCCGGGGACCGCGAGCTGCACCTCGTGCTCGTCGACGAGCCCGCGTCCGGGGACCGCGTCCTCGAGCACGTCGGCGGCCACGTCCGCCGCGTGGTACTCCGTCTCGGTGGCCAGGCGGAGCACGATCCGCTCCCCGATCGCCGCCTGCAGGTTCGACGGGAACGCCGCGATGCGGTCGGCGCTCATCACCAGGTGCACGCCGAGCGCCCGTCCGGTCGCGGCGACGGCGACGAGCTGGTCGAAGACCGGCTGGGTGCCGAGACGGAACTCGTACTCGTTCCGGAAGGCACCCATCCCGTCGACGAGGACGATGATGCGCGGCTCGGCGGTGCCGGTGACGGTCCGGTACTCGCTGAGGTTCGCCGCACGGGCGGCAGCGAAGCGGGACGACCGGTCGGTGACGGTGGCCTCGAGGTCGGCCAGGAGGCGCGTGATGCGTTCGTCGTCCGGCCCGCTGATGACGGTGCCCACCGTGGGCAGCGCCTCGAGCATGCGCAGGCCGCCGCCACCGAAGTCGAGCCCCGTGATGCGGACCGGGAACCGGTCCGCCGCGGCGGAGGCAGCGACCGCGACGGCGCGGAGTGCCGCGGACTTGCCGGCGCCGCCGGCGCCGAGCACGGCGACGTTGCCGGCCGCGTCGAGGTCGAGACGGAACGGTGTCTGCTGCTGCGACTCGGGGAGGTCGACCGACCCGATGACGAGCGCCGAGCCGTCGGAGGCGGGCAGTGCCTCCAGGCCGATCGCGTCCGGGAGCTGGTCGAGCCACGGCTTCCGGGGGACGTCGAGCGAGCGGTCGTCCGCAGCGCGGACGATGGTCGCGGCGAGCCGCTCGATGTCGCGGGCGCGCGAGGAGTCCCGCGGTGCGCGCGCCGGGCTCGGCCAGGTGCTGCCGGGTCCGAACGGGAAGTCCTGCACGTCGACGTCGGGTTCGTGGACGACGTCGTCAGAGCGGCCGCCGAGGTAGGCGGTCTGGAAGTCGAGGACCCGACCAGGGCCGATCTTCGCTGCCGCGCGACCGGGGGTGCCCGGGTCGAAGAAGGCGGCGTCGGGCACGCCGAGGACGTCCTCGCTGTCGACGGGGTCGGCGACGCGGAGCGCGATGCGCAGGTTCGTGTTCGCGCGGAGGGAGTCCTTGATGACCCCGCTCGGACGCTGCGTTGCCATCACGAGGTGCAGGCCGAGGGACCGGCCCCGCTGGGCGACGTCGATGACCCCGTCGATGAACTCGGGGATCTCGGTCGCGAGCGCGGCGAACTCGTCGATGACGATGACGAGCACGGGCGGCGCCGCCGGGTCGCCCCGCTGTTCGAGGGTGACGAGGTCCTTCGCACCGCGGTCGTTCAGCAGGTGCTCGCGGTACCGGAGCTCGGCACGCAGCGACGTGAGGGCGCGACGGACGAGGTGCGGGTTGAGGTCGGTGACGAGGCCGACGGTGTGCGGCAGGCCGACGCACTCGGCGAACGCAGCGCCGCCCTTATAGTCGACGAGCAGGAAGGTCAGGCGGTCCGGCGAGTACTCCGTCGCCATGCCCATGATCCAGGTCTGCAGGAACTCGCTCTTGCCCGCGCCGGTGGTGCCACCGACGAGCGCGTGCGGCCCGTGGGCGCGGAGGTCGAGCGCGAGGGGCTCGCTGGGCCCCTGCCCGACGACGGCGCGGACGCCGCCGCTCTCCCGCCCTGCTCCGGGGACCCACTCTCCCGTCAGGCTGTCGTTCTTCACCCAGCGCTGGACGATCGCGGCCGGGTCGCCGGCGACGTCGCCCTCGTACAGGTCGACGAACGCCACGCTGTGCGGCAGGTCGGTCTCGTCGAGCACGCGTGCACCCGAGTCCTGGATCGGTGCGATCGCCCGAGCGACCGTCGCGGCCTCGATGCTGTCGACACGGTCGAGCTCCTCGAGCACCACCGACTGCCCGGACCGGACGAAGCCGACCGTGGCGGTGCCGCCCGCACGATCGAGCACGATGTGCGTGCGGCACACGACGGGCAGCGCCTGGAGCGTCGGCGCGAGCCAGAGCACGTGGACGCCGAGGTCGGGGCCCTCCTCGGCCAGGGCGACCAGCCGGGCGCGGTCCGCCGGTGCCTCCGCGGTGACGAGCACCACGACGGCGGGCGTGGCCGGCAGGCGGTCCACCGACTCGCCGTGGTCCTCGTCGAGGGCACGGGACTCGTCGATGCGCGACCGCACCTGTTCGCCGCGCCCGAGCCCTGCGGCCCTGCGCGTGGCGACCAGCCCCTCGAGCTCGGCGAGGAGCGTCGAGGCGCCGGCGAAGTCACGTACGAGACCGGCGGAGCGGAGCGGACTGTACGGCGAGTCGACGTGGGGCAGCCACTTCAGCCACGCCCACTGGTCGGTCGTGGTGCCACCGGCGAAGGCGGTCAGGACGAGGTCGGCGGGGCTGTGCAGGCCCGCGAGCTGGACGACGAGCGAGCGCGCGACGTCGTCCGCGGCGAGTCCCGTCCCGGCGACGCCGATCGCTCCGGCGCGCTCGAACGTCTCGACCACGGGCACCGGTCCGACGGTCGCGTACTCGTCGGCGAGCGCCTCGGCACGGTTCCAGTCGTCCACGCTGCCGGTGTTCTTGGACGGCAGGGTCACGGTCGAGCGGGACGGCTGCTCGCCGGCACCGAAGCGGACCTCGAGGAAGGTGGTGTGCTCCGGCTTCCGGGTCCACAGCAGCGCCGAACGCTCCCGCATCGCCGCGGTGACGATCGACGGCGCGGGCGACTCCGCGGTGCGGGCCTCGACCTCCACCGTGCGGGCCGCTGCGAGCCGTTCACCGACGTCGGCGAGGGAGTCCTCGAACCGCTCCCGTTCGTCGCGACGCCGACGTCGGACCTGGACGCGCTGGTCGATCCAGGTGCCGATCATGATCACCGGCGAGAGCGCGATGAAGATCAGCGTGTAGGGCTGTTTGGTGACGAGGAAGAGCACGGCGCCGAGGATGATCGGCGCGATGATCGCGATCACCGGGAGCCGGGGCTTCTCGCCGGGAACCGGGATCTCGGGCAGGGTGAACTGCCGACCGCGGTGCGCTGGCTCGACGCGGGGCGATCGGCTGAAGTCGGTCTCACCCGGAGCGGTCCCTGCGCTCGACGGTGCTGTTCCGGGCACGGCGCCCACGGTCGGCAGGGGACGGATGCGCAGGGTGGTGTCGCCGATGCGCACCACCGTGTCGGGGTCGACGAAGGCTCGGGCGACGAGGCGTCCGTCCACCTCGACGCCGTTCGCGGAGTTGAGGTCGACGACCTCGATCGTCTCGCCCACGGTGACGGTCGCGTGACGGCGCGACACGAGGTCGTCCGACGCGAGCCAGACCTGTGCCATGGCGTCGCGCCCGACCAGGTTCACGCCCTGGGACAGGGTGTACTCGTTGCCCGCTTCCGGACCGGACACCACCTGGGCGACTGCGGCGGGCGCGTCCTCGACGTCGTCTCCGCGGCGGCGGTCGGTCGCGGCGACGACCTCGACCCGGCACCCGGACCGCAGGGACGACTCGTGCACGGTCGCCGACGGGTTCAGCAGCCGCGGCTGCTGCCGGTCCGGGAACCACACGCGCAGCGTGAGCGGGACGCCGTCCGTCGTTGTCCGCCCGCGCGACAACCGGTCGGCCAGCGAACCGATGGTCGCCGTCACGTCCGCCGTCACCACGACGTCGCGATCGGACCGCGGACCCGCGATGGTCACCTTGAGTTTCACACACCACCCCCGTGTCGATCATCGTACGGCCGCCCTCCGACCGTCACGCTGCGGACCGCCCCCGTCGTGGCGTCCGCGCGGGCTTCGGGAACGTCGTGCGCATGTGGTCGCTCGTCAGCACGTCGCCGATCCCGATCATGAGCAGCGAGAACAGGATCTGCTCGATGACCATCCAGAACGGGTAGAGCCCGGGGATGGCGGCGACCACGAGCGTCACGACCGGGAAGATCCGGCTGAACAGCCGGAGGCGCTGGTACGCCCAGTAGTAGCCGAGCTGCGCCCGCCACGCGAAGACGTAGAGGGTCAGGGTGATGAGCAGCACCACGGTCGCCCGGAACCACACCGCCCACGCGACCGTCTCGCCCGCACGGGTGAGCAGCACCGCGACGACGATCGCGGCGAGGCCCACGAGGGTCTCGGCGACGAGCAGCCACCGGATCCACCGGAACGACCGGACGGTGTCCGGGTGCGCGAGCATGTCCTCACGGATCACGTAGTCGGCCTGACGACCGCCGGCCAGGCGGTCCAGGTGCAGCCGGCACCACAGACGGTCGGCGAGGACGGGGAGGCTCACACGACCATCGTGCCGCATCCGGCCGCTGCCATCGATCCACGTCGACGTCAGTCGACGGGGACCAGCCACGCGGTCCCGAGGACCTGGCCGGACGCGTCGTCGACCAGGGCGGCCCACCTGATGTCGGCCTGCAGGGCACTCGGATCCACGACCAGCGAGGCGTCGCCACCGTCGGCCGAGAAGACCGCTGTGCCGGTCGCGTGCGCGAGACCGTCGGCACGCGGTGGCGCCTGCCGGGCGAGCACGAGCCGGGCCTCCTGGTGCCCCGCGGGCAGCGCCATCCCCGGCACGCTGACAGCGACGGTCGCATCGCCGACGCGTTCGATCCGCACGGTCCCGGCGACGCCGTCGACCGTGGCGGACAGTCGTCCGGCCACGGGGAGCGCGCGGTCGATCCAGTCCTCGACCGCGCGCGGGACGTCCTGCCGAGTCGTGTCACCGGGGATCGGCGCTCCGAGAGCGTTCGACACCTGGAGCGGACCCCCACTCTCGTTCGAGGGCGCGGGCACCGACGAATCCGGCGTCGACACCGCGTGTGCGCTGATCACACCCTCGTCGACGGCGCCCCTCCGTCCGGCCGCCCACCAGGCTCCACCGACGACGGACACGACGACGGCGAGCACCGCGAGGACCGTTGCCGGTCCCCGCCCTGCCCGCCGTCGCACGCCGTCCCCCCGGATCCGCGCTACGAGCGCTTCCGGCGCTCGCGGACGCGCATGTTGACGTTGATCGGTGTTCCCTCGAAGCCCCACACCTCACGGAGACGACGGGTGATGAAGCGTCGGTACTGCGGGTCGAGGAACGCCGACGTGAACAGCACGAAGGTGGGCGGCTGGCTCGAGGCCTGGGTGCCGAACAGGATGCGCGGCTGCTTGCCGCCACGGACCGGGTGCGGGTGCTCCTGCACGAGCTCGGCGATGAAGGCGTTGACCTTGCCGGTCGGGATGCGGGTGTCCCACGACTCGAGCGCGGTCTCGAGCGCCGGCACGAGCTTCTCGAGGTGGCGGCCGGTGCGGGCGGAGATGTTCACGCGCGGAGCCCAGGCCACGTGGGCGAGGTCCTGCTCGATCTCGCGCTCGAGGTAGCGGCGGCGGTCGTCGTCGAGCAGGTCCCACTTGTTGTAGGCCAGGACGAGCGCACGGCCCGACTCGAGCACGAGGTCGATGATGCGCAGGTCCTGCGTCGAGATCGGCTCGGTCACGTCGAGCACGACGACGGCGACCTCGGCCTTCTCGAGCGCCGCGGTGGTGCGGAGCGAGGCGTAGAAGTCCGCGCCCTGCTGCAGGTGCACGCGCTTCCGGATGCCGGCGGTGTCGACGAAGCGCCACACCCGACCGCCGAGCTCGATCTGCTCGTCCACCGGGTCGCGCGTGGTGCCCGCGAGGTCGTTGACGACGACGCGCTCCTCGCCCGCGGCCTTGTTGAGCAGGGAGCTCTTGCCGACGTTCGGACGGCCGAGGATCGCGACGCGACGGGGGCCACCGACCTCCTGCTTGGCGACCGCGGAGGTGTCGGGGAGCGTCTTGATGATGAGGTCCATGAGGTCCGCGACGCCGCGACCGTGCAGCGCGGAGACCGGGTGCGGCTCGCCGAGACCGAGGTTCCACAGCTCGAAGGCGTCGAGGTCGCGGCGGTCGTCGTCGGCCTTGTTCGCCACGACGATCACCGGGCGGTCCGTGCCACGCAGCATCTTCACGACGTGCTCGTCGGTCGCGGTGATGCCGACCGTGACGTCGACGACGAAGAGCACCGCGTCGGCGAGGTCGACCGCGACCTCGGCCTGCGCGGCGACCGAGGCGTTGATGCCCCGGGCGTCGGGCTCCCACCCGCCGGTGTCGACGAGCGTGAAACGCTTGTCGTTCCACTCGGCCTTGTAGCTCACGCGGTCGCGCGTGACGCCGGGGACGTCCTGCACGACGGCCTCGCGGCGACCGATGATGCGGTTGACGAGCGCCGACTTGCCGACGTTCGGGCGACCGACGATCGCGAGCACGGGGTAGGCGGGCAGGTAGTGCACGCCGTCCTCGCCGAGCTCGCCGGCGTCGAGGAGCGCGACGTCCTCGTCGTCGAGCTCGTACTCGTCGAGTCCGACGCGGAGCGCGTTGGCTCGCTGGTCCGCTTCGGCGTCGTCGAGCCCGGCGAGCCGCTCGCCGAGCGCGTCGTCGTACTCCGGGAAGTCGTCGTTGTCGTGGCTGTCCTGCTGGGCCATGGTGGGGTTCCTCGTGTGCGACCGGAGCCGCGGTGTCGGTGGCCGTTCCCGGCCGGGCCGGTCACCCGGCCGTGGTGACCGGGCAGCCCGGTCGTGGTGACCGGACGGCGCCCGGTCTGCGTCAGTGCGTGGCCGCTCGGGCCAGGTCGACGACCGCCTGGACGGTCTGGTCGAAGTCGAGGTCGGTGGAGTCGAGCGTCGTGACGCCGTCCGCGGCGTTCATGAAGTCGACGACCTTCGCGTCCGCCGCATCACGTCGAGCGAGTGCGGCGGAGGTCTCGGCGGCCGACTGGGTGGTGACCTCAGCCGAACGTCGAGCCATCCTAACCGACTCGTCGGCGGTCAGCAGGATGCGGACCTCGGCGTCGGGTGCGACGACGGTCGTGATGTCGCGTCCCTCCGTGATGATGCCCCGGGCGTCGGCCTTCCGCATGACCCGGCGGAACAGCTGCACGAGCCGCTCGCGGACCTCCGGCAGCTTCGCGATGTGCGCGACGGCCGCGGTCACGTCCGGCGTGCGGATGGCGTCGGTCACGTCCGTTCCGCCGACGCGGACGAAGTAGTCGTCGGGGTCGGTGCCGATGGCATAGTCGAAGGTGTCCCAGCTCGCGAGCACGGCGGCCGGGTCGTCGAGGTCGACGCCCTGCTGCAGCGCGTGCCACGCGAGCGCACGGTAGGCGGCTCCGGTGTCCTGGTAGCCGAACCCGAGCACGCGGGCCGCGGCCCGGGAGACGCTCGACTTGCCACTGCCCGCGGGGCCGTCCACCGCGATCACGGTCTTGGCGACGAAGGCGCCCTGCGGCAGGCCGGACGGCACCGGCGCGCTCGTCGAACCGGGCTCCCCGCCGCCCTGGCCGTCGAGGCCGCCGGCGACGTCACCGCCGCCGAGCGGACCGGGCTGCTCCCCCGGCGTCGGCAGCCCGGAGTCGGGGCCGTCCGGCCCGCCGGTCACGCCGGACTCGTTCGGTGCGGTGTACGCGTCGTCGTTCAGGCCCATGCTGCTGCGATCCTCCATCCGCGACCCTCGAGCTCTTCGACGAGTCGCTGTTCCTGCTCGGGTACGACCGACACCTCGACGATGCCGATCGGTGCGCCGGGCGAGTGCTCGAGGCGCATGTCCTCGAGGTTGATGCCGATCTCCCCGATGAACGTGAGGAGCGCGGCGATCTGCCCCGGGGTGTCGTCCACGAGGACGACCACCTGGGCGAACCGCTTGGTGGTGCCGTGCTTGCCGGGCAGCCGTTCGACCCCGCGGTTGCCCGCTGCGATGGTCTCGGCGATCGTCCGGGGTGCCCCCTGGGCGTCGGGGTCGTCGAGCGCGTGCAGCACCTGGTCGAGGTCGTCGCGCAGGTCGGCCAGCACCGGTCGGATGTTGGCGGCGTTCGCGCCGATGATCTGCACCCACAACCCCGGGTCGCTCGCCGCGATGCGGGTGACGTCACGGACACCGCCGCCGGCCAGTTCGAGCGAGCCGTCCGGCGCTTCCCGCAGCCGCGCCGCCATGAGCGTCGAGACCAGCTGCGGCGCGTGCGACACGTAGGCGACCGCCAGGTCGTGCGACTCCGGCTCCATCGGGACCACGGTGGCGCCGACGTCGAGCGCGAGGTCCTCGACCACCGCGGCGCGCTGGTAGGTGATGGCGTCGTGCCCGGCGATGACCCAGGGCCGTCCGACGAAGAGGTCCGCGCGCGCCGCGGTCGGCCCGCTGCGCTCACGCCCGGCCATCGGGTGCGAGCCGATGTACCGGCTGATGTCCGCGCCCGCGTCACGCAGGCGGTCCAGCGGTCCGGTCTTGACGCTCGCCACGTCGGTCACGACCGCACGCGGGTGGGTCGCGAGCTCACGCTCGACGACGGCTGCGACGACGTCCGGGGGCACCGCCACGACGACGAGCTCGGGTTCGTCCCCCGGCGCCGGGCGGCGACCAGCGCCGTAGTCCACGGCGAGCGCCAGCGCGGCCGGCGAGACGTCGTCGAGGACGACGTCGACCCCCTTCTCGCGCAGCGCCAGGCCGATCGAGGCACCGAGCAGCCCGGCACCGACGACCCGCACGGGCCCGCGGAGCCGGCGGTCGATGTCCGGTTCGGCGAGCGGGGCGGGGGCGTCGGTCACCGGGCCAGCCTACCGACGGTCAGTCGGCAGTCTCCTCGTCGGTGTCGGCCTGTGCAGGACCCTTCGCCTCGCGGGCGATGCGCAGGAGTGCGCCGAGTTCGACGGTCGAGAGCTCCCGCACCCTGCCGATCGGCAGCGAGCCGAGTTGGAGCGGACCGAACGACCGGCGGACGAGCTCGAGCACCGGGTGGTCGACGGCGTCGAGCATCCGACGGACGATGCGGTTGCGGCCCGAGTGCAGTGTGATCTCGACGAGCGACTCACCCCGCGCGGACTCGAGCAGGCGCACCTTGTCCGCGGCGATCGGGCCGTCCTCGAGCTCCACGCCGTCGAGCAGCTGCTGCACCGTCGCCGGGTTCACGTTGCCCGCGACCTTCGCGATGTAGGTCTTGGTCACACCGAAGGAGGGGTGTGCCAGCACGTGCGCGAGGTCGCCGTCGTTCGTCAGCAGCAGCAGGCCGGACGTCTCCGCGTCGAGTCGGCCGACGTTGAACAGGCGCTCTTCGTACCGGTCGACGAACTCGGACAGGTCGCGCCGGCCCCGCTCGTCCTGCAGGCTCGACACGACCCCGGTCGGCTTGTTGAGGAGCACGTACCGCCGCGAGCTGTCCACCTGAACCGGCACGCCGTCGACCGCGATGTCGTCGGTCCGCGGGTCGACGCGCCGCCCGAGGGCCTCGACCACCTCGCCGTTGACCGTCACGCGGCCCTCGACGATCAGGTTCTCCGCGACCCGTCGGGACGCCACGCCCGCAGCGGCGATCACCTTCTGCAGACGCTCACCGTCGGCCTGGAGGCCCTGGTCACCCCCGGCGGACGACCCCGCTCCGTCGGCGTCCCAGTCCGGGATGACGGGGCGCTCGGGCGTGCCCTCCAGCGGCGCACCGTGGTCGTCACGCGCGCCCTCCGGGCGCGGCGTCGTGCGCGGGTCGGTCCCGGCAGCGCGACCGCGGTCGCTGTTCCGGGCGGTGGTGGTGCCACCGACGTAGCGGCGGCCGTTGTGCCACACGGTGCTCGGGCGGCCGTCGGGGGCCCGGCGGTCCTCGCGCGCGGGGTCTCGGCGGTCGTCGCGGCGGTCGTTGCCACGTCGGTCGCTGCCGCGGTCGTCCCGGCGGTCGCTGCCACGACGCTCGCCAGCCCCGCCGCGGTCGTCGCGCCCACGGAAGCCGCCGGCACCACGGTCGTCACGCCCACGGAACCCACGGTCGTCGCGGTCGCGAGCGCCGCCGCCCTGGCGGTCGTCGCGCCCGCGGTACCCACCCGGGGACTGGTCGTCCTCGCGGCGGACGAAGCCGCCAGCTCCGCCACGGTGGTCGTCGTCACGGCTCACGAAGCGGCCGCGGTCTCCGCCCGGTCGGTCCTCGCGGCGGCGGTACCTACCACGGTCGTCGTTCCCGCGGTACCCGCCACCGGTCCCACCGGAGCGGTCGTCGCGCCCGCGGTACCCACCACGGTCGTCGCGCCCGCCGTAGCCGCCGCGGTCGTCGTTCCCGCGGTACCCACCACCGGATCCACCGAACCGGTCGTCGCGGCCGCGGTACCCACCACGGTCGTCGTTGCCGCGGTAGCCACCGCCGGCCCCGCCCGAACGCTCGTCGCGGCCGCGGTACCCACCACGGTCGTCGTTGCCGCGGTAGCCACCGCCCGCGCCACCCGAACGCTCGTCACGGCCGCGGTACCCACCGCCGGTCCCACCGGAACGGTCGTCACGCCCGCGGTAGCCGCCACGGTCGTCGTTGCCGCGGTAGCCACCGCCCGCGCCCCCGGAACGCTCGTCACGCCCGCGGTAGCCACCGCCGGCCCCACCGGAACGTTCGTCACGCCCGCGGTACCCACCACGGTCGTCGTTGCCCCGGTGTCCGCCGCCGGTCCCACCAGACCGGTCGTCACGCCCGCGGTACCCACCACGGTCGTCACCCGACCGGCCACCCGCACGGGCGGAGCCGCCGTCGCGGTCGCGGGGCGCGCCTCCCGGCCGGCCGCCGCCGTCGCGACCGGACCCGCCCCGCGGGCCTCCTCGTCGTTCGTCCTCATACGCGGCCATCGGGGATCCCTTCGTTCTGCTCGAAGCCGCCGGCGCCGTCCTCGAGGAGGGGCGAGATGAGCGGCAGCTCGTCGAGCGAGTTGATGCCGAGCTGCTGGAGCAGCAGGTCGGACGTGACGTAGTTGATGGCGCCGGTCTCGGCGTCGGTGAACGATTCCTCGATCAGCCCGCGCGCGACGAGCGTGCGGACGACCCCGTCGACGTTGACGGCGCGGATCGCGGCGATCTGCGAGCGCGTGATCGGCTGCTTGTAGGCGACGACCGCGAGGGTCTCGAGGGCGGCCTGCGACAGCCTGGCGGGGCGCTCGGCCTCGACGAACTGCTCGACGACGTCGTCCAGCTCGCGTCGGACGTAGAAGCGCCAGCCGCCACCGACCTCGCGCAGTTCGAAGCCGCGACGGACGGTGCCGTCGACGCCGTCGAAGTCGGCCACGAGCCGCTCGATCGCCTGGCGGACGGCGGGCACGGGCGCACCGACCGCGGCCCCGAGGGACACCAGCGACTGCGGCTCGTCGGCGATCATCAGGATCGCCTCGATCTGTCGGTCGACCGGCAGGTCCGTCCGCGCAGCCCCCGGCGCGTGCAGCTCCTGCTCGATCGCACGCGCGTCGGCGACCTCGTCCGCTCCGCCGGGCTCTGCGCTCGACGAGTGGGCGCGTGCGTCATCCGTCATAGTCGGCTCCCAGATTTGCGAGGCTCTCGTCGGACCAGTCCTCGGCGGTCCACCGGAGTGTCAGCTCCCCGAGCGGTTCGGCCTGCTCGAACGAGATCGACGCGTTCCGGTACAGCTCAAGGATCGCCAGGAAGCGAGCCACCACGATACCCGTCTCCGAGACGCCGGCGACCAGCTCGCGGAACGAGACGTCCTCGTCCGCGCGGGTCCGGAGGATCGACACGACGATCGCCGCCTGCTCGCGGATGCTGACGAGCGGCGCGTGCAGGTGGTCGAGCCCGACGGTGGGGATCTCCCGCGGCGCGAAGGCGAGCGTCGCGATCGCCGCGAAGTCCTGCACCGACAGGGTCCACACCAGCTCGGGCGTCCGCGCGCGGAAGCGTTCCTCGAGCCGGACGCGGCGCACGTGGCGGCGGGACTCCTGCTGCCACTGCTCGCCGAACCACTCGGCCGCCTGCTTGAACGCCCGGTACTGCAGCAGCCGTGCGAACAGCAGGTCGCGGGCTTCGAGCAGGGCGACGTCCTCGGCGTCGACGAGCTCCCCCTGCGGCAGGAGACCGGCGATCTTCAGGTCGAGCAGGGTCGCGGCGACGACGAGGAACTCGCTCGCCTCGTCGAGCTCGTCGGCCGACTCGGCCAGGCGGACGTACTGGATGAACTCACCCGTCACGGCACCGAGCGAGACCTCGGTGATGTCGAGCTCGTGCTTCGTGATCAGCGAGAGCAGCAGGTCGAAGGGGCCGTCGAAGTTGCGCAGCCGGACCCGGAAGCCGGGCGCGGTGGCGCTGCCGACGGGCGCGTCGTCCGCTGAAGCCGGTCCCGCGGGCACGGGCACCGGCGCCGTGCCGCCCGACGGGTCCGCGGCATCGCTCCGTGGGACGGGCTCAGGCGACGGCGCCACGCTCGACGAGCTCCCTGGCGAGCGCCCGGTAGGCGTGCGCCGCGGCGTGCTCGGGTGCCGTCTGCGTGATGGGACGCGCCGAGACGGTGGCATCGGGGAACTTCACCGTCCGGCCGATCACCGTGTCGAGCACGTGGTCGTCGAAGGTCTCGACGACACGCTCCATGACCTCGCGCGAGTGCAGCGTGCGCGAGTCGTACATCGTGGCGAGGATGCCGTCGAGCCGGAGGGCCGGGTTGAGCCGGTCGCGCACCTTGTCGATCGTCTCGATGAGGAGCGCGACGCCGCGGAGCGCGAAGAACTCGCACTCGAGCGGGATGAGCACGCCGTGCGCCGCCGTGAGCGCGTTGACGGTGAGCAGCCCGAGCGACGGCTGGCAGTCGACGAGGATGAGGTCGTAGTCGCCCGAGACCTTGCGCAGCACGCTCGCCAGGATCTGCTCCCGGGCGACCTCGTTGACGAGGTGCACCTCGGCCGCGGACAGGTCGATGTTCGCCGGGATCACGTCGAGCAGCGGCACGTTCGTGGGCTGGATGACCTCGCGCGGGTCCTTCACGGCGCCCATGAGCAGGTCGTAGACGGTCGGGATGTCGTGTGTGCGGACCCCGAGCCCCGCGGACAGGGCTCCCTGCGGGTCGAAGTCGACGGCGAGGACCTTGCGCCCGTACTCGGCGAGCGCGGCACCGAGGTTGATGGACGTCGTGGTCTTGCCGACGCCGCCCTTCTGGTTGCAGAGCGCGATGATGCGGGCCGGTCCGTGACCGTCGAGCTCCTCGGGGACGGGGAACTGCCGCACGGGCCGACCGGTCGGACCGATCGGGGTCTCGCCGGTGCCGGGGGTGCTGGTCGGGTTCGTCCTCACCCGGTCATCGTACCGGCGAGCCGCGCCGGGCCCGGGCCGCACCGCCGCGCGGTCCGCAGCCCGCGGGGCAGACCCGCACCGGGCCTCCTCGCCGACCGCCCGTTCGGTCACGCCGGACGCAGCGCCACCCGCATGCTGTCCACCCGCTCCGCGACGACGGCGTCGGCCGTCCACCGCTGCTGGAGCCGCCCGACCAGGGCCTGGACGTCCGCATGGTCGAGACCGGGGTGCAGCGCCAGTCCGACGGTGAGCTCCGCACCGGCGAACCGTCCGAGCGGGTCGCCCGGCGACAACTCGACCCGCGCGATCGCGGGCTCGTCGGCGACGGAGCCCGCGAACGCCTGCGCGACCTCGGGGTCCTCGAAGCACGGTGTCCACGGCAGGTCCTGCCCGATCGCCCAGACCGCCGGCCGTCGGAGCACGAACTCCGTCGGCGCGGTCGGGTCGAGGACGACGAGCTGGGTCTCCTCGCTCGCCGCCGCCATCGCCACCCGGCGCGCGTCCGCGGGCACCGGTCGGGCGGTGGCGTCCCACGAGCGCATCGCCTCGGCCGACGTGAACGCCGGCATCACGCTGCGACCGTCGGGTCCGGCGACCGTGACGATCGACAGCTCCTGGGTCTTGTCGACCAGACGGCCGTCCTCGGTGTGACCGACGTCTCCCGCCTCGGCGACGAGCGGGACGAGGAGCCGCGCGCCACGCAGCGCGTCGACGACCGCCCGCTGGGAGCCGCCCTGCTGCAGCGCCGTGATCGCCGAGACCAGTGCCGGGTCGGCGAGGCCGTCGTCGTCGGCGTAGGCGTCGTCGTGCGCGTCGAAGGTCCGCCCCGCCCAGGGGTTGCCGGCCGAGTCAGCGGCCCCGCCGGGCGTGTGGGCGTCGTCGGTCGCGCCGGGCGCGGCGGCCTCGGGCCCGGTCCCTCGGCCGTTCGAGATGCCCGCCACGGCGGCTACTCCGACGCGATGTCGAGGGCGGCCGGCAGCGTGAACGCGCCGGAGTACAGGGCCTTGCCGATGATCGCGCCCTCGAGCCCGTGCGGCACGAGCTCGCGCAGCGCGCGGAGGTCGTCGAGCGTCGAGATCCCGCCAGAGGCCACGACGGGCTGGTCGGTACGGTCGCAGACCTCGCGGAGGAGCTCGACGTTCGGCCCCTGCAGCGTGCCGTCCTTCGTCACGTCGGTCACGACGTAGCGGGCGCACCCGGCGGCCTCGAGGCGGTCCAGCACCTCCCACAGGTCACCGGCGTCCTCCGTCCAGCCGCGGCTGGCCAGCGTGGTGCCGCGGACGTCGAGCCCCACGGCGATCTGCTCGCCGTACTCGCCGATGACGCGGGCGGCCCACTCGGGCTTCTCGAGCGCGGCCGTGCCGAGGTTGACGCGGGCAGCACCCGTCGCGAGCGCGGCTTCGAGCGAGGCGTCGTCGCGGATGCCGCCGGACAGCTCGACCGAGACGCCCTCGACCTCGCGGATCGCCTTGGCGATCACGCGACGGTTGTCGCCCCGTCCGAACGCGGCGTCCAGGTCGACGAGGTGGATCCACTCGGCGCCCTGGTCGCGCCACGTGCGCGCGGCGGCGACCGGGTCGCCGTAGGAGGTCTCGCTGCCGGCCTCGCCCTGGGTGAGGCGGACGGCCTGGCCGTCGACGACGTCGACGGCCGGCAGCAGGACGAGGGGCGGGGTGGCGGTGAGGTCGGTCATGGTGCTGTCGGTCCTGTCGCTGGTCGGGTCGCGCGGGTGGTGGGGAGCGGCCGGGAGGCACGGCCTCGGTCAGGCGGGCCGGTCACGTCGGTCGCGGTGCCGGCTGCCGACCGCGGTGCCGGCTGTCGGTCGCGGTGCCGGCTGCCGCCCCCGGTGCCGGCTGTCGGTCGCGGTGCCGGCTGTCGGTCGCGGCTCCGGCCGCCGGACGTCGGTCGCCGGCTGCGTCTGCAGGTCGTCGGTCATCGCCCGTCAGAGCGAGTCGACCCAGTTCCGGAGCAGCCGGATGCCCGGCTCCCCGGACTTCTCGGGGTGGAACTGCGTGGCGGTCAGCGGGCCGTTCTCGACCGCGGCGACGAACCGCTGCCCGTGTTCCGCCCACGTCAGACGCGGCGCGCGGAACGGGCCGTACGCGTCGAGCGGGAAGTCCGTCACACCGTAGGAGTGCACGAAGTAGAACCGCTCGTCGTGCAGGCCGTCGAAGAGCACCGAGTCCTCTGGCGCCTCGACCCGGTTCCAGCCCATGTGCGGCAGGACCTCGGCCTGGATCTCCTCGACGGTGCCCGGCCACTGACCGAGTCCCTCGACGTCGGCGCCCCGCTCCACCCCGCGCGCGAACATCACCTGCATGCCCACGCAGATGCCGAGCACCGGGCGACCGCCCGCGAGGCGGTGGTCGACGATCTCGCCGCCGCGCACCCCCTCGAGCTGGTCGACGACGGCCGCGAAGGCACCCACACCGGGGACGAGCAGCCCGTCCGCGCGCAGTGCAGCCTGCTTGTCGGCGGTCAGCGTCACGTCGGCACCGGCGCGTTCGAGCGCCTTGGCCGCCGAGTGGACGTTCCCCGATCCGTAGTCGAGGACGACGACGTTCGGCTTGGCGGTCACAGCTTGCCCTTCGTGGACGGGATCCCGTCGACGCGCGGGTCGAGCTCGACGGCGCGGCGCATCGCACGGGCGAAGGCCTTGAACTCGGCCTCGGCGATGTGGTGGGGGTCGCGGCCGCCGAGCACGCGGACGTGCACGGTGATGCCGGCGTTGAACGTGATCGCCTCGAACACGTGGCGGACCATCGACCCGGTGAAGTGTCCGCCGATGCGGTGGAACTCGAAGCCGTCCGGCTCGCCTGAGTGCACGAGGAACGGGCGGCCCGACACGTCGACCACGGCCTGCGCGAGGGCCTCGTCGAGGGGGACGAGGGCGTCGCCGTAGCGACCGATTCCCGCACGGTCCCCGAGGGCCTGCTTCAGCGCCTGCCCGAGCACGATCCCGGTGTCCTCGACCGTGTGGTGCACGTCGATGTCGGTGTCGCCCGTCGAGCGCACCCGCAGGTCGATGAGCGAGTGCTTGCTGAACGCCGTCAGCATGTGGTCGAAGAAGGGCACGCTCGTCGAGACGTCGGACGATCCGGTGCCGTCCAGGTCGAGCGACAGCTCGATGCTCGACTCGCTCGTGCTCCGGCTGATCGAGGCGGTACGGGCGGTCATGCGTCAAGCCTAACCGGCGGCTGCACGGCGGCCACGCGGCGCATCGCGTCGAGGAAGGCGGTCGTCTCCTCCTCGGTGCCCGCGCTCACCCGGAGGTGGTTCGGGATGCCGAGGTCGCGCACGATGACGTCCTGCTCGAGCAGGGCCTCGAACGCGGCCCGCGGGTCCGCGACCCCGCCGAAGAGCACGAAGTTCGACCACGTCTCGTACGTGCGGTACCCCATCGCTGCGAGCTCGGCGACCATCCGGTCGCGCTGCTGCTTGATGTCGTCGACCATCGCGAGCATCGCCGGAGCGTGCCGGAGGGCGGCGATCGCAGCGGCCTGGGTGAGCGCGGACAGGTGGTAGGGCAGGCGGACGAGCCGCAGCGCATCGACGACCGCGGGGTCGGCCGCGAGGTAGCCGACGCGCGCGCCCGCGAAGGCGAACGCCTTGCTCATCGTGCGGGAGACGACGAGACGAGGGCGGCCCGGCAGCAGGGTGATGGCGCTCGGGGCATCCTCGGGCATGAACTCCGCGTAGGCCTCGTCCACCATCACGATGCCGTCGGTCGCGTCGTACGCCGCGCGGATCGTGTCGACGTCGAGCGGGGTGCCCGTGGGGTTGTTCGGGCCGCAGAGGAAGACGATGTCCGGCTGGTGCTCGCGGATCGCGGCGACCACCGTCTCCGGGGCGATGCGGTACTCGTCGTCACGCTGCGCCGGGATCCAGCGCGTGCCGGTGCCGGCAGCCAGGATCGAGTGCATCGAGTAGGTGGGCGGGAAGCCCAGGACCGAGCGACCGGGACCGCCGAAGGCCTGCAGGAGTTGCTGCAGTACCTCGTTCGACCCGTTCGCGGCCCAGAGCTGGTCGGGCGTCAGGCGCTGCTCCGACGGAAGCTGCTCCCCCGTCGAGAGCTCACCGTTGAGGTACGCAGCGAGTGACCGCCGCAGCTCGGTGAACTCTCGGTCCGGGTAGCGGTTGACGGTCGTCAGGGCCTGCCGGATCGACGCAACGATGTCCTCGGCGACGTCCTCGGGCACGGGATGCGTGTTCTCGTTGACGTTGAGCTGCACGCGTACGTGCTTCTGCGGAGCGCCGTACGGGCTCTGCCCGCGGAGGTCGTCGCGGATCGGGAGGTCTTCGAGCGTGGTGGCCACCGATCCATCGTAGGCCGCGCCAGGTCCACGGAGACCGGCCGTCCGGACGGTGGCCGGAGCCCGCGACCCGTGGCTCACCCGCCGGGTCAGCGCCCGGAGGTGTACTTCACCGGGATCGCGATCTGCTCGCCCGCCTGCAGCGTGGAGCCGTCGAGGGCGTTGAGGCTCACCACGTCCTGCACGAAGTCACGCGGGTCGGCCTGGGGCGCGGTCTCCTCCGCCAGTTGCCAGAGGGTCTCGCCCGGCTCGATCGTCACCGTTTCGAAGTGGACCGGCGCGCCCGCACGTGACGAGTCGCCGGCCGAGGCCTGCCCGCCGTTCAGCACGGACAGTGCGACGACCAGGAAGAGCGGGAGGGCGACGAGCGTCGTGAGGACGATGCGGCCGCGACGCGTGATGCGCAAGCGCGTCCGGACCGCTGGCGTCGCGGAGCGCTGGTGGTCAGCGATGGCGATGGTGCTCATGTCGTTCTTGCCTTCCCGTCCGGAGGAACCGAAGTCGTGTACCGAACATAGTTTCGAATGCGAGCCCGCACAAGTCCCTTGAGCGGATTCCTGCGGGATTTCTTGACGACACGCTCGAACAGGTGTTTGTCCGGCGCGGAGCGGTCGGATACTGTTTCGACCGACTGGGACGAGTCAAGCGGGGACCACTGACATTCCTGCCCGGCATCCCGGCGACGACGAAGGGCGAGACGACGTGGCGGACGAACTGCGGGTCCAGAAGCCGTTGACGGCGAAGCAGCAGGCGATCCTCGACGCGATCCGCGCGTCCATCGCCAGCCGGGGCTACCCGCCGAGCATGCGCGAGATCGGCGATGCGGCCGGGCTCTCGTCGCTGTCGAGCGTCTCCCACCAGCTCGGGCAGCTCGAGCTCGGCGGGTGGATCCGCCGCGACCCGAACCGCCCTCGCGCGCTCGAGGTCCTGGTCGACGAGCCGACGCCCGACGTGCAGACACCGGACGTCGACGCCACGACCCTCGTCCCGCTCGTCGGCCGCATCGCCGCCGGCGTCCCGATCACCGCCGAGCAGCACGTCGACGAGATCGTGCCGCTCCCCCGGCAGCTCGTCGGCACGGGCGACCTCTTCATGCTCAAGGTCGTGGGCGAGTCCATGATCGACGCCGCGATCTGCGACGGCGACTGGGTGGTCGTCCGTTCCCAGCAGACCGCCGACAACGGGGACATCGTCGCGGCCATGCTCGACGAGGAAGCGACCGTGAAGGTCTTTCGCCAGCGCGACGGCCACACCTGGCTGCTCCCCCGGAACTCGGCGTTCGAACCGATCCTGGGCGACGCCGCGACCGTCCTCGGCAAGGTCGTGGCGGTGCTCCGCTCCGTCTGACCGCGGCTCCGGCTCGCAGACGCTCCGGCGCAACGATCAGCGCGGAACCAGGTTCCGGACACCACACCGCGGCGTTCCTCGGTGCCGTGTCCGGAACCCGGTTCCGAGTGGGCCGCGTGGGGCGGACCGAGCCGGACGGACGGGCGTGGCGGCGCTGCGCCGTGCCTCCCGGCCGACGCCGGACGCGACGGCCTGTGCGACTAGCCGGCCGCCACCGGCGCGACCACGTACGGGTCGAGCTCGGCGACCTGTCGCTGGAAGACCCGCACCCGCAGGCGCGTGCCGTCCTCGACGTAGTCCGTCGACTCGACCGCGCCCGCGTCGTGCAGGGAGGACACCAGGTCACCGCGGTCGTACGGGATGACGAGGGTGAGCTCGACGTCCGGTTCGGGCAGCCGGTCCTCGATCGCAGCGAGGAGCTCGGCGACGCCCTCGCCCGTGCGGGCGGAGACGAAGACCGCGTCCGGCACGAGTCCGACGAGCACGAGGCGCTGCGACTCGTCGATCAGGTCCGCCTTGTTGAAGGCGACCACCTCCGGGATGTCGCGGGCGCCGACGTCGCCGATCACGTCACGGACCGTGGCGAGCTGCGCTGCCGGGTCCGGGTGCGAGCCGTCGACGACGTGCACGATGACATCGGCCTCGCCGACCTCCTCGAGCGTGGAGCGGAACGCCTCGACGAGCTGGTGCGGCAGGTTGCGCACGAACCCGACGGTGTCGACGAACGTGAATTCGCGACCCTTCGCGCTCTCGGTCCGTCGGACGGTGGCGTCGAGCGTCGCGAACAGCTGGTTCTGCACCAGCACGCCGGCGCTCGTCAGGCGGTTCAGCAGCGACGACTTGCCGGCGTTGGTGTAGCCGGCGATCGCGACGCTCGGCACCTCGTTGCGGTGCCGGTCGGCGCGCTTCGCCTCACGCGCGGGGCGGAAGCCGGCGATCTGTCGACGGAGCTTCGACATCCGGGTGTGGATGCGTCGGCGGTCGAGCTCGATCTTCGTCTCACCGGGGCCACGCGAACCCATGCCCGCACCGCCCGACACCTGACCACCGGCCTGGCGGGACATCGACTCACCCCAACCACGCAGGCGCGGCAGGAGGTACTCGAGCTGGGCGAGTTCGACCTGTGCCTTGCCCTCGCGGCTCTTGGCGTGCTGGCTGAAGATGTCGAGGATCACGGCCGTCCGGTCGATCACCTTGACCTTGACCACGTCCTCGAGGGCACGGCGCTGCGAGGGCGCGAGCTCCGTGTCGGCGATCACGGTGTCGGCGCCGGTGGCCTTCACGACCATCGCGAGCTCCTCGGCCTTGCCCTTGCCGAGGTAGGTCGAGGGGTCGGGGTTCGGGCGGCGCTGCAGGAGTCCGTCGAGCACCACGGCGCCGGCGGTCTCCGCCAGGGCCGCGAGCTCGCGGAGGGAGTTCTCGGCGTCCTGGGCGTCGCCCTGCGGGTACACGCCGATCAGGACGACCTGCTCGAGCCGGAGCTGCCGGTACTCGACCTCGGTGACGTCCTCGAGTTCCGTGGAGAGACCGGTGACGCGGCGCAGGGCAGCGCGGTCCTCGCGCTCGTACTGGTCGCCGTCACCGGACCAACCGTGCTCGTCGACCGATCGGGTCTGGATGGCCTGGGCGGGGGCGAAGATCGCGGAGGACGCCTTCGTCTCGGCGTTGCGGAGGACGCGTTCCACGACACCTTCGGCGCTGTCGTCGGGTCGTCCGTCGTTCATGGTGGTTTCCGTCATCTTCTCCACAGGGTACCGCCGCCACGCCCGGGACACACGGGGTCCCCGGTACGGTTCTTCCATGGCGAACGACCACTACTTCTCGGCCAGTCCGTCGTCGGAGGTCCGCGAGCGCCAGGTGCACGTCACGCTCGCCGGTCGCCCGCTCACCCTCACCACCGCGGCCGGGGTGTTCAGCCCCGACGGCGTCGACCGCGGCACACGGGTGCTGCTCGGCTCGGTCCCGCCGCCGGCCACCGAGGGCGCGCTGCTCGACGTCGGGTGCGGGTGGGGGCCGATCGCGATCACCATGGCGCTGGAGTCCCCCGACGCCAGCGTGTGGGGTGTCGACGTCAACGAGCGCGTGCTCGGGCTCGCCCGCGCCAACGCCGCCGCGGCCGGAGCCGCGAACGTCACGGTGGCGCTGCCGGACGACGTGCCGGCCGACCTGCGCTTCCGGACCATCTGGTCCAACCCGCCCATCCGCGTCGGCAAGGACGAACTGCACGCGATCCTGCTGACCTGGCTCCCGCGGCTCGAGGTCGACGGCGATGCGTGGCTGGTGGTGTCGAAGGACCTCGGTGGGGACTCCCTGCAGCGGTGGCTGCGCGACACGCTCGACGCCGGGTTCCAGGTGTCGCGCGCGACGACGGACAAGGGGTTCCGCGTCATCCGGGTGCACCGGACGGCCGAGTAGCGGCCAGACCGTCAGGTCCCAGGGACGTCAGACCGTCAGGTCCCAGGGACGTCAGACCGTCAGGTCCCCGGCGGACGTCAGACCGTCAGGTCGCCCGAGAACACCAGCTCCGCCGGCCCCGCCAGGGCGACGTGCTCCCCGTCCTCCGCCGCGAACATCCGGACGGTGACGACACCGCCGGGCACCCGGACACGCCAGGTGTCCGGCGCCGACGGGCCGGCCCAGTACCGCGTCGCGAGGGCGGCGGCCACGGCGCCGGTCCCGCAGGACAGCGTCTCGCCGCTCCCCCGCTCGTGCACGCGCATCGTGATCTCACCGACGCCGTCCTTGACGAGCGGGTCGCCGGGCAGCACGAACTCGACGTTCGCACCCGCCGCGGGTGCCGGCTCGAGCACCGGGACGTAGGTCAGGTCGACCTCGGCGAGCTCGTCCTCGGTCGCGACCGCGACCACCACGTGCGGGTTGCCGACGTCGATCCCGATCCCGGGGCGGGCGCCGTCGAGCTCCTTCGCGCGCACGGTCACGTCGTTCGCGCCGCCGCCCTCGATGCCGAGGCCCCAGCGCCCGAGGTCCGCCGAGAAGCCGTTCGTGGTGCGCTGCACGTCGACCAACCCCTTGCGGCTGCCGACCGTCAGCGTCTCGCCGGGTGCGAGGTCGACGAGCCCCGACTCGGTCAGGTACCGCGCGAACACCCGGATGCCGTTGCCGCACATCTCCGCGACCGATCCGTCGGCGTTGTGGTAGTCCATGAACCACGTCGCGGCGGGTTCGATCGCCACGAGCGGCCGGCCCTCGGGGATCGCGTCCGACCGCACGGCGCGGATCACGCCGTCCGCACCCACGCCGAAGCGCCGGTCCGCGATCGCGCGGATGCGTTCCGGGGTCAGGTCGACCGTCGCATCGGGGTCGGCGAACAGGACGAAGTCGTTGCCCGTCCCCTGGCCCTTCGTGAAGTGCAGCTCGGTCACGGCACGATCCTACGGGCCACCGCCTGCAGCCCGGCGACGTCCGTGCCGCTGACGTCGAGGACCTCGGCCTCGTACCGCTTGAACCACGACACCTGGCGCCTGGCGTACTTCCTGGTGGCGATCGCCGTGGCCTCGACCGCCTCCGCCTCGGTGGCTCGCCCGTGCAGGACGTCGAGCGCCTGGGAGTAGCCGATCGCCGCGCGGGCGGTCCGCCCGTGCTCGAGGCCCTCGGCACGGAGCGCGTCCACCTCGTCGACCAGTCCACTCCGGAACATGCGCGCAGCGCGGTCGTGCAGTGATCCCACGAGTTCGCTCCGGTCCCGGTGCAGGTGGAGCACGCGAGCGGGCCGCCACACGGCTGGGGCGGACGGGAGGCGCGGGGTCACGACCTCGGACCGGCTCGCGATCTCGACGGCGCGGATGAGCCGTCGAGGGTTGCGCGCGTCGACGTCGGCTGCGGCCGCCGGGTCCAGGGCGCGCAGGCGCGCGAGGAGCGCTTCCGGCCCCTGCTCGGCGTGCTCGCGCTCCAGCTCGGCGCGCAGCTCCGGGTCCGTCCCGGGGAACGCCAGGTCGAACAGCACGGCGGACACGTAGAGACCGCTACCGCCGACGAGCACCGCCGTGCCGCCGTCGCTCGTGATGCGCTCGACGTCGGCCCGTGCACCGCGCTGGTAGGCGGCGACGCTCGCCTCGTCGGTGACGTCGAGCACGTCGAGCTGGTGGTGCGGGATGCCCCGTCGTTCGTCCAGTGACAGCTTCGCCGTGCCGATGTCCATGCCGCGGTACAGCTGCATCGCGTCGGCGTTGACGACCTCCGCCGGGCGACCGGACGCCCGGAGCCGTTCGGCGACGGACAGCGCGACCTCGGACTTGCCGGTGCCGGTCGCCCCGACGACGGCGATCAGGTCGACCGCGGCCGGTGCGTCAGCGTCCGACACGGAGGCTCGGCAACCCGAGCGAGACCGGACGCGGCCCGGCCCCCGGCGCGGTCGGGGTCGGCACGCCGCAGCTCTCGGCCTGGGCACGGTCCCACGCGTCACCCGCGCGGGTGCGACGGATGCGCAGCGGACCCGTGTTGTCGGCGATCAGGAAGTGCGGTGCCGCCCGCGTGACCTCGACTGTGACGACGTCCCCGGGTCGGGGCACGTCGGAGCCGAGCGGCACGGCGAAGTGCACGAGCCTGGAGTCCTCGGCGCGGCCCGACAGGCGGTGGGTGGACTCGTCCTTCTTGCCCTCGCCGGTGGCGACCAGCACCTCGACACTGCGACCGACCTGCTTCGCGTGCTCCTCGGCCGTGATCCGGTCCTGCAACGCGATGAGCCGGTCGTAGCGCTCCTGCACGACCGCCTTCGGCAGCTGGTCGGGCATCGTCGCTGCGGGGGTGCCCGGCCGGATCGAGTACTGGAACGTGAAGGCCGACGCGAAGCGCGACTGCTCGACGACCCGCAGCGTGTCCTCGAAGTCCTCGTCGGTCTCCCCCGGGAAGCCGACGATGATGTCGGTCGAGATGGCCGCGTGCGGGATCTTCGCGCGCACCCGGTCGAGGATCCCGAGGAACCGCTCACTGCGGTAGCTCCGGCGCATCGCCTTGAGCACCCGGTCGGAACCGGACTGCAGCGGCATGTGCAGCTGCGGCATGACGTTCGGCGTCTCGGCCATCGCGTCGATGACGTCGTCCGTGAACGCGGCCGGGTGCGGGCTCGTGAAGCGCACGCGCTCGAGTCCGTCGATCTCCCCCGCCGCCCGCAGGAGCTTGCCGAACGCCTGCCGGTCGCCGAACTCGACGCCGTACGAGTTGACGTTCTGACCGAGCAGTGTGACCTCGATCGCACCGTCGTCCACGAGGGCCTGGATCTCGGCGAGGACGTCGCCGGGGCGGCGGTCCTTCTCCTTGCCCCGGAGGGACGGCACGATGCAGAACGTGCAGGTGTTGTTGCACCCGACGGAGATCGACACCCAGCCGCTGTGGGTCGAGTCGCGCTTCGTGGGCAGCGTCGAGGGGAAGACGTCCAGCGCCTCGAGGATCTCGATCTGCGCCTCGTCGTTGTGTCGCGCACGCTCGAGCAGCGTCGGGAGCGACCCCATGTTGTGCGTGCCGAACACGACGTCCACCCACGGTGCCTTCTCGAGGATGACGTTCTTGTCCTTCTGCGCCAGGCAGCCACCGACCGCGATCTGCATGCCCGGGTGCTCACGCTTGATGCCGGCGAGCTGCCCGAGGTTGCCGTAGAGGCGGTTGTCTGCGTTCTCGCGCACAGCACACGTGTTGATGACGACGACGTCCGCCTGCTCGCCGTCCGCCGCGACGTACCCGGCGGCCTGGAGCGAACCGCTCAGGCGTTCCGAGTCGTGGACGTTCATCTGGCACCCGTGGGTGCGGACCTCGTAGGTGCGGGGGCGGACTTCGACGGTGGCCATGATCGTCCCAGTGTAGGTCGGACGGCGGACGCTCCACGGCCCCGTCGGCGTGGGTCGGACGGCGGCCGTCGGACCCCGCCGGGCGCTACTCGAAGCGCACGGTCCCGCCGCCCGACGGCGAGCGGCGCGGCGAGCCGTCCAGCGCGCGCTGGACCGCCACGCGGACCACGCCGGAGCCGTACCCCTTGCGCATCAGGAAGCCGCTGAGCCGACGCTCGGCGGTCTCCCGGTCGAGGCCCCGGAGCTGTCGAGCGCGCTTCTCGGCGAGCTCGATCGCGCGGACGAACTCGTCGTCCGCGTCGTCCGCCGCCGCTTCGAGCGCGGCGTCGATCGCAGCCTGGTCGATCCCGCGCCGACGGAGCTCCGTCACGACACCCTGCCGCCCGAGTCCCTTGCGTTCGTGCAGTCGGTCGACCAGGTCCGTCGCGAGTGCGACGTCGTCGAGGAGCCCGACCCGCGTCAGACGAGCGACCTCGTGCTCGACGACGTCGGCGTCGAGGTCCTGCCCGAGCAGGAGCTTCCGCATCTCGGACTCACTGACGCCCTTGCGACCGAGCGCGCGCATGCTGACACGCTCGGCATCGGCACGTTGCTCGTCGAGCGGGCGCGGCGCATCGGCTGCGTCGATCTCGTCGCCGGTGCCGATCGCGAACACCGAGGCGCTCGTGGCCTCCGCTTGTTCACCGTCGTACCCGCGCTGCTCGGCCCGCGCGGTCCGGCCGGTCCCGTCCCCGACGACCGGCGACAGCCACTCGGCCTGGGCGCGTTGTCCGCGCAGGGGCAGCACGTCGGACGCGTCCCCGGTCTCGTCGTCCTGGGCACCGACGGCATCGAGCTGCGGTCGGGCTCCGTCGTCGGCGTCCTGCCCGGGAACGCCGGCGCCGTCCTGTCCGGGGACACGGTGGCCGGCGGTGTCCTGGTGAGGAGGCGTCGCCCGGCGCTCGGTAGCCCCGGCCCCGGATCCGGTCTCGGCCGCCTGTGCGGGCCGACCACGACGGGACCGCGCACCGAACAGGTCGGTGACCGGTGCGAGGCCCTCGTCGTGGTCGTGTGCGTCGGTCACGCGCCCTTGCGCTCCGCGAGCTTCGGCGCGATCGAGTCGACGGGGGCGTCGGCCTTCGCACCGCCGACGCCGAGCTTGGCGAGGATCTTGCCCTCGATCTCGGCCGCGGTGTCCGGGTTCTGGATCAGGAAGGAACGCGAGTTCTCCTTGCCCTGCCCGAGCTGGTCACCGTCGTAGGTGTACCAGGCGCCCGACTTCTTGACGATGCCGTGGTCGACACCGAAGTCGAGCAGCGAGCCCTCTCGCGAGATGCCCGTGCCGTACAGGATGTCGAACTCGGCCTGCTTGAAGGGCGGCGCCATCTTGTTCTTCACGACCTTGACGCGGGTGCGGTTGCCGACGGCGTCCGTGCCGCTCTTGAGCGTCTCGATGCGGCGGATGTCGAGTCGGACCGACGCGTAGAACTTCAGCGCCTTACCGCCCGCGGTGGTCTCCGGGCTGCCGAAGAACACACCGATCTTCTCGCGCAGCTGGTTGATGAAGATCATCGTGGTCTGGGTCTGGTTCAGCCCACCGGCGAGCTTGCGCAGCGCCTGGGACATGAGGCGTGCCTGGAGACCCACGTGCGAGTCACCCATCTCGCCCTCGATCTCGGCACGGGGCACCAGCGCTGCGACCGAGTCGACCACGATCAGGTCGATCGAGCCCGAGCGCACGAGCATGTCGGCGATCTCGAGCGCCTGCTCACCGGTGTCGGGCTGCGACACGAGCAGGGCGTCGATGTCCACACCGAGCTTCTTGGCGTACTCGGGGTCGAGCGCGTGCTCTGCATCGATGAACGCCGCGATGCCGCCGGCCCGCTGGGCGTTGGCGATGGCGTGCAGTGTCAGGGTCGTCTTACCCGACGACTCCGGGCCGTAGATCTCGATGATGCGGCCGCGCGGGAGCCCGCCGATGCCGAGCGCGACGTCGAGTGCGACCGAACCGGTCGGGATGGTGGCGACGGGAGCGCGCTCGTCGGAGCCGAGGCGCATGACCGTGCCCTTGCCGAACTGCCTGTCGATCTGGGCGAGTGCGGTCTCGAGGGCCTTCTCGCGGTCTGCCGGTGATGGCATGGTGGTGCTCCTTCGTGCTCGATGCGGCCGCCTGTAGGCTGTCGCGTCCACCCGGCCGGTGCTGCAGGGCAGGGGCTTCGGCGACAAGGCTTCGGGCTGTTCCCGATGCCTCCGAACCTAGGGCGGGCCACCGACATCGCTGCTGGTGACCGCGCGGTCTGTGGACGGAGGATCCGGACAGCGCCGATGTGCAGGAACCTAGCACCGATCGAACACGCGTTCGAGCAACACGCCGAACAGAGTTTCGGACCTCGACGCGCTCGACTCCGCCTCGTCCTCGTCGCGGTTCCGGTCCTCAGTCGCGCGGCTCCGCGAGCCCCTTGCCGTGACGCTTGTCGAGCGGGACGTCCTGCGAGTCGCACAGCGCCTCCCACACCCGACGGGCGTCGATGCCCGCGTCGAGCGCGTCCGCGGCGGAGCGCCCACCGAGCTCCTCGAGCACGACGTCGCGGGACACCACGGCGCCGTACGCCTCGCCGAACACCTGGTCGACCGCTCGCCAGAACTCACTCACCCGCATCGGCCCAGCCTACCGACGACGACCTCCCCCGGCAGGGCGTGGCCGCCGCCCGAGGAACGACGAACGCCCCCGCCGGCGGACCGGCGAGGGCGTGCGTGGGGTCGGGTGCGTCAGCGCACCGCGAGGTCGTTGTCGAACTCGGCTACGAGGTCGTCGGGCAGCGTGTCCGGAACCGGGGTCAGTCCCTCGACGACCGCGAGACGGTCTCCGACCTCGCGCATGATGGTCGAGATCGGGGTGTCGAGTGCATCCGCGACCGAGGCGAGGATCTCCGAGCTGGCTTCCTTCTGACCGCGCTCGACCTCGCTGAGGTAGCCGAGAGCAACGCTGGCCTTGGACGCGACCTGACGGAGGGTCCGGCCCTTCTGCAAGCGGAAGTCCCGAAGCACGTCGCCGATCTCCTGACGAACGAGAACCATGTGGACTCCTCCTCTCTGTCGTCTCCGCGCCCGCCAGGTCCAGGTGACCGGGGTCGGGTTCAGCAACAGTAGCGTTGCCGTTCGCAGCATGCTAACCATGCTGGCTGCCGTACTGCTGGAGATTGCGTGGGATGTAACCCAGTGGCAACAGGGCCTATTCCCCGCTGCGGATCCCGGTCGACATCCGTGCCAGGAGTTCGGAGACCGTGGCCAGGCGGATTGCCTCGCGATCACCCTCGAGGTGCAGTTCGACCGCCTCGACGCGTTCCCCGGATGCGATGCCGACGAAGACCGTGCCGACGGGCTTGCCGTCCTGCGGGTCCGGGCCGGCGACACCCGTCGTGCTGATGCCCCACGTCGCGAGCTCCCCGTCCACCGCGAGCGCTGCGCGGACGCCCGACGCCATCTGCCGCGCGACCTCCGGGTCGACGGCGCCCCGCGTCGCGAGCAGGTCGGCGTCGACCCCGAGTACCGAGGCCTTCACCGGCGTCGCGTACGCCACGACGCCGCCGCGGACGACGGCACTCGCGCCGGGGACCCCGACGAGCGTCGCGACGACGAGACCACCGGTCAGCGACTCCGCGACCGCGACGGTCTCCCCCCGCGCGGTCAGGTCCGCGACCAGTCGCGCCGCGACCGTCGAGACGTCCCGACGGTCGGGAGGCACGGGTCCGGTCCGTCCGTCGACCTGCGTCACGCCGTGGTGCGGTTGTGCTTCCATGCCTGCCACAGGTAGTCGACCCCGCTGAGGACGGTCGCAGCCAGGGCCGCCGTCATCAGGATGCCGTTCACCCAGTGCGCGAGGTTGCCGACGACCTCCCACCACGGGAACAGCGCGAGCGTGATCGCGACGGCCTGCAGCACCGTCTTGATCTTGCCGCCGCGGCTCGCGGGGATCACCCGGTCGGACAGCACCGCGAAGCGGAACACGGTGATGCCGATCTCGCGCACCATGATCAGGACGGTGACGATCCAGGGCAGCTCGCCGAGGATCGAGAGCGCGACGAGGGCGCCGCCGATGAGCACCTTGTCGGCGATCGGGTCGACGAGCTTGCCGAAGTCGGTGACCAGGTTCTGCCGTCGGGCGATGATGCCGTCGGCGCTGTCGGTGACGATCGCCACGACGAAGACGACCGCGGCCCAGACACGCAGCGACGTGTCCTGCCCGCCGTCGGCCAGCAGCATGACGAAGAACAGCGGCGCCATGAGGATGCGCACCACGGTGATGATGTTCGCGACGTTCGCGGTCGACGCCGGTCCCTCACCCTTGCGGAGCAGCCGCCCGCGCCACGGGAACCGCGCCCCGTGGGTCGTGTCCGAGCTGGTCATGCGCTCACTCCCTGCCCGTCAGTCCCCATGCGTCCTCGTCCGCTCCGTCGTCCTCGACCTCAGGGTACCCGCGGGTCATCTCCGCCACCGGGTCCTGCCCGTAGCGGTCGTCGTCCCCGTCGTCGGCACCGGCGGCCGCTGCGGCTGCCGCACCGTTCGCCGGGGCCGAGCCCGCTCCGGCGACCGGCGCCGGACCTCCGGGCTGGGTCGGGGTGGGCCCGGCAGCCGGAGCCGGTGGGTCCTCGCCGCGGAGCTTCGCGAGCACCCCTGGCAGCTGGTCGGGCGTGACGAGGACGTCGCGGGCCTTCGACCCCTCGGACGGGCCGACGATGTCGCGGGACTCCATGAGGTCCATGAGCCGGCCGGCCTTGGCGAACCCGACCCGGAGCTTGCGCTGCAGCATCGAGGTCGACCCGAACTGCGTCGACACGACCTGCTCGACCGCCGCCAGCAGGAGCTCGAGGTCGTCACCGATGTCGGCGTCGATCTCCTTGCGCTCGACCACGGCCTGCACGTCCTGGCGGTACTCCGGCCGGGCCTGCCGGGTGACGTGCGCGACGACCTCGGCGACCTCGCTCTCCTGCACCCAGGCGCCCTGCACACGCACGGCCTTCGACGATCCCATCGGCAGGAAGAGCCCGTCGCCCTGCCCGATGAGCTTGTCGGCGCCCGGCTGGTCGAGGATGACGCGCGAGTCGGTGACGCTCGTCACCGCGAAGGCCACACGGGACGGCACGTTCGCCTTGATGAGCCCGGTGATGACGTCGACCGACGGCCGCTGGGTCGCGAGCACGAGGTGGATGCCGGCGGCGCGGGCGAGCTGGGTGATGCGGACGATCGACTCCTCGACGTCGCGCGGGGCGACGAGCATGAGGTCCGCGAGCTCGTCGACGACCACGAGCAGGTACGGGTACGGCTTGAGCTTCCGCTCGCTGCCCGCCGGCAGGACGATCTCGTCGTTCTGCACGGCCTTGTTGAAGTCGTCCACGTGGCGGAAGCCGAACGACGCCAGGTCGTCGTACCGCATGTCCATCTCCTTCACGACCCACTGCAGCGCCTCGGCTGCCTTCTTCGGGTTCGTGATGATGGGCGTGATGAGGTGCGGCACCCCGGCGTAGATCGAGAGCTCGACGCGCTTCGGGTCGACGAGCACCATGCGGACCTCGGACGGCTTCGCGCGCATGAGCAGCGAGGTGATCATCGAGTTGATGAACACCGACTTGCCGGAACCGGTCGAGCCGGCGACGAGCAGGTGCGGCATCTTGGCCAGGTTCGCGACGACGAAGCCGCCCTCGACGTCCTTGCCGACGCCGATCGTCATCGGGTGCTTGGACTTGGTCGCGGCACCGGAGCGCAGGACGTCACCGAGGGACACGATCTCGCGGTCGGTGTTCGGGATCTCGACGCCGATCGCGCTCTTGCCCGGGATCGGCGACAGGATCCGGACCTCGTTCGACGCGACCGCGTACGACAGGTTCTTCGACAGCGCCGTGACGCGCTCGACCTTGACGCCCGGTCCGAGCTCGATCTCGTACCGCGTGACCGTCGGTCCGCGCGAGAAGCCCGTCACCTTCGCGTCGACCTTGAACTCGGTGAGCACGCCGGTGATCGCGGCGACGATGTCGTCGTTCGCCTGGCTGCGGGCCACCGACGGGGTACCGGCGCTCAGGGTGGTCGCCGCGGGCAGCCGGTACGGCGCTGCCGGGTCCTCGTCCGCGGCGTCGGCGGAGGGCAGTCCCTCCGGCTGGGTCTCGGGCGCGGCCGGCGAGGCCACGGGTGCCGACACGACGGGTCCGACGCCGGCGTCCGGACGAGCGACCGCCGTCGGCTGCTCGGGCACCGCGGTCCCGAAGTCGCGCAGGGCCTGCTCGGCGACGGCGAGGTCCTGCTCGACCTCCTGTTCGCCGTGCACGGCGTCGTGCTCGACGGAGTCGTTGAGGTTGACCGAGGTGGGCTCGAGCGGCGTGTGGTCCACGAGCCCGGCGGCGGCCCCGGCGTTCGGGTTCGCCGCGGGGACACCCGCTCCGGCTCCGGCGTCCGGGGTCGCGCGGGTCGCCGACGCGGGCAGGACCGGGCTGTCGTACGCGGGGTCCTCTTCTCGCCCGGACTTGTTCCGGCGCCACCACGGGACGGTGTTCTCGGCCTCGTCGCCGTCGGCCGGCCCGGACCGCTCCTCGTCGAACGCGAGGTCCTCGAAGAGCGGGAAGTCAGTCTGGTCCTTCGTCCGTCGCTTCGAGGTGCGCGCACGCGGTGCGGGTGCGACGGGCTCGTCGTCCGCCTCGACCTCCGCAGCGGGCGCCGGCGCGCCGAACAGGTACGCGTAGAGCTCGTGCAGCCGACGACCGGTCTTGTTCGGCGGCGTCTTCGTGATGATGAACAGCGACAGCACGAGCAGCAGCACCGCGACCGGCACCGCCACCCAGACGGTGGCGACCGCGACGAGCCAGCTGATGACGACCCATCCGAGCACGCCGCCGGCGGCGGCCAGGGCCACCATGCCGTCAGCGGCGCTCGGCTGGCCGCCGAAGACGTGGCAGAGCGAGGCGATCGAGACGAGCAGCAGTCCGAGGCCGATGCCGATCCGCGTGTTGTCGTGCACCGATGCGGGGTGGCGGAAGAGCCAGCCGGCGAACACGATCATGATCACCGGGAGCGCGAACGCCAGGCGTCCGAACAGGCCGCCGAACGTGTAGGCGTCCAGCGCGATGGACACGGGGTTCGTGGGGTTGAGCCACTCGACGACACCGCCCGCGATGGCGAGCACGAAGAGCAGGAACGGGAATCCGTCGCGCCGTTCGTCCTTGGCGAGGGTCTCCTTGCCGAGCAGCCGGAACAGCGCGCCGACACCGTGCGCCATCGCCATCCAGGCGGTCACGAGCGGGTTCTGCTCGCGGAACACCGGTGTCGGTGCGGCCTGCGGCAGCTTCTTCGTGGTGGCCTGCGTGCGCGACGTGCCGCGCGACCCGCTCCCGCGGGACGACGTGGACGCGCGCGAGCGCGTGGTCGACTTGGTGCCTCCGGCCATGCGGTGGAGCCTAATCCCCGCAGCGGACAAAGCGAGGGAGGCCCGCCGCAGCGTCCGTTGCGGACGTGCAGCGGGCCTCCAGGCCGTTCGTCGTGGTCGACGCTCGCTCAGGCCTCGATGACCACCGGGACGATCATCGGGCGGCGGCGGTGCTTGGTGTTCACCCAACGGCCCACGGTGCGGCGGACCACCTGCTGGAAGGCGTGCGCGTCGCGCGTGCCGTTGCCGGCGGCCTCGGCGATCGCCTTGGCGATCTGCGGGCGGACGTCGTCGAAGACGGAGTCGTCCTCGGCGAAGCCGCGCGACTGGATCTCCGGCCCGACCACGCACTGCCCCGTCGTGAAGTCCACGGCGCAGAAGATCGAGATGAAGCCCTCCTCCGCCAGGACGCGGCGGTCCTTGAGGTCGGCGTCGGTGATCTCGCCCACGGTCGAGCCGTCGACGTAGACGTAGCCGATGTCGAGCTGACCGGCGACCGTGGCGACGCCGTCCCTGAGGTCGACCACGATGCCGTCCTGTCCGAGGATGACGTTCCGCGGCGGGACGCCCGTCTGGATGGCGAGGTCGGCGTTCGCGTACAGGTGGCGGTGCTCACCGTGCACGGGCAGCACGTTCCGCGGCCGCAGGATGTTGTAGCAGTAGAGGAGCTCGCCGGCACTCGCGTGGCCGGAGACGTGCACCTTCGCGTTGCCCTTGTGCACGACCTTGGCGCCGAGCTTCGTCAGCCCGTCGATGACCCGGTAGACCGCGTTCTCGTTGCCGGGGATGAGGCTCGACGCGAGGATGACGGTGTCGCCCTCACCGATCTCGATCTGGTGCTCGAGGTTCGCCATGCGCGCGAGGACGGCCATCGGCTCGCCCTGCGACCCCGTCGACATGTAGACGATCTGGTCGTCCGGGACGTTCTTCGCCTTCTTCGTGTCGATGAGGACGTCGTCCGGCACCCGCAGGTAGCCCAGCTCGGCCGCGATGTTCATGTTGCGGATCATCGACCGCCCCATGAACGTGACCTTGCGGTTGGTGGCGGCAGCGGCGTCGAGCACCTGCTGCACGCGGTGCACGTGGGACGAGAAGCTCGCGACGACGACCTTCTTGCGCGCACGCGAGATGACGTTCTCGAGGACGGGTCCGATGTCGCGCTCGGGCGCGGTGAAGCCCGGGACGTCGGCGTTCGTCGAGTCGGGGAGGAACAGGTCCACACCCTGCTCCCCCAGGCGCGCGAACGCGCGGAGGTCGGTGATGCGGTCGTCCAGCGGGAGCTGGTCCATCTTGAAGTCGCCCGTGTGCAGCACGCGGCCTGCGGGAGTCGTGATGGAGACGGCGAGGGCGTCCGGGATCGAGTGGTTGACGGCGACGAACTCGAGGTGGAACGGGCCGAGCTGCTCGGTCTGGTCCTCCTGCACGACGAGCGTGTACGGCTTGATCCGGTGTTCCTTGAGCTTCGCCTCGACGAGCGCGAGGGTCAGCGTCGAGCCGATCAGGGGGATGTCGCCCTTGAGCTTGAGCAGGTACGGCACGGCGCCGATGTGGTCCTCGTGCCCGTGCGTGAGCACGACACCGAGGACGTCGTCGAGGCGGTCCCGGATCGGCCCGAAGTCCGGCAGGATCAGGTCGACGCCGGGCTGGTGCTCCTCGGGGAAGAGCACACCGGCGTCGACGACGAGCAGCTTGCCGTCGAACTCGTACACGGTCATGTTGCGACCGATCTCGCCGAGACCCCCGACGGGGATCACGCGGAGGGTGCCGGGTTCGAGCGGCTGCGGTGTGGAGATCTGGGTGGGCATTCGGTCCTGACTGTCGTGCGGCGCGCACCCGGCGCGCCGCGGTCTTTCCTAACGTGTGGTGCCTGGCACCTTCGGCAGTGCGCCGCCGGCCGCCGCGTTGCGGTCCGGGCGGAAGTTCGAGAAGTCGGCGCCGGGGATGTCCCGGACCGCTTCGAGGGAGGTCTCGATGGCGTAGGCCTCGGTGTCCTCGGGGCCGACGAGCGGCAGGCGGACCCGCGGGCTGCCGATGCGGCCGAGGCCGTGCAGCACGTACTTCGCCGCGACGGTGCCGGGGACGTGCGTCATGATCGCGCGGACGAGCGGCTCGACGCGCTTGTGCTCGGCGGTCGCGGTCGCGAGGTCGCCGCGGTTCACGGCGTCGACGATGGTGCGGTACGGCGTCGAGGTGATGTTCGCGGTCACGCCGATGAGTCCGGTGGCGCCGATCGACAGGTGCGGGAGCACGTTGGTGTCGTCGCCGGAGAAGTACATGAGGTCGGTGTTGTTGAGCACGCGGGACACCTCGGCGAAGTCGCCCTTGGCGTCCTTCACGGCGAGGATGTTCGGGTGCTTCGACGCACGCACGAGGGTCTCGTACGTGATCGGGATGCCGGTCCGGCCGGGGATGTCGTAGAGGATCACGGGCAGGTCGGTCGCGTCGGCGATCATTCGGAAGTGCGTGAGCACACCCGCCTGGGTCGGCTTGTTGTAGTAGGGCGTGACGATCATCACGCCGTCCGCGCCGGCCCGCTCGCTCTGCTTGTACAGGTGGATCGCGTGCGCGGTCTCGTTCGAGCCGCCGCCGGTGATGATCTTCGCGCGACCAGCGGCGACGGACTTGCCGACCTCGACCAGGCGGAGCTTCTCCGGGTCGGTGAGCGTGGACGTCTCACCGGTGGTGCCGGTGACGACGATGCCGTCGGCGCCGGCCGTGATGCAGTCGTCGATGTGCTGCTCGACGCCGGGCCAGTCGACCTCGCCGTCGGCCGTGAACGGCGTCACGAGGGCGACGAGGACCTGACCGAAGGGATTCTCACGCTGGGACACGCGCACCAGCGTACCGGGGATGCGCGCCGGAGCCGCCGTCCGGTCGGACGGTGCGCGGCTCGCGGACGGCGCGAGCCGGCCGGGAGGCGCGGCTCGGGTCCGCCACGGCCGGTCGGCCCGGCGGCGGCGCGGCTCCGTCGTCTGGCCTCGCGCGGGGAACCAGGTTCCGGACACGGAACCACGGAAAGGCGCGGTGTCGTGTCCGGAACCTGGTTCCGGCAGAGGAGTGCGGCGCGGCGCTACGCGCGGCGGCGCCACTCCAGGAAGCGGTAGCGCGTGCCCTCGACCCGGGACTCCTGCCACGGGCCCTCGTCCACGAGCTCCCACGCACCGTCGTCGAGCTCGGGCGCCGTCGTGTCGCCGGGTACGTCGAGGTCGACGATCGTCTCCGAGACCCGGTCGGCGAACGGCAGCGCGTCGGCGTACACCGCTCCCCCGCCGATCACCCACACGGGCTCGTCGGTGTCGAGCGCGGACGCCAGGTCGTGCACGACCTCGGCGCCCTCCGCCGACCACGAGGCATCCCGGGTCAACACGACGTTCCGACGCCCGGGCAGCGGCCGGAACCGCGGCGGGAGCGAGTCCCACGTGCGTCGGCCCATGACGACGACGCCGTCGCCGGTGACCTGCCGGAAGTGCGCGAGGTCCTCGGGCACGTGCCACGGGATCCCGCCATCCGCACCGATCACGCCGGCGGCGGTCCGGGCCCACACCATGCCGACACCGCGCACCGGCTCGGTCCACGCGGGCTCGTCGCTGGCGTGCACCATCAGACGGCGACCGTGGCCTTGATCGCCGGGTGGTGCTCGTAGCCGACGACCGTGAAGTCCTCGTACTCGTAGTCGTCGATCGAGCTCCGGGGAGCGATCTCGAGCGTCGGGTACGGGTACGCCGTGCGCGAGAGCTGCTCGCGGACCTGGTCGACGTGGTTGTCGTACACGTGGCAGTCGCCGCCGGTCCACACGAAGTCACCGACCTCGAGGCCCGTCTGCGCGGCGATCATGTGCGTGAGCAGCGCGTAGGACGCGATGTTGAACGGGACGCCGAGGAACATGTCCGCGCTCCGCTGGTACAGCTGGCACGACAGCTTGCCGTCGACGACGTGGAACTGGAAGAACGCGTGGCACGGGGCGAGCGCCATGTCCGGCACGTCGGCGACGTTCCACGCCGACACGATGAGCCGACGCGAGTCCGGGTTCGTCCGGATCTGGTCGATCACCTGGGCGATCTGGTCGACGTGCTCCCCCGACGGCGTCGGCCACGAGCGCCACTGCACGCCGTAGACCGGTCCGAGGTCACCGTCCTCGTCGGCCCACTCGTTCCAGATCCGGACGCCGTGCTCCTGCAGCCACCGGGCGTTGCCGTCGCCGCGGAGGAACCAGAGCAGTTCGTACGCGACCGACTTGAAGTGCACGCGCTTGGTCGTGACCAGCGGGAAGCCCTGCGACAGGTCGTACCGCAGCTGCGCCCCGAAGATGCTGCGCGTTCCGGTGCCGGTGCGGTCGCCCTTCGGCGTGCCCTCCTCGAGCACCCGGCGCAGCAGGTCCTCGTAGGGAGTCGGCACTGCCGGGGTGGGGACGGTGGGGTCGGGCTGCACGGTCTCGCTCACACGGAGACTCTACGTGCCGCACGGCGGAGCCCGAAGCCCGGTGAGTACCGTGGCCGTCATGTCGACCCAGCCGCTCTCGATCGTGATCGCCGGTGCGTCCGGCTTCATCGGGACCCCCCTCGTCCGTGCCCTGCGCGAGGCCGGACACCACGTCACCACGCTGACCCGGAGCACGCCCCGGACCGCCACCGACTTCCGCTGGTCCCCCGGCACGCGACCGCTCGACCCCGCGGTGCTCGACGGTGCCGACGTCGTGATCAACCTCGCCGGCGCGAACATCGGCAAGCTGCCGTGGACCGGGTCGTACAAGCAGCAGATCCTCGACTCGCGCGTCCAGGCCACCGACACCCTCGTCGAGGCGATGCGCCACGCGGCGACGCCCCCGGCGCTGTTCCTGTCGGGTTCGGCGTCCGGCGTCTACGGCGACCGCCCGGTCGACGTCCTCGACGACGACGCAGCTGCTGGGACGGGCTTCCTCGCGGAGGTCTGCACCGCGTGGGAGGCCGCCGCGACAGCTGCCCCCGAGGGCGTCCGCGTCGTCCTGCTGCGCACCGGGATCGTCGTCGGCCAGGGCGGCGGTGCGCTGGCACCCCTCGTCCCGCTGACGAAGGCCGGTCTCGGCGGCAAGCTCGGCACCGGCGGGCAGTTCTGGCCGTGGATCGCGCTCGAGGACGAGGTCGGTGCGATCGTGCACCTCGCCACGAGCCCCGACGCCACCGCGGTGCGCGGGCCCGTCAACCTGGCCGGGCCGGAGGCCGCGGTGTCGAACCGCATCACGCGCCGCGTCGCCGAGGACCTGCACCGCCCCCACCTGTTCAGCGTGCCGGCCTTCGCCCTGCGGACGCTGCTGCGCGAGGCCGCCGACGAGATGCTGCTCTCCAGCCAGCGCATGGTGCCGCGGAAGCTGACGGAAGCCGGCTACCGGTTCCGGTACGAGCGCGCCGAGGACGCGGTCGACGCTGCCTTCTGACGACCCGCCGGTGCCGTCGATGGTGCAGACGACGTCGGGTCACCGAGCGCGACCCGACGTCTGCTGCACCATCGACGGGCAGGCGGCCGAGCGAGGCGGGCAGACGGCAGGGACGGGCAGGGAGCAGTGGGCGGACGGAGGCGCGAGGCGGACGGGAGGCGCGGGGCGGCACCGCCACGGGCCTCCCGTCCCTCAGCGGGTCGCCCTCGCCTTCGCCAGCGCGGTCCGCATCGCTGCCCGTGCGCGCTTGCGGTCACCGGCGGCGTCGTAGACGACGCCGAGGCGGTACCAGCCACGCCAGTCCTCGGGGTCGGCCTCGACGGCATCCCGGTAGCGCGGGAAGCGTTCGTCGGCGGCCTCGCGGGTGGGCCGACCCGAGGGTCGGACCGGGACGACGTCGTCGGGCGTCCCGCCCTCGCGCTCGAGCCGCGCACCGAGCCGGGTGATGCGGAGGCCGAACCGGAACTCGAGCACGAGCAGGAGGGCACCGATCGCCGCGACGACGAAGAGCGCCACGCCGATGCCGATGCCGATGGGCTGGCCGGTCTGCACGAACGCCACGGCACGCTGCCCGACGAGCGCGATGTAGAGCGCGAGGAGCACGGTCATCAGCGCCGCTGGCCAGAACGGCGAGCGGAGGAACCGCAGGAGGCTCGACACGGTCAGCCGATGCCGAGGACGCTGCCGAGCCCGACCGTCAGTCCGCGTGCGTCGACCACGGCGGACAGGGCGGCGCGGACACCGGCGACGTAGGCGACGTCGTCGTTCGTGTCGTGGCGGATCGTCACGGTCTCGCCGGGGCCGCTCAGCAGCACGTCCTGCACCGCCTTCACGCCCGGCAGCCGGAGCGAGTGGATCGGGACGCTCGCGACCTGCTGTCCGCGGGCTCGCTGGTCGACGTGCGGGGCGTCGACGGGGCCGACCTCGCGCCGGGCGTCCGCGATGAGCTCCGCTGTGCGGACCGCGGTGCCCGACGGGCTGTCGATCTTGCCCGCGTGGTGCGTCTCGACGATCTCGGCCGACGGGAACCACGGCGCAGCGATCGTGGCGAGGTGCGTGGCCAGCACCGACCCGATCGAGAAGTTCGGGACGACGAGCACGCCCTGCTCGGGTCGTGCCTCGAGTCCGGCGCGGAGCTTCGCCAGGCGGTCGAGCGACCAGCCGGAGGTCCCGACCAGGACGTTCGCGCCGCTGGCGAGGGCGTGCTCGACGATCGCGGGGCTCAGCGCCGGGACGGTGACGTCCACCACGACCGCCGCGCCGCCGAACACCGACGGCGGTGCCTCGTGCACGGTGTCCTTCGAGGACAGCGACGCGACGAGCTCGAAGCCGTCGAGCGACTCCACGACGGAGGCCACCAGGCCCCCGAGACGACCGGTGGCGCCGACGACGGCGACGGGAGTGACCATGGGTCCATCCTAGGATCGAGGCATGCCGCTCCAGGTCAGGTCCGTCCGCGCCGACGTGCCCGAGGTCGACGCCCTGCTCGACGCCTACCTCGACGAGCGCGAGGCCACGTTCCCGAGCGCACAGGGCCGGTACACGCGGAAGCGGACTCCGGCAGCCGAGTTCGTCGCGCCGAACGGGGCGTTCGTGCTCGCGCTCGACGACGACCGGCCGGTGGGGTGCGGTGGGCTGCGTCGGATCGCGGACGACGGCGACGACGTCCGGTTCGAGGTGAAGCACGTGTTCGTGTCGCCGGACGGGCGGGGGCGCGGCGTCGCGACCGCCGTGATGGACGCGCTCGAACAGGCCGCGCGGGACCTCGGCGCGACGAGCGTCGTCCTCGACACGAACGACTCGCTCGTCGCGGCCGGTGCGATGTACCGGAGCCGCGGTTACGAGCGCGTGGAACCGTTCAACGACAACCCGAACGCGACCGCCTGGTACCGCAAGGCGGTGCGCACGGACGAGCCGCGCCTCGCGACCGGTGACGGGCCCGGTGCCGGTGCCGGTGCGCCGGACGGCCGACGCTAGACGGGCTGGTCGACCGGCAGACCGGTCCGGAGCTCGACCGGCAGGTGCGCCAGGTCGTTCAGGGTGACGACCTCCGCCGGCTTGGCCGACCGGATCCGGATGATGGTCAGTGCGGTGTGCGCGACGTTCGTCCCCATCCAGCGCCACTCGGGGGCCTGGAACGCCTCGCGCACGAACCACCCGATCACGGCGTTGTGCGTGATGAGCAGGTCGTGCCGGTCGTCACGAGCGGGTGTGAACCACTCGGCGACGGCGTCGCCCATCTGGGCCTGTCCGGCGACGATCTCCTCTTCGGTGACGCCGCCGTACCAGCCGTGGTAGGCGTGCGGCATGTCCGGCGTCGGCCCTGAGGGGATGCAGTCGAAGAGCAGTGTGGACGGTTCCGGCTGGATCGACGGCAGGCGCTGTGCGAGGAAGGCCGCGGTCTCGCTGGGGGCGTCGAGCGGCGAGTGGTACACGCCGTCGAAGGGCACGCCACCGAGCCGGTCGGCCACGAGCGTCGCCTGGCGCTTGCCCCGTTCGGAGAGCTTGCCGTCCCGCAGGCCGTGCTCGGCGTCCTGGTGCTCACCGTGCCGGACGAGGTAGAGGTAGTGCGACACGTCCGTCACCCCTCGGCGCCGATGGCCGCGGCCAGTTCGTCCTGCTGCACGGCACCGACCACCGAGGTGATGGTCGGACGGGTGAGCAGGTCGCGCGCGAGCTCCAGCACGTCGTCCGGGGTGACGCGGTCGACCCGCTGCAGTGCCGTGCCGAGGTCGGTGAACTCGCCGGTCCCCAGCTCCGAGCGGCCGAGTCGGGTCATGCGGGCGTCGGAGTCCTCGAGCGAGAGTGTCAACGCCCCCTCGATCTGGCCCTTCGCGCGGCGCAGCTCGTCCTCGGTGATGCCGTCGTCGACCATGCGGGCGAACTCGGCGTCGATGATCTCGACCACCCCGGCGACGTTGTCCGGCGCACAGCCCGCGTAGACCCCGAAGGCACCGTTGTCGAGGTAGGCCGGCGCGAAGCTCGAGACGGCGTACGCCAGTCCGCGGCGCTCGCGGACCTCCTGGAACAGCCGGGAGCTCATGCCGCCACCGAGCACGGCGTTGAGCACGCTGAGCACCGGGCGGCGGTCGTCGCGCAGGTCGAGGCCCTGTGATCCGCGCAGCATGCTGACCTGCTCGGTCGGACGGTGGGCGACCGTGAGCCGCGGGACCGCGGGGTCCGCCACGACCTGCGGGGTGCGACGGGCGAGGGGCGACGCCTTGGGGGCGTCGCGGAAGACGCGTTCGACGAGCTCGCGGAACCGGTCGTGGTCGACGGCACCGGCAGCGGTCACGACGATGCCGTTCGGCGCGTAGTGCTCGCGGTAGTGGTCGAGGACCTCGTCGCGTCCGACGGCGCGGATGCTCTCGGGCGTGCCACCGATCGGCCGGCCCAGCGGGTGTCCCGCGAACGCCGCCGCGAAGAAGGCCTCGCCCGCGACGTCGGCGGGGTCGTCGGCGGCCATCGCGAGCTCTTCGAGGATGACCCCGCGCTCGACCGCGAACGCGTCGGTGTCGAGCACCGATCCGGTCACCATGTCACCGATCACCTCCACCGCCATGGGGACGTCGGTGTCCCGCACGCGTGCGTAGTAGCAGGTGTACTCCTTCGCGGTGGCGGCGTTGTGCTCACCGCCCACCGAGTCGAAGGCGATCGCGATGTCGAGGGCGCTCCGACGCCCGGTGCCCTTGAAGAGCAGGTGCTCGAGGAAGTGCGTGGACCCGAACTGGCCCTCGCGCTCGTCGCGGGAGCCGACGCCGACCCAGAAGCCGAGGCTCGTCGAACTCGCCCCCGGCACGGACTCGGTCAGGACCCGCACACCCGACGGCAGCACGGTTCGGCGGACGAAGGCGCCGCCGGACGTCAGGAACGACGTGTCCTGGGCCTCGAGCGGCAACGGCACTGGCTGGTTCATCGCAGACGAGCCTACTGACCCGCCGACCCCGGTCGCCCAGTTTCCACAGCCCCGAGCCGCGTGCCCCGAATTGGGGGACAGGAGATGAGGATAGAAAGACTCGTCTGTCTGTCCTCCCTGTGGTACAGTTTTGCTCACCGGGTCGGAAGCCCCCCTAGATTCCGATCCGGTGGCTCGGGACATCAGTCCTGCGCGGCGGAGTCCCCCCACTCCCCCGCGGAGCCGATGAGTCCGAGGAGCAGCGCTGTGACGGTCGATTCCCCCCAACCGGCCGTCCAGCGTCTCCCGGGCCCGAGCACGAACCTCGCGTCGCCGGACGGGTCGAGCGTCCCCCCGGCTCCCCGCTCCGGCGGCGCGAAGGTCCGCATCCTCGAGACGGCTTCGCGACTCTTCTACGAAGAGGGCATCCGGGGTGTCGGCGTCGACCGACTGATCTCCGCGGCGAGCGTCACGAAGGCGACGTTCTACAAGCACTACGGGTCGAAGGACAACCTGATCCTGGCCTACATCCGAGCCCAGGACGAGCGGGTGCAACAGGCCTTCGGCCGACTCGTCGCCGACGCCGACAGCCCGATCGACGCCGTCCGCGCCTGGGTCGCCGCAGTCTCCGACGAGGTCGGCCGCAGCGCGTTCCGCGGCTGCGCGTTCCTCAACGCCGCTGCCGAGTACCACGACCCGCGCGACCCGGTCCGTCAGGTCGTCGCCGCGCACCGTGACTGGTACACGGACCAGCTCGCATCGCTCCTGCAGCGCGCCGGACACCCGCTGGCGGGTGACGGTGCCGACGAGCTCATGCTCGCGCGCGACGGCGCGATGGCCGGTGCGTACGCCGGCGACGCGATCGCCGCGACGGCCGCACTCGGCCGCGTGGTCGAGCGCGTCATCACGCGCTGACGCAGCCGCTGTCCCGGACCGCACGGACGTCGGACGGGAGGCGCGTGGCGGGTCCGCCCCGGGCCTCCCGTCCGTCCCACCTCCGGACCAGGGCACGGGTGTTGGCTGGGTGCATGGCCAACGACCCCAACTGGAACCTCCCCGAGGTCCCCACGTTCACCCTGACGAGCCCCGACTTCGCCGACGGCGGCGTGCTGCCGGACTGGGCACGCGGTTCGGACGCCGGTGGCGAGGACCGCTCCCCCGCGCTCGAGTGGTCCGGCGCTCCCGAGGGCACGCAGAGCTACGTCCTCACCGTGTACGACCCCGACGCCCCCACCGGCTCGGGCTTCTGGCACTGGAGCCTGACCGACCTCCCCGCCTCGACGACCTCGCTGCCGCAGGGTGCCGGCACCGACGACGCCCTGCTGCCGGCCGAGGCGCTCCGCCGCCGCAACGAGTACGGCACCGACACGTACCTCGGTGCGGCGCCGCCCGCTGGTCACGGCCCGCACCGCTACGTCTTCACGGTGAGCGCGCTCGACGTGCCCGTGCTCGAGGCGCCCGCCGACGCCACACCCGCGGTCGTCGGCTTCCTGCTGCGCGTGCACCTGCTCGGTCGCGCGCAGCTGACCGGCACGCAGGAGACCCCTGCGTCCTGAGCCACGGCTGCGGAGCCCGTCCCCGAGACTCGGCTCCAGCGACGGTTCTCGTGCTCCCGAGCCCGAGAACCGTCGCGCAGCCCGAGACCCGCGCCCGCGACATCCGCGACACCCGCGACGCCGGCCTCGCCGACGTCGCCTGCACACGGCGACGGCCGCCACTCCAGCAGGAGCGGCGGCCGTCGTCGTGTCAGCAGCGCGAGGCGCGAGGGATCAACCCTCGGCGTTGTCCTCGGTGTGCTTCTCGTGACCCTCGCGGCCCTCGGTGTCCACCTCGTCGGCGACGACCGGCGCGAGCGAGAGCTTGCCGCGGTCGTCCACCTTGGTGACCTCGACCAGGATCTTCTGGCCGACGCCGAGCACGTCCTCGACGTTCTCGACACGCTTGCCACCGGCGAGCTTGCGGACCTCGGAGACGTGGAGCAGACCGTCGCGGCCCGGGAGCAGCGACACGAACGCACCGAACGTCGCGATCTTGACGACCGTGCCGAGGAACTGGTCCCCGATCTCCGGGTTCGTCGGGTTCGCGATCGCGTTGACCTGCGCACGCGCGGCCTCGGCCGACGGACCGTCGACGGCACCGATGTAGACCGTGCCGTCGTCCTCGATCGAGATGTCGGCGCCGGTCTCGTCCTGGATGCCGTTGATCGTCTTGCCCTTCGGGCCGATCAGCTCGCCGATCTTGTCGACGGGGATCTGCACGGAGATGACGCGCGGCGCGGTGTCCGCCATCTCGTCGGGGGCGTCGATCGCCTCGGTCAGCACGCCGAGGATCGCGGAGCGCGCTTCCTTGGCCTGCTTCAGGGCGGCGTCGAGGACCGACGAGGGGATGCCGTCGAGCTTCGTGTCGAGCTGGATCGCCGTGACGAACTCGGAGGTACCGGCGACCTTGAAGTCCATGTCGCCCAGGGCGTCCTCGGCACCGAGGATGTCGGTCAGCGCCGCGTAGCGGGTCTGGCCGTCGACGGTGTCGGAGACGAGGCCCATCGCGATGCCCGCGACCGGGGCGCGCAGCGGCACACCGGCGTTGAGGAGCGACAGGGTCGAGGCGCAGACGGAGCCCATCGACGTCGAGCCGTTGGAGCCGAGGGCCTCGGACACCTGACGGATGGCGTACGGGAACTCCTCGCGCGACGGCAGCACCGGCACGAGGGCGCGCTCGGCGAGGAATCCGTGCCCGATCTCGCGACGCTTCGGCGAACCGACACGACCGGTCTCACCCGTCGAGTACGGCGGGAAGTTGTAGTGGTGCAGGTAGCGCTTCTTGGTGACGGGCGACAGCGAGTCGATCTGCTGCTCCATCTTGAGCATGTTCAGCGTGGTGACGCCGAGGATCTGCGTCTCGCCGCGCTGGAAGATCGCCGAACCGTGGACGCGCGGGATCACGGCGACCTCGGCGTCGAGCGGACGGATGTCGGCGAGGCCGCGACCGTCCATGCGGACCTGCTCGGTGAGGATGCGGCCGCGGACGACCTTCTTCGTGACCGACTTGTACGCGGCGCTGACCTGGCCGTTGGCGCTGTCGGGGAGCTCCCCGGCCTCGACCTTGGCGGCGACGGCCTCCTTGACGCGGGCCTTCAGGGCGTCGTCCTTGTCCTGACGCTCGAGCTTGCCGGCGATCTGGTAGACGTCCTTGAGCTCGTCGAGGGCGATCGCCTCGACGGCCGAGTAGACCTCGGGGGCGTACGGCGGGAAGACCGGGTAGTCCTGGATCTCCTTGGCCGACTGCGCCGCCATCTTCGCCTGCGCCTCGACGAGGACCTTGAGGAACGGCTTGGCCGCCTCGAGGCCCTGCGCGACGATCGCCTCGTCGGGCTTGGTGGCGCCGCCCTGGATGAGACCCCAGGCGTGCTCGGTCGCCTCGGCCTCGACCATCATGATCGCGACGTCCTCGTTGCCCTGGTCGTCGGTGACGACGCGACCGGCGACCGTGAGGTCGAAGACCGCTTCCTCGAGCTGCGAGGCCTTCGGGAACGCGACCCACTGGTCGCCGATCAGTGCGAGGCGCACACCGGCGATCGGGCCGGAGAACGGCAGACCGGAGATCTGCGTCGACGCCGACGCGGCGTTGATCGCCAGCGCGTCGTAGAACTCGTCCGGCGCGATGCTCAGGACGGTGATGACGATCTGGACCTCGTTGCGCAGGCCGTCGACGAACGACGGGCGCAGCGGCCGGTCGATGAGGCGGCAGACGAGGATCGCCTCGGTGCTCGGGCGGCCTTCACGACGGAAGAACGAGCCGGGGATCTTGCCGGCAGCGTACGAGCGCTCCTCGACGTCGACCGTGAGCGGGAAGAAGTCGAAGCCCTCGCGCGGGTGCTTGCCGGCGCTGGTGGCCGAGAGGAGCATGGTCTCCTCGTCGAGGTACGCGGCGACCGCGCCCTGGGCCTGCTGTGCGAGGCGGCCGGTCTCGAACCGGACGACGCGCTTGCCGAACTTGCCGTTGTCGATGACGGCCTCGGCGAACTTGATCTCGGGACCCTCCAAAAGGGTGCCTCCTTGACGTGTTCGGCAGACCTGGGCGACGGCACTCGATGGTGCGTGCGCGCCGAGGGGTCGGGACGCATGTCTGGTCAGCAGTAGAAGCACTCGGGACGGACGGACTGCCCGCGAGCCACCACCGATGACCAGCTCCGTGCCCGGTCTGCGCAGTGTGTTGTGTGACGTCCGCGGGAACGGTCCCCGGACGATGAGGACTTTACCAGTCCTCAGGCTCCCCGCCGGTGTTGCTCGTGGCGAACGGGCGTGTCCCCGGTAGCCTGCCGCCATGCGCATCACCCCCTCGCGGGGCGTGCTCGTCGCGGCCGCGGTGGTCGTCGGCGCGCTCGTCGCCCCGGTCGTCACCGCTCTCCCCGCGACCGCCGACCAGACGACGCAGTACCCGAGCTGGCAGGACGTGCAGCGCGCCAAGGGCGACGAGCAGGCCGCCGCGGCCGAGGCCACGAAGGTGCAGTCCGCGCTCCGGTCGGTGCAGGCGGACGCCGCGGCGAAGTCGCAGGCCGCGCTCGACGCGTCAGCGGTCGCCGACCGTGCCGAGGCGGACCTGGCGTCCGCCGCCCAGGCCGCCACGAGCCTCCAGGCCCAGTCGGCCGGCGCACAGCGCACCGCTTCCCGCGCGCAGGAGCGTGCCGGCCAGCTCGCCGCGACCCTCTACCGCGACGGCAGCGGGAACGCGATGACCACCCGGATCGCGACCGCCGACGACCCGGACCAGCTGCTCTACCAGCTCGGCGCGATGGACCAGCTCTCCACGACGTGGGAGGGCGTGCTCGACGACGCCTCCGTCGCCAGCCGCACCGCGTCGTCGCTGCACGACCAGGCCGAGCGCGCCGAGCACGAGCGGGACTCCCTCGCCCGGGCCGCCGAGCAGCGCTCCACCGCCGCGCGCGCCGCGTCGGACTCCGCCGCGCAGGCCGTGGCGGACACCCAGCAGCACAGCGACGAGCTCTACGCGCAGCTCGCGGAACTCAAGGACACCACCGCGCAGACGGAGCAGCGGTACGAGCTCGGGGTGCAGGTCGCGGCGCAGAAGGCGGCGCAGCAGCGGGCGCGCGAACGTGCGGCCGCGGCCGCGGCGGCTGCAGCAGCCGCCCCGGCCCCGACCACGTCGGCGCCCGTCCCGACGAGCGGCGGCTCGGGCACGTCCTACCCGAGCACGGGTGGGGTGACGGTCGACCCCGCGGGCGCACAGGCCTACGCCAGGAGCGCGATCGGCGCCTACGGCTGGGGCGTCGACCAGTTCTCGTGCCTCGTGTCGCTGTGGAACCAGGAGTCCGGCTGGCGGGCGAACGCCCTGAACGCCTCGAGCGGGGCGTACGGCATCCCGCAGTCCCTGCCGGCGAGCAAGATGGCGGTCGCCGGCGCCGACTGGCGGACGAACGCGGCGACGCAGGTCAACTGGGGCCTCGCGGACATCCACGACGCCTACGGGTCACCGTGCGCCGCGTGGAACCACGAGATGAGCGAGAACCCGCACTGGTACTGACCCGCTGACGCCGGTGGCGCGCCGGCTCAGTGGCCGAGGCCGCCGAGCAGGGACGCGAAGTCGGCCGGCGCGGCGAGGACGTCCGCCTGCTGCGGGGTCCGCCGGGAGGCGCGGATCGCCCAGGCGAGGTCGGAGCCGGCCCGGCGGATGCGTGCGTCGAGCGCGGCCGAGTCGTCGGCGCTCCCCCAGTCGTCCGTCGCGGCGAACACACCCGTCGGGACGACCGCGGCACGCAGGTACGCGAAGACCGGACGCAGTGCGTGGTCGATCGCGAGCGAGTGCCGAGCGGTCCCCCCGGTCGCGGCGAGGAGCACGGGGACGTCCGCCATGCCGTCCTTGTCGAGCACGTCGAGGAACGACTTGGCGAGTCCGCTGACACCCGCGGTGAAGATCGGCGTGACGAACACGACGGCGTCAGCCTCGAGCACGGTCCGCTGCGCTGCTTCGAGGCCGGACGCGGCGAACCCGGTGAGCATCGCGTCGACGATCTCGTGGGCGATCGGACGCAGCTCGACGTGGCGGACGTCGACGGTCGTTCCCGGCTGTTCGGACGTGATCGCGGCGACCGCCGACTCGGCGAGACGATCCGCGAGCAGGCGGGTGGAGCTGGGCTCGGAGAGCCCGGCGGAGACGACGGCGATGGTGGTCATGGTGATCCCGACTTTCGATGCGTTTGCATGAACATCGTACCGAACCGCGCGGGCCACGCAACCATTACCGTCCCGGGAGCCACAAGAAGGGGTCCGTCGCCGGGGACGAGGAACGCCCCGGTCCTCACGAGGAGGACCGGGGCGTTCCGGTCATGCAGTGTCTGCGAGTCGACCAGCGACGCAGGAACCTATCGGCGGAGGCCGAGGCGCTCGATGAGCGCACGGTAGCGGTTGATGTCGACGTCGGAGAGGTAACCGAGGAGACGGCGACGCTGACCGACCATGAGCAGCAGACCACGACGCGAGTGGTGGTCGTGCTTGTGCTCCTTGAGGTGCTCGTTCAGGTCGTTGATGCGACGTGTCAGAACGGCGACCTGGACCTCGGGGGATCCGGTGTCGCCCGGGTGGGTCGCGTACTCTTCGATGATCTCCTGCTTGACCTTCGCGTCAAGTGCCATGGATGATCCCCTTCCTGTCCGTTGCGCGGTGCCCGTACCTGATGCACGAGCGCTCTTGATCCGCGGCCGTTCGACGGCAACCGGACGAGACTACCAGAGATCGAGCCGGGCTGACACGCGTGGTTCAGGCCGTGCGGGCACGCAGGCGCTGCCGTCGCGGAGCGGGCAGCAGGCTGCGGAAGAGCCCGACGAGTGTCGCGCCGAGGAGCCCGCCGAGGCCGTTCGACAGCACGTCGCGCGGGTCGGCCACGCGGTAGGGCAGGTACAGGGCCTGTGCGACCTCGATGCCGACGGACAGTCCCACCGCCACGACCGCGCCGAGCAGCCACCAGCGCCGCGGGAGCCAGAGCGCGGCGAGCATGCCGACGGGGACGAACATCGCGATGTTGGCGAGGAACTCGACCCGGTCGTAGGTGAACCACGCCCCGTGCGGCAGCGCCTGCACCCACGCGACGGCGTGCAGCACGAACGCGTTCTGGGCGTGCGTGAAGACCTGCGGCGTGAGGGTCATCCGCCAGATCACCCAGGCGTAGCCGGCGGTGAGGGCGAGCAGCAGGAGCTTCCGGAACATCCGGTCAGTATCACCGCTGACCGCTGGCAGGAGCCCGCGACCCACCTGGGCGGACGCCGGGCCGCCCTGGCACCGGGGCTCCCCCACCTGCCAGCATGGACGCATGCCGGAACAGGGGAACGGCGGCCGCCGGGGCGGTGCGCGCAGCGGACGTCGGCAGTGGGCGGTCCTCGCCGTCGGCGCGCTCGTCGCCGCCGGGCTCGTCGTCGTCGTCGTGCTCGCCACCGGGCCGATGCCCGGTCCGACGTCCGGACCGAGCGGCGGCCGGTCGAGCGGACCGCCCGGCACCGGCGTGTCCGGGGACAATGACGCCTCCGGTCCCGCTCGCGCGTCGGCGGCAGCAGCGTTCCCCGGTGGCCTGGCGATGCAGCCGGACGCCGACAACCAGGCCGCCCGCCGGGCAGCCGAGGCCCGCGCCGACGGCGAGCGCACCACGGCCGCACGCATTGACGTGATCGCCGAGCAGCCCGTCGCGACGTGGCTCACCGACCCGTCCGAGCGCGCCACCCGTCAGACGGTCCAGCGGGTCGTGCGCAGCGCCGAGCAGCAGGGCCGCACGCCGGTGTTCGTGCTCTACGCGATCCCCGACCGCGACTGCGGCAGCTACTCCGCCGGCGGCACGTCCGAGGAGGCCTACCTGCCGTGGGTCCGCTCGGCCGTCCGGGCGATGGACGGATCGCACGCGGTCGTCCTCGTCGAGCCGGACTCGATCGCGCAGGTCCGGGTGTGCGAACGGCTCGGGCGGGACCGCCTGCGCCTGCTCGACCGCGCCGTCGACGAGCTGCACGGCCACGGCCTGACGGTCTACCTCGACGGCGGCAACGAGGACCGGGTGCCCGTGGCGACGATGGCCGGGTGGCTCCGGCAGGCCGGGGTGGACCGGACGCAGGGCTTCGCGACGAACGTCTCGAACTTCTACCGCGTCGACCAGGAGCGCGCGTACGCCGACCGGCTGGCGGACGCGGTCGGCGGCGACCCGCACTACGTGATCGACGTGTCCCGGAACGGACAGGGGTGGCGCGGCACCTGGTGCAACCCCGAGGGCGCCGGACTCGGGCAGGCGCCGCACGTCACGCGCGGTACGACGCGGCTCGACGCCCTGCTGTGGGTGAAGACCCCGGGGTTGAGCGACGGGACGTGCAACGGTGGCCCGGCCGCCGGGCAGTGGTGGGAGTCGTACGCACTGGCCCTGGTCGAGCACCGCCGCCGGGACTGACCGACCGTCGGACGTCGGTGGTTGCATGACGCCATGACCGCCACCGACCGCCGCCGCTCCGTCGTCCCGCCGTACCTGCTGCGCGCCGTCGCCGCAGCGGCGGAGCACCCGCGGGCAGCCTCGGCAGCGCGGACCGCGCTCGCCGAGATGTCGGCGGTCGCCGCACCGAAGCACGAGCACCGCGTCCGACCGCAGGGCGTCACCGGCACGGTCGACCGGTCCCCGCAGCGCACGATCGCCGACGCACACGGCTCGACGAGCCTGCCCGGCACGGTCGTGCGCCGCGAGGGCGACCCGGACTCGGGCGACGCCGCGACGGACGAGGCGTACGCCGGCCTCGGTGCGACGCACGCGTTCTGGCTCGACGTGTTCGGGCGGGTGTCGATCGACGGGGCCGGGCTCCCCCTCGACGCCACCGTCCACTACGGACAGGACTACGACAACGCGTACTGGGACGGGCAGCGCATGGTGTTCGGCGACGGGGACGACGAGGTCTTCCGGCGCTTCACGGTCGCGCTCGACGTCATCGGGCACGAGCTCGCCCACGGCGTGACGCAGTACACCGCCGACCTGACGTACGAGGGCCAGTCCGGAGCGCTGAACGAGTCGGTGAGCGACGTCTTCGGGTCGCTCGTCGCGCAGCACGCCGCAGGCCAGACCGCCGACCAGGCGAGCTGGCTCATCGGCGAGGGCCTGTTCACGGACGCCGTCCAGGGGGTCGCCCTGCGGTCGATGCGCGCACCCGGCACGGCCTACGACGACCCGGTGCTCGGCAAGGACCCGCAGCCGGCGACGATGGCGGACTACGTCGAGACGACCGAGGACTCCGGCGGGGTGCACCTGAACTCGGGCATCCCGAACCGCGCGTTCTTCCTGGCCGCGACCGCGATCGGCGGGTACGCGTGGCAGGGAGCCGGCGCCGTCTGGTGGGATGCGCTCACCGCGGCGGAGACGACCGCGGGGATCGACTTCGCGGGCTTCGCCCGGGTGACCGTCGACGCCGCCGCCGGCCGCTTCGGCGCGGGTTCGACGCAGCACGCGGCCGTCGAGGACGCCTGGCGCACGGTGGGCGTGCTCACCGCGCCGTGACGGCGTAGAACCGGAGCATGCACATCGTCGTCCGCCGGAGTGGTGGACTCGCCGGGCTCTCGCGGGGCTGGCGGGTCGACACCGAGTCGCGCGACGACCCGGACGCCTGGTACGACCTGGTCGGCGCGCTCCCCCGCGAGGCTCCCGTGCGCCGCAGACGGGCGGTGCCGGACGACTTCACCTGGACGGTGACGGTCGCCAGGACCACCGTGACCATCCCCGGCAGCCAGCTCGACGGTCCGTGGGCGACCCTCGTCAGCCGCGTCCGTGACGAGGGCGACCCGGACTGAGCAGCACGTCTCGCCGTCGCACCACCTGACGGACGGGAGGCACGTGACGGCGTCGCCACGTGCCTCCCGTCCGTCAGTCGGTGACGTCGACCACGACCAGCCGACGGGTCGGACGGGTCATGGCCACGTAGACGGCGGCCGCGGCGCGCGCCGCGTCGCCGCCCACCCGGTCGGGGTCCACCAGCAGCACGCCGTCGAACTCGAGGCCCTTGGCGTCGGCGCCCGTCAGCACCGTGACGGAGCCGGGCCGCGGCGAGCCGAGCCCCCGGACGTCGGCGTCGGTCCGCGTGAGCCGCTCACGGACGGTGGCGACGTCGGCCTCGGGCACGATCACGCCGATCGTGCCCGAACCGATCCGGCCCCGCTCGGCGTCGACCCGCTCGGCGACCGTGTCGAGCACGGCGTCGCGCGGTACGGTCACGCGGTCCACCGGGTCGCCGTCGCGCACGGCCTCGGTCCGGGTGACCGTGAGCCCCGCGGCGTCGGCGAAGGCACCGGCTGCCTGCACGATCGACCGCGGCGTGCGGTAGTTCACCGTCAGCTCCTCGATGCGGTGGTCGAGCGGCACGACCGGTGCCCGGCCCCGCCGACGGCGAGCCAGCGCACCGACGACGTCGTCCCACGTCCGCGCCGCCGCGGGCGAGGAGCCCTGCGCCGTGTCCCCGACGATCGTGAAGGACCGCAGCGGGTTGCGCCGGGCGAGCACGCGCCACTGCATCGGCGAGAGTTCCTGAGCCTCGTCGACCACGATGTGCCCGTAGGTCCACTCGCGGTCCTCGGCGGCACGCTCGGCGGTGGTGCGGGGGTCGCCGCCCTCGGCGAAGGACCCGGCGACCTGCTCCGCGGTGACGATGCCCTCGACGCCCATGTTCTCGATGGCCTGACGCGCGTTCTCGACGTCACGGTCACGGCTGGCCTTCGCCGCACGCTTCGCGGCCCCGCCGGTCGGGTCGAAGGGTCCGAGGAGCTCCGCGGCCTCGTCGAGCAGCGGGACGTCCTCGACGGTGAAGCCCGCACCACGCGGGCGCAGCAGCAGCGCCCGGCGCTCGGGTGTCCAGTCCGGGGTGAGCGACGCCAGCCAGTTCGGCCGGGCGTAGAGGTCCTCGAGGAACTTCTCCGGCGGCAGCGGCAACCAGGCGGTGTTGAGCAGCACCCGGGCGTCGTGGGAGCTCCGGATGTCCTCGCGCAGGACCTTCTCGTCGCTCTCGTCCACCGCCGAGCCCCGTGCCCGGATCTGGTCGGCGAGGAGCCGGGTCATCGCGTCGAGGGCGATCTTGTTGAACGTGACGCGCGCGACGTTGTGGGGCTTCCCGCGGTCCTGCGCCCGCTTGAGGGCGTCGGCGACGAGCTGCGGCGGCACCGTCAGGCGCTCACCCTCGACGTCGAGCACCACCGGCTCGGTCGGCACGACCTGGCGCGAGCGGACGGCCCGCCGCAGGAGCGACGCCATCTGCGCCGAACCCTTGACGGCGGCGACGTCGCGGGCGTCGTGCGCGGTGGCGCGCACACCCGGGTACAGCGAACCGAGGGACGCCATCACGACGCCGGTCTCGCCGAGCGACGGGAGCACCTGCTCGATGTAGGTCAGGAACGCCGGGGACGGCCCGACCATCAGCACGCCCGACCCGCGGAGCCGGTCGCGGTGCGTGTAGAGCAGGTAGGCGGCGCGGTGGAGCGCCACGGCGGTCTTCCCGGTGCCGGGTCCGCCCTGCACGATGAGGACGCCCTCGAGCGGGGAGCGGATGATCCGGTCCTGCTCACCCTGGATCGTGGCGACGATGTCCGTCATGCGACCGGTGCGCTCGGCGGTGACGGCCGCCAGGAGCGCGCCCTCGCCCTGCAGGTGGGTGCGCTCGTCGTCGTACAGCGTCGCGTCGAAGACCTCGTCCTCGACGCCGACGACCGTCCGGCCCTCGAGCGTCAGGTGCCGCCGCGCACGCATGCCCATCGGGTGGGCCGCGGTCGCCTGGTAGAAGGCACTCGCGCCGGGGACGCGCCAGTCGAGCAGGAGGGGCCGGTGCTCGTCGTCGCGCAGGCCCACCCGGCCGATGTAGCGGAGGGCGTCCTCGTCGGGGTCGGGCTCCGAGACCTCGAGCCGTCCGAACACGAGCCGGTCGCCGACGCGGTCGAGCGTGGCGATCGTGTCCTCGTAGAGCCGGGCGTACGCGTCACGCTCGCTGCGGCTCTGGTGGTTGCCGCCGACCGCCTGGCGGCGGGTCTCGGCGAGGCGCTGCTCGGCCTCGGCCGTCAGCTCGTCGAGTCGGGCGAAGAGCCCGTCCACGTACCCACGCTCACGGTCGATCTCGGTCGGTTCGGACACACGCCACCCTTCGGGACAGGGGAACCCAGTGTAGTCCCCCTGCGCGGACGGCAGACGCTGCGCGGACGGGAGGCGCGTGGCGGACGGCAGGCGCTGCGCGGACGGGAGGCACGCGGCGGACCCGCCACGCGCCTCCCGTCCGCAGGGAACCTGGTCCCGGACACCGCACCGCGTTCTTCCGTGGTGGCCTGTCCGGAACCTGGTTCCGCGAGCCGGTCCTCGGCCCTACATCTCCTCGTGCGTGTCCGGGTCGCCGTCCCAGAGCCGGCCGCGCTCGAGCCCGGAGATCGCGCGGACCTCGTCGTCGGTCAGCGCGAAGCCGAACACGTCGAGGTTCTCGCGCTGCCGGTCCGGGTCGCCGGACTTCGGCACCGGGACGGCACCGAGCTGGACGTGCCAGCGCAGCACGACCTGACCGGGCGTCACGCCGTGCGCCTCCGCCGCGTCGAGCACGGGCTGCTCGGTGAGCAGTTCGGACTGCTTCGCCAGCGGGCTCCAGCTCTCGGTCACGATGCCGTACTCGGCGTGCACCTTGCGGAGCTCGGCCTGCGGGAAGTACGGGTGCAGCTCGACCTGGTTGACGGCGGGCGCGACACCCGTGGCGTCGATGATCGCCTTCAGGTGCTCCGGTGTGAAGTTCGAGACGCCGATCGAGCGGACCTTGCCGCTGTCGCGGAGGTCGACGAAGGCCTTCCAGGTGTCGACGAACTTGCCGACCGAGGGGTTCGGCCAGTGGATGAGGTACAGGTCGACGCGGTCCAGCCCGAGGTTGCCGAGCGTCTCGTCGATCGAGCGGTGCGCCTCGTCGTAGCCGTGGTGGCGGCCCGGGAGCTTCGAGGTGACGACGAGGTCCTCGCGGTCGACCTCGGACTCGCGGACGGCACGGCCGACGGCGTCCTCGTTGCCGTAGTTCAGCGCGGTGTCGAGCAGCCGGTAGCCGCTCGTGATCGCTGCACCGACCGCTGCGGCGCCCTCGTCGCCGTTCAGCCCGTAGGTGCCGAGACCGAGCTCCGGGAAGCGGTGGCCGTCGTTCAGCTCGATGGTGGGCGCGCCGACCTGCATCAGCGGACCCCGAGCAGGTCGATGACGAAGATGAGGGTCTTGCCGGAGAGGAAGTGGCCACCACCGGCCGGGCCGTAGGCGAGCTCCGGCGGGACGGTGAGCTTGCGGCGACCGCCGACCTTCATGCCGGGGATGCCCTCCTGCCAGCCGCGCACGAGCGCCGCGAGCGGGAAGTCGATCGGCTCGCCGCGGTTCCACGAGCTGTCGAACTCCTCGCCGGACTCGTACTCGACGCCGGCGTAGTGCACCTTGACGGTCGAGCCGGGCTGCGCGACGTCGCCGTCACCCTCGACGATGTCGGTGATCACGAGCTCGGTGGGGGCCGGGCCCTCGGGGGCGTCGAACTCGGGCTTGCTGTTGAGGTCAGTCATGCCGGTCAGTCAACCAGGTCGGCGTCGGTGCGATCCCGGGCCGCGCAGGTGTCTCGCTGCCCGCGAACGGGCACGATCCGTCGTCGCTGCCCGCGAACGGCACGATCCGTCGTCGCTGCCCGCGAACGGGCACGATCCGTCGTCGCTGCCCGCGAACGGGCACGATCCGTCACGCTCGGCGGACGAACGCCACGGATTCCGCCCGCTCGTGCCCGCGCTGGTGCCGATTCCGCCCACTCGCGCGCCACCAGGCAGCACAATGGTTCCACCGTGACACGACCTGACACCGCGCCCCGCCGCCGCCTGCTCGCCGACCTCACCCCGCTCCGCCGCTCCCCCGCCTTCGCGCGGCTCTGGGCCGGCACCGCGATCGCCGGCATCGGCACGCAGATGACCACCGTCGCCGTCGGCCTCGAGGTCTACGAGATCACCCGCTCGACCTTCGCGGTGGCCCTGGTGGGCGTGATCGCCCTCGTGCCGATGATCGTCGCGGGGCTGTACGGCGGGATGCTCGCGGACGCCTTCGACCGGCGGCTCGTCGCCCTGGTGTCGTCGATCGTCGCGTGGGCCGCCGTCGCCCTGATCGCCACGCACGCCTGGCTCGGGCTGCACAGCGTCGCCCTGCTCTACGTGCTCGCCACCGTGAACGCCGTGGCCGCCACCGTCAGCAACGCCTCGCGCTCGGCGATCGTCCCGCGGCTCGTCGGCACCGACCTGCTCCCCGCAGCGAGCGCCCTCGGTGGCATCGCGTCCGGCTTCCAGGTCACCGTCGGGCCCGCGATCGCCGGCGTGCTCATCGCGAGCGTCGGGTTCGCGCCGACGTACACGATCGACGTCGTGCTGTTCACGTTCGCGTTCCTCGGGGTGTTCACGCTGCCGCGGATGGCCGCGGACCACGACGCGCTGCGGCCCGGGCTCGGGTCGCTCGTCGAGGGCGCCCGGTTCCTCCGGCGCTCCCGGAACATCACGATGACCTTCGTGCTCGACATCGTCGCGATGACGTTCGGCCAGCCGCGCGTGCTCTTCCCGGCGATCGGCGCGCTCGTCATCGGCGGCGGGTCGATCACGGTCGGCACGCTCACCGCCGCGTACGCCATCGGTGCGCTGCTCTCCAGCGTGTTCTCCGGCCCGCTCGGGCACGTGCGACGCCAGGGCGAAGCCGTCGGCTGGGCCATCACGGCGTACGGCGCGGCGATCGCGGCGTTCGGCGTCGTCATCGCGCTGGCGCACGTGCTCGGCGGACGGTCCGGCGAGTCGTTCTCCGTCGGGATCCTGCCGGCGCTGGGCCTCGCGGCACTGTTCCTCGCGATGGCGGGCGGCGCGGACAACGTGAGCTCGGTGTTCCGGAACACGATCCTGCAGGCGGCGTCGCCGGACGGCATGCGCGGGCGACTCCAGGGCATCTTCATCGTCGTGGTCACCGGCGGTCCACGCCTCGGCGACCTCTACGCCGGTCTCGTCGTCGCGGCCGGCATCGCCTACCCGCCGATCCTCGGCGGCGTGCTCATCATCGGTCTCGTCGCGCTGCTCCTGCGCCTGGTCCCCTCGTTCCGCCGCTACGACGCGCTGCACCCGCACGCGAACTGACCGGCGGTGACGCGGTGCACGTTGCCGGACCCGAGACTCGGGCCAGGCGACGGTCCTCGCGCTCATCGCCCCGAGGACGGTCGCAGAGCCCGAGTCTCGTGACAGGACGGCGGCCGGACGGGAGGCGCGTGGCGGGGCCGCACCGCGCCTCCCGACCGCCACGTGGTCCGGTACCGTTCACCCCATGCCCGACAGCGCCGCGCGCGACCTGCAGCGGACCGGGGTCCGCGCGGTCGTCCGGCGCACCTACCACTCCGTCATCCGGCACCGGGTCGTCGACGCCGCCGCCTCACTGACGTTCTTCGCGCTGCTCACGGTGTTCCCGACCGCGCTCGCGGTGGTGTCGGCACTGTCCGTCGTCGACCGACAGGGCGACAGCCTCACCGACATCGTCCAGGTGCTCGGGTTCATCCTGCGACCGGAGACCGCGCAGCACCTGGAGGGGCCCCTGCGGCAGCTCCTGACGCTGGACAGCCCGTGGCTCGGTTTCTCGATCGGGCTCGTCCTGACGCTGTGGTCGCTGTCCGGGTACGCGACCGCGTTCGGACGGGCGATGAACACCGCGTACGAGGTCGAGGAGGGGCGGCGCATCTGGAAGTTCCGCAGCATGATGCTCCTCGTCACGCTGCTCGTCATGGTCGGCGGCGCCGTCGCGATCGTGATCCTGCTCGCCACCCCGACGATCTCGGCCGCGGTCGTCCGCCAGCTCGGCTGGGCGCCGTGGATCGACGACCTGTGGAACGTGGCGAAGTGGCCCGTGCTCGCCGTCGTCCTCGTGGTGATGGTGGCGGTGCTCTACTACGCGACGCCGAACGTGAAGACCCCGCAGCTGCGCTGGGTGTCCGCGGGTGCGGCGTTCGCGATCGTGACGTGGGCGCTGGCGACGGTCGGCTTCGCCGTCTACGTCGAGACGATCGGCGGCGGGAACAAGGCGTACGGCTGGCTCGGCGGCGGGATCCTGCTGCTCGTCTACCTGTACATCTCGAACTTCGTGCTCGTGGTGGGCGGCGAGCTCGACTCCGAGGTGATCCGGATGCGGCAGCTGCTCGCGGGCATCGAGGCGGACGAGTCCATCCGGCTGCCGCTCCGCGACGTGACGCGGAACTCCACGCTCGCGCGGTGGCGTGACCAGGACATCGCCGCGGCGCAGGACGTCCGGACCGCTGCGCTGGAGCGGGCGCAGGCCGACGAAGAGCCGGACACCGAGGCGGAGCACCTGCGCGCGATGGCGCAGCAGGTCCGCGTCGGCGAGCCGCCGATGCCGTAGGGAGGGTCGCCGGCGCTGCCGTCCGCGAAACGCAACCTCGGCGGTTCCTCGCAGCGGAATGACGCTGCGAGGAGTCGCCGAGGTTGCGTCCCGCGGAACGGGGTCAGCGCTCTCGCGCGGCTTCGTCCAGCATCTCCTCGGTGACGACCGGGATCGCCCCCGTCGCGAGCTCGATGCCGGACAGGCGCGCCGGCGACAGGACGCGCTGCACCTGGTCCTCGTCCATCAGCCCGGCCGCCGTCACGAGCGTCGCGATCGGCGTCGACGTCGTCAGCGCCGTGTGGGCGATCGACGCCGCTGCCGCGTACCCGATGTAGGGCGTCAGGGCCGTGACGACCCCGACGTTGGTGTCGACCTGGGCCGCGAGCTTCGCCTCGTTCGCCTCGATCCCGGTGACGCAGTGCACCCGGAGCGTCGCGCACCCGCTCGCCATCCACTGCAGCGACTGCAGGATCGAGTGCGCGATGATCGGCTCGAAGGCGTTGAGCTGCAGCTGTCCGCCCTCGGCCGCCATCGTCACCGTGGTGTCGGCACCGGCGACGGCGAACGCGATCTGGTTCACGACCTCCGGGATCACCGGGTTGACCTTGCCCGGCATGATCGACGACCCCGCCTGACGGGCCGGCAGTGTGATCTCCCCGAGCCCCGCCTGCGGACCCGATGCGAGCAGCCGCAGGTCGTTGCAGATCTTCGAGAGCTTCGCGGCGCTCCGCTTCACGGTGCCGGACAGGGTCATGAACGCGCCGGCATCGCTCGTCGCCTCGATCAGGTCCGGTGCGGTCACGATGTCGAGGCCGCTGGTGACCTGCAGCTGCCGCCGGACCTCGTCACGGTACTGCGGGTCGGCGGTGATGCCGGTGCCGATCGCCGTCGCGCCGAGGTTCGTCTCGGCGAGCAGGGGCGACACCGTGCGGAGCAGGAGGACGTCCTCCTGGATGGTGTGCGCGAATCCCGTGAACTCCTGCCCGAGGGTCATCGGGACGGCGTCCTGCAGCTGCGTCCGCCCGATCTTCAGGACGTCCTGGAACGCCCGGCCCCGCTCGGCGAACGCGTCGGAGAGCAGTTCGAGCTGCTCGGTGAGCCGCCGCACCCCGAGGATCATCGCCAGCTTGATGCTCGTCGGGTACGTGTCGTTGGTCGACTGGCTGCGGTTCACGTGGTCGATCGGGTGCAGGTACGCGTAGTCGCCCTTCTCGCGCCCGAGGATCTCGAGGGCGCGGTTCGCGAGCACCTCGTTCGTGTTCATGTTCGTCGACGTGCCGGCCCCGCCCTGCACGATGTCGACGACGAACTGCTCGCGGAGCGCACCGTCACGGACCTCCTGCGCCGCCTGGTCGATCGCGTCTGCACGCTCGGCGTCGAGCACGCCGATGGCCTTGTTCGCACGGGCCGCTGCCTGCTTGACGGTGGCGAGTGCCTCGATGAGGTCCGGGTACACCGCGATCGGCACCGACGTGATCGGGAAGTTCTCGAGCGCGCGCAGGGTGTTGATGCCCCAGTACACGTCGGCGGGGACCTCGAGGGATCCCAGGGAGTCGGTCTCGGTGCGCGTTCGTGGTGCTTCGTTGCCGGTCACCCTGACGAGGCTAGCCCGTCCGGCCGGTTCGGTCCGGCAGGCGGGTGGACCGGTGGGTGGGTGGCCGGGCGGCTGGGCGGTTGGGCTGCCGGGCGGCTGCGCGGGCGACGGCGCATCGGTGGAGCAGGAACTGTCGGGTGCGGTCCGCGGACCCGACGTCGTCTGCTCCACGGATCGCGCCGCGGGCGCGGACGCGACACGACGCGACGCGACACGACGCGACCCGACGACGGACGGGAGGCACGGTGCCAGCCGGCACCGCGCCTCCCGTCCGTCAGGGGGTCGCGTCCGACGTCAGTGGAACTGCGGGACGATCAGGTAGATCCCGTAGAGCACGGCGAGGCCGGAGACCGCGAAGCAAGCGACGGCGAGCGCGCGGAACGCGCGCACCCCGGGCTGCACGGTGCCCGGCTGCGGGAAGCCGGCCGTGGCGGGGCCGACGGTGCCGTCGTCCTTCACGGTGTACTTGCCGGCGCGGGTGTCGGCGGCGCTCCAGAGGCGGAGGCCGATCGAGTAGACGAGGACCACGAAGCACGCGGAGACGACCGCGACGACGGCGACGGTCAGGAAGGCAAACCAGTCGATGCCCATCAGCGGCGTCCTCCGTTCCGTCCGGCCATGCGGCGCAGGGTGCGCTCGCGGCTGAGCTCCGCGCGACGCTCGGCGACCTGGGCCGCACGCTTCTTGCGCTGCATGTCGCGGAGCTCCTTGCGGGTGAACACCGCGTTCGCGGCGACGTCGACCTCGATGGCCGCGGCCTGCTCGTGCGGCTTGCGGAGCGACCACAGGTACAGGCCGAGGATGACCGCGGCACCGACCACGGCGTCGATGACGAGCCCCACCACGCCGAGGCGCGCGATGCCCGAGGCCACCGCACCCACCGCCGCCGCAGCGGGCAGCGTGATGAACCAGGCGATGACGATCTTGCCGGCGGTCGACCACTGGATCTTCGAGCCGCGGCGACCGAGCCCGGCACCGATGATCGACCCCGAGGAGACCTGCGTCGTCGACAGCGCGAAGCCGAGGTGGCTCGACGCGAGGATCGTCGCGGCGGTGGAGGCCTCAGCCGCGAAGCCCTGCGTGGCACGGATCTCGGTGATGCCCGAGCCGAGCGTCCGGATGATGCGCCAGCCGCCCGTGTAGGTGCCGAGGGCGATCGCGAGGGCACATGCCACGACGACCCAGAACTGGACCCCCTGGTCGGCCGACTGCGCACCGGAGGCGATCAGGGTCAGCGTGATGACACCCATGGTCTTCTGCGCGTCGTTCGTGCCGTGCGCCAGGGACACCATCGAACTCGTGAACACCTGGCCGATGCGGAAGCCGCCGCGCTCGTTCGGGAACACCGGACGACGGGTCACGCGGTAGGCGATGCGCGTGGCGAGGAGCGAGACGAGGGCGGCGATCACCGGCGACAGGAACGCCGGGATGATCACGACCGTCAGCAGCGCCGCGTAGTTCACCGAGCCGAGCCCGGCGCCGACGATCGCGGCGCCGATGAGCCCACCGAACAGTGCGTGCGACGAGGACGACGGCAGACCGCGCAGCCACGTGATCATGTTCCACACGACCGCGCCGATCAGGCCCGCGAAGATCATCTCGGGGGTGATCGCGACCCCGCCGGGGCCCTCGTTGATCAGCCCGTGCGAGATCGACGTCGCGACGGCGGTGCTGAGGAACGCACCGACGAGGTTGAGCACCGCGGCGACCGTGACGGCCACCTTGGGCTTCATGGCACCGGTGGCGATCGGCGTCGCCATCGCGTTGGCGGTGTCATGGAATCCGTTTGTGAAGTCGAAGAAGAGGGCCAACGCGATGACCAGGACGACTATGAGTGTGATGTCCACCGCGGGCAAGTGTCGCAGCCCATCGGCTCCGGGGCAAACCCTGCCGTCCACCTCCCGTCCACCCAGCCTGCGGGATCGTTCAGCCTGTGAACCATCCGGATGGGAAGATGGAGGCCATGGACACCGCGGAACTCCTCATCCTGTTGATCGGTTCACTCGCGGTGACCGGTTTCGCCCGCGCGAAGGGGCTGCCCGCTCCGCTGCTCGTGACGGCCGTCGCGCTCGCGGTGTCGTTCCTGCCCGGGCTGCCGGAGATCGAGATCGACTCCGAGGTGATCCTCACCGTGGTCCTGCCGCCCCTGCTCTACTCGGCGGCGCTCGACGTGTCGTGGCAGAGCTTCCGACAGTCGATCAAGCAGATCCGACGGCTCGGCATCTTCCTGGTGATCGTCACGGCGCTCGCGGTCGGGCTGGCCGCGTACATCCTGATCCCGGACATGGACTGGCCGGCCGCGATCCTGCTCGGCGCCGTCGTGGCCCCGCCGGACGCCGTGTCCGCCGCCGCGATCGGTCGGAAGCTCGGACTCCCCCGGCGTGTGATGACGGTGCTCTCCGGCGAGAGCCTCATCAACGACGCGGCGTCGCTGACCCTGGTGCGGGTGTTCACGCTCATCGCCGCCGGCACCTCGTTGACCGTCTGGCAGGACCTCGGCATCTTCGGCCTGGCGATCGGCGTCGGCTTCGCGGTCGGCATCGTCCTCGGTGTCGCGGTGCACTGGATCCGGATGCGGATCAACGACCCGGTCGTCGAGACGATCATGAGCATCCTGCTGCCGTTCGTCGCCTACGTCCTCGCCGAGCACCTGTCCGGCTCCGGCGTCATCGCGGTCGTCACCGCGGGGCTCTACATCGGCTACAACTCGCCGAAGGAGGGCTATGCGACCCGCCTGCAGGAGCGCCCGCTGTGGACCAGCATCGACGTCATCCTCGAGGGGTTCGTCTTCGCCCTGATCGGACTGCAGCTGAAGACGGTGGTGCAGGACCTCGTCGAGAGCGACCGGAGCCTCACGCAGACCCTCACCGCGGCGGCCGTCGTGCTCGTCGTCGTGATCCTGGTGCGACCGCTCTTCGTCTTCGAGTCCTACGCGCGCAACCGGTTGAACCGGCTGTGGCTCCGACCCCTGCGGGTCCGACTGTCCCGTGGCCACCGGTCGCTCCGGTGGCTGCGCGGCACGGCTGAACCGAAGCTGAACTGGCGCGAGCTGACGGTCATCTCCTGGACCGGCATGCGCGGCGTGGTCACCCTGGCGGCCGCGGTCGCGGTGGTGGCCGACCCGGTGATGATCAAGGCTCAGGACACCATCTTCATCATCGCGTTCGTGGTGACGGTCGGCACACTCCTGCTCCAGGGCCTGACGCTGCCGTTCGTCATCCGGGCCCTGAAGGTGCAGGACCCGGGAGAGGGCGAGGAGGACGTCCGCAGCGAGATGCGCCTCAACCAGCGCACCACCGAAGCGGCCATCGCCCTGCTCGAGCGTCGTCGTCCGGCCTGGGCGGAGCAGTACGGGCACCAGGCGGTCGACAGCGTCGTGAACCGCTTGAAGGCCCGGCTGGAGCGACAGGCCGAGACCTTCCGTCGCGACGCCGAGGAAGAAGAGGACGAGGAGCGCAACACCCCCGTCCGGCTCCGGGGTGCGCAGATCCAGGACATCCGACGCGAGCTGCTCGACCGACGCCGCGAGATCGTGCTCGAGGAGCGCGAGAAGGGCAACCTCGACGAGGAGGTCATGCGCCGCGTGCTCGTGACGCTCGACGCCGAGGAGCTCGCGATGGACTCGGCACAGGCGTCCCGCAGCCGTTCGTAGGGCAGCCGACCCGGCCCGTGCTCGGGACCCGGGCGTATCGTGACGCTCCGACCAGCAGAAGGAGCACGACGCCGAGTGAGCACGCCGCGGAACGACGTCCCCAGGAACAACGACCTCCCGGATCGAGACGGAGCGCCGCAGCAGCCCGCTGCCCCGAAGCCCCGACGCGGTCAGCAACCGCAGACCCGACCCTCCACCCGGGGCGGCTCGAAGCCGCGGCGCGGTGCCCCGGTCGCCGGGAGCCGCGCGCCCCGGACCCGCCAGGCCCCCGTGCCCGAGCCGCAGCGGATCAGTCGCTACCGCCGCTGGTACGGCACGCTGCACCCCTCGCTGCAGCTCATCGGCCTGCAGCTCTGGATGCCGCTGTTCTTCATCGTCGGCTTCTGCCTCTGCTACGTCTTCGCCTTCCACGCCCCGCACCCGCACGACGTCCCCGTGGCGCTCGTCGGCAGCGACCCGACGCTCGTCGCCGCCGTCGACAAGGCCCTGCCCGGCGAGTACGTCTTCCACACCTACGACTCGCTGGCCCGGGCGAAGCAGGACGTCCTCGCCGGCACGATGGCCGTCGCGTACGACCCGTCCGCCAACGAGGTCTTCAAGGCCAGCGCCCACCAGTTCCAGGTCGCCTCGCTCGTCCCCGCCACGCTGAGCTCCGTGCTCACCGGCATCGGCGTCGCCGCCCCGACCGTGACCGAGCTCGCACCGCTGCCCGCCTACGACGAGTACGGCACCGTCGCGATGTACGTCATGCTCGCGTGGTGCATCGGCGGCTACATGGTCGCGATGTTCATCGGCATCATGGGCGGGCCGCTGCGGCACCGCACCCGGATGACCGTCATCGTCGTCGGTGGCCTCGTGATCTCCCTGATCACGAACACGCTCGCCGGTCCGGTCGTCGGCGCCATCCACGGGCACTGGATCGAACTCGTGCTCATCGCGTGGGGCTGGATCGTCGCGATCGGCCTCGCCGTCAACGGGCTGAGCTACTTCGTCGGCCGCTTCATCGCCGCACCGGCCATGATCTGCTTCGTCTTCCTGTCGATGCCGTCGTCGGGCGGCGCGTACCCGAAGTGGTTCATGCCGGAGCCGTTCGCGTGGCTCAACCACGTCGTCGTGGGGTCGAGCATGGTCGACATGATCAAGCACGAGATCTACGGCGTCGGCCCCGGGTTCGGTCGCGGCCTCGTCACCATGGGCTGCTACGCCGCGGCCGGGCTCGTGCTCATGTTCTTCGGCAAGCAGTGGTGGGAGCGCCGCCGGATCTCCGCGATCGTGAACAACCGCACGACGATGTTCCAGGACGCGCAGAACGCGAACCGCGAGTTCCTCGGCAAGCAGCGGGACGCCGAGCTCGAGCGCCACGGTCTGACCTCGACCGAGACCGGCACGCTGAGCGTCCTGCGCGACGACGACTGGGAGGACGACCGGGCCACCGGCGACGTCTTCACCGGCGGGCGCGACGGGCTCGAGCAGGGGTCGACCCCGACCGGGCGCATCCCCGTGGTGCGGCAGGCGGACCGGTCCGGCCCGACCCGGACGGGAGGCGCGGCGAACGGCCCCCGGACCCGTCCCGTCCCGCGGGTGGACGCCTCGGGGCGCCGACCTGCGTCGACAGGATCGCGTCCGTCCCGGTCCGGCGCACCCGACGAGCGCCAGCACGGGCGGCACGCCGAGCGCTGACGCCGGCGCTGACGCGGTCCGGTCGCGGTTGATGCCGGCGCATGGTGCGACACCGCACGCGTCGATCGACCGGTGCGTTGTCGCTCGATGCGCACGCACCATATGTAGGCGCACGGTGCGACACCGCACGCGTCGATCGACCGGTGCGTTGTCGCTCGATGCGCACGCATCCGGGGCGGAGCGCCGCGCCGCCCGGCGTATCCTGTCCACATGCACCCGCGCACCGCCTGGCACCGCGTCCTCGTCACCGTCGTCGTCGTGTTCCTCGTGCTCGCGGCCGCCCTCTACGCCGCCAGTGTCCTGCTCGCGCCCGCTGACGGTCGGAACACCGCGGGGCTGTTCGTCGGCTGGGCGATGTTCGCCGTCGTCGGTGCGATCGCCGCAGGGATCGTCGACTTCTTCGTGCGCCCGCTCGGCGGCCGCAGCGGGGACGCCGACGTCATCGCCGCCGCCGAGGAAGCGCGCACCGGCAGCACCCGCGTCCCCCAGGAGCGCTAGACGCCGGTCCCGCTGAAGCCGGACACGGTCGCGTTGTCCTCGGCGAAGCTGAACCGCGCGGACACCGTCCCGCCCCGGAGCACCCCCGGCAACCAGTAGCGGGCGTCGTCCCACATCGCGTCCCACGGCACGGCGTCGACCGGGACCCACCGGGGTTCGAGTTCGTCGCTGCCCGTCGGGGTGCCCCGCCAGCGGCGGCAGACGAACACGTCCGAGACCTGGGACCAGGACGGCCGGAACGGGAACCGGTAGTCCAGCGTGCCACGCGCCTCCAGGTCGGCGACGTCGAGGTGCAGACCGACCTCCTCGGCGACCTCGCGCACCGCGGCCGCCTCCGGCGGCTCCCCCGGCTCGCGCTTGCCGCCCGGACCGACCAGGCGCCCGGCACCGAGGCCGCGGCGCTTCTCGCCGAGCAGGACCTCGGGCCCGTCGGCGCCGTCGCGGAGCAGGTAGACGACCACGACCGGGGCGTGCTGGGACTTCGTCTCGTCGCGTTCCGTCACGTCCCCAGTCTGGCGGACGTGTCCGGGGCCCACCCGCCGCTGGCGTACGCTCTCCTCATGGCAGGCGTGCTGCGGGGGCACCATGGCTGAGCCCCGCAGGACCGGGCGCAGCCTCGAAGTGCTGCGCGCCGAGGCCGCCGAGGAGATCGCCATGATCGTCGAGCACCGCAGTCGCGCGGGCGAGGACCCGTGGGAGTTCATGCCGTTGCTGCCGACCGTCGACGAGCAGGTGGTGCTCATCCTCCGCGCCGACGCCGTCGAGCTCGACGCAGCGATCGGGCAGCGGAGCGCGCACTGGGTGGGGCACCCGGCGTCCGGGCACGGCACCGAGCTCGGCGAGGAGTACCACCGGTTGCGCCGCATCGCCATGCAGCACCCCGAGCTGACGCGCGCCGTGTGGAAGTTGATGGGCGCACTGCCCGACCGCGACTGACCCGGGGCTCCCCACGCTGCGGTTGGATGGGTGCATGACCGACACCGTCCTCGCCGTCCTCAACCAGCCCTCTCGCGACGCCGCTGCGCACGACCCCTCGGCCGACGCGTACACGTGGGCGAAGCCGCTCGAGGAGCACCTGCAGGTGCAGGACCTCGGCGCGATCCGGGGCGACGGGGTGTTCGAGACCATCACGGTGGTCGACGGTCGGCCGCAGGCACTCGAACCGCACCTGGCGCGCTTCGTCCGGTCCGCCGCGATGCTCGACCTGCCGGCACCGGACCTCGACGCGTGGCGGCAGGCGATCGAGGCGGTGTGCGCCCGGCTCGACCCGGTCCACGAGGCGTTCGCGAAGACCGTCATGACCCGCGGCGTCGAGGGCTCGGGTCGGCCGACCGGCTGGGTCTACGCGGCACCGTCCGGTGACCAGTCGGCCGCGCGCACCGAGGGCATCGCCGTCGTGACGCTCGACCGCGGCTACCGGCACGACGTCGAGCGGACCTCGCCGTGGCTGCTGCAGGGTGCGAAGACGCTGTCGTACGCCGTGAACATGGCGGCGCTCCGCGAGGCCGAGCGCCGCGGTGCCGACGACGCCCTGTTCGTGTCGACCGACGGCTACGTGCTCGAGGGCACCCGCGCCAACCTCGTGATGTCGGTGGACGGGCGCTTCGTGACCCCGCGGACCGACATCGGGATCCTGGCCGGCACGACGCAGGCCGACGTGTTCCGGTTCGCCGAGGGCGAGGGCATCGCGACGTCGTACGAGCTGCTCACCCTGGCGGACCTCGAGGCCGCGGACGCCCTCTGGCTGCTGTCGAGCGTGCGTCAGGCGGCACCGATCCGGTCGGTGAACGGCGTGACGAGGTCGATGGACCTGGCGATGACCGAGCGCATCAACGACTTCCTGCTGTCCCGAGAGCAGTAACGGGTCGAGCCGTTCCGCTGGACGCAACGTCGGCGGTTGCTCGCAGCGCGACACCGTCGCGCGTCGCCGCCGACGTTGCGTGTCGCGAGCGGGGCGGGACGGCCTGGAGGCGCGGGGCGGCGCCGCCACGGGCCTCCGGGCCGTCGTCGGGTCACCAGCGCGGGGTGGTGACGCCCGTCCCGTCGGCCCACTCGTAGACGGGGGCACCGTCGATCCAGACGCGCATGGCGCGGCTGGTCGCGGCCAGCGGGTCACCGTCCCACAGGACCAGGTCGGCGTCGTAGCCCGGCGCGATGCGGCCGACGCGGTCGCCGAAGCCGAGGAAGTCCGCCGGGTTGACCGTGAGCGCCTCGAGCGCGGTCTGCCAGGGCAGGCCCTCCTTCACCGCGGCGGTGGCCTGGTCGACGAGCATCGCGATCGGCACGACCGGTGCGTCCGTCGTGATCGCCACACGGACACCGGCGGCGGCGAGCGCCACGACGTTCGGGATGCCGCGGTCGCGGAGCTCCACCTTGGACCGGCTCGTGAACAGCGGCCCGTAGATGACCGGGACGTCGCGCTCGGCGAGCAGACCCGCGATCTTGTGCGCCTCGGTGCCGTGGTTCACGACGAGCCGGTAGCCGAACTCGTCGGCCAGGCGGAGTGCGGTCGCGAGGTCGTCGTGCCGGTGCACGTGCTGGTCCCAGGCGAGCTCGCCGTCGAGCACCCGGACGAGCGTCTCCTTCGTCAGGTCGCGGGTGAAGGGCTCCCCCTCGGCTGCGGCGGCGTCGCGGGCGGCGCGGTAGTCCTGCGCGGCGACGAAGGCCTCTCGGATGACCTTGGCCACCCCGAGGCGCGTCGAGGGCGTCTTGCCCTTCTCGCCGTACACCCGCTTCGGGTTCTCCCCGAGGGCGCTCTTCACGCTCACCGCGTCGGAGATGAGCTGCTCGTCGATCGTGCGGCCTCCCCAGGTCTTGATCGCGACGGTCTGCCCGCCGATCGGGTTGCCCGACCCGGGCTTCACGACGATGCTCGTGATGCCGCCGGACAGGGCGTCGCGGAAGCCCTCGTCGTCGATGTCGACGGCGTCGATCGCCCGGACCGCAGCCTGGTTCGGGTCGGTCATCTCGTTCGTGTCGTTGCCGGCCCAGCCGTTCGCCTCCTCGTGGATGCCGACGTGGCCGTGCGACTCGACGAAGCCGGGGACGAGCCAGGCGCCGACGGCGTCGACGACGGGCAGGCCCGGCGGCGGGGCCACGTCGGGGCCGACCGCGGTGATGCGGCCGTCCTCGACGACGACGGCGCCGCCGTCGAAGGGCGGAGCGGTGACGGGGACGACGTGGGCCCCGGTGACGACGAAGGAGTTGCGCATGCCACCACGCTACGGCGGTGCGGCGACGGTCGCCGCGACATACGGATTCCTGGCACCCGCGGTCGTGTCCGTCCTACCGTCTCGACACTCGACGACCGACGCAGGAGGCTCCGTGTCCCGACCCCGACCGCCCTGGCCCGCCCACACCACCGTCGTCCGCCCGTGGCGCAGCGCCGTGCGCGGCGACCGGGACGTCCGCACGACCTCCACCGTCACGGCGTCGGTCCCACCACGCATCGCGGACGCGTGCTGGGCACCCGACGACGCGACCGCTGCGCTGCTCGACCGGAGCCTCGGTGCCCTGCGGGCGCTCGACGACGCCGGCGGTCCCGGTCCCCTCCACCGGCTGCTGGCCCGGACCGAGGCGGTCGCGACCTCGCGCATCGAGCACGAGGACGCCACGACCGAGGACGTCGCACGGGCGATGGTGGGCGTGCGGGCGAACACGAGCGCCTCGGCGATGGTGCAGGCCGGGGACGCCCTCGAGCGTCTGGTCCGCGCCGCCGGGGCCGGACACCTCGACGAGGCCGCGCTCCGCGACGCGCACCGGGGTCTGCTGCGCGGCGATCCCGTGGACGGCTCGCACGCCGGCCGCTACCGCTCCGTGCAGAACTGGATCGGCGGCGGACGCACCCCGCGTGACGCCGACCACGTCCCGCCGCCGCCCGAGCTCGTCCCGTCGCTCATGGCCGACCTCTTCGCGTTCCTCGAGCGCGACGACCTGCACCCGGTGGCCCAGGCGGCGATCGCGCACGCGCAGTTCGAGTCGATCCACCCGTTCACCGACGGCAACGGTCGGACGGGGCGCGCGCTCGTGGCCGCGGTGCTGCGCCGTCGGGGCGCGACGCGGCGTGCGAGCCCACCGGTCTCGTCCGTCCTGGTCGCCGAGCGCGGGCGGTACTCCCGTCACCTGACGCAGTACCGCGACGGGCACGTCGACGAGTGGGTCCGCGACGTCGCGATCGCCGTGGGCGCGAGTTCGGACGAGGCGCTCATCACGGGTCTGCTGCTCGACGAGGTCGCGCAGGACCGCGCGGCGACGACCTGCGCCTCCGGTCCGCACGCGGTGCTCGGACGGGCCCTCGAGCAGGACGCCGTCCTGACGGAGGACCACGCCGAGGACCTCCTCCGACGCTCGATCGCGCAGGGCGTCGTCAGGGGACCGGTCGAGCCGCTGCTCGAGACCACGGTCACCGACCTCTGCCGAGCCGGGGTCCTCCGGCCGGTCACCGCCCGCCGTCGGCGCCGAGCGTGGATCGCGCCGGCGGTGGCTGCCGAGCTCGACGCGTTCACCGAGCGCGTGCGAGCGGGTGTCGAGGCCCGGGCGCATAGGGTGGCGTCGTGAGCAGTGAGCACGCCCAGGCCACCCCGCCGACCGCCGCCAAGCGGCCCGTCACGCGGACCCACCACGGCATCGACTTCGTCGACGACTACGAGTGGTTGCGCGACAAGGAGTCCCCGGACACCCTCGCCTACCTCGAGGCCGAGAACGCCCACACGGCGGCCGAGACCGACCACCTCGCCGGCCTCCGCGACCGCATCTTCGCCGAGGTGAAGAACCGCGTGCAGGAGACCGACCTCTCGGTGCCGGTGCGGATGGGCGACTGGTGGTACTTCACCCGCACGGCAGAGGGCAGCCAGTACGGCGTGCACTGCCGCGCCCCGATCGCGGGACCGGACGACTGGACCCCACCCGCCGTCGACGAGGGCGGCGCAGCCCTGCCGGGCGAGACGGTCGTCCTCGACGGGAACGCCCTGGCCGAGGGGCACGACTTCTTCTCGCTCGGCAGCTACGACATCAGCGACGACGGCACGCGGCTCGTCTACGGCGTCGACGTCGAGGGCGACGAGCGCTACACCCTGCACGTGCGTGACCTGACGAACGGCACCGAGCTCGGCGACGAGATCCCGAACACCGGCGCCGGTGCGACCTTCGACCCGTCCGGCCGCTTCGTGTTCTACCCGACCGTCGACGAGTCGTGGCGCCCCGACCGCATCTGGCGGCACACCGTCGGCAGCGCGGCCGCCGACGACGTGGTCGTGTTCGAGGAGCCCGACGACCGCTACTGGGTGGGCGTCGGCGTGACCCGGTCGTCGCAGTACATCGTGATCGAGCTCGGATCGAAGATCACGTCCGAGGCCCTCGTCCTCGACGCGGCGGACCCGACCGGCGAGTTCCGGGTCGTGTGGCCGCGCCGCGAGGGCGTCGAGTACGAGATCGAGCACGCCATCGTCGGCGGTAGCGACCGCTTCCTGGTGCTGCACAACGACGGCGCCGAGAACTTCGAGCTCGTCGACGTGCCGGCCGACGACCCGACATCGGAGCACGACCGTCGTGTCGTCGTCGCGCACCACCCGGAACGCCGCATCGAGTCGGTGGACGCCTTCGCCGGGCACCTGGCGCTCGAGTACCGGTCCGAGGCCCTCCCCCGCGTCGCGATCGTCCCCATCGAGGGAGACGGCTACGGCGACGCGCACGAGGTCCCCTTCGACGAAGCACTCTTCTCCGCGGGCCTCGGTGGCAACCCCGAGTGGGACCAGCCGACGCTCCGGATCGGGTACACGTCCTTCGTCACCCCGTCGGAGGTGAGCGACCTCGACCTGGCGACCGGCGAGGTCACGGTCCTCAAGCGCCAGCCCGTGCTCGGCGGCTACGACCCGGCCGACTACGTGCAGGAGCGCGACTGGGCGACCGCGCCGGACGGCACGAAGGTCCCGATCTCCCTCGTCTGGCGCCGCGACGCCGTCGACGCGGACGCTCCGGCGCCGCTGCACCTCTACGGCTACGGCTCGTACGAGCACTCGATCGACCCGGGCTTCAGCGTGATGCGGCTGTCGATGCTCGACCGCGGGGTCGTCTTCGCGGTCGCCCACGTCCGAGGCGGCGGCGAGATGGGCCGGCGCTGGTACGAGGACGGCAAGACCCTGACGAAGAAGAACACCTTCACCGACTTCGTCGCGGTCGCCGAGCACCTCATCGACTCCGGACGGACGAGTGCGGATCAGCTCGTGGCGGAGGGCGGCAGCGCGGGCGGGCTGCTCATGGGAGCGGTGGCGAACCTCGCACCGGAGCGCTTCGCGGGCATCCTCGCCGCGGTGCCCTTCGTCGACGCGCTCACGAGCATCCTCGACCCGGACCTGCCCCTCACAGTGATCGAGTGGGACGAGTGGGGCGACCCGCTGCACGACCCCGAGGTCTACCGGTACATGAGCGAGTACTCGCCGTACGAGAACGTCCGCGACGACGTGCAGTACCCGAGGATCCTCGCGGTCACGTCGATCAACGACACGCGGGTGCTCTACGTCGAACCGGCGAAGTGGACCGCCAGGCTGCGCGAGGTCGGTGCGCCCGTCCTGCTCAAGACCGAGATGGCGGCGGGGCACGGTGGCGTGAGCGGCCGGTACGACTCGTGGCGCGAGCGTGCGTTCGAGCTCGCATGGATGCTCGACGTGCTCGGGCTCGCCGGCGTGAACCCGGCGGCAGCGTCCGCGGAGCCGATCGCCGCCGGCTGACGCCAGCCCGGCCCCGGCGGCGACGCGCGACGCGGTTCCGCGTGTCTCGCGCTCAGCGACACGTCACGGGGCGATCAGCCCGTGACGTGTCGCCCAGCGCGGGACCCGCCCACCCTCCGACCGCTGCGGCCGCTCGGCTCAGACGCGGTTGAGCGCGTGCACGGCCTGGTCGTAGGACTCCTCGGCCAGGCGGACACGGTCCCCAGCGAGCACGCCGTAGCCGAACGTGCCCTCGCCACCACGCTCGGCGATGCCGGAGTGCACCCGCAGCACGTCGAGCGCGTGCAGCGACCGCACCCGCTCGGTCAACACGTCGGCTGCGTCACCGATGCGCTTCCACAGTGCGTGCGGGAACGCGTCGTCCCCGAGCACGTCCATCGCCGCACGAGCCCGGGTCGCGGCGCGCCAGGCCTCCTCGGTGGCGGCGCGCTCCGAAGCCTCGCGGTCGATGAGGCCGACGCTCTCGTCGTCGTCCGACACGGCACTCCGCACGAGTTCGCGGACGCGCGGCTTCTCGATCGCCGAGACGTCCTGCGCGACGTGCTTCGGCGACCGCAACGCCCACGCGGTCGGGGCGGGGCGCTCGACGGCGTCGTCGAGCGCGTCGAGCAGGTCGAGGTACGGCTCACCGTGCAGGAACGCCATCACCTCTGCCACCGCGACCGCGCGGCGCTCACGGGTCGCGGCCAGGATGCGCTCCCGGGTCATCGCGTCGACGAGCAGGTCCTGTGCGGGCGACGAGGCGTACGGCAGCCGCTCCACCAGGTAGTCCGCGAGTGCGGCACGGGCGGTGACGGCCGCCAGGGCGTCGGCCGCCGCAGCGGCGCGGTCCGCGGCCGCGGTGCCGGCGAACGCCGGACGGTACGACCCGAGGACCGCGGCGATGTCGAGGGCCGTCCGGGCCGTCTCGCGGAGGTCGGCGTGCTCGCCGGAGCGGAGCCGGGCCTCCTGTCCGAGCAGGGCCGTCCGCAGCTTCCTGAGTCGCTTCGTCAGCGCGCGGGCCGCGGTGCCCTTCTCGGGCTTGTCCGCGGTCTGGAGGCGTGGTGCCGGTGCACCTGCCAGCCCGCGCGCCAGCTTGGACGCGACGGCCGCCGGGGCGGCTCCGACGGCGGCGAAGCGCCCGTCGAGGGACGCGAAGAGCTCGTGGGCGACCTGCTCGTCGACGCCGCCGACGGTCTCCACCTCGACCTCGCGCCAGGTGCGGGGCGTGCTCGGTGCCTGGGCATCGAGGCGCTGTGCGACGACGCGGTCGTCGGCGAGCTCGGCGACCTGCTCGTCGTCCTCGTCGAGCAGGCGGGTGACGGTGCGCGTGGTCGTGATCCGGACGACCGGGTGGAGCCCTCGTCCGCGGCGTTCGGTGAACAGCGCGGCCAACACCTCGTCCGGCACGGTGTCGGCGTCCTCGGTGAGCGGGAAGTGCTGCTCGTGCCGGACAGTGTCCGACGACGAGCGCTTGATGTGCCAGCCGGCGTCGGGTCCGCCGGTGCGTCGGCGGACCGTGACGCGCGAGGCGACCAGGTCGTAGCGCTCGGTGTCCCAGTAGGTGGCGTCGAGGACGAACGGCTCCTGGTGCTCGGTGCGTGCGATGCTGCCGACGCCGATCAGGTCCGGGAGGTCGTCGCCCTCGGGCAGGTCGTAGGTGCGCTCGATCTCGAGGTGGGTGTGCGTCACGCGCTCCTGTCTACCAGTGCGCACCGGTGTTCCCCGAACCGGCGGGGTTAGCCTGTGGACATGAGCGAGACGATCACCCGCGACGCGTTCGTGCCCGAGGCCGGCGGCGTCACGATGTTCACGACGAGCTGGTGCGGCTACTGCGCCCGGCTGAAGAACCAGATGACGAAGGCGGGCGTCCCCTTCCGGGAGGTCGACATCGAGCAGACCCCGGGCACGGCCGAGCTCGTCGCCGAGGTGAACGGCGGCAACCAGACCGTGCCGACCCTGGTGTTCCCGGACGGCAGCACCGCGACGAACCCCTCGTTGGCCGAGGTGCAGTCGCGCGTCTGACGCACTGCACCCCACGACGGACGACGCGCCCCGCTGAGACGGGGCGCGTCGTTCGTTCCGGGGTGCGAGCTGCGCGCGACGCCACGCGCGTCAGCGCGCGAGCGCGGCCCGCAGCAGCGCGGCGCGCGTCAGCGCGTCAGTGCGTCCTCGAGCAGTGCGACCATCGCGTCGAGCTGGATGTCGCCCGAGTCGACGACCTCCTCGTCGGAGCCGTCGAGCGCGCGGGCGGCCAGGGACGCCTTCGAGTCGATGAGCTCGGCGATCTTGGTGTCGATCGTCTGCGCGGCGATGATGCGCCACGCGGTCACGGGCTCCTCCTGGCCGATGCGGTGCACCCGGTCGATCGCCTGGGTCTGCTCGGCGCTCGTCCACGACAGCTCGGCGAGCACGACGTTCGACGACACCTGCAGGTTGAGGCCGACGCCCGCCGCGGTGAGCGAGCAGACGATCACGGCGACGTCGGGGTCGTTCACGAACGCGTCGATCTCGGCCGTGCGCTGCGCCGGCGTCTGGTCGCCGCGGACCGTGGCGGTCTTCAGACCACGGCGGGCGAAGACCTCCTCGGCCTGGTCCATGACGTCGAGGTGCTTCGCGAAGAAGACGACCTTGCCGACGTTCGACGCGAGCTGCGCCGCGTAGTCCGCCGCGAGCTGTGCCTTGGCGCGGCCGATCCGCCGGACCATCGAGAACACGTTCTCGCCCGTCGACGAGGCATCCTGGTCCTCGAGCTCCCACCGCGCGACCTGGCGGACGAGCTTGTGGTCGATGCCGACGACCGGGTCCTGCCCGGTGCGGGCGTCGAGCGCCTGGTGGTAGCGGCGCACGAGCTTCGCGGTGAGCTCACGCTCGGCGTCGCGGATCGAGCGGCCCTCCTCGCCGTCGAGCTCGACGGGGATGTCGGCGATGCGGCGCGCGGGGATGTCCGCGGCCACGTCGACCTTGCGGCGTCGGACGATGCCCTGGTCGATCACGGCCTTGCGGGCCTCGACGAAGAACCCGGGGTCGGCCGGCGTCAGGCCGATGTCCTCGAGTTCGTTCATGAGCTTCGCGCGCGGCTTCTTGTCGTCGATCCAGCCGAGGAACTCCCAGATGGTGCGGAAGTCCTCGACGGAGTTGATCAGCGGCGTCCCGGTCAGCGCCATGAAGAGCGGCGAGGACACCCTCGAGCGGATCTGCTCGGCGATCTGCAGCACGAAGCGCGAGCGCTGGGACTCCTTGTTCTTGATGAAGTGCGCCTCGTCGACGACCATGCCCTTGAAGCCGAAGTTCCCGAGCCAGCCCGCGTGCCGGTCGAGGATCTCGTAGTTCACGATGACGATGTCGGCGAAGCCGTCCAGGTCGTCGCCGTCGCCGTGGATGACCGTCGCGGTGCGGTTCGGCACCCAGCGCGAGGCCTCGCGGGCCCAGTTGGTCTTGACGACGTTCGGCACGACGACGAGCAGCGGGAAGGCGTTGGCGGCATCGGCGGCCAGGAGCGACTGCGCCGTCTTGCCGAGGCCCGGCTCGTCGGCGAGCAGGAACGAGCGGTGCCCCTGCGCCGCCGCGGCCACGAGCTCCGCCTGGTGCTTCATGAGCGTGGTGCCGGACCGCGAGTGCAGCGAGGTCGGCTCGGGCAGCGGCATCGACGCCGCTCCCCCGCCCGCGCCGTACTCGAACGACTTGAAGAGCGGTCCGAACAGCTCCCAGTTCGCCAGGCGGCGCGGGTGCGCGACCGGCTGGTCAGCGAGGGCGAAGTCCGGCGGCAGGAACGGGTTCGCGAGCTGCCGCTGCACGACCGGCTGCGGCAGGACCGAGCGCACCGGCGTCTCGGTGACCGGCGCCGGTTCGGCCGCGATCACGAGGTCCTCCGGCTGCAGCTCCATGCCGCCGGCGATCATCATGTCGCGCTTGGCGGTGCGCGTGGCCTCGCTGACCGACGCCTCCTCGGTCAGCAGCTGGATGACGCTGGTGTCGCGCGCGGCGGTCTTCGCCAGGATCGTCGCCACGCCGTCGAGCCGCTTGAGCTGCTCGGCGCGCTGCGCGTCGGTGAGCTCGGGGTCCGCCTTGACCCGCGCGCGCTCCTCGCGCATGAGCAGCGCCACGGCCTGGAACTTCGACCGGTTCGATGCCTTCAGCGGTCCGCGCTGCGCGGCCGCCTCGACCTCGCGCACGGCGCGGGCGAGCACGGGGATGACGCCGTCGTTGTCCAGCGGCCGCGTCCGACGCGACGCGGTCCGCGTCCCGCCGGCTGCTCGCCGGGTGCCTGATCGAGCCAACGCTCCTCCTGTTCCGCCCGTTCCGCACGGGCGAGCCGCCGTCGTGGCGGGAAGTCCTCGACCGGCGCCTGGCGCGACCCCGGTCCCACGGGCCACCCTGGCCCGCTGGTTCGCCGGTCCCCTCGTGGGACGTCCGGTGGAGTCCCGCGGTCCGTCCGCGCCCGCACCCCTCGGGTGCCCGACACGACGGTCCGCGCCGGGATCCGGCGCCGTTCCACGCACGTGGTGCCCGTCGGACGACCACGGACCCGCGTCCCCACGTCGGTCAAGCGACCGACCGCCGCGTCCGGAATCGACGCGGCACGCAACGACACGGTGCGTGCTGGGCACAGTTTACTCCGGACCCACCGACGGAGGCGAGTCGACACGACCCGCGCGCGTCGCGCCGACAGGACCGCGTGCCGGACCGACACCCGCTGCACCGCGACCGGCACGGTGCGGACGCGACCAGCGGACGGACGGGAGGCACGGGTCGCCGCCGCCACGCGCCTCCCGTCCGGTGCCGGGCACCACGACCGATCGTGCGGATCAGGCCTGCGGCGCGGACCGTGGACGCAGCATGCGGTCCGACGGGACGGTGGGCGAGGCCTCGGCGAGCGCCGCACGTGTCGCCGCCAGGAGCTGCTGCGCGGTCTGGATGCCGTTCGCCGACCCGGTGGTGGCCTGACCGCCGGCATGTGCGAGGAGCTGCGCGCCGATGGCCGGGCCGATCCGGGCGGCCTCGGCGGGGTTCCGTGCGACCCAGTCCCGCGCGACCGCGTCGGCGAGCCGCTCGGCCGCGGCGCCGCGTTCGGCGTCTCCTCGGGACCGGTGCCAGAGACCGGTCACGACGAGGTGCGCCACGACGGCGCCGATGTCCCGCACCGGGAAGCCCCACCCGGCGGTGTCGATGTCGAGCAGGCCGGAGATGCGCCACGGTTCGTCCTCGTCGACGAAGACCTGCTCGAGGTGCAGGTCGCCGTGCACGACCTGCTTCGTCGCGCTCCCCCAGCCGATCGAGCGGCGACCGATGGCGTCGTAGAGCTCGTCGATCTCCTGCGCGTCCTGCGGCAGGGCGGCGACCAGCGTGCGGCGGTGCCAGTCGGCGTGGTCCATTGCGTCGGCGCGGGCCTGCTGCGTCATCGGGACCGTCGCGATGCGACCGGTCAGTGCGGCGAGCGAGGCGACGAAGCGCGGGTCGTCGGCGATCTCGGTGATGCGGCTGCCTGCGGGCACCCCGCGGATCCGCTCGAGCACGAGCAGGCCGTCCCCGCGACTCGACAGCACCCGTGGCACCGGCAGACCGGCCGTGACGAACTGCTCGTGGGACTCGACGATCGGCGCGACCCGGTGCGGCCGGACGATCTTCAGGAAGACGGTGCGCTCCGGGGCGTCGACGCGGACGACGGCGCGCTTGCCCGGTCGGTACGCGGCGACCGACAGGGTCGGGTCCGTCACGGGCATGCCGAGCCCGGTCAGGAGCTCGGCGACGGCGTCGCGGTACGTCACCTGCGGCAGGACGGGCAGGCCGGGGTCGTTCGGGTAGGCCCACACCGAGACGGCCTCGCCGGTGGACGGGTCGGTGACGATCGCGCTGTTCTGGTCGTGCGTGCCACCGGTGTCGACGTAGGTCAGGACGGTGGCGCGCTGCCCCGTGCGGTCGACCGTGTCGACCTCGTAGCCGTAGAGGTAGCCGTTCCCCGACGGTTCGACCGAGTGGGCACGTGCGGCGACGACGGAGGTCCCGGAGCCGGCGAAGGCCTGCGGGATGACACGCTCGTGGTTGGGCCACACGGGACCAGTCAACCGTGCCGGAGCGGTTTCGTCGCCATCGTGCACGGCTCGGCGTGCGGCTCGTGGCTACCGTGGTCGTCGTGAACCCGGTCGCGCGCCTCCGCAGTTCCGCCCGCACGCCGTTCCTGCAGGTCGTCAAGACCGCGGTCGCGGTGGTCGCGGCGGTGCTGCTCTGCCGGCTGCTCATCGACGGGCCGTTCCCGACCTTCGCCGCGATCGCCGCGCTGCTCGTCGTGCAGCCGAGCATCAACCAGTCCTTCGTCAAGGGGCTCGAGCGGAGTGCGGGCGTGGTGCTCGGCGTCGTGCTGGCCACCGGCTTCCACCTGCTGCTCGGCGACGCCGTCTGGGTCGTGCTCGTCGTCATCGTGCTCGCGATCCTGCTGAGCTGGGCGCTGCGGCTCACCCCGACGTCCGCCACGCAGGTCGGCATCAGCGGCATGCTCGTGCTGACCGCGGGGGTCGTGACACCGAACTACTCAGCGGACCGGATCCTGGAGACCGTGATCGGTGCGGTCGTCGCACTCGCGGTGAACGCCGTCATCGTGCCGCCGGTCCTGCTCGAACCCGCGCACCTGGCCGTGGCGCGACTCGCACGCGACACGGCGGCGGCGTTCGAGCGGATCGCGATCGGGCTCACCGAGGGCTGGGACGAGGCACGCTGGCACGACGCGCTCCTGCAGGCCCGGGCGCTCCGACAGCAGCACGCGCGAGCGGAGGCCTCCCTCACCGCCGCAGGCGAGTCCTTGACGATGAACCCCCGCGGCGGACGGCACCGCACGATCCTCGAGCGGGACACGGCGGTCGCCGAGCACCTGCGTGTGCTCGTCACCCGGGTCACCGGGATGACGCGGGCGATCCGGGACAACACCGCCCCGGACCTGCGCGCGGATCCGGTGGTGGGCAGCATCGCGACCGAGGTCGCGCGGATCGGTGCGGACGTCCGAGCGCTGAGCGCGCGGGTCGAGGCGACCCGGTTGCACCACTCGGAGCGCGACGGCATCGTCGGGGCCGATCGTGCGGAACCCGACACGTCGGAGCCCGCACTGACGGCGCCGCTCGAGGTCGTCCGCCCGAACTCACGGCACTGGGTGCTCATCGGGGCGCTGCTCGAGGACATCCGGCGCGTGCGCGAGGAACTGCTCGGCGAGGACGACTGACGGCCGCTGCTGCAGCGGCTGCTGACGCTGGTGCTGGTACTGCCGCTGCCGCTGCCGCTGCCGCTGCTCGTCAGTGTGCTGCTGCGATGCGCCCCGCGACGGTCCGGGCCGGCCCGGTCGTCGTGCCGGTCCGCGCAGCCGCATCCCGGGGCGCCCCGTCGACGGCGGCCGCCGCCTCGACCGCGGTCAGCACGACCCGGTCCCAGAGCGCCGTCGTGGACTCGTCCTGGTCGTCCTCGACCACGGCGAAGCGGCGGATGGTCGCGACGACACCGTCGGTGCCCGCCTCGTACGCCGCCCGGCTCGCGAGGTCCGGCACGGCACTGAGCATCTCGGCGACGACGCGCTCGCGGCGAGCGGCCTCGAGCTCGTCGAGCACGTCGATGCCGCGCCGAGCGGCCTCGAGCTCGGCGTGCAGCCGGGCGATGGCCGGGTGGACGGACTGGTCTGACCGGTCCTGCGTGTTCGACTGATCCTGCACGGTGCCCCCTACGGACACCACGTCGGGTACGCCGCGTCCGGTGCGGAGCATAGCAACGGGGCTCGTCGCCGATCACCACCCCACTCCGCGGGACAGACCGTTCTGCCCCGCGAACGGGACCGGTCGGGTCGCTGTGACGAGATTCAGCGAGTTCAGGGCGGGATCCTCCCCGGATCGGCCGTTCCCTGCCACGATGGGTCCGAGGAGGTCGATCATGCGCCTGTTGGTGGTCGAGGACGACGACGAGATGCGCGCGCTCATGGAGCGTGGGCTCGCCGCAGAGGGGTACCGCGTCACCGCGGTCGAGAACGGGGTCGAGGCGCTCATCGCCCTCGGCGAGCAGGCCTTCGACCTCGCGGTCGTGGACGTGATGATGCCGGGCATGTCCGGCTTCGAGCTGGCCCGGCGGATCCGCGAGCGCGAGGACCCGGTCCGCATCCTGCTGGTCACCGCGCGCGATGCCGTCGACGACCGGGTGTTCGGGCTCGATGCCGGCGCCGACGACTACCTGACGAAGCCCTTCGCCTTCGCCGAGCTCACGGCCCGGCTCCGCGCCCTCGGCCGACGCGAGTCCGCCGCCGGACAGCGCACCATCGAGGTCGGCGACGTCGCCATCGACTCCGAGGCCCGCCGCATCTCGATCAAGGGCCAGCGCGTCGCCGTCAGCCCGACCGAGTTCGCCCTGCTCCGCCTGCTCGCGCGGCAGGTCGGCACCGTCGTCGACCGACCGAAGATCCTCGAGGAGGTCTGGGACGGCTCACAGCACGTCGACCCGAACGTCGTCGAGCAGTACATCTCGTACCTCCGCAAGAAGCTGACCTCGCACGAGGCGACGGTCGCCATCGCCACCGTCAGGGGCCGCGGCTACCGACTCGACCTGCTCGGAGCGTGACGGACCCCGCACCGACACCGGCATCCCGTCGCCGCGGCGGGCTGCCCCGGCCGTTGCGGGTGCTGTCCCTCCGCGCCCGGATCACCATCGGCTCGACGGCCATCGCCGCCGTCGTGATCGTGCTGCTCGTGCTCGTCATGCGGTTCCAGGTCGTCAGCGTCGTGGCGAGCGCCACCCGGACGCTGCTCGACGCCGACGTCGACCCCTACGTGGCGACGCTCGAGGTGGACAGCGACCCCGACCTGTCGGCACCCGGCAACGCGCAGCTCGTCGCGGTCGTGGCCCCGTCGGGGCAGATCCGGCTGTCGACCATGCCGCCACGCGTCGAACGGGCCCTGGGCAGTCTGACGTCCACGCGGGCCGGCACCTCGCTCATCACGGTCTCCGGCTCGGAGTACCGCGTCGTCATCGAGCACCCGGTCAACCAGGCGGGCCGGTGGACGGTCGTGGCGGCGCGCAACTCGCAGGCCGAGGCCATCGTCGTCGACGACCTCACCACCACACTGTCGCTGACCGGGCTGGCGATCCTCATCGCCTTCGGCGTCGCGTCCTGGGCGCTCGCCACCGCAGCACTCCGGCCCGTGAACCGCATGCGTCGCGAGGCCGAGCGGCTCTCCGTCGCCCCCGAACGCGCCGAGCTGCCGGTCGGGCCGGCGCAGGACGAGCTGGCCTCGCTCGCCACCACGTTGAACGCGTTCCTCGCACGGACCCGCCAGGCGACCGAACGCGAGCGGCAGATGGTGTCGGACGCCAGCCACGAGCTGCGGACCCCGCTCGCCATCCTCACCACGCAGCTCGACCTGGCGTCGCTCGACGGGGACGACGCCGAGGCGCTCGCGGCGCACATCGACCGTGCCAAGCGCAGCGTCGCCCGGCTCTCGCGTCTGGCGAACGACCTGCTCACACTGTCCCGCATCGAGGAGTCGGAGCGTCGCGAACAGGACGGTGCGCAGGCGACGACATCGTGGAGCGACCTCGGCGACGAGGTCATGGCCGCCGTCGACCGTGTCCGGCTCATCGCGTCGGCGAAGGACGTCACCGTCGACTTCGACCTCGAACCGCCTGCACCGACGACCGGCACGTCGGCCGACGGCACCGGCAGCGGCGCTCCGGCGACGACCACCGTCGACGGTCCGTCGTCCGACGGACACGGCGAACCGGCGGAACCACGCTTCCGGCTCGACACCGGCGGCATCGCCCAGCTCGTCACGAACACCGCGAGCAACGCGGTCGCGGCACTCCCCCGCGGTGGCGGCGTGTTCGTCTCCTGGCGCGTCGAGGGCGACGCGGGCGTCCTGCAGGTCACGGACGACGGTCCGGGTGTGCCCGAGTCGTTCATCCCGGTCGCGTTCGACCGGTTCACCCGCCCGGACGAGGCCAGGACCTCGCGCCGGCACCCCGATCCGGAGAGCGGTGGGGTCCCGATGCCGGGCGGCTCCGGACTCGGGCTCGCGATCGTGCGCGCCATCGCGGAACGGTCGGGAGGCACGGTGGCCCTCCGCAACGTCCGCTCCGGTGGCCTCGAGGTCACCGTCCGCGTGCCCGTGGTGCGCGAGCAGACCGGGTCCTGACGCATCGCGGCCTGCGGTCGAGCGCACGGCGCGTTCGGCGCACCGCGTCCGGGCGCACCGCGTCCGGGCGCACCGGGTCACTGGAAGTCGCGCGACCGTGTCCGCACCCCCAGCGGCAGGTGCTCGATCCGGTCCGCCACCAGGTTCACGACCCCGTCGGGTGACCGCTCGAGGATCCCCCGCACCACCACGGCCGGGGACTCGCGCGCCACCCGCCGGTAGCGACCCCAGACCCCGACGCTGCAGATCACGTTGACCAGTCCGGTCTCGTCCTCGACGTTCATGAAGGTGATCCCCGACGCCGTCGCCGGACGCTGCCGGTGGGTGACGATCCCGCCGACCTCGACGCGCCGACCGGTCTCCGCGGTCGCGGTGTCCAGCACGCTCAGTGCTCCGCGGGCGGCCAGGCGCGGACGGACGTGCCGCACCGGGTGGTCATCGGTCGTCATGCCCGTCGACCACATGTCGGCGATCAGGACGTCCCCGCTCGTCATCTGCCCGAACAGCGGCGGCTGCACGGTGACCTGCGTGTCCGGCAGCTGGTCGGGTCGCTCCGCCGCGGCCTGGGCGGCCGACCACATGCCGCTGCGCCGGTCGATGCCGAGTCCGGCGAAGGCGTCCGCGGCCGCCAGCGCCTCGAGCTGCGCCGTGCTCAGGCGCACCCGTCGGGCCAGGTCGGACATGTCGGTGAACGGCCCGTGCGCGTCCCGCTCGGCGACGATGGCCTCGGCGCTCCGGCGACCGAGCGAGGCGACCTCGACCAACCCGAGGCGGACCGCGAAGGCACCGTCGCGCCGGTGGTCGGCGGTGTCGTCGGGGAGGGAGGCGTCGAACGGCAGCACCGGCGGCTGCTCCTCGGCCAGGCAGGCGTCCGCGCCCGTGGTTCGCGCCCGCGGAGCACCCGTCCCGACGGGCCCGGCGCCGTCACCGTCGCCGCCGTGGTCGTGACCGTCGCCGTGGTCGTGGTCGTGGTCGTCGCCATCGCCACCCACGGGTTCGAGCGTCGCGTCGACCGCGGAACGCAGGACGTCCGGCCGGAGCACCCGCACCCCGTGCCGCCGCGCGTCGGCCACCAGGGTCTGCGGCGAGTAGAACCCCATCGGCTGCGCCCGGAGCAGCGCCGCGAGGAACGCCCCCGGGTAGTGCAGCCGCATCCAGGCGCTCGCGTAGACGATGAGCGCGAAGCTGATGGAGTGGCTCTCCGCGAACCCGAAGTTGGCGAACGCCTGGATCTTCGCGTAGATGGCGTCGGCGTCCGCGCCGTGGATGTCGTTCGCGGCCATCCCGGCGTAGAGCTTCTCGCGCAGCCGCTCGATCTTCTCGAGGCCCCGCTTCGACCCCATCGCCCGGCGGAGCAGGTCCGCGTCGTCGCCCGAGCACCCGCCGACCGCGATCGCCATCTGCATGAGCTGCTCCTGGAACAGCGGCACCCCGAGCGTCCGTTCGAGCACGGGTTCGAGCGACGGGTGGATGTAGGTGATGGGTTCCTCGCCCGTGCGGCGCCGGATGTACGGGTGCACGGCACCGCCCTGGATCGGCCCGGGACGCACCAGGGCGACCTCGATCACCAGGTCGTAGAACCGTCGGGGCAGCAGGCGCGGCAGCGTGCCCATCTGCGCACGGGACTCGACCTGGAACACCCCGATCGTGTCCGCCCGGCACAGCTGGTCGTAGACCCCCTGTTCCTCCTTCGGGATCGAGTGCATGTCCCAGCGCTCCCCGCAGTGCTCGTCGGCCAGGTCGAATGCGTACTGCAGCGCCGCGAGCATCCCCAGCCCGAGCATGTCGAACTTCACGAGCCCCATGTAGGCGCAGTCGTCCTTGTCCCACTGCAGGACCGTGCGGCCGTCCATCCGGGCGTGTTCGATCGGTACGACCTCGCCCACCGGGCGGTCGGTGAGCACCATGCCGCCGGAGTGGATGCCGAGGTGCCGCGGGAACCCGAGCACCTGCTGCGCCATGTCGACCACGGTGTCCGGGATGTCGTGGTCCTGGCTCTCGGTGACCGAACCCCACCGCTCGACCTGCTTCGACCAGGCGTCCTGCTGCCCGGGGCTGTGCCCGAGCGCCTTCGCCATGTCGCGCACGGCGCCCTTCGGGCGGTAGGTGATGACGTTCGCGACCTGGGCGGCGTTGAACCGGCCGTACTTCTCGTAGACGTACTGGATCACCTCTTCGCGACGGTCCGAGTCAAAGTCGACGTCGATGTCGGGCTCCTCGTCGCGCATCGCCGACAGGAACCGCTCGAACGGCAGCCCGTACCGGATCGAGTCCACCGCGGTGATCTCGAGCAGGTAGCAGACCGCCGAGTTCGCGGCCGACCCGCGCCCCTGGCAGAGGATGCCGCGGTCGCGGGCGTACTGCACCATGTCCCGCACGATCAGGAAGTAGCCCGGGAAGTCCTTGTCCGCGATGACCGAGAGCTCCCGCTCGATCCGCTCGCGCTTCTGCGGGTCGACACCGTCCGCGCTGCCCGGGTAGAACCGTCGGGCACCGCGCCAGGTGAGCTCGCGGAGCCACGACATCGTCGTGTGTCCCTCGGGCACCTCGACGTCCGGCAGGCCCGGCTTGGCGGACCGGAGTCGGAAGCCGAGCTCGTCCGCCAGCTCCACGCTCGTCTCGACGGCACCGGGCCAGCGCGCGAACCGCCGTGCCATCTCCGCACCGGAGCGCAGGTGTGCGGTCGGCGCCGCGGGCAACCAGCCGTCGATCTCGTCGAGGCTGCGCCGCGCCCGTACGGCCGCGAGCGCGGTCGCCACCGGGAAACGGTCCGGCGTCGCGTAGTGCACGTTCCCGGTCGCCACGACGGACAGCCCGTGCCGGGTCGCGAGCGACGCGAGGACGTCGTTCCTGGCGCTGTCGAGCGGCTCGCCGTGGTCGGTGAGCTCGACGACCACCCCGGCCGTGCCGAAGCGGTCGAGCAGCGCCCGCAGTGCCTCGTCCGCCGCGGACTCGCCACCGCGCTCGAGGGCCTGGCGCACGGAGCCCTTCCGGCAGCCCGTCAGGACCCGCCAGTGCCCCTCCGCCCGTGCGGCGAGCTCGTCGAGGTCGTACTGCGGCCGCCCCTTCTCGGCCCCGGCGGCGAGGTGCGCCCGGGTGACCGCGGCAGCGAGCCGGTGGTACCCGTCCTGCCCGTCGGCGAGCAGCAGCAGGTGGGTGCCCTCGGGATCGGGCACGCCGTTCTGCGGCTCGGTCAGCCCCAGGGACAGCTCGGTGCCGTACACGGTCGTCACGGTCGGGTACGCCTCGGCGACCTCGGCCATCCGTGCGGCGCCGTAGAACCCGTCGTGGTCGGTCAGCGCCAGGCCGTGCAGGTGCAGGCGCGCTGCCTCCTCCACCAGGTGCTCGGGCCCGCTCGCGCCGTCGAGGAAGCTGAAGGTCGAGTGCGCGTGCAGCTCCGCGTACGGGACGACCGGAGCGTCGTCGTCGGACGCCGGCGTCGGGGGGACGTACCGGGACCGCTTGCGCGACCAGGCCGGGCTGTCACCGCCGTCCCCGGCGTGCGCGCTGTCCGGGCGCTTGTCCGACAGCGCCCGCTCGAACTGCGACCACGGGATCGGCGGGTTGCTGTAGCCCATCAGGAACTCCTCACGTCGCGACCGCCTCGGCCCACCAGCGGTGGTCGGCGAGCACCAGGTACCAGGCGCGGCCGTCCCCGTCGACGAGCTGCATCCGGTGCAGTCGTCGTCCGCCGGCCTCCCACCACCGCACGACCAGCGGCCAGGGCCCCGCCCACGCGGTCACCGGCGCGAAGCGTCCGCCGCGCTCCCCCTCGGCGCGGAACCGCTCGGGCGCACCGGTCAGTGCGCCTCGGTCGTCCACGTCCACGGTCTCGCCGCCGGCCGCGACGACGTCGACGGGTCGCGGCCGTTCGAGCACGGTGGCGGGCGGCGGCCCGGGCAGTCTGCCCGGCCACGGCCGGTCGCGCACCGTCGCCAGCGCGCGCTCACCACCCACGGGGGCGTCGCCCCACGGCACGAGCACGACCCGTTCGGCCAGCGTGCGCCCGCCGCCGATCCGCGGGGTCACCACCCCCTCGTGCCCGACGAGCCCCTGCACACGGGCCAGGGCGTGGTGCACGCGCTCGTCCGGCCCGGTCCCCCACAGCCCGCGCTCGTGGTTCGCCGCGTCGTCGACCGCGACCGGCTCGAGCACCACCTGGACCACGGGCGCCTCGAGCCCCGTGGGGTCCACCCCGCCGGCGAGCTGCCACCGCACCCGGTCGACCACGTCGGCGGCGTCGAACCAGCGCGGGTGCACCCAGGTGCGCTCGAGCAGCAGGTCGCGCTCGTCGACGATGCCGACCCGGATCGTGGTCGCGACGAGACCCGCCGCCCGCAACCGCGCGGCGAAGTCGTCGGCCGACCGCCGGAACGCGAACGCGATCTGGTCGGCACGGTCGAGCGGTGGTTCGAAGGACGCCTCGACCCGGAGCTCCGGCGGCACCGCACGCGCGGCGACCTCTCGCGGGTCACGCCCGCCCGCCAGCCGGTGCAGGAACGCCCCGGCCACACCGAACCGGTCGCGCACCTGCTCGTCGCCGAGCGCGGCGAAGTCCCCGAGGGTCGCGATGCCGAGCCGCCCGAGCACCATCGCCAGGTCGGCGTCGCCGAGCACGCCGAGCGGCAGGTCCGCCAGGAACGTCGCCGACCCGCCGACGGGCACGATCCGCACCCGCTCGCCGGGCCGCACGGGCCGGGCACGCGCGGCCTGCTCCGCCGCGAACGGGGTGTCCGCCACCCCGGCACGCACCCCCGGGGCGCCGTGGTCGGCCGCGATGCCCGCGAGGGTCGCCGCCGCGGCCCGCTCACCGCCGTAGTAGCGCGCCGGACCGCGTGACCGCAGCGCGACCGTGCCGGGCCGCAGGACCTCGACCCCGGGGACGGCCTCCTCGATCGCGCGGATGACGGGTTCGAACGCCCGGTGGTCGAGTGCGTCGTCGTAGGGCTCGACCACGAGCTCGGGGCACCGTGCCTGGGCCTCGCGCACGCGGAGACCGCGCACGACGCCCTGCTGCCGGGCGCTGGCCGAACTGGCGAACACCAGGCCCTTCGCCACCAGGGCGAACGGGTGGTCAGGGGGCGAACCCGCTGCCCGGGCCGCGGCGATGACGGGCCAGTCCGGGCACCACAGCACGATCGTCCGGGTCGGGGGCGGTTCCGGCAGGGCACCGCCGCGGGCCAGGGCGTCGGCGCGCACGGCAGCCGCACCCGGCACCCCGGTGCTCCCGCTCCCGCTCCCCATCGGACGCGGCGCAGCCGCGCGTGCCCGTCCCCGCGGGCTCACGACGCCACCGCCACCGGTCGCAGCACACGGGACGGACCCGCGGCGGCCCCTGCGTGCTCGACCGCGGGCCGCACCGCGCCGTCCGCCGCGGGCAGCAGCAGGTCGGCGCTGACCGGACGTCCTGCCCCCGCCCGGCCCGACGCGGTCACGGTGGCCCGGCGCTCCGCCAGGTGCCCGTGGCCGTCGCCGATCCCGCTCCACACCGACCCGGTCACCCGCAGCGTGACGTCGGCACCCGGCCACGACCCGAGCGCGACGAGCGCCCCACCGCGCTGCCGCAACCGGGCCGCGAGCCGCGAGACGTCGCCGGGCACCACGCGACCGAGCGGCCGCGTGAGGACGATCTGGGCGACGTCGGCCAGGGCGGCCGTCACGGTGAGCCACTGGTCGCCCGGGTCGGGGACGAGCACGAGTCGTTCGAGGTCGATGCCCATCGCCGACGCGGCCTCGACCCCGAACGAGGGCACGCCGACGACGGCACACCAGGCACCCTCGGCCGAGGCCGCCTGGAGCATGGTCATCGCGAGGAGCACCGACTCCTGCACGGCGTAGGACCCGCCGACGCGGATCGTGCCGCCCGGCAGCAGGGGCTGCAGCGCCGCAGCGGTCGGCAGCCCCTGGACGTCGACCCGGGGTGCCTCCATCTCGGCCACCCGGGAGCGCAGTGCCGTGATGCGGTCGAGCGCGGCCCGGGCGTCCCCCAGGTGGTCGACGCGCCGCGAGGGCCGCACGGGAGCCGCCGCGGCCCCCTGCCGGGCAGCGCCGGACCGCCCGGTCGCCCCTTCGGACCCGGGCGACAGGAGTGCCGCCGCCGTCTGCATGCCCTCATATTCGAACATGTGTTCGATGATGTCAACCGGGTCCGACATCCGTGGACACCCGGGTCGAACACCCGTTCGACACGCCCGGCCTCACCAGTCGGCGGTGACCCCCAGCGCCCCGAAGACCGACCGGGTCTTCGTCTCGACCTCGTCCGCCTCGTCCGCCGCGACCGACGACCACGTGACGGCGCCACCTGCTCCGAAGGACCGTGACCGCTCGGCACCCCGCTCGTCGAGGACCGTCACCAGTGTGCGGATGGCCACCGACAAGTCGACCGACCCGTCCGCCGAGAAGTACCCGACCACGCCCGAGTACACGCCCCGCGGCGCACCCTCGAGACGGTCCGCGATCGCCGTCGCACTGCTCTTCGGCGCGCCGGTCATCGACCCCGGCGGGAACGCCGCGTGCACGACCGCCGCCCGCGAGGCCCCCACGGGCAGCACCGCCGACACCGTCGAGACGAGCTGGTGCACGCTCGCGTAGGTCTCGACCGCGCAGAGCCGCTCCACGTGCACCGACCCGGGCACCGCGGAGCGGAGCAGGTCGTTCCGCAGCAGGTCGACGATCATCACGTTCTCGGCGCGGTCCTTCGCGCTCGCCTCGAGCCCGGCACGGACGACGGCGTCCCGTGCCGGGTCCGGGTCACGCCGCCGGGTCCCCTTGATCGGCTCCGCGACGACCGTGCCGTCCGCGTCGACGCGCAGGAACCGCTCGGGCGACCGGCTCGCCACCCGCAGGGGGCCGAGCCGCAGGTAGGCACCGAACGGGACGGGGTCCGCGCGTCGCAGCCGCAGGTACTCGTCCAGGTGACGATCCGCACGGGCGGCGACCCGTGCCTCCCGTCCGACCGGGGCGACCGCGAAGGCGGTGGTGAGGCACACCTGGAACGCGTTGCCCTCACGGATCTCCGCACGGCAGGCCTCCACCGCCGCCTCGTAGGCGCCGCGCGGCACGCGTCCCCTGGCAGCGGCCGGGAGGCCCCTGGTCGCGTCCGGTGCGCCGTCCCGCGTCGCGGGCGCGTGCGGCTGCTCGGACCACGCCCGGTTCGCCGCGCTGGCCGCCGGCTCGTCGTCGGTCACCAGGGTGAGCGCCCAGGCACGCCCGTCGGCGTGCACGACGACGGCCCGGTCGACGAACCGCAGGTCCGCGTCCGCGTGCCCGTCCGCCGTGCGGTCCGGGCCGCCGGACTCGCGGCCGAGCTCGTAGCCGAGGAACCCGACCCACCCGAGCGCGAAGTCGCAGCCGGGCACGGGGGCCTCGAGGACCGGCGTGCGGTCGAGCAGGTCGTCGAGCACGGCGAACGCCCCGCGGTCCTCGGTACGGCTCGTCCCGAACCAGCGCCCGGCCGCGGGCGGGACGTCGACGACGGCGCGGCGGTCCTCGTGCCGGAACCGGGTCGCGAACGGCCCGTCCGTCAGCGCGAGGACGGACAAGCGGGCGCGCTCGTGAGCGGTGTCGGGTGCACCGTCGGGCAGCCCGGAGTCGAGCCAGACGACGTCACCGGGGGCAGCGGCGGCCACCGCCCCGAGGTCCGGGGTCGCGTCGAGCCGCCGGACGAGGACCCGGGCGCCGGTCAGACCGCGGCGATCGTCCACGACGCGGCGTGGGCGGCACCGGGCGCGAGCACGACGAGACCGGAGTCCTCGCCCGCGTTGAAGGCGTCCGGCGCGCAGGTCATCGGCTCGACGGCGAGGCCGACGCGGTGGTACTCGGGGACGACGTGGTCGGCGGTGTGCACCTGCGCCCACCCGCACTCCGGACCGAAGGAGACCCGGACGCCGTGGCCGTCGGCCGCGGTGAGCACGATGGTGGCGAGCCCCTCGGCGTCGCGGTCGAACCCGGTGAACGCGTGGTCGATGAAGCGCTCGCCGACGAGGGTCGCGGTGCGCAGGTCGAACTCGTCGTGCACGGGTGCGAGGCCGGTCGGCACGAGGCGGTCCTCGGTGACCTCGAGCACCTCGGCCGCCGGCAGCGTCAGGGTCCAGTCGTCGATGCGGCCCTCGCCGGCGACGAGGTACGGGTGCGGGCCGGTCCCCCACGGCGCGGCGTCGTCACCGGCGTTCGTCCCGGTGATCGTGGTGTGCAGGCCGTCGCCGTCGACGCGGTACTCGACGAGGACGTCGACGCGGAACGGGTAGCCCTCCTGCGCGGGCACGGTCGTCGCCAGGACGGCACGGTCGGGCTCGTGGGCGACGGTGCGGAAGTCCGTCCAGGCGACCAGGCCGTGCAGGGCGTGGTGGCGCTTCGGCTCGGTCAGGGCGAGCTCGTGCTCACGTCCGCCGAAGGTGTACCGGCCGTCGACGACGCGGTTCGGCCACGGGGCGAGGACGGCGCCGCGGAACGCCGGCCGGACCTCGTCGGCAGCGAACGGCACGACCAGGTCGCGGCCCTCGGCACGGAGCGTCCGGAGCGATGCCCCCACCGAGGCGATCTCGGCGGTGTACCCGCCGGCGGTGATCGTCAGGGCGGATCCGGACAGGGGCGCGTCGTTGCTCATGGGCATCAGCGTAGTGGGACGCGCGAGCGCGGCCGGGACGCCTGCTGCAACGCCGTCTGCGGTCGCTCGGCCCGGTCGTCCTGCACGGCCGGACGACGACGAAACCCCGCCGCCTGTGCCTGCACAGTGCGACGGGGTTTCGGTGTTCGGGTGGATCTGAGGGGACTCGAACCCCTGACCCCCTGCATGCCATGCAGGTGCGCTACCAGCTGCGCCACAGACCCGATCAGTGTTGCGTGTGTTGCTGTTCCGTGCTCTCCGTTCCCGGAGGCACCATGAAAGCGTACACCACGCGAACCCCGGGTGACGAAATCGTCCCCGCCACCCGGGCGCGTCGCGGTCAGGCGGTGTGGTCGACGGGGAGCTCGAGCGGGATCGTCGGGCAGTCCGACCAGAGGCGCTCGAGCGCGTAGTACTGCCGGTCCTCCTCGTGGAAGACGTGCACCACGATCTCGCCGAAGTCGATGAGCACCCAGCGACCCTCGGTGCGGCCTTCACGGCGGAGGGGCTTGGCGCCGGCTTCGATCAGCCGGTCCTCGATCTCGTCCGCGATGGCGAGCACGTTGCGCTCGTTCCGACCGGTCGCGAGCAGGAACACGTCGGTGAGCTGCAGCGGCCCGGTCACGTCGAGGGCGACGAGGTCTTCGGCCTGCTTCGCGTCGGCCGCCTGGGCGGCGATCTGCACGAGTTCCAGTGCGCGTGGGGAGGCGGTCACGGAGTCCTTCCGGTCGTCGGACCCGCAGCGTGCGCGTCCGTGTGATGGGTCCCGATCATAGGCCACCCCGCCGACAGCGGCCAGGCCGTCCGGCGGGGTGATCGGTGCTCGATGTGCCGAGCGAGCGGGGCGGCGGGGTCAGCCGCCGAAGTGGGTGGTGAGGAGGGCGACGATGATGACACCCGCGGCGGCGAGGCCGACGGCCCCCACCGTGACGCCGAGGATCACCGGCGTGCGGGACTCCTTGGGCTTCGCTGCCGCCAGGACGACCTGGCGCGTCGAGGTGTGGCTCGACACGGCGCGGCTCGCCCGGACCGGGCTCGCGTCCGTCTCGGGCTGCTCGTCGTGCTGCTCCAGCAACCGGTCGACCTCGGCTCCGTCGATCGGCCGGTGGGACCCGGTCGAGGACAGCGAGGCGGGGAGGTCGATCGAGCCGGTGAGGATGACCTCACCGGTGGCGTTCAGGGCTCCCGTCGGGTCGGCCAACGCCGAGTTCGGGAGCACGATCGAGTTCGTGTCCTGCACGGCGACGCGGCGGGTGCCGGTCACGTCGTGCACCTCGGCGTCGTCGGCGTCCTGCGCCTGCTGCGACCAGTGCCCCACCGGCGGCTCGAACGCCGTGGTGACCGGCTTCGGCTCAGGACTGCGCTGGAAGGCGGCGGGGACCCGCGGGGCAGCGGCATCCGCGTCGCCCCGTCGGTCGTCGGCGGGCGTGGGGCGCTGCACCGGGACCTCGTTGGTGTCGTCGTCGAGCGACAGCGGGAAGACCACGGGCGTCGAGGAGGAGGGCACGTCGCCCGGCGTCGGTGCTGCCGCGGCGTCCTCGGAGGCGGGTGGGGTGTCACCGTCGACGTCCGACTCGTCGCCCTCCGGTGGCGCCCAGGTCGAACGGTGGCGGCGCGGCTCCTCGGCGTGGGCGGCGGCCTCGCTCAGCGGCTCGATGGCGTCGGGCGACCCGTCCGCCTCGGTCGCCTGGGCGACGGCGGCCGCGTCGAGCCGTTCCGACTCGGCCGACGGCTCCGGGGCGCCGGAGTGGTCGTCACGGTCCGCGGCGGGCGCTGCGGTGTCCTGCTCGTCGAGGTCGTCCGCGGCGTCGCCGGACCGGTCAGAGCCCGGCCCCACGGTCTGCTCGGCTGCCGTACGGGCCGGCGTCGGGGCGAGCGGGACCTCGGACGAACGACCGGCGTCTGCCGTGGAGGACGGGCGCGCCGTCGCCGGAGCGGGCGTCGGACGCGACGGGACCGACGCGGGGCGGACGCGCTGCGCGTCCTCGTCGAGTCGGTCCACCGAGCCGAGGACGTCCTGCACGGTGCGGTCCGACGAGTGCGGCGTGGGTGCCTGCAGGGGCACGGGCTGGACCGCCTGCCCCTCGGCCTCGCGCATGAGGCGGAGCTGACGACGGGTGAGCCCGCCGGTCCCGGGGACGATCTCGGTCGCGGAGGCCGGTGCCGGCGTGAGGGGGAACACCGAGCCCGCGGACTGCGGCGCGGTACCGGCCGACCGCGGTTCGCTGCCGCTCGCCGGGCGGGCGGCGGACTGCGCCGGACCACTCGGGGACGGCGCGACGTGCGAGCCGGGGCGGCGGCGGGCCTCGGGCTCGTCGGTGGGTGCTGCGACGGTCGGCGGCGGCGTGACCGGCTGCCCGCTGGCCGCGGCGGCACGCTCCCGCTCGCGCGCCTGGCGCCGCGAGAGTGGCGGCTGCGCGTCGGACGAACTCATGCAACGCTCCGATACAGGTGGTGCTTGGAGATGTACTGGACGACACCGTCTGGGACCAAGTACCACACGGGGTGGCCGCGCCTGACCCGGTCGCGGCAATCGGTCGAGGATATCGCCAGGGCGGGGACTTCGAGCAAGCTCACGTCACGCTCGGGCAGTCCGGTGATGCTCAGGTCGTGGCCCGGCCGGGTGACCGCGACGAAGTGCGCGAGATCCCACAGCTCATCATGATCCTTCCAGTCGAGGATCTGCTGAACGGCGTCCGCGCCCGAGATGAAGACGAGCTGCGCATCCGGACGCTGCTCGTGCAGGTCGCGGAGCGTGTCGATCGTGTAGGTCGGCCCGGGGCGGTCGATGTCGACACGGCTGACCGTGAACATCGGGTTCGACGCCGTGGCGACGACGGTCATCAGGTACCGGTGCTCCGCGTCGGTGACACCCGACTTCATGTACGGCTGACCGGTGGGGACGAAGACGACCTCGTCCAGGTCGAACGCACGGGCCACCTCGGACGCTGCCACGAGGTGTCCGTGGTGGATGGGGTCGAACGTGCCACCCATCACACCGATGCGTGGGCGCCCCGTGCTCTCGAGCATCGAGCGGCGCGTCAGAGCTTGGTGTGACCGAACTCGTCGACACCCGTCTCGTGGTGGCGGGTGGCCTCGAACTTGTGCGAGTGACGGTAGGCGACGTCGCGGAAGCTCCAGGTCACGAACCCGAGGAAGATGAAGAAGAGCGCTCCGCACATCGGGAAGACGAACGCGGGGACCCCGGATGCGTGCTCTGCGGCTTCGGCGAGGAAGGTCATCGGTCGGTGCTCCGTTCGGTCGGGGGAGGTCGCCGCTCAGTCTAGCCGCGGATCTGTCCCTGCCCGCGCACGATCCACTTGGTGCTCGTGAGCTCGGGCAGGCCCATCGGCCCGCGGGCGTGCAGCTTCTGGGTCGAGATGCCGACCTCTGCGCCGAAGCCGAACTCGCCGCCGTCGGTGAAGCGTGTCGAGGCGTTCGCCATGACGACCGCGGAGTCGACCCCGGCGAGGAAGCGCTCGGCCGTGTCGACGTCGTTCGTGACGATCGATTCCGTGTGGTGGGTCGACCAGCGGGCGATGTGCGCCATCGCGGCGTCGACGTCGGGCACGACGCGGATGGACAGGTCGAGGTCCATCGACTCGGTCGCCCAGTCGGCCTCGGTCGCGCGGAGCACCCCGGGCACGATCGTGCGCGTGGCGTCGTCGCCACGAAGGGTGACGCCGGCCGCGCGGAGGCGGTCCGCGAGCACGGGGAGGAGCCGCTCGGCTGACTGCTCGTGCACGAGGAGGGTCTCGAGCGCGTTGCAGACGCTCGGTCGCTGGACCTTGCTGTTGAGGACGATGTCGACGGAGCGCTCGAGCGGCGCCGAGGCGTCGAGGAACACGTGCACCACGCCCGCGCCGGTCTCGATCACGGGCACCTGCGACTCGGTCACCACGGTCTGGATGAGCGATGCGCTCCCCCGCGGGACGAGCACGTCGACCAGCCCGCGGGCACGCATGAGCTCCGTCGCGCCCTGCCGCCCGAACTCGTCGATGGTCTGGACGAGGTCGGCGGGCAGCCCGACCGAGGCGACCGCCTGCCGGATGCGCTCGACGAGCTCCGCGTTCGTGCGCTGGGCCGCCGACCCGCCTCGGAGCACCACCGCGTTGCCGCTCTTCAGCGCGAGCGCGGCGATGTCGACGGTGACGTTGGGCCGTGCCTCGTAGATGGCGCCGACCACGCCGAAGGGCACACGGACCTGCGTGAGCTGCAGGCCGTTCGGCAGCCGCGAGCCGCGCATGTGCTCGCCGACCGGATCCGTCAGCCCGACCACGTGCTCCACCGCCGCGGCCAACGCCTCGATCCGGGCGGCATCGAGACGCAGGCGGTCCAGGAGTCCCGACGAGAGCCCGCCGTCCTCACCCGCCACGAGGTCCTCGTGGTTCGCGGCGACGATGCGGTCCGCCCCCGCACGGACCGCTGCTGCCACGGCACGCAGGGCCTCGTCCTTGACCGCGGTGGTGGCCGTCGCGAGTACCGACGATGCGCCGCGCGCTGCGACGAGCTTGTCGGTGAGGGAGGGAGCGGTGACGGTCGACGACATGGTCCGATACTAGGTCGACCACCCGGACCGTGACGCTGCTCGCGTCACACCTGTGGAGTCGACCGGGAGGCACCACTCCGGTGCAGGACTCCGCGCACGTCACCGAGGGGGTGCTCCCACCGACCCGGACACCGCCGAGCACCGGCGTCCGCCCGCGCGGAGCACCGGCGTCCGCCCGCGCGGAGCACCGGCGTCCGCCCGCGCGGAGCACCGGCGTCAGGCCGGGACGGGCCGGTCCCACCGAGATGGTCCCGTGCCCGCCGGCGTCTCGACGCGGTGACGGTGTCCCGCGTGCTCGGCGGCGTCTCGCGCAGGTACGTCGTCCGGCCGGACCGACGTGGCGGAGACGCCCTGCGCCTCCCGGCCGGCAGCGGACCCGTGCGACGGCAGCCCCCACCGGCGGCGACCCGACCAGCGGCGGACCCGACCGGCGGCGGACCCGACCGGCGGCAGACCCGTCAGCGGCAGCCGTCAGCTGCGCGGCGCCGCGTGGAACCAGGTGCCGACGTGCTCCCCGGCGAGTGCCCGGTCCACCAGCGACGTCGCCGTCACCAGCACCGCGGTGCCGGCCTCGGCCGCGAGCCGCGCCGCAGCCACCTTCGTCCCCGCTCCCCCGGTGCCGACCCCGGCCTTGCCGACCGAGCCGAAGGTGACCCCCGCGAGCTCGTCGCCGAACGGCACCTCGTCGATGGGCTCGGCGTCCGGGTGCTCCGGCGGCCGCGTGTACAGCGACTCGACGTCCGACAGCAGCACGAGCGCGTCGGCGCCGAGGAGCCGGGCGACGAGCGCCGCGAGCCGGTCGTTGTCGCCGAAGCGGATCTCGTGCGTGGCGACCGTGTCGTTCTCGTTGACGATCGGCAGCACCCGCAACGCGAGCAGCCGGTCGACCGCGCGCTGGGCGTTGACCCGGTGCGTCGGGTTCTGCATGTCGCCAGCGGTCAGCAGGACCTGCGCCGCGACGACGCCGTGGCGGTCGAGTTCCTTCTGGTACCGGAACATGAGCACGTTCTGCCCCGTGGCCGCCGCCGCCTGCTGGGTGGCGAGGTCGTCCGGGCGCCCCTCGAGCCCGAGGAACGGGAAGCCCGTCGCGATCGCGCCGGAGGACACCAGGACCACCTCGGTGCCCCGCGCGTGCGCCGCCGCGATGGCGTCGACGAGCGGAGCGATCTGCCCGGTGTTCTCGCCGCTGACCGACGACGAACCGACCTTGACCACGAGCCGGCGCGCACGCGGGAGCTCCTGCCGCCGCGTGACGGGGCCGAGGTCGGTGCGCGCGCTCGTGTCGGTCATGCCGCGATCAGTCCTGGTCGTCCCGGTCGTCGTCCGCCCAGAGACCGGAGACGCGCTCCTGCTCGAGCTCCGCGCGTGCGGCGGCCTTGGCGTCCATCCGCTCGAAGTAGTCCTCGCGGCGCTCGTTGCGCGTGGGTCGCGACGACCCTCCGACGCGGGCGTCCGTGCCGCGGGCGCTCGTGATGAGTTCCGCGGTCGAGGTGAGCGTGGGCTCCCAGTCGAACACCATGCCGCCGTCGCCACCGATGACGACCGTGGACCCGGCGACGGCGCCGGCCTTGAACAGGCCGTCCTCGACGCCGAGCTTCGCGAGCCGGTCGGCCAGGTAGCCGATGGCCTCCTCGTTGGTGAAGTCGGTCTGCACGACCCAGCGCTCCGGCTTGTCACCGCGGACGCGGTAGAAGCGGTGGTCCTCGCCGCCCTCGGCCCGCACGGTGAAGGGCTTCTCGTTGACGGCCTTCGGGCGGAGCACGATGCGCTCCTGCTCGGGCGCCGCAGGACGCGCGGCACGGGCCTGCTCGACGACGTCGGCCAGGGCGAAGGTGAGCTCACGCAGCCCCTGGCGGGAGGCGGTCGAGATCGGGAAGACGCGGTAGCCGCGTTCCTCGAGCTCCGCGGTGACGAACTCGGCGAGCTCGGCGGCCTCGGGCACGTCGACCTTGTTCAGGGCGACGAGCTGGGGACGCTCGAGCAGCGGGGTCTGCCCCTCGGGGACCGGGTAGCGCTCCAGCTCGCGGAGGATGACGTCGAGGTCGCTGATCGGGTCGCGACCCGGGTCCATCGTCGCGCAGTCGATGACGTGCAGCAGCGCCTCGCAGCGCTCGACGTGCCGGAGGAACTCGAGCCCGAGACCCTTGCCCTCGGAAGCGCCCTCGATCAGCCCGGGGACGTCGGCGACGGTGAACCGCACCTCGCCGGACTCGACGACACCGAGGTTCGGCGTCAGGGTGGTGAACGGGTAGTCGGCGATCTTCGGCTTCGCGGCGGAGACCGCGGCGATGAGCGAGGACTTGCCGGCGCTCGGGAAGCCGACCAGCGCGACGTCCGCGATCGTCTTCAGCTCGAGGCTGACGTCGCCGGTCCACCCGGGCGTCCCGAGCAGCGCGAAGCCGGGGGCCTTGCGCTTCGTGGTCGCCAGCGCGGCGTTGCCGAGCCCGCCCTGCCCACCGGGGGCCACGACGACGCGCATGCCCGGCTCGGTCATGTCGGCGAGGACCTCGCCGCCCTCGTCGTGGACGACGGTGCCGATCGGCACGGGCAGCTCGAGCGTCTCCCCGCTCACGCCGCTGCGCATGTCGCCCATGCCGGGCTGGCCGTTGCGCGACGAACGGTGGGGCGAGCGGTGGTAGCCGAGCAGGGTGGTCACCTGCGGGTCGGCGACGAGCACGATGTCGCCACCGTCGCCGCCGTTGCCGCCGTCCGGGCCGGCGAGGGGCTTGAACTTCTCACGGCGGACCGACACGCAGCCGTTGCCGCCGTTCCCCGCGGTGAGGTGCAGGGTCACGCGGTCGACGAAGGTCGCCATGGGTCCACTCCTAGGTGTTGCAAGAGGTCTTGCACGGGTGTTGCACGAAAGAACGGGAGGGGCGGGCACGTGGCCCGCCCCTCCCGCAGAGTCTGTCGTCGCTGGTGTTACGCGTTGACGATGTTGACGACCTTGCGGCCGCCCTTGGTGCCGAACTCGACCGAACCGGCCGAGAGGGCGAACAGCGTGTCGTCGCCACCGCGGCCGACGTTGGCGCCCGGGTGGAAGTGGGTACCACGCTGGCGGAGGATGATCTCGCCGGCGTTGACGACCTCGCCACCGAAACGCTTCACGCCGAGGCGCTGTGCGTTCGAGTCACGACCGTTGCGAGTGGAGCTCGCACCCTTCTTGTGTGCCATCTTCTACTCCCGCCTTACGCGATCGAGGTGATCTTGACGCGGGTCAGCTCAGCGCGGAAACCCTGACGCTTCTTGTACCCGGTCTTGTTCTTGAACTTCTGGATGACGACCTTGGGACCGCGGAGGTCCTCGAGCACCTGGGCGGTGACGGTCACGTTCGCGAGCTCGGAGGCCGCCGACGTGATCGTGTCACCGTCCACGAGGAGCACCGGGGCGAGGTCGATGTTGCCCTTGTCGTCGGCCTTGGCACGGTCGATCGTGAGGATCGTGCCGACCTCGACCTTCTCCTGACGGCCGCCGGCGCGCACTACTGCGTAAACCACGTGGAATTCCTTACGTACTCTGCTTGAGGGAAGTCTCGGGTGCCCACTTCTGCACGAGCGGCTCCCGGAGGCCGGGCCCGATCGGCGACGCAGGCAGAACGGCCCGCTGACACCAGGGATCGAGAATACTCGATGCCCCCGGGTCCGGTCAAACGGCGACACACGTACGATTGCTCACGTGACCGTGTTGATCGACCCGCCGACGTGGCCCGCCCACGACACCGTCTGGTCGCACCTCGTCAGTGACGCATCCTACGACGAGCTCCACGCCTTCGCCGAACGCACGGGCATCCCGCGCCGCGCGTTCGACCACGACCACTACGACGTGCCGCTCGCACGGTACGACGAACTCGTCGCGGCGGGGGCCACGGCGGTGACCGGTCGCGAACTGGTGCTGCGGCTCATCCGGAGCGGCCTGCGGGTCGCGCAGCGCGACAAGCGCACGCGCTGACCACACGTCCGCGTCACCCCGCCGCGCGTCGGCGGGGCGCGCGGCGAGCGGGGACGACGACGGCCGGGAGGCCCGCCCCGCCTCCGTCAGCGTGCGAGCGCCTCGGCGGTCGGCCGACCGGGCGCACCTGGCCGGCTCCCCCGCGCCGGTCCCGTGGTCGACGTGGTGCTCGGCACCGTCAGCCGCCCCGTCAGCGCGTCGGCGGTGCCCAGCGGTCGTCGGGACGCTGCGTGTGCTCGCGGTCACCGGACGGCTGCTGCTGGTCGGCCGGGCCCTGCTGGGGCCCCTGCTGCCCGTACCGGCCCGGCTGCGCGTGCCGGTCGTGCGCGCCCGGCTGCGCCTGCTGCCCGTACGGGCCCGGCTGCGCCTGCTGGCCCGGCTGCCCGTGCTGCGGCTGCACGCCGTACGGGCCCGGCTGCGCCTGCTGGCCCGGCTGCCCGTGCTGCGGCTGCGCGCCGTACGTCGGACCGCCCTGGTGCAGCCCGGACGGCCCCGGAACGTGCTGCACGGTCGACGGGGGCACGGCGTCGGCCGGTCGCACCGTCCCCGGCCGTCCCGCACCGGAGCGCTGTGCCGCACGGCCGCCACGGGGACGTCCGAGCCAGAGCCACGCGACGGTCGCCGTCGCCAGGAGCATGAGGGTGAAGGGCACGCCCTCCTGCAGCGGACCGGTGAGCACGTCGATCACCAGGCGCGCCCCGGATCCCGTGCGGACGGCCGCGTACGACCCCGTGAACACACCGACGAGCGCCAGGGCGACCGTACCCGCGGCACCGGCGAGCACGGCGCGCAGGAGCACCGTCGGGAGCGGGCTGCGTCGGGCGATCGGCGTCAGGAAGGCCAGCGCGAGGAAGGCTCCCGCGTAGAACGGGAAGGGCGACGCGAAGACGCCCGAGACGAAGCTGCCGAGCAGGCTCGCGCCGGTGCCGTACGTCGAGAACGGGTGCACCACGAGCGAGGTGCCGAGCAGCCCGAGGACCCCGGAGACGAACTCGACGAGCACGATCGACACGACGGCGATGAGTGCCCCGGTGGTGTTCGCGACCGAGGCACCCGGCGCGAACGCACGGCGTGGGTCCGACGACCGACGGGACGCCCGCGACGGCGGCTGCTGCTGGGGCGCCGGCTGCTGCGGCTGGCCGGACGACTGCTCGCCGTACGGCTGTCCGTACTGCTGCTGTCCGTACTGCTGCTGACCGTCCTGCTGCTGCGCGGGTTGCTGCTGCGTGGGCTGCTGCTGACCGCCCCAGGCGGGGCCACCCGGCTGTCCGGCGGCGGGCGGTGCGGGCTGTGACCAGCCCGCACCGTAGTACCCGCGGTCCTGCTGCCGACCGCGGGGGTCCCCCGCGTCGGTCACGTCAGCTCCCCACGATCACGGAGCCGTCGTCCTGCGCGTCGTCCCCGGAGGAGGCCGGTGCGCTGATGCTCGGCGAGGACACGCGACGCGAGCGCGACCGGCCCTGACCGGGCTGCTTCGGCTCCGGGAGCGCCTGCAGCACGGAGTCGAGCAGCGACTCGGCGTCGTCGCGCACCTGCCGCGGCTCACGCTTGGTCACCGCAACCGGGATGTCGAGGATCGCCACCGTGTTCTCGGACGGGGTCACCGGCGCGCTCGAGCTCACCCGTCGACGGGCGGGTGCGGCGCTCTTCGCCGGCGCGGCCTCGGGCTCAGCGACTGCGCTCGGAGCGGTGGACGCGGACGGGGCCTGCGCGGCCGTGTCGGCCACGGACGCCTGGGGCGCCTGGGGCGCCTGGTCGCCGGACGAGGCCTGGTCGTCGGACGCGGTCTGGCCGCTCGCCGCGGCCTGCTCGCCACCGGCGCTGCCCGCGCCCCGACCACCACGACGACGTCGACGCTTCGACCCGGAGGACTGCTCGCCGTGCTGGCCGGCACCGTCCTGACCGTCCGCCTGCGGCGACGCTGCCTGGTCCGGTGCTGCCGACTGCTCGGGTGCCGAGGTCGGTGACGCCGCGGAGACCGGCGACGCGGCCGAGGCGGAACCGGCGCCACCGCGAGGCGCCGCGACACCGGTCACCCCGGCTGCCGCCTCCTCGTGGGGCAGGGTCGACGCCGCGATCCGCGAGAGCGCGTTCTTGACGTCCTCGGTGATCTGGTGCGCCTGCGACGACTGGGCGTTCCCACCGGTCGAGCCGTTGCCCGACCCGCCGGAGCTGCCGCCGTTGCCGTTGCCGCCGTTCGCGCCCGCGTTGCCGCGGCTCTTCCGACGCCCCTTGGAGGGCCCGGGGTCGGCGTTGTTGTCGTTGACCTTCGCGTTGACCTCGTCGAGGGACTCGCGGAGGCCGACGCCGATCTTCTTGCGGGTCATCTGCACGAGGCCGAGCGAGGTGACCTCGGCGACCTGGTGCTTCGTGCGGTCGCGGCTCAGGCACTCGACGAGTCGACGGAGCACGAGGTCACGGTTCGACTCGAGCACCATGTCGATGAAGTCGATGACGATGATGCCGCCGATGTCGCGCAGACGGAGCTGGCGGACGATCTCCTCGGCGGCCTCGAGGTTGTTCTTCGTGACGGTCTCCTCGAGGTTGCCGCCGGAACCGACGAACTTCCCCGTGTTGACGTCGACGACCGTCATGGCCTCGGTGCGGTCGATCACGAGCGAGCCACCGGAGGGCAGCCACACCTTGCGGTCGAGGGCCTTCTCGATCTGCTCGTTGAGCCGGTACTCCTCGAACGAGTCCGGGCCGTCGTAGACCTCGACGCGGTCCTTGAGGTCGGGCGCCACGGCGTCGAGGTAGTCCTCGATGACCCCGCGGGCGGCGTCGCCGTCGATGATCAGCTTCGTGAAGTCCTCGTTGAAGACGTCCCGCACGATCTTGACGAGCAGGTCCGGCTCCGAGTGCAGCATGACCGGGGCCTGGCCGTTCGCGACCTTCTTCTGGATCGCGTCCCACTGGCTGGTCAGCCGCTGCACGTCGCGGGTGAGCTGCTCCTCGGTCGCGCCCTCGGCAGCGGTGCGCACGATGACGCCCGCGTGCTCCGGCAGGACCTCCTTGAGGATCTTCTTCAGGCGCGCACGCTCGGTGTCGGGCAGCTTGCGCGAGATGCCGTTCATCGAGCCGTTCGGTACGTAGACCAGGTAGCGGCCCGGCAGGGAGACCTGCGAGGTCAGGCGGGCGCCCTTGTGGCCGACCGGGTCCTTCGTGACCTGGACGAGGACCTTGTCGCCCGGCTTGAGGGCTGCCTCGATGCGGCGGCCGTGGTTGCCGGTGTCGACCGAGTTCCAGTCCACCTCGCCCGCGTACAGCACGGCGTTGCGACCGCGGCCGATGTCGACGAACGCCGCCTCCATCGAGGGCAGCACGTTCTGCACCTTGCCGAGGTACACGTTGCCGATCAGCGAGACGTTGTGCGACTTGGTGACGTAGTGCTCCGCGAGGACGTTGTCCTCGAGCACGCCGATCTCGATCTTCGAGGAGCTCGACCGGACGATCATCTGGCGGTCGACGCTCTCGCGGCGAGCGAGGAACTCGTCCTCGGTGATCACCGTGCGACGCCGACCGGCGTCACGGCCGTCACGTCGACGCTGCTTCTTCGCCTCGAGGCGCGTCGAGCCCTTGATGCGCTGCGGCTCGGTGATGAGCTCGGGCTCACGCTCACGCTCGCGCTCACGGCGGCGCGGCTCCTGGTGGTCGCGGGGCTCGCGGACGCCGCGCTCCTGGCGGTCGGCGCTGCTCCCCCGACGGCGCGAGCGACGACGGCCGTGGCCCTGCTCGTCGTCGTCCTCGTCGTCGGGCTCGTCGTCACGCTCGGCACGGAAGGGTCGGTCCGGCAGCGCCGGCAGCACCGGCGCGTGGAAGATCAGGGACAGGGTGCTCGTCGCCTTCGGCACGAACGCCTCGGGTGCGGTGGTCTCCCCGGCATCCGGCGCCGACTCGGGCTCGGGACGGGAGGCGGGGGTCGCCTCCGTCGCGGGCGTCGACCCGGCAGCAGGGACGGCAGCAGCCGTGGCCGGCTCCGTCGTGGTCGCGTGCGTCGCGGCGGCGGTGACGACGTCCGCGGTCGATCCGGCAGCGCTCGACCCGACCACCGGCTGGCTGCCGGTCACGGTCGAGACGTCCTGCGGCTCGGCGGTCGACGATGCGACCTGCTCGACCTCGACGGGCACCGGGACCTCGGCCGACGCCGGCACGGCGTCCGGCGAGGTCGGGGCGATCGACTCGTCGGCCGCGGCCACCTCGTCGACCCCGACCTGCTCGTCCGACGGGGCGTCGTCGGTCAGGGCGACCGTCTCGACGTCCTGGGTCGTCTCGTCGACGTCACCACGGGCCTCCTGGCCGGTGGACCGAGCGCGGCGGCTGCCGAACAGGCGGCCCCGGCGCTTCGGTGCGACTTCTTCGTTGTTCGGGTTGTCGGTGTTCTGCTCCACCATGGATCTGGTGCACTCCTCGGCCCCACTCGCGCCCTGACGGACGGCGGGAATTCTGTGGTTGTCACGGGTGGCGTCCACGCCCCCGCGTTCGTTGTCTTGTGACCGGTCCGCGTCCTCGTGGCGTTGTGGTCCGTGCCGCTCCGTGTCGGGCACCCGGCCCGACCGGCTCGACGTCCCAGGTGACGCGAGTCCCGGTCACGGCGCGCTCTCACCGCACCTGATCGCCCGGGCTGCGCCCGGGAAGCTCTCTCGTCGCACGGATCGGCCGTGCGACTCCTGTCATTGTCGCACGAGGTGCCAGGGAAGTGCCGGAACGGGCATGCGATGATGACGCCGTGAGCACGAGCGCAACCACGTACCGCCGGCCCGTGGCCATGGCGGTCTTCCTGATCGTGACCGGTGCGGTGGGCCTCTTCGCCGCGTTCAACCTCGTGATCGACGAGTTCGCGAAGTACGAGAACCCGACGAAGGCGCTGAGCTGCGACGTCAGCCCCTTCGTGAACTGCTCGCAGGTGATGACGAGCTGGCAGGGGTCACTCTTCGGGTTCCCGAACCCGCTCCTCGGCGTGATGGGCTTCGTCGCTCCGATCGCCGTCGGCGTGATGCTGCTCGCCGGGATGCGGAACGGCCACCGGTGGTTCTGGGTCCTGTTCAACGCGGGCGTGTTCCTGGCGTGGGTGTTCGTCACGTGGCTGTTCACGCAGACCGTCTGGGTCATCGGGTACCTGTGCCCGTGGTGCCTGCTCGTGTGGTCGGTGACGATCCCGATGTTCTGGATCTTCACGATCTGGAACGCCGCGCAGGGTCGGTTCGGCGCCGGGGTCCAGCGGGTCGGGCGCACGCTGCTGCCGTACTCGTGGGCGTTCGTGCTGGCGAACTACGCCGTGGTCGTGGTCTGCATCCTGATCGTCTTCCCCCGGGTGCTCACGACGCTCCCCTTCTGACGCCGATGCGCTGACGGCTCGTCGAGCCTCGGTTCGTGCGCCGGTGTCCGCCGGGCGGGCCAGATCGGTCACGCTCGGCGATCTCCGGCGACGGGAAGTGCCCTCGCCCGGCTCGCCGACGGCGTGTCCTGCCCGCTCGGCCAGCGTTCCGGCCGCGCGTGCTCCGCACTCGCGCTGCGCTCGGGTCCTCCCGTGCTCACGAGTGCTCTGCCCCCGGCACTCGGCACTGCATCCGCCGAGCCGGCTGACCCCGTGAACCGATCCTTCCCAGGACACCCTGGATGGCTGGTGTTCCCGGGCGTCCCTGGGGTCCCTGTTCGACCAGGGAGCCCGATTCGACCAGGGACGCCCGGACCGGACAGGTGTTCCGCTCCACCCCAGCGGGACCCGTGCGCACCCGATCCTTCCCATGACACACGCGATGCAAGGCGGGAACGGGCGTACCCGGTGCAACCGATGCGCCAGGTACACCCGGATCCACACAGCACGCCCGGATCGACCTGGCACGCGTGCCACCCCCGCGCGCCCCGGGTACGACGAGGCCCCGCGCTCCCGGATCGGGAGCGCGGGGCCTCGCGCAGTTCGTGCCGCTACTCGATCGCGGCCTGGATGGTCGGCACCACGTCGGTGAGCGTGCCCACGCGCTGCCCGTTCACCAGGATGGTCGGCGTGCCGAAGCCCTGCGGGCCGGCGACGGCGGGGTCGTTCGTGACCTGGTTCGTGATCTTCGTCACCCAGCCCTTGTACGTCTCGTTCGACAGGCACTCGGAGACGTCGGAGCCCGTCGCACCGCCGGCCTTCACCAGGTCGGCGATCTCGGCGTTGGTCAGGCCCTTCGTGCCCTCTTCCGGCTGCTTCTCGAAGAACTGGGTCTGCACGTCGAGGAACTTGTCCGGCGCGTAGTTCGCCACGCACATCGCGGCGTTCGCGGCGCGGCTCGCGTAGCGCGAGCCGAGGTAGCTGCGGTCGAGGATCGACACCGGGTGGATCTCGAGCGTCGCCTGACCGTTCTTCACGAAGTCCGTGATCTGGTCGGCGTAGGCGCCCTCGAACTGCTTGCACACCGGGCAGGCCCAGTCGACGTACTCGACGACCTTGACCTTGCCGTCACTGTCGGCGGTCGCGACCGGGGAGGGCGTGCCGTCCGCGGAGACCCCACTGGTCGTGACGGGCGCGATCTTGCCGTCGCCGCCGGTGAACTGGATGCCGCCGGTGACCATGTTCTTCGGGCCGGCAGCCGAGGTCGTCCCCCCACCGTTGTTCACGTTCACCGCGACGATCGCGATGATCGCCGCGACGGCCACGATGCCCAGGCCGATGCCGCCCTGGAGGAACCACTTGTTGCGGCGCTTGCGACGCTTCTCGGCGTCGGCCCGCTGGCGGGCGACCTCACGGGCGTGCTGGCGACGCTCGTTCTTGGTGGGTCGGTCGTTGTTCGTCATCGCGTCGGTGCTCCGCTTCCGTCGATCAGGCGAACCAGAGCGCGAGCTCGCGGGCGGCCGACTCCGGGGAGTCCGAGCCGTGCACGAGGTTCTGCTGCACCTTCAGGCCCCAGTCACGACCGAGGTCACCACGGATGGTGCCCGGCGCGGCCGAGGTCGGGTCGGTGGTGCCGGCGAGCGAGCGGAAGCCCGCGATGACGCCGTTGCCCGCGACGCGCACGGCGACGACCGGACCGGACTGCATGAACTCGACGAGCGGCTCGAAGAAGGGCTTGCCCTGGTGCTCCTCGTAGTGGGAGTCCAGGAGCTCGCGCGAGGCGGTCACCATCTTCAGGTCGACGATCTCGTAGCCCTTGGCCTCGATCCGGCGGAGGACCTCTCCGGTGAGCTGGCGGGCGACGCCGTCGGGCTTGACGAGGACGAGGGTCTCTTCGAGATCGGACACGCAGTTCTCCTGTGGTTCGGTGGTGGTCAGTCCTCGGCCTGCGCGGCCCGGAACGCGGCGTTCTGCCGGTCGAGCTGACCGCCCTTGACGAAGCAGAACACCCACAGCGCCAGGAACACCGCGCCGACCGCGAACATGAACGGCTCGATGAAGCCGGTGGCGAGGATGGCCGCCTGCAGCAGCCACCCGAACCATACACCGGCGTGCCCGCCCGTCAGGCGTGAGGCAGCTGCGAGGACGATGATCGCCAGGATGCCGCCGCCGAAGGCCGCGAGGGGCGGCAGCGTGCCCTTGCCGTAGACGACGAGCATCGGGAAGAAGAACATCACCGCCTCGAGTCCGAGGGTGATCGACAGCAGGCTCTCGCGGGCACCGCGCTGCGGGCGCGGCTTCCGCGTGCGCGGCTGACGCCCCGGCCGGGAGGCCCGTGGTGCGTCCGTCACTTCGCCCCGCCTTCCGCGTGCACCAGGTCCATGACCTTCCCCACCATCACGATGGAGCCGGCGACGAGCACGAGGGCGTCCTCGGCGTCCGCCTCGTCCGCCAGGTCTCGCGCTTCCTGCAGGGCCTGCTCGAGGGACGGCTCGACGACCACGTGGTCCTCGCCGACCTCGGCCACGACGATGCGGGCGAACGCGTCGGCGTCCAGGGCGCGGTCGCCGGGCGGCTGCGTGACGACGAAGGTCTGCACGGTGTCCTTGAGTGCGCGGACGAAGCCGCGGGCATCCTTGTCGCCGAGGATGCCGACGACGCCGACGACGTGCTCGGACGGGAAGGCCACCGGCAGCGCCTCGGCCAGGGCACGTGCTCCGTGCGGGTTGTGCGCCGCGTCGACCACGACGGTCGGTTCCTGAGCGATCGGCTGCAGGCGTCCGGGGCTGGTCGCGTTCGCGAGGCCCTCGGACAGCACGTCCTCGTCGAGGGCCTGCGACCCGCGCCCGAGGAACGACTCGACCGCGGCGATCGCCACGGCGGCGTTGTGCGCCTGGTGCTGGCCGAAGAGCGGGACGAACAGGTCGTCGTAGCGCCCGGCGATGCCCTGCACGGTGACGAGCTGCCCGCCGACCGCCGGGGTGTCCGACACGACGGAGAACCCGTCGCCCTCGACCGCGAGTGTCGACTCGGTCAGCTCGGCTGCGCGCTGCAGTTCGGCGAGCGCCTCGGGCGTCTGCGCGCTCGACACGACGGACGACGACGGCTTGATGATCCCCGACTTCGTCCGGGCGATCTCGGCGACCGTCGACCCGAGCTGCTTGGCGTGGTCGATCGCGACCGGGGTGATCACCTGCACCTGGCTCTGCACGACGTTCGTCGAGTCCCACTCGCCGCCCATGCCGACCTCGATCACGGCGACGTCGACCGGTGCCTCAGCGAAGCACGCCAGGGCGAGGACCGTCAGCGCCTCGAAGAAGGTCAGCGGCTGCTCGCCCTTGGCGGTCAGCTCGGCGTCGGTCATCTCGAGGATCGGGGTGATGTCGTCCCAGTTCTCGACGAAGCGATCCGCGGCGATCGGCTCGCCGTCGATGACGATGCGCTCCCGGATCGACACGAGGTGCGGGCTCGTCATCAGGCCCGTGCGCAGCCCGTGGGCGCGGACGATGCTCTCGGTCATCCGCGCGGTCGACGTCTTGCCGTTCGTGCCGGTGACGTGGATGACCGGGTACGCCAGGTGCGGGTCGCCGAGGAGTTCGACCGCGCGACGTGTGGCGGTCAGCCGGCGCTCGGGGGCCTGTTCGCCGATGCGGGCGTACAGCGCGGCCTCGACGCGCCGCACCTCGTCGTCGTCCCCGCCGTAGGGCAGGTCCTCGGCCGGAGTCTGGTCGCCCGAGGGGCCGACCGGGATGCGGATCCCGTCGAGGTCGTCGAGGGCGCCGTGGCCGTCGTGGTCGTCGTGGCCGTCGTGGTCGTCGTGGTCGTCGTACTGGTTGCTGTCGCTCATGCGCGTGCCACCTCCACGGACACCTTCGCACCGTTGCCGACGTCGGTGCCCTCGCCCTCCGCGAACGTCGTCGTCGTGAGGTCGGTGCTCGTCGCGAGGGTCTCCCCCGCGATGAGCTGCTCGTGGGCGCGGATCGCCTCGGCCGCGTCGTCGCTCACCCGCAGGGTCAGGGTGATGCGGTCGCTGACGTCGAGGTCGGCGTCGCGGCGGGCCTGCTGCACGGCACGGACGACGTCGCGCGCCAGCCCCTCGGCCTCGAGCTCGGGGGTGGTCACGGTGTCGAGCACCGCGAAGCCGCCGCCGTCGAGGAACGCCACCGCGACGGAGTCGTCCGCGACCGTGAGGTCGAGCGTGTACTCGCCCTCGACGAGGTCGACGCCGCCGACGGTGACGCCGGACTCGGTCGCGACCCAGTCGCCTCGCTTGGCGGCCGGGATCACCTGCTGCACCTGCTTGCCGATGCGGGGACCGGCGGCGCGGGCGTTCACGGTCAGCTTGCGTTCGATGCCGTAGCGGCCGAGCGAGGACTCCTCCTGCTGCTCGAGCACGACGCGCTTGACGTTGAGCTCGTCGCGGAGGATGTCCGCGAAGGGCTCGATCGCCGTCGGGTCCGGCACCACGAGCGTCAGCGTCGCGAGGGGCAGCCGGACGCGGCGGCCGGTCGCCTTGCGCAGAGCGAGCCCCTTCGACGCGACGTCGCGCACGCGGTCCATCGCGGCGACGAGCGCGTCGTCGGCCGGGAACTCGTCAGGCTCCGGGAAGTCCTCCAGGTGCACGCTGCGCCCACCGGTCAGGCCCTTCCAGACCTCCTCGGTGACGAGCGGCGCGAGCGGGGCGGCGACGCGGGTGAGCGTCTCGAGCACGGTGTTCAGCGTGTCGAACGCCGCCTGCGCCTCGGGCGAGGACTCCGCACCGAGCCAGAACTTGTCGCGCGACCGACGGACGTACCAGTTCGTCAGCACGTCGGCGAAGTCGCGGACGGCCTGGGCGGCGAGCGGGGTGTCGAGCGCGTCGAGGTGCGTCGTGACGTCCTCGACGAGCACCCGGGTCTTCGCGAGCAGGTACCGGTCGAGCACGTCGGTGCTCGCCGTGCTGCGGGAGGCCTGGTAGCCGCGCTCCCCCGACGCGTTGGCGTAGAGGGTGAAGAAGTAGTAGGTCGACCACAGCGGCAGCAGGAACTCGCGGACGCTCTGGCGGATGCCCTCCTCGGTGACGACGAGGTTGCCGCCGCGGATGACCGACGACGACATGAGGAACCAGCGCATCGCATCGGCACCGTCGCGGTCGAACACCTCGGAGACGTCCGGGTAGTTCCGCAGGCTCTTCGACATCTTCTGGCCGTCCGAGCCGAGCACGATGCCGTGGCTGATGACGTTCCGGAACGCCGGACGGTCGAACAGCGCGGTGGACAGCGCGTGCATGACGTAGAACCAGCCGCGGGTCTGCCCGATGTACTCGACGATGAAGTCCGCGGGGCTGTGCTCCTCGAACCACTCGCGGTTCTCGAACGGGTAGTGCACCTGCGCGTACGGCATCGAGCCCGAGTCGAACCAGACGTCGAACACGTCCGAGATGCGGCGCATGGTCGACTGCCCGGTCGGGTCGTCCGGGTTCGGGCGGGTCAGCTCGTCGATGAACGGGCGGTGCAGGTCGACCTCGCCGTCGGCGTTCGTCGGCAGGCGGCCGAAGTCGCGCTCGAGCTCCTCGAGCGAGCCGTAGACGTCCTGGCGCGGGTACGCCGGGTCGTCCGACACCCACACCGGGATCGGCGTGCCGAAGTACCGGTTGCGCGAGACCGACCAGTCGATCGCGTTGCCGACCCACTTGCCGAACTGCCCGTCCTTGACGTTGTCCGGCACCCAGTTGATGTCCTGGTTGAGCTCGCCCATGCGGTCGCGGAACTCGGTGACGCGGACGAACCACGACGAGACCGCCTTGTAGATGAGCGGCTTGCGGCAGCGCCAGCAGTGCGGGTAGCTGTGCTCGTACGACGCCTGGCGGAGCAGTCGGCCCATCTCACGCACGGCCTTGGTCAGCGGCTTGTTCGCGTCCGACCAGAGCATGCCGGCGACGTCGCCGAACTGCGCGGTGAAGAGCCCGCCCTCGTCGAGGGACAGCACGACCGGGATGCCCGCGGCAGCGCAGACCTCCTGGTCGTCGGCACCGTACGCCGGGGCCTGGTGCACGATGCCGGTGCCCTCGCCCGTCTCGACGTACTCCGCGACGAGCACCCGCCACGCGTTCTCGTAGCCCTCCTGCTCCGCCAGGAAGTCGAACAGTCGCTCGTACTCGACGCCGTCGAGCTCGGCGCCGGCGACCGTGCGGAGCACGGCGGCGAGCGCCTCGTCGGCCGACTCGTAGCCGAGGTCCTTCGCGTGGGCCGCCACGGTGTCCGAAGCCAGGAGGTACCGGGCCGCACCGGCGTCGCCACCGTCAGCCGCGCCTCCCGGCCCGGCCGGCACGACCGCGTACGCGATCTCCGGACCGACCGCGAGCGCCGCGTTCGTCGGCAGGGTCCACGGGGTCGTCGTCCAGGCGAGGGCGCGGACCCCGGTCAGGTCGAGCTCGGCGGCGCGGGCACCCTGCAGCGGGAACGACACGGTGACCGACTGGTCCTGGCGCGTCTTGTAGACGTCGTCGTCCATGCGGAGCTCGTGGTTCGACAGGGGCGTCTGGTCGTTCCAGCAGTACGGCAGGACCCGGAAGCCCTCGTACGCCAGACCCTTGTCCCAGAGCTGCTTCCACGCCCACAGGACGCTCTCCATGTAGGTGACGTCGAGGGTCTTGTAGTCGTCCTCGAAGTCGACCCAGCGCGCCTGGCGGGTGACGTACGCCTGCCACTCGTCGGTGTACTGCAGCACGCTCTTCTTCGCCGCCGCGTTGAAGACGTCGACGCCCATGTCGTCGATCTCGTGCTTCTCCGTGATGCCGAGCTGGCGCATCGCCTCGAGCTCGGCGGGCAGGCCGTGGGTGTCCCAGCCGAAGCGGCGGTGCACCTGCTTGCCGCGCATGGTCTGGTAGCGCGGGAACACGTCCTTCGCGTAGCCGGTCAGCAGGTGACCGTAGTGCGGCAGGCCGTTCGCGAAGGGCGGGCCGTCGTAGAACGTCCACTCGGTGCAGCCCTCGCGCTGGTCGATCGACGCCTGGAAGGTGTCGTCGCCCTTCCAGAAGGCGAGGATGCCCTGCTCGACGGCGGGGAAGCTCGGCGAGGGAGTGACGCCGTCGGCGTTCGAGTTCAAGGGGTAACGCACCGCATGGCTCCTGTGGTCGGGGTTCGTCTCCACGAGGACGGAGCGTGCTCCGCGGTACCACCTCGCTTGCCGGACGCTGCTCGCGCTGCGTCCGACCGCTCGTTCGCCGGAGAGGGTGCGGTCCGGTCCGCCCGGCTCTACTGACGGCGGTGGTGCTGCCGCGTTCTTCCGGAGGCTCACCGGTGATGGCCGGGTCGACGCCTGATGGGACGAGTCTACAAGAGACGGAGCATGCTGGAGCGATGCCCTCGTCCGACAAGCAGGACCGTCCGGAGTCCCTGCTCACCGTCGTCATCGCGTTCGCCGCCAACCTGCTCGTCGCCGTCGCCAAGACCGTGGCGTCGATGCTCACCGGCTCCGCGTCGATGACCGCGGAGGCCGCGCACTCGTGGGCCGACACCGGCAACGAGGTGTTCCTGCTCGTGGCCGAGCGGCGAGGTGCGAAGAAGCGGGACCGGAAGCACCCACTCGGGTACGGCCGCGAGACGTACATCTGGTCGATGTTCGCCGCGTTCGGGCTCTTCACCGCCGGCGCAGTGGTGTCGATCTGGCACGGCATCACCGAACTCGGCGAGACCGGTCCCGCCGAGGACGTCGTCCTCAACTACGTCGTGCTCGGGATCGCGTTCCTGCTCGAGGGCACGAGCTTCCTGCAGGCCTACCGCCAGGCCCACGGCGCCGCGACGAAGCGCCGCGTCCCGGTCCTCCGCCACGTGCTGCAGTCCTCGAACCCGACGCTCCGGGCGGTGTTCGCCGAGGACGCCGCCGCGCTGGTCGGTCTCGTCATCGCCTTCCTCGGCGTCTTCCTGCACCAGGTCACCGGCCTCGCGGTGTTCGACGCGATCGGGTCCATCGCGGTCGGCCTGCTGCTCGGCGTCGTCGCGGTCGTCCTCATCGAGCGGAACCGCCGGTTCCTCGTCGGCGAGGCGACCTCGCCCGAGCTCGAGGACGCCGTGCTCACGGAGCTGCTCCGCCGTGACGAGGTCGAGCGGGTGACCTACCTGCACCTCGAGTTCGTCGGGCCGTCGCGGGTGTTCCTCGTGGCCGCCGTCGACCTGACCGGCAACGAGGAGGAGGACCACGTCGCGGTGCGGCTCCGCCGGGTCGAGGCGTCGCTCGAGGAGAGCCGGTACATCGAGGAAGCGGTGCTCACCCTGAGCATCCCCGGCGACGCGTCGCTCGCGGCACGGGGTGACGGTGCGGTGCCGGCGATCGTCCGCGACGGCACCGTCGAGGACGTCGCTGCCGGCGGCGCGGGGACGCTCCGGGCGGAGTAGCTGCGGCGGCGGCGGCGCGCGGAACGCAACCTCGGCGACAGCTCGCAGCGCTGTACCGCTGCGAGCTGTCGCCGACGTTGCGTCTTGCGGGGTGCTGCGCGCCGGGCGTCAGCGCGCGGGGCTCAGCGCGCGTCGAGCCCCGCGGCCACCGGGGTGAGCGCGGCGCCGACGTACTCGACGAGCGGACGTCGACCGACACCGTCCGCGACCCAGACGCCGAACGCCGCCGCCGCCGCCCCGAGCAGCGCCCCGGACACCGTCTGGGGCCACAGCGCCGTCGGCCGCTCCCCCGTGCGCGAGCCGACGAACGCCGACACCGCCCCGTGCTGCGCCATCACCCGCGCCGCCACGCTCGCCACGAGCTCCGTGCCGATGTCCATGACCTCGGCCTGCGCGATCGCCCACGGCACGCGCTCCGGGTCGTGCGCGCGGGCGGCCGCGACGAGTGCCTCCTCCACCGCGCGCACCGGACTCTGCTCCGTCGACGCCGCGAGGAACGCCGGGATGTCGGCCACGGCGGCGTCGAGCTCGAGCCACAGCACGTCGGCCTTCGCGCCGAAGTAGTTGAAGAAGGTCGCACGGCTCACCCCGGCGCGTGCGGCGATGTGGTCGACCGTGGTCCGGCCGTAGCCCTGCTCGAGGAACAGCTCGGCGGCTGCGTCGGCCAGGACCTCGGCGCTCGAGCGTCGGGGGCGGCCACCGCGGCGCATCGTCTCGTCCATGCGCACAGTAAAACGCTAGACTCGACCAGCCATGATCTTGGACCGAGTACAGAAATCACCCACGCGCGCTCGCCGCACCCTCGTCGCGGCCGCGAGCGCCACCGCGGTCCTGCTGGGCCTGACCGCCTGCACGGGCGGCGGTACGGCCACCTCCGACAGCACCCCGGTCGCCGGGGGCACGCTCACGTACGCCTCGGGTGACGCCGAACCGACGTGCCTCGACCCGCACGTGGGCGGCAACTACCCGCAGGCCCTGCTGTCGACCCAGTACATCGAGATGCTGACCGGTCTCGACCGTGACCGGAAGCCGACCCCCGCCCTCGCGACCTCGTGGACGACGAGCGACGACGGGAAGACCCTGACGTTCGACCTGCGGAAGGACGTGACGTTCTCCGACGGCACCCCGTTCGACGCCGCCGCCGTCGTGGCGAACATCGAGCACGTGCAGGACCCGGCGACCGCCTCGAGCACCGGGTACCTGGCACTGCAGTCGATCGCGAAGGCCACCGCCACCGACGACCACACCGTCACGCTGGCGCTGAGCCGTCCCGACAGCGCACTGCTCGAGTCGTTCTCGCAGCCGTGGGTCGGCATGGAGTCCCCGAAGGCACTGCAGCGCGCACAGGCGACCAACTGCGAGTCCCCGGTCGGCACGGGTCCCTTCACCGTCACGGGGTGGCAGCACGGCGACCGCGTCACGCTGGCGAGGAACGCGTCGTACACGCCGCTGTCCGGGTCCACGAAGCCGCGCCTCGACGGCATCACCTGGCGCTTCCTGCCCGACTCGACCTCGCGCTACGCCGCCCTGCGGTCCGGCCAGGTCGACGTGATCGACAACGCCCAGCCGGACCAGCTCGAGTCGGCGTCGACGAAGGGCGCGATCCGCGACCTCGACGCACCACGACCGGGAGCCTCGAACCGCCTCGAGCTGAACTCCGGCCACGGGGTGTTCCGCGATGAGTCGGTCCGCAAGGCCTTCATCGCCGGCGCCGAGATCGACCCCGGGCTGAAGAGCCTGTTCCTCGGCACGGCGAAGCGCTCGTCCTCGGTGCTGTCCAGCGTCGAGCCCGCCGCGTACTCCGACCCGGCACTGTTCGAGTACTCGCCCAGCACGGCGGAGCGCCTGCTCGACGAGGCCGGTTGGAAGGTCGGCAGCGACGGCGTGCGCGAGAAGGACGGCAAGCGGCTCACGGTGACGTTCCCGGTGTCGACCAACCAGTCGGTGCCCGCCGAGCGCAGCCTGTTCCAGCAGGTCCAGGCATCCGAGAAGGCCGTCGGCTTCGACGTCCGGCTCGAGGAACTCGACCTGTCGAGCTGGTACGCCGCCCTGGCCGCGAACGAGTACGACGTCGTCAGCGCCCCGTACACGAAGGTCGGGCCGGACGTCCTGCGCATCCTCTACGACAGCGCGAGCATCGAGCCGGCGCCGTCCGGCTACTTCGCCAACCTCGCCCAGCTCGACGACCCGACGGTCGACGACCTGCTCCAGCGCGCCGCTCGGACCGCCGACGGCGACGACCGTGCCGACCTGTACCGCCAGGCGCAGCAGCGGATCCTGGCGAGCGGCACCGTCCTGCCCCTCTACGACCAGCAGAACCACTTCCTGTACCGATCCGCCGTGCACGACATCCAGACCACGTCGGTCTCGACGCCGTGGTTCGGCACCGCGTGGATCGCGCGCTGACGGTCACACCGGCCGGGAGGCACCCCCTGCGTCCGACACGCGAGCACCGGTCCGCCGGGTGGTCGGCGTGGGTCCGGTGGGGTCTGGGCAGACTGGCCGGCGGTGTCGGCGTGCTCTGGGCCGTCGCCACGCTCGTCTTCGTCGCGATCCGGTTGATCCCCGGTGACCCGGCGCTCGCGATCCTCGGCGGGCCCGGGTCGCAGGCGTCCGCCGAGGCGGTCGACGCCGTCCGTCGCGAGTACGGCCTCGACCGTCCGGTGCTCGTGCAGTACGCGGTGTTCCTCGGACGGCTGGCGACCGGGCACCTCGGCGACTCGTACGCCTTCCGCACCCCGGTCTCGACGCTCCTCGCCCAGCAGCTGCCGGTGACGCTGACGCTCGCGGTCGCCGGACTCGTCGTCGCCTGGGTCCTGGCGATCGGCGCCGCGTGGTGGTCCACGCAGCGGGGGCGGATCGCGGCCGCGCTGACGGGGGCGATCACCGTCACGGCGAGCGTCGTCCCGCACTTCTGGCTCGGCAGCGTGCTCATCGTCGTGTTCGCGAGCGCCCTCGGCTGGGTGCCCGCGGTGTCCGACGGCAGCCTGCGGGGGTGGGTCCTGCCCGTGCTGACGGTCGCCGTGCCGGTCGCCGGGTACCTGGCGGAGACGGTCCGCGACGGCGTGGTCGACGCCCAGCGGTCGGCGTTCGCCCTCGCCGCACGCGGTCGCGGGGAGTCCCGCGCGGGACTGTTCGGACGGCACCTGCTCCGGCACGCCGCGCTCCCCGGGATCGCCCTGTCCGCGTGGGCGTTCGGGTCGCTGGTGTCCGGCGCCGTCGTCGTCGAGTCGGTGTTCGCGCTGCCGGGCATCGGCCGTGCCCTCGTGACCGCGGTGACCCAGCGGGACATGCCGCTCGTCGCCGGGATCGCACTGGTGTCCGCAGCCGCGTACGTCGTCGTGCTCGCGGTCGCGGACCTGGTCGAGCGGGTGGTCGACCCGCGCGGGTCGCGGAGCGGCACCCGCGCGCGGAACCGGGCACGTGGTGGGACGCGCCACGGGGCGGGCGCACGGTGAGCGGCATCGTCGACCCGGGCCTCCAGTCCGGTACGCGCCCGACGGCCGGGCGGCCCGAGCGGTCTCGTGGGGGGACGCTCGGACCGGCCGGTACGGTCGCCGCCGCGGCCGTCGTGCTGGCGGTGGTGGCGGCCGTCTGGCCGTCGCTGCTCGGGGGCGGGGACCCCCTCGCAGTGCACCCGTCGGACGCGCTGACCGCACCGGGTCCCGCACACCCCTTCGGCACCGACGAGTCGGGACGTGACGTCCTGGCGCGGGTCGTCGCGGGCACGCGGGCGTCGCTCGTCGTCGGGATCGTCGCGACCCTGGTGGGCGGACTCACCGGCGTCGTGCTCGGCACGCTGGCCGGGCTCGGGGGCCGGGTCGTCGACGCCGTGGTCGGTCGGGTCACCGAGGTGGCCTTCGCGCTGCCGCTCCTGCTCGTCGCGCTCGTCGTCATCGCGGTGACCGGACCGGGGCCGGTGCCCGCGACCCTGGCGGTCGGCTTCGCGACGGCACCCGGGTACGCGCGGATCGTCCGCGGGCTCGTGCGGACCGCTCGGTCGTCGCAGGTCGTCGAGACGGCCGTCCTGCAGGGCCGCTCCTCCGGGCGGATCCTGTTCCGGCACGTGCTGCCCGCGGCGCTCTGGCCGGTCGTCGCCGTCGCCACGCTCGGGGTCGGGCAGGCGGTCGTCTGGGCCTCGGCGCTGAGCTACCTCGGCGTCGGGACGCCGCCACCCGCGCCCGAGTGGGGCGCGATGCTCGCCGACGGGCGGACCTACCTGCTCACGGCACCGTGGATGAGCACGTTCCCGGGGCTGGCCATCGTCGTCCTGGCGACGGCCGTCACGGTGCTGGGCCGTGCGCTGCGCCGGACGGGGGCGGCCCGGTGAGCGTCCTCGACGTCCGCGGGCTGAGCGTCCGCGTCGGCGACACCGCGCTCGTCCACGACGTGTCGTTCAGCGTCGATCCGGGCGAGTGCGTCGCGCTGGTCGGGGCCTCCGGGTCGGGCAAGAGCGTCACGGCGCGTGCGGTCCTCGGGCTGTCGGCCCCGGGCGTGACGGTCGACGCCGACGGACTGACCGTGGCCGGCGACGACGTCCGCGGCCTGTCCGAGCGGCGGTGGCGGCGCCTGCGCGGGGCGACGGTCGGGTACGTGGGCCAGGAGGCGCTCGGTGCGCTCGACCCGCTCCGCCCGGTCGGCCGCGAGGTCGCCGACGCCCTGCGACTGCACACCGACCTGCGTGCGGCCGAGCGGGTCGACGCCGTGCGCGACGCGCTGCACGCGGTCGGCCTCGATCCGGCGATGGCGACCGACGGTCGGCTCGCTGGAACGCTGTCGGGCGGGATGCGGCAGCGCGCCCTCATCGCTGCGGCGACCATCGCCTCCCCCGCCCTCGTCGTGGCGGACGAACCGACGACGGCACTCGACGCGGCCGTCGCGGTGACGGTGATGGAGCAGCTGCGCGCGGCGCAGGAGCGGGGTGCCGGGCTGCTCGTGATCACGCACGACCTCGGGCTCGTCGCCGGGTGGGCCGACCGGGTGGTCGTGGTCGACGGGGGCACCGTGGTCGAGGACGGCCCGGTCCGCTCGGTGCTCGACGCGCCCGTGCACCCCGCGACGCAGGCCCTGGTGCGCGCGGCGCGGTCCGGGGCGGAGCGCCGTGCGTACCCCGCTCGTTCCTCCGCTGTCCCGGACGGCGGCATCGCCGACCGCGGTTCCGACGGCGACCCCGACGGTGGCGCCGGCAGCGGCGCCGGCGGCGCCGGCGGCGCCGGCGGCGCGGCGATCCTCGACGGGGTCGGGCTGTCCCGCTCCTTCGACGGGATGCCCGCGGTCGAGGACGTCTCCGTCGCCGTGCGCGCGGGCCGGGTCACCGGGGTGATCGGTGCCTCGGGCTCCGGCAAGACCACGGTCGCCCGGATGCTGCTCGGGCTCGAGGTCCCCGACACCGGGACCGTCACGCTCGACGGTGCGCCGTGGGTGCCGCTGCCCGAGCGGGACCGGCGGAGCCGACGGCACCGGGTGGCCGCCGTCGTGCAGGACCCCGGCGCGACGTTCGACGATCGGTGGACGGTCGAGCGGGTGCTCGCCGACGCCCTGACCGACGGCCGGGAGCGACGGGCGCGAGGTGACCTGGCGGAACAGGTCGACGCGGCGCTCCGGCAGGTCGGCCTCGATCCAGCGCTGCGACCCCGGTCCCCGCGCACGCTGTCCGGCGGGCAGCGGCAGCGGCTCGCGATCGCGCGGGCGCTCGCGTCCTCGCCCGAGGTGGTCGTGCTCGACGAACCCGTGACCGCGCTCGACGCCACGGTGCAGGACGCCGTGCTCACGCTGCTCGAGCGGTTGCGCGACGAGACCGGCGTGGCGATGGTGTTCGTGTCGCACGACCTGCGGGCCGTCCGACGGATGGCCGACGACCTGCTCGTCGTCGACCGGGGGCGCATCGTCGAGCGGGGCCCGGCAGACCGGGTGCTCGGCGCGCCGGAGCACCCCGCGACCGCACGCCTGATCGACGCCGCCGCCCGCCTCGCCCGCGGCACCTGAGCGCGGCGCCGCGCTCGGGCGCCGGCGAGTCTCGGCCAGGCGGACAGTTCCGCGGCGCGGAGGCCGCGAACGTGTCCGCGGGGCCGAGTCTCGCACGGCGCGCCGGCGCGCCGGCGCGGGGCAGCCGGGCGTCGGCGTACGGCACCGGTGCGACGGGAGGCACGGTGCGCGTCCGTGACGGACGTGCGCCGTGCCTCCCGGTCGCCCGCAGTGGCTAGGAGCCCGCGGGCTCCTTGTCGGCACCCGGCTTCGGGCTGTCGCCCGAGATGACCGGGATCTCGCTCGTCGAGAAGTCCTTCGCCCAGTCGGACTGCGCGAGCTCCGAGGTCGGGTCGTTGTAGTCCTTGATGACGTCGGCGACCTCGTCCTCGTGCGCGACCGTCGGACCGGAGCCCATCAGGGGCGTCGCCGCCGTCTCCTTGGTGAAGTACACCGCGACGAGACCGATCACGGCCGCGAGCATGAGGTAGAAGGCCGGGATGTCCTCGGCCCAGGACAGACCGGCGTCCTTCGCGCCGGCGATGAGCGCCTGCGTGGCGAGGGGCGTCGTGCCGCCGAAGAGCGAGACGGAGACGTTGAACGCGATCGCGAGCGCGCCGTAGCGGATGATCGTCGGGAACAGCGCGGGCAGGGTCGAGGGCATGGTCGAGGTGAACGTGACGAGCACGAGCCCCAGCAGGAGCAGGCCGACGAACACCCCGATGCCGGTGCCGGTCTGCACGAGCTTGAGGGCCGGCCACGACAGCACGATGAAGCCGATGCAGCCCGCGGCGAGGACCGGACGACGTCCGAAGCGGTCGGACAGCCGGCCGCCGAACGTGATCACGACCATCATCAGGATCATCACGATGACGATGAGGATCAGACCGAACGTGGCGTTCTGGCCGAGGTTCGTCTCGAGGTAGGTCGGCATGTACGACAGGAGCATGTAGTCGGTCACGTTGAACACGAGGACCAGGCCGATGCAGACGATGAGCGAGCGCCAGTTCTCGGCGAACAGCTTGAGGAACGGCGTCTTCTGCGACTCGCGCTCGGCTGCCTGCTCCTGCTGCTTCTGGAAGGCCGGGGTCTCCTCGAGCTTGAGCCGGAGGTACAGACCGATGAGCCCGAGCGGGCCGGCGACGATGAACGGGATCCGCCAGCCCCAGCTGAGCAGGGCGTCCTCCGGCATCGCGTACTGCAGGACCGTGACGATCGAGGCGCCGAGCACGTACCCGGCGAGGGTGCCGAACTCGAGCCACGAGCCCATGAAGCCGCGGCGCTTGTCCGGCGAGTACTCGGCGATGAAGGTCGCGGCTCCGCCGTACTCACCACCGGTGGAGAAGCCCTGCACGAAGCGGGCCACCAGGAGCAGCACGGGCGCCCAGAAGCCGATCGTCGCGTACGACGGGATCAGGCCGATCATGAGCGTGCCCGCGGCCATCAGGATCATCGTCAGCGCGAGGACCTTCTGGCGGCCGATCTTGTCGCCGATCGGACCGAAGACGGCCCCACCGATCGGCCGCACGATGAACGCCGCCGCGAAGAAGCCGAAGGTCGCGACGAGGTTCGACGTCGGGTCGCCCTCGGGCAGGAAGACCTTCGAGATCGTGACCGTCAGGTACGCGAAGATGCCGAAGTCGAACCACTCCATCGCGTTCCCGAGCGCGGCCGCGGCGACGGCGCGCTTGAGCAGCGACTCCTCGACGACGGTGACGTCGTCCTCGGTCAGCTTGCGGCGGGCGCGCTTCGCGGCACCCTTCGTACGCAACGGCCGATCGCCGTGCTGGTGTGCTTCGTTCGGTGCCACGTTCGTTCCTCCGGTAGTGCTGTGTCTTGCCTTCGGGCATCCGGCGGAGAGCGACTGTGCAGTCCTCGCGAACACCGCGCTCGCCGGACAAACTCCGACAGCCTACCAGATGGAGCGCTCCCACGCGGGGGGCCGCTACGATGAGACCAACGCGGACCGTACCCGCGACACTCAGGCACCTCACCACGGACTCGGTGCCGCACACATCGATCGAAAGGCCCCGCCATGTCGAAGCCCATGCCCGAGAAGCCCACCGTCGATGGGCTCGAGGACGTCTGGGGCCCGGTCTGGGAGCAGGACGGCACCTACCGGTTCGACCGCGACAGCGCGACGAAGGACGCGGTGTACTCGATCGACACCCCGCCGCCGACCGCGTCCGGCTCGCTGCACATCGGCCACGTGTTCTCGTACACGCACACCGACCTCAAGGCCCGGTACGAGCGCATGCGCGGCAAGCACGTCTTCTACCCGATGGGCTGGGACGACAACGGTCTGCCGACCGAACGTCGCGTGCAGAACTACTACGGCGTCCGCTGCGACCCGCAGCTCCCCTACGACCCGGCGTTCGTGCCGCCGTTCGAGGGCGGCGACGGCAGGTCCGCCAAGGCCGCCGACCAGCTGCCGGTCTCCCGCCGCAACTTCATCGAGCTGTGCGAGCGCCTCACCGTGCAGGACGAGCAGCAGTTCGAGCACCTCTTCCGCACGCTGGGCCTGTCGGTGGACTGGACGCAGTCGTACCGGACCATCGACGACACCTCGCGCGCCAGCGCGCAGCGTGCCTTCCTCCGCAACCTCGCCCGCGGCGAGGCCTACCAGGCCGATGCCCCGACGCTCTGGGACGTCACGTTCCGCACCGCCGTGGCGCAGGCCGAGCTCGAGGACAAGGAGATGCCCGGCGCGTACCACGGCCTGGCGTTCCACCGCACCGACGGCGGCGAGGACGTCGTCATCCAGACCACCCGCCCCGAGCTGCTCCCCGCGTGCGTCGCCCTCGTCGCGCACCCGGACGACGAGCGCTTCCAGGACCTGTTCGGGAAGACGGTCCGCTCCCCCCTGTTCGACGTCGAGGTCCCGGTGCTCGCACACCACCTCGCGCAGCAGGACAAGGGCGCCGGCATCGCGATGGTCTGCACCTTCGGCGACACCACCGACGTCGTGTGGTGGCGCGAACTGCAGCTGCCGAACCGCGCGATCATCGGCTTCGACGGCCGCGTGCGCTCCGAGGAGCCGACCTGGATCGAGAGCGAGCGCGGCAAGGCCCTCTACGCCGAGATGGCCGGCAAGACCGTGTTCTCGGCGAAGAAGGTCCTCGTGGATGCCCTCACCGAGTCCGGCGAGCTCGTCGGCGACGTGAAGACGATCAACCACCCGGTGAAGTTCTTCGAGAAGGGCGACAAGCCGCTCGAGATCGTCTCGACCCGCCAGTGGTACATCGTCAACGGTGCCCGCGACGAGCAGCTCAAGACCACGCTCCGGCAGCGCGGCGAGGAGATCGCCTTCCACCCGGACTTCATGCGCGTCCGCTACGACAACTGGGTGGGCGGGCTGTCCGGCGACTGGCTCATCTCGCGCCAGCGCTTCTTCGGGGTGCCGCTGCCGGTCTGGTACCCGCTCGATGCCGACGGCAACCCGGTGTACGACCAGCCGATCGTCCCGACCGAGGACCAGCTCCCCGTCGACCCCGCCTCCGAGCCGGCGCCCGGCTACGAGGAGTCCCAGCGCGGTGTGGCCGGTGGGTTCCAGGGCGAGCTCGACGTGATGGACACCTGGGCCACCTCGTCGCTCACCCCGCAGCTCGCGGGCAAGTGGGAGACCGACCCGGCGCTCTACGACCTGGTGTTCCCGTACGACGTCCGCCCGCAGGCGCAGGACATCATCCGGACCTGGCTGTTCACCACCGTGCTCCGCAGCCAGCTCGAGGCGGACACGGTGCCGTGGAAGCACGCGAGCATCTCGGGCTTCATCGTCGACCCCGACCGCAAGAAGATGTCGAAGTCGAAGGGCAACGTCGTCACGCCGCTGTCGATCCTCGAGCAGCACGGCGCCGACGCGGTCCGCTACTGGGCGGCATCGTCGAAGCTCGGCACGGACGCGGCCTTCGACCCGCAGAACCCGAAGCAGATCAAGGTCGGTCGTCGTCTCGCGATCAAGGTGCTCAACGCCGCGAAGTTCGTGTACGGCTTCGAGCTCCCGAGCGGTGCGACGAGCGTGACCGAGCCGCTGGACGTCGACGTGCTCGCCGAGCTCGGCAGCGTGATCGAGCAGGCCACCGCGGCGTTCGACGCCTTCGACCACGCCCGCGCCCTCGAGGTCACCGAGCGGTTCTTCTGGACCTTCTGCGACGACTACCTCGAGCTCGTCAAGGAGCGTGCCTACGGCACCGCGACCGACGCGACGCACGAGACCCAGGCGAGCGCGGTCCTGGCGCTGCGCGCCGCGATCGACGCGCTGCTCCGCCTGCTGGCACCGTTCCTCCCGTTCGCGACCGAGGAGGTCTGGGCCTGGACCCACGACACCAGCGTCCACCGCGCCTCCTGGCCGACCGTGGCCGAGCTGCCGACACAGGCGGCACCGACCGGCCTGCTGGCCGCCGTGGGTCAGGCGCTCATCGGCATCCGCGGCGCGAAGACCGCCGCGAAGGCCTCGCAGAAGACGCCCGTGACGCGCGCCGTCGTGGCCGCGCCCGCCGAGCAGCGCGCGCTCATCGAGCGCGCGGCGGTCGACCTGGCGGCGGTCGGCCGCATCGAGAACCTGTCGTTCACCGACGGCGACGAGCTCGCCGTCACCGAGATCGAGCTCGCCGAGCAGCAGGCGTAGCGTCGCCGTCGCAGGCCGGACCGTCCGCGGTCCGGCCTGCGGCACGACGGGTACGGCACACGGACTGGAGGCACGGATGCAGTTGGGCACACGCTGGAACGTCGGCGGGGAGCCGCCGTCGCGACTGCCGGAGACGATGGTCGTCGCCGTGCGCGGGGTCGAGGACGAGCTGGCGGCGGAGTCGGTCGACGCGTCGACGTGGCGGTGGACGCTCACGTACCTGGAGGGCAAGCCGATCATCGAGCTCGACGACGGCACGTCCGTCCACCTCGATCCCGCGGGACACGCGCAGGTGACGAACCCGGACGACGCGCCGGAAGAGGACTGAGCCGGCAGGAGACTCGACCGGCACGACGGAGGGGCCCCGCCGCAGCTGCGGTGGGGCCCCTCCGTCGTCGCCGGGCGTCGCCGGCGGGTGGCGGGTCAGTGCCCGGGGACCTCGCTCAGCGCAACCGGCACGAGGGACGACCCGTCGATCCGGAAGGCCTGGTGCTCGGCGGTCGACGCCGGCACCCGGACGTCGTCGCTCCACGCGAGCAGCCGGTTCCGGGGCTCGCGGTGGTCGAGCACGAGGAACTGTCCGTCCTCGACCGGGACCTCGCCGAAGCGGTTCCAGAACGCTCCGGCGGTCTCGGTCCCCTTGAGCCAGGCGTCGCGCACGGTCCGTCCGTCCTCCGCCACGACGCGAGCGCCGAAGTACCGGGAGTCGAAGAGCCAGTGCGCCTTCTCCGGGCCACCGGTACGGTCCACCCGGAGCGTCCTGGTGCCCGGGTCGAGGGCCAGCTCCGCGATGACTCGATCGGACGCACCCTGGAACTGCGCCATCGTCCCGCGCCGCACGTCGACCGCGACACTGCGCGCGCCCGGGGTCCCGTCGGCGGCGAGGAACTCGACGACCACCCGACCGGCTCCCGCTCCCACGGCGTCGGCGAGCACGCTGCGGCGGCCGATCCGGACACCGGCCGGGTGGTCGGCAGTCACCTGGAGAGCGCCGCCCACCCCCCGCTGGTGGAGGACGGCCGAGCCCTCGGCGCGCACCGATCCGGTCGGCAGGGTGTACGACACGGCGTGGTCGACGACGTCCGTCGTGCGGTCGTGGTTCGCGGTGAGGTCGAACGACGGTTCCGGCAGGTCGGTCATCGCGGCGCGGGTCTCATCGGTCAGCCGGACGCCCCACTTCGCGAAGAACCCGGAGAGGTCACGCCCAGTGACCGTCGCCATCGTCCGTGCGAAGACCTGCTCGGCCGCGGCGACGTCCGACGTCGGGACGACCGGGGCGCCGAGCTGGCGGTCCACCCGCACCTGCTGCGCCGCGCGCGCGTAGACGTCCTCGCCGAAGGCCCGTCGGAGCTGGTCGAACATGAGCAGCCGCAGCCACACGTCATCCTGCCGGTCGAACGACCGCTCGTCCTCGGGCAGCGCGAAGTACGCCGCGGCCTTCCGGCGCACCTCGGCGGTGTCGAGGCGGTTCGGGGCACCCTCGCGCTCCTGGTTCGCGAGCGCCGGGACGTTCGCGGTGACCTCGGTCAGGCCGTTCCACCGCATCCAGTCCGGCTGGTAGGTGTGGCCGACCTCGTGCCAGAACGCCCACTTGTCCGTGGGACGGCCGGTGAGCAGCTGCTGCATCGCCCCCTGCTGGTTGTGGAACATCACGCGGTCGTGCGAGGCGTTCGCCAGACCGGTCCCGGAGTCGGGGTTGACGACCAGGATCCGCTGGTCGGCACGGTGCGCGAGCCCGGTGCCCTGCCGGTCGAGGCCGTACACCCGGTCGGTCTCCGTGATCACCCGCTCCATCATGCGGATGCGGGGGTTGACCGCGATGTCGTTGTCGACGAGCCAGCGCTGCGCGACCGGCTTCTGCACCTGCACGAGGACGTTACTGCCCACGAGCTCGACGATCGGGGCGTCGAACGCGGCCATGCGCTCGACCCACTCCTCCTCGGTGGTCTCCCCCTCGACCGCCGTCGCCATCGCCCGACCCCCGTCGACGCGGACGGTCGTCGTCCGAGCGTCCTCGGGCGCCGAGTCCCGGATCTGCAGGGAGCCGGTCTTCGGCACGGTGATGGTCTGCCTGCCGGGCCGCAGACCGACCTCGGTCGTCCCCACGTCCTTGCCGCCGTTGAGCCCCGCGTAGACGCCGATCATCCCGAAGCGCGCGACCAGACCGGAGACTCCTTCCGGCACCGTCACGGTCACCTCGTCACCGGCGGTCACGAAGCGACCGGTCGGCTCGTACGGCGAGTGCCGGAACCACCGCCCCTCGGCGGCGCGAGCGGCCTCGGCGTCGCCACGCGCACGGACCGGCACGATCGAGTGCGACGCCGCGACGACGAGCTCCTGCGGCGCTGCCGGCTCGGCGGGCGTCGCGACCTCGACCGGCGTGCCCGGTCCGGTGTTGCCCGCGGCGTCCACCGCCGCGACCCGGAACCGGTGGGTCGCGCCGTCCGGCAGCCCGCCGATCCGCGCCGAGCGGGCACCCCCGTCGACGCGGACGGGCTCGGCGTCCTCCCGGGTCACGACGTACGCCTCGACACCGTGGTCGTCGGCCGCAGCGTCCCAGCGCAGCTCGACCGTGTGCGCGTCGAGGGCCGACCCGGTCACGGCCGGGACCGCCCCGGGTGCCTCGGTGTCGCCGGCGGGCGGCTCCGGGTCGCCGCCGTCCGCGGCGCACCCGGTGACCTGGGCACCGTCGAGGGTGCAGTCCGTGACGGTCGGCACCACGGACCCGTCCCCGGTGATCCCGAACGACAGGTCCGCGACGGCACCCGGAGCGAGCTCCTGTCCGGGCTTCGCGGTGATGGTCACGACGTCGCCGTCGCGGGAGACGTCGCTCATCCAGCCCGCCCAGCTGTCGAACGTCCGACCGGTCGCACGGAAGCGGAGCGACCACCGAGCGGTGGTGGCACCGGTGTTGCGGACGACGAACTGCCCGCCGGTGTACCACTCGGTGGCGCTGGTCAGCTCCAGCGCGGCGCTGACACCGGCGGACCCGTCGGCGGCGGGCACCGGAGCCCGCTCGGCTGCCCGGGCGAGCGCGGGATCGGACACGAGCACGGCGCCGCCGATCGCGGCGGCGACGACCGGTCGGAGGACGCAGTGGCGGAGGGGGAACGGCATCAGGACTCCTGGTGAGCGGAACGGGGACGAGCCATCGTCCGACGAGCGCGCAGGGGCACGGGTGTCACCGAAGGGTGACCCCGCAGCCCGTCCCGTCAGACCAGGCCGGCCCGGTGCGCGGCGATCGCGAGCTGCGTGCGGTTCTGCAGGCCGAGCTTGTCGAGGAGCCGCGAGACGTAGGTCTTCGCCGAGGTCGGCGTGACGCCGAGTCGCGCGGCGATCTGGGCGTTGGTCAGTCCCCCGCCCACGGCGATCGCGAGTTCGCGCTCGCGCGGCGTGAGGTCGGCGAGGTCGTCCTCGGGCTCCGGGACGACGGCCGTCGCGACCTCGGCGGACACCGCGCGTGCCACGACCGCCGACGCCACCGCCGGCGCGAGGACGCAGCGATCCGCCGCGACGTCCCGGACCGCCGTCGGGAGCTCGTGCGGCCGTCCCCCCTTGAGCAGGAAGCCGTTCGCCCCCGCGCTGAGCGCCCGGAGCACGGCATCGTCGTGCTCGAACGCGGTGAGCACGAGCACGCGTGGCGGCTCGTCGAGCAGCCGCAGCCGCTCGGTGGTCGCGACCCCGTCCGGGCCGCCCGGCATCCGCAGGTCCACCACCGCCACGTCGGCCCGCACGCGTCGGGCGACCGCAACCGCACGCTCGCCGTCGGCGCACTCGGCGACCACCACGATCTCGGGGTCGGCGTCGAGCACGAGCCGCAGGCTGGTCCGGACCTCCGCGTCGTCGTCGACGAGCAGGACGCGGATCACCGGGGCACGTCCAGGTCGAGCCGGAACCGGCCGTCGATGACGCAGTGGTCGAGCCGACCACCGACCGCCGCTGCCCGTTCCGCGGCGACGGCGAGCCCGTGGCCGCCCGGCGGCAGGACCGACGCGGCGTCCGACAGCGGGTTCTCGACGACGATCCTGACGCGGTCGGGCCAGATCTCGCCCCGCAGGTCGACGACGGCTCCCGGAGCGTGCTTCACGGCGTTGTGGAGCGCCTCGGCGAGCACCGCGTCGAGCACCGCCGTGCGCTCGGCGTCGAGACCGGCGGTCCGGGCGATCGGTCCGACCGCAGCGCCGTGCCGTCGGACGGTCGTGCCGTCGTGCTCGGCCGCCTCGATGAGGTCCTGCCACGAGCGCCCGGCGCGGGCTGTGACGGGGCGGGCTGTGACGGGAGCGGGCGCAGGGTCGGGCATGACCGCACCCGTCAGGGAGCCCGGTCCTGCGTCGGGGTCCGGTTCACCACGGTCTCCTCGGCGGAGCAGACCGACGACGAAGTGCACGTCCTCGAGCAGGTCCACGCCGGCATCCGCGATCCGGGTGGCCAGCACACGGGTCTCGTCGTCGGCCGTGCGCGCGGCGATCGCGTTCGCGTGCAGGGTCATCCGGCTGACGTTCTGACCGACCAGGTCGTGCATGTCCCGACTGAGCCGGAGGCGTTCGTGGGCGACGGCGTCGGCGGCACGGGCGGCCGCGACCTCGGCGGCGAGCCGCAGCCGGTCCTCGCGCAGGGCGACCAGCCGTGAGGTCTCCCCCACGACCCCGCCGACCAGCGCCGGCAGCACGACCGCGAGCAGCGGGGAGGTCTCCTCCGGCAGCGCGACGTGACCGGCGCGGAACGAGCACGGGTCCGGCACCAGGCCGAGCGGGTGCAGCAGGGTGAACGCACCGAGCACGAGGAGCCAGCCGCGGGGCCGGCGCGCCGCGAGCACCACGCTCACCACCATGACGAAGGAGCACGACCCGGTGACGGCCCAGACGAGCGGAGCGACGACCACCGGCACGGCGGGGGCACGGCGCACGAGGTGGAGCGACACCCCGCCCGCGACGAACGCCAGCACCTGCAGCGCGTCGGGTGCCTGCCGGGCGGCGAGTGCGTCGTACCAGACGCTGTAGACCGTGGTCAGCGTCGGCAGGAGGAGCGCCGCGGTCCGGAGCAACCGCCGTGTGCGCTCGTCCGGGGAGTCCACGATCCGCTCGAGCCAGCGAGCCGGACCATGCGGAGCGGGCCGCACGAGCACATGTTGGAACGTCACACACGAAGTATAGGTATGACAGTCTCGATGGCACAGCATCGGTGGGGTCGGACGGGGCCTACACTCGGGAACGGGCGTTCCCGTGAGGGCGACGCGGTCGATGCACGCCAGCGAAGGGACGCACGTGACCAGCACGGTGGATCCGCAGACCAGGACCCGCATCCTCGAGGTCGCCGACGCGCTGTTCTACGCCCGCGGGTTCCAGTCGGTCGGCATGGACGACATCCGGACGGGTGCCGGCGTCTCGCTGAAGAAGCTGTACGCGGCGTTCGCCGGCAAGGAGCAGCTCGTCGCCGCGGTCCTCGCCGGGCGGCATGCGACGTGGGAGCACGGGATCACGGCCGCCGTCGCCGCGCAGGACGCGCCCCGCGACCGTCTGCTGGCGATGTACGACTTCCTGGAACAGTGGTTCGCGGACGACACGTTCCGCGGGTGCGGGTTCATCAACGCGTTCGGCGAGCTCGGGGGCACCTCCCCCGCGGTCGCCGAGATCGCCCGCGACCACAAGGACTCGTTCCAGCGCTTCGTGGCCCGCCTGGCCGCCGACGTCGTCGCCGACGTCGAGACCGCCGAGGAACTCGCCGCCCAGCTCGCGCTCCTCGCCGAGGGCGCGCAGACCACCGCCGCCATCGCCGGTGACGCGTCGCCGGCGCGCCACGCGCGCCGGGCCGCAGCGGTCCTCGTGGACGCGGCGACGCACTGATCGCCACCACCTGACGGCCGGGAGTCACGAGGCGGGCCCGCCCGGCGCCTCCCGTCCGTCACGTCTCCGTTCGCGGACGTGCCCGGTCCGGCGTCGTTCCCTACGGTCGTCGTGCCGACCCCACCGGCACGACCTCGACCCCGACCAGACCGGCCCCATCATGACGACGACGACCACCTCCCTCCCACTGCCGACCGACCCGTACGCGAGGACACCGCAACGGCACCGGGTGCCCCGCGCTGCCCTGCCCGTGCTCCAGGCGTGCCTCGCCACGGTCGAACGCTCCGCCCGTCGCGCAGCCGTCCCCGTGGTGCGCGCGGCGATCGCGGTCCTCATGCTCTGGTTCGGGATCCCGAAGGTGGTCCCCGGCGGCAGCCCCGCCGAGGACCTGGTCGTGCGGACCCTCGACGCACTCACCGCGGGCGTCGTCACCGGGGACGTCGCCCGACTGTCGGTCGCCGTCCTGGAGGTCACCCTCGGGGTGGCGCTCCTGCTCGGGCGGTGCATGCCGCTGGTGCTCCTGGTGCTCCTCGGGCACATGGCTGGCACGTTCACCCCGCTGGTCCTGTTCCCCGTCGAGACCTGGCGCAGCGTCGGCGTGGGGACGCTCGAGGGACAGTACGTCATCAAGAACGTCGTCGTCCTCGCCAGCATCGTCGTGCTCGCCGGCTGGGGCATGCGGCGCTGAGCACGCCCCGCCCTCGCCGACTGCTCGATGCCGCCGCGGTCCGGACACCGGTCCGTATGGTGGGGACATGGCAACCCCGTTCGACGAACCGAGCACCCTCCCCTACGCCCTCCCGCCGTTCGACGACGTCCGGCTCGAGCACTTCCGGCCCGCCTTCGAGGCCGGCACGGCCGAGCAGCGCGCCGAGGTCGAGGCCGTCGCCGCCGCGACCGAGGCACCGACCTTCGAGAACACGCTCGTGGCCCTCGAGCGGTCCGGGCAGCTGCTGGCGCGCGTCTCGCACGTCTTCTTCACGCTGTCGTCGGCGGACTCGACGCCCGAGCTCCACGACCTCGAGGCCGAGGTCTCCCCGCTGCTCGCCGCGCACCGCGACGCCATCACGCTCGACGCACGCCTGTACGCCCGCGTGGACGCGGTGCGCGCCTCGCTGGGTGAGCGGACCGACCTGACGGACGAGGACCGCCGTCTCGTCGAGCGTGTGCACACCGAGATGACCCTCGCGGGGGCGGGTCTCGACGACGCCGGCAAGGAGCGCCTGACCGCGATCAACCAGGAGCTGTCGACCCTCACCACGACCTTCGAGCGCAACCTGCTCGAGGACACGAACGACCTCGCCGTGCACGTCACCGCGGAGGACGAGCTCGCGGGGCTCGACGACGGCGCGAAGTCCGCCGCCGCGGGAGCCGCACGCGACCGTGGGCTCGACGGATGGCTCGTCACGCTGCCGCTCTACACCGGACACCCGTGGCTCGCGGTGCTGACCGACCGCGGGCTCCGCGAGCGGATCATGCGCGCCTCGCTCTCCCGCGGCCGCCGCGGCAACGCGTACGACAACCGCGCGGTCCTGCTGCGCATCGTGCGGCTCCGTGCCGAGCGGGCCGAGCTGCTCGGGTTCCGGGACCACGCGTCCGTCGTCACGGCGGACGAGACCGCGCGGACGCCGGAGGCCGTCGAGGGGCTCCTCTCGTCGCTCGTGCCGGCGGCCGCGGCGAACGCCGACGACGAGCGGGCCGTGCGGTCGCGCACCGTCGGCTTCGACGTCGAGGCGTGGGATTGGGCCTACGCCACCGAGGTCCTGCGGGGCGAGCAGTTCGCCGCCGACAGCTCGGCACTCCGGCCGTACTTCGAGGCGGACCGCGTCCTGCGCGACGGCGTGTTCCACGCCGCCGGTGCCCTCTACGGGCTGACCTTCACGGAGCGTCCCGACCTGCACGGCTACAACGACGAGGTCCGGGTGTTCGAGGTGCGCTCGGACGACGACGAACCGGTCGGGCTGTACCTGCTCGACCTGTACACGCGGGACGGCAAGCGTGGTGGCGCCTGGATGAACCCCGTCGTGGAGCAGTCGCACCTGCTCGGCACGCTGCCCGTCGTCGTCAACAACCTGAACGTGGCGAAGCCCGCGGCGGGCTCCCCCACGCTCCTCATCCAGGACGAGGTCGAGACGCTCTTCCACGAGTTCGGACACGCGCTGCACGGGCTGATCGCACGGACGACCTACCCGCGGTTCTCGGGCACCAACGTCGAGCGGGACTTCGTCGAGTTCCCGTCGCAGGTGAACGAGATGTGGGTGTCGTGGCCGTCGGTGCTCGCGAACTACGCCAAGCACCACGAGACCGGGGAGCCGCTGCCGCCGGAGCTCGTGCTCGGGCTGAGCGACTCGGCCGGGTTCAACGAGGGCTTCTCGACCACGGAGTACCTCGCCGCCGCGTTGCTCGACCAGGCGTGGCACCGGCTGTCGTCCGCCGAGGCCGCGGCGGTCACGGACGTCGAGGCCTTCGAGCGCGACGCCCTGGCCGCTGCCGGTGTGGACGTGCGCGCGGTTCCGCCTCGGTACTCGTCGACGTACTTCGCGCACACGTTCTCGGGCGGGTACGACGCCGGGTACTACGGCTACATCTGGTCCGAGGTGCTCGACGCCGACACGGTGGAGTGGTTCCGCGAGAACGGCGGGCTGTCCCGGTCGGCCGGGGAGCGCTTCGCGTCGATGGTGCTCGGCGTCGGCGGCGCGCAGGACCCCCTCGAGGCGTACCGCGCGTTCCGCGGGCGCGACGCCGAGGTCGGCCCGCTGCTGCGGCGCCGCGGGCTCGAGTAGCGGCGCGGCCGGCGCGCGGCGCGCGGCGCGGCGCGGCGCACACAGAACCAGGTTCCGGACACAGCACCACGTGGAAGCGCGGTTCCACGTCCGGAACCTGGTTCCGCCCGGCGACGACACCGCCCCGCGCGCACACCGCCGCCCGAGGACGACGACGGCCCGGCCCCTCGCGGGGACCGGGCCGTCGTGCAGTGGTCGCTAGGCCGACTTCTCGACGCGCTTCGCGCGAGCGCGAGGCACGATCGTCGGCGCAGCGTTCTCGAGCACGGATTCGCGGGTGATCACCACGCGCGCCACGTCGTCGTCGGAGGGCACGTCGAACATGACCGGGCCGAGGACCTCTTCGAGGATGGCACGGAGCCCACGGGCACCGGTCTGACGCAGCACGGCCAGGTCGGCGATCGCCTCGAGTGCTCCACGGTCGAACTCGAGTTCGACCCCGTCGATCGCGAACATCCGCTGGTACTGCTTCACGAGCGCGTTCTTCGGCTCGGTGAGGATCTGCATCAGGGCGTCCTGGTCGAGCTGCGACACGGTCGTGACGACGGGGAGCCGGCCGATGAACTCGGGGATGAGCCCGAACTTGTGCAGGTCCTCCGGCAGGACGTCGGCGAACAGGTCCTGCTGGTCGAGCGGGCTGTGGAGCGGGGCACCGAAGCCGATCCCCCGCTTACCGACACGCGAGGACACGATGTCCTCGAGCCCGGCGAACGCCCCCGCCACGATGAACAGCACGTTCGTCGTGTCGATCTGGATGAACTCCTGGTGCGGGTGCTTACGACCGCCCTGCGGCGGCACCGAGGCGGTCGTGCCCTCGAGGATCTTGAGCAGTGCCTGCTGCACGCCCTCGCCCGACACGTCGCGCGTGATCGAGGGGTTCTCGGCCTTCCGCGCGATCTTGTCGACCTCGTCGATGTAGATGATGCCCGTCTCGGCACGCTTGACGTCGTAGTCCGCGGCCTGGATGAGCTTGAGCAGGATGTTCTCGACGTCCTCGCCCACGTAGCCCGCCTCGGTCAGGGCCGTGGCGTCGGCGACCGCGAACGGCACGTTGAGGCGCTTCGCGAGCGTCTGCGCGAGGTAGGTCTTGCCGCATCCGGTCGGCCCGATGAGCAGGATGTTCGACTTGGCGATCTCGACGTCGTCGCGGTCCTCGGCAGCGGTGATCTGCCCCTGCGCCCGGATGCGCTTGTAGTGGTTGTAGACGGCCACGGCCAGCGCGCGCTTCGCCGGGTCCTGCCCGATGACGTACTCCTGCAGGAAGTCGAAGATCTCGCGGGGCTTCGGCAGCTCGAAGTCACCGCCGGTGGTGTCCTCGCCGGCCTCGGCCAGGCGCTCCTCGATGATCTCGTTGCAGAGCTCGACGCACTCGTCACAGATGTAGACGCCCGGCCCGGCGATGAGCTGCTGGACCTGCTTCTGGCTCTTGCCGCAGAAGGAGCACTTGAGCAGGTCAGCGCTCTCCCCGATGCGTGCCATGTCGGTGCCCTCCTTGGATGACCGGTGCGGTTGACCGATGCAGGCTGGTGACCCGCCCGATGTGATCGACTCTAACCGCATCCGGTGACACCCACCGCGACGCCGTCCGGCCTGTCCCGGCTCGTTCGCCCAGGGCGTGTGCACCTGGTACCGTTGCAGCCGTTGCTCTACAAGTTGTAGAAGTTCGGAAGGACCCCATGACCAAGCGCCTCGCCCTCCTCGGCACCGGCACCCTCGGCGTCACCGCCGCGATCGTCCTCGGCACCGCGGCGGCGGCGAGCGCACACGTCGAGGCCGACGCGACCTCGACCGCGGCGAACTCGTACACGACCGCGACGTTCTCGGTGCCGCACGGCTGCGACGGCTCCCCCACCACGAAGCTCGTGTTCCAGGTGCCCGAGTCCGTCATCGAGGTCACGCCCACGGTGAACCCGAACTGGACCATCACGAAGACCACCGAGCCGTACACCGCCCCGTCGAGCAGCGCCGCGAGCGACGAGGAGACCGAGGCCGGCGCCGAGCGCGTCACGAGCGTGACGTACACGGCGAAGACCCCGCTCCCCGCGGACGAGCGCGACACCTTCGCGCTCTCGTTCGCACTGCCGGACGGCAAGCCCGGCGACCGCGTGTCATTCCCCGTCGCCCAGACGTGCGAGGAGGGCTCGGTCGACTGGGACCAGGCGCAGGAGAGCGGGAAGGCCGAGCCGGAGCACCCGGCACCGTCGATCGTCCTGACCGCGGCCAGCGCATCCACGGGTGACGACGACGCGACCACCGCGACCGCGAGCGACACGACGACGGCCACCGCACAGCCCGACCTGGTGGGCCGCTTCCTCGGCCTGGGCGGTCTCCTCGTCGGGGCCGTCGGCCTCGTCGTCGCCGTCGCTGCGACGCGCCGCCGGGACGCCTCGAAGTGACCCGGGACGCGCGTCCGACACGCGGTCATCGGTCCGCGGGTGGCCGGCGTCCTGCCTGGAGGCCCGTGGCCGCGACCGCCGCGACCCTCGCCGTCGTGGGCGGTGCGGTCCTCGGCCTCGCCGCCCCCGCCAGTGCGCACAACTACCTGGTGTCGTCGACGCCGCAGGTCGGCGGGACCCTGACGGAGCTGCCCGACCGCTTCGACATCACCACGAACGACCGGCTGCTGGCGATCGGCGGCTCGGACTCCGGCTTCGCCTTCCGCGTCATCGGTCCCGACGGCCGGTACCACGAGGACGGCTGCGTCGCGGTCGACGGCCCCTCGATGACCACGAAGGCCGCGCTCGGCGACTCCGGCAAGTACGAGGTCGAGTGGCAGATCGTGTCCGCCGACGGGCACACCGTCTCCGACCGGTACGACTTCACGTGGAAGGCTCCGGAGGGTTTCACCCCCGACCGCGGCACCGCCGCGCCGGCGACCTGCGCCGACGGCACCGGAGGCGGGGCGGGGGCGACCAGCGCGCCCGATGCCGCGGCCGGTGACACCGGAGGCGACTCGAGCGCGACCGATGCCCTGTTCATCGGCGCCGGCGGGATCGTCCTGGCCGGCGTCGTCGTCGCGGTCCTGCTGCTGCTGCGTCGCCGCCCCGCCCCCGCGGCCGACGACCACGACGAATACTGACACCGACGCGCCGGGGACGGCCCGCGCCTCCCGGCCGTCAGCACGCGGCGAGGTCCCACGACTCGCCGCGCCGACATCGCCGGGGTTCCCCTACGCGCGACGAAGGCGGCCGAGGTTCCAGGATGCTGGAACCTCGGCCGCCTTCGTCGTGTCGTGCAGCGCTACTTGACGAGCGCCGGCAGGTTCTTGCGGCTCGTGAGGACCTGGTCGATCAGGCCGTACTCGAGCGCCTCTTCGGCGGACATGATCTTGTCGCGCTCGATGTCGTTGTTGACCTGCTCCGGGGTGCGGTTCGAGTGCTTCGACAGCGTCCCCTCGAGCCAGGTGCGCATGCGGAGGATCTCCGCTGCCTGGATCTCGATGTCCGACGCCTGACCGCCACCCTGCTGCACGGCGGGCTGATGGATGAGCACGCGGGCGTTCGGGAGCGCCAGACGCTTGCCGGGGGTACCGGCAGCGAGGAGCACCGACGCGGCCGAGGCCGCCTGGCCGAGGCACACCGTCTGGATCTGCGGACGGATGTACTGCATCGTGTCGTAGATCGCCGTCATCGCGGTGAACGAGCCACCGGGCGAGTTGATGTACATCACGATGTCGCGGTCCGGGTCCATCGACTCGAGCACGAGCAGCTGGGCCATGACGTCGTCGGCCGACGCGTCGTCGACCTGGACGCCGAGGAACACGATGCGGTCCTCGAAGAGCTTCGCGTACGGGTCCTGCCGCTTGAAGCCGTAGGCCGTGCGCTCCTCGAAGCTGGGGAGGATGTAGCGATCGGACGGAGCCGGGACGTTCTGCGCGCCACCGAGCATGGGGAGGTGCATTCTCGTTTCCTTCTCTTCGGTGGGGGTCAGTTGGACTCGGGCTCGGCCGCCGAGGTCGGCGTCTCGCCGTCACCGACGGTGCCGCCACCGCCGACGACCTCGACCGAGGATGCACGGAGGTGGTCGACGAAGCCGTACTCGAGGGCCTCCTGCGCCGTGAACCAGTTGTCGCGGTCGTTGTCCTTGAGGATCTGCTCGATCGACTTGCCGGTCTGCTCGGCCGTGAGCTCCGCCATCCGCTGCTTCATGTCGAGGATGACCTTGGCCTGCGTCTGGATGTCGGCAGCGGTACCGCCGAAGCCACCGGACGGCTGGTGCAGGAGCACGCGGGCGTTCGGGGTGATGTAGCGCTTGCCCGGGGTGCCCGACGAGAGCAGGAACTGCCCCATCGAGGCCGCGAGCCCGATGCCCACGGTGACGATGTCGTTCGGCACGAACTGCATCGTGTCGTAGATCGCCATGCCCGCGGTGATCGAGCCACCGGGCGAGTTGATGTAGAGGTAGATGTCCTTCTCGGGGTCCTCGGCGGCGAGCATCAGCAGCTTCGCTGCGATCTCGTTCGAGTTGTCGTCGCGGACCTCAGAGCCGAGCCACACGATCCGGTCTCTCAGAAGGCGGTCAAAAACACTGGGGTTCAGTGTCGCTTCGGCCATGGAAAAGCTCCCGTTCAGTTGTCGCTTGATGTCGAACTTATCGGGTGCAACGCACCACTTCGCCTGTGTTCGCTCTGGGCGGTCGGATGGTCCGGGAACGACGGACGGGAGGCACGGTGCCAGCTGGCACCGTGCCTCCCGTCCGTCAGCGCGTCGCGTTACTTCGCGTCGGCCTCGGTGGTCTCGTCGGCATCAGCCGACTCGTCGTCCGCCGACTCCTGCGCGACACCCGCGGTGAACGCGGAGAGGTCGACGGCGTCGCCGTTGGTGTCCTTGACGGTGACCTTCGACAGGACGGTCGCGACCGCCTTCGAGCGGGCGACCTCGCCGACCATGCCGGGGATCTGGCCGTTCTGGTCGATCACCTTGATGAACTCGGCCGGCTCCATGCCGTACTGCGCCGCCGCCTGGATGAGGTACTGGGTCAGTTCCTCCTGGGAGACCTGGATCTCCTCCTTCTCGGCGATGGCGTCGAGGAGGATCTGCGAGCGGAAGGCCTTCTCGCTGGACTCGGAGACCTCCTTGCGGTGCTCCTCGTCCTCGAGACGGTTCTCCTGCTCGAGGTGACGGTGCACCTCGTCCTCGATGAGCTGCTCCGAGATCGGGATGTTGACGTCCTCGATCAGCTTCTCGACGAGCTTGTCGCGGGCCGCGGCGCCCTGACCGAAGGTCTTGGACTTCGCGATCTGCTCCTTCAGGTCCGCCTTGAGCTCGTCGATCGTGTCGAACTGGCTGGCGATCTGCGCGAACTCGTCGTCGGCCTCGGGGAGCTCGCGCTCCTTGACGGCGGTGACGGTGACGGCGATCTGCGCGGTCTCGCCCTCGCGGTCGCCACCGACCAGCGTGGACTCGAACGTGGTCGACTCACCCGCGGTGAGGGACTCGAGCGCCTCGTCGATGCCCTCGAGCAGGTCGCCCGAGCCGATCTCGTAGGAGACGCCGGTGGCCGAGTCGACCTCGTCGTCGCCGATGGTGGCGGTCAGGTCGATCTGGGCGAAGTCGCCGGTCTTGGCCGGACGGTCGACCGTCACGAGCGTGCCGAAGCGGGTGCGCAGGTTCTGGAGCTCCTCCTCGACCTCGTCGTCGGAGACCTCGACGGCGTCGACCGTGAGCTCGTACTCGTCGTACTTCGGCAGGTCGAACTCCGGACGGACGTCCACCTCGAAGGTGAGGACGAGGTCGCCCGAGAAGTCCTTGACGTTCGGGAGCTCGGCGACGTCGGCCTCGGCACGACCGAGGATGCGCAGCTCCTGCTCCTCCACCGCCTGGCGGTAGAAGGTGTCGATGGCGTCACCGACGGCGTGGTTCAGGACCTCGCCGCGGCCGACGCGCTGGTCGACGATCGCCGGCGGGACCTTGCCCTTGCGGAAGCCGGGGATGTTGATCTGCTCGGCGATGTGCTTGTAGGCGTGGTCGATGCTCGGCTTGAGATCTTCCGGCGTCACGTTCACGGTGAGCTTGACGCGGGTGTCGCTCACCTTGTCGACGGTGCTGGTGGCCAAGGGATGTACTCCTGTTGGTTGACGTTCGTGTGGACCTGGTCGGGGCGACAGGATTCGAACCTGCGACCTCCCGCTCCCAAAGCGGGCGCTCTACCAAGCTGAGCTACGCCCCGTGACTGGGCCAGGGTGGTCGCGCACGCCCGAGGGCACGCACGACCGCGACGAGTCTAGCGGTCCCCCGGTGCGCGGTTCCCGGGCGGCGTGCCGTGTGTGGATGCTTCCGCCTCCGCGTCGCGTCGGAGCCCCTGCCGCCACCGCACGCCGACGACCACCTGCACCCCGAGCGCGGCGACCATGAGCGCGACACCGAGGACGATGCGCCAGACGTGCAGCAGGGCGTGCCACGGCTGGGTCTGCGGGTCGCCGAAGGCCTCCGGACGGAGTGAGAAGACCACGGCGGCGACGGCCAGCAACACGAACGAGAGCACCCGCGAACGCTTGATGCGGCGTGTGTCGGAGCCGTCCGGCTGGGGCAGCACGTTCGATGGCATGAGGGGAGGTCGTTCGTCCGCTACGATGGTGGCGCTGCGGACTTGGTGTCGCAGCGCGGGGATGTAGCTCAATGGTAGAGCCCCAGTCTTCCAAACTGGCCACGCGGGTTCGATTCCCGTCATCCCCTCCGTTCTCGTCAGCGCTCCGCGCGGTCGTCGGTCGATCGACCCGGAGCTGCAGGGCGGTGGCACCACCTCGTCGCAGCGTTCCGAGCGGTCGCCTCGCCCGCGTCGGCTTCGATCTCACGCGCTGGGCGACACCTCTCGGGCGGTGGCGCGCGAGACGTGTCGCTGAGCGCGTGGAGTCGGTCACCGCTACCCGTGCGAGGAGCTCGCGTGGTCAGGGAGCGGCGAACGTCAGGGTCAGGTGGACCGTGTCGCCGACCTCGACCGCCGCTCGTCGCCGCTCCGCGGTCCGCAGGGGCACGAGGTAGCCGCCGTCCCTCGGGAACAACGAGGTGGTCCAACGGACACTGCCGATCGTCACGCCGGCCGGCACGACGCCCCACCCGTAGGTCAGCTCGGACGCCAGTTCGTGCACGAGGTCGACCACCTCGGGCGGGACGACCGCGAAGACGAACGGCGCGGGCCCCCGCCACTCGATGACGTCGCCGTCGAACTCGATGTCCACGCGGGGATCGTACGGCTCAGGCGGTCGTCTTCGTCAGGCCGTGCTCCGTCTTCTCCCAGTAGTGCGGGCGGGTGACGAGCTGCCAGAGACCCTTGTACGCGGCGACGGAGTGCAGGACCCAGTAGAGCGGGTTGAGGAGCGCCCACCCCATCAGGTCGAACCGTGCCCGTTTGTACGGCCCCATCATCGTCAGGTAGATCATCGTCGCGTTGCCGAGCAGGAAGTCGAGCACGCAGAGCCAGAGGACCGGGGCGGGGAACATCGGCGCCGTCCAGTCCGCCGGCAGCACCAGGGTCGCGATCGTGACGACGATGCCGGGCAGCATGCCGAGGAACGTCAGCGGGGTGCCGGCGATGAGCAGGGCGAAGGCGGCGGCGCGCCGGAGGCCGATCTCGGCGACGAGCGCCCGGGGACGCCGAGCGTGCACGAGGGCGGTCTGCATGTAGCCCTTGATCCAGCGGGACCGCTGCCGGACGAAGTTGGGGATCGAGGTGTTCGCCTCCTCCATCGTCGTGGAGTTCACGACGGCGACGCGGTACCCGACGGCGGACGCGCGGATGCCGAGGTCGGCGTCCTCGGTGACGTTGTACGGGTCCCAGCCGCCGAGCTCGCGGAGCAGGTCGGTGCGGAAGTGGTTCGAGGTGCCGCCGAGCGGGATCGGCAGCTGGCGGGCGTCGAGGCCGGCGAGCATGTAGTCGAACCAGTACGAGTACTCGAGCGTGAACATGCGGGTGAGCGCGTTCTCGTCGGCGTTGAAGTAGCTCAGGGCGGCCTGCACGCAGACGGTGTCGTCGCCGGCTCGGTCGAACGTCAGGAAGACCTTCTTCAGCTGGTCCGGGTCGGGGCGGTCCTCGGCGTCGTAGATGACGACGTACTCCCCCTGCGCGATGGCCAGACCGACGTTGCAGGCTCGCGGCTTCGTCTGCGGCGACCCCGGCGGCACGATGACGATGCGCATCCACGCCGGCGGTTCGGCGTCGAGCACGGCTTGTCGGGTCTCGTGGTCCTCGGCCTCGACGAGCACGAGGACCTCGAGCCGGTCCTTCGGCCAGTCGAGGACCTCGAGGTTGCGGACGAGGTCGTGCACGATGTTCGCCTCGCGGAACACCGGGACGAGCACGGTGTAGGTCGGCAGGACCTCGTCATCGAGGGCGGCGACGTCCTCGACGGAGACCTGTTCGACGAGGTCGAAGCGCGCGCCGACCATCGAGACCCAGAACTTGAAGAGGATGCCGGCGAGGAACCCCAGCGAGAGCACGGCGGTCGCGACGGCGACGGTGCTGCCCGGAGCGAGGACGAGGCACACCGCGACGACGAGCAGGGCGACCGCGCCGCCGATCTGCTGTCCGCGCGACAGGACGGTCTTCGCGGACAGCGCCGGGTTCGTCCGCGCGAGGCCGTGGGCGGCGAGGTCGGCGACCTCCTCCTCGAGCTCGTAGGCGATGCGCTGCCGCACGTCGGCCTCGGACGCGGTGCGCAGCACGACGGGCTCGCCGAACTCCTCGGTGAGTGCCGCCCGCAGGACCTCCGGGTCGGAGCGGCCGCTCGTGAGCACGAGCACGCCCTCGCGGAGCCGGGCGGAGGCGACCCAGCCCTCGTCGACGTGCCGCTGCACCGAGCACCGGTGCGGCGGGCGCCAGTCCGACTCCTCACCGCGGTGTCGACCCTGCCGGAGGACGAGCGCGTCGGCCGTGCCGACCCCCGCACGGTCGGAGGTGACGTCCACGGGCAGCGGTTCGACGGTGGTCATCGGAGCACCACCGCGACGAGGGCGTGCATCCACTCGACGACGACCTGGCGCTGGAACGCCGCGGCCCAGGCGAGCGGCACCTGCAGGACGGCGAGCACGACGACGAGGGTGCTCGTCACCCGGCCCCGCACGGGCGGCAGGATCGCGATCGCGACGCTGAGCATGGTGACGAAGACGTTGCCGGCCGCTGCGACCGGGACGAGTCCGATCGCGTAGCCGCCGATGACCCCGCCGAAGAGCGCGACGACGAGCGCGATCGCCCCCGGACGTCCGACGAGCAGCGCCAGCGTCGCTCCGGCGACGACCATCGCGACGAGGAGCAGGCCGTCGGCCGTGGCGAACAGGTGTTGCAGGCCGGCCAGGCGCTGCTCGGACACGTCGACGGTCCCACGGATCGCGGCGAGCGGGTCGTGCAGCACCATCCAGTCGAGTGCGGCGATGGAGACCGCGACCGCGACGCTGGGGAACACGAGGACCAGGACGTTCGCCTGCCGGATGCCGCGCTGCTCGTGGCGTGCGAGGTCGAGGACCGGCGCCGCGAGCGCGGCGATGCCGACGTAGACGAACCCCATCGGGTCGACGAGCGTGGAGAGCATGAGCGCGAGGCCGGCTCGGAAGCCCGCCTGGGTGTCACCCCACGCGAAGAACCGCACCATGTCGACCACCGCCAGGGCGAAGAGCGCGATCCCGAGGAACGCCTGCAGGTCGTTCAGGGCGACGAACGCGTACAGCGGGTTCGCGCCGAGGGCGATGGTGAAGGCGACGACCTCGCGCATGCGCAGGCCGCGGCGGAGCATGTCCTGCGCGAGGAGCTGCAGCAGCACGCCGGCGACGAGCCCGCCGAGCACAGCGGCGCCCTGCGCACCGAAGGGCATGAAGCGGAGCAGCACCCCGGACAGGAGCGGGTAGAGCTGACCGATGGCCTGCACGACGCCGGCGTCGAGCGCGGTCGTCGCCCGTTCGAGCGTCACCTGGTTGCCCGTCAGCCCGAGGAGCGTCGTCGGCGTGGCCTGCCCGGCGATCAGCGCGAGGACGACGTACGGCGATGCGAGGGCGGCACGCAGCAGCCAGCGCGCCGTGCGGGTCGGCAGCGGGCGCAGCGTCGCGGCGGCGGGCGCGGTCCCGACGGGCACCGGTCCGGACCGGGAGAGCGTGACGGTCATGCGGCTCCTTCGGGTGAAGCGCACAGGGGTGTCCTGCACCGTCCATTCCACTCCGCGTTCCACGGACACGACAGCCCGCGAACGGGGTACACGCGGGTCCCCCTCACTACCGACACGACGAAACGGACGCGCCCCGCGCCTCCTGGCCGGAGCCAGGAGACGCGGGGCGCGAGCCGCCGCACGGGACGCGCGTCAGTGGTACGACGCGGCCTGCCCGTAGAGCACGTTCGTCAGGGACGACACGTACGGCGAGACGTCGCCGTCCGGCAGGTTGTACGTCATGAAGACGCCGTACCCGTCGGCCTGCGACCGCTTCGCGAGCGAGACCGCGGTCGACTGCGGGGTGTTCTGGATGTCGACCGCCGCTGCGGACAGCCGCTCCTTGCCGAGGCCCGGGATCGACGGTGCCGAGTACGTGCCGTAGTACGGGTTCCAGGCGTAGTCGAGCTGCGAGCCGATCGTGCTGCTCGACGACGACAGGGCGTCCGACGCCGGACCGATGTCGTAGAACGAGATGGTCTTGCCGGGCATGTCGGCGCGCAGGGCGCTGACGAGCCAGCCGATCGACTGCTGGTTCGGCTGCGGGGTGCCGTTCACCCCGTAGTCGGAGTACTCGTCGTCGAGGTCGACCCCGTCGAGCCCGTACTTCGCGACGGTCGCGGAGACCTGCGCCGCGAAGTCCGCAGCCGCCTGCTGCGTCGGGAAGTTCGCGATGCCCGCACCCTGGTGGTTGCCGAGGATCGACAGCGACACCCTGATGCCCTTCGCCTGCAGCGGGCGGATCTGCGTGGCGGCGTCGTCGAGGGTGCGCTGCACGTTCTCGTTGTTGTACAGGACCGCCTTCGAGCCGTCCCAGTTGATGTTCGCGGCGAAGATGATCGCCACGTCGAAGGCGTTCGCACCGTTCGCGAGCTGGTAGCGGCCGACGTTGGCGAGCTGGTCGTTGTTGACCTCGACGTAGGCGATGCTCGTCGGGCCGGACTTGGTGGGGACGGCGTTGGGCTGCTTCCCGTGGCCGACGCCGTGGTGCGCGCCGACCCCGTGTGCGAGGCCGGTGGGTGACGGTGCCGCCGACGCTGCGGCGGGCACCATCGGTGCTGCGAGCATCGCGGCGAGCGCCGCCACGATCCCGATCTTCACGGACTGCTTCATGTCACTCCTCGTCGAGCGATGGACCGGTCGACAGGCGTCGGCCGGGGACCGCCGCCGGGGCACCCGGAGCCCCGGCGGCGGGGTCTCAGGCGTGCGGGAAGCGGAAGGTCCGCACCTCGTACGCGTCGACCGGGAAGGCCGCGACACCGCCGGTGACCCCGGCGACACCGGGCAGCGTCTCGTCGGCCTCCTCGAGCAGCGTCACCTCGACCGGCTCGGCGAACGGCCCGTCGATCGCGATCCCACCGGTCCCCCGCCGTCCCGCCGGCTCGTACACGCGGACGACCAGGTCGCCCGAGCGGTCGTCGGCGAGCTTCACGCTCGACAGCACGACGTCGCCGGACACCTGCACGAGCGGGTCGAACCCGTGCGCGCCGGCCACGGTCCGTGCTCCGGCGTTCATGACGACACCGGCCGCGGTGGCCCCGAGCTGGTCCGTCCCGATCACGATGCCGTACCGGTGGGTCTGCACGCCCTGGTCGGTCTCCGGGTCCGGGAACCGTGGGGCGCGCAGCAGCGACAGACGGACGGTCGTCGTGACGTGGCCGTCGACGGCGTCGCGCGTGGTGTCGAAGCCGTGGATCGAGTCGTTCACGAGGGCGACGCCGAACCCCGGCTCCTCGACGAGCACGTAGCGGTGCATCGAGGTCTCGAACTTCGCGGCCTCCCACGAGGTGTTCGTGTGCGTCACCCGCTTCTGCGCGCCGAACTGCGTCTCGGCGACGGTGTGCTCGGCGCGGACGTCGAGCGGGAACGCCACCTTGAGGAACTTCTCGGTCTCGTGCCAGTCGGTCGTCTGGTCGAACTCGAGGGTCCGGGAGCCGGGCGCGAGCACGATCTGCTGCTCGACGGTCGAGACCCCGAACGAGCGCGACACGACGATGCGAGCAACGCCTTCGGCGTCCACCGACGCCTCCATCGAGTCGACGGCGACCAGGTCCTCGACCCGGTTCCGGTAGTACCGGTCGACGTCCCACGCGTCCCACATGTTCGGGAAGTCCTGGTGCAGCTGCAGCAGGTTCGCGGCCTGCCCCGCGGCGATCGCATCGCGACCGGTGGTCAGGTCGACGGCGCTCGTGACGAGCCCCTCGGCGGTGACGACGACCCGGACGAGCTCGTTCATGAGCACGTACCCGCCGTCCTGCTCCGTCAGCGAGACCGGGGTCGCGCCCGACACGTCGGTCGCCGCGACCGCGCCCTGCGCGGGTGCACCGGCCTGGAGGAACGGGGCCGGGTTGACGACGACCGTCGCGTCGCCCGCACCCGTCAGTGCCGACAGCGTCCGCTCGATGATCGCGGTCAGCGCGGCGGCCGTCCCGGCGTACTGCGCCACCGCTTCGCGGTGCACCCAGGCGATGGAGGTGCCGGGCAGGATGTCGTGGAACTGCTGCAGCAGGACCTGCTGCCAGAGGGCGTCGAGCTCGTCGTACGGGTACGCGAAACCGGTCCGCGCGGCGGCGGTCGCTGCCCAGAGCTCGGCCTCGACGAGCAGCTGCTCGCACCGACGGTTGCCCTGCTTGGTCTGGTGCTGACTCGTCAGCGTCGCCCGGTGCAGTTCGAGGTAGAGCTCGCCGACCCAGACGGGCGGGTCCGCCAGCTCCGACCTCGCCCGGTCGAAGAACGCGTCGGGGTGCTCCCACCGGACCTTCGCGCTGCCCTCGAGGTCGGCCAGGCGCTGCGCGGTGCCGGTCATCTCACGGGTCGTGCCACCACCACCGTCGCCCCAGCCGACCGGCGCGATCGAGCCCGTGGCGAGGCGGTTCTCGCGGAACTGCCGCGAGGCCTTCGCCACCTCTTCCCCGCTGAGCCGGGAGTTGTAGGTGTCCATCGACGGGAAGTGCGAGAACACCCGCGATCCGTCGATGCCCTCCCACAGGAACGTGTGGTGCGGGAACTTGTTCACCTGGTTCCACGAGATCTTCTGGGTGAAGAACCACGCGAAGCCCGCGCGACGCATGAGCTGCGGCAGCGCCGGCGAGTACCCGAAGCTGTCCGGCAGCCAGACGCCCTTCGGTCGGATGCCGAACTCCCGCTCGAAGAACCGCTGGCCCTGCGAGAACTGCCGCACGATGCTCTCGCCCGTCGGCATCACGGTGTCGGACTCGACCCACATGCCGCCGAGGGGCAGGAACCGCCCGGCCGCGACGGCTGCCTGCACGCGGGCGTACACCTCGGGCCGGTGCTCCTTGATCCAGGCGTACTGCTGGGCGCTCGACATGCCGTAGAGGAAGTCGTCGGTCTGGTCGATGAGCTCGGTCATCGTCGAGGTGGTGCGGGCGACCTTGCGGATCGTCTCGCGCACGGGCCACAGCCAGGCGGAGTCGATGTGCGCGTGGCCGATCGCCGAGATCGTGTGCGCGGAGGCGTCGGCGGGGGCGGCGAGCACGTCGGCGAGCGCGGCCCGGGCGTCTGCGGCGGTCTCCGCGATGTGCTGGAGGTCGAGCCGGTCGAGGGCGTCGTCGAGCGCCTGCAGGATCCGCATCCGGCGCGGGCCCTGGGGCAGTTCGGCCTGCAGTTCGAGCAGGACCTCGAGGTCGAGCGCGAGCTCGTGCACGTCGGACGCGAACACCGCGAGGTCCATCCGGCGGCTCGTGTAGAGGCGCTTCGCCGACGAGGTCTGCACGTCCCCCTCCTGCGTCGGCAGGAAGGGGTGGTAGTCGAGCAGGACGGGGTTCGACGCCGCCTCGACGAACAGCTCGACGGTCTCGCCGCCCTCGGCGCGCTCGGTGACGAGCACCCACTGGTTGCGCGGGTTGATCGACTTCACCGGGGTGCCGTCGGCCAGGTACACGAGCCCCTCGCACTGGAACCCGGGCATGTTCTTGTCGAAGCCGAGGTCGATCACGGCTTCCACCCGCTGCCCGGCGTACTCGGCGGGGACCGTCCCGGTGAGCCGGAACCAGGTCGTGCCCCACGCTGCTCCCCACGGGGTGCCGACCTCGTACGGCGAGAACTCGAGCGCGAGCCCGTCCGCGGGGGCGATCGGCTCGCCCGGCAGCTCGTGCCAGGCGGTCTCGAGCGGGGTCGCCGTCGCGTGGACGGCCGGCAGGATGCGCTCGTCGAGGACCCGTCGGGCGCGTCCGGTGGTGAGGGGGATGTCGTCGTGCATGGGGTCCTTCACGGATCGGGGGCCGGCGTCGGTGCCGGCGGCAGGGTCGTGAGCGAGTGGGTCGGGCGTGGTGCCGGGGCGGACGGGTCAGGGCATGGTCGCCGGGTGTGCCACGGTCAGGGTGGTGCCGTCCAGGTCGGCCGGCACGTCCACGATCGTCGTGATCCCGCGCGCCGTCCGCAGGACCGCGTCGTCTATCCGCGAGCGGAGCAGCACCTGCGGGCCCCGGCCGTCCGCCGCGGCCTCGGCGAGGGACAGCCAGGCGGCGGCGAACCGCCCGCCCGGTGCGCAGTCGGCGCGGGTGCCGTACCGGGGCGATCCGTCGGCCAGGACGTCGTCGAGGACGATCGCGGTCGACGGCGGCGCGGCCCGCGCGGTCGTGCTCGCGCGAGCGGCGGCAGCGGCGGCGGCGAAGGCCTCGCCGACGGGCTTGAGCCGACCGTCGTTCGTGAACAGCCCGAGGTCGTACTCGAGCTCGGGGAAGTCGGCGAGCGACCGTGACACGTCGTGCGAGCACCACCAGGTGACGCCGAGCACGTCCTGGGTGCCGGCCACGTGCCGGATCGTCCGCTCGGTGAACGCGGCAGCGTCGGCCGGGTCGACGACGTTCGTCGGGGCGCCGACCTCCTGCAGCCAGTTCGGCCGCCCGGGTTCCCGGTTCCAGGCGGCGGCGAGCTGGAGCAGGTACTCGCCGTGCCGCACCGACCCGGCCCCGAGCGCGCCGTGGAGCGCCGCCGACCCGTTGAACACCCACGAGTGCGTGACGGTCGCGTCACCGTGGTCCGCCGCGTGCTCCGGCCCGAAGGGCTGGGCGTCGTCGTACCAGGCCGCGTCGTACTGCGCGACGGTGACCAGCGGGGCGGTGGGTGACCCGGTGGCGGCGGTGCGCGACGGCGTGGACCCGTGCCGTGCCTCCCGGCCGGTCGCTGCCCCGACGGACGACCCGCCGGACAGCCCGCGTCGCGCCGCGGCGACCATCGCCGCCGCCCACGCGTGCCCCTGCTCCGCGGTGATGTCGTGCGGGGCGGGGTGCGGGGCGTGCGCGAACTGGTTGACCTCGTTGCCGACCGAGATGCCGAGCAGGTTCGGCTTGTCGGCGACCGCCGCGGCGAGCGCCTCGACGTACGCGGCGGTCGACGCGACCACGTCCGGGTCGGTGAACATGTTCCGCCGGTGCCAGCTGTCGAGCCACGACGGCACGAAGTCGAAGCTCGACAGGTGCCCCTGCAGCGCGTCGACGTTGACGTCGAGCCCGAACGACCCGGCGATGTCGACGACGGTCGCGACGTCGTCGAGCGCCGCCTGCCGGATGAGCGTCCGGTTCGGCTGCACGACCGGCCACAGCGGGAAGATCCGCACGTGGTCGGCACCGATCGACGCGATCTGCTCCATGTCGCGCGCGGTGTCCGATGCCGAGAAGTCGAGCCACGAGTGGAACCACCCGACCGACGGGGTGTGGTTGACACCGAAGCGCATCAGCCCTTCACCCCGCCCTCTTCGACGCCCTTGAAGAAGAAGCGCTGCAGGACGGCGAAGATCACGGCGATCGGGATGAACGCGATCATCGTGCCCGCAGCGATCATGCGCTGGTCGGTCGCGAACGTGCCCTGCAGGTACTGCAGACCGACGGTGAGCGTCAGGTTCTCCGGCGACTGCAGCACGATGAGCGGCCACAGGAAGTCGTCCCAGGCACCGATGAACGAGAAGATCGCGATCACGGCGATGGTCCCCTGCACCGCGGGCAGCGAGATGTACCGGAGGCGCTGCATCGCGTTCGCGCCGTCCATCACGGCCGCCTGGTCGATCTCCTCGGGGATCTGCCGGAAGGCGTTGAACATCAGGAGGACGTTGAGCGCGGCGATCATGCCGGGCAGCGCGACGCCGACCAGGTTGTCGGCGAGGCCGAGGTCCTTGACGGTGACGAACTGGCTGATGATCGTCGCCTCGCCCGGCAGCACGAGGGTCGCCAGGAACAGGCCGAGCACGACCTTGCGGTAGCGCCACTGCAGGCGGGCGAGCGCGAAGCCGGCGAGCGTCGCGAACACGATGTTGCCGAACACGTCGATCGCGGCGACGAGCAGCGAGTTGCCGATGTACCGCCAGACCGGGATCGCTGCGGCGACCTTGAGGTAGTTCTCGATGGTCGGTTCGCTCGGGATGAAGGACGGGTTCGCGGTGTAGATGTCCTCGCCCGCGCCCTTGAGCGAGGTGGAGAGCTGCCAGAGGAACGGGCCGATCGTGATGAAGAGGACCACGATCAGGAGGACGTAGCGGACGACCTTCTCGCGGGTGGACATGACGCCCCAGACCTGGCGGCGCCGGCGGGTTCCGCCTCGTCCGTCGCGCCCGCCTCGCCCGTTCGGCCGGGAGGCGCGGCGTCCGTCCGTCGCGCCGGTCACGTCCGGTGCGGGTGCAGCGGCGCCGGCGGCGCCCCCGATGACCGGTTCGGTGGTGCTGGTCGTGTTGGTCACTTGTCCGCCTTGCTGTTCATGCGCGCGAGGGCGAGCATCGGCACGAGCGTCACCACGAAGAGCAGCAGGCTGAGCGCGGATGCGTAGCCGAGGTTCCCGGTGAAGCCGCGGGCGTACTGCTGGATGAGCATGACGAGCGAGTTGTCCTGCCCGCCGGGGCCGCCCGTGCCGTTCGTGAGGATGTAGAGCTCGCTGAACACCCGGAGCGCGCTGACGCACACGAGGATGCCGACGAGCGTCATGGTGCCGCGGACACCGGGCATCGTGACGGACCAGAACCGGCGCACGGCTCCGGCGCCGTCGAGCGCCGCGGCCTCGTGCAGGTCCTTGCCCACGTTCCCGAGCGCCGCCAGGAAGATGATCATGTAGTAGCCGAGGCCCTTCCAGACCGTCAGGCTGATCGCGCTGAAGAGCAGCAGCCACCGGTCGGTCAGGAACGGGACGGCGCCCTGCACGACGCCGAGCGCCTGCGCCATCTCGTTGACGACGCCGCGGTCGTCGAGGATCCACGTCCAGATGAGCCCGACGACCACCGCGCTGGCGATCACCGGCGTGTAGAACGCGGTCCGGAAGAACGCGATGCCGGGCAGCTTCTGCTGCACGAGCACGGCGATGAGGAGCGGGCCGACGGTCAGCAGCGGCAGGCACACCGCCATGTAGATGACGCTGTTGAGCAGCGCCTCCCACACCTGCGGGTCGGCGAGCAGGGTCTGGAAGTTCCGGACGCCCACCCACTGGCTCACGCCCCCGAGCGGGCTGGCGTTCGTGAACGACAACCGGACGGTGTTGATCGACGGCCAGAGGCTGAACCCGACGAGCCAGACGAGCGCCGGCAGGACGAGGAGCCAGGGCGTGAACCAGCGGTTGGCGCGCATCAGCCGTTGGCCAGCAGGCTGTTCATCTTGTCCTGCGCGGTCTGCAGGGCCTTCTCCGGGGAGACCTGGCCCTTCATCGCGAGGGCGATCTGCTGGTCGAGGAAGTCCGTCATCGCGGAGTTCGCCTCGACCGGGTTGAGGACCTTCGCCTCCTTGAGGGCCTCGTTGGCCAGGACGCGGGCCTTGCCGTTCACGGTGCCGTCGTCCTTCGAGAAGTACGGGTCGGACTGCGACGAGATGGTGGACGGGAAGATGTTCACCTGGTGGGCGAACGCCTCCTGGTTCGTCGCGTTCGTCATGTAGCGCGCGAACGCCTCGGCCGTGGCGAGGTGCTTCGACTTGCTGGAGACCGACAGACCCTGCACGTAGAGCGGCGGGGTGTCCAGCGCCGGGCTCACCGTGACCTTCCCCTTGAGCGAGGGGTTGTTCTTCTCGAAGTCCGCCAGGCTCGTCGCACCGCCGGTGGTCCAGGCGACCTTGCCCTGGGTGAAGAGCGTCGAGTTGCCGAGGTAGTCGCTGTTCAGCACGTTCGACGGCATGTAGCCGTCCTGGTACGCCGTCTTGTAGCGGTCGATCAGGTCGGCGGCCTTCGACGAGTCCGCGAAGGTGAACTTCGTCCCGTCGCCGTTCACCACCTTGACACCGGCGAGCGTGAAGTCGCCGAGGCCGGGCTTCCGGCTCATCAGGTAGTCGTCCGGGCAGTTCTCGTGCATGGTCTTCGCCTGCGTGAACAGCTCGTCGGTGGTCTTCGGCGGGTCGTTCGCGTCGAGTCCGCACTTCGCGAACATGTCGCTGTTCCAGTAGTCGACGTCGGTGTTGAGGTACCACGGGTAGCCGTAGGTGCCGTCGAGGCCCTTGTACTCGTACGAGTCCAGCGCGCCGGCGACGTAGGTGTCAGAGAGCTTGCTGTCGTCCTTCGAGACGTCCTGCAGGAACCCGCGCTTCGCGAGCGGCAGGGCGATGTCCGGCGGCAGGTTGATCACGTCGGGCAGGGAGTTCGACGAGGCCTGGCTGAGCACCTTGTCGGCGTAGCCGTCGCCCGGCTGGTCCTGCAGCTTGACCTTCGCATCCGGGTGCTCCTTCTCGAAGCCGTCGATGACGCCCTGCAGGTAGTCCGTGTAGGTCGGCGTGAGCGCCCAGGTCTGCAGGGTGATGGTGCCCTCGACCTTGCCGCTGCCCCCGCCGCTGGCGCCGCCGCTGCTGCCGCCCGAGCAGCCGGTCAGGACGAGTGCGGTGGCGGCTGCGGTCGCGAGCAGCGCTGCAGCGCGGCCCCTCGTCGCTCTCGGTGTGGTCCTCATGGCGTTGTGACTCCTTCGTCATCCTGCTCAAGCGGTTCAGCTGTCGTGTGCTGATCCGCAATGTGCTTGCCACTGTGCGGGACTAAAGCGCTATAGTCAACCCCGTGCCCTCGAAGCGTCGGACGACGATCGCCGACATCGCCGCCCGCGCCGGCGTGTCCATCAGCGCGGTGTCGTTCGCGCTGAACGACCGGCCGGGGGTGTCGGCCGAGACCCGGCGCCGCGTGCAGGAGATCGCCCGCGAGCTCGACTGGCAGCCGCACACCGCCGCACGTGCGCTCGGCGGCGCCCGGGCCGGGTCGATCGGCTTCGTGCTGAACCGCCCGGCGCGCACGCTCGGTACCGAGTCGTTCTTCGGCGACCTCATCTCGGGCATCCAGCTCGGGCTCGCCGGCTCGCACGTCGGCATGAACCTCCTCGTCGCGCGCGATGCCGACGAGGAGCTCACGACCTACCGCGACTGGTGGCGCGGGCACCGCGTGGACGGCGTGATCGTCATCGACCCGCGCCGCGACGACGACCGGCTCACGCTGCTCGCCGAGCTGGGGATGCCCGCCGTGGTCGTCGGGTCGCACCCCACCCTGGAGGGCACGGCCCCCAGCGTCTGGATCGACGACTCGGACGCGACCGACACGGTGCTCCGGTACCTGCACGCACTCGGGCACCGGCACATCGCGCACGTCTCGGGCCGCCCCGAGTTCGAGCACACGGCGATGCGCGTCGAGCGCCTCCGGACGTTCGCAGCGGCAGCGGGCCTCGAGCGGACCGTGTCTGTGCCGACGGACTACTCCGCGGACGAGGGGGCCCGCGCCACCCGCACACTGCTGTCCGGGCCCGACCGTCCGACCGCCATCGTCTACGACAACGACGTGCTCGCCGTCGCGGGGCTCGGGGTGGCGAGCGAGATGGGCGTCGCCGTGCCCGGCGCGGTGTCCATCGTCTCGTTCGACGACTCGGCGATGATCCGACTGGTCCGCCCGGCGATCACGTCCCTGACACGCGACACCGTCGAACTCGGCCAGCGTGCGGCGGTGCTCCTGCGCGAGCAGATCGACAGCGGGACGACCCTGCCGTCCCGACCCGGGCCGTCCCTGACACTGAGCGTGCGGGACTCGACCGGGCGGGCACCGACACGCCCGTCGTCGGGCCGCTCCCCGCGGTGACCGCGCGCTGGACTTGACGGCGGTTCGAACACACGTTCGAATACCCGTGTGGGACGGCGTCGCGAGAACCGGTGGCAGCCCCCGGAGCACCCGGAGGTCGAACGCCCGCGCGCCTACTCCCTGTCGGAGGAGGCCCGCGGACCGGACGTCTGCCACGCCGTCACGCCCGCCCCGGTCTGGGCCTGGGTCCAGTTCCCCACGTTCCACATCCGCGTCAAGGGCTTCGCGAAGAGCTGGACGCGTGATGCCGTGCTCGTGGAGTGGGCACAGTTCGGGCAGCAGGCGGACGCCTGGGTCTGGCGGTCCGCCGTGAAGCACCGCGCTCTGCGGACCGACCGCGCCGATCGGCATCCGGCGAACGCACCGCGTTGACTTCCACCGGCATCGCGAGGATCGTTTGGGACACACCGGTGCGTCGAGATACTCACTGATCGTGTAGTTCGTCACGACGGCCGAACGGAAGGAGGCACCATGAAGAAGCACGAGGTGCCGTCCTGGGTCGCGCACGTGCTCACCCCGCCGGAGGTCATCGCGGCCTACGTCGAGCGGCGGATCAACGATCCGGCGCTGCTGTCGGGTGTGCAGGCAGAACCCACGTACGCGGACTTCCTCCGCGTCGAGTAGGCGGTCTTCTCCGGGGGGGGGGGCGCGGCCACCGTCCCCGGTTCAGGGAACGGCTTCCGCGCCCCCGGCTCCGCCCGCGCCTGCCCGACCGCGCGCACGTCGCGCCGACAGGGTGACCCCGACGCTCGCGACGCTCACGCACGCGAGGGCGACGACCTCCTGCGCGGCGAGTCCCTCGTGCAGGACCACGAGGCCGGCGAGCGCCGCGATGCCCGGACCCATGCTCTGCAGCACGCCGAACACCCGCGTCGGCATCCGCCGCAGCGCGAGCATCTCGAGCGCGTAGGGCAGCACGCTCGACAGCACCGCGACGGCACCGAACACGAGCAACAGCGACGGGTCTCCGGCGACGCCCTCGACCGCGGGCCGCAGCCCGGTCGGCAGCGACACGAGCATCGCGACGACCATCGACACCGCCAGGCCGTCCACCCCGGGGATCGCGGCGCCCACCCGTCGGTTCATCACGATGTACCCGGCCCAGCACACGGCCGCGGCGACCGCGGCGACCACGCCCCCGACCGCGGTGACCGCTGCCGGACCGACGCCGAGGAGCACCACCCCGGCGAGCGCGAGCAGCGCCCAGGTGACGTCCCGCCACCGTCGGGTGTGCACGAGCGAGAGCGCGAGGGGGCCGAGGAACTCGATCGTCACGGCGACGCCGATCGGGATGGTCGCGAACGCCACGTAGATGAACACGTTCATGCCGCCCAGCGCCAGTCCGAGGAGCACCGCCGCGGTCCACTGGGAGCGCGTCCAGTGCCGCACGCGCGGGCGCACCACGAGCACGAGCACGACCGCGCCGATCACGAGCCGGAGCGTCGCGGCGCCGACCGAGCCGACCTCGTCGAAGCGGGTCTTCGCGACCGCGGCACCGACCTGCACGGAGACCATCGCGGCGAGCGCCAACAGCGGCGCGGGGACCCGGGTCACGGTGCGGTCGCCATGCGTCGGGTCAGCCGAGGTACGCGAGCACGGCGAGCACCCGGCGGTGGTCCTCACCGGTGTCCTCGAGGGCGAGCTTGCCGAAGATGCTCGAGACGTGCTTCTCGACCGCACCGGTGCCGATCACGAGCGCGCGGGCGATCGCCGCGTTCGTGCGTCCCTCGGCCATGAGCCCGAGCACGTCACGCTCCCGCGGCGTCAGGGCCGCCAGCGGGTCCCGGCGACGGCCCATGAGCTGCGTCACGACCTCGGGGTCGAGCACCGTGCCGCCGGCGGCGATGCGGCGGACGGCGTCGTCGATCTCCTCGAGCCGGGTCACGCGGTCCTTGAGCAGGTAGCCGATGCCCGTCGCGCCGGCCGCGAGGACGTCCTCGGCGTAGGTGGCCTCGACGTACTGCGAGAGCAGCAGGACCCCGGTGCGGGGTGCGACCCGACGGGTCTCGACGGCGGCACGGACGCCCTCGTCGGTGAAGGTCGGCGGCATCCGCACGTCCATCACGACGACGTCCGGTGCGTCCTGCGGCAGCGTGGCGAGGAAGGCGTCCGCGTCGGCGTACTGCCCGACGACCTCGATGCCGGCCTCGTCGAGGACGCGGGCGAGACCCTCGCGCAGGAGCACGGCGTCGTCGACGACGACGGCCCGGATGCGTGCTGCACCCGGGCCGTCGCTCATGCCGACCAGCCTAGTGGGAGCGGTCGCGCTCCCCGAGGCGTCACGACCGTCCGGTTGGGACGCCGTTCAGGGCGCCGAGCGGGATCCGTGCGGTGGCCTCGGTCGGACCGCCCTCGGGACTGTTCACCACCAGTTCGCCGTCGAGCGCCCGCATCCGGCCGCTCAGCCCCTCGAGCCCGTGGCCCTGCTGCGGGCGGGCACCGCCCCGGCCGTCGTCGGTGACGCTGACCGTCAGGTACCAGAGCCCGGAGGCGTCGACCATCAGCCCGAGGTAGACCCCGGCGGCCGAGGCACCCGCGTGCTTCATGGTGTTCGTCAGGAGCTCGCTCACGGTGAAGTACACGTTGCGCTGGATCTCGGTCGCGAGCTCGAGTCCCTCGGGAAGACGGACGTCGAGGCCGACGGGGATCGGCGTGCGCGCGACCAGGGCCTCGAGCGCGGCGACCAGGCCGCGGTCGAGCAGGATCGGCGGCGCGAACCCCCGCGACAGGGCGCGCAGCTCGTCGAGGGCGTCCTGTGCGTGCTCGGTGGCCTCGGCGATGAGCTGCTTCGCCCGGTCCGGATCGCGGTCGAACGCACGCTCGGCGGCTGCCAGGTCCATCCGCAGCCGGACGAGTCGCTGCTGGGGACCGTCGTGCAGGTCGCGCTCGATCTGGCGGAGCGTCTGCCCCTCGGCGGTCACCGCACCGGCTCGCGATGCCTGCAGTCCGGCGACGCGGCGCTCGAGCTGCTCCGCACGGAACCCGCCGAGCAGCCCGAAGTCGATCCAGTAGTGCGCGAGCACCGACGCGCGTGCCCAGAGCGGCAGCAGGACGACCGACGCCGCCATCGACAGCAGGCCGAGCAGCCCGACCCCGACCAGGAAGCCGAACTCGCTGCCCCCGGAGTACCCGGCGCGGACGTCGTTCAGCAGGAACACGGTGCCGAGGACCAGCGGCCACGCGAACCCGATGACCAGGACGCCTCCCGCCCCGACGGTGATCACCGCCGCGAGCGGGTAGACCACGGACGCGTGCAGCAGGTACAGCCAGTAGTGCGGGTTCGCCACCGCGGACCCCGTGCGGGTCCACCAGTTCTGCTGCCACCGCGGCGTCCAGTCGACGGGCCGGATCGGTCGCGGGTCGGCCCAGCCGATGCGGAGCTTCTCGAACTGGCCGAGCCACCGTGCCACGAACAGTGCGATGAAGAACATGAGCAGCACGAACGGGTTGAAGAGGTCGCGCAGGCCGCGGCCGAACAGTGCCGCCGGGAAGGCCGCGTAGAGCGTGCAGAGCAGCACGGTCGTCAGCGCCATGTAGCCGACGTCGCGCGGCAGGCGGCGCCACGCCTCGCGGTAGAAGCGGCCGGCCGTCATCCCGGACCCGGCCCCGCCACCCCCGGCCCCGCCGCTGCCCCCGACCGGACCGCCGGGCGCACCGGACGCACCGGGTGCACCGGGCGCAGCGGCCTCGGCGAACGGCGACGACCCGGCGGCGGGCGTCGCCGCCCACCCCGCGGGGGCGCTCGCCGGACCGGCCTCGGGTGTCCGGGGCTGCTCGGGCATCGGCTTCGTGGCTCCCTGCGGCACGGCGTCGTCCAGCGGGACGGTGCGTGCACGATCGGCGGCGTGGTCGTCCAGCGGGACGGTCTCGGCCTGGTCGAGGCGGTCGGTGTCGGTCATGGGTCCAGCCTTCCGGAGCGGGACCCCGCGCCCCATCCTGCCGCCTCCCAGGTCCGTGGTGGGGTTACCCCCCCGTCACCTCGTCCAGAAGAGGGATGGCCCGCGGCCGTCCGCTCCGTACCGTGTGCCCCATGCGAAGGAAGACCCAGGAACGTCTCGTGGTCGTCACCACCCTCGTAGCGGCCCTGCTCCCGGCCGTCACCGGTCTCGCGGAGGTGGTGGTGATCCTCCTGCCGGACGCCTCCCCCACGAGGTTGCTCATCGGCACTGCCGTCTCGGGTGCCGCCGCTGCGGTCAGCATCCCCGTCGCGCTCCGGCTCGACGACCGGGTGCGGTCCACGGTCGCCGTGTCCGCCCTCGCGCTGGCGCTCGCCGCGGCGGTGTCGGGTCCGTCCTCGATCGTGCTCGTCTCGGTCGCGCAGGCATGCCTGGTGGCGGCGGGGCTCATCGCGCGAACCGTCCTCGGCCGGGCTCTGGCTGTCCTCGCGGCACTCTGGCTCGTGGTGCCGCTTGCGTCGTCGAGCATCCCGTTCACCGGCGCGTCGCCGGCCGCGCTCCTCTGGGTCTCCGGCCCGGTCCTGTTCCGGACCGCCGCGTACCTCGTCGCCGTCGTCCTGGTCACCGGCCCGGTGTGGGTCGCGCTCGGCAAGGGTGTCCGGCACCTGCTCGACACCGCCGAGGTGCGCTGACCACGACCCCCGTGACAGGGCGGACTCACACGAGTGCGGCTGCGACCTCCGGGGACTCCTCGGGGACCGACCAGGGGCGGTGCGTCATGCCGCTGTCACCGCGGACCGAGACGATCGCGCCGGAGGCGTCGCGGGCGTAGGTCATCAGCTCGTCGACCGAACCGAACCGGTTGCCCGACGCCATGCGCACCGTGTCCGCGTCGACGACCTCGAGCCGCACCGGGGACTCCGTCGGCACCGGCTGCGTCGGGTCGATCGCGAGCAGCCGGTCCCCGATGCGGGCGACGTCGGTGATGCCCTCGAAGGTGGTGAAGCGGCCGGTGTACCGGTCGGTGTCGACGTCCGCGGGCAGCTCCGGACCCGGCGCGTGCTCGTCGGCGGCGGCGTCGAGCAGGTGCACGATGCCGGTCGCGAGCATGGTCGCGGGGCCGGTCGCACTGCTCGTCAGCACGGACACGACGAGCGAGGACGCCGGGTCGAACACCGACTGGGTGATCTGCCCGGGGAAGCCTCCGGAGTGCCCACGGACCTCGCGGCCGTTGATCCGGTCGGCGACGAACCCGGCGCCGTAGCCGCGGGCGGCCGGGTCGCTGTCGAGGGCGCTCCAGGCCTTCCGCTGCGCCAGCCGCTTGGCGTGGTCGGACAGCAGCGCGCCCCGGCCGGGCACGTGCGCCGAGAAGTAGCGCACGAGGTCCGACGCGGTGCCGTGGAAGCCGGTGGCCGCGGCGAGCGCCCCGGTCGTCACGTGCGGCACGCGCTGTCGGGTGCGTGCGGTGTGCAGGCCGGTGTAGCCGACGACGAACTCGTCCTCGCGTGCCGGGTCGAACTCCGGCCCGGTGCCCGTGAGTCCGAGCGGCTCGGTGATCGCCGCACGGACGTGCTCGGCGTAGCTCGTGCCGGTGACGGCCTCGATCACGAGTCCGAGCAGGCCGTAGCCGAGGTTCGAGTAGTTGAACGCGGACCCGACGGGCACCTTCGCACCGCCCTCGACGACCAGCGCCACCAGCTCGTCGGCGTCCGGGAACGGGTGCGCGAGGGCCCAGTGGTCGCCGTCGGCGCCGTCGCGGACGACCCCGGCGCCCATCTCCATCAGCTCGCGGACGGTGGCGTCGGCGATCGGCGACCCGGCGTCGACCAGGGCGGGCACGAACGAACCGACGGTGTCGTCGAGCCGGAGCCGCCCGGCGTCGGCGAGCTGCAGGAGCGCGGTGGCGGTGAAGGTCTTGGAGTGCGACGCGATCCGGAACAGGTCCGTGGTCGTCAGGCGCCGTCCGGCCTCGACGTCCGCCCAGCCCCAGGCCTCGGAGAACAGCACCTCGTCCTCGAAGCCGATCGCGACCTGCACGCCCGGCAGCCGGAGCTGCCACACCTTGTAGGCGATCCACTCACGGACGTAGGGCAGGACGGACTCGTACGCGGCGCGCTTCTCCATGCCGACCAGCCTCGCATGTGCCACGCTCGTCGCATGCGGCACACACCCCACTTCGTGATGACTGACGTTGACGCGGTGAAGCGTGTGGTCTCGGAGCACCCGTGGGCGACGATCGTGTCGCACACCGCGGCGGGGATCGTCGCGTCGCACTACCCGGTGCTGCTCGAGGAGCGCGGCGCCGAGGACGACCCGGACGCGATCGTGCTCGTCTCGCACGTGGGGCGTCCGGACGAGGTCGCGCACGAGCTCGGGCAGCACGAGGTCCTCGTCGTCTTCCAGGGGCCGCACGGCTACGTCTCCCCCGCCTGGTACCCGCCCGAGCAGTTCGTCCCGACGTGGAACCACGTGACCGCGCACCTGTGGGGCACGCCGGAGGTCCTGTCCGACGACGAGAACTTCCGCGTCCTCGGCGAGCTCGTCGACCACTTCGAACGGGCGATGCCCGAGCCGGTCTCCCTCGACGTCGACGAGGACACCGCCCGTCGGATCGCGAAGGGCACCGTGGGCATCCGCATCCGGGTGACACGCTTCGACGCCCGCGCGAAGCTGTCCCAGAACAAGGCACCCGAGGTGGTCGAGCGGATCATCGCGGGCCTCCGCGGGGACGGCCCCTACGCCTCCCCGGCGCTCGCCGACGAGGTCGAACGCGCGCACACCGCACGTGTCGACGGTCGGGAGGCACGGTGAACGACGTCCTGCTGCGCACCGTCCGGCGGGTGGGCACCTCCGGCGCTCCGTGCGACGTCCGCATCGTCGGCGGACGTGTCGAGGCGGTCGCCCCCGCCGGCACGCTCGACGTCACGGAGGCCGACACCGACGTCGTCGAGGCCGGCGGCGCCTGGCTCGGTCCGGGCCTCGTCGACCACCACGTGCACTTCGACCAGTGGGCCCTCGTCCGCCGACGCGTCGACGTCTCCGGGTGCGGCTCGGCGGAGGAGACCGCCGACCTGCTCGCCGCCGTCGCACGCACCGACGCGCCGGACCGCGTCCTCGTCGGCCACGGCTACCGCGACGGGATGTGGCCCCGCCCTGCGCGACGCGAGCTGCTCGACCGGGCCGCACCGGGCCTCCCGGCCGTCGTCATCAGCGCGGACCTGCACGCGGTGTGGTGCAACACGACCGCCCTCGCGCACTTCGGTGCGCTCGTCGGACGGCCGCTGCCGGCCGACGAGGACGGGGTCCTGCGCGAGCAGGACGCCTTCGACGTGACCGCCGCGCTGTCCCGCGTGCCGGACGACGTGCTCGACACCTGGGTCGCCGACGCCGTCGACGCAGCCGCAGCGCGCGGCGTGACGCGGGTGGTCGACCTCGAGATGGTGTCCGGCCTCGACCGCTGGGTCCGACGGGTCCAGGGCGGCACGGACGGCTTGCGCGTCGACTCGGGCGTCTACCCGGGCGAGCTCGACGCGGCGATCGCCCGCGGTCTGCGCACCGGCGACGTGGCGGACGGGACTCGAGGGCTGGTCCGGACGGGACCGTTCAAGGTCATCACCGACGGGTCCCTCGGCACGCGGACGGCCGCGATGACGTCGGGCGAGGGCGTGCTGGCGTACGCGTTCGACGACCTCGTCGCGATGGTGCGACGTGCCGCCGACGCCGGACTCGTCCCCGCCGTGCACGCCATCGGCGACCGGGCGAACACCCTCGCCCTCGACGTCTTCGAGACGGTCGGTGTCCGGGGCAGCATCGAGCACGCGCAGCTCCTCGTCGACACCGACGTCGAGCGGTTCGCGCGGCTCGGGGTCGCCGCGTCCGTGCAGCCCGAGCACGCGATGGACGACCGGGACATCGCCGACCGGTACTGGGACGGCATGACCGAGCGCGCGTTCCCCTTCGCGTCGCTGCTGCGGGCGGGGACCGAGCTCCGGCTGGGGTCGGACGCTCCCGTCGCACCGCTCGACCCGTGGGTGTCGATGGCGGCCGCGGTCGGGCGGGACCGCGACGGCCGCCAGCCGTGGCACCCCGAGGAACGGCTCTCGGCGCTCGCCGCGTGGCGTGCCTCGACGACCGGTCGGGCCGTCGCGCCGTCGGTCGGCGACGTCGCCGACCTGGTGCTGCTCGCGGACGACCCGCTGACGGCGACCTCGACGGGGCTCCGCGGGATGCGGGTGCTCGCGACGGCGATCGCCGGGCGGTTCACGCACCGAGAGGTGTGACGGGCGGTCGGCTCCTCCTGGTCCCCGACTTACTTCTGGTCCTTCGGGCACCAGTAGAGCTTCCGGCCGGCCATGTCGGCCATCCGGATCTCGGTCCCGCACACCCGGCACGGCTCGCCCTGGCGGTGGTACACCCAGTGCCGGTCCTTCCGCGAGCGGACGGCCTTGGCGTGGTCGGCCTCGGACAGGTCGTCCATCGTGAGCATGAGCCCGTCGCGGACGCCCGCGTGCAGGAGCTTCGACCAGTCCTGCCAGAGCGCCCGCGCCTGCTTGACGGTGATCTTCTTGCCGGGCTTGTACGGGTCGATGCGCTGCCGGAAGAGCAGTTCGGCGCGGTAGATGTTGCCGATGCCCGCGACGACGGCCTGGTCCATGAGCAGCTGCCCGATCGCGACGTTCCGCTTCCGGACGTTGTCGACGAAGGTCTGCTCGGCCTCGGGGCCGTCATCGTTGATCGGGTCCGGCCCGAGCTTGTCGAGCGCGCGCTGCACCCCTGCCGGGTCCTCGACGACGCAGGCCGTCGGACCGCGGAGGTCGGCGACGGTGTCCTCGGTCAGGATCCGGACGCGGACCTGCCCGACGGGGTCCGGCGGGAAGGACTCGATCGGGTCCTCGGCCTTCTCCTGCTCGGCCATCCGGTACCGGGCGAGCCGCGGGGCGCCGATCGACGACAGGGACTCCTCGCCGTCACCGTCCTCGGACAGTGCCTCGGCCGACGAGATCACGCCCGCGAAGTCCCACGCGCCGTAGAGCCCGAGGTGGACGCGGAGGAACAGGTCGTCCTCGAACTCCAGGAACATCTGCTTCGCGACGGCCCGCGCCGCGATCATGCGCTTGCCGTCGAGCTGGGCGGCGCCGGCGGCGAAGCGCCCCTGCGGGCTCGACACCTCGCAACGCTTCCCGACGAAGTGCCGGGAGAACTGGTTCGCGATCCGGTGGACGGAGTGACCTTCGGGCATCGGTCCTGCCTCCCCGGACTACTCGTCGATCTGCCGACCGGCGATGTGCCCCGTCGTCTCGTACTCGGCCAGCTGGGCGATGCGGCGGGCGTGACGCTCCTCGCCGGAGAACGGCTCCGCGATGAAGAGGTCGACGAAGCGCATGGCCTCGTCCTCGGTGTGCTGGCGGGCACCGATCGAGATGACGTTCGCGTCGTTGTGCTGGCGGGCGAGGAGCGCGGTGGACTCGTTCCACACCAGCGCGGCGCGGATGCCCTCGACCTTGTTCGCGGCGATCTGCTCGCCGTTGCCGGACCCGCCGAAGACGACGCCGAGCGCCTGCACGCCCGCACGCTGGTCCTGCACGACGGCGTGCGCGGCGTTGATGCAGAACGAGGGGTAGTCGTCGAGCGCGTCGTACTCGGTCGGACCGTGGTCGACGACCTCGTGCCCGGCCTCCGTCAGGTGCTGGGCGAGGGTCTTGGTGAACTCGAGGCCGGCGTGGTCCGTTCCGAGGTGGATGCGCATGGTTCCGATCCTATTCCCGGCCCCGCGCGGCCCGGACCACCACCACGACGTACCGCACGGGCTCCGGGCCCGGGTTCCGGTAGACGACGTCGGCGGGCTCCCCGAGCTCGATGCGGTCGCCGGCGCCGAGGCGGGTCGACTCGCCGCCGACGACGACCTCGAGCACGCCGTCGACCACCCAGATGCAGTGCCGGAGGAACGCGTACGCGGACGCCGGGTACGCCACCTGCTCACCGGCCGGGAGGCGCACCTCGGTGACGTCCGCGGGGAACTCGGCACTCGAGACCGGACGACGGCGGTACCCGGTCTCGGGGTCGGTCCAGGAGTCCGCGGTCGCGCCCCGCTGCACGCCACGTGCCTCGTCCGGATCGGTCGCCCTGGGCACCTCGTGGTCGAGTGCCTCGTCGAGGAGCTGCGAGATCGTCAGCCCGAACGCGCCGGACAGTCGCCCGAGGATCGTCGCCGTCGGGCTGGACACCCCGCGCTCGACGCGGTTGATCATCGCGCGCGAGACGCCGGACTCCTCGGCGAGCTCGGTCAGGCTCCACTTCCGCTCCGTGCGGAGACGCTGCAGGCGCTCACCCAGGCGCCGCTGGTCGGCGTCGTCCGGGTGCTCGCCGCCGGTTTCCGCTTCCGCCACCGGTTCGTCTACGATCTGAGACATGGCGACAGCATATGCGACGGAGTCGGCGGCCCCGGTCACGGTGCGGGACTGCGAGCCGCGCGACCTCGACGTCGTCCACGCGCTGCACGTCGACGCCGTCCTGCACTCCACCGCGATCTGGCAGGAGGAGCCGCACCCGCGGGAGTACTTCGACGGCTGGCTCGCCGAGCGTCGTGCGGCGGGCCTGCCCGTGCTGGTCGCCGAGGTCGACGGCGCGGTCGCGGGCTACGTCACGTACAGCGCCTTCCGGCCGCACCAGGGGTACCGGCACACGGTGGAGCACAGCGTCTACGTCGTGCCGGCGTTCCGCGGCCGCGGCATCGCGACCGTGCTCATGGACGCCCTCGTCGCGCACGCCCGCGCGGCCGGCATGCACGTCCTGATGGCGGGCATCTGCTCGACGAACACCGGGTCGATCGCCCTGCACGACCGCCTCGGCTTCACCGTCGTCGGCGTGCTGCCCGAGGTCGGCCGGAAGTTCGACCGCTGGCTGGACCTGACCCTGATGCGGTTGCCGCTCACCTGAGCGAGCGGCCGACGACGGACGGGAGGCGCGTTGCCAGCCGTCACCGCGCCTCCCGTCCGTCCGGTGGTCACCTCGCGGACCGCACCCCGCTACGGACGTCGCACCCCGTCACGACGTGGCGCGGTGTCCACAGCAGAGTGCGATCGTCCGCGCCCCGGCGCGCCGAGCTACGCGACCGTGTCGAAGATCGGGCCGACGGTCCGCGAGCGCTTGAGCTCGAAGAACCCGGGGTACTTCGCGACCGCCACGACACCGTCCCACAGGTCGAGCGCCTCCTGGCCCTTCGGGGCCGGGGAGATGACGGGGCCGAAGAACGCGGTGCCCTCGACCGCGATGACCGGGGTGCCGACGTCCTGCCCGACGCGGTCGATCCCGTCCTGGTGGCTCGCGCGCACGGCCTGGTCGACCTCGTCCGTCCAGGCGTACTCGAGCAGGTCCTCGTCGAGGTCGAGCTCGCGGAGGACGGCGGGGACCACCTGGTCCGGGTCGGACTCCTGGCGGTGGTGCACGTGCTCGCCGAGCGCGTCGTAGAGCGGCTTGACGATCTCCTGGCCGTGGCGGAGCAGCGCTGCGGTCACGATGCGCGGGTAGAGCTGCCCCTTGTGGATGCGCTCCCGGTACTCGTCGGGGATGTCCTGGTCCTCGTTGAGGACGAACAGGCTCATCACGCGCCAGGTCACGTCGATCGGGCGCTGTCGCTCGACCTCGCCCACCCAGCGGCTCGTCATCCAGGCCCACGGGCAGTTCGGGTCGAACCAGAACTCCACAGCGGTGCGGGCGGTCTCGGCGTTGTCCACAGTCGTCTCGGTCACGCTGCGAGCGTACGCGCGCTCGCTAGGCTGATCCCATCGTCCCGACGGCGCACGACGCCTGCCGGGATCCCCTCACCGCGGACATCGATCGTCCGCGCCGCAAGCGAAGTTGGAGCGTCCGTGCCCGGAGAGAACCTCACCAGAACCGAAGCCCAGGAACGTGCCGCGATCGTCGACGTGCAGACGTACGACGTCGAGCTGGACCTGACCCGCGGCGCCGAGACCTTCGGCAGCACCACGCGCGTCCGGTTCACGGCGACGCCCGGCGCCTCGACCTTCATCGACGCGATCACGAAGACCGTGCACGCGGTCACGCTGAACGGCACGGCGCTCGACGTCGCCGCGGTGAACGACGGCGTGCGCATCCAGCTCGCGGACCTGCAGGCCGAGAACGAGCTCGTCGTCGTCGCCGACGCGATGTACACGAACACGGGCGAGGGCCTGCACCGCTTCGTCGACCCGGTCGACGACGAGGTCTACCTGTACTCCCAGTTCGAGGTCCCCGACTCCCGCCGCATGTTCGCGGTGTTCGAGCAGCCCGACCTCAAGGCCGAGTTCACCTTCACCGTGACGGCTCCGGCCCGCTGGCAGGTCGTCTCGAACTCCCCCACGCCCGAGCCCCACGTCGACGGCGAGGTCGCGACGTGGTCGTTCACCCCGACCGCGAAGATCTCGAGCTACATCACCGCGCTCGTCGCCGGCCCGTACGAGGTCGTGCGCGACGAGCTCACCAGCCGCGACGGCCGGACCATCCCGCTCGGTGTCTTCGCGCGCCGGTCGCTGGCCGAGTACCTCGACCCCGAGTACGTCTTCGAGACCACGAAGAAGGGCTTCGCCTACTACGAGGAGAAGTTCGACGTCCCGTACCCGTTCGAGAAGTACGACCAGCTCTTCGTGCCGGAGTTCAACGCCGGCGCGATGGAGAACGCGGGCTGCGTCACCTTCACCGAGACCTACGTCTTCCGCTCGAAGGTCACCGACGCCATCAAGGAGCGCCGGGTCGTCACGATCCTGCACGAGCTCGCCCACATGTGGTTCGGTGACCTCGTCACCATGAAGTGGTGGAACGACCTGTGGCTCAACGAGTCGTTCGCCGAGTGGGCGTCGACCATCGCCACGGCCGAGGCCACCGAGTGGACCGAGGCGTGGACCACGTTCCAGGCGATGGAGAAGTCCTGGGCCTACCGCCAGGACCAGCTCCCCTCGACGCACCCGATCGTCGCGACGATCAACGACCTCGAGGACGTCCAGGTCAACTTCGACGGCATCACGTACGCCAAGGGCGGCTCCGTCCTGAAGCAGCTGGTCGCGTGGGTCGGCATCGACGCGTTCTTCGCGGGCGTCTCGCAGTACTTCAAGAAGCACCACCACGGCAACACCGAGCTCCGCGACCTGCTCGTCGAGCTCGAGGCGACCAGCGGCCGCGACCTGTCCGAGTGGTCGAAGCTGTGGCTCGAGACCGCCGGCGTCAACACGCTGCGCCCCGAGATCGAGGTCGACGAGTCCGGCGTGATCACGTCCTTCGCCGTGCTGCAGGAAGCCCCGGCGGACCACCCGACCCTCCGCCCGCACCGCCTGGCGATCGGGGTCTACTCCTTCGCGCAGGACCCGGAGGCCCCGTTCGGCGCGGACACCGCTTCGGCCGGCGGCAAGCTCGAGCGTGCGCACCGCGTCGAGATCGACGTCGACGGTGCCCGCACCGAGGTCCCCGAGCTCGTCGGCGTGCACCGCGGTGACCTCGTGCTCCTCAACGACGACGACCTGGCCTACGCGAAGATCCGTCTCGACGAGCAGTCCCGCCGCACCGCGATCGAGCACCTCGCCTCGATCGCGAACCCGCTCGCACGCTCGATCGTGTGGGGCGCGATGTGGGACGCCACGCGCGACGCCGAGTCGCCCGCGAGCGACTACGTCCGCCTGGTGCTCGGCAACATCGCGACCGAGACCGAGTCGACGACGATCCGCACCACGCTCTCGCAGCTGCTGCTGACCGCCCGGAACTACGTCGCGCCGGCGAAGGTCGACGCCACCGTCCGCACGGTGGGCGACACGCTCTGGCAGCTGGCCTCCTCGGCCGAGGCTGGGTCCGACGCCCAGTTCCAGTTCGTGAAGTTCTTCGCGCAGATCGCGTCGACGCCGGAGCACGTCACGACGCTGCAGGGCCTGCGGGACGGCTCCGTGACGCTCCAGGGCCTGGAGATCGACACCGACCTGCGCTGGGAGCTCCTCGAGGGCCTCGTGCTCGCCGGTGCCGCCGGTGACGCCGAGGTCGACGCCGAGCTGGCTGCCGACAAGACCGCGTCCGGCGAGCAGGCGGCCGCTCGTGCCCGCGCGACGATCCCGACGGCCGAGGGCAAGCTCGCGGCGTTCTCGTCGCTCGTCGACTCGTCCGAGGCGCCGAACGCGATCGTCCGTCAGACGACCGTGGGCTTCCAGCACACCAACAGCCCCGTCGTGCTCGAGGGCCTGGTGTCGAAGTACTTCGACGTGCTGACCCGGATCTGGGCCGAGCGGAGCTACCACATCGCCGACACGATCGTCAGCGGCCTGTACCCGGCGCCGCTCGCGTCGGTCGAGCTCCGCGACGCCGCGAACGCGTGGCTCGAGGCGCACCCGGAGACCCCGGCGCTGCGTCGCATCGTGTCCGAGAACCTCGCGGGCACCGAGCGTGCCCTGCGGGTCCAGGCGGCCGACGCCTGATCCGACCGACACACGCGGATCGGCGCGGGGCCTCGGTGTTCCTCAAGGGACACCGAGGCCCCGCCGTCTAGCATCGTCCGATCATGATCCTGGCTGCGAACACGACCGACGACGTATCGAAGTGGGCATCGAACGCCTTCACCCAGTTCGTCGAAACCTGGCACGTCCCCATCACGATCGTCGTCACGATCCTCGCGGCGGTCATCCTGCGACTGCTGCTGCGTCGGACGATCAAGCAGGTGGTCGACCGTGTCGTCAACGGCGTGAAGAAGCGGCAGGGGGCCGAGGACACCCAGGCACTCATCGCGTCACCGGTGCAGACGGCCCGCGTGGTGCAGCGGACCCGCACGCTCGGCAGCGTGCTCGAGAACCTCGCCACCGTCGTCATCGCCGTGATCGCGCTCGCGATCATCATCTCGACGTCGTTCCCGACGGCGGCCGTCGGCATCGTCGGTGGCGCCTCGGTCGTCGCGGCCGGTCTCGCCGTCGGCGCACAGAGCATCGTGAAGGACCTGCTGTCCGGCGTCTTCATGATCCTCGAGGACCAGGCCGGCGTCGGCGACGTCGTCGACACCGGCCCCGCCACCGGCGTCGTCGAGAACGTCGGGCTGCGCGTGATGCAGATCCGCGACGTGAACGGCATCCTCTGGTTCGTGCCGAACGGGCAGATCCTGCGCGTCGGCAACCTCTCGCAGGGCTGGTCCCGCGTGCTCGTCGACGTCACCGTCCCCTACGACACCGACATCGACGCCGTGCAGGACGCCCTGCTCCGCGCCGCCGTCACGATGTCGCAGGAGCCCCGGTGGCGTCAGCGGATCGTCGAGAAGCCGGAGATCTGGGGGCTGCAGTCGATCACCGACGAGGGCATGGTCTTCCGCCTGGTCGTGAAGACCCGCGCTGCCGAGCTCGACGCCGTCGGCCGCGAGATGCGCATCCGCCTGAAGCGCGCCATCGACGAGCTCGGCGTGACGCTGCCGGCGATGGCGATGATCATGCCCGAGGGTTGGGAGAACGCCACCTCGATCAACGGGCTCCGCTCCGTCCGGACGCAGCCGACCCCCGCGCCGACGAAGTCCCGCGGCAAGCGTGGGAACCTGTTCGGACGGGCGATCCGCACGGACGACCAGCGCCGCGACCAGGACCCCGGGAAGGACCACCAGTGAGCGACCCCACCCCGCACGTGCCCGGGAGCGTCCCCCGCGGCGTCCCCGCCCAGCCGATCACGCTGCGGGTCGGCGAGCACGGGGCGAGCGCCACCGGTTCGCTGTACGAGCGGATCGGCGGAGCGCCGACCTTCGACCGGCTCGTGCGGCGGTTCTACGAGGGCGTGCAGCAGGACGAGGTCATCTGGCCGATGTACCCGGCGGAGGACCTCGAGGGCGCGATCTGGCGGCTGTCGGCCTTCCTGCAGCAGTACTGGGGCGGGCCCGGCACCTACAGCGAGGAACGCGGCCACCCGCGGCTCCGGATGCGCCACAACCCGTTCCGCATCACGTCCGAGGCCCGCGAGCGCTGGCTGCACCACATGCACGAGGCCGTGGAGTCGCTCGGGCTGGCGCCCCTCGACGAGGCCGAACTGTGGGCGTACCTCGACCGCGCCGCACACGCGATGACGAACACGTTCGACTGACCGTCCGTCTCGTGGTGCGTCTACCGGACGTACGAGCCGTCCGTCAGGTCCTCGACCAGGGACGGCCGGGTCGGCCGCCACCCGAACGCGGCGCGCGCGTGCGCGCCCGAGGCCTCCTGGTGCAGGAGCAGGGCGTCCGCGTACGCGGTGCCCAGCCGCTGCCTGCTGTCGTCAGCGCTCTCGGCGACCACGGGCGAGCCGTGCGCTCCCGCCTCGGCGATCGCACGCACCGTCGGGTTGTCGCCGGTCGCCGCGACGACGTACCCGTCCTGCTCTGCACGCTCCAGGGCGAGGACGTCCAGCTCGCCGAGGTCGTCCACGTGCACCGTCGTCCAGCGCTGGGAGCCGTCGCCGACCAGGCGGACCTCGTGCTCGCCGTCCCCGACGAACATCGCCGGGATGCCCGCACCACGTCCGTAGACGATGCCCGGGGCGACGATCGTGGTGCGGACGTCGCTCGCGCGGACGCGCGCCTCGATCGGCGCACGCCACGCGGTGAGTGCCGGCGGGGACACGGGCGACTGCTCGGAGATGTCGGTCGAGTCACCGAAGGTGAAGATGCCGCCGGTGTGCACGAACGGCTTCAGCGTGCCCGTCAGGGCCGTGGTCACCGTGGCGGTGAAGTCCGGGTCGACCGCTTCGGCGGAGGCCGTGTGGACGACCGCGTCGGCCTCGTGCGCGAGCCGACGGACGACATCGGTGTCGGTGACGTCACCGACGACGGCGCGGCCTCCGGCATCGCGGACCGCCTGGGCCTTCTGGTCGGAGCGGACGATCGCGGTGACCTCGTGCTCGTGGGCGACGAGGGCGCGGAGGACGGAGGACCCGATGTAGCCGGACGCGCCGGTGAGGAAGACGTGCACGGCGCCACTCAACCACGGGCGACGGGGTGCGGGGTGATCGCTCGTGCCCGGCTGCACTCGCGCCCGGCGGTACTCGTGCCCGGCGGTACTCGCGCCCGGCGGCGCTCGTGCCTAGTGGTCGAGGCTCCAGGTGCGGCGCTTGACGAGGACGTGCCCACGGGACGACGTCAGTCGGCTCCACGGTCCGCTCTCGAACAGGCGCACCGGGTCGTGTCCGAGGAACCCGAGGCTCTCCCCCGCGAAGCCGGCCGCGGCGGGCACGTGCTCGATGCCCGGCACCGGACGGCCCCAGACCTCGGCGCGGATGCGGCGGACGATCGCCTCGCCCGCGTTCGACGGCACGGCGTCGGCGACCTCGGCGATGCCGTCGCGGGCAGCACGCCGGAGGAGCTCCGGCGAGACGTCCGGCAGCGGCACCCAGCCACCGCGCGGCGGGGAGATGGCGGCCCAGGTGACGGTGTGGACCTCGTGCGGCAGCTCGACCTCGACCGGGGTCGCGCGGGTCGGGTCCGCTCCGTCGGCTCCGGCGGCGTCGTGCTCCTCGGCCAGGACCCGCAGCCGCTCCTGCAGCGAGGCGAGCGGCACGACGGCGTCGATCGTCACCGGCTCGGTGAGCGAGAACGTGCGCAGGCCGAGCACCGTGGGGAGCTCGTCGAGGAGACCGAGCGGGTACAGGATCGCCGTGTACACCGCGAGGACACCGTTGTCGGCGATCAGTCGGACGGACCCGTCCTCGATGCGGGCAGCGCGTCCGAGGTAGGTGCGGAGGTCGCCGAGCGAAGCGGCGTCGGGAAGCGTGAACGAGGTGCCCATGTCGTCATCGATCCTACCGGCGGCGGGTTCGTAGACTGCGGGTGTGAACGGCGAACCCGACTTCCTCAGCACCCTCCGCCTGCAGGACACCGGCGCGAGCACGGGCGAGACCATCCTGACGGGGGCGAGCCACTGGTCGCCGGGCGGACGGGTCTTCGGTGGACAGGTGCTCGCGCAGTGCGTCGTCGCCGCACAGCACACCATCGAGGACCGCGACATCCACTCGATGCACGGCTACTTCCTCCGCCCGGGCGACATCGACGTGCCCATCACCTTCGCCGTCGAGCGCATCCACGACGGTCGGTCCTTCGCCACGCGGCGCGTGCAGGCGTACCAGCGCGGCATCCCGATCTTCTCGATGATCGCGTCCTTCCAGCGGCCGGACGAGGGCGTGGAGCACCAGGACCCCTTCCCCGTCGACGTCCCGGAGCCGGAGACGCTGCCGTCCGCGGCGTCGGTCCTGTCGGCGATCGACCACCCGACCGCGCGGGCCTGGGCGGAGCGGTCCCTCGACCTGCGACACGTCGAGGGTCCGGTGTTCGTCGACGTGCAGGGCGACCGGGTGCCGCACCAGGCGGTGTGGTTCCGCGTGGAGGGCGACCTGCCCGAGGACCCGGCACTCCACCGCGCGGTGCTCGGGTACGCGAGCGACATGTCGATCCTCGAGCCGATCATGCGTGGGCACGGGGTCGCGTGGGGCACGCCCGGGGTGAAGTTGGCGAGCCTCGACCACGCGATGTGGTGGCACCGCGACGGCCGAGCGGACGACTGGGTGCTGTACGTGCAGGAATCGCCGAGCGCGCAGGGCGGGCGGGGCCTGGCGTTCGGACGGATGTTCGCGCGCGACGGGCGGTTGCTGGCGTCCGTGGCGCAGGAGGGCATGATGCGCGTGCCGCGCTGAGCGGGGCGCGCTCCTTCCGGGCGTACGGACCTACGGACCTACGGACCTACGGATCCAGGTACGAACGTGCGGGCGCGCGAGCGTCGGCACGAGCTTGCGGCCGCGGTTGCGTACGGCGCCCGCGGCGTTCACGACGTCCGATCGGCTACGGGCGTGAGAACGCGACCGGTTCCTCGATGTACGGCGCGCACGCCGCCCGCTCGGCCTCGGTCAGGCGCCGCGGGCGGTTCGTCGCGGCGTCGACCATCACCAGCGCGGTGGTCGCGCGGGTGTACAGCACGGCGGGTTCGACGCCGACGGGCGACCACACCTCGTACGACACGTCGATGCTCGCACCCCCGATGCGGCCGATCCACAGCTGCACGTCGAGCGGCCGCCGCAGGTACGGGATCGACGCGAGGTACTCGAGCCGCTGCGCCGCGATCACCGTCATGGTGCCCGAACCGGGCCGACCGTCGATGATCGGGTCCGGCAGGTCGCCGTCGGCGTCGACGTCGGACGGGTCGTGCCCCCAGAACCCCGCGATGCGCGCCTCCTCGAGGAGACGCAGCATCGCGGAGTTGTTGACGTGGCCGTACGCGTCGATGTCGCTCCACCGGAGGCGGATCGGAGCGTGGAGCCTCGCCACGGGTCAGTCGCGCGTGAGCTTGCGGTAGGTCGCGCGGCCGGGCTTCGCCGCATCGGCGCCGAGGCGCTCGACCTTGTTCTCCTCGTACGCCTCGAAGTTGCCCTCGAACCAGTACCAGTTCGGCGTACCGTCCTCGTTCAGCCCCTCCCACGCCAGGATGTGCGTCGCGATGCGGTCGAGGAACCACCGGTCGTGGGTGATCACCACGGCGCAGCCGGGGTACTCGAGCAGCGCGTTCTCGAGGCTGCCGAGGGTCTCGACGTCGAGGTCGTTGGTCGGCTCGTCGAGCAGCAGGAGGTTGCCGCCCTGCTTGAGCGTGAGCGCGAGGTTCAGACGGTTGCGCTCACCACCCGACAGGATGCCGGCACGCTTCTGCTGGTCCGGGCCCTTGAAGCCGAACTGCGACACGTAGGCGCGGGACGGGATCTCGGTCTTGCCGACCTGGATGTAGTCGAGCCCGTCGGACACGACCTCCCACAGGTTCTTGTTCGGGTCGATGCCGCCGCGGCTCTGGTCGACGTACGAGATGTCGACCGTCTCGCCGATCTTCAGCGTGCCCCCGTCGAGCGGCTCGAGGCCGACGATCGTCTTGAACAGCGTGGTCTTGCCGACGCCGTTCGGGCCGATCACGCCGACGATGCCGTTGCGGGGCAGCGTGAACGAGAGGTCGTCGATGATGACCCGCTCACCGAACTGCTTGTGCAGCTTCTCGGCGTCGATGACCTGCGAACCGAGGCGAGGACCGACCGGGATCACGATCTCCTCGAAGTCGAGCTTCCGCGTGCGCTCCGCCTCGGCCACCATCTCGTCGTACCGGGCCAGGCGGGCCTTCGACTTCGCCTGGCGGCCCTTGGTGTTGCTGCGGACCCAGTCGAGCTCGGAGGACAGGCGCTTGGCGAGCTTCGCGTCCTTCTTGCCCTGGACCTCGAGCCGGGCGCGCTTCTTCTCGAGGTAGGTCGAGTAGTTGCCCTCGTACGGGTAGAGACGACCGCGGTCGACCTCGGCGATCCACTGGGCGACGTGGTCGAGGAAGTACCGGTCGTGCGTCACGGCGAGGACGGCACCGTGGTACTGCTGCAGGTGCTGCTCGAGCCAGAGGACGGACTCGGCGTCGAGGTGGTTGGTGGGCTCGTCGAGGAGGAGCAGGTCGGGCTTCTGCAGCAGGAGCTTGCAGAGCGCGACGCGACGCTTCTCACCGCCGGACAGGTGGGTGACGAGTTCGTCGCCCGGGGGGCACTGGAGCGCGGCCATGGCCTGCTCGAGCTGCGAGTCGAGGTCCCACGCGTCAGCCGCGTCGATCTCCTCCTGCAGGGTGCCCATCTCGGCGAGGAGCGCGTCGAAGTCGGCGTCCGGCTCGGCCATCAGCGCGGAGATCTCGTTGAAGCGCGTGATCTTGCCGTGGATCTCGCCGACACCCTCCTGCACGTTCTCGAGGACGGTCTTCGACTCGTCGAGCTCGGGCTCCTGCATGAGGATGCCGACGGTGAAGCCGGGGGTCAGCTTCGCCTCGCCGTTGGACGGCTGGTCGAGACCCGCCATGATCTTCAGGATCGTCGACTTGCCCGCACCGTTCGGACCCACGACGCCGATCTTGGCGCCGGGGAGGAACGACATCGTGACGTCGTCGAGGATCAGCTTGTCGCCGACCGACTTGCGGGCGCGGACCATCTGGTAGATGTACTCAGCCATATCGCGCCAAGTCTACTGACACGGCGCCGTTCCCGACACTGCGCCGCCGCACCCGTGCTCGGTCACTGCCCGTGCTCGGTGACTGCCCCGTGCTCGGCCACTGCCCGTGCTCGCCGAGCGTCCTCGGAGCGGATCCCGCACGGGGGCTGTTGCACGAGGCGCGGACGACGTACGGTACCCATCGCCTCGCAGGGAGGCGGCTGCGGGACCCGACGCAGCGGCAGGGACACGCTGCGGAACCCGACGCAGCCGACAGGGATCAGGAACAAGGGACGATGACCACCAAGCGCCTCCGCAGGATCGTGCTGCCGTTCGTCGGTGCGATCGCACTCACCCTCGGGTTCGTCGTGCCGGGCGGGACTGCCTCCGCGGCGACCGTCGCACCGCACGGCACCCCGCTCGTCGAGTACACGGCGAACATCTCGCAGACCGGTACCGGGACCGGGTACTCGTCGTACATCAACGTGCACGACGCGTACAACAACGCCTTCTCGGTCGGCATCCAGTCCGACAAGGGCTCGACCGTCAGCAAGGGGCAGCCCCGCTTCATCTGGGAGCGCGTGCAGAACGGCAAGTTCACGTACGGCTACCTCGGGCCCGCCACGCACGGCCTGACGCCCGTGATGCTGCGCTGGTACCCGAACAACGTCGGGACCTTCCTGGCGAACGGGCACACCGTCGCCGCCGTGCCGTTGACGCTCAAGGGCCGGCTCTTCTTCAACGTCGAGGGCAACGCACGCCTGAACGGCGACGTCGTGCACTCGTCCATGCAGAACGTGAAGATCATCACCCGGAACCGTCCGGGTGTGACCGGGCTGCAGGGCACCTGGAACACGAAGTTCTCGTTCCACGGGCTCAAGGCACGTCAGACGAACTCCGCCAAGGACCAGGGCGCCAGCTTCTGGGTCGACGGCCGGGTGAGCGGCCTGCCGAAGGGCGGGAACTGGGACACGACCGAGGTCGCCGGCATCGCCATGATCACCCAGCGCTGGTGAGCGTGCGACGCTGCTGAGCGCCGGGCACCGGTGAGCGAGCCAGCGCCCTCCCCGGCACGTGTGACGTCCCGGCGTCGCACGTGCCGGTCCTGCCTGTCCTGCCGGTCCTGCCGGTCCTGCCGGTGCTGAGCGGCCTGACGCAGCATCACGCAACGGCTCGCTCCGGGTCGTCCTGCTCGGACGCGGGCCCGAAGTCGCCGCCGAGGACCGCGGCCGTCTGACGCGCCGCCTCTGCCGGGTCGGGCAGGTCCTCGCCGTCCACGCCGACCCCATCGGCCACGACCGTGCCCGTGACCGCCTCGATGCTCTCGGGGTCCTGCACCGGACCCGTCGCGCCCGGCGTCGCCCTTCCCGCGCCGTGGTCGGGTCCGCCCGGGCCGTGATCAGGACGGCCCGTCCCCTGGCCGGGACCGGCCGTGCTGTGCACCTCGCCGGTCTGCGGGTCGACCGAGGGCGCATCGCCCGGCACCGCCGTCGACTCGCTGCTGTGCCGCGGCACACGGATCCAGTTGCTGATGCCCCAGGCGAGATCGTGACCGATGCCCTCGGCGTCGATCTCGACCGACGTGCCCCCGCGACCGTCGCGCTCCCAGGTGCGGATGCGCACCCGACCCGTGACGACGACGCGGTCGCCCTTCTTCAGTGACTTGTGCACGTTGGCGGCGAGGGATCGGAAGGCCGTCACGGTGTACCAGTTGGTGGTTCCGTTGGTCCACGCCGACGTGCCGCGGTCCCATCGGCGGGACGGGGAGGCCAGGCGCAGGCTCGAGATGGCGATGCCGGTGTCGGTGACGAGGTGGCGGGGCTCGGTCGCGACGATGCCGCAGACGGTGATGGTGTCGTTCATGTCTCGATCGTCGTCGAGCCCCGGTGCGCGGCAGCGCGCCGGGGCTCGACCTGTGACTGGACGACCCGATCAGGTGGGCTGTGGAGGAAGAGTCCCCCGTGCCTCCAGGCCGGTCGCCGTCAGTGTGCGCGGAACTCGGGACGCTCCGCGAGCGGTCCGAGGGCCGCGTGGACCGCGCCCTTCGCCGACTCGAGCGAGGGGTACGTACCCCCTCGGCCCCGTCGACCGTAGAGCTCGACGTGGAACCCGTCCGTCGCGCGGCGGATGCTCCCCACCGCACCAGCCGGACCGACGGCCACCCAGGTCCCGGTGTTGTCCATCATCGTTCGACCACCTCCTCGTGGCTCCGGCGCCCGCCTGTCAGGACGCCGAGATGTACTGACTGTAAGCCTTGCGGACCTTGTTCACCTTGGGCAGTGCCACCGCCATGCAGTACCCCTGCCCCGGGTTCTTCGCGAAGAAGTCCTGGTGGTACTCCTCCGCACGGAAGAACGTGCTCAACGGCTCGATCGTGGTCACGACGTCGCCGTCCCAGATGTCGGAGGCGCGCCGGATCGCCTGCTCGAACAGCGTCCGCTGCTCGTCGTCCGCCGGGAACATCGCGGAGCGGTACTGCGTGCCGACGTCTGCACCCTGACGGTTGAGCTGACGGGGGTCGTGCAGCGTGAAGAACACGTCGAGGACGACGTCGGCGGGGATGACGGACTCGTCGAACGTCACCGCGACCGCCTCGGCGTGACCGGTGGTGCCGGTGCAGACGGCCTCGTAGGACGGGTTCTCAGTGGCACCGCCCACGTAGCCGGAGACCACGTCCTGCACGCCCTCGAGCGTGCGGTACACGGCGTCGAGACACCAGAAACACCCACCTGCGAGCACGAACGTCGTCATGCGGTCAACCTACCTCCCGGGGCTCCTCCGGAGCCGTGACAGGTGTCGCTCCTGCACAAGCCGGGAGGGCCGACGGCCGTTCCCCAGCCCGGGACAGCAGCCCTGCCGCTGTCGGTGGTCCGGCCTACCGTCTGGGGTACGAGAACACCACCGACGACCAGGAGGCACCCCGTGCAGACCAGCACCGAACCCGCGTTCCGCATCCGCACCACGCCGGTCGCTCGCAGTCGTGGTGACCTCCGGGTCCTCGACGTCCGTGATGACCTGAGCCGGGTGACGCGGGCGAACGGGGAGATCGTCGGCTACGTCGACCGGGTGGACGTCGCCGGGGGGACGGCGTACCGCGCGCGGCGCTACGTGGCCACCGAGCGTCGGTTCGTCGAGCTGCCGAACGTCTGGTCCGCCGACGACGCCGTCGACTGCCTGCGATGGGGCTGAGCGCCGCGTCTGCACGACCGGCTCGTGACCGTGTCCGCGGAACGCCGCCCCGCCTCCGCGGATCGGCGCTCGTGGACCGTGTCCGCGGAACGCCGCCCCGCCTCCGCGGATCGGCGCTCGTGGCTGCGTAGGGTTCGCCCATGGACTGGTGGAACGACCTGACCGACTGGACCGCGTCCGACGAGGGATGGCGGGTGCTGTCCGGAGCGATCATCCCCTTCGTCGCGATCGTCGTCGCCGGGGTGATCGCGGCGGTGATCGGTCGCGCGGCTGCGAAGCGCGTCGTCGCACTGCACGATCGCGAGAGCCGGAACGCGGCGGTCGCCGGTGTGCTGTCCGCGGCCCGCAAGGCGACGCGCTGGGGAGCGCTCGGGCACGAGGAACGTGCGTACGCCGACCACCTCGCGGAGGACGCCGACATCCAGCTCCGTCTGCTCCCGGTCAGCGGGGCATCACTCGCCGCGGACTGGGCGCAGCACGAGATCGCGGACATCAAGCGGAACTCGTCGACCTTCACCTCGCAGGCCGAGCAGTCGCTCGGCGAGTTCCGGGACCGCCTGCTCGAGTGGCAGGCCCGTCCGAACCGTGCGCGCAAGCTGTTCAGGTCGGACCTGGAACGCTGGAAGTTCGACTCCCCGGACCCCGACGCCGAACTGATCGCACGTCAGCAGGACTGGAACGCGGGGCGGCAGGCGCAGCGCGGCACAGGCACCACGACCGACACCGCCACCACGACCGGACCCGGCACCGGCACCGGCACCGACCCCGGCTCCGTGCGCCCCACGCCGACGACCACGTCGCTGCGTCCCGCGCCGTCCCAGCCGACCGGCGCCGCAGCGCGTACGGCCGCCGCGAATGGGCCGCGCACGTCGTCGCCCTCGTCGGCTCCCAGCCGTGACCTGGACGCGACCACGCCGATCAACGACGTCCGCCCGGCGACCGACAATCGCACGCGACCGTACGGTGCGGGTGAGACCGTGCAGCTCGACGGGTCGCCCGTGCGGCCACCGCTGGGGTCCCCGATCGCGTCGGCCCGCCCCGGCGGCGCTGGGACGACGACACGGAACGACGTGGGCAGCTCGGACGCCGACACCTCCGACGCGTCCGCCGTCGACGTGACGGACCAGGAGGGGTCTGCACCGCGTCCGGGCTCGGCACCGCGCGTGGCCAGCCCGACCTCGGCCGACGCCCACGTGAACCGTGCCTCGGCATCCGCGTCCGGGCTCGACCGCGCCGGTGCTCCGGACGGGTCCGCGTCCCGCGGTGCCGACCCGGACGACCGGGACGTCCGAGACGACCGGGAGGTGTCGCCGTACACGCAGCCGATCAGTGCGAGCGAGCTCCGTCGACGCGCTGCTGACGACGACTGAGCAGCATCCGCTCCCACGGCGAGAGGCCGCCATCCGATCGGGATGGCGGCCTCTCGTGTTCGTGCCCCCGGCAGGAATCGAACCCGCGACACGGAGGGTAGAAACCACCTGCTCTATCCACTGAGCTACGGAGGCGGGCGGCGTCGATTGTACCGCCGTCGGGGGCCGAGGCGCTGCACGGAGCGACCGGGCTCCCGTGCGGACGCAGGCGCACGGACCGGAGGTGTGGCGCACCCCGGTCGTGCTCCGGCCCCCGGCGACGGCGCCTCCTGACCGGGGACCAGCGCCCCGACCGACCCTGGACCCGAGCACGATCGGCGTTCGACGTTCGCGAACGGGCGGAGGCGGCACACGCACGTCCGTCGGCTTGCAGCAAGGGCCCGCTCGCGTGCCCTTGCGGCTCGCCAGCCGCGGCCCAACGGTCCAACGGTCCAACGGTCCAACGGTCCAACGGTCCAACGGTCCAACGGTCCAACGGTCCAACGGTCCAACGGTCCAAC
>NZ_JAUCMN010000007.1 GCF_030363035.1 Curtobacterium caseinilyticum | reverse complement strand
GGGTGGAGAACCAGCTACCTGCGGCTGGTGAGCGCTCCGGGTGTTTCCCGGTTGATGCAAGGGATTCGACACCCTCGGGAGAAGGGTTTGGACGAGTTTGCTGACGTTATCGTTCTGTTACAAAGTCGGGGGACGAGGACGACTCAGCTCACCGAGCAGGTCGCGCCGGGACGCGGCACGGCCCCCGCACCCGGGGGACGCCCGCTCCCGGACGGCGGTGGAGCCGCCTGCGCGTAGCGTCCCCGGCATGAACGACCAGCACAGTGACACCAGCCCGACCGACGGCTCGACCGACGCTCCGGAGAGCGAGTTCCAGCGCACCGAGGACCTGCCCGACGGCTCGTCCACCGGCAACGCCACCGAGGACCCCCAGCAGGACAGCGACGTCGACTCGGGTGGCGAGCCCGCCTCTCCGGAGAACGACCAGCTCTGAGCTGTCGGCGGGCTCCGACGCTCGCCTGACAAGCTCGGGTCATGCACCACGACTCCCCCGTCGTCATCGCCGGCTGCGGTGACCTGGGCACCGAGGCCGCCCTGCGCTTCGCAGCGCTCGGCCACCCGGTGACCGGGTTCCGCCGCCGCGCCGAGCTCGTCCCGGAACCGATCACCGGCCGGAGCGTCGACCTGCGCCGCGAGGCACCGTCGATCGACCCCGACACCGGGGTCGTCGTCGTCGCCTTCGCAGCCGGGTCCCGTGACGTCGACGAGTACCGCGCGACCTACGTCGACGGGCTGCGGAACGTGCTGGACGGCATCGAGGCATCCGGCGCATCGCCCCGCATCGTCGTCGTGTCGTCCACGGCCGTCCACGACGTGGACGACGGCAGCGAGGTCACCGAGGACACCCCGACCAGCGCCGCGACCCCCACGGCCGGCGTCCTCATCGAGGCCGAGGCACTGCTGCGGGAGCGGGCACCCGAGGCCGTGCTCGTCCGGCTGTCCGGGATCTACGGGCCGGGGCGCGAGCGGCTGATCGACCAGGTCCGGTCCGGCCGGGCCAGGCTGTCGTCCGGTACCTCCCCGCACACGAACCGCATCCACCGGGACGACGCCGCCGCCGCGCTCGTCCACCTGGCGGGTGTGGACGACCCTGCGCACACCTACCTCGGGACCGACGACGAACCGGTCCGGCTCGACGACGTCCTGACGTTCCTGGCGGACGAACTCGGCGTCGAGCAGCCGCCGAGCGCGGAACCCGACGGCCGGCAGGCCGGCGGGGACAAGCGGCTCTCGAACGCCCTGCTCCGCTCGACCGGCTGGGAGCCGCGCTACCCGACGTTCCGCGAGGGGTACCGCGCCGTGCTGGCCGGCGAGGGCACCCGGCACCCGTAGACGCCGCACCGACGACGGACCGGAGGCTCGTGGCGGCTCCGCCACGTGCCTCCCGTCCGTCAGGTGGCCGCCTCAGCGACGCTCAGTGCTCGTCGTAGTGGTCCTCGTGACGGGCGTGCCGGTGGCCGTCGTGCACGAAGTCGACGTGGTCGCCGTGCTCGACGGTCTCGTGCTCGCCGCCGTCCTGCTCGTGGTCGTGGTCGGCGACGTCGTGCTCGGCGACGCGGTGCCCCTCGGCCTCGGCGGCGGGGGTGGTGTTCGGGTCCGACATGGTTCCTCCTTCGTGAGATCGGTTCTCACCTGGAGCCTACGTCGGCGACCCTCGTCCTGTCCGGCTCAGTGCCAGCGGTGGTCCTGGATCGTCATGCGCGGGCCGAACGCCGGCTTCCGGAAGCCCGAGCCCCCGATCAGTCGCACGACGCGCTCGCGGTGCCCGCGCCAGGGCTCGAGGAGCTCGAGCATCCCGTCGTCGTCGACGGGGCCGCCCGTCAGCGCCCACCCGACGAGGGCCGGCACGTGGTAGTCCCCGACGCTCGGCGAGTCCGGGTCGCCGTGCGCCCGCTGCGCCGTCTCGGCCGCGGTCCACTGCCCGATGCCCGGGATCGACTGCAGTCGCTGCGACACGACCGCGCCGCCCCGGCCGAGCGCAAGCGTCCGCTCGAGTGCCGGCGCGACCTTCACCGCCCGCATCACCGTCGCCGAGCGGCCGGGCTCGATGCCGGCCCGGTGCCACTCCCAGCTCGGGATCCGCGCCCACTGCTCGGGGGCCGGCGGGACGAACATCTCCACCGGCACCGGACCGGGCGCGGGTTCGCCGAAGCGCCGGAGCAGGTACCGCCAGGCGCGCCAGGCCTGCCGCGACGTCACCTTCTGCTCCATGATCGCGGGCACGAGCATCGCGACGACCGTGTTCGTCCGGAGCAGCCGTAACCCCGGCTGCCGGTCTCGGGCCTCGGCCAGGAAGGCGTGTGCGGTGACGTCGAGCTCGGACCAGTCGTCACCGCGCCCGAGCAGGTCGGGGGCGTGGGTCACCGCCCAGGCGGCGCCGGAGCCCCACGCGGAGACCGCGATCGCGTCGCTGCCCGCACGGCGCACGAGCACCGAGGCAGCCCCGGCCGGCGTCCGCAGCGCGAGCCACGTGTCGGACCCGACCACCTGGAAGGCGGGGTCGCCGGAGCCGCGCTGCAGGGGCCGGAGGGTCGCGCGGACGTCCACCGCGCCTCCAGGCCGGTACACGGTGTCCACCCGCCCGGCCGCAGCCGACCCGCCGGACGCACCAGCGGCACCGGAGGCACCCGGGGCGACGACAGCTGGGAGGGACACACGGGGATGGTAATGCCACACCACCGTCAGACATGATGGGGAGGTCCCCGCAACCCGACGACGTTGGAGTCTCCGTGCGCATCGGCATCCTCACCTCCGGAGGCGACTGCCCCGGCCTCAACGCGGTCATCCGCGGCATCGTGCTCAAGGGCATCGCGATCTACGGCCACGACTTCGTCGGGTTCCGTGACGGCTGGCGCGGCGTCGTCGACGGGGACATCGTGCCCCTCGGACGCAAGGACATCCAGGGCATCGCCAAGCAGGGCGGCACGATCCTCGGCACGAGCCGGACGAACCCCTTCGAGGGCCCGAACGGCGGCGTCGAGAACATCACGAAGACCCTCGAGCGGCACGGCATCGACGCCATCGTCGCGATCGGCGGCGAGGGCACGCTGGCCGCCGCGAAGCGCCTGACGGACGCCGGCCTGAAGATCGTCGGCGTCCCGAAGACGGTCGACAACGACCTCGGCGCCACCGACTACACGTTCGGCTTCGACACGGCCGTCGCCATCGCGACCGAGGCCATGGACCGCCTCCGCACCACGGGCGAGTCCCACTCGCGCTGCATGGTCGCCGAGGTCATGGGTCGCCACGTCGGCTGGATCGCGCTGCACTCCGGCATGGCCGCGGGCGCGCACGCGATCCTCATCCCGGAGCAGAAGACGAGCATGGAGCAGATCGCGGCGTGGGTGCAGGCCGCCTACGACCGCGGACGCGCACCGCTCGTCGTCGTGGCCGAGGGCTTCGTGCCCGACCACGAGGACACCGCGCACACCGAGCGGGGGCTCGACGCGTTCGGGCGACCGCGGCTCGGCGGGATCGGCGAGCGCCTCGCCCCGCTCATCGAGGAGATGACCGGCATCGAGACCCGCGCCACCACACTCGGGCACATCCAGCGCGGTGGCACCCCGACGGCGTACGACCGGGTGCTGTCGACGCGGCTCGGCCTCGCGGCGATCGACTCCGTCGTCGAGGAACGCTGGGGTCGGATGGTCGCGCTGCGCGGGACCGAGATCGAGCACGTGTCCTTCGCGGACGCGCTCGGCGAGCTCAAGACGGTGCCGCAGGCACGGTACGACGAGGCCGCCATCATGTTCGGCTGAGCGGCGCGGCGTCCGGCCGGGAGGCACGGGGTAGCGTCCGACGCATGACGCGCGCAGTCCTCGTCTCCCGTTCCGCCCCGCCCACGATCACGCAGATCGACGTGCCCGACCCGGACGAGGGCGAGGCCCTCGTCGACGTCACGTGCTCCAGCGTGAACTACAAGGACGGCCTCGCCCTGGCGGGCAACCCGGGCGTCGCCCGGATCGACCCCCTCGTCCCCGGCATCGACGTCGTCGGCACCGTCTCGGCGCTCGGTCCGGGCGTCCACGACGTCGCCATCGGTGACCGCGTGGTCTGCAACGGCGCCGGACTCGGCGAGACCCGGCACGGTGGCTGGGCCGAGCACGCGATCGTGCCGAGCGGGTCGCTCGTGGTGCTGCCCGGCGCCGTCGAGGACTCGTTCGCGGCCGCGATCGGCACCGCCGGCTTCACCGCGATGCTGTCCGTCCTGGCGCTCGAGCGCACGGTCGCCCCCGACGACGGTCCCGTGCTCGTGACCGGCGCGTCCGGCGGGGTCGGGACGGTCGCGATCGCCCTGCTGGCCGCCCGCGGGTACCGGGTGACGGCCTCCACCGGACGGACGTCGAACGCGGCGTCGCTCCGGACGCTCGGAGCGACCGAGGTCGTCGACCGAGCGACCCTCGCCGAGCTCGGCCGACCGATGCAGCGCGCGACCTGGGCGGGTGCGGTCGACAGCGTCGGGGGCGCAACCCTCGCGAACGTCCTCGCGTCGACGAAGTGGGGCGGCGCCGTGACCGCCTGCGGCCTCGCGCAGGACTCGGCGCTGCCGACGACCGTGATGCCGTTCATCCTGCGCGCGGTCTCGCTGCTCGGCATCAACTCCGTCGAGGCACCGCTGCCGCTGCGCCAGCAGGCGTGGGACCGGCTCGCGACCGACCTCGACCGCGCCCTGCTCGCCGACGTCACCCGCACGGTCGACCTCGAGCACGCCATCGCGATCGGCGCAGACGTCGTCGCCGGGAAGGTCCACGGACGGACGGTGGTCGACGTGCGGCGGTGAGGGTCGGGCAGCACATGCCGGGTGTTTTCCCAAACGCTTGCTAACTGACACGCTAGGTTTGGCACACGGAACACCCGAACCTGTGAGGAGCAGCCATGCCGGTACCCAAGTCGTCGGTCGAGTCGTCGCCGCGGAAGCTCCTGCGCGACGTCGTCCTCGAGAAGATGCTCGCGGCGATCCAGGACGGCACACTGCAGGCCGGCGAGCGCCTGAACGACGACGAGCTCGTCGCCTGGCTCGGGGTGAGTCGCACGCCGATCCGCGAAGCGATCGCGAAGCTCGTCGACTTCGGCCTGGTCGAGATGGAGGCGAACCGCTACACGCGCGTCGCCTCCCCGACCCGTGAGCAGTACGACGACGCGTTCCAGCTCCTGTTCGGCTTCGCCGAGCTCGCGGCGCGCTGGGCCGTGCCGAAGCTCGACGACGCCGCGGTCAAGCAGCTCGGCAAGCTCCTCGACCAGGCCCGGAAGCACGCCGACGCCGAGGACCGCGCGCTCAACGACGACATCGACGCGCTCATCGCCTTCCTCGTCGCCCACTCCGGCAACGAGCTGCTGGTGAAGACCTCCGAGGGCATCGTCAACCGCGCGAAGTTCGTGCGGATCGGGCAGCCGGAGTTCGTGTTCTGGGACGTCAAGCACGGGCTCGACTCCTTCCACGCCGCGGCGAAGGGTCGCGACGGCGAGGCCGCCGGGGCCGTCATCCGGTCGATGTCCCGCGCGATGGCGGAGCACCTGACGGAGATGCGCGCCGCGAACGCGAACGCCGACGCCGACGCCGACGCGACCGCTTGAGACGGGCGGTGCGGGCTACCCGACCGGGCAGACTGGCCGGGTGACCGACGTCCTGCTCAGAACTGCAGCCCTCCGTGTCACCCGCTCCGGGCGGGACCTGCTGCACGACGTGGCGCTGACCGTCCGCAGCCGTGAGCACTGGGCGCTGCTGGGTCCGAACGGCGCGGGCAAGTCGACCCTGCTCGCGGTCCTCGGTGCGAACGGGCACCCGACCGCGGGCACCGTCGAACTGCTCGGGCGTCGGCTCGGCCGCGTCGACGTGCGGGAGCTCCGCGAGCACATCGGGCACGTCGACCCGCGGCACCGCATGCTGTCGCCGCTGACGGTCACCGAGACCGTCCTGACCGGGCTGACCGGCACGACGGACCTCATGATGCGGTGGGAGCCGACGCCGGACCAGCTCGAGACCGCCCGACGGCACGTCGCGGACGTCGGCCTCGCGGCACGGGCCGACGCCCGGTGGCCGGTGCTGTCGCAGGGCGAACGCGGTCGGACCCTCATCGCCCGGGCGTTGATGAGCGAACCGCGCCTGCTGCTGCTCGACGAGCCGGCCACCGGACTCGACGTCGCCGCGCGCGAGCACCTGCTCGAGACGATCGACGCCCTGCGCCAGCGCCAGCCGGACCTCGGCAGCGTGATGGTGACCCACCACCTCGAGGACCTGCCCGCGTCGACCTCGCACGCGATGCTGCTGCGCGACGGCGCCGTGGTGGCCCAGGGCCCGGCCGACGAGGTCGTCACGTCCGAGGCGGTGTCGCACGCCTTCGCCTTCCCGCTGGCCATCGAGCGGACCGCTGGCCGCTGGCACGCGCGCCGCGCGGAGTAGCCGCACCGCGCCTCCCGTCCGGAACCACCTCTGGTCGGGGAACCGTGCGCCGCGTCGTCCGGACGGCGGGGTGCGCAACCGTCCGTCCGGACGGTGTGACATGTGGTGTTCCAGCGCTTCACTGTTCATGTCGACGGAGAGACCGCCGACACGACCGAACGGAGCACATCGTGAACACCATCAAGAAGACCATCCTCGCCACGTCGGCCGGGCTCGCCCTCGTGGGTGGGGTCGTCCTCGCGCCGCTCACGGCGCACGGCGAACCGGACCGGTCGGGAACCGGTCGACCGACCACCTCGCAGCAGCAGACCGGCAACCAGGGGCAGGACCGGAAGGACCCTCGGACGACGGACACGAAGGGGTCCGGCGGGAAGTCGGGGTCGACCGGGTCCGACGCGCGGGGGTCGGGCGGGAACGACGGGTCGACCACGCCCGCGGACCAGGAGAAGCAGCTGCAGTCCGAGCAGCAGCGCCAGCAGCAGCCGGCGGGTGACCGCTTCACCTGCACGAAGGGCACGAAGCCGACACCGGTGTACGGCAAGGACGGACACATCACGCCGGAGAGCGCTCGGCAGCTCCTCGCGGCCGGGTGCAGCGCGAACGACGGATCGGAGCTGGAGGAGGCGGCGAATCCTGACCGTCACTCGGGGAAGAGCACCCCCGGATCTGGCAGCTCCAAGCCGAAGGCCCCGGTCGGGAAGCAGGGCGTCACCCAGCCCCCGACCAAGCTCCCGCGCGTCGCGGGGTGATCCGGCTCGGGGCCGCGGCGCCACGTCGCCGCGGCCCCGCCGTCCCCCCACCGCTGATCCCCGGACCGTCGAAAGGACCGATCCATGACCCTCGACCGCCGTGCGGCGCTCCGTTGCCTCGGACTCACGGTGGGTGCTGCCCTCGTGGCAGGTGCGTCGGCGTGCAGCACCACCTCCACGGACCCGCGTCCGTCACACCCGACGTCACCCGCGCAGGGCCAGTCCCCGCCGAGCCCCACACCGAGCCCTTCCCCGGAGGCGAGCACCGCACCGGCCGGTCCGCCCACCGAGGACCTGCCGGTCGCCGTGCACGACGCCGTCATCGGCGCACTCCTGCCCGGGCCCGACGCTGTGGCGTCACACGCCGGCCTCCTCGAACACGACCTGGTGCTGTACGCGGCCCGCGACGGAGAACCGGTCGCCGTGCTCCCCGGGCGCAACTTCCTGCGGGGACCGACCGTCGTCGCCGCGGTGACCACGACCGGCGACTGGACGCTCGTCCTGACGCCCGCCCGGCAGACGCTGCCCTCGGCAGCGGGTGCGTCGGGGGCACCCGCACAGACGGCGGCGTGGGCGCGGACCGACGAGCTGCCCACGATGCAGCCAGCCACCGCCTCGGTCACGGTCCGTGTGGCGGAGCAGTCGATGACGATCACGACAGCGCAGGGATCGCACCGGCACGAGGTCGGAGTCGGACAGGACTCCACCCCGACGCCGACAGGTGTGAGCGGCTACCTCCAGGCCCGCTACGTGGACCCCGCGCAGGCGCTGGCGCCCGGGGCGATCCAGCTCACCTCGCTGCACGCGACCGCAGCCGACGAGCCGTACACCGGCACCGACGGCGGGCTCATCGCGATCCACGCCAACCCGGACCCACGCGGCCGCGTGTCGCACGGGTGCATCCGCGTCCGACCGGGTGCCATCGCGCAGCTCGACGCACTGCCGCTGGGGACGCCGATCGTCGTCCTGCCCTGACGATCAGTCCCGGACCACCCCGCAGCGGAACGCCTCGATGACGATGTGCACGCGGTCACGGACCCCGAGCTTCCGCAGGATGCTCGCGACGTGGCTCTTCACGGTCGCCTCGGAGATGAAGAGGGACCGGGCCACCTCGGCGTTCGACGACCCGTCCGCCAGGGCCCGGACGACGTCGAGCTCCCGAGCGCTGAGGGCGCCGAAGGGCGAGGCCTGAGCCTGCTGCGAGCGGGCCGTGAGCAACGCCGGCTTCACCGTCTCGACCAGGCGTCGGCACGCTCGAGGCGCCACGATCGCATCACCCGCGGCCACCGTCCGGACCGCAGTGCAGAGCTCCGCGGCGGAACTCTCCTTGAGCAGGTAGCCGCTCGCGCCGGCGGCGAGGGCGCCGAACACGTGCTCGTCGAGGTCGAACTGCGTGAGCACGAGGACCTTGACGGCCGGGAAGCGCTCCGTGATCCGCCTGGTGGTCTCGATGCCGTCGATCCCCGGCATCCGGACGTCCATCACGACGACGTCCGGTCGGAGGACACCGACCCGTTCCAGGGCCTGGAGACCGTCCTGCGCCTCCCCCACGACGACGAGGTCGTCCGCCGTCCCGATCACCATCGCGGTCCCGGTGCGGAGCAGGTGCTGGTCGTCGACGACGAGGACGCGGATCACCGTGCCACCACCGTCGAACGACGCTGGGCGGTCGCGAGGCCGCCGGGCGGAGGGACGACCGCCTCCACGCACCAGGTGCCGTCCTCATGCCCGGGCCCGACTCGGAGGCTCCCCCCGAGCGTCGCCACGCGCTCGGCCATACCGCGCGTCCCACGGCCGGACCCGCGCGTGGTGGCGACCACACCGTCGTTCAGGACCCGCAGGGAGACCCCGCCCTCCTGGTCGTGGCGGACCTCGAGTTCGACCCGATCGGGACCTGCATGGCGCAGCACGTTCGTCAGGGCCTCCTGCACCACCCGGTACACCGTCGCCGCGACCCGCTGGTCCCGCGGCTCCCCCGAGATCGTCGCCGTCAACGGGACGCCGACCGCCCGGACGCGCGCGATCATGGCGTGGACATCGCCGTCGACCGGGTCGCTCTCGGCGAGTCGCACGAACCGTCGGACCTCGGCCATGCCGTCCCGCGCAACGCGCGCGACGTCGTCCAGGAGACGCATCGCCGTGTCCGGTTCGGCCGCGACACGGCTGCGCGCGACCTCGCTGAGTCGACTGACGACGGCGAGGGAGTTGGAGCAGACGTCGTGGACCTCGAGGGCCAGCGCCGCTCGCTCCTCGGCGCGCTGGGTCGTCCTGCGCTCGATGCGCGACTGTGCGAGGAGCCGGAGCACTCGCCAGCGGTACGCCTGCACGCGCCGCACCGCCAGCCCCGCGACGATGCCGAACGTGTAGACGATCAGGCACGTCCAGAACCCTCGTGTCGTCCGGCCGATGAGCTGTGTCGAAGCCACGAGCACGGAGAGCGCCACACCGCCCGCGACGAGGGTCTGGCGCCACGGACGCTCGCTGGCGATGGTGAAGAGTCCCATCGCGACACCGAAGGGTTCACTGCCGATGGACCGCCAGCGGTCGTACCAGTCCACGGCGAGCAGGGCTGCGAGCACCGGCCACGGCACGAGCCGCCGGACGCCGACCAGCGCCACGGTGACGGCGGGGATGAAGAGGTGCCAGCCGGTCCATGCCCGGACGGCCCGGTCCCCGTTGTCGACAGACCCGTCGTACGAGAGCGAGTACGTCCAGATGACGCACGCGAAGGCCACGCCGACGGTCAGGTCGACGAGCAGGCGGCAGCCGCGCGCGGAGCGGAAGTACGAAGACAGCGTCGTGTTCTGCACACTGAAACACTACATGTCACTCGGTTTCCACACCAGCGTGCGGCTCGAGCGCACCCCTACCGCGAAACGCAACGTCGGCGACTCCGCGCAGCGAGATGTCGCTGCGCGGAGTCGCCGACGTGGCGTCTTGCGAGGGGACTTCTACGCGGTCGCGGCAGCGGCCGCGCGAGCGGCCGCGGGGAGCGCGTCGAGCACGCGACCGACGGCCTCGTCGTCGTGGGCCGCCGTGACGAACCACGCCTCGAACACGCTCGGCGGCAGGGTCACGCCCTGGTCGAGCATGCTGTGGAAGAACGGTGCGTACCGGAACGCGTCCTGCGCCCGGACGTCGTCGTAGTTCCGCGGCGCCGTCTCGGTGAAGGCGAACGAGAACAGGTTGCCGGCGTGCTGCACGGTGTGCGCCACGCCCTCGGCCGACAGCGCGGCACTCGTGGCGTCGGCGATCGTCGCCGCCGTCCGGTCCAGGTGCGCGTACACCTCGGGCGTCGCGGCACGGAGCGTGGCGGTACCGGCGGCGACGGCGAGCGGGTTCCCGGACAGGGTGCCCGCCTGGTAGACGGGGCCGAGCGGCGCGAGGAAGTCCATGACCTCGCGGCGGCCACCGAGTGCGGCGAGGGGCATGCCGCCACCGATCACCTTGCCGAACGTGACGATGTCGGGCTTCCACCCGGTGCCCTCGGGCACGGCACCGGACGCCTCGAGGCCCCACCAGCCGGCGGCGCCCACGCGGAAGCCGGTCAGGACCTCGTCGACGATGAGCAGCGCGCCCTGTGCGTGCGTGATCTCCGCGAGCGCCCGGTTGAAGCCGGGCTCCGGCGCGAGCACGCCCATGTTGGCGGCGGCGGACTCGACGATCACCGCCGCGATGCGCTCGGAGTGCTCGTCGAACGCGGCCCGGACGGCGTCGAGGTCGTTGTACGGCAGCACCAGGGTCTGCGCGGCGGTCTCCGCGGTGATGCCCGCGCTGCCGGGGAGCGCGAGCGTGGCGACGCCCGAACCGGCCTCGGCCAGCAGCGAGTCGGAGTGGCCGTGGTAGTGCCCGGCGAACTTCACGAGCAGGTCACGGCCGGTGTAGCCACGGGCGAGGCGGATCGCGGTCATCGTCGCCTCGGTGCCGGTGGACACCATACGGAGCTTCTCGATCGGCCCGTCACCGTCGACCTGCACGCGCTGCTTCACGAGCTCGGCGAGCTCGGTCTCCCCCGGGGTCGACGCCCCGAACGACAGACCCCGTGCGGCCGCCTGCTGCACGGCCTCGACGGTGCCCGGGTGCGCGTGCCCGAGGATCGCGGGACCCCAGGACGCGACGAGGTCGACGTACTCGCGCCCCTCAGCGTCCGTGACGTACGCGCCGTTCGCCGACGTCAGGAAGCGCGGGGTGCCGCCGACGGACCCGTAGGCCCGGACGGGCGAGTTCACGCCGCCGGGGATGCTGTCCTTCGCGCGGCCGAACAGCGCGTCGTTCGTCGTCGGACCGGTCATCGGAGCAGAGGTGGTCATTCGGGGGCCTTCCCGGTCGATGCGACGCCGGACACCGCCGCGGTGCTGCCGGACGTGCGCAGGCCGGCCTCCTGGTTGAGCTTCCGCGCGATGTCGACCGCGAAGTACGTCAGGATCGCGTCCGCACCGGCACGCTTGATGCCGACGAGGGCCTCCATCGCAGCGGCGTCCCGGTCGATCCACCCGTTCTGCGCCGCTGCCGTGATCATCGCGTACTCGCCGGAGATCTGGTACGCCCAGACCGGCACCTCAGACACGTCCGCGGTACGGGCGAGCACGTCGAGGTAGCTCATCGCGGGCTTCACCATCACGATGTCGGCGCCCTCCTCGATGTCGAGCAGGACCTCACGCAGCCCCTGCCGACCGTCGGCGGCGTCGATCTGGTACGTGCGGCGGTCCCCGACGAGGGTCGACGCGACGGCCTCGCGGAACGGGCCGTAGAAGGCCGACGCGTACTTCGCGGAGTAGGCGAGCAGTGCGGTACCCGAGTGCCCGGCGCCGTCGAGGGCGTCGCGGGCGGCCGCGATCTGGCCGTCCATCATGCCGCTCATGCAGACGAGCTCCGCGCCGGCCTCGGCCTGGGCCACCGCCATGTCGCGGTAGCGCAGGAGCGTGGCGTCGTTGTCGACGGAGCCGTCGGCCGTGAGCACGCCGCAGTGGCCGTGGTCGGTGAACTCGTCGAGGCACAGGTCGGACTGCACGACGAGCGCGTCACCGACCTCTTCCCTCGCGATGCGGATCGCGACGTTCAGGATGCCGTCCGGGTCGGTCGCACCGGAGCCCTCGGGGTCCTTCGACGTCGGCACGCCGAACAGGTTCACGCCGCCGACGCCCTGCTCCGCGGCCTCGTTCAGCGCGCGGCGGAACGAGTCGAGCGAGTGCTGCTGCACGCCCGGCATGCTCGAGATGTCGACGGCGTCGGTGGCGCCCTCGCGGATGAACATCGGCAGCACGAGCTCGGCTGGGTGCAGCCGCGTCTCCGCGACCAGCCGCCGCATGGCGGGGGTGGCGCGCAGCCGACGGGGGCGGACCTGGGGGAAGCGTCCGGTCACGATGACCTTCCTGTTCTGGGGTTCGGGTGGAGGGTCTCGACGACGGCGTCGAGGAGGGCTTCTGCGGACCGGCTCCGGGCGACGACGTGCACGGGGAGGCCTGCTGCACGGGCCGCGTCGGCGGTGGACGGTCCGATGCACGCGACGTGCGTGCGGGGATCGAGGGGGGTCATCCGACGGACGACCTGCTGGGCGACGCTCCCGCTCGTCACGAGCACGGCGTCCGGTGGTGGGGCGAGGACGACCGGCTCGTCGCCCGTCCCCACGGTACGGTACGCCACCACCTCCGACACGGCGATGCCGCGGGCACGCAGCCCGTCGACGAGTGTGGTCGCGGCGATCTCGGAGCGTGGGAAGAGGACGGGTCCAGCGTCCGACGGGAGGGCGGCGGCGACTCCGGCGGCGGACTCGTCATCGGGCACGAGGTCGACGGGCCAGCCCGCCTGGCGGGCGGCACGCGCGGTCGCCGCGCCGACGCACGCCACGCGCACACCGGCCGGGAGGCGCGGCACGCGTCCGGCGACCACCCGCACGGCCGTCGCACTGGTCACCACGAGCCAGGGGGCTCCGGGGCCGGCCGCGTCGGGTCGGGTGCGTCCCGTGGGTGGTGCGCCGTGCCTCCCGTCCGGAACTCCGTCCTCGTCCGCGTCCTCGGCGCTGTCCTCGTGTCCGGCGGCGAGCCGCGCCAGCGCGGCGTCGAGCGCCGCCGGGTCCTCGGGCGGCGCGTCCGCGATGAGCGGCACGACGACGGGGTCGAGCCCGCGCTGCCGTGCCGCGGCGGCGACGGCCTCGCCCCACGCACCGCCCCGCGGGACGAGGACGACCGGGGGCCGTTCCTCGTCCACGACGGGGGTGGTGTCGTCCGTGGTGACCGCCTACTGCGCGGTCGGCGTGGACGCGGTGTTCGTCGAGGCGTCGTCCGCGGGCTGCTCGGCTGCGGGGGTCGCCAGACCGGGGCCGGCGGAGTGGTCGCCCTCGGCAGGGGTGGCGGAGACCGAGGACGCCAGGTCGGCGAGCTCCGCGGCACCGTTCTCGAGCAGCTCGGCGGCCACGCGCCCGGCGACCTCGAGTGCCTCGTCGAGACGCTCCTGTGCGGAACCGTCGAGGTGCGCCGCGTGGGAGGCGGTCCGGTACTCCGAACCGTCGGGGCGGTAGACCGTCGCGGAGACGAGCAGCAGCTCCGCGTCGACCACGGCCGTGGCACCGATCGGTGCGGAGCAGCCGGCCTCGAGCTTTGCGAGGACCTCGCGCTCGGCCGTCACGGTGAGCCGCGTCGGTGCGTGGTCGAGCTTCCGGAGCGCCGCGAGCAGGCTCTTGTCCGTCTCGTCCGCACGGATCTCGACCGCGAGCGCTCCCTGGCCGGGGGCGCTCGGCCAGAAGCCGAGGTCGAGGAGCTCCGTCGCGGCGTCCAGGCGGTCGATCCGCCCGAGCCCGGCGGCGGCGAGCACCACCGCGTCGAGGTCGTCGTCGACGCGGCCGAGTCGCGTGTCGATGTTGCCACGGATGTCCACGACGTCGAGGTCGGGACGCTTCGCCTTGAGCTGCGCGACGCGGCGGGGCGACCCGGTGCCGACCTTCGCGCCCTCGGGCAGGGTGTCGACCGTCGCGCCGTTCCGGGCGACCAGGACGTCACGGGCGTCGGCGCGCTTCGGCACCGACGCGATCGTGAGCCCGTCGTACGGCGCGGTGGGAAGGTCCTTGAGCGAGTGCACGAGCACGTCGACCTCGCCGGCGACCAGGGCCTCGCGCAGGGCACTGGCGAAGACACCGGTACCGCCGAGGCTCGCGAGCGAGGCACGGTTCGTGTCGCCCTCGCTCGTCACCGTGACGAGCTCGACCGGACGACCGGCAGCCTTCGCCAGGCGGTCGGCCACGTCCTGCGACTGCGCGACCGCGAGCCGGCTGGCACGCGTGCCGAGCCGGATCGGGGCGGGACCGTCGGTCGCGGCACCGTCGGTGCGCAGGCCCGCGGCGGGCGTCGGCGCGCTGTCGGCGTCGGTCACGGGGCGACGCCGGCAGCGGCGGGCTTGAACCCGGCGCGCACGTTCTCGCAGCAGCCCGGGCGGCACACGTCGTACCAGGGGCCGATGTCGGTCAGGTGCGGACGCTCGGCCTTCGGCGTGCCGTTGACGCGCTCGAGCACCAGGTCCACGAGGCCGGACACGTAGGCCGGGTCGACACCGGGGGTCTGCGTCCGGAGCGACCAGAAGCCGAGCTCACCGGCGGTCTCGGTGGCCTCTTCGTCGAGGTCCCACATGACCTCCATGTGGTCGCTCACGAAGCCGAGCGGGACGATGAGCACGGCGCGCGTGGGGCCGCCCTTGAGCTCCTCGTTCATGTAGTCGTTGATGTCGGGCTCGAGCCAGGGCTGCGTCGGGGGGCCCGACCGCGACTGGTAGACGAGCTTCCACGCCGGCTTCGACGTCCCCTGCAGGTGCGCGAACTCCGGCTGCTCGAGCAGCTCGTTCCAGGCCTGCTCGAGGACGACCTCGCCGACGGCGAGGTGCTGGGCCTCGTACGCACCGTGCTCGTCGAAGCCCCGGTAGTCCGGGCCCGACTTCGCCGCGTCGGTCGACGGGATCGAGTGCGTCGAGAAGAGGATGCGCAGCTCGGTCGCCACGTCGAGGCCCTCGTTCTCGCGGATCGCACGGGCCATGCCGTCGCGCACGCCGTCGACGAACGGGCGCACGAAGCCCGGGTGGTCGAAGAACTGCCGGACCTTGTCGACCTGGATCGTGTCGATCAGGCCGGTCTCGGTGAGCACGCGGGCGTAGTCCTCGCGGTACTGGCGGCAGCTCGAGAACGACGAGTAGGCGCTCGTGGCGATCGCGATGAGCTTCGTGTAGCCCTTGTCGGCGGCCTCGGTGAAGGCCTCCTCGAGGTAGGGCTCCCAGTTGCGGTTCCCCCAGAGCACGGGCATGTCGATGCCGCGCTTCGCGAGCTCGCCCTCGAGCGCCGCCTTGAGCGCGCGGTTCTGCGCGTTGATCGGGCTCACGCCGCCGAAGTGGCGGTAGTGGTGCGCGACCTCCTCGAGGCGCTCGTCCGGGATCCCGCGGCCGCGGGTGACGTTGCGGAGGAAGGGGATGACGTCGTCCTGGCCCTCGGGGCCGCCGAAGCCGGCGAGCAGGATCGCGTCGTACGCGGTCGGGACCTCGACGTGCTCGGGTCCGTCGGCCGCGGCGGGTGTCGCGGCGAGGACCTTCCCGTTCGTGATCTGGCTGGTGTCGGTCACGACAGCACCTCCGGCAGTTCGGCGGTCGTCACCCGACGACCGGTGAAGAAGGGGACCTCCTCGCGCACGTGCAGGCGCGCCTCGGTGTAGCGCAGGTCGCGCATGAGGTCGACGAGGTCGACGAGCTCGGGGCTCTCGAGCGGCAGGATCCACTCGTAGTCACTGAGGGCGAAGGTCGCGATCGTGTTCGTCAGCACGCGGCGGTACTTCGCGCCGGCGATGCCGTGGTCACGGAGCATCTTCGAGCGCTCCTCTTCCGGCAGGAGGTACCACTCGAAGGACCGGACGAACGGGTACACCGTGATCCAGGCCTCGGGGTCCTTGCCGCGCAGGAACGCCGGCGTGTGCCGCTTGTTGAACTCGGCCTCGCGGTGCATCGCCATCGCGTGCCACACCGGCTCGGCGTCCTGGAAGAGCGCCGTGCGGCGGAGGTCGCGGAGTGCGGCCTGGATCGCCTGCGCGTCGTCGCCGTGCAGCCAGATCATGACGTCGGCGTCGGCGCGGAAGCCGGAGACGTCGTAGAAGCCGCGGATCGTGACGCCGGCGTCGGCCGCGCGGGCGACGGCACCGTCGAGCTCGGCGACGGCGTCGTCGCCGACGCGGTGGATCGGTCCGAGCGGCCGACGGAACACGGCCCAGAGCGCGTACGCGGTGAGGAGGTTCGGGTCGATCCCGCTCGACGGGTCGGTCTCGTGTGCCGGACTGCCGTGGTCTGCGGGGGTGCGGTCGGACACGTTCTCGTGCGTGGCTGCATGCACGTCGGAGCTCATGGTTCCTCGTCTTGTCGGTTGCCTGGGTCGTGGCTGCGCGCCGCGTCCGGAGGACCACCGAGCAGGCGGTCTACCGCCGTCGGAGCACCACCACGACGATACTCCCGACCACCGCCACACCGGCTGCGAGCCCGGCCAGGTACGGCACCGGCTTCTCGTCGATCCCCTGCTTGACCTTCGACGCCGCGATGCCGAGCTGCTTCGGCAGGTTGAGCTTGTCCTCGATGGCGTCGAGGGTCTCGAACAGCTGCGTGCGGGTCGCCGCGACGCGCTTCGCCAGGTCGTCGTGCTGGTCGGTCACAGGGGTCCTCCGGTGGGGGTGTCGGTCGCCCCGCTCAGGAGCGGGGGATCCGGTCGTGCTGGCCGGGCTTGTTGCCCAGGCCCTTCACGGCGTTGATGTCGTCCTTGACGCTGTCGATCGTGCGCTTCGGCGTGAGGGGCAGGCCCTTCTTGAAGCGCTTCCAGCCGACGAACCCGAGGATGCCGGCCACGATGAGCATGACGACGGCGAGCAGGAGCGCGGCGAGCCACGCCGGCATCACCGTCGCCAGGCCCATGACGGCCGCGGTCAGCAGCACGCCGATCGCGTAGAGCACGATCACGAGCGCGCCGACGAGGAGCCCGGCGGCGAGTCCGAAGACCTTCGCCTTGGCGATCATCTCGGCCTTCAGCAGGTCGATCTCGCCCTTGACGAGGCTCTTGACCAGCTTCGGGATGTCCCCGACCAGACCGAACAGCGATCGCGACTTGCGGTCGCGGGTGTCGGTCATGAGGTGGTCGAGTCCTTCTTCTGGCTGACCTTGCGGACGACCTTCTTGGTCTGCTCACCGACGAACTCGGCCACGTCCGGGCCCTTGTCCTGGATGAACTCCTCGGCCTGGTGCACGCCCTTCTGGACGTTGCCGTTGTTCCAGATCTTGCCGCTGACGGTCTTGATCTGCTCGTACCGCGCCCGTCCGGCTCGCGATCCCAGGACGTACCCGAGTGCGGCGCCGGCGACGAACAGGAGCTTGCCTCGCATGTGCGATCCTCCGTTGTTGAGGGTGTGCGGTGGTCATGCGCCGAACGGAATACGTCCGGCGTTCGTCCACAGTAGCCCTCGGGCCCTCTCCGGTCCGCTCAGGATCCCAGGATGCGTCCGGCGGACGCCCGCGCCGCCGCCACGATGCCCGCCAGCCCGCGGCCGGACGCGGTCTCGCCGATGCCGACGACACCCTCCGCCAGCCCCGCCGCGGTCAGGTCCGGCCCGTACCAGCGGACGCGGGCGGCACCCACGACACGGTCCGCCGTAACGGACACGCCGAGCAGGGCGCTGGCATCGCGGGTGGCACGGGTGCCGATCGCGTCGTCGGGTTCGACCGGGAGGCTCGTGGCGACCCCGGCAGGGTCGGTCGCCTCGTCGTGGGGCCGGGTCGCGTAGCTGAGCCGGAGGACGTGCCGGCCGCCGGCGGCCTCCGCGAGCCAGGGCCACTTCGCCGTGGCGTGGGTGAGCGCCTTCGCAGCGACGCCGTCGGCGTCCGGGTGCACGAGCATGCCGGTGCCGCGTGGCGCGTCGTCGAGGGCGGGCTGGTCGACGACGAGCGTGACGAGTTCGATCCCGGTGCGGTCCGGGAGTGTGGTCCGTGCGGGGTCGGCGGTCGACGCGAGCACGTGCTGTGCTGGTAGCCGCTCCCGGGTGCCGTCGGCCGCCAGGGTGTCGACGGCGAACCGCTCGACCGCCGTGGCGCGGGTGCCGAGCCGCACGTCCACGCCGTACGTCGTCATGTCGGCCACGAGTTCGTCGACCAGGCGGACGATGCCGCCGCGGAGGCCCTGCACCGCTGAGCCCGCTGCCGAACGGGAGCGCAGCGCGAGCACGGCCCGGGCGAGGGAGCCCTCGCGCTGCAGTGCCGCGCGGAGGCCGGGAGCCACCCGGTCGGGGTCGAGCTGGTCGGGGTGCGTCGAGTACACGCCGCCCGCGACCGGCACGACCAGGTCGTCGAGCACGCGCTCCCCCATCCGCTTCCGGACGAGCGCGCCGAGCGACTCCGCGCGGGCACCGACGGGCGAGGGCAGCAGCGAGTCCATCTGGGCGCGGAAGGCGGCGCCCTGTCCGATCACCGCGAGGACGTCCGCGGCCATCGGGCTGCCGGGGATGCCGAGGAACCCGGTCTGCGGGATCGGGGCGGTCCGTCCGTCGCGGGTCATCAACCACGCGCCCCGAGGGTCCGGCGACACGATGTCGTTCCCGAGTCCGAGCTCGGTCGCGAGCCGCTCGACGGCGTCGGTGCGGGTCGCGAACGACTCCGCGCCCATGTCGAGGTCGAGCCCGGCGACGGTGTGCCGGCGGAGCATCCCGCCGAGTCGGTCGCCCGCCTCGACGAGCACGACGTGCGCGCCCCCCTTCGCCAGGTCGCGCGCCGCGACCAGACCGGCGACCCCGCCACCGACGACGACGACGTCGGTCACGCGACGGACTCCTCGCCCACGCCCGTCCCGTCGCCGAGCGAGTGGATCAGCTCGACGACGCGGGTGAGCACGGTCGGGTCGGTCTCCGGCGGGACGCCGTGGCCGAGGTTGACGACGTGTGCCCGGGCCGCGCCGCCACGACGGACGACGTCGCGCACGTGGGCCTCGAGCACCGGCCAGGGCGCTGCGAGCATCGCGGGGTCGATGTTCCCCTGCACGGTGACCCCCGACCCGACACGGCGGACGGCCTCGTCGAGCGGGAGCCGCCAGTCGACGCCGACCGCGTCCACGGCGACGGCGTCGGCCGGGTCGCCCGGTGTCGTCGAGCCCAGCGTGGTCATCTCGCGCAGGACCTCGCCGCTGCCGACGCCGAAGTGGATGCGGGGCACGCCGAGCTCGGCGACGTGCCCGAGGGCCGTCGCCGAGTGCGGCGCGACCGATGCGACGTAGTCCGCGCGGGAGAGCGAGCCGACCCACGAGTCGAAGAGCTGGGCGGCCGAGGCGCCGGCGAGCACCTGGGCCCGCAGGAACGCCCCCGAGACGCCGGCGGCCCAGTCGAGCAGCCGCGACCAGGTCTCGGGATCACTGTGCATCAGCGTGCGGGCGCGGATGTGGTCCTTCGAGGGACCGCCCTCGACCAGGTAGGCGGCGAGGGTGAAGGGTGCGCCGGCGAACCCGATGAGCGGGGTGTCGCCGAGCTCGGCCACGGTGCGCTGCACGGCCTCGGTGATCGGGGCGAGCGCGGCCGGGTCGAGCGGTGCGAGGGCGTCGACGTCGGCGGCCGTGCGGATCGGGGAACCGAGCACCGGACCGCGTCCGGGCACGATCTCGACGTCGACGCCCGCGAGCTTGATCGGCACGACGATGTCGCTGAAGAAGATGCCCGCGTCGACCCCGTGCCGACGGACCGGCTGCAGGGTGATCTCGGACGCCATCGCCGGGTCGAGGCACGCGTCGAGCATCGCGGTGCCGACCCGCAGCTCGCGGTACTCCGGCAGCGACCGCCCGGCCTGCCGCATGAACCACACCGGCAGGGTCTCCGGCCGGTCCCCGCGGAGCGCCCGGACGAGCGGCGAGCCCGAGGTCCTGCCGGTCACGAGCGGGTGGCTGTCGGGCAGGGCGGCGGGTGCGGCGGTGGTCACCCCCCGATTGTCCCATCCACGACCTCGACCGCCGCCCTGCGCGGTGGACAGCCCCCAGTCTGCTGTGCACGCGGAGGGCGAACAGTCGGTGAACCGATGGCGAGTTACCATGGAACACGTGCTCATCTGTCTCACGGCGTCGCACCGCAACGCCAGCTTCGACCTCCTGGAGCGACTGAGCATCGGCGCACCGACCGCCGCGAGCCGTCTGGTGACGGACTCCGACGTGCTCGACGGAGCCGTCGTCCTCGCCACCTGCAACCGCTTCGAGGCCTACCTCGACATCGCGGGCGACGACCGCGACTCCGCCGTGTCGGCCACCGTCGACGCCGTCGCCACCGCCAGTGACCTGGTCCCCGCCGAGGTCCTCGACTCCGTCAGCGTGCTCGGCGGCGGGGACGTCGTGCAGCACCTGTTCGCCGTGTCGAGCGGGCTCGAGTCCGTCGTCGTCGGCGAGACCGAGATCTCCGGCCAGGTCCGTCGCGCGCTCGAGGACGCCCGCGCGAACGGCACCACCACCTCCGACCTCGAGCGCCTGTTCCAGGAAGCGGCGCACACCTCCCGCGGTGTCAAGACCCGCACGCGCATCGGCGCCGCCGGTCGGTCCCTCGTCCGCCTCGGCCTCGAACTCGCGTCCTCCCGCATCACCGACTGGGCCCGGACCCGCGTGCTGCTCGTCGGCACCGGCAGCTACGCCGCCACGACCATCGCCGCCCTGCGCGACCGCGGTGCCGCGAACATCCAGGTCTTCTCGCCCTCCGGCCGCGCGCCCTGGTTCGCCGCGAAGCACGACCTCGTCGCCGCGAGCGACCTCCGCACGGCGATCGGATCGAGCGACGTCGTCATCACGTGCACGTCGAGCGAGGTCCCGGTCGTCGAACCCGCCGACCTCGACGACGGCCGTCGCCGCATCGTCATCGACCTCGGCCTGCCCCGCAACGTCGACCCGGACGCTGCCGACGTCGACGGCGTCGAGCTGCTCGACCTCGAGACGATCAGCATCCACGCCCCGATCGCCGAGCTGAACGCCGAGTCCGAGGCGCGCCAGATGGTCGACGACGCCGTGTCCCGCTTCCGCGCGCAGGCGCTCGAGCAGTCCACGACCCCGGCGCTCGTGGCGTTCCGCAAGCACGTCTTCGACATCCTCGACGACGAGATCGACCGCGCGAAGCGACGCGACACCGACCCGGAGTCCGTCGAGCAGACCGAGCGGGCGCTCCGCCACCTGGTCGGGGTCCTGCTGCACCGTCCGTCGGTGCGCGCCCGCGAGCTCGGTCGCGCCGGTCGCGGCGAGGAGTTCGTCGGGGCGCTCGACGCCCTGTTCGGGGTGCGTCCGGAGCCCGAGGCGGAGCTGCCCTCGCCCGTCGTGCCGCTCGCGGAGCGCACCGCGCCCGAGTGCCCCGTGTCGACGGACCGCACCGGCGAGGCGGACGCGAGCTGAGCCTCCCGGCCGCCCCTCGCACCCTGCGCGTCAGTGCGCTCCTGCTGGTGCGTGACCGCAGCGTCCTGATGGTGCGCGCCCGTGGACGCGACGTGCTCTACCTGCCCGGCGGCAAGGCCGAGCCGCACGAGACCGACGTGCAGGCGGCCCTGCGCGAGGCGCGCGAGGAGACCGGGCTGCGCCTCACCGAGGCGGACGTCGAGCCCTTCGGCACCGTGCTCGAGGCGGCGCACGGCCAGGGCGAGGGCACCATGGTCGCGATGGCGCTCTTCGTCGTGCGGCCGGGAGGCACCGCCGACTCCGCCACGCCCGTCGCCTCGGCAGAGGTCGACGAGGTCGAGTGGGTCACCTCCGCGGACGCCGACCGGTGTCCGCCGGCGGGCGTCGAGACGCTCCGCCGGCTGGTCGACGCCGGCCTCGTCGACTGAGGATCCGGTCAGCCCCTGAGGGGCTCACCCGGCCCCGCTCACTCGTCCTTGTCGACGTAGTGGCCGGTCTCGCCGTCCTGGGCGGGCTCGGCCTCGCCGGGGATGTCCGACTCGACGTACTCGCCCGTGTCGGCTGCCGGAGCGTCGTCCGGTCGCGTCTCGCCGGGGATGTCGCTGGAGACGAACTCCCCCGCGGGCTCGTGGGACCCGACGTGCCGGTCGCCCGGGATCTCGCTGTCGGTGAAGGCCCCGGCCTCGGGCTCGACGCCGTCCGCCCGGCCCTCGTCGCCGCGTGCCTGCTCGTGCTTGCCTGCCATGTTCCGACCTCCGTCGCTCGTGTGCCTGGCTGTGCCGTGAGTGTGCCCGTGACGGCTGGACGCCGGCCGAGACACGCCGTGGGGCGTCGGTCGGACCGTGGGTCCGGTCAGCGGTGCGCGGGGGCGTGCACGGCCTCGAGCACCTCGGTGCCCATCGTCCGCATCGCCTCGACCACCGCGAGCCGACGCTGCAGGGTGGCGTCGTCGAAGGTCACCGTCACCGCGTAGCTCACCGACGAGCCCGGCCCGCGGAGGATCCCCGCCTCGGCCCGGACGCCCGTCGACGACCCGGTCACCACGACCGCCTGCAGCCCGTGGTCGAGAGCCCGGTGGGCCAACGGGTCGAGGCCGAAGGACCCCGCCACGAGGGTCGTGTCGCTCGCGAGGGACAGCCACCCGAGCACCCGGTTCGACACGGCCTCGTCCACGACCTCGCCGAGCGCCAGGCCGCGCAGCAGCCACGCGAGCTCGCCCGCCGGTGCGACCGACGCATCCGGGGCGTCGTCGGGTCCACGGCGGTCTCGGACCCGGTCGATGAGCGCCGTCCGGTCGATGCCGAGCGCCTCTGCCCGTTGCCGGACCGCGTCGATGCCGACCGTCGAGAGCAGGGCGTTCGTCGCCCAGGCGTCCGCCGTCGCCCCGACGAGGGTGGCGAGGTCCGGCACCTGCATCGTCGGCTCCTGCAGGAACTGCCAGAGCCCGGCGCCCGTCGCGGTGTCCCGTGCCATGCGCTGGAGTCGGTCCCCGTGCAGGCGACCGTCCTCGAGCCGCGCCGCGACCTCGATGAGCAGCAGGATCCGCCCGAGGCTCGCGACGGGCTGCACGAGGGTGTCGTCGACCGCGAGCAGGGCCTTGCCGGTCGACGTGTCGATCACCGACGCGCTGACCCCCGCGCCCTCGCGGGCGAGCGATCCGAGGGCGTCGACGGTCGCGGTGAACCGGTCGTCAGCGCCGCCGCGGTGCCGTCCGCGCACGCGGACGCCGTCCGCGCCGCCGACGTGCTGTCGACGGCGGGGACGGCGAGCGGCACCGTCGGCACTCGACTGCGCGCCCGGTCCGGAGGCACCCGGCTCGGACGACGGAGCCGCGTCCGGCTCGGTCATCACCAGATCGCGACGCGCTCGGCCGGGTCGAGGTACATCGCGTCCGACTCGGTGACGCCGAAGGTGTCGTAGTAGACGTCGATGTTGCGCACGATCTGGTTGCAGCGGAACTCGTTCGGCGAGTGCGGGTCGATGCTCAGCAGGCGCGCCGCCTCCTCCGGCCGGATCGCCATCCGCCAGGCCTGCGCCCAGCTGAGGAAGAACCGCTCGGCGCCCGTCATGCCGTCGATCACGGGCGGCTCCTGGCCGTCGAGGGACAGCAGGTAGGCCTTCCACGCGATCGACAGGCCGCCGAGGTCGCCGATGTTCTCGCCGATCGTCAGGGCGCCGTTGACGTGCCCGTCCGGCACCTCGGTCGGCACGAGGGCGTCGTACTGCGCGATGAGGGCCTTCGTCCGCTCCTCGAACGCCGTGCGGTCGGCCTCGGTCCACCAGTTGTCGAGGCGGCCGTCACCGTCGTACTGCGAACCCTGGTCGTCGAAGCCGTGGCCGATCTCGTGCCCGATGACGGCACCGATCGCGCCGTAGTTCGCGGCAGCGTCGCGCTGCGCGTCGAAGAACGGGAACTGCAGGATGGCCGCGGGGAACACGATCTCGTTGAAGCCCGGGTTGTAGTACGCGTTGATCGTCTGCGGCGTCATGAACCACTCGTCGCGGTCGATCGGCTTCCCGATCTTGCCGAGCTCACGGTCGACCTGGAAGCTCGCGACGGCGCGGACGTTGCCCACCAGGTCGTCCGGGGTGATCGGCAGCGCGGAGTAGTCACGCCACTTCACCGGGTAGCCGATCTTCGGCGTGAACTTGTCGAGCTTGTCGAGGGCACGGGCGCGGGTCTCGTCGGTCATCCAGTCGAGCGCGGTGATGCTCTGCCGGTAGGCCTCGACCAGGTTGGCGACCAGGTCGTCCATCTCGGCCTTGGACGTCTCGTCGAAGTGCTCCTGGACGTAGATGCGGCCGACGGCCTCGCCCATCGCGCCCTCGACCAGCGAGACACCGCGCTTCCAGCGCTCGCGCTGCTTCGGTGCGCCGGTCAGCGCGGTGCCGTAGAACGAGAAGTTCGTCGCCGACATGGCGCTCGTCAGGTACGCCGCCGATCCGCGGATGACCTGCCAGCGCAGCCAGTCCTTCCACGCGTCGAGCGGCTGCGAGCGGAGCAGGTCCGCCAGGCCGGTGACGAACGACGGTTCGCGGACCACCACGGTGTCGAAGGCGCCGGCTGGAGCACCGATCACCTGCCACCACAGGTGCAGGTCCGCGCCGTTCGCCAGGGCCGCGACCTCGTCCCACGACATCTTGTTGTAGGTCTTCTGGCTGTCACGGGTCGTGACGTTGTCCCAGTGCACGGCGGCGAGCGCCGTCTCCAGCGCGATGACGGCCTCGGTGCTCTGCCCGGCGTCGGCGAAGCCCGCGAGCGGGAACATCGACGCGACGAACTCGCGGTACTTCGCGCGGATGTCGGCGAAGCGCTCCTCGCGGTAGTACGACTCGTCGGGCAGCCCGAGGCCGGACTGCTCGAGGAACACGACGTACGACTCCGGGTCGCCCGGGTCGTTGTCGACGAAGAGCTGGATGAAGCCGGGCAGGCCCAGGCGCTCGAAGCGTCCGACCATCGCGATGACGTCGTCGACGGTCTCGACCGCGTCGACCTCGCCGAGCAGCGGGTCGATCGGCCCGGTGCCGAGCTCCTCGAGGTGGCGCTCGTCGGTGAAGGACGTGTAGAGGTCGCCGACCTTCCGCTCCTCGGTGCCCGGCGCGGCCTGCTGCGAGCGCTCGACGATCGCGCGGACGGCGACCTCGGCGTCCTCGGCGAGCACCGTGAACGACCCGTAGCGGGCCTTGTCGTCGGGGATCGGCGTCTGCGCGATCCACGTCCCGTTCACGTGCCGGTAGAGGTCGTCCTGCGGGCGGACGTCCGGGTCGAGCTCGTCGGTGTGGATCCCTGAGGTGCGTGCGACGTCGGTCATGCGCTCCACGATAGCCACCGGCTCCGGATCGGAACGGAGTCAGCCACGACGGGAGCGACGGCCGCGCAGCAACCGGGCCGCGACGAGGCCACCGCCGCCCGCCGCCAGCAGTGCCGAGGCGACGACCGTGGGCGCCAGCACGTCCGCGCCGGTGTACGCCAACCGGGTCGTGTCCGGCTGCCCCGCGACATCGCCGTGGCGGATGCGACTCGCGGCGGTCCGGCCCGGCTCCGGGGCTCGGCCGCCCGGCTCGACGAGCGCGCCCCCGCTCCCACCGCTGCCGCCGTGCCCGCCGCCGGGGCCCGGGACACCGGGCCTGCGCGGGAGCACGAGGCGCAGCGCACCCTGCTCGACACCGCCGACCCGCTGCCGCGCCACGACGACGTCGTCGGGCAGCACGTTCCGCGGCAGCACCAGCTCCCAGGTGCGCCCGATCTGCGTCTGCACCTGGTGCCCCTCGGCATCGGTCACCGGAGTGCCCTCGGCGTCCTCGAGCGAGACGATGCCGCCGACCTCGCCCGTGCCCGCCAGTCGCACCGACCCGTCGGGGAGCTCCTCGGCCGTGCCGGCCAGCGCGATCGGGATCGTCACCCGAGCCTCGGCCGTCCCGACCGGCCGCCCGCCGTCGAAGGTGGTGACGTCGACCACCTGGAAGCGCACGTCGTCGGGGATCGGGATCGTCACCTGCCAGGTCGTGTCGTCGCCGACCGGGACCTCGACCGGGGCACCCGAGTCGTCGGTGATCGGCCCGTCCGGGTCGGCGAACCGCAGCGTGGTCCCCGCAGGTGCCCGGCCTGCCAGGGTCGTCCGGTCGGTCTCGCGCGATGCCGTCGCCGTGGTCACGGCCGCGGCGCCGGAGACCCGGTAGACGTCGTCCACGCCGCCGTTGTGCGTACCGTCGAAGTACTGCCAGACCTCGACGTGGTGGTCACCGAAGGACAGCCCTCGGAGCGTCGTCGACCAGGTGCCGTCCGCGGCGACGTCGACCTCGTCGAGGACCGCGTCGGCCTCACGGACCACCAGGTGCGCTCCGGGGTGCCCCGACCCCTCGAGCGCGATGGTCCTCGCGATCCCGTCCACGGTCGCGATCATCTCGGGCGGCAGCAGGATGCGCAGTTCGACGGCCACGTCGATCGTCCGACCGGTCACCTGGGACCGGACGTGCAGGACGTGCGGCCCGGGCCCGAGCCGGACCTCGGCCGTCCACGACCCGTCCGAGCCGGCCTCGGTCCAGACCGGCTCGACGCCGTCGGCGGTGATGCCCACGCTCCCGCCGACCGGCCCCGTCCCGACCAGGGTGACGATGCCGCGACCGTGGTCGATCGAACGGACGCCGGCCGTGAAGTCGGACCGGGGATCGGACGCCGTCGCTCCCGGGTGCTCCTTGGCGAGGGCTGCGGGACCGGCGGCGACGGGTGCGAGGGCGGCGGCGACCACCGTCGCGGCGAGCACGGCACCTCGGACGGGATGCGGACGACGGGGAGGGACAGAACGAGGCATGGTGACTCCTGACTGGTACGTCACACACCGTATACCGGAGCCGGAGTCGCCGCCGGCGTGTCCTCGTGCTGATCGCGACGAACCGTGGCGTGGGATCGTGTTGAGTGCAGGCATGACCGACCGCACCGGGATCGCTCGGACCACGCCGAAGGGCCTGCAGCCGGGCTCGATCGGCCTGCTCGGGAGCATCGTCGTCGGCCTGTCGTCGACCGCTCCGGCGTACAGCCTCGCGGCCAGCCTCGGCCTCGTCGTGGCCAGCGGCGGTGTCCTGCTCGCCGGCGTCAAGGCGCCGAGCATCCTGCTGCTCGCGTTCGTCCCCGTCTGGATGATCGCGGTGGCCTACCGGGAGCTCAACCGCGTCGACCCGGACTGCGGCACGACGTTCACCTGGGTGACCCGCGCGTTCGGGCCCGTCCCCGGGTGGCTCGGCGGGTGGGGGATCATCGCCGCGGACGTGATCGTGATGGCGAACCTCGCCCAGGTCGCCGGGTCGTACGGGTTCACCTTCGTGGGCGCGCTCGCGGACGACGCCACCGTCGCCGCGCTCGGCCACGACCGGCTCTGGTCCACGGTGGCCGGGGTCGCGTGGATCGCGGTGATGACCGTCGTCTGCCACCTCGGCGTCGAGGTGTCCACGCGCCTGCAGGTCGTGCTCCTCAGCATCGAGGTGCTGGCACTCGTCGTGTTCGCCGGCGTCGCCGCGGTCCGGGTCGCCGGCGGCACCGGCACCGCGGCCTCCATCACCCCGACGCTCGCCTGGTTCTGGCCGAGCGGCCTCGACCTCGGGTCCGTCGTCGCCCCCGCGATGCTGACGGCGATCTTCATCTACTGGGGGTGGGACACGGCGGTCTCGCTCAACGAGGAGACGAGGGACCCGACCAGGACACCGGGTCGGGCAGCCGTCGTCAGCACCGTCCTCCTGCTCGGCATCTACGTCCTCGTGGCGACCGCGACGATCGCCTTCGCCGGTGTGGGAGTCGACGGCACCGGCCTCGGCGCACCGGCGAACGCCGAGGACGTCTTCGCCGCGATCGCGCCGGTGCTGTTCGGGTCGTCGGCCCTCGGACACGCGGCCACCGCCCTGCTCGCGTTCGCCATCCTCACGTCCGCGGCGGCGTCGACCCAGACGACGATCATGCCGACCGCCCGGACCGCGCTCGCGATGGCTGCCCAGGGCGCACTGCCGTCGCGTTTCGCCCGCGTGCACGAGCGCCACCGCACCCCGACCTGGTCGACGTGGGCGATGGGACTCGCCTCGGCCGGGTGCTACGTGCTGCTCACCGTGCTGTCCGCCGACCTGCTCTCCGCGCTCATCGAGTCCGTCGGGCTGATGATCGCCTTCACCTACGCGCTCACCGGGTTCGCGTGCGTCTGGGTCTTCCGCCGCACCCTGCTCGACAGCGCGCGCCACCTCGTCGTGCGGGGCATCGTCCCGTTCCTGGGCGGGACGGCGCTGACCCTGGCGTTCGTCCACGGTCTTGCGCAGTTCGCGCGCCCCGACTGGCTCCAGGACGCGGACGGCAGGAACGTCACGGTGTTCGGCATCGGTGCGGTGGCCGTCGTCGGTGTCGGCTCCATCGCCGTGGGCGTCGTCCTGATGGTCGCCCAGCGCTTCCGGTCACCGGCCTTCTTCACCGGCCGGACGCTCGTTCCCCGGAGCGATCCGGACGTCGCCGGGACCCCCGAGCCCGAGCGGGACGTGCGTCGCTAGTGTCGTGGTCGTGAGTGTTCGTCGTCGCGCGTCGCGTGTTGTCTCGATCGGGGTGGTCGCCGCCCTGGCCGCGTCACTGACCGGGTGTGGTGAGGGGTCGGGGGTCGACGCCGACTACGCGAAGATCTGCCGCGACAACGCGACGCAGAAGCGCCTGCCGGACGACGACTGCAACAACCACGGCGGGCACGCCGGGTGGTACTACCTGCCGGTGAGCAGCAGCCGCAGCACCAGGGTCCCCGCGGTCGGCGAGCGGACATCGGGCGGCACGACCGCGCTCCCGTCCGGGAAGACCGCGGAGTCCGGCATCTCGTCGAGGGGCAGCTCGGTGTCGAAGGGCGGCTTCGGCGGTTCCGGCGAGCACGGCGGGTTCGGCGGCTGATGGAGCGCGTGGAGTTCGCGCCGCGCCCCGACTGGCGACGGAAGATCCAGCAGACCGGGCTCGTCTACTCGCACTCGGTGCGCGAGGACGGCACGGCGGTCGAGTACTGGAACGAGGGTGCCGCCTACGTCTTCACGCTCCCCGAGGTCGAGGCGCTCGAGCAGCAGACCGAGGAGCTGCACCGCATGTGCCTCGAAGCCGCGCGCTACATGGCGTCGGGCGAGCTCGGCACCCTCGGCCTCACCCGCGACGGCTTCGAACTCGCCGCGTGGTCCCTCGAGCAGGCCGAACCCGACGTCTACGCCCGCTTCGACCTGGCGTACGCCGGGGACGGCTCGCCCGCGAAGCTCCTGGAGTACAACGGCGACACCCCGACCGGGCTGATCGAGGCATCGGTGACGCAGTGGCACTGGATGCGCGAGCGCGTCGAGTCCGGCGAACTGCCCGCCGAGACCGACCAGTGGAACGGCATCCACGAGGCACTGGTCGCCCGCTGGCGCACCCTCCTGCACGAGTCGCTGCGCTCCGAGGACGGCGGTCGACTGTTCGTCGCACACTCGGACCTCGACACCGCCGGGGAGGACTGGGACACCGTGGCCTACATGCGCGACCTCGCTGGCGAGGCCGGCTGGGAGCACACCGGCATCGAGATGAAGGACATCGGCTGGCACGCCGTCGCACGGCAGTTCGTCGGCAACGAGGAGCCGTCGGGCTCGGCGCGCAGCGTGTTCACCCTGCCCGGTGACGAGCCGGGGACGCAGTGGCCCGTCATCCGGAACCTGTTCAAGCTCTACCCCTGGGAGGACCTGGTCTCCGGCGACGACCGGGCCGCGGGTGACCAGGAGTTCGGGGCGTTCCTCGTCAGCGACCGCGGCCGCCTCGGACGCTGGTACGAGCCGGCCTGGAAGATGTTCCTGTCGAACAAGCTCCTGCTCGTGGCCCTCTGGCGACTGTTCCCCGGTCACGAGAACCTGCTGCCCTCGTACGCCGACGGGCCCGACGGCATGACGGACTTCGTCGTGAAGCCGGTGTTCGGGCGCGAGGGCGACGGCATCGCCGTGCACCGTGCGGACGGGTCGGTGACGTCCAACGGTTCCGAGTACCGTCGCGCCGGGACGGCCGGCGAACGTGTCTGGCAGCAGTACCACGAGCTGCCGGACTTCCCCGGGTCGAACGGGCACAACCACCCGGTCCTCGGATCCTGGGTGGTCGACGGTGAGTCCTTCGGCGTCGGGATCCGCGAGTCCGACGGCCCGATCACCGACTACTGGTGCCGCTTCGCGCCGAACCTCATCAGGTAGGGACGCCCAGGGTCGGCGTACGTTCTGCCGAGTGGGAACCCGACCAGGACCGGATGCACCGTCGCACGACGACCAGCACCAGCCGCACGACCCGTACGCGAAGCGCCCGGGCTACGTCACCGGGGTCGACGGCCGCACGGACACCTGGACGACCGCGGCGGTCGCCGGCATCGTCACGGGCGTCGCGGTGCTGTTCGTGTCGGGGTTGCTGCAGGCCCCGACCTCGCTCGCGTACGCTGCGGCTGCCGTGATCGGTGCCGTCGTCTGGTTCGCCGTGCGCGCACGACGCCGAGCCGCGGATCGACGTGCAGGCCGATCCCCCGACGCGGTGGCGCGGGCCCGCTCCCAGGCGATCGCCGACGCGAACGGCGGGCGGCGCTTCTTCGTCGCCCAGAACCCCGTCGTCGTCATCGTGATGGGCGGCATCTTCCTCGTGCTCGCGGTCGTGCAGCTCGTCGCACGTGGACCGTCCGTCGTCTCGGTCGCCGTGGCGGTCGTGATCGCCGCGTCTGCCGTGTACTTCGTGGTGCAGGGCATCGGCACGCTCGTCGTGCAGCGTCGGGAGCGTTCCCAGGGCCCGGACGTCGCAGAGCGCTAGCCACAGCGGGACCGGAGTGCCCGCACCAGCAGCCCCGCAGCCGCTACGGTGCTGCCATGGGACTCGGCTGGAAGCTGCACGGTGACGGCGCGACCGTCTCCTCCTCGACCATCGTGGCGCCGGACGAGCGCCTCTCCTGGGGCCGCACCATCGGGCTCGGCGTCCAGCACGTCGTGGCGATGTTCGGCGCCACCTTCCTCGTCCCGCTCATCACGGGCTTCCCACCCTCGACGACCCTGCTCTTCAGCGGCATCGGGACGATCCTCTTCCTGCTGATCACCGGCAACCGGCTGCCGAGCTACCTCGGCTCGTCGTTCGCCTTCCTCGCCCCGATCGGTGCAGCGACGAAGATCGGCGGCATCCCGCTGGCGCTGTCCGGGATCATCGTGGTGGGCGTGCTGCTGGCGGTCGTCGGCGCGATCGTCCACCTCGCCGGCGCCGGCTGGATCGACCGCCTGATGCCCCCGGTGGTCTCGGGCGCCATCGTCGCCCTGATCGGCTTCAACCTCGCACCGGCCGCGCGCGACAACTTCACCAAGGCTCCCGTCGTCGCGCTGGTCACCCTGGCGGCGATCATCCTGGTCACGGTCCTGTTCAAGGGGCTGCTCGGTCGCTTGTCCATCGTGATCGGTGTCGTGGTCGGCTACGTCGCCGCACTGCTCTCCGGTCAGGTGGACCTGTCGGCGGTCGGCGCGGCCCCGTGGATCGGCCTGCCGACGTTCACCGCCCCCGCGTTCGACCCGGGCCAGCTCGCGATCTACCTCGGCTTCGTGCCGGTGGTGCTCGCCCTGGTCGCCGAGAACGTCGGACACGTCAAGGGCGTCGGGCAGCTGACCGGTCGTGATCTCACCCCGCTGACCGGACGGGCACTCTTCGCCGACGGCGTCTCGACCGTGCTCGCGGGCGTCGGCGGCGGTTCCGCCACCACCACCTACGGCGAGAACATCGGCGTGATGGCCGCCACCCGGGTGTTCTCGACGGCCGCGTACTGGGTCGCCGCGATCGTCGCGGTCCTGCTCGGTCTGTCACCCAAGGTCGGCATGGTCATCTCGTCGGTGCCGGCGGGCGTGCTCGGCGGCGCCACCACCGCGCTGTACGGGCTGATCGGCGTGATCGGCATCCGCATCTGGGTCGAGAACCGCGTCGACTTCGCCAAGCCGAAGAACCAGCTCACCGCCGGCATCGCGCTCATCATGGGCATCGCCGACTTCACGTTCTCGTTCGGCGGCGCGACGTTCGGCGGCATCATCGTCGGGACGATCGCCGCGATCGTCGTCTACCACCTGATGGACCTGGTCGGCCGGGCCCGCGGTACCGACCCGGCGACGCCGCCGGCGTCGGACGCGGCGCGCGCAGCGACCGGTGCGGTCCCGGCGGAGCCCCGGACGGACTGAGCGGAGCCACACGCGGACCGGGCGGGACCAGCCACGGACCGAGCCGAGCCACACGCGGCCCGGGCGGAACCAGGCACGGACCGAGCCGAGCCACACGCGGCCCGGGCGGAACCAGGCACGGACCGAGCCGAGCCACACGCGGCCCGGGACGCACCACCTGACGGACGGGAGGCCCGTGGCGACGCCGCCACGGGCCTCCCGTCCGTCGGCCGGTCCCGCTGGCCGCTCCGTGGAGCAGGAACTGTCGGGTGGGCGCGCTCGACCCGACGTCTCCTGCTCCACCGGTGCACCGGAGGAGCGACATGACATCAGCGGAGCAGGTCCACGCCCGCGGCCCATCCCCGGCAGGATGGTGCGGTGCCCCGACCGATGCCCCCCGCCGCCGCGACCGAGCGACGGTCCGTCGACCGGGACATCGTCCGGCTCGCGCTCCCGGCGCTCGGGGCGCTGGTCGTCGAGCCGTTGTTCCTGCTCACCGACACCGCGCTCGTCGGGCACCTCGGCGCGACCGCCCTGGCGGCGGTGGGGCTGGCGAGCGTCGTGCTGCAGACCGTGACGGGCCTGCTCGTGTTCCTGGCGTACTCGACCACCCCGGCGGTGGCGCGCGCCCTCGGCGGCGGGGACCGCCGCGGGGCCGTGCACGCGGGCATCGACGGGATGTGGCTGGCGCTCGGACTCGGTGTCGTGCTGGCACTCGTCGGGTGGCCGCTCGCCGGGCCGCTGGTCGACCTGTTCGGTGCCGCCCCGGACGTCGCGGACGCCGCCACCGCGTACCTGACCGTGTCCCTGATCGGACTGCCCGGGATCCTCGTGGTGACGGCTTCGACCGGACTCCTGCGCGGGCTGCAGGACACGCGGACGCCGCTCGTCGTCGCGACCGTCGGCTTCGTGGCGAACGGGGTGCTCAACGCCGCGCTCATCTACGGCCTCGGCTGGGGCGTCGAGGGGTCCGCCGCCGGCACGGTCGTCGTGCAGTGGGCGATGGCCGCCGTGTACGTCGTGATCGCGGTGCGGGCCGCGCGGCGGGTCGGTGCCCCGTTGCGGCCGGGCACGTCCGGTGTGGTGCGGGCACTGCGATCGGGTGCCTGGCTCTTCCTGCGGACCGCCTCGCTGCGGGTCGCGATGCTCGCGACCGTGGCCACCGCGACCGGCCTCGGCACCACCGGGCTGGCGACGACGCAGGTCGGGCTCACCGTCTTCTCGACGCTCGCCTTCGCGCTCGACGCCCTGGCGATCGCCGGACAGGCGCTCGTCGGGCACGGGCTCGGCGCGCGGGACCCCGCACGGGTCCGTCTGGTCACGCGACGGCTCGTCCTGCTCGGCGTCGTCGGCGGGGTCGTGCTCGGGGTCGTCGTGCTCGGGCTCGCGCTGAGCGGGCTGCTCGGGCCGGTGTTCTCCGACTCGGCGGCCGTGCGCTCGGCACTGCCGGACGTGCTCGTGCTCATCGCGGTCGGGATGCCCGTCGCCGGGTACGTCTTCGTGCTCGACGGCGTGCTCATCGGCGCGGGCGACGCGCGCTACCTGGCGCTGGCGGGTGTGGTGAACCTCGTCGTGTACCTGCCGCTGCTCTGGTGGGTCGGCGGGACGCTCGCCGGGCTCTGGGCGGCCTTCGCGCTCGGCTACATCGGCGTCCGTGCGGTGACGCTCGGCGTGCGCGCGCACCGGCCGGGCTGGGTCGACCAGGCTCTGGCCCGATGAGCACCGGTCGGGGCGTGGCGTCGTCCGCGCTGCTCGCCACCGTCGGCATCGGGGTGCAGGGGCTCGCGAAGCTGCTCGTCACCGTCGTCGTCGGACGGGTGTTCGGCACCGAGACCCTCGGGCAGACCACCGCGCTGCTGTCGCTCTCGGTGTTCACCGCGCTGCTCTGGCCGAACGCCGCGGGCAACACCGCGTCGCGCGTGCTGGCGATCGCGATGCGCGGACGGCGGTCCGACGCCGCCGTGAACCGGCTGCTCGGGGCGACGATGGCGGTGTCCAGCGTCGTGCTCGCCGGCGTGACCGTCCCGGTCGCGGTCGCCTGGGGTGCGAGCCCTGGGATGGTCGTCGGCGGGGTCGGGGTCGTCGTCGGCTACGGGCTCTACTGCTACGCCCGCGGCGCCCAGCTCGGGTACGACCGGGCACCCCGGGTCGCACTCTGGGACACCGTGACGAGCCTGCTCGCCCTCGGGCTGCTCGTTGCGGCGTGCGTCGCCCGGCTCGAGCCCCTCGTCCTGCTGCCCCTGGCGATCGGGTACACCGTGTTCGCGATCGCGTGCTGGCCGCGGGGGAACCTGACCGCGGACGCGGCAGCACCCGCCGAGCCCACCGCCGGACTGCTCGCCTTCGCAGCGTGGAACGTGCTGGCGGTCGTGACCTCGAACGGGTTGCTGCAGCTGACGATGATCTCGGCGCAGGTCAGTGCGTCGGCGCTCGACGCCGGCGTGTACGCAGCGGCCTTCACGCTCGCGACACCGGCATCGATGGTCGGGCAGGCGCTCGGGCAGGTGCTCGTGCCGGCGTTCGCGCACCGCACTGACGGCGGGTCGCTGCGGTCGCGCGGCGCACTGCTGCTCGTCGTGGGGTTCGCAGCGGGGACCGCGGTGGTGTTCGGGCTCGTCGCCTGGCTCGCGGGGTGGTTCCTGCCGCTCGTCTACCCGGCCGAGGGCGCTGCCGCCGTGGCGGACCTGCGGTACCTGATGGTCGGCGTGTGGGTGTTCACCGTCGGGCTCGTGCCCGCGGCGCTCCTGCTGGCGTCGGGGCGGTCACGGCAGGTGGCGCTGGCGTCGGTCGCGGGCTTCGTCGTCGGGGTGGTGCTGATGGCGGCGCTCGGGCCGGTGGCGGGGGTCGCGGGCGGGACGACGGGGTTCCTGGTGGGGAGTGCGGTGAACCTCGTGGCGGTGGTGGTGCTGGGGCTGCGGCGGCGCGGGTGAGCATCGAGTCGTACGACGTCGAACCGGTGGACGCCCGTCGGCCCTCGGCCTGGGTGCTGGGCGTCGTCGCTGCAGTGACCGGCACCCTCGCCGTCATCGGGTGGCCCCTGCCGGTGGTGTCCCGGCGATCCGGCACCTGGGAGCAGACGACATCACTGGTGCGGGCTTGGTGGCGGCACGACGGGTGGCGGATGACCGGAGACTCCTGGCTGTGGGCCGCTGTGGCGATCGCAGCCACGACGGCGGCGATCGTGTGCCGGTACCGGAGTGCGCCCTGGACTTCGCGGACGTGGTTGCTGGTCCTGGTCCCCGGCGGCTCACTCGCCGTGTCCGGGCCGGTCGTGCAGGTCCTGGCGGGCGTCCCCTGGCGCAACTACGCCGCCGGGCACGAGAGCCGGGCAGTCGTCGTGGTGTTCTCGGTCGTGCTGGCGGGTGCCGTCGTTCTCCCGTTCCTGCTGCATCGGATCGACCGCGCTCGCCACGCCAGATCAGCGGACCGCTGACCGCCCAGTCGGTCCGACCGCACCGCACGATGACCCGTTGTGAAGAGGGCCTTCCATGACAAGACATCTTGCGTCGGACCGGCTCAGGCCCACCCGTCACTGGCGCGACGAGCCGCAATCGGCAGCCCGGTGCTGGCCAGAGGATCAGCGCGGCCCCGGTCCGCTGAGGAGTACCGGCAGCCGAGCGACCGCCCAGGCCAGGGAGAAGATGCTCGTCACCCTCGTCGACGATCCACTGATATGTCTCAACATGCGTTTCTCACATCTTGTGGTTGGCTGAACCAACGGTGGCAACGCCGCTGAGACGGCCGATTGCGCGGCCAGGAGAGGAACTCCTTGTTCAAGAACCACAACGCTCGCAGACGGTTCACGACCGTGTGCACCGCAGTCACCACGGTGACCCTCGCCGCGACGTGCGCGGTGCCTGCGAGTGCTGCGTCCGCTGCGACGGCGATCAGCACGCCGCAGGAGACATCAGTCCTGTCAGTTCTCCGCGGAGATCTCGAGCGATCGGGCTCATCGGCCGACCTCGCTGCCTTCGACGCCCTCGATGCCGGGCAGCGCCACGAGCTCGCGTCCTACTTCCTCGATCCGGAGATGGCCGAACGGGTCGCCGTCGACATGGCAGCGCGCGCGAACACCTCGATGACCGCCGGCCAGGACCGCGGCTTTCAACGGGGCGGAACGAGGTCCCCCGAACCTGGACAACAGCAGGACGAGAAGGGTGCGACGATCAGCGCAGCGTCGCGCACTTCTTCGGGTACGCAGTGGTTCGCTTTCGCTGGTATCAGACTCACCGAGACGAAGGTGTCCGAGACGTACGAGTACAGCGGCTCCACCGCGCGGAAGCTGCTCGGCTACTCGTGCACGGTCGTGAGGAACATCCAACCGTTCACCCAGGTGTCGTCCTCGAAGAACAGCGGGTACATCAGCGGCGGCCAGGCCACTTCCAAGTGCAAGGTCGTCGTGAAGCGCGGGGTTCCGACTCCCTGGGGGACGATCGCCTGGAGCACCTACTCGAGCATCCAGCGGCTGAGCGCCAGGGGCAACGGCGCCGTGACGTTCAACGGATGGCAGTGATCGGGCTCGCTGCGGGACTCGTGCCAGAAGCCGCCGCGAACCCGCTCGTCCCGACGCCGACCGACGCAGTGGCGATGGTCGCCGCCGTGGTCGGTCTCGTGCTGGCCCTCGTCGCGCTCGTCTCGGTGCTCCGCGACGCTGCACTGTCAGGCAGGGGCACGCTCGCATGGGCCGTGTTCATCCTCGTCGTCCCGTACGTGGGAGCAGTGACGTGGTTCGTGACCATGCGGTGTGGGGCTACTGCGCGAGCTGCAAGGGGCACCGACGCCTCTCGGTGACCTCGGTGTGTACGCCGCCGGTTCGCCGGGTCGATCAGCTGTCGATCCCGCGGCGCACCGGCTTCGTCTCGTCTCCGAACGGAACGAGACCGGCACCAGCCTGTCCCCCTGGCTGTGCGCAGAGCGGTTCGGCAAGGAGCCGTCGCGGCGTTCGACGCGCAAGACCTTCCGTGATCGGACCTGATCGGGGTTCGCACAGCCGGCATCAGACCTGGGCGCGCACCGGCCCCGTCGTGTCCCCGATCCGCAGCTCCGACCGGAAGCCGGCCGGCTCCGGCTGCCCGCCCTCGAGCATCGCGAGCGCCGCCCGCGCCGCGGCCCGACCCTTCTGCTCGAACGGCTGCTCGAGCGTCGTGAGCTGCCGGATCGGCGACCGGTGGAGCAGGCTGTCGTCCACCGTGATCCCGTCGAACCCCACCACGCTGACGTCCTCGGGCACCCGGAGTCCGGCGTCGAGCGCGGCCGAGATCACCCCGACGGCGAGCAGGTCGCTCTGCGCCACCACCGCCGTCGGCACGGGCGCACCGTCGGCGAACAGGATGCGACCGGCGGTGCGGCCGTCCTCCACCGAGCTCCCGGCGGCCTCGACCGCAGATGCCTCCGGGTACACCTCGCGCACACCGCGCAGCCGCTCGAGCGTCGTGTGCGCGACCCCCGCCGCCTCGCGTGCTGCATCGACCGGCCCGCACCGGCGGTGCGCGTCGAGCGGGAGCGTCACGATCGTGACCGCCCGGTGCCCGAGGTCGCGCAGGTACGCGGCCGCGCGGTGCGAGGCATCGCGGTTGTCCAGGTGGATCGGCACGGCACCCTCGATGTCGTCCGCCTCGATCGCGACGACAGGGATCTGGCGGCGCCGGAGCACCGCGACCGCGGGGTCGATCCGGACGTTGCAGCCGACCAGGACGACGGCGTCCATCGGCGCGTCGACGATCGGTCCGGCGCCCTGCTCGTCGTCGAGGGGACTGCGCACGAGCAGCAGGGAGGCCCCGGCCTCCCCCGCGACCTCGGCGATGCCGTCGAGCGTCAGGACGTTCACGGGGTCGCGGAACGCGTCGCTCAGGCGTTCGTCCATGACGACGCCGATGACCCCGGACCGACCCCGGCGCAGCGAACGGGCGCGAGGGTCCGGGCCGCCGTAGCCGAGCTCCGCGGCTGCGGCGAGCACGCGGGCCTTGGCGTCCTCGGAGACCGGGCCGGCGCCGCTGAACGCGAGGGACGCGGTCGACGGGGCGACACCGGCGGCACGGGCGACGGCGGCGAGCGTGGGGCGGGGGCCGCGGCGCGCTGGGGCGTCGGCGGCGTCGCGGGAGCGGTCCGTCCCGGACGCGCCGGGAGCGCCGGGTCCTGTTGCCGGTTGGTCCATCGCCCGTTAGCGTAGTCACACCGAACGGTCGAATCGATTCGACCAGCCCCGGGACGCACCATCACCCGCACTGCAGCAGCCGCCACCAGCACGAGACCGGATCCCAGCATGACGACGACGTCCGCCCGCACCGCCCCGACCACCCGCGTCTGGATCGCCGCGGTCTTCGTGGCCTTCACGCTCTCCGGGCTCGCGATCGCCACCTGGCTCGGCCGGATCCCGAGCGTCCGCGACTCCCTGGGAGCGAGCACGTTCGAGATGGGCCTGCTCGTGCTGGGCATGGCCGTCGGCTCGATCGGTGGCCTGACGTTCGCCGGCCACATCGTCGCGAAGGTCGGGGCACGGCGGGGCGTCCAGGTCGCTGCGGTCTGCCTGGCGGTCGGTCTGGTGTTCGCGGGCGTCGCCGTCACCGCGGGCTGGGGCTTCGCGGCCATCTGGGTCGGGCTCATCGCGTTCGGCTTCGGCAACGGCCTGGTCGACGTGTCGATGAACGTCTCGGGTGCCGCCGCCGAGAAGGCCGGCGGGCGCACGATCATGCCGCTCTTCCACGCGGCCTTCAGCGTCGGGACGCTCGCGGGTGCCGGTCTGGGCGCCCTGACCGAGGCCCTCGAGGTGCCGGTGGTCCTGCACTTCGCCGTCCTCGGCGTGGTAGTCTGCCTGGTCATGCTCGCGGCCGCGTCACGCTTCGGCGACGAGCACCGGTTCGAGGAGCACGAGTCCACCGCCACCAGCCCGACCCCCGTGCAGCTCACCCGCTGGCAGGTCTGGGCGCAGCCGTCGACACTGCTCATCGGCGTCATCGTCCTCGGCATGGCCCTGGCCGAGGGCTCCGCCAACGACTGGCTGCCCCTGGCGATGATCGACGGTCACGGGCTCGACAACGCGGCCGGTTCGGCGGTCCTCACGGTGTTCCTCGCCGCGATGACCGCGGGGCGCATCGCCGGCAGCCCGCTCATCGACCGGTTCGGCCGGGTGCCGGTGCTCCGCGTGAGCGCTGCCGTCGCCGTGGTCGGCCTCGGGCTCCTCATCTTCGTGGACGTCATCCCGATCGCGATCGTCGGCGTGGTGCTCTGGGGCCTCGGCGCGAGCCTCGGCTTCCCGATGGGGATGTCCGCCGCGGCGGACGACCCCCGCTCGGCTGCGCTCAAGGTCAGCGCCGTCGCGACGATCGGGTACGTGGCGTTCCTCGCCGGCCCGCCGCTCATCGGGTTCCTGGGCGAGCACATCGGCCTGCTCGGCGCCCTGCTCGTGGTGTTCGTGTTCATCATCGCCGCCGGCCTGGCGTCGGGCGCGGCCCGCGAGACGGGCGCCGCGGCGGAGACCCTGCGGCGACGGCGTGAGCAGCGGGCCGGTGGCGACCACGGCACCGGTGGTGACCAGGGCACGGACGGGACGGCCGACGACGGGCGTGCCCCGCGCCTCCAGGCCGGGACGACCCGACCGACCGCAACGGCCGGTACGGCCGAGCCGACGGACCGAGCGGACGCCGGAGCACGCACCGACCGTTAGGATCGCCGGGTGCGTCTCGTCATCGCCCGCTGCTCCGTCGACTACGCCGGACGCCTGTCGGCCCACCTGCCGCTCGCGACCCGCCTGCTCATGCTCAAGGCGGACGGCTCGCTGCTCGTCCACTCCGACGGCGGCAGCTACAAGCCGCTGAACTGGATGAGCCCGCCGTGCTCGATCGAGATGACCGAGCCCGACGAGGAGCAGGCGACCGCCGGCATCACGCAGGTCTGGACCGTCACGCAGAAGAAGACGCAGGACAAGCTCATCGTCAGCCTGTACGAGGTGCTCGCGGACGAGTCGCACGACCTCGGCGTCGACCCGGGCCTGGTGAAGGACGGGGTCGAGGCGCACCTGCAGCAGCTCCTGGCCGAGCAGATCGAGCTCCTCGGTGACGGCCACACCCTGGTCCGTCGCGAGTACATGACCGCCATCGGCCCGGTGGACATCCTGGCGCGGGACGACGCGGGCGCGAGCGTCGCGGTCGAGATGAAGCGCAACGCCAACATCGACGCCGTCGAGCAGCTCACGCGCTACCTCGAGCTGATGAACCGCGACCCGCTGCTCCGTCCGGTGCAGGGGGTGCTGGCCGCGCAGACGGTGGCACCGCAGGCCCGCACCCTCGCCGAGGACCGCGGCATCCGCGTCCTCGTGCTCGACTACGACGCGATGCGGGGCATCGAGGGCGGGCACACCCGCCTGTTCTGAGGCGGCGCCGACCGCGGGGTGCGCTCCGTGTGCTCCCCGGAACCAGGTTCCGGACACCACACCGCGGAAGAGCGTGGTGCTGTGTCCGGAACCTGGTTCCGTGGAAGACGCGGCCGGGAGGCACGCCCCACCTCCGCCACACGCCCTGCGGCCCGTCCCCTGGTCGCGTCGACCGCCGCGACTAGGCTGGGCAGGACATGACCCGCCCGTACACCGCCATCCTGTTCGACCTCGACGGGACCATCAGCGACTCCGCTCCGGGGATCCTCGAGAGCATGACGCACACCTTCCGCACGGTCGGCGTGCCCGTGCCCGACCACGCGACGCTGATGTCGTTCGTCGGTCCGCCGATCATGGACACCTTCCGGACGGCCATGGGGATGGACGACGCGCAGGCGGAGCACACGCTCGCCGTCTACCGGGAGCACTACCTGTCGCACGGGGCCCTCGACTCGGCGATGTTCCCCGACGTCGACGTCGTCCTCCGCACCCTGCACGAGGCCGGCCTGCCGATCTCGACCGCGACGAGCAAGCCCGAGACGCCGGCGACCGTCATCCTCGACCACTACGGCCTGACCGGGTACATCGACTTCGTCACCGGTGCCAGCGACGACGAGGTCCGGAGCGCCAAGGCCGACGTCGTCGCCGAGGCCCTGCGTCGCCTCGGTGCCGCCGGGCACGACGTCAGCCGACCGGTGCTCGTCGGCGACCGGCTGCACGACGTCGAGGGCGCCCGCGTGCACGGCGTCCCGGTCGTCTTCGCCGAGTGGGGGTACGGCGCCCCGTCCGAGGCCGAGGGCACCGTCGCGCAGGCGGCGACCCCGCTCGACCTGCTGCCGATCCTGCTGCCGGCCTCGTGACGGACGGCACCGCGGTTCGTCGCGGACTCCGCGGGGCCGCCTGGCTGCTGCCGGCCGCGATCGTCCTCATCGCCCTGAACTTCCGCGGGCCGATCGTCGCCCCGGCTCCCGTGATCGGCGAGATCCGGGCGGACCTCGGCCTGACCGCGACGATCGCCGGACTCCTCACGACGATCCCGGTGCTGTGCTTCTCGCTCGCGACGCCGTTCGCCAGCTGGGTCATCGCGAAGGCCGACCCGGAGCGGGCGGTGTCGCTCTCGCTGGTCATCGTGCTCGCGGGCACGGTCGTGCGGTCCCTGCCCTCGTCGGCGGCGCTGCTGGTCGGCACGGCGGTGATCGGCATCGGCATCACGATCGGCAACGTCGTCGTGCCGGTCGTGATCCGGCGGGACACCTCGCCCGAGCGCGTCGGCATCGTCACGGGCGTGTACACGTCGGCGCTCAACGTCGGGTCGATGATCACCTCGCTCGGCACGGCGCCGATCGCCACGGCCTGGGGCTGGCCCGTCGCGATCGCGGTGTGGGCGCTCTTCGCGGTCGTGGCCGGCCTGGCGTGGACGTACGCCGTCGGTGCGCGGGCCGCGTGGCTCCGGCCGGCCCGGGTCGAACCCGTGGTCGCGACCGGCCCGGTCGAGCTGCTCACCGAGACCGGATCGATCCGCACGGTGCCGTCCGGCTCCCGTTCCGACGCGGTCACGGAGCCGGTCCGCCCGGCCCGGCGGCTCATCACCTGGGGACTGACGCTGGCGTTCGGCGGCCAGGCGTTCTCGTACTACGCGCTCACGGCGTGGATCCCGACGCTGCTGCACGACGAGATCGGGTTCTCGGCGGAGTCCTCCGGGGCGAGCTCGTCCGTGTTCCAGATCATGGCGGTCGTCGGCGCGCTCGGGGTCCCGGTGCTCGCCACCCGGTTCCGGCCGCGCGGGATCATCGCGCTCGTGGCCGTCCTCTGGCTCGCGATGCCGCTCGGGCTGCTGTTCGCACCGCAGCTCTGGTTGCTCTGGTCGATCCTCGGCGGGGCGGCGCAGGGCGGCGGCATCACGGTCATCTTCATCGTGATCGTCCGGATCGTGACGAGTGACGACGACGCCAGGCGGATGTCGGCGTTCGTGCAGGGCGGCGGGTACCTGATCGGCTCGGCCGGGCCGCTCGTCGCCGGGTCGTTGCACGGAGCGACCGGCGACTGGACGGCACCGCTGCTCGTCGTGCTCGTCGCGGTGCTGACCCTCGGCGTCGCCGGGACCATCGCGGCGCGACGCGTCGCCTGACGCATCCGCGGCGTGACGCGGCGCGACGCGACGCCGGACGCGCGACGCGTCACCTGACGCGCCCGCCGAACCACTGACGCGCCCGCCGAACCACGGGTGGGACGGACCACGTGCACGCCGCGACCGGTGCGGCGGCCGGGGGCCGTGCCTCCCGGCCGAGGCGGACGCGGACTCGTCGAGCCCGGCGGTGGAGGGTTGCGGGAGCGCCCGTCGTGGTTCGGGTCCGAGGCGGGCACCCCCGCGCTACGGCGCCGTCGGGTGCGACGCTGGGTTGCAGACGAGACCAGCCCGGGAACAGGGATCCGGGCTCCCGCGGTCAGGGTCCCGCGGAGTAGCGGAGCCGACACTACGAGGCCCGGACGCTCCGCCTCACAGGTTCGTTCGCAGTGCGGACTGGCGCGGGCCGCCGTCAGGAGCGCTGTGCCTGGCCACGACCCGAACGCAGCCAGACACGTCGACCGCCGGGCCGACGGGGGTCCGGCGGTTCCGGCACGAACGCCGGACACTCCGCAAGTGGACCACCGCGTCACCACCGCCCACGAGCCCCACAACTTGGGGAGAACGGACGTTCTCGCGGCGGGTCAACCCGCCTGCAGCACCTCGCGCAGCGAGAGCGGACGACGTCCGGTGACCCGCTCGACGTCCGTGGACACGTGCGCCAGCGCGCCCTCGGCGATGGCCGTGTAGGTGCTCACCCAGGCATCGGCCTGCCACGGTTCGGGGTTCCAGCGCGCCCGTGAGGCGTAGGCCTCCTCCACCGTCTCCGGGTGGTAGGTGACCGTCCGACCGCGCACTTCGGACACGATGGCAGCGGCCTGCGCGAGGGTGATCGCCTCCGGCCCGGTCAGGTCGTACGTCCGGTCACGGTGCTCCGACGGGTGCAGCAGCACCTCGGTCGCGACCCGGGCCACGTCGGCCCGTGCGACGGCGGCCATCGCTCCGTCGGCGGCCGGCCCGCGGATCACCCCGTCCTCGCCGACCAGGTCCTCGACGAAGTCGAGGTAGAACGAGTCGCGGAGGAACGTGTGCGCCATCGACGTCGCCTCGATCGCCCGCTCGGTCGCCCAGTGGTCGCGCCCCAGGGTGAAGGTCGCGTCCGGAGCGGCACCCGCGAAGGACGTGTAGACGACGTGCCCGACGCCCGCCTCCGCAGCGGCGTCCACGAAGGTCCGGTGCTGGTCGAGCCGGTCCTGCGCCTCGGAACCGGAGACCATGAGCAGCGTGTCCACGCCCTCGAGTGCCGCGCGGCTCGCGTCGGCGTCGGCGAAGGACGCGACCGCGACCTCAGCGCCCGGCAGCTCCGGCGCGCGGCTCGCGTCACGGACGAGCATGCGGAAGGGCGTGCCCGACGCGGCGAGCGCGCGGGCGACGGCACCGCCGATGTTGCCGGTGGCCCCGGTGATGGCGATGGTCATGGTCGCTCCTGTCGTCTGGTCGCGCCGGGGTCCGGGCGCTGGGCGTCCGGTCGTGCGGCGGTCGGTCGTGCGGCGGTCGTCGGTCGTGCGGCGGTCGGCCGTGCTGCGGTCATGTCCGCACCGTCCGGGAGGCTCGGGTCACCGTCGTCGCGACCCTCGCCGCGTTCACGCCGTCGACCTCGACCGCCCAGCTGCGGGCCGCCTCGTGGTCGCGTCCGTGCCGCATGTGCCGGCCCACCAGGCGGTCGACGCGGACCCGGTCGTCCACGACGCACGCCCAGGTCTCGGCGAACAGCGTCGGCAGCGCGGACCAGGGCTCGTCGGCGTCGAGCAGGTAGTTGCCCTCGGTGACGACGAGCCGGGCGGTGCGCGGCACCGGGATGCTCCCGGCGACGGGCTCGTCGACCCGGCGGTCGAAGTCCGGTGCCCAGACGACGTCCTCGTCGGCGGTCGCCAGGCGACGGACGAGCGCGACGTAGCCGCCGGCGTCGAAGGTGTCGATCGCACCCTTGCGGTCGCGGCGTCCGAGCGCGTCGAGGGCGGCGTTCGTCAGGTGGAACCCGTCCATCGGGACCTGCACCGCGGTGCCCGGGCCGTGCGCGGCGTCGACGGCTGCGACGACCCGACGCGCGAGGGTCGACTTGCCGGCACCGGGCGCCCCGGCGATGCCGAGCACACTGCGCCCGTCGGAGTCGGCGAGCGCGACGGCGCGCTCGACGGCGGCGTCGACGGACAGCTCGGGCGGGGTCACCGCACCATCCTCGCAGGCGCGGTGGTCCTCCGGCGTGACCGGCACGGTGGACCGCTGGTCGCCTGGTGCACCGACCCGTCCGCCAACGCGCTCAGCGCGCTCAGCGTGCTCGAGCCCTGATCCGGTCCCAGGCATCGCGGACCGGGCCGAGCGGGACGAGGGAGTCGAGCCGGGCGCTCAGGGTGGCCAGGGCCGCCAGGTGGTCGGGCAGGAGCAGGTCCCACGGCGGTGGCGCGACCCGTTCGAGCGAGCGGAGCGTGGCCGTGTCCGGTGCCGCACCCCACTGCTCGGCCAGGGCGTGCACGAGGACGTCCTGCTCGAGGCGCAGCGCGCGCAGTCGGTCGAGCAGGGGCAGAGCGGTGGCGGTGGCAGCGGCGCGAGGGCCGTCGTCGGGGCCGGTGTCGGGGTCGTCGACCAGGGCGACCAGACGTTCGAGCACGGCGCGCTCGTCCCAGAGCCGGGCCGACAGGTCGGTGGCCTCGCCGCTCACGTCCGCTCCCTCCGGTCGGTCACGGACACGACGCTACCCGGAGCCGCCCGACGGCCCGCGGTGGTCAGGGGTGCAGCGCCCCGGCCCAGCCGAGGGCGATCGGCACGAGCAGCCCGTGCCGGCGGCGCGGCAGCTCCGCGACGGGCACCCATGCCGCCTCGTCCGTCGACCCGTCGGTCTCGCTGCGGAGCGATCCGCCGGTGACGGTCGCGCGGAACACCACCTGCACCGCCTTCATCGGTCGGCCGTTGTCGTGCATCCGACGCTCCTTCGGCACGATGTGGTGCCGGACGCCGAGCAGCGGGCCGCACGTGGCCTCGTACCCGGTCTCCTCGAGGACCTCACGCACGACGGCCTGTTCGACGGTCTCGTCGAACTCGACCCCGCCGCCGGGGAGGGTCCACGTGCCGGCCTCGGGCACGCGGAGGCGAGCGAGGAGCACGCGGTCGCCCTCGGTGACCACCGCGTACGCGGCGAGCCGGGTGTCGTAGTCCGTGTACTCCATCCGCCGACCTTGCCAGGAACCCCTGACGACGCCGCCCAGACGCGCCGCGGTCACACCCGGAGTACGGACCGGCACGCAGCGAGCACGGAGGCGGACCGCCCGCTCCGGGGCTTCCGGTCGTGCTCCGCTGCACCGTGGTCGGTCGCCGACGACCCCTGGCCGACGGACCAGCCGGATGCCGGGCACCGGCCGGTCGGACAGGTCCGGACCGTCACCCGGCCAGGAGTCGGTGCGGGGTCGCTCAGGGTCAGCCGGGAAGGCGCCGGGGAAGCCCGGTCCGGCGGCCTCCCGGTCACCTCCGCTCGCTACGGTCGCGGGACCACGCCGCTCCCGCCCGTCACCCGCCGGCACCCGGGAGCGCCCGACCGCCGGACCCGCCCGTGACGACCCTCCCACTCCTCTCCGCCCACGTGCTCCTGCCGCTGTACGCGCTGACCCTGCTGACCGCGGTGACGGTCGTGGCCGCCACACGACGGTCGTGGCGGTGGGTCGCGGTGGCGGTCGTCGTGGGCGCACTGCTCGGCACGCTGCTGTCGTGGTTCGTCGGCGACGTGCTGGACGTGCTGGACATCCCGCCCACCTGGGTCGACCGAATCTGGACCGGGGTCGTCTGCGCCCTGCTCGGTGTCGCGGTGGTGGGGTTCGTCCGCGGCCGTCGGCCGGCCCGTGCGGTGGCGGTGCTGCTCGTGCCGCTCGCGCTGGTCTCCGGCGGCCTGGCGGTCAACCGCGACGCCGGACTCTTCCCGACGATCGCGGACGCGCTCGGAGAGTCCCACGTACCGCCACTCCGGCTGCCGACCGATGCGCACCCGGGACCACGACCCACCGACGCCGTGAGCTGGCGACCCCCTCGGGACCTGCCCGCGCACGGCCGGTACGGCTCCGTGCGGATCCCCGGCGCGGTCTCCCACTTCCACGCGCGGCCGGCGCTCGTCTGGCTCCCACCGGCCGCCCTCGTCGAGCACGCCCCGGAACTCCCCGTCGTCGTGATGCTGTCCGGGCAGGGCCCCGGCGCTGCCCCGGCGAACATCATCGAGGCCGGACGGATGGTCGCGCGGCTCGACGCGATCGCGCGGCGGCACCGCGGGCTCGCCCCGATCGTGGTGATGCCCGACCAGCTCGCCGAGGCGACGAACAACCCGATGTGCGTCGACGGCCCGCTCGGCAACAGCGCCACCTACCTGACCCGGGACGTGCCGGCGTGGGTGCACGCACACCTGCACGCGGCGACCGGTGGCACCGACTGGGCGATCTCGGGGTTCTCGCAGGGCGGGACGTGTGCGCTGCAGCTCGGCGCCGGGCGTCCGGACCGGTTCGGTTCGTGGATCGACGTCTCGGGTCAGATCGGACCGGTGCTGCGCGACCGCGGCGAAACCGTCTCGAGGGGTTTCCGTGGCGACGACGCAGCCTACGAGGCCGCACAGCCACTCCGGGTGCTCGCGGAGCGTGCGCCCTACCGCGACTCCGCCGCGTTCGTCGCAGCCGGTGCGGACGACAGCCGCTACGGCCCGGTCGTGCCCCGGGTGGTGGCAGCTGCGCGCGCCGCCGGGGTCGCCGTGACCGAGCGCGTGGTCGAGGATGGTGGGCACGACTGGCACACCGCCGGTGTCGCCCTGGCCGAGGGCGTCGTGTGGTTCATGCACCGCACGCACCTCGCCCGATGACGAGGACGTGACCGTGCCCTTCACCGTCAGCCACGCGGTCGTCGCCCTCGGCGCCCGTCGTCTCCCGGTCCCGGTGGCCGCCGTCGCGGTCGGGTCGATGGCACCGGACGCCGTGCTGTTCGCGCCCTTCCTGCCGCCGTACGAGGCGGCGCACTCGTGGTGGGGCGTCCTGACGATCGACCTCGCCGTGTCCCTCGTGGTGCTCGCGGTCTGGTGGACCCTGGTGCGCCCGGCCTGGACCCCCGTCGTGCCGGGGCTCCGCCGTCGCCTGCCGGAGCACTGGGCGCACCGTCCGCGGCTCGCTCCGCGGGACGTGCTGCCGGTGGTCCTCGGGTGCGTGCTCGGGAGCGTGACGCACGTGCTGTGGGACGGGTTCACGCACGAGTCCGGGTTCGTGGTGCGGGCCTGGCCGGCGCTCCGCGACACCTCCGTCGGCGGCGAACCGCTCCCGTTCCTGCTGCAGGACGCCTCGAGCGTGCTCGGGCTGCTCGCCCTGCTCGCCGCCGCCGCGGTCTGGTGGCGGCGAGCCCGGGTCCGGTCGGCGCCACCGCTCCGGACGGTCGAGGTCACCGTGCCGGTCGTCGCACTGGCCGCCGTCGTCCTCGCCGCGCTGGCGGTCGCCGCCCGGGCACTGCTGACCGGCGGCGGGCTCGGCGTCGTCGTCACCGCGCTGGCGTTCCGGGTGCCGGCACTCGTGGCGGTCGCGATGGTCGTGGGCGCCGTCGCGCTGCTCACCCTGCGCCGGACGACCACGCGGCGGACCCGCTGACGGGATCGCACGCAGCGGTGCAGGCGCCTCCTGTCCGCACAGCACGCCGCACGACCGGGACGCACCCGGGCCGCGACCGGGACCCACCCGCCGGCGACCGGCTCAGACCGCGACGGCCGCGGCCGCCCAACCAGCCCGCATCCGCGCCACCGCCCGGTCCCACCCCTCGAGCAGGTCGGCGTCGTCGCGGAGCAGGGCCTGCAGCTGCAGCCCCTCGTACAGGGCGACGAGCTGCTCGGCAGCGTGCCGGGGAGCGGCTCCGCGTGACTCCCGGCCGGCCACGACGTCACGGACCAGGGCGAGCGTGACGTCCTCGAACAGGACCGCGTACTGCTGCCGGAACCACCCCGACGCCGCGTGGCCGGGGCTCGAGGTGGCGCTGAGCAGCGCGACCCGGAGCCGCACGAGTGCCGGCTGCCGCTGCCCGCGGTCGAGCCGGGCTCGCAGGTACGCGACCGCCCCCTCCTCCTCGGCGACGCCACGGAGCGCCTCGCGGCCGGCCTTCGTCCACTTGTCGACGACCGCCACGACGAGCAACTCCCACGACGGGAACACCCGGCGCACCTCGTCGACCGTCACGCTGGCGTGCCGCGCGACCTCGTCCGGCCCGACCGCGTGGAAGTCCGTGTCGCGGAACGCGGCGGCAGCGCCGGAGACGATGCGGGCACGGAGGTCGGCGTCGGGCATGTGCACGATTCTGCGGACGGGAGCCCCGCCCGCGCGACCTCCCCGTCCGGGGGCGACGGTGGCTGCGCGCTCAGCCGCGGGCGAACACCAGGGTCTCGTCGTCGGGCGCGGTCACCTCGCCGGTACGGGCGAACTCGGCCCAGACGGCTCGGAACGCCCGGCCACGCCGCTCGACCTCGGGCCAGTCCCGCTCCGGCACGAACCGGCTGCCGGCCCAGGCCTCCCGACCGCCGAGCAGCAGCGGCAGGTCGCTCATGTGCACCGCCCCCGTCGGTGCCGCCGTCGCGCCGCGGAGGAGACGGTAGGCGGTTGCCCGACCCCCGGCCGCTCGGTGCCGGGCCGCGAAGCGCCGGACGTCACGGCCGTAGATCACCTCGCTCAGCGGACGGACGAGCAGCCACCGCAGCAGGGGCCGGACGAGCCGCCAGCGGGCCGCGGCACGGAGTCCCGGCACGAGCGGCACGTACATCGCCGTCTCGTCCGCACCGGACCCGATGAGCACGTCGATGTCGGGCGCGACCGACCGCCAGGCGCGGTCCGTGTCCCGCTCGGCGGGCAGCGGCGCGAAGCCGTACTGGGTGCCGAACGGCATCCCGCCGGCGAGCCCGTACCGCGCTCCCACGGAGGTGGCTCGGGCCTGCCGCTCGAGGACGTCGTCGAGCGGGGTGTCCGCCGTGACCGCCCCCACGGCCCGGACCATCGCCCGGTTCATCCGCGCCCGCCCCCGGGACAGCCCGAGCGGGGCGCTCTGCACGATGACGCGTCGGAACAGTCCACGCGCCCCCTCGCTGATCATGAGGTGCGCCGCCGCGTCGCCTCCGGCGGACTGGCCGAACACCGTGACCGTCTCCGGGTCGCCACCGAACGCTGCGATGTTCCGCTGCACCCAGCGCAGCGCCTCGAGCAGGTCGAGGAGCCCGAGGTTCGCCGGCACCGTCTCGCCGTCGCCGAGGAACCCCAGCACGCCGAGCCGGTACGTCACCGCGACGACGACCACGCGCTGCTCCGTGACGAGGTCTCGGGCGTCGTGGATCGGCAGGTCGCCGCCGCCGAGCACGTAGGACCCACCGTGGATCCAGACCATCACGGGGAGTCGTTCACCGGGCGCGACGTCGGACGGCACCGTGATCGTGAGTCGCTGGCAGTGCTCGTCGACCTGCAGGTGGTCCATCGACGGCAGCAGCTGGTCGACGAACTGCGCGCGCGGTTGCGGCGGCACCGGCGCGGGCGTGTCCGCCCGGAACGGCTCGGCGGACACCGGCTGCGGGACCGGCGGCGCGAAGCGCGCCGCCTGCGCGTAGGGGATCCCGAGTGCGCGGGTCACGTCGCCGTCGACGACCGCCTCGATCGGGCCGGCAGGGGTGGCGAACATGCGTGACGCGGCGTGGAGCACCAGCCCACGGTACCGAGGTGACCAGGGGACGGACGGGAGGCGCGGGGCGGCCCCGCACCGCGCCTCCCGTCCGTCCCCTGCACCCGACGAGGGTGCCGGCTCCGTCGTGTTGCCCTTGACACCAAGCCGTCGGCACTCCAGAGTCGAGGTATGCTCCACACTGAAGAAGCACTCAGCCCCTCGCCGGTCGAGACGCGCGCGCCGCGTCGGAAGGCGCGGCGACTCACGCAGCGCGTGGCGCTCACACTCGGAGCGGCACTCCTCGTCGGGACCGCCGTGACCGCCGCTCCGGAACCGGCGCACGCCGCGAGTGGTGACCTGATGCCGACCTGCAGCAACCGCAACGCCGTGCAGACCAAGTACGGCGTCCTGACGATGATGGTCTGGTTCTACAACAAGGACCGCAAGAAGTTCCCCGCGTCCGGCGGAGCGGCGTACCGATGGAGCTACACGGGCAACATGTCCACGTACGACGTCGGGCTGAAGCAGTGGATCGCGGCCGGCTCGACGAAGTACACCTGCACCGGAAGCTGACGACGAACTCGCGGGTCGGTCGGCGCACCAGCTGACCCGCGGGTTCCGCCGGGCAGGTCGGCAGTAAAAACTACACAGCGGGTGGTTTTTGGGGTAGCGTCGGTCTCGATCTCGCCGGGGAGCATCGATCCTCGACGGGCCCCGACAACCTGACAGGACCGAAGGAGCCCTCTGCCATGCCCACCACCTCTGTGCAGCTGTACTCGCTGCGCGACGCCATCGCCGACGACCTCGACAAGGCCATCGCCCGGGTGCGCGAGATCGGCTACGAGAACGTCGAGCCGTACGCGTTCGTCGAGCGCGCCGCCGACCTCGAGAAGGCATTCGCCGCCACCGGCCTGAAGGCTCCGTCGGGCCACGTCGCCGTGATCGACGCCGAGGACACCGCACCGATCTGGGACGCCGCGGAGCGCCTCGGCATCCAGACCGTCATCGACCCGTTCATCCCGACCGACCGCTGGCAGACCGCCGACGACGTCGCGAAGATCGCCGAGCGCGTGAACGAGCTCACCGCCGAGGCCAGCGCCCGGGGCCTGCAGTTCGGCTACCACAACCACCAGTGGGAGTTCACCAACAAGGTCGACGGTCGCACCGTCTACGACCTGTTCGTCGAGCAGCTCTCGCCGGAGACCGTGCTCGAGGTCGACACCTTCTGGGCGACCGTCGGCGGCGCCGACGCCCCGGCCGTCCTCCGCGCACTCGGCGACCGCGTCGTCGCGATCCACGTCAAGGACGGCAAGGTGGACGGCGACATCCTCACCGCGCTGCCCTCGTCCGAGAGCGCGCTCGTCGTGCCCGAGGCGCTCCAGCGCGCCTTCGAGAACCAAACGCCCGCCGGCCAGGGCGACGTGAACGTCCCCGGCATCCTCGCCGCCGCGCCGCAGGCCATCCGCGTCGTCGAGTTCGACGCGTACTCGGGCGACGTCTTCCAGGGCATCACCGAGTCCCTCGAGTGGCTGAAGGCGAACGACAAGTGACCCGCGTCGGAGTCGGCATCATCGGTGCCGGCAACATCTCCACCCAGTACCTCGAGAACCTCACGAAGTTCGCCGACGTCGAGGTCCGCTTCGTCGCCGACGTGCTCCTCGACCGCGCCGCCGCCCAGGCCGAGGCGTACGGCGTCGCCGCGTCCGGTACCGTCGAGGAGCTCCTCGCCCGCGACGACGTCTCGATCGTGATCAACCTGACGATCCCGGCCGCGCACGCCGAGGTCGACCAGCAGATCATCGACGCCGGCAAGCACGTGTGGAGCGAGAAGCCGATCGCGACCGACCACGAGTCGGCCGCTGCGGTGCTCGCATCGGCGAAGGCGAAGGGCCTCCGCGTCGCGACGGCCCCCGACACCGTGCTCGGTGCCGGCATCCAGACCGCGCTGCGGGCCATCGCCCGCGGGGACATCGGCGAGCCGCTGACCGCGACGACGCTGTTCCACGTGCCGGGTCCCGAGGCATGGCACCCGAACCCGGACTTCCTGTTCGCGCAGGGTGCCGGCCCGCTGTTCGACATGGGCCCGTACTACGTCACGACGCTCGTCCACGCGTTCGGCACGGCGTCCCGCGTGCAGGCCGTCTCCTCGAAGTCGCTCGACCGACGCACCATCGCCTCGGGCGACCGCGCCGGCGAGACCTTCCCGGTCGAGGTCCCCACGCACCACGCCGCGCTCATCGAGTTCGCCGGCGGGCAGTCCGCCCAGTCGACGTTCTCGTTCCAGCACGCCCTGCCGCGCATGGGCTTCGTCGAGATCAACGGCACGCTCGGCACGATCTCACTGCCGGACCCGAACACCTTCGAGGGCTCGTCGCAGCTCTGGCGCTACGGCCAGGACGAGCCTGAGACGCTCGAGGCCGTCGGTTCCACCTGGGGACGCGGGACCGGCGTCGTCGACCTGGCGCGCGCCATCGCCGAGGACCGTCCCGAGCGGGCGTCCGGCGCGGTCGCACTCCACGTCCTCGACGTGCTGCTCGGCATCCGCGACGCGGCCGAGTCGGGCCAGGCCGTCACGATCGAGTCGACCGTCGAGCGGCCCGAGCCGCTGCCGGAGGACTTCGACCCGGCTGCCGCCGTGCTCTCGGCGGGCGTGGACGCGTAGTCCGCCACACGGTTCCGGACGGGAGGCGCGGTGCCAGCTGGCACCGCGCCTCCCGTCCTTCCGCGGTCCGGCCGGTCGGCCACCCAGGGTTCGTCCTGTGGTCGGATGCCCGGCGCCCGCTGCCGTGCGATCGTCGCGGGTGGAGGGGAATCCGACCGCTGTCGAAGGAGGCACCACGGGTACGACCAGTGGTCCCGGGCGTCGACGGTGGGCCGTCGCCGCCGCGGTCGTCGTGGGAGCTGTCCTGGTGGCCGGCGGCGCCGCGGTCCTGGTCGACCACGCGCATTCCGCAGCCACCGCCCGGCGACTCCCACCGGCGAGCGCCTCGTCGGAGCAGGTCCTGCGCGTGTACCTGCGCGCGGCCGTGGCACACGACTGCGCGCTCACCGAGGCCCTGACCGCGGCTGACGCCCCGACGACGCCGGATGCCGCCTGGTGCGGTCACCGGCAGCCGACGTCCTGGTGGGACGACCACCCGGACCTGCTCGCCTACCGGAACGTCCGCGCCGCCGAGCGGATCCCCGCCGACGAGCGCGGCGGGGTCGCCGAGGAGTGCATCCCCGTCGACGTGACCCAGACGAACATGTCCGGCGACGACCCCGGCGTGCTGCCCGGGTGGGAGTTCTGCTTCCGCCACACCGCGGACGGCTGGCGGCTGTACGACCAGGGCTACGGGTGACCACGCACCGCCCCTGACGGCGGCCGTCCGGCCGTGGGCTGGCGCGATCGGGCCCTGGGCGCTACCGTGCTGACCAGAGGGAAAAACGTCGCGCCACCCCGGTGGCCGACAGCGAGCACGCGTCTCACGGGAGTCGCCACTTCTTCATCGAAGGAGTGCGCCCGTGTCCGCCCGATCCCCTCTCTCCCCACGCAGCACCGGCGATCCGACCCGCCTGCGCGACGCGTGGATCGCCCTCGCCGGCCTGTCCGCGGTCTTCCTGTTCGAGATGCTCGACAACTCGGTGCTCACCGTGGCGCTGCCGACGATCGGCCGCGACCTCGCCGCACCGACCGCCGCCCTGCAGTGGGTCTCCGGCGCGTACTCCGTCGCGTTCGGCGGCCTCATGCTGCTGTTCGGGTCGGTCGCCGACCGGTTCGGGCGTCGTCGCACCATGCTCGTCGGCCTGGTCCTCCTCGCCCTGGTGAGCGCGTCGACCGTCCTCGTCACGTCCGTCGAGCAGCTCGTCGTCGTCCGGGCGCTGATGGGGCTCGCCGCGGCGATGACCACCCCCGGCTCGATGGCGCTGACCTTCCGGCTGTTCACGGGCGACGACCTGCGGGTCCGCGCCCTGACGGTCGTGTCGACCGCGGGGCTCGTGGGCCTGGCGGTCGGTCCGACGATCAGCGGGTTCGTCCTGGCCGTGGCCCCGTGGCAGGTGCTCCTCGTCGCGAACGCCCCGATCGCCCTGGTCGCACTCGTCGGCATCCGGGCGGGTGTCCGCCCCGACCGGCCCGCCGACCTCCACCGCGAGCCGGTCGACCTCGTGGGCGCGGTCCTCGGCACGGTCGTCGTGGTCGGTGTGCTCGTGACACCGACCCTCGCCGTCACGGTCAGCAGGTCGTCTGCCTGGGCCGCGGCCGCGGTGACCGTCGCCGCACTCGTCGGGTTCGTCGTGCGGGAACGCAGCGCACGCTCCCCGATGCTCGATCTCGCCCTGGTGGCGCGGCCGCTCGTCGCGAGCGGCCTGGCGTACAAGGCAGCGGCGGGCCTCGCCACCGCGGGGCTGTCGTACATGGTGACCCTGCAGCTGCAGTCCGCCTGGGGGTGGCCGCCCGCCCTCGCCGCGATCGGCACCCTGCCGCAGGTCGTGGTGCTCCTCGCGAGTGGCCGGTTCGTCGGACCGTTCGTCCACCGCGTCGGCGTCGAGCGAGCCGCGTGGACCAGCGCCGCGGCGGTCGTCGTCGGGCTCGCGGTCTTCACCGTGCTCGGCCGGACGGGCTACCCCGCCGTGGCGGTCGCCCTCGTCCTGGTCGCGGCCGGCATGCGGGTCGTGGGTGCGGTCGCCGGCAACAACGTCCTGGCCGGACTGCCCGCCGAGCGCACCTCGATCGGTGCCGCGCTGGTCGACACCGCGAGCGAGCTCGCCACGGCGGTCGGCATCGCGGCCACCGGGACCGTCCTCGCCGCCCTCGTCCCGGGCAGCGTCACCGCGGCGCACCCCACCGCCGCGCACGCCGCCGCGGTCGTCGGAGCGATCCAGGTCGCCGGCGTCCTCGTGACCGGTGTGGCAGCGCTGTTCGTCGGCATCGGTGTCGCCCGCGCGCGCAGCGGCTCCCGACCGTCCGACCCGGCCTCGTCCGGAACCCCCGCCCCAGCCACCACCACGACCACCCAGGAGTCCTCCCGTGCCTGAGACCACGACCCGCCCGCCCTTCGACCCCGAGCTCGCCGCCTTCCTCGCCGCGATCGCAGCGCGCGGGCCACTCACGATCGACGCGGCCGCCCTGCCCCGCATGCGCGCACTCGAGGTCACCGAGCAGCAGCTCGACGACCGGCTGCGCTCCCGCGGGTACGAGCGCCGCAGCATCACCGTCCCTGGTCACCTCGGCGACCCGATCGACCTGGCCGTGATCGAGCGCACCGGACGCACGGGCACGACCGCTGCCGTCTACGCGATCCACGGCGGCGGCATGGTGATGGGCCACCACCTCGGCAACCTCGACTCGTACGACGACTGGCTGCTCGACCACGACGTCGTGCTCATCAGCGTGGACTACCGCCTCGCGCCCGAGCACCCCGATCCCTACCCGGTCGAGGACTGCTACGCCGGCCTCGTCTGGGTCGCGGAGCACGCCGACGAACTCGGCATCGACCCGGAGCGCATCGTCGTCGCCGGCCAGAGCGCCGGTGGTGGACTCGCCGCCGGCACCGCCCTGCTCGCCCGCGACCGTCAGGGGCCCGAGCTGCTCGCGCAGGTCCTGGTGTCACCGATGCTCGACGACCGCGACGCCACCGTCTCGACGCACCAGTTCGACGGGGTCGGCATCGCCGACCGGCAGATGATGCACTTCAGCTGGGGCGCCTACCTCGGTGACCGACGCGGCACCGCGGACGTGTCGCGGTACGCCGCACCGGCGCGGGCGGAGGACCTGTCCGGGCTCCCGCCCACGTACATCGACTGCGGCAGCGCCGAGGTGTTCCGCGACGAGACCGTCGCGTACGCGGGGGCCCTGTGGGCGTCCGGCGTGGACGCCGAGCTGCACGTCTGGCCGGGTGCCTTCCACGGCTTCACGAGCATGGTGCCGCGGGCCACGGTGTCGCGGACGGCGACGGCGGCACTCGCCCGATGGACCGACCGGCTGCTCGGCGCACCGGAGCCGGCCGTCGAGCGCTGACGCGGCGAGCACCGACACGACGAGCCGCGACACGACGAGCCGCGACCGGGCACGCTCCCGGTCGCGGCGCCGGGGTCCGACGGTGTGCTTCGATGGCCCGATGCAGCTGCACGTCGACGACCGGGGGCACGGCAGCCGGACGGCGCTGCTGGTGCACGGCCTGACCGGGTCGTCGGAGAGCTGGCACCGGGTGGTCCCACTCCTGGTCGCTCACGGCTACCGGGTGCTCGCCGTCGACCTGCCCGGGCACGGGCGCTCACCCCGCGACCACGCGCTGACGATCCCGCGCGCGGCACGGGCGGTCGCCGCGTCGGTCGCGGGGACGTGCGGCACCGCGCCGGACGTGGCGATCGGCCACTCCCTCGGCGGGCTCGTCCTGGCGGCCGCGGTCGAACTCGGGGTCCTGCACCCACGCGTGACCGTGTCCGTGGACGCGCCCGCCGGGACGCGCGGCGGCTGGGACCGGGACGAGACCGCCGCCGAGTACGCAGAGGAACGGCGCGGCCGCACCGTCGAGGGACTCCGGGCGACCCGCCCCGCCTACGGCGAGCAGGACCGTGTCGTCGAGGCCCGAGCTGCCCGGCGGTTCGATCCCGACACCGCTGCCGCGCTGGCGGCTGGACCGGGGTGCTCGTTCCCACCGCCGCCCGGGTCGATCGTCGTCCGTGCCGACCCGAGCGCGTACGTCGACGACGACCGGGCGGCCGGGTACCGGGACCGCGGCGTGGACGTCCGGAGCATCCCCGGCGCTGCCCACACGGTCTGGTACAGCCACTTCGACGCCTTCGTCGCGGCCCTGCCCGAGGTGTTCGGCCCGAGCTGAGCGCCTCCGCCGGTCGCCGGCTCCGACGACGCAGCCGCCGCCGACGCCGCAGCCGACGCCGCAGCCGCAGCCGCAGCCGCAGCAGCCGACGACGACTCCGCAGCAGTCGCCGCTGCCGCTGCCGCTGCCGCCCGCAGCGTGTTGGATGGCCGTACGTGCAGCACCGCCGCTGCCGGAAGGACGACACCGCATGCTCATCCCCCGCCCCCGGTCCCGCGTCGACGGAGTCGGCACCTTCACGCTCGACGAGCGGACCCGCGTCGCCGCGGACCCGGCGACCGAGCCGGTGGCGCAGTACCTGCAGCAGGTGCTGCGCGCGTCGACCCGGCTCCCCCTGGCCGGTGCCGACGGCGCGGTCGACGTCCCGGTGATCGCCCTGCGGGTCGCGGCGGAACCGGACGGGCTCCCGGCAGGGCCAGCGGGCGACCGCACCGAGGCGTTCCGCCTGACGATCAGCGAGGTCGGTGTCGTGGTCGAGGGCGGCGGCCCCGCAGGCGTCTTCTACGGCGTGCAGGCCCTGCTGCAGCTGCTCCCAGCCGCCGTCCTCCGTCGCGGGCAGGTGTCGGACGGCCCGTGGACCCTCCCCGTCACGGTGGTCGAGGACGCACCCGCCTTCGCCTGGCGCGGCGTGATGCTCGACGTCGCCCGGCACTTCCGCACGACGGCGGAGGTCCTGCGCCTGATCGACCACCTCGCGGTGCACCGCATCAACCGCCTGCACCTCCACCTCACCGACGACCAGGGGTGGCGGATCGAGATCACGAGGTACCCGCGGCTCACCGAGGTCGGCTCCTGGCGCGCCGAGTCGCAGGTCGGCGCACACGTGCCCGATGCCGACGGGGTCCTGCACGTGGCCGGGTACGACGGCCGCCCGCACGGCGGCTCCTACACGCAGGACGACGTGCGCGAGATCGTCTCCCACGCCGCCGACCGGTTCGTCACGGTCGTCCCCGAGATCGAGACTCCGGGACACGTCCGAGCGGCCCTGGCGGCGTACCCGGAGCTCGGCGTGCACCCGGAGCGCGACCTCGACGTGTGGACCGAGTGGGGCATCGCGCACGACGTGCTCAACGCCGAGGACGGCACGGTGCAGTTCTTCCGCGACGTCCTCGACGAGGTCGTCGCCCTGTTCCCGTCCGAGTACATCGGCCTCGGCGGCGACGAGTGCCCGAAGGACCAGTGGGAGGACGACCCGCGGACGCAGGAGCGGATCCGCGAGCTCGGGCTCGAGGGCGAGGAACAGCTGCAGGCGTGGATCGTCGGGCAGCTCGCCGAGCACATCGAGTCACACGGGCGTCGGGCGTTCGGCTGGGACGAGATCCTCGAGGGCGGCACGCTCTCGTCGTCCGCGACCGTCGTCTCGTGGCGCGGCCTGCAGGGCGCGGTGACCGCCGCGCGCCGCGGGCACGACGTCATCTCGACACCCGACGACCAGGTCTACCTGGACTACCGGCAGAGCGACCTGCCGAACGAGCCGATCCCGGTCTCGATCGTGCTGACGCTCGACGACGTGTACGCGTTCGACCCGGTGCCGTCGTCCCTGCCCGACGAGGAGCGGGCGCACGTCATCGGCGGCCAGGCGAACATGTGGACGGAGCACGTCGACACGGTCCGCCGGCTCGACTACCAGCTGTTCCCGCGGCTCGTCGCGCTGTCCGAGGCCCTGTGGTCCGCGGACGCCGTCGCGCCACGCGACGTCACGGACTTCCGACGGCGACTCGAGCACCACCTCGGCCGCCTCGACGCCCTCGGGGTCGAGTACCGCCACGAGTCCGGTCCGCGCCCGTGGGAGGAACGGCCAGGCGTGCCGGGTCGTCCGCAGACCCGCGGCGAGCGAGCGGCCTACATGGACGCGGTCACCGCGAACATCGCGGACGACAGCCAGACCCGGTAGGCGGTGCGGGTACGACGGACGGCACCGCGCCCTGGACGGTACCGGTGACGGACGGGAGGCGCGTGGCTGCCCCGCCACGCGCCTCCCGTCCGGATCTCGACCGGCACCGGCCGGCCGGCCGGTCCGGCCGTCCGGACCGGCTTCAGTCGGTCGCGGCGGGGATGATCGACTCGAGCAGTCGGAGCACCCGCTCCCCGTCCACGGCCTCCGGGTCGAGCAACCACTGCACCTGCAGGCCGTCCGACGCGGCGATCCCGAGGCTCGCCAGGTCGACGGGGTCGAGGTCTGCGCGGATCCTGCCGGCGGCCTGGTCCGCGGCGATCAACTCGGCGAGCTCGGCGCGCAGCCGGGTGAAGCGCTCGCGCATGAAGTCCCGCGTCGCCGGGTGTCCCTCCTGCACGGCGTCGGCGGCGAGCGTCGTGTAGAGCTGCACGAGCCCGGGCACCGCACGGTTCCGGGACGCGCTCTCGCGCATGTCCCCGATCGCGGAGCGCATCCGGTCGGGAGCGTCCTGCTCGCGGACCTCGTGCTCGCGGTACACGGCGAGCAGGAGTTCGTCGCGGCTCGGGAAGTAGTGCCGCAGCGCGGCGTGGGTGATCCCGAGCGCATCGGCGACGGAGCGCAGCGATGATGCGTCGACGCCCTGCGCGGCGACCATCCGGATCATCTCGTCGAGGATCTGGGCGCGGCGCTCGGCACCCTTGCGGTACCCGCCGCGCCTCGGCGGGGTCGCGTCGTCGTCGACCTCGTGCGTCATCCCCCCAACTTACCGCTGGAAGGTTTTCGCGCCACTCCGGGTTCGGCCGCTACGAGTCGTTCGGCTCCTCGGCGCCGTCCGGGTCGACCGTGTACTCGTCCACCGGGGTCGGCGCCCCGTCGGCCAGCGCGTCGGTGATCTGCGACAGGCAGCGCGCGAGCACCTCGTTCTCCTCGCTCGACAGGTGGTCCATCACACCCACGACCGCCTCGTGGAACCGGGCGTACGACGAGTCGATCTTCTCGGCGGCCTGCACCGTCGGCTCGAGCACCTGCGCGCGGCGGTCCGTCGGGTGGGGCACCCGCACGATGTCACCCTTCGCGACGAGTCCGTCGACGATCTTCGTCACCGACGCGTTCGAGACGTTGAGCATGACCGCGAGGTCCTTCGGACCCATCGGCCGACCGTCCCGGTGCGCCTGCAGCATGTACCGGACGGTCAGGAACTCGTTCTTGGTCAGGCCGCTCTCGCCGCGGGCCTGTTCGAGCTGCTGCTCCTCGGCGTGCTGCAACCGGAGCAGGGCGTCGACCGCGAGCTTGGCCGCTCGTGACCGCGGCTCCCTGGCGTAGAGGTGCACGTGCTCGCGGCGGACGACGGTCAGGGGCATCTGCTGGTCGGGTCTCTCTGTCGGGCGGATCCGGTCGGAGCGGGCGGCTACGCGGTGGGCGCCGTGAAGAAGTCAGCGTACGACGGTTCGGCCCGCACGGACAGGAGCGACGGGTCCTGGATCCGCCGCGCCACGTAGGCGTCGATGACGGCCTGGTCGGTCAAGCCGACGCGGGTGTGCGTCGCGGCGAGCCGTGACGTGCGCGGCATCCCGGAGTACGTGCTGTGCATGAGTGGTCCCGCCTTCCTGCGTCGTTGCCGTCCTGGTCGGACGAGCAGAACTGTTTCACGAGGTGAACGGTCAGTGCAACGAACCTTTCGGATCTTGTACAGTTCGCGCGCCTTCGCTGCGTGTACAGGCCGGACACCGCCCCGGCGACCCGGGCCAGGATGGGGGCATGTCCTACACCGCGGCGGACGACCGCTACGACTCCATGCCCTACCGCCGGACCGGACGCTCCGGCCTCGACCTGCCGCTGCTCTCGCTGGGCTACTGGCACAACTTCGGCGACGACAAGCCCTTCGAGACGCAGCGCGCGATCAGTCGTCGTGCGTTCGACCTCGGCATCACGCACCACGACCTGGCGAACAACTACGGCCCGCCCTACGGTGCCGCCGAGCTGAACTTCGGCCGGCTCATGCGCGAGGACTTCCGGCCGTACCGCGACGAGATGGTCGTCTCGACCAAGGCTGGCTGGGACATGTGGCCAGGGCCCTACGGGCAGGGCGGCGGCTCGCGGAAGTACGTGCTCGCGTCGCTCGACCAGTCCCTGCAGCGCACGGGCCTGGACTACGTCGACGTCTTCTACTCGCACCGGCTCGACGCCTCGACGCCGCTCGAGGAGACCATGGGTGCGCTCCACACCGCCGTCCAGCAGGGCAAGGCGCTGTACGTCGGCATCTCCTCGTACGACGCCGAACGCTCCCGCCAGGCCGCCGAGATCCTCCGCGACCTCGGCACCCCGCTGCTCATCCACCAGCCGTCGTACTCGATGCTCAACCGCTGGATCGAGGACGAGGGGCTCCTCGACGCCGCGGGCGAGGAAGGCTTCGGGGTGATCGGCTTCACCGCGCTCGCGCAGGGGCTGCTCACCGGTCGCTACCTGGACGGCGTGCCCTCGGACTCGCGTGCCGCCGCAGGCAAGTCCCTCGACGCCGGGACCCTGACGGACGAGGTCGTCGGGCACCTGCGCGCGTTGAACGACATCGCGTCCGAGCGTGGGCAGAGCCTCGCGCAGCTCGCACTCGCCTGGGCGCTGCGCGACGAGCGGGTGACCTCGCTCGTGATCGGGGCGTCGCGCGTGGAGCAGCTCGAGCAGAACGTCGCGGCGCTCGGCAACCTGTCCTTCACCGACGACGAACTGCGGCGCATCGACGAGCACTCGGTCGGCGTCCTCGACGTCGACCTCTGGTCAGGAGCCCGCTCCGGCAAGGTGAGCTGACCCCAGACGTCGCGGCCAGCCGAGCTCGGACCGCGAAACGCAACGTGGGCGGTTGCTCGCAGCGCTGTGCCGCTGCGAGCTGCCGCCCACGTTGCGTCCTGCGGAAGGAGGGGGACCGTCAGGACAGGCCGAGGCGCTCGTCGAGCAGCGCCAGGAGCCGCTCGCGGAAGGGCACCGACGACCAGCCGTGGTCTGCGCCGTCGACGACCGTCAACCGTGCTCCGGGGAGGAGTTCGGCGTAGCGGCGGCCGTACGACACCGGCACGATCGCGTCCTCGGTGCCGTGCACCACGTCGGCAGGCCCGGTGTACCCGGACACCGGCCCGTACACGTCGAGGCCGTCCTGCACGTCGGCGACGAACGCCTGGCCGAGGGGCATCCCGCCGAAGTCGAACCAGCCGCGCTCGCGCACCGGGGCGAGCGGCTGCCCCTGGATCGCGTCGTGCTCGGTGATGTCGTCCACGACCACGCCGGCCGGCGACCACAGCGTGAGCGTCCGGACCCGCGAGGGCTCCCGTGCCGCGGCGAGCGCCGACTCCACCGCACCCAGGCTGTGCGCGACGACGTGCACGCCCTGCCCGCGGTCGGCGGCGTCGATCATCGCGACGACCTGGTCGACCTCGTCGCGGATCGTGATGTCCGCGAACTCCCCGTCACTGACGCCCTGGCCCAGGCGGTCGTGACTGCGGACGACCGCACCCCGGGCGACGAGGTGCCGGGCGGTCTGCACGAACAGCTGCTGGCCGCCGAGTGCCGTGCTGCTGAAGCCGTGCACGAGCAGCACGACGGGGGCGTCGGCGGCGGTGCCGTCCTGCGGCTCCCACTGCCAGCCGCGGATCGTGCGGCCGCCGTGGTCGAGCGTGGTCGGAGTGGTGCGGGGGTCGTCACCCCGCAGCGGCACGGCGCCCATCAGTTCGTCCGGTCCGCCCAGCCGGCCGGCAGGTCGCCGGGAGCGGTGTCGACCACGGACTCGTCGTCCTCGCCGACGTGCTCGAACAGGGTGATGTGCGCGAACTCCGGCACGACGTAGATCGGGTAGGTCGGTCCCTCGTCGCGGAAGCGCTGCATGTCGTCCAGGTGGTCGTTCTGGAACAGCACGGTCTTCTGCCCGTCGAGCTCGATCCACCGCGGGAAGAAGATCGTCCCGTGCAGGACGCGCTGCTCCGGGATGACGTTGACGACGACGCTCGTGCCGGTGGGCTCGTTCCAGGACACCTTGTACACGCCGGGGGCGAGGGCGACGAGGTCGACCGTCTGGTCCTTCACCCAGCGGCCACCGACGTGGCCCGTGTGGATCCGGTAGTCGATGGTCGTCGCGTTCTTGACGTACATCTCGTACTGCCAGCCGTTCGCGTACGTGTAGACGAAGCGGTGGCCGACGATGCCGGTCAGGTCCTGGGGCGGTTCGGGGTGCTCGACGGAGGTGGTGGTGTCCATGGCACGAGTCTGCGCCCGAAATGGTTTTGTTGCAAACAAAACACGCTGGTAGGTTGCCGAGCATGACGGGTACAGGCGACGAGACGACCCGGATCGCGCGACGGCTCAGCGACCGCATCGGACCGTTCCGTCGGACCCTGCTGCGGACCTCGCGCGCCGTGGCCGACCTGCCGGACGTGCCGGACGCCCAGATCGAGGTGATGCGCGCACTGAGCGCCGACCCCGCGGGCACCGCCCCGTCCTCGCTCGCGGCGCGCCTCGGCCTGGCCCGCTCGACCGTGAGCAACCTGGTCTCCGCGATGGAGCAGTCGGGACTCGTCGAGCGGCGGGTGGTCGGTGGCGACGGTCGCCGTGCCACCGTGCACCTGACCCCGCTCGCCACCGAGCGCCTCCGCACCTACGACGAGGCTGCGACGGCGGTCCTCGTCGACGCGCTCGCGCGCCTGTCCGATGACGACCGCACCGCCCTGGCCGCCGCGCTCCCCGCCCTCGAGCGCCTGCACCACGAGATCACGCCACCGCCCGCACGGTGATCCTCAGCCCCTTCCGAGCGGTCTCTTGGCACTCCTGAGGGGAGAGTGCTAGAACAGTGGCAGTTGAGTCGAGGGGACTCAACGAAGACCACGAAGGAGTTGATCTCGATGACGATGCAGTTCGACCCGTTCCGCGAGCTCGACCGACTCGCCGGCTCCCTGCTCGGTGCCGGCACCGGTGCTCCCCGCTCGATGCCGATGGACCTGTACCGCACGGGCGACCACTACGTCCTCGACGTCGACCTGCCGGGCATCGACCCGGGTTCGGTCGACGTGGACGTCGACGGTTCCGTGCTCACCATCCGCGCGGAGCGCACGCTCGGCGCCCCGGAGGGCTCGCAGTGGCTGACCCGTGAGCGCCAGCCGGGCACGTTCGTCCGGCAGCTGACGCTCGGTGACCACCTGGACACGGCTCGCATCAGCGCCGCCTACGACAACGGCGTCCTGAGCGTGACGATCCCGGTCAAGGAGTCCGCGAAGCCGCGCAAGATCGACGTCACCACCGGCGGCGGCGCACAGCAGCTCGCGGTCGGCAGCGGTTCCGCCGAGTAGGCCGGGGGCGTGCGGTGACGACGATCATCAACGCCCTCTTCGCCGTCGCGGTCGTGACGGCCGCGCTGGTCGCGACGAGCCTGGACCGTCGGGTGGCCGTGCTCCTGGGCGCGGCCGGCAGCACGGCGGGGAGCTTCCTCACCTGGCTGGTCGCGCCCGGCGCGTGGACACAGGTCCCGCTCGTCCCCTGGCTCGCTGCCGCCGCCGGCACGGTCGGGCTCATCGCGCTCTGGAGCGCGACGCGCCTCTGGTCCGGCATCTTCGAGCCGCCGCGCGCAGCGCGCGAGGACGACACGGCCGCCCTGGCGACCGTGGGCGCGGAACGGTGAGCACCTGACGGGTGGCGACCACCTGACGGACGGGAGGCCCGGTGCCAGCTGGCACCGGGCCTCCCGTCCGTCTGCGGTCACGTCACGCGACCGGCGCGACCGTCACTCCTTGTGCAGCTTGTCCTGCACGACCCCCGCGGTCTTCTCGACCACGTTCGGCAGCTCGGTCGTGCCGTACAGGCGGACGTCCGGGTGCGTGGGCGGCGGCATCGGCACCGAGGTGGTGGGACCGTCGTGGTACGTGTACTCGCCCTTGCCGTCGAACGACGGACCACTCGCCCACGGGCCGTCCGCTGCGGCCTTCCCGTCGGAGAAGTTGAGGTACTGGTAGTTGACCTCCTGGTTCTCCTTCGACTGCGGGAAGTTGCTCGGCACCGGGAAGCCCTCGACGCCCTTCTCGCGGAGCTCGGCCGCGGCGGTCGCCCACATGTTCTGGTGCATGGTGTCGCGCGCGATGAGGAACGACAGCAGGTCCCGCACGCCGTGGTCGTCGGTCATGTGGTAGAGCCGGGCGGCCTGCACGCGGCCCTGCATCTCGGCGTTCTCGTTCGCCGTGAAGTCGGCGAGCAGGTTGCCGGACGCGGTGATGTAGGAGCCCTGCCAGGGGTTGCCGTTGCTGTCGACCGGACGCGCACCGGCACCGGCGACGATGGCGTGCTGCACGTCGGTCCCGCCGACGATCGCGGCCACGGTCGGGTCGTCCTGCAGCGCGTCCTCGGTGATGCCGAGCGGGCTCTTCTCGAGCAGCTGCGCGATCATCGTCGCGAGCATCTCGACGTGCCCCATCTCCTCGGCGCCGATGCCGAACACCATGTCGCGGTACTTGCCCGGGATGTGCATGTTCCACGCCTGGAACTGGTACTGCAGCGCGACGGAGATCTCGCCGTACTGACCGCCGAGCACCTCCTGCAGCTTGCGCGCGTAGATCGCGTCGGGCTTGTCCGGGGTGGCCTTGAACTGGAGCTCTTGCTTGTGGAAGTACAACTCGTTCTCCTGTCTCGCTGGTGGTGGTCGGTGTGGCTCAGAGGATCGGCGTGCCGCCGGTGACGGCGACCCGCGCGCCGGACACGTAGCTGCCGTCGTCGCTCGCGAGCAGCACGTAGACCGGCGCGAGCTCAGCCGGCTGACCGGCACGACCGAGCGGCGACTGCTTGCCGAACTGCTCGACCTCCTCCGGCGGCATCGTCGACGGGATGAGCGGCGTCCAGATCGGCCCGGGCGCGACGCTGTTCACACGGATGCCGCGCGGGCCGAGCAGCTGCGCGAGCGCGGCGGAGAAGTTCGCGACACCGGCCTTGGTGACGTCGTAGGGCGCCAGGTCCGGCTTCGGATTGTCGGAGTTCACGGAGCTGGACCCGATGATCGACGCGCCGGCGCCGAGGTGCGGCAGGGCGGCCTTGACGAGGTGGAAGTACGCGCTGAGGTTGGTCGCGATGGTGTGGTCCCACTCCTCGTCGCTGATCTCCTCGATCGTCTCGTGGGTCATCTGGTACGCGGCGTTGTTGACGAGCACGTCGAGTCCCCCGAGTTCCTCGACCGCGGTCGCGACGACGCTCCGGCAGTACGCCGGGTCGCTCAGGTCACCCGGGAGCAGGACGGCCTTCCGACCCGCCTCCTCGATCCAGCGCTTCGTGTCCTGCGCGTCCTCCTCCTCGTCGGGGAGGTAGCTGATGAGGACGTCGGCCCCCTCGCGGGCGAACGCGATCGCGACGGCCTTGCCGATGCCGCTGTCGCCGCCGGTGATCACGGTCCGCTTGCCGGTGAGCTTGCCGGACCCGCGGTACGACTGCTCGCCGTGGTCGGCCGTCGGCGTGAGGTCCTGGTCGCTGCCCGGGGGCTGCTGCTGGTCGGTCATGTGGCTCCCTGTCCCGCGGTGGTCGGCCGCCGGTGGACGGCCCTTCCTCGTCCCACGGCCGGCGTGGGACCCGTGACGGCCACGGTCGGCGTCGCCGTCTGGACGGGCGTCCGGGGTGGCCGGATAACGCACTCCTGGTGTCCCGATCGCGCGGCGCGGCGGCGCTCGACCGCCCTGTGGTGGGCCGGTGGCGATCACGGACCGGGTGCTCGGCCGAGCGACGAGTCGAGGCCGCTTCGTCCTCGAGGACGACCCCGTTCGTCCCTCCGCCCGATGCCCGGGGGCCGGGTGCCCCGCCAGGCTCGGTGGCATGGAGAACTCGACGAAGCACGTGATCGCCACCCTCGTCACCTGCGCCGCGATCGTCGCGGTCACCGTCGCGGCCCTCGTCGCGATGTCACCGGTCCCGTGAGCCCGGCGTCCGCCGCCGACCCGACGCCGTCCGAGCCGGGCGTCGTGCGATGATCGAGCCGTGACGGACCGGCGCACGTTCCTCCGGCCGATGCGGGTCCGGTCGATCGTCGCCGACGTCCTCTGGGCGGTCGTCGCGGCGGTGCTCTTCGCCGCACCGATCGACGTCGACCTCGAACACGCGAGCCCCCTCGCCGTCGTGACCGCGTGCGCGGCGATCGCGGTGCGCCGCCTGTCCCCGAGCGGTGCGATGGTGGTGACCGTCGTCCTCGGTGCCGTGCAGGTCACCGGCGGCGAACGCCCGTCGCTGGTCGACCTCGCCATCGCGGTGGTCATCGGCACGGTCGCCATCGTCGGCACGCGGACCGAGGCCGTGCTCGCCGGGCTGCTCGCTGCGATCGCCGGAGCGTCCGCATCCTTGTACCTCTCCACGACCGGTTACCGGTACGCCGTCCTGCTCGACGGACCGCGCGACCAGGCCGTCCTCGTCCTCGCAGCCCCCGCACTCGTGCTCCTCTCGGTCTGGGCCATCGGGCTCGCCGCACGCGCCGTCCGATCGCAGAACGCCGAGTCGGTCCGCCGCGCCGACGCCGAGGCCGCCGCCAGCCGGGCCGAGGCGGTGGCGAACCGCGCCGAGGCCGTCGCCACGCGTGCGGTGGACGAGGCCGAGGCCGAACGCATCCGTGCGGACATCGCCCGCGACGTGCACGACGTCGTCGGCCACTCACTGGCGGTGATCATCGCGCAGGCCGACTCCGTGCCGTTCCTCGACGACGAGGCCCGGATCCGCGAGGTCAGCGCGACGATCGCCAGCACCGCCCGCAGCTCCCTCGTCGAGGTCCGCCAGGTCCTCGGGCACATCGACGGTTCGGACACCGTGACCGACCCGTCGTCGTTCGAGGAGATCGTCCGCGGCATCCGCGAGGCCGGGGTGGACGTCGAGCACACGGTCCGCGGCGTCGCCCGGCCGCTCGGCGCGACGCACGGCACGGCTGCCCGACGGGTGCTGCAGGAGATGCTCACGAACGCACTGCGGCACGGGACCCCGGGCGGCGCCGTCGAGGTGCGCGAGACCTGGCGCTCGGCCGACCTCGTGCTCGAGGTCGAGAACGGCGTCCCCGCGACCGCCCTGCCGGTCGGCGGTGAGCTCGGCCTCGAGGAGCTCGCCGCCCGGACGACCACCGGCGAGCAACCGACCGTCACCACCCGGGGCTCGGGCCGCGGACTCACGGGCATGCAGACCCGACTGACCACGATCGGCGGGTCCTTCGACGCCGCCGTCCTGGACGCGGTGTTCTCCGCCCGCGCCCGCATCCCGTTCGACGTCCGAGGGGGGACGACCCGATGACCGACCCGATCCGCATCCTGCTCACCGACGACCAGGCGCTCTTCCGCGCCGGGCTGCGCGTCGTGCTCGACGCCCAGCCCGACATGACCGTGGTGGGCGAGGCGTCCGACGGCGCCGAGGCCCTCGACCGGGTCCGCGAGCTCCACCCCGACGTCGTGCTGCTCGACATGCGGATGGCGGGGACGGACGGTGTCGAGACCGTGCGGCAGCTCTACTCGGGAGCGGTCGAGGGCCCGCTCCCCCGCGTCATCGTGCTCACCACCTTCGGGCTGGATCCCGCCGCGGCCACCGCGATCCGACTCGGCGCCAGCGGCTTCCTGCTCAAGGACACCACGCCGCCGTTCCTGTTCGCGGCCGTCCGTGCGGTGCACGAGGGCAGCTCGGTGATCGCACCGAACGACCTGTCACAGCTCTTCGGCGCCGACGTCGCCCGCGCGCCCGCACCGCAGCCCGAGGCCTTCCAGACGTTGACCGACCGGGAGCGCATCGTGTTCGGGTGGGCGTCGCGCGGGCTGTCGAACGCCGAGATCGCCGCGAAGGAGTTCGTCACCGAGTCGACCGTGAAGACGCAGATCTCGAGCATCCTCGGCAAGCTCGCACTCCGGGACCGGGTGCAGCTCGTCGTCTACGCGCACGACCACGGGCTGGCCGGGGCGCGCGAGGACCCTGCTCGGACCGAACCGCCCCGCTAGTTGCGGACGTCGATGCCGAACGCGTCGCCGAGCCCGAGCGTGCGCTGCGCCACGTCGCACTGCGTCGATGCGGGCTTCATGACGAGCCCGGAGGCCTGCGTCGTGTGCCCGAGCCCGTACGCGTGCCCCCACTCGTGGGTCGCGACGCCGCGCAGGTCGAACTTCGCGCCGGAGCACGTCGCCGACGAGGACCACGCGTACGCGGTCGTGTAGCGCTGGTCGACCTCGACGGCGACGCCCGACCGCGACCACACGCACGTCGTCGCGAGCGTGCCCGAGCGGAGCGCACCCCACCCGGTGGTGTTCGCTCCGTTCGGCGTCCCGCACCCGCCGTTCGCGCTGACGGCCGGCGCCTGGTTCGTCGTGCCGAGGTAGGTGTTCCGGACGTTCGACGTGATCGACCGGCCGCAGACGGCGATCGTGCCGGTCCAGGCGTTCGCGCCCGCCCGGATCGCCGCAGCGTCGGCCGCGCGCGCACCGGCGGGGTTCGACGACCAGCGGATGGTGGTGTTCCAGCGGTACCCGAGCAGGGCGTACGAGCGGTTCGTGCAGCTCGACGTCGGCGCGGCCTTCGTCGTGGTCGCAGCCATCGGGTGGGCGGTCGTGCCCCCACGGACCAGCCCCTCGTGGACGGCGCGGACCTGCCGGATCGCGGCCGGCGACCCGGACCAGACGTGCTCGAGCGAGACGGCGACACCGGCGCGGCCGGTGTTCGTGATCGACACGTCCCCGGTGTCGTGGCCGCCCGCCGCCGCGACGGGGAGCGCCGACACGGTGGTGCCGGCCGCGGGCACCGCGAACCGACGGCCGTCCGGCAGCGCGATCGTGCCGCGGTCGACGACGCAGCCACGCGCGAGGTCCCCCACGGTGATGTGGTCGCCGCTGCACGACGGCGCGGCCTCGGCCGGGGCGACGCCGACCGACGTGGTGACGACCGCGGCGAGCGCGATCCCGAGTGCGACCGCGGCTGCGGTCACGGACGACGTCCGCACGATGGATCCTCCAGGGGCACGAGCAGGGGGAGACGAGCGCACCGAACCGTGCGACGCACCAGTGTGCGGAGACGGGCGGACGGGGGTCAACCCCCCGATCTCGGGATCCCCGTACGGGGCGGCGGTAGCCTGCGAGCGTGTTCCTGCTCCTCGTCGCGGTGGTCTTCGCCCTCTGCTTCGCGGTCTCACGGCGGCGCGACCCCCGCATGCTCCGCAACGGGGTCTTCCTGACCGCGGCCGTCGTGTTCGGGGTCCTCGGCGTGCTGTCCGTCGCGGCCGACCGGTCCGTCGTCGCCCTGGTGGCGCTCGGACTGCTCGCGCTCGCCCTGCCGATGAGCGTCGTCGTCTTCGGCGTCGCCCTGATCGCCAACGGCGTGACGATGCTCCGCAAGGAGGGCCGGAGTCTCGGCAACCAGCTGTCGCTCATCGTCGGCGTGCTCGTCTTCGCGCTGCCGGTCGTCGCGGTCCTCGTCACGGTCTGGTTCGGGATCGTCGGGCTGTCGGTGGCCGCCCTCATCGCGCTCGCGTCCGCCTACGCCAGCGCCGCGTTCGTCTCCTTCGCGGTGTACTCGGTCGTGTACGGGCGGATGCGGCACGGCGTCGCGCCGACGGCCGTGGTGGTGCACGGTGCCGGACTCCGGCCCGACGGCACGGTCACCCCGCTCCTGCGCGGCCGGCTCGACCGGGCGCTCGGCGTCTACCGCTCGGAGGCGGCGCGCGGCAACCGTCCCGTGCTCGTGCCGTCCGGCGGCAAGGGTGCGGACGAGGTCCGTTCCGAGGCCGCCGCGATGGGCGAGTACCTCGCCGCGCAGGGCGTCCCGGCCGAGGACCTGCTGCTCGAGGACCGCTCGACGACCACGCGCGAGAACATCCAGCGCTCGGCGGTGCTCCTGCGCGACGCGGACCGGCACGGACCGCTGCTGCTCGTCACGAGCGACTACCACGTGCTCCGGACGGCGTCGCTCGCCCGGCGCCTCGGTGTCGACGCGCAGGTCGTCGGCGCCCGGACCGCCCGCTACTACGTGCCGAGCGCGTTCCTGCGCGAGTTCGTCGCGCTGCTCGTCGAGAACCGGTGGGTGACCGTGGTCCTGCTCGGCCCCTTCGTCGTCATCGCCGCGGCCGTCGTCGTCGGCCAGCTCACCGACCTGTTCCGCTGAACGCCACGAGCGGCCGGTCGACGGGACGCCCGCGGGGTCAGGGCACGCGGACGAACCGGGTCGACCCGCGGTCCCGTCGCCGGAACCCGAGCTGCTCGTAGAGCCGGATCGCCCCGGTGTTCGTCGACGCCGCGTGCAGCATCGGCGTCTCCCCGCGCTCCCGCACACCGTGCGCGACCGCGAGCACCAGGCGCCGTCCGAGGCCCTGCCCCCGGTGCTCCTCGTCGGTGCACACGGCGCTGATCTCGGTCCACCCCGGCGGGTGCAGCCGCTCCCCCGCCATCGCGACGAGCCGCCCGCCGCATCGGATGCCGAGGTACCGACCGAGCTCGATCGTGCGCGGCAGGAACGGCCCCGGCCGCGTCCGCTCCACCAGGGCCACGGCCTCGTCGACGTCGTCCGGTCCGAGCTCCAGCACCTCGGGGTCGGCCACGCCCTCGACGGCCTCCCCGGTGAGCTGCACACCACCGTCCGGCCCGGCAGGGGTCCACCCTGCGGGCAGCTCGACGTCCGTCCCGATCCCGAGCACGGCACCGGGACCGAGGAGCGACCGGACGTCCTGCCAGTCCTGTGGTGACGGCGGTCGCGGCACACCGGTCCAGACGGACACGTCGGTCCGGTAGCGCGCCACCTCCCCGCGGCGCTCGGCGAACCGTGCGTGCGCACCGTTCAGGGAGGCCAGCGCCGGGGCGTCCAGCACCCGTGTCGGCGTGCCGTCGGCCGCGGTCCGCAGGTCGCGGACCCGCAGCGCCGCTCCCCGCGCGTCGCCCCCGGTGAACCCGGCGTCCTCGAGCACGCGGCGGTCACCGTCCCGCCACCCCGCGGTGTCGACGACCACGGCCGCGGCGTACCGCGCTGACGCACGCGCCACCACCGCGTCGAGGAGCGTGCGCAGGTCGGTCGGGTCCGGCTCGGCCTGGAGGCGCGCCTCGACCTCGCCGGGCACCGTCACCTCGGACAGGTGGCCGCCGTGGGCCCCCGCCACGATCCCGGCACCACCGCTGCGGTCCGTCGTCCAGAGCTCGCCGGCGCCGCCGGCGAGCGGTCGCCGCAGCGCTGATCCGTCGCGCACCCGTCCGTCCTGCGTCGAGCTGTCGCGTCCCGGTCCCCGCAGGAGCGCGGGCTGGTCCGTCGGCACCGTGTCGTCCGTCACCCGACCAGTGTCGCGGACCGCTGGCCGCCGCCGGCCACGGTTGCCCCGCGTGACGGAGCCACCCCGGGACCGGGGCGACCGACCGGTCGGGGCCGCGCCGTGCCTCCAGGCCGAGGCGGACGGAGTCGGATCGGAGCCGGCTCCCGCGGAACCGACGCGGTCGGGACCGGCACGGGCGGAACCGGCACGGTCGGGACGGGCACGGGCGGAACCGGCACGGTCGGGACGGGCACGGGCGGAACCGGCACGACCGGAGCCGGGAACGCGAGAAGGCCCCCGGATTCCTCCGGGGGCCTTCCCTCACCTGGTGCGCGAGGGGGGACTTGAACCCCCACGCCGTTGCCAGCACACGGACCTGAACCGTGCGCGTCTACCAATTCCGCCACTCGCGCCAGCCCGGCAACACTACCACGCAGCGGAGGGTGCCCGTGACCACGCTCAGACGGGCCGCGGCGGCACCCACTACCATGCAGGGGTCCCTGACCGACGACCACGGAGACACATGGGCCTCTTGGACAGCTTCGAGCGAGGGTTGGAGCGCGCCGTGAACGGCGCCTTCGCGAAGACCTTCCGCTCCGGCGTGCAGCCCGTCGAGATCTCCAGTGCCCTGCGGCGGGAGCTCGACACGAAGGCCGCCGTCGTCTCCCGCGAGCGCATCCTCGTGCCGAACGAGTTCACCGTGCGGCTCGCCCCACCGGACCACTCGCGCATGCACGACATCGGCCGGCCGCTCATCGACGAGCTGTCCCAGATGGTCCAGCAGCACGCGGTCGCGCAGAACTACTCGTTCTCGGGGCCGGTCTCGATCACCCTGCAGCAGGACGGCACGCTGTCGACGGGCATCCTGCAGATCGACTCGTCGACGGTGCAGCGTGACGTGGCGTGGGTCGCCGTGCTCGACATCGGGTCGCAGCGGCACAAGCTGCAGCGCGGGCGCACCGTCATCGGCCGCGGGACCGACGCCGACATCACGGTGGCCGACACCGGCACGAGCCGGAAGCACGTCGAGGTGATCTGGGACGGCAAGCACGCGCAGGCCAACGACCTCGGGTCGACGAACGGCTCGAAGCTGAACGGCGAGCGCTTCCAGCAGGCCATCGTCGAGCCCGACTCCACCATCGAGATCGGTCGTACCCGTATGGTGTTCCGGGTGATCCCCGAGAACGACGGAGGTGCTCGATGACCACAGGGCTGACCCTGCTCGTCCTGCGCTTCGCGTTCCTCGCGGTGCTCTGGCTGTTCGTGTTCGTGATCGTCTTCGCCCTGCGGAGCGACCTGTTCGGCCAGCGCGTCCGCACCATCCCGACCGATCCGAAGGCCGGCGCCTCCGCTCCGACGACCCCGACCGCACCCGCAGCGGCTGCGTCGGCACCCGCCTCCGCCGGCGCGTTCACCGAGCTCATCGGCCAGTCCGGCGGCGCACAGCAGCAACCGGCGCCCTCCGGCGTCGCGACCAGGCTCGTCATCACCGAGGGCTCGCGCGAGGGCATCGAGATGCCGCTCGGGGGTGGTCCGATCACCATCGGACGCTCCAGCGAGTCGAACGTCGTGATCCGCGACGACTACACCTCGACCCACCACGCCCGCCTCGACCTCCGGGCCGAGGGCTGGGTCCTGTCCGACCTCGAGTCCACGAACGGCACGTTCGTCAACGGTCAGAAGGTGACCGGCCCCGTGACCGTCGCGGAACGGACGCCGATCACGATCGGGACGACGACGTTCGAGCTGCGGCGGTAACCGGGACATGACCGCTCGCACGCTGAGCGCCGCTGTGTCCCACGTGGGGCGCATCCGCGCCAACAACCAGGACTCCGGGTACGCCGGCACGCACCTGTTCGCCGTGGCGGACGGCATGGGCGGGCACGCGGGCGGCGACGTCGCCTCGGCGATCGCGATCCGCCGGATCCGCGAGGTCGACCGCGAGTTCCCGTCCGCGCACGACGCCGAGTTCGCCCTGCAGTCCGCGCTCATCGCCGCCAACCAGCTGATCACCGAGACGGTGTTCGAGCACCAGGAGCTCACGGGCATGGGCACCACGGTGTCCGCCCTCATCCGTGTCGGCGAGCAGATCGCCATCGCCCACATCGGCGACTCGCGCATCTACCGGATGCGCGACGGCGAGCTGCAGCAGATCACCTCCGACCACACCTTCGTGCAGCGCCTGGTCGACAGCGGCCGGATCACCCCGGAGGAAGCCGCCGTCCACCCGCGTCGATCCGTGCTCATGCGCGTGCTCGGCGACGTCGACGCCGCTCCCGAGGTCGACACCGCCGTCATGGACATCCAGACCGGCGACCGCTGGCTGCTCTGCTCCGACGGCCTCTCGTCGTACCTGGCCGAGGAGCGCATCCGCCACGCCCTCGCGTCGAACATGGACGCGAACCAGGTGACGCAGCGCCTGGTCAAGGAGACCCTCGACCACGGCGCCCCGGACAACGTCACCGTCGTCGTGATGGACGTCACCGACACCGAGCCGGAGGACGACGACGACGCCGCGACGACCGTCGGGTCCGCCGCCGCACCGCTGACCTTCGAGGCGTCGACCGGCCGCAAGCCGATCCGCCTCCCCACGATCCTGCTCCACCCGCTCAAGGTCTCCGCCGCGCCGGAGGACTCGCACTTCGAGCCCGAGTCGGACCAGTTCTTCGCCGAGCTCATCGCCGAGGACCGCCGTCGCCGCATCCGTCGCCGCATCGCCTGGTCGATCGCCCTCGTCGCCGCCGTCGCCGCCCTGGTCGGTGCGGTGTTCCTCGGTTGGCGGATCACGCAGGCGCACTACTACGTCGGCGTCGACCGCGGCACCGTCGCGATCTACCAGGGCGTCCAGCAGTCGATCGGGCCGATCGCGCTGTCCGACGTCTACGAGGACACGGACATCAGGGTCTCGTCGTTGCCCGACTACACCCGCGAGAACGTCCGCTCGACGATCAACGCGCAGTCACTGTCCGACGCTCGCGACATCGTCGACCGCCTGCGGAAGGCCGCCGAGACCGGACAGGACCAGGCCGGCACGGGCGGTGACGGCGGCTCCTCGTCGCCGACCCCCACGCCGTCCGGCTCGGGATCGCCGTCCGGCAGCGCGTCGCCCTCCGCGTCGCCGGGAGCCCGTCGGTGAGCGCCGCGACCGCGCAGTCCTTCACGCAGGCCATCACCATCAAGCTGCGGGAGCCGGCACGCGCCCGGAACCTCGAGCTCGTCCTGCTCGTCATCGCCTGCGGCATCTGCGCGGGGGCGATGGTGCTCGTGCAGCTCGGCACCAAGGGCCGCGTCTTCGACACCGGCGTGCTCTGGGTCGGCGGCGGCATCCTCGGGCTCGCGCTGGTGATGCACGTGGTGCTCCGCGTCGTCGCCAAGCACGCCGACCCGTTCGTGCTGCCGATCGCCCTGGTCCTGAACGGCATCGGCATCGCCGAGATCTACCGCATCGACGTGCACAACGGCCTGACCGGCTGGGACGCCATCGGCGTCAAGCAGATCGTCTGGACGATGCTCGCCATGGTCCTCGCGACCATCACGGTGATCGCCGTCCGCAACCACCGCTTCCTGCAGCGCTACCGGTACATCTTCATGGCCGTGACGATCGCGCTCCTGCTCCTGCCGATGCTGCCCGTCATCGGCAACAACGTCGGCGGCGCACGGGTCTGGATCCGCATCGGGCCGTTCTCGTTCCAGCCCGGCGAGCTCGCGAAGATCACGATGGCGCTGTTCTTCGCCGGCTACCTGGTCACCGCACGCGACTCGCTGTCGATCGTCGGCAGGAAGTTCGCGGGGATGACCTTCCCGCGGGCGCGCGACCTCGGTCCGATCCTGGTGATGTGGGCCGCCGCGATGGCCGTCCTGGTCTTCCAGCGCGACCTCGGCACGGCCCTGCTCTACTTCGGCCTGTTCCTCGTGATGATCTACGTCGCGACGGCCCGGCTCAGCTGGGTGGCGATCGGCCTCACGCTGTTCATCGGCGGCGCGCTCGTCGCCCAGTCGGTGCTCGTCTACGTGCACGGGCGCTTCGAGCAGTGGCTCGACCCGTTCGACCAGACCATCTACGACCGCCAGACCCAGGGCAGCTACCAGCTCGTGCAGGGCCTGTTCGGCTTCGCGAACGGCGGGATCACCGGCACCGGTCTCGGACAGGGCCGCCCGTACATCACCCCGGTCGCGAACGCCGACTACATCATCGCCTCGCTCGGCGAGGAGCTCGGTCTCATCGGCGTCTTCGCGATCCTGGCACTCTTCATCGTCCTCGCGTCGCGGGGTCTGCGCGTGGCCTTCATGGCCCAGGACGACTTCGGCAAGCTGCTCGGCGTCGGCTTCGGCTTCATCATCGCCCTGCAGGTCTTCGTCGTCGTCGGCGGCATCACCCGGATCATCCCGGTGACGGGCCTCACGACGCCGTTCATGGCGGCCGGTGGTTCGTCGCTCATCGCGAACTGGATCGTCGCGGCGATGCTGCTGCGGCTCACCGACTCGATCCCAGCCGAACAACGTGTCCAGCAGGGCGCGATCCCGGCCGCTCGCGGTCGTGGCGCGTCCAGGAAGGAGCGCACCCGGTGAACCGACAGCTCCGCGGCGTCTCGACCGTCATCGTGCTCATGTTCGTCGCGCTCTTCGTGTCGACGACGTCGATCCAGTTCTTCGCGGCCGACTCCCTGCGCGCCGACTCGCGCAACTCCCGCACGATCCTCGACAGCTACTCGACCAAGCGCGGCGCCATCCTGGTCGACGGCAGCCCGATCGCCGAGTCCACCCCCTCGGACGACCAGTACCAGTACCAGCGGAAGTACACCAACGGTGCGCTCTACTCCGCCGTGACCGGGTACTTCACCATCGGCCAGGGCAACACGGGCATCGAGAGCGCCGAGAACGCGGTGCTCTCCGGCAACTCCGACGCCTCGTTCTTCCAGAACCTCAACGCGATCCTGACCGGGCAGGACGTCCAGGGCGACAACGTCAACCTGACGATCGACCCCGACGTGCAGCAGGCCGCGTACGACGCCCTCGGGCAGAAATCCGGCGCGGTGGTCGCGATCCAGCCGAGCACCGGCAAGATCCTGGCGATGGTGTCGAAGCCGGCCTACGACCCGAACTCGCTCACCTCGCACGACACCGCACAGGTGAAGCAGCAGTACGACGCGCTCCTGCAGCAGAGCCCGACCCCGCTGCAGAACCGCGCGATCGGCGGCGACCTGTACACGCCGGGCTCGGTCTTCAAGCTCATCGTCGCGTCGGCCGCGCTCAAGGACGGCAAGTACTCGCTCGACTCCGAGTTCCCGAACCCCTCGCGCCTACAGCTGCCCGGCACGAGCACCTACATCAACAACGCCGAGGGCGGGTCCTGCGGCGGTGGCGACAAGGTCAAGCTCCGCACGGCCATCCAGTACTCGTGCAACATCCCGTTCGCGGAGCTCGGGCAGAAGCTCGGCTACGACACGATCAAGTCCGTCGCCGACGAGTACGGGTTCGGCGACGCGATCGACGTGCCCATGCGCGCCACCGCGAGCCAGTACCCCGACGTCGACTCGACCGCCCAGCTCATGCTGAGCTCGTTCGGCCAGGCCAGCGTGCGCGTCTCGCCGCTGCAGATGGCGATGGTCTCCGCCGGCATCGCGAACGGCGGCAAGGTCATGCAGCCCTCGCTCGTCGACTCGATCACCACGAGCGACCTGAAGACCGTCGAGTCGTTCTCGCCGAAGCAGTACAGCGACCCGCTGTCCGGCTCCGAGGCAGCCGACCTGACCGAGGCGATGCAGAGCGTCGTCAGCGGCGGGACCGGCACCAATGCCAAGATCGACGGTGTCGACGTCGCAGGGAAGACGGGCACGGCGGAGGGCGGTACGGGTGACCCGTACACGCTGTGGTTCACGGGGTTCGCCCCGGCCAAGGACCCGGAGGTGGCCGTCGCGGTCGTCGTCGGGAACGGCGGCGGACTCGGGCAGTCCGGCGTCGGCAACACGGTCGCGGCCCCGGTCGCGAAGAAAGTCATGGAGGCGGTGCTGAACAAATGAGACCCACCAGCGGACTCACCTTCGGTGGGCGGTACCAGCTCTCCTCCCGTGTCGCGATCGGCGGCATGGGTGAGGTGTGGCAGGCGACCGACCTCGTCATCGGCCGGACCGTCGCACTCAAGATCCTCAAGGACGAGTACCTCGGCGACCCGGGCTTCCTCGAGCGCTTCCGCGCCGAGGCCCGGCACGCCGCGCTCGTCAACCACGAGGGCATCGCCAACGTCTTCGACTACGGCGAGGAGGACGGCAGCGCCTACCTCGTGATGGAGCTCGTCCCGGGCGAGGCCCTGTCGACCATGATCGAGCGGGAGCACACGCTGCCGGTCGACAAGGTGCTCGACATCGTCGCGCAGACCGCGAACGCCCTGCAGGCCGCACACGCGGTCGGCCTGGTGCACCGTGACATCAAGCCCGGCAACCTGCTCATCACGCCCGACGGCCGCGTGAAGATCACCGACTTCGGCATCGCCCGCATCGCCGACCAGGTCCCGCTCACCGCGACCGGCCAGGTCATGGGCACGGTGCAGTACCTGTCCCCGGAGCAGGCGAGCGGCCACCCGGCGTCGCCGTCGACCGACATCTACTCGCTCGGCATCGTCGCGTACGAGGCCCTGGCCGGACGCCGCCCCTTCACGGGCGAGTCGCAGGTCGCGATCGCGATGGCGCACATCAACGAGCAGCCGCCCGCGCTGCCCGGCGACGTCCCGGAGCCGGTGGCCGCCCTCGTGCTGTCCTGCATCGCGAAGAAGCCGGCGGAGCGCCCGGCGACGGCGGCGAACCTCGCGCGCGCAGCCCAGGCGCTGCGCCGGGGTGACGTCGCCGCGGCGACCGTCGCGGTGCCTGCCGTCGGCGGTGCCGGGACCGTGGCGTTCAACCCGCCGCAGCGCCCGGGTGACGATGCCGCCACCGCGCTGATCGGCACGTCGGCCGGTGCGGTCGCGGGTCCTCCCGGTACCCCCGGCTCGCCCGTCGCCCCCGAGGACGAGGAACCGAGGAAGAAGCGCGCCTGGATCTGGTGGCTCGTCGGGATCGTCGCCCTGCTCGTCATCGGCGGCGTGGTCGCCGCGTTCGCGATCAACGGCTCGAGCGAGCCGGACCCCACGCGGTCCGCCGCGCCGAGCCCGTCGGCGACCCGCGAGACGCCCTCGTCCTCCCCGACCCCGACCGCCACGCCCACCTCGACGCGTGTCGTCGTGAACAAGAGCGACTACGTCGGCCGCAGCACCGAGGACGCCCGCGCGGCCCTGCAGGGTCTCGGGTTCCAGGTGAACGTGCAGGACGGCAGCCCGGCGCCCTCGGCCGACCAGGCGAACACCGTCGCGGACCTCACCCCCACGGGCAGCGTCACCAAGGGCGCGCTCATCACGATCACGCAGTACACGACCCCGCCGACGGCCAACAAGCCGAACAGCCCGTCCGCCGGCACCGTGTCCGACAGCGGCCAGGTCACCTTCAGCTGGTCGGCAGCGACCTGCCCGGACGGGTACTCCGTCTCGAAGTACACCTGGACCGTGTCGAACGGCAAGGACGCCTCGGGGGCGACCTCGGGTGACACCACGTCGACCGCGGTCACCATCCAGGCCGACGCCGCGGGCAAGCAGGTCGTCTTCGCGTACAACGTGACCTGCGCCAGCCAGTCCGGTGGGACCCTGGCCGCCTCGGAGAACTCGGACTCGGCGACCGCCACCTGGGAGCCCACGGACGTCGAGACGCCGACCGACCCGGGCCAGGGCACCGACCCGACCGGCGGCCCGCAGGACGCCAACTGACGTGACCCGAACGGGGGCTGTCGACACCGTTGTGTAACGGTTCGTCGGCGGCCCCCGCGGTCAGCCTCCCGCCAGAGAGGGCTGCCGTACACTGTCCCGGACGAGCATTCGGAGGAGTACGTGCCAGAAGGTGTGACCGCGGGGATCACGCTCCTCGCCGACCGCTACGAGATCGGTGACGTCATCGGTCGTGGCGGCATGGCGACGGTGCACCTGGGGACCGACACCCGTCTCGGGCGCAAGGTCGCGGTGAAGCTCCTGAAGCCGAGCCTGGCGAACGACCCGGCGTTCCGCATCCGCTTCCGGCAGGAGGCGCAGGCCGCCGCACGCATGGCGCACCCGACGATCGTGCGCGTCTACGACGCGGGCGAGGAGACCGTCACCGAGCCCTCCGGCGCCGAGGTGCAGGTGCCGTACATCGTGATGGAGCACGTCGACGGACGCGCGCTGTCCGACGTCCTCGACGACGGGCCGCTCGCCCCAGACGAAGCCGTCCGGATCACCGAGGGCATCCTGACCGCCCTCGAGTACTCGCACCGCGCCGGCGTGGTGCACCGCGACATCAAGCCCGCGAACGTCATGGTCACGCACAGCGGCCAGGTCAAGGTGATGGACTTCGGCATCGCGCGGGCCATCACCGACACGTCGGCGACGGTCGCGCAGACCACGTCGATCCTCGGGACCGCCTCGTACTTCTCACCGGAGCAAGCCCGGGGCGAGACCGTAGACGCGCGAACCGACCTCTACTCCACCGGCGTGGTGCTCTTCGAGCTCCTGACCGGTCGCCCGCCGTTCACCGGTGACTCCCCGGTGGCGGTCGCGTACCAGCACGTCAGCGAGCAGCCCGTCGCACCGTCGACGATCTCGCCGGACGTCTCCCCGGCCCTCGACGCCGTGACGCTGCACGCCATGGTGAAGGACCGCACGCGCCGGTTCCAGACCGCGGCGGAGTTCCGGACGGACCTCCAGCAGGCCGCGGCCGGCAAGGTCCCGGTGTCGACCCGGAAGCTGCAGCAGAACGCCGCGCACGACGCGTCGACCATGCTCTTCGGCGTGAACCCGCGCACGACGTCGAACCCCGCGGTCGCGTTCCGTGAGCTCGACGACGACACCGCCGAGCACCGCCCGCAGCGCACGCAGAACCGCCCGCCGGTCGCGTGGATCTGGCTCGGCATCATCCTCACGGCCGCGGTCATCGCCGGCGTCGTCTTCTTCGTCGCGAACCTGCAGCCCGGGAAGGCCCCGGTGTCGTCCTCGGTGTCCGTGCCGAACGTCGTCGGAGCCACCTGGGACTCGGCGCAGGGCGAGCTCCGGAAGCGTGACCTCAGCGCGGTCGAGGTCGGCGAGAACTCCGACGACGTCGCGAAGGACACCGTCATCCGGACCGAGCCCGGCTCCGGGACGAACGTCGCCCGCAACCAGAGCATCCGTGTCGTGGTGTCCCTCGGCCCGGAGCAGGTCGCCGTCCCCGAGGTCGCGAACCAGACCCAGCAGGCCGCACAGCAGGCACTCGAGGACGCCGGGTTCGAGGTCGGTGCGATCAACTCCGACTACTCGCCGGACGTCCCCGAGGGCACGGTCATGAGCAGCGACCCCGACGCGAGCACGCAGCTCGAGAAGGGTTCCGTCGTCAACCTCACCGTGTCCAACGGCAAGGTGCAGATGCCGGACGTGACCCAGCAGCCGATCTCGGCAGCCAACGCCACGCTCGCCAACCTCGGCCTGACCGTGGACGCGGCACCCACCTACACCTGCACGGGCAGCACCGTGACGCAGCAGAGCGCACCGAAGGGTGACATCGCGCAGGGCAGCTCGGTCACCCTGACGTACTGCGCCGCGGCGGCGCAGCAGCCGTCGCAGGCGCCGTCAGAGCCGGCGCAGGACGGCGGCGACCAGGGTGATGACGGCGGGCAGGACGGCGGCGACGGCGGGCAGTAGCCCGTTCGGGTCCCACCTCCTGCCAGGGGTCCCTCCTGCAACGGGTCCGGACCCGGCCTGGAGGCACTGCTCCGGTCCGCATCGCGGCCGCACTCCACCGTACGGCCCGCTTCGTCCACCGCCGCACCCCCGGGATGCTTCGTCGCGTGGGTGGGACGGTCAAGCGCCACACACGAGCGGGCCTGCCGCCCGCTCCGGTGGGCGGCCGCCCACGGTCGGGGCTTCCTCGGTCAGCCGCCTACGGCAGAGCTTCCTCGGTCAGCCGCCCACGGCCGGGCCTCCTCGGTCAGCCGCGTACGGCCGTGCGGCCGGGCCCGTCAGGCGCGGTGGGATGCGATGAGGGGGTTGAGCCCCGCTGCACGTTCGGCAGCGCCACCCAGGCCGGTCGTCTCGAGCCAGTTGCCGACCATGCGGTAGCCACCCTCGGTCAGGACGGACTCGGGGTGGAACTGCACGCCGTACACCGGGTGGTCCTTGTGCTCCACGCCCATGATGACCCCGCCGCCGGTCCGCGCCGTGACGGTGAGCTCGTCGGGCACGGTGCCGTCGACGATGGCGAGCGAGTGGTACCGCGTGGCCGTGAACGGGTGCGGGACGCCCGTGAAGAGCACGCTGTCGTCGTGGTCGACCTGCGAGGTCTTGCCGTGCATGAGTTCCTCGGCGTGGGTCACGGTCGCGCCCAGGGCCTCGGCGATCGCCTGGTGCCCGAGGCAGACGCCCAGCAGGGGCTTCTCGGCCTCGATCGCCGCACGCACGGTCGGGATCGAGACACCGGCGTCCGCCGGGGTGCCCGGGCCGGGGGACAGCAGCACGCCGTCGTAGTCGGCGATGCGCTCGGCGATCTCGGCCTCCGGGAAGGCGTCGTTGCGGACCACGTCCGTCTCGGCACCGAGCTGCTGGACGTAGCCGTTGAGCGTGTAGACGAAGCTGTCGTAGTTGTCGACGACGAGGATCTTGGTCATCGGATCACCGTACTCGTGGGGGATGTGCGCAGGCTCCTGAGGGTCTTCCCACACACGCTGTCACGGTAGGATACCGGCCATGGCCAAGGACAAGGACCGCACCAAGCCCGCCCGGAGGACCCGAGCCGACTCGGTCGACACGGCGGGCGACCAGCCCAACCCCGTGTGGTTCAAGCCGGTCATGTTCGGCTTCATGCTCGTGGGGCTCGCGTGGGTGATCGTCTTCTACATCTCGAACACGACGCTGCCCGTGCCGTCCCTCGGCTCGTGGAACATCCTGATCGGCTTCGGCATCATGTTCATCGGGTTCCTCATGACCACCCGGTGGCGCTGACTCCGCTCCTCCCGCATCGACGCCCGTCGTACCGCTCGGTACGGCGGGCGTCGTCGTTGTGTGCAACGCCGCCGTCTCCGGTGGATGACGTCCGCGCTCTCTCCACAAGCCCCTACGCGCCCAGGGCTGGCCGTCCACAAGCCCGGCACGCTTCTCCACAGTTCTCCACACTTTCCACACGGTCATCCACACCACCGCCCCCGAGTTATCCACAGCGCCGTCCACAGTGGGGATAATCACACGCGTGTAACTCACCTCGTTGTCCACAGTTGTGGACAAATCGCGCGCTCGGTGTGGACAACTCGCGCGCCCGGGCGGAGAACGAGAACGCCCCGCCACACCGAGGTGTGACGGGGCGTCCAGCGAACGGATCCTGGCTCAGATCGCGTAGCCGCCGATGCTCACGTACGCCGCTCCGATGCCTGCGATGAGCAGGACAGCCTCCGCGACGAGCAGGCCGATCTGGAGCCTGCGCTGCCGGATGTTGCGCGTCTTCGAGAACACGAACCCGGTGACGAACCCGAGCACGATCCCGCCGACGTGTGCCTGCCAGGAGATGTTCGTCCCCGGCAGGAAGCCCACGACGAGGTTCAGTCCCATGATCACCAGCAGCTGTACGGCGTTGTAGCCGAGGCTGCGCTGGATCACGAAGAACGCCGCGAACAGGCCGAAGATGGCACCGGACGCTCCGACGACCGGCGTCCCGGGCGTGAGCAGCGACACCGCCAGGTCACCGCCGAGCCCCGCCAGGAAGTACAGCGCGACGAACCGCCACGTCCCGAGCAGGTTCTCGAGGATGCGTCCGAAGATGAACACGGCGAGCATGTTGAAGCCGATGTGGAAGATCGACGAGTGCACGAACAGGCCGGTGACGAGTCGCCACGGCTGGGTGCCGACGAGCGGCGTCCAGTAGCTCAACCACGAGTTGACGATCCCGCCGGACAGCACGTCGAGCAGCCAGACCACGACCGACACGGCGATGATCACCGTCGTCGCCTTCTGGTCGAGCATCGCGAACCGGCGCCGAGCGACCGTCAGACCACTCGGCGCCCCTGATGCCCGTCGGTTCGCCTGGAACTGCGCGCGCTGCTCACGCACGCACTCCGGGCAGTGGACACCCACCGCGGCCGGCGTCTGGCACTCGGTGCAGATCGTCCGCCCGCACCGCTGGCAGAGGATGAAGCTCTGCCGGTCGGGGTGTCGGTAGCAGGAGTCGTTCCGCCCGGCAGGCTGGTCGGTCACCGGGTTCAGACGTCCTCGACGTCGATGCTCTCGATCACGACGTCGTCGAGGGGCTTGTCGCGACCGTCGGTCGGGACACCCTCGATCGCGTCGACGACCGCGCGGGACTCGTCGTCCGCGACCTCGCCGAAGATGGTGTGCTTGCCCTGGAGCCAGGGGGTCGCCACCGTGGTGATGAAGAACTGCGAGCCGTTCGTCCCGCGACCGCCCTGGATGCCGGCGTTCGCCATCGCGAAGATGTACGGCTGCTGGAAGGTGAGCTCCGGGTGGATCTCGTCGTCGAAGCGGTAGCCCGGGCCACCGATGCCCTGACCGAGCGGGTCGCCGCCCTGGATCATGAAGTCCTTGATGATGCGGTGGAAGACGACACCGTCGTAGAGCTTGTCGGTCGAGACCTTGCCCGTGCCGGGGTGCGTCCACTCCTGCTTGCCGGTCGCGAGGTCGACGAAGTTCTTGACGGTCTTCGGAGCGTGGTTGCCGAACAGGTTGACGCGGATGTCGCCCTTGTTCGTGTGGATCGTTGCGACAGCGGTGTGCAGAGACATGTGTCGATTCTCGCATGTACTCCTGACGGTGACACGGATCCCACAGCCGACGATCCGTGACCTGTCAGGGTGCTCGGTGGCAGGATGGGGTCACGCCGATCCGATGGAGGTACCAGATGACGACGATCGAGATCCCGCGCAAGCGTCGGAAGCAGATCAAGAAGCTCAAGGGCAAGACCGCCTCGCTCCTCGGCGAGCAGCGCAAGGTCCTCGAGCACGCGAACGCGATCCTCGCCGAGGCCCGCTCGCACGCTGCTGACGCAGCCCGCAAGGACATCGCCCCGCGTGTGCAGAACGCGATCGACAACGGGATCCGCCCCGCGGTCGCCACCGGTGTGCACGCCGCCACCTCGGCTGCGCAGACCGCCTCGCACCGCTTCCAGACCGAGGTCGTCCCCGGGCTCGTCGCGACGGCGGGCTCCGTGCTCAGCGTCAAGGACCTGGCGAAGGACCCGCGCGTCAAGAAGATCGTCAAGGACGCCCAGAAGAAGGGCAAGACGGCGAAGAAGGCCGCGGCGAAGTACACGCCCGGCCAGCAGAAGAAGGGCCTCGGCTTCGGCGGAGTCGCCCTCATCGTCGTCGGCGTGGTCGCCGTCGCCGGTGCTGCGTACGCCGCGTACCAGACGCTCCGCGCCGACGACGACCTCTGGGTCGCCGACGACGCCGACACGGCGGAGAAGCCTGCCGCCTGACCTCCCGGTTCGTACGAAGGGCCCCGGCACTGCGCCGGGGCCCTTCGTCGTCCCTGGGCGTCCCGTCCGCACCGGCGAGGCGCACGAGCCGCCACGCGGGCACTGACGCCCCAGGGCCCTGGTGACGCCCCGGGGACGGGAGGTGTGCGCCGACTCGCGCCGCGCCTCCCGTCGGACACGGACGCAGTCCCGCCGCACCACACCCGGACAGGGACCGCCGGTTTCCGAGACACCCCGCACGTACGGCGCCGAGGTTCCACGACCGACCCGCTCAGCTCGCGACATGCCACGATTCCGGAACCTCGGCGGAGCTGGAGCACGACGCCCGGACGGGACGACCCCGCACACAACGAAGCCCCTGGGCGCCAGGAAGTGGCGACCAGGGGCTTCTGCGAGTGGAGCCTGGGAGAATCGAACTCCCGACATCCTGCTTGCAAAGCAGGCGCTCTACCAACTGAGCTAAGGCCCCGAAGGGACCAGCGTGCTGGCCCCGGAGGGAAGTGGTGGGGCTACAAGGACTTGAACCTTGGACCTCTTCGTTATCAGCGAAGCGCTCTAACCGCCTGAGCTATAGCCCCTCAGACCGGATGAAAGCCTACCCCAACGACGCCGTAAGACGAAATCGAGCGGTGACCGTCACCCGGCCCGGGTGTGTCAGTTGTTCGTGAAGCCGACGAGCAGGCCGCCGGTGATCCGCACACTGAGGTTGTAGAGGACGCTCACGATCGCGCCGAGCACCGTGCCGACGACCACGTTGAGGATGCCGACCACGACGGAGAATCCGAGGACCTGCCCGAGGGAGAACTGGTCCATGATCGAGTAGCTGTTCTGCCCGGTGACGTCCTTGAGCAGGGCGTCGATCTGGGTGAACACGCCCGTCTGGTTGAGGATGATCCACACCAGGGCCGTGGCCACAACGATGACGATCGACCCGGCCAGCGCGATGAGGAAGCTCAGCTTCACCATCGACCAGAAGTCGAGGTACACCAGACGCAGGCGGACCTGCCGGGTGCCGACGGGACGTTTCGCCTTCTTCTGGAGCTTCTCGGCGACACTACTCATTGTTCGACTGGTCCTCTCCGGCCTCGTCCTCGACAGGCTCGGTGTCGGCGGGGTCGGCGGGTTCGGGCGCCGCTTCGTCAGGGCTCACCGTCTCCACCGGGCCCGCAGGCTCGATCTCAGGCTCGGCGTCGTCCTGGTCGTCCAGGTTCCGCTCACTGTTCCGGGCCACCGCGATGATCCGGTCGTTCTCCGCGAACCTCGCGAAGACCACACCCATCGTGTCGCGACCCTTGGCGGGCACCTCGGACACGGAGGACCTTACCACCTTGCCCGATTGCAGCACGACGAGCACCTCGTCGTCCCCGCCGACGATGAGCGCACCCACCAGGTCGCCACGGTCGGCAGCGAGCTTCGCCACCTTGATGCCGAGGCCACCGCGGCCCTGCACGCGGTACTGGTCGACGGACGTGCGCTTGGCGTAGCCGCCCTCGGTCATGACCCAGACGTAGCCGTCGTCGGACACCACACGGGCGGCGAGGAGCGAGTCGTCACCGCGGAAGGACATGCCCTTCACGCCCGAGGTCGAGCGGCCCATCGGGCGCAGGGTGTCGTTCGTCGCCGTGAAGCGGAGCGACATGCCGTGCTTCGACACGAGCAGCAGGTCGTCGGTCTCGTCGACGAGCAGTGCCTGGCGGAGCTTGTCGCCCTCGCGCAGGTTGATCGCGATGATGCCGCCCGTGCGGTTCGTGTCGTACTCGGTCAGCGCGGTCTTCTTGACGAGACCCTGCTCGGTCGCGAGCACGAGGTACTGTGCCGCCTCGTAGTCGCGGATGTCGAGCACCTGTTGGATCTGCTCGTCCGGCTGCATCGCGAGGAGGTTCGCGACGTGTTGGCCCTTGGCGTCGCGGCTGGCTTCCTGGAGCTCGTACGCCTTGGCGCGGTACACCCGGCCCTGGTCGGTCAGGAAGAGCAACCAGTGGTGCGTCGTCGTGACGAAGAAGTGCTCGACGATGTCGTCCGCGCGGAGCTGGGCGCCCTTGACGCCGCGTCCGCCGCGGTGCTGCGAGCGGTAGTTGTCGCTGCGCGTGCGCTTGACGTACCCACCGCGGGTGATGGTGACGACCATCTCCTCCTCGGGGATCAGGTCCTCGATCGACATGTCGCCGTCGTACCCGAGCATGATCTCCGAGCGGCGGTCGTCACCGAAGCGATCGACGATCTCGGCGAGCTCGTCGCCGATGATCGTGCGCTGCCGGGTCTCCGACGCCAGGATGTCCTGGAAGTCGGCGATCTTCCGCTCGAGCTCCTCGGCCTCGTCGTGGATCTTCTGCCGCTCGAGGGCCGCCAGGCGACGGAGCTGCAGCTCGAGGATGGCGCGGGCCTGGATCTCGTCGACCGAGAGCAGGTCCATCAGGCCCGTGCGCGCTTCCTCGACGTCGGGCGAGCGACGGATGAGGGCGATGACCTCGTCGAGGGCGTCGAGTGCCGCCAGGTAGCCGCGCAGGATGTGGGCGCGCTTCTCGGCCTCGCGCAGCCGGTACCGGGTCCGGCGGACGATGACGTCGATCTGGTGGTCGACCCACGCGGAGATGAAGCCGTCGAGCGCCAGGGTGCGGGGCACACCGTCGACGATCGCGAGCATGTTCGCGCCGAAGTTCTCCTGCAGCTGCGTGTGCTTGTACAGGTTGTTGAGCACGACCTTCGCCACCGCGTCACGCTTCAGCACGATGACCAGGCGCTGCCCGGTGCGGCCCGAGGTCTCGTCGCGGATGTCGGCGATGCCGGAGAGCTTGCCGTCCTTCACGCCCTCGGCGATGCGGATCGCCAGGTTGTCGGGGTTGACCTGGTACGGCAGCTCGGTGACGACCAGGCAGGTGCGTCCCTGGATCTCCTCGACGTTGACGACCGCGCGCATCGTGATCGAGCCACGGCCCGTGCGGTAGGCGTCCTGGATGCCCTTCGTGCCGAGGATCTGCGCTCCCGTCGGGAAGTCCGGGCCCTTGATCCGCTGCATGAGCGCGCCGAGGAGCTCCTCGCGCGTCGCGTCCGGGTGCTCGAGCGCCCACTTGGCGCCCTCGGCGACCTCGCGGAGGTTGTGCGGCGGGATGTTCGTCGCCATGCCGACCGCGATGCCGACCGAGCCGTTGACGAGCAGGTTCGGGAAGCGCGCGGGCAGGATCGACGGCTCCTGCGTGCGACCGTCGTAGTTGTCCTGGAAGTCGACGGTGTCCTCGTCGATGTCCCGGACCATCTCCATGGCGAGCGGCGCCATCTTGGTCTCGGTGTACCGCGGGGCCGCGGCGCCGTCGTTGCCGGGCGACCCGAAGTTGCCCTGGCCGAGCGCGAGCGGGTAGCGGAGCGACCACGGCTGCACCAGGCGGACCAGGGTGTCGTAGATCGCCGTGTCGCCGTGCGGGTGGAACTGACCCATGACGTCGCCGACGACGCGGGAGCACTTCGAGAACGCCCGGTCCGGCCGGTAGCCACCGTCGAACATCGCGTAGATCACGCGACGGTGCACCGGCTTCAGGCCGTCCCGGACCTCCGGCAGCGCACGCCCGACGATGACGGACATCGCGTAGTCGAGGTACGACCGCTGCATCTCGAGCTGCAGGTCGACCTGCGAGATGCGGTCACCGGAGACCACGATGTCGCCTACCTCGCCGTGCACGATCTCGGGCTGCTCGTCGGCGCCGTTCTCGTTGTCGTCAGCCATGTGGCTTGGTCACCTTTCTGGTGGCCCTCCGGTCATCGGCCGGGAGGCACTGGTTCCGTCGGTCGCGCCGGGCGCGACCACAGGGGGTCGGGACTGGTCGACGCGGCTGGCACCGCGCCTCCAGACCGGTACTAGGTGTCGAGGAAGCGGACGTCCTTGGCGTTCTGCTGGATGAACTGGCGACGCGACTCGACGTCCTCGCCCATCAGCGTCGCGAAGACGCTGTCCACCGCGGCGGCGTCCTCGAGCGTGACCTGCAGCAGCGTGCGGGTGTCCGGGTTCATCGTGGTGTCCCAGAGCTCCTTGTAGTCCATCTCGCCCAGACCCTTGTAGCGCTGGATCCCGTTGTCCTTGGGGATGCGCTTGCCGGCCGCGAGGCCCGCCTGCATCAGGGCGTCGCGCTCCCGGTCGCTGAACACGTACTCGTGCGGCGCGTTCGACCACTTCAGGCGGTACAGCGGCGGCTGCGCGAGGTACACGTACCCGCGCTCGATGAGCGGCCGCATGTAGCGGAACAGCAGGGTGAGGAGCAGCGTCGTGATGTGCTGGCCGTCCACGTCGGCATCGGCCATCAGCACGATCTTGTGGTAGCGCGCCTTGTCCGGGTCGAAGTCCTCGCCGATGCCGGCGCCGAACGCCGTGATCATCGACTGGATCTCCTGGTTCGCGAGCGCGCGGTCCAGACGGGCCTTCTCGACGTTCAGGATCTTGCCGCGCAGCGGCAGGATCGCCTGCGTCATGGGGTTGCGTCCCTGCACGGCCGAACCGCCGGCCGAGTCACCCTCGACCATGAAGATCTCCGACAGCGTCGGGTCCTTCGACTGGCAGTCCTTGAGCTTGCCGGGCATGCCACCCGACTCGAGCAGGCCCTTGCGGCGCGTGGTCTCGCGGGCCTTGCGGGCCGCGAGACGTGCCTGGGACGCCTGGATCGCCTTGCGGACGACGTCGCGCGCCTGGCTCGGGTTGCTCTCGAACCAGTGCGTGAGCTCGGTGCCGACGACGCGCTGGACGAACGACTTCGCCTCGGTGTTGCCGAGCTTCGTCTTCGTCTGGCCCTCGAACTGCGGCTCGCCGAGCTTGACGGAGATGACGGCGGTCAGCCCTTCGCGGATGTCGTCACCCGTGAGGTTGTCGTCCTTCTCCTTGATGATCTTGGTCTCGCGGGCGTACCGGTTGACCAGGCTCGTCAGGGCAGCGCGGAAGCCCTCTTCGTGGGTCCCGCCCTCGTGCGTGTTGATCGTGTTCGCGAAGGTGTGGACGCTCTCCTGGTACGAGGTGTTCCACTGCATGGCGATCTCGAGGGCGATCTTGCGCTCGGTGTCCTCGGCCTCGATCGCGATCACGTCGGGGTGGACCAGGTCCGCCTTCTTCTGCGCGTTGAGGTACTCGACGTAGTCGGGCAGACCGCGCTCGTAGCGGAAGGAGTCCTTCCGCGACTCCTCGCCCTCGTCCGGGGTGCGCTCGTCGGTGAGCGTGATGCGGAGGCCCTTGTTGAGGAAGGCCATCTGCTGGAAGCGCGTGCGGAGCGTCTCGTAGTCGAACTCGACGGTCTCGAAGATGTCGGCGTTCGGCCAGAACGTGATCGTCGTGCCCGTGACGTCGGTCGTCTCGTCCTTCGACACGGGGGCGACCGGGACGCCGTCGGTGTAGCTCTGGCGCCAGACGTGGCCCTGGCGCCGGACCTCGACGTCGAGCTCGGAGCTCAGCGCGTTCACGACGGAGGAGCCGACGCCGTGCAGACCACCGGAGACGGCGTACCCGCCGCCGCCGAACTTGCCGCCCGCGTGCAGGACGGTCAGGACGACCTGGAGCGTCGAGACGCCCTCGGCCGCGTGCACGTCGACCGGGATGCCGCGGCCGTTGTCGACGACCCGGACGCCACCGTCCTCGCGGATCGTGACGTCGATGTGGTCGCAGTAGCCCGCGAGCGCTTCGTCGACGGAGTTGTCGACGATCTCCTGCACCAGGTGGTGGAGACCGCGCGGACCCGTCGAGCCGATGTACATGCCCGGGCGTTTGCGGACCGCTTCGAGTCCCTCCAGCACCTGAATCTGGTCTGCGCCGTACGATGGTTCCGTCCGTGGAGCCTGCTCGGTCTCGTCCTGCGGGATCGTCCGGTCGTCGTCAGATTCTGATGTCATGTCGGGATGGCTCCTGCCTGCGCGCGGAACGCCCGCACACTGCACTCGCCAGTCTACCGCAGGGACCCCTCTTCCGAGGGCTCATCTGCCCGCTGGACGGGCTTTCTTCATCCCCGAGGACGAATTCGTCTCGTCAACCGTAGGTGTCGCGGGGGCCGCGCCCCTGGACGGTCCTGGGACCGCGTTTCCAGGTGGGGACGTCGGGCCCGGAAACCCGGATCGACTGGACACCTGCTTCGGGGTGGCGCTCGGCGATGGTCGTCGTGACGGTCGCGCGCATGAGTCGGAGCTGGGTCGCCCACGCCGTCGAGTCGCACCGGATCACCAGCGCACCGTCGTCGATCGTCATCGGCGTCGAGTGCTTCGCGAGCTCCTCGCCGACGACAGCAGGCCAGTCCACGAACAGCTCGGAGCGGGCGAGCGGTTCCGTCCAACCGAGTTCCTGGGCGAGGGACCCGACCACGTCACCGAGACCGCGCGGTTCGCGACCCTTGCCGTAGGGGACGGTGTCGGCGTCGAGCTCGCGGGACCGCCGGCGTCGGGCGTCGACGGTGCGGAGGGACGGGTCGCCGAACACCGCCCGCAGGTGTCGGTACACCCGGGAGGGCTCGGTCGGCTTCCACGGCTTCGGCATCAGGCGCGCGCCTCGGTCGCGGGGTCGGCGGCCGCGTCGGCGCCGGCGCTCGCGTCGGCGGCGTCGCTCGCGTCGGCGGGGTCGCTCGCGTCGGCGGTGGTGTCGGCTCCTGCGGAACCAGGTTCCGGACTCGGAACCGTGCTGTTCCGCGGTGCTGTGTCCGGAACCTGGTTCCCTACGCCCGGGTCGTCGGTCACGATCGTGCCCGCTTCGATCCGGACGGTGTGCGCCGCCAGCTGCGCGGGGACGTCACCGTGCACCGCGGCCGTGATGAGCACCTGCTCGTAGTCCGCGACCGCGCCGGCGAGCCGTTCCCGTCGTGACTCGTCGAGCTCGGCGAACACGTCGTCGAGGATGATGATCGGGTCGCCCAGGGTCGACCCGGCGCGGAGCACCGCGGCGCTCGCGAGCTTGACCGCGAGCGCGAACGACCAGGATTCGCCGTGACTGGCGTAGCCGCGGGCAGGTAACCCGTTGAGCTGGAACAGGACGTCGTCCCGGTGCGGCCCGACGAGGGTCAGACCGCGGTCGAGCTCGTCCCGCCGACGACGCTCGAGCGCGCCCCGGAAGGCATCGGCCGCTGCCGCCACCGAGACCGGTTCGTCCGGGGTCCCGAGCACGGGGTCGGTCGCCTCCGCGTCCTCGGGGTCGCCGCCGCGGACGCTCAGGACACCGGAGATCGTCGCCTCGTGCCGCTCGCCGGCGACGGTCGCGTACGCGTCGGTGACGAACGGTGCGAGCCGCCGTGTCAGGTGGTCCCGAGCAGCGATGATCTCGGCGCCGAACGCGACGAGTCGGTCGTCCCAGACGTCGAGCGTGGCGAGCGAGCCGGCACGGGCGCCGGTCGACCGTGCGGTCTTCAGCAGGGTGTTCCGCTGCCGGAGCGTGCGGTCGTAGTCGGCGAGCACGCCCTGCATCCGGGGCGCGATCTGGCCGAGCAGCTCGTCGAGCATGCGGCGACGGCCGGACGGTTCGCCGCGGACGAGGGCCAGGTCCTCGGGCGCGAAGAGCACGCTCGTGCAGTACCGCGGCAGCTCGCGTGGCTTGATCGCGGAGCGGTTCACCTGCGCACGGTTCGAGCCCGTGCGGTTGATCTGCACCTCGGCCAGGATGCTGCGGTCCTCGTGTGCGAGCCGTGCGCGGACGATGGCCGCGTCGCACCCCTGACGGACGAGGGCTGCGTCGGTCGGTACCCGGTGGGAGCCGAGGGTCGACAGGTAGCCGATGGCCTCGACCAGGTTGGTCTTGCCCTGCCCGTTGCGGCCCACGAACAGGTTCGGCCCGCGTGCCAGGTCGACGTCCGCCTCCCGGTAGTTCCGGAAGTCGGTGAGTTGCAGGTGGTCGACGTGCACGCGGGCCGAGACGAGCTCAGGTGGTTACCTGAGCTACGCCTTCTTGACGGCGTGGCCGCCGAACTGGTTGCGGAGGGCGGCGACGGCCTTCATCGTCGGGGACGCGCTGCCCTGACGCGAGACGAAGCGCGCGAAGATCGACGCGGAGATGGTCGGCATCGGCACGGCGTGCTCGATGGCCTCCTCCACGGTCCAGCGACCCTCGCCCGAGTCCTCGACGTAGCCCTCGATGGCGTCGAGCTTCGGGTCCTCGTTCAGCGCGAGGACCATCAGGTCGAGCAGCCACGAGCGCACGACGGTGCCGCGCTGCCAGCCGGCGAAGACCGCGGGGACGTCCTTGATGATGTCCTTGGCCTCGAGGAGCTCGTAGCCCTCGCCGTACGCCTGCATGATCGCGTACTCGATGCCGTTGTGGACCATCTTGGCGTAGTGGCCGGCGCCGACGGGGCCGGCGTGCGAGAAGCCCTCTTCGCGCGGGCCCTCGGGGCGGAGCGCGTCGAAGACCGGCATGGCGAACTCGACGTCCTCGGGTGCGCCGCCGACCATGAGGCCGTAGCCGTTGTCCTTGCCCCAGACACCACCGGACACACCGGCGTCCATGTAACGGATGCCCTTGGCACCGAGCTGCTCGGCGTGGATCGTGTCGTCGAGCCACTTCGAGTTGCCACCGTCGATGACCAGGTCGCCCTCGGACAGGACGCCGGCGAGGTCGGTGATCACGTCGTCGGTGATCTTGCCGTGCGGGACCATGACCCACACGAGCTTCTTGCCCTCGGGGAGTGCGGCGGCGAGTGCGCCGAGGTCGGCGACGTCGGAGACGGCGGGGTTCGCGTCGTACCCGGTGACCTCGATGCCTGCGTTGCGGAGACGGGCACGCATGTTGTTGCCCATGCGACCGAGGCCGACAAGACCGATGTGCATGATTTCCTCTTCTGTTCGTCGTCGCGCTGATGCTTCGTGCGCGTCAGCACAGTGGTACGGCTGTTGCGCTTACCGCAGCAGGAGATTGGGCTGCAGCAGGTACCGGTATCCGTCCGTCGCCGGGGCCTCCTGCGAGGTCTGGCCGGTGATGAGCACCGGCCCCGGCTTGTTGGGGTTCTCCGTCTTGGTGAAGGAGATGCGGACGAACTCGGAGTGCACCGCGTTCAACCCGTCCAGGAGGAAGGCGGGCTTCAGCGAGACCACCGTGTCCTCCCCGGTCAGCAACGCACTGATCGACTCTGACGCCTGCGCTTGTTCGGAACCGATCGCCTCGAGCGTGAGCCCGTCGACCGAGAAGGAGAACCGGAGCGCCGCTTCGCGCTCCAGGACGAGGGAGACCCGTCGCACGGCTTCGACCAGCTCCGCGGTGTTGATCACCGCGTGGTCGTTGACCGTCTCCGGGAAGAGCCGGCGGACCGGCGGGTAGTTGCCCTTGATGAGCAGCGAGGTCACGGTCTTGTCGTCGGCGTGGAACGCGATGAGCTCGCGGTCCGAGGTACCGCTGATCGACACCGACACCGTGGACGCCGAGCCGAAGGTACGGCCGACCTCCTGCAGGGTTCGGGCCGGGACGAGTGCGTGCAGCGGGTCCGAGCCGACGCGGCCGGAGTCCCACGCGATGGTGCGGACGGCGACGCGGTAGCGGTCGGTGGCGATGAGCGACAGGTCGTTGTCGCCCACCTCGAGCTGCACACCGGTGATGACGGGCGTGACGTCGTCGCGGCTGGCGGCGACGGCGACCTGGGACACGGCCTCGGAGAACGCGTCGCCGGGGATCACGCCGGTCTGCTCGCCGACCTCGGGGAGCGTCGGGTACTCCTCGACCGGCATGGACAGCAGCGTGAAGTGGGCCGATCCGCAGGTGACCGAGATCTTGGTGTCCTCGGTGGTGAACGCGACCGGGGCGTTCGGCAGCCGGCTCGCGATGTCGTTGAGCAGTCGGCCGGAGACGAGCACGGTGCCCGGGTCGTCGATCTGGGCCGTGATCGAGGTCTGCGCCGAGACCTCGTAGTCGAAGGACGACAACGTGAGGCGATCGCCCTCGGCGTGGATGAGGACGCCGGACAGGATCGGGAGGGTCGTGCGCTGTGGGAGGAGCTTCACCGCGAAGGAGACGGCTTCGGAGAAGACGTCCCGGTTGACCTCGAACTTCACAGCTGGGACCCCTGTCGATCGGTGCGGACTGTCCGGCCGCCCCATTGTGGCACAGCGGAGCAGGGCCCGGATTTCTTGTCATCCCGCCGTCCACAGGGTTGGCCCGCGGAACTTCATCGTTAACCAGGATCAATGGTGTTAACGCCTGTGCACAGTGTGGATAACTCTGTGCATCCCGCTTCTCCACAGGGAACTACACACGTGTGAGTTGTGAGTCGGGTGTTGGCGGCATCTGGATGAAGAAAAGTCATCTATCCGCTTCCATCCCCAGTCTCCACAGGTGGGTACAGATCTGTGTACAACCGGACCGCGTGTCCTCCACAGTTATCCACAGGCTATCCACACTGGGGGAAACTCGGCGCATGGAACCGTCTCAGATGGTGGATGCGCGTTCGGGCGGGCCGATCTGAGGTGGTCGGCTGCAGCGGATGCGACGGCATGACGGACGGGAGGCGCGGTGCCAGCCCGGCTCGCGCCTCCCGTCCGTCGGGACGCGCGTCCGCACCGGCGGTGCCGGCGGTCCTGCTCGTGCAGCCTCGGCGCGGGTCGTCGTCAGCGGTGGCGGCGGTCCTGCTCGATGCGCGTGGGTGCAGCCTCGGTGCCGGTCGTCCTCAGCGGTAGCGGCGGTCCTGCTTGATGCGGCTGGTCAGCTCGGTGACCTGGTTGTAGATCGACCGACGCTCCTTCATCAGCTCGGTGATCTTCTTGTTGGCGTACATGACCGTGGTGTGGTCCCGGTTGCCGAAGAGCTGCCCGATCTTGGGCAGCGACAGGCTCGTCATCTCACGGCACAGGTACATGGCGATCTGCCGCGCGGTCGCGATCGCCTGGGACCGGGACGACCCGTACAGGTCGTCGACGGAGAGCTTGAAGTACTCCGCGGTGTGGTTGATGATGTCCGTCGGCGCGATCACGTTGTCGTCGTCGAGGGTGATCAGGTCCTTGAGCACCGTCTGCACGAGCGCCATGTCGACGGCCGTCCGGTTGAGGCTCGCGAAGGCCGTGACGCGGATGAGCGTGCCCTCGAGCTCCCGGATGTTGCTGGACACCTTCGAGGCCATGAACTCGAGGATGTCGTCGGGTACCTGCAGGTGGTCGGACTGCGCCTTCTTGCGGAGGATCGCGATGCGCGTCTCGAGGTCGGGTGCCTGCACGTCGGTGATCAGGCCCCACTCGAAGCGGGAGCGCATGCGGTCCTCGAAGCCGGTCAGGTGCTTCGGCGCGACGTCGGACGTGATGACGACCTGCTTGTTGTGGTCGTGCAGCGTGTTGAAGGTGTGGAAGAAGGCCTCCTGCGTGGAGTCCTTGCCCTGCAGGAACTGGATGTCGTCGATCAGCAGGATGTCGATGTCGCGGTAGCGCTGCTGGAACTGGTTCGACCGGTTGTTGGCGATCGAGTTGATGAAGTCGTTGGTGAACTCCTCGCTCGACACGTAGCGGACGCGGATGCCCGGGTACAGGCTCTCGGCGTAGTGCCCGATGGCGTGGAGCAGGTGCGTCTTGCCGAGACCGGAGTCGCCGTAGATGAAGAGCGGGTTGTAGGCCTTCGCCGGCGCTTCAGCCACCGCGACCGCAGCCGCGTGGGCGAAGCGGTTCGACGACCCGATGACGAAGTTGTCGAAGTTGTACTTCGGGTTGAGCCGTGACTCGGGACGTCCACCGGTGCCCGGGGAGTCGATCTGGCTCGGCACGAACGGCGCCTCGATGTACTGCCGGGGCGCCGCGCTCTGCTCGACGGGCTGCTGCACCGGCTCGGCGTACTCGGGCACGTGGCTCGGCACGACCGGGTCGACCCGCGGCTCGGAGGCCATGTCCGGGTTGACCGTGATGGCGAAGTTCGCGACCGAGTCGTCACCGACGCGCGAGACGGCCTCGGTGATGGGGATCCGGATGCGCTGCTCGAGCATGCCCCGGGTCAGGTCGTTCGGGACCTCGAGGTACAGGGTGCCCGCGAGCACGCCCTTCGGTTCGACCAGGTTGAGGAAGCCGTGCAGCTGCGGGGTGATGCGGTCGTCCTCGGAGAGGAGGCCCAGGACGGAGGACCAGAGGTCCTCGACGGGGTCGGCCGGCATCGTCATGTCGCGCTCGTCTCCTGGTCTGCTGTCGCTGTCGGCTGCTGTCGGCGTTCGGTGGCTGTCGGACGTGGCCGGACACGGTCGTCCCCGGCGCGCGGGAGGCCTCCGGCGAGGCCGGTTCCGTCGGCCCGGACCGCTGTCACCCCGCGGCGGTGATCCACAGGGTTGTCCACAGTCCTGTCCACGACGGTCCGGGTACGGGCGGGGAGGTGACTCCCCCGTCGCTCCGCGGAACGGGCCGATCGATCACACCACTGTAAAGGGTCCGAGCGAGTCGTACCGAACGCACGTTTTCCCCAATGTGGATGATGATCGTGCGCGGACACCCGGAGCGCCGGTCGCCCGGAGCCGTTTGACCTGCTCGCCGCTGTCACGTACCGTTAACCAGTTGACTGCGGCCACCTGGTCGCGCCCATCGCGTCGTTCGGCCCCGTCGAGCGGCTGTACATACATACGTGGCGGTTCGCGCTGAGCCCATCTTCCAGCGCAGCCGTGTGGAGATCATCATGAGCAAGCGCACCTTCCAGCCGAACAACCGTCGTCGCGCCAAGAAGCACGGCTTCCGCGCCCGCATGCGCACCCGTGCCGGTCGCGCCATCCTCGCCGCGCGCCGCAGCAAGGGCCGCACCGAGCTCAGCGCCTGATCGGGCTGCGCCTGATCGGGTCCCGCCCGTCCGGGCAGCGCCTGGTCCGGTCCCGAACCGGAACCCGGTAGCGATCGTGTTGGCCCGTGCCAACCGGATCGTCCGTGGCGACGACTACCGGTCCGTCGTGCGTCGTGGTCGCAGGAGCGCCACGGCGCACGTCGTCGTATCCGTGGTCCGTCGACCGGACGGGGCCGAGCTCGGCTCGGACGGCCCGACCCGCTTCGGGTTCATCGTCGCGAAGACGGTGGGCAACGCCGTCACCCGCAACACGGTGCGGCGGCGGCTGAAGGCGATCGCGCACGAGCTGCTGACCCAGGTGCCCACCGGCCACGACGTGGTCATCAGGGCCTTGCCAGCCGCGGCGCAGGCCGGATGGCCTACCCTGCTCGAAGACGTCTCGCGCTCCTTCGCGCGCGGGGTGGAGAAGGCAGCATGAACCGCACCCTGTGGACCCGGCTGGCCTGGGTCGTCGCGTTGCTCCCGCGCAACGTGTGCGTCGTCGTGCTGCGTGCCTACCGTGCGGTGATCTCCCCCCTGTACGGGAACGTCTGCCGGTACCACCCGTCGTGCTCGCGGTACGCGCTCGAGGCCATCCAGCAGTACGGCGTCGTGCGCGGCTCGGCCATGGGTGCGTGGCGGATCGCGCGGTGCAACCCCTGGGCTGCAGGCGGGATCGACGACGTGCGCGAGCGCGGTCGTCCGTACCGCCTCAGCCGGTTCGGGTTCGTGCTCCCCCCGACCCAGCCGTACCCCCAGTCGTCCGGCGATGCCCGTCGCCCGGTCCTGCTCCCCCAGCGCACTCGAAAGGCGTGACCGTCCTCATGGACTTCATCGGAACGATCCTCTGGCCACTGAAGTGGGTGGTCTCGGCGATCCTCGTGGCCTTCCACTGGATCTTCGAGTCGATCGGCATGGACCCGTCGGCCGGCATCACCTGGGTGCTGTCGATCATCTTCCTGACCTTCGTGGTCCGTGCAGCGCTCATCCCGATCTTCGTCCGGCAGATCAAGTCGCAGCGACGCATGCTCGAGGTGGCGCCGCAGCTCAAGAAGATCCAGGACAAGTACAAGGGCAAGAAGGACCAGTTCTCGCGCGAGGCCATGAGCCGCGAGACCATGGCGCTCTACAAGGAGACCGGGACGAACCCGCTGAGCTCCTGCCTGCCGCTGCTCATCCAGATGCCGATCTTCTTCTCGCTGTACTCCGTGCTGCACGAGGCGCAGATCAACAAGACGGGCATCGGCCTGCTGACGAACACCCTGGCGCAGGACTTCGGCAACGCGGCCCTGTTCGGCGCCCCCCTGCACGAGACCTTCACGAACGCCTCCGGGTGGGAGGTGCGGGTCATCGCGGGCTTCATGATCGTCGTGATGACGGCGTCGCAGTTCATCACGCAGCTGCAGCTGGTCGCGAAGAACATGTCGCCGGAGACCAAGGCGTCGCCGATGTACCGGCAGCAGAAGATGATGCTGTACATCCTCCCGTTGGTCTTCGTGATCTCGGGTCTCAGCTTCCCCCTCGGCGTCATGTTCTACTGGCTGGCCTCGAACATCTGGACCATGGCGCAGCAGTACTTCGTCATCCGCAGCATGCCGACGCCGGGCTCCGAGGCCGCCCTCGCCCGCGAGGCTCGCCTGGCCAAGAAGGCCCAGCGCCGCGGCACGCCGGTGCTCGCCGAGGCCGGCGCCGGTGCGACCGCCGTCGAGGTCGAGCCCGTCCGTGTGACCACCCAGCGTCAGCAGCCGGTGGGCAAGAACCGCTCCAAGAAGAACGGGAAGAAGTAAGTGACCGAGCAGGACACCGCAGCAGCCGTCGACACCACCGAGGGAGCCACGACCGTCGACGACGACGCGCGTGACGAGGCGGACATCGCGGCGGACTACATCGAGGAGCTGCTCGACATCTGCGACCTCGACGGCGACATCGAGATCGAGGAGCGCGCGGGTCGCGTCTACCTGTCGGTGACGGACGAGGGCGGCGCGCTGCGTGTGCTCTCGAAGCCCGACACGGTGTCGGCGCTGCAGGAGCTCACGCGCATCGCGGTGCAGGCGGAGACCGGTGAGTTCAGCCGCCTCATCCTCGACGTCGGTGGCTCTCGGGACGCCCGTGCGACCGAGCTGCAGCGTCTGGTCGACACCGCGGTCGAGCGCATCGAGGCCGGGTCGGCCACGGCTGCTCTGCCGCCGATGTCGTCGTACGAGCGCAAGCTCGTCCACGACCTGGTCGCGGAGAAGGGCTTCCACTCGGAGTCCGAAGGCGAGGGACGAGACCGCCACACGGTCGTCACCCGATGACGGACGCGTCCGCGCCGGTCCTCGAACAGGAGCCGGCTGCCGCGGCCCAGCTCTTCGGTGACCGCATCGAGTTGGCCCGGTCGTTCACGAACGAGCTGGGACGGCGCGGTGAGGAGCTCGGTCTGATCGGACCCCTCGAGTTGCCTCGTCTCTGGACGCGACACATCCTCAATTCTGCACTCCTCGCTCCCCTCCTGGAGGCTCGTGGTCGCGTCGCCGACGTCGGGTCCGGAGCCGGTCTCCCCGGCCTGGTGCTCGCCATCGCGCGTCCGGACGTCGCCTTCATCCTGATCGAGCCCATGGAGCGACGGTGCGAGTGGTTGCGGACCGAGGCGGATCGCCTCGGACTCGACAACGTCACCGTCGTCCGCGCTCGGGCTGAGGACGTGGCTGACGAGATCGTCGTCGATCAAGTCACAGCACGCGCCGTGAGCGCGCTGTCGAAGCTCATCCCCATCACCGTGCCCCTCGTTCGCTCGGGAGGCCAGCTCATCCTGATGAAGGGTGCGCGGGTCGACGAAGAGGTCGAGAAGGCACGCAAGGTGATCCTGCGCAAGCGACTTGAGGACGTCGAGGTCTTGGAGCTCGGAGACGGTGTGGTCGAGGAGACCACTCGCGTCTTCCGGGCTACAGTTGACTGACGCTGCGGCTCAGATCGGCTCTGCCGGGTGTGATGGGCCGGACGTTCCACGTGAAACACCGAACCGGGGAAGAGGCCTTCGTTGAGTTCTTCGACCGACTACGACGCGTCAACGCCCCTGGCACGCGAGATCGCTGACCTGAACCGTCGGCGTCGAGCCATCGCCACGCAGCAGTTCCCGCTGCCGGCGAAGACGCGAGTCTTCACGATCTCGAACCAGAAGGGTGGGGTCGGCAAGACGACGACCACCGTCAACCTCGCTGCCGCGCTCGCGCACGGCGGTGCGCGCGTCCTCGTGATCGACCTGGACCCGCAGGGGAATGCCTCCACCGCACTCGGGGTGGACCACCAAGCCGAGGTGGCCAGCATCTACGACGTGATCGTCGACGAGGCGCCGATCGCGGACACGGTGCAGCGCTCCCCCGAGTCGGACACGCTCTGGTGTGTTCCGGCGACGATCCACCTGGCCGGTGCCGAGATCGAGCTCGTCTCCCTCGTCGCCCGCGAGCAGCGGCTCCGCACGGCCCTCGACCAGTACCTGTCGTCGCTCGACGAGCCCTACCACTACGTCTTCATCGACTGCCCGCCCTCGCTCGGGCTGCTGACGATCAACGCATTCGTGGCGGCGCAAGAGGTCCTCATCCCGATCCAGACCGAGTACTACGCGCTCGAGGGGCTGAGCCAGCTCCTGCGGAACATCGAGTTGATCGAGCGGCACCTCAACCCGAACCTCCGCGTCTCGACGATCCTCCTGACCATGTTCGACGGCCGGACGAACCTGTCCAACCAGGTCGCGGCGGACGTGCGGGAGCACTTCGGGGACCAGGTGCTGAAAGCGATGATCCCCCGATCGGTGCGGGTCAGCGAGGCACCGAGTTACGGGCAGAGTGTCGTGTCGTACGACGTCAACTCGTCCGGGTCGCTCTCCTACCTGGAGGCGGCTGCCGAGATCGCAGCACGAGGAGCGCAGAACTGATGGCACCGAAGCGGACCGGGCTCGGCAGGGGCATCGGGGCCCTCATCCCGACGGCGAGCGACCAGCAGGACCGGCCGGTCGACGTCTTCTTCCCGACGGGCGGGTCCCCCGCGTCCGCCCCCACGGGCGCAGGGACCGCGGAGGACCTGGTCGCTGTGCCGGGCGCACGCCTCGCCAACCTCAACCCGCTCGACGTCGTGCCGAATGCGCAGCAGCCGCGGAAGGAGTTCCGCGAGGAGGAGCTCCAGGAGCTCGTGCACTCGATCCGCGAGATCGGCGTGCTGCAGCCGATCGTGGTGCGCCCGATCGCCGGCGCGAAGGGCACGGAGCCGCAGTACGAGCTGATCATGGGCGAGCGTCGTCTCCGGGCGACGAAGGAACTCGGTCTCTCGACGATCCCGGCGATCGTCAAGGACACCCCCGACGACGCGATGCTCCGCGATGCCCTGCTCGAGAACCTGCACCGTGCTCAGCTCAACCCGCTCGAAGAGGCGTCCGCCTACCAGCAGCTCCTGGCCGACTTCGGGATCACCCAGGAGCAGCTCGCCCAGCGCATCGGGCGGTCGCGGCCGCAGATCACCAACACGATCCGTCTGCTCCGCCTGCCCTCCCCCGTCCAGCGGCGCGTGGCTGCCGGCGTGCTCTCGGCGGGTCACGCCCGCGCGATCCTCGCTGCACCGGATGCCGAGGCGATGGAGTACCTCGCCGAGAAGATCGTCAACGAGGACCTGTCCGTTCGTGCGGCCGAGGCGATCGCGCAGCAGTTGTCGGCGAAGACGCCCGTGAAGCCCAAGGCAGAGCCGACCAAGCGACAGGCGCACTTCAACGATCTGGCGGAGCGGATCGGGGACCGTCTCAACACCCGGGTCAAGATCGCGGTCGGCGCTCGGAAGAGCTCCGTGACGATCGACTTCGCGAACGGGGATGACCTGAATCGCATCCTCGGCGAGCTCGGGATCCGCGACATCGCAGACTGAGGCCCCTCGCGCCCCGTCCTTCGCGGAGAGAAGGCGTCTGAGCGGTGCTGTGTGCCCGTCTCCCGGCAGATCAGGGCGCTGCCGTCCTGCTCGCTGCCATCGCGAATCCTGACGCGGCTACGAGGCCCTGAGGCTTGTGAACACCGGACAACCCGGGCGCCGAAGACCCCTGGTAGCCGGGAGGCCGTCTGCAAGGCGGCATCGGGCCGCTCAGGCCCCCTCGAAGGCCCGGCGCTCCGGAGGGCCTGGTGCTCCTGACCCCAGGCGGTCGCGCGGTTTCGGCGTACCCGGAGCCTCTCACAGCACCGGTGTCCAAGAGCACTAGAACCTCATGTCGCTGAGCGCGGTGGCGCCTGAGTCTAGGGCGGGGCCCTTCGAAGCGCGCTCCAGGCACACCATGGTCCGCCGGAGCCGCGAGGGTGCCGTGGTCCGCCGGAGCCGCGAGGATCGCGATCAACGCCGAAGCGGCTCGAGCCGCGGAGTGGTCGGGACCGTTCGCGCCGCTGAAGTCGTGCGGTCGTGTCGCGTTGCCGACGCGACCGTTACCGGTGGGATCGCCGGAATCCTGCGGTAGCGCAAGGTCGCGAGTGCCGTTGGGATTGGTGGAGAATTCGAGACCGCGGGAGTCGGGGCGGTATCGGTGTACTGCGTGTACGGCCGGGACCGCTGAGACCGCAGGAGTTACGCGGTACCGCCGTTTCGCTGGTACTACGGGGGCCGCTGAGACCGCAGCTGTCACGCGGTCTCCCTGTTCCGCGGATACGGCCAGGCCCGATGGGGACCGCAGCATTCACGCGGTGTCGCTGTTTCGCGGATGCAGCCGGGGCCGCTGGGACCGCAACAGCCACGCGGTTTCCCTGTTCCGCGCGTGCGGCCGGGCCCAATGGGGTCGCAGGAGTCATGCGGTATCGCTGCCTCGCGGCTACGGCCGGGGCCGCTGGGACCACACCAGCCACTCGGTCTCCCTGTTCCGCCCGTGCGGCCGGGCCCGGTGGGACCGCAGGAGTCACGCGGCATCGCTGTTCCGCGGGTACGGCCGGCGTCGCTGGGAGCGCAGCAGTCACCCGGTCTCCCTGGTCGCTGGTGCGGCCGGGCCCGTTGGGAACGCTGGGACGGCCGGAGCTTCCGATGACGGCATCTCGTCGAACGGGGGCGGGGCGACTGGTGCCGTTGGAGTTCCGGCGTCGCTCGCACTGCTGGAGCCGCTGGAGTCGTTCGGAGCGCCGCACTGCTGGTGCGGCCAGCGGGGCTACAACCGCTGCACTCCGGGATGCCGGTAGTGCTCCTGCAGCGGCGCAGCCGGCATCGCTGGTGGTGGACCTCCCGCCAGTGCGGCGTGGACCGCCCGTGCTCTGCGCGCGATCCGAACGTGCTCGACCTGTGACGCGGCGCGGACGGACCCGTGGCCGCGCCGCGGACCAGCTCCTCCCCCGCCGAAGGCCAGCCGCCCTCTACGCCCGGATCCCCCGTCGTTTCCATCCGAGCCGTGCCGGTCGATCCACGACGTTTCACGTGGAACGCGAGAAGACGCCGCAACGGAATGTGCTCGGTGCCCTGCGCGAAGCTGGGCGCCCGAGCAGCGGGCAGCCGGGTTACGGAGGCGCAGGATCACTGCCTACGAGAGCGCGAATCAGCCGCAACGGTAGCCGTACTGTGCTCCGCACGATGCGCGGCAAAGCGAGCCACGTGCGAGGGGAGCACGCACTGCAGACCGTATCTCGCAAGCCGATCGTTCCACTCCGCTCTCCGAGACGAACGACCTGTTCCCTTGCAAGTACCAGCCTGGAGCGAGCGCCCCTAGGAAAGCCCCCCTACTGGCCGCACAGTCTTCGGTCATCTCCAGGCGGGCCGATAGCGTTTCACGTGGAACGCTTCGGCCGCCTGTCGCTGGCCGTAGTACCCGCCGTCGTCCTGAGCGATCGGAGCTTCAGGACGCCCACCGCCGCGAACAGCGGCTTGGCGAGGACCATCTCCCCGAGCCGGTACTCGGATGCAGGGATGAGTCGATCCGCGATGATCGGGGCCTGACGTCGCAGGTACTCCCGGGCCTTCGCGGCATGGAGTCCGTTCGAGGCGATCGCGAGCCGATCGGTCCGCTCGAGTACAGGCAGCGCCAGCGCGATGTTCTCCCACGTTGACCGGCTCGCCACGTCGAGGAGGAGGGGTCCGCTCCAACCGAGCCTACGGATGCTCACCGCGAGGTGCTGGGCCTCCGACGTGTCACCCCGCACTGCTCCCCCGCAGCACAGGATGGTCACGTCGTACCCCTGGCTGCGCAGGGCTGCGGCGGAGCGGACTGCGATGCGTGCGCGCCATCGGTTCACCGGATTGGGATGCGTCTGCGGATTGACGAAGCCCAGGGCGACCACGACCGCGTTCGCAAGGGACGGTGTGCGCAGCCCGGAAAGAGTTGAAGGCCGAGTTCGCAGGGTTCGATCCGCCACGACCACAGCGGCAGCATGGACGAGCTCACCCCAGATGAACGGGGCCAGCAATGCGGTACAGACGAGGACTGTTCCACGTGGAACACTCCTGCGCTTCTGCACGATCAGCGACGGTGGTCGCGTATTGCCTGTTCGGCGAGCTCGGCGTACGTCCAGCCGAGGTCGAACCCCGACGCACTGAGCGCCTGCGGCACGAGCGAGGTCTCCGTCAGCCCGGGGAGGACGTTGGCCTCGAGGAACCACGGCGTCCCAGCGGAATCGATGATGAGGTCGACCCGCGACAGGTGCCGGAGCCCGAGCGCGGTGTGGGCGGCGACTGCAGCCTCCGCCGCGGAACGAGAGTGCTCCCCCGACAGGCGCGCCGGCGTGAAGAAGGTCGTCTGTCCCGCGTTGTAGCGCGCCTCGAACCCGTAGGTGCCGCTCTTCGGCACGATCTCGACGGCCGACAGGGCGACCGGGCCGTCCCCGGTGTCGATGATCCCGACGGCGACCTCGGTGCCGCGGATGAGCTGTTCCACGACGACGTCGTCGCAGTAGGTGTAGGCGGTGACCATCGCGCGCGGCAGGTCGTTCGCGTCCTCGACGAGGGTGACGCCCTGCGCACTCCCGCCACGTGCTGGCTTCACCGCGAGCGGGACTGGGTGCTCGGCCGCGATGGCATCGAGGACCCCGACTGCACCGAGCTCGCGGAAGACGTCGTGCGACAGGGTGACCGATCGCGGGGTCCGCACGCCCGCGCGCGCGACCAGCGCGGACGCGGTGGGCTTGTCCCATGCCAACCGCGCTGAGGTCGAACGCGAGCCGACGAACGGGATGTCCAGGGCCTCCAGGACGCCCCGCAGCGCGCCGTCTTCACCGGAAGCACCGTGGAGTGCCGGCCACACCACGTCGGGACGCGATTCACGCAGGGCCGGCAGCAGCGACGCGTCCGCGTCGCGGAGGTCGACCTGCCAACCGTAACCGGTCAGGGAGTCGGCGACCCGACGGCCGGAGCGGAGGGAGACGTCTCGCTCATGCGAGATCCCTCCCGCGACGACGACGACGTGACGACGGGTGAGCTCGGCCATGCGAGGGTCCTCCGAGGATGCTGGTGCGGAAAGTGCTGATCAGGAGACGTTCGGCGGCGGCGCAACGACCGAGGCGTTCGTCTCGGTGACGGCGCTCGGACGCGTGGCGTGCCCGAACGTCTCGATGAGCTCCAGCTCGTCGTTGATGACGGTTGCCAGGCGCTTGACGCCGACGCGGATCTGCTCGGAGGTCGGGTAGCAGAACGACAGCCGGATGTTGCCACCGCCCCGACCGTCCGCGTAGAAGGCCGTCCCCGGGGTGTAGGCGACGAGCTCCTTCACGGCGCGCGGGAGCATGCCCTTCGAGTCGAGCGACTCGGGCAGCGTCAGCCAGACGAAGAACCCACCGTTCGGCTTCGTCCACGTGAGGTCCGGCAGGAACTCGCCCAGGGCGGCCATCATGGCGTCCCTGCGCTCCGCGTAGAGCCCTCGGAAGGTGTCGACCTGCCCCTTCCAGTCTGCGGCGTCCAGGTAGGCGTTCACGACGTACTGACCGAAGGAGTTGGGCGCGAGGACCGCCGACTCGTTGGCGAGGACGAGCTTCTCGCGGATGGCGTGCGGCGCGAGGGCCCAACCCACGCGGAAGCCCGGTGCGAGGGTCTTCGAGAACGAGCCGAGGTACACGACGCCCTCGTCGTCGATCGAGCGGATCGCCTGCGGCGCCGGCTCGTCGAACCAGAGCAGCCCGTACGGGTTGTCCTCGAGCACGAGGATGCCGTTCGAACGGCAGATGTCGAGGATCTCGATGCGGCGCTCGCGGCTCATGGTGACGCCAGCGGGGTTGTGGAAGTTCGGGATCGTGTACAGGAACTTGATCCGCTTGCCCTGCGTGCGGAGGTTCGTGATGGCTTCGCGCAGGGCCTCGGGCACCAGCCCGTGCTCGTCGGTCGTGACGTGGACGGTCTCGGCCTGGTACGAGCGGAAGACGCCGATGGCACCGACGTACGACGGGGACTCGGCCAGCACGACGTCACCCGGATCGATGAACAGCCGTGTGACGAGGTCGAGCGCGTGCTGCGACCCAGTGGTGACGACGACGTCCTCGGCGCTCGCACGGATGCCCTCGAGGCTCATCACGTCGACGATGTGCTCGCGCAGGGACCGCAGACCCTGTCCCCCGCCGTACTGCAGCGCCATCGCGGCGTCCTCGGCCATCACCCGGTCGAGCGAACCCGTGACGAGCTCCCGCGGCAGCGCCGAGACGTACGGCATGCCGCCGGCGAGGGAGACCACCTCGGGGCGCGAGGCGACGGCGAACAGGGCTCGGACCTCGGAGGCGCTCAGCCCGGCGGTGCGCTGGGCGTAGGAGTCGTACCAGGGGTCGAGGCTGTTGCCGTTCGTCATCGAGTGCTCCGTTCAGTGGGACATTCCCGCCACACTACGACATCGGTCCCCGGGACAGCGGTGCGCGGCGGGGGCCGATCCTGAAGCTGTGGCCCGCCCGTCGGCAGCGTGCTCCCCGGAACGGCGAACGGCCCCGCCCTCCGAGGAGAGCGGGGCCGTTCGCGGTGTACGGGTCTGACTACGCCAGGAACTCGGCGAGGTCGGCCTCGAGCGCCGGCTTCGGCTTCGCGCCGATGACGGTCTTGACGACCTCGCCGCCCTTGAACACCTTCATCGCCGGGATCGACGTGATCTGGTAGTTCATGGCCGACTGCGGGTTGTCGTCGACGTTGAGCTTGACGATCTCGATCTTGTCGGCGTGCTCGGCAGCGATCTGGTCGAGGATCGGCGAGACGGCGCGACACGGGCCGCACCACTCGGCCCAGAAGTCGACGAGGATGGTCTTGTCGGACTTGAGGACCTCGTCCGAGAAGGTGGCGTCGGTGACGGCCTTTGCGTTGGACATGTGTGCTCCTTCGAGAAGTTCAGTGGCTGTAACGACGTCGTCGCTGCAGTATTCCGTCGAGGGTCAGGCCCGTGCGGCCTCGACGTCGATCGTGGCCGGCGACTCGGGCGTGACACCCTCGGCCTGGTCGGTCAGGGCGTCGTCCAGCTCGGCGAGGTACTTCTCCGCGTCGAGCGCCGCGACCGTGCCCGAGCCGGCAGCCGTGATGGCCTGACGGTAGGTCGGGTCGATGACGTCACCCGCGGCGAAGACACCCGGCAGGTTGGTCTTCGACGAGCGACCCTGGACCGCGATCGTGCCCTCGGGCGCGATGTCGATCTGGCCGTGGATCAGGTGCGTGCGCGGGTCGTTGCCGATCGCGATGAACAGGCCGTCGAGCGCGAGCTCCGACTCCTCACCCGTCACGGTGTCCTTGAGGGTGACGCCGGTCACTGCCGAGTCGCCCTGGATGCCCGTGACCTCCTTGTTCCACGCGAACTCGATCTTCGGGTCGTTCATCGCGCGGTCCTGCATGATCTTCGACGCACGCAGCGAGTCCTTGCGGTGGATGACCGTGACCTTGTCCGCGAACCGGGTGAGGAACGTGGCCTCTTCCATCGCGGAGTCGCCACCACCGACGACGGCGATGTTCTTCTGGCGGAAGAAGAACCCGTCGCACGTGGCGCACCAGCTCACGCCGTGGCCGGACAGGCGCTCCTCGTCGGCGAGCCCGAGGTGGCGGTAGGCCGAGCCGGTCGCGTAGATGACCGCGAGGGCCTCGTACGTCTCGCCCGAGCCGACGGTGACCTTCTTGACGTCACCGGTCAGGTCGACGGAGACGGCGTCGTCGTACAGGACCTCGGCGCCGAACTTCTCCGCCTGCTCCTGCATCTTGATCATGAGGTCGGGGCCCTGGATCCCCTCGGGGAAGCCCGGGAAGTTCTCGACCTCGGTGGTCTTCGTGAGCTCGCCGCCGGTCTCGACGCTGGACGCGACGATCAGGGGCTTGAGCTCTGCGCGCGCGGCGTAGATGCCGGCGGTGAACCCGGCAGGACCGGAACCGATGATGATGAGCTGGCGCATGCCTCGCTGCCCTTCCGTTGAGTGCTGACCGGGTCAACCCATGCTACCGGCGGGACATTCCGCCCAGCCGGTCGGCGCAGTCGGCCGTGCCTGACGGGGCCGGGCGCAGCCGTCGGTCAGCGGCCGAGGCGCTTCTTCAGCAGGGCGACGGCGTTCGCGATCTCGCCGTTCCGGGTCACGACCAGGACGCCGAAGTACACGACGGCCATGACGGCTCCCGCGAGCACGATGGTGATGAACGCGCCGGTGCGGTCGGACATCGCGAACCCGTTCTCCGAGAAGGCACCGAGCGCGAGGACGACCCCCGCTCCGGCGGCCCCGGCGACCAGGGCGGCGATGACGAACTGCAGGTGCGAGCGGGTGACGACCGGGCCCTCGATGCCGTTCAGGCGACGGCGCACCAGGACGAGCGCGATGATCGTCTGCGCGGTGCCGGCGAGCGTCGTGCACGCGGCGATCGAGACACCGACGACGGACTGCGGGAACGTGGCGACGGCCAGGGCGCCGATCACGAAGAGCACGGACTGCACGCACTGCATGAGGAACGGGGTGCGGTGGTCGTGCATCGCCCAGAAGACGCGCTGGATGATGAAGAGCATGCTGAACAGCACCAGGCCCGGCATGTAGGCGAGCAGGACCGCGCCGATGGTCAGCGCTCCGTCGAAGGTGTTCGCGAACATGCGTCCGAACGGCACCGAGACGACGATCAGCGCCACCGAGGCGAACACCGTGAACAGCCCGACGATCCGGAGCGAGAGCGAGAGGTTCCGCCGGACGGCGTCCAGGTCCCCGCGCTCGGCGTCGTGCGTCATCCGGGTGAAGTACGCCGTCGCGATCGACACCGCGAAGATCGAGTGCGGCAGCATGAAGAGCAGCCAGGCGTTCTGCAGCACCGCGTTGCCCGCCGCGCCGGTACCGAGGGACGCGACGCGCGACTGCACGATGCCGGCGAGCTGCGTCACCAGGATCATCGCGAACAGCCACCCGGCCGCGGTGCCGGTCGCCTTGAGCCCGACCCCGCGCCAGCGGAAGTCCGGACGGAACGAGAGTCCGGCGCGCTTCCAGAAGAACGGCAGGAACGCCGCCTGCGCGAACACCCCGAGCGACGCGCTGCCGGCGAGGACCGCGATCTTCGGCAGGGTCCACGCGTCGACCGACGAGTTGACGTCCTGGCCGCCGAACAGGGCGATGAAGACGACGAGTCCGGCGATCGCGATGACGTTGTTGATCAGCGGCGCCCAGGTGAACGGTCCGAAGTACTGCTTCGCGTTGAGGACCTCACCCAGGAGCGAGTACAGCGCGTAGAAGAGGATCTGCGGCAGGCACCAGAAGGCGAACGCCACGGCGAGGTCGGTCTGTGCCGGCGTGAAGCCCTTGCCGTCGTCGGCGGCCTGCTGGCTGTACACGAAGACCAGGAACGGTGCGAGGACCGTCGCGATGATGGTGATGACGACGAACACGCTCGCGCCGAGGGTCACGATCTTGTTGACGTACGCGGCACCGCCGTCGCGGCTCTGCTGCATCGACCGGACGATCTGCGGGATGAGGACCGCCGAGAGCAGGCCGCCCGCGATGAGCGCGTAGATGTTGTTCGGCAGCTGGTTCGCGAGCGCGAAGGCGTCGGCACCGGGCGACTTCGCCTGGCCGATCGCGTACGCGAGCACGAAGGTCTTGCCGAAGCCGAGGACGCGCGAGAGCATCGTGCCCGCCGCGAGCATCGCGCTCGCCCGTCCGAGGTTCCGCTCGGCCGCGGGCTCCGCGTCGACGGCGGGCTGCTGCTGCGTGCTGATGGTCGGCTCCTCGGGTTCGGTGACGGGTTCCTCGCGGTCGCGGGGTCCGTCGGGGAGGCGCGGCTCGCCTCCGTCACGCACCGGCGCGTCCGCAGGACGCGGACCCACCGGCTGCGGTGCGGGCTGTGCAGGAGCCGTCACGGTCGTGGCGCCGGCCACCGCGGCGGCGGGAGCCGCCTGCGCGACGTGGGACGGGCCTCCCGACCGGGCAGGCGCGCCGGGGGCGTCCGGCTGCACCGCGAGGGGCCGGTTCGGGTCCTCGTCGTCCTCGTCGTCGAGCTCGCCGTTGCGCCGACGGATGCGCTTGCGGACGCTGCGGAAGATGCCGAAGCCGAACAGGGCGACGAGGCCGATCGCAGCGATGGCCGTGATCACGGTCTCCCACTGCGCCTGCACGTTCAGCTCGACGGTCGAGGGCTGCGAGATCGTGACGCCGGTCGGGGTCGTCAGCGACATCGTCAGCGTGACCTTGCCGTTCGCGACCGACCGGACCGGGATGGTGGCGCGCGTCGACGACTGCGGCTGGAGCTTCACCTCGATGTCGTTGCGGACGACCCGCAGCGCGGAGCTCGAGGGCTGCACGCTCAGACGCACCGTGACGGGGTAGATCGACCGGTTGCGGATCGAGACGGGGAGCGACGACCGGTCGCCGAGCAGGGTCAACGAGCTGGAGTCCGGGATGCTGACCTTGCTGACGAGGTTCGCCCAGGACGCCACCTGTGCGTCGACGGCCGTCGTCAGAGCACGCGGTTCCGCCCGCCAGGAGTTCGAGGCCAGCGCGAGCAGCGCCAGCCGGGCGGGGGCGGTGACCGCGGTGGGGTCGTCGACGGCCGAGGCGAACCCGGTCAGGGTGCGTTCGCCGTCGACCAGGCGGCGGAGCTGGTCGAGCCGGTCCTCGCCGTCGCTGGCGGGCGCGAGCGTGAGCGACCCGGCCGTCGCCTTCGCCGCGGTCGAGAGGTCGGACGGCGAGACCCACGGGGTGTCCTCGAGGGCGTCGAGCGCGCGGCTCAGCCGGTCGGAGTTCGTCGGCCAGTCGCGGCCGAGCGTGAGGAGCACGGGACTCTCGGCGGTGCCGGCGCGGGCGGCGGTGGCGAGGGTCGCGGTGAGCTCGGCCATCGAGGCGTCCCAGTCCTGCTGGTCGGAGGCCTCGGCTGCGTCGCGGAGCAGGGTGGACATGCCCTGGTCGGAGACGAGCACGCGCTGGCTGCCGATCCGCTCGGACGCGGCGATGGTGGTGTCCGGGCCGGCGGAGGTGTTGCCGCTGGCGAGGATCGTGGTCTGCGTGCCGGCCTTCGCGAGCGCGGGCAGGTCGTCGGCGGAGACGGTGTCGTCCTGGGGCCAGGCGATGCCGTCCATCGAGTACGGGAAGTCGAGCAGGGTCTCGGTGGTGGGGAGCATCGGGGTCTGGTCCCCCTGGCCGTCGCCGGTGCTGCCCTGGTCGCCGTCCTGCGTGCCGGAGGCGTCGGTCGCGCCGGCGGTCGGGGTCGTGGGGTCGGTCGGCGCGGAGGACGCGTCGGTCCCCACGCCGTCGGTCCCCACGCCGTCGGGACTCGCGGTGTCGCTCGGCGCGGTCGGGGTGGGGGTCGGGGTGCTCGCGCCGGGGAAGTCGTCGTCGTCCACGAGCTGGTCGAGGGAGACGACCCCGGGGATGCCGTCGGCACCGGCCTGCCGCAGCCCGGTGACGTCGGCGTCGGCCCACGGCAGCGCGAAGGTCTCGTTGCGGAGCGACTCGAGCCGCTGCAGCCAGGCGGTGGCGGACGACGGGGCGTTCTCGCCGAGGATGCGGATCGACGCGATGATCCGCGGGTCGACGGCGACGGCGACGTTGTGGTCCTCCGCCGCGTCGAGCTGCTGCGTCAGCGTGCCGTCCACCGAGGTGGCGGAGGCGAGGTCGTTCGCCCCGACGAGCCCGTCGACGGTGTGCGGCAGGGTGATCGGCATCGCGACCGAGACGCCGACCGGGGTCTGCTGGAAGTCCGGGTACCAGGTGATGGCCGAGCGGGCGACCGCGAAGGTGTCCCCCGCGGTGTACTCGGCGGCGATGCGTCGGGCGCCGAAGGACGAGTACCCGCCGAGCGCGACGTTGCCGGAGACGATCGTCACGGTCTGGGTGACCGATCGGTGCGCGGGGACCTCGGGAACGTCCACCGTGTCCATCGGGGCGCCGAGGTAACCGGACGTGCTGGTGTCGCTGAGCCAGTCGGACAGGACGTCCCGCGTGCTCTCCGACCGGAAGATGTCGAGCTCGGCGGTGCCGGCGGGGACGTCGCGGTCCGTGTCGTTCGTCACCGTGACGGTGAGCTCGAGGTCCTCACCACGCCGGACGACCCCGCGGTCGGCCGGCGCGACCGAGACGGTGGTCCTGCCCTCGTCGGCGGCGGTCGGCTCGGCGGTCCGGGTGGTGGACCGGTCGACCGTTGCGGCGTGCACGGCGTCCGTGGCCGAGGGCGTGGCGACGAGACCGATGGCGACGAGGGCCGTCGCAGCGGCGGCGAGCGTGGAGCGGAAGATCTGCATACAGGAGGGCCCGAGGGTCGGTTCCGGCCGTGCACGAGCATACGAGGGGCGAGCCATGACGATCCCGTGCGCGCTCGGACTGTGCAGAACTCGTGGGCGGTCATCTGGGAAGATGGAGCCGTCATGCACTCCGTTGCCCAGGCCGTCGAACGACTCGACGCACTCGCGTCCACCGAGCCCGTCGCCCTCCTCGCTCGGGCGTTCGCCGACGCCGGACACGAGCTGGCCCTGGTGGGTGGCCCGGTGCGGGACGCCTTCCTCGGGCGCCCGGTGACCGACCTCGACTTCACCACCGACGCGGACCCGGACCAGACCCTGCGCATCGTCGAACCGATCGCGAGCGCCACGTGGGACGTCGGCCGCCAGTTCGGCACCATCGCGGCGCGGATCCGCGGCGAGCAGGTGGAGATCACCACGTACCGCAGCGACGTCTACGACGGCGAGACCCGCAAACCAGAGGTGGCCTTCGGCGACACCATCGAGGACGACCTGCTCCGCCGTGACTTCACGGTGAACGCGATGGCGCTCCGACTCCCCCAGCGCGAGCTCGTCGACGTCCACGGCGGCGTCGAGGACCTGCTCGCCGAGCGGCTGCGCACCCCGCAGGCCGCGACCGTGTCCTTCCGCGACGACCCCCTGCGCATGATGCGGGCGGCGCGGTTCACCTCGCAGCTCGGCTTCACCGTGTCGGACGAGGTCCGCGCCGCGATGACGGAGCTCGCCGACTCGATCGACATCGTCTCCGCCGAGCGGGTGCGCGACGAGTTCGTCAAGCTCCTGGCGACCTCGGAGCCCGTCGCGGGCATCCGTCTGCTGGTCGACACCGGCCTCGCCGAGCGGTTCCTGCCCGAGCTGCCGGCGATGCGCCTGGAGATCGACGAGCACCACCACCACAAGGACGTCTACGAGCACTCGCTGACGGTGCTGACCCAGGCGATCGGGTACGAGGCCGAGCGGCACGCGGGCGAGGTCCCGGACACCGTGCTCCGCCTGGCGGCGCTCCTGCACGACATCGGCAAGCCGGCCACGCGCAAGCTCGAGCCGGGTGGCGCCGTCAGCTTCCACCACCACGACCTGGTCGGCGCGAAGCTCGCGAAGAAGCGACTGCGGGCGCTGCGGTTCGACAACGACACCATCGCCGCGGTCGCGCGCCTGATCGAGCTGCACCTGCGGTTCTTCGGCTACACCGAGGGTGCCTGGACCGACTCCGCCGTCCGACGCTACGTCCGCGACGCCGGTCCGCTGCTCGAACGCCTGCACGAGCTCACCCGCTCCGACGTGACCACGCGCAACCGCCGCAAGGCCGACCGCCTGGGCTTCGCGTACGACGACCTCGAGGACCGCATCGCGGCCCTGGCTGCGCAGGAGGAGCTGGACTCGATCCGCCCGGACCTGACCGGCGACGACATCATGCGGATCCTCGACATCGCGCCGGGGCGCGCCGTGGGTGAGGCGTACCGCTTCCTGCTCGAGGTCCGCATGGACGAGGGCCCCCTCGGCGAGGACGAGGCCGCGGCGCGCCTGCGCGCCTGGTGGGCCGAGCGCGACGCGACCGCCTGACGGGACGCGACCGCCTGACGGACCGGAGCCGACCTCCACAGCCGGTGGCGCGCCTCCAGGCCGTCCGGTAAGCTACTCGGGTTGTCCTCTGCGCACTCGCGCACGACACATGCATCAACCCTCCTGCTCCGGGAACCGCCCGGAGCCGCCGAGACCAAAGGAGGTGGGTTCCGCATGCACCAGTACGAACTGATGGCGATCCTCGACCCCGAGATCGACGAGCGCACCGTCGCTCCCAGCCTGGACAAGTTCCTCGCGGTCATCCGCAACGACGGTGGCACCGTCGACAACGTGGACGTCTGGGGCCGTCGTCGCCTGGCCTACGAGATCGCGAAGAAGTCCGAGGGCATCTACGCCGTCGTCGACTTCACCTCGACCCCCGAGGCCGCCAAGGAGCTCGACCGTCAGCTCGGTCTCTCCGAGGCCGTGCTCCGCACGAAGGTCCTCCGCGCTGAAGAGGCGATCGCCCAGGTCGCCGCGCAGAAGCAGCGCGACGAGGCCCGCGCGGCCCGCAAGGCCGCGAACGCGACCGCGAGCGCCGAGTAGGTCATGGCCGGCGAAACCGTCATCACGGTGGTGGGCAACCTCACCGCGGACCCCGAGCTGCGCTACACGCAGAACGGGCTCGCGGTGGCGAACTTCACCATCGCATCCACCCCTCGCACGTTCGACCGTCAGGCGAACGAGTGGAAGGACGGCGACGCGCTGTTCCTCCGCGCGAGCGTGTGGCGCGAGTTCGCCGAGCACGTGGCGGGCTCGCTGACGAAGGGCTCGCGCGTCATCGCGCAGGGTCGTCTGCGTCAGCGCTCCTACCAGGACCGTGAGGGCCAGCAGCGCACGAGCATCGAGCTCGAGGTCGACGAGATCGGCCCGTCGCTCCGCTACGCGACCGCGCAGGTCACCCGTGCTGCGGGTGGCTCCGGCGGCGGTCGTGGCCAGGTCGGAGGCGGCAACGCTTCCGGTGGTGGCCAGGGCGCGGGCGGCGGCTGGAACGGCAACAACAACGGCGGCGGTCAGTCGGACGCACCGTGGTCGCCCCAGGGCGGCCAGCAGGGTGGCAACGCACAGTCGAACGACGTGTGGAGCACCCCCGGTGGCTCGTACGACGACGAGACCCCGTTCTGATCCCCAGCGGTCTGACGGACACACAACTTCTTCTTCTCTAAGGAATCACAATGGCTGGAAAGAGCACCGGCGACCGCCGGAAGCCTCGCGGCAAGGGCGGCAAGAACGCCGCTCCCGCGAAGTCGATCAAGGTCGGCGTCATCGACTACAAGGACGTCGCGACCCTTCGCAAGTTCATCTCGGAGCGTGGCAAGATCCGCGCCCGTCGCATCACCGGCGTCTCCGTCCAGGAGCAGCGCCTCATCGCCCGTGCCGTGAAGAACGCCCGTGAGATGGCGCTCCTCCCCTACGCCGGCTCCGGCCGCTGATCAGGAGGATCACCATGTCGAAGCTCATCCTCACCCACGAGGTCTCCGGCCTCGGTTCCGCCGGTGACGTCGTCGACGTCAAGAACGGCTACGCCCGCAACTACCTCATCCCCCAGGGCTTCGCTGTCGCGTGGTCCAAGGGCGGCGAGAAGCAGGTCGAGTCGATCCGCGCGGCCCGTGCCGCTCGCGAGCTCGCCACCATCGAAGAGGCCCAGGACCTCAAGATGAAGCTCGAGAACGCCACCATCCAGCTGTCGGTCAAGGCCGGCAAGGACGGTCGTCTCTTCGGTTCGGTCCGTCCGGCCGACGTGGCCGACGCGGTCCAGGCGCAGGGCGTCGGTTCGCTGGACAAGCGCAAGGTCGAGGTCCCCGCGACCATCAAGACCGTCGGTGACCACGAGGCCACCGTCCGCCTGCGCGAGGACATCACCGCCGTGATCTCGCTCAAGGTCGTCGCCGCCAAGTAAGGCCGCACCACCACCGTCGAAGGGCGGGTCTCCTCCGGGAGGCCCGCCCTTCGTCGTGCGTGCACGTCGCGTCCGCCGGTGGTCGCCGCACGACTCGGCTCGGCTGGTCGACGGAGGTCCCGTTGCACCCGGCGCATCGAGGACCTCGCGCTGGCTGGTTACTGCTCGCGCAGGTCCGGCGATGCTGTGAACGGCCCGGGAACACTCCCCACAGCAGGGTCCGTTGTCAAGTCGTTCTACACAGTCCCAGGGGCCGATTCCACAACCTTCAAGGTGCACTTGAACCACGGTTCTCCACACATGGTGTGAACGGGGAAACCCCAGGTCAGCAGCTCGAACGTGTGTTCGTCGTGCGACTTCTCCACATGGTCATCCACAGTTGTCCACACGGCTCCCCGGCGTGTTCCGCACCCTCTCCACAGAGTTATCCACAGGGCCGTTTGCTGGGGATAACTCTGTACCCGTAGCGTGGCCCAGCGACTCGCAGACGTCAGTGGATGTCGGTCGTCAGGGGTAGGAATTCCGTGCGGACCGTGGTCCGCACCGTTGCCACAAGAGGGAGTCCGTGTGTCGATCGCGCATCTCGATCCGTCCCCGCAGGACCTGGCCGACCGGGGTCCGGAACGGACGCCGCCGCACGACCTGCTCGCCGAGCAGTCCACGATCGGCGGCATGCTGCTGTCGAAGGACGCTGTCGCCGACGTGATCGAGACCGCGCGCGGGGTGGACTTCTACATCCCCAAGCACGAGGTCATCTTCGACGCGATCCTGTCGCTCTACTCGCACGGCGAGCCCACCGACGTCATCGCCGTGACCGACGAGCTGACGAAGACCGGCCTGCTGTCGCGGGCCGGCGGCGCCGAGTACCTGCACAGCGTGACGAGCATGGTGCCGACGGCCGCGAACGCCGGGTACTACGCCGCCATCGTCGCCGAGAAGGCCGTGCTCCGCCGTCTCGTCGACGCCGGTACCCGCATCGTGCAGATGGGCTACGCGTCCGAGGGCGAGGTCACCGACCTCGTGAACAGCGCACAGGCCGAGGTGTACAACGTCGCGGGCGGCGTGCAGACCGAGGACTACGTGCCCCTGACCGACGCCATCGGCGCCGCGATCGACGAGATCGAGGCCGCGAAGGGCCGCGACGGGCAGATGACCGGCGTGCCGACCGGGTTCAGCGGTCTCGACGCCCTGACCAACGGCTTCCACCCCGGACAGCTCATCATCGTCGCCGCGCGACCCGCCCTCGGCAAGTCGACGCTCGCCCTCGACCTGTGCCGCGCCGCCGCGCTCAAGCACGACCAGACCGCCGCGTTCTTCTCGCTCGAGATGGGTCGCGCCGAGATCGCGATGCGTCTGCTGTCCGCCGAGTCGAGCGTGCCGCTGCAGAACATGCGCAAGGGCACCGTCGACTCGCGGGACTGGACCACCATCGCGCAGACCCGCGGGCGCATCAACGACGCCCCGTTCTTCATCGACGACTCCCCCAACATGACGCTGGTCGAGATCCGGGCGAAGTGCCGTCGACTCAAGCAGCAGCACAACCTGAAGCTCGTGGTCATCGACTACCTGCAGCTGATGACCTCGGGCAAGAAGGTCGAGAGCCGTCAGCAGGAGGTCTCGGAGTTCTCGCGTGCGCTGAAGCTCATGGCGAAGGAGCTCGGCGTGCCGGTCATCGCGCTGTCGCAGCTGAACCGTGGTCCGGAGCAGCGTGCGGACAAGAAGCCGATGATCTCGGACCTGCGTGAGTCGGGGTCGATCGAGCAGGACGCCGACATGGTCATCCTGCTGCACCGTGAGTCGGCGTACGAGAAGGACAACCCGCGCCAGGGTGAGGCGGACCTGATCGTGGCGAAGCACCGCAACGGGCCGACGGACACGATCACGGTGGCGTTCCACGGGATGTTCTCGAGGTTCGTGGACATGCCGCAGTAGCGTTCTGTCGTTGTGAAGACAGGAACGAAAGTGTCTGGGAGTGCCCCAAACTGTCCGTTTCGCTCCAAGTTTGTCTGACCCTGAGTTCCAGGTTGGCAAGGGAGCGGACTAGATCGGCCTGAGCGCAGCTGCCGGGCGGCGGATCGCATCTCCTCGTCATGCGGAGTTCCGCGCTCGTCAGTGCCGGCGAAGTGGCGTCTGACCAACAGCTGTCGGTCGCCGACAGTTCGTGTCTCCATGCCGCGGATCCTGTCGTTCGGAAGCTCAGCGACAGATTGCCTGACAGTGGCGCCTCAAAGCCGTGTCGCTGCGCTTATGACCTGTCCCCTTCGCGTACAACTTGCCGCCAGGTTGGCCCGCGCGACGCGACCGAATACATTACGCACCTCCACTGCGAAGGATCGATGACCACCTATGTGAGACCAAGGTTGCCGGGAGTCGGCGCGAGTAGGGATTTCTCAGCGGTGGAGTGGTCCTGGTCGCGGCAACGGCCACAGCGCAGCTAAGTCTGGTAGCTGATCCTCTACCGGGCAGAGCCGTGTCGGGCGATCACGCCGCCGAAGGAGTTCCCGATGACGACGAAGGGCTCATCGCCGAGGTGGTCGTAGACGTCGGCGAGTACCTCGTCGGCCACGTCGACCGCGCTCTTCGTGGTCGCGGTCGCCCCGGCAGCTTCGACCCACGGAAGGTCGAGGAGCACCAGCCGCCGCGGCAGATCCTGCACCACGTCCGCCAGCGGCAGCATGATCCGGAGGTCGACACCAAACCCACGCAGGTTAATCAGCGGACGACCAGAACCAAGGACTTGCGCGACCACCGAGCAGGCTCATGAGCAGCCCGTCCCGATAGCCCGACCGGCTATCGAGCGCAGGTTCCGAGTCCGAGGAGTGTTGGACTCATTGCTCGTGCCGAGCGTTTTTGCGCCCTTGAGCTAAGACTCTACGACGAGGATTGGTGGTCTGAGTACATACGCCTGATATGGGAAACGAGTTCGGCTCTGGTCGAATGCGTCATGGAGCCGCGAACAAGAGGTCTCCACCGGCTGGGGGCGACGCTGTAGGGGTTGCCTTTCTTCGAGATAAGCGACGCTGCTCCCGTGATGACGACGCCATGGCGGGCTCGTGAGATGACGACCAGCAGCACGCGCAGTTCTTCGGCGCGCTCGCTCGCGCTCTTCGCAAGGAAACTCGGCATATTGCCCTCATCAAAACCGGGAATGAAGACCCAATCGAACTGCTGCCCTTTGCCAACGTGTGCATTCAACAAGTGGATCCCCGGTGTGATCCCTTCTGCGACGTCCTCTGCAGCTCGTAGGCGGGAGACAGCGGCCATCACAGACCCGGATTCGGCGACCATCTCGTCGAGCGCGTCAAGGGCTTCGACGAGTGCGGCGAACGTCTCTGAGTCCGCCGACTCGGCATTGGTCAGAACGTGTGTGCGCAGTTGGTCGAGGGTCGGGGTGGCGCCGAGACGGTCCACAGCGTCGTGGATCCGAGAGATGACCTCTGGGTCATCGGTGGCAAGGTCCCAGCGCCTGGCGGGCGTACCCGACCTCGTGAACGCGCTGTCCACGGGTTTCCGCCGCCAGCCTGAACGACAGATCACGCCGATTGTCGCTTCCGGCGCTCGTTCGTGGATCTCCGCTGCCGTCGTTCGCACGAAATTGGCTTCATCCGCTCCTGTCTTGAAGAAGAAGCCAGCAGCAGTTCCCCCTTCGAACCAGTTCTCAGGGTCTGCCGCTGCGAGCGGAGCGCCGCCAAGCTCGACCGAAACCGCGCCGAGGATCCGAAGAACGTTTGGCGACGATCGGTAGGACGTGCCGAGCGAGAGCGGGTCACCGCTGATCCGTCGGAGAAGACGCTCGTTCTCAGCAGGGCGAGCGCCCGTCCAGCTGTATATGCCCTGGAGCGGGTCGCCAACGACCGTGCGGCTGCGATCTGATGAACGCAGTACGATGTCCAGCTGCTGTGGGGAGAGGTCCTGGAACTCGTCCACCATCACCGATTGAAAATGGGTTCGGTACAGGCGAGCGATCTCTGGTACTCGCAGCAGCCGCTGGCCGTGACGGAGGAGATCGTCGTAGAACAACACCCCGGTGCGCTGTCGGTGTTCTTCGACGAGGACGCTACGTTGATCGCCCGTGTCACGTAGTCGGGCGAGCACCTCATCGTCGCTGTAGGGCCCGCGTTTCGCTTCGCCGAGCTGGCTATTGATGAGCGCGCGCACGCCGTCCGCTTCCCGCTCGGTGAGTCCCTCAAGGTAGGCATCAACGATGTCCGGTTGAGTGCGGTCGGTGGGTATCTCGAAGTCCACGGGGATCCCGAGGGTGCGACCGTGGCATCGGATGATCTCGGCGCTGTGACCATGGAAGTTGTGGACGACCACGAAACGCCGTTTTCGTTCGACGCCGAGGACGTCGTTCAGCCGGCCGTTGAGGTTCGTCTTCGCCTTGTTTGAGAAGGTGAGAGCCAGAATCTGGCGACCTTCTGCGAGCAGACTGATTTGCTGCAATGCCCGATGAGCGAGCAGCTCGGTCTTGCCGCAGCCTGGTGCGGCGATCACCAATAGGTTCCGCTGGTCTGTCTCGACGGCTTCGTCGAACGCCTGTCGACGAGTGGTCACGAATCCGTCCGTCGTTCGATTTCGACGAGCAGCGCATGGACGCTTTCCATGGCCTGGACCTCCGCAATCGTGAGTCCCTTGCTCACGGCCAACGCCGATGGGACTTTCCGGTTGACTCGTGGCTGGCCGCCGCTGGATCGGCAGTACTTCGCGATGGCCTCTGGCGTCATCGAGCTGATGTCTTCGGTGGCGCACGCGGCGCGGAGTGCATCGAAGTCCTTTGCGACGCCAGCATTCGTCAGACGAGTTGCCATCACTTGGACACCGAGAGCTCGGCAGTATTCGTCCTCGAGGTCGGCCTTCGAGACGAAGACGGTGCGCCCAACGACGTCGCGTTCTCGTCCGCCCACAGCGCCGATCCATTTGCCCTTCTCGGCATAGTCGACAAGACCGAGCATATCGATCCCGAATCCGGCAGGTCCGAGCAGCTTGTATACGGCGGGGAAGTTTTCGGCGCCGCCAAGTTCGAACACGGACGCCCCGATGCGGTCGAGAGAGATTCCGAGTGTTCGTGCCGCAGCCTCGACGATGAGCCGGTCGGCGACACCTTCGACCGCGATGACAATCCGGGCGGTGAGCGCTTCGATCATGCGCGGTGACCACCAGTGCGCCTGCACCCGCTCTTCGAGCGTGACACGGTCGGGATCGAGCTGGTGGCAGACACCGTTCGGATCAACGGCGACGACTGCACTTGGATCAAACTTCTGAACGATGTACGGCGAGTGCGTCACGAGGATCTTTTGGTTTCGATCCGACGCGAGTAGGTCGGCGACGGTCCGCTGGCTCGACGGGTGCAGGTGAATCTCCGGCTCATCGATCGCAATGACGTTCGCGGCGCCCTCGGCGAGATCGAACAGCGTCATGGCGATGAGTTGACGGATACCGTCGGACTGCTCAGAAATCGGAACGTATCCATCGTCGGACCGGGTGTACAACGAAACCCCTTCGAGAACCGAGGCGGTGGGGTCGGCGCTGCTTCGGACGGCGAGCTCCTCGGGTGTGATTGTTCGCGGCATCGCGTCTGAAAGTCGGTTGGCGACGCCGGACAGGAGTTCGGAGAGAGGGGCGCTCCCCGCCAGCGTGGAGTTGAAAGAGTTGAGGATCTCGCCGAGCGCCACTCGCTCATCGCCCAGGTCCGGTTCGAGTGCCCGCAGCAGCGTCTTGACTGCACCGGTCGGGCTTTCGAGCTGCGCTGCGGACGCTTGTCGGACGGCCGGGAGATACCTCCAGCCGAGAGTCGAGATCTGCTCTCTGGTCAGTGGACGGACCTCACCCCGCCCTGGGCTCCACCGCGAGATCAGCACGGAGTCCGTATCGTCCGGGTCAACGACGACTTCAAGTCGGACATCGAGCGACTCCGTCTTTGTGAGTGGGTCGCTGTCGATCTCACGGTAGAAGGCCGCTCGTTCCGTCTCCGAGAAATCGACGAACTGCACGGCGACGGTAAGTGGTTCATCCGCCGCGGCCAGGTCTTGCACCGACAGTGACTGGTAGAGCTGCGCGGCGGATCCCAGAGCGAGATCGATCGCTCGAAGCACGGATGTCTTCCCGACGTCGTTTGCTCCCACGATGACAAGATGGCTGCCGACGTGCAGGTCGAGGTCGGCGATGCGCGAATAGTTTTTGATGGTGATTCGCGATAGTCGCATCGCTGAGCTCCTCGGTCCGGTGGACGGACCGAGTCGGTGCTGACCGTCCTTCACTTCCCGAGCATCGTTGCACAGCGGTGCTAAAACTTTCAGGCGACACGAGCACGCGGCGATCCACAGGTCAATCGGCAGCGCGTCTTCCGCCGGTGCCGCTTCTGTGTCGACTCATGACCTGGAGGTGTGATGCAACCTAGGAAGCATCCCGAGGGCTGACTGCCCCGCAGACCGTTGGGTTACCGGACGAGCAGACCTGGTGCTCATGGAGCTTGGAAGCCGGCCGCCTGGAGCACCTTCTGCCCGGCGTCGGAGCGGATGTAGTCGCTCAACGCTGCGGCGAGGTCGGGGTTCTTGCTCTCCTTGAGCACCGCGATCGGGTACGTGTTGACGGCGGAGGAGGCGTCCTTGAAAGTCACTCCGTCGACCTTGCCGGCGGCGCCCTTGACGTCGGTGACGTAGACCAGGCCGGCGTCTGCCTGACCGGAGCTGACCTTCCCGAGCACGTCGGTGACGGACTGTTCCTCGCTGACGGGCTTCAACGTGATGCCGGTGGCCTGCTCGACCTTCTCCGTAGCCGCGCCGCAGGGGACGGGGCTGGCGCAGGTGACGACCTGCACGCCCGCGTTGGTGAGGTCCTTGAGGTCGGTGATCTTCTTCGGGTTGCCCGGTGCGACCGCGATCTCGAGCGTGTTCTTCGCGAAGTCCTCCGGTGAGCCCTGGAGGTCACTGCCGGCGAGCTTGTCCATGTTCTTCGTGTCCGCCGACGCGAACACGTCTGCCGGCGCGCCGTTCTGGATCTGCGTCACGAGGTCGCTGGAGCCGGCGAAGGAGAACTCGATCGTCGTGCCCGGGTGCGCGGCCTCGTACTGCTTGCCCAGCTCGGTGAACGTCTTCTGCAACGACGCGGCCGCGAACACCGTGATCGAGCCCGTCGCGGACGTCGACGACGCCGACGGCGATCACGAGCTGGCCGTCGTGCTGCCAGCGGTGCACGAGGTGAGCAGCAGCGACGCCGCAGCGACCGCGGTCAGGAGGACGGGCAGGCGGGTGGCGCGGTGCGGCATGACGGGATCCATTCGACGGGTTGCGCCGCAAATGCGGCGATCATCCGCTATTCAACACGAATCTGCGCAGGAAACCGTCGTCACGGGTTGGCTCGATCTGTACGGCCGTCGTCCTGATCACCGCTGGCGGCAGGGGTCGGGCCGGCGGTTGGCTGAGGGCATGAGAGATGAGCGTTCAGTCGCGAGCGGGTCCGATGGCAGTGCCGGCGATGCGAACTACGGCGTGATCGGGACCGGGTACGCGCAGTACCGGCGCCCGGAACCCGAGTTCACCGCGGCGATCCGGACTGCGCTCGGCGACGCGCGAACGCTGGTGAACGTCGGAGCGGGAGCGGGCTCCTACGAACCAACCGACCTGGACGTCACCGCCGTCGAGCCAAGCGCCACGATGCGTGCACAACGTCCCGCAGGACTCTCGCCGGCAGTCAACGCGACCGCTGAGGACCTTCCGTTCGACGATGACAGCTTCGACGCGGCCCTGGCGTCGTTCACCGTGCACCAGTGGCGGGATCTGCAGGCTGGGCTCCGAGAGGTCCGCCGCGTGACGCGCGATCCGGTCGTGATCCTCACCTGCGACCCAGCGGCGCTCACCCGGTCGTGGATCAACGACTACGCACCCGAAGTCATCGCCACCGAAGCCAGCCGGTACCCATCGATCGACGCTCTGCGCGTAGGACTCGGCGGAACCGTCAGCGCTGCGTCGGTGCCGATCCCACTCGGATGCGTCGACGGGTTCAGCGAGGCGTACTACGGCCGGCCCGAAGCACTCCTCGACCCCGGCGCCAGGCGCGCGAACTCCGCGTGGAGCTTCGTCGGCCCGGACGTCGAAGAACGCTTCGAGCGCACGCTGCAGGCTGACCTCGACTCGGGCGCGTGGGACGCCCGGCACGGGCAGCTCCGCGTCCAGCCGACGTTCGACGGGTCGCTGCGCCTCGTGGTGGGGCGCCCGTGACGACAGAGACGGTGCAGCGGCAGGGGAAGGTGCTGTGGCCGGTCGCGGCGTGGTTCTGGGCGTTGCAGTTCGCGGTGCTGAACCCACTGCTGGCCGTGCTCCTCGTGACGCTCTGCGGCGCGACGCCAGCCGAGGTCGGCTGGGTGCTCGGGCTCTACAACGTCGGCGGGTTCGTCGCGTCCCTGGTGATCCCGACCCTCGCGGACCAGACTCGGAACTACCTGCGGCCGCTGGTGTTCTGCGCCCTCGGCGGCGTCGCCCTCGTCGCGGTCCTCGCCCTCACGACGTCGCTCCCCGTGGTCGTGCTCGCCCTGGTCATCCTCGGCGGCCCGCCCGGGGTCGGGTCGACGCTGCTGTTCGCGCAGCTCCGCCACGAAGGCGCACCACCGGCGCAGGTCATCCGGACCCGCGCGATCTTGTCCTTCGCCTGGGTCATCGGCCCACCCCTGGCAACCCTCGTCACCGGGACGGCCGGCTCCCCAGCAGCGCTGGCGCTGCTCGCCGGCATCGGCCTGATCAACGTCGTCACCGCGCTCCTGCTCATCCGCCGTCGCGGGACCACTCACACCGATGACGCTGCGCCTCGACCGCGGCTGTTGGCGCAGCTTCGCGGGTGGAACCGCTGGGGTGTCGTCGGAGCATTCACACTCCTGCAGGCCACGAACATCGCCACCGTCACCATCGCGACCCTGTTCGTCGTCCACGAGCTTCGAGCGCCGATCATCTGGGCCGGTGCCACGCTCGGTGCTGCCGCTCTTCTCGAGATCCCCGCACTACTGCTGATTGGCCGACTCCAGGAACACCGCTCCGTCCGGCTCCTCCTCGCCGGCGGCTGGGCGTGCGGAGTCGCCTACTACGGCCTCGTCGCACTGGTCCATGAGCCGTGGCAGCTCCTGGTCCTGCAGCCACTGAACGCCTGGTTCTTCGCGACCGTCGCCGGCCTCGGACTGACCGTGTTCCAAGACGTCTTCCCGAGCCCCGGGCTCGCCTCAGGGCTCTTCACCAACACCCGCCGCGCCGGAGCCGTCCTCGCCGGCCTCCTCATCGCCGCCCTCGGCACCTCCCCCGACCCGTACCGGGCCGTGCACATCGCCGCGGCAGTCATCGTCCTCACCGTGCTGGCCGCCGCCGCTGCCGCCACCACCCGTGCACGCGACGAAGCGCGCTAGGTTCAAGGTCGTGAGCACAGACCGCGACCACCGAGTGGCGGTCCTCGTCCTCGACGGAGCAAAAGCGCTCGACGTCGGGATCGCCGCGCACGTGTTCGCAAAGCGCCCGAGCATGCCCTACGAGGTCCGCGTCTGCGCCGAACACGTCGGCACCGTCGACGGGTGGAACGGCCTCGCCTACGCCGTCAGCCACGACCTGGACACCCTCGCCTGGGCCGACACCATCCTCGTCCCCGGCTACCGGAACCCCGCCGACGTCACCACACCTCCAGCGGTCATCGCAGCACTCCGCGCCGCACACGAACGCGGCGCCCGGCTCGCCGCGATCTCGACAGGCGCGTTCACCCTCGCCGCCGCCGGCCTCCTCGACGGGCAAGCCGCGACGACGCACTGGCACTACACCGACGTCCTCCGCGACCAATACCCGGACGTCGACGTCGACGAGCACGTGCTGTTCGTCGACGCCGGCAACGTCCTCACCAGCGCCGGTGCCGCGAGCGGCATCGACCTCTGCCTCCACCTCATCCGCCGCGACCACGGCGTCGCCCTCGCCAACCACGTCGCCAGGCGCCTCGTCAGCGCTCCCTACCGAAGCGGCGGTCAAGCTCAGTACGTGCCCCGGACCATCCCCGAACCGCTCGGCGACGTCTTCGCCGCCACCCGAGCCTGGGCGCTCGACCACCTCGACGACGACCTGTCCCTCGCCACCCTCGCTCGTCAAGCGAACGTCTCCGCACGCACGTTCTCCCGGCGATTCACAGCCGGCACCGGCATCACCCCGATGCAGTGGGTCCTTCGCGCCAGGATCGACCGCGCTCGGGAACTCCTCGAACGCACTGACCTCACGATGAGCCAGGTCGCAGAAGCGACCGGGCTCCGATCAGACGCGAACCTCCGACGCCACTTCGGCAGCATCATCGGCACATCCCCCACTGCCTACCGAGCCGCGTTCCAGGAGTGAGGCAGTTGGCTCATCGACCGATCCGATCATCGGAAGCAGCTGACTGTCGTTCACACCTCCCAGTCGGATCGGTACGTCCTGTCTCGAAGCAGACTCGCGAGCTCGACATGGACCGCCATGGTTTTGTCTAGCCTCGCCGCCCTGTCGACGGTGAGAACCCCTTCGTCCCAGTCACGCTCCGAGATGTATGCCGTGTACGGGTTCACCACGCACTTGAAGTCGAGCATCAGGGACTGCGCGAGGACGCCGGTGGCCATGTAGCTGTGCGGTAGCCCGGCAGCACACACGAAGGTGACGACCTTGTCGAACCAGGCAGCGCGCCTGCCGTTCCCAGTCGCGCCGGTGGCCTCGATGAGTGACTTGACGACCGACGATGGGGCCCAGTTGTATATCGGGAACGCCAACACCACTCCATCGGATTCGCGAATGGCATCGTGCAGCGCACTGAAAGCGTCACTGTTGAACACCCGGTCGTTATCGAACGCCGGTAGCGCGAGCGTTCCGAGGTCAACGATCTCCGACCGGTGGCCCCTCGCTGCCAGGAGCGCTACCGACTGATCGGCGAGCTGGCGACTGGAACTGGCGGGATCGAGGCTGCACGAGATGACCGGCAGGCGCAGGGAACTCATCCCTGCACGGTATCGAGTCAGGAAGGGATGCAGTCGTCTCGATAGCCGATGGCTTACCGGACGCCTCGTGCTGCTCCGGCAGCAGACGAGCTGAGGGGACGAAGGTGCCTCGTCCACGCCACCGCGAACGCGATCACGATGAGGAGGATCGCGCTGACCAGCCCGGTTCCCACGGCGAGACCGCCGCGCGCGTTGGGAAGGGCGACGAAGTCGGCGAACGATGCTCCGATGGGACGGGTGAGGACGTACGCGGTCCAGAACGCCGTCACCGCGCCGATGATCGACGTCGCGCGCGCGAGAACGACGAGGATCATCGCTGCTACGAACACGAGGCCGCCGCTGAGGTAGCCGAGGTGCAAGGTGCTGGCGGCGAGGTCGCCGGCGGCGGTCCCCATCGCGAAGGTCGTGATCACGGCGGCCCAGTAGAACAGTTGCCGACGGGTGGTCGTGATGGTGTGCACGTCGACGGTGCCTTCGGTGCGGCGCCAGAGAACGAACACGGCGACGAGCGCTGCGAGGAACACCGGGGTCGACACTAAGTACGGCACACCGAGGGCGACGTGTGTGACGTCGGCGACCATCGTGCCGAACACTCCCACCATCGACACCGTCCCCCAGTAGAGCCAGGGTCGGTACCGGTCTGCCCGGAGTTGCACGACGAGGACCACGAGGAAGAGGGCCGCGGTGACGAGGACGGTCGGGGCGGGGTCGAACCGGGTGACCAGGAAGTCTGACAGCGCTTCGCCCATCCCGGTCGTGAGGACCTTGATCAGCCAGAACGACGCCGTGGGCTCCGGCACCCGGTTCCGCGAGCTCACCTGCCGTCTCCGGTCGGCTGCGACGGTGCGGACGAGGTGTTGCGGTTCTTCCGCGCGACGTGGCGGCGGCGGAGCGCGCCGATCACGATCGGGAGGATCGAGACGAGGATGATGACGATCATCAGCGCGTCGATGTTGTGGGCGATCAGCGGGATTCCGCCCAGGAGCACGCCGACGGCGGTCAGGCCGCAGGCCCAGGAGATCGCGCCGATGAGGTTGAACAGCAGGAACCGTCGGTAGTGCATCTGCGCGGTGCCGGCGGCGAGCGGCACGTAGGTCCGGACGATCGGGACGAACCGGCCAAGGACGAGGCTGAGGCCGCCCCACTTGGTGAAGAACGCTTCCGCTTCGTTGAGGCGGGCGGTGGTGAGGATGCGGGCGTCGTCCTTGAACAGTCGGCGGCCGTAGCGTTTCCCGATCCAGTAGCCGACCTGGTCACCGGCGATGGCGGCGATCGATGCCACGAGAGCGACCTGCCACGGCGTCACGCCGAGCGTGCTGCTGATGATTGCAGCAGTGACCAGGAGCGAGTCGCCGGGCAGGAAGGGGAACAGCACGCCGGACTCGATGAAGATCAGCAGTGCGATGCCGGCGAGGACGTACGGACCGAACGCGTGCAGCACGGATGCGGCGTCGAACAGGCTCACTGCGAGCGGAACGGTGGAGAGCAAGGCGGTCCTTCCAGGACAAATCTTGGCGACCGTCCAACGAGTGGGGCGGCCGACAGAGTTCAAGCGTCAGGCGGTCAGGTGGCTGCGCTGGGCGGGTTCGTCGCGGCGGAGACGGATCACGAGGAAGGTGCTGATCGCGGCGATGATGACGAGGAACACGACGCTCGTGGTGATCGTCCCGATCCCGAGTCCGCCGTCCTTCGTCGACGCGGACAGCAGGTCTCCGGTGGATGCGCCGAGCGGTCGGGTGAGGATGTACGCGATCCAGAAGCAGAGGACCGGGCCGCGGCGGCCGATGAACCAGATGGCTGCGGTGAGGGCGATCGCTCCGGCGAAGAGCAGCAGCGACGGGAAGTACCCGAGTCCGGTCTGCTCGGCGATCAGGTCGCCCGCGGCAGTCCCGAGGGCGAAGGTGAACAGGATCGCGAGCCAGTAGAACGCTTCCCGCCGGACCGTGTCGATGCTGTGGATCGAGAGGGTTCCCTCGACGCGGAACCAGATCGCGAACACGGCGATCAGCGCGACACCGAACACGGTCGTGCTGACAGCGAGAGGGACGCCGAGCCCGTCTGTGAGGTTGTCGGTGACGCAGGTGCCCACGATGCTGATCAGGACCACGGTCATCCAGTACAGCGGCGGCCGGTAGGCGCGGGACCGGAACTGCAGGACCAGGAACACGGCCAGCGCGACCGTCATGATCAGCGTCGTCAACGGCAGCCCGAGGCCGACGGTGTCGCTGAGGAGATCCGCCGCCGTCTCACCGACGGTCGTCGCGAGGACCTTGATGATCCAGAACGACGCGGTCGGGTCGGGCACCTTGTTCGAGCGTGCCCGGGTCGGCAGCGGCGCGGCGGGCGAGTGGGACATGGCGTTCTCCTCGTCGTGACGGGCGGTGCCGCGGGGTGCGGGACCGGCGATGCTCCGACGGTAGGAAGCGGTGTGCAAGACTCCGCCAAGAATCGTGCCCGGCCCCGTGGTCGGGCTTTCTTGGCTGTTCCTTGGCTGGCGGAGGTGAGGATCGGGCCTGCCGGTGCTGCTCTGAGTGAGGCAGGATCGAGCCAACACGGCGACACCGGAACGCTTCCCCCTCGCGTTCCGGTGCCGCTGGTCCGGAAGGGGTCACATGTCGGCTGGGTGGCGGTCATCGATCGCGGACACGGTGACCCGGTGGTCCAGCCGGTCTGCTTCGGAGAACGATCCGGACCGGTTGGCGTTCCGCGGGTCGGTGATCGGCATCGCGCTCCGGGTCGCGGTCGTGTCCGCCGCGCTGGTCATCGCGATCATTGGCCTCGTCGTGGTGTACGTGCTGTGGCAGCTGACACCGAACCAACTCCACGAGCGCCCCGGGCCGACCGACATCCACATCTACCTCGACACCATCGACCTCAGCATCGCGGTGATCGGTGTCGGCGGTCTCGCGATCGTCCTCGCCGGTGTCGCCGCATGGCTGATCGCCCGCCGCGCGGTGCGGCCGATCGCCGAAGCTGCCCGGATGCAGCGCACCTTCGTCGCCGACGCGAGCCACGAACTCCGGACCCCGCTCACCGTGCTCCACGCCCGCGTACAACGTCTGCAGCGCATGACCCCGGCGGACGACCGGCGGCGGCCGGTCGTCGACGAGCTGCGCGGTGACACGCAGGTCCTGATCGACATCGTCAACGACCTCCTCGACGCAGCTACCGGATCCAGCGAACCGAACGGTGCCGCCGACCTCCGGGCGGCGATGGACGTGGTGCACCGCGACATGAGCGTGCTCGCGGCCGACCGGAACGTGCACCTCGACATCGATCCGATCGACGCGCGCGTGGGGGTGTCCGAGACGCAGCTGCGCCGCTGCCTGGTCGCGCTGACCGACAACGCCATCGGCCACACACGAACCGGCGGACAGGTGCGTGTCACCGCGGTAATCGACAGGGCTCGTGTGACGATCCGCGTCGCGGACAACGGTCCCGGCGTCGTCGGCATCGAGCCGGCACGGGTGTTCGACCGCTTTGCCCACGGCACCCCCGTCGACGCCACCGCGACGACGACTACCCGCACCGGGTACGGCATCGGGTTGGCGCTGGTCCGCGACATCGCCCTCAGAGCAGGCGGCGATGCAGTCGTCGAACACACGGACAGCAGCGGCACGGTCTTCGCGCTCCACCTCCCGATCGCAGCGACCAGCACATCGGAACACGACCGGAAGGCCCACTGATGATGCCCCGACTGCTCCTCGTCGAAGACGACCCCCGGCTCGGTCCGCTCGTCGCGGACGAGCTCGGTGAACAGTGGATCGTGACACTCCGCACGGATGGAGAGTCCGCGCTCGAGGCTGCCGCCGAGGAGTACTTCGACGTGATGGTCATCGACCGTCGACTCCCGGGAATCGACGGCACCGAAGTCGTTGCGGCACTCCGGCAGCGACGGATCAGCACCCCCGTGCTGATGCTCACCGCCCTCGGCATGGTCCACGACCGTGTCTCCGGGTTGGACGCCGGCGCGAACGACTACCTCGTCAAACCGTTCAACTTCGACGAGCTCACCGCCCGGCTCCGGGCACTCACCCGCGACTACACCGGGGTCGGCAGCAGCGTCGAGATCGGCGGGTGGGTGTTCTACCCGGAGGACAACAGCATCACCTCCCCCTACACCGGACGGGTGATGTTGACCGAGAAGGAGACCGCCCTGCTGCGACTGCTGACCAGCGAGCCATCGCGGGCGTTCACCCGGCAGCACCTGCTGTCCGCGGTGTTCGACAACGGTGAGCAGCTCGGCACGGTCGACACGTACGTCCACTACATCCGCCGGAAGACGGACCGCGACCTGATCAGCACCATCCGCGGTGTCGGCTACCGGCTGGGAACACCCGCCTGAGATCCCCGATCAGTCGTCGAACAGGCCCTCCCGCTCAGCTTCCGTAGCCACTGCGAGCAGCGCAGCTCCGACCGAACCAACCACCACCAGCAGCGCGACGGCCACTGCGCACACGATCCACACGCCCACGGGGAACCACCTCCGAGGCAACCCTCGATGTAGAACACCAAGGAACGACCAAGCCTCAGCCCCATCCCCCGGCTCGCCCCGGTCCGCGTCAGTTTGCTGACGTGACGGGCCGGGTCGCGATTGGTGCCAACCACTGCGTCAGACACACCGCGGTGCACGCACCAGCCGCCATGATCGCGGCGAGCACCACGATCTGGAAGCGCCCGGCGTCCAGCGGCGACAACCCGCCGAACACCGCTCCAACGAACGCGCCGGGCAACGTCACCAGCCCGGTCGTCTTGGTCTGATCCACCGTCGGCACGAGCGCCGCACTGACCGCCCGACGCACCAGCCGTTCCGTCGCACGCCGAGGTGACGCTCCAAGCGCGAGCCACCCCTCGACCTCGTCCCACTGATCGGCCACGAGCTCCCGGAAACGCTGGCCGCTGATGGTCGCGATCGTCATCGCGTTCCCGATCACGATCCCGCCGATGGCGAGCGCGTACCGGGGGCTGAACTCCACCGCGCCCATCCCGAACACGACACTGCCGGTCACCAGAACACCGACCCCCATGGATACCGCCACCGGGATCACCATCGAGGACACGCTGCCGAGTCGACGCGCCGCAGTCAGGACGGCGACGGAGAACATCACCAGAAGTGCCACCCCGATCAGCAGCGGCGACCGGATGATCCCGCTCAGCACCAGGCTGATCACCGCCAGCTGTGCCGCCCCACGCACGATCGCGACGGCTGGCGCCCACGGCGCTTCCGCCCGCGCCAGGACCAGCACCGCAGACGCGGCCCCGAGGAGCACCACCACGCCGAGCAGCGCGTGGGTCAGCTGATCAGCCACGCGTGCTCCAAACACTCACGTCTGAACTGTAGGCCTCTGGCTCCGCGGCCCCTGCGGCACGAAGAGTCCGACCGACCATCCCGCCGGTGTCCGATAGCCGATCGGTCAACCGGACGCACGGCGGGATCTCACCCAACGCGGCTGGTGCGCAACGGTGCCGACGAGTACCAGCACGCGTGGGACGCCGAGGGTTGAACTGCACCCCCGCTGCAGCGCCGTCGTGTGACTAGTCGCTGCTAGAGCGTGTGGCCCGTATCCAGCCCACATGCTCTAGCAGCACCAGCCCAATGGTCGACGCGGGGGCGTCGACCCGACGGTGGGAGTCCCACACCCAGCGAGCTTCCACCGTGGTCGTCGTCCTAGGAACCTATGCCCAGGTGGGCGCCGCCGGCGACGTCCAGGGAGACCCCCGTGACGTAGCGGTTGGCCGGGTCGGTGAGGAAGGTGATGGCGCTCGCGACCTCGTCGGGCTCGGCGAACCGCTGCATCGGCAGCTGGGCGGCGCGGGCGTCGCGGGCGGCCTGTGCGGACCCCGACTGGTCGGCGAGTTGCGACCAGAGCGGGGTGTTCACCGGTCCGGGGTTGACGGCGTTGACCGAGATGCCCGCCGGGCCGAGGATCTTCGCCATCGACCACATGATGTGGAGCACCGCGATCTTGCTGGCGTTGTAGGGAAGGTAGTCCACCCGCGCTTCCTTCGCGGCCACGGACGACAGCAGCAGGATGGTGCCGGCGGTCCCGGCGTCGCGCATCGTGTTCGCGGCCTCGCGGGTGATGGTGAAGGTGCCGGTGGCGTTGATGCGCATGATGCGCTCGAACTCCTCGGTCGTCGTCATGAGTGGGTCCGGGGTCCCGCCGAGTACGCCCGCGGCGTGCACGAGGACGTCGATGCGGCCGTGCTCGGCGACGACCTGTCGGACAACGTCCGTGGTGCGCTGCTCGTCGGTGACGTCGAGCTCGTAGAACCCGTCGATGGGCTGGCCGTCGAGCGGCGCACGGTCTGCTCCGACGACGAGGTCGCCGCGAGCACGGAGCGCGGTGACCACGGCGGCACCGATCCCGCCGCTCGAGCCGGTAACGAGCGCGATCTGGCGGACCGCCGTCGCTGCTACTGCGTCGCTCTGCTGGACCATGTGCGTCCTTCCTGTTCCTCGGTCGGCAGCCCTGCCGCGGCGAGGATCCGATCGAGGAGTTGTTGTGTCTTCACTGCTTCCCACCCGGAGGTGAGCGGTTGCTGCCGGTCGCGGACGCGATCGAGGAAGTGGCGGACGGCGTCGGCGAAGCCGAAGCTCTCGGTCGCCGTCGCCCAGCCGAAGGCCTCAGGGCTCATCGACCGCACCGTGCGGACGCCGTCGACGGTCACCGCGACGGAGTCCGGCGCGATGACCTCGGCGGAGCGCATCTGTCCATACGCGTCGAGCTTCTCGCCCCAGGCCCCGGCAGCACGGGCCGCCACGAGGACGCCGGTGTTCCCGGTCGAGAACCGGACGAGAGCGGCGGTGCCGTCCTCCTCCCACTGGTCCGTCCCGGCGGCCGCCGCCGTCACGTCGACGACGTCCCCGCCGCAGAACCACCGGAGCAGGTCCACCATGTGGATGGCGTTCTCGAAGGTCGCCCGGTACTCCGAGCCGGCGCGGTTCTTCTGCGCGACGCAGAACGACGCGCCCGACTCCCCGAACGCCTCGCGCGCGGCGACGTAGACCGGGGCGAAGCGTCGGTTGAGCCCGACCATGAGGACCCGACCGTGCTCGTCGGCGAGTTCGGCGAGGCGGACCGAGTCGGCGGCGGAGGTGGCGAGGGGCTTCTCGCAGAACACGTCGACACCGGCACGGAGCGCGCTCTCGACCGCGGCGACGTGCTCGGAGCGCGGGGTGAGGACGAAGACCGCGTCGAGCGTCTCGGCCGCGAGCATCTCGTCGACACTGCGGTACACCGCGCCGAACCCCCACCGCCGCTGCAGGGCGCTCGGGTCGTCGCGCCGCGACACCAGCGCGCGCAGCTCGACGTCGTCACGCTGCACGAGGGTCGGCAGCTGCGCGATGCTGGCGATGTTGCCGGCACCGACCACGCCGATGCGGAGCGCGCTCACGAGCGGACCCCGGCGCCCTGGTCGGCCCCGTGCAGCTCGAGCTGGAGCAGGAGGTTCCGCAGGTGGTCGGCGCCACGCCGGAACCCGGTCTCCGGGTCGTCGAGGTCCTGCGGGTGCCACCGGTACTCGTACTCGAGGGAGAGCACGTCGTCGTAGCCGACCTCGAGCAGGCGTCGGAGGATCCGCGACCAGGCGAGCGAACCGTCGCCGACGACGCGCGACGTGACGGCGCGCTCCTCGGCGTGCACCCGGGCCGTCTCCGAGGCGACGAACGGAGCGTCCGGGTCCTTGAAGACGAGGTCCTTGACGTGCACGTGGCCGATGAGGTCCCCCTGCACGGCGAACGCCGCGTCGACGTCCTCGTCGTGGGTGAAGGTGAGGTTCGCCTGGTCGTAGAGGACCCGGACGGCGGGCGAGCCGACCGCGCGGACGAGGGCGGCCGTGTCCCGGGCGGTCTGGGTCATCGTGCCGAAGTGGTTCTCGGCGCAGAGCACGACACCGGCATCGGCCGCCGGGCCAGCGAGGTCCTCGAAGGAGTGGACGAGCTGCGACCAGTGCGCCGCGTGGTCCTGCTGGTCCGGCTGCCACGCTCCGGAGTACACGCGCACACGGTTCGCACCGATCGCCTGCGCCGTGTCGATCGCCGATCGCAGTTCGTCCACCGCGTCGCTGCGGACGCGCTCGTCGGTAGCGTTGATCGCGGTCGTGTACGGGGTGAGCCCGACGATCGGGACCCCCTCCCCGTCCGCGACCCGGGCCGCCTCGGCCGCGGCAGCCGCGTCACGGACCGGCAGGCCGCTCCGGTAGTCGTCCTGGTAGATGACCTCGGCGGCGTCCAGGCCGGCGCGGCGGAACAGTCGGAGTGCTTCGGGAACGGTCTGGTCGGGCGTGCCGAGCGTGTGGCCGGCGATCTTCATGGGAGGTCCTTCCTGGTCGTGGTGGTCGGCGTCGTCCAGTCGGCGGGTCCGACCAGGCGTGGAGGGTCCTGCACCCGTGAGCGGTCGACAAACTCGAGGATGAGTCCCCAGTCGGTCCGCGCGTACACCCAGCGGTTCCCGGCGACCGCGGGGCTGTCACCCCCGACCTCCTTGCGGTGCCCGAGCACCTCGACGCTCGGGTGCTCCGCGATGGCCTCGACGACGGCGTCGACGTCCTCGACCACGAAGCAGAGGTGGTGACCGCCGGCGTCGCTCGCACGGGGGAACACCGCGGACCGGTCGTCGCTCCACCACTGGAACAACTCGATGTTGAGGTTCGGCGGCAGACGCAGCATGGCCAGCTCGAGACGCGCGTCCGCGGGCACACCGAAGTGCAGCGGCATGAACGACGCGTCCGGTCCCCGGGTGGAACGGTAGAGCTCCTCGGCGCCGAGCACGCCGGTGAAGAAGGCAATCGCTGCCTCGAGATCGGGGACGGTGAACGCGGTGTGGTCCACCCAGCGCAGACCCGGCAGCGTCCGGGAGTCGGTCATGATCGGGGTCCTGAGGTCGAGGATCGGATGAGCAGGGACGGTGGGAGCACCTCGTGTCGGACGGGACCGCCGTCGAGGAGGCTCTCGCCGAGGTCGACCGCGATGCGCCCGAGGTCCCCGATGGGCTGTCGGACACTGGTGAGCCGGGGCGCCACGTGCGCGCCGAGATCGAGCCCGTCGAACCCGACGACGGACACCTCGTCCGGCACCCGGTGACCGCGCGCTTCGAGCTCGGCGATCACGGCGAACGCGATGACGTCGTTCGACGCGATGATCGCGGTGGCGCGGACCGGCTCGGCGAGCCAGTGATCGACGATGCCGCGGCCGAGCTCGACGCCGTCCGGAGCTCCGAGCACGAGCGGCGCGACGCCGTGTCCTGCCGCGATCTCCTCGTACGCCTCGTGACGGTCCTGCGCCGTGTAGGTGCCGACGATGCCCGGGGCGTACGCGATGGCACGGTGCCCGAGCAGCGCGAGGTGCTCGAACGCGAGCTCGACACCCCGGCGGCTGTCCACCGTCACGGTCGGCACCGACGGGTCGTCCTCCACCCGGTCGAGCACGACGACGCGGTTCCCCGAACCGTAGGTCCGCAACGCCTCGAGGTCGACGCGGGTGGACGGAGCGACGATGCCGAACGGTGAGTACATCGCCTGCATCGCGGTGACGTACCCGGCCGTGGAGCTGCCGTCGTTCTCGGTGACGCAGAGGACGAGCTGGTAGCCGCGCTGTTCCGCCGCCGCTGCCGTCGCACGGGCGAGCTCGGCGAAGAAGGGGTTCGTGATGTCCGGGATGACCAGCGGCACGAGTGTACTGGACCGGCGGCGGAGCGCTTGGGCGAGCGGGTTCGTGGCGTACCCGAGCTCTGCAGCGACCCGGAGCACGTGTTCGCGGGTCTGCGTCCGAACGGCGGACGGGTTCGAGAACGCGCGGGAGACAGTCGAACGGTGGACACCCGCCGCTGCCGCGACGTCGTCGATGCTGGCGTTGGTCATCGCTGCACCCCCTCGGTTCCACCGACGTGCCAGATGCGGGCCATCGTGTCCTCCAGGTCGTCGAGCGTGGGCATGCCACGGAACCCGTCGGCGAGCGAATCGGCGACCGCGTCGACGAACCGCGTGTAGAGCGGGTCGCTGTCGACGTCGATCACGGTCTGCTCGGTGATGCCGTCGGTCCCGGTGAACCGCGCCGTCCCGTCCGTGTCGATCGAGACGAACCCGTCCGTGCCGGCGGCGGTGAAACTGCAGTAGCGCTTGGTGGGCGCGTCCGGGAAGGCGTAGCCGACCTCGATGACGGCCTCGGCGCCGGCCGCGGTCGCGAGCACCAGTGTGGCGTGGTCCTCGACGGCTTCGCCGTGCAGTGCGTGACTGCGCGATCGGAGGCTGACCGCCGCCGGACCGAGGTGCTGGAGCGCGAGGTCGACGAAGTGCGGGCCGAGGTTGACGAGTGCTCCTCCGCCGGCGCGCGCCGGGTCGAGCATCCAGGGGCTCCCGCTGTGGCGGTACCGGTTCGGCGGACCGGCGATGAACGACGCACGTTCGTAGCTGATCCGACCCGCTCTCCGGAGCCAGGCATCCACCGGCCCGCCCCGCTGCACCAGTGCGACCGTGGCCGGGACGTCGGCGGCGTGTGCGGCGGCCACGACGGAGCGGAGTTCCGCCAGGTCCACGCCGAGCGGCTTCTCCACGGCGAACGGGATCCCGCGGTCGACGAGCGTCCGGCAGACGGCCGCGACCTCGTCGTGCGGACTGAGGACGTAGGCCAGATCGATGTCCGGGAACGCGAGCGCTTCGTCGACCGAAGCGACCATCGGGGCGTCCCAGGCGGCAGCGTCGGCGATGGCGGCGGGCTGGGCGTCCTGGACGGCGAGCACGTCGTGCCGACGCAGGACCGCGTCGCGGTACAGCGGTGTGTGCCAGTGCGAAGCGCCCAGGACGACGACACGGGTGCGGCCGGGTCCGCGGGATGCGGGTTCGCTGGTCACGTGACTTCCTCGTCGTTGCGGAGCATTTCTGAGATCGATTGCTGAGATCGATTGCAGTGATCGTGCCACGCGAATCGAAATCGTGTCAAGCCTGGGAGCCCGCTGAGTCGACGGCGTCCGGAAAGTGGTGTATCCACTTGACCCATGCCTCAGAAACTCGACGTCCTCAACACCATCCGCGACTCCGGCAACGTGCTCATCGTCCGCCTCGACACCGCCGACAAGGCCTTCGATGCCGCTTCGGCCGCGGTCGAGGGCGGCATCCGCGCCCTCGAGATCACGCTCTCGATCCCAGGAGCGCTGCGGGTCATCGAACGGCTCTCGGAGCGCTTCGCCGATCGCGGCGTCGTGTTCGGTGCCGGCACCGTCCTGGACGAGCACGCGGCGTGGGCGAGCATCCAGGCCGGCGCACGGTTCCTCGTCAGCCCGAACCTCAACCCGGCCATGATCCGGGTCGCGAACCGCTACCAGGTCGCGACGATCAGCGGCGCCTACACGCCCACCGAGGTGCTCGACACGGCCGAAGCCGGTTCGGACATGGTGAAGATCTTCCCGACCGAGGCCGGGGGGATCCCGTACGTCAAGGCCATGCTCGCCCCGCTCGCGCAGATCCCGATGGTGCCGGCCGGCGGCGTGACGACCGCGAACGTCGGCGAGTGGTTCGCCGCCGGGGTCACGGCCGTCGGCGTCGGCAGTGCGATCACGAAGGCCGGCGGCCCAGAAGGCGACACCACGAAGATCACCGCGGCCGCTGCGGAGTTCGTCGAGGCGATCGAGCGGGCACGGAGGTGACGGGGGCGCTGCCCAGCGCGTTCATCACGCTCGGAGGCGCGGGGTCCGGCAAGAGCACCGTGTCGAAGCAGCTCAGCCGGATGACCGGAGCCGTGTACCTCGACAAGGACACGATGTCCGGCGCCCTGGTCCAGGCAGCCCTCGAGGCACTCGGACACGACCCCACGGATCGCGAGTCGAACCCGACCTACGTCGAGCGCATCATGCCGCTCGAGTACCGGACGCTGTTCGCCGTGGCCGCGGACAACCTGGCGCTCGGCCACTCGGTGGTGCTCGATGCGCCGTTCGTCGCGTACCTCGACGATCCGGCGTTCCTGTCACGGTCGACGGTCGCTGCCGGCTGGCCCGCCACGAACGTCCACGTCGTCCACGTCCGAGCCTCGGCCGAGATCGTCCGGGCCCGGCTCCAGGAGCGGGGGCTCGATCGGGACCGCGCGAAGCTCGCGGACTGGGACGCGTACTGGGCGCGGTTCGGTGCACGCGCCTGCACCTGGGACGGGGCGCACCACGCCACGATCCGCAACGTCGACGCGGAACAGGCCGCCGCCGACCTCGAGCGCTTCGTGATCCAGACGAGCGCTTGACAGGCCCCGAGGGCCGTGCGAGGGTCTGTAACAGCGTTACCCAGTAACGCTGTTACAGACCCCGATGACGAGGAAAAGCAATGGCGCTCCAGGACGATGTCACCAACGGCATGAAGGTGCTGCACCTGCTCGCACCCGAAGCCGACGGCCTCGGCGTCAGCCAGGTCGCGACCAGCCTCGGTCTCAACAAGGCGATCGCGCACCGTCTGCTCGCCGCCCTCGTCGCGGCCGGCTACGTCGCCCAGAACCCGAAGACCTCGGCCTACTCGGCGACGCACCGCCTCGGTGCCCTCGGGCTCCTGCAGCTCTCGGCGTCCGGCCTCGACACGTGGGCACAGCGCGAACTGGACGCGCTCGCCACGACCAGCGAGGAGCTCGTCCGTCTCGCGGTCGCGTCCTCCGACTCGCTGCAGTGGATCGCGAAGGCGCAGGGGTCGAACTCCTCCCTCCGGCTCGACCCGGTCATGGGCAGGGACGCTGTGCCGCACGCGACCGCTTCCGGGAAGGCCTGGCTCGCCACGCTCGCCCCGGACGAGGCGCAGCGGGTCATCGACCAGCATCACCTCACCCCGCAGACCCCGCGGACCGTCGTCGACCCCGAGGCACTCGCCGAGGAGCTCGCGTCGGTACGTCACCGCGGGTACGCCACCACCTACGAGGAGATGGACCCGGGCATCAGCGCCGTGGCCGCCCCCATCTTCGGCGCTGGCCGTGACCGCCCCGCCACGGGCACGATCAGCATCGCCGGCCCGTCCGTGCGCATGACCCGGGCACGTCTGGCCGACCTCGCACCGGCCGTCATCGCGGCGGCCGACGAGATCGCCGCCACCTGGCCCTCCTACGCGTACCTCACGTCGGAATCCGTCAGCGCGTAACCCGAACCCGAACCGCACCTCCCAACACCCTCGTCCTCCCGCCCGTGGAGGGCCCCTTCTCCGGCGCGCCCACGCGTCGAACTTCGGCGTGCCCCCGAACGCACGCAAACCACTCGAACAGGAGAGCTCAATGACGACCTCACGATCGGTGTCAAACGCAATGACACCAGACGGCGCGAACCCGCTTGAGCACAAGGGCCGCACGAAGAACCTCCTCGCCGGCACCATCGGCCACTTCGTCGAGTGGTACGACTGGTACCTCTACGGCCTGCTAGCCGCGGTGTTCTCTGCGCAGATCTTCCCGACCCACTCCCAGTTCGCGTCCCTCATCGCAGCCTTCCTGACATATGCGATCGGTTTCATCGTCCGGCCACTGAGCGGCATCATCCTCTCCCCGGTCGCTGACCGGTACGGCCGTCGCCGGGTCATGGCACTTGGAATCTCGGGGATGGCGCTCGGCGCGCTCATCATCGGCCTCACCCCGCCCTACGCGAGCGTCGGCGTCCTCGCTCCCATCATGTTCGTGGTCGCCCGAATCCTCCAGGGCATCTCCGCGGGCAGCGAGGGGCAGAGCGCCATTGCGTACCTCGTCGAGCATGCGCCTGCAAAGCGTCGAGGCCTCTTCGGGTCCTTCACCAACTTGGCCAGTGGGCTTGCGACGCTCGCAGCGACTGGTGCCGCAGCCATCGTCACGTCCTCGTTCGCTCCGGACGCTCTCGCCGCATACGGGTGGCGGTTCCCGTTCATCTTCGGCGGGATCATCGGTGTGGTCGGCCTCGTCATGCGAGCACGATCGGACGAGTCCCCGGAGTTCGAAGCCAGCGCCTCGATCGACCAGAAGTCGGCGCCCAAGAAGCTGCTGGAACTGCTGCGCAATCACCCGAAGGCGATCTTCCAAACGGCCGCATTGTCGGCACCGACGGTGGCGTACTACACCTGGGCGACGTTCCTGCCGACCTACGCGAATCTCACCTCCGGACGGGACCTCGCCTCGACGCTCGTGGGGAGCGTGATTGGTCTGGTGCTCCTGGTGATCGTCGTCCCGATTACGGGCCACCTCTCCGACCGCCTCGGACGTCGCAAGATCTTCCCGATCATCGGTGCGATTGGCATGATCGTGCTGTTCTATCCGCTGCTCCTGTTGCTGAACGTTCCCGGGTTCGGCACCTATGTGGCTGTCGCTGCGTCGGGCTGGTTGGTCCTCGGCATCTGGCAGTCCGTCTATCCGACCATTCAGGCGGAGCTCTTCCCGGCTGCGGTCCGCGTCTCTGGGATTGGCTTCGCGCATCAGCTGGTCATCGCCCTCTTCGGTGGTACCGCACCGTTGATCGCTGCCGCTTTCGTCGGTGCCGGACACCCGATGCTCGTCGCGGTCTACATGATCGTCATCGTTGCCATCTGCCTGGTCGTGTACTTCACCCTCCCGGAGACCGGCAGCCGGAACCCGCAGGCGACTGTCTCGGTGACGGACAGCATCACTGTGGTCGAGGACAAGACAGCAAAGGACCCGTCGCCACGGAAGGGCAAGTCCGTAGGGGCCTAACTCACGCAAGCCTCGGTACGACACCAGAACAGAAACGAACGGAAGTCCCTCATGATCATCAACACGTTCTCGTACCTCTGGTCCAAGGAAGCCACCGACGCGATCTTCGAACTCGTCGACCATGGGTACACGACGTTCGAGATACCGATCAGCTCTCCGCACTGCTGGCCGGAGGAGATCGACGCCGCCGAACGGGCGTCGACGCGCGCCCGTCTCGACCAGGCGGGGGCGTCCATCCGGTCGCTCAACGCCGGCGGGTACGACCTCAACCTCGCGAGCCCGGCGGCGAGCATGCGGCGCAAGAGCATCGAGCACATCTCCTCTGTGATCGACCTGGCCGCAGAGTGGGGCGCCCGGGACGTCGTCATCTCCCCCGGCACACGGCGGCCCATGATCTCGCCCACGCTCGACCAGGTCCACGGCTGGATGTACGAGAGCCTCGAGGAGCTCCTCCCGATCGCTCGCCGGAGCGGACAGCGGCTCCTCTTCGAGAACACGCCGTACTGCTTCGCTCCGACGGTCGGCGACCTCGCCCGGATCGTCAGCACCGTCGACGACGACGCGCTCCGCATCGTGTACGACGCTGCGAACGCCGCGTTCATCGAGGAGGACCCGGTCACCGGCCTGCTAGCGCACGCCGACGCCATCGGCCTGATGCACGTCTCCGACACCGGGACCAAGACCTGGGGTCACGACCCCATCGGCACCGGTGTGATCGATTGGGAAGCGCTCGGCGCAGCCGTGGACGCGACGATCGGTACCGAGAACGTCGTGCTCGAGGTCATCCGCGAGGAGAACCCTCTGGTTGAGTTCGACACCGCGATTACCGAACTGCGCGACAGGGGATGGAAGATCTCGAGTGCCAGTACCCCGGCGCTCGTTCCGACGAACAAGGAGGACGCTCGATGAGAGCACTCGTCAGTGGCGGAAGCAGCGGCATCGGTGCCGCGGCGAGCGTCCGAATCGCAGAGGCAGCGCTGGCCCGCGGCGAACGGGCGATGATCGCAGTGTGCGGGTACGAGGCCAACGACCGGCAGCGCGACGTCGTCGAGCAGATCCAGTCCCTTGGCGGGACCGCGATCGCACTCACCGGCGACCTCGGCGACCCGACCGTCCCCGGACGGCTCGTCGCGGAAGCAGCCGACAGCTTCGGCGGACTAGACGCACTCGTCGCGAACGCGGGCGTGGCGAGCCCGGCGCCGTTGAAGGACGTCACACTCGACGAGTGGGACGAGATGTTCGCCGTGAACCTCCGCGGCGCCTGGCTCCTCGGAAAAGCCAGCTACGACCACCTCAAGGCCAGCGGCGGAGCTGCGTGCTTCACGTCCTCGATGTCCGGACAGCTCCCGCACGCCGGGTCGGGACCCTACAGCCCTACCAAGGCGGCGTTGACGATCATGGCGCAAACCTTCGCGCTGGAATGGGCCCCCGATGGCATCAATGTCAACGTCGTGTCCCCCGGCATGACGCGCACCGCGATGACCGAGAAGATGTACCTGGACCCAGAAGTCAAGGCAGCACGGGAGGAGATCATCCCCCTGCACAGGATCGGTGAGCCCATCGACATCGCCAATGTCATCGAGTTCCTCGTCAGCCCGCTTGCCGGGTACGTCACGGGACAGGACATTTGCGTCGATGGCGGCTTCTCGAAGTCGATCCTCAGCCACATCCCCGGGCGACCGAGCTCGAAGTAGAACAGAGCACTCGGGACGGGCGCGGGCTGGTCACTTCACGCGGGATGCCGAGCGCTCAAGCTGCTGTCAGAGCGTCAGCACCGCGATCGACAGCCCTCGGATCTGCTCCGCTTGTGTGAGCGCTGCCGCCGGGTCGTCGATGCCGACGGTGGTCACGTCGAGGGCGCTGAGGTCGATGACGCCCGCCTGGACCTGACGCCAGACGCGGAACGCGGTCTCCTCGGAGCACATCCATGAGCCGCGCAGGGTGATCCGGCGCCGCATGAGCTGGTCGTACGGGATCGGGAGGAACTGGCGGACCCCGCCGAGGAGGACCATCGTGCCGTCGGTCCGGACGCTGTCGAACCCGGCCATGGTGAGGTCCGGGGTCGGTGTCGGTCCGAGGGCGTCAATGACGACCTCCGCCTCGCCGCCGAGAGCAGCGCCGATCGCCGCCGCGTCAGCGTCGCGGGTACCGACGGACCGGACGGTACGCACGCGGCTGTCCAGGGCCTCCAGGCGGTCGAGGCTGCCGGTGTCCCGTCCCACGGCGACGACCAGCGCAGCGCCACGAGCGAGCGCCAGGAGGACGGCTGCTCCGCCCATCTGACCACTTGCACCGAGGACGACGACACGGTCACCGGCCGTCATCCCGCTGCGCTCGACCGCGCCGGCCGCGACGCTCAACCAGGGCAGGAACGCGAGCTTCGTCGGGTCGGGATACGCGTCGGCACCGGGGAGGGCGAGCACGGCCGATCCGGGCATGACGGTGCGCTCGGCGAACGTGCCGGTCCGCCAGACCCGACGCATCCGGTCCGTGGTCGCCGTCGTCGTCCCACGGCCACCGATCCCCGTCCACCCGAGGAGGACCTCCTCCGGCTCGGCGACCCGTCCGCTCCGGAGGAACCCGGTGCACAGCGCCGTCTCGCCGGGCCGGACGGTCGTGACGTCGTCCGCAACCTCCTCGACGATCCCGATGCCGCCGATGCCGAGCACGGTCGGGGTCGCGATGCCACCGCGGCCACCCTCGACGAGCACCCGCGTGTAGGCGGGGACCTGCACCGCCAGCATCCGCAGCACCACGCCGCCGCTGCGGACGGGCGGGTCCGCCACCTCCTCGACGCTGAGTGCCGAGCCGAGTCCGTCGAGTGTCCATGCCTGCATGACTGCAGTCTCCGTATGCGCCGGGAACGCATCCAGAGCCGCCGCATACTGGTACCCGGACCACCAGGGAGGGACGGCGTGAGCGACGTCACCGAGCAGCAGCGCCGGGAACTCGGCGCGTTCCTGCGGGCGCGACGGGAACGGGTGAGCCCGGCCGACGTCGGGCTGCCAGGGTCGTCCCGCCGTCGGACCCCGGGCCTCCGTCGCGAGGAGCTGGCGATGCTCGCAGGGATCAGTCCGACCTGGTACACGTTCCTGGAGCAGGGCCGGGACGTCCGCCCCTCGCGCCAGGTGCTCGACGCGCTCGCACGAGCGCTCGGGCTCGCCGACGCGGAGCGGACACACCTCATCGCCATCGCCGCGGACGTGCCCGCTGCGACGCGCTCGGACGAGGTTCTCGACCCGGAGGTCGCGCGGGTCGTCGACCTCCTCGACCCGGCCCCGACGTACGTGACCGGGGAGACCTTCGACCTGCTCGCGTGGAACACGGCGGCGGCCCGACTGTTTCGCGGCGCACTGACAAACGGCGAACACCCGAACCTCGTCCGATGGGTGTTCCTCGCCCTGGACGCCCGCGACGTCCTGCCGGACTGGACCGACGTGGCGCAGGGGCTCCTCGCACGGCTCCGCGCCCGAGCCGGACGGCACCCGGGCGCCGCGGCCTACACGGACCTCGAGGACGATCTGCGCAGTGCCAGCCCGGAGGCCGACCAGTGGTGGTCGCGGTACGACGTGGGCACCGAGGGGGCCGGCATCAAACGTGTCCGCCTGGTCGGAGGGCAGGTGCAACGGCTGGCGTACACTTCGTTCGACATCGCTGACCGACCGGGCCAGACCATGACGGTCTACCGCGGGGCCTGACCCTGTGTCTCGATAGCCGATCCGCAGACGGGCGCGGCGACGTGGCTAGCTGTCTAGCCATCGTGCCCTGCACCAGGACGACGCCTGGTCCGGCCCCCTGGCGGAGGTAGCCGATCGAGGTGCCGTCCCGAGACGTGACGTGCTCGGTGACGATGCTGTGAGCCATGGCGTCACCATGACATCGACCACCAAGCGTCTCGGTAGTTGATCACCTGCCGGTGCGTTCCTCACGTCCGGTCGACTATCGCTCCCCGGGGTTGTAGTCTGACTCTTGTCGGGGTGAAGCGTCGGAACGCCCCGTGCCGATCGGCTCTCATGGCGCGCAGATCCTGCGTGTTTGGAGTCCTCATGCACACCCCCGACATCAAGCCCACTCTCGTGATGGGTGCCCGCGGCAGCGTCGGCCGTCACGTCCTCGACGCGCTCCTCGCGCAAGGCGTACCCGTGCGCGCGTCAGCCCGGAAGCCCGAGCCAGGTCGGTTCCCCGCCGGCGTCGACGTCGTCACCGCCGACCTCACCGACCGACCCAGCCTCGACGCTGCCTTCGCCGGCATCGGTCAGGTGTTCCTCTACGCCAACCACGACGGCGTCGCCGGCGTGATCGACGCCGCCCGGAACGCCGGAGTCAGCCGGATCGTGCTCATGTCCTCCGGCAGCGTCATCCACCCCACCTCCAGAGGCAACGCGATCACCGAAGAGCACCGCGAGGTCGAGGACGCGTTCGCCGCAGCGGACGACCTCGACGTCGTACCAATCCGGCCGCTGGTCCTCGCGACCAATGCGCTCGGCTGGTCGTGGCCCATCAAGGCCACTTCCTCGGTCGCGCTGTACCAGCCGGACGCTCTCACGGCACCGATCCACGAGAAGGACATTGCCGCCGTCACGGTCGCGGCTCTGACCGGCACCACCCTGCCGGCAGTGAGCAACCTGCTCACCGGTCCCGCCCGGATCTCGCAACGCGAGCAGGTCGCCGCGATCGCAGCGGCGACGGGGAAGAGCATCGAGGTCACCGAGCTCGACCGTGCTGCGGCAAGTGCGCAGTTCGCTCGGTTCATGCCCGCTGAGGAAGCCGAGGCGGTGCTGCAGTTCCTCGACGACGCCGCAGCCGGCAACTCCCCCGCCACGACCACCATCGCCAACGTGCTCGGCCGCCCGGCGATCGGGTTCGACGAGTGGGCCGCTGATCACGCCTCGGACTTCTGACACCGGAAGGTCACCCTCATGACGAAAGCATCGCTCGGAAAAGTCCTCCTCACCGTCACCGCCGTCTACGCCGGCGCCGGACCGTTCGTGTTCGACTGGAACAGGACACACATCCACAACCCCGATTGGCCGCCCCACGCGAAGTTTCACAACGCGCAGACCATGAGCCTCGGCGCGGCGCTGTCCGCCGCCGCGCTCACTGCGATCTGGGGCAACGGGCGCTGGAATCGGAACCGACTCACCGTTGCCGCGACCGCCGCGTCCTTGTACTGGGGCACACAACTCACCGCGTCGGCGTACCCGGGCGTCGCGATGGCAGACCCACCGGCGAAGACGAGCCGGCAAGGACCACAGACCTACGTAGCTGCCGCGGCACTGGCGGTGAACGGAGTCGCAGCCATCCTCGAACACCGCCGCATTCACCCATAACAGTCGACTGGACAGTGTGCCCGTCGTCGAGCGGAACCACCATCCACTCGACGACGGCGCACCAACCTTCCAGACCCGAAGAACACCGGAGGATCAGATGACCGCCTACGACGTCGAAGCGTGGCACGACCTGTTCGTCATGACCGGCGGCGCAGCAGCAGCACTCGCCGGACTGATCTTCGTCGCCGTGTCCCTCAACCACGAAGCGATCCTCGAAATCGCCGCCCTGCCAGCTCTCGCCGCTCGCACGTTGAGCATCCTCATCAGTCTGGTCCTTCTCAGCCTGGTCTGCCTCGCACCTGGGCAAACGCGAGTCCTACTCGGTGTGGAAGTTCTCGGGATCGGGATCGCCCTCGCCGCCATCGTGCTCACCACGACCATCCGCAACATCGGCGGCGCCGACCAAGCACAGTGGCGAGTCAGCCTCATCGCACTCGCCATCATCGGCTCCCTCCCCGCCATCGTCGCCGGATCCTCCCTCATCGCCGGCTTCGGCGGCGGCCTGTACTGGCTCCTCGTCCAGTGCATTACCGGCATCATCGTCGCCGTCTACTACGGCTGGATCCTCCTGATCGAAATTCGCCGATAGCGGTACAGAGGACGGTGGCATCGATGGAGTCGAAGACGGCAACAGCGTCTCGATAGCCGATCGTCGACCGGACGTCTCAGCCGCTCAGGCAGTGGTGAACACCAGGGATGCGTTTTGTCCACCGAATCCGAACGAGTTGTTGAGCGCTGCCCGCAGCGGAGCACGCCGGGCGGCGCCGGCGACGACGTCGAGGTCGACTGCGGGGTCGAGCTGTTCAAGGTTCCTCGTTGGCGGAACCGTCCCCGTCTCCAGCGCGCGGAGGGTCAGGATCGCCTCGACTGCACCGGCTGCACCGAACATGTGCCCGATAGCCCCCTTCGGCGCCGTCACGAGCGCGTGCCGTCCGACGGCTCGGCTGACCGCGGCAGCTTCTCCGATGTCTCCAACCAGGGTGCCTGTTGCGTGGGCATTGACGTGATCGACGTCAGTGCCGGTGAGACCTGCCATTCGGATCGCCGCGGTCATCGCGCGTTCCTGCTCGCCGCCGCCTTCCAGGGGTGCGGTGATGTGGTGCGCGTCGGACGTGATGCCCCAGCCGGCGAGCGTTCCATGAGAGCGCTGACGACGTGCGGCGGTGTGTTCGGCGCGTTCGAGGACGACCAAGCCGGCTCCCTCGCCGAGGACGAACCCGCGACGATCGACGTCGAATGGGCGAGAAAGGGTCTCCGGGTCGTTGCCACCCGCCTTGGCGAGTGCCTGCGACTGCGCGAAGGACGCCATCGTCACCGGAGTCACCGCGGCCTCGGTTCCCCCAGCGATCACAACGTCCGCCTCACCAGTCACGATCAACCGCGCAGCGACAGCGATCGCCTCAGCCCCGGACGCGCACGCCGAAACCGTCGTGTACGCACCAGCGCGAGCGCCGTACTCAATGCTGATCTGCGCCGCAGCAGCATTCGCCATCAGCATCGGCACGGTGCGCGGCGACACCCGCCGGGCACCACTGGCACCAAGGACGTCGTGGGCATCGAGAAGCGTCTCGATACCGCCGATACCGGTCCCAACGACCACTGCGAGTCGATCGCTGTCGACGTCCGGTGATCCGGCATCTGACCATGCCTCTGCTGCGGCGACGAGCGCGAGCTGCTGACTGCGATCTAACCGGTTCGCCCGGACTCGGCTGAGCGCTCCGTCGGCGTCGAGCGCCGCGGGTGCCCCGACCCGGATCGGTACCTGTTCCCAAAGCGCGCCCTGGCGGTCGAGCTGGCGAACGCCGGACTGACCAGCGATGAGCGCGTCCCAGAGCGGCCTGACGCCGTGCCCGAACGGTGAAACCGCGCCGTAGCCCGTGACTGAAATGTCCATGATGCTCCTTCTTGTACGCCAAACAAGTTGAGTTGTATCCCGTACAATTTGGGGGTGGCAAACGTGATGGACTCTGGCACACCACGAGGCGCAGCGACGCGCGCGCGCATCCTTGCGGCGACGGCAGGGCTCTTGAGTGTGGCCGGACCGCGCAACCTCACGGTCAGCGAGATCGCCCGAGCGGCCGGGGTGTACCCGAACCAGATCACCCACCACTACGGGTCGAAGGACCGGCTGGTGCTCGACGCCGCTTTCGCGCTGTTCCTTCGCGATACCACCCGACTACAAGCGGCCGGACGCCGGGCCGTGGGTGCTGAGCAGTTCCGCGAAGTCCTTGCCCGGACCGCGCTCGCGATGCCGTCAACGGTCACTGTCGTGCAGGCACTGGCCAACAACGGCGGCGACGCGGCACAGCGCGAGCGCGTCAGGCTCTTGCTTGCTGTCCTCTTCCGACAGTCAGAGCGCTACCTGGAGCGCGTGATCAGGGAGCACGGCTGGACGAGCGTGGCCGGCGCCGACAGGGACGCGCGGACATTCTGGAGCACGGTCTTCGGTGCGACCCTTCTCGCATCCGCAGGCGTCAGCGGCAACGCAAGCGATCTCAACCTCGCTGCGACCATCTCCGTCACCGACCCCCTCCAACGACCACACATCGCGTCTCGATAGCCGATAGGCTTGCGGACCCTTCCAAGGTTGGTCGATCTCGCGAGGGTCAGCTCGTTCGATTGGTGTCCGTGGGAGTTGGGGGGTCTGCCCGAAGCCTTCTTGCGGCGGGTTCCTCGGAGTGTGACGATGCAGCGTCCGCGAACCGGCCGCCGCCCACGGCCTCGGTACGGCGGACGAGCTCGTTGACGAGGTCCTCGTCTTCCGGCTCGAGCTCATCGTCCGGAGCCACCTCAACCATTACCTGCGACGCGGGGCCCAGGAGCATCTCCGTGAGAACACCAACGCCGTCATCGTCCGCCGTTGGGATCTCGACGATGTCTGTCGTACCGTTCTCACCCAGCGCGGCCGCGTAGGCCAGGACCGCATCCGCGATCGCGTCGCCCGTCATCACCCGGTTTTCGCCGTACACCACGTACTTCATGCGCCCACTCAACGCCAAGCGTCCCGAATGACTGCCCTGCTGACTCCCTATGGTGCGCGGAGTGTCGGAGGTCAGTGCAAAGATCAGCGCAGAATGCCCTCCGACGATGAGTCTCCCGTGAACGTGGACCGCCGCGGCACCTCCATCGATGACGCGGTCGCCTTCTACGAGGGCGTCTACTCCAGCGACAACATCCACGTCGGCCGTTCCGCCGCTGACGGCTTCTCGTGGCGATTCCGCGCAGTCGGCGACGAGAACGTCGCTGTTGGGACATCGTCGGTTGCCGCAAACAGGTGGGGCACCGTCGGCCAGCAAGACGTCTACATGCTCGCATGGGCGACCGGCCCCGGACTGACCCTCGACAGTGCTGCGCGCAGTCCGATCCAAATGGTGCCGGGAACGCCGGTGATGTATCCCAGCGACCGCGAGTTCGAGTTCGAGGCGCGCCCCACAACGCAGCACCTCATCCGCTTCGACAAGACATTCCTCGAATCGGTCGCAGCCGCGCATGCAGGGATGATCCCCGGACCACTGAAGTTCACAACCACCGCGAAGCCGGACGCTGCTGCGCGCCTTCGGCAGGTCATCCGGTCCGCATCCCCGGAACTGTTGAACTCGGCAACCGATCGCGCCCGGCGATCTACGCTGAACATGCTGGTTGCGGAAGCTGCCGTCGAAGCCTACGACGCCACCCCCACACTCGACATCCTCCGGCACGAGGGGCCCGCGTCCATGCGGCTGGCGCAGGAGTGGATGATCGCTAATGCCCACCGACCCATCACCGTGACTGATGTCGCCCGTGCCGTCGGGATCAACAGTCGGGGGCTGCAAGCGAACTTCCAGCGACACGCTGGCGAGAGTCCACTGTCGTTCCTGCGCACCGTCCGGCTGCACCATGTGCGCGCGCAACTGGTCATTGCCGAACCCGACGTCACAACCGTGGCTGAGATCGCTCGCCGCTGGGGGTTTGGGCACCTCGGCCGGTTCGCCGCATACTATGCCAACGCGTTCGGGGAGCTTCCCTCGGAAACCCTCCGACGCGGCTAGCAGTGCTGCCGGTCCGTCGGGACAGCAATGGCCCGGAGCGGGATGTGGCTAGTGGCGCTGCTAGTCGTCGGCGGGTTCAGGCGATGACGTCAATACGAAAAGCCCTGGAATCGTCGTCGCCTGGCCACGCACATGCGTCGTCGCAATCATGCCGCCAGGCCGGCTCCCTCAAGGGAGCCGTCCGCTACCCGATCGGCTACCGGGCGCCGCCATTGCGCAGATCGAACAACCGGAAGGCCTCGCTCACGGTCAACACTGCCGCGGCAGCAGACGGCCCGATGTCACGAGCCAAGTCGCCTCGTAGCTCGACGATCGTGTCGCGGACGTCCGTCCTGCGCTCGTTCCGACCTGCTCGGGTCACGGCGTACGACCGTTGGCCGTGCGCCGCTGCGCTCCCCATGCGCCAGAGAAGGCTGACACCGCTGTTGAGCGTTTGATTGCCTTCGGGATGCACAAAGCTGGAGGCCTTGGCGATCACATCGGTGTTGTTGAGTTTGGCGACAGCGGAAGATGGAAGGGCCAGTTTTGTGGCGACGTTCTTGCGATCCACTTGCCGCTGCTCGAGGTTCGCTTCGGTCTCGGCTCGAAGTGCCGCTTGAGTAGCGTCGAGTGCTGACAGTCCGCGGACCATCGCGAGCTCATCCCGTGAGTCCTGCATTTGGAGCCGCATTGCGTGCGCCCGACGCTCCGCGCGCAGCGTTGGCGCTAGGACCCAAACGGCTTGCGAACCTGTCAGTAGGGCAGTCCGCAGCGCGGTCATCTGCGCGGTCGGGTACAAGGTACCCGTCGCTCTCATCGCAGAGAACGTGAACTCGAGATGCTCCACTGCGACAACGATGGCGTACCAAGCGATTCCGGAGACGTGCAGGCCAGGGTGATCGTCCCCTCCAAGCGCGCTTCCCGGCAGGATCGGAGGCGCATCGTTCGTCCGAATCGACCATTGATCTGTCGTCTCAGCCATACGCGTCACGCGCTGTTGCCAGCTTTCGTGAGACTGGTCAGATTCAGTCATGCCGCGACATCGGGCAAGTGGGGGCGGTAGCCATGGCCCCAGTGTGCCGGATGCCACCTACCGCTCGAGGAGAAGCGAATGCGGTCCTCAGGTCTGACTAAGGCTGTCCGATAGCCGATCCGCTACCGGTCGGACGGGACACCGTCGAGCGCCGCCGGCACGCGCACCTTTGCGAAACCGAGTGCTATGTCAGTCGCAAGGAGGACCCAGCCGAGTGAGTTGCTTTGGGCGATGAGCTAGACGGCGCCAACGGTCAGAAACAAGCCCAGGAGCACCAGCGCTAGTGAGATCGCCGCCCAACGCATGCTCCGGAGTGTACGAGAAGTGCGTGCTCTTCAACTGAGCGGGGGTGCTTCTGGCGGTTGTAGGAGCGTGTATTGGTAGCCGTTGCGTGCCATCGGTCGGTGCAGGCGATGATGCGTGGCTGCCCAAATCCGCCCGTTGTACTGCAACCTTTCCGGGGCGGTTCCCCGGAGGGTCAGGGTGATGTCAGGACCGGCGGGCTCTTGGAGGACGAGGGTCCGCAGCACTCCTGCGGGGTCGAGCGTGATGTGAGTTGCTGAGTCCGACATGGTGTTCTTCTCGATCTCTGCGGTCAGCCGGTTCATGCCAGCGCACGGGGGCGAAGGCAAGTCGACCGATCGGCGTGCCGTGCTGTGTCGGCGGTGAGCATGACTGCTCACAGCGCCTCAGACCTGCGTTCTGCGAGGCTGTCTGGTGCGCCGCCCACCGCATCGTCGGAGGTGTCGGGGGTGAAGTGGATTCGTTCGGCGGCGCGGGTGATGTCTTGGGCGCGAGCGATCTGGGCATCTTGCGCGGTCTGCGCATCAGCACGTGACTGGCGCATGGCTGTTAGGGCGTTGGTGCTGATCTCGTGGATCAGGTTCGCGATGGCGGTGGCGAGACCGCGTTCGAGCTGGCCGAGGTTGGTGTTGCCGATGATCAAGCGCCGGTCGTGGACGGCGAGGGTCACATCCCGGTAGCCGGCACGCTCCAGCGAGTGATGACTCGCTGAGCCTTCCAGCGCCGTGAGCTCCTGCGGGTTGGGTCGCCGATTGAAGACGGCGGGAACGTCGTAGAACCGTTCGGCTGCGTCGGTGCCGAGAGACGTTGGGAGGCCGGACGCAACGACGCCCGTCAGTGCGAGGTGCTGGTCAGCAGTGGTGGATGAGCCGGTCATGGTGACTGCTTCCGTCGACGGTGGTGACCGCCAGGGTGCGTGCGTCGCTGCGAGCATCGTGGTCGGAACCGTCTGACGGCAGTCTGCTCCTCGCCGCTGGTGACGGCGTGCAGGTTCCGAACGGCGGCGACCAGGGACCCCTTCATCGTTCATCATCCGGGGACGAGGAGGGTGGTGACATGAGGACACGACTGCAAGCACGCGGGCGATGGGGCTGGCCCGTCGCCGCGCTCGAGGGGCACTCGATCGGCCGGGTCCGGCCGCAGCGCGACGGGTTCCGAGCGCTCGCGCATCAGCAGGACGGCGTCGTCCGACTGCTCGGCCTGTTCGACAGCAGGAGCCGCGCGCTCCTCGCCGTGGAAGCGGCGGACAAGCGGCTGCACGGCATTCCCGACCGAACGTTCACGGGTGGAACGCATCCGGAGGCCGTAGCGTTGCATCAAGCGCGGATGCGTCAACTCTCCGGATCGGTCGAAGGATCGCTCACCACAGAAGGTCGATCCTCGATGACGACCACCCCGCTCGCCCTCGGTTTCACCCGGACCCGACCCGGTCCGGGCAGCCGCAACGGTACATCCACCTATTCCGCGCTCCTGGCGCAGGTGAAGGAGAACGGCCTGCTCCGTCGGCGCACCGGTTTCTACTGGTCCCTGTTCGGCAGCCTGGTCGCGGGTCTCGCGCTGGCGTGGGTCGCGTTCGCCTTCCTCGGCGACTCCTGGTTCCAGCTCATCGTCGCCGGAGCGCTCGGTGTCATCTTCACCCAGTTCGCGTTCCTGTCGCACGAGGCCGCCCACCGCCAGGTCTTCGCCTCACAGAAGTGGAACGACCACGCCGGCCGGTGGCTCGGCACGTTCCTGGTGGGCTTGAGCTACTCGTGGTGGATGAACAAGCACACCCGCCACCACGGCAACCCGAACACCGTCGGTAAGGACCCCGACATCGCATCAGGTGTCCTCCGCTTCACCCCCGAGGACGCCGCCAACGCACCGCGCGGCTTGCACAGCTTCACCGGGCACCAGGGCTGGTTGTTCTTCCCCCTCCTCACGCTCGAGGGCCTCAATCTGCACTGGAACGCCGCCCGAGCCATTGCCGTCGGGGCGAGCACGAAGGCCGATCGTCGCGGCCGCACCGTCGAGGGGACGCTGCTCGTCGCCCGGTTCGGCATCTACCTGACGGTCGTGTTCTGGTTCCTGCCGTTCGGCATGGCCTGCGCGTTCCTCGGGGTGCAGCTCGCCGTGTTCGGCGTGATGATGGGCGCCTCGTTCGCCCCGAACCACAAGGGCATGCCGACCATCGCGCACGACGCGAAGGTCGACTTCTTCTCCCGACAGGTCCGCACCTCCCGCAACATCCGCGGCGGCTGGTGGGTGTCGTTCCTGATGGGGGGCCTGAACTACCAGGTCGAGCACCACCTCTTCCCGTCGATGCCGCGGCCCGCGCTCAAGCAGGCCCGCCTGCTCGTCCGCGACCACTGCGACACCCTCGACGTGCCCTACACGGAGACCACGCTGCTGCGCTCCTACGGCATCGTCGTCCGCTACCTCAACCGGGTCGGACTCGCCGCACGCGACCCCTTCGCCTGCCCGATGGTCGCCGAGCTCCGCATCCACTGACCCCACTCTCGCTCTTCCCACCTCCGACAGGAAGCATCACCATGAAGACCGTCATCGTCCTCCTCACCCTCTGGGTCATCCTCGCGATCGTCGGCTTCGCACTGAAGGGCCTGCTCTGGCTCGCGATCATCGGCATCGTCCTGTTCGTCGGGACCCTGATCTTCGGCGCAGTCCGCCGTGCCGGACGCAAGGCCAGGCGCGTCAACTGAACCCGGCAACACCCTCACTCGCATCCGTGCGCACTGCCGCGGTCGTCCTCAACCCGACCAAGACCGACCAACATCGACTGCAGGGGGTACTCGACGCGGCTGCCGTCCGGCACGGGTGGGCATCGACCCGCTGGTACCCGACAGCGGCTGACGACGGCGGCCGCGCCGCCGCACGAGCAGCCGCCGACAGCGCCCCCGACGTCATCCTCGCCGTCGGCGGCGACGGAACACTGCGAATCGTCGCGGAGCAACTCCGGGGCACCGGAATCCCCGTCGCAGTTCTCCCGACCGGCACCGGGAACCTCTTCGCCCGCAACCTTGGCCTGCCCCGCAACGACGTCGACGCGGTCATCGACACCGTCTTCACCGGCACCGACCGGCAGATCGATCTGGGACTTGCGGAGCTCACCCACGCCGACCACTCGACAAGCGAACACGTGTTCCTCGTCATGGCGGGCATCGGACTCGACGCGAGCATGGCCGCCGACACCAACGCCTGGGTCAAGAAACGCTTCGGCTGGGTGGCGTACTCCGACCCCATCGCCCGGTCCGTGATCGGCAACCGTCAGATCCCCATCCGCTACACGCTGGACAACGGCCCAGCACGCTCGATGCGGGCGCACACGATCATCGTCGGCAACTGCGGCACCCTCACCGCCGGCGTCCTGCTCCTGCCGCGCGCGGAACCCGACGACGGCATCCTCGACGCTGTCGCGTTCCGGCCCAACGGCTGGTTTGGGTGGACCAAAATCGGCTACACCCTCACCCTCAACCGGTTCTTCGCCCGCACCGGCTTCGGGCGTGTGCTCGCCAAGGTCCTTCCACGATCACGTGCACTCCCCACCACCCGGGCACGGAACCTCCGCCTCGACCTGGACACACCGGAACGCGTTCAGCTCGACGGCGACCCATTCGGAACGGTCCGATCAGTGACTCTCACCACCCACCACCACGGCCTCACCCTCCGCACGGCACCGCTTCGCAGCGCCCAATAGCCACCCGGGCGCTCCCGAGCTCGGGATCGGGTTTGTGCCGTTCTCGCCGCTCGGCCGTGGATTCCTCTCCGGCACCGTCACTCGGAAGGACGACCTCCCCGAGGGGGACGCGCGGCGGAACCTCCCCAGGTTCTCCGCCGAAGCCATCGATGCGAATCTCCGCGTCGTCGAGGCGCTGAAGGTCATCGCCGATGAGAAGGGCGTGACCACCGCACAGCTTGCGCTGGCGTGGCTGATCCAAGCCGGCACTGTCCCGATCCCGGGCACGACCAAAGCGTCCCGAGTCAAGAAAATGTCGCCGCTGCTGACCTGGTGCTCACCACGAGCGATCTCGACCGCATTCGAAGCTACTTCCCCGCACGGGGTGGCTGTTGGCACAGCCGGACCGACCTGCGGTACTCAGGAGGTACCGCGAGTCGCTGCTGCCGTCCGGCAAACGATCCTCTAGCGGACGATTGAGCGCGGTCAGCCTCCGTTGGGCGGCGCCGGCGTCATGATTCGATCGTGCCCTGCCAGGGCCAGTGGCCGCTAGCCGCTCCTGCAACGGCCACCTGCGCCTCACCGCTACGCTCACCAGTCGTAAAGCTGCCATGGCAGGGCGAGAGCACCCGGCGCTTCCTGTGACGGGTGCTCTCTTCTCACGCCTTCGTTGGCTCGAGTTGCCCTTCAGGTCTCAGCTCAGCGCTGGTTGTACTCGTTCGCTGCCAGGACGACCTCTGTGGCAAACGTGCCCTGCGTGATCGCAGTGGCACCGCCGTCGACGGGGATCGTGACGCCGGTCACGTAGCCGGCGAGGTCACTCGCGAGGAACGTGGCGACCTTTGCGATGTCGTCAGCGGTGCCGACCCTGCCGATTGGCTGCGTTGCTCCGAGGCGGTCGGCGAGGAAGCCCGCGAACGGCACCGCTTCCTCGAGCGGAACCCCGAAGCTGCGCGCCATGATCGGCGTCATGATGATGCCCGGAGCGATCGCGTTCGACCGGATCCCGAGCGGAGCGAGTTCCGCCACCGCCTGCCGGACAATTCCAATGACTGCGTGCTTGGAAATCGTGTACCCCGCGGCCGCCCAGCCGCCCTGCATTCCCGCAGCCGACGCCGTCGAGATGATCGATCCGCCGGTGCCCTGCGCCTGGAACTGCCGGGCAGCGTACTTATGACCGAGGAGTACCGACCGGGCCACGAGCGCAACGGTCTTGTCAAAACCGGCCGCACCGAGCTCGAGGATCGGCGACGGGTCCCCTTGCGCGCCCGCATTGTTGTACATCACGTCGAGCTTGCCAAAGCGCTCGACAGTTGCCGCCACGAGCGCTTCAATTGCGGCCTCGTCGGTGACGTCCGTGTGGAAGTACGTGGCGCTCTCGCCGAACCGGTCGACGATGGAAGCGCCGAGGTCGTCCTGGATGTCGGCGATGGCGACCTTCGCACCCTCGGCAACGAAGCGTTCGACCGTTGCGAGTCCGATGCCGCTGGTGCCACCGGTGACGATGGCGACCTTGCCTTCGAGCAGTCCTGTCATGGTTGTTGTCCTCGTAGTCCTGGCCCGCGGGTTCGTGCGCCGTCGGTCGGGCCGACCCCGACGGCGTGATCCGTCATCGTCGACGGACTGCTCCTGACGCGAACGCGTCGATAGTCTGCATGTAGGTCTCTTCGGGGCCGGCGCCCGTGGTGACCATCGCCTCGAGCGCGATACGGGTCGCGCTCGCCACGGCGGCCGCAGCAGCACGAGCAGCGACGGTGTCCGCCGGAATCCCCAGCCGCGGCGCCAGGACGGGCGCAAGGGAGCGCTCACCGTCGTGCACCTTCCGCAGGAACACCGACCACATCTCTCGGTCGGCGAACACCAGCGGGAACAGCGCGGACGTGCGTTCGGCGACGCCCCCGAGCAGGCTGGCGCGGAACGCCGCGAGAAGCACCGACGACACATCGGTTTCCGGCGCCGCCTCAAGGATCGCCTCGTCGAAGCGGCGCGTGGTCCAGTCAAACACCGGACTCACCGATTCCGCCTTGACCGGAAAGTAGCGGTGGAAGGAGCGCTGCGATATCCCGGCAGCCTCCGCGATCTCCGCGATCGGCAGATCGGTGGTGCCGCGGCTGATGAAGAACTCACAGCAGCGGACCGATGCATGGAGTCGGGAACCCTCCAATGCCGTCAGACCTTCATCGCTCACAAGGGCACCCTACGCTCGGCTGGCAGAAACTGCCACCTGAGCGCTTTGGCCGTGATCCGGCCCGGTGCGTCCGATAGCCGGTCCTTCAACGGGCGCGTCAGCGTGACCTGCTCTGACTGCACTTTGTTCTGTCTCAGATGCCTAGTCCGTTGATGTTCTCGCCCAGGGCCCCGTATGCGAACGTCGGTGCCGGCTTCTACTGTCGCGGTCATGGGTCGTCGTCGTTCGGATCGTTGGGTGCCCGGGTCGCCGTTCTCGCTTGAGGAGGATGCTCGTGGGACGGAGGTGGGTGAGTTGCCGGAGCCGTTGCCGGTGCATGCGTGGTTTCAGTTGCCGGACCGGCTGACACGTCGAAGTGACGCCGAGGCGTACCGCTTCACCCGAGACGCTGTGTGGGTGGAAGCGGGTCGAGGTGAGACCAAGCTCGCCGCTTGGGTGTGGCGTAGTTCCGTGAAGCACCGACGCCCTTCAACCGGACCATCGAGCTAGCCTGCCGGTCCTACTCAGTTGAGCAGGTTGTGGCGGAGGTCGTAGCCGGTGTCGGCGAGGAACTGCAGCCGGTCGCGTACTTCTTGCAGCGAAGCTGCGTCGTCGTCGTTTCGGAAGTCGGCGCGGAGGAGCGTGTTGGCGGTGATGGTGTCGTCGGTGCTGTCCTTGAATCCGGCGGCGGCTGCGGTGAGGAAGATCGTGGGGTCTGCTGGGCGGATGAGTTCGGTGCCGGAGTAGCCGATCGTGTCGGGTTCGAAGCCGAGCGCAGCCATGTCGACTTCCTCCTCGGTGAACGCGACGAGCCGGTACGGCATCTCGCGTTTGCTAATGGCGGGGTAGCCGGGCCGCTCGGAGATGGCGCGGCCGGAGATGCGGCATCCGGCGCTAATGAGCCGTTCGGCCTGCTCGACGAGCGGCAGGTCGGACGTCCACCTGGTCCTGACCCCGCCGGGCCCGGGGTAGCAGGCAATTGCGAAGTCGACGAGCCCGCCCACCTGTCGCGACTCCCAGCCGATGTCGGTGCGGTGCACGCGTTTCCCGAGGCGTGCGAGCGCGTCATCGACCTGGCCAGGGGTGAGCCCAGCCCGCACCAGCCCGTCGAAGGTGGAGCCGTTGACCGCGAGCATGCGTGCTACGGCGAACGTGAAGTAGATCGGTGCCGCATCCTTCCACCGCTCCTTTGTGCCGAGGGCCTGCTTGCCGTCGATCCAGACGCGGCGCCGGTCGACGTCGACCAGCAGCACCGTCGCCGTCTGTTCCGCGAGCGCGATCTGCGTCACCGTCACGGTGCGCGGTGCTAACAGGAGCAGGTCAACGTCCGTTTCCTCGCCGCGAGGCCGCTGCGTCAACGAGGGGAAGCGTGCGCGGCGGCCGTCGGCGAGGCGAATCGTGTCGTGCGACTCCACGACCGCGCGAAGTCCAGCGAGCCTGAGGACAGCGAGGGTGTCAGTGAGGTCGGTGGTGTCCCCGAGGCCATACGGCATCGTGATCTGCGGCCTGCCGGAGTACGCGGCGGCCACCCATTCAAGCCGCGGACCCATCAGCTGCGCTCGTCCGAGGTGTCGGGCCGGGTGAGGGCGATAAGCCAGCGGGTTTCTTCGAGAAACGGTTCCCACCCGTCGCGGGTATCACCGTGTGCAGGTTCGCAGATGTTGCCGGTGGCGGTGCTGCGGATGATGACCTGCCGCAGCACGGTGCTGGATGGGTCGCGGAAGAACACCTGCCCGTTCACCCCGGTGGCGTCGTAGGCGACATTGAAGAGGAACAGGTCGGGCCGGCGGGTCATGGTCGCCACCGTCGTCCACGGAACAGGGCGATGATCGTCGTCAGGGGCCGGCCTTCCCGTATCCAGTCGAGCGGCGTCAGGACTCGGTCGTCGACGGTGAGGAAGTCGAGGGGTGTGGTCATGAACTCGGTCATCGCTGCTGCGTCGAGGAGCGGTTGCGGTGCTGCCGCGTAGAGGAGGTCGAGGCCGGGCAGGAGCGAGGACGGGTCACCGAACTCGAGCAGGGCGGGCTTCACGAGTTGCCAGTCGGGGATGCGTTCTTCGCCCTCGAGGTCGAAGCTCGTCAGTCGGCAGGAATCGAACAGCTCACCGACTTCCTCGATGCTGATCTGCAGGGCGGCGGCGACTTCTGGTTCGGTGAGGGTGGTGTCGAGGAGGTTCCGGCGGATGCGGGCTTGCGTTGTTTGCCACCAGTCCTCGGGAACGTCCGCCGGACCGGCGGCGCTGTGTCCGGGACGCCGGGGGATCTGTCGGCCTTCGTCGGCGTAGGCGCTGAGCTGTTCGCGGGTCACCTCTCCGCGGGCATACATCCACAGCTGCGACTGCCACGGCATGTCGTCCGGGAACCCTTCCAAGTAGCCGGAGTGGATCACCGCCCGAACGGCTTTCTCCCGTCGCGCGATCTCGGAGGCGGGGATGAGGAGGGTCTGCACGATGCGGTTCGCTTCCCGCACCGCCGGCACCGAAAGGTCCGACAGCACCGTGTTGGTCCTGTCGTAGAGCTCATAGCCGGGCTCGACGTCGATGGGGCGGACGAGGATCTGCGCCAGGTGCGCGTCCGGGTTCTCCGTGTCCTCAAGGAGCACATGCCCCCAAAGGATCCGGTCGTTTGACAAGTGCAGGGACACCAGACGCATCATCAGCAACTACCTCCAAAAGTTGGGCGTGAGCAGAGCGGGTTAGGGCTGCGGGAAGTCGGCTTGGGTGCGGCCGATGCGGTCGGGCGTGTAGCGGAGGAGGGACCGCATGATGCGGTCCGCTTCGACCATCGCCGGCACCGTCGGATCCTGACCCTCCGGGTCGACGTTGGTGAGGCGGAACCAGGGCGGTTCGTCGGCGTGGTCGATGAGGACCACGGCCGGCTTGTCGTCCGGGTGGTCGGGGTCGGTGAACATGACCGACCCGAAGAACCGGGTGTCGTCGTAGGCCAGCGTCAGCGACAGCAGCTGCAGCATCAGCCCACCCCGCCCTCACCGCTGCCGTTGTTGGGGTGCCAGCGGAGGTCGTGGGCGAGGTCGGACTGGAAGTGCAGCAGCTGCCGCAATCCGTTCACCGCATCCGTGTTCGCGGTAACCCAGCTGTCTTCGTAGAGGACGTGCGCGGTGATGAAGTCGTTCGTGCAGCACCCCTCAGCGCTGCTGAGGACGGTGGTGTCCTGTGGGATGACGACCGACACCGTCGCGTCACCCGCCGACGCAGGCTCGTAGCCGAGCGCCTGCATGTCCGGGTGGTCGGCGAAGAGCGCAGTCAACCGGTTCGGGGGAACGAGCACCCCGGACTGCTGCGCCGCCCACCGATCCGACATCACCCCACCCAGCCCGATCAGCTGATCCGCCTGCGCATCGATTGTGTCGTCCCGTCGCCAGCAGGTGCGGACTCCGCCATAGCCTGGGTAGGCCGCCAGGGCCCAGTCGACCAGGACGGGCCGGTCGGCGGCTTCCCACCCGATGGGCGTGTGGAACACGTGCGGACCGAGGGCCGGCATGGCGGCGCGGACTTCGCCCATGGGGATGCCGGTGCGGTCCGCGATCGCGTGCGTGCCGCCTCCGTGTAGGACGATGCTTCGGGCGATCGCGAACACGGTCCGCCACCCCGGGGTCGCTTTTCGCTGCATCGACGTGCCATGCACCTGCCGGCCGTTCGCCCACACGCGCCCGCGTTTCCCGTTCACGACCACGAGGTCCGGGTAGCGGCGGACCAGTGACAGCACCCCGCCCTCGGACCCGCCCGGCAGGAGGATCACATCATCCACACGGCTCTCGGCACCGTCGCCGTCGTCGGTGACGGTGGCGGTCGGGTCCGGGGTGGCGAGGAACGCGGTGCGGCCGTCGTCGAACCGGAGCCGGTCGAACGCCTCCACCCGTGCCGGCATCCCGGCAGCCGCGAGGGCGGTGAGCGTCTGGGTGATGTCGATCGTGTACCCGAGCCCAAACGGCAACGACAAGATCGACTGCTCGCGCCGAATGTCCTGCACCCACTGCCGATCAGACATCAGCCGACCCCACCGCATCCGCACGACGCCCAACCGCGCGAAGCTTCACCAGCACGTCCATCACCTGCGTCGCCGATTCCAGGAGCGGGTCAGCAGGGTCCGTCAACGGTGCTCCGTTGAGGAGCGTGAACACCCGCCCGTCTTTCGTGGTGCGGACGTTGACGGTTCGTTGCAGAATCTTCGGCCCGGTGGAGTTCGTGAACGTCATCCCCGCCACCGTCGGCCAGATCACGGCGTCGAACTGCGCCGACAACGACAGCAGCCGCAACGGAACCGGCTCGAACCGCGGCGCCCGACGCTCAGGCATCGCCAGCCAACCGTGGGTCATCCTCCGACAGACGCTCCAAGCCCAATCCTGAGGCGTCGAGGATCGCGTTCTCCGACTCTTCAGTAGCGACGAACGACCCGATCTGCGCGTTGACCGCGACAAGAGTCCCTATCCGACTCCGCGCGTCCAACACGACCGCGGAGACCTCCTCCTCCGTGCAGTTCGAGGTCAGTTCGGGCTTCGACGGGTGAAGGGCGGGGAACTCGAGCTGCTGCACGGGCGGGTGCCACTTGACGCCGATGCGGAGCATCCGGCCGTCCTTCTCGTTGCGGTAGAACATCGACCCAAACGGGTGACCCATGTCGAGGGTGAGGTCCGCGCCATGAAGCGTCCACCCGGTCGCCGCATAAGCCGGATCCCACCGCTGAACTATGAGCGAGCCGATACCCATCGTGAGACCGGAGATGAGGGCCTGGTCTTCTCGCACTTCGACGAGGAGAGCTTCCAGGTCGGGCTGGTTGACCCCCCGAAGGTCGGACAGTGAGATTCGAGACAATCTCTGACCAGACCCTGACTGCAGCCGAGACTCCGGACGCCTGTGCTTCGGGACGAAGGGCGAGTCGTGGTCGCTCACGCGCGCGCTGTCCCAGGTAGCCGCGACGCCGATCTGGCGGTTGCAGCGCGGCTCGGCACTGAATGCTGTGGTGCACTGGTCATAGGACACTCCTCCTAGCAAGGTATGGCTAGGTGGATAGTGTACTGTCCATGACGGACGATTGGCCAGGGGAGCTTCACGTGACCCACGGGCGTGGCTTTCAGCGCTTCACCGGTTGGCTCGACGGTTTCGTCGTACCGAGCGGGGTGCGACTCGAGTTCGTTGATCTCGGGCGACGCTGTGATGTGCACGTCGTCCGGGGAGGGCGAGCAGTGACGGTGGTTGCGGACCTCGCGTTGGGGCGGGCGCTCGTGGAGGACGACATCGACGATGGCGAGTTGATGGCGTTGGCAAGCGCCCTGCTCGCGCGGCGTAGCGCGGTGTGGGCAGGGAACCGAACTGGGGCTGCGGACGAGAGTCCTCTGTGGGCGATTGCCGCCTTAGTTCCGAGCGCGAGATGGATGACGATCGGTTAGATCCCGCGGCGCGGACGCCGAATCCGGAGAGTTGCTCTCAGTCGTGGTCGGAAAGTACGCGCCCGGGCCAAAGGTCGGTTGCGAGAGCTCGCTCGAGGCGAGCAATGGTTGAGAGGGTCGGCCACGCCTTCCCGGCTAGGAGGTTGTTGAGGGTGCCATGGCTGATGCCGGCCCGTTCGGCGAGAGACCGAGCTGTCTCTTGTCCCATGGCTGCACGGACCCGCAAGATGAAGCGCCGATCCACTTCTGCGATCGGATCGGACGCGGCTTCATGTGGCCAACCAGTCGGGGAAAGGTCGACAGGAGCGCGACGCTGGTGGCTCTCTGTCACCGCTCAAGCGTATGGGACGCGTCGGCCTCGGAGACCGTTTGCTTCTCGATCTCGTCGTGTTCAGGATCGGTAAGGCATGTCCACGCCGTCACTGGTCCCTCGATGAGCGTGTGGCGGCGCAGGCCATCGGAAGGGAGCGTCCACAGCAGCTCGGCTCGTTCGCAGTCAGGAGCAAGGTGGACGGCATGACTTTCGTAGGGAGCGACATGGAGCACGGCGGAACGGGCCTCGATCCGGTGCTCTGTTCTGCCCAGCGTCACAACTATTGCCCCGGAGAGCACGCTGACGAACTCCTCGCCCGCGTGGATACACGTGTGAGGCTGAGATGCCTGACGGTCCATCGTTAGAGCGAAGAGTCGGTCACGCCGGCCGGGGGGAGTGAGTGCCCGCCAATGCCCTTGAGTGTTTGACCATTCCTCACGGTCGAGGAAGGGGGAGGGGGGCGACGACCTGTCGATTAGGTCATCGATCGATACGCCGAGCTCTCGCCGCAGCTTGACAATGTGCTCTTCTGTCAGCGTGAGCTTGCCTGCTTCGATCCGTGTCACCACGGACGGGTCGCGCTGTAGGCATGCCGCAACCTCCCGCACGCTCCATCCAGCGTCTTCTCGTAGCTGTTTGAATGCGCGCCCGAGGCGTTCGCGTTCGTCCCCACGCACCTTGTGGAAATCGATCATGCGAGCACAGTACTCAGTGCGCCTGGCGCATCGGATCGTGCGCGACCCGCCGCAACTGGCGTTCCGGAAGAGCTTCGCCTTTACAGTGGCGGCGATCCGGTGCACACGACAGGGTGTGGCGCGGTAACTAGACTGACCTCGAGCACGCTGAAGGACGGCCAACTCGGCCGTGCGGGCGCTCCCGGGAAGTTGCGCCGCGTGCTCCCTGCAGTCGAAGAGTGGGTCTCACGTCCGAGCGAGCGTTTCGCGTCGGATCGTTTCACATGCCCGCGAACTTGGCAACCGGATCCGACGTTCACGCTGACGATCGGAACTGAACCGCGATGCCCACTCCCCCGACCCGCCGCCTTGGCAAGCCCCGCAAGCACCCTCCGGAGGAGGCGGTCGCGCGCGTGCTCATCGAGCAAGTGCGTCGGGCTGATGAGCGTATCCAGGAAGCCATCGAGGAACGCGCGAAGCTCGCCCTCGCCGCTAACGACGCCGGGCTGAGTACGACCCGTCTTGGTAGCGAGATCGGCGTCGGTCAGACGACGATCGCGAAGTGGATTCGTGAGGCTCGCGTAGCAGGCGAGCGCAGTTCTAGTGAGTAGCGACTGGTTGCTAGATGCCTGCGTGGGCGGTACGGTGAACTCGAGCAACCGAGCCTCCATCGAATGGGGTCGGTCTGTGCTTTCACTGGTCTGATCCGAGGAGCTGACGCGGGGCGGTTCTTCGCGGGAGAAACGCGTTCGCGATGCAAGCTATCGAGCAACTGCAGACGATCCCGCTCGAGGTATCCCCGGGTCGTGAAGTTGAGGACTGGCACGCGCAACGGTGGCTTCCGCAGCGCTCGCAGAGTTCTGACATCGAACTGCGCGCCCTACTCGAGCGATTTAGAAGCGAGACCCGTCGATCGCCCGGAGTGCGAGCGCGGCTGAACCGTCCAATCGGCGCGCCGAAGCAGAGCACTCCACTGCCGCCGCAGCCGACTGGACCTCATCTCGATTACGTGATCGCGCTTGGGCGGCGGACCAGTGTGACCCGGCAAGCGGAAGCCGTCACGCTCGCCGACCTCGTCTTCGCGCACCCTCGACGCGACTTCTCGAGGCGGCCGCATCAGCATCATCACCCCATCGCGCAGTACGCAGGCACCGTTGGCGATCTGGTCATGTGCGAGTCTCGGCTAGAGCGTGCCTTCGTGCTGCTGGCCGATTTCACTCCAACGGTCTTGCACATCATCAGTCAGCCGCTGACAATCATGTTCCGTGTCGGATCGCAGATTCGATGGCATACGCCAGACTTCTGTGTCCTACGTTACGGGGCACCGCCTCTCGTGGTGGACGTCAAACGACCTGAGCAAGCGCTCGTCGTTCGAACCCAGGAGCGGCACTGGCTGGTGGCTGAGGCCCTAGCTGCTGCAGGTATGCACTACCTCGTGTGGACCGGGCTGGCCGAGCCGGTCGTCGCCAACCTCAGCCTCCTCTCGCGCGCGCAAACGCCGATCAGCGGAGAACGGCGCAATGTCCTCCGTGATGTGACGATCCAGTGGGTTCTCGACGGGCCTCAAACCTTCGAAAGTCTGGCCACAGCGCTCACGCGTGAACACTCCGTGCCAGATCTCGCGGCGAAGACCTTTCTGCGCGAACTCATTTGGCAGCGTCAGCTGCGCATACACATGCACCACTTCCTTCTGCCCGAAAGCGAGGTCTGGGCATGAGCCTGCACGAGAGTCAACCGCGCCCGGCTGTTCGAACCATGGCCGTTGGTACGCGGCTGCAGTGGTTCGGGCACGACGTCCACATCGGTCGAATCGGCGTCTTCGACGTAGATCTCGTCTCCGTAAACGGCGCACTGCTCGGGACCGCACCGATCAAAGACGTCCTCGTCGCCCTACAACAACCCGGCTCCAACACACAGCTGTGGCGCGATCAAGATCCCGCTGAGATACTCCGCGACGATGCGGCGGCACTGCAGGAGTATCGCGAAAAATACGACATCATCCACCGACTCCTCACCGGCCTAGCAACTGACGCTCCAGCTGGCGCTGTACCCCGCCCCGAGCAGGACCCGAAATACACAAAGCTACCGAAACGAATGCGAGCTCTTGCCGAGCAGCGCTACCGGGACCCACGGGTGAAAGGCCGCCGGACGGGAACGACCGTCACGCTCGAGTCGGAGCTGACCTACATCCGCCGCACCTATCGCAAGTGGCTCGAGAAGGGGCCGATGGGGCTCGTGCACGCGTCCCGGCTGCGCGCACGGGACCCGATGGACAACCCAATTCGGGCGGCAGTTGCTGAGTTCATGACATCACAACTGAAGGGCACCAAACGCACGGCCCAATCGTGGGCTCGTCTGTTCAGGGCGTGGGCGCAGAAGGAGCGGGCCGATCTTCGCCTACCGGAGGACGACACGCTTGCGGACTACATCTCGGCATGGTTGCGAGCGCGAGACCATGCCGGCGGAACGGCGAAGAGTCAACGATCTGCAGCGAACAGGCCTGCGATGTCGCCACGGCTTCGCGTTGCTACGCGCGCGGGGGAACTTGTGCTGTTCGACACCACGAAGGTCAACGTTTGGGTGCGGAACCCGGAGGGATCCGGCTTGGTTCGGCTGGAGCTGACGGTAGCTCTTGACCTCTACTCACGAGCGATCGTCGGTATCGCGCTTACCCACACGACACCAGCGCAAGCAATAGCCCTCTGTCTCGCCGACGTCATCGTGCCCAAGGCGCAGGAAGCGCTAGAGGAGTGGCGCGGCGATCCGCCGACGCCCTATGTCGGTTGCCCGGCGGAGCTTGACTTCTTCGCCCGAGTCGAAGATCCGGATGCGCGAGGATTCCTGCCGGAAACCGTGCATACAGACAATGGCAGCGCCTACGTATCCTCAACCATGGTGGCGCTCTGTGCCTACTTCCAAATCTCCTATGAGCAGTCCCGTGCCTACACGCCGACCGACAAAGCGCAGATCGAGCGGGTATTCCTCACGATCAAGCAGATGCTCGAAGAGCTACTTCCCGGCTTCCTCGGCGGAAGCACTGACGACCGTGGCGAGGGCACCGAGCGCCACGCGACGCTGACTCCCGGCGACTACGAACTCGCCGTCCGGAGATTCGCCTACGTCTACAACCGCCGTGTCATGGAGACGCTCCACACGGAGGACGATCCGTACACCGCCATGAGCCCGATGGAAATGTTCGAGTACTCCTTGCGCCGCCACGGGGCGATTCGGCTACCGGCCCACGCACTCGACCCCATCCGGCTGCTCCCGTTTTCCGATCTCGCCGTCGATGCTGGGCGAGTGTTCTGCCGTCGGCTGTACTACCGCAGTCCCGTGTTGGCAGAGATCGCCTCCGACCCACTCGCCGTCAACGATGCTCGTCAGCTCCGCATCTACTACGACCCGACAGATATGCGGCAGGTCTACGTCTTCGACTCCGCAGGACGGTGCCACGAGATCCCCTGGAAGGATCGGCAGCCCTGGACGCGCCGGTTCGGTCTCTACTTCGCGGGACAGGTTCGAGAGCGCCTGGTCGCCGAACACCTCGACCCAGAAGCCGTTGGCACGCTCCTCAACGAGATCATCAACCGATTCGATCGCGATGAACTCCTCGAACCGCCAGCGCTGCTGAGCACATCAGAGCAGGTCATGCGGCAGGCAATCGACCCCGTCATGCGGCGATTCCGCGAGCGATTCCAGGTGCCCTCGCCTGTCTCGCCGAAAGCGATCCGGGCAACGAAGGGCAAACGCCCGCAGGCCCCGGCGACGCCTCCTGTCCGCGTGGAAGCCGTCGCGCCTGCCACCACTCGTAAGGCCATCGAGCCGCTGCCCATCTGGACACCGTGAACCAGGCCCGCCCCGCGGAGCCGTGGCTCAACTTGCTCACCGACACCGATCGCGACTTCATTGCCGCCGTCCGCGGTGAACTCATCCCAGACCCCGGCCTGCTCACCATGCGTTCACTGCGCGCCCTCTCGGATCTGGATCGGGAGCGCTACGCCATGAGGCGCACTAAATGGCACCGGCACTTCCCCATCATCCGACTGTCGTCGCGTGAGCAAATCTACGAGCAGTTCGAGGTGGACCGCCGCGAAGACGAGTGGTCGCGAGGTGACTACGCGGAAGGGCATCCTGTCAGCGTGCTGGACGGACCGCCCGGAGTGGGCAAGTCCACTTTGCTTCGAGCGGAGATTGCAAGCTCGCTTGCCTTGGCCGCTCGGACCCGATGGCTCGACGAAGACGAAAAAGTCGCTCAACCGAGCACCAGCTACCGACATCTTCCGACGTACCAACCGGTCATCCGATTTCGCCACACTTCCGCAAATACTGTCCCGACGATCGTAGCGGGACTACTCGGGAAGCTGGGCCGACCAATCGGGCCACGGCCACACGAGAGCCTTGCGTTGGCGTTGAAGGAATGCCGCACGTCGCTCATCGTCTTTGACGAGGTGCAGCGCGTGAACTTCGACCGGAAGACTGGGCAACATGTCCACGGGCTTCTTCGAGAACTCAGTGAAGGCCACAGTCGACTGATTCTCGCCGGAAACGACGCTAGGTGGATGCTCGAACGGCCGAAGATGTTCGGTGCGACGTTCGGGACGGATGCTTCCGCTGACCGGTGGATCGTCCTTAGAGTCAACCCCCTTGGATACGATGATGAAAGTCAACAAGTAGAGTGGCGTCAATTCCTTGCGGCCATTGAGCGCCGCGTCCGGCTTTGCGACTTGCCGGAGCAGGGATGGTTGTCCGAGGGGCTTGCTGACTACCTGTACGCCCTGTCCGAGGGGCGCTTCAACACTCTGCTTGGAGTCCTGAAGCGTAGTTTCGTCCGAGCGATCGCAGATGGGTCGGAACATGTCGACCGCGCGCTTCTGGAACGAGCACGTATCGAATGGACGCGTGAGCAGAACCGTCTATCACGTACGGCAGAGCTCGATGACGACTGATGAAGGCAGGTCCCGCACGCTTTCTGAGATGCCGCAGGTCCTTGGAGTTCAGGTGAGGCTCGGGCCGGGCGAATGGCTGCAGACGGCGATCAGCCGCTGGGCGTACGAGATGCGGTCGTCACGAGGCGAGCTTCTCGACTTCTTCGGGCTGCGCGGCCTACCGCACAACGAGCTGATTTCGCTCGGAAATCACGCCCAAGAGGATGTCATCGAACGCATCGCTGCGTCCACGCGCCTGGCGACCGCAGCTTTGCGGGGGTCGCTGATGAGTAGTCTGAATGGCAAGGCGCTCATCATCGACGACACCACGGAGCGGGCGGCGCACAGCATCGCCCGTCGCAGTCCCCTGGCAAGGCTGGCGGGCACCCGTTATTGCCCTGCCTGTCTGAGAGAGCAGCCCGGCGTGTACAACCTGACGTGGCGTCTGCACTGGTCCTTCATCTGCCCAATACACAGCTGCCTCCTTCGCGACACATGCCCGGACTGCGGCCGCACTCCTGCGGACGACCGGAGCAAAACAACCAGGAGCTTCGATCCCGACACTTGCCGCAACCGACTTGATCCGAGCAGCCGATTCAGTTTCTGTGGATTCCCATATCCAGATGACATTGTCGAGTCGGTAGACCCCGAGGGGCGACCGGCGAAGGCACAACGACTGATTCTTGACCACATCGGCGCACCAGGCGGGGCCCTCGAGCTGCTCAACAATCTCCGCTCCATCGGTGCCGCTTTGCGCGCGACGGGCAACACCGGCCGGATAGCGCGCCTCGCAAATCTGGAACCGGCAGAACTTGAGGGAATGATCGATCGTGAAGAGCACCCCGGCACAACGGCACCACTTGATGCGTTCGCGATGAGCGCTCTCACGGCAGCAGCAGTAGAGATACTTCACGCTCCGGACGAGATCAGCGAAGAACGTATACGGATCACCACTTTCGAGCGCCCAGTCGGGTACGCGCCCGCATCGGTGCATCTAGGTCCTGGATCTGCCCGAGACCTCATAGCGCACTACCCGGGGGCGCAGCAATCTACGACGCTTCGACGTGCGATTCTCCGGGCACACGACCGTGACCTGTCCGCTACGCAGCGCATCGTGTGGGGCAGCACGTTGACGAGGGCGGTACGAGACAAGTACCCAGAACTCGCAAAGCCGACACCAGTGGAATGGTTAGCGCAGAACGTGCCGCGCAACTTTTGGCCGTCTTGGACCGCCCGGTTCGACGGGGACTCGGGAACCAGCGAGGGAGCTCTGGCTCGTGCGCTTCGTTTCGTTCTGCTCCACACCGACTCTTGGGAACAAGCGGACCTGTCCCGAGGGCCACGCCACCTGGGGCAGGTGAGGGACAGAAGCATCCTTCCCGCCCTTGGTGAAGGTCACGCTCTCACACAACGCCTGGCTGGCATTGGGCAGCTACGACTCGCAATGGAAGCATCGCCGTCCCCAATCGATTACTACGCGCGCACACGGTTCCCCCTTCGGCAGTTGTTGACTCCAGCCGCATGGAAGCTCGTTGCAGATCGCGCAGGGGTGCCTGCTGGTGGCCGTCTCGGATTGGCATGTGCTCGGTGGTACCTCTCGAACCGCGTGACAGGCGTTCGAGAACCCGGGCGAGGTGCACCCACGACTGCCGAATCCGGGGCGACTTACACGATTTTCCGTTTGAGCATGACGGGCGAGTTGCAGCGGGAGCTCGATGCGCACGCGGGCGCAGTTCTCCGCTCCTTAGACCTACGTGGCCCCGTGACCTGGGCGCCCCCTTTGATCGAGCTGCCGCTCGGCAGCCCAGGGCGAGAACTCAATGACGTCAACCTCGCGCTCCTACACGAACTACTGCGATCCGGAGAACGACAGCAACGAGTTCTTGCCAGCGAGCTCGGAGTCAGTGCTCGGCGCGTGCTCTGGGCCGTCGATGAGTGCCCTCCGAGCGCGCAGTGACTGTGCAACAGGTCGTTGCAGTCTGAACATCTGACGTGGACGACACTCTCCGAGACGTCCAGGCAAGGTGCGCCGCCCTGCCGTCGACGGCAGGTCAAGGCGTCTTCGAGGCGCTCGAGCTGAAGACGGACAGTTTCGGTCGCCGACGCCGCGGACAACTTCCAAGCCAAGTCCGTGCAAGACGGGCCATCCGTCGGACAGAATCGGTGCGCTCTTCACAGTCGTCCGCCAACGAACGTGTCCAACTGCCACACAACGTGTCCTGAAATACGGAGGTGGACACGTTATTTGGCAGTCCCGCCGGTCTTCCTCAGACCTGAGTGACCACGCGGTGGCGTCGTGACCGCTCGCTACCTCGGCGCCCGCGAGGAGTGGTGTGTCCCTACTCGGCGTTACGCCAGCCCGGCGCTCAGATCGTCGTGCCGAACTGCCCGTCGTCGATGCTCGATGCTGACTCCGCCAGGGAACAGGTTGATGAGGACCAGTAGGTACGCCTCGTACCACTCATCTGCGATCTCTTCAGCGCGGCGGATGCGCTGGAGATCCTGCTCGGCGAAGCTGATTAGCTCCGGGTATTCGTCTTTGTCGACCGGTTTGTACGTGCCAGCATCCAGCCATCGATGTTCATCTGCCTGCCAAATCAGGCCAACGTAGTCGCGTTCATCGCCGGACAAGGGCTCGAAACCGAACTCCCAGTTGTCGGCCCACGCCTTTCCGAGCTCACTTGCGACGTAGCCGTCGGGTTCCGGCGTCTCGTCCGGGATTGGTTCATGGGGGTACCGCATGATGGTGTTTCCGTCCGCTGCGTAAAACACAACCTCACCGGTCAGTAGGGCGTAGACCACTGAGTGACGTTTACCTCTGCTGGCGAGATCGCCGCGGAACATCCACAGCGCCATGTCCGCCTGCTTCTGCCAGTCGTCCCATGCCTCCGCAGGCTCCGGCAGCGTCTCGCCGGGTGGCTCAATCGTCCACATGGTTCGGTCCCCGAGGACCCACGTCAGAGTGGCCCGTTGAGTCGCATCGGGTTGGAACCGCAACGTCTCTGGCCCGTTCTCCTCGCCGGCGACGGTCAGGCGGGGAGCGTTGAAGTGACGGCGGACCGCAGAGTGGTCGACCTGATGCGCCGGCCATTGATAGCGGATCTCGAGCACTACCGTCGCCACGCGAACCTCCCGCGACGTCGTACTGGTCGCTGACTCAGCGTGCCGTCTCCGTCGTCGGGCTCGTTGGGAGTGGTCGCCGCCACGGTCCCATGCTCTACCGCTTTGCTGGACGCGGGTTTCGATCGTTCGATCAGAATTGGATGTAGCCGTTCCAAGCTGCCTCTGCTTTTGCTCCGTCATCACCGAAGATGTCAGGGTCGACTGGGAAGTGCTCGTTCCGGAAGTGGTCCAGCTCCAGCTGCGCACGATCTCGGAGTGTCGCTCGGTCCTCGTCAGGATGTCCCAAAGCAAGCATGGCGGTGCGCCGCTCGATGACGGCATCCCACAGTTGTCGTCGGCTGACTTCCGCGATCAGTTGCGAAGCAACGAGCATCGAGTTGAACTCAAGCGATCCAGCGAATCGGTCCATCAAGGTGACAAGGTCTCTGTCCTTCACCTCGGTGAACACCTTCGGCTGCTTGCGTTGCTCCTCCATCATCCAACGGATCTGTGCACGGGCGTCCGCAATTGGGTTGGATTCTTGCTCGTCGGTCATGTCTTCATCCTCACCGTGCGGAGGCTTCATCGCGAGGTGAGTTTGGTGATCTCAGCGGGTGGGTGAGGTGAGCAGTGCCGCGACTGATTCGAGGGCGCCGGGGACGAGGGAGAAGTAGGCCCACGTGCCGCGCTTCTCCCGGTGCAGGATGCCGGCGTCGACGAGCACCTTGAGATGGTGCGACACGGTCGGCTGAGACAGGCCGAGCGGTTCCTGCAGGTCACAGACGCACGCTTCTGCACCCTCGTGCGCGGCAACCATCGAGATCAGCCGGAGCCGCGCAGGGTCAGCGATCGCCTTCAACGACTTCGCGAGGACTTCGGCGGACTCCTGCGTCATCGCTTCCGTCGTGACAGGCGAGCAGCATGCGGTGACGTCCTGGATGGGAAGCAGCTCGATCGTCGTCATCGCACCATCATCCCACGCCCTTCGATGCAGGTCTATATTTGCGTTCATCGATATCGACGTGCTTCGATGTTCCTGCTCGACTTCCGATCGATCTAAAGGACCGACCCGATGACTCACCTTGTTGCCGTTGGGGGCAGCGACGCCGGCATCGCCGCAGCGCTCCGCGCCCGTGAGCTGGACCCGTCGACCGACGTGACGGTGGTCCTCGCCGACGAGTTCCCGAACTTCTCCATCTGCGGCATCCCCTACTGGGTCTCCGGCGACGTCGCTACGGAAGCGTCTCTCGCGCACCGCACCCGCGGAGACCTCGAAGCCGCCGGGATGACCGTCCGCTCCTCCACCTGGGCTTCCGCCGTCGACGTCGACCGCCAGTTGCTCTCCGTCACCGGCCCGGCCGGTGAGGAGCAGATCGCCTACGACGAGCTGCTGATCGGGACCGGCGCGGAGCCGGTCCGCCCGGCCGGGATCCCGTTCGGTAAGCCCGGCATCCACCTGCTGCACTCGATGACCGACGCCGAGCAGGTTGTCGCCGCCCTGGAGCTCCTGCCTGCCGGCAGCCGCGTCGCGGTCGTCGGCGCCGGCTACATCGGTCTCGAGATGACCGAGGGGCTCGTCGCCCGCGGGTTCGACACGACGCTGATCCAGCGCGGCCCGGAAGTGCTCTCCACCCTCGACCCGGGACTCGGGTCCCTGGTCACCGAGGAGGTCCGTCGGCACGGTGCGACGGTGCTGACCGGTGCGACCGTCACCGGAATCACGCCCGCTGGCGGCGGGCAGTGGAGCGTCGCGACTACCTCCACGTTTGGGGACGCCGCCGGAACGTTCGCGCTCGTGGTGGTCTGTGTCGGGGTGCGGCCGGTGACGGATCTCGCGGTCGCGGCAGGTGCGCAGCTCGGGCAGGCCGGCGCGATCGTCGTCGACGAGCAGATGCGCACCGGGGTGCCGCACGTGTGGGCAGCGGGTGACTGCGTCGTGACACACCACCGCCTGCTCGGGACGACCTGGCTGCCGCTCGGGACAACCGCGCACAAGCAGGGACGCGTCGCCGGGGAGAACATGCTCGGCGGGTCCCGGACCTTCGCGGGCTCGGTGGGGACGCAGGTGGTGAAGGTGTTCGACCTCGTCGCCGCCCGCACCGGCCTCCGCCACCACGAAACCGCCCCGCTGGACGTGTCGCCGCTGACCCGTGTCACGGTCGCGGACGACCACAAGCGGTACTACCCGGGTGCAGTGCCGTTGACGATCAGCGTCACCGGCGACCACACGTCCGGACGGCTCCTCGGGGCGCAGATCGTCGGGGAACGCACCGCGGAGATCAGCAAGCGGATCGACACGTTCGCCACCGCCCTGCACGCCGGCCTGTCGGTCGACGACGTCATCGACTTGGACCTCAGCTACACGCCGCCGCTCGGGTCCCCGTGGGATGCCGTGCAGGTCGCCGCGCAGGGCTGGGAGCGCGCCGCCGCGGCAGCGAACCCAGCCGGGGTGAGCGTCTGATGGTGCTGGCTGTCGTCGCTGCGGCGATCTTCGTCGCGACGCTCGTGGTGGTGATCTGGCAGCCCAAGGGCTTCCCGATCGGCTACACCGCGCTCATCGGTGCCGTCATCGCTCTCGCGACCACGGTCGTCGGGCTCGGGGACGTGCCGACGGTAGTCGGGATCGTCTGGAACGCGACGCTGACGTTCGTCGCGGTGGTGCTGATCTCGTTGATCCTCGACGAGGCCGGGTTCTTCGAGTGGGCCGCTCTCCACGTGGCCCGGTGGGGTCGCGGGAACGGTCGGCTGCTGTTCGTGCTGATCGTCGGCCTCGGCGCGGTCATCGCGGCCGTGTTCGCCAACGACGGGGCCGCGCTGATCCTCACCCCGATCGTCGTCGGGATGCTCCGCGCGCTGAACATGCCGGCGAAGGCGGCGCTAGGGTTCATCCTCGCCACCGGGTTCATCGCCGACACCGGCAGCCTCCCGCTGGTGGTGTCGAACCTGGTCAACATCGTCTCCGCCGACTACTTCAGCCTCGGGTTCGCCGAGTACGCCGCCGTCATGGTGCCCGTCGGCATCGTGTCCGTGCTGGCGTCCCTCGGGATGCTGCTGGCCTATTTCGGCAGGAGCATCCCGAAGCAGTACGACGTCCTCGCCCTCACCCGGCCCACCGCCGCGGTGAAGGACCGGGCGACGTTCCGCGCCGGATGGGTGGTCCTCGCCGTGCTGCTGGTCGGTTACTTCGCCGCGGACCCGCTCGGGGTTCCCCTCGCCGCGGTCGCTGGTGTCGGCGCGGTCGTGATCGTGCTCGTCGCCGCCCGGCAGCCCGCGTTCCTCTTCGCCCGCCAGGCGGCGTCCCCAGTCCTCGTCACCACCGGCGGCACCGCCACCGTCACCGCCGGCAGTGGTGGCCCCGGTGGTGGGTCGGGGCGGGTGATTCCGGTGTGGAAGACGATTCGAGAGGCGCCGTGGCAGATCGTGCTGTTCTCGATCGGCATGTACCTCGTCGTCTACGGGCTGCAGAACCAGGGCCTCACCGACTACCTCGCCCGCCTGTTCGACGTGTTCGGGGACCACGGGGTCCTCGTCACCGCGCTCGGGGTCGGATTCGTGATCGCGATCCTCGCGTCGCTGATGAACAACATGCCGACCGTCCTCATCGCCGCCCTCGCGATCGGCGGAGCCGGCGCGACCGGGCTCACCCACGAGGCGATGATCTACGCCAACGTCATCGGCTCCGACCTCGGCCCAAAGATCACCCCGATCGGGTCGCTGGCGACCCTGCTGTGGTTGCACGTGCTCGACCGGAAGGGCATCCACATCGGCTGGGGACAGTACTTCCGCACCGGCATCGTCCTGACCGTCCCCGTCCTCGCCGTCACCCTGACAGCCCTCGCCGGCTGGCTCACCCTCATCCGATGACCACGCCCACGCCTACCGAAAGCACCGCCATGACCGCGACCCCCACGATCCTGTTCGTCTGCGTCCACAACGCCGGCCGCTCCCAGATGGCCGCCGGCTACGCCCAGACCCTCGGTGGCGACCGCGTGCAGGTCCTCTCTGCAGGCTCCGCGCCGAAGGACCAGATCAACCCCGTCGCGATCGAAGCGATGGCGGAGGACGGCATCGACATCGCCTCAAACCAGCCGAAGATCCTCACCACCGACGCCGTCCGCGAGTCCGACGCGGTCATCACGATGGGCTGCGGCGACGCGTGCCCGATCTTCCCCGGCAAGCGGTACGAGGACTGGGACCTCACCGACCCCGCCGGGAAGGGCATCGACGACGTCCGCCCCATCCGCGACGAGATCAAGACCCGCGTGCAAGCGCTCCTGGCCGAGCTACTGCCCGCCGAAGCATCCGCCTGACCACCGGAAGGACCATGACCATGACGCTCACCCTCACCGTCCCACCCCATGCCGACGCGGACCGCCTCACCCGGCTGCCCGTCGCCGTCATCGGCGCCGGCCCCGTCGGGCTCGCCGCGGCCGCGCACCTGCTCGAGCAGGGTCTGCCCGTCGTCGTCTACGAAGCCGGCGACCAGGTCGGCACGTCCGTCCGTGCGTGGGGGCACACCAGGCTGTTCTCCCCGTGGCGGTACGTCATCGACGACGCAGCCCGCCGGCTCCTCGAACCCACCGGTTGGGCTGAGCCGCGCCGGTCGTCGCTGCCGACCGGCCACGACCTCGTCGCCCAGTACCTCGAACCCCTCGCCCAGACGCCCGAGCTGGCACCGGTGATCCGGTACGGGGTCCGCGTCGAAGCGGTGTCCCGGCAGGGCATGGACCGCACCCGCTCCGCCGGCCGCGCCGACACCCCATTCCTCCTCCGCCTCCACACCGCGGACGGCGTCGAGGACGTCACCGCCCGCGCCGTCGTCGACACCTCCGGCACGTACACGTCCCCGAACCCGCTCACCGCCGCCGGCCTCGACCCCACAGCCGACCTCGGCGACCGCATCGCGCACGCTCTGCCCGACGTGCTCGGTGTCGACCGGGTACGATTCGCCGGGAAGCGGGTCCTCGTCGTCGGTGCCGGCCACTCGGCCGCGAACACGCTCATCAAGCTCGCCGCCCTCGCGAAGGACGAACCGGGCACGACGCTGCTGTGGGCGATCCGGAACGCCGGCACTGCGCGCCTCGGCGCGGACGCCGCTGACGGGCTCGCCGCACGCGGGCAGCTCGGCTCGAATGTGCACGGGCTCGTCGAGTCCGGGCAGGTCGACCAGCTTGCCTCGTTCGAGATCGACGACGTCCGTCCTGACGGCGACCAAGTCACCGTCACCGGCCGCCGCTCCGGGGAGCCGTTCACCGTCATCGTGGACGTTGTGGTGAACGCGACGGGGTTCCGGCCTGACCTCGACATGCTCCGCGAGATCCGCTTGGGCCTGGACGACATTGTCGAAGCACCGCGGGCGCTCGCGCCGCTGATCGACCCGAACCTGCACTCTTGCGGCTCCGTTCCGCCGCACGGTGTCGCGGAGCTGGCGCACCCGGAGCCGAACTTCTTCATCGCCGGCATGAAGTCCTACGGCCGCGCCCCCACGTTCCTGCTCCTCACCGGGTACGAGCAGGTCCGCTCCATTGCCGCGGAACTCGCCGGCGACCACCAGGCCGCCCGCGACGTGCAGCTCGTGCTCCCCGAGACCGGCGTCTGCACCACCGATGTCGGCGGCTCATCCTCCTGCGGTGTTCCCGCGACGACCGAAGCGGCTGAGGGGTTGTCGTGCTGCGCCGCGCCCGCGCCGGCCGCGCCGCCCGCCAGCAGCTCCTGCTGCACGAACTGAACCGGACCCCACATGACCGACAAGCCCACCGTGCTGTTCATCTGCAAGCACAACGCCGGCCGCTCCCAACTCGGCGCAGCCCTTCTCGAACTCGCCGCCGACGACCGCTACACCGCCACCTCCGCAGGGGTCGCCCCCGCCAACGAGGTGAACCCGTCGATCGCCGTGACCGTCGCGGAACTCGGCCTCGACATCAGCAACCGCACCCCACGGCAGGTCACGCCCGAGCTGCTGGATCAGGCCGACGTCGTCGTGCTGATGAAGCCCGGCCTGAACCTTCCCGCGACGCCCCGCGGGACGGTGTTGCAGTGGTCGTTCCCGGACCCGGACTCCTGGTCCCCCGACGACGTACGCCCCATGCGCGACGCCGTCGCCGCTCGCATCCAGGACGAGCTCCTGCACCCATGACCGACGACACCCCGGTCTCCATTCGGCCGATGACCGCCGCCGACTGGCCAACTGTCGAGGCGATCTACCGGGAGGGCATTGCCACCGGGAACGCGACGTTCGAGGCGGAACCGCCGACCTGGGAGGCATTCGACGACGGGAAGCTGCCCGAGTATCGGTTCGTCGCCGTCGATGGCGACGAGGTCCTCGGCTGGGTGGCGGTCTCTCCGACCTCCGCCCGGCCGGTGTACCGGGGCGTCGTCGAGCACTCCGTCTACGTCGCCGCCGCAGCGCGCGGCCGCGGCGTCGGACACCTGCTCCTCGACGCACTGATCGCGTCGACCGAGGCAGCCGGCATCTGGACCATCCAGTCCGGGATCTTCCCCGAGAACACCGCCTCCCGAGCCCTCCACGCCCGCCACGGGTTCCGCGAACTCGGCACCCGCGAACGCATCGGCCTCATGACGTTCGGGCCGTGGGCCGGACAGTGGCGCGACAACGTCCTCGTCGAACGCCGAAGCCCCCACGCCGGCTCCTGAGCAGGAGCGGCACGCCCCGATCCGCATGCTTGCAGGTATGTTCCCAAACCCGCTATGCTGTGGCACGCGTCATTAGTGCGCGCAAAAAGCCAGTCCATCGGACTGGCTTTCGTCATGTCCGGCCTGAATCGTAGGCTGGAACCGCTCGGAACGACTCTGCCCTCAGCGCAGCACCCGAGCACCACGAACAGGCCGGTCCCGTCAGGGCCGGCCTTTTCCATGCCCGCAACGCGCGAGCACACAGCAAGCCGACCGCTCCCGCATAGGGGTACCACTCGCCCACCGGGCGCTCGCGTCGGCTTCCGACGCTCTAGACCCCCGCCCACAACGGGCGGGCTGGCCACACGGCCAAACCCGAAGGAGGCAACATGCCCATCACCGACACCACGGTGGACATGCTGACGGCCTTCGGCGGCACCATCCTGACCGGCGTCATCACGGTCGTCCTCGCCGTGCTCGGCTTCCTCCTGCGCAAGCAGGTCGTGGAGCTGGTCAAGCACATCGTGGACGTCGTCGACGATCGCACGCTGGCCAGAGACCCCGAGCGGGCACGCATCGTCGCAGAACTGCGACGAGCCCGCCTTGGGAAGAAGTAGCCGCCGAAAAAACGCCAACCCTCATTCGGGAAGGAGAGCTCTACCTTGACTTGTATCGATAGGGGTGCCTCATGTGAGATTGCAAGCACCAATGGCCCGTCTTCCTAGGGCGTGTTGATCAAGAAGGTGCGGGGTGGCCAGCCGCCGCGAGTTGCGCGGGAGAATGGGCGTATGAAGATCCAGGTGCTGCATATCGAGGATTGCCCGAATTGGCAGGAGGCGGGCGATCGAGTACGGCTGGTGCTCGACTCGATCGGACGGGGCGATGTTCCGGTGGAGTTCGTGTTGATCCGCACCGAGGCTGAGGCGGTGAGCTCTGGTTTCGCGGGCTCGCCCACGATTCTTCTGGACGGTCAGGACTTGTTCCCGTCCCAGGGGAACACTGCCGACTTGGCGTGCAGGGTCTATCTGACCGAGCGCGGCTTTGCGGGTGCGCCGACGGTGGGACAGCTTGAGCGCACGCTGCAGGAGCGCGAAGCGCTCGGCGGAGATCGGTCTTGATCCAGATCAGCGCCGCGGCGAGGCTGACGGCGGCTCGGTAGTTGCGGGCGAGTTTGTCCGAGCGCATCGCGATGCCGCGCCACTGCTTGAGACGGTTGAAGCAGCGTTCTACGACGTTGCGTCCCTTGTAGCGTTCCTTCTGCTTGTCGCCGAAAGCGATCGGCCGGCCCGGCTTCTTGCGGCGGTGCGCGATCTGGTCGTCCCGCTCGGGGATGGTCGCCGCGATCCTCCGGTCGCGGAGCCAGGCGCGGTTCGCCCTTGAGGGGTACCCCTTGTCGGCGAGCACCCGGTCGGGGCGGGTGCGGGGGCGGCCCTTCCCGTCGCGGGGAACGCGGATGTTCTCCAGCACCGCGCTCATCATCGTGGTGTCGTTGATGTTCCCGGCGGTGATCATCATGCTCAGCGGCCGGCCGCGGCCGTCGCAGACCAGGTGCAGTTTGGTCGTCAGCCCGCCGCGGGAGCGTCCGATCCCGTGATCAGGCGGCTCGGACCACGGATTCTTGTGATTCGGCACAGCCCCCTGTGTCCCGGGCGAGGGTCGCGCCGTGCTGATGCACGCGCGCGATCGTGGAGTCGATCGAGACGACCCAGTCGATTTCCCCAGCGGCGTCGGCCTGCTTCTGCACCTCGGTGAGCAGCTTCTGCCAGGTGCCGTCCCCGGCCCACCGGTTGAACCGCTTGTAGATCGAGTTCCACTTCCCGAACCGTTCCGGAACGTCACGCCACGGCGCACCGGTCCGGTACTTCCACGCCATCCCCTCGATAGCGAGCCGGTGATCCGTCCACGGCCGCGACCGACCGGTCACCGTCGGCATCAACGGCTCCATCACGGCCCACACCTCGTCAGAGATCTCCTGTCGCGTCACCGTTCAAGACTCACCCACCGAGGAGCGGAACCTCTTGATCAACACGCCCTAGCCAGATGGGCCGCGGGACGGTCTGCCGAGACCCCTACAGACCGAGCAGGCGACATGCACCCACCCGCCGCTCGACGTCATCGAGACTGTCGTATCGGAACCGGAGCCCCGAGCGGAGCATGCACACCTGGCACTGTTCCGGCAGCGCCTCGACGTCCGCGACGGGCTCTCGATCGTCCGCAGACCAGAGCCGGTACCCGTCCGCGATGGCCTCGAACTCGAACCAGTCGAGCAGGAACCGCTCCCCGCGCTGCACAAGGAGCCCAGCCCGTCAGCAGCAGTCGCAGGTGTCGACGTCGCGCTCACCGGTCAGCGCCGACACCGGCTGCTTACACGCGTCGCCGCGCCAGGCCTCCAACCCCTCCCGGACCGCGAAGACCACCACGACCAGCCCCGCCACCGGGTCAGCCCAAGTCCACCCGAACAGCGTGTTCAGCAGTAGGCCAACCAGGACCGCGGCGGACAGGTAGCTGCACACGAGGGTCTGCTTCGAGTCAGCGATAGCGGACGCGGAGCCGAGTTCCTTCCCGGTGCGCCGTTCCAGCAAGCTGAGGAACGGCATCACCGCGAGGCTCACCGCGGCGAGGACGATGCCAACGGTGCTGTGCTCTGGCTCGCGAAGCCCGGCGAAGGTGAGGCCGGCGTCGACGGTGACGTACAGCGCGAGGCCGAAGAACGACACCGCGATGACCTTCAACGCGGTGCGCTCGCGCGCTTCCGGGTCGCGGCCGGCGAACTGCCACGCGACCGCTGCAGCGGAGAGCACTTCCACGATGGAGTCGAGACCGAACCCGATCAGCGCTGTGGAGGACGCCACCGTGCCGGCGGCGATCGCGATCACGGCTTCGATCACGTTGTAGGTGATCGTCGCGGCGACGATCCACCGCACCCGTCGCTGCAACAGCGTCCGACGCGCGGCGGTCAGGGGCGCACCAAGCTGCATCGCGGCGCTCATGCGCCGGCTCCGCAGCACAGCGGGACGTCGCAGTCCTCGTCCGTACACTCGGCGCCGTCATCGACGGCGAGAACGACGTCGACCAGTGCGCCCAGCGCTCGCGTGAGGTGCGGGTCCGCGATCTCGTACCGGGTGCTGCGCCCCTCCGGGACGGCGACGACGATGCCGCAGCCGCGGAGACACGCAAGGTGGTTCGACACGTTCGTGCGGGTCAACTGCAGCTCGTCCGCCAGGCGTGCCGGGTAGCCGGGTTCGTCCAGCAGCCGAAGCAGGATCCGGGCTCGGGACGGATCGGCCAGGGCACGTCCGAGACGGGTCATCACGTCAAGCCGCGAAGCAATGGTCAGCATGCGGTGACTATACAGTCTCCAATGACGTGTAGCTGGTAGTTGTCGACTACAGAAACCGACGGACACGGCGTTGCCGTCTGCCTGCTCGCCATGCAAGGATATTCGCATGAGCGAATATTCGAACGTGGGACTGTCGGAGTTTGACGATGCTCACGTCGAGATTGCGGCCGAGATCTTCTCGATGCTCGCTGATCCCACCCGGATTCGCCTGATCCTGGCGTTGCGGGAGGACGAGTTGTCGGTGAACCATCTCGCGGCGACGGTCGACCGGTCGCAGGCGGCGGTGTCTCAACACCTGGCGAAGCTGCGGATGGCGCGGATGGTGACCACCCGGCAGGAGGGCAATCGCGTGTTCTACCGGCTGGCGAACGACCACGCGAACAAGCTCGTGCACGACGCCATCTTCCAAGCCGAGCACACGGTCGGCGACGTGGTGCGACACCACCACAGTGCGGAGCACGACGCATGAGCACCGGACATGACCACGCCGCGGACGCGCACGCGCACGCAGTGAATCGCAAGCGCCTCGCAATCGCGTTTTCGATCACGGCGACGATCCTTGTCGCGGAAGTGGTCGGCGCGATCCTGACCAACAGCCTCGCCTTGTTGGTCGATGCGGCACACATGCTCACCGACGCCGGCGGCCTCGCGACCGCGTTGATCGCAGCGAACCTCGCACGCCGACCGGCCACAGCGAAGCGCACGTGGGGGTTCGCTCGCGCGGAAGTGCTGTCTGCGACCGCGCAGGCTGCGGTGCTGCTGGCGGTGGGTCTGTTCGTGCTGATCGAGGGTGTTCAGCGGTTGTTCGCGCCGCCGGAGATCGCTTCGGCGGGGCTGCTGACGTTTGGTGTGATCGGCCTGGTCGGCAACATCGCGTCGATCCTGGTCCTGGTCAGCGGACGAAACGCGAACTTCAATCTTCGGGCGGCGTTCCTCGAGGTCGTCAATGACGCGCTCGGGTCCGTCGCGGTCATCGTCGCCGCGCTCGTCATCACGGTCACCGGATGGGGTGGCGCGGATGCGATTGCGGGGTTGCTGATTGGCGTTCTGATCCTTCCGCGGGCCTTCAAGCTGCTTCGTGAGACAGTGAGCGTGCTGCTTGAGACCACCCCGTCGGGTCTGGACCTCGACGCGGTGCGGCAGCACCTCCTGGAACGGGACCGCGTCGTGGATGTGCACGACTTGCACGCCAGCCAGATCGCGACCGGACTGCCCGTGCTGACGGCGCACGTCATCGTCGACCGCGACTCCTTCACAGACGGTTCACTGCCGGCGCTTCTGGATGAGCTGCAGACCTGTGTCGCCGAGCATTTCGAGGTCAGCGTCGAGCACTCGACATTCCAGCTCGAACCTGCCGGTCACACGCAGCACGAGCACACCCCACACACCTGATCGGACTCCATGCCCCGCACCGACCACCGCACCCAAACCCGCGCAGGCAGGTGGCTTCGGTGACCGCTCCCACAGCCTCTCAGCAGCTCAGCCGACAGGGTGCCAATACGGTGACGGTGCTGACCGTCGCCGTGCCCGTTGCCCTTGGCTGCGCGCTGCTCGGCCTGACGATGACCGGCGCGCTGAACGAGGAAACGCAGCTCGTCGACGCCGGCAGCCTCGTCCGTTGGGGCATGCCCGTCGCACGAGTCCTACATGACGCGATGGCGGCCGTCACTGTTGGGCTGTTGATCGTGGCCGCGTTCGCGTTGCCGGCCCGCCGCACCGACCACGGCGCTGTCTCCAGCGTCCAACACCGTGCTGCCCGGTGGGCGGCAACATCGGGAGCAGTCTGGTTCCTCGCCGCTGTCGCGGGCATCGTGTTCACCGGCGCGAACACAATTGGCGCTCCCATCGGCAGCGCCGTGTTCAACCGGATCTTCCCGGAGTTCTTGTTCCGCCTGGAGGCAGGCCAGGTGTACCTGGTGTCCGCCATCGCGGCGCTGATTGCAACAGTCCTCGCCGCCTTCGCGACTCGCGTAACGACCCTCGCTGTCGCGACCGTTGCTGCGCTCTTCGCGCTGCTGCCACTATCTCTCTCCGGTCACGCCGCGGGTTCCCTGGAACACGCCAACGCCGTGAACTCCCTGGCGATTCACCTCGTCGGGGTGTGCGTATGGGTCGGGGGGCTCGTCGCGGTGCTGCTGCTGCGGACCCGCACCAAGGGTGCCACCGGCCGGGTCATCGCCCGCTACTCGGCCCTTGCCGGGTGGGCGTTCGGCGCGGTCGCGTTCTCCGGCGTTGTGAACGCTTCGCTCCGTCTCACCGGCCCGCTGGACCTGGTCACCACCTCCTACGGGTGGCTGATTACCGTGAAAGCTGGAGCTCTGGTGCTCCTCGGCGTTGCTGGTGCGGTCCAACGACGAAAAATCGTCCCGGGGCTGCTGCGCGAGCCCACGAACCGACGGCTGTTCGTCCGGTTCGCGTTAGCGGAAATCGTGTTCATGGCGATCGCCATCGGCGCATCCGTGGCCGTATCTCGCAGCCAGCCGCCGATCCCACAGGCCCCTACAGTTGGCGCGGACACGCGCGACGGGCTGATCGGGTACACGTACCCGGATCCGCAGACGCTTCAACGGTTTCTCACCGCATGGCACTGGGACTGGGTGTGGACCGCCCTCGCCGTGACCGGGATCGTCTGGTATCTCCTGGCCGTCCGGAAACTACGGCAGCGCGGCGATCGGTGGCCGATCGGTCGCACGATCAGCTGGGTGCTCGGCTGCGCGGTGTTCATCTGGACGATGAACGGCGGCCCCGCCGTGTACGGCATGATCCACTTCTCCAGCCACATGATCCAGCACATGCTGCTGATGATGTTCGTCCCGTTGCCGCTGGTCCTTGGCGGTCCAGTTCTCCTTGCCCTCCGGACCCTGCCGATCCGCAACGACGGCTCCCGTGGCGCCCGCGAGTGGCTGCTGCTGTTCGTGCACTCGAAGTGGATGCAGTTCCTCGCCCAACCCGCCGTCGCCGGTGTCATCTTCGCCGGCTCGCTGGTCGCGTTCTACTTCACAGGTGCGTTCCAAGCGTCGATGCAGTCCCATGAATGGCACGTCGCGATGGTGCTGCACTTCGTGCTCAGCGGGTACCTGTTCTTCTGGGTCTTCGTCGGAATCGACCCCGGCCCCCGCCGGCCGCCGTACCCGATCCTGATCATCGCGTTGCTGGCGACGCTGGCGTTCCACGCGTTCTTCGGCGTCGCGGTGATGAGCAGCGCAACCGTGTACGCGCTCGACTGGTTCCGTGCTCTCGGACAGACCGACACCGCAGCGCTCCTGGCGGACCAACGCACCGGCGGCGGGATCGCCTGGGGAGCGGGTGAGTTGCCGATGGTGTTCGTCGCGCTCCTCGTCGTCCGGAACTGGCGACGCTCGGAAGAGCGCACCGCGAAACGCCTCGACCGGCAAGCTGACCGGGACGGCGACGCAGACCTGACCGCCTACAACGACCGGCTCGCCGCCCTCAACGACCGTGACTAGCCCAACAGCAGCACGACCCGCCACTGGCGCCGGTTTGCAGTGCTCTCCCATCCGGATCCCCGACAATCAGCGCGGCGGCAACACGCCACCATCCAGTCTGTGCGGCGCGAACGCGTCCTGCACACTGGATGAAGCCGCGCACGGCCCCCACATGATCATGACGACACTTCGCCACGACCTCCCGCTCCGGCTGCTTCGAGCAGTCACCGCGGTCGTTGCTGCCGTCTTGCTGCTGCTGGGTGCGCTAACACTGCAGAACCTCGCCAGCCACACCGACGAAGCAATCCCGACGCTCACCGGCGCCGTCGCATCTGCCCTCGACACAGCCGAAGTCGACCCGGCGGCGACGCATGTGGATGCGGAGCATGGTGCCGCGAGCATCTTCTGCGCCCTGCTCGGGTTGGCGGCGATGGTCGTTGGCGCGGTCGCCGCGCTGGCAGCGATCACCTCGCCGCGGCGGTCGCTGTTCACCCTGTCGCAGATGCTCGCCCGTGTGGCCATGGTGCCGCGGCGTATGGCAGCACCATCAGCGGTATCGCTGACGGTGCTCTCGATCGCGCGCGTCTGATCACTCTTCCAGACGACCCTGCGCTGCGGGGCCGTCAGTTGCGTCCTGCCCGCACCTCACCGGAAGACCTTTCGACGCGTGAATACTCCCGCACCCACCCCTGCCAACTCCGAACGTCCCTTGGCTCCACTGACCCGCCGTGAAGCCCTTGCCGCTGAGCGCCTCGAAACCCGTTCGCGCCCCGTCACCCGCAGACGGGTGACTGCAGGAACCGGTGGTCGCAGCACCCCTCGCCGGACTGTGACGCCGCCGGCTCCAGTCGCAACGTCCGCTGGTCGGGCGCGTCCCGTCCCGTCAGCTGCAGCCGCGACGGCGGCAGCGGCAGCGGTGGTGCTATTCGCGTCCGCAGCCCTCCCGGGCCCGACTGCGGTCGCGGCCACACCCGGGATGCCACTAGCAACTGCGGCGCCCGCGCAGACACTGACCGTCGCAGCCGCAGCACTCGACCCGAACCTCACCCGCGACAGCTTCACGGTCTCCGCCCCTGCACCGGCCCCCGCGACGTCGGCAGGCTCGTCAGGAATACCGGCAGTGGGGGCGTCGACCGGCGGTGGGGACGTGCAGTGGCCGTTCCCCGGCCCGGTGCCGATGAGCTCCGGGTTCGGGTACCGGATCGCCCCATGCGCAACCTGCTCAAGCGCCCACCAGGGGCTGGATTTGACGCCTGGTATGGGGACGCCGATCGGTGCCGTCGCTGCCGGCACCGTGCGCGTCGCCGGCCGACATTCGGAATTCGGCCAGTACGCGATCATCGACCACCGCATCAACGGTCGACTGGTTTCCACCCTCTACGCACACATGATCGTCGGCTCCTCGCCGCTGCGGGTCGGGCAGACCGTGGCCGCAGGCGACCGGGTCGGTCTCGTCGGTTCCTCCGGCCGGAGCACCGGCGCGCACCTGCACCTCGAAGTGCACCAGGACGGCACCACGCCCATCAATCCGGACACGTGGCTTCGCGCCAACGCTGGCCGTGTCTTCTAGGAAAGGTTCCCCGTGCGTCTTCGCGCTCTGATCGCCACCGCAGTTCCCGTTGCGGTCCTCGCCGCTGTCCTCGTCACCGCAACCCCAGCCGCAGCCCACGACGCCCTCGCGTCCGCCAACCCAGCCGCCGACAGTACTGTCGCCGGGGACCTCGACCAGATCACCCTGACGTACTCAGAGCCGCCGCTCGCAGCGCTGGAGAGCGGCATCATCATCAGCGTCGTCGACCCGGACGATGAAGAAGTCACCACCGGCCAGATCACCGTGGACGGCAGCACCCTCACCAAGCCGATCACCATCACCACGCCCGGTTCCTACACCGTCACCTGGCGGAGCGTGTCTGTCGACGGTCACCCCATCTCCGGCAGCTACCAGTTCACCTCCACCGGCAGCACACCCTCCCCCACCCCATCCGCGTCAACCCCGCAGGAGACCCCCACTCCGACAGCTGCAGCGTCATCCGCGGCGACTCCTGCCGCCTCCGGCGCGGAATCGGCCCCGAGTAACAGCGCCGGAATCTGGGTCCTTGCCGGCCTGACCGCCCTCTTCATCGTGGCAATCGTCGGGATTCTTCTCCTCACTCGCCGCCGCCCGAAGGCACCCGAGTGATGCGCCGGCATGTCCTCGCCGCCGTGACTGCCCTCACTGTCGCCGTCGCCAGCTTTGTCATAGCCGTCCCCGCCGCCGCGGCGACCGCGCCGACATGGGCTGATGTGCTCGAGGCGCGGAAGAGTGAAGCGGCCGCGGAATCGAAAGCCGCGGAGATCACTGCCCTGGTGCAGCAGCTCGAAACCGCGACCGCCGCAGCGAAGCAGACTGCAGCAGCCCGCGGCAAGGAGCTGCAAACTGCGCAAGATGCAGCGGACACCGCAACCGGCAAGTACGACACCCTCACCAAGCAAGCCAGCACCGCCCGTTCAGAAGCAGCAGGCGCTGAGGAGCAGATCGCGGCGTGGTCGGCGTACCTGTCCCGGTCGGCCGGGCGTGACCTGACCGCATCGATCACCGCGGATAGTGACACCCTCCTCGAGCGGCTCGGCACCGCGTCAAAGGTGACCGACACCATGAACGCTGCGCTCGAGGACGCGGCAACCCGCGCCGGAACCGCGGAGGCGTTAACCAAGCAAGCAGCCGCCGCCCGCCGCGAACGGGACCGGTTGCAGCAGAAGGCAGCTGACACCTTCGCTGCCGCTACGGCAGCCGCCACAGAGGCTGCCGAGGCCGAGACGGCGCAACGATCCCGGAAGCAGGAACTCACCGACCAGCTTGCAGTCCTGCGGGACCACACGCTCAACACCGAGTCGGCGTACGCAGAAGCGGAACGGCGCCGCGTCGCAGCAGCCCGAGCGGAAGCTGCCCGGATCGCCGCAGCAGCAGCTGCGGCCCGCGCAGCACAGACCCCACCAAGCACTGCAGACTCAGCGGCTGCACCAGGCGGGAACCCAGGGGCCGCGTCGTCGTCCGGATGGACGAAACCGATCCGGTCGTACTCGTCGTACCAGGCCTACGGCAACCGCCTCCACCCAATTCTCAACTACTACCGGCTGCACGCCGGCGACGATTTCGGAGCCGCGTGCGGCACCGGCCTCTACGCCGTCGCTGCCGGCACCGTCACCTACGCGGGCCCCTATGGCGACTACGGCAACCTCATCACCATCGACCACGGCGGCGGCGTCACCAGCAACTACGCGCACATGTTCTCCTCGGGGGTGCTCGTGCGAGCTGGCCAGAAAGTCAGCGCCGGCCAGACCGTCGCCGCAGTCGGTAACGCCGGCCTGTCCACCGGCTGTCACCTCCACTTCGAGATCCGTCAGAACGGCACCCCCGTCCCCCCGACACCGTTCCTCAACGCGCGCGGCGCGTGATTGAAAGGCCAGCACATGACCAAAAGCGCCCGCATCGGCATCATCTCCGGCGTCATCGCCGGAGCGCTCGTCATCATCCTCATCGCCGTGTTCGTCATCCGGGCGAACATCGAAAACACCCGTGCTGGTACTCCAGCCAGCACGGCAGCGGCCACAGCTGAAGCGCTCACGCCGACGCACGTACTCGGCGAGGAAGGCGACGGAGCGATCACCGTCGTTGAGTTCCTCGACTTCGAATGCGAAGCGTGCGGTGCGTTCTACCCCTACGTCGAACAGCTCCGGAAGGACTACGCCGGCAAGATCACGTTCGGGTTCCGCTACTTCCCGCTCCCCGGACACGGCAACTCCCGCACCTCCGCAAGCGCAGTCGAAGCAGCAGCTCGCCAGAACCAGCTCGAGCCGATGTACCAGCGGATGTACGAGACGCAAGCCGAGTGGGGTGAGCGGGGCACCGACTCCCAGGCCGACCGGTTCCGCGGCTACGCCGAAGACCTCGGCCTCGACATGCGACAGTACGACCGCGACGTCGACAGCTCCAGCGTGCAGAAGCTCATCCAGGACGACGTCAACCTCGGCACCCAGCTCGGTGTGAGCAGCACCCCGACGTTCTTCATCAACGGCAAACCGGTCACGCTGCAGTCGTACACCGACCTGCAGGACGCCGTCGACGCAGCACTCGAGGAAGCCCAATGAGGCCCCGGCAAACCCGGATCATCGTGGCAACCGTTGTGCTCGCCGTCAGCAGCGCGCTCGTGCTCACCGGCTGCTCCTCCAACAGCGACACCAACACCGGTCTGAGCGCGCAATACCGTGACGGCGGCACGAAAAACTACGTCTCCGGGGACGGCACTGTCACCCAAGTGCCCACTGCGAACCGGAAAACCGTCATCGACTTCGACGAGGTCTCCTCGGACGGAGAACCGATGCGCTCCGCCGACCTTCAGGGCAAGGTCGTCGTGCTCAACTTCTGGTACGCCGCATGCCCGCCGTGCCGCGCGGAAGCGAAGCACCTCAATACCGTCTGGGATCGCTACCAGGACCAGAACGTGCAAATGATCGGCGTGAACGTCCGCGACGCGAAGGGCACAGCGGACGCCTTCGAACGGCGCTTCAACATCCCCTACCCCAGCGTGCTCGACAATGATCAGGCCCGGATGCAGTTGGCGCTCTCCGGTGAAGTAGCCCCGAACGCTGTCCCCACCACCATCGTGCTCGACACCAAGGGTCGCGTCGCCGCTCGCATCGTCGGCGCGATCGATGGACCCGGCACCTTGTCCACACTCATCGACGACGAGCTGCGCCGATGACGCAGCCCGCACCCGTCGGCGCTGACCGACAACGATCACGCTGGCGATCCCGGCGCACACTCATCGCGGTCATCGTCACCGGTACCGCCATCGCGGTCCTCGACCAGATCAGTAAGCAGTGGGCCCTCTGGCACCTCGACCCGCACCGGACGATCCCCCTCGTCGGAGAGCTGCTCGGCCTGCGGCTGGCCTTCAACACCGGGGCAGCGTTCTCCCTCGGTAGCGACACGACCTGGATCCTGTCGCTGGCCTCGACCGTTGTCGTCATCGGACTCCTCACCCGAACCGTCCTCGGCATCCCGCCGAAATACACCGCAGGAGTCGGCGTGCTGCTCGGCGGCGCCGTCGGCAACCTGTTAGACCGGCTCGCCCGCGGCGACCAATTCGGCAGCGGCGTCGTCGTCGACATGATCAACTACGCCAATCTGGCCATCGGCAACATCGCCGATATCGCCATCGCGGTCGGCGTCGGCCTCCTCGCCCTCACCTACGCACGCACCTCGCCGTCCAAACGCCGCCACCGCGGAGCTACCACCGCCACCACCAACGCGGCGACCTCGACGTCAGAGAAGCTGCGATGACCTCGCTCGACGCAGCCTGCCCACGTGAGGAGCTGGAACGATGAACTGGCAGGACGCCGTCTTCAGCGGGCAGATGATTGCAGCGATCCCGATCGCGCTCTTCGCCGGCCTGATCTCCTTCGCATCCCCGTGCGTGCTGCCACTCGTGCCGGGCTACCTCGGCTACGTCACCGGATCCGTCGCCGCATCCACGACCAGACGCACCATCATCGGCGCGCTGCTGTTCGTCACCGGATTCGGCATAGTGTTCATCGCCTACGGTGCACTGTTCGGCGCCCTCGGTACTTGGCTCGTGCAATGGCAGGACCTCATCATCAGGCTCCTCGGCGTCATCGTCATCGTGATGGGAGCAGCCTTCATCGGGTTACTGCGCCCACTGCAGCGCACCGTCCGGACGTCCTGGCGGCCACCCACGGGACTCACCAGCGCACCGCTCCTCGGCGCGACCTTCGGTCTCGGCTGGACCCCGTGCTTCGGCCCCACCCTCGCCACCATCACCGCACTCAGCCTCGACGCGGGCACCGCGGGCCGGGGCGCACTCCTCGGCCTGGCCTACTGCCTCGGCCTCGGGATCCCGTTCGTCCTCATCGCAGCCGGACTGGGCTGGGCGAAGAACACCGTCCGGTTCCTACGCACCCACATCCGCGCGGTCAACATCATCGGCGGCGCGATCCTCATCCTCACCGGCGCGGCCATGGTCACCGGCGTATGGACACGCATCATGTACGCCATGCAAGCCCTCATCTCCGGAACCACGATGCCGATCTGAGACCAAGCCACGACGACCCAGTTCCCCCCGCTGAGTCGCCGACTCAACGCGATCAGCCGTCACCACCGCAGACGAGGAAACGATGCAACCGCCACTCACCGACAGCGTTCACCGAGAACGAGCTCGACGGAGCTGCCCGGTTGAACAGCAGGAGCGACTGTAACGATGCCCCGTCTCGATTCGAACGTCCTCTGGTCCTGGGCGACGGGACCGCTGTCGCCCGTAGCGGTCGTCGCTGTTCTCCTAGCGACGACCTACCTCGTCCTGTACGTCAACGCCCGGCGCGGACCGCGTGCCCCAGCTCTCGGTCGGGCCGTGGTGTTCATCCTCGGGTGCGCGGTCATGTTCACAGCGACGACAACCGGCCTCCAGACCTACAGCCGCGAGCTGCTCTCAGCGTTCATGTTCCAGCAGCTGACTCTGCTGCTGATCGTCCCGCCGCTGCTGATTCTCGGTTCCCCGGGAACGGTGCTCCTGCGAGGCATGCCGCGTCGCGGATTCGGCCGCCGTGTGCTCAGGCTGGCGGTCGGCGTTCTCCGATCCCCGTTCGCCCGGCTGATCCTGCATCCGCTGGCAGTCGTGCCGCTGCTCGTCGTGCCCCTCTTCGGGCTCTACCTCACCGGGGCAGCGGATGCGCTTCTCTCCACGGAAGCAGGTCGAATCGCGCTCCAACTGACGTTCGTGGCTCTTGGCACAGTGATCATGCTGCCGCTCGCAACCGTTGACCCACTTCCCCGGCGCACGTCGTACGTCATCCGCATCGTCGATGCGTTCGTCGAGATGCAGATCCATGCCGCATTCGGGCTCACCCTGATGTTCAGCAGCGCACCCCTTGTGGCGACATTCGCCTCGCCGAGCGCCGAGTTCGAGACCACCGCACTTCGCGATCAGCAACTCGCCGGAGGTCTGGTCTGGACGTACGGCGAGCTACCGGTCGCCATCATCCTGCTCGCCAGCATCATCCGTTGGCAGCGACAGGACTCCCGAAAAGCCGCTCGCGCCACTCGCGAAGCCGACCGGCATGGAGACACTGAGCTCGACAACTACAACGCCTACCTCCAAGGCCTCCGACAAGGCAGTGGGCGCTGACTCGCATTGTTATACGAGGGCGCCCCCTCCACCCGTCTTAATAGCCGATGGCTGGTTGGACACCGCTGGGGCTAGGTGCTACAGCGTGCGTCCGGCGTTGGCGGTGAGCCACGGGATCGGGTCGATGGGTGTGGTGCCGCCAGGCATGACCTGCAGGTGCAGGTGCGCACCGGTGCTCGCGCCGGTGTTGCCGACGAGGCCAACGAGTTGCCCGACGGCGACGGTGTCGCCTGGGCGAAGCGGCGAGGAGCCGAATATCATGTGCGCGTACAGGGTGGACACGAGGCGACCGTCGATCTGGTGGTCGATGATGACGTACTGCCCGTACTCGGGGTGCGTTGTCGACACTCGGACAGTGCCGGCAGCGACAGCTCCGATGGGGGTGCCGGCGCCGGGGGTGAGGTCCGCGCCCTGGTGAATCGACGAGCAGGTCGCGCATGGGGCGCTTCGCGGACCGAACGGTGAGCTGACGGTGATAGTTCCGGCGACAGGCCATCGGATGTCGCCGATTCCGGTGTTCACGATCGTGCCGCCCGTGGTCGTGGGAACGCTCTGTTTCGTCGAGGCCGGTGTGGCCCCCGTTGGCGCGGCCTGCGAGGCGGGTGCGGTCTTGGTGATCACGGGCTTCGGGGCCGGCTTGGTGATCGTGTACCCATCGCGGTCGACCGTGAGGGCCAGCCCGGACGCGGTGAAGCTCTGCCCGGCGGCGGCAGGAGCGACACTGGACACGACTGCGGCGGAGCCGGTCGTCGCCTGCGCGGGCAGCGCCGCGGCAGCGGTGAACAGCGCCATCGCGGCCGCGGCACCAGTGATCGGGACCGCGGCGAGAACGCGTGACCGCAGTGAGCGGACCGGTGTTGCGGGTGCAGCCGCGACGGTCGGTAGCGGCCGCAGCGCCGGCTGGGCAGCGGCAGTGATCGTCGCGGTTCGGGTGCGGCTGGCGGTCGGGGCTGAGGCGGAGCGTTCGGCGGCGAGGGCTTCGCGGCGCGTCCGGGGTGCGGGAATGGCGGGGGTCAGGGGATGCTGCTGAGGCACGGGCAGGCTCCAAGAGTGGTGGTGGCCGGCAGGCCGAAACGGGAGGGGTGACCCGAACGCAAGTCGAGCAGGGAGGAGAGGGCGGGCCGGTCGTGGGCCGCGGCAGGAAAGGGGGGAGCCCGCCGCGACCCACGCCGGGGCTTTAGAGGGACGCGAGCATGTCCTGCATCTGGGTGATCTGCTCGGTCTGGCTGGACACGATCGACTTCGCCATCGCGACGGCGTCGGTGTTCTTGCCCTTGTCGACTTCGGTCTTGGCCATGTCGACGGCGCCCTTGTGGTGCTGGATCATCTGCTCGAGGTAGAGCTTCCCGGCGTCCTTCGCGGACGCCTTGTCGAGGTCGGTCATGTCGGAGTCGGACATCATCCCGGACATGGAGTGCCCCATCCCGGAGTGCTCCGACTCGACCGGCTCGCCCCAACCCTTGAGCCAACCGGTGAGCTGGTTGAACTCCGGGGACTGCTCGGCCTTGATCTGCTTCGCGAGTCCAGCGACGTCGGTATCGACGCCCGAGCCCTTGGCGAGGAGCATGTCGCTCATCTCGACGGCCTGCTTGTGGTGCGGCAGCATCATCTGCGCGAACATCACGTCCTGGTCGTTGTGCGCCGACGCCGCCGACGTCGACGAGGACGACGAGCCCGCGTCGGAGCCGCTATTGCTGGTGGAGCAGCCTGCGAGGGTGAGGCCGAGGGTCAGCGCGGCAGCGATCGCGAGCGTGCGCGTGGTGGTGGTGTGCATGATCTTCCGTTCCCGTGAATGCGTCAGGCGTTCCGGGCAGGCGGACGCCTCCCGGTTCTGGGCATGCGGAGGCCACCCATCGGGGGTGGGATCCCGCTGGGGGCGGATCAGATGCGGATGATCTGCAACGCCGTCAGTGATGGCGGTTTCGGTGCCGCGATGCGGCGCGGCAGCCGGTCAGCCAGCGCGAGAAGCCGCGCGAGCAGGTAGAGGATGCCGCCGGTCCGTGCGCGCAGCAGCGCCCACGTGAACAGGGCGATCGTCAGCGCGCACGCCATCCCCATCAGCGAGCACATCAGCGCACACAGGCCGCTGTCGCAGCCCGCATCGGTGAGGACGGTCATCACCGCAGTCGCAGGAGCCGCGTGCTCGGTGTGGCCGGCGGCGACGTGGCTGTGCTCGGCGGTGGCTGCGGGAGCAGCCATCGGGTGCTCGTGGCCGGCGGTGTGCCCGGCCATCGTGTGCATCAGGACCGTGAACCCGACCAGCAGCAGCAACGCCAGCGTCGCCGTGGCCTGCAACAGCAGCCGGCGACGCGGGGAGGTGGCGGTGGTGAGCATCAGTCTTTCGAGCAGACGGGTCGGAGGAGCGCTTCTATGGTGCGGTACCCCGAACGGCGGCGGCAACCTGGTGTCCGGATTCACACCGAACCCGCCGCGACCGGCCGAACCGGGAACATCGCGTGGAGTTTCGCGTTACAGCGCATGGTACCCCCTAGGGGTATATGTGAACTGTTGGCGTCGACCGCGCCAGATCGGAGCAGCATGGACACGCACGAGCACCATCAGATGAGCGGAGACGAGCACGCCGGCCACAGCGGCGGGCACGGGGCGACGACGTGGTCGATGGCTGCGCAAGCGACGCTGCACTGCCTCACCGGCTGCGCGATCGGTGAGGTCCTCGGCATGGTCATCGGCACCGCTGCCGGCTTCCACAACGCCGGCACGATCGTCCTGTCAATCGTCCTCGCGTTCATCTTCGGCTACGCCCTCACCATGCGCGGCGTCATCAAGTCGGGTCTGAGCCTCGGCGCTGCGTTCAAGGTCGCTCTCGCCGCGGACACCGTGTCGATCGCGGTCATGGAGCTGATCGACAACACCGTCATCGTTGCGATCCCCGGCGCGATGGACGCGCAGCTCAGCGACTGGCTGTTCTGGACGGCGCTGCTGTTCTCCCTCGCGATCGCATTCGTGATCACCACGCCCGTGAACCGGTGGATGATCAGCCGCGGCCTCGGCCACGCCGTCGTCCACGGCCACCACTGACCGGTCCGCTAGTCAACTCGATCGCGGCGCGCGGTCAGGCGTGTGAGTGTTCGTGTGCGGGGTGGTCGTGGCCGCCGTCGTCGGGTGCGCCCTTCATCATCCGTAGCATCGACCAGGAGCCGCTGCGGATGAACACGGCCAGCAGGAACGACGCGATCAGCAGGAACACGATGTTGAGCCAGGTGGTGTAGTTCCAGCTGATAGAGGTCGCCACGATGCTCAGATGCCGGTTCGTAGGGATCAGGCCCAGCGGGGTGAACAGCAGTTCGACGGCGTAGCCGGCGAGGACCATCGCCCCGTAGAAGATCCCGGTGATCCGGAGGGCTGCCTTCCAGCCGTAGTACTTCCGGTAGATGACGATGATCGGGATGATGATCAGGTCCGCGAAGATGAAGCTGACCACCCCGCCGAAGCTGATCCCACCGTTCCACAACACCGCCGCGAGGGGCACGTTCCCCACGGAGCAGACGAAGCTCACCATCGCCAGCACCGGCCCGATGATCGGGTCGATGATGAACGCCAACGTCGGATGTCCCTCGAAGAAGACCGCCTGCAGCCAAGCCTTCGGCACCCAGGCATCGAACGCGCCGGCGATGAGCAGACCGATGATGATGTCGCGGAGCACGGACGCCCAGTCCATCACGAAGTACTGCGACACGCTCGTCAGCCCAGGCTTCGAGAACAACCGTCGCCAGAACCCCTGATCGCCCGGCACCGACATGTCCATCGCCGCGTGCCCCTCCATCGACCCAGCGAGCCCCTTGTCGGCCTGCTCACGGGCGGCGTCGAGGATCCTGCCGCGCATCCAGAGCCGGAAGCCGAGGGCGATGAGGATGATCATGATCGGCCCGCCGACAAACTCCGCGACCGTGAACTGCCACCCCATCACGAACGCCAGGATCAGCCCGAGCTCGACAACGAGGTTCGTCGACGCAACCTCGAACGCCATCGCGGCGCTCAGGCTCGCACCCTTCCGGAACAGGGCCCGCGCGAGCGCGACCGCGGCGTAGGAGCACGACGATGACAGGGCGCCAAGCCCGGTCGCGACACTGATCGCGCGTGGCGAGTCGTCGCGCATCAGCTTGGTGATCTGATCCGTACGGACGATCGCCTGGATGATGCCGGACAGGGTGAAGCCGAGCACGAGGGGCCAGAGGATCTCCCACCCCATCGAGCCAGCAGCCGCCAGCGCATCACCAACTCCTCGCAGCACGAACACGGGACCCTCCTTCGTCGGAATTCAACCTTGCTCCGCTGCAACGATCTCGGTATTGGCGCGAACGTGTGAAAGCACGCACGCGCAAGGCAGACGATGTCTCACTAGACGATCCCCAACCGGACACTTGGGCCCTCGGAGGCGGTCCGCGTCGGCTGTGAGCAGCTCCGCTCAGTGTCGCCCTTCAAGCTTCTTTCCCTGTCGTCCCGCGTCACGAAGCGGACCGGTTCTCGAGGTGCGGAAGATCGTCGGTGCGGGCATGGGGTGGTGGGTGCATACTGGTGGTGTCTTCGGACCCGGCAGTGGGGCTTGCCGGACCCAACCTCGACACTCGTCGACAACAGTCCCTATCTCAGCTGGTCGCGCTTCTGCACGCCTGAGGTAGGGAGATGTCATGGTCGAATCGAACACTGCCGGTGTTGTCGTCGTCGGTGTGCAGTCCGGGCAGGCGCACGACGTCGTCGGTGTCGCGGCTGCCGTCGCTGAACGCTTCAGCGCCCCGATGGTGTGTGTGGTCGTCGATCCGGCGCTGCTGTCAGCGGGGATGCGTGCGGACGGGTCGGAGATCATCGAACCGATCGACCCGGACACGGCGGACAGCGACCCGCAGCAGCTTCCCGACGATGACGTGCGGGTCATTCACGGTCTTGCTGCGGCGCGGTCAGTGGGCGTCGAGATTCTCTCCCGGGTCGGAGATCCGAGTCACGCACTCGCTGCGGTGGCTGAGGAACGTGACGCGGTGATGATCGTCGTCGGATCCCAGGCTGGCCGACGCCGGATGGCGGAACTGCTCACCGGGTCCGTCGCCGCGCATCTGACGCATCAGCAGCACCGGCCGGTGCTGGTCGTCCCGCACGACCCGGTCGGCGCCACCGTCCTCCTCCCGTCGGAAGCCCCGTGACTGGCACGCTGACGCTCCTGCGGCATGGGGAGAGCACCGCGAACGAAGCCGGCACCTTCACCGGGCTCCTCGACGTCCCGCTCACGCCCCACGGACGACGGCAAGCGTCCGCAGCCGGATGGCTCCTCCGGTCGAACCACATCACGCCGGACGTCGTGGTCACCTCCACATTGCGCCGTGCCGTCCGCACCGCCGAACTGGTCTGCGACGCCCTCGGGACGCAGCTGCCCACGGAAGCGGTGTGGCAGCTCAACGAACGCAACTACGGCGCCCTGACCGGGATGACGAAGACCGACGCCCGTCACACGCTCGGTGACGACGAGTACATGCGGCTCCGCAGGTCCCGTACCGGCACACCGCCACCGATGTCGCTGCAGCTGTGGGAGGAACTGCGGTCGAGCTCCGCGCTGCACGGCCTGCCCGACGGTGCCCTCCGACGCACCGAGGCGCTCTCGGACGTCATCGAGCGGGTCCGTCCCGTGCTGCACGACCGGCTCCTGCCGATGGTGCGGTCAGGGCGGAGCGTCCTCGTCGTCGCGCACGGGAACTCGCTCCGCGCACTCTGCGCATGCATCGACGACCTCACCGACCCGGAGCTCGAGCAGCTCAACCTGCCGACCGGGCAACCCGTGCAGTACCACCTCGCCCCGACGGGTGCTCTCGTCCCTCGGGGTGGGGCGTTCCTCGATCCGGTAGCAGCACAGCACGCCGCGGCGTTGGTCGCGGCAGAAGGCGGAACATGACCACCCGAACGGACACCCCGATGCCCGACGACCAGCTCCCCTCCGACCCCGACGTCGACGTCTCCGACCCGTCAACGGCGATGCGGCCGGTGCATCTGCGGTGGCGGTACGTCGGCCTCGTCGCCATCGGTGGGGCAGCCGGTACTGCTCTCCGCGACGTCATCAGTAGCCTGCTCCCCGCCCAAGGCGGGGCGAGTTGGTCGATCTTCTGGATCAACATCACCGGAGCGCTGGCCCTCGGTGTGCTGTTGGAAGCGCTCGCGCACCGCGGGCCCGACGCCGGCCGCCGACGCGTGCTGCGGCTGCTCCTCGGCACCGGGGTCCTCGGCGGGTTCACCACCTACAGCACCCTCGCCGAGTCCACCGCCGCCCTGTTCCTCGACGGGCACGGCCTCGCCGGCACCGGCTACGCACTCCTAACCGTCCTGTCCGGCGCGATCGCGACCGCGGTCGGTCTCGTCGTCGCCGGCTGGTTCCGACCCCGCACGGAGGAAGCATGAGCCCGCTCCTGGTCCTCGCCGTCGCCCTCGGCGGCGGTGCCGGCGCTGCCGGCCGGTTCCTCCTCGACGGGCTCATCAACACCGGCCGAGAGTTCCGGCTCCCTGTCGGCACGTTGACGATCAACATCACCGGGTCGCTGCTGCTGGGGATCACCGTCGGCGCCGCCACCCACCTCGGCGCGGTGCCGGTCGCCGTCCTCGGCACCGGGGTGATGGGCGGCTACACCACGTTCAGCACCGCCAGCTTCGAAACCGTCCGCCTCGCCCGCAGCGGCCGCATCACCGCCGCCGCGATCAACGGTCTCGGAATGCTCGTCGTCTCCGTCACCGCCGCGACCGCCGGCATCCTCCTCGGCGGCACCCTGTGACCACCCCGCCCACGGACCACACACCCGCTCCAGAACCGGAGGCATCCATGCTGTTCGACGTCACGATCGAGATTCCCCGCGGTAGCGGCAACAAGTACGAAGTCGACCACGCCACCGGCCGGATCCGGCTCGACCGGGCGGTGTTCACCAGCATGGTGTTCCCCCAGGACTACGGCTCCATCGACAACACCCTCGGCGATGACGGCGACCCCCTCGACGCCCTCGTGCTCCTACCCCGTCCCACGTTCCCCGGCGTCGTCATCACGGTCCGGCCGGTCGGGATGCTGCGCATGGTCGACGAAAACGGCGGCGACGACAAGATCCTCACCGTCCCCGCCAACGACGACCGCTTCGCGCAGCTGCAGGACATCACCGACGTGCCGGAGCACACGCTGGCGGAGATCGAGCACTTCTTCTCCCACTACAAGGAGATCGAGCACGGCAAGCACGTCACCACCAATGGGTGGGCCGACCGTGCTGCTGCCGAAGCCATCATCCGCACCGCACAGGACGCCCACACCCGACACCCGTGACCTACGGGTCCACAGACTGCCGCGGGGAGGCACTGGCGCCGAGTGATCGCCAGCAGGTTGTCCCTCCGCTTCCCCGCGGCTTCCCGCAACCACCCGCCAGCTCGACGTATGACCCGAACCGAAGGAGCGTCACCATGAACGACTACATCAGCGGCATCCACCATCACGGAGCCCATCAGGGCGAGTACGTCACCCACCACGACCACCCGATCACCATCGACGCCGTCCACGCCGCCCGCATCCTCGACTCCCGCGGCTACCCGACCGTCCGCGTGTCCCTCGAACTCGACGACGGCAGCACCGTCACCGGGGACGCCCCAGCGGGCGCCTCCACCGGCGCCCACGAAGCCGTCGAGCTGCGCGACGGCGGTTCCGCGTTCGGCGGCCGCGACGTCACCCAGGCGCTGCACCTGATCGACACCGACATCTCAGGGCTCCTCACCGGCCGGTCCTGGTCGGCGATCGGGCAGATCGACGCCGCCCTCGCCGACCTCGACGGCACCACCGGGTACCGTCGGCTCGGCGGGAACAGCGTCGTTGCCACCTCGATCGCCGCCTCCAGGGCTCTCGCCCACGCCGCGGACCTCCCGCTCTGGCAGTGGATCGCCGAGATCACCGGCTCGACGCCGCGGATGCCGGTCCCGCACTTCAACGTCCTCAACGGCGGCGCGCACGCAGCGAACAAGCTGAACTTCCAGGAGTTCATGATCGCCCCCGTCAACGCAGGCTCGATGGCCGACGCCGTCCGAACCGGCGCGGACGTCTACCACGCCCTCGCGAGCCTGGTGCGGGACCGGTTCGGCAGCCTCGGCCTCGGCGACGAGGGCGGCTTCGCCCCTTCGATCGCTGCACCCGAGGAAGCGCTCGACCTGCTCGTCGCCGCGATCCGCGCCGCCGGCCACGAGCCGGGCGTCGATCAGGTGGCGATCGCCCTCGACCCGGCCGCGAACGAGTTCCACCAGGGCGCCGGCTCCTACCGGATGCTCGACGAAAGCCTCGACCGGGACGGACTGGTCGACTACTACCGACACCTCATCAACACGTATCCGGTCCGGAGCGTCGAAGACGGGTTCGCGGAGGACGACCATGAGGGGTTCCGCCGCATGCAGGCAGCGCTCGGCGGCCGGATCCAGACCGTCGGCGACGACCTCTACGTCACCGACCCGCAACGGATCCGCGACGGCGGCGAACAGCAGCTGACGAACGCGGCACTGATCAAGCCGAACCAGATCGGCACCGTCTCACAGACCCTCGAAGCGATTGCCACCGCCACCAGCATCGGGATGGGCAGCATGGTGTCGCACCGATCCGGGGAGACCACGGACACGTTCATCGCGGACCTCGTTGTCGGAACCGGCACCGGGCAGATCAAGTCCGGCGCACCCGCCCGGGGGGAACGGGTCGCGAAGTACAACCGGCTCACCGAGATCGCCGAGCAGCACCCGGATCTGCCCTACGGACTGATCTGACCACCGACGCTCGAGCTGCGGGCGGTGTCCAGGAACGCCGTCACAGCAGGCCTCGGGTGGCCCGACCAGATCGCACGCAGCGACCGGATCAGTGGCGGGCCGAGCAGCGGCACCCGGACGAGGGCGCCGTCGGCGAGGTCAGTGTCGACCGTGCGGAGACTCATCACCGCGGGCGCGATGCCTGCCCGAGCGTTGGCGCGGATGATGCCCGTCGTCTCCAGCACCGCCGCCGGCGGCGCTAGGGTCAGTCCCGCGTCGTCGAGCCATGCCTCGACCGTGGCGCGGGTGCCGGACCCTTCCTCCCGGAGCAGCAGCGGCGTCTCCGCGAGCTCATCCGCGGTGATGACCGAAGCGCTTGCCCACGGATGATGCGGAGCGACGACGACCACGAGTTCGTCTTCGTCGACCACCAGCGAGGACAGGTCAGGTGGCGCAGCAGGGGTCTCCGTGAATCCGACGTCGGCAGCGCCGGAGCGAACGAGGTCGGTCACCGCGGCGGAGTTCCCCGCGATCAGGCGCACCGACGCCTCGGGTGTCACGGCCCGGTGGGCGAGCAACCATCCGGGCAGCAGGAGTTCGGCGATCGTCTGCGACGCCGCAACCACGAGGGACCCCACGGGTTCTCCGAGTGCGGCGACTCCTGCTTCGAGCCGCCGGGAGGTCTCCAACACCGGAACAGCCAGACCGAGCACCACCCGACCGGCGTCGGTCAGCGCGGTCCCGGATGCCGCCCGGAGCGCCAGCGGCTGACCGACCGCCTGCTCCGCGGCACGTAAACGCGCAGACACCGCCTGCTGCGTCACCCCCAACACCTCAGCCGCGCGGGTCAACGAACCGGTCTCCGCGACGCGGACGAGGACCTCGAGGGTGTCGAGGTCCAGAGTCCGGTCCGTCAACCGCCGCAGTGCCACAAACGACCATTGTGCCCTGCCAACGAGTTCGCCGTTCCCGAACCGTGGGCAACTTGCGCACGCTTGATGCATGTCCGCTCATCCCGCCCACGCACCCGCAACGTCCGAGCACGGTGTGCGCGACCGGCGGCTGTTCCGAGAGCTGGAGCGGCCCGGCCTGATCGTGTCGAACCTCACCCCGAACTGGTTCGCGTCGATCATGGGCACCGGGATCGTCGCCGTCGCGGCTGCGTCGCTGCCGCTGCAGTTCCCGGGGCTCCGCACCGCCGCAACACTCGTCTGGGCGATCGCGGCGGTGCTGCTCGTCGCCCTCACGGTCGCGATGGTGCTGCACTGGGTCCGGTACCGGAGTACCGCAGCCAAGCACCACCTCCATCCGGTGATCTCGCACTTCTATGGGGCACCGCCGATGGCGTTCCTGACCGTCGGAGCCGGAACGATCCTCCTCGGCAAGGACTGGATCGGCCTCCCCGCCGCCGTCCACATCGACTGGGTCCTCTGGAGCATCGGCACCATCGGCGGCCTGCTCACCGCGGTCCTGGTGCCGTACCTGGCGTTCACCCGTCACGAGAACGGACCCGACTCCGCGTTCGGCGGCTGGTTGATGCCGATCGTCCCGCCGATGGTGTCCGCCTCCACCGGCGCGCTCCTGCTGCCGTACGCACCCGCCGGGCAAGTGCGGGAGACGCTGCTGTGGTCCTGCTACGGATTCTTCGGCCTCAGCCTCGTCACGTCCCTGGTCGTGATCACGCTGATCTGGAACCGACTCGCGCAGCACAAGGTCGGCGCCGCAGGCATGGTCCCGACCCTGTGGATCGTCCTCGGACCGGTCGGGCAGTCGATCACCGCAGTGAACCTCCTCGCCTCGAACGCGCCGACCGTGGTTGATGCGTCGACCGCCCACGCGCTCCTCGTCGTCGCGCTCGTGTACGGGTTCGCGATGCTCGGCTTCGCGCTGCTGTGGACCGTCATCGCCCTCGCCATCACCATCCGCACCGCTCGAGAACACCTGCCCTTCAGCCTGACGTGGTGGTCGTTCACGTTCCCCGTCGGTACCTGCGTCACCGGGCTGAACGGCCTGGCCCTGCACTCCGGACTCACCGTCGTCGCCGTCCTCGCAGTCGTCTACTACGCCGGCCTCGTCGCCGCGTGGATCACCGTTGCCGTCCGCACCTTCCACGGCTCCGTCATCCGCGGCACGCTCCTCGCACCACCACAGCCGGCGTGAGCACCCCTGACGAACTCGCGGATGAGGTCGCGGACGTTCGATCGCTGAACGTCCTCGCGGAGGCATGGCGCACCGCACCCGACGGCTCGCGACGGTTCGTCCCGAGCTTCGACCCACGATCCGGCGGCACGTCCAGCCGAGTGCTGGTCCTCATGCAGTCACCCGGCCCGCAGACCATTGCCGCAGCGCACTCGGCGGTCTGCAGCGAGGACAACCCGGGGCCGACCGCGGCCGCGTTCCGCGCAGCCCGCATCGAGTCCGGACTTGCACGCAACGAGTACCTCCGCTGGAACCTCATCCCGTGGGAACTCCCCGGCCGTGGACGACCCGCAGACATCGACGAGGGACGACATGCCCTCGGCGTTCTCCTCAGGGCGCTTCCCTCCGTCGAGGCGATCGTCACGTACGGGAGCATCGCTCTCGAGGGAGTCATGCGACACCTCACCCTGGACGAGCACGCCCGACTCGTCCCCGTCATCGCGGCACCACACCCCTCTCCCGCCAACGGCCGCCACCGCGCGGAACAGCACCGACGTTCCGTCCAGGCACTCCGACTCGCCGCAGGGACGCGTCGGATGTAGCGAGGCTTCAGCTGCCTTCACCGGCAAGGCACGAGTGAACCGGTAACCGGTCGTCAACCGGACGCTCAGCTGTGAGGGCGGGGTCTTTCAAGGACTGCGCCGCCGCACAGTCCGGATGAGTGGTCCGGAATAGGTTCCGATGAAGGTCCGCTTAACGAGACGGCCGAGGAGCTGAGCTGCGCGTCGGCCTTCATCGGGCGCGGCGGAACGCCGACTGGCCGGCCAGACGAATCACGTCCTCAGCTCGCCCGTTCCGAAGGGCAGCTGCTGGACTCATGCCGTCCAGATCATCGCCTGGAGCGTTGAGCCAAACGGCGTCTCCCCACGGGTCGACCAGGTCTGGGTCAAGGTCAGCGAGCACCTCCGTGAGTCGGGGTAGGGGCTCACCGTTCTCGTTGAACTGGAACGAGGGGTAGAGGAGGAAGCCATCAGCTGTAACGACCGCTAGCACGTCACGATTTTCGACCGACGCAGCGAGTGCGTCGGCGCTCAGTCGAAGTAGGTCGAGTAGCGAGGTGCTGTCGAAGAACGGTCCGACTCGATCGTCGAGGGTGGCGACAGAAGCCGGCCCCTCCGTCCTTGGGGTGCCGTATGCGAGGAGTACGTGGATGAGGGCGGAAGCTTCGTCGCCCGTCATGCGCCCCTCGGCAACTCGTCGGCCCAATTCCCGAACGGCAGTGCCGCTGACCTGCAAGCCCTCCGCGCCAAGCGCCGCATCAGCAAGCGACATCGCCCGGTTGACGTCACCGCCATGAGTGTCACTCCGACGATTGCGATCAACGTGGTTCATGGCACTCTCGACGGCGTCGGACGCAGACACCGTCCCGTCAGCAAATTGCTCGAGCAGCCGACGCAGGACCGAGTCCGTCAGCCGCAGGGCGGCTGCGCGGATCATCTGGATCCGGGCGTCTGAAGCAGGTTCACCGGAGTCTGGTTCTGGGCGGGTCACTGAGTTGCCGATCGACGAGCTTTGACGGGTCCGTGGACGTCCCGGCGCGTTGCGGGTGCGGTGAGCGACGGATCGAGCCGCTTGCCCTCTCTTAGAGTCTTCAAATCGGTGTTTCGCCTCGTAAACGAGGGAGAATGGCGAGGTTGGTCCGGCTCTGTGCCGGGGAGATGTTGGAGAGATCGGGGAGCTACGATGACCGGCAGGCACGACTCGCAGGGGTCGTCTTTGACCCCTCGGCACGCGATCGGCAAACCGCGTGTGGTGCCCGCCACAATTCGAGACTGCCTGTCTGATCCGAGCGAGGTTCGCGTCGGATCATTCCACGTGTCCATAGGCCGTGCAAGCGCCGTTCCGACGCTCGAACCGACCGTAGGAACGCAGTTATGAACGCATCGACCCCTGCCCGCAGGACGGGTCGTCCCCCGAAGCGTGTGAAGGATCAGGAGCGGGCGGACGCTCTCCTCGAGGCAATGCGGAACGCCGAACGTGTGCTTCGTGAGACGACCGAGGAACGCGTACGGCTGGCGCTCCAGGCTCACGAGGAAGGGTTCACGTTGGACGCCATCGGAGACGCGCTCGGTGTGAGCAATGTGGCGGTCGGAAGATGGGTCCGGGCGGCGAAAGAGCAGGCGAAGTCGCAACAGCACTGATCCTCTCGCCGAGGTTGTTTTTTGTCTCGGAGTCAGATTAGTGTGCCGCCATGACCGCACCCTTGTCCATCCCTCCCGTCGCGTCGTGGGTGCAGGGGCACCCTTCCAGGCGCGGCCACCATGTGGTCGCGCCTTCGCTCGGGGGTAACGGAGCATGACATCGCGCCCACCGGTGTGCAATTCGTCTGAAGAACCCAGTCGACCTCAACGACCGCCACGCGTACGAATCGCTAGCGTGCTTCCTGCATGGGCAGGCGACCTTGCTAGAACGCTTCTTCGGGACAGCGAACGGCTTGTACATCGCGGCCGGACACGCGTCGCCGAGTGGGACACCGACCCCATGACGATCCTCAACTCGTGGGCGGCTCATCCCCGTGGCCGGACGGTGCGAGTCAGCGGCTCGGTGCGGGGCTTACGGATGCGGTTTCACCGTCCGTGGTCGACGTACCGCTTGAAGCCAGCGAGCCCTTCCGAAGGCGTGGTCGCCGGGTACTCGGCGGACGGGCGCACCGTCCGCACTGTTCAGGTGGCTGATCTGACGGCGGAGATGCTATCCGCCGCTCATCCGATGAGGGAATTCTCCCGCCGGCTAACGCAGGCGCACAAACCCGTAGCGGTTTGGACGCACACGACTGGCTCACTCATCGGTGCCGAGTCGCATCTCGAACGCGACTTCATCACCCTCGCCGACTTCCACCCGGCCGTGAGGTACATCGGCGGGCAACCATTCACGCTGGCGTTCGAGCCAGGAGCGCTGTGCAAGCTGCACACGCCGGATCTGGTCCTTCTTGGGGACGGGCTGCCGCCGCTGGTTGTGGACGTGAAGAACGCTGAGCAGGCGTCGACGCCGAAGTGGCGGGCTCGCGCGTCTCTTATCCGGGACATCCTTGCCGAAGCCGGCATCGGTTACGAGGTGTGGACGGGGATGCCGCGGCTGATGCAGGCGAATCTCGAGAACTTCACTGAAGCACGCGTCCCTGAGCCGTCGTACCTGCGTTGGGCGCCGGTCGCTGCGGAGCTGTGTTCTCGTCCCATGCCCGTCGTCGAGCTCGTGACGCGCGTCGCGGCTCGGGGCTATGAGCCCGGGTTTGCGATGATGCTGATCCGCAGGATGCTCTGGCGGCGTGACCTCCGTACCGACATGCGCTTGCCATTCCGGTCAACGTCGATCGTCTGGACGGTGGCATCGTGACGAAGGACTCAGAGTGGGTTCTGAAGCTGCGTGTGGGCATGCCGGTGGTGTTCGACGGCGAGCAAGTCTTCGTGCAGTCGTGCGGTGACGGGTGGGTGCAGTTCCTCGACGCCGCGAACAGACCCGTGACCCCACGACCGCTGCGAGCGGTCGTGAAAGCGATCGCCAGCCCGGAGAACCCGCCACCGGCGTCGATGCTGCTGCACGACCTCGACGACCGGCTCAGCGACCACGCAATCGACAAGCGCGACGACCACCGCGCGCTCATCCGCTACATCGATACCGGCATCGCGCCCTGGCAAGGCGAGAACGACAAGCCCCTACGGGACGTCGACCCGGACGTGATCCACAACGAACGCAAACGTATCGCCGCGATCGCGAGACGCATCGCCGAGCACGACGAGATCCCCTACGAGACGGCTCGCAAGCGCGTCAGCCGCGCTATCAAGCGAGAAGCGGCTGGCCCCACCGCCACGGTCGACGGTCGCTACACGCGGGAACGTCGGAAGAACCGCGACGCTGACATCCCCGTCCTCGTGGAGAAGTTCCTGCTCGACCGCGTGTTCGATCCGGCCCTGCACACGCAGACGCAGTACCTCGAGTTCCGCCTCTGGCTCCTCGGTACCGCTCCAGACATCACGAAGCCGCCGTCGGAGCGGACGTTCTACCGTCTCGTCGGGCGAGTGCACAAGCGGATGCCGCATCTGAAGACCAAGTCGAAGACGAAGCACGGCACCGCACAAGCACCCAAGCAGTCTTTCGCGCCGCGCCATCTGGAACGCCCCGGGTCGCTTTGGCAGATCGACGCCACCACCTCGAACGTGATGCTCTGGGACCCGAAGGATCGCACCGGAAGGACCCGCACATACCGGGTCACGCTGGTGAAGATCATCGACTCCGCCACCCGCATGATCGTCGGACGCTCCATCAGCGAGCACTCCTCCGGCGTTGGTGTCGTCCTCGCCGTGGCCGACGCGTTCGCGTCGATGGTCGACGACCGCGAGACGGTCACGGTCGATGGCCGCGTATACCCGCGTCCCTTCGTTGGGATGCCGCGCGCTCTCACTCGGTGGCCGATCCCGCCTCGCCGCCTGATCACCGACAACGGCAAGGACTTCCTCTCCAACTTCCACGTCGGCCAGCTCGCCCGCTTGGGGTGCGAGGTCGAGTTCGCTCGCGTTCGTGACCCGCGCGCAAAAGCCTTCATCGAGCGCAGTTTCCTCAGCTACAAGACCGAGTTCGAGGAACTCTGCGCCGGCTATGTCGGCGGGTCGATCGACGAACGCGGCCTCCACACCGAGGCCCTCCTCACCTGGGATCAGCTTTGGGAACGCGACCAGCAATGGACGGACCTCTACAACTTCCGTCAGCACCGGGGCCTTCGCGCTGAGCTCGGACGGCGCATCAGTCCGTACCAGCGATGGGCGGAACTCGTCGGCGAGACCGGGTTCGTCGAGATGCCTAAATGGGAGAACGAGTGGATCCGCTTCCTGCCGACCTTCCGCGCCAAGCTCGGGAAGTACGGCATCACCCGCCGATACGAGGTTTTCAACGCACCCATCATCGAAACCCTGCTGCGTACCCCGGGTGCTTCCCGTGATGGCTACTGGACGTTCCACTACAACCCGTCCGACCTGCGGCAGGTGTACTGCTTCGACCCCGACGGAGCCGCATGGGAGGTGCCCTGGGTGCTCCGAACGGAGGACACGCCCCAGTTTTCGGACCACTCTCTGACCGTCCTCGGCGGGCGGGTTGGCGATCTCACCTTGCGGCGGGCGGAGTTCCAGGACCGGATGCTGCAGCTGCTCATTCGGTGGCGCGCTGATGATGCCCTGATCCGTGGGAGCCGGTCGGAGCTGTCGCGGACTGACGAGATGACCGCGGCTGCCTACGAGCGGCTGCAAGCGCTCGACTCAGGGACGATGATCCCGGCCGACATGGATCACGACCTCGAGGAAGTCCTTGGCCACAATGACGCGGGCGACGGCGCCGAACTCGACGATGATCTAGACGACATCGACGACCTCTTCGGCCGGTTCGCATGACTCTCAACCACGAACTGGGCCTCCCGCCCACGGTCCGGCGACTCTTCGGCGCAGATCCACACCCCGAGCAAAGCTGGGCGCTCATGACGGCGCAGGATCAAGCGTTTGTCCGCGGTGTCACCGGCGCAGATGTTCCCGATCCCGGCCGACCCCAACTCGATGCCGGGCCCGACGAGCGGCGGCGCTACGGCATCGCACTCGAAGACTGGCACCACTCGTGGCCCTACTCACGCACGCTCCAGACAGCGGAGGCCGAAATGCAGTACCGGACCGTCCGTAGCCCGCGGCCCCGCCGCACCGCCGACCTGATCCCGATCACACTCATCACTGGGCCGCCCGGAACTGGCAAAACCAAGCTGATGCGTCGCATCGCGGCGGAGACGATGTGCCAAGCGGCTTGGGAAGCTCGGATCGGCATCAGCGCACCGCTCTACGACGACGGCTTGTTCACCGCACCCCGCAGGGACGTCGTCATCGTGGACCTGCCGAAAAAGCAGGCGGAGCAGCAGCTGTTCGCGTTGCTCTGCCAACAGGTTGGCGCGCCGTTCGACAAGGACGCTCGCGCGGCATTCGGCCGCGCAGTCGAACGTCACCGAATCCGGTGGGTATTCGTCGATGAGATCCAATTCATCAACTTCGACGGGCAAATAGGCAAGTACGTCCACGACGGCTTCAAATCACTGCAGAACATGGGCGTCCGAGTCGTCCTCACCGGCCATGACATGCGACAGCAGCTCGCCGCACAGCGCAGCGGCGCTCGAGAAGCAGCACGGGTCCAGTCTGAAGCGCGCTGGATGCTCATCGAGCTCGAGCCGTACCGACGCAGCACCAAGGGCGAGATCACCGAATGGAGGAAGCTCCTGCAACGCATCGAGCAACGGATCCGGCTCAGAGGACACGAGCCAGGAGAAGCAGTACTCAGCAGCGAATTCGAGGAATACCTCTGGGTGTCGACCCTCGGATACATGAGCCACGTGTCGACACTCGTATCCGGCGCCATCAACGTCGCGGCTGCGACCGCTGACCAGCGCATCACCCGGAAGATTCTCGACCTGGTCGCTGTGGAGAAACGCGCCCAGGACGGCCGCGCGCAACGCCTGCAACTGTGGGACGCCGGCCGGTTCTCGTTCCGGCAGCGCTGGCGCTGAGATGAAGGCGTCGCCGCCAAGAGCGGGTGCCTCCGACCCGGACGACGCGGTCCCCTTCGGCTTTCGGACGACCGTCGTGCCCGGAGAGCACCTGCCGAGCCTGTTGCTGCGGATCGCCGCCTACGTCGGCGAGCCCCCGGCAGCGATCAGTCGATGGTGCGGGCTCGGTGCACTTCGATCCGAAGATCGTCGACGCCTTGACATGATCCTTCCGAACGAGATCGCGCAGTCCATCGCAACCGCCGTCGGCTGCGACACGAGCGAACTTCTGGACGGGATGATGCGGTCCTTTGTCAACGACGCGCTCGCGCCTGGCGACGACGGTCTCCCCGCGCATGCGAAGAACTGGACCCGAGGTTCCGGGACCCGATACTGCCCACAGTGCCTCACCGAGCGGCCAGCCGTCTTCCTCGCCCATTGGCGTTTGTGGTGGTCGTTCCTCTGCGAAACGCACCTCGTGCCACTGCACGACGCATGCCCTGCCTGCGGGCAAGGCATCCCAGATCCTGCGCTCATGGAAGCTCACCCCGTCGACCCCTCTTGCTGCCGTGCACGCATCGCCGGCGCTGGCAGGTGTGGTCACGACTTGCGGATCACCTGGGACGAGGCACCCTTCGACGAAAGCGCTCCCATCGTCCGCGCACAGGCCGCGATCTCAGCCGCCTGGAGACGTGACCGGGACACGCTGGACGTATTCATCCCAGACGCACAGCACCTCTTCCCCACGCTGCGCGGCGTCGGCATCGCACTCCTCGCCGCGAACGACGTCCCTCTCATCGCCGAGCTCGCCACGCTCGACCCCTCCCAGCTGCACGGTCTCTTCGACGAGACGGCACGTATCGGAACCGCGCCTCCGAAAAACGCGTTGGCGATGGGGGCGCTCATGGCCGCCGCCTTCGCACTCATGTTCGACCCGGAGGAGAAGGTCCGGCACATCATCCGGCGGCTCACGTTCGCGCGGCCCTCCGAGCGGGGGCAGAGCGCACGCGGTCCCGGGAGCGCCGCGACCCTCCTCGGCTACTGGCCGGGCGTCGGACCGCGATTCCGAGGCCGCGTCCTCCGCGCCGTCGATCAGGACCTCCCCGCGATGCAACGTCTCGTGACTGGTAGCGCAGTGCGAGCAGAGTTCGATGAACCAGCCGTCGCGGCCTACGTCGACTTCCTGATGCCCCGCGACTCCCTCCGGACCCCAGAGTGGACCGCGGACCACATCCCACCACTGCTCTGGACGAATTGGGCGGTACCGTTGAGCGTGGCCGGCGGCGCCGATCCCGAAACGCTCCAACGATCACTCGCCTTAGGACTTACCGCTGCTCTCGCCGGCACCCACCGGGACGCACCCGAACCGGAGGTGATCGCCGGCATCGGAAGAAGACTCAGGCCGACCATGCTCGGGGCACCCGCGCAGACCACCGCGATCCTGCGTCAACTCGGCGAACTCGCCCGCTACCTCGCAGCGTCCACACCGCACATCAACTACGCGACCCGGCGCCAACACCTGCCGTGGTGGCAACTCCTCAAGCCGACGCACTGGGACATGATCTGCGCCAGCGTCAGCACCTTTACCGGCGGCCCCCGACGGCTCCTCAACGCACGCCGATACCTCTACCTTCGAGCCACAGCACAACCGATCAGCGCTCTCCCCGCTCATTGGGCGATCGTCGCGAACGGACGAGATGCCGCTGAGTACACGGACTTTCAGATCCGCATGACGGCTCAGCTGCAGGCAGCCCTCGACGCGTACTTAGAGGCCTGGCTTGCGGTCGCGATCGATGCCGTGAACGCGTACGACCAAGGCAACGGCACATCATCAGCCGCTGTCTGGGAGCCCCAGCGATGGGCTGGACGAGAAGGGGTCAACCTCGGCCCCGAGATTGACGACATCGACGTCTCGGTGCTCCACGATCACGTCACTTCCGGCGTCACAACCGTCAGAGCCCTCGCCGCAGCAGTGCACCGCACGCCGCAGCACGTCCGCTGGGCCCTCCGCAGGCACCCAATCCCGTCCGACCGGCCGATCTTCCCCATCGACTGGAACCCGCATCTACGCGAGGTTCCGTGGCAGCCGTACCTTCCGGTCATGCGAATGACTCGGCGAAACGAAAACAAAACCGACCAGGACGTGACCGTGCTGGTGCCCTACGGCTGGCACGGCGCCCGCGTCTACCGCGGAGCGCTCGGCAATCACCTCATCGACTGGCACTGATAATCAGCGGTCGCGGCGGGTGACGCGCCTTCGCGGAGGAGAACAACGATGTTCAGACGTACCGTTCATCAGCGAGTGGCGCGTCCTCAACGCTCGGAGCGAGTCCGCTGGAAGTTCAGCGCAGCGATACTCGACGCTCAGCCAAGGGAGACGAAGGGTACGCATGGCCTAGTCCATGCCGGGATGAGAGAGAGCACTCAAGAGCGCGTCGTCTGGGGCTCACGGAAGTGAGCGGAGCCGATCTTGGCGTGCTACTTGATTTTCCGACGGGCTCGTGCGTATCCTACTTGAGGAGGGGTAGCCCCTCGGCATGATTCTGCTTGAAGGGGAGACGATGACGTTCGACACTGAGGCCGCCACTCGTGCGGCGGCTGTCGCCGAGCGGCTGCAGCAAGCGGGCGCTCTGGCGTTCTTCCACGATCTGGTCGCGTCGATGTGGACGACGAACGTCGCTCGCTACGACGATGCACTTGGCGACACGGCTCGGTCGCTTGGCACGCAGTGCTCTGAGAACCTTGGCAAGCGGCTCTACCGTTCTCGGCGGGACGACGTGCTCCTCGACGCCGGCCTGACGGTCGGGCGTCGCAGCGGCGTTGTGTTCTGCTCGTTCGGGGAGGTGACGATCCGCTTGGTGAAAGCACCCTCCACCAGTGGTCTGCACCCGGACTGGTCAACAGACCTCGAATGGGAGAGCAACGTTCGCCGCGAATCAGCGTCTCGTAACGACAATGTTTACCGAGCCCCTCATCAGGAGCACGGGCATGAGGCACTGTTCCCCGCTTCTGGCCTTGGGGCATCCGGGTCGTTGAACGAGTTCTTCCTCGTTTGGAACGGGCTCCTCAGTGAAACGCCGCTTACTGCAGGATGGCTCGCGATCCCGACGTTGCGGTCCGACCACGTGGTTGCGGCCGAGCCCCTTTGGCGTGACGAAGCCGCGGGCGACAGCGTTGACGCCCGCCCTGACGTTCCCCTCGGGCCGAACGTCGGCGAAGAGCCGAAGCTCCACATCCGTCTGAAGAAGAACATCCGAGAGGGCAACAATGGGCGCTGAGTCGGACGCGCTCCGACGTGCCCGAGCCCGCCGTGCTGGCGGGGTAATGCAGGATTTCGACGGTGGTCGTCTGTCCTTGGCGCGACGACTCCGCCGGCTCACTCGAACAAGCCTCGCGGGAAGCGCGGACGTGTCTGCGGCGGCTATCACTCAATTTGAGCGGAACCAGAGCCGGCCAACGACCGCTGTTGCTGCGCAACTCGCTTTGAACCTCGGACTGCCCATTGCCTTCTTCCAGCGTGGTGCGGAGATCCCGCGGATTCCAACGGAAGCCGCTCACTTCCGTTCCCTCCGCTCAACCCCTGCAATATCTCGTGAACGAGCATTAGCGTTTGCTGAGCTCGGCGCTGCTGTGGTCAACGTTCTCGAGGACTACGTCGATTTTCCAGAACTTCGTGTACCAACGCACCTCGTCGATAGTGCGGTGACGGTCGACCAAATTGCCAGCATCGCAGCGTCGACGCGTGCTGCTCTGGGAGTTCCCCGGGGACCGATCGCGCACATGATTCGTACCCTCGAAGCGGCCGGCGTCGTAGTGCTGACAATGCCACCGGAAAGCGACGTTCGCGAGGTGGACGCGTTCTCAACCGACATCGGACGCCGGCCACTCGTCCTGCTCTCGCCCTTCAAGGACGGCAAGGCTCGCAGTCGATTCGACGCGGCTCACGAGCTCGGGCACCTTGTCATGCACCCGGACGTCGAGCCCGGCTCGAAGATCGTTGAGGACCAGGCACACACGTTCGCGTCCCAGTTTCTAGCGCCAGACAACGATCTGCTCCCGGATCTCCCGGAAAAGGCGGATTGGGAAGCGCTACTTGCGGCGAAACGAAAATGGAAAATCAGTCTCCGCGCTTTGATCTTCCGTGCCCATCGCCTAGGGCTCTGGTCCGATGCAACATACTTGCGCGCGAATAAGCGTCTTTCCGCGGAGGGACTACCCGAGCGAGGGCCCCTGGGTCCGCGCGAGCAGCCGGTCGCGGTCGGACGTGCGGTGGCGATGCTCGAAGAGGCTGGATTCGGGGTCGACCGACTCGCAGCAGCTAGTCAACTCCCAGAGTCCATATTCCGGGACGTCGTCCTTGCGGGTAGCGAGCACCGACCTGTCGTCTCCCTCTGAGATGGACGGCACTCGGGCCGAAGCGAGCCGAACGTCTTCAGTTCCAATTGGTCCTGCCGTCTCTGAGGTTCACGTCCAGAACGGACACGTAATTTGGCAGTAGCTCTGGACCGTCATGGCGCCTTTCATGTCAGCCAAGATCGATATCGGACAAGTTGGCTGGCAGTCGACACGTTCGGTGTCGTCCGCCAGCTAACTTGTCCGACTGCCAGTCAACGTGTCTGAAATACGGACACGGACACTTTGTTTGGCAGTACGGACGGGTCGCGTTGATCAGGGGTCGGCTAAGTCTTCGTGCGTCGCGAGGTGTCCGTATGGCGTTCGTGAACTGAGATAGAGCGCGGACCACCTATGTGAGACGGGGAGCGCTCCGGAGCAGGGCGGAGGAGTCCGGGCCGCCCGCAAGCACCCGGGGTTCCATTGGAGGACCGGCTATCGGACAGGGGTTGCCAGCTCCAATGTCATCGCGAGAGACCCGACGGCATCCTGTCTACTGATCCCGACGAAGCCCGCGCGTTCG
>NZ_JAUCMN010000006.1 GCF_030363035.1 Curtobacterium caseinilyticum | reverse complement strand
CCGCGGGACACCACCGCACCACGACGCGAAGGCGCCGCACCCCGACCCCGGGACGCGGCGCCTTCCGCACGTGCACCGACGGCGTGCAAGGGCGAGCACCGGCCGGGAGGCGCACCCCACCCCCCCGCACGCTCGCCGCGGACGACGGGCGGTCAGCCCCGGCGCCACCACCGCCGTGGTCGTTCGGCGGCCTCGGCCGCCGCGCGTTCCGCGGCGGCCCGCTCGTCGGCAGCGCGACGCTCGGCCCGCCGGTCCCGCCAGTGCTGCACCTCGGCGTCGACGTCGCGCATCGGCGTCACGACCGGAGGACCACCCAGCAGCTGTCGTCGGGCCTCCTTCACGCGCGCGTTGAAGTCGACGAGGACGTCCCGCACGTCGTCCTCGGTCGTGAGGGCGTCGAGGTGGTCGTCCAGCTCGGCGTCCTCGGTGCGCAGCGCCAGGGCGGGTGGGGCGATGCCGCGGATGTCCTCGCGCTCGATCTTCGCCTTGATCCACCAGTCGGGGTCGTGCCGGCCGTCGTTGCCGGGCAGCGGCTTGCCCCGGTACGGGTTGCCCTCGAACACCCCGCGGCGCTCGGCTTCCTCGATCCGGTGTCGAGCGTGCTGCTCGACGTCCTGCAGCCGGAGCAGGCGACGCTCCTCGCGCACCTCGTCCGGGTCGAGCGAGCCGCGCTCGACCTCGCTGTCCACCAGCTGCTGGTACCGGTACCGGGCAGCTCGTCGCAGCCGGTCCATGCGTGCGTCGACGTCGTTCATCGCCAGTCCATCATGCCCGCGACCACCGACGACCGGTCCAGGCCGGTGCTCGCCGAGCCGTTCGGCGCACACCTCGGAACGTCCCCGGCGGGCCCGGGCCACGGTCAGGTGCATGGGATCGCTGCCGCTCTGGGCGCTCGTCCTGATCTTCGTGGCCGGTGCCGCGGTGATCTGGGTCGCGGGCATCCAGCTCTCCAAGACCACCGACGTCCTCGACGACCGCCTGCACCTCGGCAGCGCACTCGGCGGCCTCATCGTGCTCGCCGTCGCCACGAACCTGCCGGAGATCGCCATCACGGTGAGTGCCGGACTCTCCGGGAACATCGAGGTCGCCGCCGGCAACATCCTCGGCGGCATCGCGCTGCAGACGGTCGTGATCGCGATCCTCGACGCGTTCGGCAAGCGGGGGAAGGGCGTCCGGCCGATCACCTACCGCGCGGCCTCGCTCACGTTGGTGCTCGAGGCGGTCGTCGTCGTGGCGGTGCTCGCCGTGGTCGTCGCGGGGAGCCAGCTGCCTCCGGACCTCGTCGTCGCGCGGCTGACTCCCGACGTGGTCCTCATCGCCGCGATCTGGGTCGTCGGGCTCCTGCTCGTGCAGCGCGCCGGCAAGGGGTTGCCGTGGCACCAGGACGGCCGGGCACCCGACGCGTCGCCGCACGCGTCGGGGCACCGGACACGGAAGCAGGACCCACCGCGGATGAGCACACGGAAGGCGGCGGTCGTCTTCACGGTGTCGGCCCTCGCGACGCTGGTCGCCGGTGTCGTCCTCGAACGCGCGGGTGATGCGGCGTCGGAGCAGATCGGCCTGTCCGGGGTGCTCTTCGGCGCCACGGTGCTGGCACTCGCCACGAGTCTGCCGGAGATCTCCACCGGCATCCAGGCCGTCCGGCAGGGCGACGACAACCTCGCGGTGTCGGACATCTTCGGGGGCAACGCGTTCCTGCCGGTGCTGTTCCTGGTCGCCACGGTGCTGTCCGGCAAGGCGGTCCTGCCGCAGGCGAACGCGAGCGACGTGTACCTGACGGCCCTCGCCGCGCTCCTGACGCTCGTCTACGCGGTCGGCCTGGTGTTCCGGCCGAAGCGGCGGATCGTCGGCATGGGCGTCGATTCGTTCGTCGTGGTCGTGCTCTACCTCGTCGGCGTCGCAGGCCTCGTGGCGATCACACTCGGCTGAGTGCGGCCGCGCGTGCTGGGCCGGGAGCGGCTCAGGACTCCGCCGCGACCTCTTCGATCGTCAGCGCCGCCTGGATGAGCGCGAGGTGGGACAGCCCCTGCGGGATGTTGCCCATGAAGTGACCGTCCTCGCTGATCATCTCGCTGTACAGCCCCACATCGTTGCCCTGCTCGACCATCTCGTCCATCAGGGCGCGGGCGTCGTCCACGCGGCCGACGCACGCCATCGCCGCTGCGAGCCAGAACGAGCAGGCGACGAAGGGCGACTCCTCCTGCTCCACACCGGAGTAGCGGTACACGAGCGGTCCGCGCTGCAGCTGGTCCTCGATCGCGCGGATCGTCGACTCCATGCGCGGTCCGCGGTCGAACGCCGACATCGCGTGCAGCAGGATGGAGGTGTCGAGCGTGCCGGACCCCGGGTACATGACGTAGTGGCCGCGCTCGTCGTCCCAGCCGTGCTCGGACACCCACTGCTCGATGAGCTCGCGATTCTCGATCCACTTCTCGCGCGGGCCGTCGATCATGCCGGCGTCGTGCAGCTCGACGGCGGCGTCGAGGGCCTGCCAGCAGCCGATCTTGCTCGTCACGTAGTGCTGCGCCTCCTGCAGCTCCCACATGCCGGAGTCCTGCTCGGGCCAGCGGTGGCAGGCGTCGTCGGCGAGCCGTTGGAGCACTCCGGCCGTCTGGCGGTCGAGCACGTTGCCCGCCCGTACGTACTGCCGCATGATCTCGAAGACGTCGCCCCAGACGCCGAGCTGCAGCTGGTCGCCGGCACGGTTGCCGATCGTCACCGGACCGATGCCGTTCCACCCCGGAACGTCGCGTTCCTCGACCCCGTCGGTCTTCGATCCGTCGAGCTCGTAGAAGATCGGCATCGTCTCGTCGTGCTCGGCGATGGTGCGCATCACCCACGAGACCGCGGCGTGCGTCTCCTCGCGCAGCCCGAACCGGGTGAGGGCGTGGACGGTGTACGCCAGGTCGCGGACCCAGGCGAACCGGTAGTCCCAGTTCTTCCCGCCGGAGCGGTCCTCGGGCAGGCTGGTCGTCGGCGCCGCCGCGATCGCCCCGGTGGGCGAGTAGATGAGCAGCTTGAGGGCGAGGGCGCTGCGCTGCACGGCCTCCGACCACGGGCCGTCGTAGGAGAACTCCTCCGACCACGTCGCCCAGTTCGCGATGGTGCGGTCGACCGCGTCGAGCGTGCGCTGCGGTTCGGGGAGGAAGATCGGCTCGTTCTCGGTGCCGACGATCGTCAGGATCGACTTCGAGCCCTCGCTCGTCGAGAACCGGCCGGAGAAGCGCGGACCGTCGTCGTGCACCGGCTCGAAGCCGTGCTCGACGATGGCGATCGTCACGCCGTCGATGCCGATGACGGTGCCGTTGGCGGTGTCCAGGCGCTTCGGCTCCGCGGTGTTCAGCAGCGTCCCGGGGACGACCGCCCACTCCATCTCCACGGTGCCGGAGACGCCTTGCACGCAGCGACCGATCTCGGCCCACGGCAGACGCCCGGCGACCCCGGTCACCATCGCGTCGGTGACCGTGCACGACCCGGAGTCGGTCGTCCACGTCGTCACCAGGACGTTCGTCCCGGGCAGGTACTCCCGCTCGGCCGTCGCGTCGCCGGTCGGTCGGAGCGCGAGGTGGCCACCGTGCTCGGCATCGATGATGCTGGCGAAGACCGGCGGCGAGTCCATCGACGGGATCGGCAGCCAGTCGATCCGGCCGTCCTTCGCGACCAGCGCCACCGTGCGCCCGTCGCCGATGGCGCCGTAGGAACGCAGCGGCACGTAGCCGTCGGTGCGCTCTTCGTTGTCGTTCGCGTCAGGGGTGTCGCGGGTCCGCTCGGTCATGGTCCCAGCCTGCACGGGGAGGCGAGGTGACCATCAGCCGGACGTACCCCGCTGTGGACGGGCGAGTCGCGCCTCCTGGCTGTGCAGGAGCGACCGCCTCGGCGGTCACCCGCGGCCCCGCAGCTGTGGCGACACGCCCGGGCGACTTGTGCGGCTCGGGCGTGTCGCACTACTGTCGGTCCTCCTGCCCGACGGGCAGGACCGCCCGACCCGGGCACCTCCGGAAGGACCGCGATGCGCACCCAGCAGCACAGCAGCCGCAGCGAGCACCAGCTCGATGCGCTCGTCGTGCTGCCCGCAGTGCAGTACGCGAACCAGTCCCTCCGCGAACCCGCGTAGGCACGCTGCCGTCTCCCGACGCCCCGTGCCCACCCGGCCCGGGGCGTCCCTCCCGTCGTTCCTCCACAGGTGCACTGCGCCGAGACGGAGGCGCAGGATCCGTCCGCCCCGGACCGTCACCGCGACGGCCGCCCGGCCGTCGACCCTCACGACGAAGGACGAACACCGTGGAGAAGATCAACGACCGATTGCTCAGCTGGGCCTCGATGCTCGAGGAGAACACCGAGCAGCAGGCCCGCACGACGGCCCGGATGCCGTTCGTGTTCCCGCACCTCGCGCTGATGCCCGACGCGCACCTGGGGCTCGGGGCCACCGTCGGCTCCGTCATCCCGACCCTGGGCGCCGTGATGCCGGCCGCCGTCGGCGTCGACATCGGCTGCGGCATGATCGCCGTCCGCACGCAGTTCGGGAAGGCCGACCTGCCCGACGACCTGCAGCCCCTCCGCGAGCAGATCGAGCGGGCGGTCCCCTTGTCGGCGGGTGCGTCGAACCGGAAGATCGTCGCCACCGCCGCCCCGCGGATCGCCGAGCTCGAGGCGCTGGCCGACACCGCCGGCTTCGACCCGGCGGGCGCACACGGCGGGTGGCGGAACCAGCTCGGCACCCTCGGGTCCGGCAACCACTTCATCGAGGTCTCGCTCGACGAGGAGGACCGGGTCTGGCTCTTCCTGCACTCCGGGTCGCGGGGCGTCGGCAACAAGATCGCCCAGCGGCACATCACGGTCGCCAAGCGGATGATGCAGCGGTGGTGGATCGAGCTGCCCGACCCCGACCTCGCCTACCTCGTCGAGGGCACCCAGGAGTTCGACCGGTACATCGCCGAGCTGCGGTGGGCACAGCACTTCGCCCTGCTCAACCGCGAGGAGATGATGGACCGGGTCGTCCGGCAGCTGTCCGAGGTGCTCGGTCGGCCCGTGGACGAGCAGGAGCGGATCAACTGCCACCACAACTTCACGCAGCGCGAGACGCACTGGGGCAAGAGCGTCTGGGTCTCCCGCAAGGGCGCGATCCAGGCACAGGCGGGGCAGCCCGGACTCATCCCCGGGTCGATGGGCACGGCGTCGTACGTCGTCGAGGGACTCGGCAACAAGCCGTCGCTCGAGTCGTCGCCGCACGGTGCCGGTCGGCTGTTCTCGCGGTCGGCGGCACGCCGGACCTTCACGCACGACGAGCTGCGGGCGGCGATGGTCGGCATCGAGTACCGCGACACCGACGCGTTCCTCGACGAGATCCCCGCGGCGTACAAGCCGATCGACCAGGTGATGGCGGACGCCGCCGACCTGGTCCGGATCCGGCACACGCTGCGGCAGGTCGTCAACGTCAAGGGCGACTGACCGCCAGACGGGAGGCGCGGGGCACGTCCGCCACGCGCCTCCCGCCCGTTGCGCGCCTCCGGTCCGCCGCGCACCTCCGGTCCGCCGCGCGCCTCCGGTCCGCCGCGCGCCTCCGGGCCGCCGCGTCCGGGCGCGGACCGGCGCGTCTCGGACAGCACGCCCGGCATCGGGCACGCTGGTCGGGATGAGCGACCAAGCGGAACGAGCAGTGCGCGAGACCGGACGACAGGCGCGCAACGTCGCCGACAGCAGGTGGTTCGAGCTGCTCGTTCGCGCCGGGTACGTCGGCAGCGGCATCGTGCACCTGCTGATCGGGTACCTGGTCGTCCTGCTCGGCCTCGGCAACGCGTCCGGGGGCAGCGAGACGGACCAGTCCGGTGCCCTGCAGCAGCTGGCGGACGTCCCCGGCGGCGTCGTGCTGCTCTGGGTGGTGGCCGTCGGCACCGCCGCACTCACCCTGCGGCTCGTCGTCGAGACGATCGTCGGTGGCCGGTCGGACAGCGCCCGCGCGTGGGCCACCCGCGCGGAGAACGCGGGCAAGGCCGTCGTCTACGGCGTCGTCTCCTGGTCGGCAGCGACCTTCGCCCTCGGTGCAGGCAAGAGCTCGAGCGGGTCCAGCCGGAGCGCTGCGGCCCAGGCGCTCGCGACCCCGGGCGGCGTCCTCCTGCTGCTCGCCGCCGCCGCGGTGGCGGTCGCCGTCGGGGTGGGGATGGTCGTGATCGGCGTCCGCCGGTCCTTCCGGAAGCACATCGTCCGGCCGCCGGAGTCCCTCGACCGCATCGTCACCGTGCTCGCGGTCACCGGCTACGTCGGCAAGGGCTTCGCGATCGTCGTGGTCGGTGTGCTCCTCGCCGTGGCGGGCATCCGCAGCGACCCGGACCAGGCCACGGGACTCGACGGTGCCTTCGACGCGGTGCGGGAGCTGCCGGCCGGGACCGTGCTGCTCGTGGCGATCGGCATCGGGTTCCTGGCGTACGGCGTCTGGTGCTTCTTCCGTGCCCGCTTCGCGCGCCTCTGATATGTTGGCATCAGCTCGCCTCCTGCTGGGGGGATGAGAAGTCGGAGCCGGTGCACCTGGGGTATACCAGGTCCCGGCTCCCGCGCTGTCCGGCGTCGCTGGCAGGCCGTGCACGCCCGCCGCGGTAGACGGGGACGCATGCACACCGACGCCGTGACCGGACCCGTGACCGTCCTCTGCGACGAGCAGGCGGTGCTCGCCGAGAGCATCGTCTGGGACCCGGCGGCCGAGCGACTCCGGTGGACGGACATCACGCTCGGGCTGCTCACCACCGCCCGCGCGGACGGGACGGTCGAGTCGAGTGTGGCGCTGCCGCCGCCCCTCGCGAGCTTCCAACCCCGCGCGCAGGGCGGCTTCGTCGCGGCCCTCGGCGACACGGTGGTGCTCACGGACGAGCAGGGCGTGGTGGAACGCGAGCTCGTGCGGGTGCACCACGCGACCGGTGAGATGCGCTTCAACGAGGGCAAGTGCGACCCGTTCGGTCGCTTCCTGGTCGGCAGCATGGACCTCTCCGACCAGGACCCTGCCGGTGCGCTCTACTCCGTCGAGCCCGACGGCACCACCCGGGTGCTGCGCGGCGGCTTCGGGGTGACGAACGGCATGGAGTGGTCGGCCGACGGTGACGTGATGTACGTCACGGACACGAGCACGTCGACGATCTACCGCGGCTCCTACGGGCCCGACGGGGAGCTCGGCGAACTCGAGCCGTTCGTCAGCGGCGCGGCGCACGACGGGCTGGTCCGCGACGACGAGGGCTGCTTCTGGACCGCGGTGTACGGCAGCGGGCGGGTCGAGCGGTGGGACGCCTCCGGTGCGCACCTCGAGACCGTCGAGGTGCCGGCACCGAACGTCACCTCGGTCGCGTTCGGTGGGCCGACCATGTCGACGCTGTTCATCGGCACCGCGCGCGAGAACAGCACGGAGGAGCAGCTGGAGCAGTACCCGCACTCCGGCGCGGTCTTCGCTGTGGAGACCCGAGTGCACGGCACCCCCGCTTCTCCGTTCGGCGGGTGATCGACCGGTATCGTGGGCGGTCGCCAACCCACAGGAGGCCGCCGTGCACGACCAGGACGCACCGCAGTCCGATCCCGCCCCGGACCCGGCGGGGGAGCTCGCCCACGCCGAGGACGCCGACGTCGAGGTCGAGGTCGACCGCATCGCCGTCGACGGCACCTACGTCCGGGTGAGCTCGATCGGCCAGCCGGGCGACCGGGCGTTCGTGCTCGTCGCCGGGCTCGGCATCGCCGCGACCTACTACGAGCGGCTCGCCCCGCACCTCAACGAGAACGGGCCCGTGCACGCGCTCGACCTGCCCGGGTTCGCCGGCGTCCCCCGCTTCCGGGGCGCCGTGTCGATCGAGCGGTACGCGGACGCCGTCGAACAGGTCATCCGTGCGCTCCGGCTCGAGGACCCGGTGCTCGTCGGGCACTCGATGGGCACCCAGGTGGTCACGGAGGTCGCCGCGCGGAACCCGCACATCCGCGACCTCGTGCTCATCAGTCCCGTCGTGGACAGCCGGGCGCGGAGCATCCCGACGTCGGCGTTCCGGTTCCTGCGCTCGGCGCTGCACGAGCCGGCCGCGGTGCGCTGGCACGCCGTCACCGCGTACGCGCTGTGCGGCTGGCACTGGTTCAGCAAGGTGCTGCCGAAGATGATCGCGTTCCCGATCGAGGAGCGCGCTGCCGAGGTCCGTGCGCGCACGCTCGTCATCCGCGGTGAGCACGACGCGATGGTGCCCCGCGAGTGGGTGCGCTCGCTCGCCCGGGTGTTCCCGCACGCCGTGCTCCGCGAGGTCGTCGGCGGTGCGCACTCGGTGATGCACGCGCAGGCGGACGCGGTCGCGCAGCTCGCCGTGGCGCACGTCGCCGGACGGATCACCGACCGTGGTGTCGGTTCGCTCAAGCGTGTCCGCGACACCACGACCTCGTCGGACCTGGCGCGTCTCGGGCCGAAGGACGCCTGGCTGGTCCTGAAGTCCCGCTTCATCGAGCTGGCCGGTATGGCGAAGGGCGACGACGAGGAGCTCGAGCGCGCGAAGTCGGCGCACGCGGTCGCGATGGCCGACGGCGACGGCATCCCGGTGGACCCGTCGGACCGTGCTGAGGTCGTCGACGACGTCGCGCCCGAGGTGCGCGACCGGCGCTGACGCGCGCTGCGGCGAGACTCGCCCCCCCACTCGGATCCGGGACCGGTCCGTCGGAGCGACCGTCCGCGCCCGGAACCCGGGCGCGGACCGTCGCTCTCGCCGACCACTCGGCCGGATGCGCAGGGGTGCGCTACGGCGTGATGCGCCCCGGCAGCATCTCCCGCGTCAGCGCGTTGGCGTCCGCGAGCACCTTCCGTGCCTCGTCGGTCTTGCCCGACACGTTCCACAGCAGCACACCGCGGACCGTGTCGTCGTCGTCCAGGTAGTAGACGACGCCGGTCGTGTCCGGGTCCTGCCAGTCCTCGAGGGTGTGCAGCTCCGTCGACACCCGACCGACCGCCTCGTACCCCGTGTCGAAGACGTTCGAGTAGAACATCGGCGTGTGGTCGTACGTCTCGTCGGCGTCCGCCAGGTTCCGTCCCGCCTGGCGCCCCTGCTGCGTCGCGTTGTCGACGTGTTCGACGCGACGGGTGCCGAGGATGCGGTCCGGGTACTCGGCGACGTCGCCGGCGGCGAAGACCGAGTCGTCGTCGGTGAGCAGCGTCGACGACACCACGATGCCGTCCCGCACGGTGAGTCCGGCGTCGGCGGCGAGCTGCGTCTGCGGTTCGATGCCGAGGCCTGCGACGACCGCGTCGGCCTCGATGACCGACCCGTCGTCCAGCGTCAGGGACACACCGTCGCCGGTCTCCGTCCCCTGCTCGACGCGTCGGCCGGATCGCAGGTCGACCCCGTGGTCGACGAACCGCTGGTGGAACGAACGTGCGAGCCCCGCGGGGAACATGTGCCCGCCGAGGACCTCGTCCGGGGTGACCAGGGTCACCCGGGCGCCGTTCTGCACGATGCCGGCGGCGATCTCCGTGCCGATGTAGCTGCCCCCGACGACGGCGACGTAGGCCCCGGAGTCGGCGAGCTCACGGAGCCGCCGGTAGTCGGCGGCGCTGCGGTAGTCGAGCACCCGCGACGACGGCGACAGTCCGGGCAGGCTGCGCGGCTTCCCGCCGGTGGCGAGGAGCAGTCGCTCGTAGCCGTAGGTCTCGCCCGCCGAGGTCGTGACCGTCTTCGCCGCGCGGTCGATCGACGTCACCACGGTCCCGAGCAGGAACGTCGCTCCGGTCTCCTCCGTGTGCAGGTCGACCTTGTCGTCCCAGCTGAACCCGGGGTCGGTCCAGAGCTTCTTCGACAGCGCGGGACGGGCGTACGGCCGGTCGACGTCCTCACTGATGATGCCGATCGAGCCGTCCTGGTCGATCTCGCGGATGCCGCGTGCGGCCGAGTCGGCGACCATCCCGCCTCCGACGACGAGGTACCGGAAGTCCGTCATGGTTCTCCTAGATGGTGGCGACCGAGCCGGAATCGACGCGGTAGTTCGACCCGTTGACGAAGCTCGCCAGGTCGGAGCACAGGAAGGCCACGACGTTCGCGACCTCCTCGGGCTCGCCGCGGCGACCGAGCTCCATGTACGGACGTTCCTCGTCGAGGAAGCTCGAGACCGCCTCGTCGAACGAGGTGCCGAGCTGCTTCGCGCGCTTGTCCATCATGGCGTCGGTCATCGGCGTGTGGATGAACGCGGGGCTGACGGTGTTGACGAGCAGGCCCTCGGACGCGTAGGACCGCGAGAGGCCCTTGGCGAACGAGAGCACCCCGGCCTTGGCGGCGCAGTAGGGCAGCTCGTCGTCGTACGGCTGCGAGGCGTCCTCGGACACCAGGTAGACGATGCGGCCCCAGCCGCCGTTGCGCAGGTCGCCGATGAACTCGCGCGTGATCCGCACCGGGCCCATCAGGTCGACGTCGATGGTGTCGAGCCAGCCCTGCTCGTCGATCTCGTGGAACATGCCCTGGGCGCCGGTGACCCCCGAGGACTGCACGAGGATGTCGATCTCGCCGACGGCGTCACGCACCTTCCCGTGCAGCGCGGCGAGGCTGTCGGCCTTCGTCACGTCCGCAGCGAAGGCGAACAACTTGCCGTGCGGTGCCTCGAGCTGGTCGGCGCTGGTGTCGAGCCGGCCCTGGTCGATGTCGGTGACGACCACGGTCGCACCCTCCGCCAGGAGGATGCGAGCCGTGTTCCAGCCGATGCCGGAGTCGCCACCGAAGACCAGGGCGGTCTTGCCCTGGATCCCGAGGTCCACGGTCAGGAGGCGGTGGAGGCTTCGGCGGTCGCCGGGCTCGTGGCCGCCGCGAGGGGCGTGCGCGGAGCGCGGTTCTCGGCGGAGACCATCCAGGCGAGCTGCTCGAGGCGCTCGATGAAGCCGTGGAGCAGGTCCGCGGTCGTCGGGTCCTCGTCGTCGACCTCGTCGTGGACGTCCCGCATGGTGCCCGTGGCCTGGTACAGGCGCAGGGTCACCAGGTCGATGGCGTCGTGCGTGGCGACCTCGCCCTCGGGGAACGGGTCGAGGTGGCTCGACTGCGCGACCGTGGCCGAGCGGCCGTCCGGCACGGCGTAGAGCGCACGCATGCGCTCGGCGGTGTCGTCGGCGAACTCGCGTGCTGCGTCGACGATCTCGTCGAGCTGCAGGTGGAGGTCGCGGAAGTTGGTCCCGAGGATGTTCCAGTGGGCCTGCTTGCCCTGCAGGTGCAGGTCGATGAGGTCCACCAGGACGGCCTGGAGGTTGGCGGCGAGCTTGTCCGATGCGTGCATGATCGGCTCCTTTCGCGGTCGGTGACCCTTCCGGTCTACGCGGTCTCGCGGGCGGCGTTCCCAGAGCACGTGGAAGCGGGGTGTCCCCCGTGGTGCTCCGACCGTCCGGTCAGTGCTCCGGGACGGGGTCGACCTGGTCGACGGCGCTGCGCATCTGCTCGAGGAACGTCGCGACGACACGGGCGTCGTCGGCGGAGAGCCCCTCGGCGACGTCCATCATGCGCCGGTGCATGATGCCGAGGGTCGCGCGGACCTCGTCGTCGGTCTCGACGGTGGGGGTGATGACGAGTGCCCGACGGTCCGTCGGGTGCGGGGCACGCCGGACGTGGTTCGACTTCACCAACCGGTCGATCAGGATGGTGGTCGACGCCGACGAGATCTTCAGGTAGGCGGACAGGTCCTTCGGCTTCACGATGCGCCCGGCTCGCTGCGCCTGCAGCAGGTAGCGCACGGCGAGCAGGTCGGTCTCGCCCATGCCCATCGAGTCACGCGTCCGCCGCCGCATCGCGGTCTCCGCGGAACGGTACCGGCGCAGGGCGTTGAGCACGGCGACGCCGCGCTGGGTGGCGTCGTCGTCCGGGAACCAGTACCCGGACGGCTCCGCGATCTCCTGCGTGGTCATGCCGCTCAGGGTAACCCCTCTGGTATCTCGTCCGTCTAGTGATCCGGGGCGTCGACCGGCCACCGACGCGACGACGTGACGGACGGGAGGCGCGGTGTCCGCTGGCACCGCGCCTCCCGTCCCTGCGTGGTCACCCGACGGCGACCGGTGCGGCTCACGCCGCGACGCGCTCCTCGGCGGCGCTCGCCAGGGCGCGGAGCGCGCCCTGCAGGAGCTCCACGACCTCGGCGTCCTCGCGCGGGTGGGTCTCGGCGAACCGGACCACCGACTGCGGGATGGCGACCTTGACGTCCTCGAGCACCTTCGCGCCGGCGATCCCGGCCGACTTGCGGGCGTCGTCGTGCGCCCAGACGCCGCCGTACTGACCGAACGCCGAACCGATGACGGCGAGCGGCTTGCCGGACAGCGGCGAGGCGCCGAACGGGCGCGAGCCCCAGTCGAGCGCGTTCTTCAGCACGGCCGGCATCGTGCCGTTGTACTCGGGCGTGACGAGCAGCAGGGCGTCGGCGGCTGCGACGGCGTCGCGGAAGGCCACCGCTGCGGCGGGCGGCGTGTCGCCGTCGATGTCCTCGTTGTAGAAGGGCAGGTCGACGATGCCGTCGAAGGTCGTGAGCGCGATGCCCTCCGGAGCGTGCTGCTCGGCGGCCTCCGCGAGCTGACGGTTGGTGGAGCCGGCGCGCAGGCTGCCGACGAGGACGAGGACGTTGGTCATGGGGGATCCCTTCTCCGGCGTGACCGTCCGGTCACGACGATGGTGTCAGCGACAACCAATGCCAACGGTCGACGCTGCATTCCCGACCGGTCGCCCGTCGGTAGGTTGACGGGGTGAGCACCCCTCGGACGCCCGCCAGCAGCCCGCGCACGACCGACCCGGACTGGTGGCGCCAGGCCGTCGTCTACCAGGTGTACCCGCGGAGCTTCGCGGACACGGACGCCGACGGGCTCGGCGACATCGCGGGCATCACCAGTCGCGTGCCGTACCTGGCGTCGCTCGGCGTCGACGCCGTCTGGTTGTCGCCCTTCTACCCGTCGCCGCTCGCCGACGGCGGGTACGATGTCGCGGACTACCGGGACGTCGATCCGCGACTCGGGTCGCTCGACGACGTCGACGCGTTCATCCGCGCCGCGCACGAGCACGACGTCCGCGTGATCGTCGACGTGGTGCCGAACCACACCTCCGACCAGCACGAGTGGTTCCGCCAGGCGCTCGCCGCGGCGCCCGGGTCGCCGGAGCGCGCCCGCTACGTGTTCCGCGACGGCGCGGGGGAATCGGGGGAACTCCCGCCCAGCGACTGGGTGTCGAACTTCGGCGGCAGTGCCTGGACCCGGGTGCCCGACGGGCAGTGGTACCTGCATCTGTTCGCGCCGGAGCAGCCGGACCTCGACTGGTCGAACCCCGAGGTCCGCGCGGACTTCGAGACCACGCTCCGGACGTGGTCCGACCGCGGTGTGGACGGGTTCCGCGTCGACGTCGCGCACGGACTCGCGAAGGACCTGGCGACGCCCTACCGGCCCTCGAACGAGCAGGCGCTGCCGCTCGACGGCTCCGACCCGCTGTACGACCGCGACGAGGTCCACGAGATCTTCGCGACGTGGCGCGCGGTGCTCGACGAGTACGACCCGCCCCGTGCGGCGATCGCCGAGGCCTGGACGCCGGCACCCCGACGCGTGCTCTACGCCCGCCCGACCGAACTCGGGCAGGCCTTCAACTTCGACCTGCTCGAGTCGCCGTTCGACGCCGGGTCCTTCCGCACGATCATCGACCGCAACCTCGCGATGTCCGAGGAGTCGGGCGCGTCTTCGACCTGGGTGCTCTCGAACCACGACGTGGTCCGGCACGCGACGCGGTACGGGCTGCCCGACGGCACCGACACCGACGCCTGGCTGCTCACCGACGGCACCGACCCGGAGCTCGACCGGGCGCGCGGGGAACGCCGTGCGCGGGCGGCCACGCTGCTGATCCTCGCGCTGCCCGGGTCGACGTACCTGTACCAGGGCGAGGAGCTCGGGCTCCACGAGGCCCCGGCGATCCCGCACGAGCGCCTGCAGGACCCGAAGTGGATCCGCACCGGGCACACCGTGAAGGGGCGGGACGGCTGCCGTGTCCCGATCCCGTGGACCCGGACCGGCCCGTCCTTCGGCTTCGGCGCCGTCGCCCCGCACCTGCCGCAGCCCGAGGACTTCGGTGCCTCGTCGGTCGAGGCGGAGGACGGCGACCCCGCCTCGACGCTCTCGCTGTACCGGCAGGCCACCGCGGCCCGCCGGCGGCTCCAGCGCGGCGAGGAGCTGACCTGGGTCGATGTCGGCGCCGACGTCGTGGCGTTCGCGCGGCACGACGGGTGGCGGTCCGTCACGAACTTCGGGACGAGTCCGGTGCCGATGCCGGCGGGCACGGTCGTGCTCGCGTCCGGACCGCTCGACGCGGGCGACGGACTGCTGCCGGGCGAGACGACCGTCTGGCTCGACTGACCGAGCGGCCTTCCTGCACAGGCCGCGCTGCAGTGGGCAGTCTCCCCAGACGGTGCCGAGTGCGACCGTGCACTCCTGCTGGATCGCGACGATCGGGGCATGACAGCGATCCAGCATCCGACCACCCGTCGTCGACCCCGTCGGCGTCTCCTCGCCGCGGCCAGCGTCCTGACCGCCCTGGGCGTCCTCAGCGCTCCGGCGCTCACGCCGGACAGCTCCTCCGCCGACACCCTGACGTTCCCGTACGTCAACCGGTTCACGAAGCCCGACGGCGGGACCCTCAGCGGTGACGCCAGCATCGTCCAGGACCGCCTCCGTCTGACCGAGGACCGCACGGGTCAGGCGGGCGCGTGGTCGACGGACGACACGTTCCCCTCCGACCTCGGGCTCGAGGTCGAGTTCGACTACGCGATGTACACCGCCACGTCGGACCCGGGTGCCGACGGCCTCCTGCTGTTCCTCGCCGACGGTGCTGCCGAGCAGGGCGTCGGTGCCTACGGTGCTGCGCTCGGGTACGCGTGCCGGTCGAGCACGACCGAGGGCGGCGACCTGCCGTGCGACCTCCCCGGCATGCCCGGCGGGTTCGCAGCCGTCGCGATCGACCACTACGGCAACTTCTCCAAGCCCATCAACGGGTCCGGTCCCGGCAACCGGCCGGACTCCGTCGTGGTCCGGGGCTCCGGGGACGGGCTGTCCGGCTACCGGTACGTGCAGGGAGCGCCGTCGCCCGGCGGCACCGTGACCGGCGGCCCCTCGACACGTCGGGTGCGGGTGACGCTGGTACCCGGCGACGCCGGGGAGCTCTTCGTCAGCGTCCGCATGGAGACCGGCGGCGTGATGAAGACCGTGCTCGACCGGGTCCCGCTGCACGGCGACGGCCAGGCTCCGCTCCCGCCCACGCTCCGGCTCGGGTTCGCCGCGGCGACCGGCAGCATCGTCGACGTGCACGAGATCGGCGACGTGCGCGTGTGGCAGCCGGCGGACCTCGGCGTGACGCAGGACCTGCCGGCGTCGGCGCGGCCGGGGCAGTCCTTCACGTACACGGTCAGCGCGGCGAACAACGGCACGAACGCCTCCGACCCGAGCCGGCTCGAGGTCACGGTGCCCGAAGCGCTGCAGGACGTCACCTGGACCTGCACGCCTGCGGCCGGCTCGAGTTGTGCCACGGGTTCGGGGACCGGTGACGTGGCCACCGAGCTCGGCCTGCCCCGTGGCGGGTCGGCGACGGTCGAGGTGACCGGTCGCGTACCCGACGGTGCGAGCGGCGCGCTCGACAGCACCGCGACCATCGCTCCGGCGCCGCACCTGGCCGACGTGGACGAGTCCGACAACGTCTCGGTCGCGTCGAGCCCGGTGGACACGACGCCGGCACCCACCGCGCAGGTGGAGACCGACAAGTCCGTCTCGCCCGCCACGGGCGTGTCCCCGGGCGACGAGGTCGAGTACCTCGTGACGGCGCGGAACCGCGGGCCGGCGACCGCCGAGGACGTCGGCGCGGTCGACGAGCTGCCCTCGGCGATGCACTTCGCGGGCTCCGACGACGGCTGCACGGCAGAGGGACAACGGGTGACCTGTGCGTCCGGTCGCTCGCTCGCGGCCGGGGAGAGCACGTCCTTCCGGATCCGTGCGGTCCTCGACCAGGCGTACGAGGGAGACGGCTCGGACGTGGTGAACGTCGCGACAGCGACCTCGCCCACCGACCCCGACGGCGGCGACCCGTCCACCGCGGTGACCATCGGTGTCCTCCCGGGCGACGGCGACGGCGGCGGCGGGGACGGCGACGGTGACGGTGACCACGACGACGGTGACGGTGACCACGACGACGGCGACGGCGACAACGACGGCGACGGCCACCACGGCGGCGGGGACAACGGCGGCGGAGACAACGGGGGCGGCGACAACGGCGGCGGCGGCGGCGACCGCGACGGCGACGGCCCGGGCACCGGGCCGAGTGCGTCCGCGTCCCCGGGGCCGGCCGCGGCGGACGTCGGAGGCTCCGGCGGAGGGGCACCGGCACGCAGCGCCCTCGCGTACACGGGCGCGCAGGGCCTCGGGCTCCTCGGCGCACTGGCTGCTTCGTCGTCGGCGTTGGGCGCCCTCACGTGGTGGACACGGCGACGCCGGGCACGTCGCGACGCGGACTGACCCCCGCGGCAGCCCCGCAGGCACCGCTGAGCGAACGGGCTGGGCGGACGGGCTGGGCGGACGGGCTGAGCGGACGGGCGCCGCCGGACCCCCGGTGGCGCCCGTCCGGTGCCCAGTCGACCCGGCGGTAGACTCGGACCACGATCCGCATGCCCGAAAGAGGTCCCGTGTCCGACTCCGTGGACGACGCCGGCCAGCGCGCGCGGTACTGGCCGATCCCCGTCCTCCGGGCCGTCCCAGCCGCGGTCGTGGCCCTCGTCATCACCTTCTCCTCCAACCACGCCGCCGGCTACGGCCTGCTCCTGTTCGGCGGGTTCGTGGTGGTGGACGCCCTCGTGCTCGGGTGGGCCGCGCTCCGCCGGATGCCCCTCGACGAGCGGTCGCGCCGCACCACCCTGGTGCAGGCGGTCGTCTCCCTCGTCGCCGGTGTCGCCGCGATCGCCACGAACGGCGTGGGTCTCCCGGCGTTCATCACGGTCGTCGTGGGGTGGGCCGTCCTGTCGGGCGGACTCGAACTCGCACAGGGCCTCCGCGCTCGCGGCCGCTCGCCGTTCGCCCGCGACTGGACGACGGTCGGCGGCCTCACCCTGTTGCTCGCCGTCGCGTTCCTCGTGACCCCGCCGGACTACTCCCAGCAGCTCGGCGGCGTGGAGGAGGTCACCGGCACGCTCGACGCGGCGATCGTCCTCGTCGGCCTCCTCGGCGCATACCTCGCCATCGCGGCGGTCTTCCACGTGATCGCCGGACTCTCGCACAAGTGGGGCACGGCAGCTCCGGCTGCCGCCCCGGACGGAGCACCACACGCATGACCACTCCCAGCCGTCGCGACCGCCTGCGCCCCGCCGAGCTCCTCGTGATCTCGGCGGTCGTCGCGGTGTTCACCGGAGCGGTCGTCCTCTTCGCGACCCGGGAGTTCGAGCTCGCGCTGGTGTTCCTCGGGGTGGCGTTCATCGTCGTCGTCGTGGTGCTCGCCATGCTGCAGCTCGCGGCCTCGAGCGACCAGGACGACAACGACATGCTCGGGGGCCACAAGTCCCCGGCTGAACGGTCCGAGGGCGACGACTTCCACTGACGTGGCGATCCCGGTGGCGTCGGCGTCGGCGACGGGCGGGTCGCGACACGCCCGGGGTCACGGTTTGGGCACGGCCCTGTCATGATCGCCGGTCCTGCCGACACCTCTGGGTGAAGGGGGTGAGGTGTGGACGTGACCACGGAGTCGGACGAGTCGATCGTCCGGGCGATGGCGGCGGGCGACAAGTCGGCGCTGGCTCGAGCGTTCGATCGGTACGCGCCCACGCTCACCCGGTACGCCTGGGCCCTCGCAGACGACCGGATGGACGTCGAGGAGATCGTCCAGGACGCGTTCCTGACCCTGTGGCAGCGGGCGTCGACGCTCGAGCTGCCGGCGGACACCGTGTTGCCGTGGTTGCTCGTGGTCTGCCGGAACCACGCGTTCAACGCCGGTCGGAAGCGCACGAAGCACCGCGCTGACGAGTTGCCGGAGACCTTGGCCGCGCCGGAGGGGCACGACGAGGCGAGGGAGCGGCTGCGGTGGGTGCGGGACGAGATCGCAGCGCTGCCGGAGCTCGACCGTCGGATCTGCGAGCTGTGCCTGTTGGAGGGGCACTCGTACGCCGAGGCCGCGGAGCTGCTCGGGCTGAGCGTGGGAGCGGTCACCCAGCGGGTCTCCCGGAACCGACGCCGGCTGAAGAAGGTGGTGATGCACGATGAACACTGAACCTCCCGAGGGAGACGAGCTGCAGCGCATGCTCGTCGCGATGAAGCAGACCGTCCTCGAGCGCGCCACCCCGCGGCCGAAGCGGCACCGTCGTCGCACCGGCGTCGTGGTCGGCGTCGTGGCGCTCCTGGCACTGGGCACGGCGACGGGTGCGGTCGCGTTGACGCTCTCGCAGCAGGACCGTCCGGTTGCCGCGCCGGTGCAGACGCAGGAGCCGGCGCCCGCACCGACCGCGACGACCCCGACCTCCGCTCCGATCACCGCCACCCCGGTCCCGCTGCCGACCCCGGGGCCGACGTCGCTCCCGACCGCGCCGGCGGGGCAACGTGTGCCGATCCCGGCACCGTGCTCGTCGCTGGTGCCACAGGACGACTACTTCCGGTTCTTCGGCGCGGCTCGGCTGATCGAGACGGTGTTCGAGGACGGCGTCCCGCGGGACACCACCCCGGAGGACCGTCTCCACGGGCTCACGTCTCCCGACGGGAGCCTGAGCTGCTGGTGGCAGAACGAGGGCACGGCCGCAGCACTGTCGATCGACATCCACCGGACGAGCGCGGACGAACAGGTCGTGGCGGCCGGCGGGACGTGCTCGGACCGGCTCGGCGGTCGCGTCTGCACCTCCACGATCACGGACGAGATGTCGACCGCTCCGCAGACCGCCACGACGCTGTACCGCGATGGCATCACCGTGACGATCGGCCAGACCGACTTCCCGACGAACGGGCTCCTGCCCGCGATCGTCGGGGAGATCTGGGGGGACTGACGGCCTGGAGGCGCGTGGGGACCCGACCCCGTGCCTCCAGTCCGTCGGTGGGACGCGCTCGACGCGACCCTCCGCCCGGATCTCAACCCACCCGGGCCGCGACGACGTCGCGGGCCAGCGTCCGCGTCGCCCGGTTCGGTTCCGAGCCGGACCGCATCGCCAGGCCGATGCGCAGCGGCTCGACGTCGTCCTCGAGCTCGAGGACCGCGCCGTCGTGCCGGACGCCCGAGTCCGGGACGACCCCGACACCGAGTCCGGCCGAGGCGAACCGGATCACGGCGGGCATGTCGTTCATCTCCGCCACGATCCTCCGCCGGATGCCGAGGCGCTCGAGCGCAGCGTCGAGGATCATCCGGTTGCCGAAGCCGTGCGCGGTGTCGATGAAGGGCTCGCCGGCGAGTTCCGACAGCGACACCGACCGGCGTCCGGCGAGCGGGTGGTCCGCGGCGGTGAACACCCGGAACGGCATCTCCCGCAGGGGTTCGACCACGATGCCCGGCGGCACCGACGGCAGGCCCGTGTAGGCGAGGTCGAGTCGACCCGCGACCAGGTCCTGCACGAGGCCGGTCGTTCCGGACGGCGAGGTCATGAGCTCCACGGCCACCAGCGGGTGCCGCTGCCGGAAGCGTCGGAGGACCCCGGTCAGGTCGACGATGTCCATGCTCGTGAAGATGCCGAGGCGCACGCGTCCGCGCAGGTCGGCGTCGTCGACGGTCGCCAGGTCGCGCATGCGGTCGAGCGCGTCGAGCGCGGCGCGGGCATGGGGGAGCAGGTCCTCGCCGGCGGTGGTGAGCACGAGCCGCCGGCCGGTGCGGTCGAACAGCCGTACTCCGAGCGATCGTTCGAGCGACGCGATCCCCGCCGAGACGGTCGACTGCGCAGCCCAGAGCCGTTCGGCGGCTCGGGTGACGCTGCCCTCCGCGGCGACGGCGACGAACTGTTCGAGTAGGCGGGTCTCCACCATTCCAGTATCGATCAGGTCGATGGAGGTCATCAAGAGCATCCGTTGGACTCGATGACGCTCCACGGGCACGATCGGACCATGTCCTCGATCACCGCCTCCGCTCCGACCGCGAGCGCAGCCTCCGAACGCGTCCCCGCCCCGCGCGGCCGCCGCGCGCACTCCCGACGTCGGCACGGCTTCGGCTTCTGGGCCGTGGCGTTCGCGTTCCTGTCGGTGATGGCGTTCGCGACCGTCCCCGCCCCGCTCTACGTCGTCTACCAGGCGCGTGACGGCTTCCCGACCTTCACGACGACGGTCGTGTTCGCCGCGTACGGCGTCGGGGTCGTCGTCTCCCTGTTCCTGGCGGGACACCTCAGCGACGTCCACGGGCGTCGTCCGCTCGTGCTCGTGTCGATCGCCCTCGAGCTCGTCGCCGCCGTGCTGTTCCTGCTCTGGAGCGACGTGGCCGGGCTCCTCGTGGCGCGGTTGGTGACCGGGCTCGGGGTCGGGCTCCTGACGGCGACGGCGACGGCGCACCTCGGTGAACTCCGCGTCCGGGCAACCGGTTCGTCGGCGTCCGCGCAGGGGGCGAGCGTCGCCGCGGGTGCGGTCAACCTCGGCGGGTTGTCGCTCGGGGCGCTCGTCGGCGGGGCCCTCGCCGAGTTCGTCCCGCAGCCCCTCGTGGTGCCCTACGTCGTCTTCGTCGTCGCGCTGGCCGTCGCGTTCGTGGTGGTCCTGGCCGCGCCCGAGACCGTCGACCGGCCCGCGGAGCCGGTGCGGTACCGTCCCCAGCGGATGGCGGCGCCGGAGGGCCAGGCGGGGACGTTCTGGGCTGCCGGGACCGCCGCCTTCGCAGCGCTGGCCGTGCAGGGGCTGTTCACCTCGGTGGCGCCGACGTTCCTCGGCACGACCTTCCACGTGACGGACCGACTGGCCGCCGGAGCGACGACGTTCGGGGTGTTCGCCGCGAGTGCGGTGTCGCAGATCGTGTTCGCGAGGCTCTCGCAGCAGCGGCAGATCCGCCTCGGACTCGTGCTGCTCGTCGCCGGGCTGGTCGTGCTCGCCGGGGCAGCGGTGCTCCTGCAGGTCGCCGGCTTCATCGGCGGCGGGGTCGTCGCCGGCGCCGGTGTCGGCCTGCTGTTCCGGGCGTCGATCGCCCGGGCGGGGTCGCTCGTCGGTCCGGAGCGGCGCGGTGGGGTGCTCGCGGCGACGTTCCTCATCGCCTACGCGGGGCTGACCGTGCCGGTGGTGGCGGTCGGGGCGGCGCTGCTCGTCGTGCCGACACTCCCGGTGCTGCTCGGGTACGTGGTGTTCGTGGTCGTCCTGGCGCTCGTCGCGGGCGTCCGGCTGGCGGCGCGGGCGGAGTAGCCCCGGGCCGGCCACGCCCGCGCGACCCACGCGGGGGCCGCGGGCCGTGTGCGTCGAACCAGGACCGCGACGTCGAACCAGTCGATCGGGCTGGTTCGACGTCGTTCCCGTGGTTCCACGCCGTCCGTGTGCACGTCGCACGCCGCAGGCACCGCGCCGTCCGTGCGCACGTCGCACGCCGCCGCGCCACCCGGCGCCGCACGCCGCTGCCCCGGGCCGGCCATGCCGGCCGCACCCGCGCCGCCCGGCATACTGGACCGCATGCCCCAGCAGCGCCGACGCCCCCTCGTGACCGCGGTCGCCGCCGTGGTCGCCGCCGGCCTCGTCGCGGGCGGCTTCGCCCTGACCGCCCAGCGCAGCGGCGAGGACCCGGTGATCGGCGGCGGGTCCACCGTCACGCCGAGCGCCACCGCGGCCGACGGCGCCACGCGGGACGGCACCGTCACGATCACCCGGACGGGCCCCGACCTGCCCGGGGCCGGCGTGCTCGACCGCTGCGACCGGGACAACCGCGCCGCGGTCGCCCGGTACGACACCGCGGCACTCGGGCAGGTCGTCCTGCAGTGCGGCACGTCGGGCCAGGGCTACGAGCACATCCGCGCCCGGCACACCGCCGACTGGCGGGACGTCCTGGCCGGACGCAGCCAGCGCGACTGGGACGACGCCATGCTCACCGCCGTGCGGTCCGTCCTCGAGACCCCGCCCACCGGGTACCCGCAGGACGCCGGGGACGGCAAGGTGTGCTTCGCCGCGCCGGTCCGGTTCGACGACGGCTCGCGGCCCTCCGCCGAGCCGAACGTGCGCGTCATCGTCTCGGCGACCACCGACCGGGTCATCACCGCGTTCCCCACGAACGACGGCGGCTGCTGACCGGGGATCGCCCTACGCGTGCACCTCGTGCTCGTGCCGTCGGTGTGACACGGGCTCGAGCTGGAACGTCGAGTGCTCCACCGGGACGTCGAAGTGCTCCGCCACGCACCGCTGCAGCTCGTCGAGGATCCGGGGCGCGTGCGCCGTCGAGAAGCAGTGGTCGTCCACCACCACGTGCGCCGTCAGGTTCGGCACGCCCGTCGCGACGAGCGTCGCGTGCAGGTCGTGCACCTCGAGCACGTGGTCGAGCTCCAGGATGTGCGCCCGCACGTCGTCGAGGTCGAGCCCAGGCGGCGTCGACTCGAGCAGCACGTTCGCCGTCTCACGCAGCAGCCGGACCGCCCGCGGCAGGATGAGCAGGCCGATCAGGATCGCTGCGACCGAGTCGGCGCGTTCCCACCCGGTCACCATGAGCACGACCGCCGCGACCATGACCGCGACGGAGCCGAGGGTGTCGTTGAGGACCTCGAGCCGCGCCGCCCGTGACGTGAAGCCCTCGCCCGAGGCACGCAGCAGCACCGCGTACGCGACCAGGTTGCCGACGAGCCCGACGACCCCGAACACGAGCAGCGGCCCGGCGTGGACCTCCTCGGGAACGAACAACCGCTGCACCGCCGAGATCACCACGTAGACGCCGACCGCCAGCAGGATCGCCGCCTGTGCCGTCGCCCCGAGCACCTCGGCCCGCTGGAACCCCCAGGTCCGCTGCGCGGTGGGGCTCCTGCGGGCGAGCCGGGTCGCGACCAGTCCGATGCCGAGTCCGCCGGTGTCGACGACCATGTGCCCGGCGTCGACGAGGAGCGCCAGGGAGCCGGTGACGACGGCCCCGACGACCTCGGCCAGCAGGATGGTCGCCGAGATGCAGAACGCGACGAGCAGCGCGCGCTCGGAGGCGCCGGCGTGGCCGTGCGCGTGGCCCCCGCCGTGGTCGTGTCCCATGCTCCGATCGTAGGCAGTCGCACCGACGACGTGCCAGGCTCGGGACGTGACCCGGTCGCCCTACCAGCTGACGACGGCACCCGAGGTCCTCGGGCGCCTGCACCCCGCGCTCCGCACGTACTTCGGCCCCGTGCCGCCCGGCCACGTCGGCCGCGGCGAGGGCGTGTTCACCGTCGTCGGGACGCCCCGCCGCTGGCTCTGGCCGGTCCTGGCGTGGTTCGCCCGCGACGCGGTCGTGTTCCCGGTCTGGGAGCGGGACGTCCCGTTCACGGTCGAGAACCGCCCGGTCCACGTCGGTCGCGGGACCGCCACCGGCCGGGAGGCGCGACCCGCCCCCGCCTCCCGCGCCACCTCCGCGGCGCCCGGCGACACCGCCGACGCCGACGGAGCAGGTCGGGTCGCCGTCCGCGCACTGCGCACCTTCCGCTTCCGGTCCGGCGACCGGACCATGGTCGACGCCATCACCGCGGAGCCGGAGGGCCTCGTCGACCACCTCGGGCGTCGCGGGCGCGTCAGCGCGCTGCTCCGGGCGGAGGTCGACACGACCGGTCCGGACGCGGGCGCCCTGCGCCTGGTCTCCACGCGCGTGACGTTCCGTGCGCTGGGACGGGGCTGGAGCCTCCCGGCCCTCGTCGCCCCGCGTGTGACGCTCCTGGAACGATTCGATGACGAAGCGGACGTGCAGCGCGTGTCCCTGGTGCTCCGTGCGCCGGTGGTCGGCACGCTGTACCGGTACGAGGGGGCGTTCCGGTACGCGATCGCGCCGGACGAAGGACGGGGGACGAGATGAACGACCAGAAGCGCCGTGCCGTGATCGCGGGAGCGAGCGGCTTCGTGGGGCGGTACCTGCAGGCCGCCTTCCGCGACGAGGGCTACGAGGTCGTGACGATCGGTCGCACCGGCGACGCCGTGTGGGGCAACACGCTCCGCATCCGCGAGCTCGTGGACGGCGCCGCACTCGTCGTGAACATGGCGGGCAAGAGCGTGAACTGCCGGTACGGGCGGCGGAACCGCGCGGAGATCATCCGCTCACGGGTGGACACGACGCTCGAACTGGCCGAGGCGATCCGCACCGCCGAGCACCCGCCGCCGCTGTGGGTGAACGCCTCCACCGCGACCATCTACCGGCACGCGGACGACCGGCCGCAGGACGAGGCGACCGGCGAGCTCGGCGAGGGCTTCTCGGTCTCGGTCGCGAAGGCCTGGGAGGACGCCCTGTCCAGCACGGACCTGCCCCGTACCCGACGGGTCGCGCTCCGGATGGCGATCGTGCTCGGCGACGGCAGCGCCCTCGTCCCGTTGCTCCGGCTCGCGCAGGCGGGGCTCGGCGGACCCCAGTACGACGGGCCGTGGTTCCCGACCCGCTCCCGGCTCCGAGCGGGCACCTACCACCACGACCGGCACACCCACGGGCGGCAGCGGTTCAGCTGGGTGCACATCGCGGACGTCCTCGGGGCGATCCGCTTCGTCCGTGACCACGACGACATCGAGGGACCCGTCAACGTGTCGAGTCCGGAGCCCTCGGACAACCGGACGGTCATGGCCACGATCCGCGATGCGGTGGGGCGCCGCTTCGGCCTGCCGACGTGGCGTTGGATGCTCGAGCTGGGGTCGTTCGCGATCCGCACCGAGACCGAACTCGTGCTGAAGAGCCGCTGGGTCGTGCCGACGCGGTTGCTCGAGGCGGGCTACGAGTTCCGGTACCCGCACCTGCACGGGGCGCTCGCCGAGATCATCGCGGAGCGCCGCCAGCACCGGGGCTGACCGGCACCGGCTCGGGCGTCTCGACGGCCTGCGGGGGGACCACCGGCACGACCCTGGCGGTCCGTGACGACCACAGCACCGCCACCACGACGACCGCTCCGGCCACCACCTCGACCGCGTCCGGCACCTCGTCGAACACCGCCCACGACGCGAGCACCCCGATCACGGGCACGAGCATCGAGAACGGCGCCACCGTGCTCGACGGGTACTTCCCCATCAGGCGCGACCAGATCCCGTAGCCGACCAGGCTGCCCGCGACCACGATGTAGAGCAGCCCGAGGTCGGCGGGCAGCGCCGACACCGTGAACGCCGTGCCGAACGCCTGCCCGACCCGCGCCGGCCCCTCGACGAGCAGCGACAGCGCGAACATCGGCACCGGGGGAACGACCGCCCACCACAGCGTCAGGTGCAGCGGGTTGACCGGACCGGTCCGCCGCGTCGCCACGTTGCCGAGCGCCCACCCGAGGGCACCGCAGAGCACGAGCACGACCGGCAGCAGCGCCGCGGTCTGCGCCCGGTGCACGGCGATGACGCCGAGGGCCGCGACGGCGACGGACACCCCGACGACCTGTCGCGCGGTGAGCTTCTCCCGCAGGAGGACCCCGGCGAGCACGACCGTGAACGGCGCCGACGCCTGGATCACCAGCGACGCGAGGCCCGTCGGCATCCCGGCCGCCATCCCGAGGTACAGGAACGCGAACTGCAGCACTCCGAGGGTGGCCCCGACCAGGACGATCCAGCGGAAGGGCACCTTCGGCCTCGGCACGAACAGGACCGTCGGGACGGCCAGCAGCGTGAAGCGCACGGCGGCGAGCAGGAACGGTGGCCAGTGGTCGAGGGCGATCGCGGTCGCGGGGAAGTTCAGACCCCACGCCACGGCGACGACGAGGGCGAGGATGCGGTCGCGGAAGAGCACCCGTCGATCGTCCCGCACCCGATGCGGTAGCACCAGCGCACGGTTCGACAGGGTCGTTGTAGGGTCCCTGCATGGTCGGCTTCGACATCGCCCTGCTCCCGGTGCTCCGCGAGCTCGCCGAACGGGGGAGCGTCACCGCGGTCGCCGCCGCGACCCACCGGACGCCGAGCGCGGTCTCGCAGCAGCTCCGCACCCTGCAGCGGCAGGCCGGCGTCCCGCTCGTCGAGCGGGTCGGCCGCGGGGTCCGGCTGACCGAGCACGGCCGCGCGCTCGCGGGGATGGCGGCCGGGGTCGCGACCGCACTGGCCACGGTGGAGTCGGCCTGGACGGAACACCTGACCGGTGCGACGGGGACCGTGGACCTCGCGGTGTTCCCCTCGGCGGCCGAGCTGCTGCTGCCCGGGCTCCTCACGCGCATGCGGGAGCACCCGGGGATCGCACTCGAGCTGTCCGACGTCGACGTCAGCGAGGGCGAGTTCGCCCCGCTCACCGCGGACCACGACGTCGTCATCGGGCACCGGCCGGACGGAGCACGGCGCGCCGACGGTGCCGCGGTCGAGACAGTCCCGCTGCTGCGTGAGCCGCTCGACGTGGCGCTCCCGCTCGACCACCCCCTGGCCGGCCGCGAGCGCGTCGGCATCGAGGACGTCGTCGACGAGACCTGGATCGGCGTGCCCGAGGACTACCCGATCGACCGCGTGCTCACCGCGATGGCTGCGGCCTCCGACACCCCGCCGTCCGTCGCGTTCCGCACGATCCACCTGCCGGTCATCGAGAACCTGGTCGCGGCCGGGCACGGCATCGCGCTCGTGCCGCGGTACACCTCCGGCACCCGGGCGCCGGGTCGCTTCCGGCTCGCGACCCTCGCCGACGTCCGGGCGGGACGCCGGATCGAGGCGCTCGTCCGTCCGGACCGCGCGGTCCGTCCGGCGGTCCGCACCGTCCTGGAGGCGCTGGTCGCCGAGGCGCGTTCCGTCACCACCTGACGTGGTGCCGTGCGCGGCGGGGCCGCCCCGTGCCTCCCGTCCGCCCCGCCTGCTCGCGCTCTCTCGCGAAACGCAACGACGGCGGCTGCTCGCAGGGGTGTACCGCTGCGAGGAACCGCCGTCGTTGCGTGTTGCGGAGCGCTACACGTCCAGGTGGTCGACCAGCTCGTCGGCCAGACCCGTGTAGGTCGCCGGCGTCAGGTTCGTCAGGCGCGCCTTTACGCCCGACGAGATGTCGAGGCCGTTCACGAACGCGACGAGCTCGTCCTGCCCGATGCGCTTGCCGCGCGTGAGCTCCTTGAGCATCGCGTACGGGTCCTCGATGTTCGACTGCCCCGCGGTGACCTCGGCGCGGATGACCGTCTGGATCGCCTCGCCCAGGACCTCCCAGTTGCCGTCGAGGTCCTCGGCCAGTCGGGTCTCGTTCACGGCGATCTCGCCCAGCCCGCGGCGCAGGTTGTCGAGCGCGAGCAGCGAGTGCCCGAAGGCGACACCGATGTTCCGCTGCGTGGTGGAGTCGGTCAGGTCACGCTGCAGGCGGCTCGTGACGAGCGTCTCGGACAGCGTCGAGAACAGCGCCGACGAGATCTCGAGGTTCGCCTCGGCGTTCTCGAACCGGATCGGGTTGATCTTGTGCGGCATCGTCGACGACCCCGTGGCACCCGCCACCGGGATCTGCGTGAAGTACCCCATCGAGATGTAGGTCCACACGTCGGTCGCCAGGTTGTGCAGGATGCGGTTGGCGTGCCGGACCCGGTCGTACAGCTCGGCCTGCCAGTCGTGCGACTCGATCTGCGTGGTGAGCGGGTTCCACGTCAGGCCGAGGCCCTCGACGAACTCCTTCGACAGCGCGGGCCAGTCGGCCTCGGGGTCGGCGGCGAGGTGTGCCGAGAAGGTGCCCGTCGCGCCGGAGAACTTGCCGAGGTACTCGCCGTGCTCGATCTGCGCGAGGACGCGCTCGAGGCGGTAGACGACGACCGCGAGCTCCTTGCCGAGGGTCGTCGGCGTCGCGGGCTGGCCGTGCGTGTGCGACAGCATCGGGACCGCCCGGAGCTGCTCGGCCATCGTCCGCAGTGCCGCGAGGACGGCGCGGTAGGCCGGCAGCCACACCTGGTCGACGGTGTCCCGCACGGTCAGCGCGTAGGACAGGTTGTTGACGTCCTCGCTCGTGCAGGCGAAGTGCGTCAGCTCGGCGATCGCGTCCAGCCCGAGCTCGGACAGCCGGCGACGGACGAAGTACTCGACGGCCTTGACGTCGTGCCGCGTCGTGGCCTCGATCTCGGCGAGCTCCGCGATCTGCTCGTGCCCGAAGGTCTCGACGACCCGGCGGAGCGCGGCCTTGTCGTCGACGCTGAGCGGCGACGTGGTGAACATCGCGTGGTCGGTCAGGAAGATGAGCCACTCGACCTCGACCACGATGCGTGCGCGGTTGAGGCCTGCCTCGGAGAGGTGCTCGCCCACCGTGTGCACGACCGGGTAGTACCGCCCGTCGAGCGGGCTGATCGGCTGCGGGGGAAGGGGGGTCATGGGGCTCCCTGACGGACTGCCGGTTCGAGTTGGCGGAAGAGCGCCCGGCAGGCCCGCTCGACGGTCGAGAGCACTCGGTCGAACTCGTGCCGGTCCGCGTAGTACGGGTCCGGCACGTCGGTCTGCTGGGGCCAGGCGTCGTCGTACCGCAGCAGGAGCGTCACCTTGGCGGCGTCGTCCATGGTCGGTGCCCACGAGCGCAGGACGCGTTCGTGGGAGCGGTCGAGTGCGACCACCAGGTCGAGGTCCGGGAACCGGTCCGGGTCGAACTGGCGGGCGCGATGCCTGCTGCCATCGTATCCGCGCGCTGCCAGGGCCGCGATCGTGCGCTCGTCGGCGGGCTCACCCACGTGCCAGTCCCCGGTCCCGGCGGACTCCACGACGAAGCGGTCGGCCATGCCGGCATCGGCGGCGAGCTGTGCGAACACGATCCCGGCCATGGGGGAGCGGCAGATGTTGCCGCTGCAGACGAACGAGACGCGGAACGGGGCGTCGGCGTCCGGGCTCATGTGCACATCATGGCGCAACGAAGTGGCCTCCGCGACGGCGGTGCGCTCGGGAGGCACGGTGCGGTCCGCGTCGTCGCCCACCGCCCCCTGGACGGTCGGCCCGGCAGCCGACCCCGTCACGGACGGGGGCGGTTCAGCACCGGCCGCACGAACAGCCCGATCAGCCACGAGAAGACGGCGAGCACGAAGGCGCCGACGATGCCCCAGCCGAAGGACTCGACCTCGAGCCCGAAGCCGATCGCGTCCGAGATGCCGGCGACGATGAGCAGCAGCACGGCGTTCACGATGAGCGAGATGAGGCCGAGCGTCAGGATGTACAGCGGGAACGCGACGATCCGGATGATCGTGCCGATGACGGCGTTCACGAGTCCGAAGACGAACGCCACGAGCAGGAACGTGAGCACGACCGCGGTGGTGTCGCCGTCACCGAACGGGGTGACGGTGACGCCGCTGACGATGAGCGTGGTGAGCCAGAGCGCGACGGCGTTGACGACGAGGCGGACGAGGAATCGCATGTCCTCATGATGCCCGTCGGACCCCGGACGGTGCCCGGTAGCCTGTGCGCGTGACTGACGAGCGCGTGCACATCCGGCCCGAGGTGGCGGTCCTCCCCGCGTACAAGCAGGGACGACAGGCCGCGCCCGACGCCTTCAAGCTGTCGAGCAACGAGAACCCGTTCCCGCCGCTGCCCGGCGTCGTCGAGGCGGTGCAGGCGCAGACCGCGTTCAACCGCTACCCGGACGCCACCGCCCTGGCGGTCCGGGCCGTGCTCGCGAACCGCGCCGGGCTCACCGTCGACGAGGTCCACGTCGCCCCGGGCAGCGTCGCGATCCTGCACGAGCTCGCGAAGGCGACGAGCGGCCCCGGGGACGAGGTCGTGTACGCGTGGCGCTCCTTCGAGGCCTACCCGGGGGTCGTCACGGTCGCGGGAGCCACGAGCGTGCAGGTGCCGAACCGCCGCGACGGCGGGCACGACCTCGACGCGATGGCCGACGCGGTGACCGAGCGCACCCGCATGGTCATCGTCTGCACGCCGAACAACCCCACCGGCCCGGTCGTCACCGCCGCCGAGTTCGACGCCTTCATGGCCCGCGTCCCGTCCACCGTGCTCGTGGTGCTCGACGAGGCGTACGCCGAGTTCATCACCGAGCCCACCGCGGTCCGTGGGACGCCGCTGCTCGAGCGGTACCCGAACCTCGTCGTCCTCCGCACGTTCTCCAAGGCATACGGACTCGCGGGCCTCCGCGTCGGGTACGCGTTCGGCCCGGCGTACGTGCTCGACGCCGTCCGTGCCTGCGCCATCCCGCTGTCGGTGACGGCGCAGGGCCAGGCCGCTGCGCTCGCCAGCCTCGAGCGCGAGGACGAACTGCTCGAGCGCGTCGCCGAACTGGCGGCCAGCCGCGACCGCATCGTCGCCGCGCTGCGCGGCCAGGGTTGGGACGTGCCGGACGCAGAGGGCAACTTCGTCTGGCTGCCGACCGGCGACCTGACGGCACACGCGGCCGAGCGCTTCGAGGCTGCCGGCATCATCGTCCGGGCCTTCGGGAAGGAGGGGATCCGGGTGTCGATCGGCGAGCACGAGGCTGTGGAAACGCTCCTCGAAACGGCGGGGTCGCTTGTGGGGGACCTCCAGGCGGCCCGGTAGGCCCGGGCGTTACGCTGACCGACATGTCATTCCACGCCGCGGCCCCCGCGACGGCCACCGTCCGGATCCTCGACCCCGAGGGCCGGTTCGTGGAGACCGACGAGAACGCCGAGTACGCCGCCGTCGCGCGGGCGATCCCGGACGAGACCCTGCTGGCGATGCACCGCCGCATGGTGCTCACGCGTCGGTTCGACCACGCAGGCCACAACCTCCAGCGCACCGGACAGCTCGGCCTCTGGGTCCCGAGCCACGGGCAGGAGGCAGCGCAGGTCGGATCGGTCTTCGCGCTCCGGGCACAGGACCACGTCTTCCCGTCGTACCGCGAGCACGCCGTCACGATGCACCGCGGCGTCGAGCCGATGGAGATCATCGCGATGTACCGCGGCCAGACGCACGGCGGATGGGACCCGGACGAGCGGGGCAACACCCACATCTCGACGCTCGTGATCGGCTCGCAGACGCTGCACGCCACCGGCTACGCGCTCGGCCAGCAGCTCGACGGCGACGTCGGCACCGGCGACCCCGACCGCGACGCCTGCACCATCGTCTACTTCGGCGACGGCGCGACCAGCCAGGGCGACGTGAACGAGGCGTACGTCTTCGCCGCCTCGACGAAGGCCCCCGTCGTGTTCTTCCTGCAGAACAACCACTGGGCGATCTCGGTCCCGGTGTCGGTGCAGTCCCCGACGCCGCTGGTCGACCGCCCCCGCGGCTTCGGCATCCCGAGCGTCCGCGTCGACGGCAACGACGTGCTCGCGTCGTACACGGCGTCCCTCGTGGCGACCGACCACGCCCGCTCCGGCCAGGGCCCGGCGTTCGTCGAGGCCGAGACCTACCGCATCGGCGCGCACACGAGCTCCGACGACCCGACCCGCTACCGCCTCGACGACGAGCTCACCTCGTGGGTCGAGCGTGACCCGATCGCCCGCTCGGCCGCGTACCTCCGCAGCCGTGGGATCACCGACGAGCAGCTCGCACGCTTCGACGAGGAGGGCGAGGACATCGCCGCCGACGTCCGCCGCCGCACCGTCGCCCTGACCCCGCCGCCCGTCGGCGTCATGTTCGACAACGTGTACCGCGAGCCGCACCCGGTCACGACCGCGCAGAAGGCCTGGCTCGAGCAGTACGAGGCCGGTTACGAAGGGGGCTCCCACTGATGAGCACCACCGAGCAGCTCTTCGACTACACCCTCCGCGCCCACCCGGGCGCCGGCGAGGTCCCCAGCGAACCCGTGCAGAACCTGCCGATGGCCAAGGCGCTCAACGCCGGCCTGGCCGCCGCCATGGCCGCCGACGACAAGGTCCTGCTCATGGGCGAGGACATCGGTCGTCTCGGCGGGGTCTTCCGCATCACCGAGGGACTGCAGGAACGTTTCGGCGCCGAGCGCGTCCGCGACACCCCCCTCGCCGAGGCCGGCATCATCGGCACCGCGATCGGCCTCGCCCTGCGCGGGTACCGTCCGGTCGTCGAGATCCAGTTCGACGGCTTCGTCTGGCCGGGCTTCGACCAGATCACCTCGCAGCTCGCGAAGATGCAGAACCGCCTGCCGGCGCACATGTCGCTACCGGTCGTCATCCGCATCCCCTACGGCGGTCACATCGGTGCCGTCGAGCACCACCAGGAGTCCCCGGAGGCGTACTTCGCGCACACCCCGGGGCTGCGCGTGGTCAGCCCGAGCACGCCCAACGACGCGTACTGGATGATCCAGGAGGCGATCGCGTCGAAGGACCCGGTCGTGTTCCTCGAGCCGAAGTCGCGCTACTGGCCCAAGGGCGAGGTCGACCTCGTCGACGGCCACGTCCCGATGCACACCACCCGCGTCGCCCGCACCGGCACCGAGGTCACCCTCGTCGGCCACGGTGCGATGGTCGCCACGCTCATGCAGGCGGCGGACATCGCCGAGGCCGAGGGCACCAGCTGCGAGGTCATCGACCTCCGCTCGATCTCCCCGATCGACTGGGAGCCGCTGCTGGCATCGGTCCGGAAGACCGGCCGCCTGGTGATCGCGCAGGAGGCCTCCGGCTTCGTGAGCGTGGGCAGTGAGATCGCCGCGACCGTCGCCGAGCAGTGCTTCTACACGATGCAGGCACCGCCGATCCGGGTGTCCGGGTTCGACGTCCCCTTCCCGGTGTCGAAGCTCGAACACCTGCACCTGCCGGACGCGGACCGTGTCCTCGAGGCCGTCGACCGCGCCCTCGCCTACTGACCGAGCCGACCGAACGTTCGAAGGAGCCGCAGTGCCCGCCGCCGAATTCCCCCTGCCCGACGTGGGCGAAGGCCTGACCGAGGCCGAGATCGTGCAGTGGCGCGTCGCGATCGGGGACGAGGTCACCGTCGACCAGGTCCTGGTCGAGATCGAGACCGCGAAGTCGCTCGTCGAGCTCCCCTCCCCGTTCGCGGGCACCGTCACCGGGCTGCTCGTCTCCGAGGGCGACACCGTCGAGGTCGGCAAGCCGATCATCCGTGTCGACTCCGACGCGCAGGCCGCGTCCGGCACCGAGCAGCCGGGAGGCGCGACGCGGGTCGCCGACAGCGTCCCGGCCTCGCCGGACGTCCAGGCCACCCCGCCTGCCGCCGTCCCCGCACCGGCTCCCGTCGCGCAGGCACCGGCAGCACCCGCCGCCGTCGCCCCGGCTCCGGCGCAGCAGACGCCGCCCCCGGCGGCCCCTGCGGCTGCGGCTGCGGCGCCCGCCCCCGCTGCCTCGCAGCCGAAGCACGCCGCACCGGTGCAGCCGGTCGCCGACCACGCCACCGTCGTCGGTACGGACGAGTCGTCCGGCGCCGTCCTGGTCGGCTACGGCTCCGCGACCACGTCGCCGTCCCGCCGCAAGCCGGGTGCGCGCCGGGCCGCAGCCCTCGCTGCCGAGGCGAGCCGTGCCTCCAGTGCGGATGCCGTCGCCGCAGCCGAAGCGGCGGCCGACGCTGCCGAGGACTCCATCTCGCAGGCGGTCGAGGCGCAGGGCACCCGCCCGCGCAAGGCCGTCGTGTCCGGGATCGTCCTGGCGAAGCCGCCGATCCGCAAGCTCGCGAAGGACCTCGACGTCGACCTGACCGAGGTCGTGCCGACGGGCCTCGCCGGCGAGGTCACGCGTGACGACGTCATCCGGCACGCGAAGCAGGCCAGCGTCTTCCGGAACATCGAGACCCCCGAGTGGGGCGATGTGCGCCGCGAGACGATCCCGGTGAAGGGCGTCCGCAAGGCCATCGCGAAGGCGATGACGACGTCGAAGTTCACGGCGCCGCACGTGTCGCTGTTCGTCGACGTCGATGCGACCCGCACCATGGAGTTCGTCGGGCGCCTGAAGTCCTCGCCGACGTTCGCCGGCGTCAAGGTCTCGCCGCTGCTCGTGTTCGCGAAGGCCGTCATCTGGGCCGTCCGTCGGAACCGGTCGGTGAACTCGACCTGGACCGACCAGGAGATCATCGTCCACCACTTCGTGAACCTCGGCATCGCCGCGGCGACCCCGCGTGGGCTCATCGTGCCGAACATCAAGGACGCGCAGGACATGTCCCTGTTCGAGCTCGCGAAGGCGCTCGAGGACCTGACGCTCACCGCCCGTGACGGCAAGACGACGCCGCAGCAGATGGCGGACGGCACCGTGACGATCACGAACATCGGGGTGTTCGGCATGGACACCGGGACGCCGATCCTCAACCCGGGCGAGGTCGCGATCGTCGCCATGGGGACGATCAAGCCGAAGCCGTGGGTCGTCGACGGCGAGGTCCGGTCGCGCATGGTGACCACGATCGGCGCGTCCTTCGACCACCGGGTCGTCGACGGCGACGTGGCCTCGCGCTTCGTGCACGACATCGCCTCGGTGCTCGAGGAGCCGGCGCTGCTGCTCGACTGACGCCTGCACGCCCGTCCTGGTCCGGCCCCGGGCTGCGCGAAGCCGCAGTCAGGGGCCGGATCACGCGGACGTCGCGTGGTGTTCACGCGGTTGTCGGTGGCGCGGGTGATGATCGGAGCATGGCCCACCAGCTCCTGACCCCGCAGCAGGAGATCCGGACGGATCGCCTGGTGCTGACACCGCTCACGCCCGCCGACATCGACGACGCGCACGCGGTCTTCTCCGACGCGCGGACCTGGGCGCATCTGCCCTCCGGGCGGCACGCCGACCGTTCGGCCACGGTCGACCTGGTGCAGCGCAAGATCGGCGGCCGTGCGCGGCACGGCCTGGGGTCGTGGACGGTCCGGACGTCGGACGGCGCGTTCGTCGGTGTCGGCGGTGTCGACATGACGGCGGCGGGGGTCTGGAACCTCGGCTACCGGTTGGACCCCGCAGCCTGGGGGAACGGCTACGCCGGTGAGCTCGCATGCGCAGCCGTGGCCGAGGCGCACCGCGCGGCTCCCTGCGCGCCGGTGACCGGTCGGGTGCTGACGAACAACCCGGCGTCGGCCGCTGTGCTGCGGAAGGCGGGGCTCGCGCTGGTCTGGCAGGGACCGGCGTCGGTCGCTGCCCCGGACGGTGTGCTCGGTCAGGTCTGGACCGATCGCGAGCTGACCGACGAGCAGTTCGCCTGGCTCGTCCGCAACGCCTGACGAGGCGGACGGCGCCGAGGAACGGGTCTGCTGATCAGGTCCCGCCTCGGTGGTCCCGAGGGTCCCGCAGCGTGATCACGCGTGCCGTGCGCTGCGTGACCGACGGAGCGTGTGTCGCGATGAGGACCGCGGCACCCGCGGCCGCGAACGACTCCAGCTGATCGAGCACCAGCGCGGCGTTGTCGGCGTCGAGTGCGCTGGTCGGCTCGTCGGCGAGGATGACGGACGGCTGCTTGACCAGGAGCCTCGCAAGCGCGACGCGCTGTTGTTCGCCGCCGCTCAGCTCATGGGCGCGGGCGGTCGAGCGACCGCCGAGTCCGACCTGCTCGAGCGCCGGACCGGTCGAGAGGCCCCGACGACGGCCGCGCCCGGTCGGTCGGGCGAGGTCGACGTTCGCCCCCACGGTCGCGTCGTGGACCAGTCCGAAGTCCTGGAACAGGTAGCCGATGTGGTCCCGGCGGAGCAGGCGCGCGCGGCGTGCGCTCCGTCCCGCGTCCACACCGCCGATGCGGATCGTCCCGGAGTCGACCCGGTCGATGTGGCCGACGCAGTCGAGCAGCGTCGACTTGCCGCAACCGCTGGGGCCCGTGAGTGCCACGACCTCGCCGGCGGCGACCGAGAAGGTGAGGTCCTCCCAGAGCGTGCGACCGCCCCGCTGCTTGCTGATCCCTCGTGCCTCGATCATCGCGCCTCGTCTCCTCGTGATCGGTCGGTCTCGCGCGCCGTGCCGAGGACGATGGACGTGCTCAGGATCGACACGACCACCGCGGCCGTGACCGCGAGCAGGGCCGACGGGCTCGCGGCCTGCGTCAGTGGGTCCAGCACCGAGAGATGCCCCGCATCGTCCAGCCGGAGCCGGGACCACGCCACTCCGGCTGCCAGTGCTGCGAGGACGACCGACACGACCTCGACGGTCAGCAGGTCGCCGTCGGCACGGACGGGGTGGACGCCCGCGACGGTCTTGGCGAACCGGGCACGGCCGTACCGTCGACGATGGGCTGACGTGGCGAGCGCGGCGAGTACGACCGCCACGACGGCAGCGCTGACGACCGCAGCAGCCTGGGCGACGACCGTCCGTCGGGCATCGCGCGCCGTCTCGGCGGCCGCTTGCCCGACGTCCACCACCGCGCTGATCTCCGAGCCGACCCCGGCAGCGGTGATGGCCCGCTCCGCGTGGGCGCGAGAGCGGAACACGACGTCGCCGGTCGACAGCCACGAGCCGAGCTGGTCCGCCGAGAACGTCGTGGCCGGCGTCGGGACGACCACCAGGACGGCGTCGTCGAGCCAGCCCCGCACCGAGCCGCCGTCCGGGTAGGTCCAGAGCTCCGGCGTACCGAGGCGCCCGACGGTGACGTCCCTGCGGGCCGCATCGGGCGCATCGCGGAGGTCCCAGCCGGTGAGCGACTGGACCAGTGCGTCCGGATCGAGCCGGCTGTGCTCGGGGATCCAGACGGTCGGTCTCGACCCGGCGCGGATGCGGGTGCCGTCTGCCGCGCGGACATCCTGGAGCCGGAGGTACTCGGCGTCGACGAAGAGCGCGGGCACCCCGGCGTTGCCCGAACCGGTCGAGACCTCCTTGACCGCGCTGAGCAGAGCGTCGTGGTCCTGCAGCGCTCCACCGGCGAACCGGCCGAGCCGGTCCCAGTACGCCTGCGACTCGATCGGTCGGGGGTCCGGCGTGATCCACAGCTGCACGGCGGTCCCCGCCGCACGGAGGTCCCGTTCGGTACCGGACGTCCGCGCCACGACCTCGGCGCCGACGAGACCGCTCACCGCGGCGACGAGCAGCAGCGTCGCCACCAGGCGTGCGGCGTGCGCGAGGCCGACGACCCCGCCCGGTGGCCGCGACCCACGGAGGGCGTCGACCAGGGGGCGTCGGCAGGCGAGGAGGACGCCCGTCGCGTGCGCGAGCACCACCGGCGTGAGCAGCGCGGCGCCGAGCACCGCGGTCGCAGCGACGAGTGCCGGCCACTGCGCTGCGCCGTTCACGAGCCAGATGCCGACGGCGACGATCGGGGCCCCGACGAGCACGACCGCCACGCTCGTCCGCAGTGCTCCGAGCTCCTGCCGCAGGATGCGCACCGTGCTCTGCCCGTGTAGTCGGCGGACCGCACAGCGCCGCGGGGAACCGACCGTCGCGACCAGGCACGCGGTCGCTGATCCGAGCACGAGGATGCCGACCAGTCCCGCGGTGCCGTCGACCGTCTCGCCGATGCCGAGCCGGGCCAGGAGCGGGATCGACTCGGTGGCCGCTCCGTAGCCGACCGAGGCGAAGGCGCGGACCAGGTCGTGCCGGGCAGCCTCGTCCCCGAAGAGCTCGTACGTGCCGGTCGGGTCGACGCGGTCGAGGTCGGACATCGGCTGGACCCGGGTCGACACCGCGCGGGAGAAGTCCGGGTAGCCGTCGTCGAGCCACTGCTCGCCGAGCGTCCCCGGAGCGTCGGTCACGAGCGCTGTCCGGCGACCGTTCGGGTCCGCGCGGTCGGCGATCATCCGGACGACGGTCGCGTGGTGTTCCTCGGCGACGCGGCTGATCGCTCCGGCGATGATCCGGTTCGGCCGCGCCGCGCCGTCGAGGGAGACGGTGATCGAGGACGTCGCGCCGACCACGCCGGACTCGTCCTTCTCGACCAGCCCGACGAACGCGAGCACGAAGGCGAGGACGGGTGGGATCGCGTAGACGAGCCTCAGCGCGCGGGATCGCATACCGTTCTCTCGAGCCTGACCGGTTCAGCAGTTGTGGTAGTACGCCTGGTTCCCGCTGGACTTCTTCGGCGTTGCCGCGTAGGCGTACCGACCACCTGCGACAACGGTGACGCGCTTCGTCTTCTTGCCGACCGCGGTGGCGCCGTGGCAACGCTTCTCACGGAAGTAGTTCGACCACACGTCTCCGCCGCTGACGCCCCACTGCCAGAAGCTCCCGCCCCCGCCGTCACTCCGCTGCTGCCCCGAGGACCGGCGCTCGCCCGTCGTACCGGCGCCGGAGTCGGGGATGACCACCCCGCCCGCCTCGGGGCCGTGCCCGAGGACCTCGGTCGGGCTGGCGACCGCCACCGTCGCCGTTCCGCCGACCAGGCCGATCGTCAGCGCGAGGCCGAGCAGGACCTGCTTCCCCTTGTGTTCCATGTCGTCGTCCTTCCGTCCGTCTGACGTGTCTGCTCACCGTCACAGAACGGGAGGCTGACGTCAAAGATCGGATGTACGACATTCCGACTGGATCAGTGCTCCGCCGCGAACAGGGCGTCCGCGAACGGTGCCACCTCGGTCCGGAACGACCACTGCACCGTGTTCCAGTCGTGCCCGCTGCCCGGAGCGGACCCGATCGTCACCCGGGCTCCTGCCGCCCGCGCCGCGTGCCCGAGCTTCCGGGCGTTCTCGCTGAACTTCCGGTCGGACGACCCGGCGGTCAGCCAGAGGGCGTGTCCGTCGAGCCCGTTCTCCCGCATCTGTGCGATCGGTGCAGCAGCACGCCACGCCGCCACGGACCCGCCGAACGCCTGGTCGGCGCTGTGCTGCGGCCCCTGGTCGATCGGCTGGAGCTCGCTCGACACCGCCAGCGCCGCACCGAACTCCGACGGGTGCCCGGTGAGGAACTGCATCGTGCACGTGCCGCCCTGCGAGAACCCGGTCAGCCCCCAGGCCTTCCGGTCGGTCGTCGCCGGCATGTTCGCCGCGATCCAGGCCGGGACGTCGTGCATCACGTAGGTCGCGACGTTCCCGAGCCGGGAGTCGACGCACATCGTGTTCCTCCCCGGCGCGGAGAGCTGGTCGACGCTGACGACGATCGGCGCGCGACCGTCGTGGGCTCGGGCGTACGCGTCGAGCGGTTCGGCGAGGCGACCCGCGGTGAACAGGTCACCGGGAGCGCCGGGTTGCCCCGAGAACGCGATCACGACGGGCAGCGGACGGGGATCCCGCACCAGGGCCGCGGGCGGCAGGTAGACCACGGCCGGTCTGGCGTCGAAGTGCGAGCGGGTGCCGGGGATGGTCGCGGTCCGGACGACCCCGGCGGTGGGCATCGTCCCGAGGGGAGCGGCGTCCGGGTCGTAGGCCGGCCACGGGTCGCTCTGCACGACGGTGCCGAGCGTCGGGTACTTGCCGAACTCGACGTTGATGCCGAGCGCCGGCACGAGGAGCGCCGCCGGCACGAGCACGATCGCGAGCGCCCGTCGCCAGCGGCCGCCCTGCACGACCCCGGTGACCGCGAGCGCCAGCGCGGCACCGGCGAGCGCGCTCCACATCTGCGTCACCGGGCTGAGCGCGACCCCGAACAGGTCGACGACGTGGGTGGTGACCCAGCAGGCCGCCACCACGACGAGGGCGGCGACGACGGCGATCGCGGCGCGGGTCCCGACGCGTCGCCAGGCCTGCCGTGACCGCCACTGCCGGACGGCGGGCAGCAGGACGGCGACGGCCAGGACGGCGAACGCCAGGTCGGCGGGGACCAGCTTCGACGGTGCCTGCAGCTGCGTCGCCAGGATCCACTCGGTGGGACTCACGAGCGGGCGGCCTGCTGCTTCGCCGCCGGGGCGACGTGCGCCTGGCGGAGTGCCCACAGGTGCTTCGGACGGAGCCCGGGCACGTAGGCGCTGGTCAGGGCACGGGCCACGCGAGGAGCCTGCAGGGCGCTCGGGACGACGAGCCAGAGCGGCTCGTGGCTCGCGCCGAACTTCTCCTTGAAGCGCTGCAGCGACCGGAAGCCGTAGACGGGTTCGAGTGCCCGGGCGAGCAGCGCGGAGCCGCGTGCCACCCACGAGCCGGCACCGGCGTGCGGGGCGAGCGGCGTGCCGGACAGGCTGATCGTGGTGAGGCCCGCCTCGCGGGCGCGCAGGGCGGTCCGGGCGATCAGGAACTCCATCACGCCGGGCATCCCGTCCTCGCCGCGGCGCATGACGTCGAGCGTGTACCCGGTCAGGGTCCCGTGCTCGTACACGGGCAGCCAGCTCGTCACCGCGGTCACCCGTCCCTCGGCGGTCACCGCGAGCAGCAGCCGGACGTCCGGGTCGTCGAGCTCGTGGAACCCGCCGAGCGTGAAGCCCATCTCCGGAAGACGGCGGTCGGCCGCCCAGCGGGTGCAGATGGCCTCGACCTGCGCGCGCCGGTCGGCGTCGAGGGCGGCGAGCGTCGTCCACTCGTCACGGAGCCCCTCGCGGTCGGCGCGGTTGGACGCGGTCCGGAGGTCCTGGCGCTTCTTGCCGCGCAGGTCGAAGGTCGTCACGTCGAGCACCGACTCCACGCCGACGGGGAAGGACGCCCACCCCTCGGCCGCGAGGATCGCCCGCACCGGCTCGTGCACGCTCGTGAACGCGGGGGTCCAGCCGTTCCGCTCACAGGCCCGGGCGAAGGCGGTGACGACCTCGGCGCGGTCGGCCGCGGCGCACGCCGGGTCCGAGACGGTGAGCGCGACGTCGCCGTGCACCCGGTACGCGACCGCGCCGCGTCCGTCCGGGTGCGTCCAGGTCGCGTTGCCGCGCCAGGTGCCCATGTGCCCGAGCGTGCCGGCGTCGCCGTCGCGGAGCATGCCGAGGTAGTCCTCGCCGCAGGTCGACGTGGCGCGGAAGCGGGCGCGCACGAGCTGACCGCGGAGCACCACGATCGCCAGGAGCACGGCTGCGGGGACCGCCCATGCGCCGAACAGCGTCACCTGCCACTCGACCTGGTCGGTCGTCAGGCCCTGCCACTGCACGAAGCCGTCCTGCAGCGGCTCGATGAGGAACACGTCGGCGAGCACGGCGGACAGCGTCACCAGCAGGCCCCCCGCCAGCACGAGCCCGGTGCGACGTCCGCGCTGCACGAGCCAGGCCGCCCCGATCAGGAGCGCCCCGACGAGCACCGTCGCCCGGTCGCTCATGGCGTCCGCGAAGGGCGACAGGACGCCGTCCGGCTCCGGTACGACGAGCGTCACCAGGGTGCCGGCACCGAGGGCGACGAGCGTCGCGACGACGACCGAACGAGGGTGGGCGACGACGGTGCGGTCCGGGCGCGGTGCGGTCGGTGTCGGCCGGGAGGCGCGGCGCACCACGAGCGCACCGGCCACGGTCCCGAACAGGGTCGCCAGGGCGCGCGCGGTGTCGGACCCGTGACCGGCGAACAGCACCAGGGTCAGTACGACCGTCCAGAGGACGGCGCGGAGGCGACGCCGACGTGCCGTCGGCATCGTCGCGGACGCCGCGGCGAGCAGGGCGGTCGCGACGGCGGACGGGGCGAACAACGGCTCACCCGCGGCGGTCTCGGCGTGGGCCTCGCCCATCGCCGCGCCGACCGTCACCGCCAGGTACGTGACACCGACGGCGGCCAGGGGTGCGCCCGCGCCGACCAGCACCGTCCGCAGGGATCCGAGGGTCCGCTCGGCGAGCACCGTCGCGGCCACGACGACCGCGAGGGCCGCCCAGGCGACCGGGGGGTGGTGCGGGAAGTCCGGTTCGGCGTGGGCGATGCGTGCCGTGACGGCGAGCAGGACCGATGCGGCTGCGACACCGACCGAGACGGGGTGTCGGCGGGTGCTGGCGACGAGAGCTGACTGGACCACCCTGCCATCACAGCCGGACACACCGGGCCGGCGCATCGGGCGGTGGCGTGAACACCGGTGGCCGATCGGCCACCGGGCGTCCCCCGGAGGGCTGGTGGCCGATCGTCCGCGGATCGGTCGGACGCTGCCCGCTCGTCCGCCGTCAGGGAACGGGGACGCTCGGTCGGTGCTCGACCGGCAGCCGCAGGTGCAGGGCGAAGCCGTCACCGGGTTGCGGCCCCAACTCGAGTCGCCCGCCCAGCAGGGACGCGCGTTCGCCGAGCCCGATCAGGCCGAGCCCCGAGCCGGGCAGCTCGAGCCGCTCGCTCCGTGCCGGCCCGTTCACCAGGTCGACGAGCACCTGGTCGTCGTGCAGCCGGCCGCTCACCCGGACGCGGGCGCCGGGCGCGTGCTTCCGGACGTTCGTCAGGCCCTCCTGCACGAAGCGGTAGACGGCGCGCTGCACGGGCAGGGGCAGGGAGTCGGGCAGGTCCACCGCCACGTCGGTCTCGAGTCCGCTGGCCGCGACGAGCCGCGGGAGGTCGGCGAGCACCGGTTGCGGTGCGATCTCGCGGTCGGTGCCGCCCGAGGCGCGGAGGACCTGGACCATCTCGCGCAGCTCCTGCAGCGTCACGACGCAGAGCTGCCGGATCGTCCGCGCGAACTCCCGCTCGCGCTCGTCCCGCCCGGCCATCTGCACGCCACCGGCCTGCACGGCGATCAGGGTCACCTGGTGCGAGACGACGTCGTGCATCTCGCGGGCGAGCAGGGCCCGTTCGCGGGAGAGCGCGACCTCGGCGGCACGGCGGCGCTCCTCGGCACGGGACGCCCCGAGCTCCGCGATCCGGTCGACCAGGTCCGCCCGGGTCCGGACGAGCAGCCCCATCGCCAGCGGCCCGAGCGCGAAGATGAGCGCGTAGACGATCGAGACGACGATCTCGCCGAGCTGCTGTGGTGGCCCGACGACGAACCCGCTGAACCCGACGAACTGCACGGCCGCGGCGAGCAGCATCAGCCACCGCCGGTCGGTGCGCTCGCCGAGGGTGAAGAGCGCGATGCTCGCCGCGACGACACCGGAGCCGACGAAGAGTCCGGGCATGGTCAGGGCGAACGTGAGCACGGGCAGGCGGCGGCGCAGGACGAGCGCCGCGGCGGCGATCACCGAGAGCGTGATCTCGGTGGTCGTCGCGCCGGCGATGTCGAGCACCGCGTCGACGACCGCGGCCGCGAGGAAGACCGCGTCCACCAGCCACCAGGGCGCGGGGTGCGCGCGCGCACGGCGCAGGCCGACGCCGATGAGTGCGTCGAGCCTCCCGTCCGTCCGGGCGAGCAGTCCGCGGACGCGACCCGGCCGGACCGGCTCAGCCATCGAGCAGTCCGGCCTCGGCCGCGCGCAGCGCGAGCTGGACACGGGTCGTGACGCCGAAGGCGGACAGCAGGGCGCGGACGTCCTCCTTGACGGTCCCGGTGCTCACGCCGATGCGCTGGCCGATCTCGGGGTTGCTCGCGCCCTCGGCGACGAGTCGCACGACGGCGTGCTCCCGGGCGGACAGGTCCGGGGCCGGCGTCGTGGTGCGGTGGGAGAACAGACGGGTGCGGTCGAGGCCGGGTGCCAGGACGATCCCGCCGCGGGCGAGGGCGCGGACGTACTCGGCGAGCGACTCCGGGTCGGTGTCCTTGAGCAGGAACCCGGCGGCGCCCGACTCCATCGCCTGCGCGACGACCTGGGTGTCCGTGTCGAACGTGGTGAGCATCGCGACCGCCGGCGGCTCGGGCAGCCCGCGGAGCGCGGCGAGCACCTCGAGCCCGTTCACCCGCGGCATCCGCACGTCGAGCAGGACCACGTCGGGCGCGTGCCGGCGGACCGTCTCGACGGCGTCGACGTCACCGCTCGTGGCGACGACGTCGATGTCCGCCGCCGCGCCCAGGATGAGTTCGAAGCCGTACCGGACGAGGGTCTCGTCGTCCACGATCACCACCGAGGTCACGCGCGTCATCTTGTCACGGCGTTGGCGTTCTCCGGACGAATCGCTACTGTGAGAGCAACTGGTCATGTCCGCCCAGTACCAGCTGCGCGACCAGTTGCCGGACCCGGTGGACCAGTACGACAGCGAGCTACGGAGCACGAGGACCGCATGACGAGCCGCATCACCGAGGGTGCCGAACCGAAGCACCAGCAGTTGCGGCGGATCCTGCTCGACCTCGCGACCACACGGCTCGCACCCGGCGCGGCCATCCCCTCCGAACGCCAGCTCATCGCCGAGTACGGCGTCTCCCGGATCACCGTGCGCGAGGCCCTGGGACAGCTCGTGAACGAGGGGTACCTGGAGCGGGTGCGCGGCAAGGGCACGTTCGTGGCGCACCGACCCGTGCAGTCGACCCTGCACCTGGCCTCGTTCACCGAGGAGATGCGGGCACTCGGGCACGTGCCGACGACGGTGGTGCTCGTGCGCGAGGAGCGCGTGCCGCCGGTCGACACCGTCGCGGCCCTGCGTCTCGGCGAGGGGGAGTCGGCGTACCACCTCAAGCGCCTGCGGATGGCGGACGGCGCCCCGGTGTCCATCGACGACGCGTGGTTGTCGGCGTCGGCATTCCCGGGGCTGCTCGAGCAGGACCTGTCCGGGTCCGTCTACTCCCTGGCGGCGGACGAGTACGCGACGCCGATCGACCGGGCCCAGCAGACGGTGGCGGCGAAGCCCGCGGCCGACGACGTCGCGACGCTGCTCGGGACGAGGACCGGCGCCCCGGTGCTCGAGTTCGACCGCGTGTCGTACTCGGGGGACCGGCCCGTCGAGCACGCGCGCTCGTGGTACCGCTCGGACCGGTACCGCGTGCAGATGGAGGTCACGGCGACCCGGTCCGTCGCGTAGCGCGGGTGCCGACGGCGCCGCGAGCCTCGGCCCTGCGGACGTCTTCGCGGCACCTGGCTCGCGAAACCGTCCGCAGGGGCGAGGCTCGGCAGCGCCGCCCGCGGCTCAGGCCGTGAAGAGCGTGCCGCCCTCGGCCACCGTGGTGCCGACCGTCGACTGCTCGACCGAGTCCGGCGCGCTGCCGAGCACCACGACCGGGCACACCGGGGAGTAGCCGGCGGCCGAGATCACCGACGGGGTGAAGCGGACGACGGGGTCGCCCGCGTGCACGGTGTCGCCCTCGGCGGCGAGCAGCTCGAAGCTCTCGCCCTTGAGCTTGACGGTGTCGATGCCGACGTGCACGAGGACGTCGGTCCCCGCGGCGCCCTGCAGGGCGAACGCGTGCGGGTGCAGCTTGACGATGGTGCCGTCGACCGGGGCCACCGCGGTCACCGCGCCCTCGACACCGGTGGGGTCGACCGCGACCCCGGCGCCGACGAGCTGCTCGGCGAACACCGGGTCGGGCACGTCGGCGAGTGCGACGACCGGGCCCGCGAACGGGGTCCGGACCGTCGTCACAGTTCGTCCTGGATGTCCTGCGCGAGGTTGTCGGCGATCGGACCGACGATGACCTGCCACCCGGTGCCGCCGCCGACGACGGCCTGGGCGCCCGCTGCCTGCAGTGCGGCCTTGTCCACGAGGTCGCCGTCCTCGACCTCGACGCGGAGGCGCGTGATGCAGCCCTCGACCTCGTCGATGTTGTCCGCGCCACCCAGTGCGGCGATGATGTCGGCTGCCTTGATGTCGGCCATCGTTTCCTCCTCGTTACGGGTTCTCGCACCGGGTTGACACACGTCAGGTAGGGGTTCAGACTACGGAACTGGTCATGACCGGACAGGACCGGACCGGCGGTACCGCCGAGGGTACCCGGGCGCGACCGACGACTCAACTCACCCCGACAGCTCCACCCGACGACGAGAGGAACGCCGATGAGCACCGCTGCTGCAACGGACGTGCCGGAGAAGAAGACCCCGAAGAAGCAGTCCAGGCTCTTCGCGAACGCCCAGCGGCTCGGTCGGAGCCTGCTCCTGCCGATCGCGGTCATGCCGGCCGCGGGCATCCTGCTCCGACTGGGGCAGTCCGACATGCTCGGCGCCATCCCCGGCTTCGCCCAGGGTGCCTCGATCATCGCTGCGGCCGGCAACGGTGTCTTCACCTGGCTGCCGCTGCTCTTCGCGGTGGGCATCGCGATCGGCTGGGCGAAGAAGTCGGACGGCACCACGGCGCTCGCCGCGGTCGTCGGCTACATGGTCATGTACCAGGTCTTCGCGGCCATGTCGCCGATCGTGCTCGCCGGCGTGGAGGACGCGAACGGCGAGCAGGCCACGATCAACTTCGGGGTCCTCGGGGGCATCGTGATGGGTCTGGTCTCCGCCGTGCTCTGGCAGCGGTTCCACCGCACGAAGATGCCCGACTTCCTCGGCTTCTTCTCGGGTCGCCGTCTCGTCCCGATCCTGACGGCCGTCGCCGGTCTCGTCATCGCCGTCCTGATGTCGTTCGTCTACCGCTACTTCGACATCGCCCTGACCGCAGCCGGGCAGGCCGTCGCCGACAACGCCGTCCTCGGTGGTGGCGTCTTCGGGTTCGTCAACCGCATGCTCATCCCGATCGGGCTGCACCAGCTGCTCAACTTCTTCCCGTGGTTCCAGCTCGGCAGCTTCACCACGGGTGGCGTCACGTACCACGGTGACATCGCGCGCTTCCTGGCGGGCGACCCGACGGCGGGCATCTTCCAGACCGGCTTCTTCCCCATCATGATGTTCGCGCTGCCGGCCGGCGCCCTGGCGATCTGGCGGAACGCCAAGCCGCAGAACCGCAAGCTCGTCGGCGGCATCATGATCTCGGCCGCCCTCACGTCGTTCGTGACGGGCATCACCGAGCCGCTCGAGTACTCCTTCATGTTCGTGGCGTTCCCGCTCTACGTCATCCACGCGTTCCTCACCGGCACCTCGCTGGCGCTGGTCAACGCGCTCGGGATCCGGGACGGCTTCTCGTTCTCGGCCGGTGCGATCGACTACGTGCTGAACTTCGGCAAGGCCGACGGGGCGATCTGGCTCATCCCGATCGGCCTGGCGTACGCGGTCGTCTACTACTTCCTGTTCTCGTTCGTGATCAAGAAGTGGAACCTGCGCACCCCCGGCCGCGAGGAGGACACCATCGCGGAGAACACGATCGACGCGGCCACCAAGGCCTGATCGCGCACGCGACCAGGTGGCGGACGGGAGGCGCGGTGCCGGCTGGCACCGCGCCTCCCGTCGTTCCTGACACCGGTTTTGACAATCGTTATCACTTGCATCTACGGTCGTACGCATGCAGAACCGCCGCCTCCTCGCCCTGCCGCTCGTCGCCGGCGCCGCAGCACTCGTGCTGACCGGCTGCGCCACGTCCTCCGCGTCCGGGGACGCATCGGGTGACGGCACCGTGCGGATCGTCGCCTCGACCAACGTCTACGGCTCGATCGCGAGGACCGTCGGTGGCGACGACGTCGAGGTCACGAGCATCCTCGACGACCCGTCACAGGATCCGCACTCGTTCGAGTCGAGCGCCAAGACGCAGCTCGCCGTGTCGAAGGCCGACCTGCTCATCGAGAACGGCGGCGGCTACGACGACTTCATGACCACGCTCGCGAAGGCGTCGGACACGAAGGCCGACACGATCAACGTCGTCGACCTGTCCGGGTTGGACCGGGGCGGTGACGCCGAGTTCAACGAGCACGTGTTCTACGACTACCCGACCATGGTGAAGCTCGTGGCCGACGTCGAGCAGCGCCTGACCGAGCTCGACTCCGCGCACGCCGACACCTTCGAGCGCAACGCGAAGGCGCTCACCACGAAGCTCGACGACCTCGAGTCGCAGACCGCCGCGGCGAAGGCGAAGGTCGACGGCGACGAGGTGTCGTACACGGAGCCGGTGCCCGGGTACCTGTTCGACGCCATGGGTCTCGACAACATCACGCCGGAGGCCTTCTCCGAGGCGATCGAGGAGGGCGACGACGTCCCGCCGGCCGCCCTCAACGACACGCTGCAGCTCTTCAGCGAGAAGAAGGTGCAGCTGCTCGCCTACAACGAGCAGACGTCCAGCCCCGAGACCGAACAGGTCAAGAAGGCCGCCGACCAGGCCGGCATCCCGGTGGTGGGTGTCACGGAGACGCTCCCGAAGGGGGAGGATTACGTCTCGTGGCAGCAGGCGAACATCGACGCGATCCAGGCGGCGCTCACGAAGTGACCGCGGTCCAGACCCCCTCGCGAACCGCTGCGGCCACCGGCCGTGGCGGTTCCGCCGTGCTCGCCCTGCGTGACGCCGCGCTGTCGTACGGTGCGCGGACGCTCTGGTCGCACCTCGACCTCGACCTCGCGCCGGGGGAGTTCGTCGCCGTGCTCGGTCCGAACGGTGCCGGCAAGACCTCGCTCCTGCGCACGGTGCTCGGGCAGCAGCGCCTGACGAGCGGCACCATGTCGTTCCTCGGCCAGCCCGTCCGGCGCGGGCACCGGAAGATCGGCTACATCCCGCAGCAGCGGCTGATGGAGGCCGGCACCCCCCTGCGCGCCCGGGACATGATCGCGCAGGGCGTCACCGGCTCGCGGTGGGGCGTCCTGCCCGCCAGCCGGGCCGAGCGTGCCCGCATCGACCGGATCCTCGACGAGGTCGGGGCGACCGCGTTCGCCGACGCCCCGGTCGCCGAGCTGTCCGGCGGTGAGCAGCAGCGGACCAGGGTCGGCCAGGCCATCGCGGCGGACCCCGCGCTGCTCCTGTGCGACGAGCCGCTCATCTCGCTCGACCTCCGGCACCAGCGGGGCGTCACCGAGCTCATCGACCGGCAGCGCCGCCAGCAGGACGCCGCCGTGCTGTTCGTCACCCACGACGTCAACCCGATCCTCGACGTGGTCGACCGGGTGCTCTACATCGCGGGTGGGCGCTTCCGGATCGGCGCTCCGGACGAGGTCCTGCGCGCCGACGTGCTGAGCGACCTGTACGGCACCCCCGTCGACGTCGTCCGCACGATGGGGCGGATCGTCATCGTCGGCGCGGCCGAGGCCCACGACCAGACCGGCGCGCACCACCACTGCGACCCCGACCCGCACGCCGCCGCGCCGGACGAAGGGCGGATCTGATGGACGTCCTGTCGACCGTGTTCTCGTTCCAGGACTACGGCGAGCTCCTGGCACTCGTGCAGAACTCGATCTGGGCCGGAGCGGTGCTCGGCATCGTCGGAGGGCTGATCGGACCGTTCGTCGTCGCGCGGAACATGCCGTTCGCCGTGCACGGCATCTCCGAGCTGTCGTTCGCCGGTGCCAGCGCCGCCCTGCTGTTCGGGGTGAACGTCGTGACCGGGTCGCTCCTCGGCTCGGTGGTGGCGGCGCTGCTGATCGGGTTGCTCGGGTCGAAGGCCCGCGACCGGAACTCGATCATCGCCGTGCTCATGCCGTTCGGCCTCGGGCTCGGGATCCTCTGCCTGGCGCTCTACAAGGGCCGGGCGGCGAACAAGTTCGGGTTGCTCACCGGGCAGATCGTGTCCGTCGACAACCCCCAGCTGACCTCGTTGATCGTCGTGTCCGCGATCGTCGTCGTGACCCTGCTCGTCATCTGGCGCCCGCTGATGTTCGCGTCCGTGGACCCCGTCGTCGCCGCGGCCGCGGGCGTGCCCGTCCGGACGCTCGCGATCGTGTTCATGCTGGCGCTCGGCCTGGCCACCGCGGTCTCCGTGCAGATCGTCGGCGCGCTGCTCGTGCTCTCGCTGCTGGTCACGCCCGCCGCCGCGGCGCTCCGCCTGACCTCGCACCCGGTCGTCGTGCCGGTGCTGTCGACGGTCTTCGCGGTCGTGTCGGTCGTGGGTGGCATCCTGCTCGCACTCGGCGGCGGGCTGCCGATCAGCCCCTACGTCACGACGATCTCGTTCGTGATCTGGGTCGTCTGCCGGATCGTGGGCGGACGCAAGGACCGTCGCGGACGCGACCGGATCGCGGACCGTGAGCAGCACGACGGGGGCGCGCCGCGCCTCCAGACCGAGACCGACGCGTCGACCGACGCGACCCGCAGGGAAGGAGTCACCGCATGAACGCCGTGCAGAAGCCGAAGCGGAACACCTGGCAACGCGAGGCGGTGCGCAGCGCGCTGTCCGGCACCGAGGGGTTCGTCAGCGCGCAGGCGCTCCACCAGCACCTGCGTGACGGAGGCTCCACGATCGGACTGGCGACGGTCTACCGAGCGCTCGCCGACCTGGCGACCGAGGGTGACGCGGACTCGCTGCAGCAGGACGGCGAGTCGCTCTACCGCGCGTGCACGACGGACAAGCACCACCACCACCTGATCTGCCGGAACTGCGGCCGCACGGTCGAGATCGAGGCCGACCCGGTCGAGCGCTGGGCACAGGACGTCGCCGCCGCGAACGGGTTCACGAACGCGAGCCACGTCGTCGACATCTTCGGCGAGTGCGCGGTCTGCACCGCGGCGAGGACCGGGGAGTAACCTCCCGCGCATGCACGTCATCCTGGTGCCCGGCTTCTGGCTCGACGCGAGCGCGTGGGACGAGGTGACGCCCGTGCTGCAGGAGGCCGGGCACTCGGTCCAGTCGATCACGCGCACCGGTGACACGCTCGACGAACAGGTCGCCGGCATCGTCGCGGTGCTCGACCAGGTGGCGACGCCCGACGAGCCGGTCGCCCTCGCCGGCCACTCCGGTGCCGGACCGATGGTGCTGATGGCGGCGGACCAGCGGCCGTCACTCGTGGCGCAGCTGCTCTACGTCGACACGTTCCCCGGGCCGGACGGCGCCCGGATCAACGACGAGCTGCCCGTCGTGGACGGCGTCGTGCCGCTGCCGTCGTGGGACGTGTGGGAGCCGGCGACGGTCCGGGGCATGACGCCCGCGCTGCGCGAGGCGTTCGAACGCCGGGCGGTCCCCGAGCCCGCGGCGGTACCGTCCGACCCGTTCCACTACGCCGATCCCGCGCGGCACCGGATCCCGGCGACCGTGGTGTCGTGCGAGGTCCCGGCGGCGGAGCTCGCGGCGATGGTCGCGGAGCACCACGCGTGGACGACCGAGCTCGTGGCGGTCGAGGACCTGACGATCCTGGGGCTCGAGACCGGGCACTGGCCGATGTTCACGGCGCCGCAGGAGCTCGATGCGCTCCTGGTGCAGGCGCTGGCCCCGCGGCCGACCGAGGGGCCGTAGGCGCGGCGGCTGCCGGGCGGTCGGTCGGTCGCTCGTCGTCGGGGTCCCACGGCTCGCTGTCCGTCGGTGGTCGAGGTTCCACGACCCGCCGCCCGTCGGTGGTCGAGGTTCCACGACTCGCCGCCCGCCCGTCGTCGAGGTTCCCCGACTCGCCGCCCGCGCATCGTCGAGGTTCCACGAAGGAGGCGTGCGGCCCCGCGAGGTCCCAGAACGACGGAATCCGGGCGTGCAGCCCCGCGAGGTTCCACGACTCGCCGCCGACCCGTCGTCGAGGTTCCACGACTCGCCGCCCGCCCGTCGTCGAGGTTCCACGACTCGCCGCCCGCCCATCGTCGAGGGTCCACGAAGGAGGCGTGCGGCCCCGCGAGGTCCCAGAACGACGGAACCCGGGCGTGCAGCCCCGCGAGGTTCCACGATCGCGGAACCGCGCCGCACCTCCCGGCCACGCCGCCTCCACCGCCCCCGGCTTGTGACACGCCCGGTCGTCGCGTAGTGTTGATCCCTGGTCCGCCGCGTCCACGCAGCAGACCCAGTTGTTCCAAGCCCTCCGACCGTCGCGAACGCCGCGGTCGCGCGGTGCCCACGGCTCCTTCGACAGGTTCCGCGGGCCTGGGCGGCGCGCACAACCCCCTCGCTCGGTCCCCGGACCAGCGCGTGCGTGCCAGGCAAGTGAACTTGGGAGCGGCCGTCCGGTCGCTCGGTACCTCAGGAGGAAACCATGGCAGCAGTGTGCCAGGTGACCGGAGCCACCCCCGGCTTCGGACACAACATCTCGCACTCGCACCGCCGGACGAAGCGTCGCTTCGACCCGAACGTGCAGAAGAAGACGTACTACGTGCCCTCGCTTCGTCGTAACGTCACGCTCACGCTCAGCGCTAAGGGCATCAAGGTGATCGACGCACGCGGCATCGAGTCCGTCGTCAAGGATCTCCTCGCCCGTGGGGAGAAGATCTGATGGCCAAGAAGGGTCAGGACGTCCGTCCGATCATCAAGCTCCGCTCCACCGCGGGGACCGGGTTCACCTACGTGACCAAGAAGAACCGTCGCAACAACCCGGACCGCCTCGTGCTCAAGAAGTACGACCCGGTGATCCGCAAGCACGTCGACTTCCGTGAGGAGCGCTAAGCATGGCGAAGAAGAGCAAGATCGCGAAGAACAACCAGCGCGCCGAGGTCATCGCGCGCTACGCCGAGCGTCGTCTCGAGCTGAAGAAGGCCCTCGTGGACCCGAACGGCACCGACGAGTCGCGTGAGGCCGCCCGCGTCGGCCTGCAGAAGCTCCCGCGCGACGCGTCGCCGGTCCGCTACCGCAACCGCGACGCCATCGACGGTCGCCCCCGTGGCCACCTCGGTGAGTACGGCATCAGCCGTGTCCGCTTCCGCGACATGGCCCACCGTGGCGAGCTGCCGGGCATCACGAAGAGCTCCTGGTAAGCACCGGATCCTGCGAACGCCCCGTCCCTGCAGAGGGACGGGGCGTTCGTCGTCGTGGTCCTGCGGCCGTTCACGGTCGTCACACGGGTCACTCCGGCCCCTCCAGACCCTCCACAACCCCGGAAATCCGGGCGAGTCGGTCGTGTGCGCACGGTCCGGCTGGTAGGTTCACTGTCGGTTCCGCCCGGCGTGCTCGCCTGCGGGCCACCACGTCCAGGGCACCCCGCTCCGGGCGGGCGGGCGTCCCGACGTCCCACCGACACTGCAAGAAGTCCGAGGAGGACATCCATGGCTGACAAGTCACTGAACCGCACCGAGCTCGTCGCTGCCGTCGCGCAGGAGTCCGGCCAGAGCCAGGCCACCGTCAACGGCGTCGTCGACGCGCTGTTCAGCGTCGTCTCGTCGTCGGTCGCCGACGGCACCAAGGTGACGATCCCGGGCTGGATCGCCTTCGAGAAGACCCACCGCGCCGCGCGCACCGGCCGCAACCCGCAGACGGGTGACGCCATCGAGATCGCCGCGAGCGACTCGGTCAAGGTCAGCGCCGGCTCGAAGCTCAAGGCTGCCGTCAAGTAAGACCGCTCAGCACCACCGGAAGGGACGGCCTCGGCCGTCCCTTCCGTCGTTCCCGGGGTCGGTCGCGTCGGTCCGCCCGCTCCCGGGACCACTCCTGCACAGCCTGGAGGCCCGGCTCACCGCCCACAGGTCCGCCCGCGCGGGTGCCGTGGCCGGTCGGGCAGCGCCTAGGCTTGTCGGGTGGACCGGATCGCACGCATCGCCGGCCCCGCCGTGCTGCTGCTCGTCGGGTTCGTCTCGCTCCTCGTCGCCCTCGTGATCGGCGGCGGGGCGGACCGCGCGCTCATCGCGGACCCGGGCGCCGTGGTGCGCTTCGGCCTGCCGATCGCCCGACTGGTCGTCGACCTCTCCGCAGCTGCCACGATCGGCGGACTGGCGCTCACCGTCGTCGGGTTGTCCCGCAGCCACCCCGAGTGGAACCGCGCGATCGACGTCGCCGCCGGTGCCGCGGGGGTCTGGACCGTCGCCGCCGCCGTCACGACCTTCTTCACCTTCCTGTCCGTCGCCGGCTCGGCCGTCAGCCTCGACGAGCAGTTCGGCCAGTCGATGGGGGTCTTCCTCACCGGCACCGACCTGGGGACCGCCTGGCTCGTGTCGGTGCTGGTCGCCGCCGCCGTGACGGTGCTGTGCTTCGCCGTGCGCGGGCGGGGCATGGTGGCGCTCACCGCGGGCATCGCGATGATCGGTCTCGTCCCGCTCGCCCAGCAGGGGCACGCGGCGGGCACGGCCAGCCACGACTCCGCCGTCACCGCGCTCGGGCTGCACCTGGTCGGCGCCGCGCTCTGGGTCGGCGGCCTGCTGCTCGTCGTGCTGCTGCGGGGCGTCCTGCTGGGCGACCGGCTGCCGCTCGTCGTCGCGCGGTACTCGAGCATCGCGCTCGGGTGCTTCGTCCTCGTCGCCGTGTCCGGGACGGCGTCGGCCGTGATCCGCGTCGGGACCCTGGCGAACCTGGCGAGCCCCTACGGCGTGCTCGTGCTCGTCAAGATCGCGGCCGTCATCGGCATCGGCGTCCTCGGCGCGGTGCAGCGCCGACGGGCGATCCGTGCCCTCTCCGACGCCCCCGAGCGCCGCGGGCCGTTCTGGACACTCGTGCTCGTCGAGCTGGCGGTGATGGGTCTCGCGAGCGGGTTCGCCGCGGCGCTGGGACGGACCGCGACCCCGGTCGGCCAGGTGGCGCTGAGCAAGACGACGAACCCGACGCCGGCCGAGCTCCTCACGGACGACCCGCTGCCCAGCGCCCCCGGGGCGTGGGGCTGGCTCACGCAGTGGAACGTCGACCTGTTCTGGCTCATGGCCGCGGTGCTCGCCGCAGCCGCGTACACCGCCGGGGTCGTGCGACTCCGGCGTCGCGGTGACGCCTGGCCGGTCGGTCGATCGGTCGCAGCCGCGATCGCGCTCGTCTCCCTGGTCGTCGCGACCTCGGGCGCGCTGCACACCTACGACCGGTTCCTGGTCTCGGCGAACGTCGGCGCGCACGTGCTCCTCGGCCTGGTGATCCCCGCGCTGGTCTGGGCGGCGGCACCGGTCGAGCTGATCCGCGCCGCGGTGCACCGACGCCACGACGGCTCCACCGGCGTCCGTGAGTGGACCGGCCTGATCGTCGACAGCGGCGTCGTCCGCTACCTGGCGCAGCCGTTCCCGTCGTTCGTGCTGCTCGCGGCGGTCTGGTGGGGTCTGTACGCCACACAGGTGCTGCGGTGGTCGGTCAGCGATCCCGCCGGACGCACCCTGGTCGACGTCGGACTGCTGCTCGTCGGGTTGCTCGCCGTGCCCACGCTCCTCACCCCGGTCGCGGCCGGGGCGCGGACGGCGAGCACCGGCGCGGCGCTCGTGCGGATCGTCGGCGCGGTCGTCGTCGCCGTCGGCACGGTGTCGCTCGGCCTCGCGATGCAGGGGCCGCTCGGGCTGCTGCAGGCCCCGTGGTTCGGCGCGATGGGCCGCGAGTGGGGGCCGACGCCCCTCGTCGACCAGTCCCGCGCCGGCGTCGTGCTCGTCGTGGCGGGCGTGCTGCTCGTGGTGACGGTCGTCGTCGTGACCCTGCTGCGACTGCGCGCCGACCGGGTCGCCCGCGCAGGCAGCGCCGTGACCGACCGAGCCCCGGCGGCGGCTGCCCGGTGAGCGTCGAGCTCAGCGCCGAGCAGCGGGCGGTGTTCGAGTACATCGAGCACACGCGCGACCACGTCTTCATCACCGGGCGCGCCGGCACCGGCAAGTCGACCCTGCTGAACCACCTGTCGTGGAACACCGAGAAGCAGGTCGTCATCTGCGCGCCGACCGGCGTCGCGGCGCTGAACGTCGGCGGACAGACGATCCACTCGCTGTTCCGGCTGCCGATCGGACTCATCGCCGACGCCGAGCTCCGCCAGGGCCCGGAGACCCGCAAGCTGCTCAACACGATCGACACCCTGGTCATCGACGAGGTCTCGATGGTCAACGCCGACCTGCTCGACGCCATGGACCGGTCGCTCCGCAAGGCCCGCGGCCGCCACTTCGAGGCGTTCGGTGGCGTGCAGGTCGTCATGTTCGGCGACCCGTACCAGCTGCCGCCCGTGCCGGGGGACGGGGACGAGCGCGCCTACTTCACCGACCACTACCGGTCGATGTGGTTCTTCGACGCGAAGGTGTGGCTCGAGGCCGAACTCCACATCGTCGAGCTCGCGACGGTGCACCGGCAGCGTGACGACGCGTTCGCCGCCATGCTCACCGCGGTGCGCCACGGCCGGGTCACCGCGGACGTCGCCGGTCAGCTCAACACCGCCGGTGCCCGCCCGGCGCCCGACGACGCGATCACCCTGGCGACCCGCAACGACACCGTCGCGCGGATCAACAAGGCGGCCCTCGAACGGCTGCCCGGCAAGCTCAAGACCGCGCGGGCCGACGTCAACGGCGACTTCGGCGGGCGCAACTTCCCGGCGGACGAGGCCCTCGAGCTGAAGCCCGGCGCCCAGGTGATGTTCCTGCGCAACGATCCCGACCAGCGCTGGGTGAACGGCACGCTCGGCAAGGTGACGGCCATCCGCGACACGGTGTGGGTCGACGTCGACGGGGAGTCCTTCGAGGTCCAGCCGTCCGTGTGGGAGAAGTTCAAGTACTCCTACGACCCCGACAAGAAGGAGCTCAAGAAGGACACCGTGGGGGAGTTCCAGCAGTTCCCGCTGCGGCTGGCCTGGGCCGTCACGATCCACAAGTCCCAGGGCTCCACCTACGACCGGGCCGTGGTGGACCTCGGCAAGCGCGTGTTCAGCGCCGGGCAGACCTACGTCGCGCTCTCACGGCTGACCTCGCTCGAGGGGCTCTACCTGACGCGTCCGCTCCGACCGCAGGACATCATCGTCGACCTGGACGTCCGCCGGTTCATGTCCGAGGCGCCGCGGATCGTGGCGACCGAGCTCGAGGCAGCCCGCCGTCCCGACGAGGCCTGACGCCCCGCCCGACGACCGTCAGCCGCACCGTAGCCCCGTGCCCGACGGCGCCTCCCCCCCTCCCCACCCCCGAGCGGGCCGCCCACCGTGGCCCCGTGCCCGGCGGCGCTGCCCGTCGAGCGGGCCGGGTCCGTCACGCTCGGCGGCAGATGCCGACGAGTCGTGCCCGCTCGGTGGACGACGCGCGGCATGTCCTACCCGCTCGGCGAGACCGGCGAGACCGGCGAGACCGGCGAGACCGGCGAGCTCGGCGCGGCCGCAGCGGCCATGTCGGGCCACGCACGACGACGCCCCGCCCACCAGCCGGTGGACGGGGCGTCGAGGACGTGCGGTGTGAGCGTCAGGCGCGTGCAGCCGCTCGGAGCGCGCGGACGTTCTCGCGGTCCGCACCGAACGCGGTGAGGAGCAGGACGACACCGACGATCGCGTGGAACAGGTCGTCCGCGAAGGTGAGGGCGAAGACGTTGGCCGAGGTGCCACCGAGTGCGAACCCGTAGACCGCCATGACGACGAGCACCACGCCGACGAGCCGGTTGCCGTTGCGCGAGCCGATGGTGGTGCCGAGACCCGTGATCAGGAGCACGACGGCGAGCAGCACCCAGAACAGGCAGAGCGCCGGGTTGACGCCGAACGCGTTCCAGAGCATGCCGCCCTGCCGGCTGAAGAAGCCGGGGTCGCCGTCGGCAGCGAAGAAGAAGCCGAGGAAGCCCCAGAGCGCCAGGAGCGATCCGGCGGTCAGGGCGAGGGCCCGGTTCGGGGACGCCGTGATGCTCGGTTCCTTGATGGCCACTTCGGTCTCCTCCTGGTACAGGGTGGTCGCACCGGACGAGCCGGCGAGGGGAGCCGGTGCGTCCGTCCGCGGTGCACGGGCGGTGCGGCCGTCGGATCCGGAGGTGGCTGCCCCCTGGTTCACAGGCGCGGACCGGCGGACCAACGGTATCGTGTCGGACCCCGACCGTCCGAATCGCAGCCGCGGCACGAGCCGGACGAGGAGACCGATGATCGCCACGCCGAGGAGGACCACGCCGGTGACCCGCACGCCCGAACGCACCGCGCCCGAGTCGCGCGGACCGTGGGTCTCACGACGGTTGCGGTGGGCGCTGCTGGCGGCTCTGGGGTTCGTGATCGTGCCTCTCGTCTACGCCGCCGCCGTGCTGACGCCGATCGGGCAGCGGGTCGAGGACGCCGCGCTGGGCGGTGTCCGGGAGTCCGACCTGTTCGGTTCGGACACTGCACTGAACGTCATCTCGGTGCCGGTCATCCTGTTGCTGGTGGTCGTGATCGCCGCCGTCGCGCTCGCTCGACGCCGGCTCGCGGTGGGGCTCGGAGCGGGTGTCGTGGTGCTCGCCTCGGCAGCCACCTCGACGCTGGTCAAGCGTATCGCCGAGCGCCCGGAGATCGCTCAGTCGGAGACCCCGAACTCGTTCCCCTCGGGGCACGCGACGATCGCGCTGGCGGCCTTGTTCGCGGTGCTGCTCGTGACCCCGCGGCGCTGGCGCCCGGTCGCCACGCTCGTGGGGGCGGGGTACGCCGTGTTCGTGGCCAACCAGACCGTCGTCTACGGGTGGCACCGGGTGAGCGACATCATCGGGGCCTGCGCGATCGCCCTGTTCTGGCTCGGACTGGTCCGAGCCGTCGGCCCGCGGGTCGACCGGGGTGAGCGCGGGGACCGCGACGGCCGTCGGGGACCACGTCGCATCGTGACGGCGGTGCTGCTCCTGGGGACCGGCGCGACGTTCCTGGTCGCCGTCGCGGCGCTCGTCGTCGGGGTCACCGGCGCCGCCGACCTGCACGACGCCGTCCTCGTGGCGGGGCGCATGGCCTCGAGCGCGAGCGTGCTGGCGGTCGTCACGGTGGTGTGGCTCGCCGACGGCCTGCACCACGCGGAGCAGACCGACGCGCGAGCACTGCCGCCGCGTCCCTGACGCTCGTCGCCGGCACCGGACACACGGGGCGGCACCGGACACGCGGCACCGCGTCGGATGAGCGGCTGTGCGTCGGAGGAACGCCTGTGCGTCGGACGAGCGGCTCCGCGTCCGTACATGGAGCAGAAGTCGTCGGGTGGCACGTCCCGACCCGACGACGACTGCTCCATCGTCGGGGGACGTGGCGGGAATGCCTCCGCCTGCGCTACGTTGTACCCACCAAGTCGATGCAAACGCATCGAACCGGCGCCTGGCACACGAGCCGAGCGCACCGCAGCAAGCCACCCAGGAGGCGGGCACCATGCAGTTCGGCATCTTCACCGTGAGCGACGTCACGACGGACCCCACGACCGGCACCACCCCGGACGACACCACGCGTGTCAAGGACATCCTGACGATCGCCGAGCACGCCGACCAGGCCGGGCTCGACGTCTTCGCCACGGGCGAGCACCACAACCCGCCGTTCGTCGCGTCGAGCCCGACGACGATGCTCGGCTACCTGGCTGCTCGGACGAAGCAGATCACCCTGTCGACGAGCACGACCCTCGTCACCACGAACGACCCGGTGCGCATCGCCGAGGAGTACGCGATGCTCCAGGTCATCAGCGACGGCCGTACGGACCTCATGATGGGTCGCGGCAACACCGGCCCGGTCTACCCGTGGTTCGGGCAGGACATCCGCCAGGGCGTGAACCTGGCCATCGAGAACTACGCGCTCATCCGCCAGCTGTGGGAGAACGACGTCGTCAACTGGCAGGGCAAGTTCCGCACGCCGCTGCAGGGCTTCACCTCCACCCCGCGCCCGCTCGACGGCGTCGCTCCGTTCGTCTGGCACGGCTCGATCCGCACGCCCGAGATCGCCGAACAGGCCGCCTACTACGGTGACGGCTTCTTCCACAACAACATCTTCTGGCCGATCCAGCACACCGAGCAGATGGTCGGGCTATACCGTCAGCGCTTCGAGCACTACGGCCACGGCGCTGCCGACCAGGCGATCGTCGGCCTCGGTGGGCAGTTCTTCGCGCGCAAGAACTCGCAGGACGCCTGGAACGAGTTCCGCCCGTACTTCGACAACGCCCCGGTGTACGGCCACGGTCCTTCGATGGAGGACTTCACCGCCCAGACCCCGCTCACGGTCGGTTCGCCGCAGCAGGTCGTCGACCGCTACGCCGCGATGAAGGACCACGTCGGGCACTACCAGCGCCAGCTGTTCCTGATCGACCACGCGGGGCTGCCGCTCAAGACGGTGCTCGAGCAGATCGACATCCTGGCCGAGGACATCGTCCCCGAGCTCCGGAAGATCAACGAGGCGGACCGTCCGGCCCACGTGCCGTCCGACCCGCCGTCGCACGCCGACCGCGTGGCCGCCGCGCTGGCCGGGGGCACGGCCGGCCGCGACCCCGCCGCCGCCGAGTTCGTGTGGCCGGGGGCGCCCTTCTTATCGGGTCACCCCCTGACTCACGGGCGGGGGGGGGCGGGCGGCCCCCCCGCCTCCAGTCAGTCAGGGGGCAACGTCACGAGACTCGCCTCAGCGGACCAAGTTCGTGTCCTGATCGGGCGAACTCGTCCGCTGGGCCGAGTCTCGCCCGGCCACTACCGGCCGTGCGGGGACGAGCTTCAGGCCGACGGCGCAGCCGACGATGCCGGCGATGAAGAGCAGGCGCAGGAACGTGACCGGCTCGGCGCCCGTCGCCATGCCCCAGAGGACCGTGAGGGCCGCGCCGGTGCCGGTCCACACCGCGTACGCCGTGCTGATCGGGATGTGCCGGAGCACGTAGCCGAACGCGACCAGGCTCACGACGATGGTGACCGCGAACAGCGCCGTCGGACCCGGCACGGTGAAGCCGTCGCTCGCGCCGAGGGCGGTGGCCCACACGGTCTCGAGCGCGGCGCTGACGAACAGGACGAACCACGGCACCTCAGCTCACCACCTTGAGGCCGACGACGCAGGCGACCAGGCCGAGCACGAGGGCGACGCGGGTGAGCGAGGCGGCCTCCTGCCGACGGAGGATCGCGACGACGACCGTCAGGGACGCCCCGATGCCGACCCACACCGCGTAGGCCGTGCCGACCGGGATCGCCTTCATGGCGAACGCGAGTCCGACCATGCTGAGCACCATGCCGGCGACGAACACGATCGTCGGCACCACCTTCTTGAACCCGTTCGACGCGCTCAGCGCGGTGGCCCACACCGCTTCGAGCACGCCGGACAGGACGAGCACCACCCAGGCCACGAGGCTCCTCTCCGCGAGTCGTACGGCTGTGCGACTCCTGCGTGTCCGACGGTAGCACGAGTCGCACGGGCGTGCGAGTATGGGACGGTGACCACCCGCGAGGACCTCGAACGACGCCGGATCGACGTGACCGAGGCCGCGTGCCGCGTGCTCGCGCGGGACGGCCTCGCGGCCCTGAGCGTCCGCGGCGTCGCCGCCGAGGCCGGGCTGCCGCCGAGCACCGTCCGGTACGTCTTCCCGACGCAGGCCGCGATGCGCGAGCGGACCATCACGCTCGTGTTCGACCGGACCCGGGAGCGCATCGACGCCCTCCCGGCCGACCTGTCGGACGCGGAGACCGCTCGACGCATCCTGCTCGAACTGCTGCCGTTGGACGACGAGCGGGTCGTCGAGCTCGACGTGTACCTGGCGCTCGGGAACGCCGCGCTCACCGACGCCGCGCTCCGGCCGGCGCTCGACCGGGTCGTCGCCGAGATGCGGGCGTGGTGCGACCGGATCGTCGCACTCGTGGGGGTGCCGACGGAGCAGCGGGCCGACGAGGCCTGCCGCCTGCACGCGCTCGTCGACGGCCTGGCGGTGCACGTCACGCGGCTCGACGCGGGGGAGTCCCACGAGTGGGCGATCGCGCTGCTCGACCGGCACCTGTCGGGCCTGCCCACCGGGTGACCCGACCGACCCGGCTCCGCGCGGCGGACCGGGCAGCCGGGTGGGCGGGCGCGGCTGCAGGTCCTGCGGGGGTCGGCTCGCCTATCCTGTCCCGGTGACGAGCGCCCCCACTCGCCCCGCACCCTCCCGCACGCTCACCGGTCCTGGCCTGGTGCTCGGTGCCGTCGTGGTGCTGCTCGGCGTGCGCGTGGTGTCGCCGAGCGTCGGGACGGCCGGGCTGCCGGACGTCGTGCAGGACTTCCTGACGCTGGCGATCAGCGTCGTGGTCGAGTCGCTGCCGTTCGTCGTGCTCGGCATCGTGCTGTCGATCATCGTCGAGGTGTGGGTGCCCGCCGGGGTGCTCGAGCGGATCCTCCCGGAGCGGCCGGTGCCCCGCCGGGCCGTCATCTCGCTCATCGGCATGCTCTTCCCGGTCTGCGAGTGCGGGAACGTGCCGCTCGCCCGCGGCCTGATGATGCGCGGGTTCACCCCGGCCGAGGCGGTCACGTTCCTGGTCGCCGCGCCGATCCTCAACCCGCTCGTGATCATCAGCACGGCGCAGGCGTTCGGCTGGTCGGGGTGGATCCTGGTCGTCCGGATCGTCGGCGGCTTCGTGCTGGCGAACCTCGTCGGTTGGATCGTCGCCGCGCACCGCCGGCCCGCCGAGCTGCTGCTCCCCGCCTTCGAGGCCCGCTGCCGCGCAGCGATCGGGGCGCCGCCGTCGCGGAACCGCTGGCGGGAGAGCGCGTCGCAGTTCGGCGGTGAGACGGCGACGATGATGCCGGCGCTGTTCGTCGGCGCCGGGCTCGCGGCGGCGATCCAGGTCGCCGTTCCCCGGTCGACGCTCGTGTCGATCGGTGCGAACCCGGTGCTGTCCGTCGCTGCGATGATGCTCCTGGCGATGACGATCTCGCTCTGCTCCAACGTCGACGCCTTCTTCGCCCTGTCCTTCGCCTCGACGTTCCTGCCGGGGTCGATCACGGCGTTCCTGCTCATCGGGCCGATCATCGACGTCAAGATGATCGCCCTGCTCCGGACGACCTTCCGCGCGCGCTTCCTGGTGCTGCTCGCCGTCGTCTGCATCCTGTTCACGGCGGCGGTCGGGTTGGTGATGAATGTCCTCGTCTGAGAAGGCGCCCGCGTACCTCGGCCTCGGGTCGGTGCTCGCGGTGGCGCTCTGCACGCTGTGGCTCGCGCTCGTCGGGCACCTCGACCTGTACATCAACCCGCGGTACGACCTGTTCACCGTCGTCCTGGCGGCGATCGCGGTGCCGGCGTCGGTGGCCGGGCTCGTGGCGGTCGCCCGCGGCCACGGCCACGCCCACGACGACGACGCCCACCCCGGCGGCGGTGCCCCCGAGCAGGAGCACGCCCGCGGCCACGCGGGTCCGGACGCCGGCGAGACGGCCCACGAGCACGCCGGCGAGACGGGGTTCGGGCACGCCGGCGAGACGGCGTACGAGCACGCCGGCGATGCCGCCCGTGCCGTGCGCCGTCGCGCCCCCAGGGCCGCGCGGATCACCCGGGGTGTGCTCGGCGGCATCGCAGCAGCGGCGACCGTGGGCGTCACGGTCGCCATGCTCGTGCTCCCGCCGACCACCCTGTCCGCCCGGACCGCCCAGCAGCGGAGCGTGGACACCCCGACCCTGTCGAACGCCACCGGTACGCAGGACGTGGCCCTGCTCGGCAGTGCGGGCGTCGACACCTCGCAGTACGGCGTGAAGGACTGGGCGGCGCTCATCCGCCAGACCACGGACACCACGGCGCTCGTCGGCAAGCCCGTCGAGCTGACGGGCTTCGTGGTGCCCGGTGCCGACGGGTCCTTCACGCTGACCCGCTTCGTGATCAGCTGCTGCGCCGTGGACGCCCAACCCGTCGGACTCGGCGTCGTCACCGAGGGCGCCTCCGGCGACGCGACGCCCGACGCCGACCGGTGGGTGCGGGTGACCGGCAAGCTCGCGGCGAACCCCGACCAGTCGGCCGACGCCCGCATCGTGATCCGGGCCGCATCGGTACGCGTCGTGGACCAGCCGAGGGACCCGTATGAGTACTGACGTGCAGCACGACGGGCCCCTCCGGCGCCGCCCGCGTGACCGGTACCGCCGTCGACTCGTCGCCTCGCTGACGGTCTTCGTGCTGGTCGGCGCGGCGGCCGCCGTCGTGGGCTCGCAGCAGGGACCGCGGCTCCGCGACGTGACCTACGACCCCTCCGGGCTCGTCTCCCGTCCGGCACAGCGCGTCATCCTGACCGCGAACCAGGCCCTGCAGCGAGTCGACGCCGACGCCGTCACCGTGACGCCCGCCGCGCCGCACACCGTGACCTCGAGCGGCAACACCATCGCGGTCGAGTTCGCCGGCCCGCTCGCGTACGACCGCTCGTACGCGATCTCGGTCGCGGGCGTCCGGGCACCGGGCCAACCGGCGATGTCGGTGCTCCGGACGACGATCACCACCGGCAGCACCGACGTCCTCGCGCTCGTCCCCGGGGCGCCGGGCGGGAAGGACCGGATCGTGCGGCGGTCGCTCGACGCCGGCGGTGCGACGACGGTCTACCAGGCCACCGGCATCACCGAGTACGCCCGACTCGGGCGGTCGCTCGTGGTTGTGCGTGGAGCCGACGGCAGCTCGACCGTCGAGATCGTGCCCCTGGCGGCCGGCGTGCAGGACGACTCGACGCCGGTCGAACGGCTGACCCTGCCCACGCGCGAGGGGCGGGTCACCGCGCTGCACGTCGCGGACGACGGCGCGTCGTTCGGGTTCGAGTACGCCGACACCTCCACGGGGCAGTCCCGCGACGTCGGGCTCTACCTGGTCGACATGACCGGCACGCACCTGCCGACCGCGATCGCCGCGGACGGCCGACCGACCACGGGTGCCGTCCCGATGACCGTCGCGCAGTGGGCGTACGTGCCCCGCACCGAGAGCGCCCTCGTCCGCACGGGTTCGGACGATCTGGCGCTGGTCGACATGAGCGGGCGGAGCGACCCCGTCCGGCTCGGCAGCGCCACCTTCCTGCACGGGTTCGTCGGAACCGGTACGACGGCCGTCGTCGAGACGGGCACCGGCATCGTCCGACTCGACCTGACGAACGGCCGGAGGACGCCGATCAGCGCCCCCGAGGGCAGCACCGACGCGCCGTACCTCGGCCGGATCGCGCAGCTGGGCGACGACACCTACGTGCGGGTGGTGGGCGACGTGCGCGCGGACGGCACCCTGGCCCAACGCATCGTGCGTGTGGACGGGAGCCGCGCGGCACGCCTGCCCGTCCGGGTGCCTGACGACGCGAGCGTCACCGCGGTCTGTCCCTCACCGAACAGCCAGTTCCTCGCCGTCACCACCGCGTCCGCGTCCGGGGTCCTGGTCAGCGTCGTGGACGCGACCTCCGGGGCGCTCGAGGCGAGCGTGCAGGCGTCGTCCGTCGACTGGTGCGGCGCTCTGCCGTCGGGCGACGAGGTCGGCTGACCGGGACTCGGTCGAGCAGCGCACCCGCGGCGCGGACGTCCGACGTCAGCGCCGCAGCGTCTGCTTGGGGTACTCGCCGAACCGACGCAGGTACTCGCCCGAGAACCGGCCCATGTGCGTGAAGCCCCAGCGGGCGGCGACCTCGGCCACGGACACCGACCCGGGCTCGGCCCGGAGCAGGTCGGCGTGCGCGCGGCGCAGCCGGACCTCGCGCAGGTACTGCATCGGGGTCCGGTCGAGCGTCCGCTGGAACGACTCCTGCAGGCCTCGGACGCTCAGGTCGGCGGCCTCGGCGACGTCGGACACCGTCAGGGGTTCGTGAGCGCGCTCGTGGATGGTGTCCACCGCGGCGCGGATGCGCGCACTGCGGTGCTCACCCCAGCCGGTCGGCGCGGGCTCGCCGTGGAAGCGGTACAGCTCGAGCAGCGATCGCACGACGTCGCGCTGTGACTCGTGCCACGCGAGCGAACCGGCGCCCTCGTCGCGCAGTGCTCGGACGGCCGACGCGACCGAGGCGCGCCACCGCTCCACGGCGGCCGCGGTCGGCGGGGTGAAGCGGTCGAACGACAGCGTGCCGTCGACCAGGTGCCGTTCCGCCGCGACGTCGAGCACGAGCTCGCGGTCGAGGTGCACGAGCCGCTGGTCCCAGTCGCGGTAGTCCATGTCGAAGCGCTGTTCGATCGGGAACAGCACCGGGACGCCCGGCTGCATGCGGATGGCGTTGCGGCCGGTGTCGACGGTCGCGGTGCCGGAGTCGATCCACTGCACCACGACCTCGCCCTCGACCGCGACGTCACCGCGCAGGGTGCCGTGCATCTGCGACCGGCGGACGCTCATCCGCTCGTCGCCGACGGCGACGTAGCGGTACCAGTAGTCGTCGTCGACGTGTGCGGAGTGCCAGGTCTTGCCGGCGTACATGCCGGCGAGGTCCGCGATCGCTCCGTCGGTGTCGTTACCGGACACCGAAACCAGGGAGCGGAGTCCCTCGTTCGTCGTGTTGTCCATCGATCAAGCCTCTCGCGTTCTGCGGACGAAGCGGGCGCGTCGCGTGACGCGGACTGGGCGCTCGCGTTCTGCGGACAGCGCGGGTGTGCACCGCCCGGGACGACGGACGGGAGGCGCGGTGCCAGCCGGCACCGCGCCTCCCGTCCGTCACCTGGTCGCGACCACCTCACGTGACCGCACCCGGGTACCGGTCACGTCGGGACGCGCGCCGTCGCCGTCAGGCGGAGGCGGCCGCAGGGACCACGGACGCCGTCAGGCGAAGGTGGCCGCGTCGATCACGAAGCGGTACCGGACGTCCGACGACAGCACGCGCTCGTAGGCTTCGTTGATGCGGTCGGCGCTGATCAGCTCGGTCTCCGGCAGGATGCCGTGCTCGGCGCAGAAGTCGAGCATCTCCTGGGTCTCGGCGATGCCACCGATCGCCGAACCGGCCCAGCTGAGGCGACGCGGGATGAGCGCGAAGGCGGGCACCTCGAGCGGCTCCGACGGGGCGCCGACGTTGACCAGCGTGCCGTCGACCTTGAGCAGGCCGAGGTACGACGCCATCGGGATCTTCGCGGAGACGGTGTTGATGACGAGCTCGAACGAGCCCGCGAGCTCCTCGAACGTCGCCGGGTCCTTCGTCGCGAAGTGGGCCTTCGCGCCGTAGCGGAGCGAGTCCTCCTGCTTCGAGGTCGTCTGCGACAGGACGGTCACCTCGGCGCCCAGCGCGACGGCGATCTTCACGGCCATGTGGCCGAGGCCGCCCATGCCGACGACGGCGACCTTCGACCCGGGACCGACCTTCCAGTGGTGCAGCGGCGAGTAGGTCGTGATGCCGGCGCAGAGCAGCGGCGCCACCTTCTCGATGTCGAGCGACTCGGGCACGCGGAGCACGAAGTCCTCGTTGACGACGACGGCCTCGGAGTACCCGCCCTGGGTGATCGAGCCGTCGGCCGGGTCGACGCCCGCGTAGGTCTGGATGTTGCCCTTGAGGCAGTACTGCTCCTGGCCGGCGAGGCACTGCTCGCACTCGCCGCAGGAGTTCACCATGCAGCCGACGCCGACGCGGTCGCCGACCTGGTGCTTGGTGACGTCGGAGCCGACGGCCGAGACGTGCCCGACGATCTCGTGGCCGACGACCTGCGGGTACTGGATCGGGCCCCACTCGCCGCGGACGGTGTGGATGTCGGAGTGGCAGATGCCGGCGTAGGCGATGTCGATCTCGACGTCGTTCGGGCCGAGGTCACGACGGGTGATGGTGGTCTTGACGAGCGGCTCGGTGGCCGACGGTGCCGCGTACGCGTTGACGGTGCGCATTGGTCTCCTCGTGGGGGTGGTGCTTCGCGGGCCGGGTGCGACCCACGACCCAGTCTGATCCCGCGATCCCGGGGCAGGGAGGTTGCGTTGGGGTCCCCCTCGTGTCCCGGGGCGGGCGTGGCGCGAGGCGTACCGGGCGGATGCGGGCGTACCGGGCGGAATCGGGCGTACCGGGCGGAATCGGGCGTACCTGTGCTTCCGAACGACCGAGTACGCCCGTTCCGACCAGGTATCGCGGTCGTCATGGGAAGGACCGGGCACACCCCACCCCGGGCCCGCGGCCGCTGGTCGGGGGATCAGCCGACGAGCCGCGCCAACCGCTGCCCGGCGATCCTCGCGAACCGCAGCGGATCGCGCAGCGCGTCGTCCGGCTCGCCGGTCGTCTGCGTCGCGAGCACCACGAGCGACGCCGCCGCGTCGTAGTCGTCGAGCGGAGCCTCGACCTCGCCGGCGACGAGCAGGACCCGCGCGCCGGGAGCGTGCTCGGCGGCGAGCGCCCGCACGACCGACGGCACCTTGCCCGCTGCGCTCTGCTCGTCGAAGCGCCCCTCGCCGGTCACGACGACGTCGGCGCCGTCGAGCAGCGCGGGCAGCCCGAGCACGTCGGCGACAGCGCGCGCACCCGACGCGACCGTGGCACCCCAGGCGATCAGGCCGAACCCGACACCACCCGCGGCACCCGCACCGGGCGTCGCCGGGTCGACCTCGGGGAAGCGCCCCGCCCAGTCGGCCAGCCGTGCCTCGAGCGCCGGAGCGGACTCCGGCGTGACGCCCTTCTGCGGCCCGAACACCGCGACCGCGCCGGCGGGTCCGAGCAGCGGCGAGGTCACGTCGCTCAGCACGACGACCCCGCCCGCCGGCAGGGCACGCAGGGCCGAACGGTCGAGGCCGCCGTCCGCGGCAACGACCAGTCCGAGCGCCTCGAGCACCGGCCGCCCACCGTCCGTCGAGGCGCTGCCCCCGATGCCGAGCACGAGCCCGGTCGCCCCGGCGTCGAGTGCCGCCGCGATCGCCTCGCCGAACCCGCGGCTCGTCGCCGTCTCCGGCTGCAGCGCACCGGCGAGCAGCGGCAACCCGCTCGTCGCCGCGAGCTCCACCACCGCGCGGCCGTCCGGCAGCCGCAGCCAGTGGGTGTCGACGGGCGTGCCGGCCGGACCCGTCACCGTCACGGAGACCCGCTCCGCACCGGGGAACGCGGCCGCGAAGGCCGCGATCGTCCCCTCGCCGCCGTCGGCCATCGGGACGGTCGTGACGACGTCGTCCGGCCGCTCGGCGACCCATCCGGAACGGACGGCGTCGGCGGTGTCGGCCGCGGTGGCGGTGCCCTTCAGGGAGTCGGGAGCGATGACGATGCGCACCCGGTCACCGTAGCGGGACCGGACGCGGTCAGAGGGCGAAGCGCGGGTGCGGGGCGCCACCGGTCGCCAGGTCCGCGACGAGCTCGCCGAGCAGCGGTGCGAACTTGAAGCCGTGTCCGGAGAACCCGGTCGCGACGGTGATCGGACCCCGGCGGTCGATGACGAAGTCCTCGTCCGGGGTGGTGTCGTACAGGCAGCTGATGAACGTGGGGCGGGTGGCGTCGACGCCGGGCACGTACCGGGCGACGTACGCCTGCAGGCGCTCGGCCTCGGCCGCGACCGGCCGCTTGTCGCGCGCGTCCGGGTCGACGACCGGTCCGGTGCCGTGGAACCCGACCTTCACGCCCTCACCCGGTGTCAGGAGTCCGTACACGTCGTCGCCGTCGGCCCAGTGCACGAAGGACGGCCACGCCTGGTCCGGCAGGTGGCTGGGGAAGTGGGCGGGCTGCTCCTGCGTGACGCGGACGGCCGGGAGGCGCACCCCGCGTCCCGCGAGCACCGCACCCACCAGCGTGGGCGCCCAGGACCCGACGGCCGCCACCACGCTCCGGGTGCGGACCGCCGTGCCGTCGCCGAACGACACGGTCACGTCGTCGCCGTGGTCCTCGATCGCCGTGACCGGGGTGTCGAAGCGGAGGTCGGCGAGCCCGCTGCCGTCGGCGAGGGTCAGGAACACCTCGATCGCCTCGGCCGACCGGATGCGGCCGGCGCTCGCGTGGGTCAGGACGTGGCCCTCGAAGGCGATGCCCGGCCACCGGGCCGACGCCTGGTCGGTGGTGAGCGTCTCGTGGGGGATGTCCGCGTCGGACAGCGCGGCGGCGATCGCGTCGACGACCTCGGGACGCCCGTGGTCCACCGCACCGGTCCGGTCGAGGAGCGTGGTGCCGGACGCCGTCTCGAGCGCGTCCCAGAGCGCCAGCGCCCGCGAGGTCAGCGCGACGTACTCCGGGTCGGTGTAGCCCTGGCGGAAGATGCGGGTGGCGCCGTGCGACGAGCCCTCGTGGTGACCGCGCCCGTGCTGCTCGACGAGCAGGACGCGCTCGCCGCGGGCGGTCAGGGCGTGTGCCGTCGCCGCACCGACGGCCCCGCCGCCGATGACCACGTGCCCGTCGAACCGGATGCTCTCCACCACGGCAGCGTAGTGCGCGGCGGGTCAGCCGACGGGGACGGTCTCCCGCCGCTTCTGCCGCCAGGCCACGGCCGGCTCGTCCTCGCCGTCCCAGACCTGCACGACGCCCCAGGCCGCGGCGATCAGGGGCACCGCGAGCAGCGCACCGGTGACGCCCCCGAGCACCGTGCCCGCGGTGAGCCCGACCAGGATGACGAGACCGTGCAGCCGGAGGGTCTTGCCCATGAGCACGGGCTGCAGGAAGTTGCCCTCGACCTGGTTGACGAGCACGACGATCGCCACGACCACGACCGCCTGCACCGGACCGAGCGAGACGAGCGTCACGAGGGCCGCCAGGGTGCCGGCGATCGGCGCGCCGATCATCGGGATGAAGGAGGTGACGAACGCGACGACCGCCAGCGGGATCGTGAGCGGGACGCCGAGGACCGCGAGCCCGGTGCCGATCGCGACGGCGTCGAAGGCGGCGACGGCGGCGGTGCCGCGGACGTACCCCCCGAGCGTGGTGACGACGCGGTTGCCGACACGGCGCGCCCGCTCGTACTGTGCACCGACGAACGGGCGGAGCAGGAACTCCCACAGCGCCGGCCCGTCCTTGAGGAAGAAGAACAGGACGACCGCCATCAGGACGGCCCCGGTGACGAAGTTCGTGACCGCCGAGATGCCGGCGATCGCACCCGCGCCGAACCGTGCGCTCGTGACGAAGTCCACGACACCGTCCACGGCGTCCTCGATCTGGCCGTCCGTGACGCGGATCGGCAGCTCGTGCAACAGGTCCTGCACCTGCTGCAGACCGTCCACCGCCGAGTCCTGGAGCGCGGACCACTGTCCGACGACGGCGGCGACGAGGAGCCAGCCGATGCCGGCGAGCACGGCCAGGACCGCGACGAACGCCGCCGCCGTCGCGAGGGCGGACGGGACGCCGTGCCGGCGGAGCCAGCCGACGAGCGGGTGCAGCGCCGACGCGACGATCAGGGCGATGAGCACCGGGATGGTGACGAGGCTCAGCGTCGTGGCGGCCGTGACGATCCCGCCGAGCACCACCACCACGAGCACGGTCTGCAGGCAGCGTGTCGCGAGCCGTCCGTAGGGGTCGGTCCAGGCACTCGTCCGGGGCGTGACGGGGGTGGGCGATCGGCGGAGGTGCATGGCGGGGTCTCCCGGGTCGTGCGGACGGGGTGTGGCACCGTCGGCACGCCGTCGACCGTACCGGCCGTGGTCCGGGTGGGGTTCCCGCGCGCCCGCCGACGCTCCCGCCCGGAGCCCCTAGCGCGTCCCCGCGACCGGGATGTCCCAGTAGGTCGGCTGCTCGTACTGCTCCGACCACCCGCGCCGCATCCGCGTGGCGGCCCGGTCGAAGGCGTCCACCACGTCGGTGTCACCCGTCAGGAGCGACTGCAGGCGGAGCCCGTCGTAGAGCGCGAGCAGTTGCTGCGAGCCGCGGACCGGGTCCATCGTCGCCGGTTCCCGTCCGGCCCGGACGTCCGCGGCGAGCGACGCGCGGACGACCTCGCGGAACTCCAGGTACGCCGACCGGTAGTAGTCCGCGCCGTCGGCCGAGGGGTCGGTCGCCACGACCAGGCTCGAGGCGATCAGCCGCATCAGGGCGGGTTCCTCGGCGTGCGCGACGAGCAGGGCGTGGAGGTACGCCACGGTGCCCTTCTCGGCGGCGAGGGGCTGGAGCGGGGCGGAGACGGCACGGGTCCAGCGCATGACGGTGGCCGCGAGGAGCGCGTGCTGGCTCGGGAAGAGCTCGGTGACCTGGGCGACGGTCATGCCGCTGCGCTCGGCGACCGCCGGGACGGAGAAGCCCGAGACCCCACCGTCGTGGATCGTGGCGATCGCCCCGTTGATCGCGCGGGTCTTCGGGGCCTCGGCGTCGATCGTCTGCTGCGACGTCAGCGGCGCCAACGGGTGCTTGCGGAACCACTCGAGCAGTCCCTTCGCCCGTGACGCGCCGAAGGCTGGGTCGGCGGGGCGTCCGGAGGTGAAGAGGTCGCTGAAGCCGGGGACCTGCTGCACGAGCGGGTCGAGCGACTGGAAGGCCATCGACCAGTCGGGGAAGGACCGCTCGGCGACGTCCTCGTCGAGCAGGACCCGGACGTTGGTGTGCCGCGGGTCGGCACGGACCTGCGCGAACCGCTCGTGGACGACGGCGTCCTCGCCCTCGAGGATCCCGATGCAGTTGTCGCCCTTGTGCGCCAGCATGCCGGTCACGCCGAGACGGGTGTTCTTCTCGCGCCCGACGGCGAGGATCTGCGCGAGCTCCGAGTCCGTGATCGGTCGGGTCTGCGTGCTGGTGTAGACGAGCGATCGCATGCTCGTGCCTCCTTGTTCCGAGGGAGCGTCGTGCTCCCGGACGAGTCAAGGCCGTCCGGAGGCACGCGACAACCCCGCGTTCGGGAACCGGCTGGGAGGAGCCAGCGCGTCACCGCGGTCGACGGTGGGAGGAGGAAGGAGAGCGAGTGACGGGAATCGAACCCGCGCTATCAGCTTGGGAAGCTGAAGTTCTACCATTGAACTACACTCGCGCATCCCGACCAGCGGGACGCAGCAAGCCTAGCGGATTCTCCGCTGGATGCCAGCCGTGTGCGTGCCGCACGGTCCGTGGCGGCCGCGTGCCGTGCCTCCCGGCCGGTGTCCGTGTCTGTCCTGTGAGGTCCCCTGGCTGACGGACAGGTGTTGCGCCCGTGTGTACCGTCCAACGGGTTCGACGCCCTACCAGGAGGAGGACCGATGGTCAGGCATCCCCTCATCGACGACGTGGTCGGCACCGCCATCGTGGTCCGGTCCGCCTCGCCGGTCGTGTGGCTGACGGACTCGCTCGCCTCGCTCCTGCGCCGCGCGTCGGAGTCCGGCCGGACGGTCGTGCTCCGCACCGGCCGGGAGGCATCGCTCACCCCCGCCCTCCGGCACGCGTTGGGTGCGCACCAGGCCGCATGGGCGGTCGACGACCAGGACGGATCGCTGCGGGACGGCCGGACCGGCGTCTCCGCCGCCGGCATCGAGGACTTCGTCGCCCAGGGCCCCGAGCTCGTCGGTCCGCCGTCGCCCGCGCACCCGGTGTCCGCGGACTCGGTCCGGCAGATCAGCATCGACCTGACACTCCGCCACCACGCCGACCGTGCGGTGGACGTGGGAGCGGCGATCGAGGCGCTCTGCGACACGGTCGGCACCTGCCCGACGCACTGGGGCACGAGCGAGCCGCTGACCGTGCCGTGGGACCGCTGGGTCGTGACGCAGTACGCCAAGCACGAGGCACCGGACGTGTCGACCTCCTACGCGGTCGGCGACGGCTTCTCGGCGACGATGACCGCGCACCTGCTCGACGGCGTCGTCGTGGAGACGATGTCGGCCGTGCTGACCATCCCCGAGGACGGCGCCGACCCGGAGCTCGCGTCGAAGCTCCTGGACGCCGTGCAGCGCGTGGCGGACGAGGTCGAACCGGTGTTCGGCGTGGTCATGCAGCGGCGCGGCGACGCGGACCACCTGGTCCGTGCGGTCACGCACGGCGAGCCGTCGCCACTCGCCGTCGTGGTCGGTCCGGAGGCCGCCGGGTTCCTGGACCGGACGGGGGAGTGGCCGCCGCAGCGCACCACCACGTCCGTGTTCGGCGGGGGCGGTCTGGTCGTCCGGTTCGACGACGGGTGGGAGGCGCTCGAGGCGTTCCTCGACCGCATCGACGAGGACCGTTTCCTGCAGCTCGTCGGCGGCGCGCCGCTCGACCCCGCGCACGACGAGGGCGCCCTCGACGGGCACGACCGTGGCGAGCGTGCCCGTTCCGGACAGCGGACGGGCGGTCAGGGTGCCGCGTGACGTGACGCTCCTCTGCCGCGGACCGGTGGAGCCGCGCGACGTCGCCGAGGCGCTGCTGCTGCACGACGACGCCTGGGGTGTCCGCGCGCTCGACGACGGTCCGGTGCTGCAGGTGTGCCGCGACGCGGTGCGCCCGGTGATCACGGTCCTCGGCGTGCGGCGGGTGGACTCGTCCGACGAGGTCCGACGGCTGCTGCCCGACGCCCCGACGCTCGAGACGCCGCTCTGGTGGGTGGACACGGTGACGCCGCTCGGGCCGGAGGGCGAGCCCGGGGTGACCGCGGCGCTCGAGGCGTCGATGGAGCTCGACGCGGTCTGCATCGTGCACGGGGACTGAGCAGGCTCACACGCGGACGGGCGGTCGCCGCGGGGCTCGGCTGATGCCGGTCCGGTGTCAGTCGCGCTTGCTCATGGCGGCCAGCCGCTCGTTGTAGGCCTTGAGGTCGGCGTCCCCGTCGCGGTCCGCCTTGCGGTCGAGGCGCTTCGCGTCGCGCTTGTCCGAGCGCACCCAGTTGCGGACGACGAGCAGCGCGACGAACACCATCGGCAGCTCGGACGCGCCCCAGGCGATGCCGCCGCCGGTGTGCTGGTCGTCGAGCAGCGCACGGTCGTCCGTCTGCCCCAGTGCGTGGAACCAGTCGATGGCGAAGACCGACTGCGAGGTCATCACCGCGACGCCGAAGAAGGCGTGGAAGGCCAGGGTGGCGAGCAGCGCGATGATGAGGATCGGGTACTGCGGGCGCTTGGGGCCCGGGTCGACCCCGACGAACACCCAGAAGAACAGGTACCCGCTGAACACGAAGTGCACGACCATCGCGACGTGCCACTCGTGCGACTGCATGGCGTACTGGAACGCCGGCGTGAAGTAGAACACCACGAGGGACCCGGCGAAGATGACGCCGGCGACGGCGGGCTTCGCGAGGAACTGCATCCACCGCGAGTGCGTGAAGAGCATGAGCCACTCGCGGGCGCCACGGGAGCCGTCGTTCCGGACGGGCAGCGTGCGGAGCGCGAGCAGCACCGGGCCGCCGAGCACGAGCGGCAGCGGCACGAACATCATGAGCAGCATGTGCTGGAGCATGTGCGACGAGAAGTGCACCATGCCGTAGACCGCGGGTCCGGCCGAGGTCGTCCAGATGAACAGTGCACAGCCGAGCAGCCAGGCGATGGTCCGGCCGACGGGCCAGGTGTCGCCGCGCTGCTTGAGCTTGCGCACCGACAGCAGGTACCAGCCGGCACCGACGACCGCGGCGGCCAGGTAGACCCAGTCGATGTGCCACTGCGTCAGGTAGGTCTGCACGGTCTGCGTCGGCGGGTACGGGTAGCCGAGCAGCCCGGAGCGGGTGTCCTGCCCGGTCTCGGGCGTCTGCGGGATCGGCGGCTGCGAGCGGGACACCGCGACCGAGACGCCGATGGCCACGGCCATGAAGACGATCTCGGCCAGGGCGAACCGGACGAAGAGCTTCCGGTCGAGCGGTGCGCGGAGGAGCCCGGGCACGAGCTTCCGACGCTGGGCGACGCCCGCGAGCCCGAGCAGCACGAGGATGACGGCCTTGACGGTGATCAGCCAGCCGTACGTGGTGGTGACGAGGTCGGCCGGTCCGGTCAGGCGCAGCGAGGCGTTGACGATGCCGGAGAACGCGACCGCGGCGAAGGCCCACCCGGCGAGCGTCGAGTACCGGGCGACGACCCGGCCGGTCGCGCCCTTGGTCCGGGTGCGGAGGAGCAGCACGGCCACCAGCCCGCCGGCCCAGACGCACACGGCGACCAGGTGCACGGCGAGCGAGTTCACCGCGTTCGCGTGCTCGAGGGCGCCGGCAGCGTGGCCGGACAGCGCGAGGGGCAGGAGTGCGAACAGTCCGGCGACGGTGGCGACCGCGAGCGTGGTCACACGGGTGGCGAACGCGGCGACGAGCGTGGCGACCAGGATCGCCGCGGCGGAGACGACGAGCGCCTGGCCGATCTCGACCTGGAACGCGAAGAGCAGGAAGTTGCGGGCGAACACCGGGCTGGTGAGCGGGACCCCGAGCGTGTTCGCGCCCGTGAGCACGATGCCGACGACGGCGGCCAGGAACCAGACGGACCCCGCTGCGGCAGCCCAGCGCGCGGCCCGGTGCTGGACGCTCGACATCGTGCCGTGGTCCTGCTTCTTCGCCGGCAGCGCGAACGCCGCGACGATGAGCAGACCGATCGTGAGCGCGGCCGTGGTGTCGTGCACGACGCGGGCGACCGGCAGGCCGTACTCGACCAGGTCGCCGGCGGACACGAGCTGCTGCGACGCCGTGAAGGCTCCGGTCACGGTCATGCCGAGCACGGCGCACGCGACGGCGAGCGGGATCGCGATGACCAGGACCGTCGCGACGGTGGTGGAGCGCGCGGAGGTGGGGGCGGGGTCGGGTGCCGTGTCCCCGGGCTGCGTGGCGGCTGACGTGACGGTCATGACCGTCCAATGGTAGGTCCGCCGCCTGACACCCCGATCCCAGTCCGGGCGGGGCAGGACCGACCCGACGACGTCAGTCGCGGTGCTCCCAGATCCCCTCGCTGCCGACCCCGACGAACCCGACCGCCTCGTTGACGTCGAGCATCGGTCGGTTCTCCTCGGCGTTGAAGGTCACGATCGACGGCCGCCCGGGGAAGTCCCGTTCGACGGTCTCGATCCCGACCACCTTGAGCAGCCACCCGAGCCGGTGCCCGCGGTGCTCGCGGAGCACGAGCGTGTCCCACTGCATCACTGCTCGTGCCGGGTCGGTGGGCACCTTCAGCTGACTGAAACCGGCCAGCGTGGTGCTCTCGACGTGCTCCACGGCGATCGTCAGCATCGTGTGCGGTCCCGTGACGAGCTGCGCCTCGGACTCGCGGACGCGATCTGCGGTCCAGACGTCCTCCGGCTCCTGCATGTCGCCCTCGGGGGCGTCGGTGCTCATCCGGGTGTGGAGCAACGCGAGCCCGTCGAGCCAGCGCTCGGGCGTCACACCGGTCCAGGTGTGCACGCGGTACCCGGGTCCGGCCGCGGTCGCCGCACGCTCGTGGAGCGCGCGCACGATCGAGGCATCGGCGGGGAGTCCGAGCCGGCTGATCCGGTTGACCTGCCCGAACCGCCACCCGCGGCCGGTCAGGAACCGGACCCCGGCCTCGTCCTCGGGCACGGCACCGGAGCCGGTCGGCGCAGGCACGTACCCCGGGCCCTCGCCGGGGCCGACCTGGCGCGAGACGGCGTACGTCTTCCGCTGGGTGCGTCCCTCGGCGCGGGCGACCCCCTCGAGGTGGTCGGCCAACAGGGTCCCGATGCCGCGCCGCTGCCGGTCGGGTCGGACGCCGAGCGACAGCCAGCAGTTCGTCGTGCCCGGTTCGGTCTTCGAGTCGTACGCCCCCGACGCCACGACCGCACCGGCGTCGTCGCGCACGACGAACAGGCGACTCGGTGCGCCGGGCTCGTGGCACATCGGCAGGTACTCGGCGGGCGTCCACGACAGCTCCGGCAGCCCGTGCACGGCGACCTCGGCGGCCTCGGACACCGCGAGCCAGTCGCAGAACGCCCGCACCCGCTCGGGGTCGTCGTCCATCGTCGTCGGCACGACGAGTTCCTCGATGCGGTACGTGGTCACGGTGCCCCCTGCGGTCGGCCGGTCGGACGGCCGTCGTCCGCCGCCCGGCAGGGCAGCCTCGCAGCATATCGGTGGGTGCACCCTGCCGCTAGGCTTCTGCGCGTGCTGCTCTCCGACCGCGACATCACCGCCCAGCTCGCCGATGGCCGGATCGGCCTCGACCCGTACGACCCCTCGCTCGTCCAGCCGTCGAGCATCGACGTCCGGCTCGACAAGTACTTCCGGCTGTTCGACAACCACAAGTACCCGCACATCGACCCGGCAGAGGACCAGCCCGAGCTGACCCGTCTGGTCGAGACCGACCCGGACGAGGCCTTCGTGCTGCACCCGGGGGAGTTCGTCCTCGGCTCGACGTTCGAGGTCGTCACGCTGCCCGACGACATCGCGGCCCGACTCGAGGGCAAGAGCTCGCTCGGCCGCCTCGGTCTGCTCACCCACTCGACGGCCGGCTTCATCGACCCGGGCTTCTCCGGCCACGTCACGCTCGAGCTGTCGAACGTCGCAACGCTGCCGATCAAGCTCTGGCCGGGCATGAAGATCGGGCAGCTCTGCTTCTTCCAGCTGTCGAGCCCGGCGGAGAAGCCGTACGGCTCGGCCGAGTACCAGTCGCGGTACCAGGGCCAGCGGGGCCCGACGCCGTCGCGGTCGGCGCTGAACTTCCACCGGGCGGACGTCTCGCAGCGCGGCTGACCTCGGTTCGGCCCGACGGCGACGACGACGGCCGCGAGAGAGCGATACATCACGACCGGGCGAAATGTCGCATTCTGCGTATCGTGGCTGCATGGCCGAAGCACCCGTCCGTGCACCCCAGCCGGTGGTGGCGTCCGAACTCATCCGCGACGCACGGACGCGCGCCGGGCTGACACAGGTGCAGCTCGCCGAGCGCGCCGGGGTGACCCAGAGCGTCATCAGCACGTACGAGAACGGGCGGCGGGAGCCCTCGCTCGCCGCGCTCCAGCGGCTGCTGCGCGCGGCCGGGTTCGCGGCGACGGTCGACCTGCTGCCGGCGGACGCCCCACCGCCCCTGCACGAGCGGATCATCGTGGCACGGGACGCCCTGGTGCAGGTGGTCCACCGCAACGGCGGCGCGCAGCCTCGCCTCGTGCCGGTCGACCGGCGTGCCGACGACCGTGGGCAGCGCGAGGAGGTGGCACTCCTGGTCGACCTCGAACCGGGCGCCGGCATCTTCACGCTCATGCGGATCCAGGACGAGGCCGAGCAGCTGCTCGGCGCGGACGTCGAGGTGCTGGACGCCGCGAGCGTCGATGCCACGCGACGTCGCACGGCGGTACCGCTGTGACGTCGGGCCTGGGACGGCGGTTCGACGAGGTCGTCCGGGCCTGCGCGGCCATCGAGCGGTACGTCGACGACGCGGCACCCACCGAGGTCGTGCTCGACGCGGTCCGGATGCGGCTCGTCGAGATCGGTGCGGCCGTCGGCACCCTGCCCGAGCACGTCACGGCCGCGGAGCCCGAGATCCCGTGGGCCCGGCTGGCCAGGGTCGGTGACCGCCTGACCGGCGACCGGTGCACCGTCTCGGCACCCGTGCTCGTCTCGACCGCGCGGCGGGACGTCCCGCGCCTGCGTGAAGCGGTCGAGCGGCTCCGCGCCGACCCGGCCGACTGACGGACGGGAGGCACGGGGCGGCGCCGCCACGTGCCTCCCGTCCGACTCCCCGACCCGCACCGAGACGGATGCGTCCCTGCCACCCACCCCGGGGACACCGAGACGGCCCCGTCTCGCCGAGGCGAGACGGGGCCGTCTGTGTGCTGTGGTGCTGCTGCGGAGGGGATCAGCCCTTCTTGGCGAGCTCCTCGAGGGTGTCGTTGCCCTTGTAGGCCTCGACCGCGTTCTCCTTGGTGACCAGGACCGGGGTCAGCTCGACGGCCGGCACGATCTTCTTGCCGTTGTCGTTGTTCTTGTCCTCGGTGGTCTTCGGGGTCTTGCCGTCGGCCAGGTCGGAGACCAGGTCGATCGCGGCCTGCGCCTCGTCGGTGGTGTTCTTGTAGATGGTCGAGTACTGCTCGCCCTGCATGATCAGCGGGATCGAGGCGGTCTCGGAGTCCTGACCGGTGACGACCGGGTTCGGCTTGCCAGCCGCCTTGGTGGCGGTCAGGATCGCGCGGGCCAGGGTGTCGTTCGGCGACAGGACGCCGTCGAGCTCGGTGTTCGTGTACGACTTCGTCAGGATGTCGGTCATGCGCGACTGAGCGTTCTGCGCGAGCCAGCCCTGCGTGTTCGTCTTGGAGAACGAGGTCTGACCGGAGACGACCTTGAGGGTGCCGTCGTCGATCTTCGGCTGGAGCACGTCCATGGCGCCGTTGAAGAAGACCTTCGCGTTGGCGTCGTCGGGCGAGCCGGAGAAGAGCTCGATGTTGTACGGGCCGCTCGACTTCTTGGCCTTGAGTCCGTCGAGCAGGGCCTGACCCTGCAGCTGGCCGACCTTGAAGTTGTTGAACGCGACGTAGTAGTCGACGTTCGTCGTGTTCAGGATGTTGCGGTCCCAGGCGATGACGACGGCGCCGGACTTCTTCGCCGCGGCGACCTGCGTGCCGAGCTGCGAACCGTCGGCGGCACCGATGATGATCGCCTTCGCGCCCTTGGTGATCATCGACTGGATCTGGCCCTGCTGGTCCGGGACCGGGTTGCCGGCGTTCGCGTACTGGATGTCGGCCTTGAAGCCGGCGTCCTCGATGGACTTCTCGAAGGCTTCACCCGCGAGCACCCAGTTCTGCGAGGTCTTGGCGGGGAGCGCGACGCCGATCAGGGCGCCCTTCTCGATCTTGACGTTCGAGGCGCCGCCCGACGCGGAACCGGAGCCGGAGTCGTTGCCGCGGGCCGAGCAGCCGCTGAGGGCCAGGCCCGCGACGAGTGCCAGACCGATGCCGGCGATGAGCTTCTTGCGCATGAGATTGCTTTCTCTTCGTTGAGGAGTGGTGCTGTGGTGGTGAGGGATCGTGCGGGCGGCCACCGGTGCGGCCGCCCGCCACGCGTTACTGGACGTTGACCTTCTCGGGCTGGTCCTCGATGCTCCGCGGCTGCTGCGCGGCCACCGTGTTCTGTTCGGTGTCCTTCCGCTGGAACTGCTTGAGCATGCCGCCGATCAGGGACGGACGGCCCTGCGACTTGGAGTAGACGTCGAAGGCGACGGCGACGAGCAGGACGAGACCGCGGATGATCTGGACGCGGTTGGACTCGAGGCCCACCAGCGAGAGACCGTTGGACAGCAGGGCCATGACGAGACCACCGATGATCGACCCGGAGATCGTGCCGATGCCACCGGCGACCGCGGCGCCACCGACGAACACGGCGGCGATCGCGTCGAGCTCCCAGCCGGTGCCGTCGGCGGGGCCCGAGGCGCCGGAGTAGCCGACGAAGACCATGCCGGCGATCGCGGCCAGGACGGACATGTTCATCATGACGAAGAAGTTGACCTTGCGGGCGCTGACGCCGGAGAGGACCGCGGCGTTCGCGTTGCCACCGACCGCGTAGACCTGGCGGCCGAAGATCGTGTTCTTGGTGAGGAAGCCGTAGACGATGGTCAGGACACCGAGGATGATCGCGACGACCGGGATCGAGGTGCCTGCAGGGCCGGCGGCGAACAGGTACGTCGCGACGAGGGTGACGGCGACCAGGATGCCCGTGCGGACGATCGAGACCCAGAGCGGGACGACCTCGGCCTGCATCTTCTTGCGACGCTGGCGACCGCGGAACTCGAGGAAGACGAGCACCAGGCACGTGACGATGCCGAGGATGAGCGTGCCGTTCGAGAACCCGAAGTCCGGGCCGAAGTCGGGCAGGAAGCCTGAACCGATCTGCGCGTAGTCGTCCGGCACCGGCTGCGAGGTCGAGTTGCCGATGATCTGGTTCGCACCGCGGAAGATGAGCTGGCCGGCCAGGGTCACGATGAAGGCCGGGACCTTCACGAACGCCACCCAGAAGCCCTGCCACGCACCGACGGCCGCGCCGACCGCCAGGCCGAGGATGATCGCGGCCCACGCCGGGAAGTTCCACTGCGCCATCGACTGGGCGACGATGATGCCCGTGAAGGCCGCCACCGAACCGACCGACAGGTCGATGTGCCCCGCGATGATCACCATGACCATCCCCAGCGCCAGGATGAGGATGTAGGAGTACTGCAGGAAGACGTTGATGATGTTCGTCGGCTCGAGGATGAGCCCGTTGGTCAGGATCGAGAACAGGATCAGGATCGCGATCAACGCGATGATCATGCCGTACTGGCCGATGCTGTTGCCCTTGCCGAACAGCAGTTTCAGGTTCTTCATGAGACGAGTGCGCCCTTCTGCGCGGAGGTCATGCTGCGCATGAGCGTTTCGGGATCGGCCTGGCCCGCGGGGACGTCAGCCGTGATCTGGCCCTCGAAGATCGTGTAGATCCGGTCGGAGAGGCCGAGGAGTTCGGGGAGCTCGGAGGAGATGAGGATGATGCCCTTCCCCTGTGCCGCGAGCTGCTGGATGATGCCGTAGATCTCGAACTTCGCGCCCACGTCGATGCCGCGGGTCGGCTCGTCGAGGATCAGCAGGTCCGGGTCGGTGAACATCCACTTCGACAGGACGACCTTCTGCTGGTTCCCGCCGGACAGCTTGCCGACGTTGTCCTCGACCGACGGCACCTTGGTGCGGAGCATCTTCCGGTACTTCTCGGCGACGTCGTACTCCTTGAGGGAGTCGACGACACCGGCCTTCGAGATCTTCGGCAGGTCGGCGGCGACCGTGGAGCGCTTGACCGTGTCGAGCAGGTTGAGGCCGAGCGCCTTGCGGTCCTCGGAGACGTAGCCGAGGCCGTTCGCGATCGCCTGCTGGACGTTCGTGACCTTGATCTCGTGGCCGTCCTTGATGATCTGACCGTCGACGAAGGTGCCGTAGGAGCGACCGAAGATGCTCATGGCGAGCTCGGTGCGACCGGCGCCCATCAGGCCCGCGAAGCCGACGATCTCACCGCGGCGGACGTGGAAGTTCGAGCCCTTGGCGACCAGGCGCGAGGGGTCCTGCGGGTGCTGGACGGTCCAGTTCTTGACCTCGAAGAAGACCTCGCCGATCTTCGGCGTGCGGTCCGGGAAGCGGCTCTCGAGCGAACGACCGACCATCCCGCGGATGATGCGGTCCTCGTTGACGCCGTCGCCCTTCACGTTCAGGGTCTCGATCGCCTTGCCGTCACGGATGATCGTGATCTCGTCGGCGATCTGCTCGATCTCGTTGAGCTTGTGGCTGATGATGATGCTCGCGATGCCCTTGGACTTCAGCCCGACGATCAGGTCGAGCAGGTGCTGCGAGTCGTTCTCGTTCAGCGCGGCGGTCGGCTCGTCGAGGATGAGGAGCTTGACGTCCTTGTGCAGGGCCTTCGCGATCTCGACGAGCTGCTGCTTGCCGACGCCGAGGTTCTTGATCTGCGTGTCCGGGTCCTCGTCGAGGCCCACGCGGGCGAGCAGGTCCTGGGCGCGGAGCTGCGCGCTGGTCCAGTCGATGACGCCGAAGCGGCCGGGCTCGTTGCCGAGGAACAGGTTCTCGGTGATCGACAGCTCGGGGATGAGCGCGAGTTCCTGGTGGATGATGACGATGCCGGCCTGCTCGGACTGCTTGATGTCCTTGAAGCGGACCTCTTCGCCCTCGTAGACGATCTCGCCGCTGTAGGTGCCGTACGGGTAGACGCCCGACAGCACCTTCATGAGCGTGGACTTGCCGGCGCCGTTCTCGCCGCAGATCGCGTGGATCTCGCCGGCGCGGACGCTGAGCGACACGTCCGAGAGCGCCTTGACACCAGGGAACTCCTTGGTGATCGACCGCATCTCGAGGATGGTCTCGGCGCTGGTGACGGACCTGGTGGCCAGGTCCGGTCCCTGTGGGGTTGACGCCACGGTGCATCTCCTTCTGCCGCTGCGGTGCGGCAGTCCTTCGGGTGGTGAGCTGCGGCATCGGGGGCGCAGGAGCACCTGCGTGGACCTCGTTGTCGCGTCCGGTGTCCTGCTGCGGGTCGTTCCCGACCCGGAGTGTGACAGCCATGTGACCGTTCACATCAGCAGAACGGAGGTAATTTACGCACAGCCCCGTTGCGGCTGTCAATTCGGTTTGGTCGCGTTTGTGTAACGGCCCGCGTGATCTGGCGGAACCCGGGCGCGGCCGTCCCCCGAGGTGGGGTGTCGGCGGGCCGGCACGCGGGCACCGGGCTGGTCCGGACGCGGGCACGAGGGCGCGTCGGTGGAGCAGTAACTGTCGGGTCCGGCGGTCGTACCAGACGTCTTCTGCTCCACGGACGCGGCACCGGCGCTCGGCACGGCAGGACGGGCGGACGGGAGGCGCGGGGCGGGCCCGCCCCGCGCCTCCCGTCCGGCCGGTGGTCGCGTCAGCGACGCCGCGGTGCGCCCGTCGACCCGCGCACCACGAGCTGCGGCACGAGGTCGACGGGACGGAGCGCTTGGTCCTCCGACGGCAGGAGCAGCTCCACGCAGCGTCGCCCGAGCTCCGGGAAGTCCACCTGCACGGTGGTCAGCGGCGGCCAGAGGTGCTTCGCCTCGGGGATGTCGTCGTAGCCCACGACCGACAGGTCACCTGGCACGTCGAGCCCGTACGACCGTGCGGCGTGCATCACGCCGAGCGCCATCGCGTCGTTCGAGCAGAAGATCGCGGTGCAGTCCCGGTACCGCAGGAGCTCGCGGCCGGCGTGGTAGCCGAAGTCCGCCGTCCAGTCGCCGAGGATCGGCGGCACGACCGGCATGTCCCGGTCGGACATCTCGCGCAGGAAGCCCTGCATGCGGGCCTCGGCCTCGATCCAGTCCTGCGGCCCGGCGATGTGCCGGACGTACTCGTGCCCGAGGTCGAGCAGGTGGGCGGTGGCGAGCCGGGCGCCCTCCATCTGGTCGATGAAGAGCGTCGTCGGTTCGTCGCCGATGCTCGTGCGGAGCGCCACGTAGGGCGTCCGCATGCCGAGCTCCTCGATCAGGTCGAAGACGCGCTGCTGCGGGGCGATGACGATGATGCCCTCGACGTCCTGGTCGAGCAGGTGCCCGAGCCCGTCCCGCACGGCCTCGTCGGTCGCGGCCGCGATGTTCGACGTCGTCACGGAGTAGCCCCGGGTCACGGCAGCGTCCTCGATCGCCTGCATCGTGGCCGCCGGTCCGTAGTGCGACCGCTGCGCCGTGAGCACGCCGATCGTGTGCGTCCGGCTCGTCACGAGGGCACGAGCGGCGCGGTTCGGCCGGTACTGCAGCTGCTCCATCGCCGCGAGGACGCGGTCCTTGGTCTCGGCGCGGATCGCGTCCGAGTTGTTGAGCACCCGCGACACCGTCTGGTGCGAGACGCCGGCGACCCGCGCGACGTCGCGGATGCTGGGCGAGCGCGGTTGCTGTGTCCGCGGTGACGCCATCGTTGCTCTCTCCCGCCCGGGGCCGTGGCACCTCGATGTGCACGTTCACATTCCGAGCCAGATCATTATGCACGCCCACGGCCTCCGCGCCAGCCGAGCCGGGGCTGGACGTCGGGGCCGCGGTGCTGCGGAGGTCTACAGCCAGTTGCGCTTCCGGAACACCAGCCAGAGGATCCCGGCCAGCGCGAGCATCGCGACGATCGCCACCGGGTAGCCGTACCGCCAGTGGAGTTCGGGCATGTGGTCGAAGTTCATGCCGTACACGCCGGCGATCAGCCCCGGGGCGAACAGGATGGCCGCCCACGACGAGATCTTCTTGACCTCCTCGCCCTGGCGGTGCGCGGCCCGGGCGAGCTGGCGGCTCTCCTCGCCCTGCGCCAGCGACGCGCTCGTCATGCGTCGCATGGCCTCGTTCTGCTCCTGGCTGACCAGCGTGGCGTGCAGCGTGAGCGCGTTCTCGAGCAGCGCCCGGAACGAGTCGACCCGCTCGGTGACGCGCAGCGCGTGGTCGAGCACGTTGCGCAGGCGGTGCTGGACCTCGTCGTCGACGCCGTACTTGTCGGCGCCGCGCAGGAGCCCGCGGACCATCGCCGGCACCGGAGCGGTGGCGCGCTGGAACGCCAGCACCTCGCTGAGCAGCTGGTAGATCCGCTTCGACACGCCGGGGTCGACCTGGCCGGCGAACAGCTGGTCCTCGATCGCGTCGACCTGGTCCTGGATGACCTCGACGACCGGGGCGTAGCCGTCGACGATCTCGTCGAGCACGGCGGCGGTGACGGCCTCCGAGCCCTTCGCCAGGAACTCCGGATCGGCCTCGACCCGGCAGCGCACGGCGGCGAGGTCGGGCTTCGCGGCGTGCCGGACGCTCACCACGAAGCGGGCGCCGACGAACAGGTGGACCTCGCCGAACTCGACCTCGTTCGTGTCGGCGCGGTGCCACGCCGGCCGCAGGACCAGGAACAGTGTGTCGCCGTAGCGCTCGAGCTTCGCCCGCTGGTGTCCCTTGCGAGCGTCCTCGACGGCGTTCTCGTGCAGGCCGAACTCGTCTGCGACGGCCGCGAGCTCGGCGTCGTCGGGCCGCAGCAGGCCGATCCAGGCGAGGTCGCCGCCGAGGTCGCCGCCGAGGCCGGGGGACAGGGTCGTCGGACTGCCGACGCGACGTCCCGCGACGTAGACGGCGTTGTCGATGCGTGCCATGTCGTGCTCCTCGTGCTCGGGAGCAGGCAGGCGCGAGTCCCCGGGCCGGCCGGGGCAGGGCGGGCACGCCCTCCGGTCGTTGCGGAGCGGAGCGTGCGTCAGCGAACGGGCACGGCGACGACCGGGGCGGTCGTCCGGCCCGATCGAGGATGGTCACCCGACATCGCGCCTCACCTGCCCTTCGGTTCGTCCGTGGCCGCCAGGGCGCGACCGACGGGCAACGCTACTCCGCGAGCGGACGCACGTCGAGCCGGGGGCAGGCAGGGCGCAGGCAGGGCAGGACGCCGGCAGGGCGGGGCGCCGGTGGGGCGGGGCGCCGGTGGGGCGGGGCTGGGCAGCGGTCCGCCCGGTGGTGCGGGTCGGTCAGCGGGTGACGTGCAACCCCTGCTGCTCGAGCTCGGCGAGCTGCCAGCCGAGCCACGGGCTCCACGCGAAGGGCGCACCCGCGACGGACTCGCGCAGCGACTCCTCGGAGACCCAGGCGTACTCGGCGACCTCGTCGTCCGCGGGGGCGGGCACGTCGTCCGTGACCGCGCGGAACACCGGGCAGACCTCGTTCTCGACGATGCCCGAGGCGTCGACCGCGCGGTAGCGGAAGTCGGGCAGCACGAGCTCGACGTCGCGGACGGTGATGCCGAGTTCGCGCGAGGCGCGGCGGGCGATCGCGTCCTCGAACGCCTCGTCCGGGCCGGGGTGGCCGCAGAACGTGTTCGTCCAGACGCCCGGCCAGGTCTTCTTGGTCAGCGCGCGACGGGTCACGAGGACCTGACCGTCGGTGTTCCGCACGTGGCACGAGAACGCGAGGTGGAGGGGCGTGTGGTCGGTGTGCACCGCGAACTTGTCCGCGGTGCCGACCGGGGTACGGTCATCGGCGAGCAGGACGACGGTTTCCGGGAAAGTGTTCATCTGCCCCGATAGGTTAGGCCAATGAGCGAGGAAGCGGCCACCGTGGCGCACATCGACCTCGCACTGGTCGACGACTGCATCGAACGCTTCTTCGCGGTGTCGTCGGCTCGTGCGCGTCGGTTCGGCAGACCGTCCGAGGAGCTCTGGCGCGTGCTCCGCAAGGCGAGCATGGGCGGCAAGCGGTTCCGGCCCCGCATGGTGCTCACCGCGTACGCCGGCCTGGGCGGCACCGACGCCCACGCCGCCGCCAACGTCGCCGCCGCGTACGAGCTGCTGCACACCGCACTCGTCGTGCACGATGACGTCATCGACCGCGACTGGTCGCGCCGTGGCGAACCGAACGTCGCCGGGTCCTTCCGTGACACCGGCACCACCGGTGGGCTCGCGCTGCCCACCGCCGAGCACCGCGGGCTGAGTGCGGCCGTCATCGCGGGTGACCTCGCGCTCGCCGCCACGACCCGGTTCATCGAGGCCTCCGGCGTGACCGGCGAGCGTCGGGAGCAACTGCTCGAGATCCTCGACGACGCGGTCTTCGCGAGCGCCGCGGGCGAGATGACCGACGTCGACCTCGCCCTCGGTGTGATGCCCTCGGTCGACGAGGTCCTGGCGATGGAGCGGGCCAAGACGAGCGTGTACTCGTTCGAGGCGCCGCTGCAGTCCGGTGCCGTGCTCGCCGGCGCCCCGCAGTCCGTCGTCGAGGCGCTCGGTGCCTTCGGGCGCGAGGTCGGCATCGCGTACCAGATCGTCGACGACCTGCTCGGGGTCTACGGCGACGAGACCGTCACCGGCAAGTCCGTGCTCGGTGACCTGCGCGAGGGCAAGCGCACGATGCTCATCGCCCACGCGGCGACCACCGACTGCTGGGACGACATCGCCCCGTACCTGGGCGACCCCGACCTGACCGAGGAACGCGCGGTCGAACTCCGTGCGACCCTGGAGACCTGCGGCGCGAGGTCCGCGGCCGAGGCCCGGATCGCCGAGCACGCCGCCCTCGCCCGCGCCGAGCTCTCGGCCCTGCCCTACGAGCTTGCCGAACGACTGGAGCACCTGGTGTCCGAACTGCTGGAGCGCGTGCGGTGACCCAGACCGCACCGCCGCGTCTGCCCCTGTACGACGCGACCGCCGAGGCTGCGTCCGGCGTCGTGATCGAGCGCTACTCGACGTCGTTCGGGCTCGCGAGCCGACTCCTGACGAAGGACACCCGCGAGCACATCCGGAACGTCTACGCCCTGGTCCGCGTGGCGGACGAGGTCGTGGACGGCCCGGCGACCGAGGCCGGTCTCGACCACGACCTCGCCCGCACCGTGCTCGACGAGCTCGAGGCCGACACCGAGCGGGCGATCGCGCTCGGCTTCTCGGTGAACCCCGTCGTGCACGCGTTCGCCCGCACCGCCCGCACCACCGGGTTCGGACCCGAGCTGACGAAGCCGTTCTTCGCGTCGATGCGGATGGACCTCGAGCGCACCGAGCACGACCAGGAGTCGTTCGACCGGTACGTGTACGGCTCGGCCGAGGTCGTCGGCCTGATGTGCCTGCGCGCCTTCGTGCACCGCGCCGGCCGGCCGACGTTCGACGACGCCGTGCTCGTGGACGGCGCCAGGGCCCTCGGCGCCGCGTTCCAGAAGGTCAACTTCCTGCGGGACCTGCACGCGGACTTCGAGGTGCTCGGCCGCTCGTACTTCCCGGGCGTCGACGTCCGCACGTTCGACGAGGGGACGAAGGAACGCCTGGTCGCCGACGTGCAGGCGGACCTCGACCGCGCCGCGCTGACCGTGCCGCTGCTGCCCGCCGACGCGCGCAAGGCCGTCGGGCTGGCGCACGCGCTGTTCCAGGAGCTCAACGACCGCATCGCCGCCTGCCCGGCGGACCGACTGGTCACCACGCGGGTGCGCGTGCCGAACCCGGTGAAGGCGCGGCTGGCCGCGCAGGTGCTCGCCGGGCGCGCGCCGCTGCGGTCGCGCGTGACCCACCACCGGCCGGGAGGCTCCTCGTGACCCCGCCACGCGCCTCCCGTCCGACCGCCCCCGGCTCGAAGCGCACGGTGCCGGCCCGACGTGCCGTCGTCGTCGGCGGCGGCATCAGCGGACTGGCGTCCGCCGCGCTCCTGGCGCGGGACGGGTACGCCGTCACGGTGCTCGAGCAGCGCGACCAGCTCGGTGGCCGTGCCGGCTCGTGGGAGCGGGACGGCTTCCGGTTCGACACCGGGCCGTCGTGGTACCTCATGCCCGAGGTCTTCGACCACTTCTTCCGGCTGCTCGGCACCACCGCCGACGCCGAGATGGACCTGGTGGAGCTCGATCCGGGCTACCGCGTCTACAGCGAGGGACACGACGAGCCGATCGACCTGCTCGCCGACCGCGAGGCGAACATCGCGCTCTTCGAGTCGATCGAGCCCGGCGCCGGCGAGCGGCTGCGGAAGTACCTCGACTCCGCCGAGGACACCTACGCGATGGCCGTCCGTCGGTTCCTCTACACGACGTTCCAGGACCTGACGAAGCTCGCCGCACCCGACGTGCTCCGTCGTCTGCCGAAGCTCGCCCGCCTCCTGCTCCAGCCGCTGTCGACGTTCGCCTCGAAGGCCGTGCGGGACCGTCGGCTCTGGCAGGTCCTCGGCTACCCGGCGGTGTTCCTCGGGACGAGTCCGTACGCGGCGCCGAGCATGTACCACCTGATGAGCCACCTCGACCTGGCCGACGGCGTGCTCTACCCGAAGGGCGGCATCACCGAGGTGATCTCGGCCGTCGAGCGGGTCGCCCGGCGCGAGGGCGCCGCGATCACCACGGGCGCGGCCGTCGAGCGGATCGTCGTCGAGGACGGGCACGTCACGGGCGTGGTGCACCGCGACGCGTCCGGTGCGTCGCACACCGTGCCCGCCGACCTGGTGGTGAGCGCCGCCGACCTGCACCACACCGAGCTGCACCTGCTCGACGCGGATCACCGGACCTACCCGGAGCAGCACTGGCGGAAGCGCGACCCGGGGCCGAGCGCCGTGCTCGTCTACCTCGGGGTCGACGGCCCGGTGCCCGGACTGCTGCACCACACCCTGGTCTTCACGGCCGACTGGGAGGCCAACTTCGGCGCGATCTTCGGGAAGGACCGGCACGTGCCGGACCCGGCGTCGATCTACGTCTGCGCGCCCTCGCTGACCGACGACACCGTCGCACCCGAGGGGTCGAGCAACCTGTTCGTCCTCGTGCCACTGCCCGCCGACCTGTCCATCGGCAAGGGCGGCGTCGACGGGGCCGGCGACGCCGAGGTCGAGCGGATCGCCGACCGTGCCATCGACGTCATCGCGGAGCGCTCCGGTGTGCCGGACCTGCGCGACCGGATCCGCGTCCGTCGCACGATCGGTCCGCAGGACTTCGCCGACGACTACAACGCGTGGAGCGGCTCGATGCTCGGGCCGGCGCACACCCTGGCGCAGAGCGCGTTCTTCCGCGAGAAGAACGTGTCCGGCAAGGTCGAGGGGCTCTACTACGCGGGTGCCTCGACGACGCCGGGGATCGGCCTGCCGATGTGCCTGATCAGCGCCGAGGTGCTGCTCAAGCGCATCCACGGTGACACCTCCACCGAGCCGCTGCCGACGCCGTTGCCGGCGTCGGGGCGGGCCGGGGCGTCGTCGTCGGTGTCCGCCCGGTCCGCGGGCTGATGCCGGGGGCGTACCTCGCCGGACTCGTGGTGTCGATCGCCGGCATCGCCGTGCTCGACGCCCGGTACCGGTTGTTCTTCTGGCGGAGCCCCGTGCGGGCCGCGGCCGTGATGCTGATCGGGCTCGTGTTCTTCCTGGTGTGGGACGTCGCCGGGGTGCACCTCGGCATCTTCTTCATCGGGCACAACGACCTGCTGACCGGGGTGTTGCTCGCACCCGAGGTGCCGCTCGAGGAGGTCTTCTTCCTCGTGCTGCTCTGCTGGACGACGATGGACCTGTTCGGAGCCCTGCGCCCCGTCGTGGCCCGGTGGCTCGACCGGTCCCGCCCGGACCACGTCGACGAGGGACGTCGCTCGTGACCGGGACGACGACGTACGCCCTGCTCGCGGTGCCGTTCCTGGCGGTGGCGGCGCTCGTCGCGGTGGCTGCCGGCATCGTCGCCGCCCGTCGTCGCGGGGTCGGCGAACGCCGGGTCGGTGGTCGGTGGGTCGGCATCGTCAGCGCCGTGGTCGCGGGAGCGGTCCTGCTCGTGATGACCGGCGTCTTCAACAACGTCATCGTCGGGCTCGGGATCGTCGCGTACGACCCCGCGCTCGTCTCGGGCGCGCGCATCGGCCTGTTCCCCGTCGAGGACCTCGCGTACTCGATCGGTGCCGCCCTGCTGCTGCCGAGCTCCTGGGTCCTGCTCGAGCGCCCGGGCACCGAGCGCCCGGACAGCGAGCGCCCAGGGACCGATCGCCCGGACACCGGGCGCCCTGGTACCGAGCGCGCGGGCCGCGCGGTCGGTGCCGCGCGGCCGGTACGGTCGGAGCGCCCGCGCCGGCCGTCCCGCCGACCGGACCAGCCACCCCGCCGACCGGAGGAGACCCCGTGACCGTGAGCAGTGCCTCCAGACCGTCGACGCTCCGCGCGCTCTTCGTGTCGTCGCGGCCGATCAGCTGGGTGAACACCGCCTACCCGTTCGGCGCCGCCTACCTGCTCGGCAGCGGGGTGGGCGTGGACGGCGGTGGCGGCTTCTCGCTCGTCGCGTTCCTGGTCGGCGTCGTGTACTTCCTCGTGCCGTACAACCTGGCGATGTACGGGATCAACGACGTCTTCGACTACGAGTCCGATCTGCGGAACCCGCGGAAGGGCGGGGTCGAGGGGGCGCTGCTCGACAAGAGCGTGCACCGGGCCACGCTGTGGGCGGTCGTCGTGACGAACGTGCCGTTCCTCGTCGCGCTCGTCGTGCTCGGCGCCCTGAGCGGCAACGGGCCGTGGTCGTGGCTGGTGCTCGCGATCAGCGTCTTCGCGGTCGTCGCGTACTCGGCACCGGGGCTCCGGTTCAAGGAGAAGCCCTTCCTCGACTCGCTCACCTCGTCGACGCACTTCGTGTCGCCGGCGGTCTACGGGCTCGCGCTCGCCGGCCCGCACTGGACGCCGGCGCTCGTCGCGGTGTGCGTGGCGTTCTTCCTGTGGGGCGTGGCCTCGCACGCGTTCGGCGCCGTGCAGGACGTCCTGGCCGACCGGGCCGGTGGCATCGGCTCCGTGGCGACCGTCATCGGGGCCCGGGCCACCGTGCGCCTGGCGTTCGTCGCGTACCTCGTGGCCGGCGTCGCGCTGCTGTTCTCGGACTTCCCGGGGCCGATCGCCGCGGTCGTGGTGATCCCCTACGCCCTCAACGTGCTGCCGTGGTGGAACGTCACCGACGCGGGGGCGGAGGCGGCGAACGCGGGCTGGAAGCGCTTCCTCTGGATCAACTACCTGGCGGGGTTCATCGTCACGATGGCGCTCATCGCATACGCGTTCACGCACTGACGCGGCCGCGGCGGGCGCACCGGGCGCGCCCGGTCCGCCCGCGCCGCACCCCGCCCGTCCCGCCGAGGTTCCGAAATTCCGGAACATCGGCCGGCTGGACGGCGAGTCGTGGAACCTCGGCGCGGCACACGCGGCGAGTCACGGAACCCCGTTGACGAACGTCCGGGCAAGCCGGGCGAGCCGGGCCCGCCCGGCGGTCCTGCACGCCGCGTCCGGGGCCCCTGACAGACTGGACGCACGCGCCGCGGGAGTCGTGGTGCGCCGGTCACGAAGGAGTGCACGCATGACGGTCCGCATCATCCACGTCGGTCTCGGAGGTTGGGGCGGCAACTGGGCCCGCACCGCCATCCCGCAGGTCACCGAAGTGGAGGTGGTCGGGCTCGTCGACCCGGTCCCGGCGACGCTGGACGCCGTGCGCGCGGACCTCGGCCTGCCGGAGACCGCCGCGTTCGCCTCGCTCACCGAGGCCCTCGCCGCGGTCGAGGCCGACGCCGTCGTCATCACCGCACCGGCCGTCACCCACGTGCCGCTCGCGCTCGAGGCGCTCGAGGCCGGCAAGCACGTGCTCGTCGAGAAGCCGTTCGCCAACTCCACCGAGGAGGCGCTCACCGCCGTCCGCCGCGCCGAGGAGCTCGGCCTCGTGCTGCAGGTCAGCCAGAACTACCGCTGGTACCCGGCGCCGCGTGCGGTCAAGGAGCTGCTCGCGGCGAAGGAGCTCGGCGAGCTCTCGGCGATCAACATCGACTTCCGGCAGTGGGACAACGACCAGCCGGTCGAGACCTACCCGCACTACCGGTTCCCGCACCCGATGATCAACGACATGGCCATCCACCACTTCGACCTGATCCGCATGGTGACGGGGCAGGAGGCCGTCCGCGTCTACGCCCGCGCTTCGTACCCGTCGTACAGCAAGTACCAGGACGAGGCCGTCACCTCGATGATCATCGAGCTCGAGGACGGACTCGTCGTGAGCTACCGCGGCAGCTGGCTCTCGCGCGCGCCGAGGACCGCGTGGGCGGGGGAGTGGAGCATCCAGGGCGAGGACGGTGAGATCTGGTTCACGAGCCGCGACGGGTCGCCGAGCGAGATCGCGGGCGACCGGGTCACGCTGCGCGCCGACCAGGACGCCGAGGCCGAGGCCGTCGAGCTCCCGACGCTCGAGCACACGGACCGGCAGGGCGGGCTGCAGGCGTTCGCGCGCTCGGTCGAGGGCGGCCCGGCACCGGAGACGAGCGGACGCGACAACCTGCGGAGCCTCGCGATGATGGAGGCAGCGGGTCGCTCCGCAGTGTCCGGCGTCCCCGAGGACGTCGTCCTGCCCGAGTAGGCCGCCTCGGGTCCCGGGCACACCTGGTGGCTTCGGGTGTACCTGGTGGTTCCGGGCGTACCTGGGTCCGTGCGTACCTGGTGGCTTCGGGCGTACCTGGTGGGTCCGGGCGTACCTGGTGGTGGCTTCAGGCGTACCTGGCGCTTCCGTGCGTACCTGGCAGACACTGGCGCACCTGGCAGTTCCGGGCGTACCTGGTGAATCCGGGCGTACCTGGTGGCTCCGTTCGACCCGGTACGCCCGTTCCCACCAGCCATCGCGACCGTTCTGGGAAGGAACGGGCACGCGGGAACGCACGTCACGACGGACGGGAGGCACGGGGCGGCGCCGCCACGCGCCTCCCGTCCGTCGTGCACTCGGCGTCACTGCCGCGCGAGCGACAGACGGACGCCTCTCCCGCGCATCCTGTCGCTTCCGCGCCACGGTCAGAGCGACGCCGGCCCCGCGCCGCCCCGCGCCGCGCTACGCCCGCGCCGCGCTACGCCCGCCCCGCGGCGCGGCGCGGCCGCCCCGGCCGAACGCGGGCCCGTGGCCGGGCCCGCTACGCGACGCCGGCCACGCGGCGCGCCTGCGCGGCCGCGGCGCGGCCGCGGCGCGGCCGCCCCGGTCGAAGGGCCCGTGACCGGGCCCGCTACGCGACGCCTGCGACCCGCCGGGCCTGCGCGACCGCCGCGCGGACGCCCCGGTCGAACGCGGGCCCGTGGCCGGGCAGGACGTGCCGTGCCTCGGTGTCCTCGAGGCGGGCGAGCGACGCGACCGCGGTGTCCACGTCGGCGGTCGCGGCCGGGGCGACGATCCGCGGCCCGATCCCGCCCGTGTACGGGTCGAAGGTGACGAGGGCGTCGCCCGCGATCAGCGCGTCACGGTCGGCGAAGTGCAGCGCGACGTGCCCGTCGGTGTGCCCGGGCGTCTCGATGATCCACGGGTTCCCGGGGACCTCGGCACGGGACACCATCGGCTCGGTCTCGTCGATCCCGTCGACGGTGGCCGCACCGGCGAGCAGCATCCGACCGAGCGGCGCGAGCCCGCCGGGGTGCACCGCGACGAAGCCGAACCGGTTCGTCTGCGGCCGGTACGAGTACGGGTGCGCGGCGAGGTCCCGGTCGCCCGGGTGCACGTGGACGGGCGTGCCCCACTCCCGGTGCATGCGCGCCGCGGTGCCCACGTGGTCGAAGTGCCCGTGCGTGAGCAGCAGGGCCTCGACCCGGGCCGGCGAGTACCCGAGGTCGTGCACGGCGAGCAGCAGGTGTGGCCACACGGCGGGGAGCCCCGCATCGACGACGAGCAACCGGTCCCCGGTCTCGACGAGGTACGTGTTGGTGTGCGCGATCTCGAGGCGGTGGATCCCCTCGGCGACGTCCCGGAACAGCATGGCCTGCACCGTAGACCGCGGCTGCTGGAGGCGGTACCGGACCGATCCTGGTAGGCACGACACATGGCCAAGGACAGCATCCCCGAGCTGGAGCTCGCGAACGTGCGCACGCGCGAACGCCTGACCGACAGCGTCACCGAGATCAAGCGGCGCTCGGACGTTCCTGCTCGCGCCCGGCTCGCGGTCGCGAAGACCCGGCAGCGCTGGCACCGCGACCCCACCCCGCTCGTGGCGATGGGCGTCACCGCGGCGGCCGGGATCGCGGCGATCGTCCTCGGCACGCGCATCGGCCGGACGGACGCCGGGCACCTGGACCGCCCCGCTGCCTCGACGGCGTTCACCGCGCTGCTGCCGTTCGGCGCTCGGGGCGGGTTCGACGCCGACCAGGCGAAGGACGGGCGCAAAGGTCGGAAGGCCCGCCGCAAGGCGGCCGAGGAGTCCCTCGAGCGCGACCCGGTGCACAAGAACCGGGTGAAGCAGCGCGCGGGCATCGCTGCCGTGCAGCGTCGGGCGACCAAGAACCGCAAGCAGGCCGCGAAGCGGTCGAAGGCAGCGGCGAAGGCCGCGGCGAAGGCGAAGGGCTAGACGATGGCGCGCAAGGAGCAGGACCTCCAGCAGGACATGCAGCACAAGCCGTCGCCCGACGACCCCCGGAAGCCGGACAGCCCGACGGACCTCACCAAGCCGTCGTTCACGTACACGCTCAAGAAGACGCTCCGCGAGTTCTCGAGCGACCAGTGCACCGACCTGGCGGCGAGCCTGACGTACTACACGGTGCTCGCGCTCTTCCCCGGGCTGCTGGCCGTGGTGTCGATCCTCGGGCTCGTGTCGAACCCGAAGGACACGATCGACAGCCTGCTCGAGGTCATCACGAACGTCGGGGGCGGCCAGGTCGCGGACCTGCTCCGGAGCCCGGTCGAGGGCCTCGTCCGCTCGCCCGCGGCGCCGATCACGTTCATCGTCGGTGTGCTCGGTGCGCTGTGGTCGGCCTCCGGCTACGTCGGTGCCTTCGGCCGCGCGATGAACCGCATCTACAACGTCCGCGAGGGCCGACCGATCTGGAAGCTCCGCCCGACGATGCTCGGCGTCACGGTGTTCACGGTCGTGCTGCTCGTCGTCGGTCTGCTCGTGCTCGTCTCCGGACCACTCGCCCGGGCCTTCGGCGACGTCATCGGGCTCGGCGACGTCGCGGCCCTCGTGGTGTCGATCGTGCAGTGGCCGATCCTGCTCGCGGTGATGATCGTCATCGTCGCGGTGCTCTACTACTGGGCGCCGAACGTCCGCCAGTCGAAGTTCAAGTGGGTCAGCGGCGGTGCCCTGGTCGGCATCGGCATCTGGATCATCGCGAGCGTCGGGTTCGGCTTCTACGTCGGCAACTTCTCGAACTACAACGCCACGTACGGCTCCCTCGGTGGTGTCATCGTCTTCCTGCTGTGGATCTGGATCACGAACAACGCGCTGCTGTTCGGCGCGGAGTTCGACGCCGAGCTCGAGCGCGGACGCCAGCTGCAGGCCGGCATCCGCGCCGAGGAGGACATCCAGCTCCCCGAGCGCGACACCCGCCAGATCGAGAAGCAGGACGAGAAGCACGCGCAGGACGTGCTCGAGGGGATCAAGATCCGCGAGAGCGCCGGTCGCACGAAGGACTGACGGGTCCGGCGCGGCGCGCGCCGGTCCTGCACCGGCGCGGCCGTGACCGGCGCTCGTCCACAGCCTGGAGGCGCGGTGCCGCCCCGCCTCGCCGGCTCCGTAGGGTGGGACGCATGACCGACACCGCACCTGCCGCCGCCCGTCCGACCGCACTCGTCACCGGGGCGACCCGGGGGATCGGTCGGGCGATCGCGCTCGACCTCGGCCGGACGCACCACGTGCTCGTCGGTGGGCGGACGGCAGCGGCGGTCGACGAACTCGTCGCCGAGCTGCCGAGCGCGGCGCCGTTCGTCGGGGACCTCGGTGCCGGCGACGTGCCCGCGCTGCCCGGCCGGCTCGACGTCCTCGTGCACAGCGCCGGGGTCGAGCAGGGCACCCGGATCGCCGACACGTCGCGCGAGGTCTGGGAGCAGGTGTTCGCGACGAACGTCTTCGCCGTCGCCGAGCTCACCCGCCTGGCGCTCCCTGCGCTCCGAGCGGCGCGCGGCATCGTCGTGCCGATCAACAGTGGCTCCGGGTTCACGGCGGGCCCCGGTGGCGGGGTCTACGCGGCGTCGAAGTTCGCGCTCCGGGCCTTCGCCGACGCCCTGCGTGAAGAGGAGCGGGCGAACGGCGTCCGGGTGTCGAGCGTGCACCCCGGCCGGACCGACTCGGACATGCAGCGTGCCCTGACCGAGAAGCTCGGCGAGGACTACGACACCGCGTACTACCTGGCGCCCGAGGACGTCGCTGCGGCCGTGCGGACCGTCGTCGACCTGCCGGAGCGCGGCACGATCGAGTCGCTCGCCATCCGGCCGACCCGGAAGCGCTGACCCCGGGCGAGCGGCCGGGTGCGCCCTCGGCCCCTGGTCGAGCGGCCGGGCTGTCAGGCCTCGGGGAGGTACTCGTGTGCGAAGGACGGGACGACCGCGGCGATGTGGTCGAAGTCGTGATCGGCGGTGAGCACCACGGCCGCGTTGGCAATCGCGTACGCGGCGATCTGCACATCGACGGTCCCCGCGCCACGGACGTAGCCGCCCGCCCAGAGAGCCGTCTGGATGGCGAGGACGTCATCGACGCCGGGGTGTTCATCGGCAGGGAGCCACTGCGCCATGTCCTCCCGGAACGCGGCGTGCTCGTCCGCATCGCGCGCGGAGAAGCAGTACTCGAGCACCTGTGGCGGGCAGGCCAGGATCAGGTCCCGTGCAGCGATCTCCTGCAACCGCCGCGTCATCGCCGGGAACCGTGCCGCCTTCCACCAGACGGAGTTGTCGACGATGAACGCCGTCACGCGTCGTCAGCGGGGACGCCGGGCGAGCGGTAGTGCACGACGGGCGCGTGCGTCTGCTCGTCGGTGAACGTGCGGCCGAGGATGCGCTCCACGGCTGCTGGCTGACGGCGGACGGCGATCAGCGTCTGCAGTGCGCGTGTCACGACGTCTCGGTTGGTCCGCGCTCCCGTGAGCGACTTGGCGATGTCGAGGACGTCCGGATCGAGATCGATGGTCGTCACGGTCATGATGTGCTCCGCTCTTCTGGTCCCAGTACTATACAACCGCTTGTATAAACGGCGACTCCTGATCAGGCCGCAACTCGATCCGATCCGTCAGGTCGAGCCGCTCGAGGAACGCCTCGTCGTGGCTCACCACGACGAGGGCTCCCCGGTACGCCCGCAGCGCGTCGACGAGCTGGTCGACGCTCGTCAGGTCGAGGTCGTTCGTCGGCTCGTCGAGCACCAGGAGCTGCGGCGGCGGATCGGCGAGCACGAGGGCGGCGAGAGCGACCCGGAAGCGCTCCCCGCCCGACAACGACCCGACAGGTCGACCGACGGTGTCGCCACGCACGAGCAGCCGAGCCAGCCGGTTGCGCAGCTCGGCGTCGGGCACGTGCGGCGCGGTCCGCCGGACGTTCACGAGGACCGAGGCGTCGTCGTCGAGCCCGTCCCGCCGCTGCGCGAGGTAGCCGGACCGGTCGACGTGCGAGACCGCTGCGGTGTCGGGCAGCGGGTGCTCGCGGGCAGCCGCGCCGCCGACGAGCTGCTCGAGCAGCGTCGTCTTGCCGACACCGTTGTCCCCGACCACGGCGAGACGCTCCGGACCCTCGATGACCGTGTCCCGGCCCCGGACCGTGATCGTCGCGATCCGCCGTGACGCGGGGACGTCCGGGTCGGGCAGCGCGACGTGCAGGGACTCGTCGTCGCGGAGTCGCAGCTCGGCCTCCCGCACCGCGGACCGCGCCTGCTCCTCGGCCGAGCCGTGCGCCGCCCGGAGCCGCCCGGCGGTCTGCTCCGCCTGTTTCCGCTGCTCGTTCGCCAGGATCTTCGGCACGGACCGAGCGGCCTCGCGCCCGGCCCGGGCCCGTCGGGCGATCTTCGTCTCGGCCTCGATGCGCTGCCGCTGTTCGGCGCGGTGTCGCTGCTCGGCGACCCGGACCTCGCGGGCGACGGCTGCCTGCTGCACGGCGAGGTGCTCCTCGTACGCACTGAACGTCCCCCCGAACACCGTGGCCGATCCGCTGCGGAGCTCGACGGTCTCGTCGACGTGCTCGAGCAACTCCCGGTCGTGGCTCACGACGACGAGGGTCCCGCGCCACGTGTCGACCAGGTCGAGCAGGGCTGCCCGGGACCGGCGGTCGAGGTTGTTCGTCGGCTCGTCGAGCAGGGCGATCGGACGCCCGCGCAGCCGGATGCCGGCGACCGCCGCGAGCACCGCCTGCCCGCCGGAGAGCGTCCCCACCGGTCGGTCGAGGTCGACGCCGTCGAGGGCCGCGACGTCTGCGAGTGCGGCGGCTGCCCGTTCCTCGACGTCCCAGTCGTCGCCGATCGTGTCGAAGTGCTCGGGTGCGGGGTCGCCGCCGAGGATCGCGCGCAGCGCCGTCAGGGCCGCGCCGACGCCGAGCAGGTCGGCGACGGTGTCGTCCGGACGGGTGACGAGCCGCTGGGGCAGGTGGTCGACGGGGCCGGTGGTGCGGACGGAACCGGACGTGGGGTGGAGCTGACCTGTGACGAGCCGGACCAACGTGGACTTGCCGGCCCCGTTCCTCCCGACCAGGCCGGTGCGGCCACGGCCGAAGGCGGTGGTCAGGTGGTCGAGCGCGACGGAGCCGTCGGGCCAGGTGAAGGTGAGGTCGTGCAGGACGACGGACGGTGTTGCGGGCATGGGGGTGCCTCCGGGATCGTGAGCTGGGCGCACGACACCGATCCCGCTCGACGCGCCGACGGCACGACAGGGGGAGCACCCGAGGGGGCGCGACGACCAGGGCGCCCGACGGGGCGCGACGATCACGGTGTCAGCGCGAGGACTGCGCGGTACCGGTGATCGACAGCAATGCGGCTCTTCCGTCGGGGACCCCCGTGACCGCCACCCGTGCCGCCGGTCGGTCTCCCGCCCCGGCAGCCCCGCGATGACGACGAGGTGCTGCCACGCTAGCCCTGGTGCAGCGTCGGGGCAAGAGGTGACAGGCTGGGGGCATGCCGGAGAACCTGCTGCCCGACCCGACCGCGAACCCCGCGACCCTGCTGCCCGAGGAGCCGGAGGTGACCGCCGCGCTCGCCGCCGACGCTCCCGTGTCGAGCGTCGTCGTGTCGCACCCGTCCTCGAGCCTGGCGTGGGCTCTGCTCGCCGACGAGGCCTGGGAGCGCGGGGCGACCCTCGAGTCCTACGCGTACGCCCGCGTGGGCTACCACCGCGGACTCGACGCGCTGCGGAAGGCGGGCTGGCGCGGTGCCGGGCCGGTGCCGTGGTCGCACGAGCCGAACCGGGGCGTGCTCCGGGCGCTGTTCGCCCTGCGCCGCGCGGCCGAGGCGATCGACGAGCCGGGCGAGCCGGAGCGCCTGACGGACTTCCTCGACCAGAGCGACCCCGAGGCGCTCCGCGCGCTCTCCGCCGGCGAGTAGCGCGGCGGCTCGGGCTCGCCCTGCACCTGCGGAACCAGGTTCCGGACACAGCACCACGGAAGAACGCGGTGTCGTGTCCGGAACCTGGTTCGGCGCGGGAGCTCCTCGCCCGCGCCGCCCCGTGCCCTACCCGAGCACCACGCTCCACGAGAACGCCTGCGGCCACAGCTGGTGCTCCGGCAGCACGTCGAGCCCGCACGCCCGCGACCCGAGCCCGTGCTGCGCCGCATCGAGGTACAGGTACGTGTGGTCCGGCGTCGGCAGCTCGTACGGGTGCATCGCCTGCGCGAGCTGCTGCGCGGTCCACGGTGAGAGCGTGAAGCCCGCCCGGTGCGCCCCGACGGTCGACACCGTGAACGGACCCACCGCGAGCGTCCGCAGCCCGGGACGATGGCCGGTCTCCTGCGGCATCGAGTAGTCCACGGTCAGCGAGCGCACCGGGGCGGAGAAGCGGCCGACCCGAGCGGCGTGCGACGAGTCCGCGTAGGACTCCGCCGGCCCGGTCCCGAACCACTCCGCGGTGTCGTCGAGCAGCGACGCCGGCAGGTCGAACCGCACGCCGATCCGCGGCCAGGTGACGTCCCACGCCCCGAACGGCACCGCGTCGGTCTGCAGCAGCAGCCCGTCGTCGGTGAGCGTCCAGCGGTGCGTGACGTCGACGCCCCACCCGCTGTTCGCCGCCGCGACCCGGATGCGCTGCTCGAGGCCGTGCGCGGTCCGGTCGACGGACACCAGTCGGTGGGTCAGCCGGTCGAGCCCACGCTCACGCCAGCGGACCGCGGACGCCGGAGCGTCCGGGTCGCCGACGCCCTTCGTCAGCACCGGATCGGCCGTCTCGTACCCGCCCTGCGAGGCCAGGCTGTCGTTGTCCGTCGGCGCACGCCACAGCTCGAGCCGCGGCCCCGCGACCTCGTGCCCCTTCCAGGACACCAGGTCACCGCGGGCGGTGAAGGTCCCCTCGCCGAGACGGTCGCCGTCCCAGCCCTGCCGGGAGGCCCTGGGCACGTCCGCCGCGCGGCTCGCCACGAGCCGCTGCGTGCGTGCGACGACGTGGCCGGTGTCCGCCCACGCGGTCGGCCCCGCCAGCTCCGCCGTCACGTCGAGCCACAGCTCGTCACCGGGGACCAGGGACGCGGCGTCCGCGGCGGCCGCGAGCACCTCGTCGGGCACCGGGACCGTGGCCGACTGCCGGGCCGCGACCACACCGGGGGTGAACCGCCCGCTCGCCTCGACGACGCCGTTCCGCGCGAGGGTCCAGCAGAACCGCAGCCCCGCCGTCGATGCGGAGTGGTACCGGTTCTCGACGAGCACGGTCGTGTCCGAGAGCGAGAACCGGATCGGGGCGACCACCGCGGCGAACTCCGCCAGGCCCGGGGTCGGGGTGTCGTCGGGCAGCACGAGGCCGTCCATCACGAAGTTGCCGTCGTGCACCACCTCGCCGAAGTCACCGCCGTACGCGAAGTAGTCCTGCCCGTCGGCGGTCTGCGCGAGCAACCCGTGGTCCCGCCACTCCCAAACGAACCCGCCGTGCAACCGCGGGTACTTGTCGACCAGGGCCTCGTACTCGGCGATCTGTCCGGGGCCGTTGCCCATCGCGTGCACGTACTCGCAGTGCAGGAACGGCTTCGAGCGCTGACGCGCTGCCTCGGCCGGACCGCACTCGAGCAGCGGGGTCTCCGGCCCACCACCGATCGACTCGGTCTCCTGCAGCGTCGGGTACATCCGCGAGTACACGTCGGTGTAGGCGCCGGTGTAGTCGCCCTCGTAGTGCACGGGGCGTTCGTCGTCGCGGTCGTGCACCCACTGCGCCATCGCGGCCAGGTTCCGGCCGGTGCCGGACTCGTTGCCGAGCGACCACATCACGATCGACGCGTGGTTCTTGTCGCGCTCGACGGTCCGGGCCATCCGGTCGAGGTAGGCGTCGCGCCAGGCCGGGTCGTCCGAGGGGTTGCCGACCCAGTCGGTGAACAGGAACCCGTGGGTCTCGAGGTCGCACTCCAGGACCACCCAGAACCCGAGCTCGTCGGCGAGGTCGAGCACGCGGGGGTGCGGCGGGTAGTGCGAGGTGCGGATCGCGTTGACGTTGTTCCGCTTCATCAGCGCCATGTCCGCGCGGGCGTGCTCCTCGTCGAACACCCGGCCCCGGACGGGGTGGGTCTCGTGCCGGTTCACGCCGTGGAACACGACCCGCTCGCCGTTGACCAGGAAGCGATCGCCGACGATCGCCACCGTGCGGAAGCCGAGCCGGAGCGAGACGGTCTCGCCGTCGGAGGCCACGGTGGCGTCGTACAGCTTCGGCACCTCCGCGCTCCAGGGTTCGACGCCCTCGACCGTGATCGGCGCGACGTCGTCGGCGGACGCCCACACGACGTCGACCCCGGCCTCGGGCACGGCGAAGCGCACCGGGAACACGGCGTCGAGCGTCGGGAACGTGATCGTGCCCGTACCGGTCTCGGGCCGTCCCGAGGCCGCGGTGCCCGCGGTCGCGGCGCCGCCGAGGGTCGCCGTCCAGCCGGCGCGCACGAACACGTCGTCGATCGGTGCGGCGGGCCGCGCGAGCAGCGTGACGTCACGGAAGATGCCCGGCAGCCACCACTGGTCCTGGTCCTCGAGGTACGAGGCGGCGCTCCACTGGTGCACCCGGACGAGCAGCTCGTTGGTGCCCGGCTGCAGCAGCGACGTCACGTCGAACTCGGTGGCGAGCCGCGACCCCGTCGACCAGCCCACGAGGGACCCGTTCAGCCACACCCGGAAGTGCGACTCGACGCCGTCGAAGCGCAGCAGCACGCGGGCGGCGCCGTCGAACGAGTCCGGCAGCGAGAACGTCCGCCGGTGGTCGCCGGTGGGGTTCTCCTCGGGCGGGTGCGGCGGGTCGATCGGGAACGGGTACTGCAGGTTCGTGTAGCTCGGCGCACCGTGTCCGTGCAGGACCCAGTGCGACGGCACGGGGATGCTGCCCCACTCGTCCTCCGCGGCGGACACCCCGGGCACCGGGACGTCCGCGACGGGCGACCACCAGAAGTCCCACTCCCCGTTCAGCGACAGGGACGGGGCGTCGGTGTGCAGCCACGCCCGCGGCGCGAGTCGGGTGTCGGACCCGGGCGCCGTCGAGGCGAGCGCCGCGAGTGCATCGGGCGTGGTGGACGTGGGCGAGGAGGACGAGTGAGCAGCGATGGTCAACCCTTGACCGATCCTTCCGTGAGGCCCCCGCGCCAGAAGCGCTGCAGGACGATGATCGCGATCACGAGCGGGATGACCGAGACGAGCACTCCGCCGGTGGTGAGCTGGTAGAACTCTGGCAGACGATCGACCTGTGCCCGCCAGTTGTTCAGTCCCAGTGTGATCGGGTACAGCTCCTGGTCTGCCAGCATGATGAGCGGCAGGAAGAAGTTGTTCCAGATCCCGACGACCTGGAACAGGAACACCGTGACGAGCGCGGGCGTGAGCTGGCGCAGCACGATGCTGTGGAAGATCCGCATCTCGCCGGCCCCGTCGATGCGGGCCTGCTCGAGCAGTGCCGTGTCGACCGAGGCCGCCGCGTACACCCGGCAGAGGAACAGCCCGAACGGACTGACGAGGCTCGGGATGAGCACGCTCCAGTACGTGTCGGTCAGGCCCATCGTCGAGAAGAGCAGGAACAGCGGCAGCGCCGTCGCGGTCCCCGGCACGAGCACGCCGCCGAGGATCGTGCCGAACACGAGCTGGCGGCCGCGGAACTCGTACTTCGCGAGCGCGTAGCCGCCCGCCGCCGCGAAGTACGTCGCCAGGACCGCGCCGACACCCGAGTACAGGACGCTGTTCGCGATCCAGCGGACGAAGATCCCGCCGTCGTACGAGAACACCTGCTGGATGTTGCTGAACAGGGCGAACTCGCCGCCGAACCAGAACCCGTTCGTCGCGAAGAGCGCGCCCGTCGTCTTCGTCGCGGCGATGACGACCCAGTACAGCGGCACCAGGAAGTAGATCGCGACGATGACGAGGATGCCCGTCACGACGATCTGTGAGCCGGGAGAGCGGTCGAGCTTGCGACGCTGGTGCGCCGTGATCGACGTGGTGTCGACGGGCACGGCGGTCTTCGCCGTCGCCGGCGCCTGGATGGTCTCGCTGGTCATGCTTCATGCCCCCTTGCGGTCAGCCGGGAGGCCCGTGGCGGCCCCGGTGGTCGTGCTGCGGTCCGTGACGCTGGTCGCGGTGCGCGAGCCGGTCGCGGTGCGCGACCCGCCGCCGGTGGTGACGCGCCCCTGGAGCGCACGCCGCGCCTCCAGGCCGTCGCGCTTGGCACGCTTCCGCTGGTCGCGCTCGTGCTTCGGCGCGCGGTTCGTCAGCGCGAGGAACGCGAACGACAGGACGAACGCGGCCAATGCGATGATCACGGCCTGCGCGCTCGCGACGCCGTACTCGTTGAAGGCGAACGCGTTCGTGTACGCGGCGTAGTTCGGCGTGTACTCCGTGTCGATGGCCGGTGCGACCGTCGACAGGATCTGCGGCTCCGCGAAGAGCTGCAGCGTGCCGATGATCGAGAACACCGTCGTGAGCACCAGGGCCGGAGCGATGAGCGGGATCTGGATCCGCCATGCGACCTGGAACGCGTTGGCGCCGTCCACCTTCGCGGCCTCGTAGACCTCGCCCGGGATCGACTTCAGCTGCGCCACGATGATGAGCATGTTGTAGCCGGTGTACGTCCACGTGACGATGTTCGCGATCGACCAGAGCACGCTGTCCGCACCGAGGAAGTCCGGCTGCAGCCCCACCGACTGCAGCAGGTCGACGATCGGGGACAGGCCGGGCACGTACAGGAACGACCAGAGGATCGTCGCGATGACGCCCGGGACGCCGTACGGCATGAAGTAGACGGCCCGGAAGAACGCGGGCCAGCGGGCGCTCGCCGACTCCAGCAGCAGTGCCAGGATCGTGCAGGCGATGATCATGACCGGCACCTGCACGATGCCGAAGAGCAGCATGCGGCCGATCGACGCGACGAAGCCGGCGTCGTTCAGGGCGGTCACGTAGTTGTCGAAGCCGGCGAAGCGGCCCGTGACGCCGTCCTCGCCGAACAGGCCCTCGCGGTCGACCGTCGTGAAGCTCTGGAACAGCGCGCTGATGATCGGGATGACGAACGTCAGCACGAACAGCGCCAGGAACGGGGCGAGCAGGATCCACGGGGCGCGCTTCTGGGCGCTCGTGGCCTTGGTGCTTGAGCGGAAGCCGGTGCCCGGCCGGGTGACGGTCGTCGGGCGGTCCTGGGTGGCGGTCATCGTGCGGTCCTCACGCTCAGGCCCTTGTCGCGGAACGACTGGACGATCTCCCGCTGGGCGAGCTCGACGGCGTCGGTGAGCTTGAGCCCACCGGTGAGCTTGCGGCGGAACTGGTTCTGCAGGCTCGTGAAGGCCGACTGGGTCACGGGGGACCACGACCACTCGAGGTTCTGCTCCTGGGCCGAGGGGACGAAGACCTCCTCGTTGTAGTTCTGGCCGGAGAACCACTCCGACGGCTGTTGGCGGGCCTTGCCGATGTAGTCCGCGGCGGGTGACCACCCGATGCCGCAGTACTTGATCATCGCGTCGACGCCCTCCTTCGAGGTGGTCATCCACGTGATGAACTCGAGCGCCTCCGCCGGGTGCTTCGCGTTCGCCAGCACGGCGGCCGTCGAGCCGCCGATCGAACTCGAGCCGTACCCGGTGCCACCCCACGTCTGCATGGGTGCGACCTTCCACTTGCCCTCGCCGCCCTGCACGGACTGGATGAGGGCGTCGCCCCAGCTCGCGCTCGTGACCGCGGCAATCTTCCCGCTCGCCGCGGCGGCGTACCAGCCGGGGGAGTACGCGCCGGCGCTGGTGTCGACGAGCTCGTCGTCGATGACCCCGTCGAAGAACTCGGCGACCATCATCGTCTTGTCATCGGTCATGTCGACGACCCAGGCGTCGCCGTCGGTCCGGAACCAGCGCGCGCCGGCCTGCTGCGCGTACGCGGCGAACGGCGAGGCGTCGGCCACCGGGAAGACCTCGAGGTAGTTGCCGTTGCCCGTGCCACGGACCTTGTCGGCCAGGTCGCGCCACTCGTCCCACGTCGTCGGGGGTTCGCCGCCGGCCTGCTCGAGGATCGCGGTCTGGTAGTAGAAGCCCATCGGGCCGGTGTCCTGCGGGATCCCGTAGACGCCGTCGACGAACTGGACCTGCGACCACGCGGCCTCGTCGTAGCGGTCCTGCACGTCCTTCGCGCCGTACCGGGCGAGGTCGACCAGGCCGTTGGCGAGCATGAACTCCGGGATCTGCCGGAACTCGACCTGCCCGATGTCCGGACCACCGCCGGCCGCGAGCGCCGAGTACATCTTCTGGTACCCGCCGGCGTTGCCGCCGGGGATCCAGTTCGCGGTGACCTGGATGCGGGGGTTCTTCGCGTTCCACACGTCGCAGACCTTCTGCAGGTCCTTGAGCCAGGCCCAGTAGGTCAGCTGGACGGTCGCGCCACCCGCTGCGGCGGGGACCAGCGGGGCCTTGTTCACGTTCGTCGAACCCGGGACGGCGCAGCCGGCGAGCAACCCCGCCGCGGCCGTGCCGAGCCCGAGGCCCAGCAGGTTCCTTCTCGTCATCACACGTCGGGATGGTGTCGGCGTCATTGCCTGAGCTCCGGTTCGTCGTCGGATCGGGTTCTCCGCCAGCAAAGCACAAAGCCGAGCGAAGCTGTGCGTTCACGAAGATTCACAGGGGGCCGTGACCGGATCGTGCTCGTGCTCGTGTCCGTACTCGGCTGCGTGTTCGCTCTGACCTCCGAGCGCCACCAGCGCCGAGCGCGCAGCGTGGTCGGCACGCAGAACACCGAAGCCGCGAGCGGCCCGACAGCGCCGTCGGCGGCACGAACGGGAGGACAGCCCATGACCGATCGAGGCAGCAGCACGAACGGACCCCGGATCGACGACGAACTCGCGCACGAGGCGCAGAGCATCGTGCAGGGCCACGGCAGCAACGCGCACGTCGAGGAGTTCCGGCAGGCAGAGCCGGTGCCGGACGACACCGACGACGCCGAGACCGTGACGGCGTCCGGGTACGACGGCGAGGTCGAGGGGGCGCTGCGACCCGACACGACGGACACCACCGCCGACGGCTCCGGGTCCGACGCCGTCTTCACCACCGAGAGCGACGAGGACGGGGGCCGCTGATGGCCCAGACCACCCGCGAGGCCAGCGCCCTGCAGTCCGAGGTCGTCCAGGCGCTGCAGGCCCCCGGTACCTGGACCTGGGCGTACGTCGACGCCTCGGGCAACCGTGAGGACCCCCGGCGCATCGCCGCGCTGCAGCGACGGACGGTCTCGGACTCGCTCAAGGGGCAGGGGTCATCGGCCCGCGCCCTCGAGATCATCGAGGAGGAGCTCGTCGAGCAACCGGGGGTGCCGGCACCGGTCGCCCGCTACGTGCTCGTGCGCGACGACGACCTCGTGCTGAGCGAGGTGCTCCCCGGCCACCTGCACGGCCAGGAGTCGATCGGCACCGGGGCCGTCCCCGACCTGCTGCCCCTGCTCGCCCACCGCCCGTTCGACCTGCCGTTCCTGGTCGTCACCGTCGGCCGCGAGGGCGGTGGCTTCCGCGGCTACCGCCTCGGGCACGCGCCGAGTGGTGCCGCCGAGGACGAACAGCGAGTGCAGGGCCGCACCGACACCCTGCACAAGGCGAAGTCCGGCGCCGGGTGGAAGCAGCCGCACTGGCAGCAGCACACCGAGGAGATCTGGAAGCAGACCGCGGGCGAGGTGGCCGCGTCGATCGAGGAGGCCGTCCGCGCGACGTCGCCGCGACTCATCGTCGTCGCGGGAGACATCCGCGCCCGGGAGCTCCTGCGCGGTGAGCTCTCGACGGCGACCCGCGCGCTCGTCACCGAGGTCGCGGTCGACCCGCGTGCCGACGACGCGTCGGAGAAGGCGCTCGTGCAGCACGTCGACCTGGCACTCGCCCGGATCCTCGCGTCGCGGCGGCACGACGTGCAGGACCTGCTCCGCACGCACGAGGGCCGCGGCGACAACGAGAGCGTCAGCGGGCTCGGCGCGGTGGTGTCGGCGCTGCAGCAGGCCCAGGCCGCGGTCGTCGCACTCGACGCGGGCGCCCTGGGCGACCGTTCGTTGCTCGCGCTCGACGCGGCACCGTGGGTCGCGACCGCTCCGGAGCAGGCGGCCGGGGCGACGGTGCTCGGGCACGTGCCGGCGGTCTGCGCGCTCGTCCGGGCGATCGTCCTCACCGACGCCGAGCTCGTCCTGGTGAACGCGGCCTCGCTGCCGAGCGGTGCCCCCGCGTCGGCGCTCCTGCGCTGGCCCGTCGGCCCCACCGTCCCCGCCTGATCCTGCCGTCCGTTCCGCGAAACGCCACGTGGGCGGCTCCTCGCAGCGACATCCCGCTGCGAGGAGTCGCCCACGTTGCGTCTTGCGGGCTGAACGGGTCGGGTCGGGCCGGTTCAGCCCGTGGCCGGGTCAGTCGTGGGAGCGATCGGCGCGCGGGACGACCGGCAGCGCGAGCAGGGGCAGGGCGGCCACGATCGCGAACGACGCCGCGAAGCCGAGCAGCCCGACGAGCGCGCCGACACCCGGGCCGACGGCGCTCGCCGCCAGGAACTGCCCGGTGTTCTGCGCCCCGAGCGCCCGACCGGACCAGGACGGTCCCGCCGCCTCGGCCACCGACGTGTAAGCGAGACCGTTGTCCGCCACCGTGACGCTCGTCGCGACGACGAGGAACACCGCTGCGGCGGCCCAGTGCGCCACGTCGACGAGCGCGAGCACGCCCATGACGACGGCAGCCGCGACCGCCACGACACGGAGGGGTCCGACCCTCGAGCCCGCACGGTCGCTCCACGCACCCACCAGGATCCGCCCGACGGCGCCGACGAACTGCGACATCCCGACGAGGAGTCCAGCCGCCGGTGTCGACCACCCGAGGCCCACGAGCCAGACCAGCCCGTACGTGGAGAGCGTGAACTGCGGCACGACGAGCAGCACCGACACCACGTGGACCCGCCACAGGAACCCCGACGACCGGTACGGGTTGCCCGGGGTCGTCGCGCCGGCTCCGGTGGGCGCCGGTCGTGGTGGGTCGGTGATGCCGGCGGCGCACAGCACGGTGAGCACGGCGCACAGCGCGAACGGCAGGACGAGTGCGGTGCGGATGCCCTGCGACTCGGTGAGCACCGGGACGGTCACCGCGGCGAGCGTCACGCCGAGTGGTTGCGACATCTGCCGGATGCCCATCGCCAGCCCGCGGCGCTCCTTCGGGAACCAGCCGACCACCACGCGTCCGCTCGCCGCGTTCGTCGACGCGCTCGTCATACCGGCCGCGAGGAACGCGATGCCGAGCAGCAGCGGGTCGCCCGCGGTCGCCCACGCAGCCACCACCGTGAGCGTCGTCAGGGCGAGTCCCCCGGCGATGACGACCCGTTCGCCCACCCGGTCGGTCACGGCTCCCCAGGCGATGAGCGTCAGGACCAGGCCGACCGTCGGCGCGGCAGCGAACAGCCCGGCGGACGCGAAGGGCATCCCGCTCGCCACGAGGTGCGGGATGAGCAGCGCCGGCGCGGAGACGACGAGGGTCCCCGCGGCCTGCGCGGCGACGCCGAGTGCGAGCATCGTCCACGCCCGGGCCGGGACGACGGTCGGCGATGCGGTGACGCGCTGTGCAGACACGGTGGTTCCGATCTGGAAGCAGTTGGTATACCACAACGGTATACCAACTCTCGTCGAACCGCACTATGCTGGTCCGCCGTGACCGAGACGACCGAGAACGCCGTGCCCGTGTCGCAGACGAGCCAGCTCTACGACAACCTGCGCGAGGCGATCCTGACCCTCGACATCGCCCCGGGCGAGCGGATCTCGGAGCGCGGGCTCGAGGGGCGGTTCCACGCCTCGCGGACCCCGGTCCGTGCCGCCCTGTCGCGGCTCGAACGCGAGGGCCTCATCCTGCACGAGGGGCGCTCGTGGACCGTCACCCCGATCGACCTCGACGAGATCGCGTCGCTCGCTGAGCTCCGCGGCGTCCTCGAGCCCGCTGCGGCTCGGCTCGCCGTCGCGCGCGCGTCCGCCGAACAGCTCGACGGGGTCCGTGCGCGCCTCGACGGCCTCCGCGGCACCCCGGACCGCGAGGCGGGCATCCGCATGGGCTCGACGTTTCACCTCGACCTCGCCGCACTCGGTGGCAACCGCTTCGTGACCGACGCCATCGCCGACGCGTTGACCCGGCTCGAGCGCACCCGGTGGATCGAGGTGCGCACCGCCGAGGCGCGCGACGCCGCCTGGCACGAGCACAGCGCGATCCTCGACGCCGTGCGCGCCGGCGAGGCGGACCGGGCGGCCGACCTGCTCGCTGCGCACGTCGCGGGGACCAACGATCGCCTGCTCGCCTGGATCGCGCAGGAGCGCCGACGCCTGCGTGGGGCAGGCATGGCCATCGTCGGCAGCGCGGAGCTGCTCGGCGGGACCGACCCGGCCGAGGTTGCCGCGCGCTGACGGCAGCACGCAGGCTGAGACCTCTGCGCGCTGACCGCAGCACGCAGCCCGAGTCGGTCGCGCGCTGACCGCAGTGCGCAGAACGGGTGCCGCGCTGCACCCGCGGCACCGCGGGACGTGGCGACGGGCGGGACGGAGCCGGCCCGTGCCTCCCGGCCGGCTCCTGCCCGCGGGATCAGCCCCTGGTCGTCGGTTCCTCGGAGCCGTCGAGGTCGTGGGCGGCGGACGCCGCCCCGTACTCGGTGTGGGCGAGGAGCGCGTCGCGCACCTCGGCCTCGTCGGTGGTGAGTCGGATGGCGTGCTTGCTGCCGGACCGCGTCGACTGGGACATCGTGTTCCTCCTGTGTGCGTGGGCATCGGTGGTGATGCGCTTCCTCACGGGACGTTCTGAGGTCGCAACAGTCTGCGTCCGCTCGTCCCCGACGCGCAAGCACCTCCGGCGCCCTGTGGAGGAGCGGATTCCGAGCCCGTGCCTAGGATGGTCCGGCCGCGCACCGGCGCGGCGGCCAGGTGCACGTCGGACGGGAGGCACGGCATGAGCACGCAGCGCACCGCACCTCCCACGGTCTACGACGTCGCGTCCCAGGCGGGCGTCTCCATCGCCACCGTCTCGCGCGTGCTCCGCACGCCGGACGCCGTGCGCGAGGGCACCCGTGACCGGGTCCAGGCGGCCATCCGGAGTCTCGGCTACGTGCCGTCGGGCAACGCCAGGGCCCTGGCCGGCAAGCGGACCGGCGTGGTCGGACTCCTGCTGCCCGGGTTTGACGTCGTGCCGGACGAACGCCCCGACCTCGTCACCGACGGAGGTGTCCGCGTGGTCGACGACCGCCGCCACGTGACCCAGCCGTTCTCGTCGAACCTGTACTTCGACGAGGTCCTGCGCGGTGCCGAGACCGAGGCGTGGCAGCGCGGCCTGGCCCTCATGGTGGCGGCGGGGCGCGGGTCCTCGCGGGACGTCATCGTCAACGACGTCGCCGGTCGTGTGGACGGACTCGCGGTCCTGGCCCAGACGGTTCCCGACGACCTGCTCGAGCACGTGGCCCGCCGGATCCCGGTCGTGGTGCTCGCCGACGACCGACGCTCCCACGGCTTCGACTCGGTGAGCGTCGACAACGCCGCCGGCATGCGGACGCTTGCGTCTCATGTGATCGGACGGCTCGGCATCCGGTCGCTGGCGTACCTGGCGGGCCCGATCGACTCGCCCGACGACATGGAGCGCTCGGCGGGGTTCCGACAGGCGCTCGCCGATCACGACCTGGCGGTGTCGGACGTCCGGGTGGTGCACGGGGACTTCGGTCGAGCGCGGGCGCGCGAGCTCGCGGCGGCCCTGTTCGACGGCGCCGACGTCCCCCGCGGCGTCATCTGCTCGAACGACCAGTCGGCGCTCGGGGTGCTCGACGCCGCCGGAGCGCGGGGGCTGCAGGTGCCGGAGGACGTCGCGGTGACCGGCTTCGACGGCATCGACGCCGGGCGCTTCTCGGCGCCGCCCCTGACGACGGTGCACCAGCCGATGGGGGAGCTCGGGCGAGCGGCGGTGCGGGCGATCGTCGACCGGTTCGAGCGGCGCGAGGGACCCCCGCGGGCCGTGCGGCTGCCGGTCGAGGTCCTGCTGCGCGAGAGCTGCCCGCCGGCGCTGTAGTGCCGGCGGCGGTGGTCCGGCCCTGCCGGCTCCGTGCGCCACACCCTGATCGGATCCGGCGACCGGCGGTCGGCGACCGGCGGCCGGCGACCGGCGGCCGGCGACCGGCGACCGGCGACCGGCCGATCGTGTGGACGACGGGCCGGGCCCGTTCGGAGCCCCGATGTCCGGAGCCGAGGTGTGGACGGTGTCAGCGCTCGACTGCTGCGGGGATGCCCTGTTCGACGCGGTCCGCACCGGACGATGGACAGGGGGCGCCGTGGCGCTGGTCGGACGCCGTCGTCGACGGGGGCAAGCTGAGTGCCCGTTCGTACTCCGAGCAGACGGCGTCCCAGGTGTACACGGCCCGGGCGCGGTCTCGGACCCGGCGGCGGAGTGACCGTTGACGGTCGCGATCGTCGAGCAGGTCGATCACGGCGGTCGCGATGGCGTCGGGTTCCGCGGCGACGAAGGCGGCGCCGGTGTCGTCGAGCACCTCGCGGTTGTAGACCGTGTCCCGCGCGACGGTGGGAGCGCCGCAGTGCATCGCCTGCACCAGTGCCGGGTTCGTGCCCCCCACGCTGTGCCCGTGGAAGTAGGCGCTTGCATGGCACCAGAGGGCAAGGAGTCGCGAGTCGTCGGCGACGTGGCCCAGCCAGTGCACTCGGGGGTTCCGCGTGGCGAGTGCTGCGACGCGCTCGTCGAGCTCACCCCCGTACCCGGACGACCCGACGACCACGACCTGGTGACGCTCGGCGATGCGTTCCGCTGCCGTCAGGAACTCCGGGATGGTGTTCTCCGGGACGAAACGGGCGACGACGAGGGCGAACGGCTTGCCGGTCAGGTGGGCGTCGTCAGCGCTGAGGGGGAGCGTCCCCACCTCGCTGCCGCCGTAGGGGATCATCGTGCCCGTCACCCCGAACTCCCGTTCCCAGTACCGACGGATCGCTTCTGCGTCGAAGACCAGCTGGTCCGCGAACCGTGCGGTGCACCAGGCCCCGGCCCGGAAGACCGCTCGCGCGAGCCGGCCCCACTTGGCGCGTTCCCACTCGAGGCCGTCCACGTTGACCACCGAGCGGATGCCGGCGGCCCTGAGCAGAGGGAGCCAGAAGCCGTTGGCGCAGTTCATGACGAGCGCCGCATCGGGCCGACGACGGACCGCGTCGAGCGTCGCGGTCAGTCCGAAGGTGAGCGTGGAGAGCGACTTCGACTCGGCCCCGCGGGTCGTGCGGCGGATCACGCGGGTGTCGAGCGCCGGGTCGTCGTCACGCTCCTGTCCGGGCCGGCCGTACACCGTCACCTCCCGTCCGGACTCCGCGAGGTGCGGGGCGAGGTGCCGGACGGCCGTCTCGAACCCTCCGTAGTACGACGGGTACCCCCGGGTTCCGATGATGGCCATGCGCTGCATACGACTCCCTTTCCGGCAACATTCTACATGTCATTGCCCGAACAGGCGCTATGGGGTGTCACTCCCCGGGTTGCAACGAGTGATGTAAGCGCATACATTGAGCGCAGCACACACTCGACACGGAGGTCGACCGAGCAATGACGCTTCCCCCACAGCGCACGCGCGGGCCCCGCGACCCGCGCCCGGACGGACCGCGCAGCCCGCGCACACCTACCCGCCGCCGCGGCCGCATCGCCGCCGCCATCGCCGGCCTCGCCGTCGTGGCCCTCGTGGCCACCGGCTGCAGCATCCAGGTCCGCTCCCAGCCGGACCCGAGCATCGGCAAGGACACGATGCTCATCAACGCGGACCGCGGCAACCCGCTGTTCGACCGCAACTTCAACCCCTACATCCCGAACGCCCGCACCGCGAGCAAGTGGATGTACGAGCCCCTCATCGAGATCAACCCGCTCGACGGCAAGGGCACCCCGTGGCTCGCGAGCTCGTGGGAGCTGCCGGACGCGCGGACGATCGACATGCCGATCCGGAAGGGCGTCGAGTGGTCCGACGGCACGCCGTTCACCCCCGCGGACGTCCTCTTCACGTTCGACCTGCTCAAGAAGTTCCCGGCGATGGACGTCAAGGGCGCCTGGCAGCACATCGACCGCATCGAGCGGGACGGCGACCACCTCGTCTTCCACCTCAAGGGCGAGGACGTGCCGAGCCTCAACATCATCGGCGCGACCTACATCCTCCCCGAGCACCACTACGGCGGGGTGAAGGACCCGGTCACGTGGCGCGACCCGAACCCGGTCGGCACCGGCCCGTTCGTGCTCGGCAACTACTCCGACCAGCAGTACTCGATGGACAAGAACCCGACGTACTGGCAGGCCGACAAGATCGCGATCGAGCACCTCGTGCTCCCCGCGACGAACACGCAGCTCGACACCGTCACGCGCGGCTACGACTGGGCGTACTCGTTCATCTCGGACGTCAAGGGCACCTGGGGTGCGGCGTCGCCGGACAACAAGTGGTGGTTCCCGGCGGGCGGCGTGATCGGCCTGATCCCGAACCTGACGAAGGCGCCGTACGACGACGTCAACGTCCGCAAGGGCATCTCGTACGCGCTGGACCGCGACGGCATCGCCGAGACCGCCTCCGAGGGCAACCTCAGCGCCGCCGGCCAGACCGGCCTGATCCTGCCGAACCAGGAGCAGTACCTCGACCCGTCGATCCCCGACAAGGGCATGATCACGCAGGACACCGATCGCGCCCTCGCCGAGTTCGCGAAGTCCGGGTACGAGCAGCAGGGCGGCAAGCTCGTCAAGGACGGCAAGCAGCTCGAGATCAACCTGATGACCGCGAACGGGTACTCGGACTGGCTCCGTGCCGCGCAGCAGGTGCAGCGCGACCTCGGGAAGATCGGCGTGAAGGTGCAGATCCAGGCCCCGCAGCCGGCCGGGTACCAGCAGAACATCAACAACGGCAAGTTCGACATGGCGATGGGCGGCATGGGGAACGGCGACGTCTTCCAGGCCTACAACTCCCTGCTGTCGAGCGACTTCTACCAGCCGGTCGGCAAGTCGACGGTGAACAACTTCGAGCGGTACAAGAACGCGGACACCCAGAAGCTCCTCGACGAGTACCGCGGCACGACCGACCGGGGCGAGCAGCGGCGGATCCTGGACCAGCTGCAGGCCATCGTGTACGACGACCTGCCCGTGATCGGCATGTACTACGGCGGACTCTGGGGCCTGTTCAACACCGGCAAGTTCGTCGGCTGGCCGAGCGCCGAGGACCCGTACATGGCACCGCAGAACTACGACTCGGCCCCGCTGCTCATCTTCACGAAGCTCCGGCTCCGTGACAGCGCAGCAGGCAAGCAGATCCTGGAGGAGCAGGCCAAGTGAAGTACATCCTCCAGAAACTCGTCCTCTTCGTCCTCACCCTCTGGGCTGCGGTCACGCTGAACTTCGTGCTCCCGCGCCTCATGCCGGGCAGCCCGTCGGACGCCGCGCTCGCGAAGCTCAGCCAGAACGGCCCGGTCACCGACGCGACGAAGAAGGCCATCGAGGCCCAGCTCGGCGTCCCCAGCGGCAACCTCTGGGACCAGTACGTCAGCTACCTCCACCAGGTCGTCACCCTCGACTTCGGCACGAGCTACACGTTCTACCCGCAGCCCGTCGGTGACCTGGTCGGCCGCGCGCTGCCCTACACGCTCGTGCTCGTCGGCACCGTGACGATCCTGGCGTTCGTCATCGGCACGCTGATCGGCGTCGCCGCGGCCTGGAAGCGCGGCACCTGGCTCGACTCGCTCCCGACCCTGTCCGGCTCGTTCATGTCGACGTTCCCGTACTTCTGGACCGCACTGCTGCTGTTGTTCTTCCTCGGCTACGTGCTGCACTGGTTCCCGACGACCGGGGCCTCGTCCGCGACGAGCGTCCCGGGCTGGAACGGCACGTACATCGGCGACGTCCTGCAGCACGCGGTCCTGCCGGCGGTGACGATCCTCGTGACGAGCCTCGGCGGCTGGATCATCGGCATGCGCAACGCGATGATCAACACCCTCGGCGACGACTACGTCACCTTCGCCGAGGCGAACGGTCTCCGAGGTCGCACGGTCGCCGTCCGGTACGCCGCACGCAACGCGATCCTGCCGAACCTGACCGGCTTCGGCCTGGCGCTCGGCGGCGTGGTCGGCGGCTCGGTGTTGGTCGAGCAGGTGTTCGGCTACCCGGGCATCGGCTACCTGCTGTTCAACGCCGTGATCGGGCAGGACTACCCGCTCATGCAGGCCCTCTTCCTGATGATCACCGTGTCGGTGCTCATCGCCAACTTCATCGTGGACGTCCTGTACGGCGTCCTGGACCCGAGGACGCGCCGATGATCCGTAACTCGCGATGGGCGGCGTGCTCTGCCCACAACCACCACCCGAGGACGCGCCGATGACCAACACGCGCACACCGAACGAGACCGTCGCAGTACGGACCCAAGACGAGCAACAGCAGAACAACGACCAGCAGGCCCCCTCCAAGCTCCGAGCAGCAGCCCGCCAGTTCGGCGTCGTCTGGAGCAACACCAAGGCCCGCATCGGCCTGTGCATCCTCGCCTTCTTCGTCCTCGTGGCGATCGCCGCCCCGCTCCTCGCCCCGTACGGCGCGAGCCAGAACGGCTTCGAGCGCAACGCCGACGCCACGTGGGCGCACTGGATGGGCACCACCGCCGCCGGCGAGGACGTCCTCTCCCAACTGATCTACGGCGCCCGGGTCTCCGTGCTCGTCGGTGCAGTCGCGGGCTTCCTGTCCACGCTCGTCGCCGTCGCGATCGGCCTGAGCTGGGGCTACATCCGCGGCTGGGTCGCCGAGGTCATCGGGTTCATCGTGAACCTGTTCCTCGTCATCCCCGGCCTGCCGCTGATGATCGTCATCGCGGCCTACCTGCAGAACGGCGGCATCGCGGTCATCATCGCCGTGATCGTCGTCACCGGTTGGGCCTGGGGCGCCCGCGTCCTCCGCAGCCAGACGCAGTCCCTCCGCAGCCGCGACTTCGTCACCGCCGCGCAGTTCTCCGGCGACGGTGCGACGCGCATCGTGTTCCGCGAGATCCTGCCGAACATGACGAGCCTGATCGTCGGCAGCTTCTTCGGTGCCGCGACGAGCGCGATCCTCGCCGAGGCAGGCCTCGAGTTCCTCGGACTCGGCGACTCGTCCATCGTCAGCTGGGGCACGATCCTGTACTGGGCGCAGAACTCGAACGCGCTGCTCACCGGTCAGTGGATCCTGCTGTTCGCCCCCGGCCTCTGCATCGCCCTCCTGGCGATGAGCCTGACCCTCATCAACTTCGGCGTCGACGCCGTGTCCAACCCGCGGCTGCGCGAGGGCGCGCGCCGCAAGCGCAAGGAGGTCACCGCATGAGCGGCGCAACCACCGACGGACTGGAGGCCCGTGGCGGCGGCGCCACGCGCCTCCCGTCCGACACGACCCAGCAGGACGTCCTGCTCGACGTCCGCGACCTCTCCGTCGTCTACGAATCGGCCGGCCAGACGGCCGTCCAGGCCGTCGACCACGTCTCCTTCTCGCTGCGCAAGGGCGAGTTCGTCGGCCTGGTGGGGGAGTCCGGCTCGGGCAAGTCGACCCTCGGCTACGCGCTCACCCGGCTGCAGAAGCCGCCGGCGCGCACCAACGGCGGCAGCATCGTCTTCGGTGGAGCGGACATCCGCGACCTCGACGACGAGGCCCTGCGCCAGCAGCGCCAGGGCGGCTTCGCGATGGTCCTGCAGTCCGGGATGAACGCGCTCAACCCGGTGCGCACGATCCGCAACCACTTCATCGACGTCTTCAAGGCCCACGGGCACGTGCCGCGTGAGCGGTGGGACGGTCGGATGCGCGAGCTGATCGGCAAGGTGAAGCTGCCCGAGACGATGCTCGCGCGCTACCCGGGGGAGCTCTCCGGCGGCATGCGGCAGCGCGTCTCGATCGCGCTGGCGCTGTCGCTCGAGCCGCAGCTCATGGTGTTCGACGAGCCGACCACGGCGCTCGACGTCCTCGTGCAGCACGCGGTGATGGACACGATCATCGAGCTGCAGCGCTCCGAGGGCTTCACCGCGATCCTCATCAGCCACGACCTCGGCATCGTGCTCGAGGCCACCGAGCGTGTGCTCGTCATGCACGAGGGACGGATCGTCGAGGACGGCCGCTCGCTCGAGGTCCTCCGCGACCCGCAGGACGACTACACGAAGATGCTGCTGTCGCACTACGCCGACCCCCGCGCAGAGGTCGTCAGCCTGCCGGGGTTCCCGGACCGCTCGCAGCGCTCGGTCTCCCGTCAGGAGACGACGTCGTCGTTCGCCACCGTCGGGTCGCGCGAGCGCAGCGCCGCGAAGAACCCGATCGTCGTCGACCACCTCGTCAAGACCTATCCCGCACCCCGCCGCGGCGAGCCGCCGGTGCAGGCCGTGCGCGACGTGTCGTTCACCCTCGAGCCCGGGCAGTCGCTCGCCCTCGTCGGCCAGTCCGGCTCGGGCAAGTCGACCATCGCGAAGATGCTCACCGGCGTCGAGCAGCCGAGTTCGGGCACGGTGCGCTTCGGCGACACGGACGTGGCGAAACTCGGCAGGCGCGGGCTGAAGGACCTGCGCTCCGAGGTGCAGATGGTGTTCCAGGACCCGTACGCGGCGCTCAACCCGCTGCACACCGTCGAGTACATCCTGTCCCGGCCGATCGCGAACTACACCGGACTCCGCGGGCGTGATGCTCGTCGGCGGATGCTCGAGATCCTCGAGACCGTGGGGCTGACGCCGGTCGAACAGTTCGCGCAGAAGCTCCCGCACCAGCTCTCCGGCGGCCAGCGGCAGCGCGTGGTCATCGCCCGGGCACTGGCGAGCGACCCGCAGGTGATCATCGCCGACGAGCCGGTGTCGATGCTCGACGTCACGCTGCGCGCCGGCGTGCTCGCGCTGCTCGAGGACCTGCGTGAGCAGTGGGGCGTCTCGCTGCTCTACATCACGCACGACCTGCTGAGCGCGCGGCTCATCACCGACGACATCATGGTGCTGCACGACGGCGCCGTGGTCGAGCGGGGGCGCACGGCCGAGGTGCTGCAGCACCCGCAGGACGACTACACCGTGGCGCTGCTGGACGCGGTGCCGAACCCGCGGCGGGCACTGCTCGCATGACCATGTCGTTGGACTTCCCGTCCGTCCCGTCGTTCGGCCACCTCCCCACGCCCGAGGGTGTCGACGTCGTCGGCATCGACCTGCCCGTCGGCCGGCTCACCGCCTACCGCGTCGTCCCCGCGGGGGAGTCGAAGGGCACGGTCCTGATCGTCCCGGGCTACACCGGATCCAAGGAGGACTGGCGCACCTTCATGCCGCTCCTCAGGGACGCCGGCTGGACCGCGGTCGTCATCAGCCGCCGCGGCCAGGCCGACTCGGCCGCGCCCGCGGACCCGTCGGACTACTCGCTCGAGGAAGAAGCGGCCGACGTCGTCCGGGTCGCGGCACTGCTCGACGACGGCGCGCCCGTGCACCTGATCGGGCACTCGCTCGGCGGGGTCATCGCCCGCGAGGCCGCCATCGCCTCGCCGCAGTCGTTCCGCAGCGTCGTGCAGTTCTGCTCCGGCCCGTACGGCTGGCCCTACCGCAAGGTCACGGAACTGACGATCCTGCACGACACCGGCGGCAACCTCCGCCAGCTGTTCGACGCGACGAACCCGCTCTGGGCGTACCGACCCGACGAGGAACTCCCCGACGACGTCCGGATGGTCCGCGACCGCTTCGACGCCACGAGCCCACTGAGCGTCGTCGCGGGCGGGCACATCCTCGAGGACCACACCGACTCGTCCGCCGAGCTCCGCGCGACCGGGCTCCCGGTCCTCGTGGCACACGGCGAGTGGGACGGCGCATGGCCGATCCCGTGGCAGCGGCAGATGGCGGAGGACACCGGAGCACGCTACGAGGTCATCCCCACGAGCTACCACGGCCCGCACGTCGAGAACCCGGCCGCGACCATCGCGCTGTTCGACGACTTCCTCGGCCGGCAGGCGCCGGCTCGCACCTGAAAGGCACCATCATCACCACGCTGCAGTTCCCCGACGGCTTCCTCTGGGGCGCCGCCACCGCCGCCCACCAGATCGAGGGCAACAACGTCAACTCGAACTGGTGGGTGCACGAGCACGAACCCGACACCACCATCGTCGAACCCTCCGGCGACGCCGCGGACAGCTACCACCGGTACCGCGAGGACATCCGGATCGCGGCCGACCTCGGCCTGAACTCCTACCGGTTCAGCATCGAGTGGGCACGCATCGAGCCCGAGCGCGGCCACGTGTCGCGTGCCGAGGTCGACCACTACCGCCGCATGGTCGAGGCCTGCCACGAGGCCGGCATCGAGCCGATCGTCACCCTCATGCACTTCACCGTGCCGCGCTGGTTCGAGCGTGACGGCTTCTGGCGCGCCGACGACGCCGCCGACCTGTTCGCCCGCTACACCGAGGCCGCGCTCCCCGTCGTGCAGGACGGCGTCCGCTACGTCTGCACGATCAACGAGCCGAACATCGCCGCGATGCTCGCCGGGGGCGAGGACGCCTCGAACCTCGTCGCGTACGGCCTGCCCAACCCCGACCTGCACGTGGCGGACCAGCTGCTCGCGTCGCACAAGCGCTCCCGCGAGGTCCTGTCGCAGGTCTCCGGGCTGCAGTCCGGCTGGACCATCGCGACGCAGGCGTTCACGCCTTCCGGCGAGGAGGGGTCCGAGGAGATGCTCCGCGAGTACGGGTACCCGCGCGACGACTGGTACCTCGAGCAGGCCGCCGGCGACGACTTCCTCGGCGTGCAGGCGTACACCCGGACGTTCATCGGCCCCTCGGGTCCGCTGCCCGTCGCCGACGACGTCGAGACGACCCTGACCGGGTGGGAGTTCTACCCCGAGGCCTCCGCCGACGGGCTCCGCAGCGCGTGGGAGCTCTCCGGTCACGTCCCGCTGATGATCACCGAGAACGGCATCGCCACCGCCGACGACTCCCGCCGGGTCGCCTACACGCAGGGCGCCCTCGAGGGGATCCACCGCTGCATCGAGGACGGCATCGAGGTGTTGGGCTACCAGCACTGGTCCCTCCTCGACAACTACGAGTGGGCGTCGGGCTACCGCCCGACGTTCGGGCTCGTCGCCTGGGACCGTGAGACCTTCGCGCGGACGCCGAAGGACTCGGCGCGCTGGTACGGCAAGGTCGCGCAGGCCAACGCGCTCGAGACGCGTCGCGACTGACGCGACCCCGTGTCCGGACTGGAGGCGCGGTGCCAGCTGGCACCGCGCCCCCCGTCCGTCACGTGCCGGCGCCCGCCCCGCCCCCGCCCCCGTCAGCGCCGTCGTCGCCGTCGTCGGTGGAGCAGCAACCGTCGGGTCGCGCACCCGCGGACGACAGTTCCTGCTCCACTGACGTCGGCGGGGCGGGTGACCGTCGTGTCAGCGGGTCGCCTCGTCGCTCGACGGGTCGTCGGCCACGTACGCCTCACCGACGGCGTGTGCGTCGAACCACGCGAGCAGCACCTCTTCCGCCTTGCGCGAGCCGCGCGCGCGGGCGATGTCGAGCGCCGTGCGGCCCTCGGCGTCGAGGACCGTGACGTCCGCGCCGCGCTCGATGAGGGCCTCGGTCGTACCGCGCCGGTCGAACCACGCGGCGGCGTGCAGCGGAGCGAAGCCCCAGCGCGGGTCGACCTCGTCGAGTCCGGTCGGGTCCGCACCGAACCCGTCGAGTTCGAGCGAGAGCCCGCCGACGTCACCGTGCCCGGCAGCCCGGACCGCGGGCGCGGCCCACTCGAGCCAGCCGTCCGGTACCGGGCCGTGCCAGCCGTGGGTGGGGCGTGTCTCCAGGTCGGACCACGCGGACTCGGCGACGGGACGGACCTCGACCACCACGTCGCGGAAGTGCACGGCGAGCTCGCCGGTGGGGGAGAACAGCAGGCGGAGCTCCCAGACGTCGGCATCGACGTGGGCGATCTCGCCGCGGGAGACCTGCACGTCACCGGCGAGGACCGCGAGCGGCTCGGTGTCGGCCGGCTCGAGGACGGCGCGGTCGAACTCGAGCGTCACGCGAGCGTGGTTCCACCGGCGCCAGAGCCCGTCGGGGGTGTCGAGGACCTCGTCGGTGCGAACGACGACGACCGCGCGGACCGTGTGCGTCGGGGTGTCGTCGATGCCCGCGGTGTCGAGGCTGCCGGTCGGCGTCGTGGTCTCGGTCTCGGTCCACTCGGCGACCCGGGCCTCGTTCCAGGTGACGGAGGCGAGGGCGGCGACAGCTGGGGGAGCATCGGTGACGAGGCGGGCGAGATGCTCGGCGTAGCCGTCGACGTCCTCGAGGGAGACGTACCCGACCCCGGGCCAGCCCACTCGACTCCATCGCACGGCTCGACCCTAGCGGGCGTCGTCGTGCGCGGGCCCTGACCGGACGTCGACCACCTCGGGACGAGCGTTCCGGTCTGGCCCGCCGTCTCGTGCTCGCGAGACCGCTCGACGGAGGCGAGCCGTGATCGGACGCTCGACGGTGACGTGGAGCACCACCCCGACCGCGAAGGTGACCACCACCGCGGCGCCGTAGCCAGCCCAGATCCAGCCCGCCCCGCCGAGGCCGAGCAGACCCAGCGCAACCGGGATGCCAGGCGCGATGAACGGGTGCGAGAGGTAGATCGCGTACGTAGCGTCCCCGAGGAACTCGAGCCATCTCGGCACCCGACGGTGGAGCCATGGCTCCGCGGCGACGACGAGCGTCATCGTGACGAGGACAGCGATGCTCTTCGCGATCCGCGCGAAGTCGCTCACCGCGTCGTCCGGTGCTTGCAGCGTCCACGCGAAGCACCAGAGGGCGATGATCCACGTGAACCACAGGAGGAGTCGTCGGTTGTCGTGGTCGGCGGTCCACTTCGCCAGCGCCATGCCCGCCAGGAAGAAGAGCACGATCGGGTCGCCGTAGAAGGCCCAGGCTGGCCACGAGTCGCCTCGGACGACGTGACAGATCGTGAGGACCGATGTCACGAGCGCGCAGAGCGTCATGGGGTTGACCCGGGTCGCGAGTGCGAGCGTGACGAGCGCGTAGAACAACATCTCCATCTCCAGGGTCCAGCCGACACCCAGCAGTGGGACGACCTTGCCGTCGATGTTGCGGCTCGGGAGGAACGCGTAGGACAGCCACACGACACGTGGTGAGAGGGCAGCGTGCAGGACGACCGCCGGTGCCAGCGCGAGCACGAGCACCTTCACCGACGTCAGGATCCAGTAGAGCGGCACGATCCGGATGACGCGGCGCACGGCGAACATCTGCCAGCTCGGGGAGCGTGGCTGCTGCACTGCCAGCTGCATCACGAAGCCGCTGATCACGAAGAACGCGTAGACGCCGAGCCGTCCGCCGTCCCACACGACGACCGAGGGATCGAGGCGCTCCCGCACGTAGAGCATCGTGTGTTCCACCACGACCATGACGGCAGCGATCGCGCGGACCGCCTGCAGGCCGCGGTAGACCTCTCCGGAAGGGATGCTGTTCAGCGGTGTGGATGACCTGAGCATGCTGCGATCGTCCCTCGTCGCGACCGACTGATGTGCATGTTCGACATTTCTGTGGATCACCGTGTCTCGGTGGTTCCGCGCCGACGCCGCGGCACACGGCGTCGCCGTCGTCTGCTCCCCGCGCGGGCGTCGTCGTCCTCCCCGTACCCGTAGCCGTACCCGTAGGGGTCCGCGCCGGAGCGGCGGAGCATCGTGAGGACGATGCCGAGCGGCCGAGAGTCGAGGGTCTCGAGCACCCCGAGGGCGCGGACCAGCTGCTGGTGTCGGGACCGACCGGCTGCCGCGACGACGACGGCTCCGGCTCCGAGCTTGCTGAGGACGGCCGCGTCGGTGACGGGCAGCAGGGGTGGCGAGTCGATGAGGAGGTAGTCGACGCGGGTCTCGAGGTCGTCGATCAGGGCACGCATCGCCCTTGAACCGAGGAGCTCGCTCGGGTTCGGTGGTGTCGCTCCGGCGGGCAGCACCAGGAGCCCGTTCCGACCCCACGGCTGGATCACGTCGTCGAGCTCGGCGCGCCCGACGAGGAGTTCGGTGAGCCCCACGCTGCCCTCGATGCCCATCACCTCGGCGACTCTCGGCCGGCGCAGGTCGGCGTCGACGAGTGCGACCCGCGCCCCGCTCTCGGCGAGGGCGACGGCGAGGTTCGCGGTGGTGGTCGTCTTCCCCTCGCCGGGCATCGCCGACGTGATCACCACCGTCGTGCACCGGTCACGGTCCGGCTCGACGAACAGGAGGTTCGTCCGGAGCCCGCGGAAGGCCTCGGCCGCCGGGCTCCGCGTCCCGGCCTGCACGATCAGGGGTTCGGACGCCGCGTTCGGGTCGAACGAGATCTCGCCCAGGATCGGGGCGTGCGACAGCGCTCGGACGTCGTTGCTGCTGCGGACACGGGTGTCGGTCGCGTGCCGCAGGAGCGCGAGGGCGACGCCGCCGATGAGCCCTCCGGCGAGACCGAGCGCGAGGTTCACGGTCCGGCGGGGCGAGCTCGGGGTGGTGGGCGGCAGGGCTGGGTCGGTGGTCTCGATGCGGACGAGGCTCGGTCCACCGTCCACGGGCTTCTCGAGGTGTTCGGTGACCACCTCGCGGAAACTGGCGCCGATGGCGTTCGCCACCGCGGCAGCACGGTCGGGATCTGCGTCGACGACGGAGACGGTCAGCAGCACGGTGCTCTGCGGGCTGGCGGCAGTCACCCGACCTGCGAGCTCCCTCGGCGTCTCGTCGAGGTGGAGTTCGGCGATGACCGGCTGCAGGACCCGCGCGCTCCGCACGACGCTCGCGTAGGAGCGCGTCTTCTGCTGTGCGGCGTTGTTGCCCTGGCCGATCTCCGTCGCGCTCCCGCTCGAGCCCTGGATCGAGACGAACAACTCGGTCGTCGCGGTGTACGTGACGTGCGAGACGGCCGTGATCGCGAGTGCGGCCCCGATGCCGAGGGCGACGAGGACGGCGACGGTGGTCCAACGGGCGCGGACCACGCGGAGGAACTCTTTGATGTCCATCGGGTTTCTTCCTGGTGTCAGTGGGGGGTGAGGGTCGTGGGCGGCTCGTCCGCGGCGACCAGGGATGCGAGCAACTCGGGCTCGTAGACGGAACGCAACTGACGGTCGTTGCCGCCGCCGTCGACGTTCTCGAGCCGGAGCGGTCGACTGCCCGCGGGTTCGGGGACGTGGACGAAGCGTTCCCACGGCAGTGCTGAGACCGGACGGACGGCCCGTCCTGCGCGGAGGACCGCTCGGTGCAACCACAGGTCGTCTGCGCGAGGGGCGCGCGCCGCGAAGGCGTCGCCCTCGTCGGCGAGCACGGCGAGCACGTCCGGGGTGAGGGCGAGCCCCCATCCACCGCCGGGGACGTGCCGTCGGTCCGCGCCGCCCTCGGCGACCGCGGTCCACTCGTCGTAGGGCGCGATGTCGCCCTGCGTGACGGCGATGCGCCGGACACGGTGCGCGAGGGTGTCGGTCGGGTGGCGTTCGGCGGCGATCACCAGCGTCGCGAGCCAGTCGTGCGGGAAGAACCAGTCGTCGTCGGCGGTCACGAGGAGTTGCCCGTCGGGCTCCAGCGCGAGACCGAAGTACTTCTTGTGCGGCCCCCAGTCCGGACACGATCGGAGCTCGAGTCCGCGGCGCTCGAGCCGGGTGAGCGCGGGTGGCAGTGTCGTGCGCCGAGTCTCCTCGTCGAGCCAGAGCACCAGTCTGCCGGGGCGCAACCGCCCGACCGCGATGCTCTCGATCGCCAGGTGCACGGACCGGAGCCGAGCCCCGTGGGTCGTGAGCGAGACGGTCGGGCCGTCGGGCGCCGTCACAGCGTCCCGCGAGCAGCGGTTCTGTGCGGTGTACCGGGCGACGAGCGCCGCGGTCCTCGCCTTCCGGACGACGAGCGGACGTGGGGGTGTCATGGGGCCTTCCTCCTCGTTCGAGTGGTGCTGATCCGGACGGACACGAGGTCACCGCGTCGGAGACCGAAGAGCGATCGGATCGGGACGTCCGTGGTCCATCGCAGGGCCACGAGGTTGCCGAGGCTGCTGACGGCGTTCCCGACGACGGTCGCGACGGCTGCTCCCATGGCGCCCGATCCGGGAGCGAGCACGAGGAGCGTGACGACGCTCGACACCGCTGCGCCACCGAGCGACAGGGACCGGAGCCCGGGTCGTCCGGCTGCTGCGAGTCCGACACCTGCGATGGAGCCCGGCGTGCTGCCCGCGATCCCGATCAACAGCACGGCGGCCACGGGGACCGCGTCCGAGAAGTCGATCCCGAAGAGCGCGGGGACGGCGAACGGCAGGACCGCTGCCAGGGCCGCGCACGTGAGGAGCGTGGCGCACGTGGTGACGCGCGCCACGCGGCCGAGTGACGTGGGGTCGTTGTCCGCGCTCTGGCTGGAGAACGTCACCTCCCGGACCGCGTTCGACACGACCGTCGGGAGGTCGCTCACGCTGACGGCCACTGCGTAGATCCCGAGCGCTGCAGTCCCGGCCAGCGGCGTGAGCAACGTCTGGTCGAGTCGCACCAGGACGGTGCCGGCGAGCGAACCGAGCCACACGCGGACGCCGTAGGAGAGCAGCACTCCTGTTGTGCCGCCGCGGCCCCCACCAGCTCGTGATCGCGGACAACGTCCGAGGAGCCGGACGTACACGAGTGCGCCGAGTGCAGGGCTCAGAGCGATGGTCAGGACCGCGGCGGGGACGGTGAGTGCGTCGGTCCACGCGAGGGCCGCGATCACGACGAACCGACCGCCGTGGGTGACCGTCCGTTCCAGCGCAACGAGGGTCCACGCCCGGAGGCCGGCCGCCGCCGCCTGCAGGAGTGCCGCAGCCAGGTTCGGCACCAGGGTGAGGGAGGTGAGACCGATCAGGTCGCCGAGCTGTCGGTCCGACCCGGCGAGGTCGTTGCGGACGAGCCCGACGACCGCCGCGGCCAGGAGTCCGATCACGACCGCGACGGGGGTGGCGGTCGCGAGAGCGCGGCGCGCAGTGACGGAACCGCGTGCGACGACGTGGGTCACCGCCGCAGGCAAGCCCAAGGACGTCAGCGCGGTGGCGAGGAGGAGCGGGGCCGTCGCAGCGGCCGTCGCGCCGCGCCCGGTGACCTCGAGCGACGTCGCGAGCACGGGGGCGGTGCCGAGCGCAGCGAGTGGCGCGACGCCGTTCCCGAGGACCGTGACGAGGACGTCTCGACCGGTCCGGGTCATCGGATCGCCCGGAGCTCGTCGGCGGAGGGGCGACACTCCTGCTGCCGGGCGGTGCTGTCCACGCCTTCGATCGCGAAGCCGGCGAGCATGCAGGCAAGCGTCGGCAGCCCGCCGGGTACGGCGATCGAACTGAACGTCTCGGCGCAGACCACGACCACGGCGGCGGTCATCGCTCCGCCCGGGACGGAGGTCCCCGAACGGGCACGCAGCAGCATCATCACCTGGGACGCGACGAGCGCGACGGCCGGGAGGGCCCCCCAGTCGAGCGCGATCATGATCAACGGGTTCTCGAAACTCGTACCCAGTCCCAGGTCCCGTGCCGTCTCGGTCGCCTCGTCTGCACCACCGCCGAGGAGCGGCGAGGCGAACGCCGCCGGCAGCCCCACGGTGATGCCCGTGAACCGCGCGTCGGCCGACCCGTCGTCGTCGGCGAGCTTGGCGGCGAAGTCGACGAGCAACGAAGGACTGACCGCGAGGATGACCATCACGGCAGCAGCCCCCGCGGTGAGGACGGCGGCACCGTGCAGGAACGGCATGCGACGGCGCGCGACGACCCCGATGAGTCCGAGCAAGCCCGCGACCAGGGCAGCCCGGGACTGGGTCGCGACGATGGTGCACAGCAGGAGGAGGCAGACGGCACCTGCGGTGCGGTCGAGGCGGAGACCCGTCGCCAGGGGCAGCGCGGCGGCCAGGAACAAGCCGAGGGTCAGGGGGTGGTCCATCGTGCCGAGTGCCCGCTGGAAGTCGGGGGTCCACCAGTACGCCTCCTCGAACGCGTCGAGGTACGGCTGCCGCAGGGCGCCGATCTGCACCGCGAGGGAGACGCCCGCTTCGATCGTCGCGAGCCCGAGCACCGTGTGCCCGAGCAGACGACCGGCGCGGCGGTCTTCCTTGACTGCGCGTTGCACCAGGAGGTACCCGAGTGGTGGCGTCACCACGGTGGTCAGGAAGGGGCCGGCCACCGCCGCTGAGTCCGCCGCAGCGGTGACCGCCGCTCCCGCGACGAAGACGGATCCGACGACGCTCAGCGCCGGCGCCGCGGTCAGGTCGGCGAGGTACTGCGGGAGCCGGGTGGCGAGCTGCAGGGTCGCCACCGCGAGCACGACGAGCGCACCGAGGTTCAGGCCCCCGGTGAGGGCCGCCGAAGTGGCCTCCGGCACGAAGACGAACGCGACGAAGGCGGCGAGGACCCCGACGACCACGCGCTTCACGGCCAGGACGGCGACCACGGCAACGCCGACGAGGACCAGTGCGGTCACGACGTCGCTCCCAGCGGCACGAGGAAGCGCTGCCACGCCGCGGAGGTCCGCGCTTCCGCTGCTCGTGCGAGCCCGCGACGCTCCTCCGCGTCCATCGCGACGGTCCTCCGGATGGCGTCCCGGTACGCAGCCGCGCGACCGGGCAACGGGAGGGACGGGTCGACGAGCAGGGACGAGTCGTCGCCGTGCAGCATCCGGTGGGCCGAGACGTCGGTCCCGACGAACGGGACGCCCAGCTCGGTCGCCCGTACGGCCACGCCACTCTGGTAGACCCGGCGGTAGGGGACGAGCACGACGGTCGCGGTCGCGATGAGCTCGTCGAACTCGTCTTCGGGCAGGAACGCGTCGTTGATCGTCCAGCCGGAGACCGGCGGCCACCCAGCGCCGTGCACCTCGAGCTGGGTTTCGTGGCCGATGGCCGCGGCGATCGCGGCCATCGCCTCGACGTCCCGGTCGCCCTTGTACCTCCCGAGCACACGGACGACCGGCTGCCCAGACCCCGCGGACGGCGCCGGACCGTCTCCTCGCAGCCGCATCGGGTGCGGGGCCAGCGCGATCGACGACCGGAGGTGAGCTGCCGCGACGTCGGCCTGCGCCTCCTCACCGTGGACGAGGACCGTGGTGTTCGTCCCGAGGCCGCGTGCCACGCACCGCGCCACCCGTCCGTACCCGGCGGACCGCTCCAGCGGGCGTGGGTCGTGCACGACGACGACGCTGCGTCGGACGCCGGCCAACCTGGCCAGTGCGAGGTCCAGCCAGCCGAGCACCGGCCACGTGACGATGAGCAGGGCCCCGTGGTCTCCGGAGGACCGGATCTGGAGGAGGGCGCGGACGTGGTCGGCCAACCAGGAGAGGGGACCACCGTCTCGCGCGCACGGCTCGGCGATGTCGGCGCGACTGACGTTCATCCCGAGGTCGACCAGTGTCGCGACCAGGGCGTCCGTGTAGTGCTGGAGGGCGCGACCGAGGGGGTTGACGATGACGACGTGGTCGCGCGCGGTGCGTGAAGCACTGGTCTTCCTCATGACGAGCCTCCTGGGTGTGTTCTCGGGCAGGCGGGAGTGCTGCCTCGGTGATGACGAGGCGTCTGCGCCTCCTGGTGCGTGACGGTTCGTCGTCGAGGGCCGGGGCGGTCAGGACACGTCGTGCAGCCAGCGGTCCGATTCGATGCGGCCGTCGACGGCGGGCAGCGCGGCGATGACGTCGGCTCGGGGGAGCGGAGCGTTGATCGCCCGGAGCAGTCCTGCTGTCAGGTCCGGGACCCGGTGCCCGTCGACCGGGAGGACGACGTGGCCGTGCTCCTCGAGCCATGGCGCAAGGCCCGTCTGCGCCGTCGTGACGACGGTCGCTCCGACAGCCAGCCCCTCCTTGATGGGGAGCCCGATCTGCTCCGTCCACCGGCCGTCGGGGACGGACGGGGCGACGACGACCTGCGTCCTGGCGAAGTGCGAGAGGACCTCGTCACGCGTGACCTGTCCGAGCACGCTCCGCGACGACGGTGCGAGCGCGGCCCAGGACCGCACCTCTTCGAGGAGCGGTCCGCCGCCGAGCACCACGAGGTGAGCGTCCGGACGGGCCTGTTCGACGGCGGGCCACGCCCGCATGAGTTCGTGGACGCCGCTGCGGTCCGCGAGGAGGCCGGCGAACGCGACGCTCGACGGCACCGCTCGTGACGCAGTGCCCGGTCCTGGCGAGGGCAGCTCGAGGATCGTCCTGTACTCGACGCCAGCCACGAACGGGAGGCTGTGGTACAGATCGCGCGCCGGCCCGGATGCAAAGCAGATGCGGTCGACCGAACTGCGGATGACCAGGCCGAGCAACGCGGCCGTGCAGGCGGTCGTCACTCGCGAGGTCGGACGTCGACCCCCGAGCAGGCGGGGGAGCGGGGTCAGTTCCATCGCGTGCACGACGGTCCGGCGGCGACGGCGGGCCACCAGCGCGCCGAACCGCCAACTGCTGCTGAGGAGCAGCCACGCGGGGAGGAAGCGCATCCAGAGCGGTTCAGGGAGTTCGAGGGTTCGTTGCTGCGCGGAGAACAGCCGTCGCGCCGCCCCCAGGATGCTCACGCGCTCGTGTTCCGGGGGGATCGGTAGACCGTCGAGGTCGTACTTGAGGCCGCAGTACAGGGAGACTGCCGCCGTCATCTGCGGCGTGCGTTCGAGGTGCACAGCGCGGAGTTCGGGGACGAGTCGGATGGAGTCGGGCGGGGGAGTCATCGGTATCGGGTGCGACCACCTGACGGCGGTGGACGTGCTGACTGTCGAGCGGACAGCCAGCACGTCACGCTCATCGGGCGGCCGTGACCTCGTTGCCGTCTGCGACGTTGGTCGTGTCGGGTGCTTCGCCGCGGTAGGTGATCGTGTTGCCGCTGCCCAGTACCGACAGGGTGTCGAAGTGGCCACCCTTCACGGTGACGCCGGAGCCCTCGATGCCGAGCTTCTCGGCGTCTCCCACCGTCACCTGGGTGTTCGACAGCAGCAGGAACACCGACTTGCACCCTTCGGCGAGGGCCTTCGCGGCCTTCTTCGCGTCCGTGACGGTGAGGACGCCGTCGGTGCAGGTGTTCGCAGCGGGCGCCGCAGCTGCTGCCGAGGCCGACGGGGTTGCGGTCGGCGAGGCCGACGACGAGCGGTCACCACCCGCGGTGCAGCCAGCGAGCAGGGTGGCGACGACACCGGCGGTGACGAGGGCGGGGAGGGTCTTCTTCACGGTTCTCCTTGGTGGCCTAACAAGTGATATCAGTTTAACACATGAAATACGACGGACTCTGATGCTTCGCCGAAGGGGCGAGCAGGCCATGCCTGCTCGCCCCTTCGGGGTTGCGGTCCGTCAGTTCGTGGTGGTGATGTTCCGGGTGAGGACCTCGGGGGTGGTGGACCCGGGCGCGGTGTACTCGACGTGGAGCGCGTAGCCCTGGGCTCCGAGGTAGGCGGTGCCGCTCCAGCTGCCGTCGGGGCCGACGGTGAGGGGCGTTCCGGTGACGACGCGGTCCTTGGTGTGCCAGTTCCAGATGGTGACCGTGCCGCCCGGAGCACCCTCACCGGACACGGCGATGGTGCCGTTGGCCGTCAGCGGCACGACCGCGCCTTCCGCCGGGTTGGTGAAGGCGAAGGGCTTGGTCGCTGCTGCCGCGGCGACGGTGATGGTGCGGGTGAGGGACTGGGTGGTCTTGCCCGGCTCGGTGTACTCGACGAACAGGTCGTAGCGGGTGTTCTGGTTGTTGAGTTCACCGGTGAGCGTGAGGCTGCCGGTCGCGCCGATGGTGCCCGAGGCGATCACGCGGTCCTTGCCCGACCAGTTCCAGATCTTCACCTCGGTGCCGGTCGTGCCCGTGATGGCGAACGGGACCTTCTTGTCCGCCGCGACGACGGTGGACCCCTCGGCGGGGCTGCTCACCTCGAACGGCTGGGTGACCATGTCACTGCTGGCGACGGTGATGGAGCGGGTCAGGGACTGGGTGGTCTTGCCGGGCTCGGTGTACTCGACGAACAGGTCGTAGCGGGTGTTCTGGTTGTTGAGTTCACCGGTGAGGGTGAGGTCTCCGGTTGCGCCGATGGTGCCCGAGGCGATCACGCGGTCTTTGCCCGACCAGTTCCAGATCTTCACCTCGGTGCCGGTCGTTCCCTTGATGGCGAAGGGGACCTTCTTGTCCGCGGCGACGACGGTGGAGCCTTCGGCGGGGCTGGCCACCTCGAACGGCTTCGACACGGAAGTGGGGTCGACGTGGACGTGGTGGGTGCCGGAGACAGGAGCCTGCCCGGGAACCGTGTAGGTGGTGACCAGGGCGTAGTCGACGCCGTAGGCGAGCTCTCCGGTGCCGGTCCAGGTGCCGGAGCTGTTCACGGTGGTGTCCACGACGGTGCGGCCGGGCGTGCCGGTGGCGATGCGGACCTTCGCGCCGGGCTCTCCGGTGCCGGTGAAGGTGATCTGCTTCGTCGGGGACGTGATCGTGGACCCGTCCGCGGGGGACTCGATCACGAGGGGCTTCGCGGTGGACTTGCCCGGGTTGACCGTCAGCTCCGCCCGGGTGCGGTTGTAGCCCTTGGTGATGCCCTCGGCGACGAGCGTGTACTCGCGGTCCTCGAGGCCGTCGACCGACGCGAACCAGGTGTTGTTCTTCGCCGCGGTCGTCGAGGCGAGGACGCCGTCCGTGCCCTTCTCGTAGACCTTGACCTCGGTGCCCGCGGGAGCGGTGCCCTCGAGGTCCAGTGCCTCGCCCGGCTCGAGCACGAAGTCGTCATCGGGCGAGGTGACCACGACGCCCGCGCCGTAGTCGATGTCGAGGCTGACCCGGCCGTTGTCCTGACCTCGGATCTCCTGCCCGACCGTGAGTTCGTAATTGCCGGGCATGTTCGGCGCGGTGATCGGAGTCGACCACTTGCCCTCAGCGTCCGCCTTCACGGTGACGAGGTCGTTCTCACCGTGCCGGACCGTGACCCTCGCATTCGGCTGAGCGGTCCCGGAGACCTGCACGACCGTGTGGACATCATCCCCGAACGTCGCCGTTGCGGTCACCGGCGCGACCTCGAGCTTCACGTCAACAGTCGTCGACGCGACGACCACGCTGCCCTCCCGCGCCTCCAATTCGACGGTAGTGGTTCCGAGCTTCAAACCGCTGAGATACGCCGAGTACTTTCCGTCAGTTACGGACGCGGTCTTCTGTTTCGCCAGCCCCGCCTCGTCCGTCCACTTAACCCGAACAGACGTCACATCGGAGGGCACCGGACCTGAGATTGTCGCCGTCCCCGCGTTCACATCCGTCTGCGTGACTTCTGCCGCAAATGTTTTGAGGTGGACCACGTCGCCACCGGCAGCATTCTCATTCCAAAGGTAGTTCCTCGCGCCAGTGAAGCTCACGAAATAACCCGGGGTTTCGACGAATGAAAGGGCGGGTCCCTTCACGTAGTCGTTGGAAGTCGTAGCCCACTTGATCAGCTGCGATCGAGACCCATTGCAGGGGCGCGGTAGAATGGCTACAAGCTTGCCCGAGTTGGTGAGGCAGAGGCCATTCCGAGAAACGGCTCCCTCATGCCCCTCGACGGGAAGTTGCCACGTCTCCGCAAACTGCTCCGCCGCCTCCCTCGTGGCCTGCGGGTTGGCCAGGAGACGTTCGCCGCTAGTAGGTTCGCCGAGCCCGTTGAAGGCTTTAGATGTGTCCTGCAGCACGATCATGGCTACCTGCGTGGCGCTCGTGCTGTTGCTTGCGCCAGCCTCGCTCGGCTGTTGCGGAGTGCCAGCGTGAGCTGCAGCCGGCCCGAAACTCAACCCGGTGACGATGGTGGCAGCAGCGAGCCCGGCGGCCCCGACTGCGCGGAATGTCTTCTTCATGTATGAGGAGGTGTCTTTCGTGCGTGCCGTGCTGACACACGGCTCCAACATGGACATATGAAATATTGCATTGATCACCGCTCACCTCCTGCGTGTGATGCATACCTGAACCTGCGCCCCCTCGACGCAAGTTCCCCCCTCCCGTGCTTGACACGCCTGCCGACCGGAGTAAACTTGAGCCCAACGGACGCAAGTCCGAGCAGACTTCATCACTCCAGCGAAAGGGAGCCCCATGGGACGTGCAGTAGGCATCGACCTCGGAACCACCAACTCCGTCGTCTCCGTACTCGAAGGTGGCGAGCCCACCGTCATCGCCAACGCCGAGGGGCTCCGCACGACGCCCTCGATCGTGGCGTTCACGAAGGACGGCGAGGTGCTCGTCGGCGAGACCGCGAAGCGCCAGGCCGTCACCAACGTCGACCGCACCATCGCGAGCGTGAAGCGCCACATCGGTACCGACTGGAAGGTCGACATCGACGGCAAGAGCTACACGCCCCAGGAGATCTCGGCCCGCACCCTCGGCAAGCTCAAGCGCGACGCCGAGCAGTACCTCGGTGAGGACGTCACCGACGCGGTCATCACCGTCCCGGCGTACTTCAACGACGCCGAGCGCCAGGCCACGAAGGACGCCGGTGAGATCGCCGGCCTCAACGTCCTCCGCATCATCAACGAGCCCACCGCCGCGGCGCTCGCCTACGGCCTCGACAAGGGCAAGGAGGACGAGCTCATCCTGGTCTTCGACCTCGGTGGCGGCACGTTCGACGTCTCCCTGCTCGAGGTGGGCAAGGACGACGACTTCTCCACGATCCAGGTCCGTGCGACCTCGGGCGACAACCGCCTCGGCGGCGACGACTGGGACCAGCGCATCGTCGACCACCTCGTCAAGAAGTTCAAGGCCGAGCACGGCGTGGACCTGTCGACCGACAAGATCGCGAAGCAGCGCCTGAAGGAAGCCGCCGAGCAGGCGAAGAAGGAGCTTTCGTCGCAGATGTCGGCGAACATCCAGCTCCCGTACCTGACGCTCACCGCCGACGGCCCGCTGAACCTCGACGAGACCGTCTCGCGTGCGCAGTTCGAGCAGATGACCTCCGACCTGCTCGACCGCACGAAGAAGCCGTTCAACGACGTCATCAAGGAGGCCGGTGTCAGCGTCAACGACATCGCGCACGTGGTGCTCGTCGGTGGCTCGACCCGCATGCCCGCCGTGGCTGAGGTCGTCAAGTCGCTGACCGGTGGCAAGCAGCCGAACCAGGGCGTCAACCCGGACGAGGTCGTCGCCGTCGGCGCCGCGCTGCAGGCCGGCGTGCTGAAGGGCGAGCGCAAGGACGTCCTCCTCATCGACGTCACGCCGCTGTCGCTCGGCATCGAGACCAAGGGCGGCCTGATGACGAAGCTCATCGACCGCAACACCGCGATCCCGACCAAGCGGAGCGAGACCTTCACGACCGCCGACGACAACCAGCCGTCGGTCGCGATCCAGGTCTTCCAGGGCGAGCGCGAGTTCACCCGCGACAACAAGCCGCTCGGCACCTTTGAGCTGACCGGCATCGCCCCGGCTCCCCGTGGCGTTCCGCAGGTCGAGGTGACGTTCGACATCGACGCGAACGGCATCGTGCACGTGTCCGCGAAGGACAAGGGCACCGGCAAGGAGCAGTCGATGGTCATCTCCGGCGGCTCGTCCCTGCCGAAGGAGGACATCGAGCGCATGGTCCGCGAGGCCGAGGAGCACGCGGCCGAGGACAAGGCCCGCCGCGAGGCCAACGAGCGTCGCAACCAGGCCGAGCAGCTCGTCTACTCGATCGAGAAGCTCATCAAGGAGAACGACGAGAAGCTCCCCGCGGACGTCAAGTCCGAGGTGCAGGCCGACGTCGACGCCCTGAAGTCGGCCCTCGCGGGTGACGACGACGAGGCCGTGAAGACCGCCTTCGACAAGCTCAACGAGTCGCAGGGCAAGCTCGGCCAGGCGATCTACGCGCAGCAGGACGCCCCGGCGGCCGGCGGCGAGCAGGCGGCGGGCGACCAGGGCCAGCAGCAGGCGGACGACGAGGACATCGTCGACGCCGAGGTCGTGGACGACGAGGACGACAAGGACAAGAAGTAACGATGCCGGATCCCAAGGACAACGTGCCGAACGAGGACGAGCCCCAGGTCGAGGGCGACGCCACCAACGCGCAGGAGCCCGAGGACCTCATCGAGGCGGAGGGGCCGGACGTGGAACTCCCCACCGACGGCCCCGCCGCCGGCGGCCCTGCCACCGACCAGCAGTCCGAGCAGGCCAGCGACCTCACCCCGGAGGACCAGGCGCTGCTCGACGACGCCGCTCGTGGCATCGAAGAGGACAAGCTGTCGCAGGCCGACCGTGACCTCGTCGCCGACATGCGTGCCGACATGCTCCGCGCGCAGGCCGAGCTGGTGAACTTCCGGAAGCGCGTCGAGCGTGACCGCGAGGCGAACCGCGACGCCGTCATCGCCGAGGTGGTCCGCGCCCTGCTGCCGGCCCTCGACGACCTGACCCGCGCCGAGGCCCACGGCGACCTGACCGAGGGCCCCATGCAGGTCATCGGCCAGAAGATCCGCGGCGGCTTCGAGAAGTTCAAGCTGGTGCAGATCGGCGAGAAGGGCGAGCTCTTCGACCCGAACGTGCACGAGGCGATCGTGCAGCTGCCCACGCCGGGTGCGACCGACCAGACCGTGGCGGACGTCGTGGAGCCGGGCTACAAGCTCGGCGACCGCGTGCTCCGTGCGGCGAAGGTCGCCGTCGCGGTCCCGGCCTGACATCCGGGAGGAGGTAGGGATTCATGGCCAGTCAGGACTGGTTCGACAAGGACTTCTACAAGGTCCTCGGCGTCGACAAGACGGCGAGCGACGCTGAGCTGAAGAAGACCTACCGGAAGCTCGCCCGGCAGTACCACCCGGACTCCAATCCGGGTGACGCTGCCGCCGAGTCCCGCTTCAAGGAGATCAGCGAGGCCTACTCGGTGCTCTCCGACAAGGAGCAGCGCGCCGAGTACGACCAGGTCCGCGCCATGGGCTCCGGCGCCCGCTTCACCGCGGGTGGCCCGGGCCAGGGCGGCGGCTTCGAGGACGTCTTCGGCGGGATGTTCGGCCAGCAGGGCGGGCAGCGCGTGCGCTTCGGCCAGGGCGGTGCCCGTGGCGGCGCCGGCGGCTTCGAGGACATCCTCGGCGGCATGTTCGGCGGCGGCGGTGGGTTCGGACAGTCGTCCGGCGGTTTCCGCGGCTTCGGTGGTCCGACCAAGGGCCGCGACGTCACGGCGTCGACGACCCTCGACTTCGCCACCGCGATCGCCGGCGACACCGTCAAGCTCTCGCAGGGCAACGGGCGTCCGGTGAACGTCCGCATCCCCGCGGGGGCCGCCGACGGGCAGAAGATCCGTCTGCGCGGCCGCGGCGAGCCGAGCGCGGACGGCGGCGAGGCTGGCGACCTCGTGGTCACCGTCAGCGTCCGCAAGCACCCCGTGTTCGAACGCGACGGGCAGCACCTCCGTGTGGACGTCCCCGTGACGTTCGTCGAGGCGGCGCTCGGCGCGACGATCCAGGTCCCCACCCTCGGTGGTGACCCGGTGAAGCTCAAGGTCGCCCCCGGCACGCCGTCGGGTCGCGTCCTGCGCGTCAAGGGCCGCGGTGTCACGACGAAGAACGGCACGGGCGACCTGCTCGCGACGGTCCAGGTCGCGGTGCCGTCGCACCTGTCGGACAAGCAGCGCGAAGCCGTCGAGGCCCTCCGCGCGGCCCTCCCCGACGAGGATCCCCGCGAGGACCTCCTCGCAAAGGCGCGCAGCTAGCGCTGCTCGCACCAGCCAGCCTGGAGGCTCGGCGCGGCTTCCTGACGGACGCTCGCCGAGCCTCCAGGCTGGTTCTGCACGCAGCGAACGACGGAAAGGAACCAGCCATGACCGACATGGACGAGAACTCGCCCGTCTTCGCGATCGCGGTGGCGGCGGAGCTCGCGGAGATGCACCCGCAGACGCTGCGGCAGTACGACCGGCTCGGCCTGGTCGTGCCGGGCCGCACCCGCGGCGGCTCACGGCGGTACTCCATGCGCGACGTCGCGCAGCTGCGGGAGATCGCGCGCCTCGGGTCCGAGGGGGTGTCGCTGGAGGGGATCCGACGGGTCCTCGACCTCGAGAACGAGAACCGCGTGCTGCGCGACCGTGTGCGGGAGCTCGAGCGTGCCCTCGCGGACCAGCTGATCGCCCGGCCCGGCGCCCGCGTCTTCGCGGCGACCACCACCGGTGGGGCCGTGCCGCTCCGTGCCGGCATGCGGCCGCAGCGGAACACCGCGGTGGTGCTGTACCGGCCGCAGCGGTGACGGCGGACTGAAACATTGGATACCAGCCTCCGGTTGACTGGTTCATGGTTCATCCGGACCACGAATCAGGAGGAGACATGGAACGATCACGGACGCTGGTCGCGCTGACCGGCGTACTCGTCCTCGCGGTGATGGGGCTGACGGCTCCCACGACGCCGGCGAGTGCAGTGACGGCGACGGAACCGGCGGTGTCGCAGCGCGCGGTGTCGCAACGCACGGTGGCGAACACGCCGACAGGGGTGAGCCTCACGCCGATCGACGACAAGACGTACCGGGTGACCGGGAACCCCCGCTGCGGGCTCATCGAGTACACCTGCCAGATCCACGTCGGTAACGTCGGCGACGACAGCACCAGCAACTACCACTGGGACGGCGGAACCTCCACGGCGGAGTTCGCGTTCTCCTGGGAGTACGGCGAGACGCGGACGCCGCAGTACTGGACGTACGCCTGCTCGATCTTCGACTGCAGGAACTCGGCGACGGTCACCTCGGCACCGGTCACCCGCCCCTACCCGCAACGGTCGATCACCGCGGAGGTGCAGAGCAAGAACGACGGCGCCCGGTCGGCGGTCGTCACCGGCACCGCCACGGGGAAGGCGGTGATCAAGCGGAACGGTCGGCAGGTCGCCACCGCCTCCGACGCGGCCACCGGCACCTGGAGCACGACCGTGACGGGCCTGGCGGTGGGCCGGAACACCCTCGTCTTCGAGCAGTGGGTCGACGGCCGGTACCGGGACCAGGCCTCGGTCGTGGTGGAGATCGGGCCGACCTCCGGCCAGATCGTCGGGAACGCCGGGTCAGCCGAACTGCGACGCGGCGAGACGACCTCGGTGAACGTGGGCTACACGGCGCAGTCGGCGTTCTCGACCCCCTCGGGGACGCTGCGCTTCACCGCTCCCGCAGGAACGACGTTCGCGACCGGCCAGGACCGGATCCGGGGACAGTACCTGGACGGGTCGACGTGGCGGGACTTCGGCGGGGACTCGCTCGTCGACGGCGTCCGGTCCGCCGACGGGACGACGTACTCCTACACGCTGGCGAACCGCAACTGGGCCGTCGCGAAGGGGCAGCAGTTCCGCTTCGCGATCGGCGTCGTCACCCTGGCGGGCGCCACGACGACCTCCGGAGAACTCCGCGGGGCGCTCGCCGGTTCCTTCCCCGGGGCGACGTTCGACACGGTCGCCGTGACGACGACCACGGTGGTCGGCGACCCGCTCACCGCCCGCGTCGTCACCACCGATCCGCTGCAGGGGACCGCTCGCCTCGACGGAGCGACCCCTGCGGGGACGTCGCGGGTCGACGTCACGTGGACCCGGAACGGGAGCGACGTCACGAGGACCGCGCAGCTCGCCGGCGACGGCACCTGGTCGATCACCGCGGACGGACTCCCGCTCGGCACGACGACGGTGCACGTCGTCGCCCGCGGTGCCGGTGGTGCGCAGATTGCCATGACGGACGTTGAGGTCGTCCTCTCCATCGCCGCGTTCACCGCGCAGGCGGCGTTCCCCGACGACGTCACCGCCCCCGTGGTGGTGTCCGGGCGTGGGCAGGCGGGTGCGACGGTCGAGGTCCGGGACGGCACCACCGTCCTGCGGAGCACCACGGTCGGCCCCGACGGGACCTGGTCGGTCACCTTGGCCGCCCCCGGTCGAGGTGGCACGGTGCGCGTGACGGCGGTGCAGGTCGTCCGACAGGCCGACGCCGACTCGGTGCCGTTGTCGATCGACTACGGGACCGCGGTCCGCATCCTGTCGCCCGGGAACGGCTTCGAGATCACGCCGATCTGGGACACCGTCCGGGTGTCCGGGCGCGCGGAGCCGGGAGTCGTGGTCCGTCTCGGCGATGAGAACGGCCCCGTGGACGGGTACGGCTCCGTGACCGTCGGGGCGGACGGGCGGTGGGCGATCACCACGCCGGCGCTCGAGCACCGCGACCAGGTCCTCGTCGCCACCGCGGTGTCGAAGGGGGCGAACACGACGACGGCCTCCCTGCAGCTCCGTGCCGGGTAACCGGGCGCGCTGAGCGGGACGGCCGCGGCCACCTCGTGTGGCCGCGGCCGTCCTCCTGTCGGTGCGGAGGTCGCGGACCGACCGGCCGCAGCGGATCGCTCAGTGTTCCGGCGGGTCGAAGACCTCGCGCAGTGTGGCGTCGACCGCCGCGCAGCGCCTCGGCCACGGACGCTCCCCGGCAGGCGGGCAGGTCGTCGGCCGCTGCGCACGCACCTCGGCGATCACCCGGCGGACACAGGCGCTGCACACGTCAGGTCCTCGCCCGGTCGGGGTCCGGGAGCAGGTGGATCGTGCACGACGCACGCTCCGCCAGGCGGCCGTCACGGCAGTCGACCGCCACGCGGAGCGCCACCAGGCCGTTGCGGATGTGCTCCCACGGCAGGGCCGCCCGCACGTCGTCGTGGCGCAGCCGGAACGTGAGCCCGTCGAGGGCACTGCTCAGGGTCGAGGTGAGGAGCGGGTTGCTGCAGGCCGAGATGAACGACCGGTAGACGGGCGTCACGGCATCGGCGCCCCACTGCCACGTCGGCATCGCCATGCAGTCCAGGACGAGGCCGATGCGACGGAACAGTGCTGCCCGCTCGCGGTCGTCCAGCTCGCCGATGGTCGAGCGGACGACGCCGCCGAACAGGAGCCCGAGTGCCTGGAGCGTCGGGACGAGTTCCTCGCGGCGGGGGAGCGTCACGCGCGTGTACCGGTTCGGTCGGAACTCGACCAGCCCCAGGTGGGCGAGATCGGAGAGGGCCTCGCGCACCGGGGTCCGGGAGCACCGCAGCCGGTCGGCGAGTTGCTCGTCGTCGAGGAGGGCGCCGGGGGCGAGCACGCCGCTCATGATCTCCGCGCGCAGTCGTTCCCGTGCCTGGTCGCGCAGCCGAGGACGTGCCTCGGCCTCTGGCGAAGTGAACATGCGTCCCTTCCGCTCGTCCATCGTGTCGCACCCCACGTGCTGACACCTCCGAGCGTAGAGCCCCGGGATACCAACGGCGCCGGTGATATACCGCGGTCGTTGCCCGGCGAGCGGGACGTCCACGGTCGCTGGGTACCCTTGGGCGGTGCCCTTCGACTTCGCCGACCACTTCCGGCGCTCCCCGGCCAGCGAGGAGCCCGACCTCGTCGCCATCGACGGCACGGACCGGTTCCTGCTCGACGAGGCGCCGCACGTGCACGGTGACGCCCTCCGGCAGCCCGGCGAGGTCGCCGTCGTCGACGACCGGTACGGGGTGCTGACCCTCGGCGCGATGACCGTGCACGGCGCGTCGGGCGTCCGGGTCGTGCAGGACTCCCTCGTCGGTGTCCGGGCACTGCAGGCCAACGCCGGGACGTTCGGGCGCAGCGGCTTCGTGCTCGCCGAGACGCTCGAGCAGGCGTTCCGCGACGTCCGTCTCGTGCTCCTCCGGCTGTCGAAGTCCAACGACCGCCTCGACGAGACCGCCCGCGCCGTCGCCCGATGGGCGGCTCCCGACGTCGTCCTGCTCTGCGGCGGTGTCTCGAAGCACATGAGCCTGTCGCAGAACGACGTCCTGCGTCGCTACTTCGGCGAGGTGACGGCCTCGCGAGGCCGGGGGAAGTCGCGGTTGCTCGTCGCGCAGGACCCGCTGCGCGCGACCGCGGTCCGCGCGGACGCCACGAACCCGTGGCCACGCTCGGTCCACGTGGACGAGCTCGGGATGACGCTCGTCGCACACGGGGGCGTCTTCGCCGGCACGTCGCTCGACCAGGGCACGCGGGTCCTCCTCGACGTGGTGGACGGCGCGGTGCCGACGGCGCGGACCGCCGTCGACCTCGGGTGCGGGAACGGTGTCATCGCGACCGCGCTGGCGCGCCGCCGACCGGAGATCCGCGTGGTGGCGACCGACGTGTCGGCGATCGCCGTGGCGTCCACGTGGGCGACCGCCGCCGCGAACGGGGTCGCCGACCGGGTGACCGTCGTCCGGTCGGACGCGGGCGACGAGCTCGACGAGGGCTCAACGAAGCTCGTTCTGTGCAACCCGCCGTTCCACGAGGGCACCACGGTGAGCACCGACGCGGCCGAGGCGATGTTCCGGAACGCGGCCACGATCCTCCAGAGCGGCGGGGAACTGTGGTGCGTCTGGAACTCGCACCTGCGCTACCGTCCGGTGCTCGAGCGTCTCGTCGGCCCGACGCGGCAGGTCGTGCGGACGGCGAAGTTCACCGTGACGGCTTCGCGGCGGTCCTGACACGACGGATGGGAGGCCCGTGGCTGCGGAGCCACGCGCCTCCCGTCCGTCGTGTGGTCGCGAGGCGCGACCGTCGGCCGTCAGGCCGGGACGTAGTCGAACGTGTCCGGGTCGGGCCCCGTGCGGTGGCCCTTGTCGAGCGACGTGATCGCCGTCATGTCGTCGTCGGACAGCTCGAAGTCGAAGATCGCGAAGTTCTCCTCGACGCGCGAGCGCGTGACCGACTTCGGGAAGACGATGTCGCCGCGCTGGATGTGCCAGCGGAGGACGACCTGCGCCGGGGTCTTGCCCGTGGCGCCGGCGATGCGCGTGATCGTCTCGTCGTCGAGCACGAGGCCCTGCGCGATCGGCGACCAGGCCTCGGTCGCGATGCCGTGCTCGGTGCCGTAGGCGCGGAGCTCGTCCTGCACCAGGTACGGGTGGACCTCGATCTGGTTGACGGCCGGGGTGATCGTCGTCTCGGCGGCGAGGCGGTTGAGGTGGTGCGCCTGGAAGTTGCTCACGCCGATCGAACGGGCGGTGCCGGCGTGGTAGAGGTCCTCCATCGCCTTCCAGGTCGGGACGAAGTCCGACACGGTCGGAAGCGGCCAGTGGATGAGGAAGAGGTCGGTGTAGCCGCCGAGCAGGTCGGCCGACTTCTTGCCGTTCTCGGCAGCGAGGGCCGGGTCGTGGAAGCCGTTGTTGAGCTTCGACGTGACGAAGATCTCCTCACGCGGGATGCCGGACGCCTCGATGGCTTCACCGACCTCCTTCTCGTTGCCGTACATCTCGGCGGTGTCGATGTGGCGGTAGCCGACCTCGAGCGCCGTCAGCGTTGCTTCCTTGGTGTTCTCGGGCTCGATCTGGAAGACGCCGAAGCCGAGCTGCGGGATGGTCTTGCCGTCGTTCAGGGTGATGTTCGGAACGGTCATGACCTCATGCAACCAAAGGTCCCGCAACGCACGCCCCAGGAACACCCAGGCGGACAGCCGACTCCCCAACCGGTACAACAGGACTGTGCATGAAACATCCTGTGTATCGGTCGTCCGAAGAGGATCCTCTCGTCCGACCGCCGCGCTCGCCGCGCTCATCGTGGCCACGACGCTGCTCGTCGGTGCCGGTCTGGACCCCGACCGCGCCCGGGCGGACGCATCGCCACCTCCTGTCGCCCCGCAGACAGCTGCAGCCGGTGTCCTCGGCGCTGATCCGCGCGTCCTGTTCTCCGAGGACTTCGAGAACGGGCTCTCGACGCAGCCGATCCTCCTCAGCCAGTACGTGGGGCGGAACGGCGAGCGGTACACCGCCGACCCGGCGTGGATCGACCCGTCGCAGTGCAACGGCATCATCACGAGGGTCGGGAGCAGCGCGATGGGGGCGTGCGGGCGGAACCTGCAGCTGCAGGGACTCGCCTACGTCCTGGGGCGCGCGGGTGGCACGGACCCCTCGACGAACCACGCGGTGAGCGCCTGGACCGAGGACCGCAGCGTCCCCGCGAACGCCGTGCAGGTCGAACCGACTGCGCCGACGCCCGTCGGTGCGTCGGGGCGGTTCATCTCCTTCGGCGTGGTCGCTGCCGCCGGTGCGTGCGCCGGGTTCGCTCACCCGAAGCTGAACTTCACGTTGATCGACGGGACCACCGAGCGGAGCGTGTCCGACCACGCGATCGACCCCTGCACCGAGCAGGGTGGCGCGACGTACACCTACGGCGGGGAGACCTACCGGGCCGGCAGGTTCACCTCGAACGGCGGACTGCTCTTCAGCGGCGACACCGTGAAGTGGCGACTCCGGAACCAGCAGGGGGCCTTCAGCGGGAACGACGGCGCGATCGACGGTGTGACCGTCGTCGACTCGACGCCGACGCTGGCGAACGCGTACGCGGGCGACCCGATCATCGGCGACACGGCACGCATGACCGTGCGTGTCGTCAACACATCCGAGCGTGGCTCGAAGCCGGGGTGGTCCTTCGCGGAGGACCTCCCCGACGGTCTCCACATCGCCGCGGACCCGAAGCTGCAGAGCACGTGCCAGGGTGCCGACGTGACCGCGGAGAGCGGCGCGGACGCCGTCGCCGTCCGGAACGGCAGTCTCGCCTACCGTGCCACCGACTGCACGGTGTCGTTCGACGTCGTCGCCGACCACGCGGGCACGTACACGATCCGCGCCGACGACGTCACGGAACACGTCGGGGTCGAGCTCCCGGCGCCTGCCAGCGTGACGTTCCGGCCGGAGCAGAACGTCCTGACCGTCACCGATCGCGCCGTCCTGTCCGACGGGAACGACGACGACGTCGCCGACCTCGGCGAGCAGGTCGCGTTCGCGAGCACGGTCCGCAACGACGGCAACGTCGCGGTGCACGACCTCACGGTGACCGGCGCGAACGGCGCCGTCACGTGTGACAGCGACGCGCTCGCACCGGGGGCCACCGCGGCGTGCACGTCACCGTCGCGAGCGGTCACCCAGGCCGATCTCGACACCGGTCGGATCGAGGACACGGTCGAGGCCGACGCGGTCTCGCGTGCAGGCGAACCGGTCAGCGGGACGGCGTCCGCCGCGGTCGGGACACCCGCTCCTGCGCCGACCATCGGCGCCACGCTGCAGACCGTCGTCGACGGACCGCCGGGCGTCGGGGACGGGATCCGCCTGCGCCTGGAGGTGCGGAACACCGGCAACGTGACCGTGCACGACCCCACGGCCACGATCGACGGCCGACCGGAGTTCCGGACCGACTGCCCGGACGGGCCACTCGCCCCGGGCGCGTCGGTCGCGTGCGACGTCGACGGGAGCCACACCGTCACCCAGGACGACGTCGACCGAGGGGACGTCGCGTTCGCGGCGACCGTGGTGGCGAAGGACGCCCGGGGCGGCGACGTCCGTGCCTCGGCGGAGGCGGGACAGCCGACCGTCGCGGCCGAACCGGCCATCGGCACCCGGGTGACCGCGGCCCTGCCCGACGACGGGGCCCCGGTGCCCGGCACCGTCGCCACCGTGACGGTCCGCGTCACGAACACCGGCAACGTCACCCTGGCGGACCCGTCGAGCGCGGTCACCCGTCCGTCCGGCATCACCGTGACCTGCCCGCCCGGTCCGCTCGCGCCGGGCGCGTCCGTCGCCTGCACCACCGCCGGGTACGCCCTCACCCAGCAGGACATCGACGCCGGCGCCGTCCGGTTCGACGCCCGGTCCACGGGCACCGCGCCCGACGCGACGGAGGTCGCAGCGACCGACACGACGACCCTGGCGGTCGCCCAGGAGGCTCGGATCACCACGACCCTGACCGCCGCGCTCGCGGTCCAGGACCGGGGGCCGCGGGCCGGCGACCACGTCCGGCTCACCGCCGCCGTCACGAACGCGGGCAACGTCACGGTGCGCGATCCCGAGCCGAGCGGGATCGGAGCGTCCTGCCCGGACGGAGCGCTGGCACCCGGTGCCGAGCTCCCGTGCGCCGTCGAGGACCACGTCCTGACACAACGGGAGATCGACGCGGGGACGGTGCACTTCGGACTGCACGTCGTCGCGACCGCTCCGGACGGCCGGTCCGTGGCCGCGGACGACCACGCCGACGTGGCGCTCGCCGCGGCACCGTCGATCGTGGTCGGCGCGACGAGCGCCCTGGCACCGAGCGAGCACGACGTGCCGTTCGCCGGGGACGAGGCACAGCTCACCACGACCGTCGAGAACACCGGCAACGTCACGCTGCACGACGTCGCCGTGGTCGTCCGTGACCGGACCGAAACCGGGGTGCGCTGCCCCGTCGCGGACCTGGCGCCGGGCGACGCGGCCACCTGCGACGTCGACCGCGTGCCGCTGACCCAGGCGGAGATCGATGCGGGGACCGTCCACTTCGACCTCGACGGCAGCGGGACAGCCCCGTCGTCCACCGAGGTGACCGCGACCGCACCGACCGACCTGGTGCTCCCCCGGGCGACCGCGATCACGGCGTCCGCCACGGCGACGCTGGACGAGGTCGAGCACGCGCTGCCGACGGCGGGTGACGGTGTGACGCTCCACCTGGTCGTCCGGAACACGGGCAACACCACCGTGCGGGACACGTCCGCGCTCGTCGTGGACCGACCCGGTACGACGGTCCGCTGCCCCGCGGAAGCGGTCGCGCCGGGCGACGAGGTCGTCTGCGAGGTCGACGGGTACCCGTTGACGCAGGCCGACGTCGACGCCGGTCGGGTCGACTTCGCGTTCGCCGTCACCACGATCGGCGCGGACGATCGACAGGGCACCGCTTCGGCGGACGCCGCGGTCGCGATCGAGCGACGCCCCGTGCTCGACGCGGAGCTGCGCGCGAACCTCGCTGCCTCGGATCACACGGTGCCGCGACCGGGCGACCGTGTGGACCTCGGCGCGACCCTGACGAACGTCGGCAACGTCACCCTGCGCGAGCCGCACGCCGAACTGGTGGAGGTGGCCGACGGCACCGTGGACTGCCCCACTGCGCCGCTCGCACCGCGAGCATCGGTCACCTGCGCCATCGACGGCCACGTGCTGACGCAGAGCGAGATCGAGGAGGGCGTCGTCCGGTTCGCCCTGGTCGGCACCGGGACCGCACCCGACGACCACGAGGCGACCGATCGTGACGAGGTGCGCGTCGACCTGCTCGCTGCGAACCGGCTCGACCTGCGGATGTCCCCCGTGGTGCAGGCCGGGTCGGGGGCGGTCCGAGCTGCAGGGGTTCGTGAGGTGTTCCACCTCGGTGACGTCGTCGCGGTCCGTGGCACCGTGCAGAACACCGGCAACCTCGAGGTGCACGGGCTCCGCGCGGCTGACGGCGACCCGCTCACCTGCGCCGCGGCGACGCTGGCTCCGGGGGCGGAGACCACCTGCGAGGGACGCTTCCACGAGGTGACCGATGCGGACGTCCGCGCCGGTCGGGTGCTGTTCCGGTCGCAGGCCGAGGGACGGGTCACCCGTGCCGACGGCACGACCGAGCAGGTCCAGGGGTCGGCGACGACCGGTCAGACCGACGGGCACGCCGCGGCACCGCGCTCCGCAGCACCGCTCTCCGCCGCACCGCTCCCCGCCGCACCGCCGAGCGCGGCGACGGGCGCCGAGGTCGTCCAGGGCACGGACAGCGCGGCGTCGCTCGAGGCTCGTCCGGTCCGGGTCTCCTCGCAGGTGGTCCGGAACGCGGTCCCGGTCGAGGCGCTGCCCAGCGCGCTCGCGTTCACCGGCTCGGCGGTCTTCGGGGTGGCGCTCCCCGCCGCGGTCGTCCTCCTGCTCGGCGGCGCGCTGCTCCTGGTCCGGACCCGCCGCCGCAGGGACGTCGACGCGCCCCCGGTGACCGAGGACTGAGGACCGGACGACGCCCGAGGAACGACGGACCGCCCCGGACCGGCCACCACCGGCCGCCGGGGCGGTCCCGTTCCGTGCCGAGGAACGGGACGGGTCAGTCCAAGGCGGCGGTGATGTACGCGAGCAGTGCGGCGCCGTACGCCTCGGCCGCGTCCTCGTGCCGGAACGCGCGCCCGGCCCCGTCGATCGTCGCCGTGACGACGAACCCCGCCGTCAGCGAGACGAACGCCGGCCCGAGCAGGTGGCGCAGCTGGTCCTCGCGGGGGAGCCAGAGCGACTCGGACGCCTCGACCGAGTCCAGCGCCCACTCCGTCGTCCCGTTGAACCCGAGGACCGTGCCGCTCGGGTGGTCGTGCCGTTCGACCGTCATCTCGGAGATCGTGTAGACGTCGTCGTCGACTCCCGGCTTGTCGATGACGAACCGGTCGCCCGTCGCCGGGTGCCAGCGGAGTCCGGCGTCGCGGAGCGACCGGGCGAGTTCGACGGTGATCACGGCACCACCCTGCCACGAGCGCTCCCCACGCGACCCGGCTCCCGGCCGTCGCGCGGCCGGGCACGCGGCCGGGCACGGGGCCGGGAGGACGCGTCGCGCGGTCCCGCGACCCGGACGTGTGCGTCGGCAAGGTCGCCGTACTAGCATCGCCGAGCACCCCCGCACGCGACGAGCAGTCGTCCGCGCGCGCGGACGCGACGACGCCTGGGCAACCGGTGCCGCGCCTCCCGGCCGTCCACACGGCCACGGGCACGACCGCCGGCCGGCGTCCCGGTCCGGAGTCGGCGACCAGCCGCCCCGGGTCCCGTCCGCCCCTTCCCGTCCGCCCAGCAAAGGACCCGCATGACCCTCGAGCGCGAGGAACTCCGCGACGACTGGACCGTGGCGATCGCCGGTGACCAGGTGCCGGCCGGAGCGCCGGCCGGCATCGCGGGACGCACGCTCCGGGCCACGGTGCCGGGGCAGGTGCACACCGACCTCGAGCGCGAGGGGCTGGTCGCGGACCCGACGTTCGACCGCAACGAGGACGGCGCGAAGTGGATCGGTCGAGCCGACTGGGCCTACCGACGGACGGTCGACGTCTCGGCTCGCGGCCACGAGCGGGTCGACCTCGTCTGCGAGGGACTCGACACGGTCGCCGAGCTCAGCCTGGACGGTGTCGTGGTCGGCACCACCCGGAACATGCACCGTCGCTACCGGTTCGACCTCAACGAGGTGCCCGGAGCCGCGGGGGAGCGTGAACTCGAGCTGCTCTTCGGGTCGCCCTACCGCGAGGCCGGCCGCGTCGCCGCCCGCGCCGGCGCGATGCCGGGCCCGTACGACGAGCCCTTCCCGTACGTCCGCAAGCAGGCGTCGAACTTCGGCTGGGACTGGGGGCTCACCGCCGTGACGAGCGGGCCCTGGCGTCCGGTCGCGATCGAGCGCTGGTCCACCGCCCGGCTGGCAGAGGTGCGGCCGCTCGTCGACGTCGAGGCGGGCGAGGGCGTCCTCGACGCGCACGTCCGGGTCGAGCGCTCGGGGATGAACGACCTCGACCAGGACGGTGAGGACGACGACCTCGTGCTGGTCGTCACGGTGGCCGGTCCGACGGCGGACGGTGGGACGACGCGGCAGCGGTCGCGGGCGCAGCTGACCCCGAAGGACGACGAGACGGTCGTGACGGTGCGCGTGCCGGAGGTGCGGCGCTGGTGGCCCCGGGGGTACGGCGAGCAGCCCCGGTACGACGTGACCGTCGAGCTGCAGACCGTCGACGGCGAGGTGCTCGACCGTCGCGTCACGAAGACCGGCTTCCGCTCGGCCCGCATCGACACCGCGGACGACGCCGTCGGCAAGCCGTTCACCGTCGTCGTCAACGGCACCGTCATCGACGTCCGTGGCGTCAACTGGATCCCGGACGACGTCATCGTGTCGCGGGTCGACCGCGAGCGCATCGCCGGTCGACTCGGCGTCGCGGCGGACCTCGGCGTCAACCTCGTCCGGGTCTGGGGCGGCGGGGTCTACGAGTCCGACGACTTCTACGACGTGTGCGACGAAGCCGGCCTGCTCGTGTGGCAGGACTTCGCCTTCGCGTGCGCGGCCTACCCGGAGATCGAGCCGATCCGCAGCGAGGTCATCGCCGAGGCGCGGGACAACGTCGCCCGCCTGTCCGGTCACCCGTCGCTCGTCGTCTGGAACGGCAACAACGAGAACATCTGGCTGCACGACGCCGACGGCTGGGCGGACGTGCTCGGCGACCGCGGGTGGGGTCTCGACTACTACCTCGACCTGCTGCCGACGATCGTCGACGCGGTCGACCCGTCACGCTTCTACACGGTCGCGTCCCCGTGGTCCGGGTCGGAGAGCCTTCCCGCGAACGACGTCGACCACGAGACGCACCACTCGTGGGACGTCTGGAACCGGCTGCCCGACGACCACTACCGTGATTCCGTCCCGCGGTTCGTGTCCGAGTTCGGCTGGCAGGCGCCGCCCGCCTGGCGGACCATCCGCGAGGCCGTCACGGACGAACCGCTGCGCGTGGACTCGCCCGGTGTCGTCCACCACCAGAAGGCCGACGACGGCATGGGCAAGCTGGCGCGGGGGATCGAACCGCGCTTCGGGTCCGTGGACCCCGCCGACTTCGACCGCTGGCACTACCTGACGCAGCTGCAGCAGACGCGGGCGATCGCGACCGGCGTCGAGCACTGGCGGACGCACTGGCCCCGGAACACCGGTGTGATCGTCTGGCAGCTCAACGACCTGTGGCCGGTCGCGTCGTGGTCGGCCATCGACTCGGCGGGGCGGCTGAAGCCGCTCGCGCACGAACTGCGGCGTCTGTACGACGACGTGCTGCTGGTCATCCGACCCGTCGCCCGTCCGTCGGACGGAGCGTCCCGTCCGACGACGGACGACCGGCCTGGAGGCACGGACCACGTCGATCGGTCGGCTCCCGCTGACGAGCCGGCCCAGTCGGGCGAGCTTGCGGACACGTTGTCGCTCGGGGTGTCGCCCGGGTCGTTCGGGCACTCGCCCGTCGAGCTCGCGGTGCGCTCCTCCCGGAGCGGCCGCGACAGCGTGGTGCGGGTCCGGCGCATGCACGTGTCCGGCGCGATCCTCGCCGAGGTCACCCTGCCCGTCCGGCTGTCGGAGGCCGGGGTCGCCGTCGTCGACCTCCCCGAGTCGGTCGGCGTCCTCGACGACCCGACCCGGGAGCTCGTCGTCGCGGACATGGACTGGCGCCGCGCGGTGTGGACGGCCGCGCCCGACAAGGACGTGCGGTGGGAACCAGCGCGGTACCGGACGACGGTGACCCCGGCGGCCGACGGTGACGGGCACGACCTGGTCGTCGAGGCGCAGTCGCTCGTGCGGGACCTGCTCGTGCAGCCGGACCGCGTCGCGCCGACGGGGACCGTGGACCGCGGGTTCATGACGCTGCTCCCGGGGGAGCGTGTCGGCTTCCGGGTCCGTGGTCTGTCCGACGCGGAGGCCGCGCAGCTGGTCGAGGGCCCGGTCCTGTGGTCGCTCGCGGATGTCCTCCACACTCCTGTATGACGCATCGTGTACTGATATACTGACCGGGTCCGGTGTCACCGGACCCGGCACGCCATCCGCCTGCCGGTCACTGCCCGGAGGTACTGGATGTCGATCGCGGTGCGTGAGCCCTCGGCGAGCACGCCTCGGCGGGCTGCCCCTGCGGGTGCCCCGCGTGGCTTCTCCGTCGCTGTCGGCATGCTCGACCTCGGGCTGCTCGTCATCGCGTTCGGCGTCGCGCACTCCTTGCGGTTCCCGGGGGACATGTCCCCCCTCGTCGCCAGCCCCGGCCTGACCGAGGTCGTGACGGCCCCGGCGATCATGCTGCTCTGGATGGTGTTGCTCTCCGGCTTCCGGACGCGCGACCCCCGCATCGCCGGGATCGGTGGCGAGGAGTACCGACGGCTCGTGACCGCCAGTCTCGTCGCCGGCGCGACCGTCGCCGTGATCGCCTACGCGGTGCGACTCGACATCGCTCGGGGGTACGTCGCCATCGCGTTCCCGCTCGGGCTGGTCCTGCTCGCCCTGGGGCGCAAGGCCGTCCGCACCGCCCTCGCTCGGCGTCGCGCTCGAGGGCAGCAGCTCCTCGACGTCCTGCTCGTCGGTGACCTCGACGACGTCCGGTACGTCGGCCGCCGCATCGCCGCGATGCCGGCAGCCGGGTACCGGGTCGCCGGCGTCGTGACCGACTGTGCCGCCCCCGGCGCCGAGGTCTCCCTCGGCGGAGCCACGGCCGAGGTGCTCGGCGGCATCGACGACGTGCTCGGCGTTGCGTCCGGAGCTGGCGTCGCTGCCGTGGTCGTCGCCGGCGCCGTGCGTGGCGGTCACGAACGGCTGCGCCGGCTCGGGTGGCAGCTCGAGGAGCGGGGCATCGAGCTCGTCGTCTCCTCGCCGCTCGCCGACATCGCCGCGGGACGGGTGCACGAGCGCCCGGTCGACGGTCTGCCGCTCATGCACATCGAGACCCCGGACTACCGGTGCCGTCGGGGCAAGCGGCTGCTCGACGTCGTGGGGGCTGCCCTCGGCCTGCTCCTGCTGGCTCCCGTGTTCGCGGTCGTCGCCCTGGCGATCCGCCTCGACGACGGCGGTCCGGTGTTCTTCCGGCAGCGCCGGGTCGGCCGTGGCAGGCAGCACTTCTCCATCCTCAAGTTCCGCACGATGTGCGTCGACGCCGAGGCCCGCGTCGCTGAACTCGCGGTGGTGAACGAAGGCAGCGGACCGTTGTTCAAGCTGCAGGACGATCCCCGCGTCACCAGGGTCGGCGGGTTCCTGCGGCGGACGTCACTCGACGAACTCCCGCAGCTCTGGAACGTCCTCACCGGGTCGATGAGCCTCGTCGGGCCCCGCCCCGCGCTGCCGAGCGAGGTCGCGGTGTACGAGGACTTCGCCGACCGTCGGTTGCTGGTCACGCCCGGCATGACCGGGCTGTGGCAGGTGAGCGGCCGCTCGGACCTCGACTGGGCCGAGGGCGTCCGGCTCGACCTGCACTACGTCGAGAACTGGTCGTTCCTGCACGACCTCGTGATCCTCGCCAGGACGATCCCGTCCGTCCTGCGGTCCCGCGGCGCCTACTAGCCGCCCCACCGACCCCGGCCGCGCCTTGACCCGCGACCGGAACGGCGCACCCCCGGAGCGCAGCGGCCTCCGGGGGTGCTGCCGTTGCTGCACGCCGTGCCTGTGCGAACGGTGTCCGTTCCGGCTCCCGCCTGGGCTTCCGGACGGGCGCGGGTTACGATGATCGGACGACGGACTCCCGCTCTCCCGATCGACGATGACCGGGCGGGCGTCGCCAGAACCAGAACTAGGAGACATGATGCTCGGAAACCTGACGGGGATCCACCTGCTGATCATCCTCGGGATCGTCATCCTGCTGTTCGGTGCGACCAAGCTCCCGGCGCTCGCCAAGGGCCTCGGGCAGTCGATCAACATCTTCAAGAAGGAGATGGGTGACGACAACAAGAACAAGAACGACGACGGCACGGTCAACACGGTGGTGACGGACCCCGCGGCGCACACCACGGCGCAGCCGACCGCGCAGCCCGTCGTCAACCCCGGCCCGTCGGTGCAGCCGAATGCGCACTCGACCGCCGAGCCCAAGAACTAGGACACCCAGCCCCGTCCTGTCGGCAGCCCCCGCGACCACTCCGGTCGCGGGGGCTTCGGCGTCCGGGCCCGATCCCGGCTCGGTTCCGGCTCGGCGTCAGCGTGCCGTGGTGGGCGGGTCGTCGAGCGCTCGAGCGGCTCGTCGGACGAGGGCCTCCAACGGCCCTCGACGCCCGGAGCGCTGCACCACGAGGGCGAGGACGACGGCGGCCACGACGAGGACCTGGAACGGTCCCCATCCGCCGAGCGCCGGCAGGGGATCTGGCTCACCGGACCGCGACCAGACACCGATGGCCAGGACGTGCCCGCAGTACAGCGTCAGTGCGAGGCGGCCGACGACGCTGAGCGGGAGGAGGACCGTCGGGGTGAGCCGGGCGACGAGTCCGAGGATCGCGAGCACCGCGAGGGCGACGCCGAGGGCCCCGACGAGCTCGAAGGGCGACCCGGCGTGCGGGGTGACGTCGACGAGCCGCGTCCATGCGATCGGCGGGAACGGCGGGTTCTCCGCGACGAGGTGCGGGCCACCGGCAGGCATCGTCGCCGTCGGCTCGGTGGCGCTGCCTCCGGCCGAGCCGACGGGGATCGTCGTCCCGACGGGTCCCGTCACACCGAGGGCGGCGCCGAGGGCGATTCCGGTGCCGTAGCCGAGCACACCCAGGCCGACGCCCACCAGGAGCGTCCGGCGCACGACGTCGACGCGGTCGAGCCCGAGGCGCGCCACGAGCACCCCCGCGAGGACGATGCCGAACCACGACACGGCTGGGTAGCCGGAGAACAGCAGGCTCGCGATGCTGCTACCGCCGGTCACCTCGACGACGGCCTGACCGACGAGGGCGAGCACGGGGCCGACGACGAGGGACAGCGTGGCCGCGAGCGTGACCCAGCGCAGCCGGAGCCGCAGGAACGGCAGCGCTGCGACGAAGAGCACGGCGTAGGTCGGCAGGATCACGAGCACACCTCCGGGGACCAGGGTGAGGAGGCCGCCGATCGCCAGCAGGGTCGCGGCGCGGGCGAGCACGTGTCGTCGGTCTCGGATCCGACCGTCCTCGCCGGGACCCGTGGTGAGCAGCACCAGGGAGATGCCGGCGCAGAGCGCGAACAGGACCGCGGACCGGCCGTCCACCAGGTCCGGCCAACTCGTCGGATCCGACCAGTCGAACGGGGTGTCGACGACGCCGACGTGCGCGGCGAACATGCCGAGGACGGCGAGCCCGCGGGCGGCGTCGAGGCCGGTGAGTCGCGGGCGGGAGTGAGCGCGGGGGGAGGAGGTGGAGTGGTGCATGTCGGCGATGCTCGCGAGCGCGGTGTTTCGTCGACGCAACCAACCGGTCGCACGACCGACCGACACCCTGACCGAGCGGTACCGCCGCGTGCTCGGCCTGCGACTGCCGCCGTGATCGGCCGGCGACCGCCGCGGGCGAGGATGATGGCGACATGACCGCACCGGCCGCCACGGCCCCGCTCCGCGACGACCGACGGGTGGTCCTCGTGGTCGCGATCCTCGCGTCCTTCGTCGTGGGGCTCGACACGAGCGTCGTGAACGTGGCGCTCCCCGCGATCCGGCAGGACCTCGGCGGCGGGCTCGTCGTGCAGCAGTGGGTCGTCGACGCCTACCTCGTCACGCTCGGGTCGCTCATCCTGGTCGCCGGGTCGCTCTCGGACGTGTTCGGCCGGGTCCGCATCGTCACGTGGGGCCTCGTCGTGTTCGGCGTGGCCTCGGTCGTGTGCGCCGCGGCACCCACGGGCGCGGTGCTCATCGTCGCCCGTGCGCTGCAGGGTGTCGGCGGTGCCCTCGTCACGCCGAGCTCGCTCGCGCTGATCATCGCGGCGTACCGCGGTCCGGCCCGGACGAAGGCGATCGGCACCTGGACGGGGTGGTCGAGTGCGGCGATGATCCTCGGGCCGCTCGTCGGTGGTCTCATCGTCGACGGACTCGGGTGGCGGTGGATCTTCGTGCTCACCGCGCTGCCGATCGTCGTCACCGTCGTCCTGGTCTCGCGGATCAGCGGCGACGTGCACCCGGAGCACCGACCGCGGATCGACGTCGTCGGCGCCGTGCTCGCGGTGCTCGGCGCGGGTGGCGTGGTCCTCGGGCTCATCGAGCAGGAGCGGCTCGGCTGGGGGGCGCCCGTCGTGGTCACCGCACTGGTCGTCGGTGCCGGGTCGCTGCTCGCCTTCGTGCCGTGGGAGCGACACGTGACGCACGCGGGCCGGCCGCCGCTCGTCCCGCTCGACCTCTTCCGCGCGCGGAACTTCTCGGTCGGCAACGCCGCGACGCTCTCGATCTACGGCGCTCTCGGCATGGTCGGCTTCGTCGTGACCCTGTTCGTGCAGGAGGTCTGGGGCTTCCCGGCCTGGCTGGCCGGCCTCGCGACGCTGCCGCCCACGCTCCTGCTCCTGGCGCTGTCGTCGACGGTCGGCGCCCTGGCGGGTCGGTACGGTCCGCGGTGGTTCATGGCCGCGGGTCCAGCGATCGCCGCGGTCGGCGCCCTGCTCATGACCGGTGCCGGGCAGGACCCGCGTGGGTACTGGTGGTCGGTGTTGCCGGGGCTGGTGCTCATCGGCGTCGGGATCGCGACGATGGTCACACCCCTGACGAGCGCGGTCCTCGGATCGGTCCCAGAGTCCGAGGCCGGGGTCGGGTCGGCGGTCAACAACGCCCTCGCCCGGATCGCGAGCCTGGTGGTGGTGGCGCTCGCCGGGGTCGTCCTGGCCGGCGAGATGAGCACGGCGGGCTTCCACCGCGCGGCGCTCGTGATGGCGTGCCTGCTGCTCGCCGGGTCGCTGGTCAGCGCCGTCGGGATCCGGAATGCACCACTGCGTCCGTAAGTTGAGTGGAGTAGACTCAAGTACACCTCGACCGCACGGAAAGGACGAACCATGGCGAACCTCCAGGGCGCTCCCGACTCCCAAGAGCGGCAGAAGACCGCTCTCGAGCAGTACGGCGTCGACCTCACCGCGATCGCCCGGAGCGGCAAGCTCGACCCGGTGATCGGCCGCGACGCCGAGATCCGTCGTGTCTCGCAGGTGCTGACGCGGCGGACCAAGAACAACCCCGTGCTCATCGGTGAGCCGGGCGTCGGCAAGACCGCGGTCGTCGAGGGGCTCGCGCAGCGCATCGTCGCCGGCGACGTCGCCGACTCGCTTAAGGACAAGCGCCTCGTCTCCCTCGACATGTCCGCGCTCATCGCCGGCGCGAAGTACCGCGGCGAGTTCGAGGAACGGCTCAAGGCCGTCCTCAAGGAGATCGACGAGTCCGACGGCCAGGTGATCACGTTCATCGACGAGCTGCACACGCTCATGGGCGCCGGCGGCGGCGAGGGTTCCGTCGCGGCGTCGAACATGCTCAAGCCGATGCTGGCGCGCGGCGAACTCCGGCTGATCGGCGCGACGACGCTCGACGAGTACCGCGAGTACATCGAGCAGGACGCCGCGCTCGAGCGCCGCTTCCAGCAGGTGTTCGTCGGGGAGCCGAGCGTCGAGGACACCGTGGCGATCCTCCGCGGGCTCAAGGAGCGGTACGAGGCGCACCACAAGGTGACGATCAACGACTCGGCCCTGGTGGCCGCGGCGAGCCTGTCGAACCGGTACATCTCCGGGCGCCAGCTCCCCGACAAGGCCATCGACCTGATCGACGAGGCCGGCAGTCGCCTCCGCATGGAGATCGACTCGAGCCCGATCGAGATCGACGAGCTGAAGCGGAGCGTCGACCGTCTGCGCGTCGAGGAGTTCGCGCTCAAGCAGGAGAAGGACGACGCCTCGAAGGCCCGGCTCGAGACCCTGCGTGCCGAGCTCGCCGGCCGCCAGACCCGGCTCGACGAGCTCGAACAGCGCTGGCAGGCCGAGCGCGCGAGCCTCAACCGGATCGGCGAGCTCAAGCAGCAGCTCGACGAGCTCAACATGCGCAGCCAGCGGGCGCAACGAGAGGCCGACTACGAGACGGTCTCGCGGCTGGAGTACGGCGAGAAGCCCAGGATCGAGGCAGAGCTCGCTGCCGCCGAACAGGCCGAGAGTGCCGACCGAATGGTCAACGACAGCGTCACCGACGAGGACATCGCCGCCGTGATCGCCCAGTGGACCGGCATCCCGATGGGACGCCTGCTGCAGGGCGAGACCGAGAAGCTCCTGCACCTCGAGTCCGAGCTGGGACGCCGGATCATCGGGCAGCGCAGCGCCGTCGGCACCGTGTCCGAGGCCGTCCGCCGCACCCGTGCCGGCATCTCCGACCCGGACCGCCCGACCGGCTCGTTCCTGTTCCTCGGCCCCACCGGCGTCGGCAAGACCGAGCTGGCCAAGGCGCTCGCCGAGTTCCTGTTCGACGACGAGAAGGCCCTCGTCCGGATCGACATGAGCGAGTACGGCGAGAAGCACTCGGTCGCACGGCTCATCGGTGCTCCGCCCGGCTACGTCGGGTACGAGGCCGGCGGGCAGCTCACCGAGACCGTCCGCCGTCGGCCGTACTCCGTCGTGCTGCTGGACGAGGTCGAGAAGGCACACCCCGAGGTCTTCGACGTCCTGCTCCAGGTGCTCGACGACGGCCGCCTGACCGACGGACAGGGCCGGACGGTCGACTTCCGGAACACGATCATGATCCTGACGTCGAACCTCGGTTCGCAGTTCATGACCGACCTGACGCTCACGGAGGGCCAACGCGAGGAGGCGGTGCGCGAGCTCGTCCAGCAGGCCTTCCGCCCGGAGTTCGTCAACCGTCTCGACGACATCGTGGTGTTCCAGGCGCTCACGACCGACGACCTCGGCCAGATCGTCTCGCTCTACGTGGACCGCCTCGCACGGCGGCTGTCGGACCGGCGACTCGAGCTGGCAGTGACCCCGGCAGCGCGCAGCTGGCTCGCCGACCGCGGCTACGACCCGGTCTACGGGGCGCGCCCGCTCCGCCGCCTGATGCAGCGGCAGATCGACGACCGGTTGGCGCGCGCGATCCTGTCCGGTGACGTCGGCGACGGGGACACCGTCCGTGTGGACGTGGCCGCGGGCGGCGACGAGCTGACGGTCGAGCCGTTCGAGCTCGCGGAGATCGTCGAGGAGTAGGTCGGACCCGCCCCGCGGTGAGGTGCCGGACAGGAGGCCCGGTGCCGGTCCCTGGGACCGGCACCGGGCCTCCTGTCCGTGCGTCCCTGGCCTCTCAGCCAGCCATCAGGACCGACATGTGCAATACCAGTATGCGCGTACTGGTTGCGGACGACGAGACCTCCCTTGCCGACCTCGTGGCTCGAGGACTCGTCCGGCAGGGCATGGCCGTCGACGTGGCGTACCGCGGCGACGAGGCGGACGAGTTGCTCGCCGTCAACGACTACGACGTGGTCGTGCTCGACCGTGACCTGCCCGGGCTCCACGGCGACGAGGTCGCGCGGCGGGCAGCCGCTCGCGGGGCGTTGACCCGCATCCTCATGCTCACCGCCGCGACGACGCTCGCTGACCGCGTGCACGGCCTCGAACTCGGCGCCGACGACTACCTGGCGAAGCCGTTCGAGTACCCGGAGCTGGTCGCCCGGGTGCGCGCCCTCGGCCGGCGCAGCGTCCCGCCCGTCCCGCCGGTGCTCGAACGCGGCGGACTCCTCGTCGACTCGAACCGCCGCATCGCGACCCGCGACGGGCGCCCCCTCGACCTCACCGCGAAGGAACTCGGGGTGCTCGAGGTCCTGCTCCGGGGGGACGGACGCATCGTGTCGAGCGAGGAACTGCTCGAGAAGGTCTGGGACGTGAACACCGACCCCTTCACGGCGGCGGTGCGGGTCACGGTGTCGAAGCTCCGCAGGAAGCTCGGAGCGCCCGACCCGATCCGGACGGTCCCGGGGCGGGGCTACGCGCTGTGACGCGCGGGTGGAGCATCGGGACCCGGACCGCTGTTGCCTTCGCGCTCGCCACGATGGCCCTCGTGGCCGGCGCCCTGGTCTTCGTGAACCTGGCATCGCAGTGGTCGCTCAGCAACAGCACGACCGAGCTGGCCCGACCGCTGCCGTGGGGCGCGACGACGTCGGTCGGACCGGACCCGGACGTGCGGGCCGACGGCGCCGCCCCGGTCGCGTTCGTCCGTGTCGTGGCCGCACAGCAGTGGCAGTGGTCGGCGGTCGGCGTGGTCGTCGCCGGGGTGCTCGCCGGTGTGCTGGGCTGGCTCCTGAGCCGGAGCGTGCTCCGCCCCATCGACCGGATCACGAGGACGGCGGACCGGATCTCCGCGTCCACGCTGCACGAACGGACTGCACTCGACGGGCCGGACGACGAGGTCCGCCGACTGTCCCGCACCATCGACGCCCTGCTGGACCGACTCGAGGCCGCGTTCGACGCGCAGCGTCAGTTCATCGCGCACGCCGCGCACGAGCTCCGCACGCCGCTCGCGGTGCAGCGTGCCTCGCTCCAGATCGGGTTGTCCGACGGCGACGGACCGCAGGACGTCGCCGCGGTCCGGGCCGAGCTGCTCGAGCAGAACCGGCGGACTGAGCACCTCGTCGAGTCGTTGCTCGTCCTCGCCGAGGCCGAGCGGGGGCTCGCGGACCGCACCGCACCGATCGACCTCGTCGCGATCGTCGCGGACGTCGTGGCGCAGGCCGGTCCCGATGCCGCGCGGGCCGGCGTCGGGATGGAGACGGAGTACGGGGCCGAGCCGGTCGGGCTGACCGGTGAGCCGCTGCTCGTCCGACAGCTCGTCGGCAACCTGGTCGACAACGCCGTCGAGTACAACCACGTCGGGGGCTGGGTCCGCATCCGGACCGGTCTCGAGGGTGTCACCGTGGAGAACACCGGTCCGGTGCTCGACCCCGCCCTGGTCGACGGGCTCGCCGAACCGTTCCGGCGGGGTGGCGAGCCCGGGACGAAGCGGCACAGTGGGCTCGGGCTGTCGATCGTCGCGGCGATCGCCGAGTCCCACGGCTGGACCGTGCACGCCGCGGCTCGTGACGGGGGAGGGCTCCGCGTGTCTGTCGGTGTTTCGCCGATGTGACGTCACGAGGACGCCCCGTGAAACAGGCCGACCGATGTGCTGGGAGCATGATCACCAGCACGAACAAACCGAGATCACCCCGGGCCGCGCGCGTCGCCGCGGTCCTCGTCCTCGCCGTCTCGGCGTCGATCGCCCTGTCCGCGTGCAGCGGCGCAGGGTCTCCGTCGGCCGCCGACACGCAGTCGACCTCCGGCATCGGCGCGCGGTGGGGTGCCTGCATGCGTGACGCCGGGTTCGACGTCGAGGACCCGGCGGACGACATGGTCGCTTCGGGCACCGTGACGATCCCGCAGGGCGTCGACCAGGGGCGCTACGAGGAGGAAGCCGCTTCGTGCTCCGACCGGGTCGGCGTGCAGCGTGCGGACACGAGCGAGGAGCAGAAGTGGGCGCGGCAGTACTCGCAGGTGGCGGACTGCATCCGTGAGCACGGGTACGACGACTTCCCGGAGCAGACCGACGGTGGCATCACCACGCAGGGGTACCCGCGAGCAAGCGAGCCGGAGTTCGAGGAGACGTTCCAGCAGTGCCTCCACGAGTACTCGCCCGACACGAAGACGCAGGCGCGATGAGCGCCGTCCGACCGGGTCGGGCCGTCAAGACGGTCTCCGGGGTGCTCGCCGCACTCGTCGTCCTGCCCGCAGTGCTCGCGGGCTGCGCGACGGCGGCACCCGACACATCGACGAGCACTCCCGCGAGCGTGCACGACGCCGCCGCCTCCGCGTCGTTCACCGCGTGCCTGCGCGAGCAGGGCTTCGACGTCGAGGACCCGACCGGGACCGCCGCGGGGTCGGAGCAGGTGACGATCCCGGACGGCGCCGATCCCGCCGCCTACGGGCGAGCCGTCGAGGAGTGCGCCGCACGGTCCGCACCGGACGGCGCCGCAGAGCCCGCCGAGGAGTTCCGGCCCTCCGCCCGGCAGCGTGAGGCGTTCGGCACCTGCATGCGGGAGCGGGGGCTGCCGGACTTCCCGGACGACGAGCACGGCCAGCAGACGTACGTGCCGTCGGACGAGGGGGCGTTCCTGGACTCCTCGGCGGCCTGCAGCGAGGAGGCCTACGGGCTGCGGACGGAGGTCGCACCGTGACCCGCCGGCCCGCACGTCGCACGCTCCTGGTCGCCGCGGGCGTCCTGGTGGCGCTGGCGGGTGCCGGCGCGGGGACGTGGGCAGTCGTCGGCGACACCACCGGGGCGGACACGGCGACACAGCACCGCTCGGCGCACGCGACGAGCACCGTGACGAAGGGCGACCTCACCGACGCGAAGACGTTCTCCGGCACCCTCGGGTACGGCACCGCCGTCCCGCTCCCGGCGACGGCGCACGGCACGCTGACCTGGCTGCCGGAGCCGGGCTCGGTCGTGCACCGCGACCAGCCGTTGTACGCCGTCGACGAGCGGCCCGTCCGCGCCCTGCACGGACGGGTGCCGCTCTGGCGCCCGCTCGAACGGGGCGTGTCCGGCGAGGACGTCGCCCAGCTCAACCAGAACCTGGCCGCACTCGGGCACGACGTCGCACTCGACGACGTCTTCGGGCCTCGGACGCAGCGGGCGGTCCGGGCGTGGCAGCGCACCCACGACCTCCCGGTCACCGGGGTCCTCGACGGGGACCAGGTCGCGTTCGTGGACGGCGACGTCCGCGTGGACGGGGTGACCGGGCAGCTCGGTGCGCCGGCCGGCGGTGACGTCCTGTCGCTGACGAGCACGAAGCGGGTCGTGACGGCGGTCCCGCCGGAGCAGGACGCCGAGCGGCTGGCGGTCGGGACCTCCGTGACCGTGCGGGTGAACGGCGTCGGTGACCCGATGCCCGGGACGGTCGTCGACAGCCGTCCGACGAAGACGGAGAGCGGTGGGGCCGCCGTCGAGGTGACCATCGCCTTCGAGTCGGGGGACCGGGACCTCCCCGCGGCGGCCACGGCACAGGTCGTGGCGACGGGACGACAGGAGCGCGGCGTGCTCTCCGTCCCGGTGGCAGCCCTGGTGGCCGGGCCGGGCGACGGCTTCGCGGTCGACGTCGTGCGGCGCGACGGGACGACGAAGCGGGTGTCGGTGGACGTCGGGTTCGTCGCCGCCGGGCGTGCCGCAGTCACCGGCGCCGTGCACGAGGGCGACCAGGTCGTGGTGCCGTCGTGAGCGCCGTGGCGCGGTCCGAGCGGACGACGGCGGCTCCCGCGACCCCACGCGACGGGGTACCGACGGTCCTCGCGCTGCGCGACGTCACGAAGGTGCACGGTGACGTCCGGGCCCTGGGCGGGGTGACGCTCGACGTGCGACGCGGTGAACTGGTCGCGGTGGTCGGGCCGTCCGGCTCGGGCAAGTCGACGATGCTGAACATCATCGGGACCCTCGACCGCCCGACGTCGGGGACCGTGTCGGTCGCCGGGGACGACGTCGGGACCCTGTCCGACGACGCGCTCGCACGGCTGCGTGCCGACCACATCGGCTTCGTCTTCCAGCACTTCCACCTGCAGGCCGGCGCGACGGCCACCGAGAACGTCGCGGACGGGCTGCTCTACGCGGGGGTCCGTCGGAGCGAGCGGCAGCGTCGGGCGGTCCGAGCGCTCGAACGCGTCGGGCTCGGTCACCGCGTGGACCACCGGCCGCACCAGCTGTCCGGTGGCGAGAAGCAGCGCGTCGCGATCGCGCGGGCGATCGTCGGCGACCCGACGGTCCTGCTCGCCGACGAGCCGACGGGCGCGCTCGACACCGCGTCCGGTTCGGCCGTCCTGGCGCTCCTGCGCGAGCTGCACGCCGGCGGCACCACCGTGCTCGTGATCACGCACGACCTCGAGCTCGCCGCCTCGCTGCCCCGGCAGGTCCGGATGCGGGACGGCCTGGTGCAGTCGGAGTCGTCGTCGGACGCCGCGGCCCTCGCCGCCGCGATCCGGGGTACCTCGTGACCGCGGCGCGTCCGTTCGGCAGGCGGAGCCTGGGGCCCGGGGACCTGCTGCGCCTCGGCGTCTTCGGGCTCCGGACCCGACCGGGACGGGTCGTCCTCTCGGCGCTCGGCATCGCCATCGGCATCGCGGCGATGATCGCGGTGGTGGGGATCTCCTCGTCCAGCAAGGCCGCTCTCGACCGCGTGCTCGACCAGCTCGGCACCAACGTGCTGACGGTCACGCAGGCCGACGGGTTCGGTGCGACGCCGCCGCTGCCCGCCACCGCGGTCGACTCGCTCGCCCGGCAGGACGCCGTGCAGTCGGTCGCCGGCGTCGGGTCGGTGACCGGCGGGCGGGTCTACCGGAACCCCTTCGTCCCGACCGCGGAGACGAAGGGCATCGGGGTGCTCGCCGCCGAGGGCGACGTCCCCGACGTCCTCGGCGGACGCGTCGCCTCCGGCAGGTGGCTGGACAGCCGGGAGGACGCGCCACCGCAGGCCGTCCTCGGGTCCTACGCCGCCGAGGCGCTCGGGATCCGCTCCGTGGACGCCGACACCCGTGTCTGGATCGGCGGTCAGTGGGTGCAGGTCGTCGGGGTGCTCGGACCGTTCGAACTGGCGGAGGACCTCGACAGCCAGGTGTTCGTGCCCCGGGCGCTCGCCGACCAGCTCGGCTTCGACGGCCACCCCACAGCGGTGTACACCCGGGTCGACCCGGACCAGGTCGCCAGGACCCGGGCGCTCGTCCCGCGAGCGGTGCAGCCGCTGGCCCCGCAGGACGTGGCCGTCACCCGGCCGTCCGACGCCCTCGCGGCGAAGAACGCGACGGACGACTCGTTCACCGGACTCCTGGTCGGCATCGGAGGCGTGGCGTTGCTCGTCGGCGGCATCGGCGTCGCGAACACGATGGTGATCACCGTGCTCGAACGCCGGGCCGAGGTCGGGGTCCGACGCGCGCTCGGCGCGCGTCGGCGGAACATCCGCGACCAGTTCCTGGTCGAGTCGTTGCTGTTGTCGTTCCTCGGCGGCGTCGCGGGTGTCGTGATCGGCGTGGCGGTCACGATCACCTTCGCCGTGACGCAGGGGTGGCCGGTCGCGATCCCGGTGTGGGCCGTGCTCGGTGGGCTCGGTGCCACCGTGGTCATCGGTGGGGTGTCGGGCCTGTACCCGGCGGCGCGCGCGGCGCGCATCCCACCGACCTCCGCCCTGGCGGCCGTCTGAGCAGCCCGCACCGTCCGCACGGCGCACCGGTCTGGAGGCCCGGTGCCGGTTCCTGGAACCGGCACCGGGCCTCCCGGCTAGCGTCCAGTGCATGCCTGAGCTGCCGATCATCCGTCGCCTCACCGACTCCATCGAGCACGCGAGCGTGCTCGACAAGGCCGTCGACCTCGACACGCGCGTCGTGCGGGCCGTCGCCCGGCCGAAGGCCCTGCGGCAACTGCTGCACGGCGTGCCGTTCGGTCACCCGCTGCACCCGCTCATGGTCCAGGTGCCGCTCGGCGCGTGGATCTCGGCGGCCGTCCTCGACACGATCGGTGGGAAGGGCAACGCCCGTGCGGCGCAGACCCTGACCGGCGTGGGGATCGCCTCCGCCGGGAGCGCGTCGATCGCGGGCTACGTGGACTGGTCCGAGCTCTCCATCGAGCAGCGCCGCACCGGGTGGGTGCACCAGGCGGTCAACTGGGTGGGCATCACGTTCTTCGGCCTGTCGTGGTGGCAGCGCCGGAAGGGGAACACCGCCGCCGGCAAGGCGCTCGGGTTCGTCGGTCTGGCGGTCGTCGGTGTCGGCGGGTACCTCGGCGGTCACCTGTCGTACCGCCAGCGCGCCGGCGTGGGGTCGAGTGATCGCGTGCCGTTCGACGACTGAGCTCGCGGTGATCGAACGCCCGTCCCGTTCCAGCGGGGCGGGCGTTCCTGCGTTCGTGTTGGTTCTCTGACGGAACAGTTGCGTTCGTGTGGGTTCCGGACGTACAGTTCCTGAAACCAACGGGAACGAAGGAGTTCGGGCATGTACGCAACGGAGCGGCAGGACGCGATCGCCGCCGCGCTGCAGTCGGCCGGACGGGTGTCCGTCGCCGACCTCGCCGACCACTTCGACGTCACGACCGAGACCGTCCGCCGCGACCTCGACGCCCTCGAGACCGCCGGAGTCCTGCGCCGCGTCCACGGCGGGGCGGTGCCCGTCGGACGCTCCAGCGTGGTCGAGCTCTCCGTCGCCGAGCGCGAGGGGCAGCACGGCACCGCGAAGACGGCGATCGCCCGCGCCGCGATGCGCCTCGTGCCGTCGACCTTCACCGGCTCGATCGCCCTCGACGCCGGCACCACCTGCGCGGCCGTCGCCGCCGAGCTCGCCCGCTGGGAGCCCGCGACCGCCGGAGCGACCCTGACCGTCGTCACGAACTCGGTGCCGATCGCCGCGACCCTGCAGCACAGCGAGCACGTCGAGCTGCACCTGCTCGGTGGTCGGGTGCGCGGGGTGACGAGCGCCGCGGTCGGCACCGCCACGGTCGAGCAGATCGGGGCGCTCCGGCCCGACATCGCCTTCGTCGGCACGAACGGCCTGTCCGCCGGGTTCGGGCTGAGCACCCCCGACGAGTACGAAGCCGGTGTCAAGGGCGCGTACGTCCTCGCCGCACGGCGGAGCGTGGTCCTCGCCGACGCCGCCAAGCACGGGGTCGAGGCGCTCATGCGCTTCGCCCGCCTCGACGAGATCGACACCCTCGTCACCGACCAGGAGCCCCCGGCAGACCTCGCCGTCGCGCTCGCCGACGCCGACGTGGAGGTCGTGGTCGCATGAGACCCGAGAGCGGCACCGTCCAGCACAGCACCCGCATCGTCACCGTGACGCCGAACCCGTCCCTCGACCGCACGATCGAGCTCGCCGGCGAGCTGCAGCGCGGCGCCGTCCAGCGTGCCGTCCGCACCACGGCGGAGCCCGGCGGCAAGGGCGTCAACGTCTCTCGGGTCGTCGTCGCGAGCGGTGGTGACACCCTCGCGGTCCTGCCCGGTGACGAGCTCGACCCCGTCCTGCTCGGCCTCGCGACCCGGGGCATCCCGACCGCCGCACTGCCGATCGGCGCCCCGCTCCGCTCGAACGTCACCGTCACCGAGCCGACCGGCACGACGACGAAGCTCAACGAGCCCGGACCCTCGCTCGCCGGGCGGCTCGACGACCTCGCCGCGCTCGTCGCCGACGCCGCGGGTCCCACCCCGACCGGCCCGGCCGCCCGCTGGGTGGTCTTCGCCGGGTCGCTGCCGCCGGGGCTCCCCGACGACGCACTCGCCGTGCTCGTCCGTGCGGTGCGCGAGCGCCACGGCGACGCGGTCCGGATCGCTGTCGACTCGTCGGGCGTCCCGTTCACGGCGCTGCTGCAGTCCGGTGAGCGGATCGACCTGGTCAAGCCCAACGCCGAGGAACTCGCCGAGGTCGTCGGCGGGGACCCGGACGTCTACGAGCAGGACCTCGAGGCCGCCGTCGCGGCCGCCCACCGCCTGCGCGAGAAGCACGTCGACACCGTGCTGCTCACCCTGGGCAGCGCGGGCGCCGTGCTCGTCTCGGGCGAGGGCAGCCACGTCGCCGCCGCACCCCGCATCGTCGCCCGCTCGACGGTCGGCGCGGGCGACTCGTCCCTCGCGGGCTACCTGCTCGCCGAGGTCGCCGGAGCTGCCGCGTCCGAGCGTCTCGCCCAGGCCGTCGCGACGGGGGCCGCCGCCGCGGCGCTGCCCGGGAGCGACGTCCCCGCCCTCGACCACACCGACCCCGGCAGCGTGACCGTCCGGACCCTGCACGCGACGCAGGTCCCGGCACCGATCGCCTGAACCGGCCCAGCAGCACCACCCCCGCAGCACCACCCCGAACCAGCACTGCCCGCGCCACGGCGCCACTGCAAAGGAGCAACCCCATGTCCGCAGACACGACGCAGCGCCTCATCAGCGCTGACCTCGTCGGCCTCGACGAGGACCTCGGCGCGACGTCGTCCGACGTCATCCGCGTGCTCGCCGACCGCGTCGCCGCGACCGGCCGCGCGGCCGACGGAGCCGTCCTGGCCGAGGACGCCATCAAGCGTGAGGCGAGCGTCGGCACCGGCGTGCCCGGCGGCATCGCGATCCCGCACGCGCGGTCGGCGTCGGTGTCGAGCCCGACGCTGGCGTTCTCGCGCCTGGCCCGGAAGGTGCCCTTCGGTGCCCCGGACGGCGACGCCGACGTCGTCTTCATGATCGCGGTGCCGGAGGGTGCCGACAAGGACCACCTCACCGTCCTGTCGACCCTCGCCCGGGCGCTCATCCGCGACGACTTCACCGCCGCGCTCCGTGCCGCCGCCACCCCGCAGGAGGTCGTCGACCTGGTGCAGCGCGAGGTGGGCGGCGAGGTCGCCGCAGCCGGCGTCGGGAACGCGAGCAGCGCCTCCCGTCCGTCGACCACCGACGCAGCAGGCGCGACCGCCGCTGCCGGCGCGGGCGCGTCCGGCACCGCAGGTGCCCGCAAGGTCATCGTCGGCGTCACCGCCTGCCCGACCGGCATCGCGCACACCTACATGGCGGCCGACGCCCTCGTCGCCGCTGCCGAGCGCGCCGGTGCCGAGATGCACGTCGAGACGCAGGGCTCCTCGCAGGTCGAGCCGCTCGACCCGGCGCTCATCGCCCGCGCCGACGCCGTCGTGTTCGCGGTCGACGTCGACGTCCGCGACCGCGGCCGGTTCGCCGGCAAGCCGCTCGTGTCCGGACCGGTCAAGCGCGGTGTCGACGAGCCCGACGCGATGATCGCCGAGGCCATCCGTGCCGCCGACGACCCGCACGCCGCGCGCGTCCAGGGCGGCGCCGCGACCGCGTCCGAGTCGAACGGGGCCGACGAGCACTTCGGTCAGGCGCTCAAGCGCTGGTTGCTCACCGGTGTGAGCTACATGATCCCGTTCGTCGCGGGCGGCGGGCTCCTCATCGCCCTCGGCTTCCTGCTCTCCGGCTACGCCATCGCGCTCCCGCACGGTGACTCCGGGCAGAACAACGCCGTCTACACGCTGACGAACTACACGCTGCTCAACCTGCCGCCGGAGGGCCTCGGCTACTACCTCGGCGCAGCGGCGTTCCAGATCGGCGGAGTGTCGCTCGGGTTCCTCGTCGCCGCGCTGGCCGGCTACATCGCCTACGCGATCGCCGACCGTCCGGGCATCGCGCCGGGCTTCGTCGCCGGGTCGATCGCCGTCTTCATGAACGCCGGCTTCCTCGGCGGGCTCGTCGGTGGTCTCATCGCCGGTGCAGCCGCATACTGGATCGGACGGATCCCGACGTGGCGTTGGCTGCGTGGCCTGATGCCGGTCGTGATCATCCCGCTGTTCGCGTCGATCATCGCCTCGGGGCTGATGCTCCTCGTACTCGGCGGGCCGATCGCGTGGCTGATGACCCAGCTCACGGCGTGGCTCAACTCGCTCAACGGCGCCTCGGTGATCCTGCTCGGCGTCATCCTCGGCCTGATGATGGCGTTCGACCTCGGCGGTCCGGTCAACAAGGTCGCGTACTCGTTCGCCGTCGCCGGGCTCGGTGCGGGCACCGCGAGCAACGTCGTGCCGTTCGAGATCATGGCCGCCGTGATGGCCGCGGGCATGGTCCCGCCGCTGGCCCTGGCGCTGGCGTCGACCCTCCTGTACCGCAAGGGCTTCACCAAGCCGGAGCGCGAGAACGGCAAGGCGGCGTGGCTGCTCGGTGCCTCGTTCATCTCCGAGGGTGCGATCCCGTTCGCCGCAGCCGACCCGCTGCGGGTCATCCCGGCGTCGATGGTCGGTGCCGCGGTCACGGGTGCGCTGTCCATGGCGGCGGGCGTCACCTCGCGGGCGCCGCACGGCGGGGTGTTCGTGTTCTTCGCGATCGACTCGTTCGTGATCTGGGTGCTCGCGATCCTGGCAGGCACGGTCGTCTCCGCGCTGGTGCTGGTCGCCCTGAAGAAGTGGGTGCGCCGCGCTCCCGCCGCGGACGCCGCTGCTGCGCAGCAGGCCGCGGTGGCCGGCGAGACGGTCGGCCAGCGCGCGCCGGCCGCCGTGTAGCGGTCATCACCACCTGACGGACGGGCGCGCCCCGCTCAGCGGCAACGCGAAGCGTTGCGCGGGGCGCGCCGACCGAGCCTGCGAGGGAGGCCCGTGGCGGATCCGCCACGGGCCTCCCGTCCGTCATCCCCGCGAGACGCCCCCCCGAGACGCCCCCGCCACTGCCGCGCCCGACCCGCGTCGTCGAGGTTCCGCGATCGCGGAACGTCGCGCGCCCAGCCGCCCCTCCGTGGAACCCCGGCGATCGGCCCGCGGTGCGTCGTGGAACCCGGGCGACCGGGAGTCGGGCGCGTCGAGCCGTGTGCATCGCGCGGGTGCGCACCGCGGTCTGTCAGGACACTCAGGGACACTGGCGGCATGACGACCGCCCTCACGCTGCCGCCGACCCTGTCCGTGACCACCACTGCAGCCGGGTCGCGGCCGGAGGGCACCGAGGACATGGGCGGGCTGTCCGGCCTCGTCCTGCAGCTCATCGACGCGCTGGGGGAGTGGGGCGTCGCGCTCATGCTCTTCGTCGAGACGGTCTTCCCGCCGATCCCGTCCGAGGTGATCCTGCCCCTCGCGGGCTTCCTCGCCGGAGCCGGGCGGATGAACCTGGTGCTCGTGCTGCTGCTCGCCACGCTCGGCTCGTACCTCGGCGCCCTGGTGCTCTACTGGCTCGGCGCGGCGATCGGCTTCGAGCGGACCGTCCGCTGGCTCGGCAAGCTGCCGCTCGTCGACGAGGACGACTTCCGCAAGGCCGCCGACTGGTTCCACCGGCACGGCAAGAGCGCGGTGTTCTTCGGACGCTTCGTGCCGATCGTCCGGAGCCTCATCTCGCTGCCGGCGGGTGCCGACCGGATGCACCTCGGGACGTTCTCGGTCTTCACCATCATCGCCAGCGGCATCTGGAACAGCGCGCTGGTGCTGCTCGGGGCGGCGTTCGGCACCCAGTACGACAAGGTCGAGCAGTACACGGAGTGGATCGACCGCGTGCTGTACGTGGCGATCGCGGTCGTGGTGGTGACCTTCGTCGTGCGCCGGGTGCGTCGAGCCCGTGCGCAGCGGCACGAGCGGACAGCGGACACCGGGCCGGACGGTCGGCCGGACCCGGCCGTCCGCGGACGCCGCCGTGCGACGCCCACGAACGACTGACGGGTCACTTCTCCGTGAGGGCTGACTCCTTGTGCGCGGCCTTCTTGCCGGACTTCTCCGACTCGACGATCCAGTACGGGTCGTCGTCGGTCGGCTTGAAGTCCTGACCGTCGAACGTGAAGTCCTCGGTCTTCTTCTCGACGAGCTTGCCGGTCGTCTTGCCCTGCGAGGTGTTCCAGTGCACCTCGTCGCCCTTCGACAGCGCCATCTTGTCCTCCTTGCGTAGTGTCCCGGGTCGGTGGACCACGGACGCTACCCGCACAGATCCGCGGATCCACGGCGGTCTGTCCCCCATCACGATGTCGTAACGCCCCAGCGGGACGGGGTCGGGACGCGTACCGTTGACGACGAGTCAGCACGTCGGCAGCCGCCGCGGACCCGATGGCTCCGGACGGAACGATGTACCCCATGACCCTGGTCGACAGCGCACGAGCCGACACGGTCCTCGCGGGCCGCTACCGGCTCGTCAAGCTCATCGGGACCGGTGGCATGGGATCCGTGTACGAGGCCCGCGACGAGCACACCTACCGCGCCGTCGCCGTGAAGCTCTTCGCGACGCCGGACTCGATGACCACGGCCGACCGGGTCCGCCAGGAGCGCGAGATCCGTCTGCTCAGCATGCTCTCGCACCCGGGCCTGGTGCCGCTCTACGACGCCGGTACCCACGACTTCGAGGACGGCCCGCACCGCTTCATCGTGATGGAGCTCATCGCGGACACGACGCTGCTCCGGCGGCTGGCCAGCGGCGCCCTGCACAACTACGAGGTCGCCGACCTCGGCGCGCAGCTCGCCGACGCCCTGGCCTACGTGCACTCGCGCGGGATCGTGCACCGCGACGTCAAGCCGGCGAACATCCTCATCAACGACGAGGGTGCGTCCGGTTTCGCCCGCTCGGTCAAGCTCACGGACTTCGGCGTCGCCCACTTCGTCGACGGTTCGCGTCTGACGAACGACGGCACGATCATCGGTACCGCCGCGTACCTCAGCCCGGAACAGGTCGCGGGTGAGCCGATCGGCTTCGCCACCGACGTGTACTCGCTCGGCCTGGTGCTGCTCGAGTCGCTGACCGGCAAGCAGGAGTACTCGGGCACGCTCATCGAGGCCGCCCTGGCACGCCTGCGGCACGACCCCCACGTCCCCGACGAGGTCGGTCCGGACTGGAAGGACCTGCTCGCCAAGATGACGCACCGCGACCCCGCGCGGCGTCCGACGGCGGTGGCGGTGGCGAACGCGCTGCGCGGCGGGTCGACCCAGATCACCGGCCCCGTGCCCCTCGGTCCGGACCGCACGAAGCACAAGCGCGACACGAAGCTGCACCGGGCGGCGCACCGGCACGCGAAGCGCGGGACCTTCACGGCTGTCCGCCGCTGGCGTCGGCGGAACGTCCTGGTCGGGTCGTTCGCCACGTTCGGCGTGCTGGCGGCCTGCGCGGCGGCCTACGTCGCGGGCACCCTGCACTGATCCACGTCCCACCGCAGGGACGTCCCTGGCAGGATGGGACCATGAGCGACCAGCGCTGGATCAAGATCTGTGGCCTGTCGACGCCCGAGACCGTGGACGCCGCCGTGGACGCCGGTGCCGACGCGGTCGGGTTCGTGTTCGCCGCCGGGAGCCCTCGCACCGTCACCGCGGACCTCGCCAAGGAGCTGGTCGAGCGGGTGCCCGACGGCATCGACGCCGTCGGCGTCTTCCGTGACCAGCCGATCGACGAGGTCGTCGGCATCGCGTCGGAGGTCGGGCTCACCACCCTGCAGCTGCACGGCCGTGAGTCGGCCAGCGACTTCGCCCGCGCCCGCGACGCCGGCTTCTTCACCATCCGTGCCGTGTCCACGGAGGACTACCTGCGCGAGAGTGCCGAGGAGCGCGCGTCCTTCGACCACGACCTGCTCCTGCTCGACGCGGCCGTCCCCGGCAGCGGCCGGCTCGTCGAGCCCACCTCGATCGCGGGCAAGGTGGACGAGGCCTGGATCCTCGCGGGCGGGCTGACGCCGGCGAACGTCGTCGCCGCCGTCGAGGCGCTCGACCCCGACGGCGTGGACGTGTCGAGCGGCGTCGAGTCCGAGCGTGGCGTCAAGGACGCCGCGAAGATCCGGTCCTTCGTCGAGGCGGTCCGCAGCATCCCCTGAGACCTCCTGCGGCCCTGGACGGGGCCGTGACGGACGGGAGGCGCGGTGCCGGCTGGCACCCCGCCTCCCGTCCGTCAGGTGCGCGTCAGCGCAGGGTGGGGATGAGCTCCGTCAGGAACGCGTCGGTGTCCTCCCAGCCCTCCACCGCGTGGCAGGGCACGCCGAGGGCCTTCACCGGGTAGTCGTTGCCCTCGGGGTCGAGCCGGTCGCCGACGAAGAGCATGTCGTCGAGCGCGATGCCGGTCAGCTCGGCGAGGCGGCGCATGCCGTAGGCCTTGTCGATGCCCTTCCGGGTGATGTCGACGCTCGTCGACCCACCAGAACGCACCTCGAGGTCGGGGAGCTCCGCCTGCACGAGCCGGCGGAGGTGGTCCTTCTTCTCGCCGGTCGGGTCCCAGCGCTTCTTCACGTCGACCGGTGCGGACTGGCCGAGCGCGGAGAACGTGATCTGCGAGCCGCGGTCCTCGAGGATCGCGCCCCAGGTCTCCGACTCCCAGTACCCGGCGGCCTTGGCCTGTGCCTCGACGGCGGCGAGGGCACGTGCCTTCTCGTCGTCGGTGAGGTCCTCGGCGTACTGCAGCGCCCAGTCCGAGCCGGACCAGCGGTAGTACGCCGTGCCGCACGTCGGGAGCAGGTGCAGGTCGTCGAGGACGAGCCCGTCGCGCTCGCGCAACGGGTGCACGAGCTGCTGCTCGAACTGCTGGAAGTTGCCGCCCGAGATCACCGCGACCGGCACGGTGGCGAGCAGGGACGCGAAGGTCTCGAGCATGCGCGGGTCGAGGGGGGACTTCGACGGCGCGAGCGTGTCGTCGAGGTCGAAGGCGACGAGGCGGGGCGTGGTCATGGGACCGATTCTGTCAGGTGCTCGTGTCCGGTCGCTGCCGTCGCCCGCGGTTCAGGCCCGGTGCGTGCTCGGCACCCGGTCGCGCGCGTAGGTGATGTCGGTGTACCCGTGCGGGGCGGGGTTGCCGTCCTCGTCGAGGTTGACGAAGACGATCTCGTCGATGGTCAGGATGCTGCGGTGCGTGAAGAGGTTCCTGGCCTCGGCGCGCATGGTGAGCGACGTCCGGCCGAAGCGGGTGGCCACGAGACCGATCTCGACGATGTCGCCCTCGCGCGCGGACGACACGAAGACGATCTCGGACATGTACTTCGTGACCACCGCGCCGTTGCCGAGCTGGATGATCGCGTACACGGCTGCCTCCTCGTCGATCCACCGGAGGAGGCTCCCGCCGAACAGGGTGCCGTTCGCGTTGAGGTCCTCGGGGCGGACCCACTTGCGCGTGTAGAAGTTCATCTCCGGCGCCGTGGGGACGTCGACGGGGCGGTCGGGTTGCTGCTGGTGCTGATCCATGTCCGTACATGGTACGACGGCCGGCCCCCGTCGGGACCGGCCGTCGTGTGGCTCGGCGTGGTGCGCGTGGTGCGCGTGGTGCGCCGGCAGTGTCTCGCGTCGTGGCGCCCGTCGTGCGGACTACTCCTTGACGAGGACGACCTCCTCGAGGGGCAGGCGGGTGCGCGGGGCGACCTCGCGCTCGGCGGCCTTCTCGTCGAGCTGCGACGGGTCGGCGACGGTGCCGATGGCGGTCACCGTGTAGGGGAGGAAGCGCTCGGGCAGGTCGAACGCGGCGCGGAGGCCCTCGGCGTCGATGCCGGCCATCTGGTGGACGTGGAGCCCCTCGGCGTGGGCCTGCACGGTCAACGCGGCGAGCGACTGGCCGAGGTCGTACTGCGCGAACGGACGCGGCTCGCCGTCCTCGGTCACGGTCTCGAGGACGCCGACGACCAGGGCGCTGGCGCGGAACGCCCACGCGGCGTTGAAGCCGAGCAGGTTCTCGTTGATCTTGGCGAACGTCTCGGTGCCACGGCGGCCGGCGACGAAGCGGCGCGGCTGGTGGTTCATGGCGGATGCGGCCCAGCGGGCGGCCTCGAGGACGGCGTCGAACTGCGCGTCCGAGATCGTCGCGGTCTCGTCGTAGGAGCGCGGGCTCCAGCGTTCCTCGAGCAGCGGCACGAGCGGCTGGCTGGAGTCGGTCGAGCGGGAGAGCGTGTCAGTCGTCGCGGTCATGGTGCGTGCAACGGCGGCGGTCGCCTCCGCATTTCCACCCTGTGAGCAGTCACATGCACGCCGGGTGCCCAGGGGGCTGCGAGGATGGGGGCGATGGGTGGCGTGTTGACGGGGTTCGCGATCATCGGCGCGATCATCGGCGCCGGGTACGTCGTCGGCCGCGTCCGGCTGCTCGGCCCGCACGCGCAGTTCGTGATGAGCCGGCTGGCCTTCTTCGTGCTGATGCCGTGTCTGCTGTTCCACACGATCGCCACCGCCCACATCGAGACGCTGCTGTCACCGATGCTCTGGGTGTCGCTCGTCAGCGCCGTCACCGTGGCGCTCGTGGCGGTCGTCCTCTTCCGCCTGGTGCTGCGGCGGTCGGTCGCGACGACCACGGTCGGGGCGCTGGCCTCCGGCTACGTCAACGCCAACAACATCGGACTCCCCGTCGCCGTCTACGTGCTCGGGCAGGCGACCGCGGTCGTCCCGGTGATCCTGCTGCAGCTCGTCGTGCTCGCACCGCTGGCCCTCACCGTGCTCGACGCGGCGACCGCGGGCGGGGGCGGCTGGCGCGCGCGTCTGGCGGGGCCGTTCCGGAACCCGATCATCATCGCCTCGCTCGCCGGCTTGGTCTGCTCGGCGCTGCGGATCGAGTTGCCGGCGCCGGTGCTCGAGCCGTTCTCGCTGGTGGGTGCCGCGGCGGTGCCGGTCGTGCTGCTGTCCTTCGGGATGAGCCTGCACGGCGCCGCACCGCTCCGTGACCCGGCGATCCGACCGGACGTGCTCGTCGCCTCGGCGCTCAAGCTGCTCGTGATGCCGGCGGTGGCGTTCGTCGTCGCGCGGTTCGTGTTCGGTCTCGACGACCAGGACGTCTTCGTGCTGACGACCCTCGGGGCCCTGCCCGCGGCGCAGAACGTGTTCAACTACGCCCAGCGGTACCAGGCGGCCGTGCCGGTGGCGCGGGACGTCGTGCTCATCTCGACCGTCGGCGCCGTGCCCGTCCTGGTCGTCGTCGCCGCGCTCCTGCACCCGTAGGCGCCGGCGCCGGCGCCCGCGCCCGCGCCCCGCTGTGCCTGCGCCGGGGTGGCGGTCGGTGTCAGAAGATCATCGGGCGGTCGTCGTCGAGCGAGGTCTCCAGGTCGAGGTCGACCGACACCGGGACGTGGTCGCTCGGCGCGTCGCCCTTGCGCTCGTCGCGGTGGATCGTGGCGCCGACGGTGACGTCCGCGAACGCCTGTGAGCCGAGCACGAAGTCGATGCGCATGCCCTCGTTGCGGGGGAAGCGGAGCTGCTTGTAGTCCCAGTACGTGTAGCCATCGGGCACGATCGGGCGGACGACGTCCTGCAGCCCCCGCGCCTCGAACTCGCGGAACGCCGCACGCTCGGGCTCGCTGACGTGGGTCGCACCCTCGAAGACGCGCACGTCCCAGACGTCCTGGTCGAGCGGCGCCACGTTCCAGTCGCCCATCAGTGCGAGCGGGGTGTCGGGCTCGGCCTCGAGCCACTCGGTGGTGCGGTCGGCCAGCTGCGCGAGCCAGTCGAGCTTGTACGTGTAGTGCGGGTCGCCGAGCTCGCGGCCGTTCGGCACGTAGAGGCTCCAGAGGCGCACACCCTCGACCGTGACGCCGATCGCACGGGCCTCGACCGGCAGGTCCGGCCCCTCCTGGCCCTTGAGGAACCCGGGCTGCCCGGGGAAGTCCCGCGTCACGTCCTCCATCGGCAGACGGCTGGCGAACGCCACACCGTTCCACTGGTTGAGGCCGTGCGCCTCGACCTGGTACCCGGCGGCCTCGAACGCCTCGACCGGGAACTGCTCGGGCTTGCACTTGATCTCCTGCATGCCGAGGACGTCGACGTCCTCGCGCACCAGCCAGTCGACGATCCGGCCCACTCGGGTGCGGACGGAGTTCACGTTCCAGGTCGCCACGCGCATGGGATCGAACCTACCGGTGACGGCTGGCACGCTGCTCGCGCGCTCGCGGTGTCCGCTCCTGGCTAGAGGCCGACGCCCCGCGCCGCCATGAAGGGTGCCGGGTCGGTGGTCGCGCCGCCGATGTGGACCTCGAAGTGCAGGTGGCAGCCCGTCGAGTTGCCCGTCGAGCCGACCAGGGCGATGAGCTGCCCGGCCGAGACGCGCTGGCCGGGGGAGACCCGGAAGCCGCCGTTCACGATGTGGCCGTACGCGGTCGAGACACCGCCGCCGTGGTTGATGCGGACGTAGTTGCCGTAGCCGCCGTACCAGCCGACGTACTCCACGGTGCCCGCTGCCGCCGCGACGATCGCCGTCGAGCAGCCGCTCGTCAGGTCGAGGCCGTCGTGCTTCGTGACGCGTCCGGTGATCGGGTGCACGCGGTACCCGTACGGGCTGATGACGTACCCGCCGCCGGGGCGCACCCAGCCGGTGCCCGACCCGGAGCCGACGCCGCCGCCTCCACCGCCACCCGTGCCGCCGACGGGAGCGCCCCCGCCACCGCCACCGCCACCGCCACCGCCGGAGTTCGCGGCCGCCGCCGCTGCCGCACGCTGGCGCTCGAGTTCGCGCCGCGCTGCCTCGGCGGCTTCGCGCCGGGCCTTCTCCTCTGCCGCCTTGCGGACCTTCTCGCCCTCGGCGAACTCGGCCTCGGTCCGGATGCGCCCAGAGGTGAGCGTCGCGAGCTGTGCGTCGAGCCGCGCCTTGTTCTCCTGCTGCTCGTCGTAGGCGGTCTGCACCTTGTCGGCCGCCGCCTGTGCCGCCTGCATCTTCCGCTCGGCCTCGGCCGCGAGCTCGTCCAGTGCCTTCGACGCCCGGTCCGCTTGGGCCGTCAGCGAGCGGGCGACCGCGGCGTCCGCGCTGGCCGCTGCTTCGACCCGTTCGGCCTGCTCCGACAGCTTGCTCAGCGCACCGAGGTCGTACAGCAGGTCGCGGGCGTCCTCGCCCTCGGCCAGCACCGACGCGGTGACGTCCGCACCGCCGTGCCGGGCCATCTGCGCCGCGAACTGCCCGGCCTGCGACGCGCTGCGCTCGGCGATCTCGGCGTGCTCCTCGGCGTCGGCCCGGAGCTTCTGCTCCTTCTCGGCGGCGTCCTGCGCGTCGCTCTGCGCCTCGAAGAAGTCGTCGCCGAGGCGCTTCGCCTCGGCCTCGGCCGCCTTGACCTCGTCCGCGAGGCCCGAGATGATGCCGCGGATCTGGGTGATCTGCTCCTGCTTCGCGGACTCCTGCCCGCGAGCGGCCATGACCTCGTCCCATGACGGGTACTTCGCGGCACTGGCGCTCGGCGCGTCGACGAGCACCGTCGCGAGCAGACCGGCCAGGGCCAGACCGGTGGCGAGGAGTCGCAGACGAACGGTGGGGCGCGGGACGCGGTGGCTGGCGGGACGAGTCACGGGGTCGAGCCTATACATCCGTACAGACGATCCGACACGCCGCCGCGCCGCCTGTGGACAACTCCCGCTCGTCCGGGCGTCCGGCTCAGAACCCCCGCTCGCGCCGGATCCGGTCGGCGCTGCCCACCACGTCGCGCTGCAGCACCGCGGCTCCCGGGGTGCCCGCGTAGTCGTAGACGTCGAACCCGGTGCAGTGCGTGATCGTCGCCGGGGCGCCGAGGGAGTCCTCCACCGCGGTGGTCCAGAGGTCGTTCGCCCCGATCACGACGAACGTCGGCTCCGCGTCGCGGTAGGCCCCGAGGTCGACGAGCCACGGGTACGTCTCGAACGTGTCCTTGACCTGCAGCAGCTCGACGTCGGTCGACGCGTACGCCGCCAGGGGCCGGACCGTCCAGAACTGCCCGACGCCGGTGACCTGGCGACCGTCCGCCCAGCGGTCCAGGCACGCGGCAGGCGTGTACCGCGCGGTGGCGACCGCGGCGACCGTGCCCGGCGCCGTGGCGATGCCGGTCACCAGCACGAGGGCGGCCGCGACCGCGAGCACCAGGCGGACCGTCCGCCGCGGGCGGTGCACCCGGGTCCGGCGGACGGCGGTGCGCGCGAGTTCCGCGACGGCGACGAGTGCCAGGAGCGGTGCCGTCACGACGGGTTCCAGGTACCGCGGCGTCGGTGAGCCGGCGACGACCACCCCGACGGAGACGGCCACGACGGTCACGAGCGGCAGGACCGTCGCCACGAGCACCGTCCGCGCCGTCCGCACCCGCCACGCCCACACGGTGCCGCCGGCTGCGAGGAGCACGCCGACGAACAGCAGCAGCAGCCCCGCGTCACCCGCCGCAGAGCCCGCGCGGTCGTCGGTCAGCGCCGCGAAGAACGCCAGGGTCGACAGGGCCTGGTCCGGGTGCACGTAGGTCGACGGGTCGAGGGACACGAACGGCGCGAGCGGGATGCGGAGCAGGTACCCGACGACCGACCCGGCCACGAGCGCTCCGGACGTCCACGCCGCCGGTCGCCAGGGGACGCGCCGTGCGGCGGCGAGGAGCCCGAGGGTCACGACCACGGGACCGGCCGACCACGGCACGTACAGGGGGTTCGACGCCGTCGTGCACGCCGCGACGAGCACCGTCACGACGAGCACGGTGACCGACGCCCGGCCCGTGCGCACCGTGCGGAGCACGAGCACGGCGGTGCCGAGCACGGCGAGCAGGGCGCCGTAGTAGTAGGTGGTCGTGAGGAGCAGGGACCCGAGCTCGAGCGACACCGCGGTCGCCGACGACTCCGTCAGCACGACCGCCGTGACGAACCCCAGCGCGAGCGCGGACACCGCGATCCGGGCCGACCGTCGCGCTGCCGGCATGAGCTCGTTCGCCGCCGCCCGCACGAGCGCGTACACGGCGAGCAGCACGAGCACGCCGTTGAGCGCGAGCGCCTGCTGCGGCGTCGCCGTGACGAGCGAGCAGAGCAGGTACACCGGGAGCTCGGGGAAGAAGAACAGCGACGGCGACATCGCCCACTCGAACGGCTGCCCGAGCCGGATCGAGCGCTCGACGAGCGGCAGCAGCACGGAGTCCCCGTCGTACCAGAGCAGGGCGACCCGCTCGGTCGCCACGACGTGTCGGAGGGCGATGACGGCCAGGGCCAGCGCGACGGCGGCGCCCAGTGCCTCCCGGCCGACGGCGGCCACCCGCCCGCGGCGGGGCGGTGGACCGGGTCGGGGAGCGGCCGACGCCTCCGACTCCGGGACGGACAGGGACATGAGCCGGAGCGTACCGAGGTCGCCGTGGCGCCGTCTGCGCACGGCGGCTGACGGCCGACGGGCGCGATCCGGGGCCGAACGACTACCCTTGTGGGCTGTGACCGACACGCGCGACCAGTTGATCCAGCACATCTCCGACGATGCGGTGTTCCACGGCGACTTCACGCTGACGAGCGGCAAGCAGGCGTCGTACTACATCGACCTGCGGAAGGTGAGCCTCGACCACCGCGTCGCGCCGCTCATCGGACAGGTCATGACCGACCTGCTGCAGCAGGTGCCGGACGTCGACGCGGTCGGTGGCCTGACCATGGGAGCCGACCCGATCGCGAGCGCGGTCCTGCACCAGGCAGCCGCCCGCGGGCTCGCGTACGACGCATTCGTCGTGCGCAAGGAGCCGAAGGACCACGGTCGCGGCCGCCAGGTCGAGGGCCCGGACGTCCGCGGCAAGCGCGTCGTCGTCCTCGAGGACACCTCCACCACCGGCGGCTCCCCGCTCAAGGCTGCCGAGGCACTCGAGCGCGAGGGCGCGATCATCGCGGCCGTCGCCGTCGTCGTGGACCGCGACACCGGCGCGAAGGAGCGCATCGAGGCCGCCGGGTACCCCTACTTCGCCGCGATCGGGCTGGCCGACCTGGGGCTGAGCGCGTGACCGGGGAGCGTCCGGACGACGCGCGCGAACCCGACGGTCCGTCCGGCCCGGCAGACGGGACGGACGGACAGGAGGCCCAGCGCGCGTCCGCCTCGGACGCTCCGTTCCGGGGACTCCGGAGCGCCGCCGACATCTTCGGTGCGCCGCGTGCGGAGGACGACTGGCCCTCGCGCCGCGAGCGGCGCGAGGCCGAGCGGGCTGCCCGCGAGACGGGGGCGCCGCTGCCCGAGCCGTTCGAGCCGGAGCCGGGTGTCACGAGCCAGGGGACCTCGGCTGGGTCGTCGGGGCCCGATGACGAGGACGCGGGTGCGACGCAGGCCATCCCGATGAGCGACGAGCTGCGCGAGCCGTCGGTGAACCCGCAGGCGGCCGTGGAGCACCAGCGGGAGACCCTGGGCGACCGGATCCCGCCCGCGGCGCCGGTGCCGCCGACGAGCACGGCGTCACACCCGTCCTCGATCTCGCTGCCGACGGCGATGCGCCACCGTGACCAGCGCGCCGCCGAGAACCGGGCAGTCGACGAGGAACGCCGTCGGACCGACCCCTTCGGGCAGGGCCGCAGCGACGTCGACTGGCTCGGCCGGGCGACGGGGTCGCAGCCGCCGGCACCCGAGCCGACGCCGACCGGTCCGGTCGCGCAGCCGATCGGGGTCGGGAACGTGCTGCCGCCGACGCCGGCCGCGCCGACGAACGAGCCCCCGAGCTTCACCGAGCTGCTGCGACTGCAGGCCGTCGACGATGCCGACGGTGCGGGTGCCGGCGCGGTCGGTGGTGCTGCGGCCGAGCGGCCCTTCGACTGGGCGATCCGTGACGACGAGACCGGCGAGGTCCCGACGACGCTGACCACCGACCGCTTCGACACCACCGCGTTCGGCGCGGGTTCGTGGTCGCTCGCCGACGAGGCCGACGACGACGTCGTGTCCGGCGAGGTCGACACCCCCGCAGGCGGGCTGCCGACCGGACTGCTGCCGGCTCCGCGCGGGGACGCTGCGGCGACGACCGCGCTGCCCGCCGCGGGCGAGGACGCTGCGGCGACGACCGCGCTGCCCGCCGCGGACGAGGACGCTGCTGCGACGACCGCGCTGCCCGCTCCTGCCGACGGACGCTCGCCCGACGCCGAGACGCCGGCTCCGACCCCGGTGTCCGCCACTCCCTGGTGGACCGTGCCCGATGGCACCGTGCCCGACGACACCGAGCCCGACGACACCGTGCCCCCGGCCGCCGCTCCGCCCCTGGTCGAGCCCGCCGCTCCCGAGACCACCAGCGCGTACCCCGCGCACCTGCCACCCTCGGTCGGGCAGGACCTCGGCGCGCTCGCCGACGCCAGCCGCTCCGACACCAGCCGCTCCGACGCCGTCCGCTCCGACGCCGGCCGCTCCGGCGCGGGGCCGCACGACGACGACCAGGACGGCCGCGCCGGTCGTCTGCCCGCCGCCGCTCCGGAGGACCTCGACCAGTCCGAGTGGGACGGCCGCGAGACGAGCGACACGAGCGCCATCAAGGACCTGTTCGGCACCGCGGCCGTCGGCCAGCTCGGCGGGACCGGGTACGACCCGGACGATGCCGGCACACGCATGATGCCGGCCGTCGGCGAGGGCGCCCGGCCCGCAGCACCCGCACACGCACCGGGCCCGGGCCGCACGAGGTACGGTGCGGCGGCGACCGGCCCGGCCGCCGGGTCCGGCGGCAACGGCAACGGCGACCGCGACAACTTCATCAACGAGGGGTTCGGCCGCCTGCGCAGCGAGGGCAAGCGCGGCAAGCAGCTCCTGATCGTCGGCGCCGTCGTGCTCATCGTCGTGCTGCTCGTCGCCGTGTTCGGGCTCACCCGCTGGATCCTCGGCAACTCGATCGACGAGGAGAGCGCCCCCGCAGCGTCGACGTCCTCGCAGGCCGCCGCACCCTCGGCAGCCCCGTCGCAGGAGGCCGCGGCACCGTCGTCGACGCCGGAGTCCCAGTCCCAGGCCCAGACGCTGCAGTTCGCCACGACCCCCGCGGCACCCGGGGTGCACCCGTGGAACGAGCTGGCCGGCGGCGAGTGCCTGTCACCCTTCACGAACGCGTGGTCGGAGACCTACACGGTGGTCGACTGCAGCGTGCAGCACATCGCGCAGCTGACCGCGCGCGTGCCGGTGCGCGGCCAGCAGTGGCCGGGATCGGACGCCCTCGGGGCGCAGGCCTCGCAGGTCTGCCAGAGCTCGCAGGCCATCGACACGGCTGCGGCGGCCGCCTACGGGGACGTCCAGGTGCAGGGCTCCTACGCGCCCGACCAGGCGACGAGGGACAGCGGGAACCGCTCGATCTCGTGCTTCGCCACGCGGTCGTCGGGCCAGCCCCTGACCGGCTCCCTGGCGCCCGACGGCGCCTGACGGGCTCGTCGGCCGCGCACCACGCACCTTCGACGGTCCCCGCAGCGAGGTTCCGCTGCGAGGAACCGCCGATCGTGCGGCCCGCAGAGCGGCGGGCGGGATCACCACATCGCGTGGCCGCCCGGGTCAGGACGCGGCCGGGACCTTCGCGGACGCCTCGTCGAGCGTGCGGAGCTCCTCGGCGCTGAGCTCGAGGTCAGCGGACGCCAGGAGCGCCGGCAGCTGATCGGTGTTCCGCGCGCTGGCGATCGGCGCGACGACGTCCGGACGGGCCTGCAGCCACGCCAGCGCGACCGAGGCGATCTCGACGCCGTGGCCCGAAGCGATCTCGTCCAGCGCTCCCACCACGGCGAGGCCCTCGTCCGAGAAGTAGCCGGAGACCTGGCCCTCGCGGTCCTTGCCGGCGAAGTCCTCCTTGGTGCGGTACTTGCCGGTCAGGAACCCGGCGGCCAGGGCGAAGTACGGCACGACGCCGAGGCCCTCCGCGGCGGCGAGCGGCGCGATGTCCGACTCGTACGGCTCGCGGGTCACGAGGTTGTAGTGCGGCTGGATCGCGACCGGCAGCGCCAGACCGTGCTCCTTCGCGATCCGGATCCACTCCTCGGCCCGCGGGCGCGAGTAGTTCGAGATCGCCGTGTACCGGACGAGCCCCTCCTGCACGAGCTGGTCGAACGCGCGGACGGTCTCCTCGAGCGGGGTGTCCTGGTCGTCGAAGTGCGCGTAGTACAGGTCGATGTGGTCGGTGCCGAGCCGTTCGAGGCTGGCTCGGGCTGCCGCGGCGACGTTCTCGGCGGACAGCCCGCTGTACTGCGGGTGCTGCGAGACCTTCGTCGCGACCACGACGTCGTCACGCTTGCCCGACGCACGCAGCCACGAGCCGATCACCCGCTCGGACTCGCCGCCCTCGTTGCCAGGAGCCCACGCCGAGTAGACGTCCGCGGTGTCGACGAAGTCGCCGCCGGCACCCGTGTAGGCGTCGAGCACCCGGTGCGAGGTCTGCTCGTCGGCGGTCCAGCCGAAGACGTTGCCGCCGAGGGCGAGGGGGAACACGTGCAGGTCACTGGTTCCGATGCGGGGCATGCGGGGTCCTTCCTTGTCGTGAGGTGCCGGGCCGTCGGCCACGGCCGCTCCACGCTATGCCTCGCCCCCGTCCACGGGACCAGCGGGCACACGGTGTTGCATGAGGGGATGACCACCCTCGCCGACGCCCTCAGCGATCCCCGTTCGTCCGCCCGACTCCGTGCCGTGATGGCCGCCGGCACCGAGGCACGGCCGGACGACCTCGAGGTGCTCGTCGAGCGGTGCGCCGTGGAACCGGACCTGCAGGTGCGCGAGGCGCTGACGTGGTCGCTCGTCCGACTGCCCGCCGAGGTCGTCGTCCCCCGCCTGGTCACGGAGCTGCAGCGCCCCGAGGCACAGGCCCGCTCGCAGGCACTCCACACGCTCTCGAAGATCCGCGACGGGTCCGTGTTCCCCGAGGTCGCTGAGCGGCTCGGCGACGACGACCCCGGCGTCCGCCGGACCGCCTGGCGCGCAGCGGTCCTGCTCGCCCCGGACGACGAGCGCGCTGCGCTGGCCCGACGCCTGTCCCGTGAGCTCGGGCAGGGTGACCGCGAGACGCGTCTGGCGCTGAGCCGGGCACTCGTGACGCTCGGCGAGGACGTGGTCGCTCCGGTCCTGGCAGACGCGTCGGCCCGACGCGGCGATGCCGTCCGCGAGCACGTCGCCGAGACCGAGCGCCTGTTCGCCGACCCGGACGCCGGTTCGGCGCTCGCGCTGGCGCGCGCTCGACGCGAGGTGGCGCTGGGACGCAGCCGGCGCGCGTCCGGCTGACCACCCGGCGGACGGGAGGCGCGGTGCGGGGCCGCCCAGCGCCTCCCGTCCGTCGCACGGTCGCCGTGGGTCGTGCCCGCCCTCGCGTCGCCCGCCATCCCGCACCCCGCCCTCCCGCACCCCGTCCTCGCGTCGCCCGCCCTCCCGCACCCCGCCCTGCGCCCTCCCACGCGCTGTTCTCCCACGCCCGCCCTCCCGGTGGTGGAGCAGAAGACGTCGGGTACGCACTCCCGACTCGACGTCTTCTGCTCCACGGAAGCGGGCGGCACGTCAGGCGGGGCCCGCGAGGCGCACGCTGTCGGTCCGCGTGGCTCCGGGGCGGGCTGCGGAAGACCCGGATTCGGGCCGACGAAGAGAGCCGATCGGCTTGCGTGCGCCGATCGGAGCGCGCCAAGCTGGGTGACGAAGGGGAGTAGCTCCCAGCGCGTGCATCGACACACTGGCCATCACGACGATCGGCCCGGTGCACCACCCGCACGGTCCCACCCGTCGGGCGAGCGAGACCTTCGGCCGTCCTGCCGTGGCCGAAGCGCACCCCCACCCCGCGTCTTCCGGTGCGGCCCCGACCAAGGGACCACCCCGTGATCGACACCTCACCCGTCCGCGCCCTCGACGCCGACGCACCGACCGCCCGCATGGGCCGCAGCGCCTGGGGACGCATCGCGCTCTGCGTCGTGCTCGCGCTGCCCGCCGTGGTCTTCCGCATCGGCGGCTTCGCCCCGGACCCCGTCGTGGACCTGCTCGTGTTCGGCGGTGCCGTCGTCGCCGCCTCGTTCCTGCTCGCCTGGGCCGCCGAGGCCGCGCAGAAGGACATCAGCGGTGCGCTCGCGATCGCGATCCTCGCGCTCATCGCGGTGCTGCCGGAGTACGCGGTCGACCTGTACTACGCGTTCCGTTCCGGGTACGACCCCGCCTACGAGCAGTTCGCCGCCGCGAACATGACCGGGTCGAACCGGCTCCTGCTCGGCTTCGGCTGGCCGCTCGTCGTGGTGATCTCGCTGCTCGTCGCCCGCCGGTACGTCCGCGCCGGGGCCCTGCCGGCGTCCGCGACGAAGGTGCTGCAGCTCGAGCCGTCCTCGCGGCTGGACATCGGCTTCCTGGCGCTGCTCGCGGTCGTCGCGTTCCTCATCCCGCTGATGGGCTCGATCCCGGTGTGGTTCGGGTTCGTGCTGCTCGCCGCGTTCGTGGCGTACCTGTGGCGTGCGTCGCAGGTGCCGGACGACGGCGACGAGGAGGAGATGGTCGGCATGGCGGGCACCATCGCCGCGATGCCGCAGCGTGCGCGCCGGTGGACGATCGTCGCGCTGTTCGTCGTCGCCGCCGCGGTGATCCTGTCGTCGGCGGAGCCCTTCGCGGACGCCCTGGTCGCCTCGGGCAGCGCCCTCGGCATCGACAGCTACTTCCTGGTGCAGTGGCTGGCGCCGCTCGCGACCGAGGCGCCCGAGTTCATCGTCGCCGCGCTCTTCGCGCTGCGGGGCATGGGCGGCGCGGCGATCGGCACGCTGATCGCGTCGAAGGTCAACCAGTGGTCGCTGCTCGTGGGGTCGCTGCCGATCGCGCACGTGCTCGGCGGCGGGACCTCGGGCGGCCTGCCGCTCGACGCTCGGCAGGTCGAGGAGTTCGTGCTCACCGCGTCGCAGACCGTGCTGGGCGTGGCGATCATCATCGCGCTGCGCTTCCACCGGTGGTCGGCGATCGCGCTCGTGGCGCTGTTCGCGGTGCAGTTCGTCGTGACGGACACGAGCGGGCGGTGGGTGCTGAGCGTGGTGCACCTCGTCGCCGCGGTCGTGGTGCTGTGGGTCAACCGGAGGGACGTCCTGCCGACGCTGCGGGCGCCGTTCCGACGGCAGACCGTCTGACGAGCGGGATGTCGGCGCGCCCGGTGGGGTGCGTCGAGGTTCCAGAATCCTGCATCCTCGGCGTCACGACGGGTACCACGTGGAACTCGGACGACACGCACACGGCGAGTCGTGGAACCTCGACGAGGGCGTGAGGACGGGGGTGTGAGCACGAGGGCGTGAGCACGAGGGCGTGGGCACGAGGGGGTGGGCACGAGGGCGTGAGCACGAGGGCGTGAGCACGGGCGCGGTGGGGACGCCGCGGCCGCGAGCCGCCGGGGCCGCGGGGGCAGCAGCCGCCCGCGTCAGTCGTCGTCGGGGGCGAGCCAGATCGCCGAGGCCGCGGCGGCGGGCAGGTCGACGAGGGACTCCGCACCGGTGGTGTCCCGACGGGCGACGGCGATCACCCCGGCGTAGTCGCGGACGCGCTCCACGCGCAGGTGCGTGCCCAGTCCCACCCCGAGCTCGTCGAAGTAGCGCAGCAGCGCCGGGTCGTCGTCGGACACCCGGTCGACCACGCCGCAGGCACCGGGTTCGATCGATCCGAGCAGTGTCCCCGGCGACGCGGGCACCGTGCCGTCGGCCGCGGGGATCGGGTCGCCGTGCGGGTCGTGCGTGGGGTGCCCGAGGTCGGCGTCGACCCGGTCGAGGAACGTCTCCGAGACGGCGTGCTCGAGCGCCTCGGCCTCGGTGTGGACCTCGTCCCACGAGTACCCGAGGCGCTGCACCAGGAACGTCTCGATCAGCCGGTGCCGACGGACCATGGCCACCGCGACCTGCTGTCCGAGCGGCGTGAGCACCACCCCGTAGTACGGCGTGTGCTCGATGAGCCCGTCGCGGTCGAGCTTCCGCAGGTTCCCCGACACCGTCGACGCCGAGACCCCCAGGGCAGCGGCGATGTCCCGCGTCGCGAGCCCCTCGCCGCCGCGCTCGGTCGACTTCCACACGAGCTTCACGTAGTCCTCTGCCATGGTGGAGAGGGAGGGCAGGCGCATGCGTCAATGGTACGGACGACGGGCGACCACGACGGCACCCGTCCGGCGCCGCCGCTGGCCGGTGCCCCCGTCGATCGTGCTCGGCCTGCTGCCGCTCGTCGCCTTCGCCGCCGTTAGTGCCTGGCGCTCGCGGCCGAGCGACGACTACAGCACGCTCGGGCAGACGGTCGAGAGCGTCGTCGGGGCGCTCGTGCTGCCCGAGGGCATCGCGGTGCTCGTGCTCTGCGCCTACGTCACCGCCCTGGGCTGGTGGCCGATCGCGACCGTGGACCGGCGCCGGGCGACCCTGCGCTGGACGCTCACCGCACCGGCCCTGATCGCCGCGGTCTGCCTGGCCCGACTGCCGCTCGTCGACTGGGGCGCGCAACCGGTGCAGTACTTCGTGCTGCTCGCGGTCGGGGTGCTCTTCGTCGGGGTGTTCGAGGAGCTGCTCACCCGCGGGGTGCTGGTCGTCGGGCTCCGCCGCCGCCTGCCCGAGTTCGGCGTGTGGATCGCGTCGTGCGTGCTGTTCGGGCTGCTGCACTTCCTCAACGTGCTGGCCGGGGCGGGGGTCGGCGTCACCGTCGTGCAGGTCGTGTTCGCGGCGTCGTTCGGGTCGACGCTGTACCTGGCTCGCCGCCTGACCGGGAACCTGCTCGCGCCGGTGCTGCTCCACGCGTTCTGGGACTTCGGGTCGATCGCGGTGACGGCGACCGTCGGTACGGGCGACCTGTCGCGGATGGTGCCCGCGGGGCTCATCGGGCTGTTCGCCTTCGCGGTGCTCGCCCTCGGCATCGTCGCCGGCGGCGTGGTCGCCTGGCGGGACGACCGCGCCCGTCGCCTCGGGCGCCGGTGGCGGACGGTGCCGTCCATGGAGGCGCTCGCGGTGCAGGCAGGCGAGCCGCGCCTCCCGTCCGCCGTCTGACCGACCGCGACATCCGCCGACCACGCTGCGGAAGCCCCGCTCCGGGGGCATGCGCGCGCGCTGCGGAAGCCCCGCTCCGGGGGCATGCCCGCGCGCTGCGAATGCCCACAGCCTGCGGTCCGGTTCACCCCCGCGTGGGGGACCGTTCGCCGTCCGGCAACCACCCGTCCCTAGGTTCGCCCTGTTTCCACACCGGAACTACAGGAAGGGGCGTCGCCCACCGGGCGACCACCACACATGCGCAGACCCGCCCTCCGCGGAGTGACCGTCGCCACCGTGGCGACCGCACTCGTGATCGGCTCCCCGCTCGCCGCACAGGCCGCGACGTACCCGAGTGACTCCACCAAGCCCGACCTCGTGTCGCTGCTCAGCGGCTACGACCGGTACTGGTCGTCGAACGGGGTGAACGACCTGCACGGCACCGTGCAGGATCCGTCGACGCTGGCCACGAACGACCAGCTCACGTCGTGGATCAACCAGCACGCCACGAAGGCCCAGCAGTTCCGTGCACTGCAGGACGCCGAGTACGACAACGCCGACCGCACCGCCTACGACCAGTCCTTCACGGTGTCACAGGGGCTCGGCGACGCGCTGAGCGCGCTGTTCGTCGAGGGCCGGCACGACGGCGCCCTCCCGCTGACCGACGCGCTCATCAAGTCGACAGGCGGCACGAGCGGCGCCTTCGTCAGCACCGGCGACGCCAAGGCCCACTACAGCTACCCGCGGCCGTACCTGCCCACCGACACCGCGGCGACGCTGCCGGTCGGCGACGACACGGCCAGCTGCGACCCGGCGACCGTGAACGCGTCGTCCCTCGCCGCGAACCGCACCGGCAAGGCCTGGGCGGACGCGAAGGGCAACCTCACGATCACCCGCGTGCCCACCGTCACCGACACGACGCACGAGTTCTCGCCGAACGACGTCGTGCTCGACGCCGGGTACGGCACGAAGGGCATCTGCACCGGCGGCTCGTACCCCTCCGGTCACACGACGACGGCGTACCAGGCGGGCATCACCCTCGCCACGCTCGTGCCCGAGCTCGCGCCGGAGATCCTCGCCCGCACCTCCGAGGCCGGCAACGACCGCATCGTCCTCGGCGTGCACTACCCGCTCGACATCATGGGTGGCCGCATCGCGGGCGAGGCCGCCCTCGCCGCGCGCTGGTCGGACACGCAGTACCGCACCGAGGTCCTCGAACCCGCCCGTGCCGAGCTGACGAAGTACCTCGAGGCGAAGTGCGGCGACACCCTCGCGAACTGCATCGCGGCAGAGCAGCCGTACACGGACGACCCCTACGGCGGCCAGGCGGTGCCCGGCGGTACCGCGCAGGTGGTCACCGACCGCGCCTCGGCCGTGCAGGTCTACCGCGAGCGCATGACCTACGGGTTCGCGAAGACCGGTACCGCCGGCCTCGCCCCGTCGGTCCCGACCGGTGCGTCGAACCTGCTGCTGACGACCTTCCCGACCCTGACGGACGCGCAGCGCACCGCGGTGCTCGCGCAGACCGAGATCGCGTCGGGCTCCCCGCTCGACCAGTCCGGCACCGCGAACGGGTCGTGGGAGCGCCTCGACCTCGCCGCCGCCACGAGCGCGACCGTCGCGGTCGCCGCGGACGGCTCGGTGAAGGTCGTCGCCACCGGTGGTGCGGCGCGCGTCGTCTCCGGTGTGCTGACCGCCCCCGAGGGCACCTCCGTCGAGGCCGGTCACCCGATCGCGCTCGCCGGCACCGGCCTGCCCGCCGGCGCGACCCTGCAGGTCGTGCTGCACTCAGACCCGGTCGAGGTCGGCACGCTCACCGTCGGCGCCGACGGCACCGCCAGCGGTCCGGTGACGATCCCCGCGGGCACCGCGACGGGAGCGCACTCGCTCGACCTGGTCGACGCCTCGGGCGCCTCGGTGCTCGTGTCGCCGCTCGGCATCACGGTGACGGCCGCGCCGTCCACCGGCGGAGCCGGTGCCGGGTCCGGCACGGGTGCCGGCGCGGGCGGTGCCGGGGCGACCGGCACCGTGCCGGTCGGCGTGCACCTGCCGGTCGTCAGCGGCTGACGGTCGTCACCTCCCGACCGTCGCGTCCCACTGCTGGACGGGAGGCGCACGGCCAGCCCGTCGCGCGCCTCCCGACCGTCGCGTCCCACCGTCGGACGGGAGGCGCGAGACCAGCCCGCCTCGCGCCTCCCGTCCGCACCCACCGGACGCCCGGCGCGTGGTCGGTCGGCCACGTGCCTCCCGTCCGCCTCGTCACGTCCCACCCCGGAGCCCTCCCGTGCAGCACCAGAAGACCTGGACCACCGTCGGCATCGCCGCCGCCGTGGTCGCCGTCGCCGCGATCGGCGTCCCCCTCGTGACCGGCGCGACCGGCAGCGATGCCGTCCCCGCCGCAGCGACGCACACTCCGGCCGCGACGGCCGCCGCCGTCCCGAGCGTGCCGTCCGTCGGTGCCGCGACGCTCGCCGCACTGCCCGAGGCGCGGTACTCCGCCGTCGTCGCGGGGCTGCTGCCCGTCGACCACACGGTCGGGTCCGCCGAGGTCTTCCACCTCCGCACCGACGCCCCGCTCTTCGGAGACGACCGGCAGCACCCCGTCGCACGGTTCGCGAGCCGCGACTTCCTCGCGCAGCCCACGACCGTCGTCGGGCTGCGGCGCGAGGGCGCGTGGGAGCTCGTCCTCACGCCCGCCCGGCAGGAGCTGCCGTCGAGGGCGTCCGGACACGCAGCGGCCCAGACCGCCGCGTGGCTGCCCGCGGCCGCGCTCGAACAGGTGTCGACGCCGACGGAGCACGTGGTCATCTCGACCGCGGCGCAGACCGTCTCGATCGTCGACGCGTCCGGGAAGGTCGTCCAGCGCTTCGCGGCCGGGATCGGCACGGCGGACACGCCGACGCCGACCGGGGTCACCGGGTACCTGGAGCAGCGGTACGTCGACCCCGCGCAGGGCACCGGCGACCACCCGATCCAGCTGACGTCGCTGCACTCGAGCGCGTCCGACGAACCGTACGGCGGCTCGGACGGCGGGCTGATCGGGCTGCACTGGAACGCGGCGGCCTCGGGCGCGGTGTCGCACGGCTGCGTGCGGCTGTCCGCCGAGGCCGTGGCGGCGGTCGACGCGCTGCCGCTCGGCACCCTCGTCACGGTCGAGTAGCGTGCTGCCCCCTCCGCGGCGCGCAGCGCGTCCGCTAGAGCTCGACCTCGATCGGCTCGGGGCGGACGAGCTCGTGCACGCCGGCGATGACCTCGCTGGGACGGAACGGGTAGCGGTCGATCTCGGCCTGGTCGCTGATGCCGGTCATCACCAGGACGGTGTGCAGCCCCGCCTCGATCCCGGCCTGCACGTCGGTGTCCATCCGGTCGCCGATCATGCCGGTGTTCTCGGAGTGCGCCCCGATCCGGTTCATCGCCGAGCGGAACATCATCGGGTTCGGCTTGCCGACGACGTACGGCTGCTTGCCCGTGGCCTTCTCGATCATCGCGGCGATCGCGCCCGTCGCGGGCAGGACGCCCTCGGCGCTCGGCCCGGTCGCGTCCGGGTTCGTCACGATGAAGCGGGCGCCGTCCCGGATCAGGCGGACGGCCTTCGTGATCGCCTCGAACGAGTAGTTCCGCGTCTCTCCGACGACGACGTAGTCGGGCGCGGTCTCGGTCATGATGAAGCCGGCCTCGTGCAGCGCCGTCGTCATGCCGGCCTCGCCGATCACGAACGCGGAGCCGCCGGGCATCTGCGAGCGGCAGAAGTCCGCCGTCGCGAGGGCGCTCGTCCAGATGCGCTCCTCGGGCACGTGCAGCCCGGAGCTCCGCAGACGGGCGCTGAGGTCGCGCGGCGTGAAGATCGAGTTGTTCGTGAGGACGAGGAACTCCGTCCCCTCGTCGAGCCACTGCTGGATGAGCTCGGGAGCGCCCGGCAGCGCCTGGTTCTCGTGGACGAGCACGCCGTCCATGTCGGTCAGCCAGCACTCGACTTCGTCGCGGGTCGCCATGGCCACAGCGTACCGGGGAGGGGCTCGGGCGAGCCCGTTGGCCACCCGACCAGCAGGGCCTGGCCGACCGGACACCGACCGGCGTTCGGCTTTCAGCTAGGGTTTTCGGGACACGTACCGGATCAAGGAGAGGCCTCTCGTGCTCGTCGACCCTGACGCCCCCGGCAGCGCACCGCGGCCCGCGTCCGCACCCGAACCGCCTCGTCGCCGTCGCGGCCGCCCGAACGTGCTCAGTCGCGACCAGGTGATCGACGCGGCCACGGCCATCGCCAACGAGGAGGGCCTCGACCGGCTGTCCTTCCGTGCCCTCGGCGCCCGGCTCGGCGTCGCACCGATGACCGTCCACCGGACGATCGGCGGCCTGGACGACCTGCACGCCGAACTCGTCCGGCGCACCGTCGACGAGTTCACGGCCACCTTCGTCTGGCCGGAGGACTGGCGCTCCGTGGTGCACGTCTTCGCGTGCACCTTCCGCGACCTCATGCGCACCCACCCCCTCGTGCTCGAGTCGCACAGCCAGCGCGCCCCGCTCGCCTCGACCGAGTCGGACGCCGTCGTCGCGAAGGTCGTCGGTGCCCTGCAGCAGGCGGGTCTGCCCGAGCGCGAGGCGATGTACGCGTTCTTCGTCGTGTACGACTTCGTGGTCGGGCACGCCGGGGTGCAGGTCGGTCGCGGCGACTCCGAAGCGGGCCGACCGGAGCGGCACCGGGTCGTGGGCGAGATCCTCGGGGAGCACTCGTACGACGACCGCTTCGCCCTCGGCCTCGACATCATCACCGCCGGCATCGAGGCCCGCGTCCGCTCGGTGACGGACCCGGCCGGGTCCTGACCGACGCGGTCGGCGGATGACGACGATCGCCGGACGGGAGGCGCGGGGCACGCGCCCTACGCTGGTCACGTGACCGAGCGCCTCCCGTCCGACCCCGCGGTCCCGTCACCGGGACCGGCCCACCCGGCCGGCGCCGCTCCGGAGCTGCCGCCGACGCACGAGGCCACGACCAACGGCGTCGGCCCGCACCCCGAGCCCTGGCCGGACGACCCGCGGCTGGACCCCGAGCTCCTCGCGGCCGGGGACACCCGCAACGTCGTCGACCGGTTCCGGTACTGGTCGATGGACGCGATCGTCGCCGAGCTGGACACCCGACGGCACGCGTTCGACGTCGCCATCGAGAACTGGCAGCACGACCTGAACATCGGGTCGATCGTCCGGAGCGCCAACGCGTTCCTCGCCGGCACCGTGCACGTGATCGGACGGCGGCGGTGGAACAAGCGCGGGGCGATGGTCACCGACCGCTACCAGCACGTGCGGTACCACCCGGACGTCGCCGCGTTCCTCGACGCCATGCGCGAGGACGGGCGACCCGTCGTCGCGATCGACAACACCCCGGGTGCCGAGCGCATCGAGACGGCGGCGATCCCGGAGCGGTGCGTGTTCCTGTTCGGGCAGGAGGGCCCCGGGCTCACCGACGAGGCCGTGGCCGGTGCGGACGCCCACCTCGAGATCACGCAGTTCGGGTCGACGCGGAGCATCAACGCGTCGGCCGCTGCGGCGATCGTCATGCACGCCTGGGTCGTGCGGCACGCGGTGCTGCCCGACTGAGCCGGGGCCGCGCCGCTGCGCCGCTGGCCGCTCGCGCGAGACTCGGCTGGGCGGACGTCTTCGCGGCTCCGGAACCACGGAAGTGTCCGCGGGCGCGAGCCTCGGGGCCCGGTCCGACTCGGCCCGGCGCGGCCCGGCCCGGCGCGGCCCGGCGCGGCGGCGGGCGGGCGGGGCGGGTCAGCGTGCGGCGGTCGTCCGGCGGGCGACGAGTCGGGGTTCGACCAGGGTCTCGTGCGCCGGTGCCGAGGGGTCGGCGATGCGGGCGAGCAGGCGTTCCCCGGCACCGCGGCCGATGTCGACGCTGCGGTCGTCGATGCTCGTCAGGCCGACGTACGCCGTGGCCGCGAGCGGGGTGTCGTCGTACCCCATGACCGACACGTCCTCGGGGACGCGCAGGCCCCGGTCGGCGAGACCGGACATCGCGCCGAGCGCCATGACGTCGTTCGCCGCGAACACCGCCGTGACGTCGGGGTGCGCATCGAGGAGGAGCCCGACGGCCTCGGCACCGGCGGCCTCGGTGGGTTCCCCGGGCATGACGTGGGTGACGACCGAGGCGCCGGACGTGGCGGCGGCGACCCCTGCCTCCAGGCCGGCCCGGCGTTCCGCGGAGGCGGCGGAGCGTCCGCCGACGAAGCCGATGCGGGTGTGGCCGAGGGCGAGCAGGTGCTCGGCCGCCATGCGGCCGCCGGCGCGGTCGTCGTTCGCGACGGTGTCGGCGCGGGGGAGGGTCGCGCGACCGCCGGCGACGACGACCGGCATGCTCGCCGGGATCGCGAGGTCGGTGTCCGGCTCGCCCGCGATGACGATGCCCTCGACGCGCATGGACAGGAAGCCCTCGACGGGGGAGACGTCGAGACCGGTGTTGAGGAAGCGGTCCGCCACGACGAGGCGGTGGCCCTGGTCCTGCAGTGCTTCGCGCAGGCCGGTGAGCAGGTCGACGAACCACTGGTTCCGGAAGTCGTCGAGCACGACGCCGATCGTCCGGCTGCGGGTGCCGGCGAGGGAGACCGCCGCCGTCGAGGGGCGGTAGTCGAGCTCCTGGATGGCCCGGAGGACGGCTTCGCGGCGCTGGTCGCTGACCTTCGGCGAGCGCTGCAGCACGAGGGAGACGAGGGACTTCGAGACCCCGGCGCGCGCGGCGACGTCGTAGATGGTCGCGGGCTTGCCGTCTGCGGTGGCGGGCGTGCCGTCTCCCATGATCTCCTTCGACCTGTCGTGGTGTGCCTCGATCGTAGTCGCCCCGGCGTGCGCGGTTGTCAGGACATGGTGCCGTTGCCCGGCCGGCCGGTGCCCGTCGGTCCGTCGGCCTGGTCGGCCCGTCCGCCGACAGCTTGCCCGCCCGCCCGCCAGTCCGCTGGTGGAGCAGAAATCGTCGAGTACCCGCACGCCACCCGACGTTTCCTGCTCCACCAACGGCGCGGGGATCCCTGCACAAGCGGACCCGCGCGTGTGGGTGTCCACGGATCGGGCACGGAGCGACCGGGGTGGCGCGGGGATCCGCGACGCTCGGGAGGTGCGACCGAGACCACTGCCGAAGGACCTCCGCGTCCGGAGCTTCGACGTCCGTGCGGCCGATCGCGCGGGGGCACACCGTGAACGCCTCCGCCGACGAGACCTGGTCCGACCGACGCGGTCGATCCGCTGGCACCGACACCGACCGTTGACCGGGATCGACCGGATCCGTGCGTTCCGACCGGTGCTCGGGCCCGGACAGTTCGTGAGCCACCTGTCCGCAGCGGTGCTGTGGGGCCTCCCGCTGCCGCACGGCTGCCAGGGCGACGATCCGGTGCACGTGACGAGCCTCCGCCCCGCGGCACAGATGCGGCGGACGGGCGTGGTCGGCCACCGCACGACGGAGGACCGCGCCCGGGTCGTCCAGCGGTGGGGGATGCCGACGAGCACACCCGCGACCGCCTGGGTGGAGTGTGGGTCGGTGCTCGGGCTCGACGACCTCGTCGTCCTCGGTGACGCGGTGCTCGCCGGCCGGGCCCATCCGACCACGGTCCAGGACCTCGCGACCGCACTCGCCGCCCGGAGCCGCTGTCCGGGAGCGGGCACACTCCGTGCCGCGCTGGCGCTGGTGAGACCGGGGAGCGGCTCGCCGCAGGAGACCCGCGCACGTCTGGGCATCGTGCGCGGGGGCCTGCCCGAACCCGAGCTGCAGGTCGAGATCCGCGACGAGCACGGGCGGTTCATCGGCCGCGCCGACCTCGCCTACCGCCGGGAGCGCATCGTCATCGAGTACGAGGGTGACCAGCACCGCACCGACCGGGCGCAGTGGGAGTCCGACCTCCGGCGGTACCGTGCCTTCGGACGGCTCGGTTGGGCCGTGCTGCGCTGGAGCCGGAGCGACGTGACCACGCACAACCGAGAGGCGCTGGCGGAGCTGGCGTCGCTGCTGCGTCGACGGGGGTAGCCTCCGCGGCATGGCGACGCTGCTGCTGACGGGTGCTGCTGGTCGGATCGGGACGGCGTTGCGTCCGCGGCTCCGTTCGGCCGGGCACGACCTGGTGTTGTTCGACGAGCGGGAACCGGACGGACCGGTGGGTGACGGTGAGCGGCTCGTGACCGGCTCCGTTGCGGACCCGGACGCACTCGACGTCGCGCTCGCCGGGGTCGACACGGTGGTCCACCTCGCGGGCATCCCGACCGAGGACGCGTGGGACGACCTGGTGGCGGCGAACCTCACCGGCACGAAGAACGTGCTGGAGCGAGCGGCCGCAGCGAAGGTGACGCGTGTCCTCCTCGCGAGTTCGATCCACGCGGTCGGTCGTGTTCCGGAGCCGGAGGGCGCGGCCGGCTCGATCCCGGGTGACCGACTGCCACGTCCCGACACCTACTACGGCGTGACGAAGGCCGCCATGGAGCTGCTCGGCAGCCTGTTCGCGGACCGGTTCGACATGTCGATCGTCTCCGCACGGATCGGCGCCTTCGGGGAGCGGCCGTCGAGCCGTCGGGCGCTGCGGATGTGGACGTCGGCGGACGACCTCGCGCGGCTGGTCGAGGCGACGGTGGCGCTCCGTGATCCCGGTCACCACGTCGTCTGGGCACTGTCGCGCAACCAGGAGAGCCCGGCGGACCTCGGTGCCGGAGAGCGGATCGGATTCGTGCCGGTCGACGATGCGACGGCAGTGCTCGACGCCGATGCGCGCGCGGCGCTGCCCGACGAGGACATGCGCTGGCTCGGGGGAGCGCTCGCCGACGTCCCGCTCGGACGCCGGGCACCCTGACGCTGCCGCCTCCCGGTCGCGCCGGCCGCTGCTCGTTCCCGGGCTCACGCGCGTCAACTATGCGCTCGGAGGTCGCCCGCGCTCCGGTCGGTGGAGCAGAAATCGTCGAGTGCGGAGGCGCGACTCGACGATTCCTGCTCCACGAGCGGCGCGGTGGGTGCTCGTGCCCACGCAGGCGGCCCGTACCCCAGACGCCGGTGCCCGTCGGTGGAGCAGAAGACGTCGAGTGCGTGGGCGCGACTCGACGTCTTCTGCTCCATGAACGGCGACAAAGAGCACCCCGCCCCGCGCCGCGCTACCCGATCAAGCTCGGCCGCAGGTCGCGCAGCGTCCGCGAGCGGGTCTGCCGCGCGGTGACGACGTACGACACGAGCAGCGCGCCGAGCAACCAGCACGCGAGCACCCCCGCGTCCGACCACACCGCCGCGAACGACCCGCCGTACATCGTCTGCCGGATCGCATCGACCGAGTACGTCATCGGCAGTGCGAAGTGCAGCGCCGCCAACGGCCCCGGCAGCGTCTGCCACGGGAAGGTCCCGCCCGCGGTGACGAGCTGCACGAGCATGAGCACCAGGCCGAGGAACTGCCCGACCGACCCGAGCAGCACGTTGAGCGCCATGATGATCGCCGCGAAGGTCGCCGACGCGAGCACCATCACCGCCACCGTCGCCCCGGCGTGCACGACGTCGAGGTCGAGCGCGAACCGCACGATCAGGAACAGCGCCGCCATCTGCACGACCCCGAGCAGCGCCGGCGTGAGCCAGCCGCCGAGCACCACACGCAGCGGCTTCCGCACCGCGGTGATGGCCCGCTTCGAGATCGGCTTCAGGATGAGGAACAGCGCGTACATGCCGATCCAGGCCGCCAACGAGATGAAGAACGGCGCGAGGCCGGCCCCGTAGTTGGAGGCTGCGGCGATGTTGTCGTCGCCGACCTTCACGGGATCCGAGATCACGTCGGCCTGCGAGGACCGCTGCGAGGCGGTCGACGCCGGGATCTTCGTGCGGCCCTGGTCGAGCTTCGCCGCGAGCTCCTTCGAGCCGTCCTCGAGCTGGTCGACGCCGGAGGACAGCGACGCCGCGCCAGACGCGGCCGAGGCCGAACCGCTGGCGAGCGAGGCCGCTCCGGAGGACAGCGTCGGCGCCGCGTCCGCGAGCTTCGACGTGCCCGCGGCGACCTGCGACGACCCCGACGCGAGCTGCGATGCGCCCGACGACGCCGAGGCGATGCCGTCCGCGAGCGTGGGCGACGCCGACGCGAGCGCGGACGTGCCGGCGGCGACCTGCGCGGAGCCGTCGCGGAGCTGGTCGACGGCGGACTTCGTCGTGGCGTAGGTCTGCTTGGCCGACGCCCCAGCGGTGTTGACGTCGCTGACGGCCTTCGTGATGGCGTCCTGCTGCGCCTGGGTCAGCGTGACGCCCTCGGGCAGGTTCGCCTCGATCTGCTGGAGCACCGCCGTGGCGTCGACGGGCTGCAGCGCGTCGACGTCCCCGCTGACCGCGTCCACCCGCTTCGCCAACTCGGCGTTGCCCGCTGCCACGCGCTGCGCGCCGTCGTTCAGCTGCGCGGTCTGCGCGGGCAGCGCTGCGGTCTGCTGCTGCGCCGACCGCAGGCCGGATGCCAGCTCCGACGCTCCGGACGCCACCTGCTGCGCGCCGCTGTCCAGTTGCGCGGTCTGGGACGGCAGCGAGGCCGTCCCGTCCGCCAGCTCCGACGCCCCCGCGGACAGCTTCGCCGTGCCGGAGGCGAGGGAGGCCGCCCCGTCCGCTGCCGTGGTCGCCCCCGATGCCAGCCTGCCGGCACCGTCGACGGCGTCGCCGAGGCTGTCGCGCACGTCGGCGAGCCCGACGAGCAGCGTCTTCGCGGCCTGCTTGCCGACCCGCTCGGCGACGGCCGTGCGCATGGTCTTGCCCGCCTGCTCCGCGATGGTCGACGCCAGGTACGAGTTCGTGTCCGCGGTCGTCATCACGAGTTCGGCCCGCTTCGGGTCGTCGCTCTGCGCCGACACCAGGGACTCGGAGAAGTCGTGCGGGATCGTCACGACGAAGTCGTAGGTGCCGTTCCGCACGCCCGAGCGCGCGTCGGCCGCGGTCGTCTCGGTCCACTTGAAGTCGCCGCCGTCGATCGCCTCCTTCGCGACGTCCTCGCCGTAGTCGACGCGGTCGCCGTCGAGCGTCGCACCGGCGTCCTGGTCGACGATCGCGGCCGGGATCTGGTCGAGCTTGGCGTACGGGTCGCGGTTCGCCCAGAGGTACGCGCCGCCGTAGAGCAGCGGCACCACCATGAGGGCGATGAACGCCAGCCGTGCGAGCGGCGTGGCGGTGAGGCGCGCGAGTTCGGCGCGGATGAGCGAGGGGATGGTCACGCGGGTGCCTCCGTCGGGACGGTTGCTGGTGCCTCGGGGTCGAGGCGGTCGGAGGGGCCGGACGGGAGGCCCTGGTCGCCTCCGTCGGTCCGGGTCGCGTCGTCGGGACCCTCGGTGTGGATGGTGTCGAGCAGCTGCTGGACGGTGTCGGCCGCCGCCTTCGACGTCACGAGGACGACGGTGACGCCACGTCGTGCGACGTCGCGCACCACCGCGAACCAGTCGGCCACGGCGCCGCCGTGCCGCTCGGGCGAGGTGAGCACGATGCCCGTCACCCCGTCGCGCAGCAGTGCGAGCTCCACGAGCAGCCGGACCCGCACCTCGGTCGGGACCCGCTGCACGGGCGTGTCGGCGTAGCCCAGCATCCCGAGCTCGTCGAGCACGGTCGTGACGTGCCCGCGCGAGGGGCGCTGCCCGGCGAACGCGAGCTCCTCGCGCACGACCTGCCCGAGCGTCAGCACGGGGAACGGCTCGGCGACCCCGGGGGTGTCCACGAGTGCGAACGCCCGGCGCACGGCGGCGGCGTCCTCGTGCCCGTCGAGCAGCACCCGTCCCGTGTCGGGGCGCATGCGGCCACCGGCGACGAGGGACGCGAGCACCGGTGCCTGCTCGGTCTCGACGGCGATGACCCCGGGGCGGCCGGGGGCGGCGACGGCGGAGACGATCGGCAGCGCGGCACCGGGTTCCTCGCCGATGCCGACGTGGTCGAGTTCGAGCGTCATGCGTGGGACTCCACAGGGTCAGCAGCAGCGGGTTCGGACAGCAGGGCGGTGCGCCAGTCGATGCCGGCGGTGCCGAGGGCCGACAACACCACCATGCGCCGTCCGACCTCGTCGCTCGTGCCGGAACGGGTGGCCTCGTCGAGGACGGCGATGCACGCGGCCTCCACCAGGCGGGCGAGGGTGTCCGCGTCGACGTCGTCGCGCATCGAGCCCTCGTCGATGCCGAGCGCGCACGCCGTGCGGACCTGCGCCCGCAGCGGCGCGAACACCTCGGCGACGGACTCGGCGAACGGGCTGCGCAGGGCGACGCGGGCCATCGAGCGCACGTGCGAGACCTCGGCCCAGAGCGTCACCGCGATCGCGGCGAGCCGGGCAGCGGGCGGCAGGTCGGCGAGCTCGGACGACGACGGCATCGCGCCGGCGATCCGGGCGGCGCCGCCGGTCACGACCTCGCGCACGAGGTCGTCGCGGGAGGGGAAGTGTCCGTAGACCGCACGGCGCGACAGGCCGGCGGCGGACGCGATGGTCTCGAGCGAGGCGTCAGGGTCCTGCTGCAGGACGCTCCGCGCTGCCTCGATCAGGGCGGCCCGGTTCGCGGTCGCGTCCCGTCGGGGCGCGCGCCCGGGCTGGTCGGTGGTGGTCACGACGCCCATCGTAATAACGTGCACACACCTGTGCAACTTAGGAGGTGCTGTACCCCCGTCCGAGGGACAGTCCCCCGAAGTGCGGACTGTTCCGCCTGTGAACGAACGCATAACTTCACAGGAATTCCCACCACGGACAGAGCCCGAGGAGTGCGCCCTGTGACACGTGCAACACCGAACCGCGCCACACCCCAACAACCACCGGTCGAGAAGGGCGCTGCGCGTGGTCGCGTGTCGCGCATCCTGACCGCAGGCATCGCCGCCGTCGCCCTGACGTGCGGTGGTCTCGCCGTCGGCGGCACCGCGAGCGCCGCCCCGAGCGGCCTGTCGGCGGCCGACCTGAAGCTCGCGCAGCCGCTGCGCGACGCGAAGCCCCAGAAGAAGGTCGCCGCGTTCGTGCGCACGACCGGCCAGGGTGCCCTCGAGGTCGACGCGAAGGCCAAGGGCGGCGACCTGGCGGGGTCGCGCACCCAGTCGACCGAGGCCAAGCAGCGCGTGAAGGCGATCACCTCGACGGTCGACGCCGTCCGCGCCGCCGTGAAGCGCTCGGACGCGAAGGCCACCGAGCTGTACTCGACCGAGTACACCGTACCCGGCGTCGCCGTGGTCGCCGACGTCGATGCCCTCCGTGACATCGCGACGCGCTCCGACGTCGAGAGCATCATCCCGCTCACCCCGAAGAAGATCGTCGACCCGACCCCGGGCGACGCGTCGAAGGCCCCGAGCGGCGTCGACCCCGACCTGGTGGAGCCCGGCGCGGACGGCGTCAGCCCGAAGAACGCGGCCAGTGACGTCTACACGCGGGCGCTCGACGCCTGGCAGCAGACGGGCCGCACCGGCAAGGGCGTCAACGTCGCCGTCCTCGACACCGGCCTCGACTACACGCAGGCCGACTTCGGCGGCCCCGGCACCACGGCGGCGTACCAGCAGGCCCTGGCGAGCACGAGCGCGCCGGACCCGAGCTGGTTCGACGCGAAGAAGTACCTGGGTGGCTACGACTTCGCCGGCCCGACGTACAACGCCGACTCCTCGAGCGCGGGCTACGACCCGACCCCGAAGCCGGACGCGAACCCGATCGACGGCAAGGGCGGCGACCACGGCACGCACGTGTCCGGCACCGCAGCCGGCTACGGCCTGACCGCCGACAAGAAGACGTTCCGCGGTGACTACAAGAAGCTGACCAACCAGACCGTCCAGGACATGTGGATCGGTCCGGGCACCGCGCCCGAGGCCGGCCTCTACGCCCTCAAGGTCTTCGGTGACGAGGGCGGCTCGACCGACCTGACCGGCGCCGCGCTCGACTGGGTCGGCCAGGCGCTGACCGAGGGCAAGGACATCAACGTCCTCAACCTGTCGCTCGGCTCCGACTACGGCGCACCGGACGACCCCGACAACGCGAAGATCGACGCGCTCACCGCCCGCGGTGTCCTGCCCGTCATCGCCTCGGGCAACGCCGACGACTTCACCGACATCGGTGGCTCGCCGGGCAACGCCGAGGGCGCCCTGACCGTCGCCGCGAGCGCCACCGGGCAGTCGCTGTTCGACGGCGTCGAGGCCACCGCACCGTCCGACGTCGCCGGCACCTACCGCGCGCAGTACTCGCAGAACTACCAGGGCTCGCTGCCGGTCGAGGGTGACGTCGTGGTCCCGACCACGAACATCGACGGCTGCGCGGCGTTCAGCGCCGACGAGGCCGCGAAGGTCAAGGGCAAGGTCGTCTGGCTGAAGTGGACGGACGGTGCGCTCGAGTGCGGTTCCGGTGTGCGCTTCAACAACGTGCAGGCAGCCGGCGGTGTCGGCGTCCTGCTGGCCGGCACGGTCACCAGCTTCGACTCGGGCATCGCGGGGAACGCGACCATCCCGGGTGCGGAGCTGACCTCGGACAGTGCTGCGAGCCTCCAGGCCGCCGCGAAGGCCGGGACCCTGCACGTGCGGTTCGCCCAGGAGCTCAAGGGCTTCCAGCTCGCGACCGACCAGGCGAACGTCAACACGCTCGCGCCGTTCACCAGCCGTGGTGTGCACGGCTCGTTCGACGACATCGTCAAGCCGGACGTCGCCGGCCCCGGGGTCAACGTGATCTCCGCGGCCAACGGCACCGGTGACGGGCGCATGTCGATGAGCGGCACCTCGATGGCGACGCCGCACGTGGCGGGCATCGTCGCGCTGACCTTCCAGTCGCACCCGTCCTGGACGGCGCCGCAGGTGAAGGCCGCCGTGATGAACACCGCGACCCACGACGTCCGACAGGGTGACCGCAACGCCACGCTGCTCCGCCAGGGCACCGGCCGCGTCGACGCGCTGCAGGCGGTCACCGCCGGCACCACGGTGCGCAGCATCGAGAACGACCAGCTCGTCACCGCCTCGTACGGTGTCGTCGAGGTCAGCGGGAAGACCAGCGAGTCCCGCACCCTGCAGATCCAGAACACCGACGGCCGCCCGCACACGTACGACGTGGCGTACCAGGCCCAGGTCGACCAGCCGGGTGTCGCGTTCTCGCTGAGCACCAAGCGGGTCACCGCTCCGGCGCACGGCACCGCGACCGTCAAGCTGACGTACACGATCGCCGACCCGACGCAGCTGCGTCGCGTCATCGACCCCACGCAGGAGTCGGTGCAGTCCGGCTACCAGCGTGAGTTCGTCGCGGCCGAGTCGGGCGTGGTGTCCTTCACGCCGACCGACGCGAAGCTGAACCCGATGCGCCTCGGTGCGTACGTCGCGCCGAAGCCGGTCAGTGCCGTGCACGGCAGGGACATCGCGTTCTCAGGCTCGACCACGACCGCGGAGCTCGCGCTCACCGGCCGCTCGGTCGACCAGGGCGACGCCGTCACCGGGTACCACTCGGTCGTCGCACCGTTCGTGCTCGGCGGGACCGACCCGCAGGAGCCGCTGCCCGCCGGTTCGGCGAAGCAGTCCCTGCAGGCCGCGGACATCCGTGCCTACGGCGCGAACTACGACAAGGCGTCGGACACGCTCGCCTTCGGTGTCCAGACCGCCGGCGCGGACGCGAACCCCGGTGCCGTCACCAACGTCGAGGTCCTCATCGACACCGACCGCGACGGCACGCCGGACTACCTGGTGTACGACGCGAAGTCGGCCACGGTCGACGCCACGTTCGCCACCACGGTGGACCTGGCAACGGGGAAGACGGTCGACTCGCAGCCGCTGAACGGCGGCACCGCGGGTCAGGACGTCAACACGTTCGACAGTGCCGTCAAGGTGCTGACGGTCTCGGCGTCCACCATCGGGGCGACGAAGCCGTTCACCTACTCGGTCCTGACCGAGTCGGCGTACGCACCGGCCCTCGCGACGAGCGGCTCCTACGTGGTCGACGAGACCGCCGAGGCGACGTTCGACCCGACGAAGCCGGCGCTCTCCTTCGCCCAGGGCAGCACCACCGGCGTGCTGTTCGCCGACCAGGGCTCGCTCCAGGTCACGCGGCAGGCCGACGTCACGAACGCCCGCATCCTGCTGCTCCACCTCGGCAACGCGGTGGGCGACCAGGCGGACGTGCTCGCCTCGGCGCAGACCGCGCCGACGCTCGCGCTCCGCGAGGGCAGCGCCGTCACGATCTCGGGCACCCCGAAGGTCGGCAAGACCCTCAAGGCGCAGCCCGGCTCGTGGGACGGCAAGAAGGTGTCGTACTCGTACCAGTGGCTCCGTGACGGCGTCGCCGTCGAGGGTGCGACCGGCAAGCAGTACACGCTCGGCACGACCGACCAGGGGCACCGCTTCCAGGTGCGGGTGACCGCGTCCGCGAAGGGGTACCAGGACGGCACCGCGACGTCCGCTGCGACGGCACCGGTGGCTCCGCGCCGCTGACCTGCCGCTGAGCACGACCGTGCGCCCCGTCACCATCCGGTGACGGGGCGCACGGCGTGCAGTGGCTGCCGCACCCCTCGCTCTGGGGGAGTGCGGCAAAGGGACATGTAGTTAGGCGAACTAGGCAGTTCGTGCGAGGGTTGCAGCATGCGAACGCACACCTCCCTGACCCAGCTCCGGTCGAACCCGATGGAGTGGCGACGCCGCGGACTCACCCCGCCCGACGCGATCCAGGCCATGGTCGAGGCGCGCCTCGCCGAGCCGGGGCACGCCCAGCCGGTGGGCGACCCGTCCTACCAGGACTTCTTCCGCGTCTGATCGCGGACCGTCACCACACGACGGACGGGAGGCACGGTGCCAGCTGGCACCGTGCCTCCCGTCCGTCGTGTGGCGGCTAGTTGCCGATCTTGTCGTCGGCTGCCTGCTCGGCCTTGTCGATCTGGTCGCCGTGGCCGCCGCCGGTCGCCTTGTCGGCTGCGTCGCCGGCCTTGTCGAGACCGGCGTCCGTGGCCTTCTCGCCCTTGTCGCTGTCCGCGAAGTCCTTGGCCTTGTCACCGAGGTCACTCATGTGGTGCTCCCTTGCTCATCGGATCTGACACGTCCGACGGTGCGCCGTGCCAGCCGAGCGGCTTCCCAGACCCGGTGGCTCGTCGACGTGTTCTCCACAGGCAGGTGGCGCGGAGGTGACCACTCGATAGACTCGGGTGGACCACCGGCCCAGCCCGCCGGTGCGGTCCTCCGCCAACGTGAGGAGAACCTCCATGCCCGCAGCAGTCATCATCGGTGCCCAGTGGGGTGACGAGGGCAAGGGGAAGGCAACCGACCTCCTCGGGTCCCGCATCGACTACGTCGTGAAGTTCAACGGCGGCAACAACGCCGGTCACACCGTCGTCGTCGGCGGCGAGAAGTACGCCCTGCACCTGCTGCCGTCCGGCATCCTCACCCCGGGCGTGACCCCGATCATCGGCAACGGCGTCGTCGTCGACCTCGAGGTCCTGTTCCAGGAGCTCGACGCGCTCCGCGCCCGCGGCGTCGACGTCTCGAAGCTGCTGGTGTCCGCGAACGCACACGTCATCACGCACTACCACCGCACGATCGACAAGGTGACCGAGCGCTTCCTCGGCAAGCGCCAGATCGGCACCACCGGTCGCGGCATCGGCCCGACCTACGCCGACAAGATCAACCGCGTCGGCATCCGCATCCAGGACATCTTCGACGAGAACATCCTGCGGCAGAAGGTCGAAGCGGCCCTCGACCAGAAGAACCACCTGCTCGTCAAGGTTTTCAACCGCCGCGCGATCGACGCGGACGAGGTCGTCGAGTCGCTGCTTTCCTTCGCGGACCGCCTGCGTCCGATGGTCGCCGACACCGCGCTCGAGATCCACCGTGCGCTCGAGCGGGGCGACACCGTCCTGTTCGAGGCCGGCCAGGCCACCATGCTCGATGTCGACCACGGCACCTACCCGTTCGTGACCTCGTCGTCGGCGACCGCCGGTGGCGCCGCGACCGGTTCCGGCATCGGCCCGGGCAAGCTCGAGCGCATCATCGGCATCGTCAAGGCGTACACGACCCGCGTCGGCGCCGGCCCGTTCCCGACCGAGCTGTTCGACGAGTCGGGGGAGTTCCTCCGCGCCAACGGCTTCGAGTTCGGCACCACGACCGGTCGTCCGCGTCGCTGCGGCTGGTACGACGCCCCGATCGCCCGGTACACGGCGCGCATCAACGGTGTGACCGACTTCGTGCTCACCAAGCTCGACGTGCTCACCGGCCTCGAGACGATCCCCGTCTGCGTGGCGTACGAGGTCGACGGCGTCCGCGTGGACGAGGTCCCCGTGAACCAGTCGGACTTCCACCACGCGAAGCCGGTCTACGAGGAGTTCCCCGGCTGGACCGAGGACATCACGGGCGCCCGCTCGTTCGAGGACCTGCCGGCGAACGCGCAGGCGTACGTCCTGGCGATCGAGGCGATGTCCGGTGCGCGGATCTCCGCGATCGGCGTCGGCCCGGGCCGTGACGCGATCGTCGTCCGCCACGACCTGCTCGGCGCTGCCGAGCCGGTCGCCTGAGCATGCGGATCCTGTTCGTCTGCAGCGGCAACATCTGCCGCTCGCCCCTCGGCGCCCAGGTGCTGACGGCGCGGCTCGGCCCGGACGCTCCGGCGTTCACGGTCGAGTCGGCCGGCACCATCGCTGACGACGGCGCCGTCATGGACGAGGCAGCGGCCGCACAGTCCGCGCGCCTCGGTGGGGACCCGACGACGCACCGGTCGCGCTACCTGACCGAGCAGATCGCAGCCTCCGCTGACCTCGTCCTGACGGCCGAGCGCTCGCACCGTGCGGCAGTCGTGTCGCTCGCACCGCGGGCTGCGAAGCGGGCGTTCACGATCAAGCAGTTCGCGCGGGTGCTCGACGGGCTCGAGCCCGGCGACCTGGCCGGCATCGAGACGGCACAGGACCTGGTCGACCGCGTCGCGCGGCTGCGGGGGACCGTGCCGCCACCCGCCGACCCCGCTGACGACGACGTGGACGACCCGTACCGCCGGTCCGAGTCGACGCACGTGCGGGTCGCGGACGAGATCGACGCGGCGCTGGCCCCGATCGCGGACGCGCTGCGCGCCCTGCGCTGATCCCTCACCGATGACGCTGCGGCCACCTGCTGGTGGTCGCGGCGTCGTCGTGCGTCGTGCCTCTGGTCGGTGGTGCGTGCGCTTCCGTCACGCCTCGGGCAGGCGGTACGTCCCGATCGTGATGGTGTGCGCGCCCTGACCGGCGAGCTGCCGGACGACGGCGTCGGTGCGTGACCGGTTCGGCACCGCGTGCTTGCGCGCCAGGTCGGTGACGAGCCCACGCAGCTCGTTGTCGTTCGTCACCACGGCCGTCGTCGCCGAGCGCCCCGTCGGGGTCGTGCTCGTGCTGCGGTCCTCGGCGTTCACGTAGGCGGCGGCGTCGCCCGAGTAGAACACGCACGAATCCACCCACTGCGGGCCGTTGCCGTCCTCGTCGGCCAGGAACCGCTGCAGCCGGCGGGCCTGCTGCCGGACCTGGCGGGTCGGAGCGGTGCCACCGGCCTGCACGCGGACCTGCCACCAGTGCTCGATCTCGTCGGCGGAGTCGAGCACCCGACGGCTCCGCACCTGGATCGCGAACGACCCCGTCAGCGCCGATTCGTCCAGTAGGTTCCGGAACGCGTGGTGCACCGAGCTCGGCTTGCGCCCGTCGAAGACGATGCCGTTCCAGCGCTTGTTCTCGATGACGAGTACGTGTCCGGACTCGAACACGAGCACGTGGTCGAGCTGCGCCGCGTAGCTGCGGTCGCGGTCCCGCTCGCCCTGCGCCACCGGCACGAACACGACGTTGGTCAGCAGGGCGCCGTTGATGCCCGCAGCCTTGCAGACATCGAGGATGGTGCGCTGCGAGGCCTCCTCCCACCGCATGCCCGTGCGGGCGAGGGTGCGTGCGTGCTCGGCCTCCGTGACGGCCTGCTGCCGGGCGGCATCCGCGCCGGCGAGCTGGCGCGCGTGCTCGGCCTCGGTGGCGGCGGTGCGCTCGCGGTGCTCGCGCTCGAGGGTGCCGGTGCGGTGTCCGAGCCGGACCTCGGCATCGGCGAGGGCGGAACGGCTGGTGGACTGGGTCCGCCGCAGGACGATCACCAGGACGACCACGACGACCGCGAGCCCCCCGGCGACCAACCACGGCACGAGGTCGCTGGTCATGGGATCACCCCATCACAGGGCGACCCGGAGCCACCGCCACACCCCGGCGCGTCCCGAGGACCGGGTCGCGATGTGTCCCTCGGTACACGGACGGGCCGGAGGCCGAGGCTGCTGGAGGCATCCCGCTACGGTGTCCGGATGCACGGGGGAGAGCGCAGCAGCGCGCAGCAGGTCGTCGTCGGACTCGGGGTGGGGATCGGTTCGGCGGTCGTCGGCCTGCTGCCGTGGATCGTCACCGGCATGCGGCTACCGCTCCAGAACACCTGGGCGACACCGACCACCGACCCGTCGGACATGCCGATCGCCCTGCTGCCCTTCAGCCAGTACGCCGTGACGACGATCGCCGCGGTGCTGCTCGTCGGCGGAGCGGTCACCGGCATCGTCGTCCGGGTGCTGCGCGATCGGGGAGTCCTCGGACGGAGCGGGTCGCTCGCCGCGCTCGGCGGACTGGTCGGGCTGCAGGTCGTCGCCGTCGTCGAGACCGCGGTCGTCACGGGGGCCGGGATGCGGATGGACGGGACGCCCGGCACGGGTGGGGACATCAGCGCGTCGCAGCTGTACGTCGTGGCGCTCGCCGTCGGGTCGCTCGTGTGCGTCGCGGTCGCCGCGGTGCTGGCGGTGCTGATCGGCCGAGCCGCACCTGGCGGCGCGCTCGTCGCTCTCGCGCTCGCCGCCGTCGCACTCGGCGTCTGGGCCGATGCACTCGTCGTGCCGCCGGTGGAATCGGTCGGTGACGGCGCTGGTGCGGCGCTCGCGGTGCTGCGGTGGCTCCCCGCGGTGGCGGTCGGCGCCGCGATCGCATGGACCGGGCTCCGGACGATCGGTCAGGGGGTCGGCGCGGTGGTCGCGCTCGGGGTCCTCTGGACGGGGACCGCGCTCATCACCGCCGTGTCCTACGCACTGGGCTCGCGCGTCTACCTGCCGTACCCGGTCGAGATGGTCTCAGCCGGTGCCACGGTCTTCGTCATGGCGTTGGGTCCGGCAGGGGCGAGCCTGGTGCCCGTGGTGGTCGCTGCCGTGGTCGGGGTGCTCGGAGCGGTCGCCGTGCGGTGGTGGGCGAGGCGCCGGCACCGACCCGAGGCCGTCTGACCCGCCGGGTCCGTCTGGTCCGTCCGGCCGTGGGCTCCGCCCGGTCCGCCTGGTCCCGCTGGCCCGTGTGGTCCGTTCGGTCCCTCGATCTCAGCGTGGCCAGGTCGCGACGACCGCCACGGCGTTGAAGAGCACGTGCGCGACGATCGCGCCGCCGACCCGGTTCGTCATCGCGACCAGTGTGCCGGTCAGCAGCCCGAGCACGAACGTCGTCAGGAACACCTGGAAGCCGCCGAGCGTCGTCGTGGCAGCGCCGAGGAACAGGTGCGCCAGGGCGAACAGGAACGCCGTCACGAGCACGGCCAGCCAGCGGGTGCGCGGCGTGAGCTCGGCCGCGAGCAGACGCTGGAAGAGCCCGCGGAAGAACAGCTCCTCGAGCACGGGGCTCACGAGCACGATGCCGATCGCCGACACGAGCAGCAACCCGACGTCCGGGGTGCCGAGGGACGGCGGCGGCACCAGGCCGGTCGTGCCGGTGAAGGTCAGCGCGAGCACGGCGTCGAACACCCGGGTCAGGATGACGATCCCCAGCGCGAACACCACGTCGCCGATCTCGATGCGGAACCGGCCGAACAGGTCGCGGCCGGTCCGCCGGACGACCCAGATGATGCCGAACACCAGCGGCACCCAGACCGCGACGTCGCCGACGATCACCTGCAGCACGGGGCCGGGGACCGCTCCGCGGAGCGTCAGCGTGCTCACGATCCGGGCGAGCACGACCGCGAGGACGAGTGCCACCAGCAGGGCCACCAGGTCCCGCTGCCGGGCGGTCGAGGGCTCGGTGGTCGCCACTTCCGGCTCGGAGGTCATGGGGCGAGCGTAGAGGACCGCCGACGCAGATCGGGCAGAACAGGCGAGCGAGGCTCATCCGTGTGGCACTATTTGAATGCCGTCTGCTGGGACAACCCCCGCGGAACCTGTGTCGGGACCACAGGAACGGCGAGGATCGGGGAAGGCGGGCCGCGTGGAACTGCGCGACTACATCACTGTGCTCCGGAAGGGGTGGGTGCTCATCGTGGTGCTCGCCCTGGTGGGCGTCGCGGCGGCTGCAGGGTTCTCCCTGCTCAAGAAGCCCGTGTACTCCGCCTCGGCACAGGTGTTCGTGTCCACCGAGACGTCGGGTAGCGCGAGCGACCTGGCGCAGGGCAACACGTTCACGCAGCAGCGGGTCCTGACCTACTCGAACCTGGTGACGACGCCGATCGTGCTCCTGCCGGTCATCTCGTCGCTGCAGCTCGACATGAACGCCGACCAGCTCGCGACGATGGTGTCCGCGACCGCGCCGACGAGCACGACCCTCATCTCGATCAGCGTGAACGACACGAACCCGGTCCGAGCGACCGAGATCGCGAACGCGACCTCGCAGAGCCTGACGAACGTCGTCGAGAAGATCGAGGCGACCGACGCGGACGGCACGAGCACCGTCAAGCTCACCCGGGTGAAGCAGGCCGACGTGCCGCTGAAGCCTGTCAGCCCCAACGTCCCGGTCAACATCGCGCTCGGCTTGCTCGTCGGCCTGGCCCTCGGCGTCGGCATCGCCGTGCTGCGCGAGACGCTCGACAACCGCGTCCGCGTCGAGACCGACGTCGAGAAGATCAGCGACAAGCCGGTCGTCGGGGGCATCGCGTTCGACAGCAAGGCTTCCGAGCGGCCCCTGATCGTGCAGGTCGACCCGCGCAGCCCGCGCGCCGAGTCCTTCCGCACGCTCCGCACGAACCTGCAGTTCCTCGACCTGGGCACCGGCTCGCGGACGTTCGTGATGACGTCGTCGATGCAGTCCGAGGGCAAGAGCACCACGGTCGCGAACCTGGCGATCGCACTCGACAGCGCCGGATTCAAGGTCATCCTGATCGACGCCGACCTCCGCCGCCCCCGCGTGGGCGAGTACATGGAAGTCGACAGCGCTGCCGGGCTGACCGACGTTCTCATCGGTCGCGCCACGCTCGAGGACGTCGCCCAGCCCTGGGGCCGCGGCAACCTCGTCGTCCTGCCCGCCGGCCAGATCCCGCCGAACCCGTCCGAGCTCCTCGGCTCGAAAGCGATGCAGGACCTCATCACGACGCTCGAGCAGCAGTTCGACTACGTGCTGTTCGACGCACCGCCGCTGCTGCCCGTCACCGACGCGGCCATCCTGTCGAAGAAGGCCTCTGGCGCGATCCTCGCCGTGGCGTCGGGCAAGACCCACAAGGGCCAGCTCGCCGCCGCCGTCGCCTCGCTCGAGAACGTCGGCGCCCCGATCGCCGGCTTCGTCATCACGATGATGCCGCTCAAGGGCCCGGGTGCCTACGGCTACGGCCGCTACGGGTACGGCTACGGGTACGGGCTCGACGAAGCGGAGCCAGCACAGCGGCCCGCGCAGTCGACCGGCAAGTCCCGCGGCAAGCTCGGCGTCGTCCGTCGCGCGGACCGCTGACGGAGGCCGGGGGATGAGTGAGCGCCGGGGGGCCCGAGGCCTCGGCACCAGCCTGCCGCGCACCACGTTGATCGGCGTCGCCGTCATCGTCGTCGCGCTCGTCGTCATCGACGTCGTGCTCGTCGCCCTCGCGCTCGCACGCACCGCGCCGGAAGCCAGCGGTCAACCTCGTCCCATCCCCACGTTCGGCGTGCAGCAGAGCGGTCCGGCGACGCCGGCCGCGTCGCCGTCCGCGTCAGCGACCGCCGACTCCTCGGACGCCGGCGTCGCGTCGGCCGACCACCTGCTGTCTGCCATCGACGGCCTGGAGGCGTGGCGCGCCTCCAGTACGACGTGTGCCGACCCGAAGGCGGTGCTGGAGCACACGACGGACGGTGGCAAGGAGTGGCAGGCGGTCGACCTCGACGCTGACGTCCGGACGATCGCGGCGCTGCGCGCCACGTCGTCCGGTGTGTCCGTGCTCGTCGGGACCGGCGACACGTGCGCGACCGAGGTGCGGACGACCACCGACGACGGCGCGACCTGGGCCGACGGCGAGGCCGGAGCAGCCGGCGCCGGGATCACCGAGCAGGGGCTCGTCCTCGGCGGCGACGTCGTCGACCCGCCGTGCGAGGACCCCGCCGACGCGTTCCGCGGTGACAGCACGACGCTCGTCGCCTGCGACGAGCAGCTCGACTGGCGCACGGGTGCGGGTGCCTGGGTCGACGTGCCCGTCGACGGCGTGCGGGCGATCGCGGTGGACGGCGGCGAGTACACCCTCGCCCGCGCCGGCACCGCGAGCTGCGACGGACTGCAGATCGAGACGATGCCCGCCGCCGGCGTGACGAACGCGACGACGACCACGCCCATCGGCTGCAACCACGTGCCGACCGAGCGACCGGTCGCGCTCGACCGGTCCGGTGACGACGTGTGGATGTGGTCCGGCGACAGCGTCGCGGTGTCGAAGGACGGCGGGGCGACGTGGTGACGGTGACCGAGCGGACCTCCGTGCGGACCGATGGCTGGGAGTCCATGTACTCCCGGCGCCTCGTCATCACGGACGTGCTTGCGCTGGTCTGGGTCGTGTTCGGCGTGCAGATCGCTTGGTTCGGCTTCGACAGCCGCGAGGTTGCAGGAAGCCCAGCAGACCTCGCACTCGGCTACACCTTCGTTTCCGTTATCTTGGTCGTCGCCTGGCTGTTCGTGCTCGCCCTCTACGACACCCGCGACCCCCGCTACGTCGGTAGTGGCGCAGGAGAGTACCGACGGATCGTTGACTCCGCGATCCGCCTATTCGCTTTTGTCGCAATCGTCGCCTACGCCTTCAAGCTCGACATCGCACGGGGTTACATCTTCATCGCCTTCCCCGTCGGCGTGCTCTTGTTGCTGCTCACGCGATGGATGTGGCGGCAGTGGCTCAACGCCCAGCGTCGATCGGGTCGCTTCTCGGCGCAGGTGGTGCTGGTCGGTTCGACTCCCTCAGTTGAGCACATCGCACGGGAACTCATACGGCACCCCGAGGAGGGCTACCGCGTCGTCGGCGCATGTGTGCCTTCGGGGGAGATCGGTTCGACGCTCGGGATGACGGTCGTTCCGATCCTCGGCCGCATACCCGATGCAGTCACCGCGCTCCGGAGCATCGGAGCCGACACCGTCGCCGTCACCAGCTCGGACGACCTCGGCGCACAGGCGGTCAGAGAGCTGAGCTGGGAGCTGGAAGGCGGTCGCGAGCACCTGATCGTGGCACCGAGCCTCACTGAGGTGAACGGACCGCGCATCCACACCCGGCCCGTCGCGGGTTTGCCACTGATCCACGTCGAGATGCCGCGGTACGACGGATCGGCGCTGTTCCTGAAGCGCGCGTTCGACATCGTGGGCTCCGCGGCGCTCATCGTCGCCCTCTCACCGCTGCTGATCGTCCTCGCCATCGTGGTGAAAATGACGAGCGCCGGACCGGTGCTCTACCGGCAGGAGCGCATCGGACTGAACGGCGTGCCCTTCGACATGCTCAAGTTCCGGTCGATGCGAGTGAACGCCGACGCCGAGCTGTCGGCGCTGCTCGCAGCTCAGGGGAAGGGGGACACCCCGCTCTTCAAGCTCGACAACGACCCGCGCATCACCCCGATCGGCCACTTCCTCCGGAAGCACTCGCTTGACGAGTTCCCGCAGCTGTTCAACGTGTTCTTCGGCACGATGAGCCTCGTCGGCCCGCGACCTCAGCGAGAGGGCGAGGTCGCGCTGTACGACGCCGCTGCCTCGCGTCGACTCCTGCTCAAACCGGGAATGAGCGGGCTCTGGCAAGTCGGAGGACGGTCGTCGCTCGGTTGGGAGGATGCGATCCGATTGGATCTGTACTACGTGGAGAACTGGTCGATCACGGGTGACCTGGTGATCCTGTGGCGCACGGTCCGCGCGGTGCTTGCGCCGGGAAGCGATGCGCACTGATGACGCGGTTAGGACAGTCCTCGGAACTCCCCGACACTCGCCGACTGGTCTGGCATTTCGTTACCGTAACGTTCAACAGCGCCCGGGACCTTCGCCGCCACTGGCCTGCCGTAAACCTTCCCCCGCACAGTCGTTGGACCGTCGTAGACAACGCCTCGACTGACGATTCCGTGGAGATCGCGAGACAGCTGGGGGCCACGGTCATTTCACTTCCTGCGAACGTCGGGTTCGGCGCTGCGAACAACATCGGGGCTCGGTCTGTTCAGAGTCAATTCATCGCTTTCGTGAACCCAGACATCGAGGTCGTCGGATCGGCACTCGACGAGCTCGCTCAGAACTTTGAAATTGATCCCGGGGCTGTCGTTGCGCCTCAACTCCTCAACGTGGACCGCACCCCTCAGCCTTCGGGACGCAACCTCCCGACGCTCTCGTCGAAAATCTTCAATCGTCTACCCGGCGCAGAGTCGCGTGACTACCAGATCACCGCGAACCCAGGGGAACGCCGGTACATCTCCTGGGCGATCGGGGCTGCGATTGCGATGACGGCCGAGACTTTCGACGAGATCCCTTGGGATGACCGCTTCTTCGTCTACTACGAGGATTCCGACTTGGGCCTCCGGGCCTGGCGCTCGGGCCACGCAGTCGTGCTCGATGGTCGTGTCCGATGGGTCCACGGGTGGGCGCGCGAAACGTTCCGCTTCAACCTTGCGGCCTGGCGGCTCGAGGTCGCGAGCATGACGAAGTTTTACCTCCGGTACCCGCATCTCCTGCTGCCAGTTGTCTTCGCTCGTCTCTTCCACCCGGAGCGGGCGCGAATCGGGCGTGTTGTTGCGAGCGAGGAGGCGCAGGCGTGACCGACCGACGCGAGCCCTCTTTGACGATCGTCTCGGTGCTCTACGGCGGAGCTGCGGTGCTCGAGTCGACGCTTCCCACTTGGCGTGACGCCGTCGAGGCATCGGTCGAGGTCGTGTTCGTCGACCACAGCCCAGAACCGCTGAAGGCCCACCTCGACCTCGAATCCTGGGCGCGTTACGTCTGGAATCCAGATAATCCCGGGTTCGCGGCTGGTGTGAACAACGGAGTAGCACTTGCAGAGAGCGAGCGCATCTTCCTGCTGAATCCCGACGTCTACTTGACTCGCTCTGCTGTCGAGTCAGTCATGTCGCTGCCTGATTCGGGCCCGTACTCGGTCGCACTCCGGACAGACGGGATCGATCACCTCGGCGTCGAGTACTCATGGTGGGGGTTCTGCCGTGACAGGGTGGACTCGGAGCGCTTCTTGATCGGCCCAAGCGGGGGCGCGGCGGTGTTCTCCACATCGCTCGTCCGCGACGAGGTGCCGTTCCCCGAGCACCTCTTCGCCTGGGGTGAAGACGCAGAATGGGGTCTTCTCCTGCAATCCCGAGGCATTGAGACGAGGGCTCTCGAGGAGATCACGCTCGACCACATCGGAGGTCACTCAGTGGCGAATCCGGCTGGACAGCGTCTCAAGGCACGCTTACTCGTGAGGAATCGAATCGCAACATTCCGCCGCATGCTCTCCGCTCCCGCAAAGTGCTTCATCGCCTTGCCGTTCTTCGCAGCGGTCGCGGCAAACGGCCTCCGGAAGGTGAGGCAGGGTACGTCCGCTGCGTACTTCCGCGGGGTGATGCAGGGGCTCAGCATGGAAGTGCCAGCGCCGGCAACCGACCGAATCAGCGTCCGCCAATGGCGCAGGATCACCGGGCGTCGGGTGAAGTGACGTTGAGGATCGTTGATGTTCAGCCAGTTCGAAGAGTCCGGATCACGAACATGAACCGCCAAGTCATCGTCCTGATCGCTTCGCGCGGCGTCGCGGCCGTTCTCCAATCGATCTCGTTTATGCTCCTCAGCCGCGTGGTAGACGTGCGGACGTTCGGCGCAATCGGTGTGCTGACGGCGCTGGCCGGCTTCGCGCTCCTCGTGACCGACCTCGGCATCACGGCTACTCTCTCGCGTGCCCGTGCACGAGCGGACCAGGGGATGGTCGCAGGAGCTCTTCGCCTCAATGACGTCGTGACCGTGGTGACTGCTGTGACGTTCGCGGTCATCGCCGGTTTCACGGCTTCGCCTCATCTTGCTCTCGGGCTGCTCGCGCTCTCGCTGACACTCGAACGGAACACCGAGACTCACCTCAGCGTCTTCTTCGCTGATGGCTCAAGGGCAGTGCCGGCCGCATCGATCCTCGGACGGAGGCTGCTCATGCTCGGGGCGTTCGGCGGGTTGCTCCTCGTACGCTTGGATGGCGCGATTGCTTTCGCCCTGGCTCAACTCGTTGGCGTCATCTTCAGTCAGCTCCTGCAACGACTCACGGTCATGAGGGTGCGCGGAGATGTCCGCGCCATAGGTCTTAGAGGGGTGCTCGCAGGGTCGTGGCGGTTCTGGGCCAGTTCTGTCCTCAACCAAGTTCGTATCCTCGATTCCGCGGTTGTAGGCGCGTTCGCCTCGGTGGCGAGCGCGGGCCTCTACTCAGCGGCGCAGAAGCTGGTCAACCCGATGCTTCTCTTACCGGCGTCCTTGTCCCAGGTCATTCTTCCGGCTGTCGCCAAGAGCGGAAGCGACGCTGTTCGGATTACGCGCAACGTCTGCCTCCTGCTGCTCTCTTCCTACGTCGTCCTCATCCCAGTCTGTTTCTTCGCGAGCGATCTGCTGAGGTTGTTGTTCGGTTCGCCGTACGCCGAGGCAGCGCCGATCCTGGTCTGGGCACTCATCGGATTCCCGATGCTCGCCTTGTCCGGCCCGCTCGCAGCGATCCTGCAGGGGCGTCACGATGAAGGCTTTGTCGCGGCGAATGGCGCCGCCTTCGCGGCCGTCGCCCTCGTGGGGATGGTGCTCGGCGCGATCTGGGAAGGTCCTGTCGGTGTTGCAGCGGCAATGACCATTTGTTATACGCTCCGCGCCCCCGTGCTCGTGCTGCGTATCGTTCGTAAGCACGGAGGGGCGGGGGCAGGACAATGACCACTGGGAACCCCGCTGATCGACGGTCCGCACAGGTCGCGATCATTGTCGTTCGGTTTAAGAAGCCGCTTCATGAAATCAGCCTGTTGCGGGCGCTTCCGATGATCGACCTGAGCGCCGTGCCCGAGGTCATCATTGTCGACAACTCGCCTGAACCCGCCCCGGCCGATGAGATCGCCACGCTCCCAAGCGTCATCAAGTACCGGTGGCTCGGGGGAAATGTCGGTCTTGCAAGGGCCTACAATTCGGCGGTCGAACAGCTCCAGTCGAGTTGGACGCACGTGGTGTTCCTCGATCAAGACACAGCGGGCTTACCTCGCCTCTTTGATCGACTCGCTGAGGGACTCGGCGCAGAAGTGACGCTCCCTGCTGTTCGAGCTGGCAATGCAATCATCTCACCGTGCCGACGGATAGGACCGTGGTATCTACCCCTCAGGAGGGTGGGAGAGGTTCCTGCGAACATCAGCTGGATCAACAGCGGTATGACTGTCGCGCGCGGCACTGTATCTTCGAATCCCTTCGACGAGGAACTCTTCCTCGACTACGTCGATCATCAGTTCGCTCGGTCGAGTCTTGCGGGTGGCGCGCATGTCGAGGTGTGCTGGGACGTCATGCTCGACCAGGACTACTCACGGGACACGGACAACGAGCAGCAGGCCCTGGCTCGTTTCCGCACCTTCAACAGGGATGTGAGGCAGTTTTACCGGGGGACGTTAGTAGGACAGCTTTGGGGCTGGGCCCTCACGCTCCGGCGAGCTCTCGGGGCGACAGTGCACTACCGAACGTCAGCTTTCATCTTCAGTTGGCTGCGCACAGGAAGGACGTCTCATGGCTGACGCAGGTCGCGGTCCTATTTGGAAGGCCGCTCGGCGGATCCTCCAACGCGCGAAACTCGCGCGGCACCGGTGGCTGTGGGACAAGCAGAACAGTCACAACGAGACGAGCGCCGTCAACCAGTTCGATCGAGCCAAGGTCGCGGTCGGTCGGTACAGCTACGGGCCGCTGCGTGTCATCGACGGTGCCAACACGAGCCGCCTCAAGATCGGTATGTTCTGCTCCATCGCCGAGGACGTGACGTTCATCCTGAACGGCGATCATCCAATCGATCGAGTGACAACCTTCCCGCTTCGCGCATTCGTCCTTCGGGAAGGCGAACAGGTCGGTTCTCGCGGCGACATCACGGTGGCGGATGACGTGTGGATTGGCCATGGGGCGATAGTCATGTCCGGTGTGACGCTTGGCCGCGGAAGTATCGTGGCCGCCGGAGCAATCGTGACTCGCGACGTCGCACCGTTCTCGGTCGTTGCCGGGGCCCCGGCCCGTCACCTGCGCAAGCGAGTCTCAGCAGAGGTGGAAAGGGTTCTTCGCTCGTTCAACTTAGAGGACCTTGACCCGCAGACCGTTCGCGCCCACCTCGAGCTACTGGAGTCGCCACTCGGTCCATCACGACTCGATGAGCTGTCGTCCTTTGCCCGGAGTAGCCCCGAGAAGGGTCATCGAGGCGCGTGACACGAACGAAGGGTAAGACGCGACGAACTCGCGGGGAGGCTCGAGCATGCGGGTGATAACCAACTACCACTTCTGGTACGCCGTGACCTGGCTTTGTTGCCTTTTGGTGTACAGCTGGGGCTGGTCCGAGCTCAACGCGCCGCTCCGTGCAGACCTGATCGCGTTCTTGCTCATCACCGCGATGACGTCAATCGTCATCCTCGTGCTCCAGGCCGCGAGAGGTACCGCGGCGACCGATCGATGGAGTCCAGCCCGCGAGGAGCCGGCGTCCGGCGGACGAAAGATGACTGCGTTTTTCATCCTGGGGTTCGCTGCAGACTTCGCCTACCAGGGTGGAGTGCCGTTCTTCCGAGGCGAGTACTCCGGGTTCGACATCACTGCGCAGCTGCAGTCGACAGTCGGGATCCCGATCATTCACGTGATCCTCATCGCTGGCGTTATTTTCTATGCGCTCGAGCGGGTGGATCGCCTCATTGTCACTCGATCAAAAACCTACGCCGTGCAGTTCGCGTTACTGATGCTTCTCCTGCTTCTCAATAATAGTCGTGGCTACATGACGTTCGTCCTGATCGGAAGCTTGCTCCTCCTTGTTGCACGGCGCTTCTCTAGCGGCGGCAAGATCCGTCCCGGCGTGCTGATTTCCGTCGCCATTGCGGGAATCGCGGTCCTCTATGGTGTGGGGGTCTTCGGCAACATTAGGTCCGGCTCGCCATGGTGGGACTCAAGTTACATCTCGCACCTAGGGCGGTACCAGGATCGCTATCCGGACTGGCTAAGTGAACAATTCCAGTGGGCCTATACCTACTTCACGAGCCCGCTCGGTAATCTCAACCTGAACCTCTCAGCGCCCGTTTCCGGGCACTGGTACCAGGTACTGCTGATGTTCGTTCCAGACACAGTCGGCAAATACCTGTTGTTGGGAAAGGTCAACGTTCTTTACCAGGTCTCGTACCTGAACGCGCCGACCGGCTATGTCGTGCCTTACTTCTTGGGTGGCGGGTTGAGTGGCCTCTACTTTGCCTATGCTGCCCAGGTCGCCCTTCTCGAGACTGGCGGAGTGATCGCGCGTCGGCTCGGCGGCGCTGTCGTGCTCTACCGCGTCTGCGCTTGCGTCGTCGTCATCGTCTTCGTGTTCTTCAATTCGTTCGCCGATGTCGCCACTTGCTTCCTGCTGCCGCTCGCGTTGATTCTTGGTGCGGTACGACGCCGTAGCATCCGCAAGCAGGAGTGCTCGCCGGGTCGCGCTCAGCTGCACTCGTTCAATGTGGGTTCGTCGCGCGACGCAGGGAGTAGAGATGTCCGCCGCTGAAAGATGTCCACGCTTGAGCGTCGTCATTCCGGCATTCAACTCGGAATTGACCATCGCAGGCACGGTCCGGTCGGTCCTTGAGCAAGCTAGCGGGGAGGTCGAAGTGCTTGTGGTCGATGACGGCAGTGAGATAGATCCGTCTACAGTCCTCGCTCAGCCAATCAGCAGCGGCCTTTGCCGAGTGCTTCGGCAGGAGAACCTCGGCGCTTCGGTGGCACGCAATCGCGGCTTCCATGCCGCCAAGGCGGCGCTGGTCATGTTCGTGGACGCCGATGACGAACTCGTTACTGGTGCTCTTGTTCCTTTCCTTCGGGCCGCGCATGAGTCCCAGGCGGACGTCACCATCTCAGACTTCTTTCTAAGCGACGGCGACTCGATGCAGTTGGTGCCCGCGGTCAATTCCAAGGAGACGGACTTTGACGAGTCTGCGCGCACGGTGTTGCAGCAACTGACTCTCGCTCGGGTCGGATTCGGTGGTAAAGCTAACATCGGACTGCTTGGCGCTCCGTGGGCTAAGATTTATCGAAAAGAATTCCTCGTTCGCGCCTTCGGCCGAGACGAAATATTCGCTCCTGGAGTGTTGCGCGGACAGGACGTGTTGTTCAACACCGAGGTGTTCGGTAAAGCACAAGCGGTGCACTATTTCCATCAGCCTTCGTACGTCTACTCAGTGAACTCCGACTCCGCGTCGCATCGGGTAGCCGTCGACTTTATTCCGCGCGTCATCACGCTGACGCTGGCGGTCGAATCGCTCATTCAGCGTCATGGGTGGGCGCCATTGACACCTGCGCTGGCGAAGATGACTGTCACGCTTCTGGAGGAGGCCATGCAGCGCCACGGGAAAACGCTCCGGATGAACGACGTCCGCGAACTGCTCGGCTGCGATATCTTGAGCCGTGCTGTGCGGCGCAGCCGCTTTCGGGACTTCAGCGTGCCGGGTCGCGTGAAGCTCGTTGCCTACCGGGCGGGCAGCGTCCCCACTTTCGCCCTCATGAAATCGCTCGGTTTTGTTCGACGGGCCGGGCGCTAGGTTGGTCCCAAATCTTCCTCAGGCTCTGCGCGGGGCGCTCGACCAGCCACCAACTCGCGGTCGCAGCGAGGACTGTGAGGGCGACGCCGCTGACCGCAAGTGGAGCGGTCAGGGGCTGCGGGCCGAGCCAAAGCACTATCGGCCAGTTCCAAAGGTATGCGGCGTAGGAAATTTTCCCAAGCCACTTTGATGGAGCGAGCCATATTCGCGGGAGTGACCTCCATTCGGCCGCCACTACAATAAGTGGAATGCTGGCCACCGACACTGACGGGCCCACCACGAGATAAAGGAGGGGTGAATCCTTCATTTCGGGTAGGAAAGAAACGACAAGTAGCAGCGCGAGCGCGATCGAGGCAATCCAGGTGGTTCTACGTGCTCCGACGGGCATCGCGCGGTTCAGCTTGCCTTTTGCATAGAACGCGGCGGCGCCGATGAGCATCGCCACGCACCAAGAGGTAGGCAAGCTGTAGATTCCCGTTACCCCCGGATAGGTCAGAGCAATAGTGCACACGAGAGCGGCGACGACCACGATGACGGAGGCGGTCAGCGCTGCCCGCTCTTTTCGAAAGCGAACGGCCAGCGCGAGGACTATTGGCCAGACGATGTAAAATTGTTCCTCGGTGGCCAACGTCCACAGGTGCTCGACAGTGGCGCTTCCATGGTCGAAGGGCAGGTTCGCCGTGTAAGTGATCCCGACGACGAGTGCGCGCACCAACCCGCTGCGATCATCGAGTGGGTTCCAAACGACAGTGACCACCGTGACGCCGACGAGTAAGAGCAGTAAAGCGGGAATGAGTCGAAGCGCACGATTTCGGTAGAAGCGCCCGTACCGGACGCGTCCAAAGCTGCGGACGTCGCGATCGAGAAGGCTCGTGATGAGATAACCGCTGAGCGTGAAGAAAATGACGACGCCGACCACGCCGCCGGTCCCGGCGACCTGCGGCCAAGAGTGCCTGAGTAAGACGAGCGCGATCGCGAGCCCGCGGAGCGCGTCGAGGCCATCTATCCTGAGCGACGTTCCCCCGCTTCGCATACGTAGGAGACTAAACTACAGAAGTCTGTCGGCCCCGCGAAGTTCATGATGTGCCGGCATCTTGCTCGTCGGCACGGGCGGGGAGTCGGTAGAGCCGTAGACTCTTCCTCATGTCCGATCAGCCCGAGTCGCGACGCGCCGCTGTACGCCGGGGGATCAGGGCCCGGACCGTGCTGTGGATCGTCCTCGCCGTCGTCCTTCTGCTGATCCTCGCCGTGGTGTGGGTCGGTGCCCGTGCCGCGCTCGCGAAGGGGCACCTGGAACGCGCGGTGTCCGACGTGAGCACCCTGCGGTCGCAGGTCGGGGACGGGGACACGAAGGCCGCCCAGGAGACGGCGAGGCAGCTCGAGGACGAAGCCTCTGCGGCGCGCTCGCTGACCGGTGATCCGGTGTGGGGCGCGGCGCAGTACGTCCCGTTCTTCGGGACCAACCTCCGCGCGGTGCGCGAGGTCTCGGTCGTCGTGGACGACGTGGCGACGGGAGCGGTCAGCCCGGTGGCCGACGTCATCGGTGGACTGAGCACCGACTCGTTTGCCCCGAAGGGCGGCAAGGTCGATCTCGAAGCGCTGGTGAAGGCGCAGCCGGCTGTCGAACGGGCCACAGCGACGCTGACGAAGGCTGACCGTGACGCGAGCGCCATCGACACGAGCGACACGCTGTCCCCGGTCACGTCCGCGGTGAACCAGCTGCGGAACGCGCTGCGCTCGGCGTCCGACCAGGTGGCCACCGCGAACCGCGTCGTGCAGCTCGCCCCCGCGATGCTGGGCAACGACGGGGAGCGGAACTACGTCCTGCTCTTCCAGAACAACGCCGAACTGCGCGCCGGTGGGGGCATTCCGGGCGCCGTGGCGCTGCTCAAGGTGCAGGACGGTGCGATCTCGCTCGGCGATCAGACGGCAGGGTCGTCGTTCGGGCCGTATCCCGAGTCGGTCCTGCCGCTCGAACCCGGCACCCGCAGCCTTTACGGCTCGATCACCGGGCGGTACATGCAGGACGTCACCCTCACGCCGCGCTTCGACGTGTCGGCGGAGCTGGCCCGCGAGATGTGGAAGCAGAAGTTCGGACAGCAGGTCGACGGTGTCCTCGCGATCGATCCGGTCACGCTGAGCTACATCCTGCGCGCGACCGGTCCGGTGCAGCTGCCGACGGGCGACACGCTCACGTCGGACAATGCGGTGCAGCTGCTCCTCAGCGACGTGTACGCCAAGTACCCGGACCCGGCAGTGCAGGACCTCTTCTTCGCCTCCGCCGCGAGCGCGGTGTTCGACAGGGTGTCGAGCGGCTCGTTCGACGCGAAGCAGTTCATCAGCGCGCTGACGCAGGGGACGCAGGAAGGGCGCCTCCGCCTGTGGAGTGCGACGAAGGCGGAACAGCAGCGTCTCGAGGGCACGCCGCTCGCGGGCGAGCTGCCCACCGTGACGAAGGCCACCCGTCAGTTCGGCGTCTACCTCAACGATGGCACCGCGTCGAAGATGGACTACTACCTCGAGAAGACCGTGTCCGTCGGCGCATCGGTCTGCCGCCCGGACGGCCGTCCGACCTCTGCGGTCGAGGTCACCATCAAGAACACCGCCCCCGCCGACGCGGCGACGAGCCTGCCCGAGTACGTGACCGGCGGCGGAGCATTCGGGACCGAGCCGGGCAAGATCAAGACGCTCGTGGCGGTGTACGCGCCGGAGAACGCGATCTACCTCGGGTCCTCGCAGGACGGCAAGCAGGTCGGCGTGCAGACGGTGATGGACGGGGATCACCCGGCCGTCCAACTCCAGACGCTGCTCGCGCCTGGGCAGAGCACGACCTTCCGCGTCGCGTTCCTCGGGGACACGAAGTACGCCAAGGCAGCCGTCGACGTCCTGTCGACCCCCGGTGTGCGGCAGAGCAAGGTCCTGCCGCTGCGGTTCGACTGCTCGGACCCGACGGCGGCGCGCTGAGCAGAGCGAACCATAGGGCGGCCTCCCTCGTCGGGACCGGAAGCTGAGGCGTGTTCATCCGCAGAGCGCAACGCCGAGTATCCCTACAACGGGGGTGCCACGACTTTCTGTACGCCGTGCTCATGTGGGCCTGCAGCTCGAACAGGACTCGCAGTTGGCAGCCCTGCGGCGCCGAGGGCTGCTCTGATCGGGGATTTGTCCCGGCGGAACCACCGCTGCCGCAAGGTGGCAGAGTGTTGCCGGCCCCGGTCAGGGGCGACCGCCAACGTGTCGTTCCGGAAAACTTTCGACCCAGGTGGCAACATCCTGAGGATCCCCGGTAGATTGAGGGAACTTCGCCATAGCGACCGCTTGCTCCTTCGCGGCACGTTCCAGGGGGAAGTGCCAACGGGCTCTGGGTGTCAGGGTCTGCAGGATCAGATCTTTAGGGGAAACACTTCATGAAGAAGCTCATCGCCGCTGCGCTCATCGCGGGCGCAGCCTTCGTTGCGGTCCCGACCGCCGCCAACGCAGCGACCTCCGGCTACGCGCCGGAGACCGCCGGCACCGTCTCGGGCAACTACGTTGCCGGTGGCACCGCCGTCGTCAACTTCAACGACAACGTCTTCGCGGCTGGCGAGACCGTCAACGTGCAGGTCACCGGTGCCGGTGCCGTCACGCTCGGCGCCCTGCCGACCACGACCGTCTCGAAGACCTACACGGCTGACGCCAACGGTGGTCTCACCATCCGCGTCACCTTCCCGGCCGGTGGCTCGGGCACCTACAACCTGACCGCGACCGGCGCCACCTCGGGCACCGTCGGCACGGCGTTCTTCAGCATCGCGCCGGCAGCCGGTGGCACCGGCACCACGGTCGGCTCGACCGGTGGCACCGGCACCCCCGGTGAGCTCGCCTTCACCGGTGGCACCATCTCCACCCTCGGCCTCTGGGCTGCCGGTGGCGCGCTCGTCCTCGGCGGTGGCCTCCTGGTCGTCCGCAAGTCGGTCCGTCGCCAGCGCGACGCCGCCTGAGTGCAGCTGAACTGAACCGAACGGAACCCCCGGCACCTCGGTGTCGGGGGTTCCGTCGTGTCCGGGGCTCCGTCACAAGCGGAGGCGGCGAGGTCCGCCCGGCGGGTCAGGTGACGACGAGGGCGATCGCGACGACGGCCACGACCGCGAGCGGCGCGGCGATCCAGAGCCACCACGGGAACATCGAGGGCGGACGGTAGCGGCGGCGTTCGGGTCGGGCCATGCGCTCGACCGTACGGGGGTGCGCTGTGCGGAGTCGGTCGAGTGCGGATCGAGTCCGTTCAGGAGCGCCGCGCGCGCCCCAGCACCACGATCCCCACCAGCATCCCGAGCACCGCCCCCGAGGTGTTCGCCAGCACGTCGTCCACGGACGCGAACCGCGCCGGCAGGAACAGCGCCTGGACCGTCTCGATCGCGCAGCTCACCACGAAGCCGCCGAGCATGCCTGCCCACCACGCCCGAGCGCCGAAGAGCAGCAGCACGAAGAACCCGAACGGCACGAAGAAGACCACGTTCGCCGTGAACTCCACCGCGTCGTACCCGAGCCAGCCCGGTGCGCCGAGGCGCTGCCCCGCCGCGATGGCCCGCACGAGGTGCGGGTACACCGCGCCGTCGACGGGGGAGCCCGCGGTCGCCACCAGGACCACCACGAGCCCGTAGGCAGCCGCCAGCGTCCACGCCACGCGCTGCGTCCGCCCGGATGCGTGCGCCGCTCGCTCCCGCGCGTGCCACGCCGCGTCGAGCAGCGAACCGAGGGCGACACCGACGAGTCCGGCCAGTGCCACGGAGCGGAACCGTTCGCCGGGCGCAGCTGCCTGGCTCGCGACGACGCCCGCGAGCACCAGCACGACACCGCCGCTGACGAGTGCACGGTGTCGCACGCCCTCCGAGAGTGGCCGGGAAGCCCTGGTCGCCCCCGCCAGCAGCACCGGCAACGGCATGGTCACCAGGGTCACGAGCATCGCCAGCACGAAGCCGTCACCGACCGCGAGCGTGCCGTGTCCGAGCGCGCGCAGCGCGCTCACGCCGGACACGAGACCCGACCGCAGCCGGTCCGGGGTGCCGGGCACGAGCACCAGGGCGACCACGAGCACGACCGCAGCGCACAGCACGCTCCGCACGATCGTGGTCCTCGTCGCGGTCCCCATGGGAACCGACGCTAGTGGGCCGAGCCTCCCGGCCGGGCCGGACGGGAGAGCGCCCGAACGAGCGCCGCAAGCAGTTCATCCACGAAACGAGTACCCCGATCCTGGTGCTGTACCCCTTTCCTGCGTGCCCCATCCCCGGAAATCCGGGGTTGTACCCCGATCGGAATGGACGGAAACCGTGAAAGGGCGGGCATCGCTGGCGGATCCGGGGGACGTTCTCGTACGGTTGTCACGTCAGCAGATGTACCCCGGATCGCGAAGGAGAGCGACATGAGCACCACGGTCACCACCGACACCCGCGAGGTCACCCTCGACACCGACACGGTCGACGTCATCGCGATCCTCGAGGCAGAGGCCGAGCACTCCGGCCGCGCCGCACGCGCCAAGACCACCTGGACGCAGGAGGACGACGGCGAGTGGATCGCCAACTACGGCGGCTACTTCGGCGGCAGCGTCGACAAGCGCGACGGCCGCTACGTCGCCTCGGACACCTTCGGCCTCGTGGTCGGCGACTTCGCCACCCTCGAAGAGGCCCAGGCCAAGCTCGCGGACCAGCTGCACGTGATGCTGCCGTCCGTCATCCGCCCGGTCGCCTGAGTGCCCGACGACCATCCCGGCCGAACGGCCACCAGCACCACCAGCACACTCCGCACGATCAGCAGGATCTGCACCACCAGCACCAGAGCAGCACGAGGAGTCACCATGAGCACCAGCGTCACCAGCAGCCACCAGGCCGAGGTGACCGTGGACACGGCGACCATCGAGGTCATCACCGGCATCGCTGCCGGTGTCGTGTCCCCCGACGCACCAGCCCGGGCGCACGTCGTCTGGTCGGAGGCCGACGCGGGGCTCTGGGCCGCGAACTACGGCGGCTACTACGGCGGCGTGATCGACCAGCAGGGCACGCACTTCTTCGTGTCCGACACCTACGGCCAGTACGTCGGCGACTTCCGCTCGCTGGACGAGGCGCAGGACCGCCTCGCCGAGCGCCTGCACGACCTGCTGCCGGACGTGCGTCGCACGCTCGACTGACACAGGGACATCCTGACGGGAGGCCCGGATCACCTCCGCCACGCGGCGGACGTGATCCGGGCCTCCCGTCTGTGCGGGGGTGGCAGCCCGGAGCCGCGTCCTGCGCCGTACCCCCAGAACGAGGAGGTCCCCCCTACTGGGGACCAGGAGTGACCCCCGGCGGGCTCAGGGTCCTGCCAGGATCGAGACGACGCCAGCGACCGTCCTTCTGCACGGACCGTCACCAGGCTCGGCGTCGGCATCGTCTCGACCCGAAAGTGACTCATGCTGCCTGTGCACCAGGGCACCGCTGTGCCCGGTGACGACCATGCAGGTCGTCGTCCCCTGTCCGCCCGCCGACCCGGCAGGCGGCTCGTCGCCATGCTCGGCACGGCGCTGCTCGTCGGCGCCGGCGTCTCGGCCACGACCGCGGTCGTCGCCGCCGAGCCTGCAGCCGCCGTCACGGCGCTGAGCAACGGGCGCCTCGTCTGCGACCAGAACACGCTCTACGCCGTGAACGGCGCGGGCAAGGTCGTCGCGGTCGACATCACGCAGGGCTCGACTGCCGGTCAGAACGTCCCGGTCACCGACCTCGGCACCGAGGGCAACAACGGCCTCGGCATCTCACGCGAGGGCGTCTCGATGTTCGCCGCGTCGAACGGCACCAGTGCGACCATCAAGCAGTACGACCCGAAGACCGGACAGGTGCTCGCCGCCATCCCGACGGACGCCACGCACTCCGTCATCCGCGGTGCCGTGAACCCGGTGACGGGCATCTACTACTACGGGGACGCCACCAGGATCTGGGCGTACGACCCGGCGAGCGGGAAGACGCTCGGTCAGGTCGGCACCCTCACGGGCATGACGACGACGAACTCCAACGGTGGCACGAGCGTCAACGGCGACTTCGCGTTCAGCTCCCGCGGCCTGATGTTCGTCGTCGCGGCGCACAAGGTGTACCGCGTCGACGCGACCGAGCTCCCCACGACGACGATGCCGGCCGGTGGTCGCAACCTCAGCACCACCGAGATCGGCACGCTGCCGAACGGCACGAACAGCCCGGGCATCGCGTTCTCGTCCGACGGCTACCTCTACGTCTCGTCGTCCGCGACCGCCAACAACGTCGCGACGACCACCGTCTACCAGCTCGACCCGACCTCGGGCGCCGAGCAGCGTCGCTTCACGATCTCCGGCGACTTCGGCGCGACCGACCTCGCCACCTGCAACTACGCCGACACCGTGACCGGTCAAGCGTCGATCGACGACCGCTGGAAGGACACCGACCAGTTCACGCTCGCCATCGCCGGCGACGGCATCAAGGCGACGTCCCCGGGCGCATCAGGCACGACCACCGGCAACGCCCCGGGCGTCCAGACGAAGACCGCGGGCGCGCTCCTGACGACGCCCGACAAGGACTACACCGTCACGCAGACGCCGGCCGGCACCACCGATCCGGCGAACTACGAGACCACGTGGCGAGCAGTCGACCTGTCGACGTCGCGCACGGTCGCGAACGGCACCGGCGGCACCGCGGCCTTCCGCTTCCCGCAGGCCGCCACGGCCGACGGCACCGACGTGGTCGTGACGTTCACGAACACGCTCAAGCTCGCGCACGTGACCACCAGGCCCGACGCCTACCGCACCCCGGTCGGCACGGCCCTCACGGTGCCGGCTGCCGACGGTCTGCTCGGCAACGACACGGGCACGGGCCTGACGGTGCAGTCCGCGGGGAGCCCCGCCCACGGCACGGTCACGACGTCTCCCGACGGCAGCTTCACCTACACGCCGGCGAAGGGCTTCTCCGGCACCGACCAGTTCACGTACACCGCAGCGGACGGCTCCGGCCGGACGTCGACGAGCACCGTCACGGTGACCGTCTCGCCGACCGGCGCCGACGACGCGTTCTCGGTGCACGCCGGCGCGACCGCGAAGGCGGACGCAGCCACGGGCCTCCTGGCCAACGACGGCGGCAGCGACCTGACCATCACCGGCCACACCGACCCGGCCCACGGCACCCTCGTGCTCGGGAAGGACGGCTCCTACAGCTACACCCCGGCCAAGGGCTTCTCGGGCACGGACTCCTTCACCTACACGGCGACGGACGGCACCGGCGCGACCACGAAGGCGACCGTCACCGTGACGGTCCTGCCCACGGCCGGCGCCGACACGGTCACCGTGACGGCGGGAAGCCCGACCACGGGCGCCGCTCCGGGGCTCCTCGGCAACGACCAGGGCACCGGTCTCACGGTCACCGGCTCGACCCAGCCCGCGCACGGCACGGTGAGCGTCGGCACGGACGGCTCGTACACGTACACGCCGGCCGGCGGGTTCTCGGGCAACGACGCGTTCGACTACACGGTCACCGACGGCAACGGGAAGACCGACACCGTCACCGTGACCGTCCTCGTGCGCCCGGCGGCCGTCGACGACACGATCACGCTGCCCGCAGGCGGAACCGCCACGGCGACGACCCGCGCGGACGGCGTCCTCGGCAACGACCGCGGCACCGACCTGACGATCCGCTCGAACACCCTGCCGGCCCACGGCGCCCTGGCGCTGAACCCCGACGGCACGTACACCTACATGCCCTCCGTCGGGTTCTCCGGCACCGACACCTTCACCTACCAGGCGACCGACAGCACCGGCACGGTCGTCAGCGGCACCGTCACCCTGGTGGTCGTGCCGAAGGCAGCGGCGGACGACGCCGCCACCACGGCGAACGAGCCCGTCGCGATCGACGCGGCGGCGAACGACAAGGGCACCGACCTCACCACGAAGGTCGTCACGGCGCCGGCCCACGGCACCGCGGTGGTGAACGGCGACGGCACCGTCGAGTACACGCCGACCCGTGACTGGTCCGGCACCGACACCTTCACGTACACCGTCACCGACGCTGCCGGGCGCACCTCGGAGCCGGCGACCGTCACGGTCGCGGTCTCGCCGCTCGCCCGTCCGGACACCACCTCGACGACGGCCGGCACCCCGGTCACCGTCGCGGCGACGACCATGACGAGCAACGACTCCGGCACCGGGCTGACCGTGACCGGCGTCGGCCGGGCCTCGAACGGCACCGTCGTGCTCGGCACCGACGGCAACGCCGTGTTCACCCCCGCCGACGGCTTCTCGGGCACCGGCTCGTTCTGGTACGACGTCCGCGACGCCTCGGGCCGCACCGACTCCACCTGGGTCGTCGTCGTGGTCGGACCGCAGGCCACCGCCGACACCGCGACCGTCCCGGCGTCCACCACGCTGACCGTCCCGGTGGCGGAGGGCGTGCTCGCGAACGACCACGGCACCGGGCTGACCGCGACGCTCGACGAGCAGCCGCTGCACGGCACGGTCGACCTGGCGGCCGACGGCTCGTACACGTACACGCCGACCGCCGACTGGTCCGGCTCCGACCGCTTCACCTACACGGCGAAGGACTCGTCCGACTCGAAGCAGACGAGCACCGGGCTCGTGACCATCACCGTCACGCCCCGCACCGAGGACGACCGCGTCCGCACGGCTGCGGGCCAGCCCGTCACCGTCACCTCGGGTGACCTGACCCGCAACGACCACGGCAGCGGCCTGACCGTCACGTCGGTCGGACAGTCGAGCGCCGGCGCCGTCGTCCTGAACGCGGACGGCACCGTCACGTACACCCCGGCACCCGGCACCTCGGGCACGGCGACCTTCACGTACGGCGTCACCGGTGCGAACGGCAACACGGCCACCGGCACCGTCACCGTGACGATCACGCCGGTGGTGGCCGCGACCGACTCGGACGCCACCGCCGACGGCACCCTCGTGGTCCCCGCCGACCAGGGCGTGCTCGAGGGCGCGACCGGCACCGACCTGACCGTCACCGGCAACACGACGCCGGGCCACGGCACGGTCGAGGTCGGCAAGGACGGCTCGTACACCTACACGCCCGAGGCCGGGTACTCCGGCAAGGACACCTTCGAGGTGACGATCACCGACGGCTCGGGCAACACCACCACCGGCACCGTGACGATCACCGTCGCACCGAAGGCCGTCGACGACACCGCGTCGACCACGGCGGGCACCCCGGTCGACGTCGCCGTGACCACGAACGACAAGGGCAGCGCGCTCCGGGTGACCGGGGTCGGCGCAGCCGCGGACGGCACCGCCCGGGTCACCGACGCCGGCGTCACCTACACGCCGCGTCCGGGCTTCTCGGGCACCGACGCCTTCACCTACACGGTGACGGACGGCTCGGGCGCCACGGCCACCGCGACCGTGCGCGTCACGGTCGCACCGACCGCTGCCGACGACGTCCTGCAGACCGCCGCGGGCACCCCACTCGCGATCGCCGCGGGCACGCTCACGGGCAACGACGCGGGCGCCGCCCTCACCGTCACGGGCACGACCAAGCCCCGCCACGGCACCGTGACGAAGGCCGCCGACGGTTCCCTCGTCTACACGCCGACCGCGGGCTGGTCGGGCACCGACACCTTCACGTACACGGTGACCGACGCCTCCGGGCAGACCGCGACCGCCACGGTCACGGTGCTGGTCGGCACGGTGGCGCGGGCCGACCGTGCCACCACCACGACGGACGGCACCCTGCGCGTGTCCGCCGCCTCGGGCGTCCTGACCGACGACTCCGGCGCGGGCCTCTGGGCGAAGGTCGACCGGAAGCCGCAGCACGGCACCGTCGAGCTCCGCAAGGACGGGTCGTACGTGTACACGCCGGCGAAGGGCTTCTCCGGCACCGACACCTTCACGTACACCGCGGTGGACGCCGAGGGGCAGACGGCGACCGGGCTCGTGACCATCACGGTCACCCCGACCGCTGGTGCCGACGCCACCCGCACGACCGCCGGCACGCCGGTCACCGTGCGCGGCCCGGGCGTGCTCGGCAACGACCACGGCTCCGCGCTCCGCGTCGCCTCGGTCGGACGTGCCCAGCACGGCACCGTGCGCATCGCCGCCGACGGCACGTTCGTCTACACGCCGGCCGCCGGGTTCTCCGGGGTGGACACCGTCACCTACGACGTCGTCGACGCCGAAGGGCAGCGCGCCGAGGCACTCGTCACGATCACGGTCGGGATCGAGGCCGCCGACGACAGCGCTCGCACCGTCGCCGGCACCGCGGTCGCCCGCGACGCCCGGCACGGCCTGCTCGGCAACGACCGGGGGACCGGCCTGACCGCCGCCCTCGACCGGAAGCCCGCGCACGGCACGGTCTCGGTGCAGCGTGACGGTTCGTACGTCTACACGCCCGCCGCCGGCTTCACCGGCACCGACCGGTTCACCTACACGGTGACCGACGCCTCCGGCCAGACCACGACGGCCACCGCCACCATGACGGTCGTCGCCGCCGCCACCGCCGCGGACGACTCGGCCACCGGCGCCGTGGACCACGCCGTCACCATCCGCCCGACCGACAACGACCACGCCAGCGGCGGTGCGCACTTCGTCGCCTCGACGCTGCACCTGGTCGACCCCGCCACCGGCGCTCCGACCGACCGGGTCGTCGTCGACGGCATGGGCACGTGGCAGGTCGAGCGTGGCCAGGTCGTGTTCACCCCCGAGCACGGCTGGGCGGCACGCACGTCGATCGACTACACGGTCGCCGACAGCGCGGCGCAGGCGGTCCGGGCGACCCTCGAGGTCTACTACCCGACCGGGATCGCGGCGGTCACCCACATCGCCAAGCTCGCCTTCACCGGCACCACCGGGCTCGTCGGACTCGGCCTGGCCGCGGTCGCGATGGTCCTGGCAGGGGTCTTCCTGGTGACGCGCCGCCGGTTCGGTGCCGGCTCCGCCGTCACGACGACCGAGGGGCGCAGGCGCACGGGGGCCTGACCCCGCGGGAGCCGACAGGCGGGTCGTGACCCGCAGCACCGGACGGAAGGCCCGGACCACGTCAGCCGACAGGCGCACGTGATCCGGGCCTCCCGTCTGTCGTCGGTGGCGGCGAGCCGCCGTCGGCCGCAGCCCGGTGGGTGGTGCGGGCCCGCGAGATCGCGTTGCCGACGTCGGCCGCAGCCTGGTGGGTGGTGCCGGCCCGCGAGGATGCGCGCCGCCGACGTCGGCCGCGGCCTGGTGGGTGGTGCCGGCCCGTTGGGATGCGTGCCGCCGACGTCGGCCGCGACCCGGTGGGTGGTGCCGGCCCGCGAGGATGCGCGCCGCCGACGTCGGCCGCGGACCGCTGGTGGTGCGGGCCTGCGAGGCTGCGTGCCGCCGTCGGCCGTGCCCGGTGGCGCGTGAGCCGGCGGGAGCGGGGCGTCGCGGTCAGGCGACCGGCCCGTGGCGCGCCGCGCTCACCCGACGGGCGCGATGAGCTGCGGGCCGTCGTTGCGCACGCTGTTCACCGCGCGCGAGACCTCGTACTGCTCGAGCCCCGCCGCCACCGCGAGCGACTCGTGGTCGAGCAGCGCGAGCAGGTCGTCGCTGCCGAGGCCGCCGTCGAGCCAGTCGTCGTAGCCCTCCGGGGTGAGGAACGCCGGCATCCGGTCGTGCACCTCGCCCGGGGCCACGTGGGCGTCCCGGGTGATGATCGCGAGCGACAGTCGCCACTTGTCCGGGTCGTCCTCGGGCTTGGTCGGGTCCGGCCACGCACTCACCACGCCCGCCATCGCCAGGGCGCCGCCGGGTTCGTGCACGAAGTGGGGTTCCTTGCCGTCCTCGCGGACGACCCACTCGTAGTAGCCGAGCGCGGGCACGATGCAGCGGTTCGTGGCGAAGGCCCGCCCGAACATGCCGCTCGTCGCGACCGTCTCGATGCGGGCGTTGATCGGCTTCGGGCGCTGCTTCCGGAAGTCCTTCGCCCAGCTCGGCACGAAGCCCCAGCTGATCTGCGGGAGCTCGCGCTGCCCGTGGCGCTGCCGCACCGCGTACACGGGGTCGGTCGGAGCGACGTTCCAGCTCGGGGCGAGGCCGGCGTGCACCTCGCCGGTGTCCTCGTCGACGTGCTCGGTGCGCGCGGCGAGCTCACCCACGAGCTCGGGCAGCAGATCGGCCGTGGTGTCGGAGACGACGAACCTTCCACACATGCGCCCAGTGTGCCCGGTGCGGCCGACAGCCGTGCGGGTGCGGGCGCGCCACGTCGCCCTGCACCGTACCTCGTTCATGGAGCAGAAGACGTCGGGTGGTGGCGCGCGACCCGACGTCTTCTGCTCCACCGATCGGCGGACGTCGGCGGACGAGGGCGGACGACGGCGGACGAGGGCGGACGAGGGCGGAAGCGGGGCGAGCGGCGCCGAGCGACCGCGCGCACCTCAGTCGCCGGGCAGGCCGAGCTTCGAGCCGCGTGGGTGTCGGCGCCACGGCGGCCGGTGCTTCGGTACCGGCGGCTCCGTCTCCAGCGCTGCGAGCCGGGCACGTTCCGCCCGCCCGAGCCGGACCACCATGTCGGGCAGCGTGAACAGGTACACGAACGGCCAGAGCACGACGAAGACCTCGACCTGGCCGGAGACGAGCGCCGCGAGCCCGCCGGACGCCGCACCCACGAGCAACGGTCCGAGTCGTGAGAGCCGTCGCACCAGTCCGCGCTGCAGCAGCGGCACGTCGTTGAGCACGTCCTCGCGGTCCTCCGGCGCCACCGGACGCGGCCGCCGCTCGAGGTACGGCTGCACCGACCACCGCACCGACAGCTGCCAGTCCGGTCGCACCTGACGCCCGTTGATCCGCAGCTCCGGGCCGACCACGCGAGCGGTCGGGAAGCACGAGTACGTCACCGCCCACACGCCGAGTGTGGAGAACGCGATCGCGGCGACTGACCGGAGGGCACCGGGGCCAGCCCAGCCCGACGCCAGCTCGGTCGCGACGAACACGACGAGGGTGACCGCTGCGACGGCTCCCGCGATCCAGACCGCACGACGGGCCCGCGCCGGGTCGACGACCTCCCCGAGGCGCCCGCGCAACACCTGCCAGCCGAGCCGGAACACGATCCTCTTCTACCCGGTGCGGCTGCGAGGATCGCCGCTGCTACCGTGCCGGGGTGGTCCCCGACGACGAACAGCGCTGCCCCTGCCTGAGCGGCAACCCCTACGGCGAGTGCTGCGGCCCCCTGCACGCCGGCGCCGCAGCCCCCACCGCCGAGCGGCTCATGCGCTCCCGGTTCAGCGCGTTCGCCCTCGGGCTGCCCGAGTACCTGCTGCTGACCTGGCACCCGCGCACCCGCCCGGACGAGCTGACGCTCGACCCGTCACAGCGCTGGACCCGGCTGGACATCGTGTCCACCCGGTCGGGAGGCCCGTTCGACTCCGCAGGGCAGGTCGCCTTCCGCGCGTGGTGGCGGACCGACGACGAGCGCGGCACGCTCGAGGAGACCAGCGAGTTCGTGCGGGAGCAGGGCCGGTGGTACTACGTCGACGGCGCCGTCGCCTGACGTCGGTCCACCGTCGACGGCGTCGTCGCCTGACGCTGGTCCACCGTCGACGGCGTCGTCGCCTGACGCTGGTCCACCATCGACGGCGTCATCGCGTGACGTCGGTCCACCGTCGACGGCATCGTCGCCTGAGCGGCGGCGTCAGGCCGTGATGGTCTCCGGCAGCCCGACCGCGCGGCGCATCGCCCGGCGCACCGCGGCCTCGTCCGGCAGCAGCTCGCCGTCGTCGCCCGTCAGGAAGAACCGGATCTGCCCGATCGCCTGCTCGGTCAGCATGTCGAGCCCGTTGAGCACCCGACCCCCGGCTGCCGCCCACCGGTTCGCCGCGACGGTCGGCCACGGCTCGTAGGCGACGTCGAAGAGCACCGCGTCGGGCCCCGACGGCAGCAGCTCGAGCGAGTCGGCCGCACCCCCGGGCAACGTCGACACGAGGAACCCGTGCCGGGTGCCGGGCAGTGAGTCGATCGGCAGCACCTCGAGCGTGACCCCGAGCCGCACGGCCAGCTCGACCAGCGGACCGGCCTTCGCGGTGTCGCGGAGGAACAGGCGCACGTCGACCGCCCCGAGCCGGACCGCCGCCGCGAGGGCGCTCGCCGCGGTCGCACCGCCGCCCAGGATCGTGGCCTCGCCCGGCAGGTGTCCGAGCGCCTCGACGGGCCGCATGATCCCCTCGACGTCGGTGTTCGCGCCGGCGGTGACGACCCGGGAGCCCTCCTGCCGGAACGCGACGGTGTTCGCGACGCCGAGCTCGTCGACGAGCGGCGTGGACCGGTCGAGCATCGGCAGCACGTCGCGCTTGAGCGGCATCGTCAAGCTGAGCCCGCGCCACTCCGGACCCAGCCCCGCGACGAACGCGTCGAGCCCGCCGGACGCGACCTCGTGCCTCCCGTACGTGAAGGGGACCCCGAGCACGTCGTAGGCCGCCGTGTGCAGCGTGGGGGAGAGCGAGTGTGCGATCGGGGAGCCGAGCACGGCCAGGTGTGTTCGGGCGGGATCGGAGTACTCCACGTCCGGAGCCTAGCCGCTCCCCGTCGGGCGAAGGGGCATTTAGGGTAGCCTTACCTGTGTGATCCGAACCTCCCCCTCTGCGCGCCGCGTCCGCCGCGTGCTCGCGGCCGCCGGTGCCGTCGTCGCCGCGTCCCTCGTCCTCGCCGGCTGCACCTCCGGCTCGTCCTCGCCCGCCGCGTCCGACGACGCCTCCGGCTCGGGCGGCGCGTTCCCCGTCTCGATCCAGACCGCGCTCGGCACGACCGAGATCCCCTCGCAGCCGAAGCGCGTCGTCGCCCTCGGCTGGGGTGACGCGGAGACGGCGCTCGAGCTCGGCGTGCAGCCCGTCGGTGCGAGCGACTGGCTCGCCTTCGGGGGCGACGGTGTCGGGCCCTGGCTGAAGGACGCGTACACGAAGAAGCCGACGATCATCCAGACGCTCGAGCCGAGCTACGAGCAGATCCTGAAGCTCAAGCCCGACCTGATCCTCGACACGAAGAGCTCGGGAGACAAGGACCGCTACGCCAAGCTCTCGGCCATCGCCCCGACCGTGGCGATCCCGAAGGGCGGCGAGAACTACCTCACCACCACCGAGCAGCAGGTCGACCTCGTGTCGAAGGCGCTCGGAAAGGAGTCCGAGGGCAAGAAGCTGCTGAGCGACCTCGACGACGCGTACGCCGCGGCTCGCAAGGCGCACCCGGAGTTCGACGGCAAGACCGCCGTCGTCGGTGCCTACACGGCGGACGGCTTCGGCGCGTACGCCTCGAAGGACAGCCGCTCGACCTTCATGCAGCAGCTCGGCTTCACGATCCCGAAGGACATCGACCAGCAGGCCGGTGACGCCTTCTCGGTCAGCCTGTCGAACGAGAACCTCGACCTGCTCGATGCCGACCTGACGGTCATCCTGCCGATCTACGTCGACGCGTCTAAGGCCGAGTCCGACCCGCTCTTCCAGAAGGTGCCGTCCGTGCAGGCGGGGCACTCGATCGTCGTCGACGACCCGGACGTCTCGGCGGCGTTCTCGCTCGGGACGACCGCTGCGATCGAGTGGGCGCTGGACCGTCTGCCCGCGGAGTTCGCGAAGAAGGTCGGCTGAGCCGAGCCTGCCGGTCCTCGCCGGTTCTGGCCGGTCCTCGCCGGTCCTGGGGGATCGATGGAGCAGAAGACGTCGGGTCACGGGTCGTGACCCGACGTCTTCTGCTCCACGGACGTGTGGCGCGAGGGCGAGCCGACGCGGTGACGCGGGTGCGTAGAGTGCGGTGACCGGCTGTCGGACGGGAGGCGCGGTGCGGGGTGGCACCGGGCCTCCCGTCCGGCACGTGGCGCGGGGTGATGCCGCCCGTCACGTCCGGTGCGTTGTTCGCGGGCGCGCGTCGCGCCTTGCGCGGTGCGCGTGTGTGCGTGTGCGTGTGTGTGCGGGCGCGGTGCGCGCCTGCGCGTGTGCGGGGGCGCGGTGCGCGTGTGCGCGACGCGGGTACGCGGGCGCTCACCTGAGCGCGGTGCGCGGGCGGCTCGCCGCTACGCGGTGGTGAAGGTGGAGCCGATGAAGGCGAACAGCAGGGCGATCAGGGGGAGGGAGCCCTGCACGAACGCGGAGTTGAGGTAGCGGCGGCCCGTGCCGGCGAGGACGACCGCGGCACCGAGCATGCTCGCCGTCGAGAACACCACGAGGGTCCAGCCGGTGGCCCCGTTGCCGGCGAGCACGAGGACGACACCGAGGATCGCGCCGACGGCGAGGAACAGGTTGTAGAAGCCCTGGTTGAACGCGAGGGAGCGCGTCGCCAGTGCCTCGGACTCCGAGGCGATGCCGAACACGCGGCGCACGCGGGGACTCGTCCAGGCGACGGACTCGAGGAAGAAGATGTACACGTGCACGAGGCCAGCGAGGACCGCGCACACACCCGAGATCACGAGCAGGACAGACATGGTCTCCATTCTCGCAGCCCCTGGGTGGTGCTCAGGTTCCGCACAGGGAGCGCCTCGTCGTCCGATCGTCACGGAACGCTTCTCCGGGCGGGGTCGCGGATAGGCTCGGGACATGAGCGCCGACGAGTCCACGCCCGTCCACGACGAAGCCGTCGCCGAGCTGGCGAGCATCCGGCAGAGCATCGACAACATCGACGCCGCCGTGATCCACATGCTCGCCGAGCGCTTCAAGTACACCCAGCGCGTCGGGTACCTGAAGGCCGCCGCGGGGATGCCGGCGGCGGACCCCGGGCGCGAGCAGGTGCAGGTCGCTCGGCTCCGGCAGCTCGCGGCGGAGTCGCACCTCGACCCGGCGTTCGCGGAGAAGTTCCTGAACTTCATCGTCGCCGAGGTCATCCACCACCACGAGCGCATCGCCGGTGGTGAGCGGTGAGCGCCGGCACTCCGTCCGGGGCCGCTGCTCCGGTCGGGCTCGACGACCTGCACCTGCTCGTCGGGTCCTACACGGCGACCGGGGGTGGTTCGGCGACGGGCATCTCGATCGTGCACGGCACCACCGCGAGCACCGCTGCCGTGATGGACGACCCGTCGTTCCTGGCGCTGTCGGGCGACCGGGTCTACGCGGTGTCCGAGGTCGCGGACGGCAGCGTCTCGGCCTTCCGCTACGCCGGCGGTGCCCTCGAGCACCTCTGGGGCGCCGACGCCGGTGGTGACGCCCCGTGCCACGTGCGGGTCGACCCGTCGGGTGCACTCGTCGTCGCGAACTACGTCTCCGGCACCGTGACCGCGGTCTCGCTCGAGGCTGCCGAGTCGCACGCGGCCTCGGTCGCGGCGAGCGACGGCCTGGTCGGCGCCCACGGCAGTACCGACCGCGTCACCGTCCCGGAGGCGGCGATCGTCACCGGAGTGCTGCCCGACGTCGAGGGGCCCGTCGAGGACCGGCAGGAGGGGCCGCACGCCCACCAGTCCGTCGCGACCCCGGACGGCACCGTGCTCGTCGCGGACCTCGGCGGTGATGCGCTGCACGAGTTCCGCGTGACCGGTGCGCCGTCGATCGACCTGGTCCGCGTGCACCACCTGGCGCCAGGCGTCGGTCCGCGGCACATGGCGTGGCTCGGCGACGAGCCGGGTGCGGACCTGATCGTCGCGGGCGAGCTGGACGGCCGCGTGCACCGACTGCGGCGGGACGACGCCGGCACGCTCCGTGTGATCGAATCGGCGCCGGCGTTCGAGGGACCGGTGGGGGAGTCGCTCCTCAGCCACGTGGAGCTCGACGCCGCAGGCCGTGTGCTGGTCACCGTGCGGGGGCGGGACCTGGTCGTGGTGCTCGACCCCGCCGAGGACGGGCTGACCGTCGTGGGGTCGGCGTCGAGCGGCGGGACCTGGCCGCGGCACTTCGCGCAGGTGCCCGGGTACCTGCTCGTCGCCAACCAGATGTCCGACGCGATCGCGGTGCTGCCCGTCGGGGACGACGGCGTGCCGGGTGAGTCCGTCGCGCAGATCGCCGTCGGGTCGCCGACGTGCATCGTGCCGGTGGCTGCTGCCGGGGCCGGGGCCGGGGCCGGGGCCGGGGCCGGGGCCGGATCCGGAGCTGCCCGCTCGTGACGGGTCCGGCCGAGGTGCCGCTGCACGACGGGTACCGGCTCGTCGTCGGACCGCCGCCGCTCGACGACTACCTGCGGCTCCGGCGCGACTCCGGTCTGTCACCGAAGTCGCCGGCGCAGGGCAGCGGGGCGATCACCGGCAGCTGGTCGGCGTGCCACGTGGTCGACGCCGAGGGCGTTCCCGTCGCGATGGGGCGCACGATCGGGGACGGCGGGTGGTACTTCCACATCGCGGACATCGCCACCGACCCGGCACACCAGCGACGAGGGCTCGGACGGATCGTCGTCGAGTGGCTGGTGGCGGACGTGCGCGAGCGGGCTCCCGGGGGCGCGTACATCACCCTGGTCGGCGACCCGCCCGGGCAGCGGTTGTACCGGTCGCTCGGGTTCGAGGACGTCGCGCCGAGCCTGGGGATGGCACTGCCGCCGGCCTGACGGCCCCGGTCGGCGCAGCCACCTGCAGGCCCGTCGTCGGCACCAGGCATGCTGTCGCGTCAGGCGTCAGGCGTCAGGCGTCAGGCGTCAGGCGTCAGGCGTCAGGCGTCAGGCGTCGGGCGTCAGGCGTGGACGACGTTCTCGAACGGGCGTCCCTCGGCCAACGCCGTCACCTGCCGACGCATCAGCTCCAGCGTCCGCGGCACACTGAGGTCCGTGTTCCCGCCCACGTGCGGCGTCAGCACCGTGTTCGGGGTCGCCCACAGCGGGTGCCCCGCGGAGAGCGGCTCGGGCTCGGTCACGTCGAGCGCCGCGGACAGCCGACCCCGCTGCAGTTCGGCGACCAGGGCGTCGGTGTCGACGACCCGGCCACGAGCGACGTTCACGACGAGGGCGCCGTCGGGCAGTGCGGCGAGCAGGTCCGCATCGACGAGGCGCTCGGTCTCGTCGGTCAGCGGCGTGATCAGCACCAGGACGTCCGTGCTCGCAGCGAGCGTCGGCAGCTCGCCGAACGCGTGGACCTGTCGGCCGTCCTGCTCCCGCGCGGTCCGCGCCACCACGGTGACGTCGCACCGCATCGCCTCGAACCGGGTCGCGATGGCCGCTCCGATCGCCCCGTACCCGACGACCGTGACCCGGCGGTCGGCGAGCGATCGCGTGACCCGGGCATCCCAGACGCCGGCCGCGCGGTCGGTTTGGAACGCCGCGATCTCGCGGAGCGACGTCAGCGCCAGGCCGACCGCGAGCTCTGCGGTCTCGTCGTCGTGGATGCCGCGGCCGTTCGCGACCTGGGCGTGCCCTGGCGCGTGCGGCAGCGCGTGCTCGTACCCGGCGCTCGGCAGCTGCAGGAGCTGCAGTTCCGGCAGGTCGTGCACGTACTGCCAGCGGTGCCGGCCCGCGAAGTAGAACGGCAGCAGCGTGACCGCTACCTCGTCGGGACGGGCGTGCGGGGCCTCGACGTCCCAGACGTCGAGCTCGACGCCGTCCGGCACGGGGCCGAAACGATCGACGAGCTCGACGAAGGGCAGGGTGACGATCGGCATGCGGTCGGTGCCTTCCGTGGGTGCCGGCGCTCGGTGGGTGGTCGGCGTCAGCTGTCGGTGCGCGGCGAGAACGAGCCGTGGTCGTCGAGCGGCCCACGCCCGACGTAGCCCTCGGTGACGTCCTCGACGATGACGTCGCCGAAGCGCGCCGGGAGCGTGGCGGCGTGTGTGCCGCGCAGCTCGACGAGCGTCGCCTCGAACGCGCCCTGCACCTCGAGCGTGCCGGACGAGGCGTCGGTCACGCCGATGCGCAGCACCGGGAACCCACGGCCGTCGCACAGGCCCTGGAAGCGCACGTCGTCCTCGCGGCGGACGGTCACGATGACGCGGCCGGTCGACTCGGAGAACAGCGCGGTCGCCGTGTCGACGCCGTCGCGCTCCTCGAGCTCGTCGAGGACGACCCGGGCACCGATGCCGAAGCGCAGCACCGACTCGGCGAGGGACTGGCCGAGGCCGCCGTCCGCCAGGTCGTGGGCGCTCGTGAGCAGCTGCTCGCTCGACGCTGCGTGCAGCAGGTCGGCGAGGGCCTTCTCCTGCGCGAGGTCCACCGCCGGCGGACGCCCGCCGAGGTGTCCGTGCACGGTGCCCGCCCACGCGGAGCCGTCGAGCTCGAGGCTCGTCGTGCCGAGCAGGTAGACGTTGTGCCCGTCGTCCTGCCAGCCCGAGGGCACGCGCAGGGCGACGTCGTCGATGATGCCGAGCACGCCGACCACGGGGGTCGGGTGGATCGGGGTGGTGCCGGTCTGGTTGTAGAACGACACGTTGCCACCGGTGACCGGGATGCCGAGCTCCATGCAGCCGTCCGCCAGGCCCTCGACGGCCTCGGAGAACTGCCACATGACCTCGGGGTTCTCGGGCGAGCCGAAGTTCAGGCAGTCGGTGACCGCCGCGGGCACGGCCCCGGTGACGGCGACGTTGCGGTACGCCTCGGCCAACGCCAGGCGCGCGCCCTGCTTCGGGTCGAGCTGGCAGTAGCGGCCGTTCGCGTCGGTCGCGACGGTGACGCCGAGGCCGGTCTCCTCGTCGACGCGGATCATGCCGCCGTCGTCGGGGAACGACAGGGCCGTGTTGCCGAGCACGTAGGTGTCGTACTGGTTCGTGACCCAGTTCTTCGACGCGAGGTTCGGCGATCCGAGCAGCTGCAGGAACTGCGCCTTGAGCGCGGGGCCGTCGGCCGGGCGGTCGAGCGAGGCGGCGGTGTCAGCCTGCAGCGCGTCGATCCAGGTCGGGTACGCGACCGGGCGGTCGTAGACCGGGCCGTCGACGGCGACGGTGCGCGGGTCGACGTTGACGATCTCCTGGCCCTGCCAGTCGATGACCAGGCGGCCCGTGCCGGTGACCTCGCCGAGGACGCTCGTCTCGACCTCCCACTTGCCGACGACCGCGAGGAACTCGTCGAGCTTCTCGGGGCGGACGACCGCCATCATGCGCTCCTGGCTCTCCGACATGAGGATCTCCTCTGCCGTGAGCGTGGGGTCGCGCAGCAGGACGTCGTCGAGCGAGATGTGCATGCCGCCGTCGCCGTTGCTCGCGAGCTCGCTCGTCGCGCAGGAGATGCCCGCCGCACCGAGGTCCTGGATGCCCTCGACGAGCTCCTTCTGGAAGAGCTCGAGGCAGCACTCGATCAGGACCTTCTCGGCGAACGGGTCGCCCACCTGCACGGCGGGACGCTTGGTCGGGCCGCCCTCGGTGAAGGTGTCGGACGCCAGGATCGACGCGCCGCCGATGCCGTCGCCACCCGTGCGGGCGCCGAAGAGCACGACCTTGTTGCCGGCGCCGGACGCGTTCGCCAGGTGCAGGTCCTCGTGCCGGAGGACACCGACCGCGAGGGCGTTGACGAGCGGGTTCCCCTGGTACACCGGGTCGAAGTAGGTCTCGCCGCCGATGTTCGGCAGGCCGAGGCAGTTGCCGTAGAACGAGATGCCGCCGACGACGCCGTGCACGACGCGCTGCGTGTCCTCGTGGTCGATCGCCCCGAAGCGGAGCTGGTCCATCACGGCGACCGGACGGGCACCCATCGAGATGATGTCGCGGACGATGCCGCCGACGCCGGTCGCAGCGCCCTGGTACGGCTCGACGTAGGACGGGTGGTTGTGCGACTCGACCTTGAAGGTCACCGCCCAGCCGTTGCCCACGTCGACGACACCGGCGTTCTCGCCCATGCCGACCATCAGGTTCTTCGTCATCTCCGGCGTGACCTTCTTGCCGAACTGCCGGAGGTAGTTCTTCGACGACTTGTACGAGCAGTGCTCGGACCACATCACGGAGTACATGGCGAGCTCGCCCGAGGTGGGGCGGCGACCGAGGATCTCGCGGATCTTCGCGTACTCGTCCGCCTTGAGCCCGAGGGCCTCGTACGGCTGCTCCTTGTCGGGAGTGGCTGCGGCGTCCTGGACGGTGTCGGGCTTCGGGCGAACGCTGTTCGTCACGGTGGTGTCGTTCCCTGTCGCTTGAGTTGTCGGCGCTGGAGTCGGCTGGCGCGTCACTTGACGAGCGTCGACTCGATCACGGAGGTGAAGAAGGTGAGGCCGTCCGTGCCGGAGGCCATCGCTGCGGGGGTGTCCGGACCGAAGCCGGGCTCCGTCGCGTGCTCGGGGTGCGGCATCAGGCCGACCACGTTGCCGCGCTCGTTCGAGACGCCCGCGATGTCGTCGATCGACCCGTTCGGGTTCACGCCGACGTAGCGGAACACGACCTGGCCGTTGTCCTCGATGCGCTTGATCTCGTCGGCGTCCGCGACGAACCGGCCGTCGGCGTTCTTCAGCGGGATCGTGATCTCCTGCTGCGCAGCGAAGCCGGACGTCCACGCGGTGCCGGCGTTCTCGACGCGCAGCTTCTGGTCGCGCCGGATGAACTGCTGGTGCGCGTTCCGGGTGTGGGCGCCGGGGACCAGGCGGGCCTCGGCCAGCATCTGGAACCCGTTGCAGATGCCGAGCACGGGCATGCCCTTGCCGGCGGCGTCGATGACCTCGGCCATGATCGGGGCCTTCGCCGCGATGGCGCCGGCACGCAGGTAGTCGCCGTACGAGAACCCGCCGGGGAGCACGATCGCGTCGACCCCCTGCAGGTCGTGGTCGCCGTGCCAGAGCGCGACGGGGTCGGCTCCTGCGAGGCGGACCGCACGCTGGGCGTCGCGGTCGTCGAGCGAGCCCGGGAACGTGATGACGCCGATGCGCATCCGCGTCACGCGTCCTGCACGGTGACCGAGACGACGTCCTCGATCACGGCGTTCGAGAAGACGTCGGCCGCGATGTCGCGGACCTCAGCCAGCTTCGCGTCGTCGACGGGGCCGTCGACCGCGATCTCGAACCGCTTGCCGATGCGGACGTCGGTCAGGTCGGCCTTGCCGAGACGGGCGAGCGCGTTGCCCACCGCCTTGCCCTGGGGATCGAGGATCTCTGCCTTGGGCATGACCTCGACGACGATGGTTGGCACGTGTTCACTCCAGCGCTTGGGTGGGTTGGGTGGGACGGCACCAGTCTACGGGGCGGTCGCGGCGCGTCGAGACGTTGTGGACAACTCCTCGAAGGCGTATATTCCAAGTCGAATAGTTGCTTGCGAACACCGGACGGGAGGCACGGGTGGCGTCGCTCACACCCCTCGCGTTCGCCGCGCTCGGCCTGCTCGCCGAGTCGCCGATGCACCCCTACGAGATGTTCCAGACGATGCTCCAGCGTCGCGAGGACCAGAACGTCAAGGTGCGGCCCGGCACGCTCTACCACCAGATCGGGCGGCTCGTGGACCTCGGCTTCGCCGAGGCCCTGGGCACCGCGCGCGAGGGCAACCGGCCCGAACGCACCACGTATGCGATCACCGACCACGGACGCTCCGAGCTCGAGGCCGGTCTCCGTCGGATGATCGCGGAACCGGCGGACGAGTACCCCGAGTTCCAGCTCGCGGTGTCCCACGTCGACAACCTGCCCGCCGCCGACGCGGTGACCGCCATGCGGGCACGTGCCGACGCACTGCGTGCCCAGCGTGCCGGGTACGACGAAGCGGCCACGGGCCTCCAGGCCAAGCAGCTGGCCGAGCGCTACTGGCTCGACGTGTCGTACGTGCGTGGCATGCTCACCGCGCAGATCGAGTGGCTCACCGCCACCGCTGACCGCATCGCGAGCGGCGACATCACCTGGGACGGCCCCGCCGTCCCCGACAACAGCTCCCACGAGGACAAGGACCCCACTCGATGACCACTGCCTCCGCAGCAGCCGACCTGGAACACGGCAAGAAGCCGTGGCCCGCCCTCTGGGCGCTCGTCGTCGGCTTCTTCATGATCCTGGTCGACTCGACCATCGTCTCGGTCGCGACCCCGACCATCGCGCAGGCCCTCGACGCCGACATCAACGCCGTCATCTGGGTCACGAGCGCGTACCTGCTCGCCTACGCCGTGCCGCTGCTCATCACCGGACGACTCGGTGACCGCTTCGGCCCGAAGGTGCTGTACCAGGCCGGGCTCGTCGTCTTCACGCTCGCGAGCCTGTGGTGCGGGCTCGCCGGCTCCATCGAGGTGCTCATCGTCGCCCGCGTCGTGCAGGGCCTCGGCGCCGCGATGATGACGCCGCAGACGATGGCGGTCATCACGCGCATCTTCCCGCCGCAGAACCGCGGTGCGGCGATGGGTCTCTGGGGTGCGGTCGCCGGTGTCGCGTCGCTCATCGGGCCGATCGTGGGCGGCCTGCTCGTCGACGGCTTCGGCTGGGAGTGGATCTTCTTCGTGAACGTGCCCGTCGGCGTCGTCGCGTTCGTGCTCGCGCAGCGCTTCGTCCCGACGTTCGCCCGGAACGGGCACCGCTTCGACTACCTCGGCATCGTGCTGAGCGCGGTCGGCATGTTCCTGCTCGTCTTCGGCATCCAGGAGGGCGAGACCTACGACTGGGGCACCATCACGGGCCCGATCTCGGTCTGGTCGCTGATCATCGCCGGCATCGTCGTGCTCGCCGCGTTCGTGGTGTGGCAGGGCGTGCAGAAGGGCGAGCCGCTGCTGCCGCTCGGTCTGTTCAAGGACCGCAACTTCACCCTCGCGAACATCGCCATCACGGCGGTCGGCGTCGCGATCTCGTCGTTCGCGCTCCCGATCATGCTCTGGGCGCAGGACGTCCTGCGCTTCTCGCCCACCCAGGCCGCGCTGCTGCTCGTGCCCCAGGCCGTCCTGTCCGCGGCGCTCGCACCGCTCGTCGGCAAGAACCTGAACAAGTGGAACCCGCGGTGGGTCGGGTCGTTCGGCCTCGCCTGCTTCTCCGGTGGCCTGTTCTGGTTCGGCGCGCTGCTCTGGTCGGGCGCCGGCTGGGGCTGGACGCTGCTGCCGAGCGCGCTCCTCGGGCTCGCGAACGCCTGCATGTGGGGCCCGCTCTCGGTGTCGGCGACGCGCAACCTGCCGCCGGCGCTCGCGGGTGCCGGGTCCGGCGTCTACAACACCACGCGGCAGATCGGCGCGGTGCTCGGTTCGGCCGGCATCGCTGCGCTGATCGAGGCCCGGATCACGGCGAACTTCCCCTCGGGTGCCGGCACGGGCTCGGGCGGCGGAGCAGAGCAGCAGGTCGGGGCGCTGCCCGCGTTCCTGCAGCAGCCGTTCGCCACCGCGATGGGGCAGTCGCTCGTGCTGCCGGCCGTGGTGCTCGTCGCGGCGATCGTCGCGGCGCTGTTCCTGGCCAAGCCGAAGCAGACCGCGGCGTGGGGCCAGGGTGCGCCCGCGGCGGCGCAGCCCGGTGCGGCGGCGCGGTCCGGTGCTGCGGAGCCCGAGGCCGCGACGCGCTGACGCTGCGGCGCGGTCGTCGTCACACAGTGGACCCCGGTCCCGCTCGAGCGAGCGGCGCCGGGGTTCTCTCGTGGGGCGCCCGGTCGGTCGTCCGCGCGGGGTGGCCCGAACCGCGACGTTCCGCGCGTCGTTCGACAGGTGCAATGTCGCACGATGCGCACGTACCGGATGCGGGTGCATCGAGCGACATCGCACTCGTCGATCGACGTGCGTCATGTCGCACGACCACGCCGCTGACCCACCACGCTCAGCACGCCGCCGATCCACCCGCCGCCGGCCCGCCCCCGGGTCCCGCTCAGCCCCGGCGCTGCAGGTGCGCCCGGGTGAGCTCGGCCATCTCCTCGTCGGACAGGGCGTCGACGGAGCGGGCCTCGCGCCGGTCCGTCCGCTGCCACCGCACGAACAGCATGACGAGCACGGGGACGTCGGCGATCTCGGCGATGAACCACAGCAGGTCGCCCGCCAGGTGCTGGTCGCGCAGGGGCGACGGGAACCACGGCTGGCTGACGGCGTGCACGAGGGCCCCGGCGTGCGCGAGGGACCCGTCGAGCACGTGGTTCGTCACGCGCAGCACGATGCCGGGCACCGCGTCGAGCAGCAGCTCCACGAAGGCGAGCAGGAACTCGACCGTCACGAACGTCGAGCTCCGCAGCACGCCGGGTTCGGACAGCGGTGCCAGCAGCGTGAACCCGAGGACCGGGACGAGCACGGTGATCGCGGACGCCCACACCCCCGACTCGCGCATGGTCGCGGACAGCGGGGTGAGCAGCACGGCGAAGAGCACCAGGCCGACGACGGGGGCGACGATCGCGTTGCCGAGCACGCGCACGGGCCGCGAGCCCATCACGCGGTCGGCGACCTCCGACCACCGCACGGGGCCGCCCGCCCGCAGCAGGGACACCGGGGCTGCCAGGGCGGCGAACGTCGGCACGGCGAAGAACAGCAGCGCGAGTCGGAGCGTGAAGGCCCAGCGGAGCTCCTGGTCGTACTGCCCGACGATCCCGAACTGCAGCACGGTGAACAGCGCGAGCGCGAGGACGAAGGACAGCGTGCGCCAGCCGGACCACCGTGCCCGACGCCGCCGTGCGCCGACGAGCCACGAGCCGTACGTGCCCGCGGCGACGACGAGCAGCACCGCGGCCAGGGGGTCGACGTGCCAGGTGCTCCAGAACTCGGCGGGCTCGGGCGTGGGGTGCCTCCTGCGGGACGGTCGCGGTGTGCGCCCGCGCGGGTGCGACACGGGGCGGACACCGTCATCATCCGTCCGGGACGCTCATCCGGAGCCGAGCCGGCGGCCCTGACCGGTGAGGATCGGCTCAGGCCTGCGCCTGCGCCTGCGCCTGCGCCCGCGCCCAGGCCCGCGCCCGCGTCCGCGTCCGCGTCTACGCCCGCGCCCCCGTCTGCGCCTGCGTCCGCGTCTACGCCCCCGGCTGCGGCTGCGGCTGCGGCTGCGGCTGCGTCTGCGTCTGCGCCCGCGTCCGCCCGAGCAACCACACCCCGACCGGCACCGCGACGGCACCGAGGAGCGCGACCCCGAACGACAGGTGCCACTGCATCACGACGAACGCCGGGCCGATCGTGCACAGCGCCGCGAGCACGACGACCGGCCACCCCGGACGGTCCGTACCGGGCTCGAGCCGGGGGAGCGGGCGGTCGGAGCGGCGCAGTGCACGAGCCACCCCGAGCGCTGCGGCGAGCACGACCACGAGTGCGATCGGTCGCGTCGCCCACCAGGTCGCCGAGCCCGGGTCAGGGAACGGCACCGCGAGCAGGAGCGCGGCCCCGTTGAGTGCGATGTACAGCGGCAGGTGCCAGAGGTAGATCGTCATGCCGTCCCGCCCGAGCACGAACACCGTCGCCTGCGCCGCCCGCGTGTGCATGAACCGGGTCAGGGGTCCGTGGACGAGCTGCACCAGGCAGACCTGCGACACGGCCAGGACCGCGAGCGGCAGCATCGGCGGGTTGAGGTCCTGCAGCATGTCCGGTGCCCAGAGCCCGACCGAGGTCATCGGCACGAGCACCGCGTAGCCGACGAGTGCGACGACGGCGAGGCCGACCCGCGAGCGGCGGGCGAACCAGCCGTCCGCCCAGAGGAAGCCGAGCTGCTGGGCGAACAGCCACACCGGTCCGAGGTTGAGGAGCCCGACCTCGGCGGTCCCGGTGGCGAAGCGGAGCGCGTCGACCGCGGTCGCGAGCAGCAGCAGGACCCCGAGCGTGCGCCAGGGCGCCCGCTCGTGCAGTCGCGCCATGACCGGCACGCAGCACTGGGTGATGCCGTACGCCGCCAGGAACCAGAGCGGCGAGCCGATGCCGAACGCGACCTCGGCGAGCAGGTCCGTGGGTGTGCCCAGTGCGGTCGCGATCCCGAGCCCGAGCGCGAGGACGACGAAGAGCGGGACCGCCGGGCGGTACAGCCGGACGAGCCGCGTCGCGACGAAGTCACGGGCACCGCCGCCGCGGGCGCGCGTGCTGCGCCACCCGGTCGCGCTCGCGAAGCCCCCGACCACGAAGAACAGCGGCATCACCTGTCCGACCCAGGTCGCGGGCACGTACCACGACGACTCCTGCAACGGGCTGGTGACGCCGATGCCGTCGGGCGCGACGGCGACGCCGACCATCGTGACGTGCACGACGACGACGAGGACGACGCACGCCGTCCGGATGAGGTCGACGACCAGGTCCCGCTGCGCGATGATCCCCCGGACGTCCTGAGCGCTGCGGGCCGTCGTCGGCCCCTGCTTCGTGGACATGGCGGGACGCTAGCGCGCGATCGCTCGGTCCCAGCGGCGTCCCAGGCGATCGCGACCGGATCGTGACGGGTCGTGTCACACGAGGCGCACGGCTCGTCGACACGCCTGACCTCGCGCTGCTCGTCGACACGCGCGACCTCGCGCTGCGCTCCCGGTCGACGCCCGGACCGTGTACGGTGGAGCTTGTCTTGACCGATGCAAGAGAAGGGTGGGGGATGGACGTCGACGCCGACCTGCTCCGGTCCTCCGGTCTCCGGGTGACCGCGCCGCGTCTCGCGGTCCTGCGGGCGTCGGGCCGGATGCCGCACGCGACCGCCGACGACATCCTGACCGCGGTCGCCGCCGAGCTGCCCACCACGAGCCACCAGGCGGTCTACGGCGTGCTCAACGCGCTGACGGGCGCCGGACTCGTGCGCCGCATCGAGCCCGCGGGCAGCCCCGCCCGGTACGAACGTCGGACCGGCGACAACCACCACCACATCGTCTGCACGATGTGCGGCGCGGTCGAGGACGTCGACTGCGCCGTCGGCCACGCCCCCTGCCTCACCCCGTCGGAGACCCACGGCTTCGCCGTGACGACGGCCGAGGTGACGTACTGGGGCATCTGCGAGACGTGCGCGGCAGCAGAACGCGACGACGCGCGAACGGGCGACCCCGTCCCCATCGCACCGTGACCGCCGGGCGTGCCCCGCGCCTCCCGGCTGCACCGATCCGCAGGCACCGCAGTGCCGGTGTCCAGCCGGCGCCCCGGCTCGCCCGGTACCCCGGAGGCAGCGTGCGGTACTCCACAGACCAACCCGAGCACCCCTGACCGAACCACCCGTTCCACCTGAGGAGGAACCGTGTCCGACCAGAACACGACCGGCCCCGCCGGCACCCCCACCACCACGACCAACAGCGGGGCCCCGGTCTCCAGCGACCAGCACTCGATGGGTGTCGGCGCCGACGGCCCCCTCGCCCTCCACGACCACTACCTGGTCGAGAAGCTCGCGCAGTTCAACCGCGAGCGCGTCCCGGAGCGCGTCGTCCACGCCAAGGGTGGCGGCGCCTTCGGCACGTTCACCGTGACGAACGACGTGAGCGGCTACACCCGCGCCGCGTTCCTGCAGCCGGGCAAGCAGACCGAGATGCTCGCGCGCTTCTCGTCCGTCGCCGGCGAGCAGGGCTCCCCGGACACCTGGCGCGACCCCCGCGGCTTCGCGCTGAAGTTCTACACCGAAGAGGGCAACTACGACCTCGTCGGCAACAACACCCCGGTGTTCTTCATCCGCGACGGCATCAAGTTCCCGGACTTCATCCGCTCGCAGAAGCGCCTGCCGGGCAGCCACCTCCGCAACCACGACATGCAGTGGGACTTCTGGACGCTCTCCCCGGAGTCGGCACACCAGGTGACCTGGCTCATGGGTGACCGTGGCCTGCCGTCGAGCTGGCGGCACATGGACGGCTTCAGCTCGCACACCTACCAGTGGATCAACGCCGAGGGCGAGCGCTTCTGGGTGAAGTACCACTTCGAGACGCAGCAGGGGCACAAGACCCTGACGCAGGAGGACGCCGACCGCATCGCCGGTGAGGACGCCGACTTCCACATCCGTGACCTCTACGAGGCGATCGAGCGCCGTGACTTCCCGAAGTGGGTCCTCAAGGTGCAGGTCATGCCGTACGCGGACGCCGAGAGCTACCGCTTCAACCCGTTCGACCTGACGAAGGTGTGGCCGCACGCGGACTACCCGCTCATCGAGGTCGGCACGATGGAACTCAACCGCAACCCGGAGAACTACTTCGCGCAGATCGAGCAGGCCGCGTTCGCGCCGTCGAACTTCGTGCCCGGCATCGCGGCGAGCCCCGACAAGATGCTCCTCGCGCGCATCTTCAGCTACGCGGACGCCCAGCGCTACCGCGTCGGCACGAACCACGCGCAGCTGCCGGTGAACGCCCCGAAGAACGAGGTCCACTCGTACTCGAAGGACGGCGCCATGCGCTTCGACTTCCAGAAGGCCGAGGTGCCGGTGTACGCGCCGAACACCCAGGGCGGCGCGCACGCCGACCCGAACGCCACGGACGACGTGCCGGGCTGGGAGTCCGACGGTGCGCTGCAGCGCTCCGCCGCGACGCTCCACCCCGAGGACGACGACTTCGGGCAGGCCGGCACGCTCTACCGCGAGGTCCTCGACGACGCCGCCCGTGAGCGTCTGGTCGGCAACATCGCCGGGCACGTCTCGAAGGTGACGCGCGACGACCTGCGCGAGCGTGTGTTCGCGTACTGGACGAACGTCGACGCCGACCTGGGTGCGCGCGTGCGCGCCGCGGTCGCGCCGAGCGCGCCGGGATCGAACGAGGACCCGGAGAAGGTCGCGGTCGAGGCGTAGTCGTCACCACCTGACGGACGGGAGGCGCGGGGGCCGCGGGGGCCCCGCCCCCCCCCCCCCCCGGGGGGGGGGGGCGCAGGTGTACCCCGTGTCGGGACCCGCGGAGCCCCCC
>NZ_JAUCMN010000005.1 GCF_030363035.1 Curtobacterium caseinilyticum | reverse complement strand
ACGACGGATCTGCTGGTGCCCCTGGACGAGCACTGCAGGGACTCGAACCCCACGACGGATCTGCTGGTGCCCCTGGACGAGCACTGCAGGGACTCGAACCCCACGACGGATCTGCTGGTGCCCCTGGAGGGACTCGAACCCCCAACCGTTTCCTTAGGACGGAACTGCTCTTCCATTGAGCTACAGAGGCTGGCTCCACCACTCTAGCGGCGGATCGACCCCCGGTACGGCTCCAGGAACGTCCGGAGCTCCTCGACGTACAGCTCCGGCACCTCGAACGGCGCGAAGTGACCGCCCCGGTCGAGCTCGTGGTGGTGCACGAGGTTCGTCGTCCGCTCGAGCCACTCCCGCGGCGCCCGCACGATGTCGCCCGGGAAGACCGAGAACCCCGACGGCACCTCGACCCGTCGGGCCATCTGCGCCGCCGGGATCGCCGCGTTCGCGTGGTACATCCGCATCGAGGACCCGATCGTCGCCGTCGCCCAGTACTCGGTGAGGAGCGCGAGCACCTCGTCCCGCGTGTACACCGACCAGAGGTCCCCGCCGCAGTCGCTCCACGACCGCAGCTTCTCGACGATCCACGCGGCGAGCCCGGCGGGTGAGTCGGTCAGTCCGACGGCGGCGGTCTGAGGCTTGGTGCGGTGCAGCATCGCGTACGCTCCCTCGGCGGTCCGCCACCGCTCGGTCTCCCGCACGAACGAGCGCTCCGCAGGCGACAACCCGGCCTCGTCGATCCCGGGCCACGGCAGTCCGCCGTCGATCCGGTGCACGGCGACGACCCGGTCGGGGTGGTCGAGCGCGAGGTACCGGGCGACGTGCGTCCCGATGTCCCCACCGGACACGGCGAACCGCTCGTACCCGAGGTCGGTCATCAGGGTCGCCCACAGGCCGGCGACCTCGCGGGCGTCGAGCACCCGCGGTGGCGCATCCGAGAACCCGTACCCGGGCATGTCCGGCACGACCACGTCGAACCCGGCGTCGACGAGCATCGGCAGCACCTTCCGGTACCGCCACCCGGAGTCCGGCCACCCGTGCGCGAGCAGCACCGGCAACGCTCCCGACGTGTCGGCCCGCTGGTGCAGCACGTGCACGCCGATGCCGTCGACGGTGACCCGCCGAGCGGGCAGCGCCGCGAGCTCGGCCCGGTGCGCGGCGAAGTCGAACCCGTCCGCCCAGTACGCGACGAGCGGTCGGAGTTCGTCGACGTCGACGCCGAGCGACCACCCCGTGCCGGCGGGCGCGTCCGGCCAGCGCGTCGCGCGGAGGCGTGCCCGGAGGTCCTCGATGGTGGCGTCGTCGATCACCGCGGTCTCGCTCATGCTGCGCACGCTACGCCTGCCCGGTCCTTCCCATCACGTCCGTGATGGGAAGCGGGAACGGGCGTACCCGGTCGTTCAGGAAGCCCGGGTACGCCCGTTCCGACCGGGTACGCCCGTTCCGACCGGGTACACCACCCACGCACGCAGCAGGCGCGCGGACGCGACCGCACGGCGGTCAGGGCGACGACCGGCCGCTACGCGGCCACCAGGTACTCGCCCCACTCCGACTGCGGGCGCTCGATCCCGCGCACCACCCACGACGCCCCGTGCGGCGCCTTCGGGGCGAAGCGGAGCCGCCACCCCATCTCCTGGGGCGTGCGGTCGCTCTTGGTGTTGTTGCACGCCAGGCAGCAGGCGACGAGGTTCTCCCACGAGTCCCGCCCACCCCGCGACCGCGGCTGGACGTGGTCGATCGTGGTGGCGTGCCGACCGCAGTACGCGCAGTGGTTGCCGTCGCGCCGCAGGACACCGCGGCGTGAGACGGGCACGAGCCGCGCGTGCGGGATGCGGACGTAGCGGGTGAGGATGATGACGGACGGACGGTCGTAGCTCGTCGTCGACCCGGTCACCGGGTGGTCGGCGTCGGCGGCGACGATGGCGGCCTTCTGGTTCATGACCAGCACGAGGGCCCGTCGGTCCGAGATCACCGCGAGGGGCTCGTAACCGGCGTTGAGGACGAGAGTGCGCATGGGTTCCCTTCCGACGGTGCCTGGACGGCTTCCAGGCGCTGCGGGTGCGTCGGACCGAGCGACGCCGACAGGGGACCGCGGCCTGCGACCACGCCCTGAACCACGAAGAGCACCACCCGGATGGGCAGTGCTCTCGTCAGACAGGTGCGTGATGGTGCACGCAGGGGGCGGTCGACCGTATGTCCACGAGCGCGCGCCGACCCGTGGTGCGGGTCGTGCGGAACGCTGACATGAGGTCTCCCGTGTTCGGGCCGGATCGGACCGGTGCGGGACCAGGCTACGTCAGGAACCGGCCCGGCACGAGGGTGTGCGGGCCGGTTTCCTGGAGTGTTCACGGGAACGACACACGTGCCGTCACCGTTGCGCGCGGGGCGCTGGCGTCAGATGCCGAAGCGGACGATGTGGTAGTCGCTCGTCCAGATCGGTCGGATCGAGATCGAACCGCCGGGCTTCGGCGCGTCCATGATCATGCCGTTGCCCATGTAGAAGCCGTCGTGCGCCTCGTTGTTGAAGATCACGACGTCGCCGGGCTGCGCCTCGGACGTCGGGATCGTGGTGCCCGCCTGGTCCTGCAGCGGCACGGAGTGCGCAAGGCTGATGCCGTACTGCGCGTAGACGTACATGACGTAGCCCGAGCAGTCGAAGCCCGACGGGTCGGCCCCGCCGAAGACGTACGGGGTGCCGATGTACTGCTTGGCGGTCGCGACGACGGCCGGCAGCGAGAACGGGGTGTTGGCGGCCGACGCCGACGAGGCGATCTCGTCCGCGCTCGGGCCGCTGTACGACGAGTACTGCGCAGCGGTCTTCGCGCGGGCGGCCTGCGTGGCGGCGGCCTGGCTCGCGGACTGCTTCGCGGCCGCGGCAGCTGCTGCCGCTGCGGCCTTCTGCGCGGCGGCCGCGTCGAGGGACGCCTGCGAGGTGGCGCCGTACCCGTCACGACCGGTGCCGGCGAGGGCGACCGCGTCGGAGACCGAGAACTGCTGCGCCTCGGCGGCACGGACCTGACGCTGGGCGTTCGCGGCCTCGGTGCCGGTCTGCTGCGTGGCGGCGAAGGCCGGGGCGACGGCGACGGTGCCGAACATGCCGGCGGCGACGGTCAGGACCACGGGGGCGAGGAAGCGGCGCTTGCGGGCCGCGCTGCTGACCCTGGCGGTCTCGGCGGCACGGGCTGCCTGCGCGGCACGACGACCGCCGGGGAGCGGGGCGTCGCGGACCGGGGTCACGCGGCGGGTCTGTGCGGTGGTCGCCGGGGCCTGCCGTGCTGCGCGTCGGGTGAGCGCGGGTGCATCGGCGGTGGCGTTCGCGGTGTTCGTCGGGTTCACGGGCGTCGAGTTCGCTGCTGCCTGGGCGTCCGTGGCGGAACCGGTCTGCGTCAAGAGTGGTGTCTCCGGCGTCTCGTCACCGTCTCCGCCTGGGTGGGGCGGAGGGGCGGACCCCATCCGTTCGTCATCGTTTCCGATCGAGGCAGGAGACGGGTTCGAGACGTCCTGCCACGGGTCCTGGGCCTCGTGGGCGGCCCTGGGACTCGTCGAGTGTACGTGCGGGCCGTTACCTTGTCGAGACGAAACGGCTGTTGGGTAACGGTGCGATCACGAACCCCTGATCAGAGGCAGTGTGGCGCCGTCACCTTGTGTTGATTCTCAGGCTGGAGCACCGTCGGACGACTGATTCAGGAGCGCTCGATGTAGACGTGCTGCGCGACCTCGGTCGGGAGCTCGATGCCGGCGTCCTCGCCCTCGACGCGGACGGCGACGTACGCCCCCGCGCGCTGCACGCTCGCGAGCCGGCCGGGCATCACGCCGGCGGTCCGCAGCTGGTGCAGCAGCTCGGGCTCGAACTGCACGGGCTCACCGAGACGGCGCACGACCCCGGTGGCGACCGCGTCGGTGCCGTCGGTCGCTGCGACGATGTTCTGCACACCGTCGAGGAACTGCCCCGCGGTCGGACCGCCGATCTCGGCCAACCCCGGGATCGGGTTGCCGTACGGCGACTCCGTCGGGTTGCCGAGCATCTCGAGCAGTCGGACCTCGACCTGCTCGCTCATCACGTGCTCCCAGCGGCAGGCCTCGTCGTGCACGAAGGCCCAGTCCAGTCCGATCACGTCGGCGAGCAGCCGCTCGGCCAGCCGGTGCTTGCGCATCACGTGGGTCGCGCGGGAGCGGCCCTCGCCGGTGAGCTCGAGGTGGCGGTCGCCGGACACGACGACCAGGCCGTCGCGCTCCATGCGGGCGATGGTCTGCGAGACGGTCGGACCCGAGTGGCCGAGACGCTCGGAGATGCGCGCGCGCAGCGGCACGATCCCCTCTTCCTCGAGGTCGAGGATCGTCCGCAGGTACATCTCCGTGGTGTCGACGAGATCGGTCACGGTCCGCCTCTCATGTCTGGGCCCAGCGCGATCCACCCTACTTGAGCAGTGCGACAAGACCGCACCGGCGGCCGCGCTCCACGGCCTGGAGGTCCGGGTCGAGTCCGCCCCGTCCGGCCGGTGCAGGGACGCGTGCGTTGGGATACCACTGGCTAGGATCGGCGCATGGCAGACATCGTCATCCCCGCCGAACTCCTCCCGACCGACGGACGCTTCGGCTGCGGCCCGTCCAAGATCCGTGGCGCGCAGCTCGAGTCCCTCGTGACCCGCGGGGCGACGATCCTCGGCACGTCGCACCGCCAGAAGCCCGTCAAGGACCTGGTCGGCTCCGTGCGCCAGGGCCTGGCCGACCTGTTCCAGATCCCCGACGGCTACGAGGTCGTCCTCGGCAACGGCGGCTCGACCGCGTTCTGGGACGCCGCCGCGTTCGGGCTCGTGGAGCGCCGGGCCGAGAACCTGTCGTTCGGCGAGTTCGGCTCGAAGTTCGCCAAGGCCGTGCGGACCCCGTGGCTCGAGGCACCGCACGTCGTCGAGGCGCCGGGCGGCTCCCTCGCCGCGCTCGAGCCGATCGAGGGCGTCGACGTCTACGCGTACCCGCACAACGAGACGTCCACCGGCGTCATGGCCCCGGTCGTCCGCGCCGCGGGCGACGACGGCGCCCTGACCGTGGTCGACGCCACGAGCGCCGCCGGTGGTGCCGCGTTCGACGTCTCGGCCACGGACGTCTACTACTTCGCGCCGCAGAAGAACTTCGCGTCGGACGGTGGGCTCTGGCTCGCGCTGTTCTCGCCCGCCGCCCTGGAGCGCGTCGAGCGCATCGCCGCGTCGGACCGGTACGTGCCCGAGTTCCTCTCCCTGAAGAACGCGGTCGACAACTCGCGGCTCGACCAGACCCTGAACACCCCGGCGCTCGCGACGCTGCTCATGCTCGACGACCAGGTGCGGTGGATCAACCAGTCCGGCGGTCTGGCCTGGGCGGACACCCGGACGAAGACCTCGTCGTCGACGATCTACGACTGGGCCGAGGCGTCCGACTACGCGACGCCGTTCGTCACCGTGCCCGAGCACCGGTCGCAGGTCGTGGCGACGATCGACCTCGACGACTCGATCGACGCGAAGGCCGTGGCCGCGACGCTCCGCGCCAACGGCATCGTCGACACGGAGCCGTACCGGAAGCTCGGCCGCAACCAGCTGCGCGTCGCGACCTTCACCGCCATCGACCCGGACGACGTCGCGAAGCTCGTGCGCGCGATCGACCACGTGGTGGACGCCCTGCGCGGCTGACGCCACGGCGACCCCACGACGGACGGGAGGCGCGGTGCCGGCTGGCACCGCGCCTCCCGTCCGTCAGTGTGGAGACGCCGTCCGTGTGGGAACGCCGTCCGTGTCGGACCAGTCCGTGTGGGACCAGGACGGTCCGTCAGGACCCGTGGCGGTCCGGGTCGACCTCGGAGGGGTCGAGCCGGTCGAGCTCCAGGTCGTCCGAGGGGTCGACCGGACGCACGCGCGACGCGCGCCGCCGGGCACCACGAGAGCGCACCGGAGCGGGCTCCTCGGCGGCCTCGTCCTCGTCGTCGTCAGCGGCGTCGTCGACCGCCGCGTCCTCGTCGGCGGCGGCATCGACGTCGACACCGTCGAGTTCGTCGTCGTCCGACTCCTCGAGGTCGTCCTCGTCGTCGTCGAACTCGTCGTCGTCGTCCGAGGCGTCGTCGTCGGCCTCGTCGTCGTCCGGGTCCTCGTAGTCGGCTTCCTCGTCGTCGTCGAGGTCGTCGTCCTCGTCGTCGTCCGAGTCGTCGCCCTCGTCGTCGCCGTCCTCGTCCTGCCCGGCGCGGTACTCCGCCATGCGCTCGGCCCACGGCACCCAGTCGGGCGCGATCAGCGAGCCGTCACCCGGCATGAGCTCGACCTCGAGCACGGTCGGCTCGTCCCCGTCGACCTGGGCGACCGAGACCGTCCAGCGCCACCCGGGGTACCCGGGCATGCGGTTCGAGAACAGGACCGAGACGACACCGTCGCCCTCGTCCACCGTGCCGACCGGCTGCCCCACCGTGGACTCCGGCGTGACCTCGAGCAGCGCCGTGCGCGCGAGCTCCGTGACGTCCTGCATCAGGCGTCCAGCTGGTCTGCGACGTGGCGCAGGATCGCGGCGATGCGCTCGCCGTTCCTCGGGTAGCGGCCGTGCCGGAAGTCGCCGCTGATCCGGTCGAGCTCCTTCACGAGGTCCTCGACGATCACCGCCATGTCGTCGGCCGAGCGGCGCGACATCTTCGACAGCGACGGCTGCGGGTCGAGGAGTCGCACGGACAGCGCCTGCGAGCCCTTCTTGCCCTGCACGACGCCGTACTCCAGGCGCGTGCCGGCCTTGACCGAGGTGACACCGTCCGGCAGCGAGGACGCGTGCAGGAACACGGGCTCACCGTCGTCGCCGGTGATGAACCCGAACCCCTTCTGGTCGTCGTAGAACTTGACCTTGCCGGTGGGCATGCGTGGTCTCCTCGTGGTCGTGGAACGGCCGTGGTGCGTCGGATATCCTGGGCCGATGGCCAAGCCGACCCGATCGACCGGGAACACACGCGATTCCGCGGAGCCCCCGGTGACGTTCAATCGTACCGAACGCGTCCTCGGGTTCATGGTCGGGGGGATCTTCATCGCCGCGTTCCTCTGCATCGCCGCGATGATCGTCATGTGGTTGACCGCGCCGAGCGTGCAGGGATCGATGCCGTGGCCGGTCGTCATGGCGGTCCCGCTGGTCGGCCTGCCGATCGGCATGGTGCTCGTGTTCGTCCTGCTCGGCATCACGTGGTCCAAGCGCGCCCGCGAGAACCGGTCGACACGCTGAGGCCCGGCGCCGACCACTGCGGGGGACGATGACGACCACCGCCGACCTCGCCGCCCGGCTCCGGGCGATGCCCGACGACGAGCTGGAGCGGCTCGTCGTCGCCCGACGGTTGCCCGCGGCCGTCCTCGCCGACTCCGGCCCGCAGCACGCGGTCGACTTCTTCGACCTCGCCGAGGCGCTGCGCTCGGACGACGCCGTCGACGCGGCCGTCGAGCGCCTCCCGCGCGCCACCCTGCTGGCCCTCCGGGACGGCACGGCCGGTGCCGACGCGCTGGCCCCGGCCGTCGCGCTCGGCCTGGCCGACCCCGAGGGCGCGATCGACGACGCGGTCGCAGCCCGTCTGGCCGCGCACCCGGACGTCGTCGCACTCGAGCCAGGAGGCCCACCCCACCCCCGCCCCGCGGCCCCCGGCCCCGGGTCGACCGACGAGGACCGCGAACGTGCCACGGGCGCGGAGCACGCGTTCGCGACGATGACGGCGCTGGCGGAGCTGCTGCGTGCCGTCGACGCCGGCGCCGTCCGCGAGCTCGTCAAGGGCGGCATCGGCGCCCCGCTGGCCCGGACGCTCGGCGAGCGCGTCGGCACCGAACCCGACGTCGTCCCGGACCGACTCGCCCTGCTCGACCGGACCGGGCTCGCCGACCCGGGCGAGGGCCGCTGGACCGTCACCGAGGACGGGCGCGTCTGGCTCCGCACCGCGTGGCCCGAGCGCTGGGTCGACCTCGCCACCCGGTGGTGGCGATCGCTCGGACCCGCCGTGCACGACGTCCTCGCGATCGCCGACGACGACCTGCACGACCTGGTCGCCCTCGGGCGCTGGGCGTTCCCGGCGGGAGCACGGTGGCTCGACGCCGTCCTGCTCGACGTCGCCGGCACGGCCGAGGTCCTCGGCGTCGCGGTGGACGGCGCGGTGACGACGACCGGCCGCGCCGTGCTGGGTGGTGACGTCGCGGCGGCGGCGGCCGACCTGCCGCCGACGGTCGAGGGCGTCTACCTGCAGCACGACCTCACCGTGATCGCGCCCGGTCCGCTCTCCCCCGCCGACGACGAGGCGCTCCGCACGGTCGCCGACCTCGAGGCCCCCGGACTCGCCGCGCGCTACCGGGTCTCCGAGGACTCGGTCCGGCGCGCGTTCCGAGCCGGCACCACCCGCGACGACCTGCTCGCCCTGCTCGACCGCCTGTCCGCGACGGACGTCCCCCAGCCCCTGACCTACCTGGTCGACCAGGTCGCCACCCGCGACGGCGGCATCGTGGTCGACGTCGCACCGGACGGCCCGGGCACCCTCGTGCACGGCACCCCGGACCAACTCGACCTGGTCGGCGTCGACGCCGAGCTCCGGCAGCTGACGTGGGACCGCGTCGACCTGACGACCCTGGCGACCCCGCACCCGCCGCACGTGGTTCACGCGGCGCTCGAGGAGCAGCGGTACCCGGCCGTGCTGACGGCCGCAGCGCGCCCCGTGCAGGCGGCGGCGCCTCCCGTCCGCCGCCGATCCGCCGGGCGGACGCCGCAGCAGGCCGCGCACGCGCTCGTCGAGCGGTTGCGACTGACGACCGAGCGGGGCGAGGCGGAGCCGGAGCAGGAGTGGCTCGGGCGCCAGATCGACCTGGCCGTGCGCGGGAAGACGCCGATCCGGCTGACCGTCCGCATGCCGGACGGGTCGGAGCGGCCCTTCTCGATCGTCCCGACGTCGGTCGCGGCGGGTCGGGTGCGCGGACGCGACACGGCGGTGGACGTCGAACGCACCCTGCCGCTGTCCCTCGTGGTCGCGGTGGACAGCGAGGCGTGACGGGTCGACCGTCCCCCTGCACGGGCGTGGACGCGCAGCCGGTTCTCCACGGCAGCGCGGTCGACGCGGCCGCTCGCAGCCGCGACGCCTAGGCTGATCCGTCATGAACGGACCGCTGATCGTGCAGAGTGACCGCACCGTGCTCCTCGAGGTCGCCCACCCCGACGCCGGGGACGCGCGGCACGAGCTCGCGGCCTTCGCAGAACTCGAACGCGCGCCCGAGCACGTGCACACGTACCGCATCACGCGGCTCGGTCTGTGGAACGCACGAGCGGCCGGGCACGACGCCGAGTCGATGATCGGGACGCTCGAGCGGTTCGCGAAGTTCCCGGTCCCGCAGAGCGTCACGGTCGACATCCGCGACACCGTGTCGCGGTACGGGCGCCTGGTGATCCGGCGCGAGGAGCGCGAGGACGCCCCGGCGATCGCGAACTCCCCCACCGAGGAGCTCGAGCGCCAGCCGGTCCTGCTGCTCACCGCCGAGGACCCGTCCGTCCTGGCCGAGGTCACGCGGTCCAAGCGCATCAAGCCCCTGCTCGGCGACCAGCGCTCCCCGTCCGAGGTCGAGCTGCAGCCGTGGGCGCGCGGGCAGGTCAAGCAGGAGCTCGTGAAGCTCGGCTGGCCGGCGGAGGACCTGGCGGGCTACACGCCCGGGCAGCCGCACCCGATCGACCTCGACACCGAGTCGTGGCACATGCGTCCGTACCAGGAGCAGGCCGTCGACACGTTCTTCGCGCAGGGCTCCGGCGTGGTCGTGCTGCCCTGTGGTGCCGGCAAGACCCTCGTCGGCGCGGGGGCCATGGCGACTGTGAAGGCGACGACGCTCATCCTCGTCACGAACACGGTCTCCGCGCGGCAGTGGCGCGACGAGCTGCTCAAGCGGACCACGCTCACGGCCGACGACATCGGCGAGTACTCGGGCACCTCGAAGGAGATCCGTCCGGTCACCATCGCGACCTACCAGATCCTGACCGCTCGTCGGAAGGGCGAGTACACGCACCTGTCCCTGCTCGACGCCCTCGACTGGGGACTCATCGTCTACGACGAGGTGCACCTGCTGCCGGCGCCGGTGTTCAAGCTGACCGCGGACCTGCAGGCCCGACGTCGGCTCGGGCTGACCGCCACGCTCGTCCGCGAGGACGGCCGCGAGAGCGACGTGTTCTCGCTCATCGGGCCGAAGCGCTACGACGCCCCGTGGAAGGAGATCGAGGCGCAGGGCTACATCTCCCCCGCCGCGTGCTACGAGGTCCGGATCGACCTGCCGCACCAGGACCGCCTGGAGTACGCGGCGTCCGGCGACGACGAGCGCTACCGCCTGGCCGCCACGTCACCCTCGAAGACGCCCGTCGTGCGGGAGCTGATCGGGAAGCACCACGGCGAGCAGATCCTGGTCATCGGGCAGTACATCGACCAGCTCGACGCCCTCGCCGAGTCACTCGACGCCGCCGAGATCACCGGCTCCACCCCGGTGGACGAGCGCGAACGGCTGTTCCAGGCCTTCCGCGAGGGCACGATCGACGTGCTCGTCGTCTCAAAGGTCGCGAACTTCTCGGTCGACCTGCCCGACGCCACCGTGGCGATCCAGGTGTCCGGCTCGTTCGGATCTCGGCAGGAAGAGGCCCAGCGCCTCGGCCGGCTGCTCCGCCCGAACAAGGACGGCCTGCCGGCGTCGTTCTACACGCTCGTGACCCGTGACACCGTCGACCAGGACTTCGCGCAGAACCGGCAGCGGTTCCTCGCCGAGCAGGGGTACGCCTACACGATCCTCGACGCCGACCAGGTCCTGGCGGCCGCGTAGCCACCACACGACCCGCTCCCAGGAAACCTCTAGGGAACGGTCAGAGGATGGGCGCATGACCGATGGCCCCAAGATCCTGATCGTCGACGACGAGCCGAACATCCGCGACCTCCTCACGACCTCGTTGCGCTTCGCCGGGTTCGCCGTCCGTGCGGTCGGCAACGGTGCCCAGGCGATCTCGGCCGTGCTCGAGGAGGAGCCCGACCTGATCATCCTCGACGTCATGCTCCCCGACATGAACGGCTTCGGCGTCACCAAGCGCCTGCGGTCGTCGGGCTACACCTCGCCGATCCTGTTCCTGACCGCGAAGGACGACACCGAGGACAAGATCACCGGCCTCACCGTCGGCGGCGACGACTACGTGACGAAGCCGTTCTCCCTCGACGAGATCGTCGCGCGCATCAAGGCCATCCTCCGTCGCACGATGAACGACGAAGAAGACGCGATCATCCGCGCCGGCGAGCTGACGATGGACCAGGACACGCACGAGGTCACCATCGGAGACGCCCAGATCGAACTGTCGCCGACCGAGTTCAAGCTCCTGCGCTACCTCATGCTCAACCCGAACCGGGTGCTGTCGAAGGCGCAGATCCTCGACCACGTGTGGGAGTACGACTTCAACGGCGACGCGGGCATCGTCGAGTCGTACATCTCGTACCTGCGTCGCAAGCTCGACCAGTACTCGACCGAACCGATCATCCAGACCAAGCGCGGCTTCGGCTACATGCTGAAGGCGACCAAGACGTCCTGACGTCGGGCACACGGCGACCGTCCGGTTTCACCGGGCGGTCGCCGCTTATCGTTGGGGCAGCATGCACACGCGAATGAGCCGCTGGTGGGACGGGATCTCCCTCCGCACCAAGATCACCGGGATCACGGTGCTCCTCGTCGCGCTCGGACTGCTCGTCGCCGGTCTCGGCACCATGACCGTGCTGTCCACCTACCTGATGCAGCAGCTCGACAACACGGTCAAGCAGACGACCGAGCAGCTCGAGGGCCAGAACATCAGCGACGGCCAGCAGTACTGCACGCTGTCGGTCGTCCTGTCGCAGAGCGCCTACGTCGCCGCCTACGACTCCCGCGGTGACAAGATCTGCCAGACGCGGGCCTCGAGCCGGCCGGACATCCGCTCGCTCGACTTCGCCGGTGCCGCGCAGAACTCGCAGCGGTTCTCGCTGTACGACAGCCAGCACGACCACGAGTGGCGGGCCCAGGTGATCCCGGCCGCGCTGCAGAACCAGTCGAGCGGCACCTCCGAGACCGGGTACGTGCTCGTCGCCGTCTCGAGCGCCGACACCGACCAGACGATCGCGCGCTTCACCGTCATCTTCCTCGGCTTCGGCATCTCCGTGATCCTGCTCGGCGCCATGCTCACACGGCTCCTCGTCACCGCGACCTTCGACCCGCTGCGCGACGTCGAGGACACCGCCGCCCGCTTCGCCGCCGGCGACTTCAACCAGCGCCTCGAAGCGGACACCCCGAACACCGAGGTCGGGCGCCTCAACCGTTCCCTCAACGCCATGCTCGAGCGCATCGACACCGCGTTCGAGGACCGCGAACGCACCATCGACCAGATGCGACGCTTCGTCGGCGACGCGTCGCACGAACTCCGCACCCCGCTCGTCTCGCTGCGCGGGTACGCCGAGCTGTACCGGATGGGTGCCCTGCGCAAGGAAGAGGACGTCGCCCAGGCGATGGAGCGCATCGAGAAGGAAGCCCAGCGCATGGGCCTGCTCGTGCAGGACCTGCTGCAGCTCGCGCGCATCGACGAGTCGAAGCCGCTCGAGCTCGGCCCGGTCGACCTCGTCGCCATCGCCCGCGACTCCGCACTCGACACCATGGCGTCGAACCCGGACCGTGAGATCCAGGTGCTCGTCGAGGACTCGGTGACCGGGGTCAGCGTGCCACAGGCCGTCCGTCCGGCTCCCGCTGGACAAGCCGACACCGGCGACGCCCCGGTCTCCCCGCCGTCGGCCAACACGACGGGTCCGATCGCCTTCTCGCGGCAGACCATCGCACGGCTGCGGGCCCGTCGCACGCGAGCGATGGGCGTCGCGGACGGCGCCCCCTCCGACGAGACGACTCCGCTGCCGACCGTCGTGCTGCCCGCCCGGCCGCCGATCGTGCTGGCGGAGGAGAACAAGATCCGCCAGGTCATCACGAACCTGATGGGCAACGCGATGCGCTTCACCGAGCACGACGACCCGATCGAGATCGGCATCGGGGTGGACGACGACCGCGACATGGCGCACATCGACGTGATCGACCACGGCGAGGGCATCCCGCCGCAGCTCCGCGACAAGATCTTCCAGCGCTTCTGGCGTGCGGACACCTCGCGCGCGCGGGACACCGGCGGCTCGGGCCTCGGCCTGGCGATCGTCTCCGGCATCGTCCAGGCACACCGCGGCTCCGTCGAGGTCTTCGACACCGAGGGCGGCGGCGCCACCTTCCGCGTCTGGCTCCCCCTGCTCCCTCGCGACTACACCCCCACCCCGGCGTCCCCGGCCGCCGCCTGACGCGGCCGTCCGGGAGATCTCCGTCCCACCCGCGCCGCCCGGCCGCTCGTGTCGAGGTTCCGAAACAGTGCGCTCTCGGCGCGCCAGACCTGTGTTCGTCGAACCTCGGCGTGACGCGTGCGGCGAGTCTTGGGACCTCGGCTCCCGAGGCCGAGTGCGCCACGCGCCACGCGTCACACGTCACGCGTGGCGCCCCTCGAGCCGCCGTTGCACGAAGGCCTGCCGGAGCCGCTCGAACACCACTGCGGGCCGGTGCGCGTCAGCCGACGTCGCGTGGATGATGATCCACCCGTTCACCGCGAAGCCGTTCGACCGACGCTTGTCGTGCTGGAACGTGGTGCGGTCACGGTGGTGGTCGCCGTCGTACTCGAGTCCGATCCGGAGCACCGGCCACGCGAGATCGACCCGCCCCAGGAACGCCCCCGCGGCATCGGTGACGTCGACGTTCACCTCCGGTTCCGGGAACCCGGCGTCCACCACGCCGAGTCGGAACCGGGTCTCCATCGGGGACTCGACGCCGCTCCTGACGTGGTCGAGGGCGGCCCGCGCCGCTCGGGCGGCCCGCGCGCCCGGAACGACCGCACGGGCGAGGTCATCGATCGTGGCGGGGCCGTCCGGGCCGACGAGGGCGTCCCCGAGGACGACCAGCTCCTCCTGGGTCAGCAGTGACGCGCACTCGAACCAGGCCCGCCCCGGAGCACTGACCCGTATGCCGCGGACGGCGCCGAGCGTGACGTCCCCACGTGCCCGGTGACCGGTGACCTGCGGACGTCGCATGACCGGGGCCGTACCGAGCGAGGACACGTGCACGGGCCCGTCGTCGAAGCGGCGAGGGACCGGGGCTGCCCAGAGCCGCGCGGCGCTGACGTGGCTGACGAACTGGTCCCGCCGCAGCACGACCGCGACAGCCTCGACCGTCTCGACCGGGACCTGGCCCGGTGCGCGGACACCGTGTAGCGGTGCCTGCAGGTCCCTCCTGGTGAGTCGTGCACGCGTCGCGCCCTCGGCCAGGGCGTCACGGACGCGGAAGGCCCCGGCACCCGTGTACGGCTCGTCACCTCGATCCATGGCTCGAGCATCGTGGACGTCGCGCCGGCGGTGACCGCGCACCGGGGTGACTGTGGAGAACGACTCGGGACGCGCCTCCCGGCGGACACCCGCGAGCGCCGATCGGTGAGGTTCCAGGACTCGCCGCGTGTTGCGCGCCGAGGTCCCACGCCTGCAGGGAGCACGCCGCGAGATGCCGCAATTTTGAAACCTCGGGCCACCGACGGCGACACGCAAGCACCCCCGCACGCGGAAGGGCCCCGCACGCGCTGCGTGCGGGGCCCTTCCGGCAGCCGGGACTAGAAGTCCATGCCACCCGTGGGGTCGCCGGCCGGCATGGCCGGGGTCTTCTCCGGCTTGTCGGCGACGACGGCCTCGGTGGTCAGGAACAGACCGGCGATCGACGCGGCGTTCTGCAGCGCCGAGCGCGTGACCTTGGCCGGGTCGATGATGCCCGCGGCGACCAGGTCGACGTACTCACCGGTCGCGGCGTTGAGGCCGTGACCCGACTCGAGCTCGCGGACCTTCGCGGCGACGACGCCCGGCTCGAGACCGGCGTTCAGCGCGATCTGCTTGAGCGGCGCGTCGATCGCGACGCGGACGATGTTCGCACCGGTCGCCTCGTCGCCCTCGAGCGAGAGGGTGTCGAGCGCGACGGACGCCTGGATGAGCGCGACGCCACCACCGGCGACGATGCCCTCCTCGACGGCGGCCTTCGCGTTGCGGACGGCGTCCTCGATGCGGTGCTTGCGCTCCTTGAGCTCGACCTCGGTCGCGGCACCGGCCTTGATGACGGCGACGCCACCGGCGAGCTTGGCGAGGCGCTCCTGGAGCTTCTCGCGGTCGTAGTCGGAGTCGGTCGCCTCGATCTCGGAGCGGATCTGACGGACGCGGCCCGCGATCTGCTCGTCGTCGCCGGCGCCCTCGATGATCGTGGTCTCGTCCTTGGTGATGATCACCTTGCGGGCCTTGCCCAGCAGGTCGAGGGTCGCGTTCTCGAGCTTGAGGCCGACCTCTTCCGAGATGACCTGGCCGCCGGTGAGGATCGCGATGTCCTGCAGCATGGCCTTGCGGCGGTCACCGAAGCCGGGGGCCTTCACGGCGACGGACTTGAAGATGCCACGGATCTTGTTCACGACGAGGGTCGCGAGGGCTTCGCCGTCGACGTCCTCGGCGATGATGAGGAGCTGCTTGCCCGCCTGGATCACCTTGTCGACGACCGGCAGGAGGTCCTTGATGTTGGAGATCTTCGAGTTGACGATGAGGATGTACGGGTCCTCGAAGACGGCCTCCTGGCGCTCCGGGTCCGTGACGAAGTACTGCGACAGGTAACCCTTGTCGAAGCGCATGCCCTCGGTCAGCTCGAGCTCGGTGCCGAAGGTGTTCGACTCCTCGACGGTGACGACGCCCTCCTTGCCGACCTTGTCGATCGCCTCGGCGATGAGCTCGCCGATCGTGGAGTCAGCGGCCGAGATCGATGCGGTCGCGGCGATCTGGTCCTTGGTCTCGATGTCCTTCGCGTTGGCGAGGAGCTGGTCGGAGACGGCGGCGACGGCCTTCTCGATGCCGCGCTTGAGCGACACGGGGTCGGCACCGGCGGCGACGTTGCGGAGGCCCTCGCGGACGAGCGCCTGGGCGAGCACGGTCGCGGTGGTCGTACCGTCACCGGCGACGTCGTCGGTCTTCTTGGCGACCTCCTTGACGAGCTCCGCGCCGATCTTCTCGTACGGGTCGTCGAGCTCGATCTCCTTGGCGATGGAGACACCGTCGTTCGTGATCGTGGGGGCGCCCCACTTCTTCTCGAGGACGACGTTGCGGCCGCGCGGGCCGAGCGTCACCTTCACGGCGTCGGCCAGGATGTTCAGGCCGCGCTCGAGGCCACGACGGGCCTCCTCGTCGAAAGCAATGATCTTAGCCATGTGAGTTTCTCGTCCCTCCCGGACGTCGTGCATGGGGGTCGTGCTGGCACTCAGCGTGAGCGAGTGCCAACGCCGATTCTGGCACTCGCCGGGTGTGAGTGCAACACAGCCGGGAGGCGCGGCTCGACTTCCCTGCGCACGCTGCGGTGCCCGCACGCTCCACACCGGGTCGGTGGCGGCCCCGGCACGGCGCGCCCGGTGTCCGACGTCCGCCCGACACGACGAACGCGCCGCCCCTGACGGGACGGCGCGCTCGCGGTGGTTCCGGCTCAGGCCGGGCGGACCGACTCGGCCTGGGGCCCCTTCGACCCGGTCCCGACGTCGAACGTGACCGCCTGGCCCTCCTCGAGGACCTTGTAGCCCGACATGTCGATCGCCGAGTAGTGCACGAACACGTCCTGGCCCCCTCCATCCACGGTGATGAAGCCGAAGCCCTTCTCGGCGTTGAACCACTTCACGGTTCCGTTGGCCATGATCTCTTGCTCCCTGGTGCTGTTGCGAACGACGCTGTCGTCGTCTGGCGACGACTCTTGCCGACCGGGAGCGACAGGGCAAGAGGTGTGACGCTCTTTCACGTCGATTCCGTCAGAAATCAACGTGCCGGAAACACCCCTGTCACAAAACTGGGCGTGCGATCTGCCTCAGCGGCCGTAGTCCGCGCCGAGGACGACGCTGACGTCGGCGTTCGGGAAGGCCGCCGACTGCTGCACCGCGGTGATGCCGAGCGCGTTCGCGACACCCTGCGCCACGGCCTGCTGCGCGGGCTGCTGGTAGTAGACGACCGAGGCGGTCGTGCCCGTCGTGCCGGCGTCGCCCGTGGAGGTCACCTTCCACCCCGCGGTCGTGAGCGCAGTGCTGGCCCGGGCCGCCAGCCCCGACGTGGTCGTGCCGTTCAGCACGACGACGCTCGTCGCGCCCTGCGCTGCGGGAGCCGCGGCGCCCGCGGGCTGGGAGGCGGACGGCGACGACGACGCGGACGGCTGCCCCGAGGGCTGCGCGGACGCGGACGCCGACGCGCTCGACGAGGACGACGGTGCCGCGGTGGACCCCGGGAACGAGTAGCTGCCGTTGAGGAGCGCGAGCACGAGGACGCCGACGAGCACGAGCACACCGGTCGCGAGGGCGGCCCACGCGAACGCGATCCACCCGCGACCGCGGCGGCGGGCACCGCGGTGTGCACCGACCCGGGGGCCGTCGGTGACGTCGTCGAACCGGTCTCGCGGGAATCTCTCGGTCATCGTTCCTCTTCACGGGGATCGGGCGCTGCCGCTGGCGCGACGAAGGCACGCGTCGCCCGGGCTCGGGTGCGGGCGTGCCTGAGCCGCTGCAGCCGTCCGACCAGCTGCGGGTCGAGGACGAGCGCGGCGGGCAGGTCGATCACGCGGTTGAGCACCTGGTAGTAGCGCGCCGGCGACATGTCGAACTCGACCCGGATCTCCGCCTCCTTCGTGCGGTCGTGCTGCCCCCGGTCGTGCTCGAACGCGAGCACGCGCTTGTCGAGCTCACTGAGCTCGTCGGCGGGGAGGGCGGTCACGGCACGTCCGGTCGGGGTCGGGGCAGGGTCTCGCACATCGTAGGGGTGGTCGGCAGCCGGACCCTGGCACGCGCCTGGACTGTCGCGAAGCCCGGTTCAGGCTGCCGGCCGCCGGAACCACCGCACGCGGACGCCGAACGGGTCGCACACCGCGAGCGCGACGCCGTCGAGCGAGACGGTGGCGAAGGCGTCCGGGTCCGCGGGGTCGACGTCCGCGGGCAGCGTCGACGCCACCTCGCGGAGGATCCCCGTGCGCTCGAGCGCGATCCAGTGCACGCCGCGCTCGCGGAGGCGGTCGACGACGCGCTGTCGGTCGGCGCCGGGCAGGTAGACGAGGGTCCCGGTGGTCAGGACGACGGGTCGGACGCCGTCCGGCAGGGCGTCCAGTGCGCGGTCGAGGTCACCGGGCAGGCGCCCGCGGATCCTGACGGGAGGCACGGCGAGCGTCGCGCGCGCCGCCTGGCGCATCAGGGCGGTGCGGTCCGTCGCCTCGGGCGGGACCGCCTCGACGAGCCGGTCGAACGCGTGCGGTTCGGCGAGGTCGATCGGCTCCGGGTCGAGGGCGATGCGCGCCCCGATGCGGATCGGTGTCGTGGCGGGTGCGGGGACGGTGCCGCTGCCCTCGACCGTCAGGTGCAGGGCGGGCTCGGCGACGGCCGTGTGCAGTCGGACCCGCCCGGCTCGCAGCCCGTCGCGCTCGTCGCGCCCCGGTGCGCCGAGGTGCGACGCCGCCGCCGGGGTGCGATCGGCACCGGCCGGGACCGCGGGCACGTGGTCGAGCGTCACCCGGTCCGGGATCGAGCACAGGCCGGCGGCGGCACCCGCGTCGACGAGGCCGAGCGGCCGCGGGTCACCGGCCCGCACCGCGGCCGCGGTGAGGGCGGCGAAGAGCGGGACGACCGGACCGAGCCGCCGCGGGTCGTTGGCCTGCACCGTGGCGGAGGCGAGGGCCGCCGTGAGGGCGGGGCGGGCCTCCCGGCCGAGCGCGCGCAGCGCACCGGGGTCCGTCGGGTCCGCGCCCAACCGGCGGGCGACCGCGAAGACGAGCTCCGGCTGCCGCTGCTGCTCGGGGACCTCGGCGAGCAGCGCGACCAGGTCTTCGTCGACGGACCGGGCCCACGCGGCGTACGAGGGCGAGACCGCGGCGATGCGGTCCGCGTAGGCGGCGTAGCGCTCCCGCGTGCCGGTCACGGGCGGTGCATGCCGACGTGGCGGATGCCGGCCTCGTCGTAGGGCTCGCCGAAGCGGACGAAGCCGTGTCGCTCGTACAGTCTCGCGACGTACTCCTGGGCGTGCAGGACGAACGGCTCGTGGCCGTGCGCGTCGAGCACCGCTGCGACCAGCCGTCCGGCGATCCCCTGCCCGCGGTGGTCCGGGTGGGTGGCGACCCGGCCGATCGCCCAGGCCGGCGGCTCGGCACCGGGCGGGTGGGCCTCGTCCGGGGCCGGTCGGACGAGGCGGAGGTACCCGACCGGATCGTCGTCCGCTCCGAACCACCAGTGCTCCGTCTCGGGCTCGCGGTCACGGCCGTCGTAGTCCTCGGCGGTGACGCGTTGCTCGAGCGCGAAGACCCGGTTCCGCAACCGCACGATGCCGTACAGTTCGTCCGTCGTCAGGCGGGTCCAGCGGGCGTGGCGCACGGAATGCTCGGACATCGTGGCGAGTTTAGTGAAGGGGTCGGGCATCACCATCGAGTCCCGACCGGAAGCAGGAGGAAGCAATGGCGTACAACGTCGACAAGTCGGACGCCCAGTGGCGCGAGGAGCTCTCCCCGGACCAGTACGCCGTGCTCCGGCAGGCCGGGACCGAGCGGCCGTGGACGGGTGAGCTGCTCGACGAGGAGCGCGCCGGCATCTACACGTGTGCGGCGTGCGGCGCGGAGCTGTTCCAGAGCGGCACGAAGTTCGACTCCGGCTGCGGCTGGCCGTCGTTCTACGAGTCGGTGCGGCCCGAGGCGGTCCAGCTCATCGAGGACAAGTCGCTCGGCATGGTCCGCACCGAGGTCCGTTGCGCCAACTGCGGCTCGCACCTCGGTCACGTGTTCCCCGACGGCTTCGGCACCCCGACCGGTGACCGCTACTGCATGAACTCGCTGTCGCTGAACTTCTCCGAGCAGAGCGAGTGAGGCCCTGACGCGCTCGCCGCTAGGATGGGCGCGTCAGCCGGCATGGCGCAATTGGTAGCGCACCGTACTTGTAATACGGGGGTTGCGGGTTCGAGTCCCGCTGCCGGCCCTGGATCGGAGCACCTCGTGGAGCCCGGGGTGGAGCCGACAGCTGCGACAGCTGGATGACGAAGGGCCCGGACGGGGATCCGTCCGGGCCCTTCGGCGCGTGGAACGCGGATCAGGGGGCGTTCCGGGCGCTCGACGCGGTAACCAGCCGGTCGTACGTCGATGGTGACACCGTTCCCGGTGACGTGTCCACGCTCCGAGCAGCTTCCGCGGGTTCCCGCACGGATGTGCAGGATCCGGCTGCCTCGTCTGCGTCTGCGCTGGACGGCCGCCGTGCGGCTGCCCGACGGCCGTCCCGGCGGAGCGCGGGTCGTTGCCGCGCGCGAGGGGTCAGCGACCGCCGGTGATGCGACGCTCGCGCTGCGCGACTCCCGCCGTGCCGTACGGGTAGTCGTCGATGCGCGGGGCGCTGGCGTCGGTGAGCGCCTGGAGCTCGTCGTCGGTCAGGACGAGGTCGGCCGCACCGAGGTTGTCCTCGAGCTGCGACACCGTCCGGGCCCCGAGGATGACGCTCGTGACCGCGGGGCGAGCGAGCAGCCACGCCAGGGCGACCTGCGACTTCGAGGCACCGTGCGCGTCGGCGACGGCGGACACCGCGTCGAGCACCTTCCACGTGCGCTCGTCACCGTTCCGGGCCTCCCACGCCTCCATCCCGCGCTTCGGGTCCTCGCCGAGACGGGTCGCACCGGTCGGGGCCTCGTCGCGCTGGTACTTGCCGGACAGCCAGCCACCGGCCAGGGGCGACCAGGGCAGCAGACCGATGCCGGCGTCGAGGCAGGCGGGCACGACCTCGTGCTCGATGTCGCGGACGAGCAGGTTGTACTGCGGCTGCAGCGTCACCGGCGGCGCCCACCCGTGTGCCTTCGCCTCGTACACGGCCTTCGTGACCTGGTAGCCGAGGTAGTTCGAGAAGCCGTAGGTGCCGATCTTGCCGGCGGACACGGCGTCGTCGAGGAAGCGCAGGGTCTCCTCGATCGGGGTCAGGGCGTCCCACGCGTGCATCTGGTAGAGGTCGATGTGCTCGACGCCGAGCCGCTCGAGCGAGGCGTCGAGGGCGACGCGCAGGTGTCGGCGGGACAGGCCGAGGTCGTTCGGGCCGTCGCCCTGCGGGAAGCGCCCCTTCGTGGCGATGACGACCTGCTGCGCCTCGGTCGGGTGGGCGGCGAGCCAGCGTCCGATGATCCGTTCGGACTCGTTGCCGGAGTAGACGTCCGCCGTGTCGATGAGCGTGCCACCGGCGGCGACGAACGTGTCGATGATCTGGTGGGAGGTGGGTTCGTCGGCCTCACTGCCGAACGTCATGGTGCCGAGGGTCAGCGTCGACACCGATGTCCCGCTGTTGCCGAGGAGTCTGTAGTCCATGGGCGGGACGCTACGCCCGGTGCACCGGATCCGAGGGGACCTCGGAGTACCCCTCAGCGTCCCCGGGACAGGAACGCGATCGCCGCCCCACGGAAGTCGCGCGACGTCGGGGCGCCGAACGGTGTCACTGCGTGGTCCCGCCGCCCAGGAACGCGATCGCCCGCTCCCGGAAGTCGCGCGACGTCGGGGCGCCGAACGGTGTCACTGCGTGGTTCCGCCGCCCAGGAACGCGATCGCCCGCTCCCGGAAGTCGCGCGACGTCGGTGCGTTGAAGTGGTTGCGCCGCGGGATCTCGAAGAACGATGCGTCCGGCGCCGCCTCGGCCAGCCGCACCGCGCTGTCGCGGATGCCGTCCTCGCTGCCCGCCGCCATCAGGATCGGCTGCGTCGGCGCGTTCTCCGGCGTCGGCTCGACGCTGTTCCGCATGCCCTCCACCATCGCGACGAGTGCGCGCAGGTCGTTCCCCTCGACGTTCGCAGCCATCTGCAGGTAGCCGTTCGTCACGCGGTCCTCGACGGGCGTGCTGTCGGCGATGTACGCCTTCGCCTGGTCGACCGCCACGCGCCGCATCGGGTCGGCGTCGGGGATGCCGCCGAGCACGGCCCGCGAGATCCGGTCCGGGATCCGCTCGGCGGTGTGCCACCCGACCCGTGCGCCCAGGGAGTACCCGAGGAACGCGACGTCGTCGAGCAGGTAGGTGTCGATCACGGTCGTGACGTCCGCGACGAGCAGGTCCATCGAGTAGGCGTCGGGGTCGTGCGGCTTCGACGACGCCCCGTGCCCGCGCTGGTCGAGCGCGACGACCCGGTACCCGGCGCGGACCAGGTCGCGGGTCCAGCCCGAGGCGTGCCAGTTCAGGACGGCACCGGAGGCGAACCCGTGCACGGCCACCACGACGGGCGCGTCCGGGTCGCCGAAGTCGTACGTCGCGAGCTTCAGACCGTCCGGGGACATCACGGCTCGGGGGCGGGGCGCTTCGGGGACGAGTGACATGGCACCACCAGGCTAGCGGGGCAGTGTGGTCCGCATGGACGGGTACAGCGGCGATCAGGTCCGGGCGGCGGAACGGCCGCACCTCGAGGCGGGGGAACCCCTCATGCACCGCGCGGCGACCGGCCTGGCCCGGATCGTCGGCGACCTGCTCGACGACCCGGCGGTCCGTCCGCAGGACGGACCGGGGTCCGTCCTGCTCCTGGTCGGCAGCGGCGACAACGGCGGTGACGCCCTGTTCGCGGGGGCGCAGCTGGCGTCGGCCGGGAGGCGCGTGGCGGTGCTGCGCGTCGGCGCACGTGTCCATGAGGCGGGCCTGGCAGCGGCGCTGGACGCCGGGGCGCGCCTCCTGGACGGACCGAGGGCTGCACGGACCGGCTCTGACGGGCCGGGGGCCGCGGACGTCCTGCAGGCCGCCGCGGTGCCGGAGGCCGAGCGTCTGGCAGCGGTCGCCGCCGAGGCAGCGGCCGAGGCAGACCTCGTCCTCGACGGCATCCTCGGCATCGGTGCGGGTGGTGTGACGCCGCTGCGCTCCCCCGCGCGGCAGGTCGTCGACGCGATCCGCGAGCTCGCCCGCGACCAGCGCGCGCCGTTCGTCGTCGCGGTGGACGTGCCGAGCGGCATCGACGTCGACACCGGCGCCGTGGCCGACGAGCACGTGCTGCACGCGGACGTCACGGTCACGTTCGGCGGCGTGAAGGCGGGGCTCCTGCGGGGACCGGGCGCGACGCTGGCCGGGCGGATCGAGCTCGTCGACGTCGGCATCGGTGCGGACCTGGCGGCCGTGGAGCCACTGGTCCGCACCTGACGCCGACGCATCAGGCGCCGACGGGTCGGGCGACGCCGGGTCAGGCGCCGACGGGTCAGGCGACGCCGGCGTCGATGCCGTCGACCACGTCGGGGCGTGCCTCCAGCCAGGTGTCGACGAAGTGGCGGTAGTTCGCGGCGATCGTCCGCTCGGCGGCCTCGTGGTCGAGACCCTGCTGCACGACGTCGTCGAGGGGGTCCTCCCAGTTGCTCCGGCCGATGGCGAACCCGACGAAGCCGTCGACGGGCGCGGCGGTCCGGAGCCAGTGGTCGAGCTGGTCCTGCGGGGCGTCGCGGCCGAGCACGATGCACTGCACGGCATCACGTCCACCGGCACGGGCGGCGGCGACGACGCGCTCGGCGTCCTCGGTGCGGTCGAGGCCCTCGAGCTTCCACACGTCCGGCTCGACGCCGTGCTCCTGCAGGAAGCCGATCGACTCGACGACGAGCCCCGGGCGGACGTCACGGTCGTAGTCGTCGGCGGACGCCTGCTGCTCGTCGGTGCCGGGCACGAGCAACTCGACCAGGAACGCCCGGTCCGCATCGTGCAGGACGCGGGAGACCTCGGCGAGCCGCTCCGCCTGCGCCCGGCGGTCGTCCGCGTCGAACGCGGGGTTGTCGCGGACCAGCACCTTGACGAAGTCGGGGTCGAAGGAGTCGACGTGCGCGAGCCAGTCGTCGCCGTACTCGAGCTCGAACCAGTCGCGGCCGGACCGCTCGATCGGCATCGCGAGCTGCAGGCCCGCCTCACGGACGAGCCGGGCGACGTCGGCGCCGTAGCGCTCGTCGACGAGCACGCCCGTGCGCGCGCGGGACGCCCCCGCGGCGAGCGCCGAGAGCACGCCGCGGTAGACGAGCTGCTTGCCGGCGCGGACGCGCTCGGCGTCGGAGTCGTCCGCGGGCTCACCGGACTCGTCGCCGTAGGTGTGCTCCAGGAGCGAGGACCGCTGGTCCATCGCGAGGAGGAAGAGGGGGTGCTGTTCGTCGAGGTCGGCCATGCCGCCATGCTGCTCGCACCCCCTCCGTCCGCGCTCAGTGGGCGCGGTACGGTTCCGGCTCCGGCAGCCCGTGGGCGGCGCGGACGCTGCGCGAGATCCCCTCGATCGCGACGAGGGCGTCGACGACGGCCTCGGGCGTGACCGGGAACGGCATGTTGTGGATCGTCTCGCTCTCGACGCAGGCGGCCTCGGCGACCGCCCGCAGCACGTCGCGGTCGTCCACGGTGAGGCCGATCTCGGTCAGGGTGTTCGGCAGCCCGACCTTCGTGGTGAAGACGACGAACTCCTCGACCTCCTGCGCAGGAGCACCCTCGAGCACGAGCTGCGCGACCGTGCCCACGTTGACCTTCTGCCCGTGGGCGAGCCCGTGCGCCTGCGGTGCGGCGGTGAGACCGTTGTGGATGGCGTGTGCCGCAGCGAGGCCGCCGGACTCGAAGCCGAGGCCGGACAGCAGCGTGTTCGCCTCGACGACCTTCTCGAGCGCGGGTGTGACGACCTTCGCCTTCACGGACTCGATGGCCTGCAGCGCGTTGTCGTGCAGGAGGTCCCACGACAGCCGTGCCAGCGCGACGCCGGTCTCCGTCTGCAGGCCGCCGGCCATGGTGTCGGCGTTCGCGCGCTTCGCGGCACGGGCCTCGACCCAGGTCGCGAGGGCGTCGCCGATGCCCGCGACGAGGAACTGCACGGGAGCGTTCGCGACGAGCTTCGTGTCGATGAGCACGAGGTCCGGGTTGTGCGGGAAGAAGCGGTACTCGATGAACTCCCCCTCTTCCGAGTACACGACCGCGAGGGCCGAGGTGGGAGCGTCGGTGCTCGCGGCGGTCGGGACGCTCGCCCAGCGGATGCCGGCGAGGTGGCCGGAGGCCTTCGCAGCGTCGATCGCCGAGCCGCCGCCGAGCCCGACGACCACGTCGGCATCGGTCTCGCGGATCGTCGAGACGAGGTCGTCGATCGCCTGCGGGGTGGCGAAGCGCCCGAAGCCGACGCGCTCGACCGGCAGCCCCGCGGCGTCGAAGCTCGTGCGGACGGCGTCCTCGACGATGCCCCACACCACGTCGTCGGCGACGAGCAGCGGACGCTTCCCGATCGGGGCGACGAACTCCCCGACCCGGGTGATCGCGTCCTTGCCCTGGACGTAGCGGGCGGGGCTCATCACGGTACTGATCGGAGTGGCCATGGTGCTGCTTCCTTCCGGTTGGACGACAGGTGTCGGGTGCTCCGACGAGCCCGACGCTACGCGGGCCGGCTCCGGGTACGGTCGGCGGCATGACGTTCAACGAGGACTCGCAGCTCTCCGGCGGGAAGGTGAAGCGCCGCGGGCGCGGTGCGGCCGTCGGCGGTGGCGCCGTCGGCCTCGGTGCGATCGTGGTGTTCCTCATCGCGCAGTTCACCGGCGTCGACCTGAGCGGGATCGTCGGCGACGGCACGACGCAGATCCAGCAGCAGGACGAGACCGTGCAGCCGGCCGAGGAGTGCCGGACCGGGCGCGACGCCAACCTCCGGGTCGAGTGCCGGATGGAGGGCGCCGCCGAGTCGCTCGACGACTACTGGACCGACGAGGCCCGGTCGCTCGGCATCTCGTACTCGACGCCCGGCTTCGTGCTGTTCGACGGCACCACCGACACCGGGTGCGGGCAGGCGTCCGCCGCGACCGGGCCGTTCTACTGCCCGCCGGACCGCTCGATCTTCCTCGACACCGCCTTCTACGACGACCTGCAGTCGCAGTACGGCTCCTCCGGCGGCCCGCTCGCGCAGATGTACGTCGTCGCGCACGAGTGGGGGCACCACGTGCAGCAGCTCCAGGGCACGTTCGCCGACACCGACCGTTCGGGCACGGGTGCCTCGTCGGGCAGCGTCCGCGTGGAGCTGCAGGCCGACTGCTACGCCGGCGCGTGGGTCGGGTCGGCGGCCACGACCGAGGACGCGAACGGGCAGACCTTCTTCGAACCGGTCACCCGAGCACAGATCACCGACGCCCTGTCCGCGGCGAGCGCCGTGGGTGACGACAGCATCCAGGAGCGTGCGACCGGCCGTGTGGACCCGGACTCGTTCACGCACGGGTCGAGTGCGCAGCGGCAGGCCTGGTTCACCCGTGGCTACGAGCGCGGGGCGACCTCGTGCGACACGTTCAGCGTGCCGGGGTCGTCGCTCTGACATCGCGGACGCGCCCCGTCGCGCCGCCGCGTGACACGCGTCGCAGCCGGGCCGGCCGCACCACGGACGATCCGGTGTGCACGACGGACAGGAGGCTCCCCACCGGTCCGGTGGGGAGCCTCCTGTCCGTCGTGTGCGGCGGCGTCAGCCGGCGGCGGGCGTCGCGGACGGCGTGGCGCTGGCCGACGGCGTCGGGGTGGCCGTCGGGGTCGGCGTCGAGTCGGTGGCGCCGGCCGCCGACACCACGAAGGTCCGGAAGTCGTCGTTCGTGATCGGCGAGGTGAGCTCGTACTGCTTGCCGTTGACCAGGACCAGCGGCGGACCGGGGAACGCGTCGAGCGACGACCCGGGGATCCTGCCCTCGGTCACGTCGGTCGTGCGCTCGTCGACCCACTTGGCGTACGTCTGGTCCTGGATGCAGTCACGCACACCGGCCGCGTCCTGCACCCCGTCGACGCCCGTCACGAGCCGCTCGAGCTGCGCGTCGGTGAGCCCCGCGGTGCCGGTCTCGGGCTGCCGCGCGAAGAGCGCCTGGTTGACGGCCCAGAACTGGTCGGGCGACCGGTCCGCGACGCACGCGGCGGCGTTCGCGGCCCGGAGCGAGTACTTCGTGCCCTGCGACCGGTTCGTCAGCACGGCCACGGGGTGGATGTCGACGGTCGCAGCGCCGGAGTCGACCAGGCTCGCGATGTAGTCGCTGTTCGCCGCCTCGAACTGGGCGCAGGTGTCGCAGAGGTAGTCGACGTACATCGTGATCCGCACCGGGTCGGAAGCGTCGGTCGCACTCGGCGACGGGGCCGCGGAGGCGTCGACGGCCTTGAGGTCCTGTCCGATGGTGATCCCGCCCTGCGACATCGTGGACGGACCGGGGCCGGCGGGCTGCACCGAATCGACGAGCACCAGCGTCACGACCGCCGCTGCGGCGAGGAGCACCGCGCCGAGTCCGATCTGCAGGCCCAGTCGGGTCCCGCGCTGCCGGCGCTTCTGCTGGGTCCGTGCGCGCTGGGCCCGCTGGCGAGCGGCTTCCCGTCGTTCGTTCCGCGCGGCGCGGGCGTCACCCTCGGGGCGGTTGGTCATGCGTCGATGGTCCTCACGTCGTTGCCTCAGGTCCGCACGGCTTCCCCCGCACGCCGGACGGACCCGCCGATCGTAGTGGTCCTTCCTGGGACCAGCCAACCAGGTCGCCGGGAGCACTGGCGCTGCCGGGGGAAGTCGTGTTGTATGAGCAGCGATGGTCGACGGCGACCATCCGGGGCCCCAACGGGCAACCGCTTCACAACGGATCGTCCGGCACGTACCTGCCGGTGAAGGAAGGACAGAACGCTCATGGCGTCCGTCACCTACGACAAGGCAACCCGTCTCTACCCCGGAGGCAACCGCCCCGCGGTCGACTCCCTCGACCTGGACATCGCCGACGGCGAGTTCCTCGTCCTCGTCGGCCCCTCGGGCTGCGGCAAGTCCACGTCCCTGCGCATGCTCGCCGGCCTCGAAGAGGTCAACTCCGGCGCCATCCGCATCGGCGAGCGCGACGTCACCGACGTCCCGCCGAAGGACCGCGACATCGCGATGGTCTTCCAGAACTACGCGCTGTACCCGCACATGACCGTCGCCGAGAACATGGGCTTCGCGCTCAAGATCGCCGGCGTCGGCAAGGAGGAGCGCGCCACCCGCGTGCAGGAGGCCGCCAAGCTCCTCGACCTCGAGCAGTACCTCGGCCGCAAGCCGAAGGCGCTCTCGGGTGGTCAGCGTCAGCGCGTCGCGATGGGCCGCGCGATCGTCCGTCAGCCGCAGGTGTTCCTCATGGACGAGCCGCTGTCGAACCTCGACGCCAAGCTCCGCGTCCAGACCCGTACCCAGATCGCCTCGCTGCAGCGTCGCCTCGGTGTCACCACGGTCTACGTCACGCACGACCAGACCGAGGCCCTCACGATGGGTGACCGCATCGCGGTGCTCAAGGACGGCATCCTGCAGCAGGTCGGCACCCCGCGCGACCTCTACGAGAAGCCGAACAACGTGTTCGTCGCCGGCTTCATCGGCTCGCCGGCCATGAACCTGCTGCCGGCCGACGTCATCGAGGGCGGCATCAAGTTCGGCTCGCTGAACCACCCGCTCGACCGCGACACCCTGTCGAACGCCCGCTCCGGCTCGATCACGGTCGGCATCCGCCCCGAGGACGTCATCGTCTCGACCTCGGGTGAGGGCCTGCCGGTCACGGTCGACGTCGTCGAGGAGCTCGGCGCCGACGGCTACCTGTACGGCCACGCCGACGTGAACGGCCAGCGCGCCGACATCGTCGCCCGCGTCGACGGCCGCTCGCACCCGTCGATCGGCGACACGATCGTCATCGCGCCGAAGCAGGGCCACGTCCACGCGTTCGACACCGAGTCGGGCGAGCGCCTCGACGACAAGGCCGTCGTCAGCGCGTAGTCCGCGCCGTTCCCCCGGGAGCCCGCGCCCGCCTCACCAGGGCGGGTGCGGGCTCCCGCTGTTCCACCCACCGGACGCCGGGCGCGTGGCCACCCCGCCACGCGGCTGCCGTCCGGTGCCGCCCACCCAGGAGCCAACCGTGCCCGACTCCCTCGCCATCACCGCCGCCACCGTCGACCCCGGACTGCTCGACCTGCCCTGGGACCTGCCGCTCGAGGACTGGCCCGACGACGTGATCGTCGCCCTGCCGAAGGGCATCTCGCGGCACCTGGTCCGCTTCGTCCACCTGAGCGGGTACGTCGCGGCCGTCAAGGAGACGGGCGAGGAGGTAGCCCGGAGCGAGTACGAGATGCTCCGCACGCTGCAGCGCATGGACGTGCCGTGCGTCGACCCGGTGGCCGTCATCACGAACCGCGTCGACGAGGACGGCGAACCGCTCCACCCCGTGCTCGTCACCCGGCACCTGCGCTTCTCGCTGCCCTACCGGGCGCTGTACTCGCAGACGCTGCGCCCCGAGACGGCCACGCGTCTGGTCGACGCCCTGGCCCTGCTCCTCGTCCGCCTGCACGTCATCGGCTTCTACTGGGGCGACGTCTCCCTCTCGAACACCCTGTTCCGGCGGGACGCGGGCGCGTTCGCGGCGTACCTCGTCGACGCCGAGACCGGCAAGCTCTACCCCGGCGGCCTGTCGAACGGGCAGCGCGAGAACGACCTCGAGGTGGCGCGGGTGAACATCGCCGGCGAGCTCCTCGACCTCGAGGCCGGCGGACGGCTCGACGAGAACGCGGACCCGGTGGACGTGTCGAACCGCATCGTCGCGCAGTACCGCACGCTCTGGAAGGAGCTCACCGGCACCGAGCAGTTCGACGTCAAGGAGCGCTGGCGGATCAACGACCGCGTGGAGCGGCTGAATGCGCTCGGCTTCGACATCGAGGAGCTGTCGATCCACACCACCGAGGGCGGCTCGCAGGTCCGGATCCAGCCCAAGGTCGTCGACGCCGGACACCACCAGCGGCGGCTCCTGCGGCTGACGGGCCTCGACGCCGGGGAGAACCAGGCCCGCCGACTGCTCAACGACCTCGACGCCTACCGGGCCAGGAACGGCCGCGACCTGCTCGACGAGGAGATGGTGGCGCACGAGTGGGTGTCGCGGGTGTTCGAGCCCGTCGTCCGCTCGATCCCGCGCGACCTGCGCGGGCGGCTCGAGCCGGCCGAGGTCTTCCACGAGCTGCTCGAGCACCGCTGGTACATGTCGCAGGAAGAGGAGCGGTCCGTCTCGCTGCCCGAGGCCACGACCGCGTACATCAACGACGTCCTCCGGCACCGCCGCGACGAGCGGTTGCTCATCAACCCGCCGACGTCGTCGCTGACGCTACCCGTCCCGGTGGTCGACGACGACACGGCGGACGACGAGGCGGACGTCGAGGACTGGCGCGCGTCGGTCTGACGCGCGACCACGCGCCCACGCACGCGCCCGCCCGCGCCCGTTCCGCTCCGTCCCTTTCCGTTCCGCTCCGTTCCGTTCCGTTCCGCCGAGGTTCCGAGATCACGGACCCTCGGCGCGCGGGACGGCTGCGTGTGGAACCCCGGCACGACGCACGCGGCGAGTGGTGGAACCCCGGCACGACGGACGCGGCGAGTGGTGGAACCCCGGCACGACACACGCGGCGAGTGGTGGAACCTCAGCACGACGCACGCGGCGAGCCGCGGGACCCGACGGACACCCTGGAGGCCCGGTGCCGGTCCCACGGACCGGCACCGGGCCTCCTGGCGGTGCCGTCGACGGCCCGGACCGGCCGGGCAGACGCTGGTGCGGCGTCGGCGCGTCGCGCTACTCGGCGCGACGGCGCCGGGCGACCTCCCACAGGGTCACGCTCGCCGCGATGCCCGCGTTCAGGGACTCCGTGGCGCTCGAGATCGGGATCGACACGACCGCGTCGCAGGTCTCGGTGACCAGGCGGGACAGGCCCTTGCCCTCGGAGCCGACCACGATCACGATCGGGCGGTCGGCGAGCTCCAGCTGGTCGAGCTGCACGTCGCCGTCGCCCGCGAGGCCGAGCACGAACAGGCCCATCGACTTGAGCGACTTGAGCGTCTGCGTGAGGTTCGGCGCCATCGCGACGGGCGTGCGGGCGGCGGCACCGGCGGAGGTCTTCCACGCCGAGGCCGTCACGCCGACCGACCGGCGCTGCGGCACGATGACCCCGTGCCCGCCGAACGCCGCCGTCGAGCGGATGATCGCGCCGAGGTTCCGCGGGTCGGTGATGCCGTCGAGGGCCACCATGAGCGGCACCTGGTCGCGGGCGAACGCGCGCTCGGCGATGTCCTCGGCGACGGCGTACTCGTACGCCGGCACCTTGAGCGCGACGCCCTGGTGCACGCTGTCGTGGCCGGTGATGCGGTCGAGCTCCGGCCGCATGATCTCCATGATCGGGACACCGCGGTGGTTCGCCAGCGCCAGGATCTCCTTGACGCGGTCGTCGACCTCGATGCGCGCGGCGATGTAGAGCGTCGTCGACGGCGTCTTCGTCCGCAGGGCCTCGAGCACCGAGTTGCGCCCGGTCACGAGCTCCGAGTCGTCGGTCTTCCGCTGCGGCGGCCGGCTGGTGCGCTGCTGCGGCGAGCTCGACGCTCCGTGGCGACCACGCGCGGCGTCGAGACGCTCCTTCGCGGCCTTGCGCTTGCCGGCCGGGTGGTACGGACGGTCCTCGGCCTTCGGCGTGGGCTTCCGGCCCTCGAGCGCCTGCGCGCCCTGTCCGCCGGAGCCGACCTGCTTGTTGCCCTTGCGGCCGGAGCGGACGGCGCCGGGCCGGCCCTTCTTGTTGCCCGAGACGTTCTTCATTGCTCTCTCCTGTCCGGCACGGCCGTTGTCAGGCGATGCTCCAGCGTGTTCCTGCTGCGGTGTCCTCGATGGTGATCCCCGCGGCTGCGAGGTCGTCCCGCACCCGGTCCGCCGTGGCGAAGTCGCGTGCGGCACGGGCGTCGGCGCGCTCCTGCACGAGGCGGTCGACGAGCGCTGCGAGCGGTGCGGCCGAGACGTCCTGCGCACCACCGGACCAGTGGGCCGCTCGCGGGTCGATGCCGAGGACCTCGACCATCGCGGCCACCTGATGGTACGCGGTCCCGAGCGCTTCCGCATCGTCGGCGTCGAGTGCGGCGTTCCCGGCACGGACGGTCTCGTGCAGCACGGCGAGGGCCTGCGGTACCGCGAGGTCGTCGTCCATCGCGGTCGCGAAGGCCTCCGGCACCCCCGGAGCGTCACGGAGCACGACCCCCTCGAGCCGCGGCTCGGCCCGGTCGAGGAAGCCGGCGATGCGGTCGTACGCCGCCTCGGCCTCGGCCAGGGACCCCTCGTGGTGGTCGATCGACGAGCGGTAGTGCGCGGCACCGAGGAAGTACCGGACCACCGCGGGTCGCGCGGCACCGAGGAAGTCCGCCGCGAAGATCGAGTTGCCGAGCGACTTCGACATCTTCTGCCCGTCGACCGTCACCAGACCGTTGTGCAACCAGTACGAGGCGAAGGCGTCACCGGCGGCCGTCGACTGCGCGAGCTCGTTCTCGTGGTGCGGGAAGCGCAGGTCGAGTCCACCGCCGTGGATGTCGAACGCCGGCCCGAGGTAGCGACGCGACATCGCCGAGCACTCGATGTGCCAGCCGGGCCGCCCGGGCCCCCACGGCGAGTCCCAGGTCGCGGTCGACGGCTCCCCCGGCTTCGCGCCCTTCCACAGCGCGAAGTCGCGCGGGTCGCGCTTGCCGCGCGGATCGGCGTCGGCGGCCTCGACCATGTCCTCGCGGCGCTGCCGGGTCAGTGCCCCGTACGCGTCCCAGCTGCCCGTGTCGAAGTAGACGTCGCCGGAGCCGTCGGCAGCGGCGTAGGCGTGGCCGCGCTCGATCAGGCGCTCGATGATCTCGTGCATCTGCGGCACGCTCGCGGTCGCCCGCGGCTCGTACGTCGGCGGGAGGATGCCGAGGGCGTCGTACGCGGCCGTGAACTCCCGCTCGACGCGGTACGCCCGGGCGAACCACTGCTCGTCGGTGCCCGCGGCGAGGTCGAGCACCTTGTCGTCGATGTCGGTGACGTTCCGCACCAGGGTGACCCGGTGGCCGCGGTACGTCAGCCAGCGACGCCAGATGTCGTAGACGAGCGCGGAGCGGAGGTGCCCGATGTGCGGCGACGACTGCACCGTCGGACCGCAGACGTACATGCTGACCTGTCCGTCGACCAGGGGGACGAGGTCGACGACGGCTGCGGCGCGGGAGTCGTACAGGCGAACGGTCACGACCCAAGCCTAGGACGTCGCACCGAGCGAGCGTCGGAGCCCGCCACGGGCGGTCGGACCGCCGGCCGGACCGCTGCCGGGACGGCTCGTCAAACGGGCCGGACGACCGCCGTGGCGATCGCGGCGAGCCCCTCGCCGCGCCCGGTCAGGCCGAGGCCGTCCGTCGTCGTCCCGGACACCGCGACCGGGGCCCCGACGACCGCGGACAGCGTTGCCTGCATCTCGGCACGGCGACGACCGATGCGGGGACGGTTGCCGACGACCTGCACCGTGACCGAGGTCGGCACCAGCCCGGCGCCGGCGAGCAGCTCGACGGCGCCGCGGACGAAGACGTCACCGGCGGCACCGGCGTAGCGCGGATCGGCGGTGCCGAAGCGGCCACCGATGTCCCCGAGCCCCCCGGCGGAGAGCAGGGCGTCGCACACCGCGTGCGCCACCGCGTCGCCGTCGCTGTGCCCGGAGAGACCGGGTTCGCCCGGGAAGTCGAGGAGCCCCACGCGGCACGGGGACGCGGCGTCGAAGGCGTGCACGTCGACGCCGAGGCCGATGCGCACGGTGGGCGCTCGGGTGCCCGCGACGACCGCCTCGGCCCGGGCGAGGTCCCACCGCGTCGTGATCTTGAAGGCGTCGGCATCGCCGGGGACCGTCCGGACCACCCCGCCGGCCGCGCGGAACACACCGGCGTCGTCGGTCTCGGACTGCAGTGCGGCCGTGTAGGCGTCGCGGAGCGCGCGCAGCGGGAACACCTGCGGCGTCTGCACCCCGACGAGCGCGGACCGGTCGACGGTCTCGACGACCCGGTCGCCGTCGACACGCTTCACCGTGTCCGTGACGGGCAGCGCCGGGACGACGCCGTCACCGGTCTCGCGTGCGCGGGCGAACACGGCGTCGAACTGGGCAGCCGGGGTCAGGCACCGTGCGGCGTCGTGCACGCCGACCCACGCCACACCGTCGGGCAGGGCGTCGAGACCGGCCTGCACCGAAGCGTGTCGGTCGGCCCCGCCCGGCACCACCGCCGTCAGGTCGACAGCGGGTCCGGCGACGGCAGCGACCAGCGCACGGCACTCGTCGAGCCGAGCAGCCGGCGCGACGACCACGACGAAGGTGGGCTCGGGCAGTGTGAAGACCGTCCGGACCGCGCGGGTGAGCATCAGCTCGCCGGCGACCGGCACGAACGCCTTGGCGTCACCGATGCCGAGCCGGGTGCCGGATCCCGCCGCGACGACGACGACCGCCCTGCTCACCCGTTCGGGGAGCAGGGCGGTCGTCGTGGTGTCGTCCAGCTGGGGTCCGCGCTAGGAGGCGAGGACCTCGTCGAGGACGGTCGATGCCTTGTCCTCGTCGGTCTTCTCGGCCAGTGCCAGCTCGGAGATCAGGATCTGCCGGGCCTTGGCCAGCATCCGCTTCTCGCCCGCGGAGAGCCCGCGGTCCTGGTCGCGACGCCAGAGGTCGCGGACGACCTCGGACACCTTGATGACGTCACCGGACGCCAGCTTCTCCAGGTTCGCCTTGTACCGGCGCGACCAGTTGGTGGGCTCTTCCGTGAAGGGTGCCCGCAGGACCTCGAATACCTTGTCGAGCCCTTCCTTGCCGATGACGTCGCGGACGCCCACGAGGTCGACGTTGTCCGCCGGCACCTCGATCGTCAGGTCACCCTGCGTGACGCGCAGCTTCAGGTAGACCTTTTCCTCGCCCTTGATGACGCGCGTCTTGACTTCAGAGATGGTTGCCGCCCCGTGGTGGGGGTAGACGACGGTCTCGCCGACCTCGAATTGCATGTATCAGGCTCCGTTCCCAGGACCCCCAGTTTACCACAAGGCCCTTTCGGGTAATGGGCCTGGGCGGCCCACACCCCCGACGATCGGTAGGATGGCCGCGGACCGCCTGGTCCACATCGTGATCTTCCGGAGGAATCTCTTGCGAGCTCGGGTACTCGTGTCCGTCGCCGTTGCGGCATCCATCGCGCTCGGCGCCACCGGCTGCGAGTTCATGTCGCCCGCGCACACCAAGGAGATCAAGCAGATCACCGACGGCGTGAACGTGACGACCGGCTCGGTCGACATCCGCAACGCGCTCCTCATCTCGGACGACGGCGACACCGCGCGCTTCCTCGGCACGCTCGTCAACACGTCGTCGGACGAGGACGTCACGCTGTCGATCGAGGTCGGGGGCGACACCCAGACCGTCGAGGTGCCCGCGGACAGCCGCCTCGACCTGGCGAACCCGGACGACTCGACGAGCGACGCCAGCACGCAGGTCGGCGAGGGCCAGCAGGGTTCGCAGATCGCCACGGGCCGCGAGGTCCTCTTCGACCAGGCCGACGCCACCCCGGGCTCGCTCGCCAAGGTCTACTTCTCGTACTCCGGAGCCGAGGGCGTCTCCGCCACCGTGCCGGTGCTGACCAGCTCGCTCGAGGAGTACCAGACCCTCGCACCGACGCCCACCCCGTCGAGCACCGCGACCTCCCCGGCCGATTCCGGCGCGACGTCCACCGGCGACCAGGACGTCCCCGGCACGCAGCCGAGCGACTCGCAGACCGACTCGTCCGAGGGCGACAACGGCACGAACTGACGCCCGACGGCGCCACCGGCGCCAGCAGCACCAGACTGGAGGCCCGTGGCCGGTTCCGAGAACCGGCCACGGGCCTCCAGTCCGTTGCGTCAGCCCTCGATGCGGTACCCGAGCCCGCGCACGGTGACCAGGATCTCCGGCGTGCTGGGCACGCGCTCGATCTTCGAGCGGATGCGCTTGATGTGGACGTCGAGGGTCTTGGTGTCGCCGAAGTAGTCCGAGCCCCACACCCGGTCGATCAGCTGTCCACGGGTGAGCACCCGGCCGGCGTTCCGGAGCAGCAGCTCGAGCAGCTCGAACTCCTTGAGGGGCATCGGCGTTTCCGACCCGTCCACCGACACCGTGTGCCGCTCGACGTCCATCCGGATCCCGCCGACCTGCAGGATGCCGCTGTCGCCCGGGTCCTCCTCGGTGCGGCGGCGCAGCACGGCCCGCAGCCGGGCGAGGAGCTCCCGCGTCGAGTACGGCTTCGTCACGTAGTCGTCGGCACCGAGCTCGAGTCCGACGACGATGTCCACCTCGGAGTCCTTGGCGGTCAGCATGATGATGGGCACGTTCGACCGCGTGCGGATCTGCCGGCACACCTCGGTGCCGCTCAGGCCCGGCAGCATGAGGTCGAGCAGCACGAGGTCGGGGTTCTCGCTGTCGAACTTCGACAGCGCGGTCACGCCGTCCGCCGCGACGGCGGTCTCGTACCCCTCGCGCTGCAGGAGGAACTCCAGGGGCTCGCTCAGGGCCGGCTCGTCGTCGACGATGAGGATCTTGGTCACGATGACTGCTCTTCCAGTTGCTCTTCGAGTGCGGTGGTGAGTTCGGGATCCGCCTCGGGGAGACGGATCGTGAAGGTCGAGCCCTTGCCGGGCTGGGACCAGACGCGCACGTCGCCGCCGTGGTTGCCGACGACGTGCTTGACGATCGCGAGCCCGAGGCCGGTGCCACCGGTGGCGCGCGACCGGGCGGGATCGACGCGGTAGAAGCGCTCGAACACACGGTCGAGGTCGGACTCCGGGATGCCCACGCCCTGGTCGGTGACCGCGATCTCGACGAAGCCCTTGGTGGACCGGACGCCGACGCCGACGCGGGTGTGGTCCGGGGAGTACTTGACGGCGTTCGCGATGAGGTTCGACACCGCGACCTGCAGCAGCCCCGGGTCCCCCATGACCCGCAGCTTCGACCGCTTCGCCCGCACGAGCTCGATGTCCCGTGCCCGGGCGATGACCTCGTTCGCGTCGACCGCGGCCTGCACGACCTTGTCGATCGAGGTCTCCTCGCTGTTCTCGAGGGTGTCGACCGACTGCAGCCGGGACAGCTCGATGATGTCCTTCGTCAGGGCACCGAGGCGCTCCGACTCGGTGATCAGCTGCGTCGCGAACTTCTTGACGTGCGCGGGGTCGTCCGCCGCGAGCACCAGGGTCTCGGACAGCAGGCCGATCGCACCGATCGGCGTCTTCAGCTCGTGCGAGATGTTGGCGACGAAGTCACGGCGGACCTCGTCGATGCGGCGGCTCTCGGTCAGGTCGTCGGCCGTCACGAGCACGTAGCGGTTGCCGAGCTGCGCGGCCCGGAAGCTCAGGTACCCGACGAGCTCACCACTGCGCCCGCGCGGGAGCTCGAGGTCCTCCGACGCCATCTCGCCGCTCCTGCGCACCCGGTCCACGAGCTCGGCGAGTTCGTCGTGCACGAGCTTCCGGCGGACGACCAGGCCGACGGTGAGTGCCTGCGGCGACGCGGCGACGACCGTGTTCGACGGGTCGACGACCACGGCCGGGTTGTGCATCGTGGCGATGACCGCGGCGACACCGTCGGGCAGCGTCCGTTCCGCGACGTCGGCTGCCCGGGCCGTGCGCTCCGCCGTGATGATCAGCACCACGACACCCGCGCCGAAGACCCCGCCGAGGAGCATCGACAGTGGCACGAGCCACGCGTTGTCCATGCCGCCAGTGTAGGGATGGTCACGCGGGGTTCCGGTGCCGTTCACCCCCGTTCCGGGCGCTTCCGGCTCCGGATCGCGAGGTGTTCAGCCGCGCGTCACCGTTCGTTCACCTGCGCTGACGACACTCGACCGGTACGCATCAGAGAGGCACATCCCCCATGCGCGAAGTCTTCCAGCAGGAGCTCCAGGACGTCCAGGAGCGTCTGACCGAGATCGCCGGGCTCGTCGAGTCCGCGATCACCCGTGCGACCCAGGCGTTCAGCGAGTCCGACGTCGCCCTCGCCGAGGAGGTGATCGCCGACGACGCCAAGATCGACGCCGCTGCGAACAGCCTCGACGAGATCGCGATCGACATCCTCGCCCGCCAGGCCCCGGTGGCCCGCGACCTCCGCGTCGTCGTCACCGCGCTGCGCGTCAGCTCGTCGCTCGAGCGCATGGGCGACATGGCCGAGCACATCGCGCAGCTCGCCCGCCAGCGCTTCCCCGAGAAGGTCGTGCCGAAGGGCCTCCGCGGCACCTTCAAGCAGATGGGCGCACACGACGTTCAGATGGCCCAGAAGCTCACGCGTCTGCTCGCGACCGAGGACATCGCCCTGTCGGCGGAGATCCGCGACGAGGACGACGCCGTCGACGAACTGCACGCCAGCGTCTTCGACTTCGTGCTCGGCGAGACCTGGAAGGGCAACCCGGTCGACACGGTCGACGCGACCCTCGCCTCGCGCTACCACGAGCGCTTCGCCGACCACGCGGTGTCGATCGCGAAGAAGGTCGAGTACCTGGCGACGGGCGACTGGGCCGGCGCCGCGTCGGTGACGGCCTCCCCCGCCTGACTCCCGCGAAACGCAACCCCGGCGGTTGCTCGCAGCGCTGTCCCGCTGCGAGCAACCGCCGTCGTTGCGTTTTGCGATGCGGGCAGGTGGGAGGATCGTGGCATGGCTCAGGTCGCGATCGTCGTCAACGGGATGCCCGGTTCGGGCAAGAGCACGGTGGGTGCCGCCCTGGCCGAGGTGCTCGGCTGCCCCTTCCTGTCGAAGGACCGCATCAAGGAGCCGCTGGCCGACGTGGTCGGCCCGATGATCGGCTCCCGCGAGCTCGGCGGGATCGCGATGGACACGATGTGGTCGATGGCGCGGGCCGTCGAGAACGGGGTCGTCGTCGACGCCGTCTGGCTGCCGTCCCGTGACCGGGACCGCCTGGAGGCCGGACTCGCCTCCGCCGGGTCACCGCGCGCCGTCGAGGTGTTCTGCACCGTCGACCGGGTCACCGCAGCAGACCGGCTGCGCGACCGGTACGAGCCCGGCACGCTCCCCGTCCGGCACGAGGTGCACGGGGACCTGGCGGACGTCCTGGCCTTCTGGGACGAGCACGGCGACCAGGCTGCACCGATCGGCCTGCCGGGCGTCCCCGTCGTGCGGGTCGACACCGGCCGGCCGTACGACGTCGGGGCGCTCGTCCAGGAGATCGCCGACCACTTCGTCTGAGCCGGCAGACCCCTCTGCCCGGAGACCCCTGGGCGCACGAACGCCCCGCCGGCAACCGGCGGGGCGTTCGTCGTGGTGCTGGTCCTACTTCTTCGCGCCCTGGGCGGCCACGGCAGCGGCGCCGGCAGCAGCGGCCTCGGGGTCGAGGTAGTACGAGGGCTTCGTCGGGCGGAAGTCGTCGTCGAGCTCGTACACGAGCGGGATGCCCGTCGGGATGTTGAGGCCCGCGATGTCGTCGTCCGAGATGCCGTCGAGGTGCTTGACGAGCGCGCGCAGGGAGTTGCCGTGCGCCGTGACGAGGACGGTCTTCCCCTCGCCGAGGTCCTTCGTGATGTCCGACTCCCAGTACGGCAGCAGGCGGTCGATCACGAGCTTCAGCGACTCGGTGCGGGGCAGCTGGTCGCCGAGGTCGGCGTAGCGGCGGTCCCCGGCCTGCGACCACTCGGCGTCGTCCGCGATGGGGGGCGGCGGGACGTCGAACGAACGACGCCACTCCATGAACTGCTGCTCGCCGTACTGCTCGAGCGTCTGGGCCTTGTCCTTGCCCTGCAGGTCGCCGTAGTGACGCTCGTTGAGCCGCCAGTCGCGCTTCACCGGCAGCCACGCCAGGTCGGCCTCGAGCAGGGCGATGTCCGCGGTCTGGATCGCGCGGGTCAGGAGCGACGTGTACAGGACGTCGGGCACGATGCCCGATTCGGCGATGAGCTCGCCGGCGCGCTTCGCCTCCTTCTCGCCCAGCTCGCTGAGCCGGACGTCGACCCAACCGGTGAACAGGTTCTTCTGGTTCCAGTCACTGTTGCCGTGACGGAGCAGGACGAGCGTGGAGGTCATGCGTCCGAGTCTACCGAGCGGCCGCAGGCCCGTACCCTGGTCGCATGCCCATCGGGAACGTCACGCGCGGGACCACCGGGTACAACCGGCTGCGCCGTGTCGACCGGTGGATCGCCGCACTCCCGGCCCTCCGTCGCACCGCGGACCCGCTCGTCGCCGACGTCGGGTACGGCGCGCGACCCACGACGACGCTCGAGCTCCGCGACCGGCTCGCCCGGGTCCGCCCGGACGTCGAGGTCACCGGCATCGAGATCGAACCGGCCCGCGTGGCCCTGGCGAACGCGGGTACCCGGGACGGGGTGACGTTCCGCCTCGGCGGGTTCGAGACGCCGACGCCGGACGGACGACGGCCCGTCGTGATCCGGGCGTTCAACGTGCTGCGGCAGTACGACGAGTCGGCCGTCGTCGACTCGTGGCGGATCATGCAGGACCGTCTGCAGCCCGGCGGCGCACTCGTCGAGGGCACCTGCAACGAGGTCGGGCGGGTGGCCTCCTGGGTCACCCTCGACGAGCACGCGCCGCACACCTTCACGGTGTCGCTGCGGGTCGCCGACCTCGAGCTGCCGAGCATCGTGGCCGAGCGGCTGCCGAAGGCGCTGATCCACCGGAACGTCCCCGGGGAGCGGGTGCACGCGTTCCTGCTCGACTTCGACCGGTCGTGGGCGGTCGCCGCACCGCTCGGGACGTACGGCCCGCGGCAGCGCTGGATTGCGACGGTGCACGGGATGCGCGACCGGGGATGGCCGGTGCTGCACGGCGTGACGCGGTGGCGCCTCGGCGAGCTCAGCGTCCCCTGGTCCGCCGTCGCCCCCGCCTGACGGCGCCCCCGCGCCTGCGCGACCCGAGACTCGGTCCGGGCGACACTCCTCGGGCTCGTGACCGCGAGGATCGTCGCTCAGCGCGAGACTCGGCCCGTGCGGGTGCGGCCCCGGCCTACGAGCGGCGGACGGCCCCGAGCCGGGGCAGGCGCGGCACGTTCGCCGTCGCTCCGGCCTCCGGCGGGACGATCGTCTCCTGCGCCGCGGTGACGACGACGTCGTCGACCGTCAGCGTCAGCGTCGCCGTGGGGTCGAGCGAGCGCTTCACGACGGCGAGCCCGATCGGCCCGAGCTCGTGGTGGAGCGCCGACGCGGTGAGCCGTCCGACGTCCTTGCCGTCGAGCTCGACCGTGGAGCCGGGTGCGGGCAGCACGCCGTCCGACCCGTCCAGGTGGAGCATCACGACCCGACGCGGCGGGTGTCCGAGGTTGTGCACCTTCGCGACGGTCTCCTGCCCGCGGTAGCAGCCCTTCGACAGGTGCACGGCAGAGCGGAGCCAGTCGAGCTCGTGCGGGATCGTCCGCTCGTCGACGTCCGAGAGCGCGGGCCGCCACGCGGCGATGCGCAGGGCCTCGAACGCGAGCAGCCCCGCGACCGGCGCGTCCGTCGCTGCCAGCGCAGCCGCGGTGTCCGGGGTGACCACGTCGATGCGAAGGGTCCAGTCGGAGCCGGGGTGGGCCTCCAGGGCGGCGTAGCCCCATCCGCCGGGCGCGACCGACGACCACGGATCCACCCACTCGACGACCACGTCGTCCGGTGCTGCCGAACCGTCGAACCTGCCGAGGGTGACGAGGTCTGCCGAGCGGTCCGCGACCTCGACCCGCAGCATGAAGCGCATCGAGTCGAGCCAGGCGGCGAGCGGAGCCGCGTCGGCGGGCTCGGTGAGGAGCCACGTGACCTCGCCGTCGTCGACCACGCGGGCGGCGTGCTCGACGCGGCCGGACTGGTCGAGGACCAGCGTCTCGGTGCTCGCACCCGGTGCGAGCCCGGTGAGCAGCTGCGACGTGATCGAGTTGAGCCACGACAGCCGGTCCGGCCCGGTGACCGACACGACGCCGAGACCGAGCTCGACCACGGCACGCCCGGACGCCAGCGCGCGCTGCTCGCCGGTGGGGTTGCCGAAGTGCGCGGCCGGACCGGCATCCGACGCGACGAAGCCCGGTCGGTCGGCGAAGACCGCCATCAGTCGACCTTCGCGAGCTGCCCCGAGGCGTGCGACGTGAGCTGCTGCCCGAGCGCGGCGATGTCCCACGCCCAGAAGAGCTTGCCCTCGACCAGACCGTACAACCGGGTCGCCGCCGAGTAGTCCTTCGCGTTCGGCGAGCGCATCACCGCGTCGGTGGCCAGGTCGATCCGGCCCTTCTTGACGCGGCCCACGTAGAGCTCGTTGACGCCCGTCGGGTGGATGATCGCGGCCTCGACGTCGAAGCCGTCGGTCGTGTTGCGGAGCGTCTCGACGCTCTCCACCGTGCTGAACGGGGCCGGCCCGTCACCCATGAGCATCGCGGGGCCACGGTCACCCGGCTCGTTCGGACGGTCGATGCGCCAGTAGCCCATCTCGGCGGCGAGGGGCGTGTGGTCGTCGTCGAGCAGCCACGTCGTCGAGGAGTAGTTGAGGTAGGGCAGGCCGTCGTGGCTGAAGCTCACGCGCTGGCCGAACTCGTACTTGCGGGGCTCGTCCTCGTCGCCCACGGGGTACTCGACCACGCCCGTGCCCTCCCAGACACCGACGAGCCAGGACAGCGGGACGAGCTCGGGCGCCAGGCCCTCCGGCAGTTCGATCAACGCTGACCCTTGAACAGCTTCACGACGACGACGACCGAGATGAACGCGATCGCGAGCGACGCCAGGCCGAGGAGGCCCACGTAGAACAGCTCGAGCGCAAGCAGCGAATCCATGCGGCGAGTCTACGCGGGACACCTGACGGCGCCAGGGCAGGGCCCCGCGGGTCGCAGGGCGACGGGCGCAGGGCGCGGGCGCGGTCGCGGGGCGAAGGGCGCGGTCGCGGGGCGAAGGGCGCGAGGCGTCACGAGGCGCGTGTCGCTCAGCGGGCCAGGAGCACCACTGCCGTCACGAGCACGACCACGAACGCCCCCGAGGACGCGATGCTGATCCGTTCGACCAGTCCGTCCTTCGTCGCGGTGATGAGCTGCAGCACGAAGCTGACGAGCACGCACAGCACGAACACGAGCAGCAGCCAGGCGAACGAGTCCTTCTGCGTCAGGGTGAGGACGAGCACGGCCCCGATCACCGCGAGCACCCAGACCGGCAGCACGGAGGTCAGCCGCAGTCGGCGCTGGTCGAGGGGCGGGACGGGCTCGGTCACGCGCTCCATCATGGCAGGGCCGCGCGACCGCCGTCGGAAGCCCGACCGACCGGCCGGTCGGCAGGCGGCTCCGCAGGCATCACTAGGATGGCTCCACGACGTCCCCTCGTTCTGGAGGTCCTGTGGCCCAGCTCCTGGTACTCACCTCAGCCGCGCCCGGCGACGTCCTGCCGAGTCTCGGTCTCCTGAGCCACCGGATCCGCCACGTCCCCGCCGAGGCCGCCCAGCTGGTCAACGCCCCGCAGAGCGACCTGATGTTCGTCGACGCCCGCCTCGACCTGGTGAGCGCGAAGGCACTCTGCAAGATCCTGGCGACGAGCGGCTCGACGACGCCGATCATCCTGGTGGTCACCGAGGGCGGACTGACCGCGGTGAACAGCGAGTGGAACGTCGACGACGTCGTGCTCGAGAGCGCCGGTCCGGCCGAGGTCGACGCGCGCATCCGCCTGACCGCCGGCCGTGCCGCCAAGAACCCGACGGGGTCGAAGATCCAGGCGTCCGGTGTGGTCATCGACGAGGCCAGCTACTCGGCGAAGGTCCGCGGTCGACCGCTCGACCTGACCTTCAAGGAGTTCGAGCTCCTCCGGTTCTTCGCCACGCACCCGTCGCGGGTGTTCACGCGCGAGCAGCTCCTGAGCGAGGTCTGGGGCTACGACTACTTCGGCGGCACCCGCACGGTCGACGTGCACGTGCGGCGCCTCCGCGCGAAGCTCGGTGACCTCGAGTCGCTCATCGGCACCGTCCGCAACGTCGGCTACCGCTTCAACGTCCACGACGACGAGGCCGACCGGCTGGCGGGGCAGTAGTGCTCGCCGTCGTCGAGATGCTCGCGAGCGCTTCGATCGCCGCGGGCGAGGCACCGCCGTTCTCCGACCAGACCCTGGTCGACGTGCGTGCGGGCCGCGCGACGGTCGTCGGCGACGAGCGCGGGGTCGCCGTGGTCCGGGACGGCGAGCTGGAGCTCGTGGTCGCCCGGGAGGCCCGTGGCCAGGGCATCGGTTCGGCCCTCGTCGAGCAGGCGCTCACCCCGGGCGGCGGGGCCGCCGACGCGGGAGCAGCGCCGCCCCGGCTCGCCTGGGCGCACGGCGACCACCCCGCTGCACGCGCACTCGCGGACCGTCACGGGTGGACGGCCGTCCGCACCCTCCTGCAGCTCCGGGCACCCGTCGCCGGTGCACCCGACGACCCCCGCGTGCCGGCCGGGCTGTCGCTGTCGTCGTTCCGCGCCGGCGACCCCGACGACGAGGACGCCTGGCTCGCCCTGAACGCCGCCGCCTTCGCCCACCACCCGGAACAGGGGCGGATGACCCTCGACGACCTCAGGGCCCGCGAAGCCGAGCCCTGGTTCGACGGCGACGACCTCCTGCTCCTCCGCGACGCCGAGGGTGCGCTCGCGGGGTCGTGCTGGCTCAAGGTCGAGGACGGCGTCGGCGAGTTCTACGCGGTCGCCGTCCGTCCGGACCTGCACGGGCAGGGGCTCGGCGGCGTGCTCATGCGCGCGGGTTCGGCGCGGCTCGCCGGCCGCGGACTCGACACGGCGGCGCTCTACGTCGAGGGCGACAACGAGCCGGCGCTCGCGCTCTACCGGCGCTCGGGCTTCACCCAGCACGCCATCGACGTGCAGTACGCCGCAGGTCCCGGCCGGTAACATGACGCGAGGTCGACGAGGGGTCGGCCAGGGGCACTCGGGGGCAACGTGACGGACCAGGGGCGGGCGCAGTACGGCCGCGGCGAACCGCTCGGTGCGTCGTACCGGCTCGTCGACCTGCTTGGCACGGGTGCCACGGGCGAGGTCTGGCGCGCCGAGCACACCGCGACCGGCGAGCACGTCGCCGCGAAGCTCCTCCGCGCCGAGCTCGCGGCGGACCCCGCGATCGTCGAACGGTTCGTCCGTGAGCGCACGGTGCTCCTCGGCCTGCAGCACCCCTCGATCGTCCGGGTCCGCGACCTGGTCGTCGAGGGCGACCGGCTCGCGATCGTCATGGACCTGGTCGGCGGTGGCTCCGCGCGGGACCTGCTCGCCGGCTCCGGCACGCTGTCGCCGCGCGATGCCCTCACGATCACCGCCGAGACGCTCGACGCCCTGGCCTCCGCCCACGCGCAGGACGTCACCCACCGCGACGTGAAGCCCGACAACGTGCTGCTCGCGACCCCGTGGACCCCCGGCGCGACCGGTGAGGTGCGGGTGTCGGACTTCGGCATCGCGACGGTGATGGCGGACCGGCAGCGCACCACTACCGGCCTGCTCGGGACCCCGCAGTACATGGCGCCCGAGTCGATCAGCCAGGGGCGCTCCGGGCCCGCGGCCGACGTGTATGGCGCCGGGGTGATGCTCTACGAACTCCTGGCCGGACGGACGCCGTTCGCCGGACCGGGCACCGACTTCGCCGTCGCCTACCGCCACGTCACCTCGGATCCGCCACGGCTCGACGTCCCCGAGCCGCTCTGGGCGGCGGTGTCGACGATGCTCGCGAAGGACCCGGCCGGGCGCCCCGCGGCCGCCGACGCCGCGGCCGCCCTGCGCCGCCTCGCCCGGCAGCTGGCCGACGCCCCGGCGCTGGCCCGGACTGCCGACCCGGAGTCCTTCGCCGAGGTCGAGCGACCCGCCACCGTGGTGCGCGGGCTCCGTCCCGGGAGCGCCGACGGCTCCCCCGCGGGTGGCTCCGATCCGTCCGGTGGACCGTCGGCCGGCGCAGAGGACGCCGGCCCGGTGCCCGAACTCGGCCCGGCGGGCTCGCGGACGGTCTTCCGGCCGCTCGCCCGCCCTCCGGTCGCCGCCGCTCGCGAACCCGAGGCTCCCGCTGGCAGCCGGTGGCACCGTCCGGACTGGCTCACGAACCGCATGCTCGGGCTCGGTGCCCTCGGCGTCGTGCTCGTCGCGGCGCTCGTCGTCGGCGGGGTGGTCTGGCTCCCGGGGGCCCTGGGCGGGAAGGGCACGCCGAGCGCCGCGCGGACCGCGCAGGCCGCCAGCGCCTTCCAGCAGGACCGTCCGTTGCCGACCGGGCTCTCGACGACCCGCAAGGCGACCGTCGACCCGCAGGCCCGCACGGTCGACCTGTCGATCACGTACGCCGCCCAGTCCGCGACGCTCCGCGGCCCGCTGCTCGAGGTGGTGCCCGGGGTCGGGGCGCGGTCCGAGTGCCCCGCGGTGACGTGGACCGGGGACGGAGCGACCGGCGACGACGTCACCGGTGCCCGGAACCGACCGTCGCTGACCGGCGTCGACGTCCGCTGCGGCTGGACGCTCTCCGACGTGGTGGTCCGGGCGGGCGAGGACCTGACCGTCCAGGCGACCGTACGACTGTCCGACGTGCCCGACCAGGCCGGGCTCCAGGAGTGGCTCGACGCGGCGGGCAGCGCGACCACGACGGCCGTCACCGACCAGACCGTGACCGGCACCTCGTACCCCGTGCAGCGACTGCAGGGCGTCGAGGTCCGCACGCCCGACCGCACGGTGAGCCAGACCACGCTGCCGGTGACGCTCGTGCCGGTCTGGCCGAGCGGCGCCGACGAACTGAACCCGCTCTACCGCAGCCCCTCGACCGGGAAACCGTCGGAGATGCTCACCGACGTCGCCGGCGGGGAGTCCGGGGTCCGCTTCGCCGACGGGTGCTCGGGTGCGCTCGCGGTGTCGTCCGACGGACTCGTGGTGACCGCGCTGTCCGTCGCGCCGTCGTGCACGGTCCGGGCGACCGTGGGCAACTTCACGGACCTCGAGAGCTCGCCCTTCGGCATCACCACCCGCGACTGACGCGGCTGCCGCACGGGCCCGCGCTCGTGCCCGTGCTCGCTCGCGTTCGTGCTCGTGTCCGCGCCCGCGCGTGCGTCCCCTTCCGCGCGTGCGTCCCCTTCCGCGCGTGCTCCTCGATGGAGCAGAAGACGTCGGGTGGCGGCCCGCGACCCGACGTGTTCTGCTCCATGGACGCGGAGCTGGGTGCGGGAGTCGCCCGTTTGGAGGCGCGTGGCGGGCTCGGGCTGCGCCTCCCGACCGCAGGTGGCGGGTCCGGTCAGGCGCCGGGCGCTGCCGTCTGCACGAGACGGACGGAGCCGCCCGACGCGGCGTAGCCGCGACCCACCGTCAGCGCGACGGGGGCGCGACGGGGCAGCGGGACCCCGAGCAGTTCGCCGTCGTAGTCGACGTCGGGCTGCAGGAGCACGCCGCAGCGGGACTTCCGGACCGCGCGCGTCCAGTGGCTGTAGAGCGAGCGGAGGTCGGCGGACCGGCCGGCCGCGACCACGCACAGGCCCGGCCGCTCGGACGACAACAGCGAGGCGATCGACTGGTCGGCGTCGTCGAAGCGCTCGGCGTCGTCGACGAGCAGCAGGACCGGGCCCCGCTCCAGGCGGAGGCTCGCCAGCAGGGCGGGGACCTCGTCCGCACCGACCGCGAGGCGGTCGAACACACCGTCGGCGAGCGGTGACCGGCGGTCGCAGATCGCCCACACCGCGGGACGGACGCCCTCGGCGGACCGCGCCAGGTCGGCGAGGGCGAGGAGCACCGTCGACTTGCCGGAGCGCGCTGGGCCGGCGACGAGCACGTGCTCGCCGTCGTAGACCTCGAGCGCCGCGGTGCCGAGATCGTCCTCGGCGATCCCGACCGGCAGGCGCCACGGTTCCGTGTCGAAGCGGGCCGGGGTCCGGAGGTCCTGCACGCGGACCGCATCGGGCAGCCGACCGACGGCGCTCGTCTTCGCGGCGGCGTCCGGCCACGCCGCGGCGACCTCGGCGACGGCTCCGGCGAGGGGCACCGACGGGGTCGCGACGTGGCTCTGCAGCTTCGTCGTCGAGTCGATGTACCGACCCGGCACGGGTGGCGGGACGTCCTTCGGACGGACCCCGATGGACGCGTAGTCGTACGGGTCGGCCAGGCGGAACATCCACTTCTGGGTCGTGACCTCGTCCATCGCGGACGGCACGGCCTTCGCCCGGGTCGTGGAGACGGCGAACGAGATCCCCAGTGCCGGCCCCTCCGCGTAGACGCGGTACAGCGCGTCGAGCAGCTGCTGGCCCTCGAAGTCCTGGTACTCGTCGCGGAGCGCGGCGAGGCCGTCGATGAGCACGACGGCCCGTCGCCCGCCGGGGCTCGCGCGCCGACGCTCGAGGTCCGCGCGCAGGTGCCGCAGGAAGCGGGCCTGCAGCTCGCCCGCCCCGGCACCGGACCCGACGTAGGCCGTCGTGTGCGGCAGCTGCGCGAGCGGTGCCAGGTCCCCCGGTCCCATGTCCAGCACGAGGAGGTCGAGGTCGTCCGGGCTCGTCGTCCGCGCGAGGCGCAGGGCGAGGGCGGACAGGGCGGTGCTCGTCCCGCTGCCCGGGATGCCCATCAGCACGAGGTTGCCCTCGTCGAGGTCCCAGCCGCCGGCGACCTGGCGCTGGTGGTCCGGGTCGTCGGCGAGCGCGACCGGCACGAAGCGCCGGGCACCGTTGTCGGACGGTTCCGGGACGTCCGCCAGGTCGACCCGGTCCCCCAGCGCCTCGGGCCAGATCGGACGAGGTGCCGCGTACCCGGCGGCGTCGTTCGCGGCGCGGATCGCCTCGATGAGGACGTCGAGGTCGGTGTCGTCCGACGCGCTCGGTGCGGGCGCCGGCACGGGTGCCGGGACGCCGAAGACGTCGGTCGGACGGACCGAGACCGGCTGCTCGACCCGTTCGTCGCGCGCGCGGCCCGTGACCAGGGCGGTCTGCACCGGGGTGATGTCGTCCTGCCCGAGCTTCACGTAGGCGCGGCCGGTCTGCTGCCGACCGATGCCGGCTGCGGCCGGGACGCCGATGACGTTGGTCGAGTCCTCGCGGCTCTGCACGCGGAGCGCCACCCGGAGGTTCGTGTTCGCCAGGATGTCCTCGCTCACCACACCCGCGGGACGCTGCGTCGCGAGCACCATGTGCACCCCGAGCGTGCGGCCCACGGCGGCGATCGCGACGAGCGAGGTCAGGACGTCGGGGAACTCCTTCGCGAGCATCGCGAACTCGTCGACGACGAAGAGCAGGCGCGGCATCGGCTCGGTCGGCCGCGTCGCCAGGTAGGCGTCGAGGTTGTCGATGTCGGCGCCGGCCGTCGCGAAGACCCGCTGGCGACGCTCGAGCTCGGCCTCCAGCGCCCGGATCGCGCGGTCGGCCAGCTGCTCGTCGAGGTTGCTGATGGTGCCGATCGTGTGCGGCAGCCGTTCACACGCGGCGAAGGCGGCGCCGCCCTTGAAGTCGACGAGCAGGAAGTTGAGCCGGGTGGGGTCGTTCCGGGCCGCGAGGCCGGCGACGAACGAGCGGAGGAACTCGCTCTTGCCGGAACCCGTGGTCCCGCCGACCAGGCCGTGGGGGCCGTCGCGCACCAGGTCGATCTCGAGGACGCCGGACTCCGAGGAACCGACCGGGGTCGAGGTGCCCGTGCTGGTCTGCCACAGGGTGCGGATGCCCTCGGCGGTCGTGGTGTCGACGGTGGTGGCGCCCGGGCTCGCGGCGCGGTCGGTGCTGCCCGCCGCCGCGGCGCTCCGCGTGAGCAGGTCGGGCAGGCGGACGAGCGACGGCAGCGATGCACCCGGCACCGTGAGCTCCGGGTCGTCGAAGTGGGCGACGGCACGGGCGGCCCGCTCCGCGGTGTCCGGGGCGAGGCCGGCGAGCACCACGTCCTCGACGCGCGTGCGGTCCTCGGGACGGTACACGGTCGCAGCCGCATCGGTGCCGACCGTGATGATGGACGTGCAGGCGGCGGGCAGCTGCTGCTCATTCGTCGCGATGACGATGCCACTCACCCGCTGGCGACGCTCCCCCGGGCGCAGCGAGACACCGGGCACCGCACGGCCCTGGCCGAGCAGGCTGCGCGCCGGGGCGTCGCGCCCCTCGGTGAGGACGTCGGAGTCCACGACGACGAGGAGGTTCGGCGTGGGGAGCTCGTCGAGCGATTCCTGCAGCCCGCGCAGGACGGCCGCGCTCTGGTCGCGCTGCGCCGACATCCACCGGGCACCGGTGCTGCTGCCCGCCACGCGCGTGTGCGGCAGCCAGGAGGCCCAGGACCAGTCGTCCTGTCGGCCCGCGTCGCAGAACACCCCGACCGTCAGGTCCGCCGGCCCGCAGTGCACGGTCGCCTGTGCCAGCAGGCTGCGGGCGAGCGCGAGCGCACCGTCGCGGTCACCGACGATCCCCACGACACCGGCGTCCGACAGGTCGGCGACGACCGGTGCCGCCGTGAGACGGCTGTCCGCGATCGCGGCCTTCGCCTCGTCCTCGAGCTTCGACGACGCCGCACGCTGGTCGACCTCGGGACGCCAGGGCGCGTCGCCGGTGCCGGCGTGCAGGCTGAGGAAGTCGTCGTCGTCCGACCGGCGCTGCCAGAGGGCGGTGGTCGGGAGGAGCGCCCGGCGCACGACGGTCGCCGGGTCGGGCACGAGGTCCTGCCGACGGGCCGCCTCGACGGCAGCGGCAGCGGCGATCTCGCTCCGGAAGGTCTCGACCGCCTCGGTGAAGCGCGTCTCCTCCTCCTTGAGGTTCTTCGCCCGGCGGTGCTTCTGCTCGAACCACATGCCGATCGCGGTCACGGGGCTGAGCAGCGCGAACAGGGCGAAGCGTGCGTCCCCGAGCAGGAGCACCATCGCCCCGGCGAGCACGAGCGGCGCCGCGACCGTGATCCAGCTGAACTTCGACGCCGGGGCGACGTCCTTGCGCGTCGGCGGGGACACCGGCTCGGTGTCGGTGATCCGGCCGGGCCGGGGCGGCCGGTTGAAGGGTGCGGTGGCGGCCGGGGTGAGGTTCGGGAGCGTCCCCGCCGCCGGCACGGTCGTCTCCGGGAGCTCCGGTCGGAGCAGCAGCACCGCACCGCCCACGATGACGCTCGTGGTGCCGGTCAGCAGGACACCCTCGTCGTCGATGCGCTCCCCAGCGATGACGGTGCCGTTCGTGGAGCCGGAGTCGCGCACCCGGACACCGTCGTCCTCGCGTTCGACGGTGCAGTGTTCCCAGGACGCGCTCTCGGTGGGGAGCACGACGTCGGCCTGCGGAGCCCGGCCGATGACGAGCCGACGGCTGCGCGGTACCGCGACGACGAGCCCCGCCTCGAGGCCTCCTGCGAGGGTTACGCTCCAGCCGTCGACCGTGCGCGGCGGTTCCTCGGTGGTGCGCGCGACCCGGGAGCCCTCGAGGAGCACCAGGTCGCGCAGCGGGGTGTCCGAGCTCGTCCGGTGGCCGTCGACCGCCAGGGGTGTCCCGGGGTCGAGCGGGGTGCCGAGCGACGCCGCGACGAGGTCCCCCAGCGTGGAGGACTCCGACCACCCGTCGGCCTCGATCGTCTCGCGGCGGTCGTCGAGCTCGATCAGCAGGCGCATGGGCGGTCCTCCCTGGGCGTGGTGCGGCGGTGCGGGTGGTGCAGCTGGGACGGGGTCAGTCCGTCGAGTCGGAGAACCAGACGAGGGCGGGCGTGGCCCCGTCGTCCTCGTTCGCAGTGGCGGGGCGGAGCCCGAGGTCCTGCGCGGAGGCGGCGAGCACACCGGCGGGATCGCCGAGGGCCTGTCGCGCGCCGAAGTCGAGTGCGGGGCCCGCGAGGCCGTCTCCGGCCCCCAGGTCGAGCCGGGCCAACGCGTCCGACACCTCGGCGGCGTCGGCGCTCCGGGCCGACCCGACGGCCGTCACCAGCGCCACGACCGCATCGTGACTGCGGGCGTCCGCCACCGACGCCACCGATGCGAAGGACCGGTCACCGGTCAGGTTCTTCGCGTCCGCGTCGTCCGCGAGGACCCGCACGCCGCCGAGGAACGCCGACATGGCACGGCCCTCGGCGTTCGACGACAGGGCGCGGGCGTCGTCCGTCTCGACACCGATGGTGCGGAACGTGCCGCTGAGGCTGCCGCCGGCCTGTGCGAGCGCCGCTGCGAAGGCGGGGCTGGTGGCCTCGGGGGTCAGGACGACAGGTGCGGTGACGTTCGCCTCCTGGAGCGCTGCGACGAGGGCGCCCTGTCGACCGGCCGGACCGCTGACGACCACCGCGTCGGAGTCCGCGGCTGTCTGCTCGGGAGCGTCCTGCGCGCTGTCGTCCTGCTCGTCCCGCGCCGTGGCGTCGGTCGATCCCGCCGCTGCGCCGGTGCGCTGGGCGATCGTCGTCGCGAGCGCGCTCAGGTCCGGCGCTCGCGTGGCGTCGAGGACGTGGGCGAACCGGACACCGGACGGCGCTCCGCCACCGAGGTCCACGAGCAGGGGCGAAGCGGCGTCGCCGAGCGCGTCCTGCATCGCCGATGCGACGGACTCCGTCGAGGGCGCGGTCGACCAGGCGTCGTCCCCGCCGGTCGCGTACGGCGCGACGACGGGGATGCCGGCGTCGGCGGCCGCAGCGAAGGCACCGCGGACGTGCTCACCGGAGGTCGCGACGACGATGCCCGAGACCCCGTCGGACGCGAGGGCCTCGACGGCCTTCCGTGCGCCGTCGGTGGACCCGCCGTCGTTCTCCGTCACGAGCTGCACGTCCGTACCGCCGAGCTCGAGGCGACGCTGCGCGACGAGGGCGCCCTGCGCGGCGTCGTCCCACTGGGCACCCTCGCCGTCACCGAGGGTGACCACGACGCCGATCTTCGTGCCGTCGGGGACGTGGGCGACGCTGATCGGCACCGGGGCCGTCGCGGAGACCGCCTCGGCGGGGGTGGACGCGGAGACGCGGACCGCGACCACCGCGGTGACGACGGCGGCGACCACGAGGACGGCGATCGCGACGATGACCGCGGTGCGGCGGCGCTTCCGGGTCCGCGCCGCGTCGGCTGCATCCGGGTGGTCGGTGCCCTGCTCGTCGACGGTCGGCTCGGTCGACTGGTCCTGCACGTGGCTCATCGCTCGGCTCCGATCCGGAAGGCGTAGAGCGTCGTCGACGTGGCGCTGGACGGCACGTCGAGACGGAAGGCGGGGAGCTTCGCGGCGCGGTCGAGCGAGGCGCGGAGCTGCTCCTGCTGCAGGAGGATGCCGGCGACGTCCTCGGCTCGGACGTTGGCGTAGCCCGAGGCGTTCTGCGACGCGAGGGCGAGCTGGTAGTCGGCGGAGTCGGACTTCGCCGCGCTCGTGGCCATCGCACCGAGGATGCCGGAGCCGTTGACCTTGCGGTCGCCGAGGTCGAGCATCACGCGGTTGAGGTCACCGGTCAGGAGCGTGCTCGCGCCCTCGACGTCGCGGACCGAGGCGCTGGTGCTCGCGTCGATGCGCTGGAGGCTCGCCACGGTCTGCTCGTCCACCGCCGAGGCGAGACCGCTGCTCTGTTCCTGCAGCGCGCCCTTCTGCTCGTCGATGGTGCCCTTCGAGTCGGTCGTGACCTCGCCCGAGGTGGTGCGGAGACCAGCGATCGACTTGTCGAACGCGTCGACGACGGCCTTCCGGCTGGTGCCAGCGGTCTCGCTCACCTTGCGGACCTGGTCGTCGATCAGTGCCTGCACCTGCTTGCCAGAGTCGTCCGAAGCCTTCTGGAAGGCCTCGCGCACCGCGTCCTGCAGCTCCTTCTGCTGGTCACGCACCTGCTGGAGCTGGCCGGTGACGACCGTGCCCGACTCCTCCGCTTCCTCGAGGAGACCCTTGAGCTGCTGCACCGATCCCGCGACCGAGCCGCCGTCCTGCTGCACCGCGGAGCGCACCTCCTGGACGCCCTGTCGCAATGCACCCACGGCGGTGGCGAGCTCGTTCAGGGCCGAACCGACACCGGTCGTCGACCGCGGGTCCGTCTCGGCGATGAGCGCATCCCACGCCGTGGCCTGCTCGTCGAGGCGCTGGTCCATCGGCGTCGTGAAGCCGAAGCCGGGCCGGAGGGTCGTCCCCTCGGGCTGGTCCGTCCCGGGGCACGGCGTCGCGGTGAGGTACCCGCGGAGCGCATCCACCTCGTCCTGGTCGAGTTGCTCCGAGCTGAACAGCCCCGGACGGGCGAGCTCGCACAACCGGTCAGCGAGCGCCCGGTTCTGCGCCTGCATCGAGCGGTCGAACCGGGAATCGAGTTCGCCGAGCTCACTCCGCGAGGACTGTGCGCGGCTCCGGACGTTCGCGACGGCCTCCTGCACCGGGCGCACCGACTGTTCGGTGGTCGTGACGAGGCCGTCCAGTTCGGTCAGGGCCTGCTCGACGGCACCGTCCTGGTCGCTGCCGAGGGCGTCGAGCCTGCCGGCGATCTCCTGCAGTTGCGCGTTCAGTGCGTCGGACTGCTCGATCGCGGTGTCCGCGAGGTTCGGGTCCAGCCCGTCCGCGAGCTGCCGTCCCTTGCTGACCAGGCCGATCAGCGAGGTGTTGACCGCAGCGGACGATTCCCAGAGCGCGCAGGTCAACGAACCACGGGCCTCCTGGGCGGCGCAGGCCGCAGCGTCCGGCGACGCCGGACCCACCGACGTCGCGAGCTGCGCGCTCACCTGCTGCTTGCACGCCTCGCTCGCGTCGGCGTAGCCCTCGAGCTGCGCGGACACGCGCAGCAGGTTCCCGTAGACGCTCGAGCCCGCCGCACCGGTCTGCGGGACGGCCTTGCAGCCTTCACCGTCCAACACCGGCTCCGGCGCCGTCGCCGAGGTGTCGCCGAGCAACGCATCGAGGCTGCCCGTCGTCTGCTGCAGCTGCTGCAGCACCGTGGACTGGGTCGCCTGCACGATCGAGCCGAGGTCCCCGTTCAGCGAACCGAGCTCGCCCGACAGCGACTGCATCGTGCTCGCCAGCGACGCGCTGCTCTCCTGCAGCCGCTCAGCCGTCCGCACACCGAGGGTCTCGGACGTCGACTCGAGGTTCGTGCGGACCTCGGTGATGGTCCCGCCGGCTCGTGCGAGGACCTCGTTGACCCGCGCGATGAGGTCGATCGTCCGGCGCTGCAGGGCGAGCTCGGAGTCCGTCTCGGACCCGAACGCCCCGTTCATCACGCCGCTGGTCGACAGGTCGGTCGTCAGCCCGGGCTGCGCCGCGACGTCGATCGCGGGCGCGGAGAAGTCGCTAACGTCGGCGACGAGGTGCAGCGTGCTGCTCGCACCCGAGGTCGGCGGCGCCAGCAGACGACCCCACTGGACGACGGCGTCGCCGGAGGCGTTCGTGCTCACGACCCCGTCGGTGGACGCGCCACCGTCGACGGACTCGGTCACGATGCGGTCCGGCGCGACCCCGTCGAGCACCGTCGACGCGGCGACACTGAACGGCGCACCGACCAGGGCCGGCGTGGAACGGGAGGCCCCGGCGACGTCGTACGACAGGTTCTGCGACCGGACCGTGAGGTTCTCGACGGTGACGTCGATCTCGACGCGACCGGAGTACCCGTCGAGGTCGGCGAGGTCGGTCCCGGAGCGCTTGTCGGTCGTGTACTGGGTGGTGATCCGGAGCGGCAGGTCCCCCGCCGCCTTCGTCACGTCGTGGTCGACGGTCTTCGAGGACGAGCGCTCACCGGCTACCGAGATCGTCGTGTCCGAGATCGCGTTCACCGCGCCGTTCGTGGCCAGCGTCGTGTCCACGGTCTGCAGCACGCGCGACGGACTCGTCACCTGGTCCTGGTCGGCGGTGCACCCCGAGAGCACCAGCGCGAGTGCACCCGTGACGGCCACCACTCCCGCGATGCGGCTCCCTTGCCGAGTCCCGGTTCCCCCGGCGCGCGTCAACATCACGATCGTCCCCCTCAAGAATCGACTGCGTGCTCGATCCTAACCGCTGAAATACCGTGAGGTTCCGTCCTCCACAGGCGGCGACCACCCCCGTTCGAGCCACAGCACCGCGACATACGAACTTGCAGACACTTCCGGAATTGATACTCTGCACAATGCACAGTGGGGGGTCCGCGAACGTCATCGGCGATCGGGGATGCATGATCGAGTGGCCGATCGTTCCGGACGTGGAGGTCGGCCACTCGGTCCACGGGCCGCAGCACGAGGGGGACGACACATGTGGATCACGATCACGTCCGTGGGGATCGCGATGATCGCGGCGTTCGTCATCACGAGGTCGGTGACAGCCGCGACCAAGCACAGCGACCGCCGACGTCGTGAGCGTGGGGAGTCGCTGCCCAACGCGGACGGCGCGCTCGTCACGGTGCGCCTGCGGACCTTCCAGTGGGTCCTCATCCGCGTGGTCGCCATCGTCTTCGTCGTGGTCGGAGCCCTGCTGGCACTCGGCGCCGCCACGACGATCTCGACCGGCATCGAGCCCAGCTTCGTCATCGTGGCGGTCGTCCTCCTGCTGGCCGGCATCGGCGGCATCGTGCTGTCCCGCTCGATGCGCCGGACTCGGGTGCTCGCGATGGAGGACCACCTGCTGGTCCGCCAGGGCCTCCACCAGGAGCGTCGCGTCGACCTGGCCGAGATCGCGGCGGTGCTGCCGATCGCGAACCAGTACGGCGGCCTGCAGGCACGTGACGCGACCGGGAAGCGCCTCTTCCACGTCATAGGCCTGGCCCGCGGCTACGCGGGGCTCGAGGCGTACCTGCAGGAGCGCGTCGTCCGTCCCCGTGCAGTGGCCCCCGCAGCGCTCGGACCGGACGGCATCGCGATCCCGCCCTGGCGGGGTGCCGCGTGCAGCGCCGACTGGACCACCGTCCCACTCGGCCCCGGCGGTCGCCCACGCCCGGTCATCCGACTGTTCGTCGGCGGCGACGTCGTCGTGCTGCACCCCGCCGAGGTCCGGGCCCTCATCGACGGCCGGACGGCGGTCGCCGAGTCCGACTCGCAGCCCCTCGCGTTCCTCGCCAGCCCTGCGCTCGTCGACCCGACCTCGCTCGCGGATCGACAGTTGGCCGGCCTGCCACCGGAGAGCCTCGCACTCCTGTACGACGCGCAGGACTCCCCGGCAGTCGTCCTCCGTGACAGCGATGCCATCACGTTCCGCGCGTGGGTGAGCGGGCTCCCGCGCTGACCGTCGGACGCTGATCACCGCGGCCCGGCCTGGAGGCGCGGTGCAGCCCGTCCTCGCGACCCGCCCCGCGGGGTCAGTCGCCTTGCTCCGTCGCCTGCTGCTCCGGTGACAGTTGCGTGATCACTCGGCCGGCGTGCCTGACTCACGGTGCGCTCGCGCGACGCTCGGCGGGATTGCGCTCGTCGCGTTGGTGCTCCGCTGGATCGTGCTCGGCGGGATGGGTCCAGCGCGGTGGGCTGACTCGACGCCCCCGGCCAGACGTCGCGCCCGTCGTCGAGCGGAGCGCACCTGTCGCCGGGCCTTTGCCCATCGCCGCGTGTGCCTGGTGCGGATCCTCTGTGTGACGCCCACGACCGTCTGCACCGCGAGGAGCGGTGCCCCCACGGCCAGCAGCGGCAGTGCGGTGAACGCGTAGCTGCGACCGTCGTCGACGTTCCGGGCGAACATCCGGTGCAGCTCCGTGGATCGGACTCCGGCGGTCGTCGGATCGTCCGGGTCGACCATGATCGGCAGGCGCTGCCCGACACGGTAGAAGTCGGGATCGCTCGAGACCGTGTACTCGTCGAGCGTCGTCTCGTACTCAACGCCATCGAACCGTTGCCGCGTCACCGGCGTGTACTCGGTGTGCCCTCGCCCCTTGTACCCGGTGAAGTGCACACGTTCGACGTGCACGACCTCACCCGTGACGACCACACCGGTCCGACGGAGCGCATCGTCGTAGCGCAGCGCTTGATCACCCTCGCCGTGCAGGAGCGCCCCCATCGCGGCGACGCAGAACGCACCGATGCACAGCATGATCGGCCCGGCTTCACGCAGCCATTCCCCGCCTGCTGTGCGCAGCCCGCGGCCCGCCGTCTCCTTGCGCCGCCGCGCCCCGACGTTGGGGAACAGCACCCGAGCGAGGAAGGCGCCCGCGAGCACCGCGGGCAGCCACCCGTACTGCAGCGGCCCCCAGTCCGACGCCTGGTCGACGAGGACGCCGAGCACGACGAAGCTCCCGAGGAACAGCACCGTCGGCACAAGGCATCCCGCTGCGCCGACGCGGACGAGCGCTGCGCCGTAGCCGAATCCGAGGACGGTGACGACGGCGAACGCCCAGCCCTGGACGCCGAAGTGCCCGAGCTCGATCAGCCCGCTGCTGGTCAGCGCCACCGCCGCGAGGAGCGCGTGGAAGACCCGGCGTGCAGGAGTCACCCCTCCTCAGTCCTCCCGCTCGGGTTTCAGCAGTCGGCGCTGGTGACCGAGAAGTCGATCGTGCGGTCCGTGCCGTCGAAGACGTACGCGTACCGCATCACGATCGCCTTCGACAGCAGGTCACGCGACTCCTTCTTCTGGCAGACGTTCGACACGACCGACGACTTGAGGTCCGCCGCGGTCAGGCTCGCCGGGTCGACCGACGAGTCGATCGTGTAGGCGTAGTCGAGCTGCGCACCGTCAGCCGTCACGCCGTCCCACCGGGTCACCTCGTCGAGTTCGAGCGGGAAGGTGTAGTTCTCGTTGACCTGCTTCGCCGCCTCGGTGGCGAGGGCCGACGGCGAGGGCTCGGCTGTGGCGTTGAAGAACGCACGAACGCCCAGCGACGCACCCACCGCGGCGATGACAGCGACGACCGGGATGAAGATCCGGAGCGCGACGTTCTTCCCCTTCTTCTGCGGGGTCGGCGGCTGCCAGGCGGGAACGCCCGCGCCCGCACCGGCGTAGGGCTGCTGCTGGTACCCGGGAGCTTGCTGGCCCGGCTGCTGGTAGCCGGGAGCTTGCTGGCCCGGCTGCTGGGAGCCGGGCGCCTGCTGCTCGTTCGGCTGCCCGAAGCCGGGCGCCTGCTGCTGGTTCGGCTGCTGGAAGGCCGGCGTCTGCTGGCCCGGCTGCCCGTTGTTCGGCTGCCAGTCGCCGGGTTGCCCGTTGTTCGGCGTCGTCATGATGGTCCTTCGCGGTCAGCACTCGCGCGCCGAACGTCCCCGAAGTTCCGTGCACCTGCCGCCCCGCGACCGGTCGTCCACGCCCCCTCGAGCGCCGGCGCCCCCTGTGCGCGGTACTCGATATCAGGCGCCAGCAGGGCCGGCGCCTGCATCCAACGTATCAGGCCGGGGTGGCTCCGACCCTGCTCCCGTTCCGGCACGGTCAACTACGTCAGCACCATGGCGATCTCCAGCGTCGAGGCTTCGACGCCTCGCGACGCACCTGTCTATCTGTCAACCTCGATCTTCTTCGGGCAGTGGTGCCGAATCCGATACGATCACCGGGGTCCGGAAGAAGTGCAGCACCGAACGCCACCGGTAGGAAGCAGCGCCCACCGCGAACCGGTGACCAGTGCCTTGCTTGAAGCTCGCAGCCAGACGCTCCTTGTTGGCCTCGTCGACGCCCCGGCGCAGCACGAGTGGTCCACAGTCATCCGTGGCGATTTCGACCTGATCGTACGTGGCCCCGATTCCACGTCCTGACGTCGATCCACCGTAGCGGGAGACGCCGATTCGACGACGCAGGTCACCCAGATGGGGTGCTCCCGGTCGTAGTGCCTGAACACCTCCCCTGCTACCAGGAGCCCAGCGACTCCGAGGACGATCACCCCGAGCATCCCGAAGACGAATCGGTTCCCTCGCTTCGCCCCCGACGCGCGCGCCTCACCTGCGCCTTCCTGACCCGTTCTCTTCTCATCCTCGCTCCCATCCCCGAACCTCTGGCACCGCCCCGAGCACGGACAACGGTGCACGCAGACTCAGCGAGGCCTCACCCAAGGTGATCCGGTACCTCTTGCCCCTCTCGAAGGTCGATGCGACAGCGGCACTGTTCTCATTCGTGATGCGGTCCCGGATCACGAGATGCCCACAGTTGGACGTGTGGAGGTCCACCTGCTCGGTGTACGAACCCACACCACGGCCGGAGTGCGTAGAAACTGCGGAGGCTTTCGCGTTCGAGATCACGCAGTCAAAGGTGACCGGGTGATCTTCGTCGTATGCCGCGATCCATTGCCGCCCGAAGAAGAAGGCCGCCACCGCGAGTAGGACCAGGATTGCCGCCGCGAAGACGAATCGCCCCCTGACGACCGACAGCATGCTCGGTGGAAAGTGGTCACGGTTCAGCCTGCGGTGCGACACGCACCCCTCGCTCTTAATTCGCCATTCCGGCTACCGGACCACTGTCGGTCTCACGAATCGCATGTTCCGCACGACGATCCCTCACGCCGTTCTCCCTCTTCAACCCCGCGATCCACAGGCTCTGCATCGCTGCTCCACCCAGTCTTCATCCCTTCGTCCGCAGCAATTGATCACGGTCCGTGAATCTCACTCGATACTGCCGATCGGCCCGCCGAGTACCCGCGAACTGCCGAAGGTCCGGTCGAGGAACAGCAGCTGAAGGCGCTCAGCTGCCCCCGGCAGGCTCGTAGCCGTACACCACGCGAGCGATGCTGACGGCTTCGAGGAAGCTCCGCAACCTCCAGGACCCTCCGCCGATATCAAATTCGTAACGGCCTCCGCGATCAAGCTCATTTGCTATCTCAGCGCGGTTGACAGTAGTCACGCCGGCGCCGAGAACAAACTCTCCGCAGTTCGTCTTGATGAAGACCTGGTTCGTGGAACTGCCGATCCCCTTCGGCGAACGCGTAGAGCCAACAGCTGACTCCGCACTCGTGACCGTGCAATCAATGGAGATGAGGTGCGACTTGTCATAAGCAACAAGAGCCAACGGCCCTCCGATCAGGAGGGCGAGAGGCCCAAACACGACAAGCGCAAGCACGGCGAACACCTTGACCCGCCTCTGGACCACTCCCCGGCGAGCATCGTTCATCCTTGCACCTCACTCATGTACTCGGGACTCGGCGCCTGCCGCTACGCACTCCGAGCGCCCGGCGTTCTCTGCTCGACCCTCATGTCAGCAGCTCATTTGCCACCCGAAGAAGAGCACCACCGCAAGTAATCTCGTACACTGCCATCTCTCAGCTGACTCCCGGCGCTTGAGACAAGCCTGCACGCGGGCACTCAGAAGCTCTCGCTAATCTAAGCGCTGAACCTCGACCGCCTGGTGCAAGGTTCGAAGCAAATCGCGGAAACGGTACGAAGCGGCACCGACGTGCAACTCGTAACGGCGACCATCCTGAAACTCCGCTGCGATTTGTGAAGCCTTGTTTGCCGACACCCCTCTGCGCATGAACAGGACGCCGCAGTCTGAAGAAGCAAGGCGCACCTGATTGAACGATGCACCAATACCGCGCACAGATCTCGATGATCCGTCACCCGCAGTCGCCGCGATGATGCGGCATTCCACCACGAGCGGGTGAGCGGCGTCATATGCTTTCAGCGTCACCGGCGCGACAAAAATCGCGGTGAATATCAGCACCATCCCGATCAGCCATGAGGAGAAAATGATTCTTCTCGACCGCATCGAGCGCTCTTTCCGCATCAACTCTGACTCCTTGCATCGATGACTCTTGCGCGCCTGGCCGACCCGCGTCAGTGTTTAGGCTTCGTAGAACCGATGACCAGAAGTCGCCGGCATGGGAGCCGTTGACGTCCACCGAGCGGAACATCGTCGTGCCTTCACGGACGTACGTCGCGCGGTAGATGCGCCCAACGCCTTCTGCTCAAGGCTCAGGTCAGCAGCTCCTGCACGTGCGGAGTGCTGCGGGACTTAGGTCGGACTCGTCCCCTTAGAGTTCTCCGCGTAGGAAGCCGGTTCCCCAGAGACGAATACATGGCGACCACGAAAGTCAAACTCTATCTCGCCGCGAGCGCACTGTTCAGCGTTCGCGCGTCCTCGATGAGGGCAACAAAGCGCTCGGACAGCTCGATGTCTGGAGTACCATCGTCCCGGACGAAATATTGGTCAGAAAGGCTCCCCGGCCCCGCCCGAAGGAGTAATGCCACATTCTTGTGAACCTGCAGGACCTGCGGCCCAGGTTCTCGAAGTCCTTCAGCGTACTTCGTCAGCGCTGCGGCAGCCCGCTCTTCAGGCAAAGCGGCTGCTAGATCCGCGAGCCGACTGAGTCGATCGACCAGCGCTTCACGTAGTTCGCCGTCAGAAGATTTCCCACTTATCAACGATGCTCCCATGCTTGTAGGACTCGGGAATGTGCACCTGCGGTGTTCCACCGGCGTACACATGACCATCATCTCCGGTCTGAGGCGCGACCTTACCCTTGTACATCGGTGTGCCGCTGCGGAAACTTGCTGTGTAGCCGTGACTCAGAGGGCTTGTACCGGTTACATTGCCGTCGGCGTCCCGCCAGACTGGCAGGATTGCTTTGTCCTCGCGCACCTGAGCGACACTGGTGGGTGCATCTCGCGACCAGAAGCCGCCAAAGTCTTTTCGAGGCCCGTCAGCGCCTGCTCTGCTCAACAAGGTGTCGCCGTGCGAATATCCGGAGCGGTAGATGCCGTGCGAGAACGTCGCGGCGGTCTCCTTATCGAGCCACTTCGGTCGGTAAGCCGTTGTGCCGCCCGTCAGCGCGCCAACTGTCGCTTGGCTCCCGATTGACTCAGCCAGACCCGCGACCGTGTGAGGACCCGGAGACATCGAATAAGCCGCCGCCCCGTTGACACCACCTTCGACGGCGCCTTCTGCAGCACCGCGCAGGGCCCGCGCTGCGAGGTTCGTGCCCATCTTCGCAGCGATCACTCCGCCAGTAGCCGCACCGGCGCCGCCGGTCAGCGTCCCAACCGCGGCCTGCACCCCCACCTCGCGCCAATCGACGGACCCCTTTGTCGCCTTCTGGGATGCCGCAGAGATTCCACCGCTCATGAGGCCGCCCGCCAGAGCCATGACGGCGACTCCAGCTGGTCCGCCTACGCCGGTGGCCATAAGCGCAAGACCACCGACTATCGCCACGCCCGCGACCACGTACTCCCAATTGTCACCCCACCAGCTCTTCACCGCACCAAACGCGCCCTGGTTCGCATCCCGGTACGCCGCCAGGTCCTGGTCCGTCGCCGGTCGGAGCCCCAGGGGGTCGATCGCGTGCATCGGGTCGTTCCCGGCGTACGAGTACGGGTTCGCCGACCACGCCGCTCCGAGCACGGGCGCCAACGGGTCCGTCGACAGGAAGCCCCGCGCTGCCGGGTCGTACACGCGCGCCCCGAGCCACTCCAGCCCGGCGACCGACAGCCCGCCGTCAGCGGTGAGCGTGACACCAGAGGGCAGCGCCGGCCCCTCGACCGATGCGAGCACCGCCCACGGGTCTGAGGAGTCCGTGGAACGCGCACTCCGCCAGCCGGCCGTCGACCAAGCGTCGCCCACGGCGACCGCACCGCCCGGCAGGTCGAGCACGCTCTCCCCGCCGATCGACACCAACGCCGGCAGCGACGCAGCGGAGTCCCACCACACCTCGGCACCGCCGACCTCGGCGAACTCCCCGAGCACGTCGGTCCACATCTCGACCCGACCGGTCTCACCGTACGAGCGGTCCCGCGACACGACGCCGGTCAGGGACCCGAGATCGGACCACGCGTACTCGGTGGTTGACCCGTCGGCGAGAGTACGACGGATTCGCCGACCGAGCCCGTCGTATCGGTACTCCGTCCGCTCCTCGCCTCGGACGGAGGCCACGAGCTGCCCGGCAGCGTCGTACTCAAACGTCGTCTCGGCACCGTCGACGACCTCGCGGAGCAGTCGCCCGCCGTCGCCGTACGCCCACAGGGAGTCGCCCGCGCGGACGAGCTGCCCGGCGTCGTCGTACGCGTACTCGACACGACCGTCCGGGCCGTCGATCGCGACGATCCGCCCCTGGTCGTCGCGATCGATGCGCGTCACCATCGCGCCCTCGGGCGTCGTGGACGTGTGCGCGACCAGGGCGCCGCGCTCGTACGACCACGACTGCACGACGTCGCCGGTCGCCGCCTGGACGATCCGCGCGGCAGGGTCGTAGGCGAAGGTCGCGGCAGCAAGACCCTGTCGCTCGACGGCGACGGCGCGGCCCACTGCATCACGGCGCCACTCGACCCGTGCGCCCGTCGGGTCGATCCGCGCGGTCCGGTTGCCGTCGGCGTCGTACTCCCACCGCACGGAACGCCCACCGCGGCTCCGTCGGACGAGGAGCCCGCGGCGGTCGTACTCGAGCTCGTGGTCGACCGCCCGACCCGCACCACGAGTGTGATCCGTGACGACGACGGTGCGGTCGACGGCATCGCGTCGAGTCTCGCTCACCAGCTGCCCGTCGACCAGGACCTTCGTCGAGCGGCCGGCGGCGTCGAAGGTCCAGCTCGTGGACCGCCCCTCTGGGTCGATCTGCTCCACCTGGCGACCGGCGGCGTCGTACCGAGCCGTCGTCTCGCGACCGAGCGGGTCGACGACCGCGACCACGCGGTCCGCTCCGTCGTACCGGCGCCGCGTGACACCGCCGGCGGGGTCCGTGACCTCGATCAACCGGCCCCGCTCGTCATAGGCGAAGCGGGTGGTGCCCCCGAGCCCGTCGACGGCCTCGACCAGCTGCCCCGCGGCGTCGTAGCGGAACCGTCGTCGACCGAAGCGTGCGTCGTGGCTGGAGACGAGCCTCCCGGCCCGGTCGTAGCGGTACCAGCTCGTGCCGGACCCCGCCGTCGTCTGCGCGACCACGCGGCCGACGGCGTCGTAGGTGGTCTCCTCGACCTCGCCGGTGGGCAACGTCCGGGCGACGACGCGGGAGTCCGCGTCGTACGTGAGCGTCGTCCGCGCTCCTGAGGCGTCGACGGCCGCGGACGGCCGCCCGCACGCGTCGTACTCGTAGGTCGAGCGGGCGCCGGACGGGCTGACGATCGCGGTCACCCGACCACTCAGGTCGCGCTCGATGCGCGTCAGGCCGCCTTCGCCGTCGACGAGCTCGACGGGCCGTCCGGCTGCGTCGTACGTCACCAGCTCGGATCCGGTCTCGTCACTCGTCTGCTCGACGGGGCGCCCGAACTCGTCGAACCGGAACGTCGTGGCGGAGAACGCATCGCGCAGGGTCGCGACGCCGGTCGCGACGTCCCGCGCGACCTCCTGCCGCACACCGGTCGGGTCGACGGTGGCGGCGAGGCCGCCGTTGACGTCGTACTCGCGCCGCCACGTCGCGCCCGTCGGGTCGGTGACGGCCTGGAGGCGCGACAACCCGTCGTGCGCGAACGTCCAGACCGCGTCACCCGGCAGGGCGAGCGCGGCGACGTTCCCCTGGTCGTCGAAGGTCCGCGTGACCCGCCGACCCAGGGGGTCGACGGTCGTCGCCAGCTCGCCGTTCGCCGCGTACTCGAAGGTGGTGCGGGCACCGAGCGGGTCGATGACCGCCGCGACCCGCCCACCGGCCGTGTGCTCGTACCGCCAGACGGCTCCGTCAGCGTCGCGGCGCTCGACGAGCAGCCCCGCCGCGTCCCAGCGGTACTCGGTCCGAGCCCCGGACGGGCTGACCGCGGCAATCGGACGACCAGCGGCGTCGCGCTCGATCCGGGCGGTGTTCCCGACCGCGTTCGTGGTCGCCACGAGTTCGCCGAAGTCGTCGTGCTCCAGGTCGAGGACGACCCCGGTCGGGTCGACCACGTGGGTGAGGACGCCGTTCGTCCACGTGAGCTCGGTGCGGCCACCGACCGGATCGACGATGACGGACGGGTCGCGGTCGTCGCCGTGGTACTCGTAGGACACGACCGCGCCGGCCTCGGTGACGACGGTGGTCACGCGGTCCTGGTCGTCGTACCCGTACGTGATGTCACCGCCGGAGGGAGTCACCGTCCGGGTCTTCCGACCGCGGGAGTCGTAGGCGTGGACCGTCACGGAGCCGTCACGCTCGGTGGCCGACACCAGGTTGCCGTACCGGTCGTAGCTCATCGACTGCCGTCGGTCGTCGGAGTCGATGACCCCGACCAGCCGCCCCTTGGCGTCCGCGATGTAGGAGTTCGCGCGCGAGCCGTCGTGGTCGGACACGACTGTGACACGACCGGGCAGGTAGGCGAAGCGCACCGCTCGGCCGTGCGGGCTGACCTGCTCGACCACGCGGCGCTGCTCGTCGTAGGTGTTGTCGACCTCGATGACCCCCGCGGCCGAGGTGACGGTGACGATGAGGTCGTCGTCGTTCCACCCGTAGGAGCGGGTACCGACGGGGTCGGTCACGCTGACGAGCCGCCCGCGGTCGTCGTAGCCGTACTCGACCCGACGGCCGTCGGACGCCCGGAGGACCGCGACGCGCCCGTCGACGTGGTCGATCTCGACCCAGCGGCCGCGTTCGTGCTCGAGCCGGACGACGAGGTCGTCGGCGTCGCGGACGACCCGGACCGCCGACCCGACCCCGCCGCGCTGCCCCGTCCAGAGACCGGACGGGGTGAAGTCGATCCGGACCCCGGCGTTGTCGCGCACGACGAGCAGGTCGCCCTCGGCGGCGAGCCAGCGGTTCTCGCCGACTCCGCGGTCCCAGCCCGCGCCGGAACGCGGGAAGCGGATCTGGCGGCCGTCGGCGCCGACGAACGTCGCACCCTCGTCGTCGAGGAGCAGGCGCGTCTCGAGGATCGACGACCACCCCGGGCCGAAGATGCCGACGTGCTCGTCGAGTGAGTTGTACATGCGGGTGACCTCGAGCGAGGCCGAGGCCCCGGTGAACCCGAGGTCGAGCTCCGGTTCGAGGAAGTTGCCGGTCGTGGTGTTCACCGGGTCCATGGAGAACCCCGTCGTGGGTTGCGCACCGTACGCCGTCGGCGGCTCGAACTGCAGGTCCTGGCGGGTCTCGGAGACACCGGCGGCAGCGAGGGCAGCGGCGAGCGCGGAGTCCGCGACCGTCGAGACGTTGCCCTCGCCGCCGGCTGCGGCGAACGCGTCCGCGACGGTGTCGGCCCAGGTGGCGTCCTGGCCGTTCGCCTGCAGCCACTTGTCGAACGCGTTCACCAGCCCGCCCGCGTCGATGTGACCCCACGAGCAGCGAGCCGCGAACTCGGCGAGCTTGCCGCGCAGCTGCGACGGTTTGCCCTCGAGCGCCTGGTCGAGGGAACGCGTGCCGGTCGCGAACGCACGGAGATCAGCCGGACGCGCTGACGAGGTACCCCCGCCACCACCGCCGCCCGAGCCAGGGGCCGGTGTGTCGCGGGCGGTGCTCGGGCCCTCAGCGGGACGGAACGTCGGAGCGGCCTCGTGGTGGACCTCCGGCGGCTGGGGCGCCCCGTGCCACTGGTCGCCGATCCACTCGAAGAAGTTCCGGTCCTCGTGCTCCTCGTACCAGTCGCGGGCCTTCTTGCGGCGCGCGTTCTCGCGCTCGGCCGCCTCCTTCATCTGCTGCACCCATGTCGCGACGGTCCGCAGGTTGTCGGCGATGGTCCTGCCGTCGTTGTGCGCCTTGTCCGAGTTGCTCGCGAACAGGTCGGAGAAGTGCCCGCGGAACTCCTGCGCCGCGGTGGTCACGTAGGACGTGCGGCTCCCGCTCTGTCCGTCGATGGACTCAGCAGAACCGTTCAGCGCGTGGATCAGCGCATCAGCTGTCGCGTTGTCGAACTCGACGGGCTCGTTGCCGTGCAGGTCGGCCATGGTGCATCCCCCGGATGTGTTGCAGCTCGTTCTGGTCGTTCTCGTGGTGCGGTCGGCCCCCCGACCGCGAACGCCCGGCCCACCGAGACGGTGGACCGGGCGTGGGGTGGGTGCTTACGCGCCGCCACCCGCGGTGAAGATGTCCTGCGAGATCTTGTCGAGCTGCGTGCGGAGCTGCTCGAGCTCGGTCTTCGCCTTGTCCAGCGCCGCCTTCGTCTCGGGCCAGGTGGACCCACGGAAGGTCGACGCGAGCGGGCCGTCCCAGACGTTGGAGTCGGACAGGATGCGCCCCTGGGCGTCGAGCTGCGAGATCTGGTCCGTGAAGCCGCCGTTCACGATGGACTGGATCTGGCGGATGGCGGTCTTCGCCTGCTCGGTGGAAAGGACACGCGACATGGTCAACCTCATTCTCTTCGTACCTGCACCCCCGCGCAGTGGAATCCCCCCGGAGGCCTGAACGCGGCCCACCATACCCGCGCAAGCCCGCCCATGTCACCGTCCGTATATCGTGACGATTGCTTACCCCCGGACGAGGGGCACCTGCGTCCTGGTGGCCGGACAGTCCTGCACACGCCACTCGTTCACCTCCGGTCCACACAGCGTCCACCTGCGCTTCCCCGGGTCGAGGGGGCTGGTGGCAGGATGTCGACATGGACACCGAACCGCAGCTCGACGGCGACTCCGTCGCTCCCGACCTCGACGACTTCGACGAGGTCGTCGAGATCGAGCACGAGTCGCTGCCGTCGGACCGCTACTTCGATCGCGAGCTGAGCTGGCTGCGCTTCAACCAGCGCGTGCTCGAACTGGGCGAGGACCGTACGCAGCCGCTCCTCGAGCGCGCGAACTTCCTGGCGATCTTCGCGTCCAACCTCGACGAGTTCTTCATGGTGCGCGTCGCCGGCCTCAAGCGCCGCATCGACACCGGCATCGCGGTCCCGACCAACGTCGGCCGCGCGCCGAGCGACGTCCTGCGGGACATCGCGGCGAAGGCACACGAGCTGCAGGACCGCCACGCAGCAGCGTTCATCGAGTCCCTCAAGCCGGACCTCGACGCAGCGGGCATCCACGTCGAGCACTGGTCGGACCTCGACGAGGCCGACCGACTCCGCATGCGCGAGTACTTCAACGAGCGCATCTTCCCGGTGCTGATGCCGCTCGCGGTCGACCCGGCGCACCCGTTCCCGTACATCTCCGGCCTGTCGCTCAACCTCGCGGTGCGCGTCAGGAACCCGAAGTCCCAGCGGCAGGAGTTCGCGCGCCTCAAGGTGCCGCAGAACTTCTCGCGCTTCATCGCCCTGCCCGACGACGGCACCGGTCGCCTGCGCTTCATCCCGCTCGAGGACCTCATCGCGAACCACCTGGACGACCTGTTCCCGGGCATGGAGGTCCTCGAGCACCACGTCTTCCGCATCACCCGGAACGAGGACGTCGAGATCGAGGAGGACGAGGCCGAGAACCTCATCCAGGCCCTCGAGCGTGAGCTGCTCCGTCGGCGGTTCGGCCCGCCGATCCGGCTCGAGATCACCGAGGACATGGACCCGGTGACCCTCGACCTGCTCGTGCGTGAGCTCGACATCACCGAGCAGGAGGTCTTCCGACTGCCGTCGCCGCTCGACCTGGGCGGGCTGTTCGAGATCGCGAAGATCGCGCGCCCGGACCTGCACTACCCGCGCCACGTCCCGACGACGCCCGTGCAGTTCCAGCCGGGCGAACCGAACACCAAGCCGGACCTGTTCCGGGCGATCGCCTCGCGGGACGTCCTCGTGCACCACCCGTACGAGTCGTTCGCGACGAGCGTCCAGGCCTTCCTCGAACAGGCCGCGGCCGACCCGAACGTCCTCGCGATCAAGCAGACGCTGTACCGCACCTCCGGCGACAGCCCCATCGTCGAAGCGCTGATCGATGCCGCCGCCGCGGGCAAGCAGGTCCTGGCCCTCGTCGAGATCAAGGCCCGCTTCGACGAGCAGAACAACATCACGTGGGCCCGGAAGCTCGAGAAGGCCGGCGTGCACGTCGTCTACGGCCTGGTGGGGCTGAAGACGCACTCGAAGCTGGTGCTCGTCATCCGGCAGGAGGGCGACACGCTCAAGCACTACAGCCACATCGGGACGGGCAACTACAACCCGAAGACCTCGCGCATCTACGAGGACATGGGCCTGTTCACCTCGGACGACACGGTCGGCAAGGACCTCACCCGACTGTTCAACGAGCTGTCCGGCTACGCGATCGAGAAGAAGTTCAAGCGCCTGCTCGTCGCGCCGCTGCACCTGCGCAAGGGGCTCGTGAAGCGCATCCAGGCCGAGACCGCGAACGCCCGGGCGGGCAAGCCGTCCGGCATCCGGATCAAGGTGAACTCGATGGTCGACGAGCAGGTCATCGACTCGCTCTACCTGGCGAGCCAGGCCGGCGTGCCGGTCGACGTCTGGGTCCGCGGGATCTGCTCCCTGAAGCCCGGCATCGAGGGCGTCAGCGAGACGATCCGTGTCCGGAGCGTCGTCGGTCGGTACCTGGAACACTCGCGAGCGTTCGCCTTCCACAACGACGGCGACCCGGTGGTCTTCATCGGTTCCGCGGACATGATGCACCGCAACCTCGACCGCCGCGTCGAGGCCCTGGTGCGGCTCGCCGACCCGGCGCACGTCGCCGAGGTCCAGGAGATGTTCGACCTGGCGATGGCGGAGACGACGAGCTCGTGGCACCTGGAGTCCGACGGCGAGTGGACGCGCCACTCCACGGACGAGGACGGCCGTCCGCTCGACGACGTGCAGAATGTGCTCATGCGGAAGATCTCGGCCCGGAAGCGCTCGACTCGGTGAGCGGGGGCTCCACGGGGCCGGTCGTCGCCGCGGGCGCGGTCGTCTGGCGCGAGCGGGACGGCGTCCCCCTGGTGCTCCTCGTGCACCGGGACCACCACCAGGACGTCTCCCTGCCGAAGGGCAAGGTCGACCCCGGCGAGAGCATCCCCACGACGGCCGTCCGCGAGATCGACGAGGAGACCGGTTACCGCGTCCACCTCGGCGCCCCGCTCGGGACCGCCGAGTACGTGCTGCCGAGCGGTCGCGACAAGGTCGTCCACTACTGGTCGGCGCGGGTCGGGTCGAAGGAGTACGAGCGCGCCGGGAAGTTCCGCCCGAACGACGAGGTCGCCGCCATCGAGTGGGTGACCGTCGACCAGGCACGCGCCCGGCTCACCTACGAGCGGGACGTCGCGATCCTCGACCGGTTCGCCGAGCGTGCGGCCGCCGGCGAACACCGGACCTTCGCCCTCATCGCGCTGCGGCACGCGAAGACCGTCCCCGGTTCGGACTGGGACGGCCCTGACGCCACGCGGCCGCTCCTGCCCGTCGGCCGTTCTCAGGCGAAGGCCGTCGCAGCGCCCGTCGCCGCCTTCGGGCCGAAGAAGATCGTGAGCAGCACGGCGGCGCGCTGCCTCGCGACGGTGGAACCGCTGTCCGCGCGGACGAAGATCGGCGTCTCGAGCACGACGGACATCAGCCAGGACGCCCACGACCGCGGCGCCGCCGACGTGAAGGGCCTCGTGCAGAAGCGCATCGCGAAGGCGAAGTCGACGGTCCTGTGCTCCCACGGCCCGGTGCTGCCGGACATCATCGCCCGCATCGCCTCGGCCACGGCGGACGACCGACGGCGCTTCGACCTGCGTCGGGTCGCGATGCTGTCGGTCGGGGACTTCGCGGTGCTGCACATCGCGGGCGAGAAGCTCGTCGCGGTCGAGACGCACCGCAACACCGTCCCGGCCTGACCGAGCAAGCAAGCAAGCAAGCAAGCGCACACGCGCGCCACCCAGCGAGCGAGCCGGCCCGCCAGCCATCGCTACCACCTGCTCAGGTGACCGGCGTGACGGGGCTGCGCCGCGCCTCCAGGCCGATGCATCTGCATGAGCCGGAGCAGCGCACAGCATGCCCGATCATGCACCCGCTCGTCCGCCTGCGCACGGAGCCCCGTGGGCGACAACCCCTCGTTCACCTGCCGTTCACCAAGGAGCGTCATCCCCGTCACCTCGCGTCCCTACAGTCGCTCCCGGGTCAGCACCGGCCCGAGGGACCAGCAGCGGTCCCGCCTGCACTGACATTCCCGAAGGGACCCCTGTTGAACATCAAGCGAATCGGTTCGATCGCAGCGATCGCGATCGCCGGCGCCGTCGTGCTCTCCTCCTGCGCGGCGAACGAGAGCGGCAGCGGCGAGTCCGCAGCGCCGACCTCGAGCTCCGGCACCGACTACTCGAAGCTCTCGGGCACGCTGACCGGCTCCGGCTCGTCCGCACAGCAGACCGCCGAGGCCACCTGGGCCGCAGGCTTCCAGAACGTCGCCTCCGGTGTGACGGTCAACTACTCGCCGGACGGCTCCGGCGCCGGCCGCAAGAACTTCATCTCGGGTGCCGCGGACTTCGCCGGCTCCGACGCCGCGCTGAAGGACGAGGAGCTCTCGGGCACCTTCGGCCTCTGCAAGGCCAAGGCCATCGACATCCCGGTCTACATCTCGCCGATCGCCATCGCGTACAAGGTCGACGGCGTCTCCGACCTGACGCTCGACGCGAAGACCATCGCGGGCATCTTCTCGGGCAAGATCACGAAGTGGAACGACCCGCAGATCGCCGCGCTCAACGACGGCGTCGACCTGCCGTCCGCGAACATCACGGTGATCCACCGTTCGGACGACTCGGGCACGACGCAGAACTTCTCGCAGTACGTCTCCGCGAACGCGTCGGACGTCTGGACCGAGGAGCCGAGCCAGACCTTCCCGTACCAGGTCGGCGACTCGGCCAAGGGCACCTCGGGTGTCGCGTCGGCCATGGCCAGCGCCTCGAACGCCATCACCTACATCGACGACTCGGGCGCCGGTGACCTCGACAAGGCCAAGCTCATGGTCGGCGACAAGGCCACCGAGATCTCGGCCGAGGGCGCTGCCAAGGTCGTCGCGGACTCCGAGACGGTCTCCGGCCGCGAGGAGAACGACCTCGCGATCGACATCAACCGCAAGGACACCGCCGAGGGTGCGTGGCCGCTGGTCCTCGTCTCCTACGCGATCGCTTGCCAGGAGTACAAGGACGCCGCGAAGGGTGAGCTCGTGAAGGGCTACCTCGACTACGTCGTCTCGCAGGACGCGCAGGAGTCCGCCGCGAAGGAGGCCAAGTCGGCCGCCCTCTCGTCCGACCTGTCGGAGAAGGCCGCGAAGGCCGTCGCCTCCATCAAGTAAGCCCCGCTGAGCACCCGGACGCCGGTCCCACCCACCCTGACCGGCGTCCGGGTTCTCGCCCGTCCGGCCACCCGGACGCACAGCACGGCGCTGACGCCGTCCAGCAGCAGCACCGCACCACCCCGTCGCCTCCCCCGGCCGCTCCCACGGAGCCCGGCCTCCCCTCCGACAGGAGTCCCATGACGACCGCACCGGCCCAGCCAGGGGCCACCGTCTCCCCCACCAAGCCGAAGGCCGTCGTCCGCATCGGCGACCGGGTGTTCTCGACCGCCTCGGTGGTCGCGGGCAGCCTGATCCTCTTCGTGCTCGTGCTCGTCGCCGCGTTCCTCGTGTGGCAGAGCATCCCCGCCTTCACGGCGAAGGTCGGCGAGCTGCCGAACAACGCCACGAGCTTCTGGGACTACGTCGGTCCGCTCGTCTTCGGCACCGTCTACTCGGCGCTGATCGCGCTCGTCATCGCCGTGCCGCTCTCGCTCGGCATCGCCCTCTTCATCTCGCACTACGCGCCCCGCCGCATCGCGCCGCTGCTCGGCTACGTCATCGACCTGCTGGCCGCGGTGCCGTCGGTCGTCTACGGCCTCTGGGGCATCGTGGTGCTCGCGCCGCTGCTCAAGCCCTTCTACGGCTTCCTCAACGAGTACCTCGGTTGGTTCCCGCTGTTCTCCGGTCAGGTCTCCGGCACGGGTCGCACGATCCTGACGGCGTCGATCGTCCTCGCGGTGATGGCCATCCCGATCATGACCGCGGTCATGCGCGAGATCTTCCTGCAGGCACCGACCCTCAACGAGGAGGCTGCGCTCGCGCTCGGCGCGACGCGCTGGGAGATGATCCGTCTGTCGGTCCTGCCGTTCGCGAAGTCCGGCATCGTCTCCGCGATCATGCTCGGCCTCGGTCGTGCCCTCGGTGAGACGATGGCGATCGCCCTCGTGCTGTCGGTCTCGACGAACGTCACCTTCCAGATGCTGACGTCGCTCAACCCCTCGACGATCGCGGCGAACATCGCCCTGCAGTTCGCCGAGGCGTCGGGTACGGCCCTCAATGCGCTCGTCGCGTCGGGTCTGATCCTCTTCGTCATCACCCTGGTCATCAACATGCTGGCGCGCTACATCGTGCGCAAGCGGGTCGCCTGAGAGGTCACGCCCGATGTCCCTCGCCCTCCGTCAGACCGGCATGGCCGGCAACGTCTACGCCAACGGCAAGCTGCACAAGTCCGTGCCGTGGCTCCTCCTCGTCGGCTCCTGGGTCGCCCTGATCGCGGTCTTCGCCCTGCTGAACGCGGGCGGCGCCGTGAAGGACTTCAACGTCGTCGCGGCCCTGTTCCTCGGCACCGTCCTGTTCGACGTCCTCATCGTCGTCGTGTCCCGGATCGTGGAGGGCGGCCGCAAGGCCGTCGACCGCCTCATCACCTCACTGGTCGTCACCGCGTTCGTCATCGCCGTCCTGCCGCTGGTGTCGCTGCTCTGGACCGTCATCGCGGACGGCGTCGCCCGGTTCGACGCGACGTACTTCAGCTCCTCGATGCGGGGGGTCATCTCCGAGGGCGGCGGCGCCCTGCACGCCCTGATCGGCACGCTCGAGATCACGCTGTTCGCGGCGCTCATCTCGGTGCCGATCGGCCTGCTCACCTCGATCTACCTGGTCGAGTACGGCAAGGGCGCGCTGGCCAAGGGCATCACGTTCTTCGTCGACGTCATGACCGGCATCCCGTCCATCGTCGCCGGTCTCTTCGCCTACTCGCTGTTCGCGCTCTTCCTCGGCCCGGGCGCCCGCTTCGGTCTGGTCGGCTCGATCGCGCTGAGCGTGCTCATGATCCCGGTGGTCGTCCGCTCCACCGAGGAGGTCCTGAAGATCGTCCCGATGGAGCTCCGCGAGGCCTCCTACGCCCTGGGCGTGCCGAAGTACCTGACGATCCTCAAGGTCGTGCTGCCGACGAGCCTCGCGGGCATCACGACGGGTGTCATGCTCTCGATCGCCCGTGTCATCGGAGAGACCGCCCCGCTGCTCGTCACCGCCGGCTTCACCGCGAGCATGAACTACGACCTGTTCAAGAACCCGATGATGACCCTGCCGGTCTTCGCCTACACGCAGTACTCGCAGCAGGGCGCCAACCCGGTGCCGTTCGTCGACCGGGCCTGGACCGCGGCCCTCGTGCTCATCCTCATCGTGATGCTGCTCAACCTGCTGGCCCGCTTCATCACCCGCCTGTTCGCCCCCAAGCTCCCCCGCTAGCGCGGCAGCGACGCCGGCGACGGCGTCCCGCACCTGCCCAGCGCTCACAACGGCAACGACCACCCACCCCGAAGGAAACCACGTGTCCAAGCGCATCGAGGTCGACGGCCTCAACGTCTACTACTCGAAGTTCAAGGCCGTCGAGGGCGTCGACATGACGATCGAGCCCCGCACCGTCACCGCCTTCATCGGCCCGTCGGGTTGCGGCAAGTCCACCTTCCTCCGCACGCTCAACCGCATGCACGAGGTCATCCCCGGCGCCTACGTCGAGGGCTCCGTGAAGATCGACGGCGACGACCTGTACGGCCAGGGCGTCGACCCGGTGCTCGTCCGCCGCCAGGTCGGGATGGTGTTCCAGCGTCCGAACCCGTTCCCGACGATGTCGATCCGCGACAACGTCCTGGCGGGCGTCAAGCTCAACAACAAGCGCGTCTCGAAGTCCGAGGCCGACGACATCGTCGAGCGCTCGCTGCAGGGTGCGAACCTGTGGAACGAGGTCAAGGACCGCCTCGAGAAGCCCGGCATGGGCCTGTCCGGCGGGCAGCAGCAGCGTCTCTGCATCGCCCGTGCGATCGCGGTGCAGCCGGACGTGCTGCTCATGGACGAGCCCTGCTCGGCGCTCGACCCGATCTCGACCCTCGCCATCGAGGACCTGATCGAGGAGCTCAAGAAGGACTTCACGATCGTGATCGTCACGCACAACATGCAGCAGGCGTCGCGCGTCAGCGACAAGACCGCGTTCTTCAACATCGCGGGCACCGGTGCGCCGGGCAAGCTCATCGAGTTCGACGACACCGCCACGATCTTCTCGAACCCGTCCGTCCAGGCCACCGAGGACTACGTCTCGGGTCGCTTCGGGTGATCGGCCGCCGGTCCGTTTCCTGACGGACGGCCTGGAGGCCCGGTGCACGTCCGCCACGGACGTCGCCGGGCCTCCGTCGTCCGCCCGGCACGCCCGCACGCCCGCCTCGCACGCCCCACGCGCGCACGCCCGTCCGCCCGCCCGCCCGCACGCCCGTCCGCACGCCCAACCGCCCGCCTTCGGTGGAGCAGAAAACGTCGAGTCAGCTACCCCGACCCGACGTTTCCTGCTCCACGAACGGGGAGCGGACGGCAGACCGAGTGCGGGAAGCCGGGCTGGCGCCCGCGCGGCGAGCGCCGACACACCCTCCAACCGGCACCTTCGGTGGAGCAGAAGACGTCGAGTCGCCAAGCCCGACCCGACGCTTTCTGCTCCACGAATGGGGCGGGCGGGCGGGCGGGCGCGGGGCGGGCGGGCGCGGGGCGAGTGGGCGCGGGGCGAGCGAACGCGGGGCGCGCAGGCGCTGGCGGGGGCGCGGGACGAGCGAACGCGGGGAGGGCGGGACGGGCGAGGGCGGGGCGGGCGACGACGGAACGACGGACGGCGGGCAACGGATCGCTCCGCTGCCCGCCGTCCGTGTGGGGGAACTAGGCCTGGGTGGTCGGGACCGCCATGAGCGGCGTCGAGGTCGGCTGCTCCGACCCGCCCTCGGGCTCGACCGTCATGCCGATGGCGTCACCCTCGCTCAACTCCCCGTCGAGGACCGCCGTGTGCACGCCGTTGCGCGCACCGTCGACCAGCCCGGCCGGGACGATCTTGCCGCCCTCGGAGCCGATGTACCAGAGCTCGTAGGTCTTGCCCTCCGGTGCCTGCTGCACGCCGTCGAGGATCACCGCGGACTTGCCGACGTCGTGGGACCAGACCACCGTGGCCGATCCACCGCCCTGGACCTTCGCGGTCGTGCGCTGGAAGTCGGACGCGGCGTAGATCGAGTCGAGCGCACCCGAGGCCTGCGTGGTGCCCGGGCCGGTGCCCTCGGACTGACCGAAGTTCGTGCCCACGCCGAGTCCGACGCCGAGGAACACCACCGCGACCGCAGCTGCGGCGGACAGTGCAGCTGCCGGACGCTGGAACCAGCGGCGGCGAGCGGTCTCGGCGGCCCGACCCCGGGCGGGAGCGGAGGACGAGGCGGACGCGGGCGTCGAGGCGGCGGTGCGCGGAGCCTCCAGGCCGACGACCGGCGCGGGAGCAGCTGGCGCCGACTCGGACCCAGGCGCCGAGGACGCCGGAACCGATGCGACCGGCGCCGCCTGCGGCGTCCGTGCGATCTGGGCCAGCAGCGACGACTTCATCGACGCCGGCGGCTCGATCGGTTCGACGGCGTAGGCCAGCTGCAGCGCGGTCTCGCGGAGCGAGTCCGTCTCGGCCTGCAGCGCCGGCGACGTCGTCAGGGCGTGCTCGAGCAGCGCGCGCTCGTCGTCCGACAGGGCGTCCAGGGCGTGCGACCCGGTGAGCAGGGCAGGGTCGTCGTGGCGTTCGGTCATGACGTCACCCCCATCTCGTCTCGGAGTCGGATCATCCCGTCACGGAGACGGGTCTTGACGGTGCCGATCGGGACACCGAGCCGTTCGGCCATCTCGCTGTGCGAGTAGCCGCCGTAGTACGCGAGCTGCACCGCCTGGCGCTGGAACTCGGTGAGCCTGCCGAGCGCCCGGCTGACGCGTTCGTGTTCGATCCGGATCTCGACCGACTCGGAGACCTGGTCGAAACCGGCCTCGAGGTCGCGGATGCCGATCTTGGTGTCCCGGTCGTGCGACGCCTGCGAGGCCCGGATCCGGTCCACCGCCCGGCGGTGGGCCATGGTGAGCACCCAGCTCGCGGCGGTGCCGCGCGAGCGGTCGAAGCGGGTGGCCTGCTGCCACACCTCGAGGAAGACCTCCTGCGTGACCTCCTCGGACTGGGCGCGGTCCTTCAGGAGCCGCGTCACGAGCCCGAGCACACGGCCGGAGAGGGCGTCGTACAGTTCGGCGAAGGCGGACTGGTCGCCGGTGGCGACGCGCGCCAACAGGTCGTCGGGCGACACGGGTGCCGGCTCGGAGCTCCAGGCCTCGGTGTCACGTTCCACGATCGCAAGCATTGCAGGTTTCCCCCCTCTCGGTGGCATCAGGGCCGACATGTGCGTGCACTTCGCAGGTCGGGGCGGGCGGTGTGGATCCTCGCGGCGGGTTCGTGGGCGAGGGCCGCGCGACCCGCAGGGAATTGACCGGTGGGTACCGGACCGGGTCACGCGGGCCCTCACTGTGACGTCCGCGAGGAGCGTCACACCCTCTGTTCGGCACCGACGCACGAGCGGATTGGGAAGGAGTCTCGACTTCCCCTGGGGGCACGCTCCGGACGTGTCCGTGGCACGCCCGGGCGCGGGTCGTGTCCACCGAGAGTGAACACGGTCGCTCGCACAGCACGTGTCTCGTAGACTCGTACGAGCCGGGCCGCAGCAAGCCCCGGGCTCCAAAATTCGCCGCTTCGAGCGGCCTCGCGCCGAGAGGCGCTTCTGCGGCCCGGTCTTCTCGTACCCGGGCGGGGTCCTCCGTGTCGCCGGGTTGCTCCGCAACGCCGGCGAGGGTGGCACTCGGTCGTCCCTGCGCGGCTGCCGCACGGCGTCGTCCGCGCGGGTGCCGCACGGCGTCGTCTGCGCGGGTGCTGGGCCGGCCGGGAGGCGCGGTGGCGGTCCGCCCCGCCGCTCGCCTAGTCCAGGCTGTCGCGACGCCAGAGCGCCGCCGCCTCGGTCAGGTCGGCCGCCAGTTCCGTGAGCCGCAGTGCCCGTCGCGTCAGCTCGCTCGCGCGCTCCCCCGCCGTCAGGTCCGCGTCGTCCGCCACCGAGGTGGCACCCGCAGCGGTCAGTCGGCAGAACGCCGCCCCGCGGTCGAGCGCCACCGCGAGGTCACCCGTGTACAGGCCGTGCAGGATGTTGTCCGCCAGCGCCAGGATCTCCGCCGGACCCGTCGGCTGCTCGGCACCGGCCACGGCCTCGTCGATCGTGCCGATGCGTTCCGTGCCGCGCTCGAAGAAGTACGACACCTCTTCCGGGTTCTGCCGGATGACGACCCGCACGAGGTAGATGCGCCAGAGGGCGCCAGGGAGCGTGTGCGCCCCCACGCGCGCCCACAGCTCGGCGATCGCGTCGATGCCGTGCACGTCCGTGTAGGTCACCAGGCGTTCGACGACCGCCGGGTCCGGGTCCTGCCGCACCCGGTGCAGGAGCGCGTTCGCCGTCTCGTGCGCGACGCGGTTCACCAGGGCCGGGTCGTCGCCGCCCTGGATCGCGGCGAACTCCTGGTCGGTGAAGTGGACGGGACGGTGGTGATCGCGAGGCACCCGGCGAGTGTAGACGCGGCCTCCGACGCGCGCGGCCCCCGTTCGCCGTGAACGCAACCGGGTGCTCCGGCGTACCGTGACCCGGCAGGGAGGCACCCCTCCCGGACGTCCGAAAGAGGAGACTCCATGAACGCCCTGCTCGTCATCCTGGCCGTGATCGCGGTCATCCTGCTGTTCGTCGGTGGTTTCACCGCGAGCCTGAAGTTCCTGCTGTGGGTGGGCATCGTGCTGCTCGTCATCGCGGTGATCGCATGGCTCCTGCGTACCCTGACCGGGCGTCGCAGCTGACCGACCGCACTGGTTCTCGTCTGGAGGCCCTCACCCGCTAGCCTTGCGGGTGAGGGCCTCTAGCTCAGTTGGTAGAGCACCGGACTTTTAATCCGAGGGTCGTGGGTTCGAGCCCCACGGGGCCCACAGCCTCCTCACCGCGTGTCCGTCCCGTACCCCGCCGGGCGCGCACCCTGCAGAACCTCGGCGGGGTCTCTCGTACCATCCATGGGGTGACCCGACGAACGAAGCACGACTGGACGAACGCCCCGCGTTCGGCTCCGGTCGACCGCGGTCGTCGTCGGCGTCGCCCGCTCCTGCCGACCATCGCGCTCAGCGCCATGGCCGTCGGCGTCGCCGGACTGATGGCCCTGCTCCCCACCGTCGCGGATGCGTGCACCGACGTCCCGGAGGCCGTCACCGTGCAACCCGAGCGGGTCCGCGCCGCGATCGCTCCCGGCTCCGACGTCCTGATCGTCGGTGACTCGTACACGCGGGGCAGCGGGTCGTACGACGGCCTGCACGGCTGGGCGCAGGACATCACGAGCGGCCTCCGGTGGGACGCCACGATCGACGGCGTCGGCGGGTCCGGCTACGTCTCCGGCGCTGCGGCTCGTGCGTCGTCCTTCACCTTCGGAGCGCGACTGCACGGACACCGCTTCCTCGACCCCGACCTCGTGCTCGTCCAGGGCAGCCAGAACGACTGGGTGCAGGGCGCCACCCAGGACGTCCTGCAGCGCACGGTCGAACGGACCCTCCGTGAGGCACGGCAGCAGTGGCCCGACGCGGTCGTGGTCGCCATCGGCCCCTCGGCACCGCGGCCTCGGGCCGAAGCCACCACGGACATCGCGGCGGCCGTCGCCGCGGGAGCACGCTCCGCAGGCGTCCCCTACGTCGACCCGCTCGCCGGGCAGTGGTTCACCGACGCCAACAGCCCCTCGTTCGCCACCCCGGACGGGCAGCACCTGAACGACGCCGGGTACGCGTACCTCGCCGATCGCATCACCGGCGCACTCCGGGCACTCGCCACGCCCACACCTGACGAGCAGTGCCACTGACACCAGAACCGGGGTACATGCCCGGTTCAGGATGTTCATGGTGCGCCCTTTGCACAGTCCAGGTCCTGTTCAGCGGTTTGCCGGTCCTGCGCCGATAGTGTCGTTCCCGGATCCGATCAACGGGTCCAGCAACAACGCACCATTGCAGAACGAACGGGGTACACCGTGACCGAGCCCATCGACGCCACGCAGGCCAGCACCACCGGTGATGCGCGCCGCATCGTCGAGCTCGCCGCAGCGACGAACACCACGATGAGCAACCAGCTCCTCCTCGACACCCTGCGGCGCAACGCGCAGGTCACCACGCGGCACATCCGCACCGACTTCGTCGAGGTCGCGACCGCCACCACCGTCCTCGGCTACGTGTGCCGGCAGCGCAAGGAGTACGTCGCCCTCCGCGGCGACGACCCGGCCTGGGCGCAGGAGGTCGGGCGCTACGGCACCGAGGCCCTGGCGGTCGAGGCCCTGCGCATGCGGCGCGCCTGACGGGTCGGTTCCGGACCTGACGGGTCCATCCCGGACCTGACGGATCGGTTCCGGTCCTGACGGGTCGGTTCCGGTCCTGACGGGTCGGTTCCGGACCTGACGGGTCGGTTCCGGACCTGACGGGTCGGTTCCGGACCTGACGGGTCCGTTCCGCATCTGACGGGTCGATTCCGCACCTGACGGGTCCGTTCCGCACCTGACGGGTCCGTTCCGCACCCGACGGGTCCGTTCCGCACCTGACGGGTCGGTTCCGGGCTTGATGGACCGGCCCCGTCCGCACGGGCGGAAGGCGCTACGGGACCGACGAAGGACGGAGGACGCCGCCCCGAGGGTGGAGCCCTCCGTTCACGTCCGGGGGTCGTCACGGGCAGTGCCATCAGGCCCGGTGCGCGGCCCGCACCGCGCGGAAGACCGCGAACCCGACGATCAGCACTCCGAGCAGCACCGACCCGTCGACTCCCAGCGCCGGCTCGGTGACGCAGGTGCTCCGCGCCGGGTCGACCGCGTCGTGACAGGTCGTCGAGGTCGTGAGTACCCAGAACAGCACGAAGGCCACGGTGCCGACTGCCACGACGATCCACCCCACCACCTGTACGCGCATGCCTGATGCTACGGCGGCAGGACGACCCCTTGTCGGCTCCGCCCAGCACGGTCCGGTCACGATCCTCCGGCCACGCTCCGCCGGCCAGGGACACCCGCACGCTCTCCCCGTGACGCGACGCCGGCGCCGCGGTCGTCACGACCAGACGCGGCGGATGCCCCAGGTGCCCGTCCACGACTCGTCCGGCTCGAGCCAGCGGAGCCCCTCGCCGGAGTTCAGGGCGTTCGCCGGCGCGGTCATCGGCTCGACCGCGACCGCGAGCCCGGTGCCGTCGCCGCGGGGGAACTCCCGGGAGGTGAACACCTGCACGTACGGGAACGACTCGTCCTGCCAGAGCTCGACGCCGTCGCCCTCCGGCCCGTGCAACGTCGTGCGCCGCACCCCCTCGGCATCGGGCGTCACGTCACGGTACGCGGTGTCGAGGTCGGCGTCACCGGCGCGCTGACCGGAGCGCAGGTCGTAGGGCGTGCCCTCGACGGACACCGTGCCGTCCGGGATCTTGTGCTCGTCGACCGTGAACGCGGTGGCGGCATCGAGGGTGACGACGAGGTCCTCGGCGGGGGTGTCGCCCGCACGCAGGTACGGGTGCGCCCCGACGGCGAACGGGGCACGGACGCCCGAGCGGTTCACGATCGTGTGCGTCACGCGGATGCCGTCGTCGACGAGCTCGTGGTGCACCCGCGTCTCGAGGGTGAAGGGCCAGCCGTGCTGCGGGTGGATCGTCGCCTGCTGCTCGACCGCGGACTCGGACTGCGCCACCACGCGGTAGGGCGAGAAGCGGAGCAGTCCGTGCGAGGCGTTCCCGTACTTGGGCTCGGAGACGTCCAGCTGCTGTCGCTTCCCGTCCAGCTCCCAGGCGGCGCCGGCGACGCGGTTCGGCCACGGCACGAGCACGATGCCGTCGGCACCGGGCGGCAGCGACGTGACGGGGAACGGTTCGGTGAGGTCGAAGCCGGCGACCCGGAGCTCCCGGATCCCCGCGGCGACCTCGGTGACGACGGCCTCGACGACCCCGTCGGGTCCGGCGTGACGGAGGTGGTACTGCCCTCCGGTGGGTGCTGCTGCGGTCATGGCTGCGACTTCCTTCCGTCTGGTGCTGCACGGCCGTCCTCGTCCGCCACGACCACCTCGACGCCGGCCGCCCGGATCAGGGCGACCGCGTCCGCCGTGGCACCGGCGGTGACGACGACGTCGATGTCCTCGAGCGGGCGGACGACGCCGAGGTGGGCTCGACCGAACTTCGAGCCGTCCGCCACCACGACCGTACGCCCGGCGGTGGCGGCGAGCATCCGCTTCGCCTCGGTCTCGGGCAGGTTGACGTTGGTCAGCCCGTGCTCGACGTCGAGACCGGTCCCGCTGATGAAGGCCACGTCGGCGGCGATCGCGGGCAGCACGGCACCCATGAACGGCGCGACGAGCGAGTGCTGGAGCGGCCGGAGCGTGCCACCGGTCACGACGACGGTGAACCGTGGGACGGCCGGTTCGAGCGCGAGCGCGGTCGTGAGCGAGTTCGTGACGACGGTCACGTCGGTCAGGTCCTCGCGCGCCACCAGGGCCGAGGCCACGGCGGCCGGCGTGGTGCCGACGTCGAGGACGACGCACTGCCCGGGACGGACGAGGTCGGCGGCGGCCCGGCCGATCGCGGCCTTGGCCACCTGGTGCTCGACCGCGGTCTCCTCGAGCGGCCGTTCGCCGGAACCGGCCCCGAGGCGGACCGCGCCGCCGCGCACCCGCCGGATCCGGGCCTCCTGTCCGAGCACCGTGAGGTCCTGTCGGACCGTCACCTCGCTCGTTCCCAGCGCGGCGGCGAGCGCAGCGGTGCGGACGAGTCCCGGGGCGCCCTCGACGATGGAGACGATGCGGTCCTGCCGCAGCGGCGCGGGCAGCGACCCGGCGAGGAAGAGGTCATCGTCGCGCATCCACGCAGTTTCGCGTACTTGCGGAGGCTTTCGCAACGCTTCGAGGAGGCGCTAGGCTCGTCCGGTGATCACCAAGCGCGTGACGACGCTCGCCGACGGCCGCGAGCTCATCTACTTCGACGACGCCGACACGCAGCTGCCCGCTGAGCGCAGCATCGACCAGCGCGTCCTCGACCCCCGGCCGGAGACGGCACGGATGCGGCAGGACGTCCTGACCGGCGAGTGGGTGTCCATCGCGTCCTCCCGGCAGAACCGCGTGTTCCTGCCGCCCGCCGACCAGGACCCGCTCGCACCGCAGACCGCGGCGAACCCGTCCGAGATCCCGAGCCGCTACGACGTCGCGGTCTTCGAGAACCGGTCGCCCTCGTTCGGTCCGCTGCTCGAGGCGGACGACGCCCCGGAGTCCCTCGACTCGCTGTCCGACGTCGGTCTGAACCGCCAGCTCCGCTCCGTCGGCCGCTGCGAGGTGGTGTGCTTCTCCCCCGAGACAAGCGGTTCGTTCGCGTCGATCAGCGAGTCACGGGCCCGCACCGTGGTCGAGGCGTGGGCCGACCGCACCGCGGCACTGTCGGCGCTGCCGGGCATCCAGCAGGTGTTCCCGTTCGAGAACCGCGGCGAGGCGATCGGCGTCACGCTGCACCACCCGCACGGGCAGATCTACTCGTACCCGTACGTCACGCCCCGCACGCAGCGACTGCTCGCCTCGATCGAGCGTTTCGGACCGGACCTGTTCGAGCAGCACCTCGCGAACGAGCGGGCCTCGGAGCGTGTCGTCCTGCAGGGCGAGCACTTCACGGCCTTCGTGCCGTTCGCCGCGCGCTGGCCGATCGAGATCCACATGCTGCCGCACCGCCACGTGCCGGACTTCGCGGGGCTGACCGACGCCGAGAAGGACGAGCTCGCGCACATGCACCTGCGCCTCACCCGCGGGCTCGACGCACTCTACGACAGCCCGACGCCGTACATCGCGGCGTGGCACCAGGCGCCGGTGCACACCGCGCGCGACACCGTGCGGCTCATGCTGCAGATCACGTCCCCGCGTCGTGCGGCGGACAAGCTCAAGTTCCTGGCCGGCAGCGAGGCCGCCATGGGCGCCTGGATCGGGGACCTCGTGCCCGAGAAGGCGGCCGAGTTCATCCGAGGAGGGATCGAACGCGCATGACGTTCCAGCAGGTCTACGGGTACGAGCCCACGGTGCAGTACTCCGCGCCGGGGCGGGTCAACCTGATCGGGGAGCACACCGACTACAACGACGGGTACGTCCTGCCCTTCGCCATCGACCGTCGCACGGTCGCCTCGATCGGGCAGCGGGAGGACCGGCTGATCCGGGTCGCCTCGGCGTTCGAGCCGGACGCCGTGCACGAGCTCTCCCTCGACGAACTCGACCCGTCGCGCATGCAGGGCTGGTCCGCCTACGTCTTCGGCATCGCCTGGGCGCTGCGCGAGCAGGCCGGCGCGGACCTGTCCGACAAGACCGGGTTCGACGTGTTCATCGACTCGGACGTCCCGGTCGGTGCGGGACTGTCCTCGAGCGCCGCGATCGAGTGCGGCGTCGCGCTGGCGTTCACCGACCTGTGGGAGCTCGGCCTCGACCGCAAGGCCCTCGCCCGCGTCGGGCAGTACTCCGAGAACCACGCCGTCGGCGCCCCGACCGGGATCATGGACCAGTCCGCGTCACTCCTCGGCGAGCAGGACGCGGTCGTCTTCCTCGACTGCCGCACGCTCGACACCGCCGTGGTCGACCTCGCGCTCGAGGCGAACGGCCTCGAGGTCCTGGTCATCGACACCCGCGTCGAGCACGCCCACGCCACCGGCGGGTACAAGGCCCGTCGTGATTCGTGCGAACGCGGAGCCGCGGCGATGGGTGTCGAGGCGCTGCGCGACCTGTCGGTCGACGACCTGCCCCGCGCGCAGGAGCTGCTCGACGACGAGACCTTCCGCCGTGTCCGGCACGTGGTGACCGAGGACCAGCGGGTCCTCGACACCGTCCGGACGCTGCGTGAGCAGGGGCCGCGGGCGATCGGCGACCTGCTGGTCGCGTCGCACGCGTCGATGCGCGACGACTTCGAGATCTCCGTGCCGGAGCTCGACCTGGCGGTCGAGACGGCGATGGCGCACGGCGCCGTCGGCGCGCGCATGACGGGTGGCGGCTTCGGTGGTGCGGCGATCGCGCTGGTCGACCGGGAGGCCCGTGGTGCGATCGCGGACGCCGTCACGTCCGCCTTCGCGTCCGCCGGGTACCGCGAACCCACCGTGTTCACGGTGCACGCCGCGCAGGGCGCCCGGCGCGACTGACCCGGGGGGGCGCCGCGCGAGGCTCGGCTCGGCGGACACGTTCGCGTCGCGCGGCACGCGAACCCGTCCGCCAGCGCGAGACTCGGTGAGCGGCTCGCCGCCCGTCCGGGCCGCCGGGACGGTCAGCGCGTCATGTGCCCCACGGTGACGGTCACGCCGCCCCACGGGAAGCCGTGCGGCTCGAGGACCTGCCGGTTCAGCTGGTCCACGACGACGTCGCTCTGCCACACCGAGTAGACCAGCGTCCCGACGAGGACCACCACGATGACCCCGGCGTACGCCGCCCACCGAACGACCTCACCGGACGCCGGGCGTCCGATCCGGGCCAGCGTCGGCGGCACGACGATCCCGGCGACGACGACGAGCAGCAGCGCCGCGAGTGCCGCGGGCGCGGTGTGCGCCTGCACGTCCACGGTCGGGGGCGCGGTCGCCACCCGGTGCCCGGCGGTGTCGATCCAGCGGTTGTCCGCGTCGACCCCGCCGTACTCGATCGACGCACTCCACATCGTGTTCCCCGCGCTCAGGACCGCGACGGCCCCGATCAGCGCGAGCCCCGACGCGCGTGGGCGCAATCGGCGCCCCTCGGGCGCCATCACCGGAGCGGTCAGGACTGCCGTTGTCTCCCCCATGGGGTGACCGTAGCACCGCGGGAGGCGCATGGCGGGGGTGATCCGCGCCTCCCGTCAGCAGCCGCACGCCGAGACCCGGCTGAGCGGACAGATTCGTTCCCCGGGAGCACGGAACTGTCCGCATGGCCGAGTCTCGGCCGGCCGGGCCGCTAGCGCAGGTGGCGCTCCGCGGCCTCGACCACGTTCTTCATGAGCATCGCCCGGGTCATCGGCCCGACGCCGCCCGGCGTCGGCGACAGGAACCCTGCGACCGACGCGACCGACGGGTCGACGTCGCCACGGAGCTTCGCCTTGCCGGTCGACTCGTCGACGATCCGGCTGATGCCCACGTCGATGACCGCCGCACCGGGCTTGATCCAGTCCGGCTGCACGAGCCCGGCGACCCCGGCCGCGGCGACGACGATGTCGGCGCGACGGCACTCGGCTGCGACGTCCTCGGTGAGGGAGTGCGTGAGGGTGGCGGTGGCCTCGAGGCGGGTGAGGAGCAGACCGAGCGGACGACCGACCGTCAGGCCCTGCCCGATGATCGTGACGTGCTGGCCGCGGATCGGGACGTCGTACGCCTCGAGCATCGCGACGATGCCGCGCGGGGTGCACGGCAACGGTGCGTCGATCGTGCCGGCACCACCGGGCACGGCGAGCACGAGCTCGCCGAGGTTCGTCGGGTGCAGCCCGTCGGCGTCCTTCGCCGGGTTCATCAGCTCGAGCATCGGGATCGGGTCGATGCCCTGCGGCAGCGGTAGCTGCACGATGAACGCGGTGACCCGGGGGTCGTCGTTCATCTGCAGGATCGCCGCACGGATGTCCGCTGCACTGGCCGTCTCCGGCAGGTCGATGCGGACCGAGTCGAGCCCGATCTGCGCCGAGTCCTTGTGCTTGCCGGCGACGTAGGACACCGAGCCCGGGTTCTGCCCGACCATGATCGTGCCGAGACCCGGCCGGAAGCCGTGGTCGTGCAGCCGGTCGATGCGGACCTTCAGGTCGTCGAGCGTGCGGGCGGCGAGGGCGGTGCCGTCGATGCGGACGGCACTGCCCTCCCCCGCCCAGAGCGCTCGCGGCAGGTCAGCCACGGCGGCGCTCACGCGTAGAGCGGGAACGCGTCGGTCAGGGCCTTCACCCGGGCCGAGAGCGCCTCGATGTCCGGCTCCGGCATGAGGGTCAGCGCGATGATGTCCGCCACCTCGGTGAACTCAGCGTCGCCGAAGCCACGGGTCGCGAGCGCCGAGGTGCCGATGCGGACACCCGAGGTGACCATCGGCGGGCGCGGGTCGAACGGCACGGAGTTGCGGTTCACGGTGATGCCGACCTCGTGCAGCAGGTCCTCGGCCTGCTTGCCGTCCACCTCGGACTCGCGCAGGTCGACGAGCACCAGGTGCACGTCGGTACCACCGGTGAGGACGTCGATGCCCGCAGCCTTGGCGTCGTCCTGCGTCAGCCGCTCAGCGAGCGCCTTCGCGCCGCGGAGCGTGCGCTCCTGGCGGTCCTTGAACTCCGGCTGACCGGCGAGCAGGAACGCGGTGGCCTTCGCGGCGATGACGTGCATGAGCGGACCGCCCTGCTGGCCCGGGAACACCGCGGAGTTCAGCTTCTTGAAGAGCGACTCCTCGTTGGACAGGATGATGCCCGAGCGGGGACCGGCGAGCGTCTTGTGCACCGTCGACGACACGACGTGGGCGTGCGGCAGGGGCGACGGGTGCAGGCCCGCGGCGACGAGGCCGGCGAAGTGCGCCATGTCGACCCAGAGCGTCGCGCCGACCTCGTCCGCGATCTCGCGGAACTTCGCGAAGTCGAGCTGACGCGGGTACGCCGACCAGCCGGCGATCAGGACCTTCGGCTGGTGCTCGATCGCCTTCGCGCGGATGTCGTCGTAGTCGACCTCGAACGTCTCCGGGTCGACGCCGTACGACACGGCGTTGTAGATGCGGCCGGAGAAGTTGAGCTTCATGCCGTGGGTCAGGTGACCGCCGTGGGCGAGCTCGAGGCCGAGGATCGTGTCGCCGGCGGAGGCGATGGCGTGCAGGACCGCGGCGTTCGCGCTGGCGCCGGAGTGCGGCTGGACGTTCGCGTACGCGGCACCGAACAGGGCCTTCGCCCGGTCGATCGCGAGCTGCTCGGCGACGTCGACGAACTCGCAGCCGCCGTAGTACCGCTTGCCCGGGTAGCCCTCGGCGTACTTGTTGGTCAGGACGGAGCCCTGCGACTCGAGGACGGCACGCGGGACGAAGTTCTCGGACGCGATCATCTCGAGGGTGTCGCGCTGGCGGCCGAGCTCCTGCTCGAGGACCTTCGCGATCTCGGGGTCGACCTCGCTGAGCGGGGCGTTGAACGTGGTCTGCGTCGCAGCGGGGGGCAGATCGGTGATGGACACGGGACTCCTCGTTGTCTGTCCGTCGTGCTCGGCACGACGAGGTGGACGGGTGGGCGCGGCCCAGGCGTACGGCCGCGCTCCGTGTCAGGTGTCGCTCCCCGATGGTGACCCATCCAACGCCAGTCGCGACCCCTCGATCGTACCGAGCGGGCACGTTCGTGTCACCCTTGGGGACATGCACCCGAGCATCCCCGTCGACGCATGACGGCCGACGCATGACACTGACCAGCCCCGACGTCGAGGAGCGCACCGACCTCGCCGCCCGGTTCGACGTCCCGTGGGTCACCGTGGTCTGGGACGACCCGGTGAACCTGATGTCGTACGTCACCTACGTCTTCCAGAGCTACTTCGGCTTCTCGCACGCCCGCGCCGAGCGGCTCATGCGCCAGGTGCACGACGACGGCCGGGCGATCGTCGCGACGGGTGCCCGCGAGGCGATGGAGCGCCACGTCGAGGCGATGCACGGCTACGGCCTGCAGGCCACCGTCGACCGCGCGGCGGGACCGGACGCGTGATCCCGTTCGCACGACGGCAGGACGGCGTGCACCTCGCGATGTCCGAGGGCGAGCGCGCCGTCCTCGCGTCGCTCACCGAGCAGCTGCAGCAGGTGCTCGGCGGCGACCTGTCCTCGGACCCCGTCGCTGCGCGCATGTTCCCGGACGCGTACCCGTCGGACACCGAGGCGAGCGACGAGTTCCGCCGCTGGACGCAGGCGGACCTGCTCACGCAGAAGACCGCGAATGCCGACCTCGTGCACGACTGGCTCACCGGAGCGCGGGACGGCGCCATGACCCCGCAGGACGAGCAGGCCTGGCTGCGGTGCCTCACCGACCTGCGGCTGACGATCGCGGAACGGCTCGGCATCACCGATGCTGCGACGGAGGAGGCGTCGTACGCCGGGGACGCCGGCCTCGGCCTGCGGGACGTCTACGACTGGATCGGGTACGTGCAGGAACACCTGGTCACGACCCTCACCCCCACGGACTGACGGCACGGCCGGGAGGCACGGCGCGCGTCCGCCCCGTCGGCCCCGGCCCGTCAGCTGCTCACGGTGGCCGCGCGCCCGGTCCGCCCGCCACGCCGGGGCACCACCGGCGGGCGGTGTCACCCGATCAGAAGGCGGCCTTGCAAGGCGCCCTGCTGAGTCGTACTGTTCCACCGTGGAACCGATCGACACGCTCGCGGACGACCTGCTGACCCTGCACGGTCGCATCCGGCGCACGCTGCTCGCCGGGAAGGCCGACGAGGTCACCGCGTCCCAGACCGCCGCGCTCGGTCGACTCCTGCGCCACGGCGAGAGCACCGTCGCCGACCTCGCGCGTGCCGAGGGTGTCCGCCCGCAGTCGATGGGCGCGACCGTGCAGGCGCTCGTCGACCTCGGGCTCGTCGAGCGTCGACCCGACCCGGCGGACGGTCGCCGCACCCTCGTCCGGGCCACGGAGTCGGGTTCCCGGGCCCGCGCCGACGCGTGGACCACCCGGTCCCGCGTGCTCACGGACCGCCTGGCCGCCCTGCCCGAGGGCGACCGCGCCACGGTCGCCCGTGCCCTCGCGATCCTCCTGCCGCTCACCGACGACTGAACCGGGAGAAGCCCACCACGTCCACCTCGACCCCTCCCGTCCCGACCACCACCGACACCAGCGGCGGCGCCAGCGGCTTCGGCCCGAAGCTCCTCGTCCCCGTCCTGGTCGGGCCGCTGCTCAACCCGATCAACACGACGATGGTGTCCGTCGCCCTCGCGCCGATCTCGCGCGACCTCGGCATCGGTGCGTCGCAGGCGATCTGGCTCGTCGCCGCGCTCTACCTGGCGAGCGCGGTCGCGCAGCCGACGATGGGCAAGCTCGCCGACCGGTTCGGCCCGAAGAAGGTGTTCCTCACCGGACTCGTGATCGTCGGTGTCGCCGGGGTCGTGCCCGAGGTGCTGACCGGCTTCGGTGGCGCGGTCGCCGCGCGGGTGCTGATCGGGATCGGGACCTCGTCGGCGTACCCGGCGGCCCTCACCACGCTCCGCCAGCACTCCGCCCGGATCGGGAAGCCGACCCCGCCGCTCGTGCTCGGGGCGCTGTCGATCACCTCGCTCGTGTCCGCCGCGGCCGGACCGCCCCTCGGCGGGGCGCTCATCGCGGCGTTCGGGTGGCACGCGATCTTCCTCGTCAACGTCCCGCTCGCCGTGTTCGGCATCGTCGTCGCCGCGATGTGGCTGCCGTCCGACCGGCTCCGGCCCCGCGACGCCGAGCAGTTCCCGGTCCGGACCGCGCTCGACCCGCTCGGCATGGTGCTCATGACCGGCGCGGTCGCGGCGCTCCTGGTCTTCCTGCTCGACCTCGGCGCCGGGCTCTGGTGGCTGCTCGCGGTCGCCGTGGTGCTGCTCGTGGCGCTCGTGCTCTGGGAGCTGCGTGCGACGAAGCCCTTCGTCGACGTCCGGCTGCTCGTCCACAACGGCGCGCTGTCCCGTACCTACGCCAGGCTGTTCCTGACCTACCTGCTCGCGTACACGATGACCTACGGGTTCTCGCAGTGGGTGCAGGACGTCGCGGGCTACCCGAGCGACGTCGCCGGGTACCTCCAGTTGCCGGCGGCCGTCGTCGCCGGGGTGGTGTCGTTCCTGGTCGCACGTCGGACCGCGGTCCGTCGGCCGCTCGTCGTCGCAGCGCTGGTGCCCCTGGTCGGCGCCGGGCTCCTGCTCCTGCTGCACGCCGGGTCGCCGCTCGTGCTGCTGCTCGTCGTGCCGGCGCTGTTCGGGGTGCCGCAGGCCCTGGCGTCGGTGTCGAACCAGGCAGCGCTCTACGAGGTGGTGCCCTCGGAGTACATCGGCACCGCGGCCGGACTGTCGCGCACGAGCATCTACATCGGCGCGATCGCAGCGTCCTCGTTGATCGGCGGGGTGTTCGGCCAGGCCCCGACCACACCGGACCTGCACGTGCTCGCGTGGGTGATGCTCGGCGTCGGCGTGCTGCTCAGCGTGCTGACGCTCGCGGACCGGGCGCTGGCGCGGGCGGACCGGCGCTGACGCGAGCCGACGAGCGCTGACGGGCTGCCCACCCACGCGGGCCGCACGCCGGGCGCACCACGGGCCTCCCGGCCAGAGCGCCCCGGTACCCTGGTCTCCGTGACCGACCCGACCCCCACGCACTGGACCCTCACGCTCGTCTGCGACGACCAGCCCGGGATCGTGCACGCCGTTTCCGGAGCCGTCGTGGCGGCCAACGGCAACATCACCGAGTCGCAGCAGTTCTCGAGTGCCGACACGAACTCGTTCTTCATGCGCCTGCAGGTCATGGCGCCGGTCGACCGTGAGGCCTTCGAGCAGGCCCTCGCGCCCGTCGTCGAGCGCTACGGCATGCGCGTCCAGCTCGACGTGGTCGGACGTCCGATGCGGACCCTGGTGCTCGTGTCGAAGGCGGGGCACTGCCTGAACGACCTGCTGTACCGCCAGCGCGGTGGGCAGCTGCCGATCGAGGTCCCGCTCGTCCTCTCGAACCACGCCGACCTGTCCGGCCTCGCGTCGTTCTACTCGGTGCCGTTCGAGCACCGACCGGTCTCCGACCCCGCATCGAAGCAGGCGATGGAGCAGCGGATACTCGAGGCGGTCGAGGAGCACGACATCGAGCTCGTCGTCCTCGCCCGGTACATGCAGATCCTGTCGCCCGAGCTGTGCGCCGCGCTCGAGGGCCGTGCCGTCAACATCCACCACTCGTTCCTGCCCGGCTTCAAGGGAGCGAACCCCTACCGGCAGGCGCACGCGCGCGGCGTGAAGCTCATCGGTGCGACGGCGCACTTCGTCACGAGCGACCTCGACGAGGGGCCGATCATCGAGCAGAACGTCGTCCGGGTCGACCACACGAAGGACCCCTCCGAGCTCGTCTCCATCGGGCAGGACGAGGAGTCCCGCACGCTCACGCAGGCGGTGCGCTGGATCGCCGAGGACCGCGTGCTCCTCGACGGCGCCCGCACGATCATCTTCAAGTAGGCACCCGTGACGAACGCACCGCAGAGCCCGGTCGACTGGGGCGAGGTCCCACCGCCCACCGACCCGGCCGCACCCCGTCGTCGCGTCTCCGCGTGGACCGTGCTGCGCGCGGTCGTGTGCGCCTTCGGACTCTTCTCGCTGGCGTTCTGGGGCTACTGGTCGTGGATCCTGCCGTGGCCCGGGTACCTGTTCGCGGTCGGGGCGCCGCTGTTCGCGGCCGTCGTCTGGTTCCTCTTCCGTTCCCCGCGCTCACCGATCGAGACCGACGTCGTCGGCAAGGTCGTCGTCGAGACCGCGTTGGTCATCGCAGCCGGCGCGGCGTGGCTGTCGATCGGCCGCCCGGTGGTGGGCCTCGTGTTCGTCCTGGTCGCGGCACTGTCCGGGGTGGTCGCGTTCCGGCGGGAGACGGCGTGAGCTCCGGTCTGGAGGCGCGGCGAACGCTGGTGCGCGCCGCTCGCGTCGTCGACGCGGGCGGTGTGGTCGAGGACGGCTGGGTCCTGCTCTCCGGCGACGTGATCGAGGCGGTCGGGTCCGGCACCGACCTGCCCGCCGCGGCTGCGGACGCCGAGGTCGTCGACCTCGGCGACGCCGTCCTGACGCCCGGCTTCGTCGACCTGCACGGGCACGGTGGTGGCGGTGCCGCCTACGAGGACGACGCCTTCGACGCCGCCCTCGCGGTCCACCGGGCGCACGGCACGACCCGCTCGGTCCTGTCCCTCGTCGCGAACCCGCTGCCGTCGCTCGCCGCGTCGCTCGACCGGATCCGCACCGTCGCCGCGGCCGACCCGCTCGTCCTCGGCGCGCACCTCGAGGGCCCGTTCCTCTCCCCCGACAACAGGGGTGCGCACAACGCCGCACACCTGGTCGATCCGTCGCCGGTCGCAGTGGACGCCCTGCTCGACGCGGGTGCCGGAGTCCTGCGGCAGGTCACCATCGCGCCCGAGCTGCCGGGAGCGCTCGACGCCGTCCGTCGCTTCGTCGATGCCGGGGTCTCGGTCGCCGTCGGCCACACCGTCTGCTCGTACGACGAGGCCCGGGCGGCCTTCGACGCCGGCGCCACCCTGCTCACCCACGCGTGCAACGCGATGCCGGGCCTGCACCACCGGACGCCGGGTCCGATCGCCGCGGCACTCGAGGACGACCGCGTGACGCTCGAGCTCATCCTGGACGGTGTGCACGTGCACCCCGCCGTCGCCCGCGTACTGCTCCGCGCGGCACCAGGGCGCGTCGCACTGATCACCGACGCGATGGCCGCGGCCGGGTCGCCCGACGGCTCCTACGCGCTCGGATCGCTCGCGGTGGACGTGGTCGACGGCGTCGCGCGGGTCGCCGGGACGGACACGATCGCGGGATCGACGCTGACGCAGGACGCGGCACTGCGGCTCGCCGTCTCGGCCGCCGGGGCCACGCTGCCCGAGGCGGTCGCGGCGCTGACGAGCACACCGGCCACGGCGCTGGGGCTCGGGGACCGTCTGGGTCGGATCGCGCCCGGGTACGCAGCGGACCTCGTGGCGCTCTCCCCCGCGCTCGAGGTGCAGCGCGTGTGGGGTGGTCGCGTCCCGCTGCGTTGAGCAGCGCCGGTGCCGCCCCCGCATCGCAGTCGTACGCCACCATCGCCGAGTCGACCGAACAGGACAGCGCAGGTGGGCGCTGACGGCGTCGTACGCCGTGGCGCCGCCACCGGCCCGACCTCGAGCAGCAGCAGACCGTTCACCCGTCGACGAACCGTGATGGTAACATACTGCAATGCAGAATGCCCGCGGAGTCCGCGTCGACCCCGGACCTGCGCAGTACGGACAGCACTTCCGCCCCGACATCCAAGGACTCCGTGGGATCGCCGTGCTGCTCGTCGTCAGCTACCACGCTTTCGGTGTGCCCCAGGGCGGCTTCGTCGGTGTGGACACGTTCTTCGTGATCTCGGGCTTCCTCATCACGGGCATCCTGGCGCGGGAGGTCGAGCGGGACGGGCGGCTCTCGATCGCGCGGTTCTACGTCCGCCGTGCTCGGCGCATCCTGCCGGCCGCCCTCGTGGTCATCGCTGTCACCCTGGCAGCCGCGTTCATCGTGTGGTTCCCCGCCCGCTCCTGGTCCGTCGCCGCTGATGCACTCGCGTCGTCGACGTTCGTCGAGAACTGGCACCTCATCGGCGTCGACACCGTCTACCTGAACGCGACCGAGCCGTCCAGTCCGCTCCAGCACTTCTGGTCATTGGCCGTCGAGGAGCAGTTCTACGCCCTCTGGCCCCTGATGATGGTCCTCGGAGCTGCCCCGCTGGCCCGACGCCTGCTCGGTCGCCGCGCCGTCCTGGTCCTCGCCGTCTCGCTGACCGCGCTGTCGATGGTGATCGCGGCAGTCGAGACCCTGGTGTCCCCGGGCACGGTGTACTTCGACTCGGTGTCCCGAGCATGGGAACTCGGCGTCGGCGCGCTCGTGGCGCTCGCCGCGCCCGTGACCCGCAGGTGGGACCCCCGGGTGGTGCGCACGGTCTTCACGGTCGGGCTCGTCGTCATCGTGGGATCGGCGTTCGGCACCCCTCCGGACACGGCGTTCCCGTGGCCGCTGGCGATCCTCCCCGTGTCCGGCGCGGCTGCGGTGATGGCGGCCGGCGGACGCGCCGGCCGCGTGACCGTCCTCCTGTCGAACCGCCCGCTCCGGTGGCTCGGCGGGATCTCGTACTCGCTCTACCTCTGGCACGTACCAGCTCTGGTCATCGTCGGGTCGTTGGTCAGGGCTTCCTGGGGCGGCGCACTGGCGGTCGTGGTCTCGGTCGTAGCCGCGATGCTCTCCGAGCGCTGCATCGAGCGACCGTTCCGCCACCCGTCTCCTGGACGGGAGGGGCGCCGAGGCTCCGGGCCACGGCTCCGTCGAGCGACCGATGTCTCGATCGGGGTCGTCATGGTCACGATGCTGGTCCTGCTCGGCGGTGGCCAACTGCGCGGACCTGAGGTGTTCCGCTCGGGCAGCGCGCTCGCCAGCGCGCTCGGTCGGCAGCCCTCCGCCCCGCTGCCCGGACCGGTGGACGTGCTCTCGCCAGCCGACCTGCAGGCTGCGCTCGACACCAGCACGATCGAGCTCCCCACATTGGTGCGCACGGATGAACTCATGGCCCTCGCCCGGAGCGAGTCGCTCGCCCCCGCACTGCTCGCGGGGGGCTGCCGGAACGGTCTGCGCGACGCCGACATCGAGAGACCGCGCACGTGTTCGTGGGGCGCCGCAGAGTCTGAGAACACGGCCGTCGTGGTCGGCGACTCGATCGCGTTGAGCTGGACGCCGGCGATCCGCGCGGCCCTCGGGCGGGGATGGCGCGTCGAGGCGATGGGGTTCGCGTCGTGCCCTGTCGGTCGGTTCGAGAGCGGACCGGCCACGGGCCAACCGCGATTCGCGCAGCAGTGCCACAAGGCCCAGGAGCGGATGCTCGAGTACGTGAGGACGATCCACCCGCAACTCGTCCTGACGTCCAGTGCAGACGGGTACCTCGGAACGCTGCGAGCCGATGACGGTGCGACGCGCGACGAGACCTGGGAACGGTCCGTGCACGACACGCTCGAAGTACTGGCGGGGGCTGCTGAACGCACCGTCCTGCTGCAGGGCACACCGACGGTGACGTCACCCTCCGCCTGCGCGACTCGTCTCACCGGCTTCCGGGACTGCGGAGACCCGGCCTCGGACGTCCACGTTCGCAAGGACGGTGTCGAGCGTCGAGCCGTAGCGGCACTCGCTGGAGCTGGTGCGGCGGTCAGCTACGTCCCGACGGATCAGTGGCTCCGCAACCGAGACGGGCTGTTCCCGCCGGTCATCGACGGCACCCTCGTGCGGCCCGATGGATCGCACCTCACGGGAACGATGTCGGCCCGCCTGGGCGAGGTGCTCGCGGAGGCGCTCCGCACGTGACGGGTTGCGCCAGCGTCGCAGGGTCTGGGGCCCGGGCAGCCAGACGACCTACGCGGTCGAGGGACCGCCGCACTGGTCACTCCCGCCGTGCCGGACCCACGTGAAGTGGACGTCCCGCTCGACGAGCACCCGGTCGTCCGCGCGGAGGACCGCCACGCGGCCACGAGCATCGGTCCCCGGAGTCGTCGGCACGGACCAGACGTCGCCGGTCGCTGCGGTCGAGGTGCTCCGCCACGTGATCGCGCCGGGCGATCAGATCGTCGCGGAGCCGCGCCTGCGCCACGGGACACCGCAGTGGATCGCGAGCGGAGGAGCGGTGCCGCTCGGGCGTCTGGCAGCGGCGTCGCAGTGACGACGCTCACTCCCGTGACTCAGCGGTCGACCGGCCGGCTTCGCTCCCCGGTCGCCCACGAGGTGTCCGGCGTCGGACCGACCCGGAACGACAGCGTCCCCCCGCGGTTCACCAACGAGGCCGGCACCCACGAGCGGTCCAGCCGGCGCCCGTCCAACCGGGCGTCCTGCACGGAAGGGTCCGTACCCGAGGAGCGGATGACGATGTGCTGCCCGCTCGACCGGCGGATGTCGACGGCGCGGAAGGTCGGGCTGCCGACGAGCATGTCCGCGCGGCCCGGGGTCTGCGGGAACAGCCCGATCGACGCGAAGACGTACCAGGCGCTCATCGTGCCGAGGTCGTCGTTGCCCGGCAGCCCCGACGGGCCCGTCGAGTACGCCTGGTCGACGACCTGCCGTACGGTCTCCTGCGTCTTCCAGGGCTGGCCGAGCGCGTTGTACATCCACGGCGTGTGGATGTCCGGTTCGTTCGTCGGGTCGAACTTCGTCGGGTCCCCGCCGGTCACCGCCCAGTTGCCGGAGGCGTCGTGGAAGAACGCGTCGAGTCGGGCGACCGCCTGGTCGTCACCGCCGAGCGCCGACGACAGCCCCCGGACGTCCTGCGGGACGAGCCAGGTGTACTGCGCGCTCGTGCCCTGTGCGAAGCCGGTTCCCGTCGAGGGCGACCAGCCCGGCGTCCACGACCCGTCGGCCTGTCGAGCGGCCTGGTACCCGACGGCGGGGTTGAAGGTGTTCTTCCAGTACGTGCCGCGCTCGGCGAACATCCGGGCGTCACGGGTCTTGCCGAGCGCCGCGGCCCAGTACCCGAGGGCGCTGTCCGAGATCGAGTCCTCGAGCGTCTCGGCCGCACCGCCCCAGCACGAGCAGTCGTCGTTCGCCGCGTAGTGGCGCTGCAGGTACTCGTCGAGGGCCGGCCGCTGCGCGAGGCACTGACCCGGGCAGCCGATGTCGCTCTCGGCGTCGGCGTTCTCGACCGTCGCCTGCTTCCGCAGTGAGGTGTACGCCGCCTGCACGTCGAAGTTGCGGACGCCCATCGCGTACCAGGTGGCGAGCGTCGCGGCGGAGGGATCCCCGGTCATCACGTGCGTCGGCGCGCCCAGGTGCAGCCACCGGTCCCAGATGCCGCCGTTCTGCTCGGCGAACCGGAGCATCGACTGCGCCATGTCCCCGGCGACGTCCGGCCGGAGCAGGGCGAGCAGCTGGATCTGCGCCCGGTACTGGTCCCAGCCGGAGTACGTGCCGTACACGGCCCGTTGTCCGCGGTCCATCCGGTGCACGCGGAGGTCCGGCCCGAGGTACCGGCCGTCGCGGTCGTTCAGCGTGTTCGGCTGCATGAGTGCGTGGTAGACGGACGTGTACAGCTGCGTGGTCCGGTCCGCCGTGCCACCGCTGACCTGGATGCGGGACAGCTCCCGGTTCCAGGAGGCGCGGGTCGCCGCCGCGACGCTGCTGACGGTCGCGTGGCGACCCACCTCGGCATCGCGGTTCGCCACCGCGCCGGCGGCACTCACGTACGAGATGCCGATGCGCGCGTGCACCGTCGCACCGCGACGCGCGTCGAACCCGACCCACGCGCCGGAGCCGCGTCCGGCACGGTCGGCGCCGGTGAGGTACCCCTCCCCACCGGAGGAGGACGTGCCTCCAGGCCGGACCGTGCCGTCCTGCCAGGTGCCGGTGCTCGTGAACGGGCGGTCGAAGGTGGCCGTGAAGTACAGGCGGTAGTAGCTGCGGCGGTCGGGGTTCGTCGCGCCGCCGCCGTTCGCGCGGCGGCTGCAGAAGCCGCCCGTCAGCACGCTGCCGCTCACCGTGCGGGTGCGGGCGTCGATGGTGGTGGTCGCGGCCTCGCTGCCGTTGATCGAGTTCGACGTCCGGAAGAGCAGGTTCGCCGCCGAGCCGGCAGGGAAGGCGAACTCGCCGACGCCGGCACGCGTCGTGACCGCCAGGTCGGTGCGGACGCCGTTGTCGAGCGCGACCGCGTAACGGCCGGGGCTCGCGGACTCCCGGTCGTGCGAGTAGCCCGAGGCGTAGAGGGCGTCGGTCGTGTCTGCCGAGGGCGAGGTCGTGACGGGCGACGTGACCGGCATGATCGGCACGTCACCGGCGGCCCCCGGCGCGCACCCGGCGCCGTTGAGGTGGGTCAAGCTGAAGCCGCGCAGACGGTTGACGTCGTACGAGTAGCCGTTCGCGACCGGGGTCGACGTCTGGTCGCCCGCCGTGCCCGTCGGGCTCCACTGCATCATCCCGAACGGGGCGGTCGCTCCCGGCCAGGTGTTGCCGTCGCCGCTCGTGCCGATGAACGGGTCGACGTACCGGGCAGGGCCGGTCGTCGTGCGGCCCGGCGGGGTCGCCTCGGCCGGGGCAGCGACGGCCATGGTGCCGAGGAGTGCGGCGATCGTGGCGACCGCGACGAGCGGGACCGACCACCGCCCCGGTACGGAGGCGGACTGACGGAGCGGGCGACGCTGCACGCGGGAACGGTTCACGAGGGTGACGGTAGACCCCTCGGACGGGGGGCGTGTGGTCAGGGCGTCACGCCGGCGATGCCGCCCCGGGCAGCACCGAGCCGTACGGCCACAGGACCCAGCGTCCGGTGCCCACCTCGGGGCAGTGCTCCAGCATCGCCTGGCGGGTGACCTGGTGGTCGGCCGGTGCGCGCCGGTACATCAGTTCGACGAGGTCGACGTCGTGCTCGACGTGACCGTCGTTCCAGCGCGCGTCGAAGCGCACGCGGCGGACCGGTCTGCGGAGCCACCTGGACCGCTCGATGGCCGCCGTCGCCCGGAACTCCACGGGGTCGAAGTCCTGCACGGGTCCATCCTGCCCCGGACGCCGGTCCTGTCGGGGCGCGACGTGCGACCGCAGCTGCAGCTGGGCGCGAGCACCGACGACGGCGCGGTGTCAGGATGACGGCATGAGCGTCATGGTGAGCGTGTTCGATGCCCAGCGCAGCCGCACGAGCGAGAAGTACACGGCCTACCCACCCGAGGTGCTGCCGATGTTCGTCGCCGAGATGGACTCGGTGCCCGCCGAACCCGTGCGAGAGGCCCTCGAGCGCGCTGTCCGCGACGGTGACACCGGGTACGTCGGGCACACGCGAGTGCTCCCCGAGGTGTTCGCCGACTTCGCCGGTCGCCGGTGGGGCTGGGACGTCGACCCCGACCTCGTGCGCACGACGACGGACGTCTCGGTCGCTGCGGTCGAGGTGCTCCGCCGCGTGATCGCGCCGGGCGACCAGGTCGTCGTGATGCCGCCGGTCTACCCGCCGTTCTGGGACTACGTGCACGAAGCCGGCGGCACGGTGACCGAGGTCCCGCTCCTCCCGCCGCCGGGTGACCCCGACCCCTTCGACACCACGGCCGGGTGGTGCATGGACCTCGACGGGGTCGCTCGTGCGATGGCCGACGGCGCTCGGACCGTCCTGCTCTGCAACCCGCACAACCCCCTCGGCCTCGTGCACGCCCGCGAGGACCTCGTGGCGCTCGCCCGGCTCGCCGCGGAGTGGGACGCCGTCGTCGTGTCGGACGAGATCCACGCCCCCCTCGTGCACGCGGACGCGGTGTTCACCCCGTTCCTGACCTGCGGCCCCGAGGCGGTCGAGCACGGCGTCGCCCTGACCAGCGCGAGCAAGGCGTGGAACCTGGCGGGGACGAAGTGCGCGCTGATGGTCGGAGCGTCCGAGCGGGCGCGCGGCTGGTTGGACGGGCTGCCCGTCGAGGTCGTCGAGCGCACCGGGATCCTCGGGTACACCGCGAGCGTGGCGGCGTTCCGCGACGGAGAGCCGTGGCTCGCGTCGCTGCTCGCCGAGCTCGCGGGCAACCGCAGGGTGCTCGCCGAGGAGCTCGGCACCGCCCTGCCCGGTGCCGGGTACCGGCAGCCGCAGGCGTCCTACCTCGCCTGGCTCGACCTGCGCGCGCTGCCGTGGGGCGACGACCCGGCGCGGGTCCTGATCGAGCGGGCGAACGTGGCGTTGTCGAACGGCCGGGACTTCGGCCGACCGGGCATCGGCCACGCCCGGCTCAACTTCGGCTGCTCCGAGGAGACCCTGCGCGAGGGCCTCGCGCGCCTGGCGTCAGCACGCTGACGTCGTCCCGTTCGCAACACGCAACGGGAACGTCAGCTCGCAGCGACATCCCGCTGCGAGGAACCGCCGACGTTGCGTTTTGCGGGAGCTACTCGAAGCGCTGCCACTCCGGCTTGTTCGCGTACGTGTAGCGGTAGTAGTCGGCGAGCCGGAGGCCGGCGGCGGCTTCCTCGTCCACCACGACGGTCGCGTGCTCGTGCAGCTGCAGCGCCGACCCGGGCACGAAGGACGACAGCGGCCCCTCGACCGCCGCGGCGACCGCGTCGGCCTTCGAGGAGCCCTGCGCGACGAGGACGAGCTCGCGGGCCTCGAGGATCGTGCCGAGCCCCTGCGTCATGCAGTGCGTCGGCACCTGGTCGAGGGAGTCGAAGAACCGGGCGTTCGCCTCCCGCGTCGACGGCGCGAGGGTCTTGATGCGGGTGCGGGACGCGAACGACGACGTCGGCTCGTTGAACCCGATGTGCCCGTTCGCCCCGATGCCGAGGATCTGCACGTCGACCCCACCGGCGGCACGGATCGCGGCGTCGTACTCCTTCGCCGCGAACGCCAGGTCCCCGGCGCGGCCGTCCGGTACCCGCACACGCGAGGGGTCGAAGCCGAGCGGCTCGACGACGTCGCGGGCGATGACCGACGCGTAGGACTCGGGGTGCTCCAGCGGGATGCCGACGTACTCGTCGAGGGCGAACCCGCGGGCGGCCCCGAAGGACACCTCGCCCGCCTCGACCCGGCGGCGCAGGTCCGCGTAGATGCCCTGCGGGCTGGACCCGGTGGCGAGTCCCACGACGGCGGACGGCTTCTCGGCGACGACCGAGGCGATCTTGGCGGCAGCGACGCGGCCGACCTCGGCCGGGGTCGGCAGGATGATGATCTCCATGCACCCAGGCTACTGGTCATGACCAGTCGGCGACAGGGGTCATCGGTAGCGTTGACGCATGCCGACCCCTGACTTCGTCCTGTCCCTGCGCGAGAAGGTCGGGACCGACCCGCTCTGGATGACGGGCATCACCGCCGTCGTCACGCGCGGCGAGGGCCCCGACTGCGAGCTGCTCGTCGTCCGTCGAGCGGACAACGGTGCGCTGACACCGGTGACGGGGATCGTCGACCCGGGCGAGGAGCCCGCGGTCGCCGCCGAGCGCGAGGTCCTCGAGGAGGCCGACGTCGTCGCCGTGGCCGAGCGCCTGACCTGGGTCCACGTCCTGCCGGAGATGACGTACCCGAACGGCGACCGGGCGCAGTACCTCGACCTGGTCTTCGCCTGCCGCTACGTGTCCGGCACGCCCGCTCCGGCGGACGGCGAGAACACCGAGGCGTTCTGGGCGCGGCTCGACGCCCTGCCGGAGATGTCCGCGGACATGCTGGCGCGCGTCCACGCGGGCCTGACCGACGAGCGTGAGGCGCGCTTCGAGCGCTGACCCCCCGCCGGTACCTGGTCGTCCTCCCCCGCGGCCGAGTCTCGGGTCCAGCGACGGATCTCGGGCGGTGCGGCCCGCGATCCGTCGCGCAGCCCGAGAATCGGCGGCACGGCCCCGGGTTCCCGACCGCTACGCGAGCGGGGCGACCGCGACCGGCGCGCCGAGCAGCCGCAGCGCGACCGCGTCGCCCGTGGTGCGGCGGTCCCCGACCTCGTGCTGGACCGTCACGACGGTGTCGTCGTCGAGTCGCACCGTCGTGCGGCGGATCGAACCGAGGAAGCTCGAGGCGACGACCGTGCCGGTGACACCCTCGGCGGCGAATGCGACGTCCTCGGGCCGGACGAACGCGGTGACCGGGCCGTCGGGGGTCCCCGCGTCGAGGGCCGGCACCCGGAACCCGTAGACGAAGACGTCGCCGTCGCGCAGGTCGCCCGGGAGCCGGTTCGACTGCCCGACGAAGTCCGCGGCGAAGGCCGACACCGGGCGGCGGTACAGCTCCTCGGGCGTGCCGACCTGCTCGATGTCGCCCGCGTTCATCACGGCGATGCGGTCGGAGACGGCGAGCGCCTCCTCCTGGTCGTGGGTCACGAACACGGTCGTGATGCCGAGGTCGGTCTGGATGCGGCGGATCTCGTCGCGCAGGGAGACCCGGACCTTGGCGTCGAGCGCGGAGAGCGGTTCGTCGAGCAGGAGCACCCGGGGCCGGGTGACCAGGGCACGGGCGAGGGCGACGCGCTGCTGCTGACCGCCGGAGAGCTGGTGCGGCCACCGGTCGGCGAAGTCGACGAGGTGCACCATGTCGAGTGCCTCGACGACCCGCTCGCGGCGGGCAGCCGCTGGCACCTTGCGCATCTCGAGCCCGAACGCCACGTTCTGCCGCACGGTCATGTGCGGGAACAGGGAGTACTGCTGGAACACCATGCCGATGTCCCGCTTCTCGACGGGTACCGCGGCCACGTCGGCGCCGTCGATGCGGATCGCGCCGGCGTCGATCGCCTCGAGCCCGGCGAGCGCCCGGAGCGCGGTGGTCTTCCCGCAGCCGGACGGACCGAGCAGGGAGACGAACTCCCCCGGTTCGACGCGGAGCGACAGACCGGCGAGGGCGCGGTGGGAGCCGTAGCGCTTCTCGACCGCCTCGAGCTCGACGGCCGCACCCGTGGTGATCAGCGATGTGGGGGCGGCGGGGGCGGTCGTGGTCATGCGGGCTCCTTCGGGGTGCGCTGGCGGGCCGCTCCGACCCGGCCGATGAGGACGAGCAGGACGAACCCGAACAGCAGCGCGGCGAGCGAGAAGACCGCCGCGACGTACGGGTCGGTGGACTGCACGAGCAGCAGCGCGGTCTGGAACGTGGTGCGGGAGAGGAACGAGGCGAGGGTGTACTCGCCCAGGACGACCGTGATGGTCAGGAAGCACGCGGCGGTGATGCCGCGACGGAGGTTCGGCAGCAGGATCCGCCAGGTGACCGTCCACCACGATGCGCCGAGCGACCGGGCGGCCTCGGCGAGCACGGTGACGTCGATCGCGGTCAGCGCCGCCGCGATCGGGCGGAAGGCGAAGGGCAGCGAGACGATGCCGATCGCGAACGCGAGCGTCCAGGCGCCGGAGCCGAAGACCTGCGCCACCACCTGGTACACGGGGATGAACCCGACGACGAGCACCACGACCGGCACGGTGATCGGGACCAGGCAGACGAACTCGAGCACGCGGCGCAGGCGGGGGTAGCGGAGCGCGGTGACGATCTGTGCGGGCAGGAGGACGAGCAGCACGATGCCGACGGTGATGACCGCGATGAGCAGTGATGCGCCGAGACCGTCGAACACCGGCTGGTAGGTGACGGCGTTCACGGGATCGACGATCGCGGCGTAGTGGTCCAGGGTGAGTGCACCGTCGGTGCCCTGGCGGAACGTGAACTGTGCCAGGGCGACCAGCGGGACCGCGAAGACGAGCCCGACCACGGTGAGCACCACGACGGCGGTGACCCGCGACGGGGCGACGCCGGAGCGGCGGGGGCGGGCCGCGTTTCCCGGCCGGGTCCGCGGACGCGACGGGACGGCGGCGCTCATCGCTGCCACCTGGCGGCGCGGCGCTGGAGCAGCGAGTACGCCGCCATCACGACGGCCATCACGACCACCATGCCGAGGGCGAGCACACCGGCGACGTTCTGCAGGCCGATGATCGTCTCGCTGGTGAGCTGCGCGCGGATGGTGAGGGGGACGATGCCGCCCTGCGAGATCAGCGCCGCAGCGGTCGCGAACGACGAGAACGCGTTCGCGAAGAGGAGCAGGAGCGAGCCCCAGAACGCCGGCGCGAGCACGGGGAGCGCGATCCGACGCCAGTACGTCGCACGTGAGGCGCCGAGTGTCGCGGCGGCCTCGCCCCACTGGCCACGGACGCCCTCGAGGGCGGGCATGAACGTGAGGACCATCAGCGGCACCTGGAAGTACACGTAGGGGATGACGAGCCCGGGGACCGTGTAGAGGAAGGTCCCGCCGGCGTTGAGGTCGAGGCCGAACGCGGACACGAGCCACGTGGTCACGAGCCCCTGCGCGCCGATCGTCGCGATGAAGGCGAACGCGAGCATGACGCCGCCGAACTGGGCGAGGACGCTCGCGGCGGCGTCGATCATCGACCGGACCAGTCCGTCCGGTCGGAGTGCCGCGAGCGCCCAGCAGACCAGGGCACCGACGACGGCACCGATCACGGCGGACGCGGCGGAGAGGCCGAACGAACCGCCGAACGCCCGGAGCACGGACGGGTCGGTGAACGCCGCGAGGTTCGCGAACGTGAACGCGCCGTCACCGGTGAGGAAGCCGCTGCCGATCGCGATCACGGCCGGGACCGCGAGGAACAGCAGGACGTAGACGGCGAAGGGGGTGAGGCCGAGCCACGCGAGGCCGGGGCGACGGCCCCGGGCCCCGGTGCTGCGGGTGGCCGCATCGGCGCCGGCCGGTTCGACGGGGGCCGCTGCCGCGCTGGTGACGGCGGGGACCGGCACTGCCGTGCCCGCGCCCGGGGCGAACGCGCTGCCGCCCGGCGCCGATGCGGTCGTCATGGCTGTCAGGACCCCATCGTGGCGGACCACTTCGCCGCGAGCACCTTCGCCGCGTCGGTGACCTGGGCGTCGGTCAGCTCGACGTAGTCCTTCGGCATGCCGCCGGCGGCCTCCAGGGCGTCCTGGTCGACTGTGCCCGACTGCTGCATCGCCGCGAGGGTCGACGGGAAGGCGCCGGCCTGCAGGTACAGGTTCTGCGCTTCCGGGCTGGCGATGTACTCCTGCCAGAGGCGGGCCGCCGCGGGGTGCGGGGCGTCCTTGTTGATGGCCTGCGAGTAGTACGAGCCGAGGGCCTGCCCCTCGGGGACGACCGTCTTCCAGTTCTTGTTGCCCGATGCACCCGCAGCCGGCCCCCACGCGAGGTTGTTGTACGACCACTGGACGACGACCGGGGTCTCCCCCGAGGCGACGGTGGCCTGCGACGGCAGGACGTTCTGGAAGTTGCCGGCCTGCTTCAGCTTGCCGAAGAACTCGACACCGGGGGTGATGTCGTCGGCGGAGCCACCGTTCTCGAGTGCGGCGAGGTAGACGGCCGACGCGGCCTGGTTGGCCTGCGTGGGGTCGCCGGCGATCGAGACCTTGCCCTTGTACTCGCTGCCGAGCAGGTCGTTCAGGTCCTTCGGGGCGTCCGAGATCTTCGACGAGTCGTACCCGATCGACATGAGCCCCGTGTAGTCGCGCGTCCACTTGCCGTCGGCGTCCTTCAGGGTGTCCGGGATGTCCGACCAGTTCGCGACCTTGTAGTCCGTGAGCAGGTCGAGGTTCTGCTGCAGGACCGCGTTGCCGAGGTCCAGGACGTCGGGTGCCGTGGACTGGCCCTTCTGCGACTTCACCGCGGCGACCTCGTCGGCGCTCGAACCGTTCGGGTTCGCCGACGCGACCTTGATGCCGTACTGCTTCGTGAAGCCGTCGATGATCTTGCCGTAGTTGGCCCACGACGGCGGCAGCGCGATGACGTTGAGCTGGCCCTCGGCCTTCGCGGCCTTGACGAGCGCGTCCATGCCGCCCGCCGACTCGGCGCTCGTGGCGGTCTTCCAGTCGGCGTCGCCGGCGCCGGTGCTCGTGCTCGCCGAGCTCGTGGCCGAGCAACCGGCCAGGGTGACGACTGCTGCTGCGGCCAGGGCGATGCCGGCCAGGGTGCGGGTGTGCTGCACGGGGTGTGCCTTCCGGGTGCGGTGGGGGTTCGGGTACCCGGGGTCCGGGTTCGGCACGATCGTGGACGCGCCCGGTTTCCGGGTCGTGCTGCGGCGGTGAACGGTGGCGGAACAGCGCGTGCGGCTGTACGGTTTCGCTGCCGGGAGCGGCCCTGGTGGTCGCGTCCGCCAGGACGCGACGGCCGCGTCCGCCAGGACGCGACGGTCGCGTCCGACGACAGCCGGGAGGCACGGGTGCAGTTCACGACGACGGTGCTGCAGGCGAGGAAGACGGCGACCGGACTGCCCGTCCCGGAGTCCGTCATCGAGGCGCTCGGCTCCGGGAAGCGCCCGGCCGTGGTCGTCACGATCGACGGCGGCTACACCTACCGCTCCACCGTCGGGGTGATGGGCGGGCAGTTCCTGGTCCCGCTCTCCGCGGAGCACCGGACGGCCTCGGGGATCGCCGCCGGCGACACCGTCGAGGTCACGCTCGAGGTCGACACCCTGCCGCGGACGGTCGAGCTGCCGTCCGACCTGGCAGCAGCGCTCGACGAGGCCGGGGTGCGCGCGGCGTACGAGACCCTGTCGGCGTCACGGCAGCGAGCGCTCGTCGACCCGGTGCTCGCCGCGAAGGCCCCGGAGACGCGGCAGCGCCGGGTCGACAAGGCCGTGGAGACCCTGCGCGGCTAGGCGGGTGCGGGTGGGGCCCTGTCTGGCGCTGGCGCTGGCGCTGGCTGTGGCGCTGGCGCTGGCTCTGGCGCTGGCCCTGACCCTGGCCCTGACCCTGGCCCTGGCCCTGGCCCTACGGGACCAGGTGAACTCGGGCGTACCTCTGCGTTCCGGGCGTACCTGGTCGTTCCGTTCCGCCAGGTACGCCCGTTCCGACCAGGTATCGCAGCCGTTCTGGGAAGGAACGGGCGACGTCGTCAGCCGCCGAGCTCGACCAGGACGCGCGGGATCTCGGTGAGGAGCTCGCTGGCCAGGTAGCCCAGCGGCCCGACCTGCACCGCGAGTCGGTCCCCGGCGGCCGCGTGCACGTAGGACGCCCAGGCGACCGCCTGTGCCGGATCGGCGCCGCGCGCGAGCAGCCCGACGACCACGCCGGACAGCACGTCGCCGCTGCCGCTCGTCCCGAGCCCACCGGAGCCGGTGCCCTTGATCCACGTCCGTCCGTCCGGGGCCGCGATGACGTCGGACAGCGCGACCACGGCGCCGTACCGCTCGGCGATCTCGCGGGCGTCGGCGACGTCGTCGTCCCCGCAGTCCCGCCCGAGGAGCCGCTCGGCCTCGCCGCTGTTCGGCGTGAGGACGAGACGACCGTGCAACGGCCGGAGCTGGTCCTCGACGTCCGCCGCGACGCCGAGCGCGAAGGCGTCGAGCACGACGAAGGTGTCCGGTCCGACCGCGTCGGCGATACCCGCGACCAGGTCACGCGCGCCGTCGGGCTCGTCCAGCCCGGGCCCGATGAGCACGGCGTCGGACGTGCCGGCGGTGTCGGCCACGGCGGCGAGCGCCCCCACCACGACGTGCCCGTCGTCGTCCTCGTCCAGTGGGACCACGCCGGACTCGGGCACGGCCACGGCCACGTGCTTCGCGACGCTCGCGCCGACGGCCAGGGTGAGCCGCCCGGCACCGACCCGGAGTGCGGCGAGGGCGGAGAGCATCGCCGCCCCGGGCGTGTACGCGGCGCCGCCGATGACGAGCACCTGACCGCGGCCGTACTTGCCGGCGCCGGGCTCCGGCAGCGCCCACTCGCGGAGGACGTTCGGCGTGATGTGCTGCGGGGCATCGGGTTCAGTCGACACGGGCGTCGTCCTTCCGGCCGCTGTGCTCGGTGACCTCGTCGTCGTCGAGGTGCCCCACGGCGGAGAACTCCTCGAGGGTCCACGGAGAACCCGGTCCGTCTCGGTGCAGTCGTGTGAGCGAGGCGTTCGCCACCGTGTGGTCCTCGGCGAAGGCCATCAGTGCGTGCTCGTCGAGGTCGAGGCAGACGGCGACGGTGAGCATCACGACCGCGTCGTGCGCGGCGACGAGCAACCGTCCGGGGCCCTCGAGCCGGTCGACGTCCGTCAGCACGGTGCGGAGGCGGAGCATCACGTCCGCCCAGGACTCCCCGCCAGCAGGGCGGTGGTAGTACTTGCCGAGCCACTGTCGTCGGCGTTCCTCGTCCGGGTACCGGTTGCGAACGCCGTCGCGGGTGAGCAGGTCGAGGACGCCGAGCTCTCGGTCGCGGAGTCGTTCGTCGACCCGCTTGGGCGGCTCGGTCAGTCCGCCGGCGTCGAGCGCGATGCCGATCGTCTGCTGCGCCCGGCGGTAGGGCGAGACCCACAGCGCCACCGGGACGTCGTCGACGCCGCGGTCGGCGAGCTCCTGCCCGAGCGCTCGGGACTGCTCCTCCCCCAACGGACTGAGCGGGACGTCGGCGTCGCGATGGTCGACCTCGATGACGTCGGCGCCCGCGGCCTCGGCTCTGGCAGCGGCGACGTTCGCGCTCGACTCCCCGTGGCGGACGAGCCAGATCTCGGTGACAGCCATGCGCGCGACGCTAACCGTGTCCCCCTGGGCCGGCTCCCGGTCAGGTCACCCCATGCGCTGCGGCCCACACGGCGAGCTGCGGCTCGCCCGACGACCGGCGGCTGACTCGGACCGCCGCGCGAGCGCCCACTGGATCAGGCCGCTCCGGGTCGTGCGCTCCTGGCCGGTCGGACCGGGCACGGCAGTCCCGCTGCCCGGAAGCGTCGGACCAGCGCATCGGGGTCGAAGAGGTCGCGCCACTCGAGCTGGATGATCGTCCGCACGCCGGGCACGGTCAGCAGCCGCTCGTGCCGCCGCTTCTCGTCGAGGAACACCTCGGTGGGACTCCGACCTGCGAGGTACCGCTCCTGCGTGTACTTCGCTCGACCGTCGATCTCGACGACCACGCCCTGGTCCGGGAACCAGAAGTCGACCGAGAACCGGCGCCCATCGACCACGAACTCCTGCTGCAGGACCGGTCTCGGCAGCCCGAGTTCGAGGAACACCACGCGAGCGAAGGACTCTGCGGTCGACCCGGCGCGGCCGTCGGCGAGGCCGAGCACGTGCTCCGCGCGGCGGTGCCCGCGTGCTCGGCGATCGACCGCCGCAGCGAGCTCCGCCGCTCCGGTGCCGGCACGCAACGCCCCGTCCGCGACGACGACCGCGGAGCGCAGGTCGTCCCGCATCGCGATGTCGACGACGGTTCGGGGCACGGTCGTCACCCGGACACCGCGAGCCGGCAGTCGCTCGTCGGCGCGGACGGGACGCGTGTGCAGGACGAGGTCTCGCGTCCGTCCGCGGTACATCGTCTCGGGCACGGTCGCGTGCACCGGGACCTCCCAGCCCCCGAGCGCCGGGAGCCCGAGCACCGCTGCCGCTGAGGCGTGCGAGGCGACGGCCGCAGTACCGATCCGCCCGAGTCGGGCGTACACGCGCGTCACGTAGCGCTGCCGTGGGCCCGCCGAGTCCCAGCGGGTCCCCTCGACGAAGGCGTTCGGGCCGACGCGGACCAACCGGTCAGCGCCGCTCGATCGGGCTCGACGGCGCAGCGTCGTCGGGTCGCACGAGACCTCACGAGCTGGCCCCGCACGGAGGATGGGGAGTGGACGTTCCATGCCGCGATCGTGCCCGGTCTCCACCGGCCGACGTGAGCCGGAGCCGGGAACTGTGGACGAGCCTCCAGGCCGGATGCTCTGTGCAGGACGCACGTTCCTTCCCAGAACAGGTGCGATGCCAAGCACTTCCGGGCATACCTGGCGGAAAGGGAAGACCAGGTGTGCCCGGATCGACCTGGTACGCCCGATTCCGCTGGGTACGGCGAGTGCGAGACAGACCACGGCGTCACGCCCGGCGCGCGAAGCGGCGCCGGGGGAACGCACCCGTGCTCCCCCGGCGCCGCAACCTCTCCGCCGGCCCCGCTGCCTCGGGACCAGCGGCGCCTCAGCCCCGCCGCACCCGCAGCGTGACGATCTCGAACGGCCGGAGCGTCAGCACGACCGGATCCCCGGCCGTCCACGACCCGGAGCCGAGCGGTCGCTCGAGCAGGTCGACCGCCTCGACCTCGTCGACGTCGAACCCGAACGACACCCCGACGTCCGACGCCCGACCGCCCGAGGCCTCGTAGAGCCGCACGACGACGTCGCCAGACCGGTCCTCGGCGAGCTTCACGGCCTCGACGAGCACCTGCGGCGAGGACACGACGACCAGCGGCGACACCTCGGCCGAGCCGGGCACCGACCGCACCGGCAGGTTGAGCCGGTACCCCGAGTCCGCGGCGTCGAGCACCGACTCGCCCGTGCGCAGCACCGTGCGGAACACGTGGTGCCCCTGGTCGGCGTGCGGGTCCGGGAAGGTCGGTGCCCGCAGCAGCGACTCGCGCACGAGCGTCGTCGTCCCGCCGTCAGGGCGCGTCGACCGGGTGATGTCGTGCCCGTACGTCGAGTCGTTCGCGACCGCGACACCGAAGCCGGGCTCGGCGACGTGCACCCAGCGGTGCGCGGCGGTCTCGAAGCGGGCCATGTCCCACGACGTGTTCTGGTGCGTCGGCCGGTCGATGTGCCCGAACTGGATCTCGCTCGACGCGACGGACGCCCGGACGTCGAGCGGGAACGCGAGCTTGAGGAGCTTCTGCCGCTCGTGCCACTCGACCTCGGTCTCGACGAGCAGCTCCGGGCGGCCGGCGACGGCGGTGTAGCGCGTCGTCACCGACGAGGAGCCGAAGGGGCGCGTCACGACGAGCGCGTCGTCGAGCACCTCGACGGACGCCGCGGACAGCACGGTCCCGCTGCGCTGGTAGGCGCGGTCGATGTCCCACGCCTCCCACTGGTTCGGGGTGTCCCGGAACACGGTGTACTGCGCGGCCGCGGCGCCGGGCGCGATCGCGTCGCGTCCGGACGCGTGGTCGACGAACGACACGACGTGACCCTCCGCGTCGACGGTCGCGGTGACGACACCGGTGTCGAACACGAAGCGGTCGCCGTTCCGGACGGGAGGCACGGGTCGCTCCTCGTCGGACGGGGAACCACCCAGGGCGGTCACCCCTCCCGACGTGACGGGCGAGGCGTTGAACCGCACGACGGTCCCGACCTCGGCGCTGCCGCCGGCCCCGAGCGCACCGGGGCCCCGCGGAGCGTCGACCGGCGCCCCGTCGTCCCCGGCGAACGCGGTTGCGGGAGCCCCGACCCCGGCGAGCGCCGGCGCACCGCCGCTCGCGAGCGCGGTCGTCGACGCGCCGATGAGGCCCTCGAGCACCTCGGCCACCCGGGCGTACTCCGCCTCGGCGTTCTCGTACACCCACGCGATCGACGACCCCGGCAGGATGTCGTGGAACTGCTGCAGGAGCACGGTGTGCCAGACGGACTCGAGCTCGTCGTACGGGTACTCGGCGCCGAGCCGCACGGCCGCGGTCGTTGCCCAGAGCTCGGCCTCGCGGAGCAGGTGCTCGGAGCGCCGGTTGCCCTGCTTCGTGCGGATCTGCGACGTGTACGTGCCGCGGTGGAACTCGAGGTACATCTCTCCCGACCACACGGCGGGTTCCGGCAGGACGCGCTCGAGCTCCTCGAAGACGTCCGCCGGGGTGCCGAGGTCGACCCGGGGCGAGCCGTCGAGGTCGTGCTGGCGTCGGGCCGCTGCGACCATCTCGCGGGTGGGGCCGCCGCCGCCGTCCCCGAAGCCGTAGAGCAGCATCGAGGTGTTCGCGACACCGCGTTCCTTGTTGCCGCGTTCGCCGCGGTGCAGGTCGGCCGCCGAGACGTCCGAGTTGTAGGTGTCCGCCGGGGGCAGGTGCGTCAGGACGCGCGAGCCGTCGATGCCCTCCCAGTGGAACGAGGTGTGCGGGATGACGTTCGTCTCGTTCCACGAGGGCTTCTGCGTGACGAACCACTTCGACCCGGCTGCGCGGACGATCTGCGGCAGCGCCCCGGTGTAGCCGAACGAGTCGGGCAGCCAGGCCTCGGGGGTGTCGATGCCGAACTCCTCGAGGAACAGGCGCTTGCCGGCGACGAACTGCCGTGCCAGCGCCTCGCCGCCGGGCAGGTTCGTGTCCGACTCGACCCACATGCCGCCGACCGGGATCCACCGCCCCTCGGCGACGCGCTGCTTGATGCGTGCCCAGATCGACGGGTAGCCGTCGCGGATCCAGGCGTACTGCTGCGCGGACGAGCAGGCGAAGGTGAAGTCTGGGTCCTGGTCCATCAGGTCGAGCACGTTCGAGAAGGTCCTGGCGCACTTGCGGATCGTCTCGCGCACCGGCCACAGCCACGCGGAGTCGATGTGCGCGTGCCCGACGGCGACCGCCCGGCCGGCCGAGCCGGACGCACCCACGGCCAGCAGCGGTGCGAGGACCTCGCGGGTGGCGGCAGCGCTGCCGGCGACGTCGTCGGGGTCGAGGGCGTCCGCCGCACGTTCGAGGCCACGCAGGACGTCCGCGCCCCGGGTGCCGTCGGTCGGCAGCTCCGCCATCAGCCCACGGAGCACCCAGAAGTCCTGCTGGAGCTCCCACACGGTGTCGTCGCGCTCGACGAGCTCGAGGGCGCGCAGGCGGTAGATCGGCTCGGTGCCGGCGGTGGCCTTCGACCCGAGCGGCGTCGCGCCCTGGAAGTCGTCACCACCGATGTCCGGGTTCGCTGCGGCCTCGACGTAGACCTCGAACGAGCCGCCGGGTCCGACCTCGACGGGGACGGTGTCGTTGCGCGGCTCGATGCCCTTGATCGTGGAACCGTCGGAACGCCAGGCGAGCCCCTCGGCCTGGAACCCGGGCTGGCGCTTCGAGAAACCGAGGTCGACGCGGAGCTCGACGGTGGTGCCGGGCGCGACGCCGAAGTCCTCGGGCACGGTCCCGCGCACGCGGAACCACGTGGTGCCCCAGGGACGCGCGCCCCAGGCGTCACCGACCGCGAAGGGCGTGTAGTCGGCGGCGACGGCCTCGGCGAACGGCACCGGTTCGTCAGGCACCTGCCAGGCGTCGATGGTGACCGGGGCCGAGCGACGGTGCACGGCCGGGTCGATGCGGTCGCGGACGAGGCGGGCGATCCGGGCCTCGACGAGCGGTTCGTCGTGGTGCATGGAGTGGTTCCTTTCCAGCAGGGGTCGTCGGGCAGGGCGGTGCCGGGACACCGGCCCACCGGGAGTCGGAGGCAGGCGGTACCGGGGCACCGACCCTGCCGAGCAGGCGGTCAGCCCTTGATGCCGCCGGCGAGGGCGTTGCCGCCGCCGAGGCCTCGGGACACGAGCACGTAGAGGGCGATCACGGGCAGCGAGTAGACGATCGAGAACGCGGCGAGCTGCCCGTACGCGACGGCCCCGTTCTGCCCGAAGAAGTTGAAGATGCTCACCGCGGCGGGCACCTTGTCGGGCGAGAGCAGCAGCACGAAGGGGACGAAGAAGTTCCCCCACGCCTGGATGAAGACGAAGATGAAGACCACCGCGATGCCCGGACGCATGAGCGGGACGACGATCCGGGTCAGCGTCGTGAACATCGAGGCGCCGTCGGTCCAGGCGGCCTCCTCGAGCGAGATCGGCACGGAGTCCATGAAGTTCTTCGCCATCCAGATCGCCATCGGCAGGCTCGTGGCGGCGAGGAAGAAGATGCAGCCGTAGATGTTGTCGATGAGGTTGAGCGACACGAACAGCGCGTAGACGGGCACCATCATCGCCGTGATCGGCAGGCCGGTGCCGAACAGGATGCTGTACAGGAACGGCTTGTTCACGCGCATCTTGTACCGGGACAGCGGGTACGCGGCGAGGAGCGCGGCGACGACCGTCACGACCGCGGTGCCGCCGGAGAGCAGCAGGCTGTTCGCAAGCGGGACGAACGACAGCTCGGGGGTGAGCACCTGCGTGAAGTTGTCGAGCGTGAACTGCGACGGGACCTTCACGGAGAGCGAGGCCTGCGCGTCGAACGAGGCGAGCACGAGCCACAGCAGCGGTACTGCGAAGCACACGGCGATCACGAGCAGGACGACGTTCGACACCCACCGCAGGGTGCGTCCCCGCGGCGAGGTCATGTGGAGCACGCCCGGTGCGGTCACCGAGCGGGTGACGTTCGACACGGGGCGGTCAGCGGTCAGGGCCATGGTCAGTCCACCTCCGGCTTGAGCGCCTTGATGTAGATGATCGAGAACACCGCGCCGACCACGAGCAGGATCGTCGCGATCGCCGTCCCGAAGCCGAGCTGCGAGAACTGGAACGCCTCCTGGTACGCCAGGATCGGCAGGGTCGACGAGTTCGTGCCGGGGCCGCCGCCCGTCATCACGAAGATGAGCGTGAACACCGACAGGGTCTGCAGTGTCGTGAGCATGAGGTTCGTCGAGATGGACCGTCGGATGACCGGCAGGGTGATGTAGACGAGGCGCTGCCAGCCGGCGGCGCCGTCGACCTCGGCCGACTCGGTGATCTCCTCGGGCACCTCCTGCACGGCGGCCGAGTAGACGAGCATCGAGAACGCGGTGCCGCGCCAGACGTTCGCCAGGATCACCGCGATCATCGGGTACGTGTAGAGCCAGTTCGGTCCGCTGATCCCGATCGACGCCAGGAACGAGTTGAGCGTGCCCTCGTCGTGGAAGAACGCGTAGGCGGCGAACGAGGCGACGATCTCGGGCAGCACCCACGCGGCGACGACGAAGGTGCCGACGATCGCACGCACGGCCTTGTGGGCGCTGCGCATCAGGAGCGCGAGCCCGAGACCGAGCACGTTCTGGCCGACGACCGCCGAGGCGATGAGGAACACGATCGTGAGCACGACGGACTTCGGGAAGTCCGGGTCCTGGAAGAGCTCGACGTAGTTCTGGAAGCCGACGAACTGCTGGTTCGCCGCGTCGACGCCGGTCAGGGCCGCATTGGTGAAGGACCCGTAGAACGACGAGATGACCGGCCCGAGCAGGAAGATGACGAGCAGGACGACGGCGGGCAGGAGCGGGACGACCCGCGTCGCGTTGCGCAGGGGGCGCCGCTTGCGGGGTGCAGGTGGATCGGTGTGGTTCGGTGAACCGGGCGCCGACAGCGTCGGCGCGAGAGGGGTGCTGGACACGGGGGTTGCCTTCCGGGTGCGGAGAGGGTTCCGAAGGTGGGGAGGGACGGACGGGAGTCGCGGGGCGGGACCGACCCGTCGGCCCTCGCGGGCTCGGGCCGCGCGGGGCGCATGTCGCTTCGCGACATCGCCGAGCGCCCCGCGCCCGTCCGTATGACGGTCGCGCCGCTAGCCGGCGGAGACCGTGTTGTCCTTGCCGACGACGCCCTCGACGGCCTTGTCGTAGACCGCTGCGGCCTCGGACGGCGACTGCTGGCCGGTCATCACCGACTCCATCGCGACCTGGATGGCGTTCGACACCTGTGCGTACTCGCTCGTCGCCGGACGGAAGTTGGTGTGCTCCACCAGCCCGGAGAAGAACTCGAAGGTCGGGTTGGCGCCGGTGTACTCCGGGTCCTCGGCGACGTCCTTGCGGACGGCGATCTGGCTGTTCTCGGAGTCGTACTTGATGGAGCCGTCCTTGTCGAGGAACATCGTGATGAAGTCGAACGCAGCCTGCGGGTCCTTCGACTTCGCACCGACCGAGAGCGTCCATCCACCGGACATCGAGTTGTACCCGGGCTCCTGGCCGTTCTGGGTCGGGAACGGCGCCTGACCCATCACGTCGTTCCACTCCTTCCACGGAGCGGTACCGGTCTCGAGCCAGGTGCCCGACTGCCACGAGCCGTCGAGGTCGATGGCGAGCTTGCCCTCCGGGAGCCACGTCTGGGTGATCGTGGTGCCGATGTTCGTGTCGAGGGCCTGCTGCGGGGTGGGCCCGAGGTCACCCTGGTAGACGTCCTCGATGAACTGCAGCGAGTCCTCGAACTGCTTCGAGCCGACGACCCACTTCTTGTCCTTGTAGAGCGTGTTCCCGTCACCGTCCGCGCCGTACAGGAGCATCTCGAAGCCCTGCATGGTGGACGCCTCGCCCTGGGCCTTGCCGGAGTAGATGTTGAACGGGATGACGTCCGGGTCCTTCTCCTTGATCGTCTTCGCGGCGGAGAGCACGTCGTCCCAGGTCTTCGGCTGCCACGGCACGGGGAGGCCGACCTTCGCGAAGACGTCCTTGTTGTACCAGAGGGCCCGGGTGTCGGTGCCCATCGGGACGCCGTAGATCTTCCCGTCCTCGCCCTCACCCGCCTGCTTCGCGTTGTCGTAGAACTGGTCCCACTCGTCCCACTTGTCCGTGTACTGGTCGATCGGCAGCAGGTAGCCGGCGTCGGCGTCGGCCTTGATGCGGAACGTGTCCTCGTAGATGACGTCGGGGGCGGTCGCGGGTGCGCGGTTCATCAGGGCGAGCTTGGTGGCGTAGTCGTCCTCCTGCGCCTGGATCGGCACGAGCTCGACCTTCTTGCCCGGGTTGGCCTTCTCGTACTCCTGCTTGACGACCTTCATCTGTGCGTCGAGCTGCTGGAAGGCGCCGAACTTCTGGTAGGCGATCTTGATCGTGTCGCTCGAGGCAGAGCCAGAGCTGGAACAGCCCGCCAGTCCGACCGCGGCGACTGCCACGGATGCGAGTCCGGCGATGATTCGGGTGCGGCGTTTCATCGGTGCTCCTTTGCACGGGATGTCCGCGGGCTCCGTCACCCGCGCGCAGGATTAGTACAGCGTGTGGACTTATTCGTGTCAAGCACTTTTCGTCACGGCTCCGCATCGGTCGCCGGGGTTGCGGCGGTGGGTGGCGTGCGCGTGCGCGTGCGCATACTCGGTGCTTCCGGGCGTACTGGGTCGGAAAGAGCACACATGGTCTGCCGGAACCACCAGGTGTGCCCGGGAGCATCAGGCATCGCGGGCGTTCTGGGAAGGAACGGGCGCCCGGCAGCGCGGGTGCGGGCAGCCCGGACCCGGATCAGGCGATGGGGGTGGCGCCGCCGGTCACCGTGATGCCGCCGACCTCGGGCACGTCGACGAGCAGCACGCTCGGACGTCCGACGTGTCGGCCCTGCCGGATCACGACGCGGCTCCCGGGCGACACCGCACCGACCGCACGCAGGTACGCGCCGGTCGAGGCAGCAGCCGAACCCGTCGCCGGGTCCTCGGTGATGCGGCCCGCGGGGAACAGGTTGCGCGCCTCGAACTCCAGCGGTGCCGTCCGGTGCAGGACCGTCACGGTGCCCTCCCACCCGTACTCCCGCTTCAGTGCGGCGAGCGCGGCCGGGTCGAAGCGGAACTGGTGGAACAGTTCGACGTCGGCGAGCACGACCACCGGGTGCCAGTTGCCCGCGAAGGACTCGAGCACCGGGAAGCCCTCGTCGACGTCGCCGACGACGAGCCCGAGCACGGCGGCGAGCCGCTCCCACCGCACGGGGTCGATCGGCCGGGTCTCGGGCTCGACGCTCGTCATCGCGACCTGCACGCTGCCGTCGGCTGCGGTCCTGGTGTCGACCACGACGTCCCCGGCAGCGGTGGAGAACACCCGGGTACCGCTTCCTTCGCGCTCGGCGAGCACGACGGCGGTGGCGACGGTGGCGTGACCGCAGAACGGGACCTCGGCGGCCGGCGAGAAGTAGCGCAGCCGAGCACCGTCGTGGGTCCGTGCGACGACGAACGCGGTCTCCGGGTACGCCACCTGCTGCGCGACCGAGAGCATCTCCTCGTCGCTCATCCCCTCGGCGTCGAGCACGATCCCCGCGGGGTTGCCGCCCCCGGGCTCAGCGGCGAAGGCGGTGTAGCGGAGGACCTCGGTGGGCATGCCCCGACGCTACCGCGCGACGACCGACCGGCGACGACGAGCCACGAGGACACCGGTACCGGCAGCCAGGATCAGGAGCGCCGCCACGATCCCGCCGCCCAGCTCGGCGCCCGTGAAGGCGAGCGCGCCCGTCGCGGGGTGGATCGTCACCCCGGTCCACCCGACCACCGTGCCGTCGAACGCGGCGACCACGATGCGGTGCTGCCCGACCGGGACGTCAGCGGGGAGGACCACGGTCACCGTGCCGTCCGCGGCGACGACCGGTGTCCCGAGCAGTCGTGCCTCGGAGAAGAGCCAGACCGCGACACGCTCCCCGACGAGCTGCGTCCCGACGGCGATCGACACCGACGATCCCGCACGGACCTCGGACGGTGCCGACACCGAGCCGCGGCTCTCGTCGGTGAGCGCCGGCGCGACCGGCGCGACCGGCGCGACCGGCGCGACCGGCGCGACCGGCGCGACCGGCGCGACCGGCGTGGTCGAACCGGGGTCAGCCGGGGCCGGGGTCGGGTCGCCGCCACCCGGAACGGGTGTCCCGCCGCCACCCGGGACGGGCGTCCCGCCGTCACCCGGAACGGGCGTCTCCCCGTCCCCCGGCGCCGGCTCCGGCGTCCCGTCGCCGTCGCCGTCGCCCGGCTCCGTCGTCGCGTCGCAGGGGTACGTCCCGGTGCGCAGCGAGTGACCGTTCGTGTCGTTGTCGTCCGCGTACCAGGTTGCTCGAGCACCGTCCACGCAGCGCCCCGAGATCGTGAAGCCCTCGTTCGCGAGCGCCCGGTCGGCGTTCGCCGGGGCCTCGTACAGCGACGCGAGCGTGAACGCCCCGTCCTGCACGTCGAACAGCGCGGTGCGGCCGGAGCAGGCCTCGTCGCAGACGACCCAGAGCGCGTCGAGCGTCGGGTCGAACTGCACCTCGGCGACGAGGGAGAACGGCGTCGCGATCGTCGCGACGCGCTGCGAGGAGCCGTCGTCCATGAGCGCGTAGGCGTACACGCTCGCGGTGCCCTCGACACCGACGAGGAAGAGCCCCTCGCCGTGCCCCGGGTACGCGGCGGGCGCGTAGGCGGCACCGGTGTGCTGGTCGACGAAGCCGCGCTCGGTCAGCCAGGAGTCCGGCACCCAGGTCACCCCCTCGAGCCCGGCGTTCGCACCGAGCCCGGGGAGGTCCGCGGCGAGGTCCCACTCGTCCGTGGCACGCAGCGCCGACTCGGACCCGTCGGTGGTGGCGAAGCGGAGGACCGCGGGACGGCTGGTCTTCGAGACGTCGTTGTCGCGCTCGGTCGACACGTACACGGCGCCCGGGTCGTCGGCCGTCACCGTCACACCCTCGGCGTCGGGCGTCCCGGTGCCGTCCGCGTAGCGCAGGTCGGTGCCCGCGGCGTTCGTCGGGGCCCATCCGCCCCGGCCGTCCGACACCAGGTGGTAGAGCAGGCCGTCCCCGTTCTGCACGGCCCAGAGCTGGCCGTCCTCCGACGAGATCGACGGCGCCCAGTCGAGGCCGCTCAGGTCGCCGGTGAAGGTGTCCTCGGCGTCGAGCACGGTCTCGTCGGGGCCACCGGGCCACGGCTCGGCCGTCACCACGCCGGCGAACCGGTTCGCAGCACCCTTGGTCGGCCCGGCGGTCTCGGCGAAGTCCCCCGTGCCGTCGGGGTTGCGGCCGTAGGTGGTCGCCGCGTGCGCGGTCCACGAGGTCGCGTCGACCGGCACCCCGCGGGCGTCCGACAGCCGCACGCTGTCCGCCTTGCCGAGCCCGAAGCCGAACTGCGCCTCGTCGAGCACGGTGAAGCCCCCGGGCGCGACGGTGGTGCCGGCGGGGACCGTCCACGCGTGGTCGTCCTCGCTGTCCTGCAGCACGTACCCGCCGAGGTCGACCGTGGTCGTCCCGACGTTCGTCAGCTCGACCCAGTCGCCCGGGGAGCCGTCCTGCGACTCGACCTCGTTGATGCGGACGGGCGAGGAGCAGTCGTTCGGCTTCCCCTTGGTCGACGCGGTGGTGTCGAGGAGCACGCCGGAGCCGTCCGGGCAGCTGCCGTACGTCACCGCGGCGTGCGCGGTCCAGGCGTACCGGAGCACCAGCGCGCCGGCCGGGTCGTAGAACCGCACGGAGTCGGCTGCGCCGAGCCCGAAGTCGAAGCCCGGGCGGGTGGTCGTCTCCTGGTCGACGACGAGGTACCCGCCGGCGGCGATCGTCGTCCCCTGCGGCAGCGTCCACGCGGTGTGCGACGCGTCGGAGTCGAGGAAGCGCCAACCGCTCAGGTCGATCGCGGCGGACGAGGTGTTGACCAGCTCCACCCAATCGGTGTCGTCGGCGTTCGACTCGACCTCGTTGATCGCGAGGCCGGCCGCTGCGCCGGTGATGACGCGGGCGCCGACGGCGGCGGCGTCGTCGCCGACGGCCGCAGAGGCGGGGCTGGCGGTCAGGACGCCGGCGGCGAGGGCGAGGCCCGTCGCGACGCCGGCACCGAGCCGCAGGGCGGGGGTGCGCATGCAGGTTCCTTCTGGTCAGGGGAGGACCTGCACGACTGTTCAGCACCCGGGCGTCCGCACGGTGGCCCGGGGGTGAACGACCGGTGTCGTGGCCGGCCACGAGACGGACGGGAGGCGCGTGGCCGGCCCGACCCGCGCCTCCCGTCCGTCGCCTGGCCGGACCACCGCATCCGCCTCCTCCCAGCAGCCACCGAGAAGATGGTCGCGACCACGCGAGCGCGTCCGGTCGGAGAGGACATCGTGTCGGAGGACACCAGCAACACCGCACTGCAGGCGATGATCGAGCGGGCCGGGCGGATCACCGCCGACGAGGCCGAGGCGCTCGACGTCGCCTGGAAGGCCGACGAGGACATCGTGGTGCCGGAGCCGAGCGCCTCGCTCGCGATCCAGGGCGGAGCGGACGGCCGGATGGTGACGAACGCGGACCTCGTGGCCGCGTGGCAGCACGCGCTCGACGCGGCCGGCGCAGCGGGTCGTGTCGAGGAGATCGAGGCGGCGCAGGAGGCGGGACGCGCGGTGAAGCACTCGGACGCCCACCTGCGTGACCGCGCCGGTGCCGAGGAAGCCGTCCGCTCGGCGGTCCTCGCGACCGGCGTGCGCGACCTCGTGTCGGACGACGAGTACGCGGTGTTGACGTCGGCCTGGCGGAAGGTGCTCGGCGAGGTCTGACACGCCGACCGGCCCGGTCGGCCGCTGCGCCGCGGGCTCAGGGGCGGGCGACGCCGCTGAAGTCCGGGGAGCCGTCCGGGGCGGCCGGCAGCGGCGTCCCGTCGACGTACCGCGGCCAGGAGAGGGCCCGCGCGCCGTCCGGCCGTCGCTCGTAGAGCAGGCCGTCGCTACCCGCGACCGTCGTGCCGCCGTCGCTTCCGGACCCTGCGGAGGCGACCGGAGCTGCGGTCTCCTGGGACACGACGGCCTGGGACACGACGGACGAGGACACGACGGACGAGGACACGACGGACGGCGAGACGACGGCCGGCGACACGACGGACGGCGAAGCAGCGGGCGCCGGTTCCGGCGTGCCCGACCAGCCGTCGACGGTCGGGGCCGCGGCGGTGGCCTGCACGCCGGGCGCATCCCCGGCTCCGGCCGCACCGCCGCCGCCCGACGTTCCGGGCCACTGGTCCGACGCGGGGCGCGGCCACACCGCTGTCGCCCCGCCGGCAGCCGCACCGGCGCCCGGCGCGAGGTGCCGTGGCCGGAACAATGCGTTGCTCAGCGGCACGACGACGGTGCCGAGCAGGTCGAGGATGACGACCACCCACACCAGCCGCCAGTACCCGCTCGCGAGGTCGGCGTCCGGGGCCAGGAGCGGCACCGAGAGCAGCAGGGCGAGCAGCGCGATCACCGCGACCGTCACCTTCGCGACGAGCTGCAGCAGCGGGGTCGGGTACCGCCGGTGGATGACGAGCAACAGGTGGACGTGCAGCAGGGCGAACCGCGCGACGAACACGACCCCGAGCCACTGCCAGAAGTGCGCGCCGACGAGCCAGATCCCGTCCCCGCCGAACGGGTCGGCCGGCACGACCCAGACCTTGACCAGGCCGGTCACCAGCAGGTACATCGACACCGCGATGCTCGCGAACGCGAACGTGCCGGACCGCCGCGAGGACACGTCGGCGTCGTACCAGGACAGCAGCGCGAAGACGACGACCACGACCACCGTCAGCAGGAGCTGCACCGCGACCCGGCCGAAGTCCCCGAGGAGCACCGCGACGATGCCCACCAGTCCGGCCGCGACGACGGCGCCGATGATCGTCCGGAAGACCAGCGGCCGGACCCTGGCCCACCGTGGGTCGATGGTCCCCGTGGCGTCGCCCGTCATCGTCATGCGGCCCTCCCTCGCGTGCGTGTCCTCGACCCTAGCGGCGCGGACACCGGCCGGACAGTGCCGCGACCGGGGGACCGACGGCCGGGGGACCGGCGTCAGTGCCGGATGAGCAGGGTGCTCGCGCGCGGGGACAGCGCCGCATCGAGCACCAGGCAGGCGGCTCCGACGGCGGCCACGTCGGCGCCCCGGCCGCTGTCGACGACCGCGATCGGGTGCTTCGGCACGAGCAACGGCGAAGCGACCACCGTCTGTCGGGCGGCGGGCAGGGCGACCGGGGCGATCTGCGACCAGAACGGACCCCCGAACACCACGCGGTCGATGTCGAGCAGGTTGACGATGAGCACCACCGCCCGCCCCATCGCGGCGCCCGCCTCGGCCGCGAGCCCCACCGCGACCTCGTCGCCGCCCTCGATGGCTGCGCCGAGGGCCTCCCAGGCGCGCTGCACGCAGGCTGCGTCGTCCGCGTCGGTGCCGGTCGCTCCCGCCAGCCGGAGCCCGCGCTCACGGGCGACCCGCACGAGTCGGTCCGGGGCCACGGCGGCACCCACCTCACCCCGTGCTCCGGCTCCGTCGGGCGTCCCGGCGAGCCCGCCCTGGTCGACCATGATGTGTCCGGCGTCACCCGCGTTCGACCCCACCCCGCGGACGGGTTCGTGGTCGACGACGAGCCCGACCCCGAAGCCGGTGCCGAAGTAGACGAACGCGAAGTTCCGCGCGGACGACTCCCCCGCCAGGAACATCTCGCCGACGACCGCTGCCGTCACGTCCTTCTCGAGCAGCACCGGGAAGCCCGTCGCCGTCGCGAGCGCGTCCCGCAGGGGCACGTCCCGCCAGCGCGGCAGGAACGGTGGGTCGAGCACGACCCCGGCGTCGACGTCGATCGGTCCCGGGCTGGCGATCCCGACCCCGAGCACGCTGTCGACGGCCACCCCGGCGCCGGTGACGAGTCCGTCGACGGCGGTCGCGATGGTGCGCACGACCTCGGACGGGTCGTCGGCGGACGGCGTCGAGGTGGTGGTCTCGGCGACGACGCGGCCGGCCAGGTCGAGCAGCACGTACGTGACGACCGCGGGGTCGACGTGCACCCCCACTGCGTACCGGCTGGTGGCCTCGAGCCGCAGGATCGTCCGGGGCTTCCCCCGGCCGGCCACGACGGTGCCGGACTCGACGATCATGCCGGCCTCGATCAGGAACCGGGTGACGTTCGACACGGTCTGCGCGCTCAGGCCGGTGCGGGCGGCGAGCTCGACGCGGCTCAACCCGTCGGGTGACCGACGGACGGCGTCGAGCACGACCGTGCGGTTGAAGCCACCGATCGACGGCAGGTTCGCCCCACGTCGATGCTCCGCCATGTCGCGACCCTACCGCCGCTCCCGCGCACGCAACGGTGCTGCAACGCTCTGCACGCCGTCCTGGCACCCGGACGGGGTCCACCGCTAGCCTGAGCGGCATGACGGACCTCCGCCTCGAAGCCCTCTCCGCGTCGACCGCCGCCGCGGCCAACTCCCTGACGCTCAAGCCCGGGCAGGAGCAGTTCGTGCAGCCGACGACCTACGGGGTCGCCGAGTCCGACGTGAAGCCGAGCTCGGCATGGACCCGCGTGGTGCTCGACGGCGACCGGGTGGTCGGCATGATCATCGGCACCTTCGACGAGGACAACCGCGAAGAGGAACTGCGCAGCGCGATCTGGCGCGTGAACGTAGCCGCCGACGCCCAGGGCCGCGGCGTGGGGCGCTTCGCCGTGCACGGTCTGGCGGACGAGGCACGGAGCCGCGGCTTCGAGCGCCTGACCGTCGTGTACGAGCCCGGCGGCGACGGCAGCCCCGAGGCGTTCTTCCGCGCCCTCGGCTTCGAGGTCGTGCGCGAGACCCAGTACGGCGACCACTACGCCGTCCTCGCCCTCTAGCCCCGCCGGGTGACCGATCCGGACACCGGCGCGACCCGGCCCGAGCCGGACTTCGGTGCCGCCGTCGCCGAGGTGGTCCGGCTCATCCCGCCGGGGCACGTGATGACGTACGGCGACGTCGCCGCGGTGCTCGGGTCGCGCGCGTCACGAGCGGTGGGCAAGGTGATGGCCCACGAGGGCGCCGACCTGCCCTGGTGGCGCGTGGTCCGGTCCGGCGGGCTGCCGCCCGTCCGGCACGAGGCCCGGGCGCTCGAGCACTACCGCGCCGAGGGGACGCCGATCGTGCAGGGCGCCACGGCCTGGAGGATCGACATGCGTCGTGCCCGCTGGTCACCGTCCACGGACGCCGACGACCCGTTCTGACCCGCTCCCGACGTCGGCGTCGGTCGGCGGCGTCACGCGTCGGTCGGCGCCGTCACGGCTCAGGCGTCGAAGCGTGCGCCCCTCGGGTTCGACGGCAGCAGGAACAGCACGAGGAGCACGAGCGAACCGATCGCGGGGAGCACGTGCAGGAACTGCCAGAAGCCGGACAGGTTCGCGTCGTGCAGCCGTCGGGCACCGAGGGCGAGCGACCCGACGAGCGTCACGAGCCCCCACAGCACGAACAGGTAGGACCCGACGGGGTTCTCGAGCACGGGGGTGTCCGGCGTGAAGACCTGCGGGACGAGCTGCAGCACGAGCCCGATCACGAACGACGTGATCCACCACCACCAGAACTCGGAGCGTGACGCCCGGCCGGTGAACACCGTGTACTTCCGCCAGAACCGGCGGACCGCCGCGGTGAAGGGTGCCCCGTACCAGGGGTCGCGCAGGGCGACGCCGCCGGGCTGCACGCTGTCGTTGCTCATGGGAGCAAGCCAACCACGTCCTCCGCGCCCGGTGGCGCACCCCCGGACGGACATCGCGCCCCGTGGAGACGGGGCGCGATGTGCGGAGCAGGGTGCGAGCCGACGGACGTCCGGTCCGCGGCCGAGGGACGGCTAGACGAGCGAGTCGCGCCAGGCCGCGTGCAGCTGGGCGAAGCGACCGGTCCCGGCGATCAGGTCGTCCGGCGTGCCGTCCTCGACGATCCGGCCGTACTCCATCACGAGCACCCGGTGGGCGATCGCGACCGTCGACAGGCGGTGCGCGATGATCACGGCCGTGCGGTCCGCGAGCAGGGTCTCGAGGCCCTCCTGCACGAGCCGCTCGGACGGGATGTCGAGCGACGCCGTCGCCTCGTCGAGGATGAGCACCTTCGGGTCGGCGATGAACGCCCGGGCGAACGACAGCAGCTGCCGCTGCCCGGCCGACACCCGGCCGCCGCGCTTGTTCACGTCGGTGTCGTACCCGTCGGGCAGGGCCTCGATGAACGCGTGCGCGCCGACGGCCTCCGCCGCCCGGACGATCTCGTCGCGCGTCGCCCCCGGCTTGCCGAGCGCGATGTTGTCCGCGACCGAGCCGGAGAACAGGTACGCCTCCTGCGTGACCATGACGATCGCGCGGCGCATGTCCTTCGGGTCGATCTCCCGCAGGTCGATGCCGTCGAGCCGCACGGAGCCCTTGGTCGGGTCGTAGAACCGCGCCATGAGCTTCGCGAGCGTCGACTTGCCGGCACCGGTCGACCCGACGAGCGCGATGGTCTGCCCCGCCGGGACGTGCAGGTCGAACTCGGGGAGCACGACCTTGTCGGCGTTGTACGCGAACTCGACGTCGTCGAAGTCCACCGCCCCGGTGGCCTCTGGCAGCCGCACCGGCTTCGCGGGGTCCGGCACCGACGGACGCTCCTCGAGGACGCCGGAGATCTTCTCCATCGCCGCCGAGGCCGACTGGTACCCGTTGTAGAACATCGCGAGTTCCTGCGCCGGGTCGAAGAACCGCTTGGCGTAGAGCGCGACCGCCAGCAGCGCGCCGACCTCGAGCGACCCGCCGACGATCCGGAAGCCACCGACGATCACGACCGCCGCGAGCGTGGCGTTGCCGATGAGCACGAGCACCGGGTCGAAGGTCCCGAACAGGTTGAACACCTTCGTGTTCGCCACCCGGTAGTCCTCGACGTAGCGGCCGTACTCGTCGCGGTTGCGGGACTCCTTCCGGAACGCCTGCACCGCCCGGATGCCGGTCATCGTCTCGACGAAGTGCACGATGACCCTGGCCGAGGTCACGCGGGTGGCCCGGAACAGCGTCTGCGAGTTCGTCTGGAACCAGCGGATCAGGAACCAGAGCGGCACGAGCGACACCGCGAGCACGAGCCCGGACGTCGGGTCGAGGAGCACGAGCGCGATGCCCGTGAACACCATGTAGAGCACGCCCTGGATGAGCTGGTTCAGCCCGGAGTCGAGCAGCTCGCGGATCGAGTCGAGGTCGCTCGTCTGGCGCGAGATGATCCGGCCCGACGTGTACGTCTCGTGGAACTCGAGCGAGAGTCGCTGCGTGTGCAGGAACACCCGTTTGCGCAGGTCGAACAGGATCGCCTGGCTGATCCGTGCCGCGAGCACGGTGTACCAGGCGGTGAGGACCGCGCCGAGCACCGCGACGACGATGTACGTCGCCACCACGCCGAACGCCGGCACCCAGTCGTCCTCGTCCATCACCGCGGGCAGGGCGTTGTCGATGCCCCACGCGATGAGCGCCGGGCCGGCGACCGTGCCCGCCGTGGACACGACCACGACGACCCCGAGCAGCACCAACCGGGCCTTGAGCGGTGCGGCGAGCGACCCGAGCAGGGCGAGGGAGCGGCGCCGCAGGCGCTTGCTCTCCGCCTTGCTGAAGTCCTCGCGCTCCTCGCCGCGCACGCCGAGCGTGGTGACCGCCGCGGTGACCGGGCCGGCCGCCCGCGCCGCCGCGGCCTCGTCGAGGACGGGATCCGTGCCTCCCGGCCCGGCTGCCGTGTCCACGGGCGGGACCTGTTCCTGCTGGCTCATGCCATCGCCTCCTCTCGGGCGGGTGCGTCGTCCTCGTCGAGCGAGGAGATGACGTAGCGGTAGTGCTCGTTGGTGGCCATCAGCTCCGAGTGGGTGCCGACGGCGGTGATGCGGCCGCCCTCCATGAGCGCCACGCGGTCGGCGAGCGTCACGGTGGACGGGCGGTGGGCGACGATCAGCGAGGTCGTCTCAGCCAGCACACGGCGGAGCCCCGCCTCGACGCGCGCCTCGGTGTCGACGTCGAGCGCTGACAGCGGGTCGTCGAGCACGAGGACCGACGGGCGGGCGGCGATCGCACGCGCGAGCGCCAGACGCTGCCGCTGGCCGCCGGAGAGCGACATGCCCTCTTCGCCGACGCGGGTGTGGACCCCGTCCGGCAGGTCGTCCACGAAGGACGCCTGTGCGATCTCCAGTGCCTCGCGCATGATCCGCTCGGCCTCGGCGCCCTCGAGGTCGGGCCGGCCGAGCAGCACGTTGTCCCGGACGCTCGTCGAGAACAGCGTGGCGTCCTCGAACGCGACGCCGACGTGCCGGCGGAGTTCCGCGCGCGTGAGGTCGCGGACGTCGACGCCGTCGATCGTGATCGAGCCGCCGGTGACGTCGTAGAGCCGCGGCACGAGCGACAGCAGCGTGGTCTTGCCGCTGCCGGTCAGGCCGACGAGCGCCATGGTCTCGCCCGGGTGCAGCTGGAGCTCGACGCCGTCGACCAGGTCGGGGTACTCGTCCGTCGCGTCCTGGTAGCGGAAGTGGACGTCGTTGAACGACAGCGCGCCGTGCGGCTCGGCGATGGTCCGCGGGTGCTCGGGGTCCTGGATCGTGTTCTCGGAGTCCATGACCTCGAAGAACCGGTCGACCGCGGTCCGGGTGTCGAAGGTCATCGACAGGAAGAACCCGATCGACTCGATCGGGAACCGCAGCACCGTCGCCGTCGCGAAGAACGCGAACAGCTGCCCGACCGTCAGCTCGCCCTGCGACGCCAGCCAGATGCCGGCGAGCAGGCACAGCGCGAACGCGACGTCCGGCACGAGCAGCAGCCACAGCCAGATGCTCGCGATGGCCTTCGCCTTCTCGATCTCGGTGCCGCGGAGGGCCTCGGCCTGCTCGCTGAACTCCTCGAGCTTCGAGCGCCCGCGGCCGAACGCCTTGAGCACACGGATGCCGTGCACCGACTGCTCGACGCTCGTGGCGAGGTCGCCGACCTGGTCCTGGCTGCGCCGCGCGACGACGGAGTACTTCCGCTCGAACAGCAGGCCGTTGATCCACAGCGGGATCGACGCCACCAGGAAGATCAGGCCGAGCAGCCAGCCGAAGGTGAACAGCACCACGAAACCGACCGCGATCGTGACGATGTTCACCACGAGGAGGACCACGCCGAACGCCAGCCAACGGCGGATCAGCGACAGGTCGGACACCGAGCGGGAGAGCAGCTGGCCGGACTCCCAGCGGTCGTGGAACGCGACGGGCAGGTCCTGGAGCTTCGCGTAGAGCGCGTTCCGCATGCTCGTCTCGATGCGCGTCGAGGGGCGCATCACCAGGCGGCGGCGCGAGGCGATGAAGAACGCCTCGAGGGCGCCCAGTGCGAGCACGCCGAGCCCGGCGGGCCAGATGAGCGCGGCGTCGCGCGACGACAGCGGGCCGTCGACGAGCCACTGCAGCACGTACGGGATCGCCAGGGCGACGAGCGAGGCGCCCATCGCCGCGGCCATGCCGCCGAGCAGCCGCCAGCGGTACGGCTCGACGTAGGGCCAGATGCGGCCGATGGCGCGCAGGGTCGAGGGGCGGTCGGTGGAGGGGGTCGCCTGGTCGGGCGTTCTGGACATGCGGTTGCGTCCTCGTGCGTCGTGCCGTGTCCGCCCGGTCGGGTCGCCGTGGCCGTCGACGGGTCGCGTCGGCGGGTGGCGGTCCGGCCGGGAGGCGCGGTGTGGCAGTGCGGTGGTCGTCGGCCGGGCGCGTGGTCGCGCGCCGTCGCCGTCACTGGTGTGACGTCGACCGGGCCGGAGGGCACCGGGGACACTGGTCCCCGGGTTCTCAGCGGGTGGTCCGCGCTCGCCGACGGGGTCGTCGGGCGCGAGGCCGTGGGAGGGCCTGGCTAGACGGCGGCCGCGCCCGGGTACCGGAGCGGCAGGGCCGCTCGGGTCCGGGGTCGCGGAGCGGGAGTGGTCCCCACGAGGGACACGAGACCCGTCCGGGCAGCCGTCGCCACTGTTCCGGTCGTCGCGTCCATCGTCACTCCAGTCGTCGTCTTCGTCACCGTTGTGTCCGCGGCACAGCCGATCCGGTCGCGATCGTCGATGCGGTGCGGAGCCTTACAGACTATTCACAGTCGCTCGTGCAGCGCAATGGTCCCGGCGTTGTTGGACGCCGTCGATCTGGTGGCTCAGTGGAAGAAGTGGCGCTCGCCCGTGAAGTACATCGTCACCCCGGCGGCCTGCGCTGCCGCGATGACCTCGTCGTCACGGACGCTGCCGCCCGGCTGGGCGACGGCACGGACGCCGGCGTCGAGCAGGACCTGCAGGCCGTCGGCGAACGGGAAGAAGGCGTCCGACGCCGCGACGCTGCCACGGGCACGATCACCGGCGCGGTCCACCGCGAGGTGGCACGAGTCGACCCGGTTGACCTGGCCCATGCCGACGCCGACGCTCGCGCCCTGGTCGGCGAGCAGGATGGCGTTCGACTTGACCGCACGGCTGGCCTTCCACGCGAACGCCAGGTCGGCGAGGGTCGCCTCGTCGGCCGGCTCGCCCGACACCAGGGTCCAGGTGGACTGGTCGAAGGCGGTGAAGCGGTCGGCGTCCTGCACGAGGAAGCCGCCGGAGACCTGCTTGAGCTCACGCGTCGCGAGCGCGAAGTCCGCCGGCAGCGTGAGCAGGCGGATGTTCTTCTTCTGCGACAGGATCTCGAGTGCCTCGGGGTCGAAGGCCGGGGCGACGACGACCTCGGTGAAGATGTCGCGGACGGTCTCCGCCATCTGCTTCGTGACCGGACGGTTCGCGGCGATCACGCCGCCGAAGGCCGACAGCGGGTCGCAGGCGTGCGCGGCGGCGTGGGCCGAGGCGATCGGGTCGACCGCGTCTGCCGGGGCGGTGGCGATGCCGCACGGGTTGGCGTGCTTGATGATCGCGACGGCCGGGGTGTCGAAGTCGTAGGCGGCACGGACGGCGGCGTCGGCGTCGACGTAGTTGTTGTACGACATCTCCTTGCCGTGCAGCTGCGTCGCCTGCGCGATGCCCGCTCCTCCGGTGCTCGTGTAGAGCGCCGCGGCCTGGTGCGCGTTCTCGCCGTAGCGGAGGGTCGCGGTCAGACCGGCCTCGATCCGGAGCGTCTCGTCGAACGTCCCGGGCGTCTCGAGGTCCCCGGCGACGGTCGGTGCGGCGGCCTGCCCGGCGACGTGCGCCGCGTCCTGAGCGACGACGTCGGTCGCGAAGTACGAGGCGACGGCTGCGTCGTACGACGCCGTGTGGGCGAAGGCCTGCGCGGCGAGGCGCTTCCGGAGCTCGAGCGTGGTGCCGCCCGCACGGACCGCCTCGACGACCTCGGCGTAGGACGACGGCGAGACGACGATCGCGACGTTCGGGTGGTTCTTCGCCGAGGCGCGGACCATCGCGGGCCCACCGATGTCGACGTTCTCGACCACGGTGGCGCTGTCGGCACCCGAGGCGACCGTCTCGACGAACGGGTACAGGTTGACGACGACGAGCTCGAACGGCGCGATGCCGAGGTCGGCGAGCTGCTGCTCGTGCGACTCCAGCCGCAGGTCGGCCAGGAGCCCCGCGTGCACGGCGGGGTGCAGGGTCTTCACACGGCCGTCGAGCGACTCCGGGAACCCGGTCACGCTCGACACGTCGGTGACGCCGTACCCGGCGTCGCGGATCGTCTGCGCGGTGCTGCCGGTCGACACCAGCTCGACGCCGGCGTCGGCGAGGGCACCGGCGAGCTCGAGCAGGCCCGACTTGTCGCTCACCGAGATGAGGGCACGCCGCACGGGGACGACGTCGCGGTGGCGGTAGAGGCTGGGGTCGGCGGCGTGCACGCTCATGCGCTCGGGGTGCCCTTCAGGTCGGTGGTGCCGTTGGCGATGTCGAGGATGGTCTGGATGAGCAGCCGACGTTCGACCGGCTTGATGCGGTCGTGCAGCGTCGACTCGGTGTCGCCCGGCAGCACGGGGACACGCTCCTGGGCCAGGATCGGGCCGGTGTCCACACCGTCGTCGACCTGGATCACACTGGCGCCGGTCTGCTCGACCCCGGCGGCGAGGGCGTCACGGACGCCGTGGGCTCCCGGGAACTCGGGCAGGTACGCCGGGTGGGTGTTGATGATCGCGGGAGCGAACTCGGACACGACGGCGTGCGGGAGCAGGCGCATCAGGCCGGACAGCACGAGGAGGTCCGGCGTCCACGGCCGGATCTGCGCGGCGAGCTCGGCACCCCACTCCTCGCGCGAGGCGAAGCGGGAGAACGGGACCGTGAAGGTCGGGATCGAGAACTCCTCGCCCAGACCGAGGCCCTCGGCGTCACGGTCGGCCCCGATCGCGACCACGCGGGCGGGGTACTCGGCGTCGGTCGTCGCCTCGAGCAGGGCTCGGAGGTTCGAGCCGGTACCGGAGATCAGGACGACCAGTTCGAGCACGGTGACAACCCTACCGGCGGTGCGGCGAGCACTACGCGTCGTGCTTCGGACGACGCCACCACGGCAGTTCGTCCTCCGCGATCTGGTCGGTCTGGTCCCACCGGGCGCCGGGTCCCCGGTCCGCGGTCCGCTCGGTGCGCGGCTCGTCCGGGTTCCCGGCGGGATCGTCGACGTCGTCCCGCCCCGCGACGAACTCCTCGGTGCTCCACGGGAACGCCGGCTGCTGCTCGGTGCCCGGAGCATGCGGGAGGGTCTCGTCCGCCGGACGTCGCGCGTCCTGCGCGGTGCCACCCGAGCCGGCACCGCCGACCCGGTCGCGCAGGTCGCCCGCGCGCGCCCGGACGTCCCCGGCAGCGTCACGGAGCCGCTCGCGCAGCCCGCTGATGCCGCCGCGGACCGGCGGCGAGGACACCGGAGCGACCCGTTCGGCGGCGACCGCGTCGGTGCGGGCCCAGTCGGGCAGCGGGACGTCGTCCGGCTCCGCGACCGGCGCGCCGCGGTCCGCGACGGGCCCGCGGGAGCGGTCGTCGTCCTTCCCCTCGGACGCGCCGCCGTGCGCGTCGTCGGGGCCGCCGTCGCGCTCGCCGTCGTGGTCGCGGTCAGGGGTGGGGATCGCCGCGCGGGTGTCGCTCGCCGTACGAGTGTCGTCCGCCGCGCGCGCGCCGCTCTCGTGCTGGAGTGGCCGCTCGGCGTCGACGATCGGTTCGGTCGGGTGGTCGTCACCGGCGGGTGGGCCGTCGGCCGAGGTCGGGGCGGTCGCGCGGGTCGACGAGTCGTGCGCCTCGGCCACGGTGAACCGGTGCGTCGCGGTCGGGCGGCCGGCACCGGCGTCGTCCAGCGCAGCGACGAGCGAACCCGCTCGGGCGTCCTCGGCGGCGGCGTCCGCATCCGCATCCGCCTCGATCCAGCGCTCGCGACCCCAGCTCCGCTCCGGCAACCGCACGAGGTCGCTGCCGACGGCCAGTGCGACGGCGGCCGGCAGTCCGACCTCGAGCGCCGCCAGGAGCCCGACGGCGAACCCGTCGGGGCCGGCCTCGGCCAGGCGCCCGGGGCCGAGCGACCCCGAGGTCAGCGCGGTCGCGACGCCGGTCAGGACACCGGCGACGACACCGGTCGCGACACCCGCAGCAGCCCGACGGAGCGGCGAGTCGTCCGTCCCGAGTGCACGGACGAGCGCGGGCCGCATGAGTCCGGCGACGACGAACCCGGCGACGACGGGCACGAGGACCCCGAGCAGCCCGAAGGTGTGCCCGGACGCGGGCAGCGCGCCGAAGACCGGGATGCCGGGGATCGGGCCGAGGGTCGTCCCGATCGGCGAGACGCTCGAGCCGGCGCCGATCGCGAACCCGGGTCCGACGAGCCACGCGACGGCCCACCCGACCAGGTCCGGCAGGAACGCGAGCTGGCCGACCGTGAGCGCGATGCCGCCGATGACGCCGGCGTGCGACCGTTCGTACAGGGCGATGACCTCGGCGAACGAGGTCAGGAGCAGGAGGGCGACGACGACCCCGGCAGCGGCGACGACGACGGCCGTCACGGCGGTCCCGGCGCGGAACGCGAAGCCGACGACCACCCGCCAGAGCACGGGGACCCGGTCGGCCTGGTCGAGGACCAGTTGCGTGAGTCGGTCCGCCGGGAGTCCCCGGCGCACCCGGCACACCTCGCTCGTCACGAGGGCGGGGACCGCGAACCAGAGCGCGGGCAGCACCACGGCCTGCCACACCACGGGGTCGGTCGCGGCGGAGGTCGACGAGAGCGCGACCGCGAGCCCGAGCAGCGCGACGGCAGCGGTCCCGACGAGCAGGCCCGTCGTCCGGTGCTCCGTCTCGGCGAACCGTCGCCCCGCACGTCCACCGAGCCAGGCCGTCACGACCGCGAAGCCGAGGGCCGCGAGCGTCACGTGGATGGGGTCCGCTGCGCCGGCGACACCGGACGCACCGGCGACGTCCGATCCGAGCCGGAAGGTCACGTCGACACCGTGACCGACGAGCCAGACGCTGCCCGCGGCCTTCCAGAAGACGTCCCAGTCGATCTGCAACCCGTACTCGAAGCCCCACAGCAGCGTGAGCGGCACGAGCGCGATGCCGAGGCCCACGCCGACCGTCACGATCGCCTCGACGGCGGCCAGCAGTGCGGTTCCCAGGCGGTTCATCGCAGCCAGGGTACGTGCCGCCCGGCGGTCGTCGGGCGAGCCGCGCGGCACCTGTGGAGACTGACCGACCGTCCACAGCAGGACGGGAGGCACGGTGCTCACCGGCACCGTGCCTCCCGTCCGTCGAGCGGTGCGGACCGCTACGCCGTCGCGGCGGCGACCACCTCGCGCAGCAGCGCGGCCGTCTCGGACGGCGTCTTGCCGACCTTGACGCCCGCGGCCTCGAGCGCCTGCTTCTTGGCCTCGGCGGTGCCGGCCGAGCCGGACACGATCGCGCCCGCGTGACCCATCGTCTTGCCCTCGGGTGCGGTGAAGCCGGCGACGTAGCCGACGACGGGCTTCGTGACGTGCGCCTTGATGTAGTCGGCCGCGCGCTCCTCGGCGTCGCCGCCGATCTCGCCGATCATGACGATCGCCGTCGTCTCGGGGTCGGCCTCGAACGCGGCGAGCGCGTCGATGTGCGTCGTGCCGATGACCGGGTCGCCGCCGATGCCGATGGCGGTCGAGAAGCCCAGGTCGCGGAGCTCGTACATCATCTGGTAGGTCAGCGTGCCGGACTTCGACACGAGGCCGATCGGGCCCTTGCCGGTGATCGTCGCCGGGGTGATGCCGACGAGCGACTCCCCGGGGGTGATGATGCCGGGGCAGTTCGGGCCGATGATGCGCGTCTTGCCGCCGAGGGCCTTCGCGTGCGCCCAGAACGCCGCGGAGTCCTGCACCGGGATGCCCTCGGTGATGACGACGACGAGGGGGATCTCGGCGTCGATGGCCTCCATCACGGCGTCCTTCGCGAACGCCGGCGGGACGAAGACGATCGAGACGTCGGCACCGGTGGTGTCGATGGCCTCGCGCACCGAGCCGAACACGGGGAGCTCGACGTCGCCGTGCGTGACGGTGGTGCCGGCCTTGCGGGCGTTCACGCCGCCGACGACGTTCGTGCCCGCCTTGAGCATGAGCGCGGTGTGCTTGGTGCCCTCGCCGCCGGTGATGCCCTGGACGATGACCTTGGAGTCCTTGTTGAGGAAGATCGACATTGCTCTGGTGCTCCTTACGCCGCGGCCGCGGCGAGCTCGGCGGCCTGCTCGGCCGCATCGTCCATGGTCTCGGCGACGGTGACGAGCGGGTGCGCCGCCTCCGCCAGGATCCGACGACCCTCGTCCACGTTGTTGCCGTCGAGGCGGACGACGAGGGGCTTGGTCGCCGCGTCGCCGAGGATGCCGAGCGCGGCGACGATGCCGTTCGCGACCGCGTCGCAGGCGGTGATGCCGCCGAAGACGTTCACGAAGACGCTCTTCACCTGCGGGTCGCCGAGGATGACGTCGAGGCCGTTGGCCATGACCTCGGCCGAGGCGCCACCGCCGATGTCGAGGAAGTTGGCGGGCTTCACGCCGCCGTGGCGCTCACCGGCGTAGGCGACGACGTCGAGCGTCGACATGACGAGCCCGGCGCCGTTGCCGATGACGCCGACCTCGCCGTCGAGCTTCACGTAGTTGAGGCCGTGCTGCTTCGCCTTGGCCTCGAGCGGGTCCTCGCTCGCGGTGTCCTCGAGGTCCTTGTGCTGCTCGTGGCGGAAGTCGGCGTTGTCGTCGAGCGAGACCTTGCCGTCGAGGGCCAGGATCTGCCCGTCGCCCGTGCGGACGAGCGGGTTCACCTCGACCAGGGTGGCGTCCTCGCCCGCGAACACGTCGTAGAGCTTCACGAACACGGCGGCGACCTGGTCGACGAGCTCGTCCGGGAAGCCGGCCTGGCGGGCGATGTCCTGCGCCGCCGCGTCGTTGATGCCGGTGAGCGGGTTCACCTCGACGCGGGCGAGCGCCTCGGGCTTCTCGACCGCGAGCTGCTCGATCTCCATGCCGCCCTCGACGCTGACGAGCGACAGGTAGGAGCGGTTCGCCCGGTCGAGCAGCACCGAGAAGTAGAACTCCTCGGCGATGTCGGCCCCCTGGGCGACCATCACCCGTTGGACCGTGTGGCCCTTGATGTCGAGACCGAGGATCGCCTCCGCGTGCTCGTACGCCTCGTCCGGGGTCTTCGCGACCTTGACGCCGCCGGCCTTGCCGCGACCGCCGACCTTCACCTGCGCCTTGACGACGACCACGCCGCCGATCCGCTCGGCCGCGGCCCTCGCCTCTTCCGGGGTGTCGGCGGTGATGCCCTGCAGCACAGGGACGCCGTAGGACTCGAAGAGGTCCCTGGCCTGGTACTCGAAAAGATCCACGCTGTTCTTCTTCCCGCACGGTTCGTGCGATCGGCATCGGTCATCGGGTCGCGCACTCAACGTCGAGGGTCGCTCGATGTCGAGACAACGGCCGCGACCACCCTAGCGCCGCCAGGTGGACGTGGGACACGCGGTCCCCGCACCGTCAGACGGCGGCCGGGAGGCACGCCCCACCCCGGTCACGCGAGTCGCGTCTGCGGGTGGCCGGGGGACGCAGTCGCCGGGCGGTCGGACAGGGAGCGCGGGGCACGGTCGACGGGTGCAGAAGGAACTCCGTACCCGTGCCGCCGACGTCTTCGGCTGGGACCTCCACCCCGAGCAGGAGCAGGTCGTCGATGCCGTCCTCGACGGTCGTGACGCCCTCGCCCTCATGCCGACCGGCTCGGGCAAGTCCGCGATCTACCAGGTCGCCGCCCTCGCCCTGGACGGCCCGGTCGTCGTCGTCTCGCCGCTCGTCGCCCTGCAGGAGGACCAGGTCGTCGGCATCGAGGACCACCCGGACGCTCCCCGCGCCGTCACGATCAACGCGACCCGAGGCGCACGCGAGCTCGACGATGCGTGGGACGCGGTCGCTTCCGGCGAGGCGCGCTACGTCTTCCTCGCCCCCGAACAGCTCGCCAAGGACCAGGTCGTCGACCGCCTCCGCGACGCCGGTGTCGCCCTCGTCACGGTCGACGAGGCGCACTGCGTGTCGAGCTGGGGCCACGACTTCCGCCCGGACTACCTGGTGCTCGGCGAGGTGATCGAGCGCCTCGGGCGTCCCCCGGTGCTCGCCATGACCGCGACCGGGTCGACGCCCGTCCGGACCGAGATCGTCGAGCGACTCGGCATGCGCGACCCCCTCGTCGTCGCCACGGGCTTCGACCGACCGAACCTGCGCTTCGAGGTCGTCCGGCACAGCGACGACGAGTCGAAGCGCGAGGCCGTGGTGGAGCAGGTGGTCGGGCTCGAGGGCGTCGGCATCGTCTACGTCGCGACCCGCGCCGAGACCCTGGTGTACGCGGACGAGCTCGTCGAGAGCGGCCGCCGGGCGAAGGCCTACCACGCCGGTCTCCGGGTCCGCGACCGCGAGCAGGTCCACCACGAGTTCCTCGACGGCGACCTCGACGTCGTCGTCGCGACCAGCGCCTTCGGCATGGGCATCGACAAGCCCGACGTCCGCTTCGTGGTCCACGCCGACGTCCCGGAGTCGGTCGACGCCTACTACCAGGAGGTCGGCCGGGCCGGGCGCGACGGCGACGTCGGGCTCGCGACCATGCACTACCGCGCGGAGGACCTCGGGCTCCGACGCTTCTTCGCCTCCGGATCGCCGCGGCCGGCCACGCTGCGCGCCGTGTTCGACGCCGTCCCCGCCGACGGGGCGATCGCCAGGTCCGACCTCGCCGAGCGCTCGGGACTGGCTGCCCGGACCGCCGGCCGCGCGGCGAACGCGCTCGTCGACGCCGGGGCGCTCGACGACGGCGAGGACGGGCTGACGCGCCGCGCGGACGGTCCGCGGGACGCCGAGGCCGCAGCCGGTCTCGCCAAGGCGCAGGCGAAGGAACGCGAGGAGATCGAGGAGTCGCGCATCGCGATGATGCGCCGGTTCGCCGAGACCTCGGGGTGCCGTCGGCAGTTCCTGCTCGGGTACTTCGGCGACGAGCTCGCCGAGCCGTGCGGCAACTGCGACACGTGCACCTCGGGGACGGCCTACGACGACGCAGCCCACGGTGCCGACGGCGCGAACGACGACGCCTGGCCGCCGGAGGCGCCGGTCGAGCACGCACAGTGGGGTCGCGGCACGGTCATGAGCACGGAGGACGACCGGCTGACGGTCTTCTTCGAGTCCGCCGGCTACAAGACCCTCGGACTCGCCGACGTCGAGGAGCGGCACCTGCTCGAACGGGTCTGACGCACCGCTCGGACGGGGGAAGGCGCGGTCGCTCGACCACCCGTCGGCGACCGCGCTCCACTCCCCCGAGCACGGCGAGTGTGACCGGCGCGCATGACCCGCAGGTGACGCCGAGGTGAACGCGACGCGAAGCCGGGCACCGACTGCGCTGACCGGACGACCCGTCAGGCGGACGGCGTACACAGGAAGGCCCCGACGGCACCGGCACCCACGACGCCGGAGCCCGACCCTCCCACGGAAGGACTGCACCATGAGCGACCCCGGCATCAGCCCCGTCGACGACTTCGACGCCCAGGAGCGCCGCAACGACGACGTGGACCGCGAGCACGTGGGCCCGTACGAGGTCGACGAGTCCGAGGAGTCCCTCGAGACCGTCACGAACGACGCCGTCGCCGGCGAGACCGTCGAGCCGCAGCCGGGCGACGGCTCCGACGACGGCCCCACCGGTGGCGCACCCCGCGAGGGCTCGCCCGACCTGTGGGAGCACGACGGCGACGAGGACCGTCCTGACCTCGGCGGCGACCTCGGCACCAAGCCGCTCTGAGCACCGGACACTGAGCACCGGACACCGAGCACCGGACACTGAGCACCGGTCACCCGATGTCCTCCGGAGCACGGCCCAGTACGATCGGGCCGTGCTCCGTGGCGTCCGCGACCGTGTCCGTGCCACGCCCGCGCTGGCCCGGCTCCTCTCGTTGGCGTCCCTGCTGCTCGTCGCCGCGGCGGCCCACTCGGGCGCTCGGGCCGCCGGGGTCGCCTGGCTCCCGCTGCTCGTCGCCGGCGTCGCGCTCGCCCTGGTCACCGGCGCGACGGCGCACCGCTGGCCACTCCCGGCGATCTGGCTGGTCGTGACGCTGCTGGCGGCTGCGAGCGGCACGTTCGTCAACACCGCGTGGCTGGTCGGTGCGCTGATCGGCGGTGCGGCCGCCCTGGCCGCCGCCCTGCTCCTCGACACCGCTCCGCTCCGGCGGGCACGACGAACCGGGCCACGTCCGTGACGCGACGGCCGGGAGGCCCGTCCCACCCCCGCCCCGCCGGCCGAGCCGCGGGGACGGCCGGCCGGACGGCCGTGGCGGCCCGGCAGCGGGCCTCCCGTCCGCAGCGTGGTGATCGCGACCTGCGTCGGTGGCTGGCCGACAGCACGCCCGTCGCGGCGGGCGGCCGCGCGATCCTGCTGCAGATCGCCGATCCGGTGGTGGGGGCGGGTGTCCGGCGGCACTCTGACTTCGCCCGCCGACCACAGCAGCGGCTGGCCCACACCCTGATGTTCGTCTACGCCGTCGTCACCGGGACCGAGGCCGACGCTGCCGTCGCGACAGCGTTCGTCAACCGTGCCCACCGAGCGGTCGCGGGGGCCGACGAGGTCGACCGGCAGCGCTGGGTCGCCGCCACGCTGTTCGACTCCGCACGGAGCGCGCACGCCCTGTTCGGCGACCCGCTGTCGACCGACGACGCCGAGCGGGTCCTGGCGGCCTACGCCCCGATCGCGACCGCACTGCGGGTCCCTGCGGACGGCTGGTTCGACTCGGTGGCGGCCTTCGACGCCTGGTGGGAGCGGACCCTGCCGACCCTGCGCGTGACCGAGGACGCCCGCGGGATCGTGCGGGACCTGCTGCACCCGCGGTTCGCGCCGCGCTGGGTGCGAGCGGCGATGCCCCTCGTCCGGATCGTCACCGTCGGGATGCTCCCGGAGGCGCTGCGCACGCAGTACGGCGCGGCGTGGGGGCCGCGCGAACAGCAGCGCTTCCGACGCACCGTGCGGCTCGTTCGCGGCGTGCGCGCCCTCGTGCCGGGGTGGGTGCTCCGCCTGCCCGGACCACTGCTCCTGCGTGCGATGCACCGGACCGCAGCGCGGTACGCGCACCGACCACGAACCTGAGCGGCAGCGACCAGGGCACGGTTGGGTGGGGGCATGTCCGCTTCGCTGTCCGGGGACGACTCCCTGCACCTGCCCGAGTTCGACGCTCCGCCCGCCTCGCCGTTCGACGTCGCCCGCACGTGGCTCGACGGCGCGTCCGACCGTGACGTCTCCGAGCCGATGTCGATGACCCTCGCGACCGCCGGCGCCGACGGCCGGGTGTCCGCGCGGACCGTGGACGTCAAGCGCCTCGACGACCGTGGGCTCGTCTTCGGCACCTCGACGCTCAGCCCGAAGGGTCGGCAGCTCGCCGAGAACCCGCACGCTGCGCTGCAGGTCTACTGGCGTGAGAGCATGCAGCAGCTCCGGTTCGAGGGTCGTGCGGTCCAGCTGTCCGACGAGGAGTCCGACGCGCTGTTCGCCGACCGGTCACCGAAGTCCCGCGCCGCGACCGCGATCGTCGACCAGTCCGACGTGCTCGAACCGCGGACGCTGCAGGACCTGATCGACGACGCCAACGTGCTGCTCGACGAGTCCGACGACGACGTGCCCCGGCCCGATGGCTGGGTGGCGTGGCGGCTCGAGCCGGACCTGGTGGAGTTCTGGCAGGGCAGCCGCGATCGGATGCACCGGCGGCTGCAGTACGTCCGCGCGGGCGACGGGTGGGACGTGGCGCGGCTGCAGCCGTAGGCGCGCGGCGGGTCCGCTAGAGCTTCTCGATCGGCGCGATCTTGATGAGGAGCTTCTTGCGGCCCGCGGCGTCGAACGCGATCTCGGCGATGCGCTTGGCGCCCTGACCGGTCACCGCGGACACCGTGCCCTCGCCGAAGTCGACGTGCTTGATCCGGTCGCCGGCCACGAGTTCCATGTCGCCGTTGTCGCGCACCTGCCCGGACACCCGGTTCGCCCACTCGGTCTTCGGGCGGGTCTTCGCGGCCGCGGCGGCGCGGTCGTACGACCCACCACCGAAGCCACCGCCTCCGCGGTACCCGCCGCCGTCTCCGCCGCCGCCCGCGCCGCCGAAGCCGCCGGGACCACCACCGCGTCGAGCGTTCAGCGCGCGGGGCTCGGTGCCACCGCGGCTGTTCGCCATGCCCGGCGACTGCTTCCACTCGATCAGGCCCTCGGGGATCTCCTGCAGGAAGCGGGAGGGCATCGCGACGTTGACGTCACCGAACTGCGCCCGGGTCATCGCCAGCGACAGGAACAGCGACTTCTTCGCCCGGGTGATGCCGACGTAGAACAGCCGGCGTTCCTCCGACGGGCCACCGGGCTCGTTCGCGGACATCCGGTGCGGCAGCAGGTCCTCCTCGACGCCGGTCAGGAACACCGCGTCGTACTCCAGGCCCTTCGCCGTGTGCAGCGTCATGAGCGACACCGTGCCCGAGGAGTCGTCGAGCTCGTCCGCCGCCGCGACGAGGGACACCTCGGTCAGGAAGTCGGACAGGGTTCCCTCGGGGTTGTTCTTCTGGAACTCCCGGGTCACCGCGACGAGCTCGTCGATGTTGTCGGCGCGTGCGGCGTCCTGCGCGTCGGGCGACTTCCGCAGGTTCTCGAGCAGACCGGAGCCGTCGAGCAGCTGCGTGAGCGTGTCCACGACCGGCTGTGTCGCCGCCCGCGACGCCACGTCGTCGAGCAGCGCGGCGAACGACGTGATCGCGGTCCGCACCTTCGGCCCGAAGCCGAGCTCGTCGGCGTGCCGCAGGGCGTCGCGCATCGAGGTCTCGTGCTCGTCGGCGTAGCGCTGCAGTGCCGTCTCCGTCACGGCGCCGATGCCGCGCTTCGGCACGTTGAGGATGCGCCGGAGCGACAGCGGGTCGGCCGGGTTGGCGACGGTGATCAGGTACGCCATGGCGTCCTTGATCTCCGCACGCTCGTAGAACTTCGTGCCGCCGAGCACCCGGTACGGGATCGCCGAGCGGATGAAGATCTCCTCGAGCGCACGCGTCTGCGAGTTGGTCCGGTAGAACACCGCCATGTCGCGGTAGGACGTGCCCTCGTCGTGCAGGCGCTGGATCTCGTCCGCGACGAACTGCGCCTCGTCGTGGCCGGTGTACCCGGTGAAGCCGACGATCTTGTCGCCGGCACCGACGTCGGTGAACAGGTTCTTGGCCTGCCGGTCGAAGTTGTTCGCGATGACGGCGTTCGCGGCGTCGAGGATGGTCTGCGTCGAGCGGTAGTTCTGCTCGAGCAGGATCACCTTGGAGTTCGGGAAGTCGCGCTCGAACTCGACGATGTTGCGGATGTCGGCGCCTCGGAAGGCGTAGATCGACTGGTCCGAGTCACCGACGACCGTGAGCGACGCCGGCGCGATCGACCCGTCCGCCTCGCGCATGCGCTCCACGTGCTGCCCGGCGTCCTCGAGCTTGTCGACCTGCTCCACGGGGACCGGTCGGGTGAGCTCACGGATCAGGGCGTACTGCGCGTGGTTGGTGTCCTGGTACTCGTCGACCAGGACGAACCGGAAGCGGCGCTGGTAGAGCGCGGCGACCTCGGGGAACGCGCGGAACAGGAAGACGGTCTGCCCGATCAGGTCGTCGAAGTCGAACGCGTTCGCGCGGCGGAGCTCGTTCGTGTACCGCCGGAACACCTCGGTGAACATGACCTCCTGCGGGTCGTTCACGTTGATGTTGCGCGCGTAGGTGTCGATGTCCTGCAGCTCGTTCTTGAGCTTCGAGATCTTCGACGCGGCAGCACCGACGGTCAACCCGAGCGAGTCCGCCTCGAGCTCCTTGATGATCCGCTTGAGCAGCGCGCGCGAGTCGGCGGAGTCGTAGATCGTGAACGACTGCGGGAACCCGAAGCGCTCGGCCTCGCGCCGGAGGATCCGCACGCACGCCGAGTGGAACGTGGAGATCCACATGCCCTCGGCTGCCTGCCCGACCAGGGCCTGCACGCGCTCGCGCATCTCGGCGGCAGCCTTGTTCGTGAAGGTGATCGCGAGGATCTGCGACGGCCAGGCCTCGCGGTTGGCGAGCAGCAGCGCGATGCGCCGGGTGAGGACGCTCGTCTTGCCCGAGCCCGCGCCCGCCACGATGAGCAGTGACTCGCCGCGGTACTCGACGGCTTCCTTCTGCTGGGGGTTGAGACCCGCGGTGAAGGGGTCGTCGTACCCGCCGGAGCGGTTGCCCGCGCCCGGCTCGGGGGACTGGTCGAAGGGGTCGAGCACGATCGTCATGACCGGGTCAGTCTAGGCGCGCCCTCCGACAGCCGACCGCGCCCGGACCGCCAGGTCCGGGTGGTCCGCGAACACCCCGTCGACCCCGGTCCGCACGATCGACGTGAACCACCGCTCCCAGTCGCCGTGCGCAGCGACGTCGCCCCCGCGCCGGAGCGGTGCCGGCAGGAACCGGTTCTCCGGCCGGAGCGTCCAGGTGTAGACCGCGAGCCCGGCGGCGTGCGCCCGGTCGACGATCGCGCTCCGCACCGGCCGCGGGTCGTCGACGGCGACGGTGTCGACACCCGCCATCAGGGTCCGCAGATCGACGCTGATGCCGTGGAACTCCGCCGCGAAGCCAGCCAGGGCGGCGTCCGTGCGTTCCGACGCCCACGACGGAGCGGCCGATCCGTGGGCGGCGACCTCGTCCGCGGCGCTGCCACGGGCCTCCTGGAGGTACACGAGCCGACCACCCGTCGCCAGCGAGCCGAGCTGCCGGAGCACCGTCTTCTCGAACGACTCGATCGTCAACCGCTCGTCGCCGCGCCACCCGGCCGAACCGAGGACGTCGTCGAGCAGCTGCGCCATCGGGAAGCCGGCCTGTTCGAAGAAGTGCGCGTGCTTGACCTCGGCGACGAGTCCGACCGGGCGGGGTGCCGCATCGAGGATGCCGAGCAGGTCCTCGAGCCGCAGCACGGACTCCTCGCCGTCGTGCGCAGCCGATGCCGGACGCAGGGCGGGCAGGCGCTCCCGCACGCGGAGCGTCCGGAGCTCGTCCCACGTGAAGTCCTCGGTGAACCACCCCGTCACGGTCTGCCCGTCGACGGTCTTCGTCGTCCGCAGGTGCGCGAACTCCGGGCGGTCCGCGACGTCCGTCGTGCCGGACACCTCGTTCTCGTGCCGGAGCACCAGGACCCCGTCCCGCGTCGGCACCAGGTCCGGCTCGATCGCGTCCGCGTCCAGCTCGACGGCGAGTTCGTAGGCGCTGCGCGAGTGCTCGGGTCGGTGGCCGGAGGCTCCTCGGTGGGCGATCACACGGGTCATGCGCCGAACCGTAGCCGCTCGGGGCGCCCGCCGGGTGACCCTCGGGTGTACCTGTGGACACATCCGCTCAGCCAGGGGCCGTCGTTCCCAGCTGCGCCCCGGATCGTGAGCCGCGTGACCGTCCGACACCTCTCCACCGCCGTCGAGGCCCGCATCGACCGCGCGGCCCGCCGCCTGCTCGACGCCGGGCACCAGCCGCACCGCCCCGTCCGGCTCGCGGTCACCGAGTTCCTGGTGTTCGGCGCGAAGCAGGCGTGGGCCTGCGCGTTCGGCGCGCTGCTGCTCGCGACCATGGCCGTCGTGCACCTGACGTGGCCGGAGGGTGCGGCGCTCGCCCGCAACGACGTGCTGACGACCGCCGCGGTCGCGATCCAGGTCGGGATGCTCGTGTTCGGCCTCGAGACCGTGCGGGAGCTCCGGGTCGTCCTGGTCTTCCACGTGGTCGGCACCGTGATGGAGGTGTTCAAGACCCACGTCGGCTCCTGGGAGTACGGCACCGGAGGCTGGCTCGTGGTCGCCGGCGTGCCGCTCTTCTCCGGCTTCATGTACGGCGCGGTCGGCTCGTACATGGTCCGGGTCGTGCGGCTGTTCGACCTGCGCTTCGAGCGGTACCCGCCGCAGTGGCTGCTCGTCGTCGTCGCGTCCGGCATCTACGCGAACTTCTACGGCCACCACTTCGTGTGGGACGCCCGGTGGGTGCTGCTCGCGCTCGTGGTCGCGCTCTTCTCCCGGACGACCATGCACGTGCGGGTGCACCGTGCGACCCTGCGCATGCCCGTGCTGCTGGCGATGGGCCTGGTCGCCCTGTTCATCTGGCTGGCGGAGAACGCCGCGACCTGGGCGGGTGCATGGTCCTACCCCGCGCAGGCGGCGGCCTGGCAGCCGGTCGCGCCGACGAAGATCGTCGCGTGGCTGCTCCTCATGGTGATCTCGGTCGCGCTGGTGTCGTGGCTCTACCCGCAGGTCCGGTCCGACCGGCGGGCTCCGGCGGTCGTCGCGCCGCAGCCCGGCCGGGAGGCACGCACCAGCCCCGCCCCCTCGCCCGACCCCGACGGTCGGCTGGCCCACGACGGTCGGCTGGCCGACGACGGTCGGCTGGCCGACGACGGTCGGCTGGCCGACGATGGTCGGCTGGCTCACGACGTGCTCGGGGCGAGCACGCAGACCACCCCCATAGTGTTCGTGCGTCGGGACCGTCAGGACCCGCTTCCGCTCGCCGCGAATCCTCAGCCTTCCGCGACGGAGCGCCCCTAGGCTGAGAGGACTCGAATCTCCAAGGAAGAGGACACCATGGCCTTCAAGCCCGGTTTCGACCAGTCCCCCGCCTTCAACGACCAGGGCCGCGGCGCCTGGGGCGCCGGCGCTGGTCAGCAGCAGGCGGGCTGGGGACACACCCCGCAGCAGGGCGGTATGACGCCCGAGCAGCTGCAGTACATGTACGACCGCCCGACGGCGAACCCGGTCGACACCGACCGCATGTCGTACGAGGACACCATCGTCAAGACGCTCCTGGCGTTCGGCGTGCTCCTCGTCGGCGCAGTCGCCGGCTGGAACCTCCCGCCGATCGTCTGGATCGTCGGTGCGATCGTCGGCTTCGTGCTCGCGCTCGTCAACACCTTCAAGAAGAAGCCGTCGCCCGGCCTCGTCCTGGCGTACGCGTTCTTCGAGGGCCTGTTCGTCGGTGGCATCTCCGCCGCGTTCAACGCGCAGTCGGACGGGATCGTCGCGCAGGCGGTGTTCGGCACGCTCGGCGTCTTCGCCGTGACCCTGCTGCTGTTCTCCTCCGGCAAGGTCCGGGCCACGCCGAAGGCCACCCGCTTCTTCCTGATCGCGATGGTCGGGTACCTGGCGTTCTCCCTCGTCAACCTCGTCCTGATGCTCACGGGCGTGACCACCGGGGCGCAGGGTCTCCGCAGCGAGCCGAGCTTCCTGTTCGGCATCCCGTGGGGTGTCCTGATCGGGGTGTTCGTGGTCCTGATGGCGGCGTACTCGCTGATCCTCGACTTCGACCAGATCAAGACGGGTGTCCAGCGCGGCGCTCCCCGCATCTACGCCTGGACCGCGGCGTTCGGCCTGATCGTCACCCTGGTCTGGCTGTACATCGAGATCCTGCGCATCCTCGCCCTCCTGGCGAGCAACCGCGACTAGTCCACACCCGCTTTCCCGAAGGGCCCCGGCACACGCCGGGGCCCTTCGTCGTTCCCGGGAGGATACCGCCCCGCTCCCCGCCGCCGGTCCGCTCCGCGCCGCCGAGCGCGCCCGTTCCGTCACGCTCGACGCCGCCGAGCGACGGACTTCGCCCTCGTGGCGACCACCGCGCGGCGTGCCCTGGCCGCTCGCTGCCGTGCGGACCGCTCGGTGCCCGGGAGGTCCAGCGCACCCGCCGGCACGCTCGGGACCGCTCCCCGGGGTTCCAGGACTCGCCGCGCGTGCGTCGTCGTGGTTCCAGGTGTGGGCGGGCGGAGCGCCGAGATGCCGCGGTCGTGGAACCTCGAGGGAGGGGGCCCGGAGCGCCCCCGCACGCCGAGGGCCCGGCACGCCGTGCGTACCGGGCCCTCGGGCGTCAGGGAGTGGTCACTCCCACTCGATCGTCCCCGGCGGCTTGCTCGTGACGTCGAGCACGACGCGGTTCACGTCGGGGACCTCGTTCGTGATGCGGTTCGAGATCTTCGCCAGGGTGTCGTACGGCAGGCGCGTCCAGTCGGCCGTCATGGCGTCCTCCGACGAGACCGGACGGAGCACGATCGGGTGACCGTAGGTGCGGCCGTCGCCCTGGACGCCCACGGAGCGGACGTCGGCGAGCAGGACGACCGGGCACTGCCAGATCTCCTCGTCGAGGCCCGCCGCGGTGAGCTCCTCCCGCGCGATCTTGTCGGCGGCGCGGAGCAGCTCGAGGCGGTCCTTCGTGACCTCGCCGACGATGCGGATGCCGAGGCCCGGGCCGGGGAACGGCTGGCGACCGACGATGACCTCGGGCAGCCCGAGCTCACGGCCGACCGCGCGGACCTCGTCCTTGAACAGGGTGCGCAGCGGCTCGACGAGCTCGAACGTCATGTCCTCGGGCAGGCCGCCCACGTTGTGGTGCGACTTGATGTTCGCCGTACCGGAGCCACCGCCGGACTCGACGACGTCGGGGTAGAGCGTGCCCTGCACGAGGAACTTGACCTCGCCAGCGTCGTCGTCCGCCTTCGCTTCGAGCACCAGGGCCTCGGCCGCAGCCTCGAACGTGCGGATGAACTCACGGCCGATGATCTTGCGCTTCTGCTCCGGGTCGCTCACGCCGGCCAGGGCGTCGAGGAACTGCTCCTCGGCGTCGACCGTGACGAGCCGGACACCGGTCGAGGCGACGTAGTCCTCCTCCACCTGCTTGCGCTCGTCGGCGCGCAGGAGCCCGTGGTCGACGAAGACGCACGTGAGCTGGTCGCCGACGGCCCGGTGCACGAGCGCGGCGGCGACGGCCGAGTCCACGCCGCCGGAGAGACCGGCGATGACGCGGGCCGAGCCGACCTGCTCCTTGATGCGGGCGACCTGCTCCTCGATGACGTTCGCGGAGTTCCAGTCGCCCGGGAGGCCGGCGGCGCGGTGCAGGAAGTTCTCGAGCACGGCCTGGCCGTACGCGGAGTGCTTCACCTCGGGGTGCCACTGCACGCCGTAGAGCTTGCGCTCGTCGGACGCGAACGCGGCGACCGGGGTCGATGCGCTCGAGGCGAGGACCTCGAAGCCCTCCGGCGCCTTCGCGACGGAGTCGCCGTGCGACATCCACGTGACCTGCGACGCCGGCTGGTCACCGAGCAGCACGCTCTCGGTGCCGGACACGGTCACGTCGGTGGCGCCGTACTCGCGGAGACCGGTGTGCGCGACCTCGCCGCCGAGCGACTTCGCCATGGCCTGGAACCCGTAGCAGATGCCGAGCACCGGGACGCCGAGGTCGAGGATGTCGCCGTCGAGGGACGGCGCACCGTCCTCGTAGACGGACGACGGACCACCGGACAGCACGATGGCCGCCGGGTCCTTCTCGCGCACCTCGTCCGCCGTGATCGAGTGCGGGACGATCTCGCTGTAGACGTTCGCCTCGCGCACGCGCCGTGCGATCAGCTGCGCGTACTGCGCGCCGAAGTCGACGACGAGGACGGGGCGCTGTTCGGTCTCGCTCACCGAGCGGCCTCCTTCTCACGCTGCTGGGCAGCGGTCAGCTCGTGGTGGGTGTCCATGGCCAGCTTCTGCATGCGGTGCTCGACCACGAAGGACATGAACGGGATGATGCCGCCGAGGGCGATGAGCAGGAAGCGCGTCGGCCGCCAGCGCATGATGCTCCACAGGCGGAAGTCCGTGAACAGGTAGAGCACGTAGAGCCAGCCGTGCGCGATGAGGATCGCGGTCGACAGGTTGAACGTGCCGGGGGCCTCGCCGGCGGTGCCGTTCGGCACGAAGAACGGGCCGTTGCCGAGCTGCATCTCGAGCTGCAGCGGCGTGTACTTGATGACCATCTCGACCACCAGCGCGAGCAGCAGCACACCGGTGATGTAGGCGGAGACGCGGTACCACTTCACCGCGCCCGGGATCTTCGGGATGTCACGCGTGCGGACGGTCAGGGCCATGGACCGATCCTACCGGTGTGCCGGAGCGGGCTCGGCGGCGTCCTCCGCCCCTCGGGAGCCGGCCGCCTCCGCTGCCTCGCGGGCGTCCTCCTGCTCGCGCTCCCAGGCGTCCTTCACGAAGCGGTACCAGAGGAACACGGCGAACCCGGCGAAGACGACCCACTCGACCGCGTAGAACAGGTTGAGCCAGTCGAACTGGATGTCGCGCGTGGGGGCCCGGTCGGCGATGGTGCCGAGGTCGGCCGCCTTCGCGGTGGTGCCGTCGGCGACGACGTACCCGATGTACATCCGGTCGTCGAAGGCCTTCCACGTGTTCACGAACCGCGCCGGGGCGACGGCGGAGAACTCGCCCCTGGTGTAGGCGTCCTGGTCGGGCGACTCGGCCGGGTAGTACCGCCCCTCGACGGTGAGCTCCTGGCCGTCGGTCAGGCGCTCCCCACCGGCCTCGGCCGTGCGGCGCTGGTCGGACCAGCCGATCACGACCGGCAGGCTCGCACCGCTCTCGGCGTCGACGAGGTGTCCGACCGCCTGGTAGGTCCCCCCACCGGAGCGGCCCGTCAGGATCGTCGTGTCGCCGGCCACGAAGGCGCCGGTGACGGTGACCTTCTGCCCGGCGATCGTCTCCGGGGCGGCGCGGCCGGGCTGGGTGACGTCGTCGAGCGCCCGGCGGGTCTCGGTCGTCTCCGGCAGCGGCTTGCCGTTCGCGATGCTGCGCTCGAGCTGCCACTTGCCCAGCCCCGCGAACACCCCCGCGAGCACGAGCGCCAGCAGGAGCAGCGCGATCCACCTCGGTCGTCGGGCTACGGCCCACATCTGTATCAGTACTCCGGATCGCGCTGGCGGGCCGGGCGCTTCGGACGCTCGGCAGGGATCTCGACCGGCGACGTCACGGGCTCGCTCGTCGTCGGTTCCGAGGTGCCATTGTCGCGCTCTTCCCTGCCCGCTGCCTCCACGAGGGCGAACTCCTCCGCGAACTGGCGGTCACGCTCGGCCCGGCGGGCAGCAGCCTCGGCGTCCTGGTCGGCCACGGCCGCCGTGGCGGCAGCGTCGATCGCCTCGTCGAGGGCGGGCCCGGCAGGGGCCGTCCGGCCCGTACCTGCGCGCCCGAGACGGTCGCGCAGGCGCGAGCGCAGCCGCGCGACGCGCGCCGGCCGCACCACGAGTCGGCCGATCCGGTCCGAGTTCACGGCGAGCAGCGGACCCAGGACGGCCATGACGAGCACGTAGAGACCCGCGAAGGCGGTGATCCGTGCCTCCAGGCCGGCGGCAGCCGACAGCGTCGCGAGGATGAGCGCGAACTCGCCGCGGTTGACGAGGATGACGGCCGTGTTGATGCCCTGCTGGACGTTGAAGCCGTTCATCCGGGCGACGAGCTGCCCGGCGACCGCGTTCAGCACGACGGTCATCCCGATCGCGCCGAGGACGGGCCAGAGCACCTCCCCGAAGGTCGACAGGTCGAGGCCCAGCCCGAAGTTCACGAAGAAGAACGCTGCGAACACGTCGCGCATCGGCAGGGCGAGCTGCTCGATCCGGTCGCGGTAGCGCGTGGCACCGCAGAGCAGGCCGATCACGAACGCGCCGATCGCGTCGGTCACGCCGAGCAGGTCACCGATGCCGCCGAACATCACCGCGAGGCCGAAGAACAGCACCGTGAACAGCTCGTCGTCGCGCGTGGCGAAGATCTTCGACACCCACTTGCCGGCGAACCGGGCGAGGGTGAACATCACGATGAGGAACCCGAACGCCAGGGCGAGCTTCCCGACCACGGCCCAGACGTTCGTGTCGCCCGAGAGCACCACCGACACGATCGCCAGGTAGATGGCGATGAAGACGTCCTCGATGACCGTGACGCCGAGGATCATCGGCGTCTCGTCGTTCGCCAGTCGGCGCAGCTCGATGAGGAGCTTCGTCACGATCGCGCTCGACGACGTCGCCGTCATGCCCGCGATGATCAGGGCTTCGCGCGTGCCCCACCCGAGCGAGAACCCGAACGCGAAGCCGACGCCCATGTTGATCGCGACGTAGGTGCCGCCGGAGACCAGGAGCTTGCCGGCGTTGCCGTAGAACTCCTCCTGGTCGAACTCCAACCCGAGGTTGAAGAGCAGGAGGATGAGCCCGAACGTCGCGATGAGCTCGATCGTGTGGGACTCGACGTTGAGGCCGATCCACGGGGTGTGCGGGCTCGCGATGAGCCCGACCACCATGTAGATCGGGATGGCGGGGAGCCCGATCGTCTTGCCCAGCCGTCCGAGGACGTAGGCGATGACGAACAGCACGCCGATGGTGAGCAGCTCACCACCCAGGTGCACGGACTAGCTCCTGCGCGGGGCCTCGGCCGCTGCGGCCGCAAGCTCTCCGCTGCGGTAGTACGCGAACGCCTTGGCCACCTTCTCCGGTGCGCCCGCGACGACGATGGTGTCGCCAGGGAACACGACGAAGTCCGACGAGGGCGCCGGGTTCGCACTGTCGCCCCGGACCACCGCGACGACGGTCAGGCCGATGAAGCCCGAGTCGTGCAGGTCGCCGAGGGGCTTGCCCGCGATGGCGTCCTCGTAGTCGACGCTGAACCAGTCGATCGACAGGCCGGGGATCTCGTCGAGCTTGTCGAGGCCCTCGGTGATCCGGGTGCCGCCGAGGAGCTCGGCCAGGGTGTGCGCCTCGTCCTCGCTCAGGCGGAGCGAGACCTTCTCGGACTTGTCCGCACCGTCCGAGACGTCGGCGAACGAGATGAGGTCGGAGTGCCCCGACCGGTGCGTGATGACACCGCACTTGCCACCGTCGTCGGTGTAGAAGCTGTGCAGCACGCCGACTCCGGGGAGTTTGACGCGATGGACGTCGACCATGATGGCTCCCTTGGTGAGTACCCCGATGATAACCACCGGGTGGTCCGGGGCATTCCGCTCCGCCCGGTCATCCCGGCGGCGGAGGCGGCGGACTCCGTGCTGCCGGTAGCGTCGGGGCATGGGGAGCACTCGGGGAACAGCTCGCATCGTCGTCGCCGTCGTCGGGGTGGTGGTCGTCGCGGCGTACGCGGCGCTGCTCGCCGTCAACGCGCTCGTGCTCGACCCGCTCGCCGCGGTGCCCGGGGCGACCCTGCCGCAGATCCACGCCCGCATCGACGCGGCGGGGATGTCCGTCGACGGGGACGTCCGCGGTGTGGTCGTGATCGCGAGCATCGGGGTGGCACTCGCGGTCGCCGCCGCGGTCGTCGGGCTCGCGGCTCGGCTGCCCGCCACCGTGATCGCGGTGCTCGACCTCGGCGTGCTCGCGGCGGGTGCGGTCGCGACCTTCGCCTCGGGGTTCTTCCTCGGCATGGACGTCGCCGACACCTTCGGGACGGACGGTGGCGCCCATACGATCTGGTCCGGCGTGCTGTACCTGACGAGCCTGGCCGCTCTCGTCGCGATCCCGGTCCTGTTCGTCGCGATGACCGTCCGGACCCGCAACACGCAACGGCAGCGACGTCTCGTAGCGGGATAGCGCTGCGAGCAACCGCCGACGTTGCGTCTTGCGGAAGGGGCGGACGGGAGGCGCGGGGCGGGGCCGCCACGCGCCTCCCGTCCGTCAGTCCGGCAGTCCCTACCTCGGTTCGCTCGTCTTCTCGCCGACGACCTGCTCGTCGGTCGCCTTCGCGCCCTCGGCGCCGCTGGAGCGACCACCGCCGACGACCACGTCGTCCTCGTCGAAGCCGAACGCGATGTCCGGTGCCTCGAGACGCACCCGGTCGGCCGACTCGTCGTCGGGCTGCAGCTGCGACTCGCGCTCGGCGGCGACGCGCTTGAGGTAGTTCGACACCTCGTGCTCGGTCGTCTCCTGGTCCCAGCCGAGCACGCCCGCCATGAGCTTCGCCGCGACCGGAGCCGCTTCCTCACCGCGGTCCCACGCCTCGATCGAGATGCGGGTGCGACGGGCGAGGACGTCCTCCAGGTGCAGGGCACCCTCGTGCGAGGCCGCGTAGACCACCTCGGCGCCGATGTAGTCGTCGGCCTGCGGCAGCGGCTCGGCGAGGGACGGGTCCTGCTCGACGAGCTGGAGCACCTCGGTGGCCTGCGTGCCGTAGCGGTTCAGCAGGTGCTCGATCCGGACCTTGTGCACGCCGAACTGCCTCGCAGTCCGGGCCCGGCGGTTCCAGGCCGCCGGGTAGCCCTCGGCACCGACCAGCGGGATGTCCTCGGTCGTCGACGCCGGGATCTTGCCGTCCATCGCGGCGACGGCCTCGTCGATGGCGTCCTTGCCCATCACGCGGTAGGTCGTCCACTTGCCGCCCGCGACCACCACGAGGCCCGGGGCGGTGTGCGCGACGACGTGCTCGCGGCTGAGCTGGGAGGTCTGGTCCGACTCCCCCGCGAGCAGCGGTCGGAGGCCGGCGTAGACGCCCTCGACGTCCTCGCGGGTGAGTGGCACCGCGAGCACCTTGTTCACGTGCTCGAGGATGTAGTCGATGTCGGCCGCGGTCGCCGCCGGGTGCGCCTTGTCGAGGTTCCAGTCGGTGTCCGTCGTGCCGACGAGCCAGTGCCGGCCCCACGGGATCACGAACAGCACGCTCTTCTCGGTGCGCAGGATCATGCCGGTGTTCGACTGGAAGCGGTCGCGCGGGATCACGAGGTGCACGCCCTTCGAGGCCCGGACCTTGAACTGTCCGCGGGTGCCGACCATCGCCTGGGTGTCGTCGGTCCAGACGCCCGTCGCGTTCACGACCTGCTTCGCCCGGATGTCGAACTTCTCGCCCGTCTGGATGTCGTGCGCGTGCGCGCCGACGACCCGCTCCCCGACCTTGATGAACCCCTCGATGCGGACGCGGCTCGCAGCGTGCGCGCCGTACGACGCGGCGGTGCGGACGAGCGACGCGACGTAGCGGGCGTCGTCGACCTGGGCGTCGTAGTAGGTCATGCCGCCGACGAAGGCGTCCTTCTTCAGGCCCGGCATGTTCTTCAGGACCTGCTTGCGGCTGAGGTGCCGGTGGTGCGGGACCCCCGGCGGTCGGCCCCCTGACCAGCTGAAGACGTCGTACATCGCCATGCCGATGCCGATGTAGAAGCGCTCCCACACGCGGTGGTTGAGCGGGTACAGGAAGCGGACCGGCTTCACCAGGTGCGGGGCGATGCGCTGCAGCAGCAGCCCGCGTTCGATGAGGGCCTCGCGGACGAGCGCGAAGTTCAGCTGCTCGAGGTAGCGGATGCCGCCGTGCACGAGCTTCGACGAGCGGCTCGACGTCCCCGATCCCCAGTCGCGGGCCTCGACGATGCCGACGCTCAGACCGCGGGTGACGGCATCGAGCGCACTGCCGCCGCCGACGATGCCGCCGCCGACGACCAGGACGTCGAGCTCCTTCGTCTTCAGCGCCTCGATCGCCGCGACGCGCTCCTCCGGCCCGAGCTTCGTGGACGGGTCGAAGCCGACGCTCGCGCTCGGTGCAGCGGCGCGCTGGGCGCCCTCGACGGTGCTCTCGGCACCTGCGCTCGTCGCGTCCGTGCTGGTCTGCGTGGTGCTGCTGGCTGGCTTGGCCATCGTCGCCTCCGTGCGGGTAGCGCGCACGGAGCCGGCCTCCGCGCACGGTCGGCACCGAAGGCGTCACCCGCGCGGGAGCACGGGTGCCACCGTCACTGCTGGTGGTACGGCGCCACGACCACTTCTACTCGCTGGAACTCCTTGACGTCGGAGTATCCCGTGGTGGCCATCGATCGACGCAGGGCACCGACCAGGTTCGCGCGGCCGTCCCACGACGGGGTCGGGCCGTTCAGCACGTTCTCGAGCGGGGCGATCTGGCCGACCTCGACCCGACGACCGCGGGGCAGCTCGGGGTGGTGTGCCTCGGCACCCCAGTGGAAACCGCCACCGGGCGCCTCGGTCGCGCGGGCCAGCGCGGTGCCGAGCATGACGGCGTCGGCCCCCACGGCGATCGCCTTGACGATGTCGCCCGCGGTGTCGAGCCCGCCGTCGGCGATGACGTGCACGTAGCGGCCACCGGACTCGTCCATGTAGTCACGACGGGCACCGGCGACGTCGGCCACCGCGGTCGCCATCGGCGCGTGGATGCCGAGCGCCGCACGCGTGGTCGAGGCCGCGCCGCCGCCGAAGCCGACGAGCACGCCCGCGGCACCGGTGCGCATGAGGTGCAGCGCCGACGTGTACGTCGAGGCTCCGCCCACGATCACCGGGACGTCGAGCTCGTAGATGAACTTCTTGAGGTTGAGGGGCTCCTGGTTCTGGGAGACGTGCTCCGCCGAGACCGTCGTGCCGCGGATGACGAACAGGTCGACACCGGCATCGACGACCGTCTGCGAGAACTCCTGGGTGCGCTGCGGGCTGAGCGAGCCGGCGACCGGCACCCCGGCGGCACGGATCTCGGCCAGGCGCGCGGTGATCAGCTCGGCCTTGACCGGCTCGGAGTAGATCTCCTGCATGCGCTTCGTGACGTTGCCGTCCGTGAGGGTCTTGATCTCCTCGTAGAACGGCGTCGGGTCCTCGTAGCGGGTCCACAGGCCCTCGAGGTCGAGCACACCGAGGATCCCGAGCTCGCCCATCTGGATGACCGTCGCCGGCGAGGACACGGAGTCCATCGGCGCCGAGAGGATCGGCGACGCGAAGGTGAAGGCGTCGATCGACCACTGCACGCTCACGTCACGCGGGTCGCGGGTGCGCCGCGAGGGGACCACCGCGATGTCGTCGAACGCGTAGGCCCGATGGCCGCGCTTGCCTGCACCGATCTCGACTTCAGTCACCGGGCAAGCCTAGCGGGCGGGGTCCGCGAGTGGGACGGGTGGACGGTGCAGCTGCCCGGGTCAGCGTCGAGGCCGTGCCCGTCGCTTCCGCAGCGCCCGCAGCACGAGGCCGAGCAGGAGCGCGAGCACGACGAGCACCACGAGCAGGGCGGCGGCGACCTTCACCAGCAGTGCGGCGCCGACGAAGAGCACGGCGAAGACGACCCAGACGAGGGCGTCGAGCACGAGGGGGCCGGGGGTGCGCACGGCGTCACGCTAGCCGACGGGCGGGGAGCCGGGGCGTCGTGACCGGGGCTGCAGGGCGGAGGCGGGTCGCGCCTCCAGGCCGGGTGGGACGCAGACGGCGGCCGCGAGACGCGGCGACGCAGCTGCCCCGGACGTGAGGACGGGGCCGCGCGGCGCATCAGCAGCCTGCGCGGCCCCGTCGGGTGCGGGTACCACCCCCACAGCAGTACCCGCGGGTCGGCCCCGCTCAGCGAGCGGAGTCGACGTCCTTGGCGAGCGTCCCGAGGTAGAGCTCGATGACCTTGGGGTCATCGGCGAGCTCACGCCCGGTGCCCGAGTACGCGTTCCTCCCCTGGTCGAGCACGTACCCACGATCGCAGATCTGCAGGCAGCGCCTGGCGTTCTGCTCGACCATGATGATCGACACCCCGGCCTTGTTGATCCGGCGCGTGCGGATGAAGGTCTCGTCCTGGCGCACCGGCGACAGGCCCGCGGAGGGCTCGTCGAGCAGCAGCACCTTCGGGTCCATCATCAGCGCCCGGGCCATCGCGACCGACTGCCGCTCACCGCCGGACAGGGAGCCCGCCCGCTGGTTGCGCCGTTGGCCGAGCACCGGGAACAGGTCGTAGATGACCTCGAGCCGCTCGGCGAACTTCTTCGGGCGGAGGTACAGGCCCATCTGCAGGTTCTCCTCGATCGAGAGCGAGGGGAACACGTTGTTCGTCTGCGGGACGAAGCCGACGCCGGCCTGCACGAGCTTGTTCGCCTTGAGGTTCGTGATGTCCTCGCCCTGCAGGCTCACGGAGCCCTCGCGGATCGAGACCAGGCCGAACAGGGCCTTGAGGAGCGTCGACTTGCCGGCGCCGTTCGGGCCGATGATGCCGATGAGCTCACCCGGGTAGCAGTCGAGGTCGCAGCCGTTGAGGATGTTGACGCCGGGCAGGTACCCGGCGACGAGGTTCTTCGCGGTGAGGACGGGCTCGCCGCGGTCGATCGTCGCGGTCGCGCCGGTTCCGGTCGCGGTCGCCCCGGTTCCGGTCGCGCCGGTTCCGGTCGCGGTCGCGCCCGTCGCGTCCGTCGGACTGGAGGCGCGGCTCGCGTCCGCTGCGTTCGGTGCGTCGGTCATCGGGTCGCCTCCTGCTCGTCCTGCTTGCGGTGGTCGTCCGCCGCTTCTTCTTCGGCCACCTCTTCGGCCAGCTCCTCGTACGTCTCCTCGGTGAGGAGCGAGTCGTCGCCCAGGTCGGTGTCGTGGTGGGCACCGAGGTACGCGTCGATGACGGCCTGGTCGTCCATCACAGTGTCGGCCGGCCCCTCGGCGACGACCTTGCCCTCCGCCATCACGACGACCCAGTCCGAGATGTGCCGGACCATGTGCATGTCGTGCTCGACGAAGAGCACGGTCATGCCGTCGTCACGCAGGGACTGGATGTGCCCGAGCAGCGACTGGGTGAGCGCCGGGTTCACGCCGGCCATCGGCTCGTCGAGCATGATCATCGTCGGGTCGGACATGAGCGCGCGGGCCATCTCGAGGAGCTTGCGCTGACCGCCGGACAGCGAGCCGGCGTAGTCGTCCTGCTTCTCGAGGAGCTTGAAGCGGGCGAGCAGGTCCTCGGCCTTCGCGGTGATCTCCCGCTCGCGCTTCCGCCACAGCGCCGGGACCAGACCGACGAAGAAGTTCTCGCCCGGCTGGTCGCGAGCGCCGAGCAGCATGTTCTGCATCACGGTGAGGCGGCTGAGCGCCTTCGTGAGCTGGAACGTGCGGACCATGCCCTTGTTCGCGATGTGCGTCGCACTCGTCTTCTGCAGCGTGTTGCCGTTGAAGCGGGTCGTCGCGCCGGGGCTCGGCTTGTCGAACCCGGTCAGCAGGTTGAAGAACGTCGTCTTGCCGGCGCCGTTCGGACCGATGAGGGCGGTGATGGTGCCGCGTTGCACCTCGAGGTGGTCGACGTCGACGGCGGTCATGCCGCCGAAGTGCCGGGTGACGCCGTCGACCGTGAGGATCGGGTCGGTCTTGGTGTGGGTGTACGTCTCAGACACTGAACGACAGCTCCTTCTTGTTGCCCAGGAGTCCCTGTGGCCGGAACACGATGAGGAGCATGAGCGCGACGCCGACGAGCACGTAGGAGAACTGCTCCGCCTGCTGTGCGTTCATGATCGAGTCGGGGATGAAGTCCCCGGCGAGGGTGCGGACGAAGAGCCGCACGACGAAGAACAGGATCGCGCCGAGCACCGGACCGAAGACCGTCGCGGCGCCGCCGAGGATGAGCGCGGTCCAGATGAAGAAGGTCATCGAACGGCCCATGGCGTCGGGCTGCACGGAACTCGGCAGCACGTAGATGACCCCGGCGAGCGCCCCGAGCGCACCACCGAAGACGAGCGCCTGCATCTTGTACGAGTAGACGTTCTTGCCGAGGGAGCGCACGGCGTCCTCGTCCTCGCGGATGGCCTTCACGACGCGGCCCCACGGGCTGCGCATGAGCAGGAACAGCACGAGGGTGAACAGCGCGACCAGGCCCCATGCGGCGATGCGGATCCACCAGCCGTTGACCCCGTTGTTCGAGTACGAGAACCACAGGATGGTGGTGGTGCCGTCCGGCAGCGGGCTGAGGGCGTTGAACGGGTCGCGGTAGGCCGACCCGGCGATGCCGTTCGAGCCGCCGGTGGTGCTCGTCAGCAGGCTCGAACGGCCGACCATGCGGATGATCTCGGCGCCGGAGATCGTCACGATGGCCAGGTAGTCCCCGCGGAGCCGCAGGGTCGGGATGCCGAGGATGACCGCGAAGACGATCGCCACCGCGAGGGCGACGAGCACGGCCATGACGAAGGGCAGGCCGTTCGTGATCGAGATCGCGAAGCCGTACGCGCCGAGCAGCAGGAACGCCGCCTGGCCCATGTTGATCAGGCCGGTGAGGCCGAAGTGCACGTTGAGGCCGATGGCGGCCAGGGCGAACGCCGCCGTGGTGGGGGCGAGGGCCTCCTGCGTCAGCGAGGACAGCAGGTTCAGGATGTAGTCCATGTCGGTGCTCCCTTAGCCGATGCGCTCGGCGCGACCGAAGATGCCCTGCGGCCGGAACAGCAGGATGAGGATGAGGATCACGAGGGCCGTGGCGTACTTGAAGTCACCCGGCAGCACGAGGTTCGTGAGCTCGACGACGATGCCGATGATCATCGAGCCGACGAGGGCGCCGTACGCCGTGCCGAGCCCGCCGAGCGTGACGGACGCGAACATGAGCAGCAGCAGCTGGAGCCCGGTCTGCCAGTTCACGCCGTTGAGGACCAGGCCGAGCATGACGCCGGAGAGCCCGGCGAGGCCCGCGGCGAGCGTCCACACGAACCGGATCACCCGGTCGACGTCGATGCCGGACGCCGCGGCGAGCGCCGGGTTGTCCGACACGGCGCGGGTCGCCCGGCCGAAGCGGGTCTTGGCGAGGAACAGGCCGGTGCCGACGAGCACGACGAGCGCGATCGCCATCGCGACGTAGGACTGCACGGTCAGCGTGAGCCCGGCGAAGGTCACCGTCTCCGGGTTGCCCTGCTGGATGCGGACGGTCGAGGCGCCGAAGAAGTACTGGAACGCGTACTGGGCGGCGATCGACAGACCGATCGTCACGATCATCAGCTGGGTGAGGCTGATGCGCCGGCGTCGCAGCGGCTTCCAGATCGCGGCGTCCTGCAGGTACCCGGTCGCCGCGCACAGCAGGGTGACGACGATGCCGGTCACCCAGATGTTCCAGCCGAGCTGGTTCGCGAACACGTAGGCGAGGAGGCCGCCGAGCGTGACCTGCTCACCGTGCGAGAAGCTCGACAGGCCCGTGGTGCCGTAGATGAGCGACAGGCCGACCGACGCCAGGGCGATGAGGAGCCCGAGCCGGATGCCGGAGGCCAGCTGCTGCCAGGCCCGGGCGGCACTGAAGCTGCTGGAGGCGTCGGCGGTGGTCGCGCCCTGCTGGTCGGACAGCTGGAAGATCTGCCCGACGTTGGCGTTGAGCGTCGCGTTCACCTTGCGCTCGGCGTCCGCCGCGTTGGTCAGGTACTGGCCCTTCGGCAGCGACCCCTGGTCGACACTGACGGTGTACTGCCCGGCGGTGGCGACCGAGACGGACCAGCGACCGGTGTCGTCGGTCGTCGCGGTCTGGGCGAAGCCGCCGGGGCCCGCGACGTCGACGGCGATGCCGGAGGCCGGCTTCCGCTCCGAGTCGAGGATCGTGCCCCGGATGCAGCCGTTCGTCGGGCTGACCGCGCACGGACCGGTGCTCGCCGGCGCCGTCGAGGCACTGCTGCTGGCGGAGGGACTGCTCGTCGCCGCCTCGGCCGAGGGCGACACTGCCCAGTCGACCGCGAAGGTGGCGAGGAAAGCGAGGAAGAGTACTGCGGCGAGGACCAGGCGGTTGCGGCCTGGTGCCCCACGGCGGAATCGGCGCATGAGCGCTGACCCCGGCGGAGTGATGGAACCCACGGATGAGCCTCTCGTTCGGATAGTCGAGGACCCTAGGGATTTTTTGTGTCCCCCGTGTTTCCAGCACGTCTCCTGCACAAATCGTGCTGCTTTCGTGACCGACACCCCGCCGATCCGCATGAATCCGCCCGTCCGGCCGGTACAGGATCGTCCGGATCGAGTGTCGGCGGAGCTGTCAGCCGGCACCCAGGTCCGGCGACCGGGGGACGTCGGAATGCCGCGTGTGTCGTGCGCGTTACCATGGCCCATCGGGAACCCGACGACGTGCCCCGGTGCCACCACTTCACCTCGCCCACGAAGGGGACCCATGGACCAGCCGGATCCGTTCGGATTCATCGGACTCACGTACGACGACGTCATGCTCCTGCCGGGGCACACCGACGTCATCCCGAGCGAGGCGTCCACGACGTCCCGGCTCACCAAGCGCATCGAGGTGCACGTCCCGCTGCTCTCCGCCGCGATGGACACCGTGACCGAGGCCCGGATGGCGATCGCCATGGCGCGCCAGGGCGGCATCGGCATCCTGCACCGCAACATGTCGATCGAGGACCAGGCGGCCTACGTCGACAAGGTCAAGCGCTCCGAGTCGGGCATGATCACCAACCCCGTCACGACGACCCCGGACGCCACCGTCGCCGACGTCGACGCCGTGTGCGGCCAGTTCCGCGTCTCCGGCCTGCCGGTCGTCGAGTCGGACGGCACGCTCGTCGGCATCATCACGAACCGGGACATGCGCTTCGTCGCCCCGTTCGAGATGGCCACCACCCTCGTCCGCGACGTCATGACCAAGGCCCCGCTCGTCACCGCGGCCGAGGGCATCGACCCCGAGGAAGCCGTCGCGATCTTCGCGCAGCACAAGATCGAGAAGCTCCCGCTGGTCGACGCCGACGGCAAGCTCCGCGGGCTCATCACCGTCAAGGACTTCGACAAGAGCGAGAAGTACCCGGACGCCACCAAGGACGACGAGGGCCGCCTGCGCGTCGGCGCCGCCATCGGGTTCTTCGGCGACGCCTGGCAGCGTGCCGAGGCGCTGCGGGACGCAGGCGTCGACGTGCTCGTCGTCGACACCGCCAACGGCGAGAGCGAGGGTGTGCTGGACATGGTCCGCCGCCTGAAGGCCGACCCGTCCTTCGCCGCCATCGACGTCATCGGCGGCAACGTCGCCACCCGTCAGGGCGCGCAGGCGCTCATCGACGCCGGTGTCGACGCGGTGAAGGTGGGCGTCGGCCCGGGCTCGATCTGCACCACCCGCGTCGTCGCCGGCGTCGGCGTGCCGCAGGTGACCGCCGTGTACGAGGCGTCGCTCGCCGCGCGTGAGGCCGGCGTGCCGGTCATCGCCGACGGCGGCCTGCAGTACTCCGGCGACATCGCGAAGGCCCTCGTCGCGGGCGCGGACACCGTCATGCTCGGCTCGTTGCTCGCGGGCACCGACGAGTCCCCGGGCGACCTGGTGTTCGTCGGCGGCAAGCAGTACAAGGCGTACCGCGGGATGGGCTCCCTCGGCGCACTGCAGACCCGCGGCGAGAAGACCTCGTACTCGAAGGACCGCTACTTCCAGGCCGACGTCCCCTCGGACGAGAAGCTCATCCCCGAGGGCATCGAGGGCCAGGTGCCCTACCGCGGCTCGGTGGCGAACGCCGTCTACCAGCTCGTCGGCGGCCTGCGGCAGTCGATGTTCTACGTCGGTGGCCGAACCGTGCCGGAGCTCAAGGCCCGCGGCAAGTTCGTCCGCATCACCGCGGCCGGGCTGAAGGAGTCCCACCCGCACGACATCAAGATGGTCGTCGAGGCCCCGAACTACCGCGGCTGACCCGAGCCCTCCCGCAAAACGCAACGTCGGCGGTTCCTCGCAGCGCTACACCGCTGCGAGGGGCCGCCGACGTTGCGTTTCGCGGGTGGTTGTCCACAGATCCGGCAGCGGGGCCGTGCACGCGACCCTGCACGGCGATGCTCGTCGCCATGGACGAGCCATCACGACTGATCCTCCTCAGCTCGGACGACCGGGAGTCGCAGCACCGGCTCCGTCGCGGGGAGCTGGTCCGGGTGACCCACGGAGTCGCCGTCGACGGATCGGCCTGGCACGACGCGTCGGTGCGGCAACGCGCTCGCATCGAGCTGGAGGCCGTGGTCACCGCCGTCGGCGAGTGGCGCGTCCTGTCGCACCGTTCGGCCGCGCTGCTGTGGGGACTCCCCGACGTCGACCGGCCGGACCGACGGGTGCACGTCACGGACCCCCTGCTCGGGACGACGCACTCGGGCCGACGCGTGGTCCGGCACGCGGCCGATCTCACACCAGCGGACACCACCACCATCGACGGTCGGCGGGTCACGTCGCTGCTCCGGACCGTCGTCGACCTCAGCAGGAGCACCTCGTACGAGAACGGGGTCGCCGTCCTCGACCACGTCCTGCGCGGGCATCTGCTCACCGTCGACGAACTCCGTCGCGCCTTCGCGTCGTGGCCCTCGCCGAGGGGCATGACACGGGCGAGACGGGCACTCCGGTTCGGGGACCCACGCTCCGAGTCACCCGGCGAGTCGGTCAGCCGGGTCCGGATCGAGGACGACGGCTTCCCGCCCCCGGTCCTCCAGCAGGCCTTCGGCCGGTACCGGGTCGACTTCTGGTGGCCGCGCGCCGGCGTCGTCGGCGAGTTCGACGGTCTCGAGAAGTACGACGACCCGGATGCCGTCCGACGCGAGAAGGTCCGGGAGCAGACCCTGCTGCAGCGACCCGAGGTGCGTCGCGTCGTCCGGTGGGGCTGGTCGGAGGTGCGCACCCCGGTACGCTTGCAGACCGTGTTGCGCACCGCGGGCCTCCCGACCGGCGCATGACGGTAGTCCCCGCGAAACGCAACCTCCACGGCTGCTCGCAGCGGTACAGCGCTGCGAGCAGACGCCGACGTTGCGTTTTGCGGGGAAGGCCCGCGCCCTACGCGCTCCGCCAGTCGTCGCTCGTGATGTGGCTGCCGCCGTGCGGGCCCATCTGGAGCATGCCGCCGTCGACGGGGAGGGACACGCCGGTGATGTAGGACGACGCCGGGCTGGCCAGGAACGCCACCGCCGCAGCGATCTCCCACGCGTTGCCGGGCCGACCGAGCGGCACGCCGGGGCGCGAGATCGTGTGCGGGTCCTCGTCCTCGGCGCCGGTCATCCGCGTCGCGATCTCCCCCGGCGCCACGGCGTTCGCGGTGATGCCGTGCTCGGCGAGCTCGATCGCGATCGTCTTCAACAGGCCGCCGAGCCCGTGCTTCGCGGCGTCGTAGGCACTCGACCCGTAGCGGGGCTGGTGTTCGTGCACGCTCGTGATGCCGATGATGCGCCCGCCGGTGCCCTGCTCCACCATCCGCCGCGCGGCCGCTTGGATCGTCACGAAGGCGCCGTCGAGGTCGGTCGCGACGGTGTGCCGCCACTGCTCGAGGGTGATGTCGAGGAAGGGCGCGTTGTCGCCGGTCCCCGCGTCGGCGACGATGACGTCGACCCCGCCCAGCTGCGCCGCCAGCTCGTCGATCACCGCGCCAGCGTGCTCGAGCTGCGTGACGTCGATCTGCGCCACGTACGCCTGCCGCCCGGCCTGCCGGATCTCGGCCGCCGTCTCCTCCGCGCGTTCGGGCTCGGACAGGTAGGTGATGCCGACGTCCATGCCGGCGGCGGCGAGTGCCACCGCCGTTGCTCGGCCGATGCCGGACTCGGCCCCGGTGACGATGGCGCGGGTGGGACGGAACGTGTTCTCGGAAGCTGCACTGCTCATGGACCGGACGGTACGCGTGGCCGTCACCGTGCTCGTCCCGGTTCCGCGCGTCACGACCAGGACGGCGGCACGGCAGCTTCGAGACCGCTGGACGACAGGGTCGAGACACCCTGCGGAGGAGCGCTCCACGCGCTCACGACCGTCCGGACGGACTCCTCATCAGGGGTTCCCGTGCACCTCCACAGTTTCGTCACGGGTGTGTAACGAAACGTCCAGGTGCCGATCCCGGACACACAGGCGAAACACTTCGGCCCTAGTTTTCTCGACAACCCACGCGGAGGTGGCCGCGCTCGACCCGATGCGGTTGGGCCTCCGCGCAGAGAAAGGGCTCCACGGATGACCAGAACCACCCGTGCCACCACGGCACTGGCAGTGGCGGGAGCGGTAGCGCTCCTCCTCGCCGCGTGTTCCACCAGCGGCAGCGCCGAGTCGACCTCCTCCGCCTCCGCGGGCGGGGCGAAGAAGGACCCGGCGGCGAGCTGCAAGGCACCCGACACCCCGAGCACCGACGCGCTGAAGATCGGCACGATCCTCCCGCTCACGGGAACGCTGTCGTACCTCAACCCGCCGGCCGAGTCCGGTGTCGGCCTCGCGGTCGAGGACATCAACTCCGCGGGTGGCGTGCTCGACAAGGACGTCAGCATCGACCCGGCCACCGACTCCGGCGACAGCAACGACATGACCGTGTCGAGCTCGGCCGCGACGAAGCTCGTCAACGCCAAGGTCCCCGTGGTGATCGGTGCCGAGTCGTCCAGCGTCACGCTGAACGTCATCGACCAGCTGACGAGCAACTGCATCGTGCAGATCTCGCCCGCGAACACCGCGACCGACCTGTCCGGTTACTCGTCGCACTACTACCGCACGGCACCGCCGGACTCGGTGCAGGGTTCGGCACTCGGCCAGCTCATCACGGGTGACGGCAACGCCAAGGTCGCGTTCCTGGTCTTCAACGACACGTACGGCACCGGTCTCCGCGACACCGTGCAGAAGGCGGTCGAGGAATCGGGCGGCCAGGTCGTCTACGGCGCGAAGGGCAAGGGCCAGGAGTTCCCGCCCGGGCAGACCACGTTCTCGTCCGAGGTGACGGCGGCCCTGGCCTCGAAGCCCGATGCGATCGTCGTGCTCGCCTTCGACGAGACGAAGTCGATCATCCCCGAGCTCAAGTCGCAGAACGCCGACATGGCGAAGATCTACATGTCCGACGGCAACACCGCGGACTACTCGAAGGACTTCGACAAGGGCACCCTCGAGGGCGCGCAGGGCACCATCCCCGGTGCGAGCCCGAAGGACGAGCTCAAGCAGCGCCTGGCGGACTTCTACAAGCAGTCGTCCGGCAAGGAGCTCGCCGACTACTCGTACGCGGCGGAGTCCTACGACGCCACGACCCTCGCGGCGCTGGCCGCGGTGAAGGGCAAGGGCACCGACTCGGGCACGATCCAGGCCAACATGGCCGCGGTGTCCGGCGCCGACGGCGGCACGAAGTGCGAGACGTTCAAGGCCTGCAAGGACCTGCTCGACAAGGGTGAGGACATCCAGTACACCGGCCCGTCCGGCATCGGTCCGTTCGACAGCAAGAACGACCCGTCGAGCGCGTACATCGGCATCTACAAGTTCGACGGCGACAACAAGCCCGTCTACCAGACCGCCATCCAGGGTTCGGTCTCGAAGTAACACCAGCAGGACCCGTCAGACGACGCCCCGCGGCTCAGGCCGCGGGGCGTCGTCGCACCCCCGGCCTCCTCACGTGGCTTCCTGGCGAGCCGAGCCTCGGCTGGGCGGACACTTTCGTCGTCGAGTCGGCGCGAACGTGTCCGCGCTGCCGAGACTCGGCCCCAGGGCGCGGGCGGGCGCGCGCGAGCGGGCGGGCGGCCGGGAGGCGCGGCGCGAGCCCGTCAGGCCGGCTCGGCCGCCGCGGGTGCGAGCGTCCGTCGCCGCGCCGTCCGGGCCGCCGCGAACGAGTCGACCGTCAGGACCACGAGCGCGACCCACACGATGCCGAAGCCGACCCACCGCGCCGGCGGCATCGCCTCGTGCTGCACGACCACGCCGACGAGCAGCTGCATGACCGGCGCGAGGTACTGCGTCAGGCCGAGGGTGGACAGGCTCACCCGCCGCGCCGAGGACGCGAAGAGCAGCAGCGGCACCGCCGTCGCCGGCCCGGTCAGCACCGTGACGAGCACGTGCGGCCACCCCTCGCTCGTGAACGTCACCCCGCCACCGAGGCCCGTGACCCCGAGCACGACGAGCGCGCCGACCGCGATGGGCAGCAGCCACACCGTCTCGAGCGTCAGGCCGCTCAGCGCGTCGACGGTCCCGCCGACCCGCTTCTTCACCAGGCCGTACAGCCCGAACGAGAACGCCAGTGCGAGGGCGATCCACGGCACCTGGCCGTAGCCGACCGCGATGACCACGACCGCCACGATGCTGATGCCGACCGCGGTCCACTGCGCCGGGCGGAGTCGTTCGCGCAGGACCACGACGCCGAGCGCGATCGTCACGAGCGGGTTGATGAAGTAGCCGAGGGCGGCCTCGACCGTGTGGCCGGTCGTCGTGGCGGCGACGTACACCGTCCAGTTGACCAGGATGAGCACGGCCGCGAGCCCCATCACGAGCATCACCCGGCGCTGCGCCATCAGGGAACGGGTGCGCAGCCACGAGCGGGTGACCGCGATCGCCACGGCGCAGAACACCAGGCCGAAGACGATGCGCCAGGCGACGATCTCGAACGCGCCTGCGGGGGCCATCGCGGCGAAGAGCAGCGGCATGAGCCCCCAGAGCCCGTACGCCACGATCGCCTGGACGACACCGACGGATGCCTCGCTGCGGGCCGGACGCGCCGGGCTCGGTTCACTCACGGAACCATCCTAGGAAGCCGGAGCGACGCTGCGGAGGGACCCCGCGCCTCCCGGCCGCGCCGTACGACGCACGAACGCCCCGCCGGCGGTGTGCCGGGCGGGGCGTTCGCGAGGGAGAACTGGTCTCAGTGCTCGATGACCGCGAGGACGTCGCGCGCCGAGAGGACGAGCAGGTCCTCACCGGAGTACTTGACCTCGGTGCCACCGTACTTCGAGTAGATGACCTTGTCGCCGACGGCGACGTCGAGCGGGACGCGGTTGCCGTTGTCGTCGATGCGACCCGGGCCCACGGCGACGACCTCGCCCTCCTGGGGCTTCTCCTTCGCGGTGTCCGGGATGACGAGACCGGAAGCGGTGGTCTGCTCCGCCTCGACCTGGCGGATGACGATGCGATCCTCGAGCGGCTTGATGGTGACGGCCACGGTGACCTCTTCTTTCTCGGTACTGACTCGGTACAGATGGGAACCGGTTGGCACTACGCACAGGAGAGTGCCAACGCGAGTCTAGGGACAGTCTGGCACTCGGTCAATCCGAGTGCCAGCACGTGTCGGGCCTCCCGGCGACCTGCGAGGATCGACGGGTGGATGCCGCCGATCTCGCCCAGTTGCTGACCCCCGAGGGGATGGCCCTGCTCGACCGTACCCCCGGCGTCTCGGACGGGGGCGAGATCGTCCGGGTGGTCTCGCGGCTCCGCGCGGAGGGCCACGACCCGGGGCTGGTCGCGGCCGTCCTGACCCAGGCGAAGCTGCGGCAGAAGGCTCGGGGGAAGTTCGGCGACTTCGCGTCCCGCATGCTCTTCACCGAGGCCGGCCTCGAGCAGGCGACGCGGTTGCAGGTCGCCGCGCAGCACGCCGGACGGTTCGCCGCCGCCGGGCTGACCCGGGTCGCGGACCTCGGGTGCGGGATCGGTGGTGACGCGATGGCGATGGCCGCGCTCGACCTCGACGTGACCGCGGTCGACCGCGACGAGGTGACCGCGGCGGTCGCCACCCACAACCTCGCCCTGTGGCCGAACGCCCGCGTCGAGCTCGGTGACGCCGCCGGCTTCGACCTGTCCCGCGTCGACGGCGTGTGGATGGACCCGGCACGGCGGACCGCCGGGCACGCGAACACGAAGCGCCTGGCAGACCCGGACGACTGGTCACCCTCCCTCGACACCGTCTTCGCCGCGGCCACGACCACCCCGACGGGTGTGAAGCTCGGACCGGGCATCGACCGCGACCTGATCCCGGACGGGCTCGAGGCGCAGTGGGTCTCCGTCGACCGCGAGGTCGTCGAGCTCGTCCTCTGGTCCGGCCCGCTCGCCCGCGACGGGGTCCGGCGCGCGGCGACCGTGATCGGCGCGCACGGGATCGCCGAGCTCACGGGTCCGGCCGATGCCGAGGACGTCGAGGTCGGCCCCGTCGGCACCTACCTGTACGAGCCGGACGGCGCGGTCATCCGTGCGCGGCTGATCGGCGACCTGGCCCGCTCGGTCGACGGACGCATGCTGTCGGAGGGCATCGCGTACGTCACGTCGGACCGTGCGGTGACGACGCCGTTCGCGCAGGGGTTCCGGGTGCTCGACACGATGCCACTCGACGTCAAGCAGCTCGCCGCGCGTCTGGCGGCGGAGGACGTCGGGACGGTGGAGATCAAGAAGCGCGGCGTCGACGTCGACCCGGCGCAGTTCCGGAAGCGGTTGCGCCTGCGGGGCCGTCGGTCCGTGACGCTCGTGCTCACCCGCCTGGAGGGACGACACACGGCGCTCCTGTGCGAGCGCCTCACCGACGTGGTCGGGTAGGGCGCGGTCGCCGTCGCGTCCTCACCGTCGCCGTCTCGCCCCCACCGTCGCCGTCGCGCCGTCACCGACCGCGGGAGCAGCCCGAAAGGACGACGGGACCCCGCGGTGTGTCCGCGGGGTCCCGTCGCTCCGGTGGAGCACTCAGCCGACGAAGGCGCCCGAGTCGTAGCCGTAGTCGCTCGAGTAGCCGCCGGTCCCGGCGCCGAGGATCGCGAAGAAGATGACGATGCCGATCAGGGCGATCCCGGTGGCGGCCCACCCGACGATGATGCCGGCGAGCGCGAGGCCCCGGCCGGACTCACCGGTCGTCCTGACCTTGCCGAGGGCGACGTGGCCGAGGATCGCTCCCGCGGGACCGGCGAGCACCGCGAAGAACGCGAACACGAAGGTGAGCAGGGACAGCCCCGCGACGCCGCTGAACACGATCGACAGGATCGCTAGGGTGTTGGTCTTCGGTCGCTGGGCGTACGGCTGGTAGCCGCCCGTCGCGTACGGCGCGGCGTAGGGGTTGCCGCCCTGCTGGTGCGGCGCGTACGGGTTGTGCTGCGGGCCGGCCTGCTGGGGACCGGCTGCGGCGTACGGGTTGCCGCCCGTCTGCTGGCCGTAGGGACTGCCCTGCTGCTGGCCGTGGGGGGCGCCCTGGGGCTGGCCGCCGTACGGAGAGCCCTGCTGCGGTGCCGACGGGGCGCCGTACTGCTGACCGTACGGGCTGCCCTGCTGCTGGCCGTAGGGGTTCGGCTGGTGCGGCTGGCCGTACGGCGGCACCCCGCCTGAGGCGCCCTGTGCCGACGATCCCTGACCGGACTGCGACCACGGGTCCTGACCACTGCCCTGCGGTGCCGACTGCGGGGGCTGCTGCCCGTCGGGCTGCTGCCGGCCGTCGGACGACCCGCTCGAGTCGCCCGGCTTCGGCCACTGGTTCTGATCGGACACCGTCCACCCCTCTCGACGCCGGTCGGTCGGCGCCTGCTGAGCATCCTCCCACACGGGCCCCGTCACGGTCCGGGCACCGCCCACGAGTAGGGGGGGTGGTCAGACCTGGACGGTCGTCACCGGCAGCGTCGAGTCCGCGGCGAACCCGAGGTCGCTCGGCGCGTGCCCCTCTGCGACCAGGCGGGCTCCGACCGCCGCGATCATGGCGCCGTTGTCCGTGCAGAGGTCGAACGGCGGGATCCGCAGGGCGACCCCGGCGGCGGCGCAGCGTTCCTCGGCCACGGCTCGGAGCCGGGCGTTCGCGACGACCCCGCCGCCGAGCAGCAGCCGGTCGACGCCGGTGTCACGGCACGCGGCGAGCGCCTTCGTCAGGAGCACGTCCACGACGGCCTCGCGGAAGGACGCCGCGACGTCGGCGACGGGGACCTCGCGGCCCTCGTCGCGGCACTTCTCCACCCAGCGGGCCACGGCGGTCTTGAGGCCGGAGAACGAGAAGTCGTAGCGGTGCTGCGCCATGTCCTTCGGCAGCGTCAGTCCGCGGGGGAACCGGATCGCCCGGGGGTCGCCGTCCGCCGCGGCCCGGTCGATCTGCGGGCCGCCCGGGTACGGCAGGCCGAGCAGCCGCGCGACCTTGTCGAACGCCTCGCCCGCGGCGTCGTCGATCGTCTCGCCGAGCAGCTCGACGTCCCCGACCAGGTCGCGCACGAGCAGCAGCGAGGTGTGCCCGCCGGACACCAGCAGCGCCACGGTCGGGAGCTCGATCGCACTGTCGTCCGCGCGCAGGACGTCAGCGCCGACGTGGCCGACCAGGTGGTTCACGCCGTACAGGGGCTTGCCGGTCGCGACCGCGAGGGCCTTCGCCGCCCCGACCCCGACCATCAGCGCGCCGGCGAGCCCGGGGCCCGCGGTGACCGCCACGGCGTCGAGTTCGTCGAGGGTGACACCGGCCTGCTCGAGCGCTTCGTGCAGGGTCGGGGTCATCGCCTCGAGGTGCGCACGGGCGGCGACCTCGGGCACGACGCCGCCGTACCGGGCGTGCTCGTCCATGCTCGACGCGATCACGTTCGCGAGCAGGGTCGTCCCGCGCACGATGCCGACACCGGTCTCGTCGCAACTCGTCTCGATGCCGAGCACCAGGGGGTCAGTCGTGCTCACCGAGGGTCTCCTGTCCGATGGGTCCCGGGCCGGTCGGCGCGGGTGCGAGGGTCAGCCGCATCACCCACGCGTCGATGCCGTCGGGCTGGTAGTACCGGGGCCGCACCGCGATCTGCTCGAACCCGGCTTCGGTGTACATCGCCTGCGCGACGGGGTTGTCCGCACGGACCTCGAGGAACACCTCGTGCACGCCACGGCGACGGGCCTCGTCGAGGAGCTCGGTGAAGAGCACCTTCCCGATGCCCCTCCCCCGCTGGTCGCCCGCGACCGCGATGGTCTGCACGTCCGCGACGGGATTGCCCGCGAGCGAGGACAGCCCCGCGTAGCCGACGACGGTCGGCGCGCCGTCCGCCGTGGTCTCCACGACGACGTAGTACCCGTGCGGCGACCACAGCTCCCCCGCCATCTGCGACGCCGACCAGGCGTCGGTCGGGAAGGAGACGTGCTCGAGCCACATGATGTCGTCGAGGTCCTGCGGCACCGCGCGGCGCAACCGCAGGCCGGGCGGCAGCCCGGTCACCGGACGACCCGCTTCGGGGCCCCCGGTACCGTCACGTCGGGGTCGCGCAGGTAGAGCGCGGTGTCGTCGGCGAAGGGAGCGCCGGAGGCGAGCCGGTCCGCGGCGAGCGACCCGAGCCTCCCGGCCGGGACGGTCGCGACCGTCACGCGCTCCCAACTGACGGCATCCGGACGGGAGGCACGGATCGCCTCGTCCAGGTCGGCCGGCTTCGCGAGCCCCGGACCCGCGACCCGTTCACCAGTCGCGTCGTACGCGCTCCAGTAGACCTCGCGGCGGCGGGCGTCCGTCAGGACGACGACGGGGAACGTCGACCGGTCGGCCGCGATCGCGTCGTGGCTGACGAGCGGCAGGACGGGCACGCCGCGCGCAGCGGCGAAGGTCCGCGCGGCTGCGATGCCGACGCGCAGGCCGGTGAAGGGTCCGGGGCCCGTGCCGGCGACCACGCCGGTGACGTCGGCGCCGGTGATGCCGGCCTCGGCGAGGACCTCGGCGAGGAACGGGCCGACGACCTCGGCGTGCCGGCGGGAGTCGTCGGTGCTGCGTTCGGCGACCACCGTGCCGGTGGCCGGGTCGACGACGGCGACCGAGGTCCCTGCGGAGGTGTCGATCGCGAGCAGCACCCGTCCATCGTAGGCGCGTCGGCGCCCTCCTGACGGGCAGGGCGCGTCAGAGCGTGACGTCGGCCCAGCGCGTGCCGGTCGCGGTGACGACGACCCGTCGGGGCTCGTCCGGCACGTCGTCGGGGTCGAGGTCGTCGTCCGTCGCATCCGCCGCGTCCGCTCCGGTCGCCCGGACGATCTCGACGTCGAGCACGTCGTCCGAGATGCCGTCGACGAACCCGCGCCCCCACTCGACGACGACGATCGACGTGTCCCAGTCGAGGTCGAGGTCGTCGAGTTCCACGGGGTCGCTCAACCGGTAGGCGTCGACGTGCACCAGGTCCGGCCCGGCGGTCGTCGGGTGTGTCCTCGCGAGCACGAACGTCGGGCTCGACACCTGGCCACGGGCCCCGAGGGCGGCGCCGAGGCCGCGCGTGAGCGTCGTCTTCCCGGCGCCGAGCGGACCCGTCAGCACGACGAGGTCCCCGGCGCGCAGGACCGCGGCGAGCCGGGCGCCGAGCGCGCCCATCTCGTCCGTCGTCGACACGGTCGTGTCGAGCAGCACCCGGGCGTCGGTCACGGCTGTTCCCGCAGGTAGGCCCCGACCCGGCCCTCGACCTGGTGGCCGACGACCTCGCGCGGGACACGGGCGCCGATCCGGCAGGTCACCTCTTCGCCGATCGTGCCGAGCGCCTCGCCCCACTCGAGCACCGTCATCTCGCCGTGCTCCCCGGTGCCGAAGAGCACGACCGGGTCCCCGACGCGCACCTCGTCGTCTCCGACGTCCACCAGGAACTGGTCCATCGCGACGCGGCCGGCGATCGGGTAGCGCTTGCCGCCGATCGCGACCTCGATGCGGCCCTGTGCCAGGCGCGGGACGCCGTCCGCGTACCCGACCGGCACGAGCGCCAGCGTGGTCTCCGCCGAGGTGCGGTACGTGTAGTCGTACGAGACGCCCGTGTCGACCGGTACGCGCTTCGTCTTCGCCACCGAGGCGGTGAGCGTCATCACCGGCTCGAGCCCGAGGTCCGCAGCGGAGACGCCGTCGGCGCCGGGGATGCCGAACAGGTTCGCGCCCATCCGCACCATGTCCTTACGGAACTCCTTGCGTTCGAGGCCCGCGAGCGACGCGGCGACGTGCTCCAGCGGCAGGTCGAGGCCGAGGTCCTCGGCGACCTCGACGGCACGGTCGAAGACGGCCACGGCGGCGCTGTCGTCGTCGTCCGACGACTCGGCGAGGTGCGTGTACGCGGCGACGACCTCGATGCGTCCGGCGCGCTGCGCGTCGACCGCGAGGGACACGAGGTCGGGCCACGCGTCCGCGGTCGCGCCGTCGCGGTGCAGCCCGGAGTCGACGCCGAGGTGCACACGGGCCGGACGCTGGTCGACGGCGTCGATCACCCGCTGCAGCTCGGCAGCGTTCGAGACGCCGAGGTCGACCGCGGAGTCGACGGCGTCGCGGAAGTCGAGTGCGGGGTCGTGCTGCCACGTGAACAGGTGCACGTCCTCGCCGACGCCGATCGAGCGGAGGCGCAGGGCCGCCGGCACGGTCAGCACGCCGATCCAGCGCACCCCGGCGTCGACGGCGGCGAGCGCGATCGGCTCGAGGCCGTGCCCGTAGGCGTCGGCCTTCATGATCGCCATGACCTCGACGGGCTCCATCCACTCGCGCACCAGGTCGAGGTTCGAGCGGTACGCGTCGAGGTCGATCCGGGCCCGGCGCAGCGGTGCGTTCACGTGGTCCTCCGTTCCACGCTGCGGCCGACCCTGGCGACCACCTCGTAGTTGATGGTGCCGATGGCGGCGGCCCAGTCCTCGACCGCGGGGTCGCCGTCGACCGGGTCGCCCCACAGCACGGCCTCGTCGCCGACCCGGACGTCCGCGTCGCCGATGTCGACGTGCATCGCGTTCATGGCGACCCGTCCGACGACGGGGAACAACCGGTCGCCGATGCGCACCGACACGGCGTTGCCCAGGGCTCGGTCGAAGCCGTCCGCGTAGCCGAGGCCGAGCACCGCGAGCCGCGTGTCCGTCTCCGCACGCCAGGTGTAGCCGTAGCTGACGCCCTCGCCCGCGGCGACCGGGACGGTCCGGAGCACGGCGGCGGTCACCCGCATCGCCGGGCGCAGCCCGAGGTCGGCCGAGGTGCGGTCCGTGAACGGGCTGAGGCCGTACAGCGCCAGACCGACCCGTGCGGCGTCGTGCCGGGTCTCCGGTACCGCGATGCTCGCCGCGCTCGCGGCCAGGTGCACGATCTCCGGCACGATCCCGTTCGCGGCGAGGCCGTCGAGCGCGCGCTGGAGTGCGGCGTCCTGGTCGAGGTCGTCCGCCCGCGATGCGTTCGACAGGTGCGACATGAGCCCCTCGACCCGGGTGCGGCCGCCGGAGCGTGCGATCCGTCCGGCGGTCGCGAAGAGCTCGGCCCACTCGGACTCGACCGCGCCGTTGCGGCTCAGGCCGGTGTCCACGCAGACGTGCACCTCGGGCACCTCGGAGTCCGCCGCGGCCGCGAGCTGGGACACGCTCGACACCGCGGGGGTGATGCCGTGCTGTGCGGCACGGCGGAAGTCCTCGTCGGGGGCGTGCAGCCACGCCAGGATCCGGACGCCCTCGTCGATGCCGGCCTGACGGAGCGCGATGCCCTCGTCCACGTCGGCGACCCCGAGCCACTCGGCCCCCGCGTCGACGAACGCCCGCGCGGCGTCGACGGCGCCGTGCCCGTACGCGTTCGCCTTGACGACCGCGATGACCCCGGCGGGCGAGACCCGCTCGGACACCGTGGCGTAGTTGGCGATCAGTGCCTCGCGGTCCACGGTGATCCCCGTGAAGGCGGTCATGCGGCTCCTCCTTCGATGACGACGAACGCCGTCGCGATCCCGCCGTCGTGCGACAGGGACAGGTGGACGTTCGTCACCCCGCGGTCCGCCGCCACCCGACGGGCACCCTCGTGCAGGGTGAGCGACGGGTTCCGCTGGTCGTCCGCGACGACCTCGAGCTCCTGCCAGCTCAGCCCGGCGCTCGACCCGAAGGCCTTGATGAGCGCCTCCTTCGCGGCGAACCGGGCGGCGAGCGACGACACCGGCCGGGGTTCGCCGTCCCGGAGCTGCTCGGCGGGGGTGAAGAGTCGCGTCCGGAGGGCCGGGGTGCGCTCGAGCACACCCCGGAACCGCTCCGTGTCGACGACGTCGACCCCGATCCCGATGATCACCTGGGCGACCTACTCGACGGTGACCGACTTCGCGAGGTTGCGCGGCTGGTCGACGTCGAGGCCCTTGGCCGCGGCGAGCTCCATGCCGAACATGTGCAGTGGCGCGACGGCGAGCAGCGGCTCGAACAGCGGGGTCGCGAGCGGGATGCGCAGGACCTCGTCCGCGAAGGGCAGCACGGCTGCGTCGCCCTCCTCCGCGATCGCGATGACGCGGGCACCGCGGGCACGGATCTCCTGGATGTTCGAGACCACCTTCGGGTGCAGCGAGCGCGGGTCGCGCGGCGACGGCACGATGACGAAGACGATCTGCCCCGGCTCGATCAGCGCGATCGGGCCGTGCTTGAGCTCGCCGGCGGCGAAGCCCTCGGCGTGGATGTACGCGAGCTCCTTGAGCTTGAGCGCACCCTCGAGCGCGATCGGGTAGCCGACGTGGCGCCCGAGGAACAGGACGCTGCGGGTGTCCGCCATCCACTTCGCCAGCTCGGCGATGCCGGAGGCGTCCTCGATGGTCTGCTGCAGCTTCGGCGCGAGCCCCTCGAGCTCGGCCACCTGCTCGGCGATCTGCTCGGTCGTGAGCGTGCCCTTGAGCGTCGCGAGGTGCAGCCCGAGCAGGTACAGCGCGACGCCCTGCGCGATGAACGCCTTGGTGGACGCGACGGCGACCTCCGGGCCGGCGTGCGTGTAGATCACGGCGTCGGACTCGCGCGGGATCGTGGCACCCTGCGTGTTGCAGATCGAGAGCACCTGGGCGCCCTGCTCGCGGGCGTACTTGACCGCCATGAGCGTGTCCATGGTCTCGCCCGACTGGCTGATCGACACGACGAGCGTGCGGTCGTCGAGCACCGGGTCGCGGTAGCGGAACTCGTGCGCGAGCTCGACCTCGACGGGCACACGGGCCCACTGCTCGATCGCGTACTTGCCGAGGATGCCGGCGTACGCGGCGGTGCCGCAGGCGATGACGATGACGCGGTCGACCTGCTGCAGCCGGTCGGCGATCGGGTCGAGGTCGGTCAGGGTGACCGCGCCGTCGTGCACGCGGCCGAGGATCGTCTTCGCGACGGCCTCGGGCTCCTCGCTGATCTCCTTCGCCATGAAGGAGCTCCAACCGCCCTTGTCGGCCGCGGAGGCGTCCCAGTTCACCTCGAACTCGCTCGGCTCGGCCGGGGTGCCGTCGAAGTGGATGACCTCGACGCCGTCGGGGCGGATCGTGGCGATCTCGTCCTGCCCGATGGCGAGGGCACGCTGCGTGTACGCGACGAACGCGGCCACGTCGGAGCCCATGAAGTTCTCGCCGTCGCCGAGACCGACCACGAGCGGCGAGTTGCGCCGAGCACCGACGACGACGCCGGGCTGGTCGGCGTGCACGACGAGGAGCGTGAACGCGCCCTCGAGCCGCTGCACGGCCTGCTGCATCGCGCTGGTCAGGTCACCGGTCTCGCGGAAGGACCGTGCGACGAGGTGCGCCGCGACCTCGGAGTCGGTCTCGCTGCGGAACTCGACGCCCTCGGCGAGGAGCTCCTGCTTCAGCTCGGAGAAGTTCTCGATGATGCCGTTGTGGATGAGCGCGAGCTTGCCGCCGTCCGCCAGGTGCGGGTGCGCGTTGCCGTCCGTCGGGCCGCCGTGCGTCGCCCACCGGGTGTGCCCGATGCCGGTGCTGCCGTCCGCGATCGGGTTCGCCTCGAGTTCGTCCACGAGGGCCTGGAGCTTGCCCGCCTTCTTCGCGGAGACGAGGTCACCCGGGCGGTCGACGACGGCGATGCCCGCCGAGTCGTAGCCGCGGTACTCGAGCCGACGGAGACCTCCGAGGAGCACGTCCTGGCTGCTGTTGCTGCCGACGTAGCCGACGATTCCACACATGGGACCGATCCTACGGTCTGCCCGTGCAGCGACCCTGCACGGTGACCGGATCGGTACGGAACACCGCAACTGCGGCGCCCGTCGCCGTCAGGTCGGTCTCGACCCGGTGGACTAGCGTCCGGCACATGGGACGCTTCGACGACATCGCGATCACGACGCTGCACGGCGAGCAGACGACGTTCGGGCAGTACGCGGACAAGGCGGTGCTCGTCGTGAACGTCGCCTCGCGCTGCGGGCTCGCGCCGCAGTACGAGCAGCTCGAGGCGTTGCAGCGGGAGTACGGCCCCCGCGGCTTCACCGTCCTCGGCTTCCCGAGCAACCAGTTCCTGCAGGAGCTCGGCTCCTCCGAGGCGATCGACGAGTACTGCTCCACCACGTGGGGCGTCACCTTCCCGATGTCCGAGAAGGTGAAGGTGAACGGCAAGGGCGCACACCCGCTCTACCAGGCGCTCAAGGAGACCCCCGACGCGTCCGGCAAGGCCGGCCGGGTGAGCTGGAACTTCGAGAAGTTCCTCGTGGCGCCCGACGGCACGGTCACGCGCTTCCGCCCCACCACGAAGCCGGACGCCCCCGAGGTCGTCGCCGCCATCGAGGCGGCCCTGCCCGCCTGACCCCGCCCCTGCCGGCCCGGACCCGGCTGCCGCAGCCCGGCCTGCGCGAGCCGCGCCGTCGTGACGGACGGGAGGCACGGTGCACGTGAGCCGGTCGGCTCACCGGCACCTCCCCATCGGGCACGGCCGGCCCGCCGCTGGCGCGTCGGTCCGGAACCGGCCGATGTGGGCCCTGCCTCCCGTCTGTACGCTCGTGCCCATGCCGATCACGGAGACCCCCGTCGCGCACCCGACCCCGTTCGTGGAGATCCCGCGCGACGAGTGGTCCCAGCTCGCGCCGAAGGAGCACCTGTCGCTCACCGAGACCGAGGTCGTGCAGCTGCGCGGCCTCGGCGACCGGCTCGACATGCAGGAGGTGCAGGAGGTCTACCTGCCCCTGTCGCGGCTGCTGACGCTCTACGCCGCCGGCGCCCGGGACCTGCACGCCGAGACCAGCCGCTTCCTCGGCGAGCGTGCCGGACGCACCCCGTTCGTGATCGGTGTCGCCGGCTCCGTCGCCGTCGGGAAGTCCACCGTCGCACGACTCCTGCGTGAGCTGACGAAGCGCTGGCCGGACACCCCGCGCGTGGAGCTCGTGACGACCGACGGCTTCCTGTACCCGAACGCCGAGCTCGAACGGCGCGGGATCATGGACCGCAAGGGGTTCCCGGAGTCGTACGACCGGCGGGCGTTGCTGCGGTTCGTCAGCCAGGTGAAGAGCGGCGCGACCGAGGTCCGTGCGCCGTTCTACTCGCACCTGGTCTACGACATCGTGCCGGACGCCGAGATCGTCGTGCGGCAGCCGGACGTCCTCATCGTCGAGGGGCTCAACGTGCTGGCACCGCCGGTGCACGGACGGCTCGCGCTCTCGGACCTGTTCGACTTCACGATCTACGTCGACGCGAAGACCAAGGACATCGAGTCCTGGTACGTCGACCGGTTCCTCGCCCTGCAGGAGGAGGCGTTCGCGAGCCCGGACTCGTTCTTCCACCGGTTCGCCTCGCTCTCGCGTGAGGACGCGGTGCGCACCGCGACCGAGGTCTGGCGAGCGATCAACGAGCCGAACCTGCTCGAGAACGTGCTCCCGACGCGCTCCCGGGCGACCCTCGTGCTCAAGAAGGGCGCGAACCACAAGGTGAACTCGGTGCTGCTCCGCAAGATCTGACGCGGGGTCGCGGCGCGCGGCGGTCGGCCCGCGCAGGGTGGCCCGCGAAACGCAACGAGGGCGGTTGCTCGCATCGGTACTCAGCTGCGAGCGACCGCCCTCGTTGCGTCTTGCGGAAGCGGGCCGGGACGCGGCCTACGCGGCCCGGTCGATCGTCAGCCGGTCGCGCACGACGTCGGCGAGCTCGTCGGCGACGCGCTGGGCGTCCTCCTGCGAGGCGGCCTCCACCATCACGCGGACGACCGGCTCGGTGCCCGACGGACGCAACAGCACCCGGCCGGTGTCGCCGAGCGCTTCGGCGGCCGCGGCCACGGCGTCCTGGACACCCTGGTCGTGGAGCCCGTGGCGGTCGACGCCCTTCACGTTGAGCAGCACCTGCGGGAACACCGTCATGCACGACGCGAGCTCCTGCAGGGTCTTCCCCGTGCGGGCCATCTCCGCGACGAGGTGCAGCCCGGTCAGGACCCCGTCGCCCGTGGTCGCGTAGTCGTTGAAGATGATGTGGCCGGACTGCTCGCCGCCGAGCGAGTAGCCACCCTCGTTCATCTTCTCGAGCACGTAGCGGTCGCCCACGCCGGTCTCGAGCACCGTGATGCCCGCGTCCGCCATGGCCCGCTTGAGCCCGAGGTTCGACATGACCGTCGCGACGAGGGTGTCGTCGGCGAGCTGCCCGCGTTCCTGCAGCGAGAGCGCGAGGATCGCCATGATCTGGTCACCGTCGATCGCGTTGCCGGCGGCGTCCACCGCCAGGCAGCGGTCGGCGTCGCCGTCGTGCGCGATGCCGACGTCGGCGCCGTGCTCGAGGACGGCACGGGCGAGGTTGTCGATGTGCGTCGAGCCCACGCCGTCGTTGATGTTCATGCCGTCCGGGTCGGCACCGATCAACGTCACACGAGCGCCCGCGTTGACGAACACCTCGGGCGAGACGCCCGCGGCAGCACCGTTCGCGCAGTCGAGCACGACGTGCAGGCCGTCGAGCCGGTGCGGCAGTGTGCCGAGCAGGTGCACGACGTAGCGGTCCTCGGCATCGGCGAAACGTGTGATCCTGCCGACGTCACCGCCGGTCGGGGTCGGTGCGGACTGGTCGTGCATGGCCGCCTCGATGCGGTCCTCGACCTCGTCCGGGAGCTTGCGGCCGCCCGTGGCGAAGAACTTGATCCCGTTGTCGGGTGCGGGGTTGTGCGACGCGGAGATCATCACGCCGAAGTCGGCGTCGACGTCCGCGACGAGGAACGCCGCAGCGGGGGTGGGGATGACCCCGGCGTCGAGCACGTCGACGCCGGCGGAGGCGAGCCCGGCCGCGACCGCGGCACCCAGGAACTCACCGGAGACGCGCGGGTCGCGCGCCAGGACCGCGCGGGGGCGCGGTCGACCGGACGCCCGGCGGGCGTCCGCGTGGTGTCCGTGCGTGAGCACGGCCGCGCTGGCCTGGGCGAGACCCAGTGCCAGCGCGGCCGTCAGCTCGCCGTTGGCGAGTCCACGAACACCGTCGGTACCGAACAGACGCGGCATTGCGATCGGGTTCGTCGCGCGACTAGCGCTTCGAGAACTGCGACGCCTTGCGGGCCTTCTTGAGACCGGCCTTCTTGCGCTCGATGACGCGGGCGTCACGGGTGAGGAAGCCGGCCTTCTTGAGGGTGGCGCGGTTGTTCTCGCGGTCGATCTCGTTCAGCGCGCGAGCGATGGCGAGACGGAGCGCACCGGCCTGACCCGAGGGGCCACCACCGGTGATGCGGGCGACGACGTCGTAGGCGCCGAGGAGCTCGAGCACCTTGAACGGGTCGTTGATGAGCTGCTGGTGCAGCTTGTTCGGGAAGTAGTCCTCGAGCGTGCGGCCGTTCACCGTGAAGGTGCCGCCACCGGGGACGAGGCGGACGCGCGCGATGGCCTCCTTGCGGCGCCCGACGGCACCGCCCGAGACGTTGAGGATCTGGCGGGGCGCGGCCTCCGAGGACGCCGGGGCGCTCTCGGTGGTGAAGCTCTCCGGGGTCTGGTCGAGGGAGTCAGCGATCTGAGCCATGAGTTTTATCAGTCCTTGAAGTCGTCGTGGCCGGAACTACTGTGCGACCTGGTCGAAGGTGTACGCCTTGGGCTGCTGCGCGGCGTGCGGGTGCTCGGGGCCGGCGTAGACCTTGAGCTTGCTGAGCTGCTCACGACCGAGGGTGTTCTTCGGCAGCATGCCGCGGATCGCCTTCTCGACGGCGCGGGTCGGGTGCTTCTCGAGCATCTCCGGGTAGGAGGTCGCCGTGAGGCCGCCCGGGTAGCCCGAGTGCCGGTAGTAGACCTTCTTCGCGAGCTTGGAGCCGGTGAGGGCGACCTTGTCCGCGTTGATGATGATGACGTAGTCACCCATGTCCATGTGCTGGGCGAAGGTGGCCTTGTGCTTGCCGCGCAGGAGCGCAGCGGCGTGGGTGGCGAGACGGCCGAGGACGACGTCGGTCGCGTCGATGACGATCCAGTCGTGCTGGACGTCTGCCGGCTTCGGGGAGAACGTACGAGTCACAGGTGTGCTGCTTTCGTGTCGAGGTGAGGAGTCCGTGAATCCCGCTCCGGTGGGTGTTCCACGCGCGATGCCCGTGGAACTGCCCGGTGGAGGGCTCATCTGACTGTCCGGCGCACGAGGCGCACAGACCAAGGTGAGAGCCTACCCGACGCGGCTCGCCTTGTCGAACGCCCGTTGCTGACGGACGGGAGGCACGGTGCGGGGCCGCCACGCGCCTCCCGTCCGTCCGGTGGTCACCACTGCGGGGAACGCGACACCGCACCCGTCGATCGACGGGTGCGGTGTCGCGTTCGACGTGCGACCAGGTGCGTCAGGCGGTGCGGGCCGCCCGACGACGACGGGTCACGATCAATCCGGTGCCGGCCGCGAGCAGGAGCAGTGCGGCGGCGAGGCCACCGGTGAGCTCGGCGCCGGTGAACGCCAGCTCGCCCGTCGCCGGGTCGATCCGGATGTCGGTCCAGCCGACGAGCGCCCCGTCGGCAGCGGTGACGGCGAGGCGGTGCGCTCCGGTCGTCGTGCCGATCGGGATGGTCACGCGGACGGTGCCGTCGGCGGCGACCACCTCGGTGCCGAGGAGCACCGCGTCGGAGTACAGCCACACCGCGATCCGCTGCCCGGCGAGCGCCGAGCCGACGCCGACCGTGATGGTCTCGCCCGCACGGGCCGAGGCCGGCGCGGTGACGCTGCCGCGGTTCGCCTCGGTCAGCGAGGACTCGGCGGGCGCGACGGGCGGCTGACCGACACCTGCGCCGGGCGCCGGCGTGGTGCCGGTGCTGGGGGCCGGCGTGGTGCCGGAGCCCGGAACGGGGGTCTCGCCGTCACCCGGAGCGGGGGTCTCGCCGTCACCCGGGGTCGGGGTTCCGTCGGCAGCCAGGTCGAAGCCGACCAGGATCGGGTCGTGGTCGCTCGCGCGGTACACGTCGTCGCGGTACAGGTCGGTCACGTTGACGTTGTAGCGGCTGTACTCGAGGCCGACCGACTCGGTCGAGTTGATGTTCCAGATGTCCACGCCCGTGACGGCGGCGAGTGCGGCCGGGGACGCGAGCACGTGGTCGAGCGAGCCGCTCAGGCCGCTGAAGACGTACGAGTACTCCGTGGAGTCCTCCGCCGGCGCGAGATCGGTGTAGCCGGCGTCGCGCAGGACGACCATCGGGTCCTCCTCGCTGTAGGCGTTGAAGTCGCCGATCAGGAACACGCGGTCGGTGCCGTACTGCTGCTGCATCGACGTCGAGAACGTCGCGAGCGCCTTCGCCTGACGGACGCGGTCGGCGTTCGAAGCCCCCTGCCCGTCGCCCTGGTCGGCGTTCTCGCCGGTGCCCGACCCCTTCGACTTGAAGTGGTTCGCGATCACGAGGAAGTCGTCGGCGGCCGTCCCGCCGACCGGACGGAAGGCATCCGCGACGGGCTGCCGCTGGAAGACGTCGGAGTCCGTCAGGATCGTGGACTCGCCGGTGGGGGCGACCCGGTCCTTCTTGTAGATGAGCGCGAGGCGGATGACGTCCTCGTTCGCGGCCAGCTTCGCGGGGGACTTCGCGTAGGCCCAGGTGTCCTGCCCGGTGGCCCGGTTGAGCGCCGCCACGAGGGTGGCCACGGCCGCGTCGCGGTCCTGGCCGAACGCAGCGGAGTTCTCGATCTCCTCGAGCGAGACGACGTCGGCGCCGAGGGCGTTGATCGCCTTGACGATCTTCACCTGCTGCCGCTCGAGGTCGTCGGCGTTCGCCGCACCGCGGGCGTCGCAGCCGTCGTTCACGGTGAGCGGGTTGCCCGCGCGGTCCACGTAGTACTTGCAGCCGGTGAGCTGGTCGCCCGTGGTCGGGAAGTAGTTCAGCAAGTTGAACCCGGCGAGCTTGAGGTCGCCGCCGACGTCCTCCGGCACCGCGGTGCGGACGTTCGAGAACGACGCGGGCAGGTCCGCCGCCGGGGTCGCGCCGGTGATCGGCGTGGTCGGCTGGAACTTCCACGCGTCGTTGCGGTAGTCGAGGACGACCGGCTTCGAGAACGTCGTCGCCGCGCCGACCGTGACCGGCCCGGCGTTGGTGAGCCACGACACCGGGATCTCGCGCGCAGCCTGGCTCTGGTCGTCGCGCGGCAGGAAGTTCGTGCTCGCGCCGTCGTCGAGGACGACCTTGCGCGCGGCGTTGTCGGCGACGACCGCGGCGTACTCGGCGCTGCCCGGGCGGGCGACCTCGGTCGGCTGGATCAGGCGCTTCGTCCCCGCGGCGAGCGCGATCTCGCCGTACTGGTTCGTCGTGTAGTTGTCGGCGACCGTGTAGTCGCCCTGCGGCGCGATGAGCATGCTCTCGAGCGACTCGCGCTGCGCGTCCGTGCGCGGCAGGGTCAGCGTCGCCGGGACCGGCTGCACGACGCCCGCGGCGGGGAGCTTCTCGACGTCGGAGGTCGAGGCGACCTCGAGCTCGGTGAGGCCCTTGTACTCGGCGACCGTGCCCGTGAGGCGCACGGCGTCACCGATGGCCACGCTGCCCGCGGTCGCGGCGGAGAACACGAACACGGCGTCCGACGCGGTGTGCGTGGCGAGGTCGACCGCACCGCCGGTGCCGGCGGTCTGGATCGTGTAGCCGTTCAGGCCGCCGGTGGCGTAGACCGCGGTCACGACGCCGTCGGTGACGACCCGCTTGCCGACGTACGGCGAGGCGGTGCCGGTGCCCTGCAGCTGCGCGATGGTCACGGCCTCGGCGGGACCGGCCGGCGTGCCGGGGTCGGTGGGCTCGGGGTCGGTGGTGCCGCCGCCGGTCTGCCCGGCGGCGTTCTCCGGCGTGACCGAGGTGGTGACGCGGAAGTCCGCCGCGTTCGAGTCGGTGTCGACCACGCCCGTGCGGGTCAGCGCGTCCGGGACGCTGTTGGCCGACCCCGCGGTGGCGACGGCGGTCTCGAAGGTGTTCGACGTGCCGTAGCCGAGCAGGTCCACGACCCCCGGCGTCCCGGTCGCGACGGCACCGGCGGGCAGCGTGAGCGCGCTCGCCTGGTCCGAGAGCACGAGCGTGCCGGTCGTCCCCGAGGGGTTCAGGCCGGTGACGGCGTCCGGGGTGGGCAGCGCTGTCCCGTTCTTGCCGTTCGACCCCATCTGCACGAGGAACGATCCCTTCGCGGGGACCGTCCCCGACAGGGCCCCCGTCGAGAACGCGCCGGTGCCGGTCGCCGACCGGTACTGGAGCGACCAGCCCGCGAGCGGTACGGGCGCGTCCGTCGGGTTCTCGAGCTCGACGAACTTGTTCGTGAAGGGCTGGTTCGCGCTGCCGCCCTTGAGGTACGCCTCGCTGATGACGAGGCCGTCACCCGCGGGGGCCGCGAGGGCGGTGGAGACGGAGACGAGTGGTGCGGCGACGAGCGTCGCGGCCACGGTGGCGCACAGCACAGTGCGCCCGAGGAGCTTCGGCATGCTGACCTTCTGGTCGGGGAAGGGGACTGCAGCACGCTAGCCAGCTGTCGGGTCGCTCAGGTTTCCGGCAGGTGAACGATCCGGTCCACCCCAGATGAGGGGCCGCTCAACCGGCGACCGGCACCCACTCGCTCCCGACCCGGTGCACCGCGGGCCCGTGCCCCGGCAGCACGACCTCGGGGTACGGCAGCGCCCGGGCGGACTCGACGGCGGTCTCCTGGTCGGCGGTGAAGAACGGCGTGATCATCCGCGGCCGGGGCTGCCACGCCCGCGGCTGGGTGTCGTGGTGCGTGACGACGGCGTCGCCGGTCACGATCGCCCCGGCGGCCGGCAGCAGGTACGCCGTCGACCCGGCGGTGTGCCCGACGGCCGGGAACGGCGTCATCGCCCGCCCCGCGAAGTCGTGCAGCGTGAACGCCCGGGCCGTCGGCACCGTGACGGGCCGGAGAGCGTCGGAGCGGATCGCCCGGGCCAGCCACCGGAGGGTGCGCGGCGCCGCGAGCCTGCCCCCGATCTCGGCGGGGGTGACCTGCTGCCGTCCGGGCCCGCGGACGTTGTCGAGCTCGTCGGCGTGCGCCAGCACCTGCACGTGCGGGTGGCGCTCGAGGACCCCGGGGATCCCGCCGACGTGGTCGACGTGCCCGTGAGTGACGTAGATCCTGCGCAGGTCCCCCAGGTCGTGCCCGGCCCACCGCACGGTGTCGAGCACGAGGTCGCTGTCGGCCGGGTAGCCCGCGTCGATCAGCGCGACGCCGTCCTCCTCGGCGAGCACGACCCAGTTCGACACGGGCCCCTCGACGAACACCACCCCGGGGGCGACGGAGACGACGGAACGGGGCCTGCGGGAGCTCATCCCCCGACGGTACCGGCGTCCGGCTCGTCGTCCGTCCGGCGCGCACGGGTCTGCGTGGCGCGGGCCGCGAGCTCGTCGTCCGCCGGGTAGCCGACCTCGGTCAGGGTGAGCCCGACCGCCGGCGCGACCCTGAAGGCGCTGGTCCGCTGCTCGGCGACCCGCAGTTCCTCGAGGCGGTCGGGGCCGAAGCGGCCCTCCCCCACGGCGATGGTCGCCCCGACCATGGCCCGCACCATCGAGTGGCAGAACGCGTCGGCCTGGAGGCGCGCCACCAGCACGCCGTCCGGCTCGCGGTCCCAGCGGAACTCCTGCAGCGTCCGGATGGTGGTCGCGCCCTCGCGCGGCTTGCAGAACGTCGCGAAGTCGTGCAGCCCGAGCAACGTCAGCGCACCGCGCTCCATCGCCGCCGGGTCCAGACGCGCCGGGTGCCAGAGGGTGTGCCCGCGACGACGCGGATCGCGTGGGGCGTCGGCGTCCGCGACCCGGTACTCGTAGCGCCGCCAGAGCGGGGAGAACCGGGCGTCGAACCCGTCCGGCGCGACCGAGGCCCGCGTGACGACGACGTCCCCCGTCGGTGCCGCGATGCCGTTCACGCGCTTCACCAGTCCGTCGAGCGACGTGCGCGGCGGCCCGTCCGGCGAGGACCGCCGCGGTCGGGTCAGGGCGCCCCACTGCTCGGCGGTCAGGTCGAGGTGGGCGACCTGACCGGTGGCGTGCACCCCCGCGTCCGTGCGTCCCGCGACCGTGAGCAGCGGCGGCTCGCCCCAGCGCGTGAACACGGTCGCGAGGGCCGTCTCCAGCGCTCCCTGCACGGTCCGCAGCCCGGGTTGCCGCGCCCAGCCGGAGAACGCCGCACCGTCGTACGCGATGTCGAGACGCAGGCGCACCGCACCCGCGTCCGCGCCGGAGCCCGCGCCGAGCACACCCGATCCGGCCGTCGCCGCACCACCCGATCGGTCCGTCGCACCCGATCCGTCCGTCGCACCCGATCGGTCCGTCGCACCCGATCCGTCCGTCGCGCCCGTCCCGTCCACGGGAGCGAGCGTACCGGGGGTGGCCCGTGCCTCCCGGCCGATCCAGCGTCCCGCACCGCGCCACCGACCCGCGCCACCCACCCGTGTCAGCGCGTGTCAGCGCCGCGTCAGTGGCGCGTGAGCGCCCGGCGGCACCATCGGTCCCGACATCGACGAAAGGACATCCCGATGACCACCACACCCCTCGCGGTCGAGGCCACCGGCCTCGTGAAGACCTTCGGGTCGAACCGCGCCGTGGACGGCGTCGACCTCCGGGTCGAGGCCGGGACCGTCTACGGCGTGCTCGGCCCGAACGGTGCCGGCAAGACCACCACCATCTCGATGCTCGCGACCCTGCTCCGACCGGACGGCGGCGAGGCCCGCGTCTTCGGGCACGACGTCCGCCGCGAGCCCCAGACCGTCCGCTCCCTGATCGGCGTGACCGGGCAGTACGCGAGCGTCGACGAGACGCTCAGCGCGACCGAGAACCTCGTCATCTTCGCGCGGCTGCTCGGGCTGTCCCGCGGTGACGCCAAGCGCAAGGCACGCGAGCTGCTCGAGCGCTTCGGGCTGACCGAGGCGGTATCGCGCCCCCTCAAGGCGTTCTCCGGCGGCATGCGGCGCCGACTCGACCTGGCGGCGAGCCTCATCGCACAGCCGCCGCTGATCTTCCTCGACGAGCCGACCACGGGGCTCGACCCGCGGACCCGTGCGCAGATGTGGGACACGATCCGCGAGCTCGTCGCGACCGGCTCCACGGTCGTGCTCACGACGCAGTACCTGGACGAGGCCGACCAGCTCGCCGACCGCATCGCCGTGATCGACCACGGCCGGGTGGTCGCCGAGGGCACCGCAGACGACCTCAAGTCATCGGTCGGCACGGCCTCGCTGCAGCTCCGTCTGGCGGACACCGACCCGGTCGCGCTGTCCACGGCCGCGTCGCTCGTGGCACGCGTGCTCGGCACCCCCGCGGTCGTGAGCCCGGAGGGTGCACGCCTGACCGCTCCGATGACCGCGCCCGACCGCGTGACCGACCTGCTCGTGTCGTTCCGCGACGCGGGCGTCTCCCTCGCCGAGATGAGCGTGCAGAAGCCGACGCTCGACGAGGTCTTCTTGCACATCACCGGCGAAGCGGAGGCCGCTGACGCGTCCGCCGCCGCCGACCTCGAAGGGAGCCTCGCATGACCGCCACGACCACCGCCCCGACACCCACCACGTCGGCACCCCGCGTGACCCCTCGCCCCGGCGTCGGCGGCACCGGCCTCGCCGCGACCGTCCGCCAGTCGTTCACGATGGCCTACCGCGGGCTCGTCAAGATCCGCCGCACACCCGAGCAACTGTTCGACGTGACGCTCATGCCGATCGTCTTCACGGTGATGTTCACCTACATCTTCGGCGGCGCGATCGCCGGGGACGTCGGCAGCTACCTCCCCGTGATCATCCCGGGCATCCTCGTGCAGACGGCGATCACGTCCTCGATCGTCACCGGTGTCCAGCTCCGCGAGGACATGGACAAGGGCGTGTTCGACCGCTTCCGCTCACTGCCCATCGCCCGGATCGCCCCGCTCGCCGGTGCCCTGCTCGCCGACACCGTCCGCTACGCCATCGCGACGACGATCACGTTCGTGGTCGGGATCACCATGGGCCTGCGCCCCGCGGGCGGTCTCGGCGCGGTGCTGCTGGCGGCCGTCCTGGTGATCGTCGTGGCCTGGGCGATCAGCTGGATCTTCGCCTACTTCGGCGTCATCGCCCGGACCGCGTCGAGCGTCTCCGGCATCGCGAACCTGGTGCTCTTCCCGCTGACCTTCCTGTCGAACGCGTTCGTCCCGACGGCCACGCTGCCGTCCTGGTTGCGCTGGTTCACCGAGGTCAACCCGGTCTCCCACCTCATCACCGCCGTCCGCGACCTCGTGAACCACGGCACCGTCGGCGGTGACCTGTGGCTCAGCCTGTTCGGCGCCGCCGTGGTCGTCGCGGTGTTCGCACCGCTCACCGTCCGCGCGTACATGCGGAAGGCCTGACCGTCACGCGCAGGCGGGCGGCCGCTCACGCGCAGGCGGGCACCGGCTCGCGCGCAGGCGGGCAGCGGGTCGGGCTCAGGCGGGCAGTCGCTCGTCCTCGAGCAGGGCCCGCACCCGTGCGGCGGCCTCGGTCCGGTCCCAGCCGGCCGAGGCCGCCTCGGCGTCGGCGAGCCCGGCCTCACCGACGACCTCGGCCAGCAACGGTCGCAGCCGGGCGTGGGAGAGGACGGCGAAGTCCTGGCGTGACCCGATCCGCGTGACGGCGCCCCAGCAGGCCGCCGCCGTCGCCGGGCGGCCGGCGCGGGCGTAGGCGACCGCCAGCCCGGCGAGGGCCGTCCCGATCACCGGCATGTCCCGGCGGGCGTCGCGCACGCGCAGCTGGACGATCGTGCCGGTCCGGACCCGGCGTGCGACCGCCTCCTCGGCGGCCGGGAGGCGCGTGGCGGCCCCGCCGGACCGCGCCGCCACCGCCTCGTCCACCGCCGCGATGCGTGCCGCGCCCGCCATCAGCGCCCAGTGCGCGGCGCTCCCGCGGCCGGGCTGCACGACGTCCCACGCCTCGGTGTACCCGGCTGTGGACGTCGCGAGGTCACCCTCGTACCGGGCGCACTCCGCCGTGATCGCGACCGCGAGCACGGCGATCAGGCCCCGGTCGTCGAAGCCGCCGCGGCCGCCGGTCGGCCGGTGCCGCAGGTCCGCCGCGATCGAGCGGGCGCGCTCGACGTCGCCGATCGCCGCCGAAGCGAGCCCCACCGTCCACCCGATCTCGTACAGGTCGTCCTCGGCGCCGAACAGCTCGAGGTGCTCGCGGGCGGTGACGGCCGCGGCGAGCGACTCCCGGTACCGCCCGGACTGCGCGAGCAGCTGGGTCAGGGTGGTCGCGCCGGAGCCCGTGGTCCAGGCGTCGCCGGTGCCCAGCGACAGTTCCTGGGCGCGCCGGGCGAAGCGGAGCGCCTCGGCGGGCTCCCCGGCGTTCTCGGCGAGCGGTGCACTGAGCATGTGGGCGAGGCACGACACCCCGGGGTGCGGGTCGTCCCGCATCCGTGCGAGCGTCGCGAGGCCGTGCCGGGGCCGACCGACGGTGAGCAGCAGCTCGGCGAGCGCGTCGACCACGGGGTGGTCGGCCCGACCCGTCCGGAGCACGTGCCGGAGGCCGGAGACCGCCCTCGCGGTCGTCCGCAGGTCGGTGAACGCCGACGTGGCGCCGCAGAGCACGAGTCCAACGACCGCGGCCGTGCGGTCCGCCGGCTGCGGCGTGCGGGAGCGCAGTGCCCTGACGACGTCGGGAGCGACGGCGACGACCTCCCGGTGCAGCCCCCGCAGGGTCCAGTACCCGCCGAGCGCGGCGAACACCTGCGTGACCGTCGGCACGTCGTCCGCCCGGAGCGCCCAGCGCAGCAGTGCGACGAGGTTGTCAGCCTCGCGTCGCACCTCGGTGAACGCGACGAGCTGGTCCGGGCCGCCCAACGAGAACACGTTCCGCGTCGACGACAGCGTCCGCCCCCACCCGGTCATCGCCGCACGGACCGTCCCGGTGCTGCCTCGCTCGGCCAGCCGCGCCGCCCCGAACTCGCGGACGGTCTCGAGCAGCCGGTACCGCACCGGTTCGCCCTCGACCTCGACGAGCTGCACGAGCGACTGCTCCACCAGCTCGGCGAGGTCGTCGAGCGCGTCCGGACGTCGGTCCGGCTCCGCCACGGCCTCGACCGCGTCGACCGCGACGCCGTCCGGGAAGAGCGCGAGCCGGGTGAGCAGGTCCTGCGCGCCGGGATCGAGGAGCCGCCAGCTCCACTCGATCACCGCGAGCAGCGTCCGGTGCCGCTCGGGAGCACTCCGGTCGCCGCCCCGCAGCAGGGCGAACCGGTCGTCGAGCCGCCGTTCGACCTCGTCCACGGACATGCCGCGGATGCGGGCGGCCGCGAGCTCGATGGCCAGCGGGCTGCCGTCGAGGCGGGTGCAGATGCGCCGTACGGCGTCGACCGGCAGCACGGCGCCGGGTCGGGCGGCACGGGCGCGCTCGGTGAACAGCCGGACGGCGGCGCCGTCCGCCTCGACCGGCAGCGGCCCGAGCGGTGCGACGACCTCGCCCGCGATCGCGAGGGGTGCCCGTGACGTCGTCAGGACCCGCAGGCCCGGGACGGCGGCGAGCAGGTCGGCGGTGCACCGGGCGACGGCGTGCACCAGGTGCTCGCAGTTGTCGAGGACGAGCACGGTCGGCCCGTCGTCGAGCGCCCGGACCACCCTGCCCCAGAGGTCCGTGACGACGGCGTCCTGCAGCATCCGCGCCGAGCGCACCTCGGCGATCCCCAGCAGCGCGCCGAGGGCCGGCAGCAGGTCGTCGCCGTCGCCGATCGGCGCGAGCTCGCAGACGACGACGCCCGTGGTCGGGGGCAGCCCCGCCGCCACGGCCTGGGCGAGCCGGGTCTTGCCGAGGCCACCGGGGCCGAGCACGGTGACCAGGCGGTGCTCCCCGAGCAGTCCGGACACCGCGGCGACGTCGTCCTGGCGCCCGACGAGCTCGTTCGGGGCGACGCGGAGGCCGATCCGACGGACCGGGTCCTCGGCGGCGACCGCACGGCGGAGCAACTCGGCGTTCAGCCGTACGAGTCCGACGGACGGGTCCGCACCGAGTCCCTCGGCCAGGCGCTCACGGTGCGCCGCGAACACCGCGAGCGCCTCGGCCGTGCGGCCGTCGGCGTCGAGGGCGCGCATCGCCCCGGCAGCCGCGGTGTCGTCGTACGGCGCCGCGTCGACCTCGGCGGTCCAGATCGTCGCGGCCGCGGCGGCGTCCCCGTCGTCCAGGAGCAGCCCCGCCAGCCGTCGGCGCAGGGCGTGCTCGGCGACTGCGGCACGCTCGGCCAGGGCGGTGCCGAGCTCCCCGTCGACGTCGGCGCCCGGGGCACCGCGCCACCGGCCGAGGGCGTCGTGCAGGGACGCCTGATCGGGACCCGACACGGCACGCTCGGCGGCCACCAGGTCGATGCCGGTCGGGTCGCCACCGAGTGCGTACCCGGTGCTCGTCGACACGACCAGGCCGTCCGCGGTCGTCCGGCGCAGGCGCGACACCAGCGTCTGCAGAGCGGCCCGGGCGCCCTTCGGTCGTTCGTCGCCCCAGAGCTCGTCGATGAGCGCGTCGGTGCCGAGCGCGTGCCCGTGGGCCAGCACGAGTGCGGTCAGGAACGAGCGTGCGAGCGCGCCGGTGACCGGGAGCGCAGCGCCGTCCGGTCCCTCGACCGTCACCGGTCCGAGGACGGCGACACGGGACGCGACGGGCACGGTCGGAGTCTACGGACGACCGATGCGGGATCGTGACGCTCGGGCCGGTGGGGCGGCCGCCGGTGTCCGTAGCCTGAGCGCATGCACATGATCACCAGGGCCGTCGTGTCCGCGGGCATCGTCCTGGGGACCGTGGTCTCCGTCGCCGCGTGCGCCGCGGACGGACCGACCGCGACCGGCACGGACGCCGGCACCGGGACGTCCGCGAGCACGGACAGGAGCACCCCCACGAGCACACCGACGCGGTCCGGTGCGGGCACGGTCGACTTCGGCCCTGCCCCGGACGTCTCCGGGGCGCCCGCGTGCTCCTCGCTGCTGCCCGAGGACCTCGCGGCGGCGGTCGTCCCCGGCGCGCGCCCGGTGGACCTGCTGGGCGAGGCCGCGCACGTCGCGGGGACCGAGGCGTTCCTGGTCGCCGTCGGCGGCGCCTCCTGCACCGCGTCCGACGGGGTCGCGCCCCTCGACGACCAGGTGCCGGGGCGCCGGGGCGACCCGGTGTTCGAGGGCGTCCAGCTGACCGTGCTGCCGGCCGGCCTCGACGCGCTCGCCGAGCACCGGGAGTTCGACGCCGTCTCGGCACTCGAGGGGTGTTCGGCCAGCGACTCGGCGCGCGTGTACTGCGCCACCGACGCGCGTGCGGGCAGCGCCTGGGTGACCCTCTCCGCCACGCGACTGCAGGACGACGCCGACGCGGTCCCCGAACGGGTGCAGCCGGCGTTCGACGCCCTGCTCGCAGCGGTCGTCGACCGGGTCTCCGCGTCGTCGCTCGGCACGGCGGACGACGACCGCGCCGATCCCGACGGCTCGATCACGCGCTGCGACGCCGACAACGTGAACGCCGTCGCCGACACCACGCTCGCCGTCGGCCCGTTCCCGAACAGCAGCACGGCCCCCGAGCCGACGGACTTCGCGCGGAACCGGGTGGGCGCGGAGTCCTGCGTCTTCGTCAGCGACGACCAGGAGACCGGTCACGTCCGCACCGGCGCGATCTACACCCACCTGCCCGAGGGCGGGTGGGTCGCCGAGCAGCGCATCGCTGCGGGTGCGATCGACCGTTCCGGCCGCATCGACCTCGACGGGCTCGGCGCGGGCGACGGGGCGTGGCGGACCTGCGACGAGCGGGCCTGCTCCGTCGACGTGGTCCGCGACGGCGACTGGACGCACTGGGTGCTCTTCACCGAGGACGCAGCGGACACCGCGACGGCGATCGGGTCGTGGGTGGAGCGCTCGTCCCGCGTCTGACCCCTCAGCGTCGCTTCCCGGACGGCCCCGTCTCGGTGTCCACGTCCGAGGTCGCACGCCGCTCGGACTCGAGCACGCCGCGGAGTGCCACGATCGCGCTCGACGTCACGGTGACGGCGGACGGGTTCGACCGGCTGGCGTCCAGCGCGGACTCGAGGTCCGCGATCGCCCGGTCGCCCTCGTCCTCCGCGCACTCGCCGCGCACCACGCACGCGACACGGCGCAGCGCCGCCGCGAAGGGGCCGGCGAACGCGGGGTCGGGTCGGCCGATGTTGTCGGCGACGGGTCCGGACCGTGCGACGAGCTCGGTGAGGTCCGTCGTGTACCACGCGACCCGCTCGAGGGCTCGGAACCGAGCACCGTCGGTCTGCAGCCGGGCACGCGACCCGCGCAGCACGCTCCGCGGGTTCATCCGGCGGGCCTCCTGCGCCGTCGACACGCGGTCGCGCACGTCCGCGATCGCCTTGTCGAGCCGCTCCTGCTGCCGGTCCCAGGCGCCGGTGTCCGGCTCCCCCTGGTCGAGCACGTCAGCGAGGTCGTCGAGCTGCTGCGCGAGCACCCCGTTCACCTGGTCGATCCGGCGCTCGGCGTCCCAGAAGTGCAGCGGCGGGAACACCGCGAAGTTCACGGCGAGACCGATCCCGATCCCGATCGCCATCTGGACGACGTACGCGAACGAGTAGCCCTCGGCGTTGCCACCGCCGACGAGCAGCACGAAGAGCGCCGCCATCGGGACCCACGAGTACCCCTCGCCGAGGATGCGGAACCCGCTGACGAGCACGCCGAGGCCGACGGCCAGGGCCACCGCGATCACGCCGGGGTCACCGATCACCATGGTCAGCCAGGCGATGAGGATGCCGAGCGTGATGCCCACGAGCGTCTGGACCCCGGCGCGGATGCCGGCGAACACCGTGGTGCGCATCGCGACGATCGCCCCGAGCGGCGCGTAGTACGGGTACTCGGCGGCGACACCGGGCGCGTACTTCGCGAGGGTCCACGCGATCGTCGCGGCCAGGGCCGCCTTGCCGGCCAGCAGCAGGCGTGGCTGCGTCCCGGAGTCGCGGCTCCACCGCCAGATCCGGCGCCCGACGCCGGTGATCCGTTCTGCCCTCGCCATGTCGCGATCACCGTACGGCAGTGACGCTGGGAACGGACGCGGCCACCGTCGGACGGGAGGCGCGTGTCGGCCCCGACCCGTGCCTCCCGTCCGACGCCCCCCCCCAGCGCACGGCGCGACGCGCAGGAACGACGGAACCCCCGCGACGTTCGTCGCGGGGGTTCCGTGTGGTGGTGCTGGACCTACTTGGCGTCGTCCGCCTTGGCAGCGGCGTCGGCCTCGACCTCGGCAGCAGCCGGGGTCTCGGTCTCGGCCTCGACGGGCGCGGACGCCTCGGTGGCCTCGGTCTCCTCGACCGGGGTCTCCTCGGCGACCGGCGCGGCGGCGGCCGGGGCGGCGTTGCGCTTGACCGGGGCGGGCGTGCCCGAGACCGGCTCGAGGACGAGCTCGATCGACGCGAGCGGCGCGTTGTCACCCTTGCGGAAGCCGAGCTTCGTGATGCGGGTGTAGCCGCCCTGACGGTCCTCGACCTGCGGGGCGATCTCCGTGAACAGCGTGTGCACGACCGACTTGTCGCGCAGCTGGGCGATCACGCGACGGCGCGCGTGCAGGTCGCCACGCTTCGCGAACGTGATGAGACGCTCGGCGACGGGACGCAGGCGCTTGGCCTTCGTCTCGGTGGTCGTGATGCGACCGTGCGTGAAGAGGGCGTTGGCGAGGTTGCTCAGGAGCAGGCGCTCGTGGGCGGGGCCGCCACCGAGGCGGGGGCCCTTGGTGGGCTTCGGCATGTCAGTTCTCCAGTGGTGATGGTGGTGCGCACCGACTCAACGGTGCGCGTGCGCGTGAGCGCGAGGTCAGTTGTTGGACTCGTCCTCGTCGTACCCGCTGTAGAAGTGGGCGCCGTCGAATCCGGGGACGGTGTCCTTGAGGGACAGGCCGAGCTCGGTGAGCTTGTCCTTGACCTCGTCCACCGACTTCTGACCGAAGTTGCGGATGTTCATGAGCTGCGTCTCCGACAGGGCGACGAGCTCGGACACCGTGTTGATGCCCTCCCGCTTGAGGCAGTTGTAGCTGCGCACCGACAGGTCGAGGTCCTCGATCGGGGTCTGCAGCTCGTTCGAGAGCACCGCGTCGACCGGCGCGGGGCCGATCTCGATGCCCTCGGCCGCCGTGTTCAGCTCGCGGGCGAGACCGAACAGCTCGACCAGCGTGCGACCGGCCGACGCGATGGCGTCGCGCGGCGTGATCGCCGGCTTCGACTCGACGTCGACGACCAGGCGGTCGAAGTCCGTGCGCTCACCGGCACGCGTCGCCTCGACGCGGTAGGTGACCTTCAGGACCGGCGAGTAGATCGAGTCGATCGGGATCTGCCCGGCCTCGCTGAACTCCGAACGGTTCTGCGTCGCCGAGACGTAGCCACGGCCACGCTCGATCGTGAGCTCGAGCTCGAAGCGCGCGGTGTCGTTCAGGGTCGCGATGACGAGGTCCGGGTTGTGGATCTCGACGCCAGCCGGGGCGGAGATGTCCGCCGCGGTGACCTGACCGGCACCCTGCTTGCGCAGGTACGCGGTGATCGGCTCGTCGTGCTCGCTGGAGACGACGAGGCTCTTGATGTTGAGGATGATCTCGGTGACGTCTTCCTTGACACCGGGGACGGTGCTGAACTCGTGGAGGACACCGTCGATGCGGATGCTGGTGACAGCCGCGCCGGGGATCGAGGAGAGGAGCGTGCGGCGCAGCGAGTTGCCGAGGGTGTAACCGAAGCCCGGCTCGAGCGGCTCGATGACGAAGCGCGAGCGGTACTCGGAGATCGACTCTTCGGTCAGGGTGGGGCGCTGTGCAATGAGCACTGTGGGATTCCTTTCGGCGGAGTGTCCGCTATATGACACTCGGCGGTACGACGGGGCCGACCGGGCCCCGACGGGTCTGTTGAGTTGTGATCACGCGCAGCGACGGGCCGTGGTGGCCCGCCGTGCGCGATCGAACGACCAGGAATGGCCGGCCCCGCTCGCCCCGGTCAGGGGACGAGCGGGGAACGGCCGGTTGCTCCTCGCGTCAGACGCGGCGACGCTTCGGCGGGCGGCAGCCGTTGTGCGCCTGCGGGGTGACGTCGTTGATCGAGCCGACCTCGAGGCCAGCGGCCTGGAGCGAACGGATCGCGGTCTCGCGGCCGGAACCCGGGCCCTTGACGAAGACGTCGACCTTCTTGACGCCGTGCTCCTGCGCCTGACGCGCAGCGGACTCGGCGGCGAGCTGCGCCGCGAACGGCGTCGACTTGCGCGAACCCTTGAAGCCCACGGCACCCGAGGACGCCCAGCTGAGGACGGCACCCGACGGGTCGGTGATGCTGACGATGGTGTTGTTGAACGTGCTCTTGATGTGGGCCTGGCCCACGGCGACGTTCTTCTTCTCCTTGCGACGCGGCTTGCGCGCGGCAGTCTTGGGGGTAGCCATGATGATCTCCTATCGGGCCTTCTTCTTGCCTGCCACGGTGCGCTTCGGTCCCTTGCGGGTACGCGCGTTGGTCTTGGTGCGCTGACCACGCACCGGGAGACCACGACGGTGGCGGAGACCCTCGTAGCTACCGATCTCGACCTTGCGGCGGATGTCGGCGGCGACCTCGCGGCGGAGGTCACCCTCCACCTTAAAGTTGCCCTCGATGAAGTCACGGAGGGCGACGAGCTGGTCGTCGGTCAGGTCCTTGACGCGGATGTCACCGGAGATACCGGTCTCGGCGAGTGCCTGGACCGCGCGGGTACGGCCGACGCCGTAGATGTACGTGAGTGCGATCTCCACGCGCTTCTCGCGCGGGATGTCGACGCCTGCTAGACGTGCCATGTGCTGGCTGCTCCTGTTGTCGATGGAGGTGTGGCGCAGTACCGGTGCTCGGGCCTCCGCCCCGAGGTGTCCCCCCGGTGACGGCGTCTGCCGGACCGGGGTTCTAGTACTGCGTGTTCAGTGTTGAGTTGTGGGTCCTGCTGGGAGCTCAGCCCTGGCGCTGCTTGTGGCGCGGGTTGCTCTTGCAGATCACCATGACGCGGCCCTTGCGGCGGATGACACGGCAGTGCTCGCAGATGGGCTTGACGCTGGGGTTGACCTTCATGATTGCTTCCTGTTGCTCGCTGGCTTCGTGCCCGGCGGGTTCGCCGAGCCGTTCCTTTCCAGCTCGCGGATCACTTGTAGCGGTAGACGATCCGGCCGCGGGTCAGGTCGTACGGGCTCAGCTCCACGATCACGCGGTCCTCGGGGAGGATGCGGATGTAGTGCTGGCGCATCTTCCCGGAGATGTGCGCGAGGACCTTGTGTCCGTTGGTCAGCTCAACGCGGAACATCGCGTTGGGCAGAGCTTCGAGCACCGAGCCCTCGATCTCGATGACGCCGTCTTTCTTGGCCATAGCCTCACTGTCGCTTGGTTGGATTACCGGTGTGATCCCCGAGCCGGTCTGCGGGTCGGGCGCCACGCCAAAGGGCATGACACACCAAGGATCGAGTCTAGGTGATGCGTACCCCGATTGCCAAGTGCTGGTTCCCTCCGGACCCCTTGGTCTGGGGCTCGACCCCGTCGGCTGAGTGTTCCACAGTGGTTTCGCGGCACCTTCCGGGGCCCGCTCGCGCCCCCTCGCCGTAGCCTGGCCGTCGCTGACCGTCCGACGCCCGCGCCGGACCACCGATCGGAGACCTCCGTGCCTGACGCACCCCGCCGCCCCCTCGCCCGCCACGGCCGGCTCCCCCGGCGTCGCGCGTGGGGGACGCTCGTGGGCTTCGCTGCGGCGTCCCTGGCCGTCCTCCTGGTGAGCGGCACGAGCGTCGCCGCGATCGCCGGCGCCCAGCTCGCCACCGCACCCCGCACGGTCGCGCTCAGCAAGGACGACCAGAACACCGCGCAGACGGCCGACATCACGGCGATCAAGGGCGGAGCGAACATCCTGCTCATCGGCAGTGACACCCGCATCGGGCAGTTCGACTCCGCGGAGAAGGTCGAGGGCGCCCGGAACGACGTCACGATCCTCGTCCACATCTCCCAGGACCACCAGCAGCTCACCGCGGTGAGCTTCCCCCGGGACCTCAAGGTGCCGATCCCCGCGTGCACCAACCCCGAGACGGGCACGACCTACCCGGCAGCGGACCACGAGCTGCTCAACGAGGCGCTCGGCCACGGCGGCATCTCGTGCGTCGTCGACACGGTCGAGAACCTGACCGGGCTGACCGTGCCGTACGCCGGCCTCATCACGTTCGACGGCGTGATCGAGATGTCGAACGCACTGGGCGGCGTGGACGTCTGCGTCGCGAAGCCGATCGACGACACCTACGTCGGGCTGCACCTCGCCGCGGGCCAGCACGAACTCGCGGGGCAGGACGCCCTCGCGTTCCTCCGCAGCCGGCACGGCGTCGGCGACGGCAGTGACCTCGCCCGGATCAGCTCGCAGCAGGTCTTCCTGTCCGCTCTGCTCCGCAAGGTGACGTCGGACGGCACGCTCTCGAACCCGATCACGCTCTACAAGCTCGCCGGTGCCGCCCTGTCGAACATGACGCTCTCCGACGGCCTGGCGCAGACGCGCACCCTCGTCGGACTGGCCTCCACCCTTCGCGGCATGAGCACCTCGAACATGCTGTTCGTGCAGTACCCGGTCGTCGACGACCCGACGGACCAGGCCCACGTGATCGTCTCCGAGGAGCCCGCGCACGCGCTCAACGTCGCACTGCAGCAGGACCGGAAGACCTCACTGACCGACTCGTCCACGGGGCGGGCGTCGGAGGAGTCGCCGTCCACCGGTGCGGGCACGTCCACCGGGAGCGCGTCGTCCGGCAGTACGCCGTCCGGCTCCGCGGGGACGCCCGGTGGTACCCCGTCCGCCGGATCCGGCGCGTCCACGGGCGCCGGGACCGCCGCGACACAGGCGGCCACGCCGCTCCCCTCGAGCATCTCCGGCCAGGCGGCGTCCGAGCAGACCTGCACGGTCGGCAACTGACCGGGCGGGCCGGACACCACACGGTGTCCGGTCCCGACCGCCGTCCCGCACGCGGGCCGTACGGCGCGCCCCACGACACCGTCGACGGTGCGCGCCCGCCCGACGCAGCACCCTCGCGCCGCAGCGTGCGGTGCGGAGTCGGGGACGGGCCTCCAGGCCGTGGGACGAAGGCCGCATCGGGTGCGACGCCGACCACGCAGACGGAGGCCGAGCACACCGGGCTGAGCGGCCTCCTACGGGACGGGGACCGGAGTGACGCCGAGTGGCGCGAGGCCCGACGCTCCACCGTCGGAGGCCGTCAGGACCCAGATGCCGTCGGCGTGCACCGCGACGGAGTGCTCCCAGTGCGCCGCGTCCGAGCCGTCGAGCGTGCGGATCGTCCAGTCGTCGTCGTCAGTGGAACTGTCGATCGTGCCGGCGGTGACCATCGGCTCGATCGCGACGACCAGGCCGGGCTTCACCGCCGGGCCCGCGCCGCGGACACGGTAGTTGAACACGGGTGGGTCCTCGTGCATCGAACGCCCGATGCCGTGCCCGGTGAAGTCCTCGACGATGCCCCACGCGCCGGTCTCGTCGATCGCGTCCTCGACCACCGCGCCCACCTCGTTGAGGTTCCGCGCGTGCGCGAGCGCAGCGATGCCGTGCCACAGCGCGCGCTCGGTCGTGTCGCAGAGCGTCTGGCGGGCCGTCGTCAGCGGAGCGTCCCCGCCGGGCAGCACCGTCGTGAACGCGCTGTCGCCGTTCCACCCGTCGACCTCGGCCCCGGCGTCCACCGACACGATGTCGCCGGGCTGCAGCACGCGATCACCAGGGATGCCGTGCACGATCTCGTCGTTCACCGAGACGCACAGCGTGTGGCGGTAGCCCGGGACCAGCTGGAAGTTCGGCACGCCGCCGCCGTCGCGGATGGTCCGCTCGGCGATCGCGTCGAGCTCTCCGGTCGTGACGCCCGGGCGGATGGCCGCGCGGACCGCGGTGAGTGCAGCCTCGGTGAGCAGGCCGGGGCGGACCATCGCCCGGAGTTCCTCCGGCGACTTGTAGATCGACGGCTTCCGACGTCGCACGACGGGGCTCAGACGCCCGCGGTGATCCCGCGCGCGGCCAGGGCCGCCTGGATGCGGTCCCCCACCTCGTCGATGCCACCGAGGCCGTCGATGTCGAGCACCAGACCACGCTCGGCGTAGGCCGCGACGATCGGTGCGGTCTGCTCGGTGTAGACCTCCTGGCGACGACGGATGGTCTCCTCGTTGTCGTCGGTCCGGCCCTGCTCCTCGGCGCGCTTCAGCAGGCGCGCGACCAGCGCGTCCTGGTCGGCGACGAGCTGGACCACCGCGTCGACCGCGGTGCCCTGCTCGGCGAGGAGCGCGTCCAGGTACGCGACCTGGCCCACGGTGCGCGGGTAGCCGTCGAGCAGGAAGCCCTGCTCGGCGTCGGCCTCGGCCAGACGGGACTTCACGAGCTCGTTCGTCAGCTCGTCCGGCACGTACTCGCCGGCATCCATGATCGCCTTGGCTTGCACGCCGAGCGGGGTGCCCTCGGCGACGTTCTTGCGGAAGATGTCGCCCGTCGAGATGGCGGGCACACCCACGGCCTCGGCGATGCGTCCGGCCTGGGTGCCCTTCCCGGCTCCGGGAGGTCCGACGATGATGAGACGTGCGCTCAACGGAGAAGCCCTTCGTAGTGACGTTGCTGCAGCTGCGAGTCGATCTGCTTCACGGTCTCGAGACCGACACCCACGATGATGAGGATGCTCGCGCCGCCGAACGGGAAGTTCTGGTTCGCGCCGAACAGCGCCAGTGCTGCCAGCGGGATGAGCGCGATGAGACCGAGGTAGAGCGAGCCGGGCAACGTCACCCGGGTCAGGACGAAGTCGAGGTACTCGGCCGTCGGACGACCGGCCCGGATGCCCGGGATGAAGCCGCCGTACTTCTTCATGTTGTCGGCGACCTCTTCGGGGTTGAAGGTGATCGCGACGTAGAAGTACGTGAACCCGACGATGAGCAGGAAGTACAGGACCATGTAGAACCAGTTGTCACCCGAGGTCAGGTTGTTCTGGATCCAGGTCACCCACGCGGCCGGCTCGGAGCCGTCCGAGGGCTGGTTGAACTGCGCGACCAGAGCCGGCAGGTACAGCAGCGACGAGGCGAAGATGACGGGCACGACGCCGGCCATGTTCACCTTGATCGGGATGTAGGTGTTGTTGCCGCCGTACGTGCGACGACCGACCATGCGCTTGGCGTACTGGACGGGGATGCGCCGCTGCGACTGCTCCACGAAGACCACGGCCATCATGATCACCAGGCCGACGAGGATGACGAAGAGGAAGAGCTCGAAGGACTGCGACTGCTCGATCGCCCAGAGCGCCGACGGGAACTGCGCCGCGATCGACGTGAAGATGAGCAGCGACATGCCGTTGCCGATGCCGCGCTCGGTGACGAGCTCGCCCATCCACATGATGAGGCCGGTACCGGCGGTCAGCGTGACCACCATGAGCATGATCGCGTACCAGCTGTCGTTCGAGATGATCGACGAGCAGGAGGCCGAGGCGTTGGTGCCGAAGAGGGCGCCGGAACGCGCGACGGTGATCAGCGTCGTCGACTGCAGCACGCCGAGCGCGATGGTGAGGTAACGCGTGTACTGCGTCAGCTTCGCCTGGCCGGACTGGCCCTCCTTGTAGAGGGCGTCGAAGTGCGGGATGACCACACGCAGCAGCTGCACGATGATCGACGACGTGATGTACGGCATGATGCCGAGCGCGAAGACGGAGAGCTTCAGCAGCGCTCCACCGGAGAAGAGGTTGATCAGGTCGTAGAGCCCACCAGAGGACGACGCGCTGGCGAGGCAGCTCTGCACGGCGGCGTAGTCGACGAACGGGGCGGGGATGTACGACCCGAGACGGAACAGCGCGATGATCGCGAGGGTGAAGCCGATCTTCTTGCGAAGATCTGGGGTGCGCATGATGCGCGCGACCGCTCTGAACACGAGGACTCCGAACTTCTGGGACCGGCGACCCGATCGGGGTCATCTCGGTGTCGGCCGGCAGCGCCGACCAGGCCGACGGACGACGGCCACTGTCAAGGAAACCGTAACGGCGGCCCGTGCGCAAACGCACGGGCCGCCGACGGGGGTTACTGGGAGACGGTTCCGCCAGCAGCCACGATCTTCTCGGCGGCGGACGCCGAGACCTTGTCGACCGAGACCGTCAGCGCCACGCTGATGTCACCCTGACCGAGAACCTTGACCTTCTCGTTCTTGCGGACGGCGCCCTTGGCGACCAGGTCCGCGACGGTGACGTCGCCACCGTTGGGGTAGAGCTCCGCGATCTTGTCCAGGTTCACGACCTGGTACTCGACACGGAACGGGTTCTTGAACCCGCGGAGCTTCGGGGTGCGCATGTGCAGCGGCATCTGCCCACCCTCGAAGCCGACCTTGACCTGGTAACGAGCCTTCTGACCCTTGGTACCACGGCCCGCGGTCTTGCCCTTCGAGCCCTCACCGCGACCCACGCGGGTGCGGTCCTTCTTGGCGCCCGCGGCGGGGCGGAGGTGGTGCAGCTTCAGCACCTGCACGCGCTCGTTCTTCTCGTCGCTCATGCGTCGACCTCCTCGACCTTCACGAGGTGCGCGACCGTCGCGATGTACCCACGGTTCTGGGCGTTGTCCTCACGCAGGACCGTACGGCCGATGCGCTTGAGGCCCAGGCTGCGCAGGGTGTCGCGCTGGTACTGCTTCTCGCTGATAACGGACTTCGTCTGCGTGATCTTCAGCATCGCCATCACGCACCTGCCTTCTCGGTCGCGGCACGCAGTGCTGCGGCCTCGGCGTGGAGCAGGCGGGCCGGGACGACCCGGTCGACGTCGAGGCCACGACGGCTTGCGACGGCGCGGGGCTCCTCGAGCTGCTGCAGCGCCTCGACGGTCGCGTGCACGATGTTGATGGTGTTCGACGAGCCGAGCGACTTGCTCAGGACGTCGTGGATGCCGGCGCACTCGAGCACGGCGCGGACCGGACCACCGGCGATGACACCGGTACCGGCAGCGGCCGGGCGCAGCAGGACGACACCGGCAGCGGCCTCACCCTGCACCGGGTGCGGGATGGTGTTGCCGACGCGGGGGACGCGGAAGAAGTTCTTCTTCGCCTCCTCGACGCCCTTCGAGATCGCGGTGGGGACTTCCTTCGCCTTGCCGTAGCCGACACCGACGAGGCCGTTGCCGTCACCGACGACGACGAGCGCGGTGAAGCTGAAGCGACGACCACCCTTGACGACCTTCGAGACGCGGTTGATGGTCACCACGCGCTCGAGGAACTGGCTGTCGCCACCGCGGTTGTTGCGGTCACGACCCTGCTGGCGGTCACGACCGCCGCCACGACGGCCGCGCTGGTCGGCGTTGTCGCGGTTGTTCGACGCGGAGCCGGCAGCGGTCTCGACCGGGCGCTCGGCGACGGCAGGGGCTTCCGCTTCCTTGCCGGCCGCAGCCTTGGCGACGGTCTCCGTCGCAGCAGCGGTCTCGGTCTCGGCCGCTTCGTTGTTGTTCGCGATGTCGCTCACAGGTTCAGCCCTCCTTCACGGGCACCATCGGCGATCGCGGCGACGCGACCGGCGTACTTGCTACCACCGCGGTCGAAGACCACGGCCTCGACGCCGGCGGCCTTCGCACGCTCGGCGAGGAGCTCGCCGACGCGACGGGCCTTGGCCGTCTTGTCGCCGTCGAACGAACGGAGGTCGGCCTCCATCGTCGAGGCGCTGGCCAGCGTGTGGCCCTTCGCGTCGTCGATGACCTGGACGAACACGTGACGCGACGACCGGGTGACAGCGAGACGCGGACGCGCCTCGGTGCCGGTGATCTTCTTGCGGAGACGGTTGTGACGGCGCGCCTTGGCGGCCGACTTGCTCTTTCCTCGGATACCGAGAGCCATGATCACTTACCTGACTTTCCGGCCTTGCGGCGCACGATCTCGCCCGCGTAGCGGACACCCTTGCCCTTGTAGGGCTCGGGCTTGCGCAGCTTGCGGATGTTGGCAGCCACCTCGCCGACGGCCTGCTTGTCGATGCCCGACACGGTGAGCTTGTTGTTGCCCTCGACGGCGAAGCTGATGCCCGCCGGCGGCTCGACCGTGATGGGGTGGGAGTAGCCGAGCGCGAACTCGACGTTGCTGCCCTTGGCCTGCACGCGGTAACCGGTGCCGACGACCTCGAGGCCCTTGGAGTAGCCCTGGGTCACGCCGACGATGTTGTTCGCGATGAGGGTGCGGGTCAGGCCGTGCAGGGCACGGGACTCGCGCTCGTCGTCCGGGCGGGTGACGAGGACCTGGTTCTCCTCGACCTTGGCCTGGATGGGCTCCGCGACGACGAGGGTGAGCTCGCCCTTCGGGCCCTTGACCGCGACGGCCTGGCCGTCAACGGAGACGGTCACGCCTGCGGGGATGTCGATGGGAAGACGTCCGATACGAGACATTGTCGGTCACCACACGTAGGCGAGGACTTCCCCACCCACGCCCTTCTGCTCGGCTTCACGGTCGGTGAGCAGTCCCGACGAGGTCGAGAGGATCGCCACGCCGAGGCCACCGAGGACCTGGGGGATCTCCGTCGACTTCGCGTAGACCCGGAGACCGGGCTTCGAGACGCGCTTGATGCCGGCGATCGAACGCTCGCGCTCGGGGCCGTACTTCAGGTCGATCGTGAGGGTCTGCCCGACGCGGGCGTCCTCGATCTTCCACTCGCTGATGTACCCCTCGCGCTTGAGGATGTCGGCGATGTTCTTCTTCAGCTTGGAGCTGGGCAGCGAGACGGCGTCGTGGTGCGCCGAGTTCGCGTTCCGCAATCTGGTCAGCATGTCTGCGACCGGATCGGTCATCGTCATGATGGTCGTCCATTCTTCGCCTGGTTTCGACACCCGTTCCACGAATGCCGACCTGAGCGATCGGGTGGTCTCCGAGCGGATCCCGGAGACCTGGAGGCCGACGGCTGATGCCGACGACCGGTGTTCGCGCGTGCGGGCCGGAGGACGTGAATCCTCCGGCCCGCAACGCCCGGACTAGCTTAGACCGTCTGGTCGGCCGAACGGAACGGGAAGCCGAGCTGGCGGAGCAGCGCGCGGCCCTCGTCGTCCGTCTTCGCGGTGGTCACGACGGTGATGTCGAAGCCACGCACGCGGTCGATGCGGTCCTGGTCGATCTCGTGGAACATCGACTGCTCCGTGAGACCGAACGTGTAGTTGCCGTTCCCGTCGAACTGCTTGTCGCTGAGACCGCGGAAGTCGCGGATGCGGGGCAGTGCGAGGGTGACGAGGCGGTCGATGAACTCCCACGCGCGGTCACCGCGGAGGGTGACGTGCGCGCCGATGGCCTGGCCCTCACGCAGCTTGAACTGCGCGATGGACTTGCGGGCCTTCGTGACGACCGGCTTCTGACCCGTGATCGCCGTGAGGTCCTTGACGGCCCCGTCGATGATCTTCGAGTCGCGAGCGGCCTCACCGACGCCGGTGTTCACGACGACCTTGACCAGGCCGGGGACCTGGTTGACGTTCGCGTAGCCGAACTGCTCGGTGAGAGCGGCCTTGATCTCGTTCTTGTACTTCTGCTTGAGGCGCGGCTCGACCTTGGTCGCCGGCGCGGCAGTCGTGTCGGTCATCAGAGCTTCTCACCCGACTTCTTGGCGTAGCGGACGCGGACGGTCTTCTTGACGCCGTCCTTCTCCACCTCTTCGTTGCGGAAACCGACGCGGGTCGGCTTCTTGGTCTTCGGGTCGACGATGGCGACGTTCGAGACGTGGATCGGAGCCTCGTGCTGCTCGATGCCACCGGTCTTCGAACCGCGCTGCGTCTGGCCGACGCGGACGTGCTTCGTGACGAAGTTCACGCCCTCGACGACGACCCGGTTCTTGTCCTTGAGGACCTCGATGACCTTGCCCTGCTTGCCACGGTCGCCGCCACGCTCCTGCTTGGCGCCCGTGATGACCTGGACGAGGTCACCCTTCTTGATGTTCGCCATGGCTTACAGCACCTCCGGCGCGAGCGAGATGATCTTCATGAACTTCTTGTCACGGAGCTCGCGACCGACCGGACCGAAGATGCGCGTACCGCGCGGGTCGCCGTCGGCCTTGAGGATCACTGCCGCGTTCTCGTCGAACTTGATGTAGGAGCCGTCCTGACGACGGGTCTCCTTCTTGGTGCGAACGATGACCGCCTTGACGACGTCACCCTTCTTGACGTTGCCGCCGGGGATGGCGTCCTTCACCGTGGCGACGATCACGTCACCGAGACCGGCGTAGCGACGACCCGAGCCACCGAGCACGCGGATGGTCAAGATCTCCTTGGCACCCGTGTTGTCGGCGACCTTCAGGCGGGATTCCTGCTGAATCACTGCTGTCTCCTATTCCGAAGCAGGCCGGGGCCTACTTGGCCTTCTCGAGGATCTCGACCAGGCGCCAGCGCTTGGAGGCGCTGAGGGGACGGGTCTCGCTGATCACGACGAGGTCGCCGACACCAGCGGTGCCGAGCTCGTCGTGGGCCTTCACCTTGGACGTGCGGCGGATGATCTTGCCGTAGAGCGCGTGCTTCACGCGGTCCTCGACCTCGACCACGATGGTCTTGTCCATCTTGTCGCTCGTCACGTAGCCGCGACGCGTCTTGCGGTAGCCGCGGGTCGAGGCGGCGGAGTTCTTCTCTTCGTTCGCCATCAGTTCTCCTCGGCGGTAGCGGCCTCGGTCGACTCGGCCGGCTTGTCAGCCTTCTTCGTCTTCTTGGCCTTGGTGGCGGTCTCGACGGGCGCGGGGGTGGCACGGATGCCGAGCTCGCGCTCGCGGAGGACGGTGTAGATGCGTGCGATGTCGCGCTTGACGGCACGGAGACGACCGTGGCTCTCCAGCTGGCCGGTGGCCGACTGGAAGCGGAGGTTGAAGAGTTCCTCCTTGGCCTTCTTCAGCTCGTCAGCGAGACGCTCGTTCTCGAACGTGTCGAGCTCCGTGGGACGGAGCTCCTTGGAACCGATCGCCATTACGCGTCGCCCTCCTCGCGCTTGATGATGCGTGCCTTGAGGGGCAGCTTGTGGATTGCACGGGTCAGCGCCTCGCGGGCGATGTCCTCGTTGACGCCGGAGAGCTCGAAGAGCACACGGCCCGGCTTGACGTTGGCGACCCACCACTCGGGCGAGCCCTTACCGGAACCCATGCGGGTCTCAGCCGGCTTCTTCGTGAGCGGACGGTCCGGGTAGATGTTGATCCACACCTTGCCGCCACGCTTGATGTGACGCGTCATGGCGATACGAGCGGACTCGATCTGACGGTTGGTCACGTAGGCGGGGGTCAGCGCCTGGATGCCGTAGTCACCGAAAGACACCTTGGTGCCACCGGTGGCCTGGCCCGAACGCTTCGGGTGGTGCTGCTTGCGGTGCTTGACTCGACGGGGAATAAGCATGGTTACGCCTCAACTCCTGCGCCGGCCGGCGCGTCCTGCGGGGCCTGCTGCTGACGGCCGCCACGGTCGCCGCCACGACGGTCGCCGCGCTCGCCACGGGGGCCGCCACGACGCTCCGGGCGCGACGAACGCTGGTTCGCCTGCTCGCGAGCGAGCTCCTTGTTCGTGATGTCGCCCTTGTAGATCCAGACCTTCACGCCGATGCGGCCGAAGGTGGTCCGAGCCTCGTAGAAGCCGTAGTCGATGTTCGCGCGGAGCGTGTGCAGGGGCACACGGCCCTCGCGGTAGAACTCCGAGCGCGACATCTCGGCGCCGCCGAGACGACCCGACACCTGGATGCGGACACCCTTGGCACCGGCGCGCTGTGCACCCTGCAGGCCCTTGCGCATGGCGCGACGGAACGCGACACGGGCGGAGAGCTGCTCGGCGATGCCCTGCGCGACGAGCTGGGCCTCGGTCTCGGGGTTCTTGACCTCGAGGATGTTGAGCTGGATCTGCTTCTTGGTGAGCTTCTCGAGCTCGCCGCGGACGCGCTCCGCCTCGGCGCCACGGCGACCGATGACGATGCCCGGACGCGCCGTGTGGATGTCCACGCGGACACGGTCACGGGTGCGCTCGAGCTCGATGCGGGCGACACCGGCGCGGTCGAGGGTCTTCTTCAGGTACTCGCGCACCTTGATGTCCTCGGCCACGTAGTCGGCGTAGCGCTGACCGGCCTTCGTGCTGTCGGTGAACCAGTGCGAGACGTGGTCCGTCGTGATCCCGAGACGGAAGCCGTACGGGTTGACCTTCTGGCCCATTAGTTGCTCGCCTTCTTGCTCGTCGCGGCAGCCTCGGCCTCGTCCGGCGTCGCGAGGACGACCGTGATGTGGCTGGTGCGCTTGTTGATGCGGAAGGCCCGGCCCTGGGCGCGCGGCTGGAACCGCTTCAGGGTCGTGCCCTCGTCGACGAAGACGCGGCTCACGTAGAGGTCGCGCTCGTCGAGGAAGCTGTTCGTCGAGTCCGCCTTGACCCGTGCGTTCGCGATCGCCGAGGCGACCAGCTTGTACACGGGCTCCGAAGCGGCCTGCGGGGCGAACTTCAGGATGGCGAGGGCCTCGTGGGCCTGCTTGCCGCGGATCAGCTCGATGACGCGACGGGCCTTCTGAGGCGTGACGCGGATGTGTCGCACGCGTGCGATCGACTCCACCATTTCGTTCCTCCTCTTCGTCCCCGCGTTAGCGGCGACGGCCCTTCTTGTCGTCCTTCACGTGACCACGGAAGGTGCGGGTCGGCGCGAACTCGCCGAGCTTGTGACCGACCATCGACTCGGTGACGAACACCGGGATGTGCTTGCGGCCGTCGTGCACGGCGATCGTGTGCCCGAGCATGTTCGGGACGATCATCGAGCGACGCGACCAGGTGCGGATCACGTTCTTGGTGTTGGCCTCGTTCTGCGTGACGACCTTGCGGAGCAGGTGCTCGTCGACGAAGGGGCCCTTCTTCAGACTGCGTGGCATCTTCTGAACTCCTACTTGCGCTTCTTGCCGGCGTTACGGCGACGGACGATGAGCTTGTCGCTCGGCTTGTTCGGCTTGCGCGTACGACCCTCGGCCTGGCCCCAGGGGCTGACCGGGTGACGACCACCGGACGTCTTGCCCTCACCACCACCGTGCGGGTGGTCGACCGGGTTCATCGCGACACCACGCACGGTCGGGCGGACGCCCTTCCAGCGCATGCGGCCGGCCTTGCCCCAGTTGATGTTGGACTGCTCGGCGTTGCCGACCTCGCCGATCGTGGCGCGGCAGCGGGCGTCGACGTTGCGGACCTCACCCGACGGCAGGCGGAGCTGCGCGTAGGGGCCGTCCTTGGCGACGAGACGCACCGAGGCGCCGGCCGAACGCGCCATCTTCGCGCCGCCACCGGGGCGGAGCTCGATGGCGTGGATGACCGTACCGACGGGGATGTTGCGCAGCGGCAGGTTGTTGCCGGGCTTGATGTCGGCGCCGGGGCCCTGCTCGACGACGTCGCCCTGCTTGAGCTTGTTCGGCGCGATGATGTAGCGCTTCGTGCCGTCGACGTAGTGCAGGAGCGCGATGCGCGCGGTGCGGTTCGGGTCGTACTCGATGTGCGCGACCTTGGCGTCCACGCCGTCCTTGTCGTGACGACGGAAGTCGATCACGCGGTACTGGCGCTTGTGGCCACCACCGATGTGACGCGTGGTGATGCGGCCCGAGCTGTTGCGGCCACCGGTCTTCGGCAGCGGACGAAGCAGCGACTTCTCCGGCGTCGAACGGGTGATCTCAGCGAAGTCGGCGACCGACGAGCCGCGACGACCGGGGGTCGTCGGCTTGTAGTTACGAATAGCCATGATTTATCCCTCTGGTCCTCAGCCGACAGCCGTGAAGATGTCGATCGAACCGGACTTGAGCGTCACGATGGCGCGCTTGGTGTCCTTGCGCTTGCCCATGCCGAAACGCGTGCGACGGGTCTTGCCCGGGCGGTTCAGCGTGTTGATGCTCGCGACCTTGACGTCGAAGATCTTCTCGATGGCGAGCTTGATCTCGGTCTTGTTCGAACGGGGGTCCACGATGAACGTGTACTTGCCCTGGTCGATCAGGCCGTAGCTCTTCTCCGAGACGACCGGCGAGATGATGATGTCGCGCGGGTCCTTGTTGAAGCCGCTCATGCGGAGATCTCCTTCGCGGTCTTCGACGCGATGAAGGCGTCGAGTGCGCTCTTGCTGAAGACGAGGGCGTCGGCCTTGAGCACGTCGTAGGCGTTGAGCTGGCCGTACGAGAGCGCGTGGACGTTCGCCAGGTTCCGGACCGACTTGAGCGTGAGCTCGTCGTCCGACTCGAGCACGACGAGCACGTTCTTGACGGGCGCGACCTTCTCGATGAGCGTGCGAGCGGTCTTCGTCGACGGCAGTTCAGCCGGGACGAAGGACTCGACGGCGGCGATGCGGCCACCGCGGGCGCGGTCCGAGAGCGAGCCGAGCAGAGCAGCGGCGATCATCTTCTTCGGGGTGCGCTGCGAGTAGTCGCGCGGGGTCGGTCCGTGGACGACGCCACCGCCGGTGTGCTCCGGAGCGCGGACCGAACCCTGACGGGAGCGGCCGGTGCCCTTCTGCTTGAACGGCTTGCGACCGGCGCCGCGGACCTCGCCGCGGTTCTTGGTCTTGTGGGTGCCCTGACGCGCGGCGGCGAGCTGCGCGGTGACGACCTGGTGGATCAGCGGGACGTTGGTCTCGACGTCGAAGAGCTCGGCGGGCAGCTCGATGCTGCCGGCGACGGCTCCGGTCGCGTCGAGGACGTCGATCGTGGTTGCGGTCTCGGTGGCCATGATCACTTACCCTTCACGGCGGTGCGGACGAAGACGGAGCGACCGCGCGCACCGGGGACGGCGCCCTTGACGAGCAGCAGACCCTTCTCGGCGTCGACGGCGTGCACCGTGAGGTTGAGGACGGTCACGCGCTCGCCACCCATGCGACCAGCCATGCGCATGCCCTTGAAGACGCGCGACGGGGTCGACGAAGCACCGATCGAACCGGGCTTGCGGTGGTTGCGGTGCGCACCGTGCGAAGCGGAGACACCGGCGAAGCCGTGGCGCTTCATGACACCGGCGAAGCCCTTGCCCTTCGACGTCCCGACGACGTCGACCTTCTGGCCGGCCTCGAAGGTGTCGACGGTGAGCTCCTGGCCGAGCGTGTACTCGGCGGAGTCGTTGGTGCGGATCTCGGTGAGGGTGCGACGCGGGGTCACACCGGCAGCCTCGAAGTGGCCGGCGGCCGGCTTGTTCACCTTGCGCGGGTCGATGGCGCCGGCGGCGATCTGGATCGCCTCGTAGCCGTCGCGCTCGACGTTGCGGATCTGGGTGACCACGTTCGGGCCGACCTCGATCACGGTGACGGGGATGAACTTGTTGTCCTCGTCCCACACCTGGGTCATCCCGAGCTTCTTGCCGAGGAGGCCCTTGACGGTCTTGGTTGAGTTCGCCATTGGTCGGTCCCCCTTACAGCTTGATCTCGATGTTGACGTCAGCCGGGAGGTCGAGTCGCATGAGCGAGTCGACGGCCTTCGGCGTCGGGTCGACGATGTCGATGACCCGCTTGTGCGTGCGCTTCTCGAAGTGCTCGCGCGAGTCCTTGTACTTGTGGGGCGAACGGATCACGGTGACCACGTTCTTCTCGGTGGGGAGCGGCACCGGGCCGACCACGGTCGCACCGGCACGGGTCACCGTGTCGACGATCTTCCGGGCCGACGTGTCGATGACCTCGTGGTCGTACGACTTGAGCCGGATGCGGATCTTCTGTCCCGCCATGTGTCTCTCTGTCCTCTCTGCGCCGCGCACCCTCGGGCCGCCTGACGCCGCCGTCACCGTGCATTCCTGCAGGGCTTGGCTGTTTTCCTGAACCAACCGGCCGCATCCTCGGGGGATGACCGCTGTTCTCCTGTCAACCGCGCAGGGCGACCGTGGCCGTCCAGCGTGGGCATGTCGCCTCCCCCACATCCGGACACAGCAGTGGCCGGGCGCTCACGAGGGAATCGATCGTGTTCTGCTGCCTGCGGCCCAACCCAGCTCCGCTGGACGGAGGGGTTGTGCACTGCCAGAGCAGTGATCCTGCGCGCGCGAACGCCCGCGGAATTCGGAACCGGACAATCTTCGCACAGGCACGACATCCCTGCAACCCGGGCGTGTCGCGATTCCGTGGCGTGTCGCGGGGCGTCTGATCCGCCGGCGACGCGGGCACCGACCGGCCGGGAGGCACGGCGCACCGCCGCCCCGCAGGGCACCTCCCGGAGTCGGTCCGGACCGGCTCGCGGACGCCGCCCCGAGTGCGCAGGACGGGCCGTCGAGGGGGTCCGTCCCGTCTGCCCGTCCCGTCGAGCGGGACGGATCGTGCCCGCTCGGCGAGGCCGAGCGGGCACGATGCTGGGGCGCGGTACGGCCCGGGTCAGAACGCTTCCGACAGCGGCGGGACGAACCACGGCGGGAACACCGCCACGCGCGGACCGGCGACCCGGTGCGCGGCGAGGAGTGCCTTCACCTGCTGCCGGACGCGGTCGTTCGGCACGCCGATGACGGCGACGGACGACAGCGGGACACGGGGACCCGCGAGCAGCTCGAGGCCGTGCATCTCCGGGTCGGTGAAGTCCGTGCGGCGGATGAGGTTCGTCGCAGCCTCCGGACCGACGGCGAACCGCACGTCCTCGGCGTCGGCGTCCTGGTCCGCGACGATGACGGACGCCCCGAAGGCCGTCACGGGCACGACGAGCACGACGTACTCGGTGGCACGGGTCCGGCGCGCGGCGTCGGACCACCGCGGGCCGTCGGCGCCGCGTCGGAGCTCGTCCCACCGGGCGGCGTCCGGCGAGAGCGAGAACGTCACGTGGCCGGACACGGGGCCGCCGTCGGGCGCGGTCGCCTCGGCACGGGCGGTCCGCGTCTGGGTCGAGCTGACGTCGACGGCCGGCGTGGCCGCGTCCGCCGCCAGGATCGCGCCCTCGGCGACGATCCCCGCGAGGTTGTCGACGTGCGTCGCGTGGTGCGCCCGCAGCGACGCGAACACGCGGGGCTCCGGGAGCTCGGGGGCCGCGGGCGACCGGAGCGACGAGGAACCCCTCGACGGTGCGGGCGTGGAGCGGAGGTCGGTGGTGATGCGGGTCCGGCGCGGTGCCGGCGTGGAGGGGACCGCAGGCACCTCGGCCTGACGGGGGGAGCAGATGTCGCAGAGCTCGGTGGGGAAACCGTGGATGCACTCGTCGGTCACGACTGGGAGGGGTCCTTCCGTGTCCGTGTGGGGGTGGTCGGACACGGTGTCCAACCGTACGTCATCTCCCGCACCTCGTCGTCACTGTCGGTAGAGCAGCGCGCGCACCTCGGACTCGGCCGCGTGCAGCCGGTCCGGGTCGATCGTCTCGCCGTGCTCGTACGCGTCGAGCAGTCGCGGGTCGATGTAGCTCTGCCGGCACACCGTCGGGGTGTTGCCGAGCTCCTCGCTCGCGGCCTTCACGGCGTGCGAGACCGCCTTCTTGCGCTTCGCCTGACTGCTCTGGGGCCCGGTCTTCGCGAGGTCCACCGCAGCGGCCACGGTGCCGTGGAGCGTCCGGAAGTCCTTGGCGGTGAACTCGTCCCCCGCGCGCTCCTTGACGTACTCGTTGATGTCCTCGGCGGCCAGCGGCTCCCACTCGGCGCCGCGCTCCGCGCGGAAGGACAGCAGCCGGGCGTTCGGACCACGCCGCTTCATGCCGGCGATCACCCGTGCGAGGTCGTGGTCGTGGATGGTGGACGACCACTCCTGTCCGCTCTTGCCCGGGAAGTCGAGTTCGATGTCGTCGCCGGACACGTGCGCGTGGGCGCACAGCAGGGTCGACAGGCCCCGGCTGCCGTGCTCCGTGGCGTAGCGCTCCGACCCGACCCGGAGCGACCCCTGGTCGAGCATCCGGAACGCAGCGGCGAGGGCACGACGACGGTCGGGCTCCGGTCGACGGAGGTCCTGCGTGACCATCCGACGAGCGGCGGGGAGCGACTCCGCGAGGGCCAGGGCGCGGTCGTACTTGATCCGGTCCATCCGCTCGCGCCACCCCGGGTGGTACATGTACTGCCGGCGACCGACACCGTCCTTGCCGGTCGCCAGGATGTGCCCGTTCTCGTACGGCGAGATCCACACGTCGTCCCAGGCCGGCGGGATGACGAGGTCCTCGAGGCGCTTCCGGACGGCCGCGTCCGTCACGGTGTTGCCGTCCGGGTCGCGGAACGAGAACCCCTTGCCACTACGGACACGGTGGTAGCCGCGACCGTTGGTCGCGGAACGTCGGAGACGGGTCACCAGGACGATGGTGCCCGTCCCCACCTGTGACGGACCCCGGCTCGTGGCACGCGACGGCCACGGCGAGCTCGGGACGCCCTCCTGGAACGACGAAGCGGGGCCGGGCCCGAGGGCCCGACCCCGCTCACGCAGTGTCTTCCGGAGAACCGGGAGTTACTTGACGATCTCCTCGACCGTACCGGCGCCGACCGTGCGACCACCCTCACGGATGGCGAAGCGGAGGCCGGCCTCCATGGCGATCGGCTGGATCAGCTCGACCGACATGGCGACGGTGTCGCCCGGCATGACCATCTCGGTGCCCTCGGGCAGCGTGATGACGCCGGTGACGTCCGTGGTGCGGAAGTAGAACTGCGGACGGTAGTTCGCGTAGAACGGGTTGTGACGCCCGCCCTCTTCCTTGGTCAGGATGTACGCGTTCGCCTTGAACTCGGTGTGCGGCGTGACCGAACCCGGCTTGACGACGACCTGGCCGCGCTCCACGTCCTCGCGCTTGAGGCCACGGATGAGCAGACCGGTGTTGTCGCCCGCCTCGGCCTTGTCCAGCAGCTTGCGGAACATCTCGATGCCGGTGACCGTGGTCTTCTGCGTCGGGCGGATGCCGACGATCTCGACCTCGGAGTTCAGGTCGAGCGTGCCACGCTCGACACGACCGGTGACGACGGTGCCACGACCGGTGATCGTGAAGACGTCCTCGATCGGCATGAGGAACGGCTGGTCGGTGGCGCGCACCGGGTCCGGGACGTTCTCGTCGACGGCGGACATCAGGTCCTGGACGGACTTGACCCACTTCTCGTCGCCCTCGAGCGCCTTGAGCGCCGAGACCTGCACGACGGGGGCGTCCTCGTCGAACTCCTGCGAGCCGAGGAGCTCACGGACCTCGAGCTCGACGAGCTCCAGGATCTCCTCGTCGTCCACCATGTCGGACTTGTTCAGCGCGACGACGATGTAGGGGACGCCGACCTGGCGGGCGAGCAGGACGTGCTCACGCGTCTGGGGCATCGGGCCGTCGGTGGCGGCGACCACGAGGATCGCGCCGTCCATCTGCGCCGCACCGGTGATCATGTTCTTCACGTAGTCGGCGTGACCAGGAGCGTCGACGTGCGCGTAGTGGCGCTTGTCGGTCTGGTACTCGACGTGGGAGATGTTGATCGTGATGCCGCGGTCGCGCTCCTCGGGAGCGCTGTCGATCTGAGCGAAGTCGCGGGCCTCGTTGAGGTCCGGGTACTGGTCGTGCAGAACCTTGGTGATCGCCGCCGTGAGCGTGGTCTTGCCGTGGTCGACGTGACCGATGGTTCCGATGTTGACGTGCGGCTTGGTCCGCTCGAACTTGGCCTTGGCCACTGTGGGTCCTCCTCAGGACTCGGAGAGCATGCCCCCGGTACTCGACCGTTGGCGTGCAGGGTGTGTGTCTAACTGTACTTGGTGGCGAGGGGCCCGTCGCCGGGCACCCCCGCCTGTGGAGAGAACGCCGGAGCGCTACTCTCCGCTGTTCTTCGCGATGATCTCCTCGGCGACCTTGGCCGGGACCTGGCTGTAGGTCTCGAAGGTCATCGAGTAGACCGCACGACCAGAGGTCTTGGACCGGAGGTCCCCGACGTAGCCGAACATCTCGGACAGCGGAACGCTCGCGCGGACCACCTTGACGCCCGAGGCGTCCTCCATCGAGGCGATCTGGCCACGACGGGAGTTGAGGTCACCGATGACGTCGCCCATGTACTCCTCCGGAGTACGCACCTCGACGGCCATGATCGGCTCGAGGATGGCGGGGCCGGCCTTGCGGGCGGCCTCCTTGTAGGCGATCGAACCGGCGATCTTGAACGCCATCTCGGACGAGTCGACGTCGTGCGCCGCACCGTCCTTGAGGATGGCCTTCACGCCGACGGTCGGGTAGCCCGCCAGGATGCCGACCTGCATGGCGTCCTGGATACCGGCGTCGACCGAGGGGATGTACTCACGCGGGACGCGACCACCGGTGACGGCGTTCTCGAACTCGTAGACCTTCTCGGCCGTGACTTCCATCGGCTCGAGGGCGATCTGCACCTTCGCGAACTGGCCGGAACCACCGGTCTGCTTCTTGTGCGTGTAGTCGTAGCGCTCGACGACCTTGGTCAGGGTCTCGCGGTAGGCCACCTGCGGCTTGCCGACGGACGCCTCGACCTTGAACTCGCGCTTCATGCGGTCGACGAGGATGTCGAGGTGGAGCTCGCCCATGCCCTTGATCGTCGTCTGACCGGTCTCGGCGTTGAGCTCGACGCGGAACGTCGGGTCCTCTTCGGCGAGCTTCTGGATGGCCGTGGAGAGCTTCTCCTGGTCGGCCTTCGTGTTCGGCTCGATGGCGACCTCGATGACCGGCTCCGGGAACGTCATCGACTCGAGGACGACCTGGTCGGTCGGGTCGCACAGGGTGTCACCGGTGGTGGTGTCCTTGAGGCCGATGACCGCGTAGATGTGACCGGCGGTGACGTTGTCGACCGGGTTCTCCTTGTTGGAGTGCATCTGGAAGATCTTGCCGATGCGCTCCTTCTTGCCCTTGGTCGAGTTGATGACCTGGGCACCGGACTCGATCGAGCCGGAGTACACGCGGACGTAGGTCAGACGACCGAAGAAGGGGTGCACCGCGACCTTGAACGCCAGGGCCGAGAACGGCTCGGTGGCGTCGGGCTTGCGGATGATCTCCTTCTCCTCGTCCTTGACGTCGTGGCCGATCATCGGCGGCACGTCGAGCGGGGACGGGAGGTAGTCGATGACCGCGTCGAGCATCGGCTGGACGCCGCGGTTCTTGAAGGCCGAGCCGCAGAGGACCGGGTAGACCTCGGAAGCGATCGTGAGCTTGCGGATCGCGCCCTTGATCTCGTCCTTGGTGAGCTCCTCGCCGCCGAAGAACTTCTCGAGCAGGGCGTCGTCGGTCTCCGCGACGCGCTCGATCAGCTTCGCGCGGTACTCCTCGGCACGCTCCTGGAGGTCCGCGGGGATCTCCTGGACCTCGTACTGGGCGCCCATGGTCACGTCGCCCTTGGCGTCGCCGGGCCACACCTTGGCGTGCATCTCGATGAGGTCGATGACGCCGACGAAGTCGTTCTCGGCACCGATCGGCAGCTGGAGCACGAGCGGCTCCGCACCGAGGCGGTTGATGATCGTGTCGACGGTGAAGTAGAAGTCCGCGCCGAGCTTGTCCATCTTGTTGACGAAGCAGATGCGGGGGACGTCGTACTTGTCCGCCTGACGCCACACGGTCTCGGACTGGGGCTCGACGCCCTCCTTGCCGTCGAAGACGGCGACCGCACCGTCGAGGACGCGGAGCGAACGCTCCACCTCGACCGTGAAGTCCACGTGACCGGGGGTGTCGATGATGTTGATCTGGTTGTTGTCCCAGAAGCAGGTCGTCGCGGCCGACGTGATCGTGATGCCGCGCTCCTGCTCCTGCGCCATCCAGTCCATCGTCGCGGCGCCGTCGTGGACCTCACCGATCTTGTGCGTGATGCCCGTGTAGAACAGGATGCGCTCGGTGGTCGTGGTCTTGCCGGCATCGATGTGCGCCATGATGCCGATGTTGCGGACCTTGTTCAGGTCGGTGAGCACGTCCTGTGCCACAGGTTCCTCCGGAAGAGTTGTAGGAGAGGTTGGCGGCCGGGCGGGCGCCGACGGTTCTTGACCGCCGACGCCCGACCGGTGCCGGGACGACCAGCGCCGGACTTACCAGCGGTAGTGCGCGAAGGCCTTGTTCGACTCGGCCATCTTGTGCGTGTCCTCGCGGCGCTTGACCGCGGCACCGAGACCGTTCGACGCGTCGAGGATCTCGTTCATGAGACGCTCGGTCATCGTCTTCTCGCGGCGGGCCTTGGCGTAGGAGGTCAGCCAGCGGAGCGCGAGGGTGTTCGCGCGGTGCGGCTTGACCTCGACCGGGACCTGGTAGGTCGAGCCACCGACGCGGCGGCTGCGGACCTCGAGGGTCGGACGGACGTTGTCGAGCGCCTTCTTCAGCGTCGCGACGGCATCCTGCTGGTTCTTGGCGGTGACACCCTCGAGTGCATCGTAGACGATGCGCTCGGCGAGGCCCTTCTTGCCGTCCAGGAGGATCTTGTTGACGAGCTGCGAGACGATCGGCGCGCCGTACACCGGGTCGGCGACGACGGGACGCTTCGGGGCGGGACCCTTGCGAGGCATCTAACTCAACCCTTCTTCGCGCCGTAGCGGCTGCGGGCCTGCTTACGGTTCTTGACGGCCTGGGTGTCCAGGGCACCACGGATGATCTTGTACCGCACGCCGGGGAGGTCCTTCACACGACCGCCGCGGACGAGCACCATCGAGTGCTCCTGCAGGTTGTGGCCCTCACCGGGGATGTAGGCCGTGACCTCGGTGCCGTTCGAGAGCTTGACACGAGCGACCTTGCGCAGGGCCGAGTTCGGCTTCTTGGGGGTGGTGGTGTAGACGCGGGTGCAGACACCACGCTGCTGGGGGTTCGCCTTCAGTGCCGGCGCCTTGGTCTTGACGACCTTGGGCGTACGACCCTTGCGAACGAGCTGCTGGATGGTAGGCAACTGTTCTCCTGGTTCTTCGCTCGTGCTCTGGCCGACGCGTTCCGTCGGCTTCCTCATCCCACGCTGATCACCGCCTGACGGCGGAGGGAGGTCGAGGGATGGATGGTCCCGGCGCGGATGTCGCGACCCGGGATTTCGGGCGCGCCCGAGGGCGCACACCCGGTAGAGGCTACCCGCGTCACACGACGAAATCAATCCGGGCGCGTCGCCCGCGGACCGTGCCAGCGGGCGGGGCCCGCGGGCGGGGCCCGCGGGCCCGGACCGCTCCTGCCGAGGCGGGCGCGAGGGGCCTGACCGACCACGCAGCCGGGTGCGGTGGGAGGACGGCGGTGCGCCGCGCCTCCCGGCCGGTCAGGACCCCGTGTCGGAGGCGCCGTTGCCGATGGCGGACTCGAACGTCGCACCCTCGTCCGTGAAGCCGGACACGTACCCGCTCGCGTTCACGTTCATCGGACCGGCCGAGGCGGTGCCCACCCCTCCTGGTCCGGAGATGTCCGCCGTGAACGTGGCGCGACCGAAGGTCGTCGTCGAGACGGCCCAGCCACGGGAGAGCCAGCCACCGACCGTGACCCGCGGCCGCTGCTCGAGCGTCCACTTCTGGTTGGAGTAGGCGTACTCGGGGTCCTCGCCGTAGGCGTAGAAGCTGCACCCGGCCGGTGCCGCGTCGGTCGACGCGATGCACCCGTCCACCCAGCGGTCCACGGCCTGCTGTGCCGCCTGCTCGCCCGCCGACGTCAGCGTCGTCGTCATCGCCACCGGCGCCGAGCCGGTCACACCGAAGCCGGACACCTGCGCCGACGCACCCTCGGCGGTGAACCACTTGCCGCCGTCCACGGCCACCGCGTAGGTGCCGGGGAGGGCGGAGAGCCGCGCGGTCCCGTCCTCCGACGTCGCGATCCGCTGTCCCGCCACCTCGACCGGCGTCCCCGCCGGACCACGGACCGACAGCTCCACCTCGCCGAGCTCCGGCGCCTCGAGCGCCCACACCGGGAAGACCCCCCAGTCGGTGCCCTCCCGGTCGAGCGTGAACGTGGCCGCCACGTCGCGGCCACCCTGGCGGAGGTACGCGCGCACCGTCGCGGTGTCGCCGTCGGTCCGCGTCGCGGCGATGCGGTAGCCGGTCACACGGCCGGAGGCCTTCGCGTACGCGGCGTCGGTGAGCAGGACGTCCTGGTCGTCGTGGTCGATGCCCGCCGCGTCCAGCGCGTCGTCGACGCGACCGGCCGTCAGGTCGTCGAGGAAGGCACGGACCGGGCGGTCCGCCGCGTGCGACGCGGACTGCGACACGTACCCGACCACGCCGGTCACCGCGAGCACGACCACCGCGACGCCGCCCGCGACGATGCCGACGAGTGCGCCACGCCGCACGGGGCGTCGACGCCGTGCGGGGGTCGGTACACCCGCGGGGACCGGGGCCTCCTGCGTCCCGCGGAGCGTGTCGACGTGCGGGACGGCTGCCCACCCGTCCGGCTGCTGGTCGGTCATGCGTCCCCCGTCGTGCCTCGTGCCTGCTCCGGGATCCTACCGCCGGGCGGCGTCGTGGGGACGGCCCTCAGACGTGGTCGCGCTCCTCCGTCGCGGCACCCTGGCCGGCCTGCTGGCGAGCCTGGTGACGCGCGACGGTGACCCCTCCGACGACGCAGAGGAGCGCCACGACGACGGAGCCGACCACGAACGGGCTCAGGGCCGAGCCGGCCGGGAACACGAGGAGCTCCGTGCCGTCCCCGCGGGTCAGGGCGTAGCCGACCGATCCGACGGCGAGCATCACGAGGTAGGCGGCCGCCGCGGCGACGAGGCCGGTGACGCCCGGGTTGCCCTCGCGGACGCCGGCCGCGGTCGCGAGGAACACGACCACCGCGGCGGCGACGACCATCGCGGGTCCGAGGTACTGGCTGGCGTCGGGCTGCGGGATCGCCTCGACGTCGGCGAGCAGGGACTCGAAGCCCGTCACGGCGACGACGAGCGCGATGAAGAGGACGGACGTCATCGTCGCGATCAGCCACCGGGACATGGGGTGATCGTACCGCCGGGGGCTGCGGAGCGGGGTGGGTTGGCCGAGCGGGACGCAGCCGGGTGGGCGGGCCGGCCGCACCCGGGCGGGGCGTCACTGCGTCGCGTCGTCGCGCTGGGCCACCGACCCGGCGTGCTCGTCCGTGCCGTCTGCCGCGTGCCCGACGGTGGTGTGCTCCTGTGTCACGGTGCCGACGTGCTGCTGCGCAGCAGCGACGAGCGCGAGCGCGATGGTCGCGGTGATGACCGGGACCGACTCGGTCATCGGCGCCGCGGGTGCCGCGGCGGCATCGGTGCGTCCGTGCGCGGTGGGTGCCGCGTCGGCGCGTCCGTGCGCGGTGGGTGCCGCGTCGGCGTCCGCGCGCAGGGCGCCCGTGCCCGCCTCGGGAACCGGACCGGCCTGGAGGCGCGGCGCGGCAGGCGCGGCACCGCTCGCCTCCGCCTCGTGGTCACGCAGCGCCGGCCCCACGACCGGCAGGACGGCCGTCGTCGCCAGCGGCTCGGCGTGCAGCACGGGCGGCGCCACGGTCTCCTCCGGTTCCGCAGCACGGACGCCGGCGGCGTGACGGGCACGAGCCATCCTGACCAGGACGACCACCGCGATGACCGCCCAGACACCGTTCACGATCGTCGACGGGACGGCGTGGTGGGCCGCGACGTTGATCGCGACGGACAGCCCACCGACGAGGTTGAGGGACTGGTACAGCGGCCCGTTCGGGATCTTGCCCAGCGAGAAGAGCAGGTAACCTGCGAGAACGGTTACGGCACCGAACCAGCCGAGGAACTCCACGATTCCGACCAACACGCGCGACTCCGGGCACGACGAGGAACGGCCGTCCTGAGGCGACCGTCCGAGAGGGGTGTGAGCAGCCGCGAGCGCGGCGTCGGGAGCATCGTACGCACTCCGACGGGTGTCGCGGAAGCGGGAGCGGCGTGGCGTGCCGCACCCACTTCGCGGGGTGGTGTCGGGCGGGCGTCTCAGCCGTTCGCAGCGGGGCTCGGGGTGGCCGTCGAGGACGCTCCGGCGGTGCGGTCGAGCACGTACACGGACCCTCCGAAGGTCCAGGTCGCGGTCGTCCCGACGCCGCCGTCGGTACCGGTCTTCTGCGTCGAGCTGATCGTGGTGATGAGGAAGAGCCGGCCACCCGCCTGCACGCCCTTGACGAAGGCCAGGGCCTGGTCGAAGGTGCCGTCCACCGCGACCGTGACGGGGACGACCGAGAGGTTCTGCGCGGTGATCGCCGGGTCGGTCACGACCTGCGGTGCGGTCGGGGACGTCGCCGCAGCAGTCGTGGGGGCCGGTGTCGCCGCAGCGCTCGGAGCGGCGGTCGCTCCGCTCGTGGACGCTCCGGAGTCCGTCGCGGCCGCTGCCGGCGGAGTGTAGGCCGTCGCGTCGCTCGCGGTGAAGGACGAGACCTGCATGCCGCTCGCCTCCGCGACGCCGTCGAGCTCGTCGATGAACGACGACAGCGACGCCTTCGACGGGATCGAGGTCTCGAGGGCCGCGAGCTCCCGACGCATCGACGGGAGCTGCGCGGCCTGCTGCCGAAGCCGTACGAGCTCCGCACGGCTGGCGTCGTTCGTCTGCTCGACGGTCGTCGTCTGCTCGTGGGCGGCAGCCGTCTGGGCGAGCTGGGGCTGGACGGCCAGGAAGAACCCCCCGACGGCCACGACGACCATCGAGAGCACGGCGAGGAGCAGGCTGAGGCGGGTGCGGGACATCGGTCAGCCCTTCGCGGCGTCGGCAGCGTACTTGCCGTCGAACGCTCGTTCGTCGAGGTGGATGGTCATGTTGACGGAGTACCCACTGCCGTCGTCGGCGCGTGCCACGGAGTTCGCGTTCGCGTCGACGAAACCCGTGACGCCGCTCACGGCGGTCAGCCAGTCCGGGATGGACGGCAGGACGGCGCTCTTCGCGTCGAAGGTCAGCGTCGCGATGCGCTGTCCCTGCAACGGGTCGTCCGACTGCGCGTACTGCGCTGTGGGCGACGCCGAGTCGATGGTGACGTTCGTGATCTCGACGCCGCTCGGCAGCTTCGATCGCACGGACTGCAGCGTCGTCGACCAGTCGATCTCGGTCGATCCGCCGACGCGTTGCGCGGCCTCGAGCAGGGACGACTCGGACTCGGCGGCCCGCACGTCGCGGAACTGGCCCTGCTGCTGCGCGAGCGCGGTCGTCTCGCCCTGCGCGGCGGCGAGCTCCTGTTCCGCCGACATGCGCTCCATGGTCGCCCAGCCGGCGACGATGCCGACGCCGACCGCCACCACGACGACACCGGCCCAGACACGACGGACGATCTGGCGGTGCCGTCGGTCCGTGTGCACGACGGCCGGCAGGAGGTCCACCCGGGGCGGGCCTCCGATGACGAGTCCACGCGTACCGCCGGCTGACGGAGTCCTGGCGCCCTGCGGGCGCTGGCGGCCGGAACGGCCCCGCGGTCCGGGAGTCCCCGTCGATGTGGACGTCCCGTCGATGATCTCGGTCATGCTGCACGTCCTCCGACGGCCAGGCTCCAGGCGACGGCGATGGACGTCGAGCGCTCACGGAGGAGTTCGGGGGTGATGCCGCGCGCGGTGCGTGCCGACACGAACGGGTCGCCGATCGCGACCGGGAGCCCGGAGACGTCGCCCAGGCCCTCACGGAACCCGGGCAGGGCGGCGCCGCCACCCACGGCGACGATGCCGCGGACGGCGTCGTCCGGACGGGTGTTGGCGTAGTAGTTGACGGTGTTGCGGATGCTCGTCATCAGCTCGCCGACGGTCTCACGGATCACACCCACCGCTCGGGCGTCGTCCGGTGTGAGCGTCCGGCCGACCAGACCGAAGTGCCGCTTCACGGCCTCCGCTTCGGCGACCGGGATCTCGAGACGGGTCGCGATGGTCTTCGTCACGTCGTCTCCCCCGGTGGGGATGATGCGGACGAACCGCGGCACACCGTCCCGGACCACGACCACCGAGGTGGTGTTCCCGCCGCAGTCCACCAGGGCGACGGTCCCGGCTCCGGCGACCCGCGGCGCGAGGACGCGCGTCAGCGCGAACGGGATGAGGTCGACGCCGACCGGCCGCAGCCCGGCGAGCTCGGCCGCCCGGACGTTGGCGAGGACGGCGTCCTTGATGGCGGCCACCAGCAGACCGTGCACGACCGGACCCGCGTCGCTCACGGCCTCTTCGGTCGGGTAGAAGTCGAGGATCGCATCACCCACCGGGACCGGCAGCATGTCCTGCACCTGGAACGGCAGCGACTCACGGATCTGCGCGAGCGGCGCCTTCGGCACGGTGAGGTCACGGGACAGCACCCGCTGGTTGCCCATCCCGAGCACGACGTCCTTCGTGCGGAAGCGCCCGATCGACCAGAGTTCGCGGAGCGCGGCGGCCACCGTGTTCGCCTCGAGCACCTCGCCCTGCTTCGTCGCACCGACCGGCACCGGGACCTCGGCGACCCGGGTGATGATCGGCTGCGCCTTCTCGGCGTCAGCGACCTCGACGGCTCGGATCGTCTCCGAACCCATGTCGATGCCGACGATCTTCTTCGCCATGTCGTGTGTTCCTTCCGGGGCAGCAGTGCGGTCAGTCGAGACCGAGGAGTCGCAGGTACGCGCCCCAGATCGGTCCGCCGGCGAACGCGCCCACCCACGCGCCGAGGAGCATCCAGGGGCCGAACGGGATCCCCGTCGACCGGCGCGCCCGTCCCGCCACCAGGAGGACGATGCCGAAGGTACCGCCGAGCAGGAACGCCGCGAAAGCACCCACAGCGAGGGGTCCCCATCCGAGGTACGCGAGGACGAGCCCGAGCACGCCGGCCAGCTTCACGTCCCCGAGGCCCATCCCGCGGGGGACCGCGAGGGCCAGGAGCAGGTAGACGCCCCCGAGGACGACCATCCCGACGAGGCCCCGGAGCAGGGCGCTCCACTCACCGGTGAGCGCGGACGACAGCGTCAGCAGGACGAGCAGGACCGGGTACGCCGGGAGCACGATGCGGTTCGGCAGCCGGTGGGTGTCCAGGTCGATGAGGGCGAGCGCGACACTGCCCGCCATCGCCGTGAGCAGGGCGACGAGCAGGACGAGCTGCCCGGCGAGCCCGGCGGGGGTCGACTCGGCCCCCGGGAGGAAGAGGAAGCGGACCGCGACCAGGACGAACAGGACCGCGGTGGCCGCCTCGACCAGCGGGTACCGGACGGAGATCGGCGTCGCGCAGTCGCGGCAGCGTCCGCGGAGCACGAGCCACGACACCACGGGGACGTTGTCACGCCTGCGGATCGGGTGCGCGCAGCGCGGGCAGGCCGAGGCCGGCGCCACAACCGAGAGCCCCGCGGGCACCCGGTGCACCACGACGTTGAGGAACGACCCGAGCGCCAGTCCGAGGGCAGCGGTCAGGCTGCCGATGAGCGTCACGGCAGCGGTCACGGGATGGCCGTCCCGCTCGCGGTGTACGCCGTCCTCGACTCGACCTGTGTGGCGACCCGGTACGTCGTGACGGTCGGCTGCGGGAACTTCGGGGGTGTGTAGACCGCGAGGCTCGAGTCGAACTGGTACGCCTTCGTGTACCCCTGACCGCTGGCCAGTCCGACGGCACCACGGAAGTTCTGGGCGATCGAACCGTTCACGGTGAGGAGGCCGCGCCCGTAGGTCGAGCCCCTCGTCCAGTTCTGCACGACGAACGTTCCGGTGTTCGAGAGGATCGCAGCGTCGATCTCCCGGTTGCTCGGCAGGATGGCGTTGCCGTCCGGACGGATCGGGTTCCACACCCACACGGCGCGCTGCCCGATCAGCCCGAGGACCGTCGAGGCCGAGCGGTTCGCGCTGTAGGTGATGTCACCCGTGACGTAGAGGTAGTTCTCCGCCGCGATCGTGACGGCCTTGTCGACGGTTCCCTGGACGAAGACGTCCCCCCGGTCGCAGCCGTACGGGTTCGACACCGCCGCACCGGCACCCGCGGTCGGGTCGGTCTCGGAGACGCTCGTCGAACTCCCCACGTACGGGTACCCCACGCCGTTGCCGCGAAGCGACGTCGCGCTGTCGCGACCGACGGTCGGGTTCGGGACGGAGCACGCCGTGGCCGTGGTCTTCATGGGCGACCCGTTCCAGTAGTTCGGGTCCTGTGCGGTGCCAGCCGGTCGAGCGCTCGGCTCGTTCTGGACGTAGACGAGGTTGTTCTTCGGCACGGCGATCGTCGCACCGGCGGCGCTGCGCAGGGCGGCGACGGACCCACACTTCGCGACCGCGTCGCCGCTCGTGATCTGTGCTCCCGGTACGGCACTCTCGCCGCGCACCTGGGTCACGATGGTGAGCGGTGACCGGACGGTCATCGTCCCGTCACCGTTGAAGACGATCTTCGTCGGCCCGGTGTACAGGCAGCCGGCACCCTCGACCGTCTCGATCGTCGACGGGAGGTCCGAGCGGGTGTAGTCCCGCAGGTCGCCGATGGTCGCCGGCGGTGTGAGTGTGGACGACGTGGTGGGGTTGGACGCGTAGTTGCCCGTCGAGCATCCGCTGCTCGAGACGCCGAACACGCTCTGGACGGTGTTCTTGAAGGTCGCGCCGCAGACCTTGATCTGGTCGTTCGAACGGACCGGCCCCTTCAGGACGTCGCCGGACCCGAACTGGATCTGGTCGCAGGTCGACGTCGTCGCGAGCGGACGGTACGCCGAGGTGCAGGGGGCGGAACCGATCCCCTTCTCGTTGGTCACCGACGGGTCACCGGACTCGTAGTTCGTGAAGTACAGGTAGTTCGAGAAGCCGTCCGGGCGGACGTTGGCGACGACGGTGCGGGTGGTGGTTCCCGAACGACCGGTCGACTGCACACGGATCACGCCCTGCGAGGACAACTTGCTGTTGTCGACGGCGTACCGGAACGCCGAGTCACTCGCGGACCCGTCGCTCGTCGGCACCGACACCCAGGCGTCCTGCGCGCGGTAGCCGAACGCCGGGTTGCCCCCCGAGCCCTTGGCGAAGACACTGCCGGAAGCCGCGCTGAAGGGCGCGTCCGCCTGGCCGTAGTTGCCGTAGGAGTTGTCCGCGTTGAGACGGGACTGGTAGTCGGCGACGCCCGCGTAGGCCGCTGCGATCGCACGGTTCCAGGACCGGTCCGTCGAGGTGACGCGGGCACCGGACGTCGCGACGGCGACCATCGTTCCCACGAGCAGCATGACCACTGCGCCGATGCCGACGACCGCGACCAGGGCCATGCCGCGGTCGTCGTCGCGGCGGCGGAGCGCGCGGAGCAGACGGATCACGACGAGGCTCCCATCACGATGTTGGGCAGGCTGACGGTGCTCGCCAGGGTGACCGCGTTCGGGTCGTCCGTGCGGGCGCCGACCGTGACGGAGACGTCGACGGATCGGATGTTGGCGAGCTCCACGGCGGAGACGGCCGCCCCGGTCGCGTTCAGCACGTCGCCGTCTGCGTTCTTCAGGCTGAACGCGACGGGGCTGACGGCGGACGAGACGAGCGTGCGCTTGCTCGTCGGTGTGGCGGACAGCGTCGCACCCGTGGCGAGCGGGAAGGCGTAGTACGACGAGTTGCCCGCGATCGCCGTGCCCTTCCAGGTGGTCTCGGTGATGCGCTTGGTCACGGGGTCGAGGGTGAGCTGCACCTCGACCGGCTGCGAGAGCGTCGAGTCGAGGTTCACGTACGCGAAGAAGCGCAGCGTCGTGGCGCTGGCGTACTGGAAGGCGAACTGCGAGTCGTCGCCGGTGGGCACCGGGTTGTCGGTCGCTGCGCGGAGCATGCGGCTCATCTCGTTCATGGCGACCGACGCGGCGCGGGTGTTCGCACTCGTCGACGTCGCCGTGACCGCAGCCTTCTGCGCCGAGACGAGGAACGACCCCGCGATGGTGAGCACGAGCAACGAGAGGCTCATCGCGACCAGGAGCTCGACCAGCGTGAGACCACGGTCGTCGCCTGCCCGGTCGATGCGACCTCGGAGGAAGGCGATCACGGGCTCACCACGGTCCGCGGATCGAGGGTGACGACCTTGCCGCTCGTCGAGACCTTGAGGTTCATGACGTCCGGGTTCGCGGAGACGTTCACGGCCCCGTTGCTCAGCAGGCCGCCGAGCACCGTGGTGCCGGCGAGGGTGTAGGTCCCGAACGGCAGCGCGATCGTGGTCGCCTTGTTCGAGTTCAGTCCGGTGAACCAGTAGGTCGTGGTGCCGCAACCGGGATCGCCGTTCGGCACCGCGGTCGTGTTCTTCACCGTGGCCGAGAGCACGGTGTCGAGGCCGTTCGTCTTCACGTCGATGACGCCCATCGGCGCGCGGGCCGTGACGGTCAGGTCGGTCGTCGGGTTGAAGCCAGGCGTCGTCCCGTCCGTGCCGTTGAAGATGTTCGGCGACGCCGTGAAGCCGCCCGCCGCGGGCCACTTGGTGGGATCGACGTTCGGACAGGTGCTCGAGAACGCCCCCGCTATCGCCGTCCACTGGAAGGGGTACAGCAGCGTCGGGGTGGTCGTGGCGGTCCGGACGGTGTCGCCGGAGACGTAGGTCATCGGCAGTGAGGCCGGCAGCTTCGCGCTGACGCCGTCCTTGAGGTTGAGGGGACCGCCGGTCGTCACGCTGATCGCGCGGTCGAACGCGAACGTCTTGTTGCCGACTCCGCCGGCGATGGTCTTCACGACCGCGTCGGGGGTCGAGTCACCGGTGGGGTCGATGTTCCCGGCCTTGGCGATGGTCACCTTGTACGTGCCCGGAGTGACACCCACGGCGTAGCTGCAGCCGTTCGCATCGGTGACGGCGGGCGGCTTGGCGAGGCTCTTGGCGCCGTCGGAGTCCGGCGTGATCGTCACGGAGACCCCGGGGTTCGCGGCGCCGGTCGCCGTCTTGACGCCCACCACGATCGTCGACGCCGTCGCGCTCGACACGGCGGACGACGGGGAGATGAGGGTGTCGAGCACGACGTTCTTCTGGCGGGGCGACGTGCCGCTCGTCCAGGAGACGGTGATGGCGACGCGCTTGTAGGCGAGGACGCCGGAGCCCGCCCCGCAAGTGTTGTCGGAACCGTCCGAGTTGATCCAGTTGGTCGTCTGCTTGACGGTGTAGGTCTGCTTGCCGACCGTGGCCGGCAGGGTCTCGTCGTCGAGGGTGAAGACGTCCTTGGTGCTGCGTGCGGCGTCGAGCGCCTGGTTGGCGAGCTGGAGTGCTGCTTCGCGCGAGCGGTTGTCCTGCGTGAGGTACATCGTCGAGACGATGCCGGCTGCGACGCCGGCGGCGATCATCGCGAAGATCGTCATCGCGACCATGACCTCGATGACGGAGAAGCCCTCGTCGGACTCCCGCGCCGCCCGGAGTCGGTCGACGATGCGCAGCAGCATGCTCAGCCTCTCTGGTCGCCGGTTGACGGTCGCGGTGAGAGGAGGCGGACCGTGACGATCGTCACGATCCGCCTCCGAGGGAGATTCAGCAGGCGTCCCCGGCGGTGACACCCTTCGAGTCGGACGCGCAGAACTTGTTGCCCGTCGAGCTCGTGCCGACGATCTTGAAGGTCGGCGCGGCAGTCGTCCCGCCGGTCGTGTACGCGATCGAGGACGTGTCGGCCCCCTGGCTCGCACCGGCCTTCTTGAGGTCATCACTCAGAGCCGTCGTGGCGTTGTACGTGGCAGCCGCGGGGAGCGTGCCGTTCGTGGTCTGCATGCTGACCACTGCGGTCTTGAAGTTGGTCAGGTCCGACTTGACGCTGGAGTCCTTCGCGTTGTTCTGCACACCCAGGTACACCGGGATCGCGATCGCGGCGAGGATGCCGATGATGATGACGACGACGAGGAGCTCGATGAGCGTGAAGCCCTTCTCCTTGTCCTCGAGGAGACCCTTGCGGCGAGCGTCGAGCTTGCCCATGAGAGCGAAGTACATGGTGTTTTCCATTCTTCTGGGAAATGCGTTGGGGGATGTGCCGCAGACTGCTCCGCCGCCGCTGGCAAGCGTATTCAGGGCGCTTTGGGGGCATAATCCCGAGAACGGGGGTGATCTCCGCTACGAAATGCCCCCAGTACCGGGGGTGCGGATCACCTGACGGACCCCGGAACGAGGGACGTCGGTCGTCGAGTCACTTGACGAGCGAGGAGATCTGGAAGATCGGCAGGTACAGCGCGACGATCATGCCGCCCACCACCACGCCGAGGAACCCGATCAGCAGCGGCTCGATGAGCGACGTCAATGCTTCGGTCGACGCTTCTACTTCATTGTCGTAGAACACCGCGATGCGTTCCAACATCAATTCCATGGAACCGGCGTCCTCGCCGACGGCGATCATCTGCGCGACCATTGCCGGGAACACCGTTTCGCGTTCCAGTGGTGCGGCGATGGATTCGCCTTTCCGGACTGCTTCGGAAACGCGGTGCAATGCCCGTTCGACGACGATGTTGTTCGACACCTTGCCGGCGATCTGCAGGGCCTCGAGGATCGGGACGCCGGCGCCGATCATGTTCGACAGGTTCCGCGAGAACCGTGCCATCACGATCTTCCGAGCGAGCTGGCCGAACACCGGCATACGCAGCTTCAGCGGGTCGACGAGCCCGCGGACCCGGTCGGTGTTCTTGTTCGACCGCCACCACACCCAGCCGACGATCAGGAGCACGGCGAGCACCGGACCGACGTAGACCATCGCGTGGGACAGCCACACGAGCATCATCGTCGGCAGCGGCAACTGCCCGCCGAGTGAGGCGAACATGTCCTGGAAGATCGGCACGATGAACACGAGCATGATGACGACCGCCAGCAGCGACATCACGAGCACCACGACCGGGTAGGTCATCGCCGACTTGATGGTCGAGCGGAGCTTGTGCTCCTTCTCGAAGTTCGTCGCGATCGAGTCCATCGCCTGGTCGAGGAACCCGCCGGTCTCCCCCGCCCGGATCATGTTGATCATGATCGGCGGGAAGTCGACCGGGTACTTCGCCACGGCGTCGGAGAACGAGACACCGCGCTCGACGTCGTCTCGGACCTTGCCGAGGATGTCCTGCAGCTTCTTGTTGTCCGTCTGGTCGGCGAGGATCGTCAGCGCGCGGAGCAGCGAGAGCCCCGACGACAGCATGGTCGAGGCCTGCCGCGACATGATCGCGAGGTCCTTGAGCCCGACGCCCTTCTCGAACCCGGGGATCTTGATCTCGGTCTGCAGCCCGGTGCCGGGCTTCGCCTCGGTGATCGCGATGGGCGACACACCCATGCCGCGCAGGCGCTGGACGACGGCCCCCTCGGAGGCGGCGTCGAGTCGACCCTTGACGAGCTTCCCGGCGCCGTCGCGGCCCCGGTAGTCGAAGGCGAGTGACATCAGTGGCCTCCCGAGTACTTGTCGCCGAAGTCGATCTCGGAGGCGGCGATCGCGGCGGCGGACGAGTCGGACGGCGACTCGACGCGCTGCACGAGCCGGTCGAAGCCGTCCTCGTCGTGCACCTTCTCCATCGCCGCGGCGCGGGTGACGGTGCCGACGTTGACGAGTTCCGCGAGGTCCTGGTCCATCGTGTGCATGCCTGCGTCGCGGCCGGCCTGCATGGCGGAGGTGATCTGGTAGGTCTTGCCCTCGCGCACGAGGTTCGCGATCGCCGGCGTGGTCTTCATGATCTCGGTCGCGACGACGCGGCCCGCGCCGTTGGCCTTCGGCACGAGGGTCTGGCAGACGACCCCCTCGAGCGTCGCGGCGAGCTGGGTGCGGATCTGCCCCTGCTGGTGCGGCGGGAACACGTCGATGACACGGTCGATGGTGCCGGGGGCGCTCTGCGTGTGGAGCGTGGCGAACACGAGGTGTCCGGTCTCGGCCGCGGTCAGCGCGACGGAGATGGTCTCGAGGTCGCGGAGCTCGCCGATCAGGATGACGTCGGGGTCCTGCCGCAGCACGTGCTTGAGGGCGGCGGCGAAGGAGTGCGTGTCCGCACCGACCTCGCGCTGGTTGATGATCGCCTTCTTGTGGTCGTGCATGAACTCGATCGGGTCCTCGACCGTGACGATGTGGTCGGCGCGGGTCTCGTTGACCAGGTCGATGAGCGCGGCGAGGGTGGTCGACTTGCCGGATCCGGTGGGCCCGGTGACGAGCACGAGACCGCGGGGCAGCTTCGCGAACTCGCCGACGTGCTCCGGGATGCCGAGCTGCTTGAGGGTCTTGATCTTCGTGGGGATGATGCGGAACGCGGCGCCCCAGTTGCCGCGCTGCTGGTAGTAGTTCACGCGGAAGCGGAACTCGGGCGACAGCGAGTACGCGAAGTCGAGTTCCTGTTCGTGGTCGAACTGCCCGGCCTGCTCGGGGCTGAGCAGGGTCTTCAGCGCCGCGATCACCTTGTTCCGGGCCCAGGGCCCTCCGGGCACGGCGGGACGCAGCGAGCCGTCGACGCGCACGGTGGGCGGCGCATCGGCGGTCACGTGCAGGTCCGATGCGCCCTGGTAGACGACCTGGGCGAGGGCGGTGATGAGGTCGGCGTCGGCGACCTCGCGTGCGTGGCGGGTGAAGCCGATCTCCGGGTGCGTCCCGGCGACGGCGCCGGTGGTCGGCACGGTCGTCGCGACGGTCTGGAGGCTCGTGGTCGGTTCCGCGGGCACCACCGGCAGGTGCTGGGTCACCGCGTCGGCGTACCCGTAGGCGGCGGTCGACGGCGGGACCGCAGCGGGCGGCGTGGCCGGTGCGGCATGCGGCTGCGCCACCGGCACGGCGACGGGCTCCCCCGCGGGCGGCGGCCACGACGTGTCCCAGGCGGGCTCGGCGGACACCGCGGGCTCGGCGCGCCACGGCTCGGGGTTCGACGGTCCGGGGCTCCAGGGTTCGGCCGACAGGTCGTACACGGCGTTGCTCGAGGTCGGCACGACGGCCGGCTCGACCCGCGGCGAGGCCGGGGCGGAGGCCGCCGCCGCAGCTGCTGCCGCCGCGGCCAGGCGGGCCGCGCGACGACCGCCGACCTCGTTGCCCGGCTGTCCGGGGTGCCACCCGGCGACGGGGTCGTCGCCGGCCTCGATGTCGTACACCGATTCGCTCATCGTCCTCGTGCTCCCGACCTACGCGACCACGCGCAGGATCTCGTCGACGCTCGTCATGCCGAGCTTGACCTTCTCCCAGCCGTCCTGCCGCAGCGTGAGCATGCCCTGCTGCTGCGCGACCCGGCTGATCTCGGCGCTCGACGCCCGCGCGACGGCGAGGCGCTCGATCTCCTCGGTGACGGTCATGACCTCGTGCAGGGCGATCCGCCCGCGGTACCCGGTGTTCGAGCAGACCGCGCACCCGACCGGGCCGAAGAACTCCGGTACGGGGGTGTCCTCGCTCGGCACGAAGCCGAGTGCGACGAGCTGCGCCGGGGTGTACCGCGCGGGTGCCTTGCACCGGTCGCAGAGCCGTCGGGCGAGGCGCTGCGCGACGACCGAGTCGAGCGCGGATCCGACCAGGAACGGCTCGATGTCCATCTCGGTCAGACGGGTGACCGCCGAGGGCGCGTCGTTCGTGTGCAGGGTCGACAGCACCAGGTGGCCGGTGAGGGAGGCCTCGATCGCGATCTGCGCGGTCTCGTGGTCGCGGATCTCACCGAGCAGGACGACGTCCGGGTCGGAACGCAGGATCGAGCGGAGCGCGGAGGCGAACGTCAACCCCGCCTTCGGGTTCACCTGCACCTGGTTGATGCCGGCCATCCGGTACTCGACCGGGTCCTCGACGGTGATGACGTTGATCTCGGGCTTCGCGACGGCGTTCAACGTCGTGTAGAGCGTCGTCGACTTGCCCGAGCCGGTCGGACCGGTGACCAGGATCATGCCGTACGGCTTCGAGTAGGACCGCTGGTAGGCCTGGAAGTTCTGCTCGAGCAGGTTGAGGTCCTTGAGCGTCATCGACGTGTTCGTGTTGTCGAGGATCCGCATGACGACCTTCTCGCCCCACACCGTGGGCAGCGTCGCCACACGGAGGTCGATCTGTCGGCCGCCGTGCCGGACGGACATGCGGCCGTCCTGCGGCTTGCGTCGCTCAGCGATGTCGATGTCGCTCATGATCTTGAGCCGGCTGATGACACCGTTCTGGATGTTCTTCGGCGCCGGTGCCATCTCGTGCAGCACACCGTCGATGCGGTAGCGGACGCGCACCTCGTGCTCGCCGGGCTCGATGTGGATGTCGGACGCGTGGTCCTGGATCGCCTGCGACACGAGCAGGTTCACGAAGCGGACGATCGGGACGTCGTCGAGCGACCCGTCGGTCAGGTCCACCTGCTGCTGCGCCTGCGCGGACGCTTCTTCCTCGAGCGACGAGGTCAGGTCGTTGAGCTCGTCGTCGGCACGGAGGTACCGGTCGAGCGCGGCCAGCAGGTCCCGCTCGTCGACCTGCAGCGGCTTCACGGTGCGCCCGGAGGCAGTCCGGGCGTCGTCGATCGCCAGCACGTTCGTCGGGTTGACCATCGCGAGCACGAGCGTCTCGCCCTCGAACCCGATGCCGAGCACGCCGTGCCGTCGGCAGAGCGCCGCGGGCAGCATCGACACCGCGGTCCCGTCGACGGGGTAGTCCGTGAGCGGGACGGTGCGGGAGTTGTTGGACGCCGCGCGGGCGGTGATGTACTGTGCCTCGCTCACGACGCCCTGGTCGACCAGGGTGCGGATCGCCCGCTCGTCGATCTCCTCGTCGCCCGTCATCGCGTCGAGGTGTTCGATCGGCAGTGCGCCGTTGAGGATCAGGATCTCGGAGAGCGTGGCCATGTGTCCCGGAGCCTCCTTCGGGTCGAGACCGGGTCGTGGGGGTGCGCACCGCTGCGGCGCGGCGCCCGTCCACGCTACGGCTGGCCCCTGCCGCCCCCGCAGTCCCACAACGAGGGGGCGGCGGGGTGGCGGGTGTCCCCAGTGCAGGGGTACCAGCGGGTACCGGCCGCAGCGGACGATGGTCGACATGCGTCGATCGTGCTGCTCGTGAGCGCGGGCGGAGCGGTCCGGGGCGCGGTCCGTGGACGAGCGGACGGCCGGCCGTGCCTGTGCAGGAGTGTTCGCCGGAAGACCCTCGACGCGCACGCCCGCGCCGGGACATGATGAGACATGGACATCACGAGCGTGACCGTGGGACTGCCCGTCACGGACATCGAAGCGTCCTGCCTCTGGTACGGCGCCGTGTTCCAGCGCACCGATCCCGACCTCGAGCCCGAGGACGGCGTCGTCGAGTACGAGATCGGCGGCATCTGGCTCCAGCTGTACCTGGACCCGGACGCCGAGCAGCGACCGGCGACCGTCCGCTTCGGCGTCGACGACGTCCGCTCGCAGCACGCCCGCATCGGGTCGCTCGGCATCGACGTCGGTCCCGTCGAGTGCGTCGACGGTGCCGTCGACTGGTTCGACGTGCGCGACCCCGACGGCAACGTGCTCAGCCTGTACTCGCTGGTCGACGAGAAGGGCCGGACCGCCTGAGCCGCGACCACACGGCGGACGGGAGGCCCGTGGCGGGCCCGCCACGGGCCTCCCGTCCGTCCCGTGGTCCGGGAACGAGGAAGGCCCCCGCATCCGAGGATGCGGGGGCCTTCCGGGTTCAGCTCAGGCTCAGTTGTAGGTCCCGGGCGTGAAGTCGTCCGACGAGAAGCTGTCGAAGTCGACGAAGCTCAGGTCGGCGTCCGAGAACGAGGAGTCGTCGGCGAAGATGCGGTTGGGGTACCGCTCCGCCTTGGCTTCCTCGGTCGCGGCGACGTCCACGTCACGGTACCGGCTGAGGCCCGTCCCGGCGGGGATGAGCTTACCGATGATGACGTTCTCCTTGAGGCCGACGAGGTGGTCCTGCTTGCCCTCCATGGCCGCCTGCGTGAGGACGCGGGTGGTCTCCTGGAAGGACGCGGCGGACAGCCACGACTCGGTCGCGAGGGACGCCTTCGTGATGCCCATGACCTCCTGGCGAGCCGAGGCGGTCTTGCGACCCTCCTGCAGCGCCGCACGGTTCAGCGCGTTGTAGCGCGACCGGTCGACGAGCTCACCCGGCAGCAGGTCGGTGTCGCCGTGGTCGACGACGGTGACCTTGCGGAGCATCTGACGGACGATGACCTCGATGTGCTTGTCGTGGATCGGCACGCCCTGCGAGCCGTACACGTCCTGCACGCCGTTGACGAGGTGCTTCTGGACCTCGCGCACACCCTTGACCCGGAGGACCTCCTTCGGGTCGACCGTGCCGGCGATGAACTGCTCGCCGAGCTCGACGTGCTGGCCGTCCTCGATGAGGAGGGTCGCACGCTTGAGCACCGGGTAGATGAACGGCTCGTCGCCGTTGTCCGGCGTGAGGATGATCCGACGGCCCTTGTCCGTGTCCTCGATCGTGGCGCGGCCGGGGGCCTCGGCGATCGGGGACGCGCCCTTCGGGGTGCGGGCCTCGAAGAGCTCGGTCACGCGGGGCAGACCCTGCGTGATGTCGTCGGCCGAGGCCGAACCACCCGTGTGGAAGGTACGCATCGTCAGCTGGGTACCGGGCTCACCGATGGACTGGGCGGCGATGATGCCGACCGCCTCGCCGATGTCGACGAGGTTGCCCGTGGCGAGCGAACGGCCGTAGCACTTCGCGCAGACACCGACGGCGGACTCGCAGGTCAGGACCGAGCGCACCTTGATGCTCTCGACACCGGCAGCGAGCAGCGTGTCCAGCAGGACGTCACCGACGTCCTCGCCGGCCTCGGCGACCTGGGTGCCCGAGGCGTCGGACGCCGGGGTGGCCAGGGTGCGCGAGTACACGGTGTTCTCGACGCGCGGGTCGCGGACCAGCGTGCCGTCGGCACCCACGGTCGCGATCGGCAGCTCGAGGCCGCGGGTCGTCCCGCAGTCGTCCTCACGGATGATGACGTCCTGCGACACGTCGACGAGACGACGGGTCAGGTAGCCCGAGTCGGCGGTACGGAGAGCCGTGTCCGCCAGACCCTTGCGGGCACCGTGCGTGGCGATGAAGTACTCCGCCACGGTCAGGCCCTCGCGGTACGAGTTGATGATCGGGCGGGCGATGATCTCACCCTTCGGGTTGTTCACCAGACCACGCATACCGGCGATGTTGCGCACCTGCAGCCAGTTACCACGAGCACCCGACGACACCATGCGGTTGATGGTGTTGTCGACCGGGAAGTTGTCGCGCATCTCCTGCGCGATCTCGTTCGTGGCCTCGGTCCAGATCTTGATCAGGTCGGCGCGGCGCTCCGCGTCGGTGATCAGACCCTTGTCGAACTCGCCCTGGACCTTGGCGGCCTGGACCTCGTAGCCCGCGATGATCTCCTTCTTGCGAGGAGGCGTCACGACGTCGGAGAGCGCCACGGTCACACCGGAGCGCGTGCCCCAGTAGAAGCCCGCGTCCTTGATCCGGTCCAGCGCGGCGGCCGTCTCGGTCTTGGAGTAGCGCTCGGCGAGGTCGTTGACGATCGCGGAGAGGGTGCCCTTGTCGGTGACGCGCTGGACGAACGGGTAGTCCGCCGGCAGCGTCTCGTTGAAGAGCGCACGGCCCAGGGTGGTCTCGAGGAGGATCGGCTGACCGACCTCGTAGCCCTCCGGCGCCTCGCCCTCGGCGAAGTGGACACCCGACATGCGGATCTTCACCATCGCGTTGAGGTGCAGCGTGTTCTGGTCCTTCGCCAGGATCGCCTCGGCGACCGAGGAGAACGCACGGCCCTCGCCGAGCGCGCCCTCGCGGACGGTTGTCAGGTGGTGCAGACCGATGATCATGTCCTGTGCGGGCAGGGTCACCGGACGGCCGTCCGACGGCTTGAGGATGTTGTTCGAGGCGAGCATCAGGATGCGGGCCTCGGCCTGCGCCTCGACCGACAGCGGCAGGTGCACGGCCATCTGGTCACCGTCGAAGTCCGCGTTGAACGCAGCACACACGAGCGGGTGGAGCTGGATGGCCTTGCCCTCGACGAGCTGCGGCTCGAACGCCTGGATGCCCAGACGGTGCAGCGTCGGCGCACGGTTCAGCAGCACGGGGCGCTCGCGGATGATCTCCTCGAGCACGTCCCACACCTGCGGACGCGAACGCTCGACCATGCGCTTGGCCGACTTGATGTTCTGCGCGTGCGACAGGTCGATGAGGCGCTTGATGACGAACGGCTTGAACAGCTCGAGCGCCATCTGCTTCGGCAGACCGCACTGGTGCAGCTTGAGCTGCGGGCCGACGATGATGACCGAACGACCCGAGTAGTCGACGCGCTTGCCGAGCAGGTTCTGACGGAAGCGACCCTGCTTGCCCTTGAGCATGTCGCTCAGGGACTTCAGGGCGCGGTTGCCGGTACCCGTGACCGGACGACCACGACGACCGTTGTCGAACAGCGCGTCGACCGCTTCCTGCAGCATGCGCTTCTCGTTGTTCACGATGATCTCGGGGGCACCGAGGTCGAGCAGGCGGCGGAGACGGTTGTTGCGGTTGATCACACGACGGTAGAGGTCGTTGAGGTCCGACGTGGCGAAGCGGCCACCGTCGAGCTGCACCATCGGGCGGAGCTCCGGCGGGATGACCGGCACGACGTCGAGCACCATCGCGGCCGGCGAGTTGCCGGTGGCGAGGAAGGAGCTGACGACGCGCAGGCGCTTGATCGCGCGGATCTTCTTCTGGCCCTTGCCCTCGGCGATCTGCAGACGCAGCGCCTCGGCCTCGGCGGCCAGGTCGAAGGCCTCGAGCCGCAGCTTGATCGCCTCGGCGCCCATGTAGGCGTCGAAGTAGATCCCGAAGCGGTCCTGGAGCTCGTGGAACACGGCGTCCTCGGGCTTGAGGTCGCCGACCTTGAGGTTGCGGAAGTCCTCCCACACGCGCTCGAGGCGGGTGATGTCCTCGTCGAAGGACTTGCGGACCTGGGACATCTCCTTCTCGGCGGTGTCCTTGGTCCGGCGCTTCACGTCGGCCTTGGCGCCCTCTTCCTCGAGCGCCGCGAGGTCGTCCTCGAGCTTCTTGAGGCGGTCGGCGATGATCGAGTCGCGCTGACCCTCGAGGTTCTTGATCTCGAGGCGCATCTCGTTCTCGAGACCGGGCATGTCGGCGTGACGGCCCTCTTCATCGATGTCGATGATCATGTACGCCGCGAAGTAGATGACCTTCTCGAGGTCCTTCGGCGCCATGTCGAGGAGGTAGCCGAGGCGCGACGGGACGCCCTTGAAGTACCAGATGTGCGTGACGGGCGCGGCGAGCTCGATGTGGCCCATGCGCTCACGACGGACCGAGGACTTGGTGACCTCGACGCCGCAGCGCTCGCAGACGATGCCCTTGAAGCGGACACGCTTGTACTTGCCGCAGGCGCACTCCCAGTCGCGGGACGGCCCGAAGATCTGCTCGCCGAACAGACCGTCCTTCTCGGGCTTCAGGGTGCGGTAGTTGATGGTCTCCGGCTTCTTGACCTCGCCGTACGACCACTGACGGATGTCCTCGGCGGTCGCGAGGCCGATCCGGATGGCGTCAAATGACGTTGCTTCGAGCAATGTTCTTCTCTCTTGCTGAGTTCGAAACGTGTTCGGTACGGGCCGGCTCAGATGTCGTCGACGGACGACGACTCGAACCGCGAGGAGATGTTGATGCCGAGCTCTTCAGCGGCACGGAAGACCTCGTCGTCCGTGTCGCGGAGGCTGACCGCCTGGCCGTCGGCCGAGAGGACCTCGACGTTCAGGCAGAGCGACTGCATCTCCTTCATGAGGACCTTGAACGACTCGGGGATGCCGGGCTCCTGGATGTTCTCGCCCTTGACGATCGCCTCGTAGACCTTCACGCGGCCGAGGATGTCGTCGGACTTGATCGTCAGGAGCTCCTGGAGGGCGTAGGCGGCGCCGTACGCCTCGAGCGCCCACACCTCCATCTCACCGAACCGCTGGCCACCGAACTGCGCCTTACCACCCAGCGGCTGCTGCGTGATCATCGAGTACGGACCGGTCGAACGGGCGTGGATCTTGTCGTCGACCAGGTGGTGCAGCTTGAGGATGTACATGTAACCGACCGAGACGGGCTCCGGGAACGGCTCGCCGGAGCGACCGTCGAAGAGCTGCGCCTTGCCGGACGAACCGATCAGGCGCTCGCCGTCGCGGTTCGGGAGGGTGCTGTCGAGGAGGCCCTCGATCTCACGCTCGTACGCACCGTCGAACACCGGGGTGGCGACCTTCGTGCCGGGCGCCGCGCTGTGCGCTGCCTCCGGCAGGGCCGATGCCCACTCCTGGATGCCCTCGACGTTCCAGCCCTGCTTCGCGAGCCACCCGAGGTGGATCTCGAGGACCTGGCCGAAGTTCATGCGGCCGGGGACGCCGAGCGGGTTGAGGACGATGTCGACCGGGGTGCCGTCCGCGAGGAACGGCATGTCCTCGACCGGCAGGATCGTCGAGATGACGCCCTTGTTGCCGTGACGACCGGCGAGCTTGTCACCCGCGGTGATCTTGCGCTTCTGGGCGATGTAGACGACCACACGCTGGTTGACGCCCGAGCCGAGCTCGTCGTCGCCGTCCTGCGCGTCGAAGACCTTGACGCCGATGATCGTGCCCTCTTCACCGTGGGGCACCTTCAGCGAGGTGTCGCGCACCTCGCGCGACTTCTCGTTGAAGATCGCGCGGAGCAGGCGCTCCTCGGCGGAGAGCTCGGTCTCGCCCTTCGGCGTGACCTTGCCGACCAGGATGTCGCCGGGGCGGACCTCGGCGCCGATGCGGATGATGCCGCGCTCGTCGAGGTCGGCCAGGAGGTCCGGGCTGACGTTCGGGAGGTCGCGGGTGATCTCCTCCTTGCCGAGCTTCGTGTCGCGGGCGTCGACCTCGTACTCCTCGATGTGGATCGAGGAGAGCGTGTCGTCCTTCACGAGGTTCTGCGACAGGATCATCGCGTCCTCGTAGTTGTAGCCCTCCCACGGCATGAACGCGACGAGGAGGTTCTTGCCGAGCGCGAGCTCGCCGTTCTCCGTCGCGGGGCCGTCGGCGATGACCTCGCCCTGCTCCACGCGCTCGCCTGCGGAGACGATGACGCGGTGGTTGTAGCTCGTGCCCTGGTTCGAGCGGTCGAACTTGCGCAGGTAGTAGGTCTGCGTGCCGCCCTCGTCGAGCTGCAGGGTCACGGCGTCGGCCGAGACCTCGGAGACCACACCGGCCTTGTCGGCGGTGACGACGTCACCGGCGTCGATGGCGGTGTAGCCCTCCATGCCGGTGCCGACGAGCGGCGACTCGGAACGGAGCAGCGGGACGGCCTGACGCTGCATGTTCGCACCCATGAGGGCGCGGTTCGCGTCGTCGTGCTCGAGGAACGGGATGAGCGAGGTCGCGACCGACACCATCTGGCGCGGCGAGACGTCCATGTAGTCGACCTCGTCCTTGCCGACGAGCTCGACCTCGCCGCCCTTCTTGCGGACGAGCACCTTGTCGTCCTGGAAGTGGAAGTCGTCCGTCAGCGGGGCGTTGGCCTGGGCGACGACGAAGTCGTCCTCCTCCGATGCCGTGAGGTAGTCGATGGTCGTGGTGACCTGACCGTTCACGACGCGGCGGTACGGCGTCTCGATGAAGCCGAAGGAGTTGATCCGACCGAACGACGCGAGCGAGCCGATCAGGCCGATGTTCGGGCCTTCCGGGGTCTCGATCGGGCACATGCGGCCGTAGTGCGACGGGTGGACGTCGCGGACCTCGACGCCGGCACGCTCACGGGACAGACCGCCCGGGCCGAGGGCCGACAGGCGACGCTTGTGCGTCAGACCCGCGAGCGGGTTGTTCTGGTCCATGAACTGCGACAGCTGCGAGGTGCCGAAGAACTCCTTGATCGCGGCGACGACGGGTCGCACGTTGATCAGGGTCTGCGGGGTGATCGCCTCGATGTCCTGCGTGGTCATGCGCTCGCGGACGACGCGCTCCATGCGGGACAGGCCGGTGCGGACCTGGTTCTGGATGAGCTCGCCGACGGCGCGGATGCGACGGTTGCCGAAGTGGTCGATGTCGTCCACGTCGAGGCGGAGCTGGACGGGCTCGCCGTCGCGGACACCGTCGAGCGTGGTCTTCTCGGCGTGCAGCGAGACGAGGTACTTGATGGTGCGGACGATGTCCTGCACGGTCAGCACCGAGTCCGAGAGCTGCGCGTCGATGCCGAGCTTGCGGTTCAGCTTGTAGCGACCCACCTTGGCGAGGTCGTAGCGCTTCGGGTTGAAGTAGAAGTTGTCGAGGAGCGCGCGCGCGGCCTCGGCGGCGACCTGCTCGCCCGGACGCAGCTTGCGGTAGATGTCCTTGAGCGCCTCCTCCTTGGTGAGGACGGCGTCCTTCTCGAGGGTCGACTCGATCGAGGCGAAGCCCTGGAACTCCTCCATGATCTCCTCGCTCGTCAGGCCGAGGGCCTTGAGGAAGACGGTCACGGACTGCTTGCGCTTGCGGTCGATGCGCACGCCCACCTGGTCGCGCTTGTCGATCTCGAACTCGAGCCATGCACCACGCGACGGGATCACGCGAGCGGAGTAGATGTCCTTGTCGGAGGTCTTCTCCTGCTGGCGCTCGAAGTACACGCCCGGCGAGCGGACGAGCTGCGAGACGACGACGCGCTCGGTGCCGTTGATGATGAACGTGCCGCGCTCGGTCATGAGCGGGAAGTCGCCCATGAACACGGTCTGCGTCTTGATCTCACCGGTCATGTGGTTCATGAACTCGGCGTTGACGTACAGCGGCGCGGCGTAGGTCTTGCCACGCTCCTTGCACTCGTCGATGGAGTACTTCGGGTCCTCGAGCTCCGGGGACGTGAACGAGAGCTGCATGGTCTCGCCGAGGTCCTCGATCGGGGAGATCTCCTCGAAGATCTCCTCGAGGCCGGAGTGCAGCGCGAGGTCGGTGCGACCCTGCTCCTGTCCTTCGGCGAGGCGGGCCTTCCAGACGTCGTTGCCGACGAGCCAGTCGAAGCTCTCCGTCTGGAGGGCGAGCAGATCAGGAACCGTGAGGGTGTCCGTGATCTTGGCGAACGAGAGTCGCGAGTGGTTGCGACCGTTCTTGGGGTTGGTGGATGCGTTGGGCGCAGCAGCCAAGGGTGTGACCTCCGGTAGGCCCCGTCGGGCCGGTACTGACGAGCAGCACGTAGGTGAGTGGATTGATCGCTCGGCGCGACCCCGGATCACCGACACGCGGATCCGACGACACGACCGTGAGGAGCACGACCGTCGAGGACCTGTGGGATGATCGGTGAGCGGGTCCCGCCGCCATATACGGGACCGGCTTCACCAGGGCGCGTGTTCGACCGCAATATGACGACACACGGATGCCAGGGAGCGCGAACTGTCATCATAGGTCGCTCCGGCACGCGCTGTCCAGTCCTGGCTTGACCGGATTCGGCGATGGCGTGTATAAGCGCGCGGGCCACGATCGCGTTCCCCCGGTAACACGCTCCGGTCCCGCTCCCGGCGAGCGCCAGGACGGCCGGTTCAGTCGACGAGCGCGTGCACGACCCGCTCCGGGTGCTCGGTCCGGACGAAGGTCACCCGACCGCGGTCGTCCGTGATGCGCACGCCCCGGCCCGGCGTGAGGACGAGCGCCCGCACCCCGCGACCCAGGCGCAGCCCGACCCCGCCGTACGTCCGGGCGTCCGCCTCGGCGATCGCGACGTCGGCGATGTGCTGCCTCGCGATCCGACGGGCGGGCAGCGGCCGGAAGCGCAGGACGACGTCGGTCTCGGTGACCGCGATCCCGGTGCGCGCGAGCAGCAGGAGCGCACCGGCGACCAGCGCCAGCACGCCGGGCAGCAGGAGCGCGACCTCCGGCGCGTCGCCGGGCCAGCCGAGCACGGCAGCCGTGAGCGCGCCACCGCCGAGCAGGAGCACGGCACCCGTGACGCGCATCCAGCGGGGTGCGCGCTCGCCGTCCGCGGCCACCGGACCGGAGGCACGATGCGGGTGGGCGGACCGGACCGGCCCCGGTACGGTGCGGGTCGGCAGTGCGCGGAGCGGGCGGTGGGTGGGGACGCTCGTGGTGTCGGTCATGGCGGGTCTCCTGGTCGGAGTCGTGGTCGTTCCACGTGCCGCCGGACCTCGGTCGCGGGGTCGGCGCACGCGTGTGGTGCGTGCGCCGTCGCACGTCGGAGGGCGGCGGGCACGCGGCTCGCCGACGACGCTCGGTCCGCCCGGGCGCGGTGGGGGTCGCGCGGGGCCGGTCCGGTCCACGTCGTGGTCACCGGCGACCGGGGACACCGGCGCCGGGGCGGCACCGTGTCCGACACCTGTCGGGTGACGACGCGGTGAACGGTACGTGACCAGGCTTGGCGTCGGCTGGTCGCGACCGCAGCGCCCGGTGTGGCCGGGTCACGGGATCCGCGTCGCAGGACGGGCAACACGACCCGGTGGGCAGACCGACGGGGCCGCGGTGTGTCGCGGGGGTCAGCGCAGGACGAGGGCGACTGCCTCGGCGCGCGTGCGGACGCCGAGCTTCGCGAACACCTGGTTCACGTACGACTTCACGGTCGGCACCGTCAGGAAGAGCTCGGCGGCGATCTCCGGGTTCGTCCGGCCGTCCGCGACCCGCTCGAGCACGTCGGCCTCGCGCGGCGTGAGCCCCGGGAAGCGGTCCCGCACCGACAGCGGAGCCGGAGCCGGGGCGTCACCGAGCCGGGCGACCAGCCGCGCGCCGACGCCGGCGTCGAAGGTGGCCTGCCCGGAGGCGACCGCGCGCACGGCCGTGGCGAGCTCGGCGCGCCCGGCGTCCTTCGTCAGGTACCCGCGCGCACCCGCGCGGAGCGCACCCACGATCGAGTCGTCGTCGGCGTAGGTGGTGAGCACGAGGACGGCGACGTCGGGGTGCGCCGCCGTGATGGTGGCGGTGGCCGTCGGGCCGTCGGTGCCCGGCATCCGCAGGTCCATGAGCACGACGTCCGGCGGGTCGACGGCGACCATCGCGATCGCCTCGGCGCCGTCGGTGGCCTCGCCGACGACCTCGAGGTCCGGCACGAGCGACAGCACCGTCACCAGACCGTCCCGCACGATCGCCTGGTCGTCGACCACGAGCACCCGGATCGTCACGACGTGGCCTCCGGCACCCGCATCGCGACGACGAAGGCGTCGTCGACCTTGCCGGCCGTGACGGAGGACCCGTCGTCGAGCTCCGCGAAGCGCTCCCGCATGCCCACGAGTCCGTGGCCGACCGCCCCGGCGCGGCCGTCCGCACCGGCACGCGCGTGGCCGGACCGGTCGAGCGGGTTGGCCACGGTGACGTGCACGGCGGAGTCCGCCCGGTCGACGGACAGCACCACGCGGCGACCGGGGGCGTGCCTGCGGGCGTTGCTCAGTGCCTCCCGGACGGCCGCGACCACGACCCGGCGGTGGGCCGCGTCGACGGTGGTGAGTGCCGCGTCTCCGTGGGTGGTGACGGACCCGCCGAACGACCGGTGCGCGGCGACCAGGCCGACCAGGTCACCCGGCTGCGTGAGGGTGGGCGGAGCCGTGTCGTCGCGCAGGGCGTGCACGGCGCGGCGAGCATCGGCCAGTCCGGTCGCCGCGAGCGCTCGGGCCTCGCCCGCGCGACGCGTCGCCTCGTCGACCCGACCGGCCTCGAGCAGGGCCTCGACCGCGTCGAGCTGGAGCACGAGGCCGCCGAGGGAGTGGGCGAGGACGTCGTGGACCTCGCGGGCGGCGCGCGAGCGGTCGGCCAGGAGCTCGGCACGCTGCTGCTCGGCCACGGCCTGGCGGGTGCGCTCCTCGGCGATCCGGAACTGCCGACGACTGAACCCGACCACTGCGGCCAGGAGCGGGCCGGCGCCGCCTCCGAGGACGAGGCCGACCGGCGCTCCCGAGGCGGCGGCGGTCGCCGCGACGACCACGAGCGCGACGGTGGCGGCGACCGGACCGGCCCAGACGGGCTGACGTCGCCCCGCACCGATCACCACGACGCCCACGAACGGGACGGCCACCGTCACCGCGGCGGTCGGTACGACGACCGCCGCGCCGGCGACGACCATCACCCACGCGGCGGCGAAGAGCACGCGCTCGGTGCGGGCCGCGACCCGGATCGCCCACGCGGCGAGTGCCAGGGTGCCGACCAGCCAGACCCAGGCGGGCGCCCCGTCCGTGAGGCCGTTCCGCACGAACCAGTAGGTGACCGCGGCGATGCCGAACGCGTTCAGCGCACGGGTCGTCGCGGAGCCCGACCGCCGCGGGACGGGACCGTCCCACGCCGCGGCGGTGCTCGTCGGGTCCGGGCCGGTGGTCACCGGACCATCATGCCGCGCGCGGTGTGCGGGATCCGCTGGTCGACGACGAGGGCACGGGCGGCCCGGTTGAGCGCCAGGACGAGCAGGACCACGCCGGTCGACGTGAGCAGGTGCGTCCCGAGGTGTCCGCCGACGACGTCGAGCCCGATGCGGACGACGATGAGCAGGACCCAGAGCCCGGCGCCCGCCCAGCCCGTCCGGGCCTGCAGCACCCGGCCGTGGTCGTCCGGCGTCGCGGTCGTGCGGAAGCGGGTCATCGCGCCCATCGCGAGGCCGGCGGCCACGGCCGCCAGGGCCTCGATGCCGAGGAAGAGCACGTCGAGCGTCGTGACGGCGGCCACCGACTCCGCGAGCACCACGACGCCGACGACGCCGAGCACGAGCGGCGCCCGCCACACCCGGGCGGGGTCGAGTGCCCGCCAGGTCGCCTGGCGCCAGGCCAGGAACCCGACCAGGACGATGCCGACGACGGTGTTCGCGAGGAGTTGAGCGGTCACGGTGTGCCTTCCTGGACGCTGTCCGGCGGGGGTCCCCGACCGGTGCTCCCAGCCTCACGACCGGGCGGATGCGGCCACACCACCCACGGGTGGTGGTCCGGGTGGGGATCGTCGGTGGTGTTCCATGGGGGCATGGCTGACGCGTTCGACGGGTTCCGGATCGGTGCGGGCTGGGCGTCCGTGGAGCCGGACCGGCACCGCCCCGGCTCCTTCACGCTCGTGGTCGACGGCACCCCGCAGTCGCACGTCGACCTCGAGGACCCGACGCACCTGGCCTTCGAGTACATCCGGCGGATCGGGCACGCGATCGACCTGCTGCCCGAGGGACCGATCACGGCGCTGCACCTCGGCGCCGGTGCCCTGACGCTGCCCCGCTACGTCGCGGTGACCCGGCCGGGGTCGCGGCAGCAGGTCGTCGAGCTCGAGCGCGACCTGGTCGAGCACGTCCGCGAGGTCCTGCCCTTCCCCCGCGGCGCCTCGATCCGGGTCCGGTACGGCGACGCCCGCGAGGTCCTCGGCAAGCTCCCGAACGGCCTGCGGGGCACGGTGGACCTGGTGGTCGTCGACGTCTTCGGCGGGTCGCAGATCCCCGCGCACGTGACGAGCGTCGAGTTCTACCGCTCGGTCACCGAGTTCCTCTCCCCCACCGGCATCGTCGCCGTGAACGTCGCGGACGGGGCCGGCCTGGCCTTCGCCCGCGGGCAGGCCTCGACGCTGCAGGCCGTCCTGCCTTCGGTCGCCGCTGTCGCCGACACCGGGATGCTCAAGGGCCGGCGCTTCGGGAACATCGTGCTGCTCGGGTCGAAGGCGGACCTGCCGGTGGCGGACATGCCCCGGCGGTACTCGTCCGACCCGATGCCCGCCAAGGTCGTGCACGGGCAGGAACTGCGCGCGTTCACGGCGGGTGCGCCGATCGTGACGGACGCGACCGCGGTCGCGTCCCCGGAGCCGAACCGCAGCGTCTTCGGCGGCTGACGGCGCGGGCCGCGTCGCGTCCACGGGGCGGACGGGAGGCACGGCGCAGGTCCGGCACCGCGCCTCCCGTCGCGTCGGTGGGTGACGTGACGGACGCGCGCCCCTGAACGCACCGGTCCCCCGGCTGCCAAGATGGGGGACAACGACCGCGCACCTGCGCGACCGACCGAGGGAGTCCCCTGATGACGAACGACGACCGGCGCAACGAGGACCGGACCGGCGACGCACCGGTCTGGGGCAGCGCACCGCAGCACGACCGCTCCGACGCACCTCGCTACGGCGAGCGCGTCGACCAGCCCGGCGCGGCACCGCAGTACGGCCAGCAGCCCCGGTACGGCGAGCAGCAGGACGGCCAGCAGCAGCACGGCGACCAGCCCGACCGGTACGGCCAGCGCGACGGCCACCAGGACTCCCCGACGTGGGGCGAGCACCAGGGGTCGCACCAGCCGTACGCGGCGTCGTCCGCACCCGCGAGCGCCGGCAGCCCGGCGTGGCAGTCCTACGAGGAGCCCAAGCGCAAGAAGAAGACCGTCGGCCTCGTCGCGTTCGCGCTCGGGGTCCTGTCGCTCGTGCTCGGTGTCGTCGGTGGTGCCGTGATGGGCGCCGCGCTCGCGGGCAACGCTGCGTTCGCGGAGATGGCGCGGAACGGCGGCGGTTCGGTGGAGCAGCAGGAACAGCTGCAGCAGCAGCTCATGAACGACCCGTCCGCCCTGAGCCAGTTCGGCGGCGGCGCGATCGTCGTCCTCATCGCGGCGGTGCTCGGTCTCTGGGCCCTCGTGCAGGGCATCATCGCCGCGGTCGCGGGCCGCGGGCGCGTCTGGGGCGTCCTCGCCATCATCCTCGCCGTCGTCGCCACCTTCGCGACCTTCATCGCCGTGAGCGTCGCCGTGACGTCCGCGATCGCCGGGAGCAACTGACCACCAGGCCTCGACCGTCGGCCCGTCCCGCTGGTGCGGGACGGGCCGTCCCGCGTTCTCGGACCCCCCGTGCGCGTGGCACCGCTCGCTCACGGCGGGCCGCGGTTACCCTCGAACCGATGTCCCTCCCGCCCGATGACCGCCAGCAGCCCGACCGCGTCGACCGCGCCCGGGAACCCCGTCACGCCGCACCGGGCAGTCCTGCTCCGGTGACCGCCGGTGTCAGCCCGGGGAGCACCTTCGCGCCGATCAGCCTGCGCCCGGCCGTGGACGCCGACGCCGTGCAGCAGCGACTCCGCGACCTCGGTCAGAGCCGGAGCACGGACGCGCTCGCCGAGCGGGCCGAACTGCTCCGCCTGCTGGGCCGCCTCGACGAGTCGCTCGTCGTCGCCGAAGAGGTGTTCCGCCTGACGATGTTCACCGGCGAGCGCTCGGACAAGGTCGCCGCACGCATCCGTCGCGCCCACGTGCTGCACGACCTGGGCCGCCACGAGCGTGCCGCGACCGAGGCCGCCATGGCACGCGACACCGCCCGGACCGAGGAGTGGCCGGAGCTCGAGGGTGCCGCTGCCGAGCTCGAGGGGTGGTCGCTGTTCGAACTGTCCCGGTTCGACGAGGCCCGCTCCGCGCTCTCGCGGGCGTACCAGGCCTTCCGGCAGGCAGGCGCCCCCTCCGAGCGCACCGAGGCACTCCGCACCGCGGTCGAGGCCGCGCTGCGGGCATCGGTCTCGCAGCCGAAGGCCACCGACGACCGGCCCCGCACGGCGCGCGAGGTCGCCGCACGCCGGGCCGAGGACGACGAGCCGACCACCCGGGTCGCGGAGCCGGTGAAGCAGGTCCCGCCGATCCGCCGCCGGGTGCTCGGCGCGCCCGACGCCGCACGGACCGACGCCGACGACATCTGGGGCCGGATCGCCGCGAAGGCCGCGCAGAAGGGCCAGGCGCCCCGCGACGAGCCGGACCCCGACCTGCCGTGACGGAACGGTCGGCGGCGGCGCAGGCCGCGTCGGGGCCGTCCACGCGGGCGTCCGGCCCTGCCGCGGAGGCTCCCCGCCCTGCCGCGGGGGCGACGCTCGAGCGGGTCAGGGCGCGCGCGGAGCACCTGCTGGCCGCGCACCTCGGTCCCGGTGGGTGGACGTTCGCCTTCGACCACGCCAAGACCCGAGCCGGGCAGTGCGACTTCGCCCGCCGACGCATCACGGTGAGCCGGCACATCGCCGCCCGGGTGAGCGACGACGACGTCGAGCAGGTCCTGCTCCACGAGGTCGCCCACGCCCTCGCCGGTCCGCGGGCCGGGCACGGGCCCGTGTGGCGGCGGACCGCAGCGGGCATCGGCTACACCGGGTCCCGCCTGTACGACGGACCGATCGCGTCCGAGCTGGCCCCGTGGGTCGGCAGCTGCCCGGCCGGCCACGAGCACGTCCGGTACCGCACCCCCACGCGACCGCTGGCGTGCGCGCGGTGCAGCCGACGGTTCGACGGCCGGAACCTCATCACGTGGGAGCGGCGCGCAGCTACCGCATGATCCACAGGGCGCGGGGAGGCGCGCCGGGGAGCCGTTAGCCTGGACGGATGCACACGGGGCAGCACATCCGGACCGACAGCGGGTCGTCGTGGTTCTTCGACGCCGGTCGGATCGCCCTGGACTTCGCGCACACCGGTGGCTTCGCCGACGACCCGGACGCCCGCCGCCCCCGCGCCCGACTCGGCGAGCTCCTGGTGACCCCCGCCGACCTCGACGAGTGGCTCGGCGACCACACCGAGCCGATCGACGTCGGCGCGACCGCCCGCGAACTGCAGGACGCCCGGGCGCTCCGGGCCGCGATCGGTCGGCTCGCGGTCGCCGCGGCACCCGCACCCGCCGGCTCGTCCGACGCCACCGCACGCTCCGCGGTCGCCGTGGGACTCCGGGCCGGGACCGGCCGGACCCGGCCCGCACCGGACGACATCGACACGGTCAACCTGTTCGCGGCACTGCCCGACGTGCCGCCGAGCCTGCCGGGTGGCCGCCGTCGGGCGGGCGCGAACCGGGTCCGTCTGGCACAGGCGCTGTCCAGCGTGGCGCGGGACGCCGTGGCGCTGTTCACCGAGGTGGGCTTCGACGACGTGGCGGCAGACGGCCAGCCGACCCGGCTGAGCCGCTGTTCCGCCGAGGACTGCGGGCTGGTGTTCTACGACTCGTCGCGCGGTGGCACGCGCCGCTGGTGCTCGATGCAGCGGTGCGGCAACCGAGCGAAGGTGCGGGCGCACCGAGCGCGGCGCGCGGCGGCTTGACCGACTGAACGAATCTGTGGATTCGGCGCACCGAATCCTGGCATGCTGGTCGCATGACCGACACCGCCGCCGCTCGACGTGCCCGCTCCGGTCGCCCTGCAGGGGGACGCGGTGACGGCACCGCCGGCGAACCCGGTGGGCCGGGCCCCGTCGACCCTCGGCGGCGCGCGGCCGGCCTCACACTCCTCGGTCCGGCCTTCGTCGCCGCGATCGCCTACGTGGACCCGGGCAACGTCGCCGCCAACCTGACCGCCGGCGCCCAGTACGGATACCTGCTGCTCTGGGTGCTCGTCGCGGCGAACGCGAGCGCCGTCGTCGTGCAGTACCTGTCGGCGAAGCTCGGCGTCGTCACCGGCAGGTCGCTCCCCGAGCACCTGGGCCTCCGGATGAAGCGGACGCCCCGACTGCTGTTCTGGGCGCAGGCCGAGATCGTCGCCGCGGCCACCGACGTCGCCGAGGTCATCGGCGGCGCACTCGCACTGCACCTGCTCTTCGGGCTGCCGCTGGTCGCCGGCGGCGTGCTCACCGGGGTGGTCTCGATGGCGATCCTGCTGCTGCACAGCCGCCGTGGCACCCGGACGTTCGAGGCGGTCGTCACGACGATGCTCGCGATCCTGACCGTCGGCTTCTGCGCAGGACTGCTGTTCGCGCAGGTGTCTCCCGGCGAGCTCGTCGGCGGCCTGGTCCCCCGCTTCGAGGACTCGCAGTCCGTGCTGCTCGCGGCGTCGATGCTCGGCGCGACCGTCATGCCGCACGCGGTGTACCTGCACTCGGCCCTCGCCCGCGACCGCCACGGGGACGTGCCCGCGGGACCGGAGCGACGCCGGGTCCTCGTCGCGACGCGCTGGGACGTCGGCCTCGCACTCGTCGTCGCCGGAGGGGTGAACGTCTGCATGCTCGTGCTCGCTGCCGCGACGCTGCCCGGGGTCGCCGGCACCGACACGATCCCCGGCGCGCAGGCCACGATCGAGGCGAACGTCGGCCCCGTCGTCGGCGTCCTGTTCTCGGTGGGACTGCTCGCGTCCGGCCTCGCCTCGACGTCGGTCGGCTGCATGGCCGGCGCGGAGATCATGCACGGACTGCTGCACGTGCGGGTCCCGCTCGTGGTGCGCCGACTCGTGACGCTCCTGCCCGCGGTCGCGCTGCTGGCCGTGGGGGCGGATCCGACGACGCTGCTGGTGCTCAGCCAGGTCGTGCTGAGCTTCGGGATCGCGTTCGCGATCGTCCCGCTCGTGGTCTACACCTCGCGACGCAGCATCATGGGTGCAGACGTCAACGCGATGACCACCCGCGTCGTGGCGGGGGTCATCGCGTTGGTGATCGTCGCCCTCAACGTGGCGCTCGTGGTGCTGACGCTGGCCGGGTGATCCCGGCCCGACCGACGTCAGTCGACGACGCGGACGTCCTTCCAGAACGCGTAGTAGCCGGAGTAGTCCTTGCCGACGCGGTCGAACGAGGACGGGATGGGCGTCGGGTACGACCACGCGCGGTCCGGCAGTGCCTGACCGTCGACCGTGACCGTGTAGTACTGCGTGTCACCCTTCCACGGGCAGTGGTACTGCGTGTCGCTCTCGGAGAAGAACTCCGGCTTCACGCTCGACGGCGGGAAGTACCAGTTGCCCTCGATCTGCACGAGGTCCTCCTGCGGGGCCTCCGCGATCACGGTGTCGCCGACGACTGCCTTCATGACGTGCTCCTTGCGGTCAGCGGCGCCCGGTCGACGCCTGCGATCGGGAACGCTACGCCGCGGCGCCGGATTCCCGCAGGACGACGAGCTCCGGTCCGGCGGCGAGCGCCGCGTGCACCGTCCCGCGGTCCAGCTCGGCAGCCCCCTCGGCGGCGCTGACCAGGTGCTTCACGGCGCGGCGGAGTCCGGTGAAGGCGGCGCACGCAGCCGCCGCCTCGGGTGAGGTGTGGTCGATCCCGACGGAGATCAGCGCGTCGACGACCGCGCCCGCCGCGAGCAGGTCCTCGACCGCCGGGTCCGGCGCTCCCTCGGCGTCGGCGGGCTCGCCGGCGTCCTCCGCCACGTCGTCCGCGCTGACCAGGGACCGCCCGGCCGCGACGACCGCGACGACGCACCGGTCGCCACGCTCGGCCTGGAGGCGCGTCACCCGCTCCGCCACGGACGCCGCGTTGCCGAGGTGGCCGAGCACGACCTCCGGACCGTCCGGCAGCAGGGCTGCCGCGGCACGTGCCCGCGCCACGGGACCGGCGCCGTGCACCGCCGATCGGGGGTCCGGCAGCACGTCCACCCACACCACGAGGTGCGTGCCGTGCGCGATCCGGTCGGCACCGGCGACCCCCCACGCGAACCGGACCTGGTACTTCTCCTGCGTGCGTGCTGCCACCGGACCACGATAGCCGTGGCGGTCCCCTGTCCGTCTCCACAGGACCGGTCCCCACGGGGGTGTCCCGACGGCCCCGCTGTCGGTACCGCGACCGTAGTATCGATGACCATGGAGCTCGCCACCGTCCCCACCCTGACCGGCGACCGCGTCACGCTCGAGCCCCTGGCGGCCGAGCACGCGGACGACCTGCGGGCGGCGGTGGCGGACGGCGACCTCTGGCGTACCTGGTACACCTCGGTGCCGGCGCCGGACCGCGTCGACGACGAGATCGAGCGGCGCCTCGGCGAGCACGAGGCCGGTCGGATGGTGCCGTTCGCCGTCCGTGACCGCCCCACGGGCAGGGTCGTGGGGTCGACCACCTTCGCGAACATCGACACGGCCAACCGCCGGGTGGAGATCGGGTACACGTTCCTCGCCAGGGCAGCGCAGCGCACCGGCATCAACACCGAGGCGAAGCTGCTCCTGCTCTCCCACGCGTTCGAGACGTGGGACTGCATCGCGGTCGAGTTCCGGACGCACTGGCACAACCACCAGTCGCGTGCGGCGATCGCGTCGCTCGGAGCGAAGCAGGACGGCGTCCTCCGCAGCCACGCGATCGGACGCGACGGCACGCTCCGCGACACCGTCGTCTTCTCGATCACCGCCGCCGAGTGGCCGACCGTGCGCCTGGCGCTCACCGAACGCCTGCGCACCCGTGACCGCGCCGAGGGCTCCCGCCGCCGGGCCGCCCGGCACGCCTGAACCCGTCCGTCCCCCGTCGGCGCCGGGCTGCCCAGCGCTCCGGCGTAGCGTGCGCGCCATGCACGTCGGTCTCCGCATCGTCCTCGACGCCCCCGTCGATGCCGTCCGCGACGCCCTGCTCTCGCCGTCGGTGATGGTCGCGGTCACGAAGCCGTTCCTCGTCTACCGGTCACGCTCCCCCGAGGGCCTGCCCGAACGCTGGACGCCCGGTACGCCGCACCCGATCGCCGCGGACGCCTTCGGCATCGTGCCGAGCGGCGACACCCACGTCGACATCGACCTGTACGAGGTGGAGGGCGTCCCCGTGCAGCGCGACAACGGCGGCGGGGAGACCGGGCTCTTCGGCCGCATGACGATGCGGCACCGGATGGCGACGGTCGACCTCGGCGACGGTCGCACGCTCCTGCTCGACCGCCTGACCTACCGGATGCGTCCGGCGCTGCTCGGCGCCGCGCTCTGGCCGGGCATGTGGGTCATCTGGCAGTGGCGGGCCCTGCGGATGCGCCAGCTCGCCCCGTCCTGGCGTCGGTCCGTCCGCTGACCGCGGTCGGTGCCCGGCCCGCGGGGTCCGTCCACCGACTGCGGCCCGGTGCTGGCGGGTCCGGAGGAGCCGGGCGTACGCTCGCCGTGTGAGCCAGACGCAGGAGCCGAGGGCCCAGGACCGCGTGCACAGCACGCTCGCCACCGTGGACTGGCGTCGGATGACGTTCGACCTGTACCGCCGGGTGCGGGCGACGCCGGACCCGGAGACCGCCCACGCGATGTGGCGGGAGACCCGCGACGCCATGTTCGGTGAGCACCCGGCCAGTCCGCTGCTCGACGAGGACGCGCGCGACTTCGAGGCGCTGCCGGTCCCCGACTACGACCCCGAGTGGCGCTTCCGTGTCCGCATCGAGGACGCCGAGCCCCAGGCCATGGACGTCGAGACGGGCACCGACGGCACGGTGCACTTCGACCGCCTCGGCATCGTCCGACTGCCGGGCATCGGCACCCTCGACGTGTGGTCGCACGGCGGGTACGCGGGCGGGCTCTTCGTCCCGGTGAAGGACGCCAGCGCCGGACGGGCCCGCGGCACGTACGGCGGCGGACGCTACCTGCTCGACACGATCAAGGGCGCGGACCTCGGCGGGGACGACGGCGAACTCGTCCTCGACTTCAACTTCGCGTACAACCCCTCGTGTGCGTACGACCCGGCCTGGGCGTGCCCCCTCGCTCCCCCGGGCAACACGGTCGCCGTGCCGATCCCGGTCGGCGAGCAGTACGACTTCTGATGCCCGCACGACGCGGCACGCAACACGCAACGGACAGGACACAAGGGTGGATCGCATGACGGGACTCGTGGCCCTCGACGCGGGCGGCCGGGTACCGCCGTTCGAGCAGGTCCGTTCGCAGATCGCGGCGCAGATCGCTGCCGGGTACCTGGTGGACGGGGAGCGCCTGCCGAGTGTCCGCGCCCTCGCCGAGGAGCTCTCGCTCGCCCCGGGGACGGTGGCGAAGGCCTACCAGCTGCTCGAGGAGGCCGGGCTCGTGCACACTGCGCGGGGTGCCGGCACGCGGGTGGTCCGCCCGGCCGAGGTACCCGAGGCCGTCGCCGGGGCGGCTCGCGCCCTCGCCGCGACCGCGCACGAGGCCGGGCTCTCCGCCGACCAGGCCGTCGCCGCCCTGCGCGACGCCTGGCCCGCCTGACCCGCCCGCCTCGGCCCGCGATGTGCGGGGCGGAGGCGATCCGCGCCTCCCGGCCGTCCGCCGTCAGCTGTCCGCACCCCTTCCGCAAGACGCAACGTCGGCGAGGTCTCGCAGCGGTGTACTGCTGCGCCCTACCGCCGACATTGCGTCTTGCGGGTCTGTCTGGTTCCCGGTCCTGCGTCAGCAGTGCTCGAAGACGTACTCGTCGTCGGCCGGGGTGACCAGGTCGCGGTCCCGCAGGATCGTCATCGCCGGACGGTCCCGCATGCCGCAGACCGACGCCCACGACCGGTGGAGCGTGTCCGAGTACTCGATGTCGATGACGCGCTTCCCGTAGGCCGCCGTGTAGGCCGAGCACTCGTCGTACTGCACGCACTCCTCGGCCACGACGAAGTCGAAGCCCGTCGTCTGCCGCCCGGCCTTCCCGAGCTGCGGCGTGTTCTTCTGCCCGACCGCCAGTCGGTGCTCGTGCCCGACCCGCACGAGGGCGGCGGCGAGCGCGAGGTTGCCGGAGCGGGTCAACCGCTTCCCGGACCGCGTCCACGAGTCGAGGTTGTCGAACTCGACGGCGTCGAACCCCCGGTCGGCGCAGCGGACCACCGCCTTCGTGAGCTCCTTCGTGATCGCGGCGCGCTTCGCGGCGGTCCTGGTGTCGAGGAGCACCTCGTCCGGCCAGCCCGGGTCGGAGACGAGCGTCCCCGCGCCGTCGCGCAGGAGGGCGGACGGGGCGCGACGCTGCCACTCGGCGAGCGACCCCGGTTGCGTCTGGAACCCGTTGACGTAGCAGATGGAGTACCTGCCGGCGGCGGGGCGGTCGGTGCTGTCCCGCTCGACGATCGTGACCCCGGCGGCCGGGGTGTAGCCGCCGCCGAGCTGGTAGTCCGGGCGCCCCGAGGTCGGCAGGTCCGTGTACCGGGTCCCGGCGGACGAGGCGGGAGCAGCCGGCGTGGCGGCCGCCGCGCAGCCGGTGCCGGCGAGGGCGGTGACCAGGGCGACCGCGGCGGTCAGCAGGACGGGACGGGTGCGCACGAGGGGATCATCGCACGCGCTCGGCGAACGGTCCTGCCCGACCCCGGGGGTCGCACGCTATGCTGGGGGTACTCGAGGCGCCGATCGCCTCGTGCGTCGTACGGACGCCCCCGACTCCCGACCCTCATCCGGTCGATGATCGCGCACCGACATCCCGGTGCCAGGCTCTCTGCTGCGGCGACCGCGTCAGCACCGCTGACGCGGGGTTCCCGCCCGCGCGCCACATGCCAGCGCGCCCACGGCCGGCACGTGCCGGCCCGAAAGGTCACCATGACCGCCACCCCTTCCGACATCCGTTTCACCGACCTCGGCGTCCCCGCGCCGATGGCGCAGGTCCTCGCCCAGCAGGGCAAGGAGACGGCCTTCCCGATCCAGGCCGACACGCTGCCCGACTCGCTGCAGGGCAAGGACGTGCTCGGCCGCGGCCGGACCGGCTCCGGGAAGACGATCGCCTTCGCGATCCCGCTGGCCGCCCGCCTCGCCGCGAGCCGTCGTCCCCGTCGCGCCGGTCGGCCCCGTGCACTCGTGCTCGCCCCGACGCGTGAGCTCGCGACGCAGATCGACGCGACCCTCGCACCCCTCGCGAAGGCGATGGGCCTGAACACCACCACGATCTTCGGCGGCGTGGGCCAGGGGCGTCAGGTCGACGCCCTGCGTGCCGGCGTCGACGTCGTCGTGGCCTGCCCGGGTCGTCTCGCCGACCTCATGCAGCAGGGGCACGTGAGCCTCGGCGACATCGAGGTCACCGTCCTCGACGAGGCCGACCACATGGCCGACATGGGCTTCCTGCCCGGCGTGACGAAGATCATGCAGGCGACGCCCGAGAAGGGGCAGCGCCTGCTGTTCTCGGCAACGCTCGACAACGGCGTGGACAAGCTCGTCAAGAAGTTCCTGCACAGCCCGGTCATGCACTCGGTCGACGACGAGACCAGCCCGGTCGAGGCGATGACCCACCACCTGTTCGAGGTCCCCGACGCCGACGCGAAGAAGGACCTCGTCCGCGCGCTCGCCTCGGGCACCGGCCGACGCATCCTGTTCATGCGCACCAAGCACCACGCGAAGCGCCTGGCGAAGCAGCTCAGCTCGCAGGGCATCCCCGCGGTCGACCTTCAGGGCAACCTGTCGCAGGGCGCCCGTGAGCGGAACCTCGCGAAGTTCTCGTCCGGCGAGGCCCTCGTCCTCGTCGCCACCGACGTCGCCGCCCGCGGTGTGCACGTCGACCACGTCGAGCTCGTCGTGCACGTCGACCCGCCGACCGAGCACAAGGCGTACCTGCACCGCTCGGGTCGCACCGCACGCGCCGGGTCCTCCGGTGACGTCGTCACCGTGACGCTGCCGGCCGAGCGCCGCGACGTCGCGCAGATGATGCGCGCCGCTGCGATCAAGGTCGCGCCGCAGCAGGTCACCGCGACCTCACCCGCCGTCACGTCCCTGGTCGGCGAGGTCGCCCCGGTCCGCTACGTCGAGGAGGCGCCGGTCCAGCAGCAGCGCCAGCGCCAGCCGCGCACCACCGAGTCGGCACGGTCCGAGACGGCCGGCGGCGGTCGTCGCCGTGGTCGCGGCGGACGGACGCCGGGCGCGGCCCCGGCCCCGCAGACCACGTCCGCCGGCGGCGGGTCGGGCCGGTCCACCGGCGGTCGCGGTGGCCGACCGGTCACCGAGGGCTCCGGCGCTGCCGGGTCCCGTGGCGGCGCGAGCCGTGGCGGTGCAACGGGTGGCGCGGCATCGGGCGGTCAGCGCCGCTCGGGCGGCAGCCGTCGGGCGTCCAGCGACGTCGTGCGCGGTGGGTCCGCTCCGGTGTGGTCGTCCGAGGGCGGCTACGCAGCGGGCCGTGGGGCCGGCTCGGAGTCCGGCGTCGCTCGTCGCCGCGGGGGCTCGCGTCGCGCGTCGCGTCCGGCCGGGGCAGCCGACCGCCACTGAGACTCCGCGCTCGCCCGGGCCGCGCCCGCGCTCGACCGAACCTGGACGTCGGGTGCGAAGCGGGCGACGCCGGACGCGTAGGTTCTCCTTCACCGCAGGCCGCGCGAGTGGCCCGCGGGGGAACGTTCGTCGTTGGAAGGAGACCGTATGGCTGGCAGCGAAGAGAACCACACCGGCGAGAAGCTCGGCGGGAAGCTCAAGGAGGGCGTCGGCAACCTGACCGGCAACGACAAGCTGAAGGCCGAGGGTCAGACCGACCAGGCCAAGGCGTCGGCCAAGCAGGGCGTCGACGACGTCAAGGACGCGGCGCACGGCGTCGCGGACAGCCTCCGCGACGAGAAGCACTGAAGCCCGGTCACCGACCGCGCTGCGAAGCCCCCGGATCCGATCGGATCCGGGGGCTTCGTCGTGCATGCGGCGCGGTGGGCGGCGCCCGTGGAGCTGGCCGGCCTGCAGGCCTGGCTAGTGCAGGGCGCCGACCGAGGCTAGGCCGGCGCGGAGCAGGGCACCTCGGCCGCCCTCCATCTCCTCGGCGACGGCGTCGGAGGCTGCCTCCATCGGGCTCATCCACGTGAGCTCGAGGGCGTCCTGCCGAGGGTCGCACGTGCCGGTCACGGGCACGACGTACGCCAGGGAGATCGCGTGCTGCCGCTCGTCGGTGTACACCGAGGCGCCGGGCAGCGGGAAGTACTCGGCCACCGTGAAGGGGGTCGGGCTCGCCGGGAGCTGCGGGAAGGCCATCGGACCGAGGTCCTTCTCGAGGTGCCGGAAGAGCGCCGTCCGGATCGACTCACCGAACATCACGCGACCGGAGACGAGTGTGCGGGCGATGGAGCCGCTCGGGGCGACGCGGAGCAGCACGCCGACCTCGGTCACGACGCCGAGCCCGTCGGTGCGGACCGGGATCGCCTCGACGTAGCAGATGGGCAGCCGACGGCGGATGTTCGCGAGTTCCTCGTCGGACAGCCAGCCGGAGTCGGGGTCGGGGGTGCGGAGCGAGGCCATGCACCGTGTCTACCAGTCGCCCCGGCGAGTTCGGCGGAAGGCGCGGTCGCTGTGGATGGCTAGCGTTGTCCACATGATCGATGCGGACAGCGTGCAGTGGACCCGTCCGGCCGGGGAGCGCGCCGGCACACCGCTCCTCGTCGCGATGCACGGGCTGGGGTCGGACGAGCGGGACCTGCTCGGCCTCGCGCCCGCGCTGCCGCCGGCGTGGACGATCGCGTCGCTCCGCGCCCCGGCGCCGTGGGGGCAGGGCTTCTCCTGGTACCCGCTCGGCACGCCGGGTTCCCCCGCGCTCGAGCCGGTGGACGCCGCCGTCGAGGGCGTGCTCGACTGGATCGACTCCGTCGCTGCCGAGCACGCGCGGGTCGGGCTGCTCGGGTTCTCGCAGGGCGGGTCGATGGCGCTCCAGCTGCTCCGTGCTCGACCCACGGCGTTCGCGTTCGCCGTGTCGCTCTCGGGGTTCGTCGTGCCGGGCGTCACCGACTCCCGCGACGAGGCGGTCGCCACCGTCCGCCCGCGGGTGTTCCTCGGGCACGGTGACCTCGACCCGGTGATCCCGGCCGAGGCGACCGCGAGGACGCAGGCGTGGGCCGCCGCCCACACGGACGTGACGGACCGCTCGTACGCCGGGCTGCCGCACGCGGTCTCGGCCGAGGAGCTCGCCGACGTGGCCGCGTTCATCGAGGCCGGCTAGCCCCCCCCCCCCGGACGACGACCGCGCGGACGACGACCGCGCGGCCGTCGATGGAGCAGCAACCGTCGGGTCCGACGTGCGGACCCGACGGTTGCTGCTCCATCAACGGGGACGAGCCGGACGGGAGGCGCGTGGCGGGCCCGCCACGTGCCGCCCGGCCGGCGCCGGGGCGGGGGGGGGGGGGGGGGGGGGGGGGGCCGGGGGGGGGGGGGGGGGGGGGGGGGGGGGGGGGGGGGGGGGGGGGGGGGGGGGGTGGGGGGGCGTCCACGGAACCAGGTTCCGGACACGACATCGCGAAGATGCGTGGTGCTGTGTCCGGAACATGGTTCCGAC
>NZ_JAUCMN010000004.1 GCF_030363035.1 Curtobacterium caseinilyticum | reverse complement strand
CGCCCCCCGGGCCCCCCTCTGCCTCGTGGTCCCCCCCCCCCCCCCGGGGGGGGGGGGGGGGGCCCGCGGCCCCCGCGCCTCCCGTCTGTCTGGTGGTCGCCTTCAGGACGCCGGTTCAGGCGATCCGCTTGAACGCCTTGTCCACGTAGCGGTCGACCGTCGCACGCGCTTCGCGCGCGTACCGGTCGATGGCCGCGGTGCGCTCCGGGTCCGGTGCGTACTCCCGGCCGACCCGGGCGGTCGCGGCAGCGAGGACGCCGTCCGTGAGCTGCGGGTTCAGGGGCAGGATCGGGCCTTGCGTGTGCGTGCCGAACGACGTGCCCACGATCGCACCCTCCACCGGCGAGCCTGCCTGGTTGCCGCCGCCGGAGACGACCTCGGCGAAGGGCTCGACGCCGGCACCGAGGTCGATGCGGGTGGCGTGGTCCTCGAAGCCCGCGAGACGCGTCGGCGCTCCGGGCAGCAGCGGGTACCGGGTGTCGAGCACGAAGTAGTTCACCCGGCGCTCGGCACCGCGGACTGCCCGCGCATCGAACACGCCGAAGCCCGCGACCGGCGCACCCTCGGTGGGGACGACCTCGTTCGTCGCGAGGTCGAAGCCCCCGCCGACGGCGAGGACCGGCACGCCTGCCGTGGCCAGGTCGCGGAGCGCCGCCCCGACCCGCGTGACGTCGGTACCGAGCGAGCGCATGGCGCTCAGCGGACCGTTGCCGACGACGACGACGTCCGCCGTTGTGGGCAGCGGGTCGCCGGGTGCGTACTCGACGACCTCGGTCGCGATGCTGGCGGCCTCGGCGCGCCGGACGAGGGCCGCGACGTTGCCGCGGTCGCCCGAGACGCCCATCTGACGCGGGTAGACGTGCAGGATGGTCAGCCGTTCGGCCGTCATGCGGTCTTCTCCATGTCCCCGTGGCCCAGGGCCTTGCGGGCGATCATCATGATCTCGTAGTTGACGATGAAGTTCTTCGTACCCGACGTCGTCGACCCGAGCTGCTCCATGTGCCGGATCGCGGCCTCGACGTCCGGCTCGACCCGGCCGATGCGGACACCGGCGTGCTCGAGCGCGATCGCGATCTGCCAGGCCTTGTCACCGGACACGACGTCGACGTGGTCGAGCTTCGAGAAGTCGATGTCGTAGATCCAGGAGATGTCCGGCGTGCCCTCGTCGATCGCCATGAGGACCTGCTCCGGGTGCGCCGGCAGGGCATCGAGGTTGAGCTGGAGACTCGCGGCGTTCTTGAACATCGTGAACTCGGCGGACTCGCCCGCGATCGGCAGCCGCTCGCCACGGCCGTACGCCGGCTTCATGGTGCCGAAGGCCCTGGTCACGGCCTCGGGCCGGAACTGCGTCCCGAGCGCCGCACTCGCGGTCGCCGTGGCCGCGGCCGCATCGACCGCGTAGTGCAGGCCGCGCGCCGGGAGACGGACGGGGATGTCGGTGCCGCCGAACCGGATCGTCGCGCCGTCGCCGGTGTTCACGACGACCTCGGACTCGGCCGCGTTCGGCTCGCCGCCGGTGCGGTCGAAGTCGTCGGCGTTCTGCAGCCCGTTCGGCGCAGCGGCCACGACCTCGGCGCTCGCGCCGAATCGGAGCACGCGCTGCCCGGCACGGGCTGCGTAGGCGTCGAGGAACTGGTCGTCGCGGTTGGTGATCACGTTCGCCGACGACAGCGCCGCCGTGTCGAGCATCATCGCGGCGACGCGCTCGGTCTCGAAGAACCGGTAGAGCTGGTCGACCTGCACGTTGAGCATCGTCACCGTCGACGGCGACAGGATGCCGGCGAGCTCGACCGCGAAGGCCTCGTCGACCTCGAGGATGCCGATGTCCGCCTTGAGCTTGCCGGTCAGCGACACCTCGGAGAGCAACGCGGACGCGATGCCCTGCGGCAGGTTCGCGCCGGACGGGTTCGTGAAGACACGGAGACCGTGCGCCCGGACGATGTCCGAGATCATGTGCGTGGTCGTCGACTTGCCGTTGGAGCCCAGCACGAAGACGACACCGTTCGGGAACTGCTTCGTCACGTGCTGCAGGAAGTCCGGCACGAGCTTGAGGACGATGTAGCCCGGGTAGGCGGACCCGCCGCCCCGCGCTCGTGCGAGGGCGCGGAGGATCCGCCCGACCAGGATCGGGATGAGGAAGCGCATCGGCCTACTCGAGGTAGTCGCGGAGCGACTGCGACCGGGACGGGTGGCGGAGCTTCGCCATCGTCTTCGACTCGATCTGGCGGATGCGCTCGCGCGTCACGCCGAACGTGTCACCGATCTGGTCGAGGGTCTTCGGCTGGCCGTCACCGAGGCCGAAGCGCATGCGGATCACGCCCGCCTCGCGCTCGGACAGGGAGTCGAGCAGGCTCTCGAGCTGTTTCTGCAGCATCGTGAAGCCCACCGCGTCGGCCGGCACGACCGCCTCGGTGTCCTCGATCAGGTCGCCGAACTCCGAGTCGCCGTCCTCACCCAGCGGGGTGTGGAGCGAGATCGGCTCGCGACCGTACTTCTGCACCTCGACGACCTTCTCCGGGGTCATGTCGAGCTCGCGGGCGAGTTCTTCCGGAGTGGGCTCGCGGCCGAGGTCCTGCAGCATCTGCCGCTGGACGCGCGCCAGCTTGTTGATGACCTCGACCATGTGCACCGGGATGCGGATGGTGCGTGCCTGGTCCGCCATGGCACGGGTGATCGCCTGGCGGATCCACCACGTGGCGTACGTCGAGAACTTGAAGCCCTTGGTGTAGTCGAACTTCTCGACCGCGCGGATCAGACCGAGGTTGCCCTCCTGGATGAGGTCCAGGAACTGCATGCCGCGGCCGGTGTAGCGCTTCGCGAGCGAGACGACCAGGCGGAGGTTCGCGCCGAGCAGGTGCGACTTCGCACGCTGGCCGTCGCGGGCGACCCAGCGGAGCTCGCGCTCCTCGGGCTTCGACAGACCGGTCGAGTGCTGCAGCTTGTCCTCGGCGAACAGGCCGGCCTCGATGCGCATCGCGAGCTCGACCTCCTGCTCGGCGTTGAGGAGCGCGACCTTGCCGATCTGCTTCAGGTAGTCCTTGACGGGGTCGGCGGTGGCACCCGTGATCGTCGTCGAGTAGACCGGGGCCTCGTCGTCGTCGGACTGCGAGATGACGAGCGCGCCGGCGGCGACCGCAGCGGCGGCGTCGGGCTTGGCGGCCTTGTCCTCCGTGTCGCCCTCCGTCTCCTCGGCGTCGGTGTCGTCGGTGACGTCGACGGCCTCGTCCGGGGCGTCGGTGACCTCGTCCTCGTCCTCGTCGTCGTCCGCCTGCTTCTTGGCGCGGGTGGACGCCTTCTTCGGCGCGGCCTTGGCGGCGGGCTTCTTGGCGGTGGTCTTGGTGGCGCGCTTCTTCGGCGCTGCCTTCCCCTCGGCCGCGTCGGCGTCGTCCGCCGCGACGGCCTCTGGCTCGGTGTCCTTCGTGGGATCGATCGTCGTGCTCCGGGCAGCCATGCGATCACCTCTCTCGTCGTGCCACGTTCGTGGGGTCGTGGCCTTCCCTCGCCGCCCAGGGCCGGACGCCGCAGTCCCCCGCGTCGTCGGTCCTACCGTTCCGGGCAGCATGAGGACCCATGTCAAGTCCCCCGACTTCCGCGGCGCGACGAGGCGACGTGGGAATGAGGGGCCCGAACGGGTCCGTCCTCCATTATTGCACGGCCTTCTTCCGCAGGCGCGCAACCAGTGCAACCCAGAGCGGACCCACCCGTATTCCGTCCTGCGCGTGCATCTCGCGGCGGGTCCGGCGTCGGGCCAGCAGCAGCATCACGACACCGAACCCGACGACCACGTACTGCACGGTCATGGCGATCCGGAAGCTCTCCCACGCGAACACGCTGCGTCCGGTCGCGCCGGACACGGCGTCGAGCACGGTGCCGATCAGGAACATCATCACGAAGGCCGCCAGGAACCCGCCGACGTTGACGACCCCGTTCGCCGACCCGAGCGACCCCACCGGGTTGAAGCTCCGGGCGAAGTCGAACCCGATGAGCGAACCGGGTCCGCCGACGCCCATCGCGAGGACGAGCAGCACGAGCAGCCAGGTGGGCGGTTGCCCCGGCCACAGGAGCACGGCGGTCCAGACCACGCCGAGGGCGAGGACGATGCCGAGCACCAGGTTCGACCGCCGCAGCGGGAACCGGGCACACAGCACGCCGAGCACCGGCCCGGCGACGAACCCCGTGACGACGATGACGGTGAGGAACCCCGCGGCCTCGGACGGCGTGTAGCCGAGCCCGCGGAGCATCGGGACCCCCCAGAGCAGGGAGAACACGGTGCCGGACGACTGCGTGACGTAGTGGGACCAGAACCCGAGCTGCGTGCCGGGTCGTCGGAGCGCGTGACCGAAGGTGTGGAACGCTCCCCGCCACGAGTGCGGGAGCGGCAGCGGGATCGTGTCGGTGCGCACCGCGACCGGGCCGTTCCGGACGAAGACCACGGCGAGCACGAGGCCGACCAGGCTCGCGGCGGCGGCGACCCCGAAGGCCGGCGTCCAACCGGCGGTGTGCAGGAGCACGGCGAACGGGAAGGCCGACAGGACCTGTCCGACCTGACCGAGGTTGCCCGTCCACTGCGAGATCTGCGGCAGGATCCGCCCCGTGAACCACATCGGCACCAGCCGGATCACCGAGATGAACGTCATCGCGTCCCCCGCACCGACGAGCACCCGTCCCGCGATCGCCGGCCCGATGCTCGGCGAGAAGGCGACCACGGCCTGCCCGACCACCAGGAGCGCGGCGCCGAGGAGCACCAGTCTGCGCGGCCCGACGCGGTCGAGCGCGATCCCGACCGGGATCTGCAGACCCGCGTAGACGGCGATCTGCACGACGGCGAGCGTCGACAGGACCGCGGCGGAGACCGCGAAGCGGTCCTGCGCGTCGACCCCGGAGACACCGAGCGACGAGCGCTGCACCACGGCGAGGACGTAGGCGAGCACCGCGACGCCCCAGACGACGAAGGCACGGCGGGAGTTCACCCGTCCAGGCTAGCGACGCGCGCCCCGCGCCCCGCGCACGCTGTGGAGGACGGGAGGCGCGGTACGGGCCGCGCAGGAGCCTCCCGGCCGGAGCCGGAGCCGGAGCCGGGGCCGCAGCGGGAGCCGCGTCAGTCGGCGGGGCCGTCCCCGTCCGGTCGGCGGTCGGCGAGGAAGCGCTCGAGCTCCGCCGCGATCGCGTCGGCGGTCGGGACCTCGCCGTCGACGCCGGTCAGCGGCGACGCGACGGGGTTGCCCTCCATGTAGGTGTCGTGCCGTTCCTCGAGCACGCCGACCAGCCGCTGCAGCTCGGGGTTGCCCGCGACCTGCTCGTCGACGCGGGTGCGGAACTCGCGGTCCGACTCGCGGAGGGCGTCGGTGGGGAAGATCAGGCCGGTCGCGGCGGAGATGCTCGACAGGGCCGTCACCGCGGCATCGGGGAACTCGGTGTCACCGAGGTAGTGCGGCACGAGGAGCACGAGTCCGGTGACCTGCTGACCGAGCTGCGTCAGGCGGTGCTCGACGAGGTGCAGGACGTTCGCCGGGGCCTGGGTCTCCGGCTTCCAGACGCTCAGCTGCTCGACCAGGTCCGCACGGGTGCCGGAGACGGTGAGGCTGATCGCCCGCGTGTGCGGGACGGGCATCGGGATCGACTGCACCCACGTCGTGTCCGCGACCTGCAGGCGCTCGGCGAGCCCCGTGACCGCGTCGACGAACCGGTTCCACTGGAAGTCCGGCTCGTACCCGGTGAGGAAGAGGAACGGCTGCCCGAGCTCGTCGCGCACCAGGTGCAGGGCGAGGCGGGGCGGCTCGACCGCCGTGATGTGGTCGTGCTCGAACGTGATGACGGGGCGACGGGCACGCCAGTCGAGCAGCACGTCCGGGTCGAACTCGGCGACGAGCTCGTGGTCGAGGCCGTCCAGGATCGACGAGGTGACCTGTGCCACGGCGGAGCCGGCGTCCACGAACCCGGTCAGGCCCGCGACGAGGTGCAGCCCGGCCGGCACGGTCGGAGCGGTGTCGGCGACGGTGTACAGGTCCTCGGGGTGGTTCACCGTCCCCATGCTAGGCGGGACCGCCGTCCCACCAGCTGCGCCGACCCGACGCTCTCGGCGAACACCTGCTGGCTAGGCTTGGCCCATGGTCCGACCGACGCTCTCCACCACCACCTCGACCCCCTCCGACGTCGACGCCGACGTCCTCGTGCTCGGTGTCCGCCCCGGCACCGACGGCGCCGCCCCCACGATCGCGCCGAGCGCCGCCGGCACCCTCGAGGTGCTCGCCGACCTCGACCTCGGCTCCATCGGTGTCACCGGAGCCAAGGACCAGCTCGTCCGTCTGCCCGGCACCGGCGTCGCCGCGGCCGGGATCGCGCTCGTCGGCCTCGGCGCGACGGTCGACGCCGCCGCCGTCCGCGCCGCAGCGGGCAGCGCGGTCCGACAGCTCCCGCAGGTGTCGTCCATCGCCCTCGCGCTCCCGACCGACTCCGCCGAACTCGTCGACGCGGCCCTCGAGGGTGCCGCGCTCGGCGCCTACGCCTTCACCCGCCACAAGGGCACCGGCACCACCGGCCCGACCCGCGGGGACCAGCGCATCGAGGTCGTCGCGCCCGCGGACACCGCCGCCGACGCCACCGTCCGACCGGCGATCGTCGCCGACGCCGCCGCACTCGTCCGCGACCTGGTCAACACGGCCGCCGGTGACCTCGGTCCCGCAGACGTCGCGGACGTCGCCGTCGCGCAGGCCGAGGGGCTGCCGATCACCGTCGAGGTCCTCGACGAGCACCAGCTCGAGGAGCAGGGCTTCGGCGGCATCGTGGGTGTCGGACGGGGCTCGGAGCGCCCGCCGCGCCTGGTCGTCGTCCGGTACGAGCCGTCGTCGGCCGGCAAGCACCTCGCCCTCGTCGGCAAGGGCATCACCTTCGACTCCGGCGGCCTCTCGCTCAAGCCGGCCGCGTCGATGCTCGGCATGAAGACCGACATGACCGGCGCCGCCACCGTCCTGGCCGCGACGATCGCCGCGGCACGCCTCGGGCTCGACACGAAGGTCACCGCCTGGCTCTGCCTCGCGGAGAACATGCCGTCCGGCTCCGCCACGCGTCCGGGCGACGTGCTCACGCTCAAGAACGGCAAGACCGTCGAGGTGACGAACACCGACGCCGAGGGCCGCCTGGTCCTCGGGGACGGCATGGCCGCGGCGTCGCTCGAGCAGCCCGACGCGATCGTCGACGTCGCGACGCTGACCGGCGCGCAGGTCGTCGCCCTCGGCGACCGCACGACCGGCCTCATGGGCAGCGACGACCTGGTCGCACGGGTCCGGGCGGTCGCGGACTCCGTCGCCGAGCCGATCTGGCCGATGCCGCTGCCCGAGGAGCTCGACGCGCGACTCGCGAGCGACGTCGCCGACATGGTCAACGCCACCGTCGGCAACCCGGCGGGCGGCATGCTCCTGGCGGGCAAGTTCCTCGAGCGCTTCGTCGGCGAGGGCATCCCGTGGGCGCACCTCGACATCGCCGGCCCGTCCGAGCACAAGGGCGGCGGCTACGGGTGGCTCGGCAAGGGCGCCACGGGCGTCATGGTCCGGACGCTCGTCGGGCTCGCAGAAGAGCTCCAGTCCAGGTAGTAGGTTGGTGTCCGGCGGGCTGCGCACCGACGCGCGTCCGCCGGAACCAGCGGGACGGGACCGGAACCATGCGGTCCGACCGTCGGGCGCCGCCGCCGCGGTGTCCAGTGGGGTCCGACCAGGACCCCGACACGCACGAGGGAGTTGCACCAGGTGACGGAACAGACTTACGACGTCGTGGTCCTCGGTGGCGGCAGTGGTGGCTACGCCGCTGCGCTCCGGGCCGCTGAGCTCGGCATGAGCGTCGCGCTCATCGAGGGAGACAAGCTCGGGGGCACGTGCCTGCACCGCGGCTGCATCCCGACCAAGGCGCTGCTGCACGCCGCCGAGGTCGCCGACGCCACCCGCGACGCGGAGAAGTACGGCGTCATAGCCGAGTTCGCCGGTGTCGAGGTGCCGAAGGTCATCGACTACCAGCAGGGCGTCATCAACTCGAAGTACAAGGGCCTGCAGGGCCTGGTCAAGGCCCGCGGCATCACCGTCGTCGAGGGCTGGGGCCGCCTCACCTCGCAGAACACCGTGCAGGTCGGCGACCAGACCGTCACCGGCAAGAACGTCGTGCTCGCCACCGGTTCGTACTCGAAGTCCCTCCCGGGCCTCGAGATCGGCGGCCGCGTGATCACGTCCGAGACCGCGCTGAAGATGGACTACGTGCCGAACAAGGTCGTCATCCTCGGTGGCGGCGTCATCGGTGTCGAGTTCGCCAGCGTCTGGAAGTCGTTCGGCGCCGAGGTCACCATCGTCGAGGGCCTGCCCCACCTCATCCCTGCCGAGGACGAGTCGATGTCGAAGCAGCTCGAGCGCGCGTTCCGCAAGCGCGGCATCGAGTTCTCGCTCGGCGTCCGGTTCGACCACGTCGACCAGCACGAGAACGGCGTCGTCGTCACCCTCGAGGACGGCAAGACCTACGAGGGCGACGTCCTGCTCGTCGCGGTCGGTCGTGGCCCCCTCACCCAGAACATGGGCTTCGAGGAGGTCGGCGTCGCGATGGACCGCGGCTTCGTCACCACGAACGAGCGTCTCGCCACCAACCTGCCGAACGTCTACGCCGTCGGCGACATCGTCCCCGGCCTGCAGCTCGCCCACCGTGGCTTCCAGCAGGGCATCTTCGTCGCCGAGGAGATCGCGGGCCTGAACCCCGTCGTCATCTCCGACACGAACATCCCGAAGGTCACCTACTCCGACCCCGAGGTCGCCTCGGTCGGGCTCTCCCAGGCCAAGGCCGAGGAGCAGTACGGCAAGGACAAGGTCGACTTCTACGAGTACAACCTCGCGGGCAACGGCCGCAGCCACATCATCGGCACCTCGGGTGCCGTCAAGGTCGTCCGGGTCGTCGACGGTCCGGTCGTCGGTGTCTCGATGATCGGCGCGCGCGTCGGCGAGCTCATCGGTGAGGCCCAGCTCGCGGTGAACTGGGAAGCACACCCGGAGGACGTCGCCCCGCTCGTCCACGCCCACCCCACGCAGAACGAGGCACTGGGCGAGGCCTTCCTCCACCTCGCGGGCAAGCCGCTGCACGCGCTGTGACGACCCCGTCCACCGTGCGCACCGAGACAATGACAACCACCACCACAGCAACCCGCGAACAGGAGCCCACCCGATGAGCGAATCCGTCAACCTCCCGGCGCTCGGCGAGAGCGTCACCGAGGGCACGGTCACCCGATGGCTGAAGAACGTCGGTGACCGGGTCGAGGTCGACGAGCCGCTGCTCGAGGTCTCGACCGACAAGGTCGACACCGAGATCCCGTCGCCCGTCGCCGGCGTCGTCGAGGAGATCCTCGTCCAGGAGGACGAGACGGTCGAGGTCGGCACCGCGCTGGTGAAGATCGGCGACGGCTCCGGCTCCGGTTCGTCCGACGACCAGGGCGACCAGGGCGCGGACGAGGCCGCGGCCGACGCCACCGAGCCCGAGACCGCCCCGAGCACCGAGCAGCCCGAGGAGCAGGAGGCTCCCGAGCCGCAGCAGGCCGACCCGGCCCCGGGCGGTCAGACGCAGCCCGCAGCCCCGCAGGCGCCCTCCGCTCCCCCGGTCCCCCAGGCGGCTCCGGTCCCGCCGCCCGCCGCCGTGCCGGCGGCCGTCCCCGCGCCCGCTGCAGCCCCGGCGCCCGCAGCAGCCCCGGCTCCCGCGGCTGCTCCGGCACCGGCCTCGTCCGGCGCGAACGCCTCGGCCTCGGTGCCGAACCCGAGCCAGGACGCGTCGGCCTCCGGCTACGTCACCCCGCTCGTCCGCAAGCTCGCCAACGAGCAGGGCGTGGACCTGTCCACGGTCTCCGGCACCGGTGTCGGAGGACGCATCCGCAAGGAGGACGTGCTCGCGGCCGCCGAGCAGGCCAAGTCCGCCAGCGCGCCGGCTCAGGCCGCCGCTCCGGCCGGTCCGTTCGTGGCCGAGACCTCGCCGCTCCGCGGCACGCGCGAGAAGATGTCGCGTCTGCGCAAGGTCGTGGCGGAGCGTGCGGTCCAGTCGATGACCTCCACCGCGCAGCTCACCAGTGTCGTCGAGGTCGACGTGACCAAGGTCGCGCAGTTCCGCGACGCCAACAAGGCCGCGTTCCTCGAGAAGACCGGCTCGAAGCTCAGCTTCATGCCGTTCTTCGCCCTGGCGGCGTCCGAGGCGCTCAAGGCCCACCCGAAGATCAACTCCACGGTCGAGGGTGACGAGATCGTCTACCCGGACCACGAGAACGTCGCCATCGCGGTGGACACCGAGCGCGGCCTGCTCACCCCGGTGATCAAGGACGCGTCGGCGCTGTCGCTGGCTGACTTCTCGAAGTCGATCGCCGATCTGGCCGAGCGCACGCGCAACAACCAGCTCAAGCCGGACGAGCTCGCCGGCGGCACGTTCACGCTGACCAACACCGGTTCGCGTGGCGCGCTGTTCGACACGCCCGTCGTGTTCCTGCCGCAGTCGGCGATCCTCGGCACCGGCATCGTGACGAAGCGTCCGGCCGTCGTGAAGGTCGACGGGCAGGAGGCGATCGCGATCCGCTCGTTCGTCTACCTCGCACTGTCGTACGACCACCGGATCATCGACGGCGCCGATGCGTCGCGCTACCTCGTCGCGGTCAAGAACCGGCTCGAGGAGGGCAACTTCGGCCCGAACCTCGGCTACTGACCCGACGGTCCGATCCACACCGGACGGCCCCGGCCCCGCACAGGGACCGGGGCCGTCCGGCGTCTGCGGGCGCCACTGTTCACCGGACGCCGAGGGCGGCCGACACGAGACCGCCGGCGACGACCACGCCGACGACCGCGTGCCGGACCGGGAGTCGCCGGGTCCGGCCGAGGGGGATGCCGTGCTCGAGCACCTCGCGGACGATCCGCACCACCAGCGCGCCGAGGTCACCGGCCGCCGAGGGCGTGACAGCGGGTCCGAGTGCGGCGTCGAGGGACGCCGCCGTCGAGCGGGCGAGCCGAACGGGTCGGGGCGGAGCGGCCGCGAGCACCAGCGCGAGCGCCTCGGACACGAGGGCGGCGTCTCCGTCGCGGGCAGCGTCGAGGGCAGGGTCCACCGTGTTGCGAGCGGGCGCCCTGGCGTCGACACGATCCCAGACCGCGCGAGCGGCGAGGACGAGCTGCCGCGCTCCGTCCGGGTCGGACGGTGCCGTCGGTACCTCGGGCACCACCCCGCCCGCGTCGGCACAGATCGGTGCTCCGCCGGCAGGCCGATCGGCGACGATCACGGCGCCCGCGTCGTCCACACCGACCCCGTCGGTCGGCACCGCTCCGAGCTCGAGCGCTCCCTGCCGGGCCGAGGCCGCGAGTTGGAGCAGTGGGACGGTGAGCGTGACCGCCACCCCCTCGGTCGGGACACCGAGCCCGTCGAGGGTCTCGTCGAGCGTCCGGGTCGTCGGCCGGAGCACCTCGACCGCGAGGTGACCCGAGGGACACCTGCCGACCTGCACCACCGGGACCAGGTGGGGGCCGCACCCGGCGGCGCGGTCCGCTGCCCAGCGCTCGAACGCGGGCGGTTCCCACGAACCGCACCACCGGTCGCGGCGTTCCGTCGTCGTCATGGCGCCAGCGTGGCGGAGGCGAGCCGGGCCTCCAGGCCGACCCTGGCCTCCTGTGGACAGCCGCGTTCGCCCACAGCCTGAGCACGGACGGTCCTCGAGGGATGGTCGAGGCCGTATCCTGGTCGCATGGCACGCACTCCCCAAGCAACGACGGCGAAGGAGCCGGGTCGTCTCAAGCAGATGTACCAGGTCTTCACGATGACCCGTCGGGCCGACCCGAAGTCCGTCTGGTGGTTCCTGCTGGCGTTCGTCGGCCCCGTCGTCCTGGGTGTCCTGCTCGCCCTGCTCCTGCCCGGTCAGAACTGGCTGGCGATCACGCTGTGGATCCTCGCCGGCGTGCTGCTCGGCGTCCTGCTGTTCCTCATCGTCCTCGGTCGTCTGGCCGAGCGCGCCGCCTACTCGCAGATCGCCGGGCAGCCCGGCGCTGTCGGTGCGGTCCTGTCGAACTCGCTGCGTCGGCAGTGGCGGTCCAGTGAGATGCCCGTCGCCGTGCACGGCCGGTCGCAGGCTGCCGTCTACCGCGCGGTGGGCACCCCGGGTGTCGTCCTCATCACCGAGGGCCAGCGGGGCAACCTCAAGCGCCAGGTCGACGAGGAGCGCCGCAAGGTCCAGCGCATCGTCCCGAACGTCCCCGTCCACGTGGTGCACGTCGACGACGACAGCGACGGCGTGACGCTGCACAAGCTCCCCCGTGCGATGAACAAGTACAAGAAGGCGCTGAACCGCAACGAGGTCCTGGCCGTCGCGAACCGGCTCGACTCGCTCACGCAGAGCCCGGCCTCGGCGATCCCGAAGGGCATGGACCCGATGCGGGCGCGTGCCGGCCGGCCGCGCTGATCCGACCGCTCCCGCTCGCAACGACGACGCCCCCGACCGTGCCAGGTCGGGGGCGTCGTCGTGTGCGGGCCTGCGTGCGGGCGGGCGCGGGTGCGGGTGCGGGCGCGGGCGGCGCGCGGTGTTTCCCGGTCGGTGGAGCAGGAAACGTCGAGTGGTCACTCCGTTGACGACGTCTTCTGCTCCATGAACGGCGAGGCGCGGCAGCGCGGCAGCGGGCACCGGGCACCGGGCACCCATCGAGCCCCGCGGGTCAGCGTCGGACGAGCACCGTTCCCGCGATCCGGTCGTGCGCCCCGCGGCTGTCGCGGTCGATGATGAGCGCGGGCACGACCAGGCAGAGCAGCACGGTCCGGACCACCGGCCGCCAGATCCCGACGTAGCCACCGCGGATCGGCACGACACGCAGCCCGACGCAGACGTGGCCGAACGAGCCCGACAGTGTGCAGATGAACAGGACCTGGAGCACCGCGAAGATCGCGAGCTGGATCCAGGTGTGGGTGATGTCCCCGGACCCGGCGACGGGCGACCAGACCCCGGTGACGAACGCGACGAGGTCCGCCAGCAGGCCGTCGATGAGCAGACCGACGATGCGACGTCCGATGCGCCCGACACTCCGCGGCCCCTCTTCCGGCAGCCCGAGGTCCTTGCCCGGCCACCCGTCCGGGTGTTCACCGCCGGGCTGTGCGGAGGGCGCGGAGGGCGGGGTGGTGCGGCGAGCCATGGTCCAAGGGTAGGTGACCCCGCCGACGTAACACGCACGAAACAATGCAGTCATGTCCGGGAAACTCGGTGTCTCTAGCCTCGTCGGAGGGTGCACCTGCGGCACCTCCGACATCACCTACCCCCCAGGAGATCGACACACATGTTCAGCGATTCCTCCGAGGTGCTCGCCTTCATCAAGGACACGGACGTCAAGTTCCTCGACATCCGCTTCACGGACCTGCCCGGTGTCCAGCAGCACTTCAACATCCCGGCGTCGACGGTCGACGAGGACTTCTTCTCCGTCGGGCAGCTCTTCGACGGCTCCTCGATCCGCGGCTTCGCGTCGATCCACGAGTCGGACATGCAGCTCATCCCCGACGTGACGACGGCCTACATCGACCAGTTCCGCGCCGAGCGCACGCTGATCATGATCTTCGACATCTACAACCCGCGGAACGGCGAGATCTACGGCCGCGACCCGCGCCAGGTCGCCAAGAAGGCGGAGAAGTACCTCGCCTCGACCGGCATCGCGGACACGGCGTTCTTCGCCCCCGAGGCCGAGTTCTACATCTTCGACGACGTGCGCTACTCGGTCACCCAGAACAAGTCGTTCTACTCGGTCGACTCGGAGGAGGGCGCCTGGAACACCGGTCGCGAGGAAGAGGGCGGCAACCTCGCCAACAAGACCCCCTACAAGGGCGGCTACTTCCCGGTCTCCCCCGTCGACAAGACGGCGGACCTCCGCGACGACATCACCCTCAAGCTGATCGAGGCGGGCTTCGAGCTGGAGCGCTCGCACCACGAGGTGGGCACCGGCGGCCAGCAGGAGATCAACTACAAGTTCGACACGATGGTCCACGCCGCGGACGACATCCTGAAGTTCAAGTACATCGTCAAGAACACGGCCGACCAGTGGGGCAAGGTCGCCACGTTCATGCCGAAGCCGCTCTTCGGTGACAACGGTTCGGGCATGCACACCCACCAGTCGCTGTGGTCCGACGGCAAGCCGCTGTTCTACGACGAGAACGGCTACGGCGGGCTCTCCGACGTCGCCCGTTGGTACATCGGCGGCATCCTGAAGCACGCGCCGGCGCTGCTCGCCTTCACCAACCCGTCGATCAACTCGTACCACCGCCTGGTCAAGGGCTTCGAGGCGCCGGTCAACCTGGTCTACTCGGCCGGCAACCGCTCCGCGGCGATCCGCATCCCGATCACCGGGACCAACCCGAAGGCGAAGCGCATCGAGTTCCGCGCGCCGGACGCCTCGGGCAACCCGTACCTCGCCTTCGCCGCGCAGCTCATGGCGGGCCTCGACGGCATCCAGAACCGCATCGAGCCGCACGAGCCGGTCGACAAGGACCTCTACGAGCTCCCCCCGGAGGAGGCCAAGGGCATCCCTCAGGTGCCGGGCTCCCTCGACGAGGCACTCGAGGCGCTCGAGGCGGACCACGAGTTCCTCACGAAGGGCAACGTCTTCACCGAGGACCTCATCCAGACCTGGATCGACTACAAGCGCGAGAACGAGATCCTCCCGCTGGCCCAGCGCCCGCACCCGTTCGAGTACGAGCTGTACTTCGGCGTCTGATCTCCGGCGTTCGTCGTCGAAGGGCCCCGCACCGTCTCCGGTGCGGGGCCCTTCCGCGTGCACGGGCGTCGCGTCGAGCGGGAGCAGTGTGCGGGAGCGACAGACCAGTACGGGAGGTCGGCCGCGCTCGATCGCTGCCGCGGAGTACTCCGCGGCGCGGCTGACGACGCGGCGCCGACCGACGAGGCAGCGCCGGCTGACGACGCGGCGCCGACCGACGAGGCAGCGCCGGCCGACGAGGCGGCGCCGGCCGACAGCGGAGGTGACGGCCTGGAGGCCCGGTGCCAGCCCGGCGGACCGGCACCGGGCCTCCAGGCTGACGCGGTACCGGCCGCCCGATCCTTCCCAGAACGGTTGCGATGGCGTGTGGGAACGGGCGTACCTGGTCGGAACGAACGACCTGGTACGCCCGGAACGACCGGGCACGCGCGGCGCGATCGGGTACGCCCGGAACGATCGGGCACGCGCGGCATGACCCGGTACGCCCGGAACGACCTGGTACGCCCGGAAGGACCCGGTACGCCCGGAACGACCGGGCACGCGCGGCACGACCCGGTACGCACGGAAGGCCCGGAACGACCGGGCACGCGCGGCACGACCCAGTACGTACGGAACGACCGGAACGACCGGGCACGCGCGGCACGATCGGGTTCGCCCGGGTACGCCCGGAACGACCGGGTACGACCGGAACGACCGGGCACGCGCGCACGGCCGGTGCGGCCCGGTGCGCCCGAGAAGGCTCGGCGCGAGCGGTGCTGCCCGGGGCGCACGGAAGCGGGGTCCGCGCCGCCCCCGGCACGGACCCCGCTCGAGCGGAGACGACTAGCGCGCTGTGGCCAGCACGTCGTTCGCCCCCGCCGCCGTGCTCACGGGTGCACCTGTGACCGGAGTGGGCCGTCCCAGGGAACGGACGGTCCACCCCGCCTTCACCCAGTCGGCGACCGGGAGGCAGTTGCGCGCATCGATCACCGTGCGGCGACCGGCGAGCTCGCCGAGCGCGACCGGGTCGGCGCCGATGATGTCGTCCCACTCGGTGAGGACGAGCACCACGTCGGCACCCTCGATCGCGTCCTCCTTCGAGGTGGCGTACGACAGCGTCGGGAAGGAGCGGCGGGCGGTCTCGTTCGCCTCCGGGTCCCACAGCGTGACCTGGGCGCCACGCAGGTGCAGCGCCGCGGCGACGTTGAGCGCCGGCGAGTCGCGGACGTCGTCGGTGAGGGGCTTGAAGGCAGCCCCGATGACGGCCACGCGACGGTTCAGCACGGACCCGCCGAGCGACTCGATCGTCATGTCGATGACCCGCTCGCGCTGGCCCATGTTGATCTCGTCGACCTGCTGCATGAGTCCCACGACCCGGCCTGCGCCGAGCTCGTTCGCGCGGTGCATCAGCGCGCGGATGTCCTTCGGCAGGCAACCGCCGCCGAAGCCGAGGCCCGCGTTGAGGAACTTCCGGCCGATCCGGGCGTCGTGCCCGAGGGCGTCCGCGAGCGTGGTGACGTCGGCGCCGGTGATCGCGCACATCTCGGAGATCGCGTTGATGAACGAGATCTTCGTGGCGAGGAACGCGTTCGCGCTGACCTTCACGAGCTCGGCGGTGGCGAGGTCCGTCGTGATCACCGGGGTGCCCTCGGCGATCGGCGCGGCGTAGACCTCGCGGATCACGGCGTCCGCCGCTGCCGACGCGCCGCCCCAGACCAGGCGGTCGGGGTGCAGGGTGTCGTCGACGGCCTTGCCCTCGCGGAGGAACTCGGGGTTCCAGACGAGTTCAGCCTCGATGCCGCTCGGCGTGAACTCGCGGACGATGCCCCGGAGCCGTTCGGCGGTGCCGACCGGCACGGTCGACTTGCCGACGATCAGGCCCGGGTGGGTGAGGTGCTCGGCGACGCCCCGGGTCGCGGACTCGACGTAGGAGAGGTTCGCGGCGTGCGACCCGGCCTTCTGCGGCGTGCCGACGCAGACGAAGTGCACGTCGGCGGCACCGACCGCCTCGGCGATGTCCGCGGTGAAGCGGAGCTTCCCCGTCGCGACGTGCTTCGTGATGAGCTCGGGCAGGCCGGGCTCGTAGAACGGCACCTCGCCGGCGGACAGCGCGGCGAGCTTGGCCGGGTCGACGTCCACGCCGATGGTGTCGAGGCCCATCTCGGCCATGGCGGCCGCGTGGGTGGCACCCAGGTAGCCGGTGCCGATGACGCTGATGACGGGAGCTGGGCGTGCGTCGACCGACGAGGTCGACTGCTTCGGTGCGGTCACTGGGGGATCCCTTCCAGGCGGTAGTTGGTGTCGGTGCGCGAGATGCCGTCCACGAAGGCCTGCAGGCTGTCCCGGCGCGAGTCGAGCCGCCAGTCGTTCGTGGTGCGGCTGCCGTCGACGATCGTGGTGGCGACCTCGCTGAAGTACGCGAAGCCGATGATGTCGTCGTTGGCGGGGTCGGCGAGGGCGTCGAACAGCGAGGTGATCCACTGCGACTTCTGCCCCTCCGAGACCGATCCGCCGGTCTCGGTCGCGCCGATCTCGTTGAGGACGATCTTCTTGCCCGGCGCGATCTGCCGGATCTGCGCGAGCGTCGCCCCGTAGGTGTTCTGGAAGGTCGGCTGCTCCCCGGTGGTCCGGTAGTACCCGCTCATCCCGACCCAGTCGACGTACTGGTCACCCGGGTAGTACGCCGCCATGTAGTCGAGCGTCTGGTACTTCGGGTTGCCGAGCTTGTCGATGCGGGACGGCGACCAGTCCCAGATCACGTAGTCGTTGGCGCCGTTGGCCTGGAAGACGTCCCACACGTGCTTCCACATCGCGACGTAGGAGCCGGGCGCGTTCTGCTGGTTCTTCGACTCGGACCAGTTGTACCACTGGCCGTTCATCTCGTGGTCGAGCCGGATCACCATCGGCATCCCGTTCGCCGCCAGGTCCTTCGCGTACTTCGTCAGGTAGGCATCGAACGAACCGGAGGTGATGTCGGCGTTCCCGTAGCCGGGGACCCACGGCTGGTCGTTGCCGGTCTCGGCAGGGAGCGACTCCCACGTCAGCATCGGCAGGCGGCCGTTGGCCCAGGAACGTTGCACGGCAGTCGCGTTGAAGTCCTGGTCGAAGCCCTGGAAGTAGCCGACCATGTTCGTCGCCTTGCCGACCGCCTTCGACACCTGGTCGTACTCCGACCAGTTGAACGGGGACTGCGCGGTGTACAGGCCGTACCAGCGGGACTGCTGGGCCAGGACCTGCGCCTTGGTGGGGGTCCGGATCGGTTCGGGGCTCGGCGGGGTGACTCCACCGCCGGAACCGCCGGGCTCGGACCCCGGACCGGTCCCACCGCCGGCACTGCCGGAACCACCCGAGCCGCCACCGGAGGAGCCGCTGCCGGAACCGCCGGGACCGCCGGAGCCCGGACCCGAGCCCCCGACACCTCCGGAGCCGCCACCGGCTGCTGCGCCGGCGCCGTCCCCGCCGCCGGACCCGCCGCCACCCGACGCTCCGGCCCCGCCCGATGCCGAGGCCCTGCCGCCGCTGGTCGCCGCTCCGAGGTCCGACTGCAGCGAGGCGATCTGCGCCTTGAGCCGGGTGATCTCGTCGGCTCGCGACCCGGCCTGGGCGCTCGAGGAGTCGAGCTTGCCCTCGAGCTTCCAGATGGTCTCCTGCGCGGCATCGAGCTTCGCGCTGAGCTCGGCGGCGCTGGGCTGCTTCGCCTTCGGCGGGGTGACGCCGAGGGCGGTGTGCACCGCGGTCGACACCGGGCCGGCGGGCGAGACCCACACCGTCCACGTGATGAGACCGAGGACGAGGACGATGGCGACCGTGCCGATCGCGGTGCGTCGCGCGTGCTTGCTGGACTGTGCCCACCACGAACTGGTGGAGCGGATGAGGTCAGACAATGAGGAACGCCTCCAGGGCGAAGATCGCGAACCCGATGAGGTACGGGATCGCCGCGTAGGGGTTGTAGCGACGGGCCTTCAGCGGACCCGGACGCCGTGCGGACGCGGCGGGTGCCGCGGTGGCTGCAGGACGTCGGGTGGCGAGCACCGTCGCGGTCGAGTTGGTGGTGGCATCGGCGCCGAACAGCTCGTCGAACGCGCGGTCCGCCGCTGCCTGGTCCGTCGGCGAGCCGACGCGATCCGCCGTGGAGCGCCCCGCAGCACGGCCCGCAGTGACCTGGTCACCGAGGTCGACCGGGCTCAGCGGCGGGGTGTCGAGCACGGCCGGCTGCGCGGCGTCGGCGGGATCCTCCTCGACGGGACCGCCGGCGTACGCCCCGGCACGGGTCCCCCAGCCGGACGCGTGGGCCAGGCGGAAGAAGCCGATGAGCCGGATCGGCATGAGGAAGAACGTCGACACGATGATGAACATCGGCAGGCGGAAGAAGTCGCTCGGCTTCTCGGCCAGGTGACGCATCTGCCGGATCGCCATGCTCAGCACGCTCGAGACGACCATGAGGCCGGCGACGTAGACGAAGCCCGTCGAGAACCCGTACTGCTGCAGGATCCCCTGGTAGAGGTTCTCGCCCTGCCCGGTCACCGCGCGGTAGATCCAGCCGGCGATCACCCCGAAGAGCATGAACGGCAGGATGATGTCGGTCAGGAAGAACACCGCCAGGATCGGCGCGTGCCCGAGCATCCAGGGCAGCATCCGGAGCGTGTTGTACTGCGAGCCGCGGGCCCAGCGGAGCTGCTGCTTGAAGAGCTTCTTCACCTGCAGCGGAGCGTCCGTGTAGACCAGCGAGGTGTACTGGTAGACGGTCCGGTACCCCTCCTTGAGCGTCAGGTTCGTCAGGGTCCGGTCGTCGGACACCTCGAGGAAGACCCCCATGAACTTCTCGTGCATGAACCGGTCCATGACCCGCACGAGGATGCTGCGGCGGAAGGCGATCGTCCGGCCGGGCAGGCAGCCGATCTGCCCGAGGACGCTCTGCGCGGGCATCGAGTAGAGCGCTCGCGAGTTCTCGAGCCAGTCCGCCCAGCGGGTGATCCAGGAGCGCGTCGGCTCGAGGATGCGCTGGCGGGTCGTGACCCCTCCGACGGACTCGTCGGCGAAGGGCTTGAGGAGCTCGTCGAGCGTGCCCGGCGTCCAGACGGTGTCCGAGTCGACGAGGATCGTGATGTCCCCGTTCGACATCTCGGTGCCGACCTTGACGGCGTTGCGCTTGCCGGGGATCGGCGTGTGGGTCCAGCGGACGAGCGGGGCGAACTCGTCGCAGACCCCCTCGAGCGCCTCGTTGCGGGCGCCGTTGATCACGACGATGATCTCGCCCGGCCGCTGCTCGACCATGCGGCCGATCACGTCACGGAACAGGTCGAGCGGTTCGTCCACGACCGGGACGACCACGCTGGTCGTCCCGACGAAGGTGCCGGTGTACGGGCGGTAACGCGCGGACAGGATGACCTTGAGCAGCCAGAGCAACCAGATCACCGCGGAGTACACGGCGAACAGGTAGAACTCGGGGTGCCCTTCGACCATCTGCCGGATCTGCAGAATGAAGGTGAACATCGATCCCTGCTTCAACGTTCGAGGTGGGGATTCCGCTTCATCGAGGAACCAGTGGTCGGTTCGGGTGAGCCCATTGAGACAGAAGTGGGGGCACCGCGCAACGCGTCCCCCGACCGGGGGCATCGCCGGTCCCCGACGGGGTACAGCCGTGTCCTCCGCCCGGAACGCGCCCGGTGTCCGCACTGCTGCTGACAGCAGCAATGCGGACCGCCTGAGAGCCGTTAGTCGCGGTCGGCAAGGCGCTCCGCGGACGGGAGGCGCGGGGATGCGTGCGGAGGAACTCCTGATCAGCGGCTGGTCGCCGCATCGGTCACCGTGGTCACGAGATGCTCCGGTGCCACCGGCCGTGAACCTGTGCCGCAGCTGAATCGCGACGACGGGAGGCCGACAAGACGGGGGACACCACCAGCCCCGACGGGGTACACGGTTCGTCACACAGATTTCACCGTGCACGTCCGGTCACCCCGGCCCCGATGACGTCATCCCGGGCGTGTCGCAGACACCGCGAACGGTCTCGCGGAACCGTCAGGCGCCGTAGAACTCTCGCTCGAACACCTGACGCGCCCGGCGTGTCACACCGAGGTAGTCGTCCTCGAGGCGTGAGGCCGACCCGGGCGGGTACTCCATCAACCGCGCCACGCCCTCGAGCTGCACGCGGTCCACCGGCAGCACGTCGGTGGTCTTCCCCGACCAGAGCACGAGCGCGCTCCGGGTGCGCGAGGCGAAACGCCAGGCGGCGCCGAGCCGCTCGGCGTCCTCGGCGCCCACGAACCCGGCGGCCCTCGCGGCCTCGAGGGCCTCGAGGGTCGAGGTCGTCCGGAGTCCCGGCACCGCGGCGGCGTGCTGCAGTTGGAGGAGCTGCACGAACCACTCCACGTCGCTCAACGAACCTCGGCCGAGCTTGAGGTGTCGGGCCGGGTCCGCGCCGCGCGGCAGGCGCTCGGACTCGACCCGGGCCTTGATGCGGCGGACCTCGCGGACCTCGCGGTCGTCGATGTGCTCCGGGTACCGCGTGCGGTCGGCCAGGTGCTCGAAGTCGCGCAGGAGCTGCTGGTCGCCCACCGCGCCTCGCGCCCGCAGGAGCGCCTGCGCCTCCCACGTCAACGACCAGCGGGCGTAGTAGGCCCCGTACGACTCGAGCGTCCGGACAACGGGACCGTTCTTGCCCTCCGGTCGCAGGTCGATGTCGAGCTCGAAGGGGTGGATCGCGTCGTCGGTCAACCGCGACAGCTCGCGGACGATCACCTGCGCCGCGCGCGAGGCCTGCTCGGACGGCAGGTCCTCCGGCGCCCGGTACACGTACAGGACGTCGGCGTCCGAGCCGAAGCCGAGCTCGCGTCCACCGAACCGCCCCATCGCGACGATGCCGAACGCGAGCCCCTCGGGTGCGTTGCGTCGCGCGAGGGCCAGCGCGCCGGCGAGCGTGGCCTCGGTCACGTCGGACAGTGCCGGACCGAGGGCGTCCACGTCCAGGTGGCCGAGCACCGCGGCCATGCCGAGACGGAGGGTCTCCCGCCGACGGGCCGAGCGCACGAGGGCGGCCGCACCGTCGACGTCGGCCCCGTGGCGGGCGGTCGTCGCAGCGTGCTCGGCGAGGAGCGACGCGAGCGGCCTGGGACGCAGCAGGGCGTCGGGTTCGTCGAGCCACGCGACCGCCTCGGGGAAGCGCTCGAGCAGCCCGGCCAGGAACGCCGACTCGGACAGGACGGTCGTCAACGAATGGGCGGCGCCGGACGAGTCGCGGAGCATGCGGAGGAACCAGCTCGACTCCCCCAGCGTGTCGCTCAGTCGTCGGAACGCGAGCAGCGCCCGGTCCGGCGCCGGCCCCTCCGCCATCCAACGCAGGAGCACGGGCAGCAGGTTGCGCTGGATCGCGGCGCGGCGACTCGTGCCCTGGGTGAGTGCCCGGATGTGCCCGAGCGCCCCGGCGGGGTCCGCGAAGCCGATCGCCCCGAGGCGGTCCGCCGCCTGGTCGCTGGTCAGGACGATCTCGCCGTCCGTCGCCGCGACCGCGGACAGCAGCGGGCGGTAGAACAGCCGCTCGTGCAGCCCGCGGACCTCGAGCTTCACTCCGCGCCAGCGTTGCTCCAGGGCGACGGCGGACGTCGCGAGGCCGGTCGAGCGGGCGAGTACCCGGAGCTCGTCCTCGTCGGAGGGCATCAGGTGCGTGCGCTGCAGCCGGCGGAGCTGGATCCGGTGCTCGAGCAGGCGCAGCAGGGCGTAGTCGGGCCCGAACCGAGCGGCCTCGGGTCGTCCGACGTACCCCGCGGCCGCCAGGGCGTCCATCGCCTCGAGCGTCGATCGCACCCGGACGGACTCGTCGTCACGCCCGTGCACGAGCTGCAGCAGCTGCACGGTGAACTCCACGTCGCGCAGGCCACCGGGGCCGAGCTTGATCTGCCGGTCGACCTCGGCGTCCGGGATGTGCTCGGTGACCCGCTCCCGCATCCGCTGGACCGACTCGACGAACCCGGGGCGGCCCGCCGAGGTCCACACGAACGGCGCGACCGCCGCCGCGTAGCGCTCCCCCAGGTCGCGACTGCCGGCGATCGGCCGCGCCTTGAGCAGGGCCTGGAACTCCCACCCCTTCGCCCAGCGCTCGTAGTACGCCACGTGCGAGTCGAGCGTCCGGACGAGGGCACCGTCCTTGCCCTCCGGCCGGAGGTTCGCGTCGACCTCCCACAGCGCGGGCTCGGCGGCGAGGTCGGTGATCGCGTGCGTCGCCGCGATGGCCAGGCGCGTCGCGATGAGGACGGCCCGGTCGGTGCCCACGCCGGTGCCGGCTTCCTCGTCGCGCGTCGGCTCGGTGACGAAGATGACGTCGACGTCGCTGACGTAGTTGAGCTCGCGCGCCCCGGCCTTGCCCATCGCGATGACCGCGAGCGGCGTCGCCTCGACGTCGGCAGCCGGGAACGGCACCTCGCGCCGGGCGACGGCGACGGCCGCCTCGAGCGCCGCTCCGGCGAGGTCGGCGAGCCCCGCGGCGACGACCGGGAACGCGTCCGTCGGGGCCTCGTGGAGCACGTCGAACAGGGCGATCTGCGCCAGGTGCCGCCGGTAGCGCACACGCAGCCGGAGCCGAGCGTCCTCACCCGTGGCGCCGGCGACCGCCTCGGTGAGCGACGCCGTGTACGCCTCCTGCGACCACGGCGGCGTCACCGGCTCGAGCAGCAGCGCGACCTCGGCCGGTCGCCGGTGCAGGAACTCGCCGAGGCCGACCGACGCACCGAGCAGGCGGACGAGCCGCTCGGTTGCGGCCTCGTCCGCCAGGACCGGCCTGAGCGCCTCCGGCGCCCGGTCGAGGAGCCGCTCCAGCAGGCGCAGCGCGCCGTCCGGATCGGCCGTGGCCTCCCACAGGGCCGGGGCGTCGGTGACCGGCACCCGCACGTCGGGGCCGAACCGTGCCTCCAGGCCGGCGATCCGTTCCAGGCTCTCCGACAGCTCCGCGAAGCCCAGCCGGGCCATCTCGGAGCGGGACGTCCTCGTCCGACCGGTCATGTGGTGCGCTCCGGGCGTGCGACTAGAGCGCGCCGAGGTTCGTGCGGAGCTCGAACGGCGTGACCTGGTCGCGGTACGCCTTCCACTCCTGCCGCTTGTTGAGCAGCACGAAGTTGAAGACCTGCTCGCCCAGCGTCTCGGCGACGAGCTCGGAGTCCTCCATCAGGCCGAGGGCGTGGTCGAGGCTGGCCGGCAGCTGCTTGTACCCGAGGGCCTTGCGCTCGGCGTCGGACAGGCTCCAGACGTTGTCCTCGGCCTCCGGCGGGAGCTCGTAGCCCTCGTCGATCCCCTTGAGGCCGGCCGCGAGGAGCAGCGAGTACGCCAGGTACGGGTTCGCTGCCGAGTCGATCCCGCGGTACTCGACGCGTGCGGACTGGCCCTTGTTCGGCTTGTACAGCGGCACGCGGACGAGCGCCGAGCGGTTGTTGTGGCCCCAGGTCACGAAGGACGGGGCCTCGTCGCCGCCCCAGAGACGCTTGTACGAGTTGACGAACTGGTTCGTCACGGCGGTGATCTCGGGCGCGTGCCGGAGGACACCGGCGATGAAGTGCTTCGCGGTCTGCGACAGCTGGTACTCGCCGCCGGCCTCGTAGAAGGCGTTCTGGTCGCCCTCGAAGAGCGACACGTGGGTGTGCATGCCCGAGCCCGGCTGGCCGGAGAGCGGCTTCGGCATGAACGTGGCGTACACGCCCTGCTCGATCGCGACCTCCTTCACCACCGTGCGGAAGGTCATGATGTTGTCCGCCATCGTCAGGGCGTCGGCGTACCGGAGGTCGATCTCGTTCTGGCCGGGGCCCGCCTCGTGGTGGGAGAACTCCACCGAGATGCCGAGGTCCTCGAGCATCCGGACCGAGCGACGCCGGAAGTCGTGCGCGCTGCCGCCGGGGACGTTGTCGAAGTAGCCGGCCTGGTCGACGGGCTGCGGGCCGCCCTCCGCCCAGTCGCGGCTCTTCAGCAGGTAGAACTCGATCTCGGGGTGCGTGTAGAACGTGAACCCCCGGTCGCTCGCCTTCGCCAGCGTGCGCTTGAGCACGTTCCGGGGGTCGGCCACCGCTGGCTGCCCGTCCGGCGTCGTGATGTCGCAGAACATGCGGGCGGTCGGGTCGACCTCGCCGCGCCACGGCAGGATCTGGAACGTCGAGGGGTCCGGGTGCGCGAGGACGTCGGCCTCGTAGCTGCGGGTGAGGCCCTCGATCGCGGAGCCGTCGAACCCGATGCCCTCTGCGAACGCACCCTCGACCTCGGCCGGGGCGATCGCGACGGACTTCAGCGTGCCGATGACGTCGGTGAACCAGAGTCGGATGAACTTGATGCCCCGCTCCTCGATGGTGCGGAGCACGAAGTCCGTCTGCTTGTCCATGGACGCCCTTTCCGTGGTGCTGCTGGGGCCTCCAGCCTATTGGTCCTCGTCGTCCCAGCGCTCGTTGTTCGCCCTGATGCGGTCGAGGGCGTGTTGCGCCTCGTCACGGCTGGCGAACGGGCCGATCCGGTCGCGCTGCGGCGACTGCGGGCCCTGCTCGACCTCGTGCGTCTTCTCGTTGAACCACCACTGGGACTCGATGCGTTCGTCGCTCATGGCGCCACCGTACCCACGGCGGGGCCGTGAGGTGCGGCTGCGCGTGCGTGCGGCGAGGAGGCGAGGAGGCGAGGAGGCGAGGAGGCGAGGAGGCGAGGAGGCGAGGAGGCGAGGAGGCGAGGAGGCGAGTCTCGCCCCTGCGGACACGTTCGCGCCGCTGGACCGCGAGTCCTGTCCGCAGGGGCGAGTCGCGCGGCCACCGGCGGCCGGCGGTGGTGGTGACCGGCCTGGAGGCCCGGTGCCGGTCCGGCGGGCCGGTGCCGCGCCTCCAGGCCGTCGCGTCGAGCGGGGTGCGCCGCGCAGCCCGGTCGGTCCGCAGCAGGGGCGCGGGCGCCGAGCGCCCGCCGCGAGACGCCGGTCCCCCGCGGGACGACCGACCGCCGCACCCGGTTAGAGTGGTCCGCATGCCCCGGGACGCACACGGACACCTGACCGCCGGCCGGATCTCCCCCCAGCGGCCCGTCCCGAAGGACATCGAGCGGCCCGAGTACGTCGGGCGCGCCGAGCCGCACGAGCACGGCCTCGGCGACACGTACACCCCGGACGAGGTCGAGCGCATCCGCACGGCCGGGCGCATCGCGTCGCAGGCCATTGACGCCGTGGGCGATGCGATCCGGCCCGGCGTCACCACCGACGAGCTCGACCGGATCGGCCACGAGTTCGTCGTGTCGCACGGCGCCTACCCCTCGACGCTCGGCTACCGCGGGTACCCGAAGTCGCTCTGCTCGAGCCTCAACGAGGTGATCTGCCACGGCATCCCCGACGACACCGTGCTGCAGGAGGGCGACCTCGTCAACATCGACATCACGGCCTACAAGGACGGGATGCACGGTGACACGAACCGCACGTTCGTCGTCGGGCAGGCCTCGCAGGAGGTCCAAGACCTGGTCGACCGCACCCGCACCGCGCTCGAGCGCGGGATCAAGGCCGTCGCGCCGGGCCGCCAGGTCAACGTCATCGGTCGGGCGATCGAGGCGTACGCGAAGCGGTTCGGGTACGGCGTCGTCCGCGACTACACCGGACACGGGGTCGGTCGGGCCTTCCACTCGGGGCTGATCATCCCCCACTACGACGCTCCGCAGTACGACACCGTCATCGAGCCCGGCATGGTGTTCACCATCGAGCCCATGCTCACCCTCGGCGGCATCGACGCGGACATCTGGTCGGACGACTGGACCGTCAGCACGCGCGACAAGTCCTGGACCGCACAGTTCGAACACACCCTCGTCGTCACCGAGCGCGGCGCGGAGCTCCTCACCGTCTCCTGACGGCACCCCTCCCCAGAAAGGCACACCCATGACCACCCTCGCAGTCGGCGTCGACATCGGCGGTACGGGCATCAAGGGCGCGATCGTCGACGTCACCACCGGCGAACTCCAGACCGACCGGATCAAGAAGGCCACGCCCGAGGGCGGCAAGCCGCACGACATCGTCGCCGTCGCGAAGTCGATCCTCGACGAGCTCGCACCAGCGGCCGACGTGCCCGTGGGTGTGTGCTTCCCCGCCATCGTCCGTGACGGCAAGACCATGTCGGCGGCGAACGTGTCGAAGAAGTGGATCGGGTTCGAGGCCGAGGCGCTCTTCGAGAAGGAGCTCGGCCGCTCCATCCACTTCGTGAACGACGCGGACGCCGCCGGGTTCGCCGAGCAGCAGTTCGGCGCGGCGACGGGCAAGGAGGGACTGGTCGTCGTCACGACCCTCGGGACCGGGATCGGCACCGCGCTCATCAACGACGGTGTCCTCATCGTCAACTCCGAGCTCGGACACCTGGAGATCGACGGCCACGACGCCGAGACCCGCGCCTCGTTCGCAGCGAAGGAGCGCGACGAACTCAGCTGGAAGCACTGGGCGAAGCGGCTGCAGAAGTACTACTCGACGCTCGAGGCGCTGCTCTCCCCCGAGCTCTTCGTCGTCGGCGGCGGTGTGTCGAAGCACCACGAGGAGTTCCTGCCGCTGCTCGACCTGCAGGCCGAGATCATCCCGGCGACGCTGCGCAACAACGCGGGCATCATCGGCGCGGCCACCCTGGCTGCCCGCTCGCGCTGACGCCGGGGAGCGCGGTCGGCCGCAGCGGTACCGCCACGCCCGGACGCTCGTCGTCGGGGTTCCAGGACTCGCCGGAAGCGTGTCGTCGAGGTCCCACGGACGAGCTCGTCGCACGCCGAGATCCCGGAATCGTGGGACCTCGGGCGGCGGCCCGCGCGTGCCGCGGCCGCCCGCGGGCCGCTACACTCGGTGGTGCGAACGGGTCGGTGAGACGGTCGCGTCGCTCCCCCGGGAGCGCCGAGGAACGTCCGGGCTCCACAGAGCAGGGCGGTGGGTAACACCCACCCGGAGCAATCCGCGAGACAGTGCCACAGAAAGCAGACCGCCGGCGGCGACGTCGGTAAGGGTGAAACGGTGGTGTAAGAGACCACCAGGGGTCCGGGTGACCGGACTCGCTCGGTAAACCTCGCCCGGAGCAAGGTCAGACAGAGGACGACGAGGCTGCTCGCTGAGTCCTCGGGTGGACCGCTGGAGGCCGGCGGCAACGTCGGTCCGAGAGAGATGGCCGTCACCGCGCAAGCGGGACAGAACCCGGCGTACGGCCGGCCCGTTCGCACCACACGCCCACGGCGCCGGCGTCGTGGGCGGCACGAGTCTCAGGCTGTGCGACGGTCCTCGCGGTGCCGGGCACGAGACCGGTCGCCCGGCGCGGGACTCGCACCCGGCAGGCGGGCTACAACCCCGACTCGGCGGTGCGCACCAGGATGGCGTCGCTGTCCGGGCAGAGCACGACGTCGTCCGGCGCGGCCCGACGGATCGTCTGCAGGTCGGACGCCGTGAGCGTCACGCCGGAGGCCGTCGACACCCCGCCCTGCAGCAGGGACGCGCCGAACCCGTAGCGGTCGCGCTGCCGGTCGTACAGCGCGAGCAGGTCGGCGGGCACCTTCGCCGCCACGGCAGCACGGCTCTGCACGGCCGAGTCACGGTCGGCCTGGACGCGCGCGATCTCCGCGTCGCGCTCGGCGACCAGGCTCGCCCGCGAGGCCTCGACCTCGGCCAGCCGCGCCTCGATGTCGCCGACCCGGGCGCGGTGCACGTCGAGCTGCTCCATGACCTCGAGCTCGGCGGTCTCCAGGTCGCCGATGCGGCGGCGCAGGGACTGCATCTCGCTCTCGAGCCCCGCTGCGTCCTTCGCGCTGGAGACGTTCTGCAGCATGGTCGTGTCGCGCTCGATGCGGGCCTGCGCGGTGGCGGTGTCGGACTCGAGTCGGGCGAGGTCGCGCTCGGCGTCCTCCACCCGACCGGTCGCGGCGGCGAGCTCGGCGCGCAGGGACGCGGCGGTCGCGCCCAGCTCCGTCAGCCGGTCGCCCTTCTGCAGCGCGGTGATGCGGTGCGACAGACGGGTCACGTCGTTGTCGAGGCGCTGGAGGTCGAGGAGGACGACCTGGTCCTCGGGTGCTGCCTTCACGGTCGGTCTCCTTCGTGGACGGGTTCGGCGGCGGGTTCGGCCGCCGGCAGGACGGCGAAGTCCCAGGGATCGGTGCGGAGGTCGCTCACGGTGACGCGGACCCCGGCGGCACGGCGGAGCTGCTCGGCGGCGACGTCGAGCCAGAGCCACTCGGTCGCCCAGTGCGACGTGTCCACGAGCGCAGGCCCGTCCCCGAGGAGGGCCTGCTCGCGGAACTCCGAGGCGGGGTGGTGCCGCAGGTCGCTCGTGACGTAGACGTCGGCGGCCCGGACGGCGGCGTCACCGAGGAGGGAGTCGCCCGCTCCGGCGCAGAGCGCGACGGTGCGCACGGGTCGGTCGAAGTCGCCGGAGACGCGGACGCCGGTGGCGGTCGGCGGCAGCAGGTCGACGAGCGTCCGGGCGAGCGCGCCGAGCGTGGTGCCGTCGGGCAGGACCCCGACGCGTCCGATACCGGTCCGCGGGTCCGCTCCCGGTGCGATCGGACGCTGCTCGGCCAGCCCGAGGCGGTCGGCGAGCACCGCCGAGGTCCCGGTGGTGACGACGTCGGCGTTGGTGTGCGCCGCGACGAGGGCGGTACCGCCGCGCACGAGCGTGGCGAGCACCCGCCCCTTGTAGGTGGTCTCGTCGATGGTCGTCACGCCGCGGAGCAGGAGCGGGTGGTGGGTGAGCAGGAGGTCGGCACCGAGCGCGACGGCCTCGTCCGCCGTGGCGGGTACCGCGTCGACCGCGAGGTGGACGTGCTCGACGGTCTGGTCCGGATCGCCGGAGACGAGCCCGACGGAGTCCCAGGACTCGGAGCCGGCGGCGGGCCACAGGTCCTCGATGACGGCCTGGAGTTCGCGGAGCGTCGGCATCCCGTCAGTCTACCGAGACCCCGACGGCCCTCGACGCCGCACCACGACGACGCGGCACCGGGCAGCTCAGCGCCGGCCGAACAGGCCGCGCAGTCGGGTGACGAGGCGCGCCCACCAACCCGCCTCGGTGGCCGCTGCCGCGGGCGAGGTCGCGTCCGGGGTCGCCTCGCCCTGGTGCCCGGCGGGGATCGCAACGGCGTCGGGCAGCACGACCGGGGTGCTCGCCGTCGTGCCGGCGTGCGCCGTCAACGCCGCGGCGAACGCGGCGCGGTCGATGACCGTGGGCCCGGTGGCGGGCTGGACGAGCGGCGTGGGCCGCGTGTTCGCGGAGACCGGCGTCCGGTCCGGGAGGGACAGCACCGGCCGCACGGGCTCGTCCCGCCCGCCGGTGGTCGACTCCGCGCCGGGGGCGACCGGCAGCACGGACGCGGTCGTCGCCGCCCGCACGTGGCGGGTCCGGACCGCCGCGGTGCGGTCCGGCCGGGCTGCGTCGCGGACCGGGGTCGGCAGCGGGGAGGTCGACGCGCGGCGGGCAGCGGCGCGCTCACGTCGTCCGGCCTCGTCGGCGGCGTCCGCGAGCAGGTCCGCGAAGACGGCGCGGGCGAAGGAACGGGCGGCGGCGACCTCGGCGTCGTCGAGTCCGGCGACGGTGGCCTCCCACGCGGCGAGTCGGGCGAGGTCCTCGTCGCGGCGCCGGACCTCGTCCTCGAGCAGCACGATGCGCTCGACCGTGGTGCGACCGCTGGCGGCGGACACCTCGACCGCGAGGTCCTCGATGCGGAGCGCCATCCGTGCGGGTGGCTCGGGGAAGGACGGGGCACAGGCGGCGACGTGCCGAGCGCGGTCACGACGGCGGAACGACCCGGTCTCGGCGGCGGGCTGCTCGGTGTCGACGGGTCCGGCGGCGGGCTGCACAGCGGGGGTGGGCTCCGCCGTGTCGGACTGCGGGTCGGAGGGACCGACGAGCGCGTCCGGAGACGTCACCGGGCGCTGCACGGGACCCGTGACCGGCGGCACCACGAGGTCCGCCAGGTACGGCGTGCGGGTGGCCGGGACGTCTCGGAGCCACTCCTCGAGCTCGCGACCGAACGGGTCGACGAGGGGGGTGCGTGCACCGGGCTGGGTCTCCATGTGACGCAGGATAGATATCAGGGGCACCGGAACCCGGGAGATCCGCGGTGTGTCGCGCATCCCGGGGCTGTGCACCTGACGTGTCGGCTCGGACGTGAGCGGCGTGTCACGCCCTCGGCAGGTCGGCGGCGAAGGCGTCGAGGAGGCCACGCCCCTCGGGCCACGCACCGACGCCGCTCGCGACGTTCACGTGCTGCCGGTCCCCCACCCGGAGCACCCGTGCGCCGAGCACGGCCGCGAAGCCGGAGGCACGCGCGACGGAACAGTACGGGTCGTCGTCGCTCACGACCAGCGCCGTCGGCGTCGACACCGCCGCCGTCGGTGCACGGAACCCAGACGCCGCCTCCGGGAAGGAAGGTGCCTCCGGGTCCGGCGGTGCGACGAGGAACGCACCCGCGACGCTGCCGTCGTCGTGCTCCGCGAGCCACTCGGCGACGGCGAGGACGCCGAGGCTGTGGGCCACGAGCAGGGGCGGCCGCGCCGATCGTCGGACGGCGTCGGAGATCGCCCGGCGCCAGTCCTCGGGATCCGGCTCCGACCACGACGTCGGCGCGATCCGCACGGCGTCGACGCCCCGGTCCGCCTGCCACCGGGACTGCCAGTGGTCGGCGTCGGACCCCCAGATGCCCGGCACGACGACCCAGGGGTGGCGGTCGGCAGGCCGCGCTTCCACGTTCATCCGGGCAGCGTAGCGGGACGACGTCCCGTCAGCCGTGGAGCGTGTCACGCGGGTACTCGCCGAAGCGCTTCGCGTACGCCGCGGAGAACCGCCCCAGGTGCGCGAAGCCCCACCGGACGGCGACCGAGGCGACGGTGAGGTCGCCCGGCGCGGCCTGCCGGAGTTCCTCGCGGACGCGGTCCATCCGGATCCCCCGCAGCATCGCGTTCGGCGCGGTGCCGACCTGGCGCTGGAACGCCTGCTGCAACCCGCGGACGCTCAGGCCGACGTGCTCGGCCACGTCCGTGGTGGTGATGGGCGTGTGCGCGGAGGCGTGCATGTACTCGACGGCCTCGCGGACGCGGGACGTGGCACCCTGCGGGACGGGGACCTCGGACGCGAGCTGCCGGTGCGGGAACGTCCGGAGCATCGCCAGGGCGGTCTCGCGTGCGGTCTCGGCCAGGGCGATCGGCGACGGACGGGCCGTGCCGAGGACGACCTCGGCGGCACGGCGGACCTGGGCGTTCCACACCCGCAGGTCCTCGGCGCGCGGCAGGGCGGTGTGGTCGAAGACCAGGGCGCCCGGCTGGCCCCCGTGGTCCTCGGCAGCGACGCCCTCGAGGAACCGGCGGTCGAAGTGCACGAGGTTCTGCCGGACGTCCTCGAGGTCGAAGACGAACGGCCTGCCGGTCGGGAACACCACCGGCCGCCCCGGTGCGAACCCGGCCTCGTCACGTCCGACGTCGACCGTGCCGCCCCCGTCGGTCGTCCACATCACCACGTACTCGTCCCCGGACGACGCCTCACCCGCCGACCGGGCGTCGAAGTGGGTCGACCTGAGGGACATCGCGTCGTCGCCGACCATGCGGAAGCGGTACGCGAAGGGCCGTCCGGTGCGTCGGGCACTGAAGTGCGCGCCGTCGTACGCGTCGGAGAACAGCTGGAGGGCGGCGTCGAGGTCGGTACCGGCGGCCTCGTAGCGCATCCGTCGGTCCACGGGGGTGTCGGCGGTCATCGAGCCGAGCGTCCCACCGTGCCACGACCGCGTCGCGCGCGCCGACCGATGGTGCGCGGAACGGCTCCCGGTGTGCGGGGAACGGACGACCGGTCACCCCCGGACGCGGGACCGACGACCGGCGACGTCAGTGGCGTCCGCGGCGGACCGTCCAGCGGTTGCGGTCGCCGACACGTTCGTACCGCAGGTCGTCGACGACCATCTGCACGAGGGCGAGCCCGCGACCACCCTCGGCGAGGGCGTCCGGCAGGTGGGCGGCGGACGGGTCGACGAGCACCGGGACGCCGTCGTCGGCCAGCGCCACGACCACTTCGTCCGCCCCGACGTCGACACGGAGCGAGCAGGTCACCCGGCCGCCGCCGGCACCGTGCTCGATGACGTTCGACGCGAGCTCGACCAGCGCGAGCTCGAGGGCCATGCGGTCCTCGGTGGACAGGTCCGGTTCGCGGTCCCACACCGAGGAGAGGAACGCGTGCACCGCCGTGACGTCGTCCGGCGGGCAGGCGAGGTCGAGGACGTGCTCGCCCATGGCGACGGTCATCCCCAGTTCGTCACCGCGGCGTCCCCGTCCGGGTACGTCCGCAGGATCTTGTCGATGTTCGAGAGCTTGAGGACCATCTGCACCTGCTCCGACGGCGCGGCGATGCGCAGGTCACCCCCGGCCTGTCGCGCCGTCTTGAGGCAGCCCACGAGCGCGCCGAGACCGGACGAGTCCATGAACTCGACACCGGCCAGCTCGACGACGAGGCGTGCGCGACCGCCCTCGACGACCTTCGCGACGGTCTCGCGGAACGCGCCGGCGCTGACCATGTTCAGGCGACCGCTGCACTCGAGCACTGCCGTGTCGTCCGTTGCCTCGTGTACGACGATGTCCATGCAGGTGCCTCCTCGGTTCGGTGCGGGTGCACCCAGCAACCTACCGGGTACCGGCCGTCAAGTGGTACGGCCTCGCCGGGTCGCGACCACCTGCACGACCACCGCGGCGGCCATCAGGACCGCCATGACGGCCCCCATCGCCAGCGCCGTGCCGCCCAGTGCACCCGCGAGCGGTGTGCCGAGGCCGCCGAGTCCGAACGTCAGGCCACCCTGCAACGCCGCGGCCGTGCCGGGGTGTGCGGCCCCGACGTGCTGCGTCCGGGTCATCGCCGCGGGCAGCACGAAGCCCCACGCGCCGGTGACGACCGCGAGGGCGCACCACACGGGGACGGGGCCGAGCCCGGCGAGGGCGGACACGACGACCACCGCACTGCCGACCGTCCCGGTGGCCAGCCCCGCGGTGAGGAGGGTGTCCTCGGACCACCGCCCGACGATCCGTCGGAACAGCAGCGTGGTGAGGACCATCATCGACGCGTTGGTGGCGAAGACGAGGGTGTAGAGCTGCTCGGAGAACCCGTACTGCCGCTGGAACACGAACGAGCTCGTCGCGATGTACGCGAAGAACCCGATCGTCGAGAGCACCCCGGTGAGCACGTACGCCCGGAACCGTCCGATCGCCAGCAGGGCACGGATGCGCTGCCCGTTCGCCCGGAACCCGGTACCGCCGCGAGCGGCCGGGGGCAGGCTCTCGCCGAAGCGCAGGACCACTGCCACCGCGAACACCGCGCCGAGCACCGCGAGCACGACGAACATCAGCCGCCACGACCCCACCGCGAGCACGACACCGCCCGCGAGCGGCGCGACGACCGGCCCGATCGCGTTGATCGCCGCGAGCGTGCCGAACACCTTCGCCGTGCGGGGACCCGTCGTGGTGTCCGACACCATCGCCCGTCCGGCGACGGCACCCGCAGCACCGGCCAGGCCCTGCAGCACGCGGGCGACGACGAGCGTGACCGCATCCGGAGCGAGGGCGCAGCCGACCGACGCGAGGGCGAAGCCCGCGGTGCCGATCAGCAGCAGGGGCCGACGTCCGATCCCGTCGCTCACCGGACCGGCGAGCAGCTGCCCGACGGCGAACGCAACGAGGAACGCGGTGAGCGAGAGCTGCACGACCCCGGCGGAGGTGCCGAGCTCGCGGGCGATCGTCGGCAGCGCCGGGATGTACATGTCCGTGGCGAACGGCGAGACCCCGACGATGAGCGCCAGCGGCACGATCGGCGGCAGGACCCCGCTGGTCGGCGGTCGTCCGGCCCGTCCGCGCTCCGTCGTCACCAGGGCGACGCTACGCGCTCACGAATCGATTCGACAGGGGCAGCGGGACCACGGGACGGACGGGAGGCGCGTGGCGGACCCGCCACGCGCCTCCCGTCCGTCCTCGGTCGCGTCCGCGCCCGCGGGGATCAGCCGGTGTTCTGCAGGCCGGCGGCCACCCCGTTCACGGTGAGCAGGAGCAGGCGGTGGTCGGCGTCCGTCGGATCGGTGCTGCCGGACGTCCGGATCGCCCGGAGCGCGCGGAGCTGCAGGTGCGACAGCGCGTCGACGTACGGGCTGCGGAGTCGGACGGCGCGGGCGAGCACCGGCCGGTCCTCGAGCACGTCGCTGCCACCGGACACGCGGAGCACCCAGTCGCGGGTGCGCAGCATCTCGTCGAGCACCTTCGCGGCGAGGTCGTCGCGGTCGGCCAGCTCGAGGTACCGACGGGCGATCTGCTCGTCGGTCTTCGCGAGCGACATCTCGACGTTCTTGATCATCGCGCCGAACAGCGGCCACTCGGCGTACGCGGCGCGGAGGGCCTCGACGTCACCGACCGCCTCGAGCGCCGAACCGAGCCCGTACCAGCCGGCGAGGTTGATGCGGGCCTGCGTCCACGAGAACACCCACGGGATCGCACGGAGGTCCTCGAGGGACTCGACGCTCAGTCCACGCCGGGCCGGGCGGGAGCCGAGCGGCAGCAGGCCGATCTCCTCCATCGGCGTGACCCGGGCGAACCACGGCGCGAAGCCGTCCGCCTTCACGAGGTCGTAGAAGGCCTGGCGGGAGACGTCGTCCAGCTGCTGCGCGAGGTCGGCGAAGCGGGTGGCGGCGACGGCCGTGCGCTCCTCGTTCGACGGCGACGACGCGAACAGTGTGGCCGAGGCCATCTGCTCGAGGTGCCGAGCGGCGATGTCCTGGTCGCCGTACTGGGCGAAGATGACCTCGCCCTGCTCGGTGAGCTTGAGCCGTCCGTCGATCGACCCCGGCGGCTGCGCGAGGACGGCCTCGTTCGCGGGTCCGCCCCCGCGGCCGAGCGAGCCGCCGCGACCGTGGAACAGCGTCAGTTCGACGTCCTGCTCGCGCGCCCAGTCGGCGATGCGGGCCTGGGCGTCGTAGAGCGCGAGGTTCGCCGACACCGGCCCGACGTCCTTCGACGAGTCGGAGTAGCCGAGCATGACCTCGAGCCGACGACCGGTGGCGGCCAGGCGCCGCTGGAACGGCTCGGTGCGGACGGCCTCGTCGAGGATGTCGACGCTGGCGTGCAGGTCGGCGAAGGTCTCGAACAGCGGGATCACGTCGAGCACCGGGGCGGCGTCCCCGCACGCGGCGACGGCGAGCTCGTGCACGTTCGCCAGGTCGGCGGCGGACTGCGTGAAGGACACGATGTAGCGGTGGGCTGCACGCACGCCGTAGCGCTGCTGCAGGTCCGCGATCGTGCGGAACACCGCGAGCACTTCCTCCGTCGTCTCGCTGAGCGTCTCACCGGAGCGGATCTCGGCCAGGGCGGTCCGGTGCACCTGGGAGTGCTGACGGACCTCGAGCTCGGCGAGGTGGAACCCGAAGGTCTCGACCTGCCAGACGAGGTTCTGCAGCTCGCCGTTGGCGGTGCGGACGGCTCCGGCGGCGACGAGCGAGGACTGGATGACCCGGAGGTCGGCCAGGAGCTCCTCGGGGCCGGCGTACGCCAGGCCGTCCTGCCCGCGGCGCGTCGCACGGATGCGGGCGGCGACGAAGAGCAGGGCGCGGCGGTGGGTCTCGTTCGGCGCGCGGACGCCGATCCGCTCGGCGATGCCGGGGTCGAGCGACTCCTGCGCGGCGACGAGCGCCTGCAGCCCGGCGTCGGCCGGGGTGTCGGCGGCGTCGAGCGTCAGCGCGGCGCCGATGCGGGTCGCAGCGCGGGCGAGTCCGAGCAGGATGTGCTCGGCGGCGATGTCCGCGGCCTGGCGGGTCACGTCCGCGGTGACGTGCGGGTTGCCGTCGCGGTCACCGCCGATCCAGGTGCCGAAGCGCACGAACGCGGGCGCGGTGACGGGGACACGACCGGCGTCGTCACCGAGCAGCCGGTCGTCGAGCAGGCGGTAGACCTGCGGCACGATCTCGAACAGCGTCTGGTCGAACACGCTCATGGCGGTGCGGACCTCGTCGAGCGGGGTCGGGCGGGTGGTGCGGAGCGGCGAGGTGCGCAGGAGGGTGGTGATCTCCTCGAGCAGCCGGCGCTCGTTCTCGGCGCGGGCGGTCGCGTTGCGGGTCCGGTCGCGTTCGTCGATCAGGTCCGTGATCCGCCGGACCGCCGTGGTGACCGCACGGCGACGGGCCTCGGTGGGGTGGGCGGTGAGCACCGGGTGGAACCGGAGGTCGGCCAGGCGCGCCGCCGCCTCGTCCGCGCCGACCTGCTCGACGAGGGACGCGTAGGTCGCCGGGAACGAGTCCCCCGCGACGCCCCCGTCGTCCCCCCGGGCGCGGAGGACCCGCACGCGGTGGTGCTCCTCGGCCAGGTTGGTCAGGTGGAAGTAGGTCGTGAACGCCTGCGCCACGGCCTCGGCCCGCTCGGCCGACATGCCCGCGACGACGGCCTCGGCACGGGCGGCCCCCTCGGCGTCGGAGCCCTCGTACGCGTCGATGACCGCGGCACGCAGGCTCTCGACGTCGTGGAGCAGGTCGTCGCCCCCGGTCTCCCGCAGCACCCGCCCGAGCAGGTTGCCGAGGTACCGGACGTCCGCGCGCAGGTCGCTGTCGACCGCTCCGCTGACGTCGTCCCGTGCGCGCCCGTGGCGCGTCGATCCGTCGATCGCCGTCATGGGTTCCTCTCACGTGTCGCCGGGACCGTGCCCCGGGTCTCCAGCACTGTACCGGCGTGCGCGGGCACGTGACGACGACCGTCCGGACGGACCGACCGGCCGTGCTCAGGCGGGCAGCGATCCGAGCCCGGCGGTCGGCGCTCCCACCGCGCGGGTCGCGCCGAGCGACGCGACGAGCGCCCGGTCCAGCCGCGCGGCGAGGTCGACCTCCGCGAGGACGGCCTCGCGCTCGGCGGCGGACCACGGCGCGGCGTCGAGCTGGGCGCGGTAGGTGTCCTCGAAGGCGTCGGGGTCGGCCACCTGGTCGAAGATCGTGAACAGCACGCCGTTCGTGTCGAAGCCGAACCGCTCCTCGAGCAGTCGCGCGAGCGTCGGCCCGCCGGTCAGGTCGCCGAGGTAGCGCGTGTAGTGGTGCGCGACGAACCCACCGGGCGAGGTCGCGGCGACCTCGTTGAGCCGACGGACGTAGGCGGTGGTCGCCGCGGTCGGGCAGCAGAGCTCCGACCAGTCGGGGCCGACGAGGTACTCGAGGTCCGCGCGGATCGCCGGCATCCGGGTGAGCTGCGCCGTCACGAAGGGCGCCGCGACGGGGTGGTCGGCCATCCGGGCCGCGGCCCGTTCGAGCGCGTCGTAGACCACGGCGTACTGCCCGAGCAGGTCGGCGTAGTCGGCGACGTCGCACTCCCCCGCCAGCAGGTCGTGCGCCCCGCCCGACCAGCGAGCGGCGCCCGGCACGTCGGCACGGGAACGCCGACGGAGCAGCTCGGAGAACGGCGTCACGGTCGGACTCATGAGGTGAGGCTAACCTCAGTCGCTGAGAAGGTCGAGCACCGGAAGAGGAAGTCGCACGATGAACCCGAGCCCCAAGCGCACCCAGCACGTCTTCGTCGTCGATCGGACGGAGCGCATCACCCCGCACATGGTCCGCGTGCACCTCGGCGGCCCTGCCTTCCGTGACTTCGTCGACGGCGCCGACCCCGACCGCCTCGCCACGACGGACAAGTACGTGAAGCTCCTGCTCGCGCCGCCGTCGAGCGGCCTCACCCCGCCGTACGACCTCGACGCCCTGCGGGAGACGCTGCCGAAGCACGAGCGCCCGGCCCGGCGCACGTACACCGTCCGCGCGGTCGACCACGCCGCCGGCACCATCGCGATCGACTTCGTGGTGCACGGCGACGACGGCCTCGCCGGCCCGTGGGCCGCGAGAGCACGACCGGGTGACCTGCTCGCCCTGTCCGGACCCGGGGGCGGCTGGGCGCCGTCGGCCGACCCCGCCGTGACGCACGTGCTCCTCGGTGACGACAGCGCCCTCCCCGCGATCGGCGCCGCCCTGGCGGCGATGCCCGCCGGCGCCACGGGCACGGCGCTCGTCGAGGTCGCAGGCGCGGCCGACGAGCAGCCGCTCGAGCACCCGAGCGGTGTCGACTTGCGGTGGCTGCACCGTGACGCCACCGGCGCCGAGCCGGGCACGCTCCTGCTGGCGGAGGCGCGCGCGCTGCCCCGCGCCTCCCGACCGGTGCAGGTGTTCGCACACGGCGAGCGGACCGCGGTGAAGGCCATCCGCCGCCTGCTGCAGGACGACTGGGGACTCGAGAAGGCGGAGCTGTCGCTGTCCGCGTACTGGGCGCTGGGCCGCGCCGAGGACCGGTTCCAGGAGGAGAAGCGCGAACCGGTCGGCGTCATCTTCGCGGACTGACCGCTGCTCGCGGACCGACCCCTGTTCCCGGACGGACCCCGGCCGGGAGGCGCGCGGCTCGTCGGTGGTGCCCGCTAGCGTCCGGCAGGTGGTCACTCCCCCTGCGGTCCCCGCCTGCTGCGTGCCGGGGTGCGGTGCCGCCAGCGCCGACGGCTTCGCCGCCGTCCTCCCGCTGTGCGGCGGGCACGTCGCCCTGGTCGTGGACGCCGCCGCCGAGCACCTCGGCGTCGAGGACGCCCTGCCGGGTCCGTGCCCGGTGTGCGGGTCGCGGACGGGCGTGCGGTGGCCGAGCGGGACGACCTGCTCGACGTGCGAGTGGGCCTGGGGCGACGTGCCCGACGGGGAGCTCCCGCCGCCGCGCGTCGACGTCGTCTACTACCTCCGGCAGCGTGACGACTTCGGCGACCGGATCAAGATCGGCACGACCGCGAACCCGCGCCAGCGGCTCGCGGCGGTGCCCCACCAGGAGCTCCTGGCGTTCGAGCGCGGCGACCGGACGCGCGAACGCCGGCGGCACGCGGCCTTCGCGGCGGACCGGTTCCCGGGGACCGAGTGGTTCCGGACGACGCCGGCGCTGCTCGAGCACGTCGCGGCGGTGGCGGACGGCATCGACGACCCGTGGGCGCTGCACGCCCGGTGGGTCAGCGAGGCGCTCGCGCTGCGGGGGTGACCCCGCTCCGGGCGCGGACCGCCGGCACCGCTCGACGTCCGAGCAGCGCCGGCGACGGTGCTGCCGTGTCAGGCGGTGGCTGCGACCAGCGGCCGCCGGTCGGCGGCCGCGTCGTCGCGCAGGAACCGGTCGGCGGTGCGGAGCGACAGCGCCATGATCGTCAGCGCCGGGTTCGCGATCACCGCGCTCGGGAACACCGAGTTGTCGCAGACCCAGAGGTTCGGCACGTCCCACGACCGACCGGCCGGGTCGACGACGGACGATCCCGCGTCGGCGCCCATCCGCGCGGTGCCGATCGTGTGCGCCGTGCGCTCGAGCACCCGCACGTCCGTGCCACCGGCCGCCTCGACGATCGCCGTCATGGTGCGCACCGCGTGTGCCCGGATCGCCTCCTCGTTCGAGCCGGGTGAGAAGCTGACCCGCGCCCGCGGGACGCCGTGCTCGTCGAGCTCGTCGGACAGCACGAGGCGGTTGTCGTCGTAGGGCAGGCACTCGGCGTTGATGCCGACGCCGGCCATCCGCGGGTAGTCGCGCATCGCCCGGACGAGCTCGGCCCCGCGCAGCCCGCCGCCGCGCACGAGCGAGGTGGCGAAGGTCAACGGCTGCACGCCGAGGCTCTGGATGAGGTACCCGCCCGCGAAGTCGGCGTCGGCGGGGCGGACGAAGTCCTCCGTGATGATCGACGACGGGTAACCCCGGTAGGACCGCATCGACTCGTCGAAGGTCGCCCAGACCTGGGTGGCGCCGTGCGCGGTGAAGTTCCGGCCGACCTGACCGCTGCTGTTCGCGAGCCCGGTGTGCAGGAGCAGGCGCGGCGTCTCCACGCCGCCGGCGGCGAGCACGAGGGAGCGGCAGCGCTGACGACGCTCGCGGCCCTCGCGGGTGTACAGGACCGCGCAGACCTTCCCGTCGGCGTCGAGCTCGATGCCGTGCACGAACGAGTCCGGGCGGATCTCCGCGCCGAAGGCGACCGCGGCGGGCAGGTACGTGGTGTCCATCGACACCTTCGAGCCGTTGCGGCAGCCCTGGTGGCAGGACCCGCAGGACACGCACGCCTGGCGGAGGCCGTGGTGCTCCTGGTGGCGGTCCTCGGTGGTGAGTGCGACCGGGGCGTCGGTGGCGGTGATGCCGAGCGCCGCGGTGCCGCGCATCATCATGTCGGACGACGCGTTCCGCGCCGGAGGGCCCATCCGGTACTGCCGGTCCGGGTCCCACGGGTAGTGCGCGGGACCGGCGACCCCGACCTCGTGCTCGACGCGCTCGATGTACGCCGTCAGTTCCGCGTGGTCGACCGGCCAGTCCTCGCCCTGCCCGCTCTCGGTGCGCAGGCGCAGGTCGTGCACGCTCGGCCGCGGGGTGAAGGCGCCCCAGTGCAGGGTCGACCCGCCGACTCCGGTGCCGCTGTTGTTCGGACCGAAGGCGGTCGGTGCGGCACCACCGCTGATCCGCTCGTCCATCCAGTTGATGTCCGCGGGCGCTGCGACCTCGTCCGGCGTGTGGTCACCCGGCTCGGTGTTCCGTCCGGCCTCGAGGGCGACGGCCGTCAGCCCTTCGCGGGCGAGTCGTGCGAGGAGCGGGGCACCACCGGCACCGGTCCCCACCACGACCACGTCGACGACCTCGTCGTCCTGGTACCGCCGCTGTGCGTCGAGTCTCATCGTGCTGCTCCCTCGGGTTCCCACGCTTCCCGCTGCCCGGCACCGAGCAGCTGGAAGCCCTGCTTGCGGACGCCGTCGCCGCCGTTGGCGAAGCCGTCGTAGTCGATCTCGGACATGGTCGCGGGGTGGGCGAGCCACTGCTTGACCAGGTCGACGCTCGCGTCCTCGAACCAGGCGCGGAGCTGGCCGGCGTCGAGCGCGCCGTCGGACCGGTAGCGGCCGGCCGCGACGTCCTCGAGTACCGCGGGCAGGGCACCGTCGTCGGCCGCCGGCGCGAGGACGTCGAGCGCACCCCGGTACGCCGTGACGTCGTCGGGCAAGCCGTCCGGACGCCACCCGTCGCCCTGGCCGGCGGCGAGCTGGGCGTCGACGCGCAGCGCGAGGTCGACCTCCTGACCTCCGGGCTGGGGGACGACGACGCGTGCGACGGCCCTGAGGGTCGTCAGTTGGCGTGGGGTCAGGGCGTCGGGCGTGGCCGCGGGGTCGTCGGCCAGGGCGCGCACGGCGAGCAGGCCGCGTGTCCTGGCGCTCACCCGGGGCGAGGCGATCACGCGGACGGTGTCCGCCGGGACGACCGGCCCCTGCGCGATGCGGCGGTACCAGAAGTCGCGGACGAGGGCCGCGACCTCGACGGGGCGCTCCCACGGCAGCAGGTGCGCGGCGCCCGCGACCTCGTGGAGCTCCGCGGCCGGCCAGTGCGGCAGCGTGAGGCGCCGCTGGGCATCCGCGGCGAGGTCGCCGTCCTCGGCGCCCGCGAGCACGAGTGCGGGGACGGGGTTCGGTCCGGCCGACGTCGACCAGTCCTCGCGGCTGCCGCGGAGCAGCCAGTCCCGCCACGCCCGCGGGTCGGTGCGCTGCACGTCCTGGACGGCCTGCTCGTGGCGGTCGGGCGACAGGACCTCGGCCGTGTTCGCGTCGACGAACTCGGCGGCGTGGTGCGGCTCGATCGCTCCGTGCTCGGCCCAGGCGAGCATGGACCGCCGACGGTCCTCGGCCATCGGCTCGGGCGCGAGGGGCGAGGCGGCGAGGAGCACGACGGCGCGCAGGCCGAACAACCCGTTCGCGCCCGAGACCGTGCGGTCGGCGACGACGGTCGCGACCTTGCCGCCCATCGAGTGCCCGACGAGTGCCCACTCGGTGGCTCCGCTCGCGCCGATGGCCCGTTCGACGAGCACCGCCATCTCCTCGACGGTCGTGCCGCCGGACGCGGGGCTCCGGCCGAACCCGGGCAGGTCGATGCCGACCAGGTCGAGGTCGCCGGCGAGTTCCGAGCGGAGCAGGGCGAACTCCTCCGAGCTGGAGCCCAACGCGTGCAGGCAGAAGGCGGTCGCTGTCATACTTCGTTCCTACCGTCCGCAGCGCGCGGGACACAGCAACGCTGTACCCCACGGACGTACCCCGCCAGCCAGCGGTGCCGCCGCCGGGATCCGCAGGACCGGGCACCGCTGCGGGACGCACCGCCCGGAGCGGGCTCAGCGCGCGTAGGCGTCGACGAACAGCGCCCCGCGCAGGTCTCGCAGGATGTCGACGAGCTGGTCGATCGTGCGGCGTGAGATCCCGGACACCTCGAGGTCGTACGGTCCGAGCGCGGGCAGCCTGCCCGTGCGGATCCGCACCACCTCCCACCCGACCGCCCGGACGGCGCGGTCCTTCCGACGGTCGGTGTCCTGACGCGGACCCACGTGCTCCAGCCCGTGACGCCCCGTGCTGTCGTACTCGATCGCGACGCGGAGCTCGGGCAGCACGATGTCCGGCCACGCCTCGACGTGGTCGAAGAACGGGCGGTCGAGGCGGATCGCGGTGTGGTCGAACGTCAGGGCGAACCGCTCCTGCAGCGCAGCACGCAGGTCCGCCTCGACCGCGGACGCCGTCGCGGGGGCGCAGACGCTCGTGAACGACTCCCCCGACGGCAGTCGCGGGGTCTTCGGGCAGATGGTGCGCGGCACCGGTCGGGAGGCCCTGCCCCGCACGGACCGACCCGGACGAGCGTGTGAGGACGCGACCGCGCCCGTCGGCAGCGCGGCGGCCCGCGCGGGAGCGGCGGGCAGCGTCTGCCGCCCGCACACCCGCTCGGCGCGCTGCGGCGGTGGGACCGCGTCCGGCCAGTCCGCGGGCAGCACCGGCCAACGTCGCGGCGTCGCCTGGAGCTGGCACTCCGGGCACCAGACCGACCGGCGGCGCTCACGCCCGGGACGGGACCGCTGTTCGGCGGGCGTCGCGACGAAGACGTGCCCGACGTCGCACTCCCACGTCAGCAGGACCTCGGCCGTGGGCGGGACCTGGGTGAGGACGACCCCGTGGTTCCACTCCGGGTGGTACTGGCGCACGAGCACGGGGTACGACGCCCACGCGGACCGGAACTCCCCGACGGCGTACGGCACCGGGGTGCCGCGGGACCACTGTCGCCGCCGCCACCACGCGTCAACGGGTTCGACCACGCGATCACGGTAGGCACCGCCACCGACACGGGTGCTCGTCCTCGTGTCCGGGCGCCGGGTCCGTCAGGCTCCCAGCGCCCTGCGGACGTAGCCGACGACCGCGTTCGCGTGCCCGCGACCGAAGCCGTGCTCCTCCTTCAGCCAGGCGACGACCTCCATGTGCCGGTGCTCGTCGAGGCGGTCCGAGACCAGGTCGAGCCAGTGCTGCACGGGCTGCCCGTAGGTCTTCTCGATGCTCGGGAAGTACGAGGCGGGGCCCTTCGGCGTCGACCCGTCCGAGGGCGGTTCCGGGGCGGTCACGCGGTGCGTCGTCATGGCCGCACGGTAGCGTCACACGCCGTCGCACGACAGGCCTCGCCGCACGATCGACCGTCACGGAGCGTCACGCGCCCGTCGGTCGTGACGCCGTGTTCCGCCGCGTGCCGGAGTGTTGCGCGCGCCGTTGTCGTCGCCGTCCACCGCTCCTACCGTCGCCGCATGACCGACACCACCGGAACCCTGCGCGGGCCGATCGTCGCCGCGGACGGCACCGACGACCCTCGACGCACGCACGTCGAGGACGGTCCGCGTGCGCCGGAGCCGCCCCGTGCCTCCCGTCCGACGGCGCTCGACGCGGCCGCTCGCGCGGCGCTCGACCGGCCCGTCGTGCCACTACGCCACCCGGTGCGGTGGATCGCCGCGGGCCTCGTGCTCGTGGTGCTGCTGAACGTCGTCGAGACGCTCTTCACCAACGAGTCGTGGGGCTGGCCCGCGGTCGGGAAGTGGTTGTTCAGCCCGGCGATCCTGACCGGACTGCAGCTGACGCTCGTCGCCACCGCCCTCAGCGCGGTGATCAGCTTCGCCGGCGGCGTGGTCGTGGCGCTCGCCCGGCTGTCACGCAACCCGGTGCTGTCCGGCCTGGCCTGGGGCTACGTGTGGCTGTTCCGGTCGGTGCCGCTCATCCTCGTGCTCGTCTTCCTCTACAACCTGGGCTCGCTGTACCCGACGATCGGGGTCGGGATCCCGTTCGGACCGCAGTTCCAGGTACCGACCGCGAACGTGCTGGGCGACCTGGCGATCGGCGTCCTCGCGCTGAGCCTCAGCGAGATCGCCTACGCCTCGGAGATCGTGCGGGCCGGTGTCCTCGCGGTCGACCACGGGCAGCTCGAGGCCGCGCAGGCGCTCGGGCTCCCCCGGCGTCGGCAGTTCGTCCGGGTCGTGCTGCCGCAGGCGCTGCGCTCGATCGTCCCGGCGTTCGTGAACCAGGTCGTCGGGCTGCTCAAGGCGTCGTCGCTGCTGTTCTACGTCTCGCTGCTCGACCTGTTCGGCGTCGTGCAGAACCTGTCGAGCACGTACCCGACGGACATCATCCCGCTGCTCGTCGTCGCGACGATCTGGTACCTCGCGCTGACGAGTGCGGTGTCCGTCGTGCAGTACCACGTCGAGCGGTGGACGGCCCGCGGGTCCGTCCGCACGCTGCCGCCGACGCCGTGGCAGCGGGTCCGGGCCGCGGTCCGACGGGGTGGCGGCCGGTCTCCCGGTGCGCGTTCCGGCGGGCCGACCGGCGGGCCGACCGGCGGGCCATCCGGCCTGTCTGGAGGCGCGGACCGCCGCGTCGACGCCGGCACCGCTTCCGGCACGGGGTCGGCCCACACATCTCCTTCTGCCTCCATCGACGACAGGGCCATCTGATGAGTGCAGCGATCGGCATCCACGGCGCCCACAGGGCGTTCGGCGACCAGGTCGTCATCGACGGCGTCGACCTGGAGCTGCCGTCCGGCAGCGTCACCGTCGTGCTCGGTCCGTCCGGGTCCGGCAAGTCCACGCTCCTGCGGGCGATCAACCACCTCGAACCGCTCGACCGCGGCGTCGTCACGGTGGGCGACGAGACCATCGGCGTCCGGGTCCGGACCGGTCGCGGCGGTGTCCCCCGGTACAAGGAGCTCCCGGAGCGCCTGATCCTGCGGCAGCGGTCCCGGATCGGCTTCGTCTTCCAGCACTTCGAGCTCTTCCCGCACCTCACCGCGCTCGAGAACGTCGCCGAGGGGCCCATCGCCGCCGGCGTCCCCGCCGCGACCGCGAACGCACGGGCGCAGGAGTTGCTGGAGCGCGTCGGACTCGGCGACCGCGGTGCCACCCGGCCCCGGCAACTCTCCGGCGGGCAGCAGCAACGCGTCGCGATCGCCCGGGCGCTGGCCCTCGACCCGTCCGTGGTGCTGCTCGACGAGCCGACGTCGGCGCTCGACCCGGAGCTCGTCGGCGAGGTGCTCGGCGTCATCCGCGCGTTGGCCGGGTCCGGCACGACGCTCGTCATCGTCACGCACGAGGTCGCCTTCGCCCGTGAGGTCGCCGACCACGTCGTCTTCCTCGACCACGGGCGGGTCGTCGAACAGGGCCCGCCCGCACAGGTCATCGACGCCCCGCAGCACCCGCGCACGCGCGACTTCCTGTCCCGCGTCCGCTGATCCGTCCCGTACCGCCCCGTCCGCACCGGCCACGACCACGACCACGACCACGACCGGCGTTCACGACCCGATCCCGACCACGACCCCGATCCCGTCCACGACCCACAGGAGCACCATGTCCACGATCACCCCTGCCCGCTGGCGCCACCGCGCCGGAGCCCTCGTCCTCGCCGCGGGCGTCGTCGTCGCCCTGTCCGGGTGCGCCGCGAACGCCGCCGCCGACCCGGGTGCCGCCTCGGCCGACGGCACCGTGACCATCGGCGCCGCGTCCAACGGCGCCGCCACCGAGACGACGGTCACCGTCGCGGAGGACACGGCGCTGCACGACGCCCTGCCCGACGACGTCGAGTCCTCCGGCACGCTCACGATCGGCATCGGCGCCCTGCCGTCCGCGTTCCCGCCGCTCGCCTTCACGGGTGACGACCAGGAGACGCTCACCGGGTCGGAGCCGGACCTCGGCCGCCTCGTCGCCGCGAAGCTCGGGCTCCGGGCCGAGGTGCAGAACGCCACGTGGGACAACCTGTTCGTCGGCATCGACGGCGGGAAGGTCGACGCCGGCTTCTCGAACATCACCGTCACCGAGCAGCGCAAGGAGAAGTACGACTTCGCCTCGTACCGGCAGGACGAGCTCGCGCTGCAGGTGCCCGCCGACAGCGCGCTGTCGTTCGACGGCGACCCCTCCGTGCTCGCGGGCAGGACCGTCGCCGTGAGCTCCGGCACGAACCAGGAGAAGATCCTGCTCGAGTGGAAGACCGAGCTGGCGGCGCGTGGGAAGACCATCGACGTCAAGTACTACCCGGACGGCAACGCCGTGAAGCTCGCGCTCGACGCCGGCAAGATCGACGCCTACTTCGGCCCGAACCCGACCATCGCCTACGCGAACAAGCAGAGCGCCGGGAGCGCCCACGAGACGAAGACCGCGGGGACGTACTCCGGCGCCGGCTCCTCGTTGCAGGGGCTGATCGCGGCGACGACGAAGAAGGGCAGCGGGCTGGCGGAGCCGATCCAGGGCGCCATCGACGAGCTCATCGAGGACGGGACCTACGGCAAGTGGTTGGAGGCATACAACCTGTCGGACGAGGCCGTGGAGCACTCCGAGGTCAACCCCGAGGGCCTGCCGCTCGACAACAGCTGACCGCGGCGAGAGCGGAACTGCTGACCGCGGCGCGACCGGGACGGGTGACCGTGGGGTCACCGGTCCCGGTCGCGCGCCCTGCTCCGCTGCAGCGTGTCACGCGGGCTCTCGCCGAACCGCTCGGCGTACGCGGCGGCGAACCGTCCGAGGTGGTACCAGTGCCACCGGCGGGCGACGTCCGCGACGAGGACGTCGCCCGCCGAGTCCTGCAGCTCCCGACGCGCCCCCTCCAACCGCTCGACGCGCAGCCGCGCCATCGGTGACTCGCCGAACCGACGGTGCATGGCGTTCTGCAGCCCGCGTTCGCTGACGCCCACGGCTGTGGCGATCTCCTGCAGCGTGACCGGACGGTCGGCGTTCGCCCGGATCCACTCCGCGGCACGGGCCGCCGACCCGGTGCCCGCTGGCCGCTCGGGCACGAGGAGCGGGAAGGCGGCGACCACCGCGTCGGCGACCTCGGCGTTCGCCGCCTGCCGGGCCGGAGCGGGGAGCGCGGCGTCCATCAGCCGCGGCCCGTGCGACCTGATCGTGCCGCGGAGGGCGCGGCGTCGGTCATCGTCGTCCGGCTGCAGGGTGAACGCGACCGGTCCCGAGGGGACGGTCCCCCGTCGCACCAGCGCGCGGCGGACGACCGGGTCGGACAGGTGGACCATCGTGATCGTCCTGGCGTCCGCGGTGAACGCGTACCGCCGCGAGGCGGAAAGGATCGTCGGGTCGCCGGGGACGACCTCGACGACGACCCCGTCGTCGAGGTCCTCGATCGTCGCGGTCCCGTCGCCGATCCAGAAGACGATGTGCTCGGCACGGGGTCGCATCGTCCCGGTCCGGGAGCCCTCGACCTCGGCCCGGCGCACCGACACCTCGGTGTCGCCCGCTCCGAGGTACCGGAAGGCGTCCTGGTCGCCCGCCATGTCGTCGCCGGTCCCGTAGACGGCGTCGAGTTCCTCGCCGCGGTCCACGCTCACGGCCTCGACGCGGTACCGGCGGAAGGTCGGGTCACCGGGCCCGTTCGCCTGGAGGGTCACGGACGCATCGTCGCAGGCCGCCACCGCGCGACGTGCACACCGGACGGGCGTGTCGCCCCACGGTCGCCCGCCCACAGGTCGACGGGACGGGAGGCGCGGTGTCGGCCGACACGCGCCTCCCGTCCGACCGCCGGTCGCGTCAGCACCGCCGGTCGCGTCAGCACCGCCGGTCGCATCAGCACCGCCGCGCCACGTCGATGCCGTCGGTCGTGACAGCGCCGTCGGATCCGGTCAGCGCGATCCGTCGTCGCCACGCCCTCCCGCGCCCGCCGGCGTCACGGCCCTGCTCGCGGCCGCGCTGCGACGGGCCCACTCGCCCGCGAGCAGCTGGTGCGAGCGCACCCGCGCGGCGTGGTCGTGCGTGATCGTCGTGACGAGGAGTTCGTCCGCGCCCGTGACCCGCTGCAGCACCTCGAGGCGATCGGCGACGTGGGCGGCATCGCCGACGAACCGGGTCGCCACGCGGTCGGCCACCGCGGCGGCGACCGAGGCGTCGACCGGGTGCGCGCGCGCCCACGACGGCGTCGGGTACGCGATCGCGCCGACGCCGGACCGGATCGAGTGCACCCAACGGTCGTACCCGAGCGCGAGTTCGTCGGCCTCGGCGGCGGACGCGGCAGCGACCACGTCGGCCGACACGATGACGTGCGGGGCGTCGAGCACGCCGGGCCGGAAGGCCTCGCGGTACGCCCGGACCGAGTCGAGGACCGTGCCGGGCGACGAGTGGTAGTTCGCGCCGTAGGGCAGCCCGAGCGCACCGGCAGCGCGGGCGCTCGCTCCCCCGGTCGAGCCGTGGATCCACAGCTCGACGTCCGCACCGCCGGCGGGCGGCGCCTCGACGACCGAGCCGTCGCGCGTCCAGTCGCCGGCGAACAGTGCGCGGACGAGCGCGAGCTCGTCGTCGAAGCGCTCGACGTCCCCGGGCACGCGGCCGAGCAGTTCGCCCTGGAGCGCGAAGCGGCTGCCCGGGGCGATGCGGAACGGGAAGGGGGCGGGCACGAGGAGTCCGTCCACGACCTCGTCCCCGCGCGGTGTCGGGGCCGGCGGCGGTGCGGTGCCCGGGGCCGGCGCTCCGGAGCGACCGAGCCCGAGGTCGATGCGCGGGCCGTACAGGGCGGCCAGGGTGCCGAAGGTCTCGGCGATCTGCAGGCCCCGCACGTTGCCGACGAGCGTCGCGGCGCTGCCGACGCGGATCGTGGCGGTCGCCGCGGCCACGGCGCCGATGACGACGGTCGACGCGCTGCCCGCCACACCGGGGTTGAGGTGGTGCTCGGCGAGCCAGTACCGGGCGTACCCGGCCCGTTCGGCTGCGACGGCGAGGTCGATCGTGTTGCGCAGGGCCTGGGCCGCGGTCGACCCGGACGGCACCGGCACGAGGTCGAGGACCGAGAGCGGGACAGCGGTCACGCGGACACCTCCTGGCGGTCGAGGACCCGGCCCGGCAGGCCGAGCGTCTGCCGCAGCGTCGCCCCGTCGTCGTAGGACTCCCGGTGGACCCCGCGCTCCTGCAGCAGCGGGACCACCCGGTCGACGAACTCGTCGAGGCCGTACGGGTTCGTGTGCGGGACGACGACGAACCCGTCCGAGGCGCGCTCCTGCACGTACCGGTCGATCTCGGCGGCGATGTGCGACGGCGTACCGATGAAGCCGCCGCGCGTGGAGACCGCGATCACGAGGTCCCGGATGGACAGGTGCTCGGCGGCCGCGCGGTCGCGCCAGGTCTGCACGAGGGCACGAGGATCGCGCACGTGGCGCACCCGCCCCCGCGTGATCGTCTCGGCATCGACGTCCGGCTCGACCTCGGGCAGCGGACCGTCGACGTCGTAGGCCGACAGGTCGCGGTTCCACACCTGCTCGAGGAACGCGATCGCGGTGGCCGGGCTGACCTGCGCGCGGCGGATCGCCCGGGAGCGTTCCTCGGCGTCGGCCGCTGTGTCACCGAGGGTGAAGGTCGCGCCGGGCAGGACGAGCAGCTCGTCCTCCGTCCGGCCGACCCGTGCGAGGCGGTCGGTGACGTCGGCGTAGAACGTCCGTGCGTCGTTGAACTCGGTGTGCAACGAGAAGATCACCTCGGCGTGCCGGGCGGCCAGGTCGCGGCCCTCGTCGGAGTCGCCGGCCTGCACGACCACCGGGTGCCGCTGCGGGCTGCGCGGGACCGGGAAGGTGCCGGTCACGTCGAACTGCGGTCCGTGGTGGTCGACGTCCCGGATGCGCGAGCGGTCGGCGAAGCGGCCGGCCGACGTGTCCGCGACGACGGCGTCCGGCTGCCATGAGTCCCAGAGCTCACGTGCGAGCGACACGAACTCGGCCGCCCGCGTGTACCGGTCGGCGTGGTCGAGGAACCCACCCCGTCGGAAGTTCGCCCCGTGGAACGCGTCCGAGCTCGTCACGACGTTCCATCCCGCCCGGCCGTCGCTCAGGTGGTCGAGGGTCGCGAGCTGCTCGGCGAGTTCGACCGGCTCGTTGAACGTGATCTGGAGCGTCCCGACCAGACCGATGTGATCGGTCACCCCGGCCAGCGCGGCGAGGATCGCGAGCGTCGCCGGTCGCCCGACGACGTCGAGGTCGTGGATGCGGCCCTTCTGCTCGCGGAGCCGCAGCCCTTCGGCGAGGAACAGGAAGTCGAAGCACCCGCGCTCGGCGTTCCGTGCGAAGTGCTCGAACGACGAGAACGCGATCTGGCTCTCCGCGCGGTCGTCGCTCCAGACGGTGGTGTTGTTGACGCCCGGGAAGTGGGCGGCGAGGTGGACCTGACGCTTCCCGCTCATGCGGAGACCCCCTGGGTGGTGGCGTACCGGCTGACGGCCGGGGCGATACCGAACCGCGTGCGCAGGTCGGCGGTGGGACGGGAAGCGACGTCGGCCCGCAGTCCGGCCGTCACGAGTGCGGGGACGAGCTGCCGGGCGATCGCCGTGGAGTCCGTCGGGATCCGCAGCGGCCGGAGTCGGACCCCGGCGTACCCGAGGTCCCGCAGTCCGGCGATCCGCGACACGAGCTCCGGCACCGTGGTCGCGAGGACCGCGCTGTCCGACAGGTCCGCGTACGGCGTGCCCGCGGCGGCGTCCAGCGCGGCGAGCGCGTCGGCGGCCTCGGCCGCCGACGACCCGATGAGCACCGCGAGGTCGGCGAGGACCGGACGGCGGAGGTCGGACCCGGCCGCCTGCTCGGCGTCACGGACGAGTGCCAGGGTGCTGCGCGCCTCCAGGCCGGACGGGACGGACGCACCCGCCCCGCCGGACCCGCCCGGCGTGACGAGCACGACGTCGGCGGTGTCGACCGCGAAGCGCGCTGCCTCGGCGGTGTGCGCGAGCGCGAGCACCGGCGGTCGCCCCTGCGGCGAGCGCGGCACGATCGACGCCCCGTGCACGGCGACGTGCTCGCCGACGAACTCGGCGCCGTGGATGCGGTCGCGGTCGACGAACCGGCCGGTCGCGACGTCGCGGATGATCGCGTCGTCGTCCCAGCTGTCCCACAGGCGGGAGACGACCTCGGCGACCTCGCGTGCCTCGGCGAACAGCGCCGTCGCACCCTCGCCGCCGGGGCGGCGGCCGAAGAGCGCCGCCTCGCGCGGGGTCGGGCTGACCTGGAGCCGCCACCCGGCACGGCCGTGCGAGACGTGGTCGAGGGTCTGGAGGCCCGTGGCGACGTGGAACGGTTCGGTGTGCGTCACCGAGACGGTCGGCACCAGGCCGACGGCGCGGGTCGCCGGGGCGACCGCGCTGGCGACGAGGAGCGCGTCGAGCCGGCCGACGACGGTGGTCGTGTCGAGGTCGCCCTGCGCGTCGACGGGCCCGGCGGTGAAGGAGTCCTCGAGGGTGACGGCGTCGGTGCCGAGACGGTCCTGCTCGACGACGACCTCGCGCCAGTGCCGGAGGCTGCTCAGCCGCCCGGCAGCAGCACCGGCGAGGCGCCAGGCGGCGGGGTGCCAGCCGGCGCCGCGCAGGGCGGTGACGAGGGCGAACCGGTCAGGCACGACGTGCCCCCGTCGGACCGGGCTGGAAGGTGTCGACGTGGACGCTCATGCCGCGACGCTACGGCCGCCCTGCGGTCGGTGCGACGGGTGTTGCGGATCGTGACCGACCGTTGCGCCGTGTGACGTCCGCGGTCCCCGGCGCCGCAACACGGCGTCACCAGCGGATGCGGGCGAACTCCTCGTGCAGCCGTCGAGCCCGGCCGGGGTGCACCTGCTCCACCCAGGCGATGCGGCCGAGCAGGTGCGCCCGGAAGTCGGCGTGGCCGGTCCGGTCCTGCGACGCCGGGCCGTGCTCGGCGGCGTTGTGCAGGACGGCGTGCAACCGGTCGACCTCCCGGCGACCGGGCGAGGGGCGGTCGTTGACGACGACCCCGGTGACGGACTGTCGGGTCCCGCGTCGCCGCACGCGGGTCTTGCGCGGGTTGAGCCGGTACCCCTGGTCGCCCACGATGCGGCCGACGCCGAGCAGGAACGCGTCCGCCCGGGCCGCGAGTCCGTCGCTGCCGCTGAACGTCAGGTCGTCGGCGTAGCGGGTGTAGACCGCTCCGGAGGCGGCTGCCCAGCCGGCGAGCCGGGCGTCGAGGTGCCGGAGCGCGGTGTTCGCCAGCGCCGGGGAGCTCGGCGCACCCTGGGGCAGGTGGGCGACGGTCAGCGACCGGCGGAGCGCGGCGCGTTCCTCGGGTGCGCCGCCGGCCGGCATGGCGGTCAGCACGTGCGGCGGCACCCGGTGCGTGCAGAGCCCGGTCAGGACGTGGGCGAGCGGTTCGGCGAACCCGGCGGTCCGGAACACGCCGTACACGGTCGGCGCGGTGACGCTCGCGAAGAACGAGGTCAGGTCGGCCGTCAGGACCACCTGCTGCCCGGTGTGCACCGCCGCGCCCGTCAGCACGCTGCGTCCGGGGACGAACCCGTGCGCGGCGTCGTGGACGGGCAGCACGGCGAGCAGGTCGTCGAGGAGCGTCCGCTGGGTGCGCCGGAGCAGGTCCATCGGCTTCTCGAGCAGGCGCGGCACCCGTCCGGGCCGCTCCACCCACTCGTGCCGCACGTGGTGGAGCGGACTGGTCGGCCCCGCCTGCCGGTTCCACGCGCGGGTGTCGGCGAGCCAGAGCAGCCGGCCGATCGTGACGTCGAGCGCGCGTGCCAGCTCGGGCAGCGTGTCGACGAGCAGCCGACTGTCGGTGACCGGACGCGCGCGGACCGCGGTGACGCGTCGGGCGAGCAGGCGGATCGGTCGCCGGGCCGCCCGCGCGCGGTGCAGCTCGGCCAGGCGCCGGTCCGCCCCGAGGACGGCGGCGAACTGCCGCGGGGCGTCGGACGGCGGTCGCGGGTACGCGCGCAGGGCGGCCGCGACGGCGATCCCGACGGCCGTCCGGTCCACGCCGAGCACCGCGTACCCGGCCGCGGTCAGGTCGTCCGGCTCCCACCGCTCGGCCGTGAGGAACGCGTCGGCGAGGGCGGTGACGACGACGTCGAGGGGCGTGGAGTCCCCGGAGGACCCGTCGGTGCCTCCGTGCGGCGTCGCGCGCGGAGCGCGCCGTCCCGCTCGGGGCGTGTCGTCCTGCTGGTCCTGCGTGCCCCGGGGTGACCCCGGAGAGGTCGACGCGTCACGCGCGCCGGCCGCCTCCCCCGGGAACTCCACGGGCACAGCGTACGACGCCGGTCCGACGGACGGGAGGCACGGTGCACGCCCGTCCCGCGCCGGGCGTCGACGAGGTGGCCGCGCACGGGCTCGCCGGTCAGGCGGGCAGGCGCTCCCCCGCCTCGACGGCGACGTCGAGCCGGTTCTCCGCCGGCGGCAGCGGGCACGTGGCGTGCTCGGTGTACGCGCACGGCAGGTTCGCGGCCCGGTTGAGGTCGATCGTCGTGCGACCCGCGGCGTCGGGCGCCGGGACGTCGAGGCTCCGGTTCGCGGCGTACGTCGTGACCCCGCTCGTCCGGTCGGTGAAGAGCACGAGCAGGCCGCCGTCGTGTCCGTTGAACGCCAGGAGGGACCGGGGTCCGTCGAGGTCGAAGGTCAGGACGCCCGGGGCCTCGTACACGTGCAGGAGCCCGTCGACGACCGAGCCGACGGTGACCTCGCGCGGGGTGTCGAACGGCTCGAACCGGGCGTCCACGACGAAGCGCTCGGACGGCTCGTACGTCGGGGTCCCGGTGTACGCCGAGCGCACCGGTGCCGAGGGCCGTCGGGGTCGGACGACGTCGCTGCCGCCGCGTCGGGCGACCTCCACGACCACGGTCTCGTCGCCGTCCCGCCAGCGGAACGACGTGCCCCCGCGCTCGGCGAGCGGGCCGAACCGGTGCGTGCCGGTCACCGTGGCGCCATCGACCTCGATCGCCTCGCCGTCGTCGAGCACCACCACGGGACCGTGCTCCGATGTCGACCAGGTGCCCGGGGCGTCGTCGAAGCGCTCGGGGGTGGGGGTCAGCCACCGCAGGCTCGTGATCGCGAGGAACCCGTGCTCGCTCGCGCGGGCCCGCTCGTGCGCCTCGTGCCAGTCGTGCCACGCGGCGGCGAAGGTCGGGTCGGTGGTCGTCGTCGTGCTCATGTGTCGACGGTACGTCGCCGGGGCCGTCAGCCCCAGGGGCCCGGTCGCGGGCCGTAACGTCACGGCACCGTCGCGGGCCATGACGGACGGGACGGAGGCGAGCGGGGTGGGACGCGACCAGCACGACGCACGGGAGGCCCGTGGCGGCGTCGCCACGGGCCTCCCGTCCGTCGGGTGGGTGGCGTCAGCGACGTGAGCGGCCGAGCACGACCGTCGCGACCGCCGTGGCGATGCCTGCCCAGACCAGGGGGCGGGTGACGCGGCGGCGCTTCGCGACCCAGCCACCGTCCGTGGCGTTGTGCGCGTCGGCCGGCTCGTACAGGTTGCCGTCGCTCGGGACGCCCTTGCCCCGGAGGGCGAAGGTCTCGACCATCGGCTTGGTGATCTTGTGGAACAGCCCCGGGAACACGTACTGCAGCGGCACGAGCGACGCCTGGATGCGTCCGACGAAGCGGTAGCGCTTCGGGTGCAGGGCCGCCAGCACGACGGCCTTGCCGGCGCGCTCGACCGACACCGTCGGCGGAAGCGGGTGCGAGGTCTTGCCCGTGTAGTTCGCGCCGTTCTGGTAGATCGGCGTGTCGATCGTCGACGGCAGCAGGGCGGTGAAGTGGATGCCGGTACCGGCGAACTCGTCGCCGAGGACGTCGACCAGGCCGAGGGCGGCGTGCTTGCTCGTGACGTACGCCGACTGGTACGGCGCAGACAGCAGCGACTGGATCGAGCCGACGAGCACGTACGTGCCCTTCCCGCGCTGCTTCCAGTGCGGCAGCAACGCGGTGATCGCGTGCAGGTGCCCGTACAGGTTGGTGTCGACGACGCGCTTGAACGCCTTGGTCGGGGTCTGCTCGAACAACCCGTAGACGAACAGGGCCGCGTTGCCGACGAAGACGTCGATGCGGCCGAAGCGCGTCGTCGTCGTCGCGACGAGGTCCTTCACGGCGTGCTCGTCGGCGACGTCCGTCGGGATCGCGACGGCCTCGGCGCCGAGCTTCCGGCACTCGGCCGCTGCTGCCTCGAGTGACTCGTGCCCGCGTGCGGCGAGGACGAGGGTGGCGCCCTGCCGCGCGAACTCGTGCGCGGCGGCCCTCCCGATGCCGCTCGATGCTCCGGTGACGACGACGATCTTCCCGCGGAACCGTTTTGCCATGCCTGCGTTGCTACCCGGTCGCTCCTGCGGTCGCGCCCAGGCCGGCGCGCGGACGGGATGCACGGTCAGCGGACCCGCCGCGGCCAGAGCGTGTAGCTGATGGCCCAGAGCAGTTCGACCCCGAGCACGACGCCGAGCACCGGGAGCCAGGCGATGAGCGCCTCGGTGTGGACGCCCGTCCCGAAGGCCAGGAGGAACGCGCCGACGACGGCGCCCGCGATCGCGACCGCGAGGGCGGTCCGCAGCACGTCCGCCCAGCAGGCCCGGGTGTACGCCCACCCGGTGGGTCGCGGCGGGAGTGCTCGACCGTGGCGCCAGTGGGCGAAGCGGGCGTCCGCCCACTCGACCATCCGCCTGCCGTAGGCGAGCGAGACGCCGACGTAGAGCGCAGCGAGACCGTGCATCCAGTCCGCGCGTCCGCCCTGGGCGAGGTCGAGGGCGGTCACGGCGAGCAGGACCGCGTCGAGGACGGGCGCCAGGGCGAGGACGACGGCACCCGTCCGACGGGCCCCGCCGAGGTACCGCAGGGCGAGCCCGCCGAAGACGGCGACCCAGAACCCGATCTCGCAGGCGATGATGACGGCGATCAGCACGGGACGCTCCTTCTGAGTACGAGTGTGTTCACAACGTCGATGCTAGTACAGGTGTGTCCACAACAGCGGTGCTGGTACGACTGTGTACGATCAGCGCGTGCCCCGCCTGATCGACCACGACGAACGCGACCGCGAGATCGGCGAGGCCGCTTGGCGCGTGCTGACCCGGGACGGCCTGGCGGCGTTCTCGGTCCGCAACGTCGCGGACGAGGCCGGCATCGCGACGGCATCGCTCCGCCGGGCCTACCCGACACAGGACTCCCTGCGGGTGGCCTGCCTCCGCCGCGTGTTCGAGCACGTGCAGCTCCGCCTCGCCGCGCTCCACGCCGCACGGACCTCCGACGACGACCGGGTCGACTTCGTGGCGCGGTGCCTGCGGGAGCTCCTCCCCCTCGACCGTGAACGCCGCACCGAGGCCGAGGTGTGGCTCACGCTCGGCTCGCTCGCCCTCACCGACGCGAGCGTCCGGCGCGTGCACGACGAGGCCCACGCACTGCTCCGGGACGCGTGCCGGAGCGCCGTCGACGAGCTCCGCGGCCCCGACCCCGAGGGACCCGGACCGGCTGCTGCTGCTGCTGCTCGACTGCACGCGCTGATCGACGGTCTGGCGCTCCACCTCGTGCACCGACCGGCCGACGCGGACACCGCGTGGGCGGTCGACGTGCTCGACGCCGAGGTCCGCCGCCTGGCGTGACCGGAGCACGTCCACCCTTCCGGTGCACGGCGACCGGGTGCCACGATGGGCCCATGCCGAAGGACGAGCTGACCGTCGAGGAAGCGACGGCGATCGCCGAGCACGCCCGTTCGGGGTCGCTCCCCCTCGACGACCCCGAGGTGCGCAAGGTCGTCGAACAGGCGAACCGGACGCTCGTCCGTGCACAGATGTGGGGCGAGGACCGCAGCCCGAGGTTCCGGCGGCGGCGCCGGTGGCTCGCTGCGGGCGCGCTCGTGATGGTGGTCATCTGGGTCGCGGGCCTGCTCGTGCCGCTCGCGTTCCGCCTCGGACTCTGATCGGGCCAGGCGCAGTGCGGCGGACGACGCCACGGCCGCAGGCCCGTCGGTCCGCCGCCGGTCCGCCGGTCCGCTGAGCGCGACTCAACACGCCCGGCCCCCGGAGTGGGGTTGCCCGGGCGACGTCACACGGGTTGACTCGTCCGTGTGACGAGCACCGCGGACCGCCCGTCGTCGACCAGGACGTGGACCACCAGCGTCCGCGACGACACCGGCCCGATCGTGCTCGGTGGCATCCGGACCTCGTGGGCGCCGCTCGCGAAGCAGACGATCATCGCTGCCCTGATCGTCGGGGCCGCCGTCGCGAGCACGTTCTCGCCGTGGCTCGAGGTGAGCGACGCCCCCCTGATGTGGACGGGAGTCGCGATCGCGCTCGCCGGGCTCGTCTTCGCCGCGGTGGCCGCCCGGTGGCCCGCTGCGATGCGCGTGGAGCTCCTCGTCCCCGCGCTCGACTTCTTCGCGGTCGGCTTCCTCCGGTTCGGCACGGGCGACGGCGCGTCGGTCTTCACCGCGATCGTCGTGCTGCCGGTGGTGTGGGTCGCCGCGAACCCCGGGCGTCGACACGTGGTGTGGCCGGTCCTCGGGACGACCGGCACCTTGCTGCTCTCGTACCTGATCGCCCCCACCGAGCCCCGTCCGAGTGAGCTCGTCCGCCTGTTCATCGTCGTGTTCGTGTTCGGGGCGACCGCAGCGGTGACGAACGAGCTCGCCCGCCAGGCGGGCATGCAGCTCGCCGCCGTGCAGCGCCGACGCCGCGTGGCCGAGGGTGAGATCGACCGCGCCGCGCTCGTGCAGCAGTCGCTCCTGCCGACGACGACCGTCGGGCTGCCGGACGAGCTCCGCGCCGTCGGCGTGTGCATCCCCGCGCGCACGGTCGGCGGCGACTTCTACGACTGGTTCGCGACCCCCGGTGGCGCGGCCTTCACCCTCGGCGACGTGATGGGCAAGGGGGTCGGCGCAGGGATGATCGCCGCGGCCGTCCGGTCCCTCATCCGGAGCACCGTCGACGAGACCGATCCGGCCGTCGCGGTCCGCCGTGCCGCCACCGGGCTCGCCACCGGTGCGTCCGACCTGACGAGCGGGCAGTTCACCACGTGCTTCCACGTGCGGGTCGACCGCGACGGTCACGCCCGCTGGGTCGACGCCGGACACGGGCTGACCGTGCTGCGGAGCGCCGACGGCACCGTCCGGCCGCTCCGGTCCGGCCACCTGCCGATCGGCGTCGGCACGAGTTGGACGGCGGAGGACACGTTCCTCGAGGCCGGCGACGTGATCGTCGCGGTCAGCGACGGTGTGCTCGACCTGTTCGGCGGCGACCTCGACTCGCTCGACCGCTTCGAGGCCTGGGTGGCCGAGCGGTCGCACCCGCAGCAGCTCGTCGACGGCATCGCCGACCTCGCGCACGCGGGCGAGCACCCGGACGACGTCACCGTGCTGTGCGTCGCCTACCAGCCCTGACCGGACCCTCGCGAACGGTCCGCGCGAGGGACAGCACACCGGAGTCCGACGCGGGAGCACCGGCGCTCCGCCGCACCACCTGGCCAGCCCACGACGCACGACGTACGCCGGGGTCGCCGCTGTCCTGAGAAGAGGGGACTGGCGCGGACGCGCAGCGCGGGTGATGATCCAGTGCCCGTCCGCTGACGGCTCCGCCGACCCACGAGAACGCGACATGACGAACGCCCCCACTCCTGACCACCGCACCCGCCCCGTCCTCCGCGACGCGGACGGCCTCGACCGTCGCCGCTTCCTGACGCTCGGCCTGACCGGTGCCGCTGTCGCGTCCACGACCGCCGGAGCCGTGCTCGCCACCGGCACCGGCGCGCAGGCCGCGACCCCGTCGAACGGCGCGGTGCTGCTCGCTGCCGACGAGTTCGACGGTGCCGCCGGCAGCGCCCCGAACCCCGGCATCTGGCGCTTCGACACCGGCGCCGGTGGCTGGGGCAACGCCGAGCTGCAGACCTACACGGACTCCCGCCGGAACAGCGCCCTCGACGGCGCCGGCAACCTCGTCATCACCGCCCGCCGCGAGGCCGACGGCTCGTACACCTCGGCCCGTCTGACGACCGAGGGCACCTTCACCGCGCAGTACGGCCGCGTCGAGGCGCGGATCCGCATCCCCCGCGGGCAGGGCCTGTGGCCGGCGTTCTGGATGCTCGGCGCCGACATCGGGCAGGTCGGCTGGCCCGCGTGCGGCGAGATCGACGTCATGGAGAACGTCGGGTACGAGCCGGCCGTGGTGCACGGCACCGTGCACGGGCCGGGGTACTCGGGCGCACAGGGCCTGACCGCGTCGTACACGCAGCCGAGCGGCGCGGCGTTCGCCGACGACTTCCACGTCTTCGGCGTCGACTGGCGCCCCGGCTCGATCACCTGGACCGTCGACGGGGTCGCTCGCCGGACCGTCACCCGTGCCGATGTCGGCACGTCCCCGTGGGTCTTCGACAAGCCGTTCTTCGTCGTGCTGAACGTCGCCGTCGGCGGCACCTGGCCCGGCTCACCGGACGCGACCACCCGGTTCCCGCAGCAGATGCTCGTCGACTGGGTGCGCGTCTGGCAGCAGGCCTGACGGCGGACGGGAGGCGCGTGACGGTCCGCCACGCGCCTCCCGTCCGCCCGGCGCCGGTCAGCGACGCGACCGCGCGAGCAACCACAGGTACGTCGCGTGCCCGACGAGTGCCAGCCCGAAGAAGACCGCAGCGACCGCGTAGACGCGGTCGAGCTCCCCCTGTCCGATCACCAGCATCACGACGCAGAACACCACGGCGGCGGCGAGCACGCCCACCTGGATCGTCGACCAGATGCGACGGAAGCGGGGCATGCCGGAGTCGTCCACGGCTCCATTCTGCCGCAGCTCCCCGCGCGTCACTTCTCCGGGTCGTGTCCCCAGTTCATCAACGAGTACCGCCACTTCGAGTCGTGCGAGTCACCCTTCGGCTCCTGCTTCGAGTGCCGCGCGACGTACCCGACGACCTTCCGCATGTGCGCGTAGTCGTCGTCGGTGTAGTCGCCCTGCTTCTTCTCGAGGATCGCCACGATGTGGCGACCGCTCTCGTGGCCGGTGGACTCACCGCCGCCGTCCGGCTTCTGCCCGACCTCCTTCGACTCCTCCGTGTCGAGCCACTTCCGCAGCTGGGACGCGGTCATGTTGACGGCGTCCGCGAAGTCGTCGCGGGTCTGCTTCTCGTCGTGCTGGTCGTCACTCATGCGCGCCAGCGAACCCGCGACGCCTGGAAGGCCGACCAGCGGAGCGTGTCCCCCGTTCCGGCGCGCAGACCGGACGGCACTCCGTGTCCGTCCAGGGCTCCGCGCGTTGAGTGTCCCCCGAACACCCACGACAGGAAGCGAGAGCGACATGCGCGCAGTGGTCTGGCACGGCATCGGAGACATCCGTCTCGACGAGGTCCCGGAGCCCACCGTCCAACACCCGGAGGACGCGATCGTCCGGATCACCCGCAGTGCGATCTGCGGCACCGACCTGCACTTCGTGCGCGGCACCATGGCGCCGATGCAGGAGGGCACGATCCTCGGGCACGAGGCCGTCGGCGTCGTCACCGAGGTCGGCGACGCCGTCCGCGGGTTCTCCGCCGGTGACCGCGTCGTCATCAACTCGACCATCTCGTGCGGCGCGTGCCGCTACTGCCGGATGGGCAAGACCGCACAGTGCGACGTCGCGAACCCGAACGGTCCGCAGGCCGGCACGAGCTTCTTCGGCGGCCCGGAGTCGACCGGACCGGTGGACGGACTGCAGGCCGAGTACGTCCGCGTGCCCTACGCCCGGAACACCATGCACCCGCTGCCGGACACCGTCTCCGACGAGCAGGCGATCCTGCTCTCCGACATCTTCCCGACCGGGTGGTTCGGTGCCGAGCTCGCCGGCGTCACCCGTGGCGACGTCGTCGTCGTGTTCGGCGCCGGCATCGTCGGCCAGTTCGCCGCCGCGTCGGCGTACAAGCTCGGTGCGGCCCGCGTCATCGTCGTCGACGGCGAGGAGACCCGGCTCGCCGCGGCGCTCGCCCAGCACTGCGAGGTGGTCGACTACAACCGCGAGGACCCGGTGCAGGCGATCATGGACCTGACCAACGGGATCGGCGCGGACGCCGTCATCGACGCCGTCGGTGTCGACGCGGAGCGCCCGAAGCAGGGCCCCGCGGCCGTGTCCGACGAGCAGGCCCAGCAGTTCGACGCCGAGGTGCAGCAGGTGGCCCCGGACGCCTCGCCCGACGGCTTCGGCGAGCAGCAGCAGTGGAAGCCCGGCGACGGCCCCTCGCAGGTCGCGCAGTGGGCGGTGGCATCGGTCGCGAAGTACGGCCGCATCGGCATCATCGGCGTGTACGGCCCGACGGCCGAGCGCTACCCGATCGGCCAGGCGATGAACAAGAACCTGACGATCCGCATGGGCAACTGCGACCACCACTCGGTCACGCCGCCGCTCATCGACCTGGTGGCGTCGGGGCAGTTCGACCCGACCGCCCTCATCACCGAACACGAGCCGATCGGTTCGGCGATCGAGGCGTACGAGGCCTTCGACCGCCGCGAGCCCGGCTGGGTCAAGGTGGAGCTGGAGACGAGCAAGTGAGCGCACCCGACCAGTCCGGCCCCGCCGACCAGTACGCCTTCGGGGACCCGCGCAGCCGGTACCCCGACGTCTCCCCCGAGCCGCAGACCCAGGACGAACCCGGCCTGCAGTCGCAGATGACCCCGGTCCCCGACCTCGGCGAGACGAGCTACCGCGGGACCGGACGGCTCGAGGGCCGCAAGGCCGTCATCACCGGCGCCGACTCGGGCATCGGAGCGGCGGTCGCGATCGCCTTCGCCCGCGAGGGCGCCGACGTCGTCCTGGCCTACCTGCCCGAGGAGCAGTCCGACGCCGACCACGTGATCGAGCAGGTCGAGGCCGCCGGCCGGAAGGCCGTCGCGGTCCCCGGCGACCTCCGCGACAAGGCGTACGCAGGGCAGCTCGTCGAGCGCGCCGTCGCGGAGCTCGGCGGCATCGACGCACTCGTCAGCGTCGCCGGCAAGCAGCGCTGGCAGCCGGACCTGCTCGACATCACCGACGACCAGTTCGAGGCGACGTTCGACGTCAACGTCTTCGGGCTCTTCCGCCTGGTGCGCGCCGCGCTGCCGCACCTGCAGCCCGGCGCGACGATCACCACGACCGCGTCCATGGAGGCGTACCAGCCGGCGCCGGACCGGCTCGACTACGCGGCGTCGAAGGGCGCGATCAACAACTTCTCGAAGGGCCTGTCGCAGCTCCTCGTCGAACGCGGCATCCGCGTCAACGTCGTCGCCCCCGGGCCGACGTGGACCGTCCTGCAGCCGAGCGGCGGCGTCGACCCCGAGTCGCTGCCCGAGTTCGGCAGCAGCGAGTCACCGATGGGCCGCGCCGCCCAGCCCGCGGAGCTCGCCCCGGCGTACGTGTTCCTCGCCTCGCAGGAGTCGAGCTTCGTCGCCGGCGAGACCCTCAACGTCAACGGCGGCATGGTCACGCCCTGATCGGGAATGCCCGGACGTCCGCCGGCGTCGAACCATCCACACACTGCGAAGGAGCACACCATGAGCCTCGACCTCCACAAGGGGAACGGCGTCGACACCGAGCGTCGCTGCATCCCGACGACCACCCTGCGCGCGCTGCACGACGACCAGCAGGAGCCCGCCTTCGGGCGCTGGCTCGGTCAGATCAACGGTCAGCGCTGATGGCCGGGCTGCGCTGATCGCGCGACGCACGTGACGCAGGACGGGAGGCACGGTGCCAGCTGGCACCGTGCCTCCCGTCCGTACCGGGTCACGGGCGTCTCGCGGACTGCGAGACGTCTCGTGCGGCCGACCGCCGCTGCTAGGTTGCAGCCATGTCCCGGGGTCGCTGGTGGTTCGCGCTGCAGGCCGTCGCCGGCGGAGCGTGGTGGGTGCTCGTCGCGACCGTGCCGACCGTCCGGACGCTCACGCTCGGCACGCTCAACCCGGTCCTGGTCGCGGCGTTCGACGTTCCGCTCTTCGTCGTCGCGTCCGCCCTCGCCGCGACGGGCCTCCGCTGGGCCGCGGTGCTCGCGACCGGCTGGACCGCGGTCGTGCTGGCCGGCATGGTCCTCTGGGCGACGGCGACCCGCGAGGCCGGCTGGGGTGTGGTCGCGATGACGGCCGCCACCGTCGGCTCGGTGCTGGCGCTCTGCCTGGTGCTGCTCGGGCGGATCCCCACTGAGCTCGTCACCTCCGGTCCGCTGCGCTTCCGCACCGCCGACCCGGACGCCGGGCGCCACCGGCACGTCCTCGGTACCGCGCTGCAGATCGTCGTCTTCTGGGGGCTGTTCCTCGGGGTGTTCCCTCTGGTGATCGTGGCCGCCGAGACCCGGTGGCGACTCCGCCCGGCACTGCCCGGACCCGTCGTGGACGTCCTCGTCGACACGGGTGTCGTCGTGTTCGTGCTCGCGAGCCTGCTCGGGCTCGCGTCGGCGGTGTCGATGTCGACACGGGGTGCAGGGACCCCGCTGCCGTCCGCGATGCCGAACCGCCTCGTCGTGGCCGGACCGTACCGGGTGGTGCGGAACCCGATGGCGCTGGCGGGCATCACCCAGGGCGCCGCGGTCGGGTTGGTGACGGCGTCGTGGATGGTGCTCGTGTACGCGGTCGCAGGCTCGATCGTCTGGAACTGCGTCGTGCGTCCCCTCGAGGAAGCGGACCTCGAGGAGCGCTTCGGCGACGACTTCCGCCGCTACGCCGCCGCGGTGCGCTGCTGGGTGCCGCGGCTGCGGCCGGTCGCGCGTCTGTGAGCCGCGCGGTCAGCGTGAGCCGCGGTCAGGCAGCGGAACCGCTGATGTTCACCAGCCACGTGACGCCGAACCGATCGGTCAGCATCCCGAAGGTGTCACCCCACGGCGCCTTCGTCAGCGGCTCGATCACGGTCGCGCCCTCGGCCAACCCGTTCCAGTAGCCGGTGAGGACGTCCTCGTCGTCACCGCTCAGCGAGACGGAGATGCTGCTCTCGGTCGGCGTCGGCATGCTCGCCGGCGCGTCCGATGCCATGAGCAGCAGGCCGGCGGCGGTCTGGACCTGACCGTGCATGATCTTGTCCGCGTCTGACGGGTCCTGCGCCATGCCACCCTCGGCGAAGGTCATCGTCTTGAGCTCACCGCCGAGCACCCCGTGGTAGAAGTCGAGCGCCTCGCGCGCCTGGTCGCGGAAACCGAGGTAGGGGTTGAGGAAGACGGTCACGGTGAGCTCCTTCGGGTCGTGCGGACTCCGGCGTCCGCATCGGCTCGATGATGGCAGGCCCCGTCGCACCGCGGAAGCCCTGGTCCGGTAGGGTCCGGCTCGTGGGTGGGCAGCGGGGAGCCGGACGCCGGGTCGTCACCGGCGTCCTGGTCGTCGTCGGCGTGCTCACCGTGCTGGTGCTCGGGCGGTACGGACTCCTCTGGGCCGGAGCGACCGAGGGCGACGTCCCGCCGCGGTCCGCCGTGCCGCTCCCCGCGGGCAGTGCGATCGTCGCCGAACGCACGGAGTGCGGATCCGGAGGGTGCTCGCTCGTCCTGACCGTCCGACCGCCGACGGGCTCCACACCGGCGGACGTGGCAACGGCGATCGGCGCGACCCCGACGACGCAGCTGCCGGGCGACCTCGTCGACCCTCGGCCGATCACGCTGTCAGCCGAGGCGAGCGGCACCTTCCTGGAGGTGCGCGCCGACCTCTGGTCCCGGCCGGCCTCCCCGTGACCGGGCGCCCGCGCACCCCGGTGCGCGCAGAGGGGACAGCAGACCCACGCGCGGTCCGGTGGACGTCCGCAGTGACCCGGAGCACCCGGGCAGGCCGTCGTGGGACGGGTCGTCCCTCCGGCCGACCAACGACCGGTGCTCAGATCTCGCGGAGCGTGCGTCCTGCCACGGCGTCGTTCCAGGAGGTCGTCGCCCCCGTCTCGACCGCGGTGTGCAGGCCGGCGTGGTCGTGCGCCAATCCGCACCGCCACCGGTCGAAGACGCTCGTGCAGAGGTCGTTCGCGGGGCGCTCGGGCAGGGTCGGGGTCGTGGTGTCGTCGTGCATCTCACCAGTGGGACGTGCTGGATCACCGATGTGTCACGGACCGACCGACGGGCGGTCAGGGCGCACGCGCGACCGGAGGTCGCGCAGCTGCCGGACGTGGCACGATCGGAGCATGAGCACCACCGCACCGGACGTCCGACACGTCGTCGAGTCGTCGGGTGACGACCTCGACGTGGCCCGCGCGGTGTTCGAGTCCGCCTACGGGGCGTCCGGGTTCCTGCCGGAGCGCACCGAGCGCTCGTTCGGGTACCGGTTCCGGTCCGTCGGGGACGACGCACTGTCGCTCGACGCGAAGCGTTTCGACGGCCGCATGCTCGGCGAGGTGGACGCGACGAGCCACTACTTCGTGAGCTGGGTCAGCGACGGCGGCGGGCTGGTGGACCTCGGCCGCGACGAGGTCGCCCTCGCCCCCGGGCGTCCCGTCGTGTTCCCGAGCGAGCGACCCTTCCGGTTCGACCTGGCCGACGTCCGGCAGAACGTCGTGCAGTTCGACCGGCGGACGCTCGAACGGGTGGCCGCCGAGCTGCACGGCACGGAACCGGCTCCCCTGGTCTTCGACCACGCGGCGGTCCCGCGCCGTGACGCGGTCCGGTCCTGGAACGCCGAACTCCGCGATGCCGCACAGCTCGTCCTCGGGTCGACGCCACTGTCACCGCTGGCGATGGCGGAGGCGACCCGACGGACGGCCCTCGCGATGCTCCGGACGTTCCCGCACGTGACCGTCGTGCCGGCGGTACCGGCCGTGCCCGGGGCGCGAGGGCGCGTGCGTGCGGCGATCGAGTGGATGCACGCCCGGGCGGACACACCGATCACGACCACCGACGTGGCCGAGCACGTCGGGTTGAGCATCCGCGGACTGCAGCAGGGGTTCCAACGCCAGGTCCGGATGTCGCCGAACGCGATGCTCCGCGGGATCCGCTTCGACCGGGTGCGCGCCGAGCTCCGGTACCACTCCGTCGGTGAGACGACCGTCGCGGAGGTCGCGCGGAAGTGGGGCTTCGCGCACGCCGGACGGTTCTCGTCGGCGTACGCGAAGCGGTTCGGGGAGCTCCCGAGCGAGACCCTCCGCGCGCGGCGCTAGGTAGCAGCGACCCGGTCAGCGCTCGGTGTCGTTCCTGTGCACTCCTGGGCGCGGGCGGCGGTGTCGCTGGTGCGCGGGGCGTCTCCGGTGGGCCCTGCCGGGATCGAACCGACGACATCCACGGTGTAAACGTGGCGCTCTACCAGCTGAGCTAAAGGCCCTCACCGTCGATCCTAGGGGGTCCGCGGATCACGATCCCCTCGACACCGGTGGTCCGACGCCGTCCTGACGGCGTTCCTCGCCGCGACAACCGCCGCCTCACACCGCGACCGTGCGGCGGGGACACGCCACGACCAGCACTGACGGACGCCGTCAGCCGCCGAACCGCTCGACGAGCTCCCGCTTCAACACCTTCCCGCTGGGTCCGAGCGGCAGCGCGTCCACCACGTGCACGATGCGCGGGTACTTGTAGACGGCGATCTCGTCCGCGACGAACCGGACGAGCTCCTCCGGGGTGACGACGGCATCCGGCCGGAGCACGACCGCCGCGGCGACCTCCTGCCCGTGCACGTCGTGCGGCACGCCGAACACGGCCGCCATGGTGACGTCCGGGTGGGTGGCGAGGACCTCCTCGACCTGCCGCGGGTACACGTTGTAGCCGTTGCGGATGATCATGTCCTTCGTGCGGTCGACGATCGTCAGGTAGCCGTCGTCGTCCTTGGTGCCGAGGTCACCCGTGCGGAACCACCCGTCGACGATCGCGGCCGCGGTGGCGTCCGGGCGGCCGAGGTACCCGTTCATCAGGTTGTGCCCGCGGATGACGAGCTCGCCGATCTCCCCGCGCGGCAGGAGCACCGTCCGGTCCGTGGTCTCCGGGTCCGCGATCTCGATGTCGACGCCCCAGATCGGCGTGCCGATGGTCCCCGGGCGCGGTTCGGTCCCGACGTGGTTGAACGACGCGACGGGCGAGGTCTCCGTGAGCCCGTACCCCTCGTGCACGGGCGCGTCGAAGACCTGCTGGAAGCGCTCCAGCACGGCGAGGGGCAGCGAGGCACCGCCGGAGATCGCGTACCGCAGGTGCGGTCGCGCGTCGGACCGGCCGGCGGCGTCGAGGAGCGCGATGTACATCGTGGGGACGCCCATGAAGATCGCGGTGTCGTGCTCGACCATCGCGGCGAGCGCCGCGTCCCCGTCGAACTTCGGCAGCATGACGATCGTGGCGCCAGCCCGGAAGCCGGTGTTCATCGTGCAGGTCTGCCCGAAGGTGTGGAAGAGCGGGAGCGCTCCGAGCAGGACGTCGCCGCGGCGCATGTCGAAGGTGGTGAGCAGGCAGGTGTTGACCTGTTCGAGCAGGGCGAAGTGCGAGCCCTCCGCGCCCTTCGGCTTGCCGGTGGTGCCGCTGGTGTACAGGATCGTGGCGGTGTCGAACGGGTGCCGGGGGACGTAGGTGTCGAGCGGCTCGCTCGACGCGGCGAGCGCCTCGAGCCGGTCCGGACCGTCGGCGGTGTCTGCGGGCGCCAGGACGCTGAGCACGTCGACGTCGGCCAGTGCGGCTCCCGCGGCGCCCTCGCCGAGGAGCGGTGCGGCGCAGACGAGGAGCCGGGCGTCGCTGTCCTGCAGCACGAACTCGATCTCGCGGCGCTTGAGCAGTGCGTGCACGGGGACGACGACGGCGCCGAGCGCGAGCACCGCGTAGTAGACCCGGGCGAAGTCGGCGACGTTCGGCACGAGCATCGCCACGCGGTCACCCTCGCCGACGCCCCGGGCGCGCAGGGCCCCCGCGTACGCCAGGGTCTCCCGCCACAGCTCGGCGTAGGTGGTGCGTTGCTCCCCCACGACCACCGCGACGTCGTCGCGGAACCGTGCGGCCGACTCGGCGAGGATCGCGGCGACCGAGGCGGTGGCCTGGGTGGTCCGGACGCCCTCGGCGGCGTCGGGTGCGGGGTGGCTGCTGGTGCTGGTGCTGGTCATGCCGGCCTTCCGTCTCCCGTGACGAGTTCTCCTCACGGAGCCTACGGCTCGTGCTGGTCGACGGTCCGGAAGGCCACCGGTCGGGCGTGGCCCCGGGGTGCTCGGGCGTACCGGCACCCCCGCGTGAGTGCGGTCTCCGGCTCGTGAGGCTCGCTCACAGCGACCTCGTGTTGCATCGAGGCGTCGTGGCGCGGGTCAGGTGCCGCGGCTCGGGCGGTCGGTCTGTGTTCGGGTCACGGATCGACCGCCACCCTCGCCCGTCACGCCGGACGCGCGCCCGCCCGTCCGTGCGTCCGTGCGTCCGGCACCACGGTCCGGACGGGAGGCGCGTGGCGGGCCCGCACCGCGCCTCCCGTCCGACCTGCGCCCACTCCGGTGACCGCACGGGCTCCCGCAGCGGGGTGTACCCCGACCTGCGAGGGATCGCAGGTACTGTCTGCCGCACAGCGCGAGGAGGTGTGCGATGACCGACGACGGGACGCACGGGGCATCGGGGTACTGGTACCCGGACCGGCAGGGCAGGACCGGCGTGGAGCTGCTCACCATGATGCGGCGGTACCGCGCGGCCGAGGTCGCCATGCGCGAGCGCAAGCGGCGCGCGATGGGGATGAACGCGACGGACATGGAGGCGGTGCGCTTCCTCCTGCGCGCTGGCGAGGAGGGCCGAGCGGTGCGCCCGGGCGACCTGACCGCCCACCTCGGGATCACCTCGGCGTCGACGACCGCGGTCGTGCGGCGGCTCGTGGCCTCCGGGCACGTCGAGCGCCGCGCCGACCCGTCCGACGGCCGCGGCGCCCTGCTCGTCGCGACCGGGCACAGCGACGACGAGGTCCGCACGGAACTGACGGACGTGCACGCCCGGATGATCGCGGCTGCCGACCGGCTCTCGCCGCAGACGATCGCCGAGATGCGGACGTTCTTCACCGAGGTGACGGCCGCGATGGCCGCCGACTCCCCCGCGGACGAGGTCGACGGAGCCGACCGACCCCGACCGCTGTCCGAGATGCGTACGCATCAGGATCAGTAGTTAGACAAACTAGAGAAACCGGAGCAAGCTGGCACCAGGCGCCGCGAGGCGCGATCCACGACACGGGAAGGGCCGGCCATGAGCACCATCGACGCAACACACTCGCAGTTCTCCGAGGTGCGGGAGGCAGCCCGTGGCCGTCTGCTGGCGACGGTCGCCACGAGCCTCGGGATCGTCGCCGTCACGGTCGCGACCGCCGCCGTCACCGTCGTCACGCTGGGGGCGTGAGCGCCGTGTCGAGCCTCCGAGACCTCCGCGAACTCCAGCGCCACCCGCACGAGTGGCACCGCCGCGGTCTGCGGCACCCCGACGAGATCGACGCCCTCGTGCACCACCGCACGCACGGCGACGTCCCGCCGGAACCGACCTACGGCGACTTCTTCCGCGCCGGCTGACGCGGCTCAGCCCTCGCCGGAGCGGCGTCGGTCGTCGGCCCGTCGACCGACCGACCGGAGCTCCGGGAACTGCTCGTCCCGCCACTCCCCCTCGGCGGGCGAACCCGTCCGGGCAGCCGCCTCCTCGCGCTCCCGCAGCTCGACGCGGCGGATCTTGCCGGAGATGGTCTTCGGCAGCGAGCCGAACTCGACCCTCCGGACCCGCGCGTACGCCGGCAGCGCGGTCCGCGCGTGCTCGAGCACCGCGCGTGCCGTGTCGGCCGTGGGCTCCCACCCGGCCGCGAGCGTCACGTAGGCCTTGACGACGTTGAGTCGGGCCTCGTCCGGGGCGGGGACGACCGCGCTCTCCGCCACGGCGGCGTGCTGCAGCAGCGCGCTCTCGACCTCGAACGGCGAGACCTTGTAGTCCGACGACTTGAACACGTCGTCCGTGCGACCGATGAACGTCAGCTGCCCGTCGGCGTCGCGGCTCGCGATGTCGCCGGTGTGGAAGGAACCGTCCCGCATCGCGTCGGCGGTGCGCTCCGGGTCGCCGAGGTACCCCGCCATCAGGTTGGTGGGGCGTTCAGCCAGGTCGAGGCAGACCTCGCCCTCGTCGCCGGGACGTCCGGTGAGCGGGTCGAGCAGCGTGATCGAGACACCGGGCAGCGGTCGGCCCATCGCGCCGGGCGTCACCGGGGCGCCCGGGACGTTGCCGATGATCGCCGTGGTCTCGGTCTGCCCGTAGCCGTCGCGGATCGTCAGACCCCACGCCGCCTGCACCCGGGCGATCACCTCGGGGTTGAGGGGCTCCCCCGCCGACACCACTTCGCGCAGGGCACGCGGCTTCGGCCCGAGGTCGGACTGCAGGAGCATCCGCCAGGCGGTCGGCGGCGCACAGAACGTGTCGACCCCGGCCTGGTCGAGCTGCGCGAGGAGACCCGCCGGGTCGAACCGCGGGGTGTCGTACACGAACACCGTCGCCTCGGCGATCCACGGCGCGAAGAAGCAGCTCCACGCGTGCTTGCCCCAGCCGGGCGAACTGATCGCCAGGTGCACGTCAGCCGGCCGCAACCCCAGCCAGTGCATGGTGCTGAGGTGCCCGACCGGGTACGAGGCCTGGGTGTGCACGACCATCTTCGGCCGCGACGTCGTGCCGGACGTGAAGTACACCAGGCAGGGATCGGTCGTGCGGGTCACCACCACCGGCCGGACCTCGTCGCTCGGGGCCGGCTCGCCGAGGTCGTCCGGGTACGTCGTCCAGCCGTCGGCCGCACCGCCGACGACGATCCGGGAGGGCGCCCCGGTCACGCCGTCGAACTTCGGGGTCTCCCCGTGGTTCGTCACGACGTGCGCGACCCCGCCCCGGTCGATCCGGTCCTGCAGGTCGGCGGTGTCGAGCATCGTCGAGGTCGGCAGGATGACCGCACCGAGCTTCATCACCGCGAGCATCGTCTCCCACAGCTCGAGCTGGTTCCCGAGCATGAGCAGCACGTGATCGCCCTTCCGGACACCGAGCCGGTCGAGACGCACCGCGAGCCGGTCGGAGCGCGCCGCCATCTCGGCGTAGGTCGTCCGGGAGCCGCCGTCCTCGTCGACGATCCAGAGCGCGACCCGGTCGTTCCCGCGGGCGACGACGTCGAACCAGTCCGTCGCCCAGTTGAACGTGTCGCCGAGCCCGGGCCAGCGGAAGGCGCGGCGGGCCGCCTCGGCTCGGTCGACGTCGTCTTCGTCGAGGACGGCGAGCAGTTCGTCGCGGGCGGCTCGGTAGGCCGTGGTCGGGTTCGAGGAGGGCACCGGTCGATCATGCCGCACGACGGCCGCACGTGCAGCGGATCCACCACCCGGAACGCGTACCGTCGGGTCCCGTGGACAGGGTCGGTGTGCTGGACGAGGCGGGTCGCCTGCGGCTGCTCGGCAGCGCGGGCACGGGCGCCTCGTTCGGCGTCGTGCTGGTGGTGCTCGTCGCGTCGTCGTGGGCGACGACCACGACCGCGCTCGTCGTCGGCGTGGGCATCCCCGCCGGTGTCGTCGGCGCCGCGCTCGGCGTCTGGACACAGCTGCGGTCCTGGCGGGCTGCCGGCGGCTACGAACAGGCGGTCGCCGTGCAGCGCTGGGTCGCCGACGAGCACGTCCCCGCCACCGTGCCCCCCGACGAGTGGGTCCCCGCGCTGCAGGCGCAGGCGGACCGCGAGGGCGCCGGTTGGGGCAAGGTCGTGCTGTGCGTCCTCTGGACCGCGATGACCCTGTCGATGGCGGAGCAGCACGGACCGCTCCTGACCGGGCTCCTCGTCGCGCTCTGGGTCGGCATCGGGACCTGGTCGGTCGCGTGGGTGATCCCCCGCGCCCGGGCGGCCCGGGCGCTCATGCACCGGACGGCGGCGTCCGGACAGACCGCGGGCCGCCCGGACCAGCCGTGACTACGCTCGGCTCCATGCAGAGTCGCACCCTCGGCCGTACCGGCCGCTCCGTGTCCGTCGTCGGCCTCGGCACCTGGCAGTTCGGCGGTGACTGGGGTCCCGTCAGCGAGCAGGACGCCGCCGCCGTGATGGACGCCTCGGTCGAGTCCGGCGTCACGCTGTTCGACACCGCCGACGTCTACGGCGACGGTCGCAGCGAGCAGCTCATCGGCGCGTGGCGCCGGTCGAACCCGGACGTCCCGCTCACCGTCACGACGAAGATGGGCCGCCGCGCCGAGCAGGTCCCCGCCAACTACGTCGCAGAGCACTTCCGCGAGTGGGTCGACCGCTCCCGGCGCAACCTGCAGCAGGACACCCTCGACCTGGTGCAGCTGCACTGCCCGCCGACGCCGGTGTTCGAGGACGACGCCGTGTACGACGCCCTCGACGCGCTCGTCGCCGACGGGTCGGTCGCCGCCTACGGCGTCTCCGTCGAGACCGCTGACCAGGCACTCACCGCGATCGCCCGGCCGCACGTCGCGAGCGTGCAGGTCATCCTCAACGCCTTCCGCCTCAAGCCGCTGGACCGCGTGCTGCCGGCCGCACGGGAGGCAGGGGTCGGCATCCTCGCGCGCGTCCCGCTGGCATCGGGGCTGCTGTCCGGCAAGTACACGACGGAGACGACCTTCAGCGAGGGCGACCACCGGAACTACAACCGCCACGGCGAGGCCTTCGACCAGGGCGAGACCTTCAGCGGGGTCGACTTCGAGGACGGCGTGCAGGCGGCACAGGCCTTCGCGTCCTCGCTGCCCGAGGGCGTCTCGGTCCCCCAGGCGGCACTGGCGTGGATCATCACGCAGGACGGCGTGACCGCAGCGATCCCCGGTGCGCGGAACCCGGAGCAGGCGCGCTCGAACGCCGGTGCCGCCGACCTCGCCGACGGCAGCGCACTCGACCTCGGCGGGCTCGACGACACCGTGCACGAGCTCTACGACCGCTGGTTCCGCGCAGCCGTCCACGACAAGTGGTGACGAGCCGCACCCGCGACGGGCGCGCGACGGCCCCCCGCGGGGTCGTCGTGACGCTCGTCGCCGCGGTGGCGGTCGTCCTCCTCGCCCTCTGCACGGCACCGGCGGCGGGGACCACCCGGACCGCGCCCCCGTGGCCGGCGCCGACCGACCTGCAGACCCGGGCCGAGGCGGCCGGGCTCGGCAACGTGTGGGGCGAGCCGTTGGCGGAGCACGTGCACACGCACCTGACGGTCCTCGACGGCGCCACCCCGGTCACGGTACCGGGCGACGTCGGGCACTCGGCACGCGAGCACTTCGCCGCCCAGCTGCACACGCACGACACCTCGGGCATCCTGCACGTCGAGTCGCCGACCCGGCGGAGCTTCACCCTCGGACAGTTCTTCGACGAGTGGGACGTCTCGCTCGGCGCCGGGCACGTCGGCGGCCTCCGCGGCGAGCTCACCGTGTGGGTCGACGGGCACCGGTACCTCGGCAACCCGCGGTCCATCGCGCTGACGGACCGTCGCGAGGTCGTGCTGGCGGTCACGACGATCGGCGAGGTCCCGCACCGCCCGGCGCCGTTCGACTGGCCGCCGCAGTACCGCTGAGCCGTGCCTGCGCCGGCACCTGTCCCGGCTCGACCACCCGGAGTGGTCCGTCCACCAGCTGCGACGCCCCGTACAGTGCGGACATGACCACCATCCGGACCGGCACCGACCTGGCGGCGGTCGACGACGTCGTCGCGGGCATCGCGGCGCACGGCGAACGGTACCTGGCGCGGGTCTTCACCCCTCGGGAGCGTTCCGACACCGGTGACGACCCCGAGCGGCTGGCGGCGCGGTTCGCCGGCAAGGAGGCAGTGATCAAGCTCCTGCGGCCGACGCGGGACGAGGCGGTGCCGCTGACCGACGTCGCGGTGGTCCTCGACGCCTCGGGAGCACCCGTCGTCGAGCTGTCCGGACGCGCCGCGGAACTCGCCGCCGCGGTCGGGTGCGGCCCCGTCGCGGTGTCCCTGTCACACGAACGGGGGCTGGCGCTCGCGACCGCCGTGGCCCTCTCCGAACGCTGACGAGCGCCGGTCGACATCCTTGCGGCGGGCGTGCGGGATCACGCACCCGCACGGCGGTTTTCCGGGCCTGGCCGCTCCTTAGGGTTGCTCCCATGCACCAGGACCCGACCTCCGCATCCCCCCTCGCCCTCGCCGTCCCGACCGCGGAACAGGCCGTCCGACGAGCACTCGCCGACCACGGACGCCTCACCGTCGACGCATCCGACATCGCGTCGATCGCCGACCTCTACGCGCTCGGACTGACCTCGCACGCGACCGTCAACGTGATGCTCGCCGTCGAGAACGAGCTCGACGTGGAGTTCCCCGACGCAGCACTGCACCGCTCGACCTTCGCGACGATCGAGTCGATCACCGCCGCCGCCGAGGCCGCCGCGTGACCGCCCCGGTCCTGACCGGGGACCCGCACGTCGCCGCGGCACCGACCGCGGGCGACGGCACGGCGAGCGCCGACCGCTTCGCCGCACGGGCCGGTCTGGTGGCCGAGGTCGCCGCGCTGCACGCCGACGAGGTCGACCGCGACGCCCGTCCCCCGCGCGAGGCCATCGCCGCGATGAAGGAGCACGGCCTCCTGGCCGCCGCGGTCCCCGTCGCGCTCGGCGGCGAGGGTGCCACGCTCGCCGAGCTCGCCGCGATCGCCACGACGCTCGGCCGGGCCTGCGCCGCGACGGGCATGGTCTTCGCCATGCACCACGGCCAGGCGATGGCCCTCTGGCGGCACGGTGGCGTCGGGCTCGGCGTCACCGCGATGACCGAGGCCGTGCTCCACGGTGCCCTCGTCGCGTCCTCGACGACCGAGCGGGGCATCGGCGGCGACGCCCGCCGGAGCACCTGCGCCATCGAGGTCTCCGCAGCGGGACGGATCCACCTGCGCAAGGACGCGCCCGTGATCTCCTACGCCACCGAGGCCGACGCGGTGTTCGTCACCGCGCGCCGCGACCCGGACGCCGCGCCCTCCGACCAGCGCCTGGTCGTCTGCCTGCCGGACGAGACCACGCTGACGCAGACGTCGACCTGGGACACCATGGGCCTCCGCGGTACCTGCAGCAACGGCTGGGTCCTCGAGGCGGACACCCATGAGGACCGCATCCTGCGCGACGACTACGCCACGATCTCGGCGCAGACCGTCCTGCCGGTCTCGCACGTGCTGTGGGCATCGGTCTGGACCGGCATCGCCGCCGGCGCCGCCGAGCGTGCCCGGCAGGCCGTCCGGAAGCAGGCGCGCGCCGCAGTGGGGACGACCCCGCCCGGCGCCCTCCGCCTGGCCGAGCTGCTGGTCGACCTGCAGTCCCTCGCCGACGCCGTCCGGCACGCCGCCGAGCGCTTCGACGCGGTCACCGACGACCCGACGGTGCTCGGGTCCGCCTCGTACGCCCTCGCCGCCAACGCGCTGAAGGTCAACGCGTCCGAGAAGGTCGTCGACCTCACCACGAAGGCGATGCGCATCGTCGGCATCGCCGGCTTCGCCGCCACCGGGCCGCTGAGCATCGCCCGACACCTCCGGGACGCCCACGGAGCCGCCGTGATGGTGAGCAACGACCGGCTCCTCCACAACGACGCAGCCCTGGCCATCATGAGCGGAGCGATCCTGTGACCACCACCGACACCACCGCGGCGACCGCCCTCGACGCCGCCCGCGCGGAGCTGCGCGGGCGACTGCTCGCCGACGGCGTGCTCATCGACCTCGGCTCCCCCGGGCTCTACGGCCGGACCGGCGTGTTCGAGCGCGTCTCCGCCGCCGTCGACGCCGCAGCCGTCCGCAGCCAGGCCGACCTGCACGCCGACGTCCTGCGCTTCCCGCCGGTCGAGCCCCTCGCCGCGTTCGAGCGCACCGACTACATCGCGTCCTTCCCGGACCTGGCCGCGTCGATCTCCGGCTTCACCGGGGACGACCGCACCCACCGCGCCCTGCTCGCGGCCCGGGAGCGCGGCGAGCGCTGGGAGACGTTCCTCGAGCCCGCCGACCTCATGCTCACCCCGGCGGTCTGCCACCCGGTCTACGGCCTGGTCGGCGACAGCATCCCCGAGGGCGGCCGGACGTTCGACATCGTCGGCGACTCGTTCCGTCGCGAGCCCTCGCTCGACCCGATGCGCCTGCAGGCCTTCCACATGCACGAGTTCGTGCACATCGGCACGCCGGACTCGGCGAAGGAACACCGCGACGGCCGCATCCCCGGCATGCGCGCGCTGCTCGAGTCGTTCGGGATCGCGGTCGACGTGGTCCCGGCGAACGACCCCTTCTTCGGCCGCGTCGGCCAGATGCTCGCCCGCAACCAGGTCGAGCAGTCGCTGAAGTACGAGTTCGTCACGCCCGTGTACGGCCCGGACCACGAACCGACCGCGATCTCCTCGGCGAACCTGCACGAGGACCACTTCGGCACGTCCTTCGGGCTCCGCACCGCCGACGGCGAGGTCGCGCACAGCGCCTGCATCGCGTTCGGACTGGAGCGGATCACGATCGCGCTGTTCGCCGCGCACGGCACCGACCCGGACCGCTGGACGCCGGACGTCCGCGCGGCCCTGGCGCTGTGAGCACGCACCACGGCTGGTCCGGCGCACCGGCGCTGCGCGTCGCGGTCCAGCTCCCCTCCTCGGCCCGTGCCGGCGTCGTGCTCTGCCCGCCGCTCGGTCAGGAGGGCGTGATCGCGTACCGCACGCTCCGCCTGCTGGCCGACCGCCTGGAGGCCCGTGGCCTGGCCTCGGTGCGCTACGACCCGTCGGGACGTGGTGACGCCGGGACCGACGACGCCCCCGACGCGCAGGTCCGGTCGGCGCGGCACGCCGCCACGGTCCTGCGGCGGTCCGGCGTCGACCGGGTCGCGTTCCTCGGGCTCGCCTCGGCGGCGCTCGTCGCCGCCGCCGCGGCGGACGACGCGGACGCGCTCGTCGTCTGGGACGCACCCGCGTCGGGCCGCGCGTGGCTCCGGAAGCAGCGTGCGTTGGCGTCGATCACCATCGGCGGTGACCGGGTGGTCGGCGGTGCCGAGTCCCTGGTGGGCATCGACGTCACCCCGTCCGAGGCCGACGAGCTCGCCGCCCTCGCCCTGCTGCCGCGGACCGCTCCGACGGTCGCGTTCGTCCGCCCGGGCGCGACGCCCCCGCGCCCGTTCGGTCCGGTCGACACGGTCGAGGCACCGGGGACCGCCGAGCTCCTCGACGGCACGAGCATGCACGCCCGCATCCCCGGTGCCACGGTGGACCGCGTGGTCGAGTGGGTCGACGGCTGGGCCCCGGCGGCCGCGGAGCCGACCGTGCCGCCGGCGCTCGCCGAGGTCCTCGACGTGGACGAGCGGGTGTCCGAGCGCATCGTGCGCATCGGCCCCGAGGCGCTCTTCGCCGTCGAGACCGTGTCGGCCGCCCAGGACGAGGACGCCCCCGTCGTCGTCCTGCACAACGGCGCGGCCGAGCACCGGGTGGGCGCCGCGGACTACCAGGTCGGCCTCGCCCGCGCGCTGGCCCGCGACGGCGCTCGTGTCGTGCGGGTCGACCGCCGCGGCACGGGCGAGAGCACCGCCGTGCGCGAGGACGAGCGGTCCTACCTGTTCGCGCAGGAGTGGATCGACGACCAGCGCGCCGTCGTCGCCGCGATGCGCGCGCCGTCGGAGCAGCTCGTCGTCGTCGGCATGTGCGCGGGCGCGTGGCTGGCGGGCCGATCGGCCGAGGAACACCCGCGGCTCGTGGTGGAGATCAGCCCGAACGACTACCGGCGGACCGCCGCCGCACCGGGGAGCTACGCGGACGGCCTGCGGGCGGTCGACTCGCCCTCGCCGCTGCGGCGCCGGGTGCGCGAGCGCTACAACGCCCTGGTGCCGGAACGCGTGCGGGAGTGGATCGCACGACGCGACCGGGCCGGGGGCGTCGTGGGCCACGTCCGACCGCTGGTCGAGCACGGCACGGACGTCGTGGTCGTCGCCGCACCGGACGACGTCGCCCTGTTCGAGCGGCTCGGTGGCCGCCGCGCGGTCCGGCGCTGGGGCGGACGGCTCTCGGTGGTCGAGGTCGCCGACGGCGACCACTCGCTGTTCTCGCCCGTGATGCGCGAGGCCGTCGTCGCCGAGGTCCGCGCCCGGGTGGCGGCGACCTTCCCGAGCCGTTCGGTCCGCGCCCGGTAGGCGCCGCTCAGCAGCGGTCTCCCTCAGGAGGACGGCTTCGCGGCGGACAGGCCCAGCAGCTCGGCGACGGGGCCGGGGTGCTCGACGTGCGCGAAGTGCCCGCAGTCCTCGAGCACCGCGGTGCGGACGTCCGGCAGGAGCCGTCGCAGGTCGTCGAGGTCGGTCACCCGGGCGAAGACGTCGTCGCGTCCGATGACCGCGGTGACCGGGCAGGTGACCGTCCGCCACCGGTCGACGTCGTACCCCGCCGCGGTCCGGGCGGCGGCGGTGAAGCGCCGCGGCCGGAACTCGTGGACGAAGGCGTCCAGGACGCTCGCGTCGAGCCGGCGGACGTGCGAGAACACGGGTGCGGCGAGGAGCGGCAGCAGTCCGGTGCGGGCCGTCACCCGCAGCAGGCCCGCGGCCGCGCCTCCGGTCACGGTCAGCCCGGCGCGCAGCAGCGTGAACGCCGGCAACGTCCGCAGTGCCCGCCACGGGTGCCGTGCGGCCCGCGCGGTCGCCGTGGTGGTGCCGGACACGAGCCCGAGGGAGCGGACGCGCTCCGGAGCGACGACGGCCAGGTGCAGGCCGACGAACGCACCCATCGAGTGCCCGACGACGTCGACCGCGGGCAGGCCGAGCGCGTCGAGCACCCCGACCAGCACGCGTGCGCCGTCATCGACGTCGAACGGCCGGACCGGTGCCGGTGACGATCCCCAGCCGGGGAGGTCGACGAGCACGAGTCCGCGGGCGCCGAGTCCGCCGGCCGCGCGCAGGAGCGGTGTCCACGTGGTCCACGACCCGGCCACGCCGTGCAGCAGCAGGACGGGGTCCGGACCGGGCCGGTGGTGCACGACGACCGGACCGACGGCCGTCGGCACGGTCGTCCTGGTGAGCGACCACCTGTCGGGCCGGTCCGTGACGGGCCAGGGCGCGTACGGGGCGGTGGTGGCCACACGATCGAGGCTGGCGGTGTCGACGACCTGCACGGAGCCTCCCGTCCGGTGGTGCGGACGCGGGCGCGCCCACCCGTCCTTCGGAGCGGAGCGTGCTGCGGAGTGGAGGGCGGCGAGTGCTCCCCGGTCAGCCGACCGGGACGGGAGCGGTGCAGGCGGCGAGGCGGTCGAGGGCAGCGCGGTACTCGGCGACGTCGCGCTGCAGGCCTGGCTCGGTGATGATCGACGCCTTGATGCGGCCCTGCACGTCGATGACGAAGGTCGCGCGCGTGGCAAAGCCCTTCTTGTCGAGGAACACGCCGTACTCCTTCGAGACCGCGCCGTGCGGCCAGAAGTCCGCGAGCAGCTCGAAGTCGTAGCCGTGCGTCTCGGCGAAGGAGCGCAGCGTCGCCTTCGAGTCGACCGAGATGCCGATCAGCTCCACCCGCTGGTCCTGGAACATCGCGATGTTGTCCTGCAACGTGCAGAGCTCGTTCGTGCACCCGGACGAGAACGCGAGCGGGAAGAAGACGAGGGCGACCGGGCGGACGCCCCGGAAGTCGCTGAGGCGGACGTGCTCACCGAACTGGTTCGGGAGTTCGAAGTCCGGCGCGAGGGAGCCGATCTCCAGGGCCATCGGTGCGCTGCTTCTTCCTCGGGCGTGGGGTGTGCCCGTGTCGCTGGTGCACCGCGGGTCGCGCCTGCACGATCGGCAATCGTACGCCGACGCCACCCGAACGCAAGTACCCGTCCACCTGCAGGCCACCATCAGCCGGGCGGTCGGTCGTGGGGCCTAAGGTGGTGTGGGCCCCATCCGGTCGTGACCCGACCACCGGTGGCCCCCATGTCCACCACCACGAGAACGAACGAGGTCAAGGGTGACGGTGAACGACCAGGACCCGCGCAGCACCGCAGGGACCGACCAGGACCCCGAGGAGACCGCAGAGTGGCGTGAGTCGCTCGACGGCCTCGTCGCGACGCACGGCCACCAGCGGGCCCGCGAGATCATGCAGAGCCTGCTGAAGCGCTCGAACGAGCTGCACCTCGGCGTGCCGATGGTCCCGACGACCGACTACGTCAACACGATCGCGCCCGAGGACGAGCCGGAGTTCCCCGGCGACGAGGAACTCGAGCGCCGGTACCGCCGGTGGATCCGGTGGAACGCCGCGATCACCGTGCACCGCGCGCAGCGCCCCGGCATCTCGGTCGGCGGCCACATCTCGACGTACGCGTCGAGCGCCGCGATGTACGAGGTCGGCTACAACCACTTCTTCCGCGCGCAGGACCACCCGTCCGGCGGCGACCAGGTGTTCTTCCAGGGCCACGCCTCCCCCGGCATGTACGCCCGTGCCTACATGGAAGGGCGCCTGACCGAGGACCAGCTCGACGGCTTCCGCCAGGAGAAGTCGCACGCCGGCGGCGGTCTGTCGTCGTACCCGCACCCGCGTCTCATGCCGCACTTCTGGCAGTTCCCGACCGTGTCGATGGGCATCGGCCCGATCAACGCGATCTACCAGGCGCAGCAGGCCAAGTACCTCTCGAACCGTGGGATCAAGGACGCGTCCGACCAGCAGGTCTGGGCGTTCCTCGGCGACGGCGAGATGGACGAGGTCGAGTCGCGCGGGCAGCTGCAGGTCGCGGCGAACGACGGGCTCGACAACCTGAACTTCGTCATCAACTGCAACCTCCAGCGCCTCGACGGACCCGTCCGCGGCAACGGCAAGATCATCCAGGAGCTCGAGGCGTTCTTCCGCGGCGCGGGCTGGAACGTCATCAAGGTCGTCTGGGGCCGCGAGTGGGACGACCTGCTCGCCCGCGACACCGAGGGCGCGCTCCTCAACCTGATGAACGCGACGCCGGACGGCGACTACCAGACGTACAAGGCCGAGAACGGCGCGTACGTCCGCGAGAACTTCTTCGGGCGCGACCCGAAGGCGCTCGAGCTCGTCGAGGGCTACTCGGACGACCAGATCTGGAACCTCAAGCGCGGTGGCCACGACTACCGCAAGGTCTACGCCGCGTTCAAGGCCGCGACCGAGCACAAGGGCCAGCCGACCGTCATCCTGGCGAAGACGGTCAAGGGCTACGGCCTCGGCCCGAGCTTCGAGGGCCGCAACGCGACCCACCAGATGAAGAAGCTCACGCTCGACAACCTCAAGCAGTTCCGCGACGAGATGCGCATCCCGATCTCCGACGCGCAGCTCGACGAGAACCCCTACACGCCGCCGTACTACCACCCGGGCAACGACGACGAGGCGATCCAGTACATGCACGAGCGTCGCCGCGCGCTCGGCGGGTACGTGCCGGAGCGTCGGACCAAGTACACGCAGTTCACGCTGCCGGACGACGCGAAGTACCAGGTCGTCAAGAAGGGCTCCGGCAAGCAGGAGGTCGCCACGACCATGGCGTTCGCCCGCCTGCTCAAGGACCTGCTGCGCTCCCCGGACTTCGGCGACCGCGTGGTCCCGATCATCCCGGACGAGGCCCGCACCTTCGGCATGGACGCGTACTTCCCGACGGCGAAGATCTACAACCCGAACGGCCAGCACTACACGTCGGTCGACCGCGAGCTGCTCCTGGCCTACAAGGAGAGCCCGCAGGGCCAGATCGTCCACGTCGGCATCAACGAGGCGGGCGCCCTGGCGGCGTTCACCGCGATCGGCACCTCGTACTCGACGCAGGGCGAGCCGCTCATCCCGGTCTACGTCTTCTACTCGCAGTTCGGGTTCCAGCGCACCGGTGACGCGATCTGGGCGGCGGGCGACCAGATGGCGCGCGGCTTCATGATCGGCGCCACCGCGGGTCGCACCACGCTGACCGGCGAGGGCCTGCAGCACGCCGACGGCCACTCCCCGCTCCTCGCCGCGACGAACCCGGCGGTCGTGTCCTACGACCCGGCCTACGGCTACGAGATCGGGCACATCGTCAAGTCCGGCCTCGAGCGCATGTACGGCACGAACGAGGACGGCTCGCCGGCGCACGCCGACCCGAACGTCATGTACTACCTGACGGTCTACAACGAGCCGCTCGTGCAGCCGGCCGAGCCCGAGGGCGTCGACGTCGAGGGCATCGTCAAGGGCATGTACCTGCTCAAGCCGAGCGAGCACGACGGCCCCAAGGCCCAGCTGCTCGCATCCGGTGTCGCGGTGCCGTGGATCCTCGAGGCGCAGCAGCTCCTCGCCGAGGACTGGGGCGTGTCCGCCGACGTCTGGAGCGTCACGAGCTGGGGCGAGCTCTACCGCGACGGGCTCGACGCCGAGCAGCAGGCGTTCCTGCACCCGAACGAGCAGCCGCGCACCCCGTTCGTGACCGAGCGCCTGCTCGGCACCGAGGGCCCGGTCGTGGCGGTGAGCGACTTCATGCACGCCGTGCAGGAGCAGATCCGCCCGTTCGTCCCGACGGACTACGCGACGCTCGGCGCCGACGGCTTCGGCTTCTCGGACACCCGTCCGGCGGCACGCCGCTTCTTCCACATCGACGGCCCCTCGGTCGTCGTGCGGACGCTGCAGCAGCTCGCCAAGCAGGGCAAGGTCGACCACGCCCTCGTCCAGCAGGCGATCGACAAGTACCGCCTGCACGACGTGAACGCCGGTACCACCGGCAGCGCCGGCGGAGAGGCCTGATCCGCCGGTGAGCACCCCCCGCACCGACCCTGCCGTGAGCCAGGAGAGGGACCGCGAACGCGCGCTCTCCTGGCTCCGGCAGGTGTCGGGCGAACTCTCGACCGCGACCATCAAGCGGCTCGAGGACACCCTGCCCTGGTACAGCGAGATGCCGCCCGGACGCCGCTCCGCCGTCGGTCTCGTGGCTCAGGCGGGCATCACCTCGTTCATCTCCTGGCTCGAGGGCAGCGCGTCCACCCCGTGGATCGCCGCCGCCGACGTCTTCGGCTCAGCACCGCGCGAGCTCCTGCGCTCGGTGAGCCTGCAGCAGACCCTGCAGCTGATCCGGGTCGTCGTGACCGTCGTCGAGGAGCGCGCGAAGGACGACGAGATGCTGCAGGAGGCGATCCTGAAGTACTCGCGGGACATCGCCTTCGCCGCCGCCGACGTCTACGCCCGCGCAGCCGAGGCCCGCGGGCTGTGGGACGCCCGGCTCGAGGCCCTGGTCGTCGACTCCATCCTGTCGGGTGAGTACGACGACGAGCTGCCCTCACGCATCGCCGCCCTCGGGTGGCACGGCCACGGCGAGGTCGCGGTGCTCGTCGGCAACGCACCGAAGCAGCTCGAGGTCGACCAGATCCGCCGCACCGCCCGCCACATGGACGCCGACGTGCTCATCGGCGTGCAGGGCTCGCGGCTCGTGGTCGTCATCGGACGGGCCACCCCGCGGGACGACGTCCCCGAGGGTGAAGAGCCCGTCTCGTTCACGGCGATCGCGCAGGCCCTCGAACCGTCGTTCGGCGAGGGGCACCTGGTGCTCGGCAACGAGGTCCCCGGCGTGGTCGACGCGTCCACCAGCGCGAAGGGCGCCCTGGCCGGGTTCGCCGTGGCCCGTGCGTGGCGCGGCGCTCCCCGGCCGGCCCTGGCCGACGACCTGCTCCCGGAGCGTGCCCTGGCTGGCGACCCACTCGCCCGGTCGGCGCTCGTGCAGCGGATCTACGTGCCGCTCAAGGACCAGTCGACCGAACTGCTGCAGACCCTGTGGTGCTACCTCGACACCGGGCGCTCGCTCGAGGCGACCGCGCGGGAGCTCTTCGTGCACCCGAACACCGTGCGGTACCGGTTGCGCCGCGTCGCTGACGTGATCGGGTGGGACGCCACGCACGCCCGCGACGCGCTGATCGTGCAGTCGGCGCTCATCCTCGGGGCGATGTCCGAGTCGAACGCCGGTCGTCGGCGCCTGCCGAACCGCCGCTGACCACAGCGCTGCGGTGGGGATCACACAACGTCACCGCCGGATCACTGTCGGATGTCCACACGGGTACGCGGGGGTGCGACGACGAGGATTGACCGGTGATCGTCGTCGTCGCGCCCGGACAGGGCTCCCAGACCCCCGGCTTCCTCGCCCCCTGGCTCGAGGCCTCCGCCGTCCGTGACCGCGTGGGAGCGTGGTCCGAGGCGATCGGCGTCGACCTCGCGCACCACGGCACCGAGTCCGACGCCGACACCATCAAGGACACCGCCCTCGCGCAGCCGCTCATCGTCGCCGCCGGCCTCGTGACCGCCGACGCCCTGCTCGCCGACGGCCGCCGTGCCCTGGTCGGCGGGGTCGCCGGGCACTCCGTCGGCGAGTTCACCGCCGCGGCCGTCGCCGGTGTCCTCGAGCCGACCGACGCCGTCTCCCTCGTCGCCGCACGCGGCCGGGCGATGGCGGACGCCGCCGCGCTCGAGCCGACCTCGATGGCGGCCGTCCTCGGTGGCGACGCCGATGCGGTCGCCGAAGCGCTCACGCAGCACGGTCTCGTGCCCGCGAACCACAACGGCGGCGGGCAGACCGTCGTCGCCGGGCCCGCCGAGGGCATCGCCGCGCTGGCCGCCGACCCGCCCGCGCGGGCCAGGGTGATCCCGCTCGCGGTGGCCGGTGCGTTCCACACCCGCTTCATGGCACCCGCGGTCGAACGCGTCGCCCCCGCCGCCGCCGCGGTCGCCACGCAGGACCCGACCCTGCCGATCTGGACCAACGCCGACGGCTCCCGCGTGGACGACGGGCGCCGCTTCGTCGACCTCATGGTGCAGCAGATCGCGAACCCCGTGCACTGGGACGCCGTGATGGAGTCGTTCACGGCCGCCGGCGTCACCGGTGTCATCGAGCTCGCGCCGGCCGGGGCCCTCGTCGGTCTCGCCAAGCGCGGCATGCGCGGGACGCCCACCGTCGCCATCAAGACCCCCGACGACCTGCCCGCCGCGATCGAGCTCCTGCAGCGCGACAGCGAGACCGCAGGCCAGGAAGCAGACGCAACCGCATGACCGACAGCACCACCCCGTCCACCGCAGCCGACGGGACGGCGGTGCCCAGCGCCTCCCGTCCGGTGCTGCAGCAGCGTCGCGGCCACGAGTTCACCCGCATCCTGGCGTTCGGTGCCGCGCGCGGCGAGAACGTCGTGCCGAACGACGACCTGGTCGGGCCCATCGACTCGTCCGACGAGTGGATCCGCCAGCGCACCGGCATCATCACCCGCAAGCGGGCCGGCGCCGACGTCGAGGCGGTCGACCTCGCCGAGGCCGCGGCGCGCGAGGCCATCCAGAAGGCCGGCATCGAGCCGTCGCAGATCGGCGTCGTCCTCGTCAGCACGGTCACGCACACCGTCGCCACCCCGTCGATGGCGTCCCTGCTCGCCGAGCGCATCGGCGCGACGCCCGCGGCCGCCTACGACGTGAGCGCCGCGTGCGCCGGCTACGCCTACGGCATCGCCCAGGCGGACTCCTTCATCAAGTCCGGCCTCGCCGACCACGTGCTCGTCGTCGGCGCCGAGAAGCTGAGCGACGTCGTCGACCCGACCGACCGGTCGATCTCGTTCCTGCTCGGCGACGGTGCGGGCGCGGCGGTCGTCGGCCCGAGCGACCAGCCGGGCATCGGCCCGTCGATCTGGGGCTCGGACGGCTCGAAGTGGGACGCGATCGGCATGACCGCGACCTACAACGAGTGGGCCGCGGGCGCACCCCGACCGACCATGCGGCAGGCCGGGCAGACGGTCTTCCGCTGGGCGGTCTGGGAGATGGTCAAGGTCGCGCGCCAGGCCATCGAGGCCGCCGGGGTGCGTCCGGAGGACCTCGCGGCCTTCGTGCCGCACCAGGCGAACATCCGGATCATCGACGAGTTCGCCAAGCAGCTCGGTCTGCCCGACACGGTGACGATCGCCCGCGACATCACCACGACCGGCAACACCTCCGCCGCGAGCATCCCGCTCGCCACGCACCGCCTGCTCGAGGAGCACCCGGACCTGTCGGGCGGCCTCGCCCTGCAGATCGGCTTCGGCGCCGGACTCGTGTTCGGCGCGCAGGTCGTCGTCCTCCCCTGAACCCCACACCGGCTCGGCTCCGGGCACCCGTACCACTCGTGCCCTAGGCTGGTCCACGGTCAAACGACACCCCCCTCAAGGAGAACCACCATGGCCCTGTCCCACGAAGAAGTCCTCGCCGGCCTGGCCGAGCTGATCAACGACGAGACCGGCATCGCGACCGACACCGTCGCAGCCGACAAGTCGTTCACCGACGACCTCGACATCGACTCCATCTCGATGATGACCATCGTCGTGAACGCCGAGGAGAAGTTCGACGTGAAGATCCCGGACGAAGAGGTCAAGAACCTCAAGACCGTGGGCGACGCCGTCGACTACATCACCAAGGCCCAGGCCTGACGCGAGCTTCCTGAGCGCCGCGGCCGCGGACACACCGCGGTCCGCGGCGCTCGTCTCGTCCACCAGCGGGAGCGCGCCCACCGGCGCCGACCGAACGGACGGGCGTCCACCGGCGTCCGACCAGTCCACACGAAAGAACACGTCGTTCCATGACCAAGAAGACCGTCGTCGTCACCGGGATCGGTGCGATCACACCCCTCGCCGCGACCGCCCCGGAGACGTGGGAAGCGTTGCTCGCCGGGAAGTCAGGCATCTCCCGCATCGAGGACGAGCGCTACGCCGACCTCGAGATCCCCGTCGAGTTCGCCGGCCAGGCGCGACGCTTCCTCACCGACCAGCTGACGCGTCCCGAGGCGAAGCGCCTCGACCCGTCGTCGCAGCTCTCCCTCGTCGCCGCACGTGAAGCATGGGCGGACGCCGGCATCGACGCCGAGTCCGTCGTGCCCGAGCGGCTCATCGTCGACTGGGCCACCGGCATCGGCGGCGTCAACACCCTGCTCGACGCGTGGGACACCCTGCGCGAGAAGGGCCCCCGTCGCGTCCTGCCGATGACCGTGCCGATGCTCATGGCGAACGGCCCGGCCGCCGCCATCGAGATGGAGTTCGGTGCCCGTGGCGGTGCCCGCACCTACCTCTCCGCCTGCGCCTCGTCCACCGAGTCGCTCGCCGAGGCCTACCGCCACGTGGCGGACGGCGACGCCGACATCGTCATCGCCGGTGGCGCCGAAGCCGCGCTGCACCCGCTGCCGCTGGCTGCGTTCGCGTCCATGCAGGCGCTGTCGCGTCGCAACGACTCCCCCGAGACCGCCTCGCGTCCCTACGACGTCACGCGCGACGGCTTCGTGCTCGGTGACGGCGCCGCGGCGCTCATCCTCGAGTCGAAGGAGCACGCCGAGGCCCGCGGCGCGAAGATCTACGCCGAGGTCGCCGGCTCCGGCATCACGTCGGACGCCTTCCACATCACCGCGCCGGACCCCGAGGGCAGCGCCGCAGCCCGCGCCGTCATCACCGCGCTCGAGCACGCCGGCGCCGCCCGCGAGGACGTCGTCCACGTCAACGCGCACGCCACCTCCACCCCCGTCGGTGACGTCGCCGAGTACCACGCCATGCGCCGCGTCTTCGGCGACCACCTCGACGCGATCGTCGTCTCCGCCACGAAGGCGTCGACCGGGCACCTCCTCGGTGGCGCCGGCGCGATCGAGGCCGTGTTCACCGTGATGGCCCTGCACGAGCGCCTCGCACCGCCGACGATCAACCTGACGCAGCAGGACCCGGAGATCGTGATGGACGTCGCGACCGCCCCGCGCGAACTGCCCGCCGGCGACCTGGTCGCCGTCAGCAACTCGTTCGGCTTCGGCGGGCACAACGCCGTGGTGGCGTTCCGCACCGCCTGATCCGTCCGTCGTCGCCGACCCCGTGTCGGCCTGGAGGCCCGTCCTGCGTCCGCAGGGCGGGCCTCGGTCGTCCCGTGGCCGGCCCGGTGCCCGCCGGGTCCGGCACTGCCCCCCCCCGCGCGTGTCCGCCCAACCGAGGCTCGTCTCCGCGGACACTGTCGCGGTGTACGGACCGCGAACGTGTCCGATCAACCGAGCCTCGGGCGCGTGGAGCGCGCGCGACGCACGGACGCCGCCGGCTCCGGAGGGAGCGGGCGGCGTCCGAGGTGGTGCGGAGGAACGGGAGCGGGGTCACCCGACGCGGTGCAGCCAGACGACGGGGTTGCCCTCGGCTGCGTGGCGGAACGGCTCGAGCTCGTCGTCCCAGGCCTGGCCGAGGGCGAGTCGGAGCTCACGGTGCAGCTCGAGGGCGTTGCTGCCCGCGACCTCCATCGCGTAGCGCACGCGGTCCTCGGGCACGACCATGTTCCCCGACACGTCGGTCTGCGCGAAGAAGACGCCGAGGTCCGGCGTGTGCATCCAGCGACCACCGTCGGAGTCCGCCGTGGGCTCCTCGGTCACCTCGAAGCGAAGGTGCTCCCACCCGCGCAGGGCAGAGGCGATCCCCGCGCCGGTGCCGACCTGCCCCGTCCAGGTGAACTCCGTCCGACGGGCACCGTCGAGCGCGGGCTGGTCGAGCCACGAGAAGTTCACGGCGCGGCTCATCGCGCGACCTGCCGCCCATTCGACGTGCGGGCAGAGCGCGCGTGGTGAGGAGTGCACGTAGAGCACCCCTGTCGTCGTTCCGTTCACGATTCCTCCGCTTCGTCAGGTGCGACTTCCCCATCGACCTGTGCTGCGGAGTCCCGGCGTCGGAACTTCGGTATCTGATTGTGATGTCCTCGCGGACACGCCCATTATGCAGCGTCCGCGCTGGGAACACCACACCCGTGCCGAGCGACCTAGTGCAGGACCGCGCCACGCACGTCGACCGGGTGCCGCTCCCCCGCGGTGATCGCCACGGACAGCCGGTTCTCCTCCGGCGGGACGGGGCACGCGTACTGGTACGAGAACGCGCACGGCGGCAGCACGAGCAGCTCCCAGTCGAGGGTGACCGCCGCGGAGCCGCCCGAGGCGTCGAGGCCGGTCTGTTCGTCCAGGTACAGGAAGCGCCCCATCGAGTACGAGCTGCCGGGGTCGTCCTCGGGCAGGGCACTCGTGGCGTCCTGCACGATGAGCTGCAGTCGCGGTCGGCCGTGGAACGGCGCGGACCGCACCGCGGTCATGCGCACGGCCGCCCCGTCGACGGTGGTCGCGATCGTGCCCGCCACGGGGAGCGGGTCGCCGGCGGCGTCGGTGAGGTGCCCGGGTGCCTCCAGGCCGGACCAGGGTTCGTACCTGCCGACGGTGACCAGACCGCCGGGGCGTGGCGCGAAGCGGTCGATGCGCGCGAACCGTGCGATCGCGTCGGATGCCGGGTCCCAGACGCGGAGGGTGGTGCCGTGCACGGTGCCGGCCAGGCCGTCGCGGAACGCGACCGTGGACGGCACCACCGAGGCGTCGCCGGCGACGAGGACCGTGCCGTCCACCGGGTCACCGTCCACGACGACGCCGTCCGAGCTCGTGGCGGTCACCGTGAGTCCCCCGACCGCGGGTGCCCACTCCCCGGCCACCGGCCACACCGGCTGCGGGCGGTCGACGACCTGCGCGTTCACGAGGGCGAGGGGGCCGCGTGCGCTGCGGGCCCAGGCCTCGCGTCCGGCGACGTGCGCTGCGAGGTCGTCGGTCACGCCTGCTCCTGTCGGGGGTAGATGACCTTCTGGACGATGATGATCACCGAGGCGGCCGCCGGGACGGCGACCAGGGCGCCGAGCACGCCGCCGATCGTGCCGCCGGCGACCGCAGCGATCACCACGAGGGCGCCGGGGACCTGCACCGCCCGCGACATGATGCGCGGGGAGATGATGTACGCCTCGACCTGCATGTAGACCAGGTAGTAGATCGCGGCGGCGAGGGCCGTGGCCGGCGACGCGAACAGGCAGAGCAACGAGATGACGACGGCTGCCGCGAGGGTGCCGACGAGCGGGATGAGCGACCCGAGGAAGGCGAAGGTCGCGAGCAGCACCGGCAGCGGGGCGCCGATGACGAGCAGGAAGACCAGGCTGAGGATGCCGTTGATGAGCGCCTGGCTGATCTGCCCGACGACGTAGCGGCCGACGGCCTGGGTGATCTGCTCACTGACGTCGACGAAGTTCTCGCGGCGCGAGGCCGGGACGAAGCGGTAGGCCATCGACTTCAGGCCCCGCATCGACGCGAGGAAGTAGAGCATCAGGATGATGACGATGACCGCGCCGGTCAGCCCGGACAGGATCCCGTTGCCCACGGCGAGGATGCCGCCGCCGAGGCTCAGCAGGTTGCCCGGGTCCTCGACGAAGGACTGCAGCGACTCGAGCGAGTGGTTGATGTCGAACGACCCGGCGAACTGCCGCGACAGGTCCTGCACCCACTGCTGGTGCGAGATGTCCTGCACGATCTCGGGGAAGTTCTGGATCAGGTTCGTCGCCTGCTGGATCAGGATCGGGACGACGGCGAACACCACCCCGGCGAACGCGGCGAGGATCGCCACGACGACGATCGTGATCGCGGACCAGCGTGGGATGAAGCGTTCGAGGAAGGAGACGAGCGGGTCGATGCCGAGCGCGAGGAAGAGTGCGACGCCGATGTACACCAGGACCGTGCTGAGCTGGTGCACGATCGATCCGGCGAGCAGCGCGATGAGCACGCCGAGGGCACCCATGAACCCGATCCGGAACGCGTTGACGCGCACACCGGTCCCGGACCGGGTCGTCTCGAACGTCACGTTGGGGGTCGGGCTGTGGTCGTCCGGGACGTCGCGTTTCCTGGGCAGGTGCACGGGCGGGCCAGCCTTTCTGGACTGCTCGAACCCGCTGGGTTCGGGGACCGACGGGCGGGCCGGCGGTGTGGACTGCTTGAACCCGCTGGGTTCGGGGACTGTAGGGCGGGCCGGCGGTCTGGACTGCTTGAACCCGCTGGTTTCGTGGACTGTAGGGCGGGCCGGCGGTGTGGACTGCTTGAACCCGCTGGTTTCGGGGACTGTAGGGCGGGCGGGACTTGAACCCGCGATCATTCGGTTATGAGCCGAGTGCCTTGACCAGCTTGGCTACCGCCCCTCGTCGGGGACCCTCAGGCCACCGACTCCCCACGATACAGCGACTCGAAGGTGGCGAGCGTGCGGTTGATGTCGTGCGCCTCGATCATGGCCAGGCTGCGGTCGCGCATCGCCTGGTAGTCCTCGTCCGACGCCGAGAGCACCTGCGTGAGCTTCGCCGCGAGGTCCTGCACGTCGCCGGGCGTGAAGAGGTACCCGTTGCCGTCGATGAGGTGCGGGAGCGCCATCGAGTCCGCCGCGACCACGGGCAGCCCGGACGCCATCGCCTCGAGCGACGAGATGCTCTGCAGCTCCGCGGTCGACGGCATCGCGAACACGGTGCCGTTCGTCAGGGCGTCGCGCTTCGCCTCGTCGGAGACGAAGCCGGCGAACCGCACCCGGCCGTCGAGGCCGAGTTCGTGCACGAGCGCGGTGAGCTTCGGGATCATCTCGCCGCCGCCCACGATGGTCAGGTGCGCGTCGAGACCCGCCGGCAGCAGCGGCAGTGCACGGACGAGGAGGTCGAGGTTCTTCTCCGGCGCGACGCGTCCGACGAAGACGATGTCGTTGTTCGCGGGGCGGCCGGTGCGTGCCACGTACCGGGAGGCGTCGATGCCGCACGAGATCGCGAGGACCTGCTGTCCGGCGATGGCCTCGCGGAGGTAGTCGGCGGCGAGGACCGTCGGGGTCGTGATCGCGTCGGCCAGCCGGTACGTCTTCGCGGCGTCGTTCCACGCGATCTTCAACGCGATCGGCAGGGTGCGCCGTCCGAACGGCACGTACTCGAGCAGGTTCTCGGGCATGAAGTGGTTCGTGCCGATGATCCGGATGCCGCGCTCGTGGGCCTCGTGCACGATGCCCCGGCCGATCACGATGTGCGACTGGATGTGGAGCACGTCGGGCTGCACCGCGTCGAGGATCGGGCCCGTCCACTTCCGGACGCTCCACGGCCACACGAACCGGAGCCAGGCGTGCCACGGCCACTTGTACGACTTCAGCCGGTGCACGGTGAGCGTGACACCGCGGTGCTCCTCGTCGAAGGTGCCGTGGTGGGCGCTCGACGCGGGGGCGACGACGTGGACCTCGTGTCCGCGCTCGGCGAGGCCGACCGCGAGCTGCTCGGCGAACGTGGCGGCGCCGTTGACGTCGGGCGGGAAGGTGTCCGCGGCGATCATCACGCGCAACGGCCGGGACCCGCCCGTCGCACCCGTCGCGTCGGCGGTGGCGGTGCTGGCGTCCTCTGACACGGCTGGCGTCGTCCTCTCGTGGGCGGTTGCTGGTCGGTCCTCGACGGTACCGCACGGTCCCGCGAGGACGCGTCCGCCCCGCGGAGGACCAACGGAGGACCCGTGGAGGACCCGCGGAACACCCGCCGAGGACCCGCGGAGGCCCGGCATCGCGGCCTCCGGACGGCCGACGGCGGGTCAGCTCCTGGTCTGCGGGTGGTGCTTCGCGAGCAGGAAGACCCCCGTGATCGCGATCACCGCCGCCACGAGGAACCCGACGACGGCGATCCACGGCGCCCCCGCAGCCTCACCGAGCACGATGACACCGATGCCGACGGCGACGATCGGGTCGATGACGGTGAGGCCCGCGATCACGAGGTCGGCTGACCCGCTCGAGTACGCGTTCTGCACGAAGTACCCGCCGAGCGCCGCCGCCACGAGCACGCCGACGACGGCGATCGCGGTCAGCCAGTCGAACGTGCCGTGCAGGAGGCGGTTGAGCACGACCTTGGCCAGGGTCGCGACGAAGCCGTAGAGCACACCCGCTCCGACGATGTAGTACATGGCGCTCGCCCGCTTCGCCGCGAAGCGGAACGACAGGAGCACGGCCACCAGCACGACTGCCAGGACCACGAGGATGGTGACGAGCTGCTCGTGGGTGATCGCGCTCTCGCGACCGACCACGGCGGCGATGCCGACGAAGATCCCGACGCCGACGATGCACGTCCACACCGCCCGGCGCGCCTGCTGTCCGAGCGGGACGCCGGTCGACCGTGACGAGAACCACGTCGTGATGACGAGCGCGACCGCACCGAGCGGCTGCACGACGATGAGCGGGGCGTTCGTGATGCTGATGAGCTGGAGCACGACGGCGAGGCCGAGCATGAGCGTGCCGAGCACCCACCAGCCGCTGCCGAGCAGTGCGACCACGTGGCGGACGGACAAGCCCTTCGACTGCCGCCCCAGCCGCGCCTCGACCCGCTGCACCCCGCGGCTCTGGAACTGCGCGCCGAGCGACAGGAAGACGGCGCCGACGAGCGCGACGGGGATCATCAGGGCCTGGAACGGCGTCAGGTTGACCGCGTCCGGGATGGGCAGGTCCGTCGTCACGCGATGAGGCTACCGGTCCCCGCCGGATAACCTGGGTGAATGCCCGTCCTCCCCATCCGCATCACCGGTGAACCCGTCCTCCACGAGCGCGCAGCCGAGGTCACCGCGTTCGACGACGACCTCCGCACGCTGGTGCAGGACATGTACGAGACGATGGACCTGGCGCCTGGTGTCGGCCTCGCCGGTCCGCAGGTCGGCGTCGGCAAGCGGCTGTTCGTCTACTCGTGGACCGACGACGACGACGTCCTGCACCGCGGCGTCGCGGTGAACCCGGTCCTCTGGACGACCCCGCCGGTGCCCGAGTCGGTCGAGGAGCTCGACGAGGACGACGAGTCCGAGGGCTGCCTGTCGATCCCGGGCGAGCGCTTCCCGCTCCGCCGCGCCGAGGGCGTCCTGCTCCGCGCGGTCGACGAGCACGGCGAGCCCTTCGAGGTCGAGGCGTCCGGCTGGCTCGCCCGGATCTTCCAGCACGAGTACGACCACCTGGACGGCTACCTGTACGCGGACCGCCTCGGCCACCCCTACGCCAAGCAGGTCGCCAAGGCGATCCGGAAGAGCAGCTGGGGCGGCCCGGGACAGTCCTGGCTGCCGGGTCGCGACCACCCCGAGGGCTGACCGGCCAGCTCGATCACCGGGTCACGCCGGCCTGAAGGCGCGGCTCGGCTCCGACGGGCCGCCAGCGTGTCGCGCCGACGGGGATCGCCGCGGCGCGGCTCAGCCCCGGTACGTCGCCAACGCGTCGCGCAGGCGGTCGAGGTCCGGGTGTCCCGGGCAGTACGCGACGAGTCCGGCCGCCAGGTCCGCCTGTGCCGCCGTGGTGACCGCCGTGCGCCACGGTGCTGCTCCGCGCTCCGCGCAGGTCGCGGCGAGCTCCTCGAGCGACGCGCGACCGTCGGCCGCCCGGACCGCGGCACGCTGCTGCGCGGACATCTCCGACCCGGTGATGCGCTCGGCACGGCAGTCGACTCGTTGCGCCTCCCACACGGCCGCGTAGGTCGTGTACGTCTCGGCCGTCCCACCGTCAGCACCGCGGCAGACGAACGCGAAGACGATCGGCGCGCTGCCGGATGCCGAGACCTCGGCCTCGGTCGCGGTGTCGAGCGACTCCTCGGGCTCGGACGGCCCCGGCGTGCATGCGCTCAAGCCCAGGGCGCCGAGGACGACGAGCGCCGTGGCGAGGGCTCGTCGCACGGTGATCACCTGTGAACGCTAACAGCTTCCGCCCGCATCGAACCTGCGAAGGCCGGAACCCGAGCCTCGGCACCGCGGACACCTTCGCGGCTCCCGGACCGCGAAGGTGTCCGCGTGGGCGAGACTCGCGGCCGAGTCGGCTCACGTCGCAAGGGCTCGACGCCGCAGGCTCGCCGCAACGCAGAAGGCCCCCACCGCGGACGGTGGGGGCCTTGCTCGCTCCCCGAGTTGGACTCGAACCAACAACCTGCCGGTTAACAGCCGGCTGCTCTGCCAATTGAGCTATCGAGGATCACTGTCCGCTGGCGAATGTCGTGCGAACAACGGGTAACAGCATAGCAGCACCCGGCACCCGCTCCGTGCATCGTCCGCGCATCCCGGGCGTGCCGCGACGGACAGGGCCGCCCATGTGCCGATCAGTACCCGGCAGCAGGGTCCACCACGCCGACGAAGCCCTCGCCCGAACCGGCGAGGAACGCGGCCGTGTTGGCCCGCACCCGCTCGGCGAGCAGCGGCGCCACCATGTCCGGTGTGTCCGCCTGGTGCGGCGTGATGATCGCGCGGGGTTCGCTCCAGAGCGGGTGCCCGTCCGGCAACGGCTCCGGGTCGGTGACGTCGAGACCGGCGGCGGCGATCGTGCCGTCGCGCAACGCCGCGACGAGCGCGTCGGTGTCGACCAGTCCCCCGCGGGCGATGTTGACCAGACGCGCCGAGGGCTTCATGAGCCCGAACTGCCGCTCCCCGAGGAGCTTCGCCGTGCCGGACGTCATCGCAGCGGCGACCACGACGACGTCGGCGTCCGGCAGGACCTCGTCGAGGGCGTCGGTGGTGACGGTGCGGTCGGCACCGGGCACGGGGTCGGACGACCGGCGGACCACGGTCACCGACACCTCGAACGGAGCCAGGAGTCGGATGTACTCGATCGCGATGCCGCCGGCGCCGATCACCACGACGTTCCGCCCGTAGAGCGAGACGCCCTCGGGCTCGGTCGCCCACGAGGTCGCGCGGGCGCGCTGCTGCAGGACCCGCAGCGTGCCGAGGGTCAGGGCGAGCGCGTGCTCGGCCACGGGCTCGGCGTACGCCCCCTTGGCCGAGGTGAAGAGCACGCGGTCGCCGTGCGCCTCGATCAGGTGCGCGAACGCGTCGACACCCGCGAAGGGCAGCTGCACCCAGCCGACCTCGGGTGCCTGCGCCAGCGCGGCCTCGAGCCCGTCGGGGTCGCTGGCGTCGAGCCACACGATGCCGCGGGTGTCGTCGCCGAGCTGCCCCACCGTGCCGCCGGCGTCGCGGACCGCGTCGACGTGCAGGTCGGCCGCCGAGGGCAGGACCGCGACCGGACCGGCCGCGGGCGGGTCGACGGGCAGGGGCGCGCCGGCGTCGGTGACGACGGCGCGGTGCCCACGGGTAGCGGTCGGTCCGGTGCTCATGCGTTCTCCTGTCGCTCAGTGCGCGGCCCGGTGCCCGCGCCGACCGGGCGACGCGGAGCCGAGGACCGACGGGGCGCGGTCGGCGCGGCGGGGCGGCGCTTCACGGGCCGGGCGGCGGTCGCGGCGAGCGTCCGCACGTACGGGTCGAGTGGGTTGTCGAGGACCTCGTCGAAGGTGCCGAGGCCGACCAGGCGGCTCTCGGCCATCACGGCGACGCGGTCCGCGAGCGCACGGGCCTCCCGGAGGTCGCTCGACACCACGACGGCGGAGAACTGGCGCCCCACCTGCAGGTTCGCGAGCGCCTCGAGCACGGACTGCCGCACGAGCACGTCGACGCCGCGCGCCGGTTCGTCGGCCACGAGCAGCTGCGGCTCGAGCACGAGGGCCCGGGCCAGGGCGACGCGCTGCCGCTGTCCGCTCGACAGCTCCCACGTGTTGAGGCGCATCACCCCGAGCGGGAGGTGCACGGCGTCGACCAGCCGGGCGACGATGAGCCCGGCCTCCTTGCGGTCGAAGCGGCGGTCGCGTGCGTAGATCGGCTCGGCGATCGCCTCGCCGACCGTCAGGTCGGGGCTCAACCGGTCGGCGGCGTCCTGGGGCAGGTACCCGATGCGCCCGCTCAGCCGCTGCGCCTTCCGCGACGCGGGACGGAGGCCGCGCACCTTCTGTCCGAGCACCGTGAGCTCACCGCCGGCGATGTGGCGTCGATGCGCACCCTCGCCCTCGCCGGTGGCGCCGAGCTGCCCCGCGATCGCGGCGGCGAAGGTCGACTTGCCGGACCCGGACTCGCCGAGGAGCGCCAGGATCTCGCCCTGTCGGACGGTCAGGCTCACGCCGTCGACCGCTCGGATCGGGGCCGCGCCGCGCACGCCCCGGTACTCGATCGAGACGTCGTCTGCGACGACCGCCGGGCCGTTCACCGCGATCATGGGTCCCCTTCCGCGTCGCCCCCTGGCGACGGTGTCCGACGGACCGGGATCAGCGGGACCGTCCTGCGTGGTGCGGTGGAGGTGACGGCCAGGAGGCGCGACGCGCGTCGACGACGCACGTCGCGCCTCCTGGCCGGTCGCGTCGGGTCAGGACCCGGCGTTCTCCAGTTCCACCAGGGTACGCCGTCGCTCCGCCTGTTCCGCTGGGTCGGGCACCGGCAGCGACGCCAGCAGCCGCTGCGTGTAGGGGTGCTGCGGCGCCCCGAGCACCTCGGCCGTCGTGCCCGTCTCGACCAGGTCACCGCGGTACAGCACGGCGATGCGGTCGGACAGCGCGCCCACGACGGCGAGGTCGTGGCTGATGAACAACGACGCGAAGCCGAGGTCCTGCTGCAGCTCGAGGAACAGCTCGAGCACCCGGGCCTGCACCGACACGTCGAGCGCACTCGTCGGCTCGTCGGCGATGAGCAGCTTCGGCCGCAGCGCGATCGAGCGGGCGAGCGACGCCCGCTGCCGCTGTCCGCCGGAGAGCTCGTGCGGGTAGCGGTCGCCGTAGGACGCCGGCAGCTGCACCATCTCGAGCAGCTCCCCGACGCGCTTCCGGGCGGCACGCGGGTTCGGGACCTCACCGTGCACGACGAGCGGCTCGGCGACGCACTCGGCGATGGTGAGCAACGGGTTGAACGACGTCGCCGGGTCCTGGAAGACGAACCCGATGTCCTTGCGGTGCCGCTTGAAGTCCCGCTCCCGGTAGCCGAGCATCTCGGTGCCGAGGACGTCCAGCGAACCACCCGTGATCCGGGTCAGACCGGCGATCGCGCGGCCGATGGTGGTCTTGCCCGAGCCGGACTCCCCCACCAGACCGAGGACCTCGCCCGGGCGGATGGCCAGGTCGACGCCCTTGACGGCCCGGAACGCCGGGGCGCCGAGGCGTCCCGGGTACTCGATCTCGAGCCCCGTCGCACGGACCAGCGGCTCGACGTCGGTCGCGATCGCGGCACGGCGGGCGGTGCCGGTCGAGGCCTCGAGCCGCGGCACCGCGGCGAGCAGGCGCTTCGTGTAGTCGGCCTGCGGCGCGGCGAACAGCTGCCCGACCGGCGCTTCCTCCACGACCTCGCCCTGGTACATCACGGCGACGCGGTCCGCCAGGTCGGCGACCACCCCCATGTTGTGGGTGATGACGACGATCGCTGCGCCGAACTCGTCGCGACAGCGGCGGAGCAGGTCGAGGATCTCCGCCTGCACCGTCACGTCGAGGGCCGTGGTCGGCTCGTCGGCGATGATGACGCTCGGTTCGAGGGCGAGCGCGGAGGCGATGACCACGCGCTGCTTCTGCCCGCCGGAGAACTGGTGCGGGTAGTGGTCGACACGCGTCTCCGGGTCGGGGATGCCGACGCGACGCAGGTAGTCGATCGCCTTCGCGCGGGCCTCCTTCTTCGAGACGCCGCCGTGCGCCCGGAGGCCCTCGGCGATCTGCCACCCGACCGTGAAGACCGGGTTGAGCGCCGTCGACGGCTCCTGGAACACCATCGCACCGGCGGTGCCGCGGAGCTCGCGGAGCTTCGCCGCGCCGACGCTCACCACGTCGGTGCCGTCGAGGTACACCGCGCCGCCGAGGGTCGCCGTCTCGGGCATGAGCCGCAGCATGCTGCGTGCCGTGACGGACTTGCCGGAGCCGGACTCGCCGACCAGTGCGAGGACCTCGCCGGGGCGGACGTCGAGGCTGACGCCCTTGACCGCGTCGACGGCGCCGCCGTCGGTGGCGAAGGTGACGGTCAGGTCGTCGACGACCGCGACCGCCTCGGTCGTGGTGTCACCGGCCTGGAGGCGCGTGGTCGCGCCCCGCTGGTCGGTCGCGGCGGGCTGGTTGGTCGCGTCGGTCATGCCGCCGCCCCTTCCGTGGTGCTCGCCTGGCGCTTCGTCGACACCAGCTGCTTCAGCCGGCGACGGGCGCGCAGGCGCGGGTCGGAGATGTCGTTCAGGCTCTCGCCGATGAAGGTCACGCCGAGCACGAGCACGACGATCGCGACACCGGGGAAGACTCCCGTCCACCAGACGCCGGACGCGACGTCGGACAGCGCACGGCTGAGGTCGTAGCCCCACTCCGCGCCGCTGGTCGGCCCGATGCCGAAGCCGAGGAACCCGAGGCCCGCGAGGGTCAGGATCGCGTCGGAGGCGTTCAGCGTCAGGATCAGCGGCAGCGACCGCGTCGAGTTGCGGAGCACGTGCCGGGTCATGATCCGCCACGGGTTCGTCCCGATGACCCGGGCCGACTCGACGAACGCCTCGTTCTTCAGGCGCACCGCCTCGGCCCGGACCACGCGGAAGTACTGCGGGACGTAGACGACGGTGATCGAGATCGCCGCCGCGACGATGCCGCCCGTGTAGCTCGAGTTGCCGCCGGAGATGACGATCGACACGACGATGGCGAGCAGCAGCGAGGGGAACGCGTAGATCGCGTCCGCCACGACGACCAGGACCCGGTCGAGCCAGCCGCCGACGTAGCCGGAGACCATGCCGAGGATCACGCCGACGGTGATCGAGACGACGACGGCGACGATGACGACGAGGACCGCCGTGCGCGCGCCGAAGACGACGCGGCTGAACACGTCGAAACCGCCGACCGTGGTGCCCCAGACGTGCTCCGCGCTCGGCGGGGCGGTGCGCGGGAAGCCCTGGCCGTCGGCGCCCTGCAGCTGGCCGAAGCCGTACGGGGCGATGAGCGGTGCGGCGATCGCGACGATCAGGTAGAGGGCGCAGATGACCACGCCGGTGATGAGCATGGCGCGCTGCCAGCCGGTGCTCTTGCGGAGTTGGACCACCACGGGCAGCCGCTTCCAGAGCGGCTCGTGGCGGTCGACGAGCGAGGTGTCGGCCATCGCTAGAACCTCACTCTCGGGTCGATCAGTGCCGCGACGACGTCGACGACGAAGTTCGTCACCGCGACGATGACGGCGAGCATCGCGACGATGCCCTGGACCGCGACGAAGTCGCGGGCCGACAGGTACTGGTTGAGCTGGAACCCGAGCCCACGCCACCCGAAGGTGGTCTCGGTGAGCACCGACCCACCCAGCAGCATGGCGATCTGCAGACCCATCACGGTGATGATCGGGACCAGTGCCGGGCGGAACGCGTGCGTCCGGACGAGACGGGCCTCCCGGACGCCGCGCGAGCGGGCCGCATCGACGTACTCGGACCCGAGCGAGCCGATCATGTTGGCACGCACCAGGCGCAGGAAGATGCCGGCCGTGAGCAGGCCGAGCGTGAGCGCGGGCAGGACGGCGTGCGACAGCACGTCGCCGATCACCTGGGCGTTGCCGGTCCGGAGCGCGTCGATGATGTAGATGCCGGTCGCGCCCGGGATGTTGTCGAGGATGAGCGACACCCGGGTCGACGCGCGGTCGCCGAGCGGCAGCCAGCCGAGCCACACCGAGAACACGAGCTTGAGGAGCAGACCGCCGAAGAACACCGGGGTCGCGTAGGTCAGGATCGCGAGGGCACGGAACAGCACGTCCGGCCACTTGTCGCGGACGTAGGCGGCGAGCATGCCGAGCGGGATGCCGAGGACGAGGGCGACGATGAGCGCGTAGAAGACGAGCTCCGCGGTCGCGCCGCCGTACGTGACGATGACCTCGGTGATCGGGCGGTTGTCGGTCGACGTGGTGCCGAAGTCCCCGCGCACGATGTTGCCGAGGTACTCGAGGTACTGGACGATCACCGGCCGGTCGTAGCCGGCGGCGTGCAGGCGCTCCTGCAGCTGGGTCGGCGTCAGACGCCCGCCGACCGAGGCGGTGATCGGGTTGCCGATGACGCGCATCAGGAAGAAGACGAGCGTCACCAGGATGAACACCGTCGGGAAGATGAGGAGGAAGCGGACCAGGATGTACCGGCCGAGCCCACCGCCCTGCCCGCGGGCACGTCGCTGTGCCTGGGGCTTGGTGGGGTCGGTGGCCAGCTCCGGTGTCGCCTCGGGGGTGCTGAGGGTCACGGGGACGGGTGCCTTTCGGTGCCGTTCGGGACGCGGCCACGGGGGCGTTCCTCGTGGGAACGCCCCCGTGGACCGACGCCGGTGTTACTTGGAGAGGGTGGCGTAGCGGAACTTGTACGAGGAGTCGAGGGTCAGGCCCTTGACGTCCTTGCCGGCGACCGCGACGGACTTGCCCTGCAGGAGCGGCAGCGTCGAGATCTGCGTCGCCTCGCGCTCCTGCGCCTGCTCGATGAGCTGCGCGCGCTTGTCCTTGTCGGACTCCTGCTGCTCCTCGGAGATCAGCTTCTGGATCTCCGGGTCGTCGTAGTGGTTCTGCACGAAGTTGTCCTTCGTGAAGAACGGCGACAGGTAGTTGTCCGCGTCGGAGAAGTCCGGGAACCACCCGAGCTGGTACACGGGGTAGGAGTCCTTCGTGCGCTCCTGTGCGTAGGTCGTGTAGACCGTCGACTGGATCTTCACGGAGAACAGGCCCGAGTTCTCGAGCTGCGTCTTGAGCTCGGCGTACTCGTCGTCCGAGGTCGAGCCGTAGTGGTCCGGCGCGTACTGGATGTCGAGCTGCACCTTGCCGGTGACACCCGCCTTCGAGAGGGTCTCCTTCGCCTTGTCGACGTCGGGGCCGCCCTTGCCGTTGCCGTACAGCTCCTCGAAGGGCTTCGCGGCACCGGTCAGGCCGTCCGGCACCATCGAGTAGACCGGCGAGTACGTGTTGTTGTAGACGTCCTTCGCGATCTTCTCGCGGTCGACGACGTCAGCCACGGCCTGGCGCACGGCGAGGGCCTTCGCCTCGTCCGCGTCGGACTGGCTCGCGCCGAACGGCTGCGTGTTGAAGTTGAAGACGAGGTAGCGGATCTCACCACCGGGGCCGTCGTACACCTTGACCGAGTCGTCCTTGCGCAGGTCGGCGATGTCGGTCGGCGTCAGCGAGCGGTACGCCACGTCGACGTCGCCCTTCTGCACGGCGAGCTTGAGGTCGGTCTCCTTGGTGTAGTAGCTGGCGGTGACCTCCTTGGTCTTCGCCTTGCCGAGGAGCCCGTCGTACTCGGGATTCGCCGAGTACTGGATGGTGTCGTTCTCCTTGTACGAGGTGATCTCGTACTGCCCGGCGAACGCCTTGCCCTTGACGATGTCGGCCGCCGACGTGAGCTTGTCGGCGGAGAAGACCTCTTCGTCGACGATCGGACCGGCGGGGCTCGAGAGCACCTGCGGCCAGGTCTGGTCGGCGTGGTCGAGCGTGAACACCACGGTGGTGGCGTCCGGGGTCTCGATGCTCTTGAGGTTGGCGAGCAGCGACTGCGGGCCGTTCTCGTTGTTGATCTTCAGCTCGCGCTCGAACGAGAACTTCACGTCGCTCGACGTCAGGTCGTGCCCGTTGGCGAACTTCAGCCCGCTCTTGAGCTTGACCGTGTACGTCGTGTCGTTCGTGAACTCGCCGCTCTCGGCGATGTCCGGCTTGACGTCGGGGCTGCCGACCGGGGTGTTCATCAGGAACGGGAACACCTGGTTCTGCACGGCGAAGGAGCCGTTGTCGTAGGAACCGGCCGGGTCGAGGGACGTGATCTTGTCCGTCGTCCCGATGCTCAGGCCGTTCAGTTCGGTGTCGGAGACGCTGCTGCTCGCGCAGCCCGTCAGCACCAGCGCCGTCGCTGCTGCGCCGGCGCCGAGCGCGATGCCGCGCTTGCCCCACTTGGATACGGATGCCATGTCCGCTCTCTCTCTTGGTGATGGTTCGCAAGGGGTCCCGCGGCGGGCGGTGGATCGACTGTGAGGCCCGCCGGGAACGCTCATTGGTACCACCCTGACACGGAACTCCACGATTCGAGGGACATTTGTTTACACCCTTGTAATGCACGAGCCCGCCGCATGGCGCATGATGCGCGCGTCGCTGCGCGGCGTGTCACGCAGGAAAGTTGCGTGGTGCAACGGCGGCGGCGTGGGCCGGGCCTGCGCTGTCGGGCGGCGCGGGCAGGCGGTGAGCGGGCCGGTTCCGTCACGGTCGCCGCGCTCGCCCGACGACGCCGGCCCGCCCGGCGTCGCGCGCGCGGCACGTCCTGCCCGCTCGGCCGCCGTCGGAGGACCGCCTGCGCGCGGCATGTCCTGCCCACTCGGACGCCGCCGCAGGACCGCCTGCGCCGGCGGTGCGGATCAGCCCTGCGCCGGCGGTGCGGGTCAGCCCTGCGCCAGGTGCGCGGGTCAGCCCTGCGCTGCAGCCTCGGCGTCGGCGCGCAGCCGCATCCGCTGCGCGTCCAGGTCGACGAGCTGCCGCTGGATCTCCGCGCGTCGGTCGGCCTGCTCGTACGGATCGGCACGCTGGAGCTGCGCCAGGAGCGCGGCCTTCTGCGCCAGCAGGTCCTTCTCGACCAGCGCCACGACGATGCTCCGCGCGTAGATCGCCAGGTCCTCGTCGGTCCGGGCGGGGATCGGCGCGAGTGCCAGCTCCTGCACGAGGCCACGGAAGGGCGTGGGCACGTCCTGCAACAACCGGTCGAGCCAGTTCGGGGCGCCGATCGCGTCGAGGTTGGCGACGACGGCGTCCCGCACCACCGACAGCATCGGGGCCGAGAAGGTCGCTCCCGCCGCGAGCCCGAGCAGGGGCGCACCGACGTGTGCGGGCTGCTGCACCATCGCCATCACGGCGTCCCGCTCCATGCGGGTGATGGGGTCGTTCGGGAGCAGCCGGAGCCCGGCCACCGGTTCCTCGGGCGGGGTGACCAGTTCGCCACCCGGACCGGCCTGGCCGACGGGCACGGACCCCGACGCCCGGTCCGACTGCGCCGCACCCGACCGCTGGCGCGCCGCGTCGACCGCGCGACGCACCTCGGGGATGTCGATGCCGAGCCACTTGGCGGTCTCCCGCACGTACGCGCTGGCGAGCGTGCGGTCACGGATGCCGGCCACGACGGGAGCGGCGTCGCGCAGGCCGGCCACGCGCCCCTCAGCGGTCTCGATGTCGTGTGCCGCCAGGCGACGCCGGATGATGAACTCGAACATCGGGCGCTTCGTGTCGATCAGTCGCTCGACGGCCGCGTCACCCCGGGCCAGTCGGAGGTCGCAGGGGTCGAGGCCACCGGGCGCGACCGCGACGTAGGTCTGCGACGCGAAGCGGCTCTCCTCGGCGAAGGCACGGGCCGCCGCACGCTGACCAGCCTCGTCCGGGTCGAAGGTGAAGACGATGTCGCCGAGCTGCGAGAGGTGGGCGTTCGCGGAGTCACCGAGCATCGGACGGAGGACCTTGATGTGGTCGACGCCGAACGACGTGCCGCACGTGGCGACGGCCGTCGTGACCCCGGCCAGGTGGCAGGCCATGACGTCCGTGTACCCCTCGACGATGACGACCTGCTTGCCCTTGGCGATGTCCTTCCGCGCGAGGTCGAGCCCGTAGAGCACCTGGCTCTTGTGGTAGATCGGCGTCTCGGGCGTGTTCAGGTACTTCGGACCCTTGTCGTCGTCGAGCAGCCGCCGCGCCCCGAAGCCGATGGTGGCCCCGGTCACGTCGCGGATCGGCCACACGAGCCGCCCGCGGAACCGGTCGTACGGCGAGCGGTCGCCCTGCCCGGCCAGTCCGGCCGCCAGGATCTCGTCCATCGAGAACCCGCGCCCGCGCAGGTGCTCGCGCGTCGCGTCGTAGGACTGCGGCGCGAAGCCCACGCCGAAGTGCTGCGCGGCGGCGGGGTCGAATCCGCGCTCCCCGAGGAAGCGTCGCGCCGGCTCGGCACCCGCCGTGGTGAGCTGCGACTGGTAGAACTCGAGCGCTGCCTCGTTCGCGGCGATGAGCCGTGCGCGCTGGTTGTAGTCGGTGCGAGGTCCGTCGCCCTCTTCGTAGTGCAGCGTGAAGCCGATCTTCGCGGCCATGCGCTCGACGGCTTCCTGGAACGTCGTGTGGTCCATCTTGATGATGAACTCGAAGACGTCACCGTCCTCACCGCAACCGAAGCAGTGGTACCGCCCGACCTGCGGCCGGACGTGGAAGGACGGGGAGCGCTCGTCGTGGAACGGGCACAGGCCCTTCAACGAGCCGACGCCCGCCGACTTCAGCGTGACGTGGTCGCCGACGACGTCGGCGATGTTGACACGCGAGCGGACCTCGTCGATGTCGTTCCGCGCGATCCTGCCAGCCACCCCTCGATCCTAGTTCGTGCCGGTGACGCCGGACGACGGTCCGTGTCCGCCCGTGGAGAGCACGACGGCCAGGAGGCGCGGTGCGGGACCGGCGCACCGGCACCCGTCCCAGCAGCACCCGTCTCGGGCGGACGCGCCCGACGACTCAGACCGGGATGTGCGTCGCCTCGCGGTCCCCCACCACGAGCCGCTTGTGCCACGCCAACGCCCCCTGGTCGGTCAGGCTCGCGACCTGGTCGACCACCGCCCGCAGGCGCCCGGTGTCATCGGCCGCTGCACGCCAGTCCGCGGCGAAGCCCGGCTCGAGGTCCGCGCTCCCCGTCGCCGCCAGCGCATCGAGGAGCTCCGTGAGCACCCGACGCTGGTCCTCGTACACGGGTTGCCGGTCGCCGTGCGTCATCACGAAGGCCGCGACGATGCCCTTGAGCACCGCGATCTCGCCGATGATCTCCGGCGGCGTGACGACCGACGCCGCGAACCGCACGAGCGAACCGGACGCGTAGGACTCCCGCGTCGCTGCCGTCGCCGTCCGCGCGAAGCGGCCGATGAGCTGCGACGTCAGGTTCTTCAGCCGTGCCATGTCCCGTCGCGACCCGTCGTACGACGTCATCCACAGCGGCAGCGAGCGGAGCCGGTCGAACGCCTCGAGCAGCTCGTCGCGGCTGAGGTCCGACCCCACCCACGCGTGCATCGCGGTGACGATGTCGTTCTCGCCGACCCGGTCGCCGAGCGCGGCGACGTCGATGAAGCCGGCGACGACCGCGTCCTCGAAGTCGTGCACCGAGTAGGCGATGTCGTCGGACAGGTCCATCACCTGCGCCTCGATGCAGCGCTGTCGACGCGGAGCGCCCTTGCGGAGCCACGCGAACGCGTCGTGGTCGTCGTCGTAGAACCCGAACTTGGTGCGCCCCGATGATGCCTCGGCCACGCCCTGAGCAGCGGGCCACGGGTACTTGCAGCTCGCGTCGAGCGAGGCCCGGGTCAGGTTGAGGCCGTACGGGCGGTCGTCGTCGGGTCCGTCACCGTAGACCTTCGGCTCGAGCCGGGTGAGCAGGCGCAGTGTCTGCGCGTTCCCCTCGAACCCGCCGATGTCGGCCGCCCAGGCGTTCACGGCCGTCTCCCCGTTGTGTCCGAAGGGCGGGTGGCCGATGTCGTGCGCCAGGCACGCGGTGTCGACGACGTCAGGGTCCAGCCCGAGCGAGTCCGCGAGCTCGCGACCGACCTGCGCGACCTCGAGCGAGTGCGTCAGCCGGTTGCGAGCGAAGTCGAGTCCGGTCGTCGGGCTCAGGACCTGTGTCTTCGCAGCGAGGCGTCGGAGCGCGCTCGAGTGCAGGAGTCGTGCGCGGTCACGGGCGAAGTCGGAGCGGCGGTTGCCGTGGGTCTCGGGCAGCCAGCGCTCGGCGTCGGCGGGCCCGTACGAGGCGGTGGCGCTCATCCGCCGCTGTGGTGCAGCTCGGCGGCGGCGAGCACCTTGCGGAACTCGGCGTCGACGTCGCGCGACTCGAGCCAGCGGTCCGGCAGCGCCGTGCGCTTCGGGTGCCCGGCACGGCCACGCGGTCCCTCGACGTCGGCACCCGGGTAGGGAGCGGACCAGTCGAGCTGCCCGAGCAGGTCGTCGATCTCCTGCAGGCTGGACGCCATCGACAGTGCCGAGCGGACGTCACCGCCGATCGGGTAGCCCTTGAAGTACCAGGAGACGTGCTTCCGGGCGTCACGGCAGCCGTGGTCCTCGGACCCGAAGAACTCGACGAGCAGCTCGGTGTGCCGACGGAACGCGGTCGCGACGTCTCCGAGCGACGGCATCGCGCGGACGTCCTCGCCGCGGAACGCCGCCGCGAGGTCGCCGAACAGCCACGGCCGCCCGAGGCACCCGCGTCCGACGACCACGCCGTCGCACCCGGTCTCGTCGACCATGCGCAGGGCGTCAGCGGCGGACCAGATGTCGCCGTTGCCGAGCACGGGGATGTCCGTGATCGCTTCCTTCAGGGTCGCGATCGCCGACCAGTCGGCGTGGCCCGAGTAGTGCTCGTTCGCGGTGCGGGCGTGCAGCGAGATCGCGGCGACACCGGCGTCCCGCGCGATGCGCGCTGCGTCGAGGTAGGTCAGGTGGTCGGCGTCGATGCCCTTCCGCATCTTCACCGTGACCGGGACGTCACCGGCGGCCTTGACCGTCTTCTCGACGAGGTCCTTGAAGAGGTCGGTCTTCCACGGCAGGGCCGCTCCCCCGCCCTTCCGCGTGACCTTGGGCACCGGGCACCCGAAGTTCAGGTCGATGTGGTCGGCACGGTCCTCGGCCACCAGGATCGTCGCGGCCTCGGCCACGGTGTTCGGTTCGACGCCGTACAGCTGGATCGAGCGCGGGGTCTCGGACTCGTGGTGCTGGATGAGCTGCATCGACACCGGCGTGCGTTCGACCAGCGCCCGCGAGGTGATCATCTCGCACACGTAGAGTCCGGCGCCGTACTCACGGCAGAGCCGCCGGTAGGCCATGTTCGTGATGCCCGCCATCGGCGCGAGCACGACCGGCGCCTCGACCTCGATGGGGCCGATGCGCAGGGGCTTCGGGGCTGTCTGGGTGATCGTCATACCGGTTCCATCCTCCCACGTCGACGCGCGACGGTAGCGTTCTCCACATGACCGACACCGCGATCGCCCGCTTCGATGCCGACGCCGAGGCCCGCGGCCTCGAGGTCGAGGTCGTCGAGCGCCCGGCTGCCGACTCCCTCGAGGGCGCAGCCGCCCTGCTCGGCATCGAGCCCGGCGACATCGTCAAGACCCTCGTGGTCAAGCGACACGACGGCGGCTTCCTGCTCGCCCTCGTGCCCGGCGGCCGGAGCATCGCGTGGAAGAAGCTCCGCACCGTGGTGGGGGTCAACAAGCTCTCGATGCCCGACGCCGCGACCGCGCTCGAGGCGTCCGGCTACGAGCGCGGCACGATCACCCCGATCGGCGCGACCGGCGACCTGCCGGTGTACGCCGACGAGCGTGTGCTCGGTCGGCGCATCGCCCTCGGCGCCGGACGCCACGGCGCGAGCGCCTTCGTCGACGGCGACGCGCTGGTCGCCGCCTACGGCGCGACCGTCGCCGACATCACCGACGAGGAACCCGCGCGCTGACCGACGGTTCAGTCGGGGACCTCGCTCCAGTCCCCCTCGGCGCCCGGCACGAAGCAGCTGTCACCTTCGCAGACCGGCGCACCGCCGGACGTGACCAGCGTCAGCAGGGCGGGGCGCGCCTCTCCCCGCGGGCTCGGCCGTTCCGCCGCTGGCGCGTCGGCCCGGAACCGGCCGCGGGCCCCCAGACCGTCGCCCTGGAGGCGCGCCTCGGCCGAGCGGATCGGGCGGACGTCCGTCACCGGGTCACCGCCGCATCCGCGGCCGCGTCGTCAGCGGCGCGCTGCTGCTGCTCGGCGAGCTCTTCGGGCGTGGTGTCCCGCAGCGCGACCACCTGACGGAGGACCTGCTCGAACGCGGCCGGGTCCTGCGCTCCGGAGACGCCGTACTTGCCGTCGATGACGAAGAACGGGACGCCGTTGATGCCGTAGGCCTGCGCCTGCTGCTGATCCTGCCGCACGGCGTCGAGCTGCGTGTCGTCGCGCAGGGTCGCGAGGACCTCGTCACGGTCCAACCCGATCGAGGCGCCGAGGTCGGCGAGGGACTCGTCCTGCCCGACGTGCTCGCCGCGCTCGAAGTACGCGGCGAAGAGACGCTCGACCATCTCGAGCTGCTTGCCGTGCTGCTTGGCGAGGTGGATGACCTGGTGCGCCTTGACCGTGTTGGTGTGGCGCAGGGCGTCGTAGTCGTAGTGCAGCCCGACGGTCTCGGCGATACCGGCGACCTGGTCGATCATCTGCTGCGCCTGCGCGACCGGGAGCCCCTTGTGCTGCGAGAGGAACTCGGCCTCGGAGCCCTCGAAGTCGACGGGCGTGTCCGGGCTGAGCTCGAAGGAGTGGTACTCGACCTCGACCGCTCGGGCGTCGGGTGACGCCGAGAAACCGGCCACGCCGGCCTCGAACTTCCGCTTGCCGATGTAGCACCAGGGGCATGCGATGTCCGACCAGACATCGACCTTCACAGTGTCGTTCACCCTGACGACAACGCGGCCCACCGCTCCCCATTCCCATCCTGCCGGTGGGCAGCGCCCTGACGGAACCACGAAGCGGACACAGCACCGCGTGATCGCGTGGTGCTCTGTCCGCTTCGTGGTTCGGTAGCGCGACCCGCCGGGCGTTACGCGCCGAGGAGGCGCTGCGCGAGGTAGCCCTGCAGCTGGTCGAGCGAGACGCGCTCCTGCGACATGGTGTCGCGTTCACGCACCGTGACCGCCTTGTCCTCGAGGGTGTCGAAGTCGACCGTGATGCAGAACGGCGTGCCGATCTCGTCGTGACGGCGGTACCGACGGCCGATGGCTCCGGCGTCGTCGAAGTCGACGTTCCAGTACTTCCGCAGGTCGTCGGCGAGGCCGCGGGCGACCGGGGAGAGCTGCTCGTTGCGCGACAGCGGGAGCACCGCGGCCTTGACGGGTGCCAGGCGCGGGTCGAGACGCAGGACCGTGCGCTTGTCGACGCCGCCCTTCGCGTTCGGGGCCTCGTCCTCGTGGTACGCGTCGAGCAGGAACGCCATGAGCGCACGCGTCAGACCGAACGACGGCTCGATCACGTACGGCACGTACTTCTCGTTCGCGGCCTGGTCGAAGAAGCGGAGGTCCTTGCCCGACGACTCGATGTGGTTGTTCAGGTCGAAGTCGGTGCGGTTCGCGACGCCCATGAGCTCGCCCCACTCGGAGCCGGCGAAGCCGAAGCGGTACTCGATGTCGGCCGTGGCGTCCGAGTAGTGCGCGCGCTCTCCGTCCGGGACGTCGAAGCGACGCAGGTTCTCCGGGTCGATGCCGAGGTCGGTGAAGAACGCGACCGCATCGGCGATCCACTGCTCGTAGTGCGTGTCGACGTCTGCCGGCGGCACGAAGTACTCGATCTCCATCTGCTCGAACTCGCGCGTGCGGAAGATGAAGTTGCCGGGCGTGATCTCGTTGCGGAACGCCTTGCCGACCTGGCCGATGCCGAACGGGGGCTTCATGCGGCTCGTCGTCACGACCTGCGCGAAGTCGACGAAGATGCCCTGCGCGGTCTCCGGGCGGAGGAAGTTCAGACCCTCCTCCGACTCGACCGGACCGAGGTAGGTCTTGAGCATGCCGGAGAACTCGCGGGGCTCCGTCCACTCACCGCGGGTACCGCAGTTCGGGCAGGCGATCTCGGCCATGCCCCCCTCGGGCTTCCGGCCCTTCTTCGCCTCGAAGGCCTCTTCCAGGTGGTCGGCCCGGAAGCGGTGGTGGCAGTGCAGGCACTCGACGAGGGGGTCGGTGAAGGTCGCGACGTGACCCGAGGCCTCCCACACCTTGCGGGGCAGGATGACGGCCGAGTCGAGGCCGACCATGTCGCCGCGACCGCGGACGAACCGCTGCCACCACTGGCGCTTGATGTTCTCCTTCAGCTCGACACCGAGGGGGCCGTAGTCCCAGGCGGAACGGGATCCGCCGTAGATCTCCCCCGACTGGAAGACGAAGCCGCGGCCCTTGGCCAGGGCGATGACGCTGTCGAGACGGGAGGACGGTGCCAAGAGGGACTCCTGTGGTCGCCGGACTGGGTGCCCGGTGCGGGAACGGTACCGGGCAAGCGTAGCGGCCTCACGGCGGTCGCCGGTCGGGAGGCGCGGCGCCTGTGGACACATGCCTCACCCCACAGGTCTGAAGCCGTCCACCGCCCGCAGCACGTCCGCGACGCGCGTGACGTCGTCCTCGTCGTTCCACAGGTGGAAGGCGAGCCGCAGGCGGCCGGCCCGCCCGCTCGCGGTCACGCCCGCGGCACCGAGCGCGGCGAGCGCGGCACCGTCCGGGTCCGGGAACGTCGTGATCGCCTGCCCGCTGCGGGCCGTGCCGAGCGCGTCGGCGAGCTGGTCCGTGAGACGGGTGGCGTGCCTCCAGGCCGATGCCGCGTCCACCGAGGCGAGGTGCCGCAGGGCGGCGACCGCCCCGGGCCAGGCCGGCCAGGCCGGCGAGACGTCGAAGCGGCGGGCGTCCGACGCGAGCCGCATCTCGGGGCCGTAGCACGAGGACCAGACGTCCTCGCCCGCGTACCACCCGGCCTGCACCGGGCGCAGCTCGGCGAGCGCGCGGTCCGAGAACGTCGCGAAGGCGACCCCGCGCGGGGCGCAGAGCCACTTGTACGCGTGCGTGACCGTGACGTCGAACGGAGCGGCGTCCACCGGGAGCACGCCCGCGGCCTGGGTGAGGTCGCAGAGCGTCAGCGCACCCACCGAGCGCGCCGCGGCGAGCACCGGCACCGGGTCGGTCACCACCCCGGTCGCCGACTGCACCGCCGACCACGCGACGAGCGCCGTGCCGGCCCGGACCGACTCGGCGAGGCGGTCGAGCGGGACGTGCCGCACCCTGACGCCGCGGTGCGCCTGCGCGAGGAAGGGGAAGACCACCGAGCTGAAGTCACCGTCGGGGACGACGACCTCCGCGCCGTCGGGCAGGGAGGCGGCGACGACGGCCACCATCGCCGAGGTCTGCGAACCCGTCGCGACGCGGTCGGGTCCGACCCCGACGATGCCGGCGAAGGACCGCCGACCCTGTTCGACGAGCGCCCCGTAGTCCACCGGCGAGGTCGCGGCGTGCGACCAGGCATCGAGGTCGGCACGCTGCGCCGCGAGCGTGCCGTGCGTGGGGAGCCCGGCGGTGCACGCGGCGAGGTAGCCCGAGCCGTCGACGAAGGAGTCCATGCGACCAGGGTCGACCACCATGCTCCATCACGCCAGGGCAGGATTCTTCGGGGCCCCATAACATCGTGTTGTGGAGACGATCGAACCGCAGCTGCTCCGGGTCCTGCTCGCCGTACGCGATGCGGGGTCGATCAGTCGAGCGGCGACGGCGCTCGGACTCAGCCAGCCCGCGGTCAGCCAGCTGCTCGCACGGGCCGAGCAACGACTCGGGCACGACCTCGTCCGTCGCGGCGGGCGGGGTGCGACGCTCACCGAGTCCGGGCGGGTGCTCGCCGAGCACGCGCTGCACGTCGAGGCCGCCCTCGCCGCAGCTCGCGAGGACCTCGAGGCGGTCGGTGGGCTCGCCCGCGGTCGGGTGCGCTTCGCGGGGTTCCCGAGTGCGTCGTCGACGCTCGTCCCGCCCGTCCTCGCCACGATGGCGGCGAGCAGTCCCGGCGTCCTGACCTCGTACGTCGAGGCGGAGCCGCCCGAGGCGATCGGCCTCGTGCGCCGCGGCGAGGTCGACGTCGCGCTGACGTTCTCGCACGCGCTGCAGGACGACCTCGCGAGCGATCCCACACTCACCACGCGCGCGCTCGGGCGCGACCCGCTCGCGCTCGTCACCACCGCCGCTGCCGGGCTGCCCGAGGGCCGGGATGCCGACCTCGCGGCGTTCCGCGACGCCCGGTGGATCGGCGGGTGCCCGCGCTGCCGGGGACACCTGCTCGCATCCTGCGCCGCATCCGGGTTCACACCGGAGATCGTGCTCGAGACCGACAACGCGGCGGCGGTCGTCGGGCTCGTCGCGGCCGGCCTCGGGGTCGCGTTGCTGCCCCGGCTCGCGCTCTCGACCACCGTGGTGCCGCCGGGGGTCGCGGTCACGCCGGCCGACGACGCGCTCGCCCGCCGGGTCGAGGTCGTGGTCGCCCGGGGTGCGGACCGCGTCCCGAGCGTGCGGGCCGCACTCGACGCGGTGCGCGGGGTGGCACCGCTGCTCGCCTGAGGCCCGGTGCGGCGCGTCCGCGCGGACGCGAGACTCGGCGTTGCGGACGGTTCGTCGCACGAGACGTGCGGACGCGTCCGTCCGGCCGAGTACCGATGCAGGCCCCCGGCCTGCCACGCGTCGGACGGGAGGCCCGGCGCGGCGCCGCCACGCGCCTCCCGTCAGGCGGTCGGTGCGTCCACCGCGCCGCCGTAGCGCCGGTCGCGGCGCGCGTACTCCTCGATCGCTCCCCACAGGTCGGTGCGCCGGAAGTCCGGCCAGAGCCGGTCGAGGAACACCATCTCGGCGTACGCGGACTGCCAGAGCATGAAGTTCGACGTGCGCTGCTCGCCCGAGCTCCGGAGGAACAGGTCGACGTCCGGCAGCTCCGGCACGTACAGGCGCTTCGCCAGGGCCTTCTCGGTCACCTGGCTCGGCTTCATCCGCCCGGCTGCGACGTCCTCGGCCATCCCCCGGACGGCGTCGACGATCTCGTTCCGACCGCCGTAGTTCACGCACATCGTCAGCGTGCAGACGTCGTTGTCGGCGGTCATCCGTTCCGCCGTCTGCAGCTCGTCGATCACGCTCCGCCAGAGCCGCGGCCGTCGCCCGGCCCACCGCACCCGCACGCCCCACGCGTGCAGCTGGTCGCGGCGGCGGTGGATGACCTCGCGGTTGAAGCCCATCAGGAAGCGGACCTCCTCCGGGGACCGCTTCCAGTTCTCTGTCGAGAACGCGTACGCCGACACGTGCTTGACACCGATCTGGATCGCGCCGGCCACCACGTCGAGGAGCGACGCCTCGCCCGCCTTGTGGCCCTCGACCCGGGTGAGACCGCGCTGGTTCGCCCACCGGCCGTTGCCGTCCATGACGATCGCGACGTGCTCGGGCACGAACTGCGCGGGGATCGCCGGCGGCTGCTCCCCCGTCCAGTCGACGGGCTTCATCGCCTCGGACTCGGCGGACCGGCGTGGGCTCATGCAGGGGTTCCTTCGTGGTCGGACGGGACGGGCACCGCGGGCGCCGGGGTCGCCGCCACCGCGGCAGGGACCCCGCCGGGCGTGGGTGCGACCGGCACGGGGTGCTCGCTGCGGTCGACGTGCGGCAGCGACCGGAGTGATCGTTCCAGGTGCCACTGGGCGTAGGCCGCCACCACGCCGGAGGCCCGCGAGCGCGTCCGCTCGTCCGAGCCGTCGACGGTCGACCAGTCCCCCGCCAGGAGCGCGCCGAGCAACCCGAGCGTGTCCGGGTCGAGCCGCGGTGTCCCCGGCGGCGCGGCCCGGTCGGCCACCACCCCGCCGAGCTGCACGACGAACGCGCTGTGCGGCCCCGGCTCACCGGTCACCGCGCAGGCGCCGAACGAGGGCGCCCAGCCCGCGATGCTCATCGCGCGGAGCAGGTACGAGTCGAGGGTCGCGCTCACCACGTGCTCGCGGCGCGACAGCGAGCGGAGCGCCCCGACGAGCAGCAGGTACTGCTGGAGCCCGGCGTCGGCCTCGCTCAGCCGGTCGGCGGTCTCGACCATCGCACTCGCAGCCGTGTACGCACCGTAGTCCGCGACGATCTGCGCGCCGTACGACCCGAGGCTCTCGGCCTGGGTCACGATGTCGAGCGACCGGCCCTCGTAGAACTGGGCGTCGACGACCATGAACGGCTCGAGACGTGACCCGAACTTCGAGGCCGTCCGCCGCACGCCCTTGGCGACCGCGCGGATCTTGCCGTGCTGGCGGGAGAGCATCGTGACGATGCGGTCGGCCTCACCGAGCTTGTGGGTGCGCAGCACGACGCACTCGTCCCGGTACAGCGGCATGGCTCCAGTATCCCCCGCCCCGCCGACAGCGGCCGCCCGGCGCAGCGGGGCGGGCGCGCCGGAGCCGGTGGCCCGGGCCGGGCCGGGCCGGGCCCGGGCCGGGGCCGGGTCCGGGCGGCGGCAGGGCCGGGGCGGTGGCCGGGGCGGTGGCCGAACGGGCAGGACACGCCGTCGGTGCCCCGCCCGGCGGGCGGAACCGGTCGGCATCAGGCGTCGAGCGTGACAGGAGAGGCCCGTTCACCGACGACGGCGAGCAGACGCCGGGCCTGACCAGACGGGGGCGCGGCCCGGGACGGGAGGCGCGGTGCGGGTCGGCCCCGCACCGGGCCTCCCGTCCCGTGGTGGCGTCCTAGGCCGTGACCAGCTCCGGCGCACCCGACGCGGCACCGGCGCGCACCGCGCGGTTCACCGCCGACACGATCGCCTTGAGCGACGCCGTGGCGATGTCGGCGTCGATGCCGACGCCCCACAGGCGCGTGCCGTCGACGTCGAGCTCGACGTACGCGGCTGCCTTGGCGTCGCCGGAGGCGCTCATCGTGTGCTCGGAGTAGTCGTACAGCGTGACGGCGACGCCCTGGTCGCGCATGACGGTGAGGAAGGCGTCGACCGGGCCGGTGCCGACCGCATCCGCCGTGACCGAGCCCTCGTCGACGCGCATCGCGACGCTGAGCTTCGTGGTGCCGTCGAAGTCGCTCGACGTGGCCGTCTTCGTGATCTCGTACCGGCCCCACTTGTCCTCGTCGGACGATGCCGGCAGGTACTCGTCACGGAACAGGTCCCAGATGCGCTCCGACGAGAACTCGCCGCCCTCGGTGTCGGTCCGCTGCTGGACCACGCCCGAGAACTCGATCTGCAGCTTGCGCGGCAGGTCGATCGCGTGGTCGGTCTTGAGCAGGTACGCGACGCCGCCCTTGCCCGACTGGGAGTTCACACGGATGACCGCCTCGTACGAGCGGCCGATGTCCTTCGGGTCGACGGGCAGGTACGGCACCGCCCACGCGATCTCGTCGACCGACTTCCCGGCAGCGGAGGCCTTCGCCTTCATCGCCTCGAAGCCCTTGTTGATGGCGTCCTGGTGGGAACCGCTGAACGCGGTGTAGACCAGGTCGCCCGCCCAGGGCTGGCGCTCGGGGACCGGCAGCTGGTTGCAGTACTCGACCGTGCGCTTGACCTGGTCGATGTCCGAGAAGTCGACCTCGGGGTCGATGCCCTGTGTGAACAGGTTCATCCCGAGGGCGACGAGATCGACGTTGCCGGTGCGCTCCCCGTTGCCGAACAGGCACCCCTCGATGCGGTCCGCCCCGGCCATGTACCCGAGCTCGGCGGCCGCGACGGCGGTCCCGCGGTCGTTGTGCGGGTGCAGGGAGAGGATGACGTCCTCGCGGTGGTCGAGGTTGCGCGACATCCACTCGATCGAGTCCGCGTAGACGTTCGGTGTCGCCATCTCGACGGTGGCGGGCAGGTTGATGATGACCTGGCGCTCGGGGGTCGGTTGGAAGACCTCGAGCACGGCGTTGCAGATGCGGGCGGCGACCTCGAGCTCGGTGCCCGTGTAGGACTCGGGCGAGTACTCGTAGTAGACGGTCGTACCGTGCTGGAGCCGCGCCTCGGCCGCCTTGCACATGTGTGCGCCGGCCACCGCGATGTCGACGACGCCCTGCACGTCGGTGCGGAAGACGACCTCGCGCTGCACGATCGACGTGGAGTTGTAGAGGTGCACGATGGCCTGCTTCGCACCGTCGATCGCCTCGTACGTCCGGTCGATCAGGTGCTCTCGTGCCTGGGTCAGGACCTGGATCGTGACGTCGTCCGGGATCGCGTCGTCCTCGATCAGCGACCGGACGAAGTCGAAGTCGGTCTGCGAGGCGCTCGGGAACCCGACCTCGATCTCCTTGTAGCCCATCCGCACGAGCAGGTCGAACATGGCGCGCTTGCGCTCGGCGTCCATCGGGTCGATGAGTGCCTGGTTGCCGTCGCGCAGGTCGACGGCACACCAGCGGGGCGCGCGGTCGATCCGCTTCGTCGGCCAGGTGCGGTCGGGCAGGTCGACGCGGATCTGCTCGTGGAAGGGGACGTACTTGTGGATCGGCATCCCGGAGGGGCGCTGCGTGTTCTGCATGGTCGTCGCTTTCGTCGTCTCGCCGGCATCGGCGCTGGTGGGGGCCACGACGGACTCCGCGACGAGGTGGGCCGTTGTGTCAGGCCTCGTCGCGGCAGCGAAGGAGGAGGAGCGCCGAGTACATCGCTGCCACCGTAGCACTGGTACACCAGCGAGGTGCAAGCAGATGACGTCGGCCCTCCCCCGGCACCCTCGACCGACTCAGTCGACCGCGAGCGCCTCGGTCGGCGGCACGCGCATCGCGCGTCGCACCGGGGCCACCGTCGCGACCACCGCGAGCACGAGCGCGCCGACCACCACGACGGCGACCGTCGGCAGGGGCAGCACCGGCGTCACGACGCTGCCGAGCGAGCCGAGGATCGTCTGCCCGCCGACCCAGCCGTAGAGCGTCCCGAGTGCCAGGCCGGTGACGACCGCCGCGACGACCATCTGCACCGCCTCGGTCACGATCATCCGGCGGACCTGCGCGCCCGTGAGGCCGAGGACCCGCAGGAGTCCGAGCTCGCGTCGACGCTGCAGCACGCTGAGCGCCAGCGCGTTCACCACCCCGACCGCGGCGATCACCGCGGAGAAGCCGACGATGACGCTCACGACCGCGTTCACCTGCGCGAAGAAGTCCCGCTGCTCCTGCAGCATCGCCGGGGTCACCGACCCGTCGTCCATCGCCGCCGTCTGGGCCTCGAGCACGTGCTGCATGATGCCGAACGCGACCGCGAAGGTCACGAGCAGCGTCACACCGATCACGAGCCCGATCGTCGCACGGGACGTCCGCCCGGGTGCCCGCATCGCGTTGCGCCCGGCGAGCAGGACGACCGGGTCGCGCGAACCGATGCGTCCGATGAGCTGCAGGACGGGCGGCATCACGATGGTCGCGCCGACGGCGACGCCGGTGAAGGAGACGAAGCCGCCGAGCATCGCGGGCAGCACCGCCAGCACCGACACCGGACTGATGACCAGTCCGAGCAGCATCAGCACGGCTCCGCCCGCGATGAGCAGGATCGCCCAGACACGACGCGCGGCCCCGGAACGGAGGTCGTCGTGACTCGGTTCGACCGTCGACGACAAGGCCTGGAGCGGGGTCACCGTCAGCACCCGCCGCGAGCCGGAGGCGAAGGCGCCCCAGGTCGCGAGCACCACGGCGACGAGCGGCAGCGCGAGCTCCCACGGCACGAGCGTGTAGCGGGTGTCGGGGAGGAACCCGGACCCACGGAGCACGGTGACGAACACCGCCGAGAGCCCGGTGCCGACGAGCGTGCCGAGGGCGCCGCCGACGAGCCCGACCAGCAGACCGGTCCGGGTGATCCGCCGACGGAGCGCCGCGCCCGTGGCGCCGACGAGCCGTTGCAGTGCGATCACGCGCGTCTGTCCGGCGATGAGCGTCGCGCAGGTGTTGGCCGTGACGATCGCCCCGACGTACAGCGCGATGCCGAGGAAGAGCCAGCCGATCACCGACAGGATCGCCTGCACCGGAGCGAGGTCGTCGAGGCCCGCGGCCCCGAGTGCCTCGGTCACGATCCCCGGCGCGATGACGAGCGCCGAGCCGAAGGTCGTGCCGAGGGCCGCGACGAGCACGGTGGGCGCGAAGGCGCGCAGGCCGGTCACGCGGCGGCCTCCATGCCGAGCATGGTCGCGGAGATCTCGGCGGCGCTCATCGCGGGCCGGTCGTCGACGATCCGACCGTCGGCGAGGAACAGGATCCGGTCCGCGTTCGCCGCGGCCGTCGGGTCGTGCGTGACCATGACGACGCTCTGCCCCCACTCCTGCACCGCCCCGCGCAGGATCGCCAGGACGTCGCGTCCCGTGCGGGAGTCGAGCGCACCGGTCGGCTCGTCGGCCACGACGACCGCGGGGCGGGACGCGAGCGCGCGGGCGATGGCGACACGCTGCTGCTGACCACCGGAGAGCTGGTGGGGGCGGTGCGTCAGCCGGTCGCCGAGCCCGAGCTGGTCGACGAGCCGGTCGATCCACGCGGACTCGTCACGCGTCGGCCGCTGGCCGCCGAGCAGGAACGGCAGCCGGATGTTCTCGCGCACGTCGAGCGTCGGCACCAGGTTGAACGACTGGAAGACGAAGCCGAGGCGACGACGGCGCAGCTCGGTGAGCTCGCGGTCCCCGAGTCCGGTGAGCTCCACCCCGTCGATGCTGATCCGTCCGGCGCTCACCGCGTCGAGCCCGGCGGCGACGTGCATGAGCGTCGACTTGCCCGACCCTGACGGTCCCATCACGGCGGTGAACTCGCCGGCCCCGATGTCGACGCTGACGTCGTCGAGCGCCGTCACGCGACGCGCTGCGTCGCCGTAGTGCTTGGACACGTGGTCGAGCCGGATGATCGGCGTCTGGTTCGTGGTCATGCACCCACGATGACGGCCGGGAGGCACGGCTCGCGTCGGTCGCGCGGCTCCTGTGGATGGTCCGCTCGGCTCGGTCTCCTGTGGACGGGTCATCCTGTCGGATGACCTCGCGTCCGCCCCGCGTCGCCCTCGTCGCCCACGTCGCCCACGTCGCCGACCGGCGTCCCGGGCGCACGGCGACCGCGTCAGTCGCCCTTCGTCACCAGGCCGTGCTCGTGGGCGAACACGACGAGCCGCACGCGGTCGCGCAGGTCGAGCTTCGTGAGCACCCGCGAGATGTGCGTCTTCACGGTCGCCTCGCTGACGTACTCGTGCTGCGCGATCTCGCTGTTGCTGTACCCGCGGGCCGCCAGGTCGAAGATCTCCCGCTCACGAGGGGTCAGCTCGGCGAACGCGGCCGGGACCGCAGCGGCCTGCGCCGCACCGTCGTGGTACCGGCGCAGGAGCTCGCGCGTGGCCGATGCGGCGAACACGGCGGTGCCTGCGTGCACGGTGCGGACCGCGGCGAGCAGGAACTCGGGGTCGGCGTCCTTGAGGACGAAGCCGCTCGCCCCGGCACGGATCGCCTTCGCGGCGGCCTCGTCGAAGTCGAACGTGGTGAGCACGAGCACCTTCGCCGCGTCCGCCCCGCCCTGCTCGACGATGCGCGCCGTCGCCGTGATGCCGTCCATGACCGGCATCCGGACGTCCATGAGCACGACGTCGGCACCGGTCCGGCGCACGAGCTCGGCTCCCTCCGCGCCGTCCCCGGCCTCGCCCACGAACTGCAGGTCGGGTTGCGAGTCGATGAGCATCCGGATGCCGGTGCGGAACAGCGCCTGGTCGTCGACGAGCGCGACCCGGATCGGGGCACCGGTCTGCTGGGTCGTGGTCATCTGGTGCGCTCCTGCTCCTGGGTGATGCGGCCACGGGGGAACTGGCCGCTGGCGGGGACCGTCGGCATCCGGACGGCCACCGTGAAGTCGTCACCGCGCGGACCCGCGGTCATCGTGCCGCCGGTCATCGTCGCACGCTCGCGCATGCCGACGAGGCCGTGTCCCGTACCGGGCCCGCGGGTGCCGTCGTCGGCGCGGCGGTTCACCACGGTGATCTCGACGGTGTCCGGCCGGTAGACCAACGAAGCGTGCACCGGCGAGCCCGGCTCCCCGTGCTTCCACGCGTTCGTCAGGCTCTCCTGGACGATCCGGTACACGGCGAGCTGGGTCGTGGTCGGCAACCGCCCGGGGTCCCCTTCGCGGTCGACGCGCACGTCGAGTCCCACGTCGCGCATCTCGCCGACGAGCTTCTCGATGTCGTCGACCTCCGGCGTGGGGGCGGTCCCCTGCTCGTGACGGAGTGCGCCGAGGAGTTCCCGGACGTCGCCGAGGGCGCTGCGCGCCGTGGACGAGATCGTGCCGAGGGCCTCGTCGGCGATGGCGGGGTCGGCCTTCAGCGCGTACCGGGCCCCGTCGGCCTGCGCGATCACGACCGCGAGGGAGTGCGCCACGATGTCGTGCATGTCGCGGGCGATCCGGACGCGCTCCTGCTCGACGGCCACAGCACGGTCCGCGCGGGCCGCATCGCGCTCCGCGACGAGCTGGGCCTCGCGGCTCAGGCTCGCGGAGCGTCGTGTGCGGACGACCAGACCCGCGAGCCACGGCAGCAGGAGCAGCAGGAGCACGACCGCGAAGAACGACGCCGTCACCTGGGCGGACTCCTGCAGCGGGGTCGTGGCCGTCACCATGCCGCGGCGGTCCTGGTAGTCCCGCACCCCCATGTAGAGCGCGGCGGTGACCGACCCACCGACCGCGGAGACCAATCCCCAGGCACGGACGCGGTTGCTGCCGTACGCGCTGGTCGTGAACATGACCGGCGCGATGAACGCGTCGGCGACACTCGGTTCCTGGCCGGTCACCATCTGGAACAGCGCGGCGATCCACGCGATGCCGAGCGCGAGTCCGGGCGCGAGCCGTCGGAACGCCAGTGCCGTCGTCAGGACGAGCGCGGCGACCCACCCGAGGCTGTCCCCGGAGCCCGGCGCCGTGACGACGACCACGAGCAGGCCGAGCACCGCCGCGGCGACCACGTCGACGACGATCTGCGAGCGCAGCAGGGGACGGAACACCACCCCACGGTACGACCCGGGCGGCCGGTCCGCGTCCGCCCGGGGGATGACCCGGCTCAGAAGCCGAGCCGCCCGAGCTGCTTCGGGTCGCGCTGCCACTCCTTGGCGACCTTCACGCGGATGTTCAGGTACACGTGTCGGCCGCCGAGCAGCGACTCGATCTCCGCGCGGGCACGGGACCCGACGTCCTTGAGTCGCTCACCGCCGCGACCGATGACGATCGCCTTCTGGCTGTCCCGCTCGACGAACAGGTTCGCGAAGATCCGCAGCGGGCCGTCGGGGTCGTCCTCGTCGTCGGGCTCGACGACGTCCTCGATGACGACCGCGAGGGAGTGCGGGAGCTCGTCGCGCACACCCTCGAGCGCTGCCTCACGGATGAGCTCCGCGATGCGGTCCTCGTCGGTCTCCTCGGTCACGGTGCCGGCGTCGTAGAGCTGCGGCGACTCCGGCAGCAGCTTCGTGATCTCGCCGAGCAGGGCCTCGAGCTGCAGGCCCTTCGTCCCCGAGGTCGGCACGATGGCGTCCCAGTCGCGCAACTGCGACACGGCGAGGAGCTGCTCGCCGACGCGGTCCTTCGGGGTGCGGTCGATCTTCGTGACGATCGCGACCTTCTTCGCGCGCGGGTACTGGTCGAGCGTGTCGTTGATGAACCGGTCGCCGGGTCCGATCGGCTCGTTCGCCGGCACGCAGAACCCGATGACGTCGACGTCGCCCAGCGTGGACTGCACGAGGTCGTTGAGCCGCTCGCCGAGCAGGGTGCGCGGACGGTGGACCCCCGGTGTGTCGACGATGATGACCTGCCCGTCGGGGCGGTGCACGACGCCGCGGATCGCGCGACGCGTGGTCTGCGGCTTCGACGACGTGATCGCGACCTTCTCGCCCACCAGTGCGTTCGTCAGGGTCGACTTGCCCACGTTCGGACGCCCCACGAAGGAGACGAAGCCGGCGCGGTACGGGTGCTCGGGCGAGGGCTGCTCGGTGTCGTGCTCGGTCATGCGGTGGTGGTTCCCGTCGTGCTCGGTGTCGTGTCGCCGAGGGCGTCCTCGGCGTCCTGCAGGACGGCGGTCCGCTCTGCGAGGACGGTGATCAGGTGGCGGCGCTTGCCCTCGACGCGGTCCGCCGTCAGCGAGACGCCCGAGACGGTGACCTGCTCGCCGCGCACCGGGAGGCGCCCGAGCTCCTTCGTCAGCAGGCCGCCGACGGTGTCGACGTCGTCGTCCTCGAGCTCGATGCCGAACAGGTCACCCAGCTCGTCGATCGGCAGCCGGGCCGAGGTGCGCCAGACCCCCGGCGAGACCTCGGTCCGGTCGACGACCGTGCGGTCGTACTCGTCGGAGATGTCACCGACGAGCTCCTCGATCAGGTCCTCCATGGTCACGAGCCCGGCGACCCCGCCGTACTCGTCGACGACGAGCACCAGGTGGTTCTTGGCGACCTGCATGTGCCGCAGGGTGTCGTCCGCCGGCTTGGACTCGGGGACGAACTCCGCCGGGCGCAGGAGGCCGGTGACCGGCTGCTGCTCGCTGCCCGGCTGCTCGTAGAGGGCACGCGAGACGTCACGCAGGTACAGCACGCCGAGCACGTCGTCGCTGTCCTTCCCGGTGACGGGCATGCGGGAGACCCCGGCGACCAGGAACCGCTCCATGCCGGCCGCGAGCGTCGCCTCGCCGTCGACGGTGAGCATGTCGGTGCGGGGAACCATGACCTCGCGCACCAGGGTGTCGCTGAACTCGAACACCGAGTGGATGAGTTCGCGGTCGTCCTGCTCGAGCACGTTGCTCTCGGCGGCCTCGTCGACGAGCGACAGGAGCTGCTCCTCGCTCGAGACGGTGGACGCGCTCCGGCCACGACCCGGGGTCACCCGGTCGCCGATGGCCACGAGGAGACCGGCGAGCGGACCGAGGACGATGCGCACGCCGCGGACGAGTCCGCCCGTCACACCGATCAGTCGCTCCGCGTGGGCCCGGCCCACACTGCGCGGGCTGGACCCGACCAGGACGAAGGACACCACCGTCATCACGGCGGCGGACACGACCAGGGCCACCCACCAGGTGTCGAACACCGTCACGAGGGCGATCGTGACGAGGACCGCGGCGGCGGTCTCGGCGAGCACCCGCACGAAGTTCAGCGCGTTGACGTGCGCGCCGACGTCGTCGGCGACCGCCTCGATCGCCCGCCGACGACTGCTCCCCCGTGCGATCTCCTCGATGTCGGCCCGCGAGAGCACCGTCAGGGCTGCGTCCGACGCGGCGAGCAGGCCGCCGACGACGACGAGCACGAGCGCCACCGCGAGCAGGACGGCGACGAGCACCATCAGCTCACCGCCCGCGACGCTGGGCGGCGAACGCAGAGAGGATCTCGCCCTGCAGGCCGAACATCTCGGCCTTCTCCTCCGGCTCGGCGTGGTCGAACCCGAGCAGGTGCAGGATGCCGTGGCAGGTGAGCAGGAGCATCTCGTCGGTGCTGGTGTGTCCGGCCGTCTTCGCCTGCTCGGCGGCGACCTGCGGGCACACCACGATGTCGCCGAGCAGTCCGGCCGGGGTCGGCTCGTCCTCGGTGCCGGGGCGCAGCTCGTCCATCGGGAAGCTCAGCACGTCGGTCGGGCCGGGCTCGTCCATCCACCGCACGTGCAGCTGTTCCATCGCGCCCTCGTCCACCAGGACGATCGCGAGCTCCGCGTCCGCGTGGACGTGCAGCGCGTCGAGTGCGAAGGCGGCGAGGCGCTGGATGGCCTGCTCGTCGACCTCGACACCGGACTCGTTGTTGAGCTCGATGCTCACCGGTTGCCTCCTCGGGCGTCGTCCTGGGGGTACGGGGACTGCTGACGGTCCTGCGGCGCGTGCCCGCGGCGCTCCGCCCGGTTCGCCCCGGACGGGTCGCCGACGGGCGCGGTGCCACGGCCACCGGGCCGGTGTCCGGCCTGCTCCGCCAGGCGCTCCTCGTCGTAGACGGTGTACGCGTCGACGATCCGGCCGACGAGCGTGTGGCGGACGACGTCCTCGCTGCCCAGTCGGGCGAAGTGGATGTCCTCGACGTCACCGAGGATCCGCGTCACCAGTCGCAGCCCGGACAGGTTGCCGGGCAGGTCCACCTGCGTGATGTCGCCCGTGACGACCATCTTCGAGCCGAAGCCCAATCGCGTCAGGAACATCTTCATCTGCTCGGGCGTGGTGTTCTGGGCCTCGTCGAGGATGACGAACGAGTCGTTGAGCGTGCGTCCGCGCATGTACGCGAGCGGAGCGACCTCGACCGTGCCGGCCGCGAGCAGCTTCGGCACGAGCTCCGGGTCCATCATCTCGTTGAGCGCGTCGTACAGCGGGCGCAGGTACGGGTCGATCTTGTCGGTGAGCGTGCCGGGCAGGAAGCCCAGCCGCTCGCCCGCCTCGACCGCGGGGCGCGTGAGGATGATCCGGGTGACCTCGCGCCGCTGCAGCGCCTGCACGGCCTTCGCCATCGCCAGGTACGTCTTGCCGGTACCGGCGGGACCGATGCCGAACGTGATGGTGTGCTGGTCGATCGCGTCGACGTAGGCCCGCTGGCCGTCGGTCTTCGGACGCACGGACTTGCCACGGCTCGACACGATCGGGGTGCCGAAGGTGTCGGACGGCTTGCGGTCCTCGTCGAGGATGCGGGCCGAGGTCGGGATGTCCGCCGGGCCGATGTCCTGGCCGCGCCTGACCATGCCGACGAGCTCGTCGACGAGGGCGTGCGCCCGGGCGACGTCACGTTCCGGACCGGTGAGCGACACCTCGTTGCCCCGGACGAGCACGCGGACGCCCGGGTACTGGCGTTCGACCGTCTTCAGCAGGCGGTCCTGCGGGCCCAGCAGCTGGACCATCGCGATGCCGTCGACCTGGATGTCGACGGTGACGTCCGACGGGTCGGACACGGGCCGTGCCGAGGGTCGGTCGGACTCGGGGTGGACGGGTTCGTCAACCGGCAATGAGATTCCCTTCGTGCAGATCACCTGCGAGGACGTGCGCGTGCACGTGGAACACGGTCTGGCCGGCGGCTTCGCCGGTGTTGAAGACGAGTCGGAACTGGCCGCCGGCGCGCTCGTCGGCGATGCGACGTGCGGTGGCGACCACGTGTGCGAGCAGCTCCGGGTCCCCCGCTGCGAGTTCGGTGACGTCCCGGTACTGCTCGGTCTTGGGGATCACGAGCACGTGCACCGGCGCCTTGGGTTCGATGTCCTCGATCGCGATCACCCGGTCGTCCTCGGCGACGACGGTCGCGGGGATCTCGCGGGCGATGATCTTCGAGAAGACGCTCGGCTCGGTGCTGCTCATGGTGTCCATCGTAGGACCCGCCCCCGACGGTGCTACCAGCGCCCGAGCCGGGTCTGCAGCACGGCCAGCGCGGCCGGCCCGGCGGTCGACGTCCTGAGCACGGTGTCGCCCAGGCGTGCCCGCACGGCGCCCGCTGCCTCGAGCCGGGCGAACTCGCTGCCGTCGATGCCGCCCTCCGGACCGACCACCAGGACGATCTCGTCGACGTCCGCCGGAGGGTCCCAGCCGGAGAGCCGCACCGCGCCCACCGGGTCCAGCACGACCAGCGCACGCCGTGCCTCCCGGCCGCCGTCCGACGACGGGCCGGAACCCGACGGTGCACCGGTACCGGCGGCGAGCTGCGCCGTCGTCACCGGCGCGTCCACCGACGGCACCCGCGAGCGCACCGCCTGCTTGGCGGCCTCGTGCGCGATCGCCGCCCACCGGGCGCGACCCTTCTCGACCTTGGCACCGTCCCAACGGGACACGCTCCGGGCAGCGGACCACGGGACGATCCGGTCGACGCCGATCTCGGTCGCCGCCTGCACCGCCATCTCGTCACGCCCGCCCTTGGCCAGCGCCTGGACGAGGACGAGCGCCGGACGCGGCTCCGCCTCGACCGCGACGGCGTCCACCGTGAGCGTCAGTGCGTCGCGACCGGTCGACGCCACGACCCCGGTGACGACCGCCCCACGCCCGTCCGCGATCCGGAGCACCTCGCCGACCCGGACGCGCGCGACCGAGACGGCGTGCCGGCCCTCCGCGCCGTCGAGCGACACGACGTCGCCGACCCCGACGCCGTCGAGGGCGCCGGGACCGACCGTGTACAGCGAGGCCATCAGAAGTTGAAGAAGCGGTCGCGGAGCTTGCCGAACATGCCCTGCTGGAAGCGCGCCAGCTGCGGGCCGGGGCCCTTGTGCGCCTTCGCCAGCTGCTCGACGAGCTGCCGCTCCTTGTGCGAGAGCTTGGTCGGGGTGACGACCTGGACGCCGACGCGGAGGTCGCCGCGGCCGTTCCCGCGGAGCTTCGTCACGCCACGGTCCTTGATGACGAGGACGTCGGCGCTCTGCACTCCCGGACGGACCTCGAGCTCGACCGGCCCGTCGAGCCCGTCGATGGTCGTGTGCGTGCCGAGGATCGCGTCGGTCATTTGGACCTCGAGCGTGGCCAGCAGGTCGTCGCCGTCGCGGCTGTAGACGTCGTGGTGGCGCACCTTGACCTCGAGGTACAGGTCGCCGGAGGGACCACCCGCGGGGCCGACCTCGCCCTGTCCGGGCATCTGCAGGCGCAGCCCCGTCTCGACGCCGGCGGGGACGTCGACCGGGATCGTGCGGCGGGCGCGGACGCGACCCTGGCCCTGGCAGGTCGGGCACGGGTTCGGGATGACGGTGCCGTAGCCGCGGCAGGTGCCGCACGGGGCGCTCGTCACGACGTTGCCGAGCAGCGACCGCACCTGGCGCTGGATGTGCCCGGAGCCGCCGCAGATGTCGCACGTGCGCGGGCTCGTGCCCGGGGCGCAGCACGAGCCGTTGCAGGTCTCGCACACGACGGCGGTGTCGACCTCGACGTCCTTGTGGGTGCCGAAGACGACCTCGTCCAGGTCGACCTCGATGCGGAGCAGGGCGTCCTGCCCGCGCTCGGCACGACTGCGGGGACCGTTGCCGCGCCCACCGCCGCCACCGCCGCCGAAGAAGGCGTCGAAGATGTCGCTGAAGCCGCCGGCGGCACCGCCGCCGAAGGGGCTCTCCTGCGGGCCCGCGTCGTAGCGGCGACGCTGCTCCGGGTCGCTCAGCACGTCGTACGCGTGCGTCACGTCCTTGAAGCGCTCGGCGGCGTCCGGGCTCGGGTTGACGTCCGGGTGGAGCTCGCGCGCCAGCCGTCGGTAGGCCTTCTTGATGTCGGCATCGGAGGCGTCCGGCTGGACGCCGAGGACGTCGTAGTGGTCTGCCACGGTTCCCTCAGTCGGTTTCGGTTCGGTCGGTGGATCGCGGCGGACGCCGCGGGTCGGTCTGGAGGCGCGGAGCGGGTCCGCGGGGCTCCGCACGTCGTGCGCGCGGACCGGTCAATGTTCGCCCAGCAGCTTGGACAGGTACCGGGCGACCGCGCGGACGGCCGCCATGTTCGTGCCGTAGTCCATGCGGGTGGGGCCGAGGACGCCCAGTCGGGCGACGGCTCCCCCGCCGGCGAGGTACCCGCCGGCGACGATGCTCGTCGCGTCGAGCCCGTACTCGGCGTTCTCGACGCCGATCCGCGCGGCGACGGCGACGTCGTCGACCTGCATCTCACCGAACAACCGGAGCAGGGTCACCTGTTCCTCGATCGCCTCGAGCACCGGGAACAGGCCGCCGGAGAAGTCGCGCTCGCTCTTGGCGAGGTTGGCCGCGCCCGCCATCACCAGTCGGTCCTGCCGGTTCGCGGCGACCTGCTCGATGAGCGTCGCGACGACGACGCCGCCCAGCGTCTGCGCGTCCGGGCGGAGTTGCTGCGGGACCTCGCGCAGTGCCCGCGGGACGTCCTGCAGCAGCAGACCGACCGAGGCGCCGTTCACGACCGTGCGCAGCTCGGCCAGTGACGTCTCGTCGAGCCGGACGTCGGTCTCCACGACGCGCTGCTCGACCCGGGCGGTGTCCGTGATGAGCACCACCATGAGCCGGGTGTCACCGAGACGCACGAGCTCGACGTGCTGCACGCGTGCCCGCACCATCGAGGGGTACTGCACGAGGGCGACCTGGTTGGTGAGCTGGCTCAGCAGGCGCACCGTGCGGCCGAGGACCTCGTCGAGGTCGTTCGGGGTGCCGAGGAAGGTCTCGATCGCGTGGCGCTGGGCACTCGACAACGGTCGAGCGGCGGCCAGGTGGTCGACGAAGACGCGGTACCCCTTGTCGGTCGGCACCCGACCCGACGACGTGTGCGGCGCTGCGATGAGCTGTTCGTCCTCGAGCTGCGCCATGTCGTTCCGGATCGTGGCGGCGCTGACGCCGAAGGCGTGCCGCTCGACGATCGTCTTCGAGCCGACGGGCTCGCGCGAGGCGACGTAGTCCCGCACGATCGCCTTGAGGACCTCGAGTGAGCGTTCGCTGACCATCCGGACCCCTTCCGTTCGATGCTGGCACTCGGACGTGTCGACTGCTGATCCTACGCCCGACCACCGACCCCACGGGACCGCGGCGGCTCCGGTCGGTACGCTCTCGGCATGAGCTACGGACAGCAGCCCGGCGGCCCCTACGGACAGCAGCCGGGCGGACCCCAGAACCCCCAGGGACCGCAGTACCCGGCCGGGTACACGCCGCCCCAGCCGATGTCGCCGGAGGACCAGCGCCTCTGGGCGACCCTCACGCACGTCGGCGGCATCTTCTTCAGCCTCGTGGTGCCGATCATCGCCTACCTGGTGCTGCGCGACCGCGGGCAGTTCATCAAGGAGCACACCCGCCAGGCACTGAACTTCCACATCACGGCGGCCATCGCCTACGTCGTGGCGTGGCTGCTCTGCCTGGTCGTGATCGGCTTCGTCCTGCTCCCGGTCATCGGTGTGCTCGTGATCGTGTTCGCGATCCTGGCGGCCGTCGCTGCGAACCGCGGCGACTTCTACCGGTACCCGCTCACGATCGAGTTCATCAAGCAGTAGGCGCAGGTCAGTCGAGCAGCTCGCGGACCACCGCGTCCGCGAGCAGCCGACCCTGCAGGGTGAGCTCGATGCGTCCCCGCACCGCGGCCGAGCCGTCCACGAGACCACGTGCGATGAGGCCGGCGACGCGGCCACGGGCCTCCTGGCCGAGCTCGGCGGTGGCGAGCTCACCCCGGACCCGCGCCGCCAGGAGCACGCGCTCGACGTACCGGGTCTCGTCGTCGAGGGTCTCGCGACCCGCGGCCGGCGACGCGCCGGCCAGCACCCGGTTCGCGTACGCGGCCGGGTGCTTCACGTTCCACCAGCGGGTGCCGGCGACCGCGGAGTGCGCGCCCGGGCCGACACCCCACCAGTCGTGCCCCTTCCAGTAGGACAGGTTGTGGCGGCTCGCGTGCTCCGCCGTCCCGCCCTGCGCTTCGAGCCGGGCCCAGTTCGAGACCTCGTACCAGCCGTAGCCGGCGTCGGACAGCGTCCGGTCGGCGAGCTCGTACATGTCGGCCGCCAGGTCGTCGTCGGGAGCCGGCAGCTCGCCGCGGGCGACCATGCGGCCCATCGCGGTGCCCTCCTCGACGATCAGCGAGTAGGCCGAGACGTGGTCGGGTGCGCTGGCGAGTGCCGCATCGAGCGAGCGGCGCCAGTCGTCGAGGGACTCCCCCGGCGTCGAGTAGATGAGGTCGAGGCTGACGTCGAGGCCGTGCTCCTTCGCCAGGTCGACCACGAGCGGCACACGCTCCGGGTCGTGCGTGCGGTCGAGGGTCGCGAGGACGTGCGGCACCGCCGACTGCATGCCGTAGCTGATGCGCGTGAACCCGCCGCGCTGCAGGGTCGCCACGGACTCGGCGTCGACGGAGTCCGGGTTCGCCTCGGTCGTGACCTCGGCCCCCGGCTGGATCCCCCACGTGTCGTCGATCGCGCGGAGGATCATCACGAGGTCGTCCGCCGGCAGCATCGTCGGGGTGCCGCCGCCGAAGAACACCGTGGACACCGGACGCCGCGGGACACCGGACCGGTCGAGCACCTCGGCCGCCCAGCGGATCTCCTGCACGGCGTGCCCGGCGTAGTCGTCGCGCCGGACACCGCGGAGCTCGGACGCCGTGTACGTGTTGAAGTCGCAGTAGCCGCACCGCACCCGGCAGAACGGGACGTGCACGTAGACGCCGAACGGCACCTCGCCGGCACCCGGGCCGGGGGTGACCAGGCCGTCCGCGGGCGCGGGATCGGCGATGGGGAGAGCACTCGGCATGGACTCCATTCTCGGCCATGATGGAGCCATGGAGCACCACACCGTCCCCACCACGGTGCTGTGGGACATCGACGGCACCCTCGTGCAGAACGCCGCCTCGCCGGGCAACCTGTACCACCTCGCGCTCGAACGCGCCGTCGGCCGGGACCTCGCGCTGATGGTCGGGCACCAGCACGGCCGGACCGACGCCGGGCTCATCGCGGAACACGTGCGTGCGCACCACTTCGACGACGACCTCATCCCCACCGTGAGCCGACACCTGCGGGACCTGACCGACGAGCGGTACCACCGCGGCGACCGCCGCTCGCCGGCGCCGGGGGCGATCGCGCTCGTGCACCGGTTCGCTTCGCTCGGATGGCGGAACGGGCTGCTCACGGGCAACTCGGAACACCGGGCCCGGGTCAAGCTCGCCGGGGCGGGGTTCGACGTCGACGCGTTCGACTGGGAACACTCGTACTTCGGTGACGAGGAGGTCGAACGCACCGGGGTCACCGCGCGCGCGGCCGCCGCGCTGTCCGGCACGCGGGCGGTCATCGTCGGGGACACCCCGCGGGACGGAGAGGCGGCCGACGCGGTGGGCATCCCCTTCGTGGCCGTGGCGACCGGGGTCTACGACGTGGAAGCACTGCGCAGGACCGGGGCGGTGGCCATCGCACGTGACTGCGTGCAGGACGCGCAGCTGCTCGAGGACGCGATCGCGGCGGTGCCACCGCTCCCGTGACCCCGGCGCTGCCGGCCGCGGCGCCGCAGGCAGCGACGCGCGGCTGCGGCCGTCCGGGTCGGACTAGTCGCCGCGCAGGGCTGCGAGGTACTTGGCCGCCATCGTGCGCTGCTGCCGACGCAACAGCGGTGCCACCATCGCCCACTTGCGGCTCGACGGCTGCGAGAACTGCCGCACCTGCAACCAGACCGACCCGTCACTCGTGCGCTCGACCACGAACGACTCCTCGCCCGAGAGCGGGTGCCCCTCGAGGGTGCCGTAGGCGAAGCCCTTGCGGTCGGTCTCGTCGATGATCGAGACGACGCGGACCGGCGCGTGCACCGTCTGCCCGAACGCGTGCATCTCGAGCGTCGCCGTGGTGCCGGCGGTCAGGAGGGGCGTGCCGTCGGCCGCGAACTTCTCGACGCGGGGCGTGCCGATCGACGCCGGCGCGATCGGCACCCCGTGCTCGTCGAAGGTCACGGGGTTGTAGCGGACCTCGTCGTCGTCGGGCTGGTCCTCCACCCGCACGCGGATGCCGCTGCGCTCCTGGATCTGCCACGTCAGCGCCTGCGTGACCGCGGTCTCGAAGCGCTGGTCACCGTGCCCGATGCGCGCACGTGACTCCGCCGGGGAGAAGCCCTCGGGCGGGTAGGTCATGAGGTCCGCCGCCTGGGTGGCACCGACGGCGCCGTAGGTCAGGGCGGTCCGGTACGTGCCGCGGGAGCTCATGGACCCATCGTACCGGCGCTGCCGGGGACACCGCCGCGGTGCCGGACGCGCACGACCTCAGCGCGGGGTCACGGCGATGTTCCGCCACTGCGCCTCGAGCCCCTGCTCGCGGATGCCGACCGCTCCGCTGGTCAGCGAACAGTTCCCGAAGTCGACCTTCCCCTGCACGGGCGTCCCACCGGCCGACGGTGAGGCGGTCGCCGTGATGGTGCACCCGACCGCCTCGACGGTGAGGTGCCACCACTCCTCGGCCTGCACGGTGCGTCCGAACGGCACGAACGTCCCGGTGAACCCCGGGTTCGTGTGCTGACCGATCACCATCCCGGTCGCACTGACACCGACGTAGAAGGCGCGGAGGGAGTCCGGACCGGTGGACGGATCGACCACCCGGACGTTGAACCCCGCGTCGGTCCCGCCGGTCGGCTTCCGCATGAGTCGGACGTCCCCGGTCAGGGTCATGTCGCCCCAGACCCGGTTGAGCACCTGCTTGTCGCCGTCCTGGCCCGAGTACGCGACGCTGCGGATCCGCTCCTCCGGTTGGTCGACCGCCCACGTGCCGCCGTAGACCCGTGCGGGCGCGCCGTCCTCGAACCGACCGGTCGTGAGGGTCGAGTTGTACGGGTCCGACGCCTGCGAGGCCGACAGTGCCCCGGCGGACACCGTGACGTACCGGAAGCCGGCTGCGCTCCCGTTGCCGCGCAGGCCGACCGCGCCCTTCGACCGGCAGTCGGCCGACGACTCCGAGGCGCTCACCTTCGTCCAGTCGTTCGCGCCGACGGTCGACGACCACGCGGTGATCCCGCACCCGGCTGCCTGGACGACGACGTGGTAGAACTGCCCGGCGCGGAGGGTGCCCGCGATGGTCGACCGCGCGAGCTGGGTGGTCGTGCCGTCGTTCATCCGGCTGACGGACAGCGTGTTGTCCGACAGCCCGAGGCTGACGGAGTACCCGGTGAACCCGTTCACGCCGGACGCCGGGCGCGTGACGCGGACCAGGAGCCCGGCGTCCGTACCGGAGTTCACCTGGACGTCGGCCTGCATCGTGTAGTCCGTCCAGGCGGGGTCGCCGGTCACGGCCTTCGGTCCGTCGGACGAGCCGGACGTCTCGGTGAAGGTGCCGTAGCCGCTGACGGTCTGCGTCGTCCACCGGCCGCCGTAGGTCTTCCAGGCACCCTGGCCGCCGGCGAAGGAGTCGCGGAAGGGCAGGTTCGACCGCGAGTAGTCCGACACCGTGCTCGCGGTGCTCCGGTTCGACAGCGCCGCCGTGTACGCCGCCTGGGTCGAGGCCGTCGTCGTGCCGACCCCGGTCACGAGGGCCAGCACGGCAGCGGCGAACGCACCGAGCACGACCACGGGCCGGGCGGTCACGAGAACGCCACCGGCGCCGCGACCTCGTCCTCGTCCTGGCGGGCCGGTCGCCCCCCGCCGCGCCGAGATCGGGCGAGGAACACGCCGACGACGAGCGGCACGGCGCAGAGCACCGCGAGGACCGCCCATCCGGCCGGGGTCAGGTCGAGCCGGGCCGCGATCGCGACCGCCCCGTCGGACCCCGGGGGCAGGGGGACCTGGCCGGCCGCCCCGCTGACCAGGCGGTCGGACGCGCCGGCCGCTCCCACCGCCCGGACGGGCAGCAGGCCGGTGGACACCACGGTCGCGACCGGTCGGGCACCCGCGTCGACCCCGGTCACCACGAGTGCGACGAACGGTCGGAACACCGCGGCCACGACGGCGAGGACGGCGCTCACACCGACGAGCCGCGCGGCGGTCCGGAGGGCACGGTCGGTGAGGAACCCGGCGAGGAGCCAGACGACGCCGACCCCACCCACGCCCCACGGCAGCATCCGGAGCACCCACCCCGCGCCGGGCAGCACCGCGACGACCCGGCCGACGACGTCACCGCGGGTGATGGTCCAGGCGTCCGCGGCACCGTTCGCATCGCCCTTCGTCGTGATCGCGCCGTCCGCGATCGCGGCGACCCGGTGCGTGTAGGGCAGGCGAGCCGTCGTCGCGCCGCGCGCCGCAGCCGGAGGGACGAAGGTGACGACGTCACCGACGACCAGGCGGTGCTGCCCGAGCGGTACGGTCACCACGAGCGACCCGACCGGTGCCGTGCGGCCCATGGAGGGCGTCCGGACGTCGAAGGTCCGCAAGCCTGCGGCCATCGCGGCGCCGACGGCGAGGAGCACGAGCAGGACGGCCGCGACGGTCACGAGGACCCGCCCCGACACCGCGCGACCCGGGGCGCGTCGGCGGCGGGACACCGCCGTGGCGCCGACGCGGGATGCCGTCCCGATCGTCATGCGGTGAAGGTCCACACGAGCGACTGGTTCATCGTCTGCGCCTGCGAGTCGTTCGGTGCCGCGGGGTCGAGGGAGACCGTGACGGTCGCCGTCCCGCCCTGACCGGCCGCCGGAGCGGGGCTGATCGCGAAGGTCTTCCCGCCGATCGCCCCGGCGCTCTGCTTCGCGATCACGGTCGTCGTCTCCGACGGCGTCGTCCACGTCACGGTGACGAGCAGCCAGTAGCAGATGCTGTTCGGGGTCGAGACGGTGCCGTTGCAGACCCCGGGGGCGAGCGAGAACGCGGACGCCGCGACCCCGCCGGTGTTCCTGATCACCGTCGAGGTGCCGCGCGTCGTGTCTCCCGGTCGGAGGTTGCTGCCGGCGTACAGGTCGGTCGAGCACGTCGTGGTTCCCGTGACGGTGCTCCTGCACGCCACGGTCGATGCGTCCGGACCCTGCGTCATCTCGATCGAGACCGTGTTCGCGGTGTTCGTGGTGTTGGAGATCGAGGCGGTGTACGCCGACACGGTCCCGGTGGTGGTCAGTGCGAGCACCACCGAGGCGGCGAGCCCGGCGGCGACGAGGAGCCAGCCGCCGCGCAGGCCTGTCGGGCGGGCGGACGTCGAGTGCTTCGGCACGGCGTGCTCGTCACGCCGTGAAGGTGAAGGTGATCGGCTGCGACAGCGTGACGCCCGACGTCGATGCCGTCGCGTCCGCGGGCAGCGACACCTGCACCGTGAACGGGACGCGCTCCCCCGCAGCGGGCGGGTCCGGCAGCGACGTCCGGTGCGTTGCGAGCCAGGTGGGCGTCCGACCGCTGTCCCACAGCGTCCGGCCACGCCAGGTCATCGTGACGAGGAGCTGGTCGCAGAGGTCCGCACCCGTGGAGGGCGTCGTCGAGCAGCTGCCCGCACTGACCTGGAACGCGGTCGGCGTCGAGTCCCCGGTGTTGGCGAAGGTGACCGTCTGCGGGTTCGACGACTGCCCCGGCCGGAGCACCTGGCCGCCGTACAGGTCCGGGTCGGTGCACGTGGCGGTCCCGGCCGCGTCCGTCGAGCACGTCTCCGTGCTGCCGTCGGCGTCGGTCTCGGCGATCCGGATGCTCGGCGTCGACACGGTGTTGGTGCCGTGCAGGAAGGCCTGCGTGAACACGGACAGCGTGCCGCTGAAGGTGAGTGCGAGGACGATCGCGGCGATCAGGCCGGCGGCGACGACGACGAGGTCCAGTCGCTGCCTTCTTGCGCTGGTGGTGGGCGTTGCATGACGTGACATCGGTGTTCGCACCTCCGTGTGCGCCCGGAGTCAGCGATGTCCGTGGGCAGGGTCGCTCAGGGACGGGCGGCCGGGTCCACCCGAACTGAGCGGTCTTCAATCTCGCTCGGTTCAGATGCGACTGAATAGACCCACACGCCGCGCCGGTCCCCCAATGTGTGGGCAGACAGAACGGTCCGCCGACTGCATGCCCCGCGCAGCGCGGAAGGCCCTCCTGCTGACCCGTGCTCGGACCGTCCGGATCACGCACCACGGCTCGCGGCGGGAGAGGCGGGAGACGTGCTTGCGACGGGCGGCCGCGGCACCGCGGCACGCGGCACGCGGCAGCTGCGGCTGCGGCTGCGGCTGCGGCTGCGGCTGCGGCTGCGGCTGCGAGAGGCGGCCGCGACTGCGCTTGCGCCCGAGCCCGCGCCCGCGCCTGCGACTACCAAGTGCCGACTGCCGACCGCCGACTTCCGACTGCTGACCGCTGACCGCTGACTGCTGACTGCTGACTGCTGACTGGTGACTGCTGACTGCCGACTGCCGACTGCGCTTGCGCCACCCGGCTGCGACGCGCGATCAAGGGGCGGTCGGTCCAGACCGGACGACGAAGGCCCCGCACGTGGCGGGGCCCTCGGACTACTTCTTCTTCTCCTCGACGTCTCCCGAGAGCGCCGCGATGAAGGCTTCCTGCGGGACCTCGACGCGACCCACCATCTTCATGCGCTTCTTGCCCTCCTTCTGCTTCTCGAGGAGCTTGCGCTTGCGGGTGATGTCACCGCCGTAGCACTTCGCCAGGACGTCCTTGCGCATCGCTCGGATGCTCTCGCGGGCGATGATGCGCGCACCGATGGCCGCCTGGATCGGGACCTCGAACTGTTGCCGCGGGATGAGCTTGCGGAGGCGCTCGGTCATGAGCGTGCCGTACGCGTAGGCCTTGTCGCGGTGCACGATCGCGCTGAAGGCGTCGACCTGCTCACCCTGCAGCAGGATGTCGACCTTGACGAGGTCGGCCGCCTGGTCGCCCGTCGGCTCGTAGTCGAGCGACGCATAGCCCTGCGTCTTGCTCTTGAGCTGGTCGAAGAAGTCGAAGACGATCTCCCCGAGGGGCATCTCGTAGCGGATCTCGACGCGGTCCTCGCCGAGGTACTCCATCCCGAGCAGGGATCCCCGACGCGACTGGCAGAGCTCCATGATGGCGCCGACGTAGTCCTTCGGCGCGAGGATCGCAGCACGGACCATCGGCTCGCGGACCTCGACGATGCGGCCGCCGGGGAACTCGGACGGGTTGGTGACCTCGGTGACCGAGTTGTCCTCGTTCGTGACCTCGTAGACCACGCTCGGCGCGGTGGTGATGAGGTCGAGCCCGAACTCGCGCGAGAGCCGCTCGGTGATGATCTCGAGGTGCAGCAGGCCGAGGAAGCCACAGCGGAACCCGAAGCCGAGCGCCACCGAGGTCTCCGGCTCGTACACGAGCGCCGCGTCCGACAGCTTGAGCTTGTCGAGGGCCTCACGCAGGTCCGGGTAGTCCGAGCCGTCGATCGGGTACAGCCCGGAGAAGACCATCGGCTTCGGGTCGGTGTAGCCGGGCAGCGCCTCGGTCGCCGGTCGCTGCGCGCTGGTCACGGTGTCGCCGACCTTCGACTGCCGCACGTCCTTCACACCGGTGATGAGGTACCCGACCTCACCCACCGACAACCCCTTCGTCGGCTTCGGCTCCGGGCTCGAGACGCCGATCTCGAGGATCTCGTGCGTGGTCCGCGTCGACATCATCTGGATCTTCTCGCGCGGCTTGATGGTGCCGTCGATCATCCGGACGTAGGTGACGACGCCGCGGTAGCTGTCGTACACCGAGTCGAAGATCATCGCTCGCGGTTCGGCGTCGACCGTGCCGACCGGAGCGGGCACGGAGCCGACGACGCGGTCGAGCAGCTCGGGCACGCCGGCGCCGGTCTTGCCGGACACCCGCAGGACGTCCTCCGGCTTGCCACCGATGAGCTGCGCGAGCTCGGCCGCGTACTTGTCCGGGTCGGCCGCGGGCAGGTCGATCTTGTTGAGCACCGGGATGATCTCGAGGTCGTTCTCGAGCGCCAGGTACAGGTTCGCGAGCGTCTGCGCCTCGATGCCCTGCGCGGCGTCGACGAGCAGGATCGCCCCCTCGCACGCAGCGAGCGACCGGGAGACCTCGTACGAGAAGTCGACGTGCCCCGGGGTGTCGATCATGTTCAGCGCGAACGTCTGCCCGTCGAGCTCCCACGGCATGCGCACGGCCTGCGACTTGATCGTGATGCCGCGCTCGCGCTCGATGTCCATGCGGTCGAGGTACTGCGCGCGCATCGCCCGCTCCTCGACGATGCCGGTGATCTGCAGCATGCGGTCGGCCAGCGTGGACTTGCCGTGGTCGATGTGCGCGATGATGCAGAAGTTGCGGATCGCCTCGGCCGGGGTCGCGGCGGGCTCGAGCGGCGCGGATGCTTGTGGGCTCACGGTTCCTCAGGGGTCGGTGCGGTCGAACGATTGTCCCACGCCCGCGCGCGGACAGCGCGCACCGGCGGGCGACCTGTGGAGATCGGGCGCGGCACCGGACGCTGTGCAGGACGCAACGGGAGGCGCGTGACGGGCCCGGACCGCGCCTCCCGTCCGTCAGACGGTCACCGAGGCGGGCGCGGGCAGCGCGCCCAGGCCGCGGCGCAGGTCCGCAGCCGTGGCCGCGAGGCACACGCGCACCCACCCCTCGCCGGAGCGACCGAAGGCGCTGCCGGGGGCCACCGCGACGTGCTCACGCTGCAGGAACGCGAGCGCCCACGCGGCGACGTCGCCCTGCGTGGCATGCGACACGTCCACCCACAGGTAGAAGGCGCCCCGCGGGTCGAGGTACCCGATGCCGGCGGCGTCGAGGACCTCCTTGGCCACCGCGAGGTTCGCGCGGTAGTGCTCGCGGGCGTCCTGCACGGCCTGGTGGTCGCCGACGATCGCCGCGAGGGCCGCCCACTGGTCGGGTTCGGCGACGCAGCTGATCATCGCCTCCTGGGTGGTGCGCATGGTCGGCCCGAGGCCCTTCGGGGTGACGAGGTAGCCGACGCGCACGCCCGTCATGGCGTAGGTCTTGCTCAGCGAGAAGGCGGTGAAGACGCGGTCGTCCTCGTCGAGCGCGGCGATGCTGACGTGCCGGGTCCCGTGGGTGAAGTACTCGTAGACCTCGTCGCTGATCACCCAGAGGTCGTGCCGCTTCGCGAGTGCCAGGAGCGCACGGAGGGTCTCCTCGCCGAAGACCGAGCCGAGCGGGTTCGACGGCGAGTTCACCACGATCGCGCGGGTGTGCTCGGTCACGCTCGCCTCGAGCGCCTCGAGGTCGGGCTCGAAGTCGTGCTGCGGCTCGAGCCGGTACGGCACCGGGGTCGCGCCGATGATGTGCGCGTTCATCGTGAACGTCGTGTACCCGGGATCCGGCACCAGGACCTCGTCGCCCGGGCCCAGCACGAGGGTCATCGCCTGGAACAGCGCCTGCGTGGCGCCGATCGTGACCCAGACCTGTTCGAGGTCCGCGTCGATGCGGTTCTCGCGGAGCAGCTTGTCCCGGATCGCGGCGCGGAGCGGGGCGATGCCGCCGTTCGGCGTGTAGTCGGTGCGGTCCTCGCTCCACGCGCGGCGCGCGGCCTCGCCGATGTGCGGTGCGACGGGGACGTCCGGCTCGCCGATCACGAGCATCGCGACGTCGGTGCCCTCGGCCTGCAGCAGTGCGGCCTGCTCGTACACGCGGCGGATGCCGGAGGCGGGGACGGTGTCGATCCGTGGCGCGAGGGAGGGCATGGCGTCACGGTAGCCGTTCCGTGTTGCAGCACGGTTTCCGGCACCCCGACGACGGACACGGCCCGGCGCGTTGGTGCTTTGGTGGTCGCGGGTCCTGCTGGTATCGTTGGTGGCTGGCTTCCGCGTTCCCCGCCCACGGGTGGAACGCGATGCGACCGAGGGCCCCTCTACCCAGACGTCGCGACCACCCGTAGAGACGATCAAGGAGCAACACGCATGGCGAACATCAAGTCGCAGATGAAGCGCATCAAGACCAACCTCAAGGCCCAGGAGCGCAACAAGGCCTACCGCTCGGAGCTCAAGACGGTCATCCGTCGCACGAACGAGGCCGTCGCCTCCGGCGACAAGGACAAGGCCACCACGGCACTCGCCCTCGCGTCGAAGAAGCTCGACAAGGCCGTGAGCAAGGGTGTCATCCACAAGAACCAGGCGGCGAACCGCAAGTCGGCTATCGCCAAGAAGGTCTCCGCGCTCTGAGCCGCTGACCGCCGCACGAGAGCCCCGCACCGTTGGTGCGGGGCTCTCGTCGTTGCGGGGCTCTCGTCGTTGCGGGGCTCTCGTCGTTGCGGAGAGCGGCCGGCGTGGGCGCGGGGGGCGGCGGTCGTGGTCGGTCCGGGATCGAACCGAGGATCCGACACCGAACCAGGGCCGCCTGCTGGTTCGACGTCGGATCCGTGGTCCGACGTGGCGGTCGGCGCGACGGCGCGGCCCTGAGGCGCTGGTCGGGTGCGCCGTCGTGGTCGCGTCGGCGACGGCACGGCCGGGAGGCGCGGGTCGCGTTCGCAGCCGCCGTCGCGTCGGCGACGGCGCGGCCGGGAGGCGCGGGTCGCGTTCGCGGCCGCCGTCGCGTCGGCGACGGCGCGGCCGTGCGGCGTACGCCGCCGCAGCGGCCGTGCGGCGCGACCCCCTCAGCGGTCCTCGCCGCGTCGGGCGATGGTCCGCACCATCACCTCGAGCGCGTAGTGCGCGTCGCGCGATCCGCCCTTCACCGCGGTGTCCGCCGCGGCGATGCTCGTGATCGCGTTCGCCAACCCGGCCTCGCTCCAGCCAGCGACGTCGCGCTGGGCCCGCTGCACCTGCCACGGCGCCATGCCGAGCGCCGACGCCGCCTGCCCGCTCGGGCCGCGGAAGGCACTCACCTTCGCCATCGTGCGGATCTTGCTCGCGAACGCCGCGACGATCGGCACCGGGGCCTCCCCCGTGGCCAGGGCGTGGCGCAGCTCGACGATCGCCGGCGCCGACCGGCCCGCGAGCGCGATGTCGGCCACCTTGAACGCGTTCGTCTCGACGCGACCGCCGTAGTACTTGTCGACGACGCGGTCGGTGATCTCCTCGGCCTCGTCCGCCAGGAGCTGCCGGCACGCGGCGGCGAGCTCGGCCAGGTCGTCGGAGAACGCGGTGACGAGCGTCCGGACGGCCGAGGGCGCGATCCTCCGCCGGGCCGCGCGGAACTCGGCGTTCACGAAGTCCGCCTTGTCGGTGTCGCGCTTCAGCTCGTCGCACTGCACCTCGACGCCGCCGCCGACCCCGCTGCGGATCGTGTCGAGGAGCTTCTTGCCACGCATCCCCCCGCCGTGTCGCAGCACGAGCGTGACGTCGTCCGCCGGAGCCTGCAGGTACGCGATCGTCTCGGTGATGAACGCGTCCGTGCACTTCTCGACGTTGGTGACCCGCACCAGTCGCGGTTCCCCGAAGAGCGACGGGCTCGCGAGCGTCGCCAGGAGACCGGGGGCGTACTGGTCCGCCTCGAGGTCGTGCACCTCGAGCGCGGGGTCCTCGCCGACGAGCAGGTCACGGAGGACGCTGCTCGCGCGTTCGGCCAGGAACTGCTCGGGACCGGTGACGAGCACGACGGGCGCAGGACGGACGCCGGACCACGGAACCTGCTCGATCTTCGCGGCGGCGCGCGTGGGCTTCTTGGCGGGCATGCGTTCCTTCCGTCGGCGCCGGGTCGTGCGGGTACGGGTCGTGCGGGTCCGGACCTGCGACGATCCTACGGGCCGCCCCCGACCACGCTGACGCGCGCCCGGCCGACGAGCGCGCTGCCGCCGGTCGCGCCGCCGAACACGCTGCCGTCGGCGCCGGCGCCGGCGCCGGCGCCGGCGCTCCCGCACCCGCTGCCGCCGGTCGCGCCGCCGAACACGCTGCCGCCGGCGCCGGCGCTGCCGCACCCGCTGCTGCCGGCTCGTCCGTCGGCAGCTCGTCGCTCGGCGGGACGGCCCGGTCCGTCCGCTCGGTCCAGACGCGCAGCGCTCCCCCGTCCGCCCGCGAGACGGCGATCGTGCCCTGCCGGTCCGTCCGGAACGCGGCGGTCCCCGCCGCCCGCAGCATCTCGAGTGCAGAGCGTGTGGGGTGCCCGTACGTGTTGTCGGCACCGACGCCGATCAGCCCGATCGGTGCCGCGAGCTGGCGGTAGAGCTCCGGGTCCTGGTCCGCAGAACCGTGGTGCGCGACCTTCACCACGTCCGGGTGTCCCACGAGGCGCGGGCGGAGCCGACGCTGCGCTCCTTCCCCGAGGTCACCGAGGAAGACCCCGGACACGCAGGTCGTGCACGACGGTCCGGGGACGGTCTCCAGCACGACGCTCGCATCGTTCCCCGACCCCGTCGCACCGGCGATCGGCCACGCGACCCGCCACCGCATCGCTCCGAGCGTGCCGGCGGTGCCGTCGTCCGCGGTGCGCACCGTGACGCCGGCCCGGTCGAGGCTCTGGACCACCCGTTCGTCCTTGGGTCTGCCGACGGGGCCGACGAGCGCCTGCGCCGTGCGGTCGACGATCGACGCGACCGCCCCGACGTGGTCGCGGTCGAAGTGGGTGAGCACGAGCAGGTCGATGTGCTCCACCCCGAGCAGCTCGAGGCAGCGCGCGAGTAGTTCCTCGTCGTCCCCGGTGTCGACGAGGGCGACCGGACCGGAGCCGTCCCGCACCAGGACCGCGTCTCCCTGACCGACGTCGCACGCCGCCACCGACCAGTCCGCGGGCACGCTGCTCCGCACGACCAGCCGCGGGACGGCGACCGTGCCGAGCCCGAGGACGAGCACGGCACCGGACACCACGAGGAGCCGGGCGCGAGCGGGTCCGGGAGCCAGGACCGCCGTCGCCACCGCCGCGCTGACGACCGCCGCCGCCGTCGCGCCCGAGCCGCCGGCCGGCCAGTCGAGCGTCGCGGCCGGCAGCGCGGCTGCGCCGTGGGCGACTGCGCCGATCACGGCGGCCGGTGCCCACGCCACGTGCGCGACCAGCGCCGCACCCCAGGGCCAGACCGGAGCGAGGACACACGCGGCGAGCCCGACGACGGTCACGGCGGGTGCGAGCGGTTCGGCGAGCAGGTTCGCGGGTACCGCGTAGGTCGGCAGGGTCGGGGCCAGGAGCACCGTCACCGGCCAGCACGCGAGCTGCGCGGCGACGGGGACGGCCACCGCCACGGCGACCGGCCGCCAGAGCCGTCGGCCGAGGACCTCGGTGAGCCGCGGCGCGAGCACGAGGATGCCCGAGGTGGCGAGGACCGAGAGCGCGAACGCGGGAGCCCGGGCGTACCAGGGGTCGACGACGAGCATCCCGAGCACGGTGAGCGCGAGGAGGGGCACGCCCCGCAACGGTCGCCCGGACGACCGCACCACGAGGACCACGACCGCCATCACCGCCGCGCGCACGATCGACGGGTCGGGGCGCACCAGGACGACGAACGCGACGACGAGGCCGACCGCGGCGACCGCGCGCGGCAGCCGTGGCAGACCGATGCCCCTGCCGACGGCGACGACCAGCGCGACGACGATCGCACAGTTCGAGCCGGACACCGCCGTCAGGTGCGTCAGCGCAGTGGTCTCCATCGCGGTCTCGGTCGCCGGGTCGAGTCCGCTGCGGTCGCCGATCGCCAGTCCGCGCAGCAGCGCACCGCCCGGCTCGGGCAGGTCGGCCGTGACGGCGACGAACGCCCGGCGGACGCCGTCCGTCGCAGCGAGCGGACCCCTCGGCGGCGCGGTCGTGGGAGTCCCGCGGAGGAACACCACCGCGGCCGTGGGCGAGCCGTCCGCGTCCGGTTCGACGGTCGCCCGACCGGTGAGGACCGAGCCGGCTGCCGCACGCAGCCCGGCGGCGGGCACCACGCGCACCGGTACCCGGAGCCGGTCGTGCCCGTCGACCCGCCGCAGGGTGCCCGTGGTCGAGCGGTCCCCGTCGCCGAGGTCCCGGGACAGCGACACCACCACCGTCACCGTCCTGCCGGACCGCTCCAGGAGCACGGACGGCGCACGGACCGGCGCTCCGACGCCGACGGCGACGCCGACGAGGGCGCAGCACGCCGCCGCGACGGCGAGGAACCCCAGCCCGGTCGACACCCCTGGCGCCGGCCGGACACCGACCACGAGCAGGAGGACCACGACGGCTCCCACGACGGCCGCGGCACCGACGCACCACCACGCAGCCCGGGGCGCCCCGACGAGCACGGCGGCCACGACCCACCCGACGGCGACCGGGACGGCGAGGCGCAGGTCGTCGGCACCCGGGTCCCGGTCCAGGACGCCCCTCACACCCGCACCCGGTCACGGAGCTCGGCCATCCGTGCCTCCCCGATGCCGCTGACCTCGAGCAGGTCGTCCACCGACGTGAACCCGCCGTGCTCCTCGCGCCACGACAGGATCCGACCCGCGAGCGCCGGCCCGATGCCGGGCAGGGTCTCGAGCGTCGTCTGGTCCGCGGTGTTGAGGTCCACCACGGCGTCGACCCCTGCGGGGCCGGACGTCCCACCCGGCGCCGCACCGCCGGCACCGCCGCTGCCCCCCACCGCGACGTCCGGGCCCAGCACCTCGGGCACCTCCGTCTCACCGACCCGGGGCACGTACAGCCGTTCTCCGTCGACCACGGGCCGGGCGAGGTTGAGCCGGGCGAGGTCCGCGTCGGCCGCTGCTCCCCCGACGCGCTCCAGGACGACCTCGACCCGCGTGCCCGCCGGCACGTCGACGACACCGGCGTGCGCCACGGCCCCGAGCACGTACACCGCGACCGCACCGTCCGACGAGGCGGCGGACGCCGACGCGCCGGGTGACGCGGACGCGGGCGCGCCGCGGTCCACCGCACCGGTGCCCGCCGTCCCGGCCGAGGGCCGCGACGACGCCACACTGGTCGACGGCCCGCTCGTCACCGTCACCTCGCCCGACGACCGCGCCCCGAGCGTGCTCACCCCGACGACCACGAGCGCCACCGCGACGACCGCCGCCGCGAGCACGACCGCGGCCCGCGGCGTCAGCGACCACCGCACCCATCGGGAACCGCCCCCGACCGAGGATGCTGGACCCGAGGTCGAGGTCGAGGTCGAGGTCGAGGTCGAGGTCGAGGAAGCATGAGCCGCGAACGGTGGACCGGACGGATCGACGGAGGACATGTCCGGCACGCTAGGAGGGGTCCGCACACCAGGACGGCCCGGCGTCCCCTCCTGTGGAGGAGCCCGCCGGGCCGGTCAGCTGGGGAGGACTGTGATCAGCCCTTGATCGCGATGTTCACGAGCTTCGGGGCACGGACGATCACCTTCACGATCTCGCGGTCCCCGATGTACCGCTGCACGTTCGCCGACGAGCGCGCGAGCTGCTCGAGCTCGTCCGCCTCGATCGATTTCGACACCTCGAACGAGTCGCGGACCTTGCCGTTGACCTGCACGACCGCGGTCAGCGTGTCCTGCACGAGGAGCGTCGGGTCGGCCTTCCGCCAGCCGTACGTGGCGACGGTGGCCTCGTAGCCCAGCTTCTCCCACATCTCCTCGCCCGTGTACGGCGCGAAGACGCTCAACCCGAGCGCGACGGTCTCGACGGCCTCGCGCACGGCAGGGTCGCCGGCACCGGGCCCGTTGTCGATCGCCTTGCGGGTCACGTTCACCAGGTCCATGAGGCGCGCGATCACGACGTTGAACTTGAACGCCTCCATCAGGCCCGGGGCGTCGGCGAGGAACCGGTGCGTGACCTGACGGAGCGCCCGGTCACCGTCGGCCCAGACGGCGTCCTTCGCGCTGGTCACGTCGAGCGCCAGACGGTAGGCCCGTGCGAGGAAGCGCGCGGACGCCGAGGGCGACACGTCCTCCCAGTTGATGTCGTCCTCCGGCGGACCGGCGAAGCCCATCACCAGGCGGATGGCGTCGACACCGTTCGCGTCGAGCTCGTCGCCGAGCGACACGCCACCCTTCGACTTCGACATCTTCGACCCGCCGGAGAGCACCATGCCCTGGTTGAGCAGCGCCGAGAACGGCTCCGTGAAGTCGAGGTAGCCGAGGTCGAACAGGACCTTCGTGACGAAGCGGGCGTAGAGCAGGTGCAGGATCGCGTGCTCGATGCCGCCGATGTACTGGTCGACGGGCGCCCACTTGCGCGCGATCGCCGGGTCGAACGCCTGCGTGTCGTCCTGGGCGGACAGGAAGCGGAGGAAGTACCACGACGAGTCGACGAAGGTGTCCATCGTGTCGGTGTCGCGCGTCGCCGGGGTGCCGTCGACGGGGTTCGGCACGTTCACCCAGTCGGTCGCACCGCCGAGGGGCGAGGTGCCCTTCGGCTTGAGGTCGAGCCCCTCGGTCGACGGCAGCGTGATCGGGAGCTGGTCCTCCGGCACCGGGTGCTCGGTGCCGTCGGCGCCGTGGATGATCGGGATCGGCGTGCCCCAGAAGCGCTGGCGCGAGATGAGCCAGTCGCGCAGACGGTAGGTCTTCGCAGCGCGACCGGTGCCGCGCTCCTCGAGCAGGGAGATCGCCGCGGTGATGGCGTGCTGCTTCGACATCCCGTCGAGCGGGCCGGAGTTGATCATCCGCCCCTGCCCGGTCAGCGCTTCGCCCGTCGAGACCGGGTCGAGGGCGGGGAGGTCCTCGAGCGTCGCACCCTCGGGGATGACCGGGATGGCCCCGGTCACGGGCTGGTTCGTGTCGACGACGACCTTCACCGGCAGGTCGAACGCCCGGGCGAAGTCGAGGTCGCGCTGGTCGTGCGCGGGCACGGCCATCACGGCGCCGTGGCCGTAGTCGGCGAGCACGTAGTCGGCGGCCCAGATCGGCAGGCGCTCCCCCGTCAGCGGGTGGATCGCGGAACGACCGAGTGGCACACCGGTCTTCGGACGGTCGGCGTTCTGCCGGTCGATCTCGGAGGTCTTCTGGGTCGCCGTCAGGTACTCGTCGAACGCGCGACGCACCGCGTCGTCAGCAGAGGAGACCAGCGACGCGGCCAGGTCCGAGTCCGGCGCCACCACGAGGAACGTCACCCCGTGGATCGTGTCCGGCCGGGTCGTGAACACCGTGACGGGCTCGTCGCGGCCCTCGATGACGAAGTCGACGTCGGCACCGACCGAGCGGCCGATCCAGTTCCGCTGCTGCGCGATGACCTTCGCTGGCCACCGTCCCTCGAGCTGGTTGAGGTCGTCGAGCAGCCGGTCGGCGTACTTCGTGATCGCGAAGTACCACTGGGTCAGCTTCTTCTTGACGACGACGGCGCCGGAACGGTCGGAGGTGCCGTCGGGCAGCACCTGCTCGTTGGCCAGCACGGTCTGGTCCACCGGGTCCCAGTTGACCCAGCTGTCCTTGCGGTACGCCAGGCCCTTCTCGTACATCTTGAGGAACAGCCACTGGTTCCACTTGTAGTACTCGGGGTCGGAGGTGTGGATCTCGGTCGTCCAGTCGAAGGACGGCGCGTACCGCTTGAACGACGCCTTCTGCTGCTCGATGTTCGCGTAGGTCCACTCGCGCGGGTCGACCCCGCGCTTGATCGCCGCGTTCTCGGCCGGCAGACCGAAGGAGTCCCATCCGATCGGGTGCAGGACGTTGAAGCCCTGCTGCCGCCAGTAGCGCGCCACGAAGTCGCCGAGCGCCCAGTTCTCGGCGTGCCCCATGTGCAGGTCGCCGGACGGGTACGGGAACATCTCGAGGATGTACTTGCGCGGCCGGCTGTCGTCGAGGTCGGTCGTGAAGAGCCCGAGCTCCTCCCAGCGGGGCTGCCACTTCTCCTGGAGGCGGCGGAAGTCGTACGCGTCCGGGTCGACGGCTGCGGTCTCGTCGGAGTGCTCGGTGGAGTGCTCGGTGGTCACGATCACCAAGGGTACAAGGCCTGGAGGCCCGGCCCGGCCCCGTCGGGGCACCGCCCGTCCCGCAGGTGGTCACGCCGCGACGAGCCGCCCGTCACGCATGCGCAGGGTGCGGTCGACCAGGTCCGCCGGAACCGGGACGTGCGACACGACCAGGACCGTGCGTCCGGCCTGCCGCGCCGTTCCGACGAGGTCGCGGAGCACGGCGTCGCCGAGGTCTGGGTCCACGTCCGCGGTGGGCTCGTCGAGCACGAGCACCGGGAACGCGTGCAGCAGGGCCCTGGCGAGGGCGAGTCGGTGCGCCTGTCCGCCGGAGACGAGCCCGCCGCGCTCCCCGACCGGGGCGTCGAGCCCGCCACGGCGGCGCAGCCACCCGCCGAGGCCGACCCGCTCGAGCACCTCGGTCAGGTCGTCGTCGGTGGCGTCGTCACGCGCGAAGAGCAGGTTCTGCCGGACGGTCTGGTCGAAGACGAACGGGTCCTGCTCGATCAGCCCGACCCTGGCGCGGACGGCGTCCGGGTGCATCGACCGCGCCTCGACCCCGTCGAGCGTGTAGGAGCCCTCGTGGTCGACGAAGCGCACCAGGGCGTCGACGAGCGTCGACTTGCCGGCACCGCTCGGACCCTCGAGCACGACGACCTCGCCGGGGAACAGGTCGAGGGACACCCGGTCGACGGCAGGCGCCGCCGCTCCGGGCCACCGCACCGTCAGGTCGCGGAGCGACAGGGCGACGGGGCCCTCGACCACCAGGTCGTGCGGGTCGGCGGGTCCGTCGGGCTCGGGCACGATGCCGGCCGGTACGACCGCCGGCACGACCTGCTCGACACGGTCCGCGGCGGCACGGACGCGGCGCAGCGTGAGGACGGCGAGCGGGACGGCGCCGACCACCTCGAACAGCGCGAGCGGCACGAAGACGGCGAGCGCCCAGAGCGGGCCGTCGAGCGCACCGGACACCACCGCGGGTGCCCCGACCGCGAGGGTGCCGACGACCGCGCCCCCACCGACCAGGCCGACGAGCGCGCCCACGAGCGACTCGACGGCGGCCCGACGACGGACGGCCCGCGTCACGCGGGCGTCGAGCGTTGCGATCGTGGCGAGCCGGTCCGGCAGCGTGCCGTAGGCGGTGAAGACGTCGAGCGTGCGCACGGTGTCGAGCACGAGGTCGGCGACGCGGCCCCGCTCCGCGGCGGTCTCGCGGTCGGAACGTCGTGCGACGGCCGACGTGGCGACGGTGCCGACCAGGGCGGCGACGGCGAGCGCGACGACCAGCACGACCGCCGCGGGCCACCACACCAGGGCGACGGCGACGACGGAGAGCACGGCGACGACCCCGGCGGACACCAGCGGACCGACCACACGGATCGGCAGGTCCTGCAGCCGGTCCGTGTCGGTCACGAGCCGGGTGAGCAGGTCCCCGCGTCCGGTCGCGCCCAGGCCGACCGGAGCCACGGACGCGAGCCGTCGGTACATCTCGGTCCGCACCACGGCGAGTTGCCGGAAGGACGCGTCGTGCCCGGCGAGCCGGTCGACGTACCGCAGCGCCGCCCGGCCGAGGGCGAACGCGCGCACCCCGACCATCACGAGGGTCAGGTAGAGGATCGGCGGCTGCTCGGCCGCGCGGGTGATCAGGTAGCCGCTCGCGGCGAGGAGCGCCACGGCGCAGACCGCGCTCAGCGTGCCGGCGGCGACCGCCTTCGCCCAGCCTGCGCCGTGCGGCAGGGCGAGCCGGAGGACGGAGGTGGGACGGGCCTCCCGGCTCATGTCCGCACCCCCTGCCGGTCGGTCACCGTCACCGCGCCGGTCGGCAGCACGTCGACCCGCAGGTCGGCGGCGGCGAGCACCGCGGGTCGGTGGCTCGCGACGAGGACGACGGCACCGTCGTCGGCGAGCGCGCGCACGGCGCGCACGACCGTCTGCTCCGCCTCGGCGTCGAGCGCCGACGTCGGCTCGTCGAGCAGCACGAGCGGGGTCCGAGCGCGTCGTGCGCGGTACAGGGCGCGGGCGACCGCGACGCGCTGCGCCTGCCCGCCGGACAGGCCGGACCCGCCCGACCCGACCGGGAGGCCCGGATCCACTCCCAGCCCCGCCTCGCCCAGGGCGCGGCGCACGTCCCGCTCGTCGGGTCGCGCGTGCAGGGCCACGTTCTCCGCGACCGTGCCGCGCACCAGCCGCGGCCGCTGGTCGGACCACGTGGTGCGCTCGGCGCGGCTCGCGCCGGCCGGGCCGGGCACCGTGACGGCGCCCTCGTGCGGCAGCACCCCGCGGATCGCGGCGACGAGGCTCGACTTGCCGGAACCGCTGGGACCGGCGAGCGCGACCACCGTGCCCGGTGTCGCGCGGAGGTCGACCGGGCCGATGACGACGTCGGGGCGTCGCACGGTCAGCCCGGCGAGCACGAGCTCCGTCGCCGCCGGTCCCCCGTGGTCGTCGACGGCAGCGTCGGCCGTCGGAGCGGGAGCGCGGTCGTCGAGCACGTCGAGCACCGCGCCGGAGGCCTCGACGCCGTCCTGGGCTGCGTGGAAGTCGGCGCCGACCTGGCGGATCGGCGCGAAGGCCTCCGGGGCGAGGACGAGCACGAACATCGCCGCGCCGAGTCCGAGCGAGCCGTCGACGAGCCGGACACCGATGGACACGGCGACCAGGGCGACGGACAGGCTCGCTGCGAGCTCGAGGGCGAAGCCGCTCACGAACGACAGGCGGAGGACGCCGATCGTGCCGCGGCGGTACTCGTCGGTGATCGTCCCGATCCGTCCGACCTGGCGGCGGGCGCGGCCGAAGACCTTGAGGGTCGCGAGGCCCTCGACCGCCTCGGTGAACGCGGTGCCGAGGCGTGCGAGCGCGTCCGACTGCCGCCGCTGCAGGGCCTGCGTCGCGAGGCCGATGAGCACCATGAACACCGGGATGACCGGCATCGCGACCACGATGACCACCGCGCTCGTGAGGTCGCCGAGTCCGATGGCGACGAGGAGCACCGGCGTGGCGACGGCCGTGAGCGCGAGCTGCGGCACGTACCGGCCGAAGTAGGCGTCGAGCGCGTCGAGACCGGGGCCGAGCGTCGTGGCGAAGCCCGAGGTGGACCGCTCGGCGAGCCAGGACGGACCCCGCTCGGCTGCCCGGGCGAGGACCGTCGCCCGGAGCTCGCTCTTCACCGTCGCCCCCGCCCGCGCGGCGAGGTCGTCCGTGGCCCAGGCGGCGACCGCACGGACCACGAACGCCCCCGCCAGGAGCGTGAGCGTCGGCGTGAGGGCCGACGGCACGCGCCCCTCGCGCGCCGCGTCCACCCCGAGGGTGACCGCGGTGGCGATGCCCCAGGCGATGCCGATCGTCGCGAGCGTGCGGACCAGGCCCGTCGCCGCGGACGCCAGGACGGATCCCCTGGCGGTGCGGGACAGCCGGAGCAGGCGCGGATCGAGTGGCTTCACCGTCGGCCGCCTAGTGCGCGGCCTGCGTGATGTGCGCCCGCGAGACGCGTTTGCGGAAGACCCAGTACGTCCAGGCCTGGTAGGCCAGCACGAGCGGCACGAAGATCAGCGCCACCCAGCTCATCACGGTCAGGGTGTACGCCCCGCTCGAGGCGTTGTACACGTTCAGACTGTTCGCCGGGTCGTTCGACGCGGGCATGACGTCGGGGAAGATCGCCGTGAACATCGCCAGCACGACGGCCGCGATGGTCACGGCCATGAGCGTGAAGGCCCGGCCCTCCTTGCCCCAGGCGTTGCAGAGCACCGCGAGGACCAGCGCGAGCGCGGCGACCACCGACAGCACCAGGCTCGCCGGCGTCGCCCGGACGAACGCCATCGCCACCAGGAACGCGGCACCGACGACGATCGTCAGCACGCCGGCCCGGGTCGCCAGGCGCTTGGCCCGCTGGCGGATCTCGCCCTCGGTCTTCAGCGCGACGAACACGACGCCGTGCGTGAAGAAGACGAGGAGCGTCGCCAGCCCGGTCAGCAGCGCGAACGGGTTGAGCAGGTCGAACAGGGTGCCCGTGAAGTTGTGCCCGGCGTCCATCGGGATGCCCCGGACGACGTTGCCGAACACGACGCCCCACAGGAACGACGGCACGGCGCTGCCGACGATGATCATCAGGTCGAACCGACGCTTCCACTCCAGGTGCTTCTCCTGGTGCCGGTACTCGAACGACACCCCGCGGGCGATGAGCGCCGCCAGGATGAGCAGCAGCGCCAGGTAGAAGCCGGAGAACATCGTGGCGTACCACTCGGGGAACGCGGCGAAGAGGCAGGCGCCGGCGACGATGACCCAGGTCTCGTTGAGGTCCCAGACCGGGCCGATCGTGTTGATGAGGACACGGCGGTCGGTGTCGTCCTTGCCGAGGAACGGCAGGGACATGCCGACGCCGAAGTCGAACCCGTCGAGCACGAAGTACCCGACGAAGAACAGTCCGACGATCGCGAACCAGAGAACGGGCAGGTCCATCTCAGTACACCGTCACTTCGTGCTTGACCTCGCCGGACGCCTCGTCGACCTCCGCCGGAGCGGCGGGGCCCTCCTGGGCGACCTTCTTGATGAGCTTGAACTCGACGACCGCGAGCGCGCCGTAGATGAGCGTGAACACGACCAGGGAGATGAGGACCTCGAGCCCCGTGACGTTCGGCGAGACGCCGTCCGCCGTCCGGAGCAGGCCGAAGACCAGCCACGGCTGGCGGCCCATCTCGGTGAAGACCCAGCCCATGATCATCGCGGCCATCGGCAGCGGGACCGACCAGGTGGCGACGCGCCAGACCCAGCGCTGCGTCGGGAACCGACCCCCGCGCGTCAGCCAGAGGCCGACGAGCGAGACGAGCACCGCGCCGACGCCCAGGGCGATCATCCAGCGGAACGACCAGTAGGTGACCCAGATGATCGGCTTGTAGTCGCCCGGTCCGTACACCTGCGCGTACTGCGCCTGCAGGTCGTTGATGCCCTCGACCGTCCCGGTGAACGTGTGCGTCGACAGGAACGACAGCAGGTACGGGATGCGGATCGAGAACAGCTCGTGCACGCCGTCCGGGGTCCCCAGCGTGAAGATCGAGAACGACGCGTCCTTGCCCGTCGAGGTGTTGTAGAGCGCCTCGGCCGCGGCCATCTTCATCGGCTGCGTGTCGACCATGGTCAGGCCGAGCTGGTCGCCGGACAGCACCGTGAGCGCACCCGACGCGAGCATCGTCCACATGCCGAACTTGAGCGCCGGCATCATCGTCTCGAGGTTCTGGTTCCGTGCCAGGTGGTACGCGGCGACCGCGACGATCACCGAAGCGGCGACCATGAACGCGCCGAACAGCGTGTGCGGGAAGGCGGCCAGGGCGACCTTGTTCGTCAGGACGGCCCAGATGTCCGTGAGCTCCGCGCGACCCTTGGTCTCGTTGATCGCGAAGCCGACCGGGTGCTGCATGAAGGCGTTCGCCGCCAGGATGAAGTACGCCGACAGCATCGTGCCGACGCTCACGCACCAGATGCTCGCCAGGTGCACGGCCTTCGGCAGACGGTCCCACCCGAAGATCCAGATCCCGATGAAGGCTGCCTCGAAGAAGAAGGCGAGGATGCCCTCGAGCGCGAGCGGCGCACCGAAGACGTCACCGACGAACCGCGAGTAGTCCGACCAGTTCATGCCGAACTGGAACTCCTGCACGATGCCGGTCACGACGCCCATCGCGAAGTTGATCAGGAAGATCCGGCCGAAGAACCGGGTGAGCTGCAGGTAGTGCGCCCGACCGGTCCGCACCCACGCCGTCTGGAACACGGCGACGACGACGGCCATGCCGATCGTCAGCGGGACGAAGAGGAAGTGGTAGATGGTCGTGAGACCGAACTGCCACCGCGACAGGATGAGCGGATCGAGGATGTCGTTCATGCGGCGTGTCCGAGCCGGGTCGCCGCGCGCTGTTCGAGCACGTCAGTTGCTTCCTACGGGAGGTGGGACTGGTTCTGTGTCACCCCATCGGGACACCTCCACGCTACCGGCCGGACACCTGCTTCGACAAGTTGTAGAGCCCCGGTGTGCACGAACGTGCACGGCCAGTGAACGGCACAACCGTGCGGAACAGCGGTGCTCCGGGCCGACCCGGACGAACGACGACAGGTGCCGGGCAGAAGCCCGACACCTGTCGTTCAGTACGCCTGTGCGCTGCTGCGCTGGAGGCCTACAGCAGGCCCTCGTCCTGCAGGAACTGCTTCGCGATCTCCGACGCCTTCTCCTTGTCGGTGACGCTCTTCGTGTTGAGCTCGATGAGCTTCTCGGTGGTGAGCTTCTCGTTCACCTCGTCGATGGCGTCCGCGGCCTTCTCGTCCACCTTGTCCGACACCACCGGGATGACGTTCTGCGGGAGGATGAGGTTCTCCGGGTCCTCCAGCGAGACGAAGTCGTTCGCCTTGATGCTCGGGTCCGCGGTGTAGATGTCGGCGAGCTGGACGGTGCCGTCCTTCAGCGCCTTGACCGTGAGCGCTCCGCCGGAGTCCTCGACGGCCTTGAAGTCGACGTCGACGCCGTAGACCGACTTCAGCCCGTCCGGTCCGTAGGGACGCGTCTGGAACTCGGAGTTCGCGCCGACGGTCAGCTTCTCCTTCACGTTCTTCAGGTCCGCCAGGCTGGTGACGTCGTTCTCCTCGGAGAACTCCTTCGTCACGGTGTAGCTGTCCTGGTCGGTGGCGTCGGCCTCGTCGAGCACGCGGAGGCCCTTCGGGAGCGCCTTCTCGAGGGCGTCGTCGATCTCGTCCGCCGTCTTCGCCTTCGACGACTTGTCGAAGTACTGGAGCAGGTTGCCGCTGTACTCGGGCAGGACGTCGATCGCGCCCTTCTCGAGCTGCGGGATGTAGACCTCGCGCTGGCCGATGTTGAAGTTGCGCTCGACCGTGAAGCCGTCCTTCTCGAGCACCTGGGCGTACAGCTCGGCGATGATCTCGTTCGAGTAGTACTGCTGCGAGCCGATGACGATGGTCCTCGAGTCGGACGAGGCGCTCGAGCCGCTGCTGAGCGGGTCGCCCGACGAGCAGCCGGTCAGGGCTGCTGCGACGCCGAGTGCCGTTGCGGCGGCGAGGGCGACGCGGATCCGTGCTGTGGTCACGATGGGTTTCCTTCCGGGATGGGATTGCGGGCTCGCTCGCGCGATCCCTGGCGCTGCCGCGCGGACGGGTCGGCGGTGCCCTTCGGCACCGCGGCCCGCTGCAGCGCGGCGAACACGATCTCGAACGCGATCGCGAGGGCGATCACGAGGACGGACGCGCCGAGCATCTCGGCGTAGTCCTGGGTCTTGAGGCCGAGGAAGAAGTAGCCGCCCAGCCCACCGGCGCCGACGTAGGCGGCCAGGGTGGCGGTCGCGACGACCTGGAGCACGGCCGAACGGACGCCACCGATCAGGAGCGGCAGCCCGAGCGGGATCTCGACCTTCCACAGGACCTGCCAGCCGGTCATGCCCTGCGCCTTCGCGGCGTCGATCGTCACCGGGTCGACGGACTCGATGCCCGCGTACGCACCGGCGAGCACCGAGGGGACGGCCAGGACCACGAGCGCCAGCAGCGGCGCCTCGAGTCCGATGCCGAGCAGCAGACCGAAGAGCGACAGCACACCGAGCGTCGGCAGGGCGCGGATGCCGCCGGACAGGGCGATCGACAGACCCCGTGCCCGGCCGGTGTGTCCGATCGCGTACCCGATGGGGACCGCGATCACCGACGCGATCGCCACGGCGAGCACGGTGATCCAGACGTGCTCCCACAGCCGTCCGGGGATCGCGTTCACGCCGGTGTAGTTGGCCGGGTCGAACACCCAGCCGAACGCCTGACCGATGATCACGAGGCGACCTCCGCTCGCTGCAGGACCCGGCGCGCGGCGCGGCGGCTCCGGGGTGCCCGACGGGTCCACGGCATGACCAGCCGTCCGAGCAGCACGAGCAGGCCGTCGAGCACGAAGGCGAGCACGAGCACCATGACGATGCCGGAGAGGATCTCCTCGTAGATGCCGCGCGCGAGTCCGTCGGTGAACAACGAGCCGAGGCTCTGGATGCCGAGCACGGCCCCGACGGTCGTGAGCGAGATCGTCGAGACCGCGACGACCCGCAGGCCGGCGAGCAGCACGGGGCCGGCGAGCGGGAGCTCGACGCGGAAGAAGCGCTGCACGCCCGAGTAGCCCATCGCGGTGGACGCTGCCTTCGTGCCGGCGTCGACCGAGGACAGGCCGTCCACCGTCGAACGGACCATGAGCGCCAGGCCGTAGACCGTCAGGCTGATGATCACGTTGACCGGGCTCTGCAGGCTCGTGCCGATGATGCTCGGCAGGGCGACGAACAGCGCCAGCGACGGGATCGCGTAGAGCAGGCCCGCGAAGGTCACGATGCCGCTGCCGAGACCGGCGGCGAACCGCGACCCACCCGGTCGCTGCAGGCGGACCACCACCCACCCGATCGGGATGGAGAGCAGGAAGCTGATGATGATCGGTGGGATCGCGATCGCGAGGTGCGCGATCGTGGCGTCACTGATCGTGTCGAGGTTCGACAGGATCCAGTTCACCGCGGTCCCCCACCCTGCGCCGGAGCACCCGGGGCGGTGTCACGCGCCCCGGCCTCGGTCACCTGCGGCACCGCGGCTGCGGCGTCCACCACCTGCACGGGGCCGGTGAGCACACCGGCCGCCCGACCGTCCCCGTCGACGACGATCGGCCCGGTCGGGGTCTGCTCGACCCGCAGGGCACGACGTCCGCGCCCGGCACCGATGAAGTTCGCGACGAAGTCGTCGGCCGGCTCCGCCAGGATCTCGGCGGGCGTGCCGAGTTGGGCGATCTCGCCGCCCTTCTTGAGGATGACGACCTGGTCGCCGAGCTTGAAGGCCTCGTCGATGTCGTGCGTGACGAAGACGACGGTCTTGCCGAGCTCGCGCTGCAGGCGGATGAGCTCGTCCTGCAGGTCGTTGCGCACGAGGGGGTCGACCGCCCCGAAGGGCTCGTCCATGAGGAGCACGTTGGGGTCCACCGCGAGACCGCGGGCAACGCCGACGCGCTGCTGCTGGCCGCCGGAGAGCTGCGAGGGGTACCGGTCCGCGAACGCCCGGTCGAGCCCGACCGTGTCCATGAGCTCGAGTGCCCGCGCGCGGGCCTCGCCCTTCGACACCCCGGTCAGGAGCGGCACCGTCGCGATGTTGTCGGCGACCTTGCGGTGCGGCAGGAGCCCCGCGTTCTGCATCACGTACCCGATGCGTCGACGCAGCTGCACGGGGTCGACGCCGGCGACGTCCTCGCCGTCGATCTCCACGGCGCCCGACGAGGGGTCGACCATCCGGTTGATCATGCGGAGCAGGGTCGTCTTGCCGCAGCCACTGGAACCGACGAAGACCGTGGTGGTCCGCGACGGGATGACGAGGCTGAAGTCGTCGACCGCGTTGGTGCCGTCCGGGTACGTCTTGCGCACCGAGCGGAACTCGATCATGTGGGTGCCCTTCTGTCCGGAGGTAGCCCGACTCCGAGTGAGCGTACCCGCGCCTTCGGGACATCGTCCGGCTGTGACCGCTCGTGACGGATCGCGGACAACCGCGCGTGACGTCGACCACGAGCGCGACGCCCGTGCTCCGTCGTTCAGAGTACGGGCGTCGTGCGGTTCGTCCCGGGCGCGTCCCGGGTGCGTCCCGGCGACGGCAGTCGTGTCGGCCGACCGCGGATCCAGCGGGCAGCGGAGCCGGCAGGCCCCGCGTCAGGAGGCAGCGACGACCGCTTCGAGGTGGGCGCGGCTCATCGCGCGGTACTCCTCGATCAGTGCGGTCTCGGGCGCCGATCGGTCACGCAGGGCACGGGCGATCACCGCGTGGGCGGACTCGGCGAGCACGACCCACGCACGCTCGGCACGCTCCCCCAGCGGGAAGTCGAAGCGGTCGTGCAGCACCTGTGCGACGGCCGCTCCCAGTGCGGCCATGCGGTCCTCGGCGTCCCCGGTCCCGGTGTCGGCCGGGTCGCCGAACCGGATCGCGCGGAAGCCCGGCTCGGTCCGGTACATCTCGACGGTCGCGTCGATCAGCGCGTCGTGGGCGTCCTGCCAGGTCGCTGCGTCGCTCTCGTCGAGTGCGGTCAGGAAGCGTTCGGCCAGTCGCTGCGTGCTCCGGATCGCCAGGGCCTCGACCACGGCGATGCGGTCCGGGAAGTACCGGTACACCGTGCCGATGGACGCGCCGGCGCGCTCGGCCACCATGGCGGTGGTCAGGCGCTCGAAGCCGATCTCGTCGATGACCGCGGCCGCGGCGTCGAGGAGTCCCGCGAGGCGCGCCGAACTGCGGGCTTGGACCGGCTCGTTCCTGAGCAGTGATGATCCCCCCGGCAGTGCGTTCGAAACCTCGGTGACGAGCACGTGTTCTCCTCTTGCGCTCCTGGTGGAGCGCGGTCATGTGGAATGTGACGGGAGCAACTCTCGCAGAGACCGGCTGGAACGTCCCTGCGACTCACCTGATCCGCGGGCAACGCTGACCGTCTTCCGGAGCCGTCGCGTGGAAGGATGGGCCCATGCCCGACCCGACTCCCCACGAGCTGTCGCTGGCCGAGCCGATCCTCCACCGTGCCGCCCGCATCGAGGACGCCGTGCAGGAGTTCCGGGAGCACCGGGCCCGGCGCCGCGGGCTCGTCCCGACCGTGATCCCCTACACGGGCTACGGCGCACCGGGCTGGATCCGCGTGCTGTGCCGCGTCCTGCTCACCCGACGCGGCCTGGCGTCCGACGCCTCGTACTACGGCGTGCGCGGCTGGCGGAGCTTCACGAGCGTCGCGGTCGACGACGCCGAGGTCACCGTGACCGCGGGCGGGACCACGCACGTGGTGCAGTCCGACCGCGGTGGCGTGGTCGACGCGAAGGTCCCGATCGACCTCGAACCGGGGTGGCAGACCGTGCGCCTTTCGGCCGGTGGGATGCGCGACGTCGAGGCCGACGTCTTCATCGTCGATCCGTCGACACGCTTCGGTCTGCTCTCCGACATCGACGACACGGTGATGGTGACCTCGCTCCCCCGCCCGATGCTCGCAGCGTGGAACTCGTTCGTCCTGACCGAGCACGCCCGGCGTCCGGTCCCCGGGATGTCCGTGCTCTACGAACGCATCCTGGCCCAGCACCCGGGTGCACCGACGGTCTACCTGTCGACCGGCGCGTGGAACGTCGCGCCGACCCTGCAGCGCTTCCTGACGCGCAACATGTACCCGTCCGGCACGCTGCTGCTCACGGACTGGGGCCCCACCCACGACCGGTTCTTCCGGAGCGGACAGCTGCACAAGCAGCAGAACCTGCGTCGGCTCGCGAGCGACTTCCCGGACGTGCAGTGGCTCCTGGTCGGCGACGACGGGCAGCACGACGAGACCCTCTACGGCGAGTTCGCCCGCGAGCACCCGGAGAACGTCGCCGGTGTCGCGATCCGTCAGCTGTCCACGAGCGAGGCGGTCCTCGCCGGCGGCCGCTCGCGAGCCCAGGAGCGCACGCGCGCCGGTTCCGCCCCGTGGGTGTACGCCCCCGACGGTGCCGGCATGTGGTCGGAGCTCTCGCGCGTCGGTCTCGTCGACGCGGACCCGTCCGCGCCGCTCTGACGAGGACGGTCGGGGCGAGCGGCTGAGGGGACCCTCAGCGCTGCCGACCCCTGCCCGCCGCCGCGGTGCCAGGATCGAGCCATGAGCACCGCGACCCCGCCGAACCGCATCGAGGACCACGCCCTCATCGGCGACACCTGCACGGCCGCCCTCGTCGGACGCGACGGCACGATCGACTGGGCGTGCCTGCCCCGCTTCGACAGCCCGTCGACCTTCGCGTCGCTGCTCGGTACCGAGGAGCAGGGCCACTGGTCACTGCGCCCGACCGACCCCGCCGCGACGAGCACCCGGCGCCACCTCCGCGACACGCTGGTCCTGTCGACCGTGTGGACGACGAGCACCGGGGTCGTCGAGGTCACCGACCTCATGCCCGTCGGATCGCACCGCGCCGCGATCATCCGCCGGGTCCGTGGCCTGCAGGGCTCCGTGGAGGTCGAGCAGACGCTGCGGATCCGCTTCGACTACGCCCGGGCGCTCCCGTGGGTCCGCCAGATCGGCGGTGACGACGACCCCGCCCTGCTGGCGACCGCCGGCCCGGGCTCCGTGGTCGTCCGGGGCGTCCGGTTCCGCGCCGACGACCACCGGCACACCGCGACCGTCACGGTGCACGACGGCGACGTCGTCGACACGGTGCTCACCTGGTACCCGTCGCACCGGGAGCCGCCGGAGCCGCTCGACGCCGACGCGGCGCTGCACCGCACGGAGCGCTGGTGGCGCGACTGGATGGCGACGGCGCACACCGAGGGTCCGTACGCCGAGGCGAGTCGACGCTCCCTGCTGCTCCTCCGCGCGATGACCCACGGCGACACCGGCGGCGTCGTGGCGGCCGCGACCACGAGCCTCCCGGAGGACCCCGGCGGGGAACGCAACTGGGACTACCGCTACGTCTGGTTGCGCGATGCGTCCCTGGCGCTCGCGTCGCTCATCGCGCACGGCTACCGCGACGAGGCGACGCACTGGCGCGGGTGGCTGCTCCGCGCGATCGCCGGCGACCCCGCGGACGTGCAGATCATGTACGGCATCGCCGGTGAACGGGAACTGCCCGAGCGGTCGATCGACGAGCTGCCCGGGTACCTCGACTCGGTCCCGGTCCGCGTCGGCAACGGCGCCTCGACGCAGTACCAGGGCGACGTCTTCGGCGAGGTCCTCGCCGCCCTGCACGACGCCCGGGAGCTCGGCGTCGAGGAGAACGCCGACTCGTGGGCGTTGCAGCGCGCCCTGCTCGGGTACGTCGAGGAGCACTGGCGGCAGCCGGACAACGGCATCTGGGAGATGCGCGGCCCACGCCGCCACTTCACGCACTCGCGGGCGATGACCTGGGCGGCGTTCGACCGCGGGGTCGCCGCCGTCGAGGAGTTCGGGCTCGAGGGCCCGGTCGACCGTTGGCGGGCACTCCGCGACGAGGTCCGCGCGGAGATCGAGGAGCACGGCTGGAACGCCGAGCGCGGGAGCTACCGGCAGCACTACGACACCGACGAGGTCGATGCCAGCCTGCTCGTGCTGCCGCAGATCGGGTACCTGCCGGCCGACGACCCGCGGATGACGGGAACGGTCGCTGCGATCGAGCAGGACCTGCGCGTCGGCGACCACGGCCTGGTCCTGCGGTACCGGACGACCGCGGGGTTCGACGGACTCTCCGGCAGCGAGCACCCCTTCCTGGCGTGCTCGTTCTGGCTCGTCGAGCAGTACGCCGCATCGGGCCGTGTCGACGACGCCGAGCGTCTGATGGACGTGCTCGTCGGCTACGCGAACGACGTCGGGATGCTCTCCGAGGAGATCGACGTCGCGACCGGCCACCACATCGGGAACACGCCGCAGGTGCTGTCGCACCTGACGCTCGTGTCGGCCGCCGACGCGATCGCGCGTGCGCGGGGCGAAGCGTCCGGGCACCGCACCCGGCTCGCCGTCCACGACGGGGGCACCCGGTCGTCGACCGGCGCAGGCAGGCGGGCCGGTTCCGCCTCCTGACGTCACGGCCCGGTGTCCGTCCCGGGCGTACCCGGCCGTCCCGGCCTGGTCCGGCGTACCTGGTCGTCCCGCGCACACCGGGCTGTTCCGGGCGTACCTGGTCGTCCGGAACCATCAGGTACGCCCGTTCCCGCTTCGTACGTCACCTGTTCTGGGAAGGAACGTGCGGACGTGCGGACAGACGGACGGGAGGCACGGTGCCAGCTGGCACCGTGCCTCCCGTCCGTCAGGTGGTCCTGTCAGGTGACGGCGTCCGTCAGGACGACGACTCCCAGTCCGCCGGGCCGCGCGAACCGGCGCGGTACTCCTCGAGCGGGACCTCGCCCGACTTCCAGGCGTTCACGACCGGCTCGACGATCTCCCAGCAGCGCTCCGCGACGTCGCCACGGATCGAGAGCAGCGGGTCGTCGTGGAAGATGCCGTTGAGGACCTCGCCGTAGGGGGTGAGCTCGCCGTCGTCGAAGGTCGACGACAGGGTGACCTGCCCCATCTCGAACGGGTTGCCGCCGCCGTTCGCCGAGACGCTCAGCTCGATCTCGTCCGGGTTGAGGACGATGCGGAGCGTGTCCGCCTTCGGGCGACCGGAGAGACCGGAGGGCAGGCGCGTCACGGGCTTGAACGTGATGAGGACCTCCTTGCGGCTCGCGCCGAGCGCCTTGCCGGAACGGAGGGTGAAGGGCACGCCCTTCCAGCGGGCGGTGTCGACCTCGACCTCGATCTCGGCGAGCGTCTCGGTGCCGCGGGTCTTGTCGACGCCGTCCTCGTCCTGGTACGAGGGCAGCTCCTTGCCGTCGATCGTGCCGGCCGTGTAGACCGCGCGGCGCGAGGCGACCTTCGGGTCGTCGCCCTTGAGGCGGGTGGAGCGGAGCGCGCGGGCCAGGGACGAGCGGAACTCGACGGCGTCGATCGCCGCCGGGGCGTCCATCGTCACGAGGCCGAGGATCTGCAGCAGGTGCGACTGGATCATGTCGACCAGGGCGCCGGCCTCGTCGTAGTACTGCGCGCGGTTCTCGAGGCCGAGGGTCTCGTCGTAGAAGACGTCGACCTTCTCGATGTTGTCCGCGTTCCAGATCGGCTCGAACAGCCGGTTGGCGAAGCGCAGACCGATGATGTTGAGCACCGTCGTGCGACCGAGGAAGTGGTCCGTGCGGTGCACACGCTCCTCGGGGACGAGCTCGAGGACGGTCTTGTTGAGGGCCTCGGCGCTGGCGACGTCGGTACCGAAGGGCTTCTCGAACGCCAGGGTCGTGCCCTCGGGGAGTTCGACGCCCTGCAGCGCCTCGCAGATGTCGGAGGCGATCTGCGGCGGCAGGGCGAAGTACAGGATCGGCTCGGCCTCGGCCGCGTCGAGGAGCGCCTTGAGGTGCGCGGGGTCGGTCGGGTCGCCCTGGATGAACGTCGTCGACTCGAGGGTCGCGTCGACCTCCGGGCCCTTCACGTCCTGCGACGCGAAGGACTTGGTCACGACGTCCTTCCACTGCTCGGCGCTGCGGGCGCTGCGTCCCGTACCGATCAGCTGGACGGGGACCGCTCGACCGCTCTGCAGGAACGTTCCGAGCCCCGGGAGCAGCAGGCGGGAGGCGAGGTCGCCCGTCGCGCCGAAGATGATGAGGGTGCGCTTGTCGGTCACCGGAGGTGAGTCCTTTCGCTGTGGTTGCGTGGTCCGCACGGGTCAAGCCGCGCACGGGCCGGTTGATTCCCTGTGTGTCCGGGATACCCGCTCCAGGCCGAGAGTCGGCCCGGTCGGGGTACGGGCCCCGGACACACGTCGGGCGGCACCGGATGTGGTGCCGCCCGAGGTGTCAGGTGGGTCGCGACGAACGGGTCAGTGCCCGAAGTTGCCGCGGTAGTACTCGTAGACCCAGCCCACGAGGGTGACCGTCACGAGCGCGAGCCCGATCGGGACGATCCAGAGGCCGGCCGCGAGACCGAGGAAGCAGATGCCCGTGCTGGCCGCGAGCAGGATGGGCCACCACGACCACGGGCTGAAGTGCCCGAGCTCGGCGTCGCCGTCCTCGATGTTGGCGTCCGGACGGTCCTCGGGCAGCACGCCGCCCTGCGAGGACATGACCTTGCCGAGGTAGAACGCGATGAACGCGGACATGATCCCGGTGAGGCCGATCGCCACGGTGCCGACCCACTCGGGCCGTCCGTAGTAGATGAGGGCCCAGATCGTGTAGGCCGCATCCGCCAGGATGAAGAAGACGAAGAGGATCCAGAACAGGTTGGTGTTGGCGCGCATGGCGTTACTTCACCTCGCCCTTCGCGGCGTCGTAGGTCGGAGCGTCCGGAGCGTCCTTCGCCGGACCCACACCGATCGGCACACCGGCCTCCGGGTGGTTCAGGTCGAATGCCGGGGACTCGGAACGGATCCGCGGGATCGACGTGAAGTTGTGGCGGGGCGGCGGGCAGCTGGTGGCCCACTCGAGCGAGCGGCCGTAGCCCCACGGGTCGTTCACGGCGACCTTCGGCGCGTTCCGCGCGGTCACGTAGACGTTGAAGATGAACGGCAGGAACGAGATCGCGAGGATCATCGAGCCGATCGTCGACAGCTGGTTCATCCAGGTGAACCCGTCGTTCGGCAGGTAGGTCGCGTAGCGACGCGGCATGCCGATGACGCCCAGCCAGTGCTGGATGAGGAACGTCGTGTGGAAGCCGATGAACAGGAGCCAGAAGTGGATCTTGCCGAGGCGCTCGTTGAGCATGCGCCCGGTCCACTTCGGCCACCAGAAGTAGAAGCCGGAGAACATCGCGAACACGACGGTGCCGAAGACCACGTAGTGGAAGTGCGCGACGACGAAGTAGGAGTCGGACACGTGGAAGTCGAGCGGCGGCGACGCCAGGATCACGCCGGTGAGTCCACCGAAGGTGAACGTGATCAGGAAGCCGACGGCCCAGAGCAGCGGGGTCTCGAACGTGACCGAACCGCGCCACATGGTGCCGACCCAGTTGAAGATCTTCACGCCGGTCGGGACCGCGATGAGCATCGTCATGAGCGAGAACCACGGGAGCAGGACACCACCGGTGACGTACATGTGGTGCGCCCACACCGTGACCGAGAGGGCCGCGATCGAGATGGTCGCGTAGACGAGGGTCTTGTACCCGAAGATCGGCTTGCGGCTGAAGACCGGGAAGACCTCGGAGACGATGCCGAAGAACGGCAGCGCGATGATGTACACCTCGGGGTGGCCGAAGAACCAGAACAGGTGCTGCCAGAGCAGGGCACCGCCGTTGGCCGGGTTGTAGATCTGGGCGTCGAACACGCGGTCGAGGCCGAGGCCGAAGAGCGCGGCAGCCAGGACCGGGAACGCCATGAGCACGAGGAGCGAGGTCACGAGGGTGTTCCACGTGAAGATCGACATGCGGAACATGGTCATGCCCGGGGCGCGCATCGTGATGATCGTCGTGATGAAGTTCACCGCGCCGAGGATCGTCGAGAAGCCGGTCATGCCGAGGCCGAACACCCAGAGCGTCCCACCGAGACCCGGTGTGAACGTCGTGTCGCTCAGTGGTGCGTAGGCGAACCAACCGAACGAGGCAGCACCCTGCGGGGTGAGGAAGCCACCGACGGCGATGAGCGAGCCGAACAGGTAGAGCCAGAAGGCGAAGCCGTTCAGACGCGGGAACGCGACGTCCGGCGCACCGATCTGCAGCGGCATGATCGCGTTCGCGAAGCCCGAGAAGAGCGGCGTCGCGAACATCAGCAGCATGATCGTTCCGTGCATCGTGAAGAGCTGGTTGTACTGCTCCTTCGTCGCGACCACGTGCAGGCCGGGTTCGAAGAGCTGGGCACGGATCACGAGCGCCATCACACCTGCGAGCAGGAAGAAGATGAACGAGGCGATCAGGTACATGAACCCGATGGTCTTGTGGTCGGTGGAGGTGATCCACCGGACGATGATGTTGCCCTTCCGACCGACCTTCGACGCCTGGAAGTCCGGCGTCGTCGGCGCTGTCGGCTGGCCGACGAGTGACGTTGTCATCTGACGAGCCCCTACTTGTTCTCGCTCGACGCCTCGACCGGCGCCTGGTTGTTCGGTTCGTTCGTGTTGGTGTCGTACTCGTTGCCGAGCAGACCGACCTTGCCCTGCTCGCGCAGGGTGTCGAGGTACTGCTGGTACTCGGAGTCCGACACGACCTTGACCTGGAAGAGCATCAGGGAGTGGTACTCACCGCAGAGCTCGGCACACTTGCCCTGGTAGGTGCCCTCCTTCTGCGGGATGAAGTACTCGTAGTTGGTCTTGCCCGGGAGCATGTCCTTCTTGTAGAGGAAGTCGATGACCCAGAAGGAGTGGTCGACGTCGCGCGAGGAGAGCTCGATCTCGACCTTCTTGCCGACCGGCAGGTAGAGCGTCGGGAGCTGCGACTCGTCGATCGCGCCGTCGCCGTTCTCCTCTTCCTGGGCCTGGATGCCCTGGTAGTAGACGCTGTCCTGCGGGTTGTCCTTGTCGATGTAGTTGAAGTCCCAGGCCCAGCGCTTGCCGTACACGTGGATCGTGGCGTCGGGGTCGTCGAAGGGCTTCTCGATCGCCGACTGGTCCTTCGCGGTGAAGGCGAAGAAGCCGAGCACCAGGATGAGCGGGACGATCGTGTAGAAGATCTCGAGCGGCATGTTGTACCGCATCTGCACCGGCAGGCCGGTCTGGCCCTTGCGGCGGCGGTACACGATGGCGGCCCAGATGACGAGGCCCCAGACGATCAGACCGACGGCGAGGAGCACGATCCAGCTGGTGGTCCACAGGCCGACGATGCGGCTGGTGTGGTTCGTGACGTCCTTGGTCTCCTCCGTGCCGGGGAGCCATCCGTTCATCTGCTGCTGCGTGCAGCCAGCCAGTGCGATGACCAGACCGACGGCCACCGGGACGGCCGCCCAACGTATACGGCGATTCGAACGCACTGTTACCTCTCGGAGTACATGGCACGGGAGTCGGCGGCGGACCCGCCACGGGCACGGATGCCTCGGGCGCGCCACCATCGGCACGGAGGCCGCGCATTGCTGGCTCCCAGCTTGGTTGGAACACTCCTAGCTTACTCGCAGCCGACGACAGCTCGCGCACACCCGACACGCTCCGGGACCGGATCCGCGGGTGCGGGACGCCCCTTTCCCCCGGTCCGAGCGGGCGTGGACGCCGCCACGGACGACGAGCGGGGAGCGACCAGATCGGTCACTCCCCGCTCGCGTGTCGGTTCGGTGTGCGGACAGCCGCCCGCCGAGCGTCAGTGGAAGCTGTCGCCGCACGCGCAGCTGCCCTGCGCGTTGGGGTTGTCGATGGTGAAGCCCTGCTTCTGGATCGTGTCCTCGAAGTCGATCGTCGCGCCGTCGAGGTACGGGACGCTCATCTTGTCGACGACGACCTCGACACCGCTGCCGAACTCGGCCGTGGCGTCGCCGTCGAGCAGGCGCTCGTCGAAGTACAGCTGGTAGATCAGGCCCGAGCAGCCGCCCGGCTGCACCGCGAGGCGCAGGCGGAGGTCGTCGCGGCCCTCCTGCTCGAGGAGGCTCGCCACCTTCGCCGCGGCCGCGTCGCTGAGCGCGACGCCGTGCGTGCGTGCGTCCGTCGCCGGTGCGTTGTCGATGATGGTGTCGCTCATCCGCGCGTCTCCCTCCGGGCGGTGTCGGTCACCGCGCCTGGTCCGATTCTAAGCACGCCCGCCGACAGGACGGGCCGGCCGTCCACAGGGGCGCGTGCGCCGACGGGCGGGAGGCCCGTGGCGGCGTCGCCACGGGCCTCCCGTCCGGTGGTCCGCCGGTCGCGGCAACTGCAGCGACCGGACGGGACCGCGGGTCGTCAGGCGCGCGTGGCCAGGCGGGCCAGCAGGATCGTCTCGGAGGCGATCGCCCGGTGCAGCACGCCGAGGTGCTGCGACTCGTTCGGGCTGTGCGCGCGGGTGTCGGGGTCCTCGACGCCGGTCACCAGGATCTGCGCCTCGGGGAACTCGGCCGCGAGGTCCGACACGAACGGGATCGATCCGCCGATGCCCTGCTCGACGGCCGGGTTGCCCCAGCCCTCGTGCATGGCGGTGCGGGCCTCCTGGACGGCCCAGCCGGCGGTGTCGACGAGGAAGCCGTCACCGGTGTCGACCTCGGTGATCTCGAGCTTCGCGCCGAACGGCACGTGGGCGCGGAGGTGACGCTCGACGGCGGCGTACGCGTCGGTCGCGGACTGTCCGGGGGCGACGCGCACCGAGACACGCGCGGCCACGGTCGGCAGCAGCGTGTTCGATGCGTTCGCGACGCTCGGGACGTCGAGCCCGGTGACGGTGATCGACGGCTGGAACCACATGCGCGACAGCACGGGGCCGGTGCCGACGGGCTGCACGCCCTCGAGCAGCGCTGCGTCCGACGCGAGCTCGGCGTCGGAGCGCTCGGGCACGTCGGCGTCGTACGCGGTGAGCCCCTCGACGGCGACCGAGCCGGCGTCGTCGTGCAGCGAGGCGAGCAGGCGCACCATCGGGATCACGGCGTCGGGCGCCGCTCCCCCGAACATGCCGCTGTGGCTCGCGTGCTCGAGCGTCGTCACGGCGAGCTTGAACGTGACGTTGCCGCGGAGGGAGACCGTGATCGACGGGACCTCGGTCGACCAGTTGTCGCTGTCCGCCACCACGATGACGTCGGCGGCCAGGTGCTCCCGCTGCTCGCGGAGGAACGTGCGGAACGACCGGGAGCCGAACTCCTCCTCGCCCTCGACGAACAGGACCACGCCCAGCTCGAGGTCGTCGCCGAACTGCGCGTGCAGCGCACGGAGGGAGGCGACGTGGGTCATCACGCCGGCCTTGTCGTCGGAGGCGCCCCGGCCGTACAGGCGGTCGCCGCGCAGGGTGGGCTCGAACGGCGGGGTGTCCCAGAGGGCGTCGTCGCCCTGGGGCTGCACGTCGTGGTGCGCGTAGAGCACGACGGTGGGCCTGCCGTTCCGCGCCGGACGGACCGCGAGGACGGCGGGCTGCCCGAGCTCGCGCCCGTCCGCGTCGGCGGTGGCGGTGTCCCCGTCGACGGCGGAGCGGACGATGCGGACCGCGTCCTCGGCGAAGACCCCGGTCGAGCGGGCCAGGTCCGCGACGGCCTCCGCGCTCGCCTGCACGTGCGCCGGGTCGAAGGCCGACCACGACACCGACGGCAGCCGGACCAGCGCGGAGAGGTCGGCGATCGTGGTCGGGAGCCCGCCCTGCACGTGTTCGCGGAGGGCGTCGAGGAGCGCGGGGTCGGTCGCGGAGCTGTGCTGGTCGGTGTCGGTCATGTCCCGTAATCTAGAGGAGATCCAGCACGCAACCGCAGTCAGGAACGCACCGTGGCGAAGGCAGCCCCCAAGACCAACACGACCGTCAACCCGTCGGAGGAGGAACTCCTCGAGTCGGGGAAGGGCCGTCCGACGCCGTCGCGTCGTGAGCGCGAGGCCGCCAACCGTCGCCCCCTCGTCGGCAACAGCCCGCAGGACAAGAAGGCAGCGCGTGCGCGGCTGAACTCCGAGCGCGAGAAGGCCCGGGTGGGCATGGCCAACGGCGAGGAGCGCTACCTCCCCGCGAAGGACAAGGGCGAGCAGCGGAAGTTCGTGCGCGACTGGATCGACGCACGGTGGAACGTGGGCGAGGTCATGATGCCCGTGCTCGTGCTCTTCCTCATCGTCGGTTTCGCGGCCGCGCAGACGGTGCTCGCGTCGTACTCGCTGCTGCTCGTGTGGGCGTTCGTGGCGCTGTTCGTGCTCGACTGCGTCGTGCTCTGGCTGTCGCTGCGCAAGAAGCTCACGGCGAAGTTCGGCGAGATGCAGCGTGGGACGTTCCTCTACATCCTGACCCGCGCGTGGCAGCTGCGCTTCCTGCGCCTGCCGAAGCCGCAGGTCCGTCGGGGTGAGTACCCGACCCTCTGACACGCGCGGGTCTCCCGCGTCGAGCGCCGTCCGGCCGAGCCGGGCGGCGCTCCGTCGTTCCCGATGGGGCGCGCGAGCGGGCCCCGCTACCGTCACGCTCGACGCCCGTCGCGACGGGAATCGCCCGACCGACGAACGTGAGCGGCACGTCGTGCACGCTCGACAGCGGTCGCCCCGGCGCTCTCCGGCGTCGGACGCTCGGCCGGGCCCGACGCTCGGCCGAGCGACGGCGGTCGAGTCGAACCACGATCCCGACGTCGAACCAGCCGCGGCACCTGGTTCGATGTCGCGTCCGTGGTTCGTCACGGCGGCGAAGCGCCCCGCTCGGCGGGGCCGACGACCGACGGGAGGCGCGGTGCCAGCTGGCACCGCGCCTCCCGTCGGGTGGGTCTCGGTCGACCGAGCCGTCAGCGCGCTGCGCGCCGCAGCCGGCGCCGGCGCAGGCGGTTGATCCGGGTCGCCCAGGTCGGCCCCTCGTAGAGGAACGCCGTGTAGCCCTGCACGAGCGTCGCCCCCGCGTCGATGCGGTCCTGCACGTCCTGCTCGCTCGTGACGCCCCCGACCGCGATGACGCAGAAGTCCGCCGGTACCGCCGCACGCACGCGCCGCAAGACCTCGAGCGAGCGCTCGGCGACCGGTGCACCGGAGAGCCCGCCGGCGCCCATGGCCTCGACCTCGGCGGCCGGGGTCACGAGCCCCGTGCGGGCGATCGTCGTGTTGTTCGCGATGACCCCGTCGAGCCCGAGGTCGACGGCGAGTCCGGCGATGGCGTCGATCTGCTCGTCGGTCAGGTCCGGCGCGATCTTCACGAGCACGGGCGTGCGCCCCGCGGCGTCGCGCACGGCGGAGAGCAGCGGGCGCAGCTGGTCGAGCTCCTGCAGGCCGCGCAGGCCCGGGGTGTTCGGCGAGCTGACGTTGACCGCCAGGTAGTCGGCGAACGGGGCGAGCAGCCGGGTCGACTCGAGGTAGTCGTCGACGGCGTCCTCGACCGCGACGACCCGGCTCTTGCCGATGTTCACGCCGATGACCGGTCGGCCCGGGTTCCGGCGCGCGCGCTCGAGTCGACGCGCGGCCCGAGCGGCACCGTGGTTGTTGAAGCCCATGCGGTTGACGAGCGCCCGGTCGGCGATGAGCCGGAACAGCCGGGGCTTCTCGTTGCCGGGCTGCGGCTTCGCGGTGATCGTGCCGACCTCGACGTGCCCGAACCCGAGCAGTCCGAGTCCGGCGATCCCCCTGGCGTCCTTGTCGAACCCGGCGGCGAGGCCGAACCGCGACGGGAAGTGGATCCCCATCGTGGTGACCCCGTCGGCGGCGGACGGGCGCGAGTACCGCTCCACCACACCGTTCAGGAACGGCACCTTCGGCAGCGCCCGGATCACGGCGAACGCGATGTGGTGCGCCCGCTCCGGGTCCATGTTCGCGAAGACCGTCCGGAAGACGACCGCGTAGCCCCGCCGGACGACCCGCTCGGCGATGCCGCTCATGCGCCGCTGCCCGACGTGCCCGATCCGGCCGACTCCGCCGCGTGGTGGTCGAGGCGCAGCTGGGCGATGGCGTCCTCGAAGTCCTCGAGCGTGTCGAACGCCTGGTAGACGCTCGCGAACCGGAGGAACGCGACCTCGTCGAGCTCGCGCAGCGGCGGCAGGATCGCGAGGCCGATGTCGTTCGCATCGATCTGGCTCGAGCCAGACGCACGCACGGTCTCCTCGACCCGCTGCGCCAGCACGGCCAGGTCACCGTCGGTGACCGGGCGCCCCTGGCAGGCCTTGCGCACGCCGGAGACGATCTTGTCGCGGCTGAACGGCTCGGTGACGCCGTTGCGCTTCACGACGTTGAGCGAGGCCGTCTCGGTCGTCGAGAACCGGCGCCCGCAGTTCGGGCACTGACGGCGGCGACGGATGGAGGTGCCGTCGTCGCTCGTGCGGGAGTCGACGACGCGGGAGTCCGGGTGGCGGCAGAAGGGGCAGAACATGTCGGTCCCAAGGCTATCGGCTCGCCGCCCCCGCCAGGGGCCGGACGACAGACCTGTGGACGATCACGCCCTGTGGACGATCAGACCCTGTGGACGATCAGGCCCGGCCGGTCCGCTCCGTCACGGCAGCGCCGTGGCCGGGCAGCTGCTCCTCGGTCGCGAGCGCCACGATGTGCGGTGCGACCTCGGCGAGCGCCGCCGGCGTGTACCGGATGACCTGCTGCGGCCGCAGGAACGTGGACGCCGACAGCCCCGACCCGAACCGCGCCTGGCCGCCGGTCGGCAGCACGTGGTTGGACCCGGCCAGGTAGTCCCCCAGGCTCACCGGCGTGCTCGGCCCGACGAAGACGGCTCCGGCCGCGTCGATGTCGGCGAGCACGGCGTCGTCGTCAGCCGTCTGGATCTCGAGGTGCTCCGGCCCGTAGGCGTTGCTCACGGTCGCGGCGTCGGCGAGCGAGTCGACCAGCACGACGGCCGACTGCGGTCCGTCGAGTGCGGTCTGGAGGCGCGCAGCCGTCCCGAGCGCCGACACCCGTTCCGGGATCGCCGCCTCGACCGCGTCGGCGAACGCCGCCGAGGTGGTCACCAGCACGCTGCCCGCCTGCTCGTCGTGCTCCGCCTGGCTCACCAGGTCCGCCGCGACGAAGCCCGGGTCGGCGGTGTCGTCGGCGATCACGAGGATCTCGGTCGCCCCGGCCTCGGAGTCGATGCCGACCACGCCGCGCACCAGGCGCTTGGCAGCAGCGACGTAGTTGTTGCCCGGTCCGGTGACCAGGTCGACGGGTTCGAGGCCGATCTCGGCGACGCCGTACGCCAGGGCGCCGACCGCGCCGGCCCCGCCCATCGCGTAGACCTCGTCGATGCCGAGCAGTCCCGCGGCGGCGAGGATCGTCGGGTGCACGCGGCCACCGTGGTCACGCTGCGGCGGGGACACGAGGGCGATGGACCCGACGCCGGCGACCTGCGCCGGGACGACGTTCATCACGACGCTCGAGGGGTAGACGGCCTTGCCGCCGGGCACGTAGAGACCGACGCGGCGCATCGGCTGCCAGCGCTGGTGCACCTCGGCGCCGTCCGCCAGCGTCGTGACCGAGCCGGCGGGCACCTGCGCGGCGCTCGCGGCACGGACGCGGCGGATGGCCTCGTCGAGGGCCGTCCGCAGCTCGGGTGCGAGTCCGGCCACGGCGGCGGCGATCTCGGCCGCCGGCACGCGGACGTGCTCGGGCGCTCCCCCGTCGAACCGCTCGGCCTGGTCGCGCAGTGCCGGAGCCCCGTGGTGCCGCACGGCGTCCACGAGCTCGCGCGCGGCGTCGACGGCGTGGGAGACGTCACCGACGGCGCGGGGCATGAGGCGGAGGAGGTCGGCACGGGCGGGCAGGCCGCCACGGAGGTCGATTCGCTGCATCATCAGGGCACTCAGCCTACCGAGCACGGCTGACGGCCCCGGTAACGTGAGCGCCGATGAACTTCGAGAAGGCACGGCGCCTCGTCGCGGACCTGGTCCGCGTGAACGAGCGGTACGCCCGCGACGGCCACTACCGCAACGACGTCCGCGAACGACTCGGCCGGACGGTGTCCCGGGTCGACGTCGGGGTCGCCCGACGGGAGCGGGAGCGGGCCCCGCGGAGCGCCCGTCCCTACGAGGGGCTGGTGGAGACGAGCCTGGCCCTCGCCGGCATCCGCACCGAGGACCGCGCGCCCGAGGTCGTCCTGGTGGTCGACGAGCTGCGCGAGGGGGCCGCCTTCGCCGGGGTGCAGACCGCCCTGGCCGTCGCGTTGGCCCTCGGCGAGCGCCTCGGTCGCCGGGTGCGGGTCGTGATGGTGCGGTGGACGACGCCGGGCAACAGCGCCGCCGCCGCCGAGGCCCTGGTCGCGGACCGCTTCCCCGACTCGAGGGTGGACGGGCGTCCCGGCGTCCGGGTCGTCCGACGAGAGGACGTCCTCGACACGACGTTCGGCCGCGACGACGTCTGGGTGGCCACGCACTGGAAGACCGCGCACCCGCTCGACGTGGCGGTCACGGCCGGGGTGGTCCCCCGTGAGCGCGTCGTCTACCTCGTGCAGGACTACGAACCCGGCTTCAGCCCCTGGTCCACCGAGTACGCCGTCGCCGCGTCGACCTACCGCGCGGGCTTCCGTATGCTCGTGAACTCCGAGCCGCTGCGCCGCTACCTGGGCGAGGTCGAGGAGCTGGACGTGCCGGCGGAACGCTCGTTCGCTCCGCACCTCGACCTGGAGCTGCTCGAACGGGTGGCGGGGGCCCGGCAGCACGAGGGCGTCGTCCGGGTCCTCTTCTACGGCCGGCCGAGCAAGCACCGCAACCTGTTCCGGGTCGGGGTCGCGGCGCTCCGGGTCGCCGTGCAGGAGCTCGAGCAGGACGGCCTCCGCGTCGAGTTCCACTCCGCCGGAGAGCAGCACGGCGACGTCGAGCTCGACGGCGGGCGCGGTGACGTGAAGCTCGTGTCGCACGGGACGATGCCGTGGGACGACTACTTCCGGTTCATCGCGTCGACGAACGTGGTCCTGTCGCTGCAGCACAGTCCGCACCCGAGCCACCCGCCGTTCGACGGCGCGATCTCGGGTGCCCGCGTGGTCACGAACGAGTTCCGCGACACCCGTGCGCACCTGCACCCGAACCTGACGGCCGTCCCCGCCGATCCCCGGTCGCTGGGCCTCGCGGTCGCCGACGCCGTCCGCCGTGCCGCCGCCGACGGCCCGACCGCGTTCACGCCGCTCACCGCCGGCGCGTTGGGCGGTCCGCTCGACGCCGCCGTCGACGCCCTGGCCACCGAACTCGAGGAGCCGACCCGATGACCGACACCACCCCGACCGACCCCACGGCCGGCACCACCGCGTCCGGGTCCGGGTCCGGGGCCAGCGCCGCCACGCGCCGGACCACCCTCGTCGTCGTCCCCGTGTACGGTGACCTCGACTCGCTGCTCCGCTGCGTGGACGGCCTGGTCGAGCACCTCGACACCGACCGCCACCGCGTGCTGCTCCTCAACGACTGCGGGCCCGACGCCGACACGATCGAACGCGCGCTGCTCGAGCGGATCGGTGACCACCCGGGCTTCCGGTACGAGCGGAACGACCACAACCTCGGTTTCGTCGGCACCTGCAACCGCGCCGTCACCGAGCTGGACACCGGCGCCGTCGGCGAGGCGGTGCTGCTCCTCAACAGCGACGCCGTCCCCACCGCCGGCTTCCTCGACGCCATGCTCGCCGTGCTCGACGAGGACCGGACCGGCGTCGTCACGGCCCGCAGCGACAACGCCACGATCGCGAGCATCCCCTACCGCCTGACGAACCGCGGGGCCGCGCGGACCGAGGAGCGCACCCGCGCGGTGCACGCCGCGGTCGCGCCGCTGTTGCCCGTCTCGCAGGTGCTCCCCGTCGCGATGGGCTTCTGCTTCCTCACCCGGCGCGAGCTGGTCACCGAGCACGGCCTGTTCGACGAGGCCTTCGCCCCCGGCTACGGCGAGGAGAACGACTACTGCCTCCGCATCGCCCGGCACGGGTGGCTCGCCAAGATCGCGAACCGCGCACTCGTCCTGCACGCGGGCGGCAAGAGCTTCTCGGGCAACCGGAACGCGCTGCGCGCCGCCCACCAGCGGGAGCTGGAACGCCGGTACCCGTTCCTGCCGGACGCGGTCGCCGCCTACCAGCGGCACGGCACCACCGCCACGGAGCGCTTCGCCGACGTCCTGGTGCCCGCCGGGCCGGCGCCGCGACTCGCGGTGGACCTGCGCCACGTCGACGACGCGGCCGGCCTGGTCCGCGCGCTCGACGCCGCGTTCGGGGACGGCTTCGCCCTGGAGGCACGGCTCCCCGCCGGCACGTCGGCCCCCGCCGGGTGGACGGTCACCGCTGACGAGCCCTCCCCCGACGACCTCGTCACCGTCCAGGTGCTCGTCGACCCGACGCCGGCCGAGCTGGTGCTCGCGAACCGGCGGGCCGCCCACTGGGTGGTCGTACGGACGGGGTCGACGACGGTCCCGTGGTCGTCGTCCCGGGTCCGTGCCGGGTCCGACCGCGTCGCCGAGCTGGTCCGTCCGTTCGCGGACGAAGTCACGCCCGACGAGCTCGAGACCGCGCGCGAGGGCATCGAGAACAGCATGCTCGCGCCGCTCGAGGGCACCTCGGCGTTCCTCGAGCGCCGGTGGGCGGCGTTCCTGCCGCTCGACCTCGCCGCGGCCGAGGCCGGTGCGTCCGCGTCCGCCGACGAGGTGACGCGCCTGCGCCGTGAGCTCGACGACCTGCGGGCGAGCCGGTCGTTCCGCACCGGCCAGGCCATCGCCAAGGTGGCCTCGCGACTGCCGGGCCGGCGCTGATGGCCGAGCGCAGCGGCATCGGTCGCGTCGCCCGACGGCTCGCCCGGGGCCTGCGGGGCCCCGAGAAGCCGCTCACCGTCACCGACCGGCTCGACCGGTGGGCACGGCGCATCGCCGAGTTCGGGGTCCTCGACCGCGAGTACCTCGAGGCCCAGACCGGTCGGACGTTCGCCACCGACGACGAGGCGATCGCGTTCTACGTGCACAACGACGGGCAGCGCGGCCTGTCGCTCAGCCCGTTGATCGAGCACGAGTGGATGCGCGAGCACCAGCCCGTGGCGACGATGTCCTGGTACGACGCCCTGCACCAGGAGGGCCCCGAGCTGTTCCAGACCGGGCCGCTCTTCGACGCCGGTGTGCACGCGACCACGCTGCCCGCCGGACGGCGCCCCGCGTCGACCCTCGACGCCCTCCGCGACTTCCTGCGGGACGCGACGGACGCGACGGCGCTCCCCGTGCCTCCCGGCCGACGCGGCCCCGCACCGACCTGGGGTGCCGCACGCGACGCGGCCCTGTCGCGGGCCCGCGCGTTCGCCGCGGCGCAGCACCGCACCCGCAAGCGGTACCGGTCCGCCTGGGACGGCCCGGCGCCCGCCGAGGCGCTCGCGCGGTACGCACGCGGCGCGAAGCGACGCGACGTCGAGCAGCCGCTGGTGTCGGTCGTGCTGCCGGTGTACCGACGGGCCGACGTCGTGGGTGCGGCGATCGCCTCGGTGCAGGCCCAGCAGTACCCGGCGTGGGAGCTCATCGTCGTCGACGACGGCTCGGGTGACGACTTGGCGGACGCGGTCCGTCGCGCCGCGGGGGACGACGAGCGCATCCGGCTGGTCGAGCGGCCGAACGGTGGCGCCGGCGCGGCCAGGAACACCGGACTCGCCGCGGTCAGGGGTGACTACGTGGCGTTCCTCGACGCGGACAACACGTGGCGCCCTGAGCACCTCGCCGCGGCCCTCGCCGCCCTGCTGCAGGACGACGGCGCCGGTGTGCACACCGCACTGCGCATGGTCGGCGCGAACAACGCCGACGACGCGACCGCTCCGGTCGAGACGTACCGGGGCGAGGACGGCACGCTCGAGGACCTGCTCGCGGGCAACTTCATCGACCTCAACGCGCTCGTCGTCCGACGCGACGTCGCCGCGGCGGTCGGGCCCTTCGACGAGACGCTCCGGCGCTGGATCGACTGGGAGTGGCTGCTCCGCATCGGCGAGCGGTTCGGGGTCCCCCGGTACGTGCCGGTGATCGGCGTCGACTACGACAACGTTCGGGACGCCCGTCGCGTGTCGTCCGGGCAGCCGGCGTCGTGGCAGGAGGTCGCCCTCGCCGCGCACCGGATCGACTGGGACGCCCTCGCTGCCGCGGCGCCCACGCGCGACGCCGCGCTGACGTCGATCGTGGTGCCCGTGTACCGGGACTGGACCATGACCCGGCGCGCCGTCGACACCGTCCTCGGCGCCGCGGACCACGACGGCGACCGCGTCGAGGTCGTGCTCGTCGACAACGGATCCCCGCGGTCCGTGTCGGCGATCCTCGACACGTGGTTCGGTGACGAGCCGCGCGTCGTGCTGCAGCGCGAGGACCGGAACCGGAACTTCGCGCTCGGCAGCGACCTCGGACTCGCCCGGTCCTCCGGCGGCACCGTCGTCATGCTCAACAACGACACCGAGGTGACCGCGGGCTGGCTCGCACCGCTGCGCGCAGCGCTGGAGGACCCGGCCGTCCTCGGTGCCCAGCCCCTGCTGCTCTACCCGGACGGGGTCGTCCAGGCCGCCGGCACCGTGTTCGGGGGCGACAAGACGCTGCCCTGGCACTTCCTCGGCGACCACCCGCGGCACGACGCTGTGCGTGCCCTCGCAGCACCCTGGGCCCGACGGTTCTCCGCGATCACCGCCGCTGCGGCCGCCTTCCGGGCCGCCGACCTGATCCGGTGGCACGGGTTCGACCCGGTGTACGCGAACGGGCTCGAGGACGTCGACCTGTGCCTCCGGGCACTCGCGTCGTCACCGTCCGGCTCGACGTTCGTCGTCGTGCCGTCCTCCGTGGTCGTGCACCACGAGAGCCGGTCTCCCGGACGCGACGACGCCCGGATCGACAACCGTCGGGTGTTCGACGAGCGGTGGCGCGGGGCCTACCCGGCCGCCGACGCCGTCGACCGGTACGACGCCGCCGGCTTGCGGTACGCCGGGGTCGAGCCGGGCATGCCGAAGGGGCACGCGGTGGCGGTCCGGTCGTCGCGGCCGGTCGTCGTCCGGGGCGAGGGTGCGACGGCGTTCCGGGTGGCGGTCAAGCACGACGGGTCGCGTCCTTCGGACGTGGCGGCACTGGTGGCTGCGCTCGAGCGTGCCGGGCACCTGGTGCAGGTCGACCAGCCGTCGTCCTGGTACCGGGGGTCGAGCGGGCTCGACGACGTGACGGTGTTCGTCGGTGGTGGTGCTGGTGGTGGTGCTGGTGCTGGTGCTGGTGCTGGTGCTGGTACCGGTGGTGCCGTGACCTCGGACCCCGGTGCCACCGGGCCCTGGGTGCCGCAGCCCGGTGCGCGCAACGTGGTGTGGGCGGCGTCGGGGCAGGACGTCTTCGACGGGGACTTCGCGGTCGTCGTGACGGCTCCGGACGGCGTTGACGGGGTACTGCGGGCGCTCTGACGCGAGGGTCCGTCGTCTCTGGAGGTGATGCTTCGGGGACGTTCACCAGACACCGAGGCTGGCGAGGCCTGCTGTTCACCCGGCGGGGGCACGATGTGGTCATGTCGCTCCTCTCCGATGCCATGCGGTCGACCTTCACGACCAAGTGCGTGGTGTGCGGTGCAGTCATCCGCAAGCGCGATGCGCTCGACCACGAGGGGCTGGCGTTCTGCTCGGTCCTGCACGAGGCCGAGTACATCGTCGCCACGCTCGACTGACGCCGCACCGTAGGATCGGGCAGTGCCCGATCGCTCCCTCGTGGTGTTCCCGGCCTACCGGGACAACCCCTTCCTGAACCTCATGCTCCTCGCCCCTCGGGCCGCGCGGTGGCACGTGGTCGAGGTGCTCCGGCTCGAACAGCTCGAACAGCACCTCGGGCACCTCGGCGCCGGGGACGTGTTCCACGTGCACTGGACCGCTCCGATCGTGCAGCGGGCGGACGACGACCTCGACGCAGCCCGGGCCCGTCTCGACCGGTTCCGCGGCGCGGTCGACGCAGCTCGTTCCCGCGGCGCCCGGCTCGTCTGGACGATCCACAACGTGCTCCCCCACGACGCCCGGCACCTGGACCTCGAGCTCGAACTGAACCGGTACCTGGCGGACGTCGCGGACGCCGTGCACGTGATGAACCGGGACACCGCTGCTGCCGTCGCCCCGTACTACGAGCTGGATCCGGCCCGGGTCGTGCACATCCCGCACCCGAGCTACCAGGGCGTGTACCCGGCGTCGGTCACGCGTGCGGAGGCCCGCGCCGCGCTCGGCCTCGACGCGTCGGACACTGCCGTGCTCGCCTTCGGGCAGGTGCGACCCTACAAGGGGCTCGACGTGCTCGTGGAGGCGGTCCGGCGTCTCCCGGCCGACGTGCGCCCCGTCCTGTTGCTCGCGGGTCGCACGGCCCCCGAGGACCGTGACGCGGTGGACCGGGTGCTCGGCGACGACGTCCGGGTCGTCCGGTCGACGGACCACGTCGAGGACGTCGACGTGCAGCGGTGGTTCCGGGCGGCCGACGTCGCGGTCTTCCCCTACCGGCGCGTGCTCAACTCCGGCAGCCTGCACCTCGCCGCGTCCTTCCGGGTGCCGGCCGTGCTGGCGGACGAGCCGCACCTGCGCGCGGAGTTCGGGGACGAGGGGTGGGTGCGGTGGTACGACACGGCGGACCCCGCGGGCTCAGTCGCCGGCGTACTGGCCGAGGTGCCGGGCGAGGGCGCTGCCGATGCCGCCGAGGCGTTCAGCCGGCGCTTGGCACCGTTCGCCCTGTCGAGGCGGTACGCGGGGCTCCTGAGCGAGGTCGTCGCGGAGGTCTGATCACGAGAGCGGAGCACGTCCGATCGGAGCGTTCGCGACGATCAGCTCACGGAAGGCCCGACCGAGCACCGCGTACTGTTCGGGACCGGCTTGGTGGATCCCGTCCGCGCTGGCCCCCCCCTCGGCCCACACGCTCCCGTCCAGGAGGTCCGTCCAGGGGTCGGCCCAGGTCCGACCCCGTTGCTCCGACAGTGCGCGGAGGTCCTGGTTGTAGACCGTGCAGCATCCGCGTGTTGCGGGTACGGCGGGATCGCCGACACCAGGACTCGGCTGGCGCCGATCGTGGCGACGACCTGCTCGTGGGAAGCGGACACGTCAGCGACGGTCTCCTCGTGCAGGACCGCGTTCGTCCCAGCGAGGACGACGAGGACGTCCGTCGAGCCCACGGGACGGACTGCAGCTGCCATCCGCTCGGGGCGAGCTCCAGCGCGTGCCCGACCACCGGCGAACTCGATCCCGTCGCCGTCTGCGTACGTCATCCAGGTCTCGTCGTCGAGCCCGTTGCCGAGGGAGCGAGAGCGGCCGGCGCTGAGCGAGTCTCCGACGACGGCGACGCGGACGGCGCGCCCCGAACGAGTCGCCGTGGTGGACTCCGACGCGAGTGTGGTGGCCTGCCGTCGCCCACCGATGCCACCGGAGTCCGACCAGGACCACGAGTCCCCCCAGGACGATCGAGAGCACGCGGCGCACACGGCCGTCCTGCGGGGTCGTCACTGACCGCACGCTGAACCGCTCGGTCTCAGCGGACCCGTCCCAGCCGCGCACGAAGGCGCGCTGCCAGTCCCGTCACGCTCCGCTTCGGCAACCGTCGGTCGATCAGGAACCGCCAACCGTTCCTGCGGTCGGCGAGTGGTTGCAGCGGGAAGCGGTCCTCGAGCGGCGGGAGCGGCATCCGGGCGGTCACGACCGGGAAGGACCCCTCGACTCCCTGGAAGGTCACCGTCGTTCCGTGCCGTCCTCGCTCTGGCAAGATCGATGCGGAGATCTCGGCCGACCAGCCGTCGGAGGTCGACACGGTTCGCACGGGAGTCTCAGCGTGCGTCGGCCCGTCGAGCACGAGTGTGGGGTGGAGTCCGACGACGCCGAGGGACGCCTTCCCGGACACCGCGAGCCCGCTCTCCGTGGCGGAGACCTCGGACACCACGAGCGGAACGACGTGACGGAGAGCCGACACCCTCCGCACCAGAGCCCCATCCGCCGTCGTGATGGCGCTCGCCATCGCGTGCTCCAACTCGGAGGCGTCTGTTCGCGGATCCACCCGTCCCAGCCCGTGGACGGCGCTCTGGACCGCTGCGGTGTCGAGGCCGTCCGCTCCGTTGACGAAGGTCGGCACCAGCCCTTCGGACGCGAGCGCCCGAGCCGCAGCGGGGTCGACTGCAGCGAGGTCGACGACGGCCCGGACCCACGCGCCGATGCGGGTCTCGGCTCCTGCCTCGAAGGTCGTCCTGGCGAAGTGCACCGCGGCGTCGAACAGGCCGTGCAGGACCAGGAGCCAGAGGACGCGGCGCTGCGCGGGCACGTCGTCGACCCGAGCGGCCGCCGAGCCTTCGAGGAGCGATCTCGCGGCGGCCGCAACCTCGGCGACGGCAGCGCTCGACGGCTCGGTGCGCAAGAAGCGGTCGAGGTGCGCCCATCCGTCGGCATCCAGGATGATCTCGGCGTGTTGATGCCGGAGGACGTCCGAACCCGCCGTCACCTCGGCGCACCGCTGCTCCTGCTCGAAGTAACGCAGCGTCGACTCGAGGTCCGCCCGACGTGACAACGACGCATCACCACTTCGATCGCGGTACAGGTAGACGCACTCCGGCACGACGTCGATCGTTCGAGCCCGGACGAAGGCCTGGGTCATGGGAAGCACGTCCTCGAGACTCGGCACCTCAGGGAAGCTGAGGCCGGAGTCGTCCCAGAAGGACCGCCGGAACATGCGGTTCCAGCAGGCACGCCCGGAGAGGAGCTGCGGCACGTCGACGGGACGAGCCGCCGTGATGTGACGGTCGAACGGCCACCACCGCTCGGTGGGACTCCACGTGCGGGCCGGAGCGAACTTCAGGTGATCGCCGATCACCATGTCCGACCCGCTCGCCTCGAGAGAGGACAGCATGCTGCGGTACGCTCCGTCCGGTACGAGGTCGTCGGCATCGGCGAAGGCGAGGTACTCGCCCCTCGCCACCGCGACGCCCTCGTTCCGCGCTGCGGCCGCGCTGAGCGCCGCCGACCGGACCACCCGGACCGAGGCACCGGCACCGGCCGCTCCCGTCGCGATCGCGGCCGTCCCGTCGACGGACCCGTTGTCCACCAGGACGATCTCGAGCCCGGAGACGCCCTGCACCGCGATGCTCTCGATCAGTTCGCCGATCCACAGCGCGCTGTTCCGCGCCGGGACGACCACCGAGAGCATCGGGACGGTGCCCTCCGGGGCAGCCGTCACAGCTGCTGGTCGAGGGGCACCGCGGGGTCCAGCTCCGCGGTACCGTCCCCGGTCTCGGCGACTGCTTCGGACAGCGCCGCTGTGCCGCTGCCCTCGATCACATCGAGGGTCCGCATCGCCTCGAAGACCCGCTCGCACGACCGGCCGTCGCGCGTGTGGAACGTCGCGGCGGTCCGTGCCCGGTACTCAGGCGGAGAAACCCATCCGTCGGCTGCGATCGACTCGATGGACCGCACGACTCCGGCTACGTCCGCTGTGACCGGGCCGAACCCGTCGCGCTCGTAGTCGAAGTAGCCGCGTCGGCCGACGTGGGTGCCGTCGAAGAACCGGTCGCTGTCGAACTGGAAGTAGGTCAGGGGGGCGTCGACGAACGCCGCTTCGAAGCCGAGTGACGAGTAGTCGGTCACGAACGCCGCGGCGCGCGCCACGACGTCCTGGACGTTCTCGTCCGCGTAGCTGAACAGCCGGACGTGCGCCGGGACCCGGAACTCGCCGAGGTACTGCTTGATGTTGGGGTGCGGCATGAACGCGATCTGCTTGCCGTGCTCACGAGCGAGGCGTTCCAACTCGGGCGATGCGAGGAGCGCTGCGTACTGCTGCGCGTACTCCGTCGCTCCGAAGTCCGCGATCTTCTGGCGATCGTTGGACGTCCCGACCCGATCGCCGAGCAGCCACTGCCGCCAGGTCGGCATGATCACGATCAGGTCTTGCTCGGCGGCAGTCTCACGCTTCCGTTGCAACGCATCGTGACGCGGGAGCCCGGTGAGGACCACCTCGTGCGAGGAGAACGAGTACGGACCGTGCCCGGCGATCGCCTCGTACTCCGGCCTCGTGGTGGTCACGAACCGGTCGAACGCCTTCCAGCTCAGCCAGCGCGACATGTCGTAGTTGATGACGCCGTGCTGCAGGAAGGTGAACTTGAAGTGGTGACGACCGTACCGCCGCCGGTCGAGCGGGTCGGTCACGTAGTGGTCCGCGTGCGACGAGGCGAAGTGGTCGGCGTGCAGGAGCAGCATCTTCCACTGCATCGTCCCGGGCTCCACGAGCCGGAAGCCCTCGCGCTCGAGCCGCTCGTGGTCCGGGGAGTCCTTGCGGAGCACGAACCACGCGTTGACCTCCGGACGGTTCTTCCGGACCCATCGGTACAGGTGCTCCGCGTTGTCGTTCGCATCGGTGTCACGGTCCATGAAGACCCAAGCGTGCTCGTACAGGCGTCGAGTCTTCGGAGCGCGCACCATCCACTCGAGCGTCTCGTCCTCGATGTTCCGCTTGGTGAGCTTCGCGCGCAGGTTCCGGTAGGCCTTGCCTGCACGCGCACGGGCGTGCTGCTTGAGGTCGTCGACCGGGGTGAACCGGCTGTTCACCCGTCGGCGGAGTGCCACGATGGCCGGGTTGAGCATCGCCGGTGTCAGGGTGTCCGGGTTCCCGTTCTGGTTCCACCGGGTGAAGACCTTCCGGTCGCCGTCGAGCCAAGCAGCGACGCGACGCCCCCGAGGCAGCCAGACATGGCGTTCCCGCACGAGCACGCGGTCGAAGAACGAGTAGTCACGCACCGTCTCGTGCAGCGGCAGCACGTCCGTGCCGTCGACGGAGAACCGTTCGACCGGCAGCTCGCCCGTGAACCAGTAGGACAGTTTCACCTGCTGACGAGACTCGTCCACATCGCTGAGTCGGACCCACTCGTGCCGCAGGGCCTCCGGGTCGTACCCGTACATCAGGGCATGCCGGACCGCGTACTCCATGCCGGTCAGGTCGAAGCTCCGGACCGCGTCACGGCTGATGAGCCCGAGGATCTCCTCCATCAACTCGTGGAAGCGCCCGAGAACGTGCTTCGGAGCGCCGGCCGTCGTCGAGTGCACCGACTGCTCACCCTTGAAGTACCAGTGCAGGTCGTACAGCACCAGGTTCTCGAGCCAGCGCGGCATGCCCTCCGGCTGCGCCGCGCCGCGTCGCAGCAGGTCGAGGTAGCCGAACTCCACCTGGTTCGTGTACTTCTCCGGCTTCGTGAAACCGCCTTCGACCAAGGAACTGCCGTCGCCACGCAGACGGTAGCGGTACTTCGCCGACGCCATGAGACCGATGTCGTGACTGCCGGTCTCGAGCAGGTAGCGGGCGGTCAGGTGCCCGTCCTCGAAGGTGGGACGGACCTGGTGGTCGAACGTGATCCCTGTGCTGCGGAGCAGATCGATGCGGATGAAGGACGAGTTCACCGAGAGCTGGATGATCGGCTCGACCGACATGTCGACGATTCGCGAACCCAGCCTGAACCGTGTCCGCTGCGGGTGGTTGTCGACGATCTCACCTGACGGCAGCAGCCGCAGCTGATGGGCCGCCGCCAGGTTGAGCGGGCGCGGGACGTCGGCGGCGCCGTGCAGTCGAAGGAACTTCTCGACCTCTTCGAAGTACCGCGGGTCGATCTCGTCGTCGGGGTCCGGGAAGGTCACCCACTCCCCGCGAGCCGCTGCGAGACCGGTGTTCCGCGCTCCCGACAGGCCCTGGTTCTCCTGTTCGATGACACGGACGTCCAAGGCGTTGCTCGCGGCCCAGTCCTTCACGATGCGGGCGCTGTCGTCCGGCGACCCGTCGATCACGACGATGAACTCGATCGCACTCAGGTCGGAGGTCTGCGCGTCGATGGACTGCAGGAACGCCGGGAGGTACTCCGCCACGTTGTAGGTCGGGACCACTGCGGAGACGAGCGGTCGAGGTGTTTCGTGCACGGGAGCGGTCCCCTATCAAAGATTGCTTTCGGGCGAACAAACTCTACCCAACGAGTGCGGTGCGATGAGGCCCGCTCACCGTGCCGTAGCATGCTGGCGTACCGCGGAGCTGTGGCTGTGCCACGTCATCGGAGCGCTGTACCGCCCCGCGCTGCGTTGATCTGCTCCTCCTCACACCGAAAGCGACGACGCATGGTCGAGACCTCACCGCCGCCGATCTCGACCCGTCGCAGCACGAAGACCGCTCGCGAACGGTTCGCTCTGCTCGACGGTCTGCGGCTCGCGGCGGCCCTCGCCGTCGTCGCGTTCCACTTCACGGCGCGGAAGACCGACGCATGGAGCACTCCGATCCAGACACAGGCGCCCGCCGTGTTCGACGTCACGAAGTACGGGCTCTTCGGAGTCGACCTCTTCTTCGTGATCAGCGGGTTCGTCATCCTCATGACTGCCTGGGATCGGTCCATCCGGGACTTCGTCTCATCACGCATCTCGCGTCTCTACCCGGCGTACTGGGTCTGCGTCCTGCTGACGGCAGCGGTGTTGCTGGTCGACGGAGCGCGGTGGTTCCGGGCGAGCGACGTCCTCATCAACCTGACCATGTTGCAGGAGTCCTTCGGGGTACAGCACATCGACGGCGTCTACTGGACGCTCTGGGTCGAGATGCGCTTCTACGCGCTCATCGGGATCTTCGTCCTGGTCGGCATGACGGAACGGCGCATCGTGGCCTTTGCCGTCGCGTGGCCGGTCGTCGCAGCGATCGCTCACAAGACACACCTGGACTTCCTTGCCTACGTCCTCGTGTGGCAGCACGCAGCGCTCTTCGCGGGTGGCATGCTCATCTACCTGATCAGCAAGAGGGGCAACTCGCTCCTGCGTTGGCTCGCGCTGGGCTTCGTCGCGCTCATGGCCTTCGCAACCTCCGTCCCCGAGGCAGCGGAGCGGATCCTCGGGACGACGGGAGCGGGTGTGCCGTCGGTCGCCGCGACGGCAGCCGTGGCCCTGAGCTTCCTCGCAGTCCTCTCGGTGACAGTCACGCCACTCCGTCGCATCCGGTGGAGGTGGTTGACGGTCGCAGGAGCACTGACCTACCCGCTCTACCTCGTCCACGAGCAGATCGGTTGGGTCGTGATCCGTCACTCGCAGGAGCTCGGCTGGATCCCTGCTGTGCTCATTGCCACCGGGGTCGCCGTCACGCTCGCCGCAGTCGTCCACTTCGGCTTCGAACGACGGACGTCGAGGGCACTGCGGTCAGCGCTCGCGCGAGACCTCTCCGAATGCACGGAGCGCGTGGCAACGCCCGGAACGGGCCACGCGGCGCCGGCACCCGTCGTCAACCAGTGACCTGATCGAGCGCTGCCCGGTTCGTCTCGAAGTCGAACTCCCACGACGAGTGGAACGCCTCGAGGTCGAACCCGCTCTTGCCCTGCTCTTGATCAGCCGGCGACCAGAAGTAGTGGAACTCGTCCGCCAGGAGTGACGCGTAGATGTGTTCGTTGCGGGCGGTGTAGGAATCGTGCGACAGCAGGATGACCTTCTCGAGGTGCTCGGCGAAGAGCATGTTGAACATGCCGGAACCCGCGAGGCCAGCGATCACTCGAGCGTTCCCGAACACGGTGGCCTGTCCCCTGGTCGAGAGCTCTTCCGGGTAGATCACCGCGAAGCCGCGATCCTCGAAGTACTGCTCGACCTCCGCGAGGTTCCGGACCGCGCGGTTCTCAGCGCCGCGCTGCCGTGACACGAAGATCTTGCGCGGACTGGTCTCGTCGTCCTCGACCAGGTTCTTGCGGAGTTCCTTCCACGTGTCCACGATGACCGGGTGGACGAAGTGCCAACCGCCGTTCTGCCATGCCTGGGACGCGCTGACGAAGCGGTCCACCGTCACGTCGCGGTGCTCCCAGTGGAGGTCGCGCTCGTCGATCCCGGCAGCCGTGAACAAGGCCTTCTCGAAGGTCGGCTCGTGATCGGCAGACGGCATGCGGTAGAAGGCCTTGAGGCCGGGGATCTGCCGCTTCGCCTCGCGCCAGCCCCAGAGCTTCGCAAGCGACTCCGTCATGACGTGGCCGAAGTGTCCGGGGACCGCGCAGGTGAGGTCGTAGTACTCGCCCGCCAGGTAATCCGCGCGGTGGTCGTCAGTGGTCAGCGTCGCGACACGGTCGTTGTAGTTGACGAGGTTGTCGTTCCAAGCGCGCCACGGGTGCTTGAACGACGACGGCAACACGGTCGACCCGTTCACCGCCAGCATCGCGTCGCGCAGCTGCGTCGGTCCGTGGAAGTCCTTCAACGTCAGTTCCGGGTACTTCATCTGAGGCGCAGGGAGACGCATACGCCGACGCGCTCCATGGCTCTCGAAGTGCAGTGACTTCGGCCCCTTACCCGACCCGCGCGACCCCATGAGCCGGACGTTGTTCGCGCCGAGACGTCCGGGGAGGACCGTCATCGCGTCCTCGTCCTTGACCTTCGCCAGGTGATCGCGGTTCTTGACGGTGACGCTGTACCCGTCGTCATCGAGCGTCAGCCCGGCGGAGCGGTCGAGCTCGGCCACCTCGTCGTCGGAGAGCTTCTTGGCACTCAGCGCCTGCCGTCCAGCGTCCCAGGCGCTCGAGATGGTCGTGATCGGGGTGATGTAGAACCCCCCTGACGACACGTGCCAGAAGAATCGCTGGAACCGCTCGAGACGGATCGGCAGGTCTTCGGCTTCCTCGTCGATGACCGCCGCGACGGGGCCGATGGAGGCGATGTACTCCTCCATCGCTTCCGTCGACGTCGCAGCGAACGAGGCGATCCCGTCGATGACCGGGATGACGTCGTGCGGCGTGATGACGTGGAGTCGGAACTGGAAGGCGTTCCGCCAGGTCGCGAGCGTCTCCCTGGTCCGGTAGCCGGCGATCAGGACGACGGGGCGCTGCAGCTCCTGTAGCGGCTGTGCATGCTCCGAGATGAAGCGGTCGAGCGAGGGAGTCCGGCGCAGCCAGCTCCGAGTCTTCGTCTTCTGGGCTGTGGCCATGCACAGCACAGTACCGGACCCGCATGTTCACTCAGGAAGCTGCGCGCGACGGAAGGGAGCTCCCCGCTCCGGTGGCGGATCAGACGGTCGCGTTGTACGCCTTCACGACCTCGTCCGTCTTGCCGATCATCTTGAGCTCTCCCTGGTTCAGCCAGGCCACCTCGTCGCACATGTCCTTGACGGTGCTCATCGAGTGGGAGACGAGGATGACCGTCCGGCCCTCCTGCTTCATCTCCTTGAACTTCGTGCGGCAGCGCTTCTGGAACGTGGCGTCGCCCACGGCCAGGACCTCGTCGACGACGAGGATGTCCGGCGTGACCGCGACGGCGACCGAGAACCCGAGCCGCACGTACATGCCCGACGAGTAGTTCTTCACGGGCTGGTCGATGAAGTGGCCGACACCGGAGAACGACACGATGTCGTCGAACTTCCGTGCGACCTCCTTCCGGCTCATCCCGAGGATCGACCCGTTCAGGAACACGTTCTCCCGCCCGGACAGCTCCGGGTGGAACCCCGACCCGACCTCGAGCAGCGACGCCTGCTTGCCGCGCGCGGTGATCGAGCCCTCCTCGGGCCACAGGATCTTCGCCAGGCACTTCAGCAGCGTCGACTTCCCGGACCCGTTCTTCCCGATGAGCCCGAAGGTGGTGCCCTGCGGCACCTCGAACGACACGTCCTTGAGCGCCCAGAAGTCCTCGTGCACGGACTTCTTGCCGCGCATCACCATGCTCTTCAGCGAGTCGTTCCGCTCGTGGTACATGCGGAACCGCTTGGAGACGTGTTCGACGGAGACGGCGGCATCGGTCACAGCAGTTCGGCCAGCTTCTTCTCGTTGCGGGAGAACACGAGGTAGCCGAGTGCGAGCGAGACGCAGCCTGCGAGGGCGCACGCGACCAGGTCGGTCCATTCGGGGAGACGGTTGTCGTACATGAGGTTGCGGAAGACCTCGGAGAACCGCTCGATGGGGTTGAGCTTGTAGACGGTCACGATCCACGGGTGACCGGCCTTGTTCGCCGCGTCCTCGACCAGCGACAGCGGGTAGATGATCGGCGAGAGGTACATCCACATCTGCAGGCCGATGCCCACGAGGTGCTGCATGTCGCGGAAGTGCACGTTGACGATCGACAGGATCAGCCCGACACCGGCGGCGAACATCGCGAGGAAGACCATGGTCAGGGCGATGAGCGGCAGGAACAGCCAGAACTTCGAGCCGGCGAGGGCGAGGGCGATGAGCAGCACACCCATCTCGACGAGCCAGGTGAACCCGAAGGACCCGACGGCCGCGAGCGGCAGCGTCATGCGGGGGAAGTAGACCTTCTTGATGAGCGACCCGTTGGCCACGATCGAGGTCATCCCGGAGTTGATGACGTTGCGCGTGAAGATCCACGGCAGCAGTCCGCACATCAGCCAGAGGGGGTAGATGTTCAGCCCACTGGGGTCACCGACCTCGAGTCTCGCCCGGAAGATGAACGAGTAGACGATCGTGTAGATCAGCATCGTCGCGAGCGGGTTGATCAGCGACCACAGCTGTCCGAAGACGGTCCGGCGGTACTTGCCCTTCACCTCACGCGCTGTGAGGTTCGCCAGCAACTCGCGCGAAGAGACGAGCTCGTTCAGGTACGACATGCTTCGAGTGCTGGCTCCTCCGGGGCGCACGGGAGCGCTCCTGATCGGATTCGGGACGGTCCATCCTCGCACATGCCCACGGACACGGCGGTCGGCGGGGCGCACGACGAGCGTGAACGCGGTCGGAACCGGATGGCCATTTCACGAACACTTGTCATTCCTGAGTAGGCTTGCACGGTGCTCGTCAGCTTCGCCAACCACTCGACGGCGCCGGTGAACCTCGGTGGGGCCGAGCGCTCGCTCCTCCGTCTCGTGGAGGACTGGCAGGCCAGCGACCCGACCTTCACCCCGTCCTTCGTCACCAAGGCACCTCGGGGCAAGTTCATCGAGGCCCTCGAGCAGCGCGGTTGGCAGTACGACGCACTCCGCTTCCGCGGGTGGGCCTTGCCGAGCCCGCAGCCCGCGCCGGCCGCCGAGCGCGCCGCCTTCGCCACCGTCGACTACGCGGCCGTGAACGCGATCATCCGGCTCTACGAGCGCCAGCGCCCGGACCTCGTCGTGACGAACACGCTGGTGGCGCCGTGGGCGTCGTTCGCAGCGGCGGTGCTGGGCATCCCCCAGGCGTGGTTCGTCCGCGAGTACGGCGACCTCGACCACGGCCTGCAGTTCCAGACCGGCCGCGCCGGGGTCCTCGGCGACATCGGGCTGATGTCCGGCGCGGTGATCACCAACTCCGAGGCGATGCGCGACCACCTCGCACAGTACGTCCCCGCCGAGAAGCTCTCCGTCGTCTACCCGACCGTGGACGTCGACCGGCTGCTCGCCACCCGCCACGAGGCACCCGCGATCACGCCCTTCCCGCAACCGGACCCCGGCCTGCGGATCACCGTGGTCGGTCGCGTCGAGGAGTCGAAGGGCCAGCACCGGGTCGTCGATGCGCTCGGCGAGCTGCGCCGCCGCGGCACCACGGCGAGCGTCTGCTTCGTCGGCAGCTGGAAGCACCCGGGCGAGGACGTCCGCCTGCTCGACCGCGCCCGCGCGCTGGGCGTCGCCGACCACGTCGTGTTCGCCGGCGAGCAGCACACCCCGGCTCCGTTCGTCGAGGCCGCCGACGTCTGCGTCACGCCCTCCACGATCGAGGCGTTCGGCCGCACCACGGCCGAGTACATGGCGCTCGGCCGCGCCGTCGTCGCCACCCGCGAGGGCGGCAGCGCCGAACTGGTCGCGCCGGGCGAGACCGGCACGCTGGTCGACGCCGACGACGCCGCAGGGCTGGCGGACGCGCTGGCCGCGTACGCCGCGGACCCCGACTCGGCCAGGAGGCACGGGGCAGCCGCTCCGGACCGCCTCGCCACCGTCACGGGGTCGGGTCACGACAACGCAGCCGCCATCGCACGGCTGGTCGCCCTGGTCGGCACCGAGGGCTACCGGCTCCCCCAGGTCGCGCGCTACTGGTTCGAGCTGCCCGGCGCCTACGCGTCCCTCGGCGCGACGAGCGCACGCGCCGCCGTCGGCCTCCTGGCGAACCGTGTCCGCAGCCGGAGCGGTCTCGTCGGCCGCGTGCTCGCCCGGCCGGCGGTCGTGGTCCGGAAGCTGGTGCGCCGGTGAGCCGGGATCGTCGACCGGTCACCGTCGTCGTCCCGATCTACGACGACCTGCCGGGCCTGGAGCGCTGCATCGAGGCGCTGCTCGAGACGATCGACTTCGACGTCGACCGGGTGCTCCTCGCGAACGACGTCGGGCCGAACGTCGACCGGATCGAGCAGCGGGTGCTCGAGCTCGTCGGTGACCACCCGGGCTTCGAGTACACGCGGAACCCCGCCAACCTGGGCTTCGTCGGCAACTGCAACCGCGCGGTGCTCGACCTCGACACCACGGGCAACGACGTGCTGCTCCTCAACAGCGACACGATCCCGATGCCGGGCTTCCTCGACGAGATGACCGCGGTGCTCGCGTCCGACGACACGATCGGCGTCGTCTGCGCCCGGAGTGACAACGCCACCATCGCCTCGTTCCCGTACGCCCGCCGCAACCCCCGCGCGACGCTCGCACCCCGGCGGACCCGCGAGCTGCACGGCCGCACGAAGTACCTGCTCCCCCGCTCCACGGTCTCCCCCGTCGCGATGGGCTTCTGCTTCCTCATCCGTCGCGAGATGGTGGACCGCTTCGGGCTGTTCGACCCGGTGTTCTCGCCGGGCTACGGCGAGGAGAACGACTTCTGCCTCCGGATCAACGAGGCGGGCTTCACCTCGGTGCTGGCCAACCGCGCCCTCGTCCTGCACGCGGGCTCCACGAGCTTCAGCGGCGACCGCGGTCCGTCGTTGCGCCTCGAGCACGAGCGCATCCTGCTCGAGCGCTACCCCTTCTACGCCGGCGCCGTCGCGTTGTTCCTGGCCCGGTACCGTGACGCGGTCGACGTCTTCGCCGACACCTTCCTGCCCGACGACGACGTCGTCCGCGTCGCCGTGCACCTGCCGGCGGAGCTGACCGACGACGTCATCGCGCGGGTGCGCGACCTGCTCGCGGCGGCACCCGACGACGTCGTGGTCACGGTGGTCGTCGCCCGGTCGCAGCTCCGCACCGCACGACACGGGCTCCCCGGTGCCACCATCGCCGTCGGCGGTCGTCCGCGCCAGGTCTTCGACGTCGCCGTCGCCCTCGGCGCGCTGACGACGTTCCCCCAGCTGTCCGCCCTCAACGCGAACGCGCCGCGGTGGGTCCTGGTCGACCCGGTCGCGCACGACGCCCGCTGGTCCCACGCGGTGTCCAACCACCGTGCCTCCGCCATCGACCGCATCCTCCGCCGCTTCGAGAACCGCAGCACCACGTGGAAGGGCGGCGCGCACCTCGTCCGGATCATCCGTGAGACCGCACGCAACGACATCGACCCGAGCGCCCTCCGCGCTCGCTGGCTCTCGGTCTCCGACATCGCCGAGGCCACCGGACTGCTCGTCCACCGTGCCACCGTCTCGATCCGACGGCTGACCGCGCTGACCTTCGGCGCTCGCAACCCGCGCATCGTGGCTCGCATCCGCGCCATCACGGGTCGCGGGGGCGCGTGACACCGGGTCCGCAGCTGCTCCGGCACCGTCTCGACACGCGGGCCACCCGGCTCGCCGCACTCGTCCTGGTCGCCGTCTGGGCGCTCTACCAGTGCACCTGGAACCTGCTCGGCCACAACGTCCACGGTGACGAGTCGATCTACGTCCGCGCGGGCTGGTCCTACGTGCACGGGGACTTCGCCGCGAACCGTGAGCACCCGCCGACCGGCAAGTACCTGTTCGGCGCCGCGCAGCTCCTCCTCGGTCAGGGCGTCCTCGGTCCGCGGATCGCGGTCGCGGTGCTCGTGCTCGTCGTCGGCGCGACCCTCTACTGGTGGCTCCGGAACGAGTGCGGCCACTGGACGGGTCTCCTGGCGGCCGGTGCGTGGCTGCTGACACCGCGCGACTTCCTCGGCAGTCGCGTGGACCGGTACGCCCTGCTCGACCCCGTCATGATCTGCCTCGCCGTCCTCGCACTGGCGACGGCGTGGGCCTGGATCCGCACCGGCAGGGGGTGGCTCGCACCCCTCTCCGGCGTGCTCTTCGCGATGTCCGTCACGACGAAGGTGTCGACCGTCGTCCTGCTGCCCGCCTTCGTGCTGCTGCCCCTGCTCTTCCGGCAGCCCCGTCGCCTCCTGACCGGTGGCGTCGCCTGGCTCGTCGCGTTCGTCCTCGTCACGGTCGCCCTCTACGCACCGATGGGCATGCGCTCCGCGATCGCGTACATGGTGCGGTTCCAGGACGGGCAGAACGAGCACGGCCACCCGCTGAGCATCGCCGGTACCGTCCACACCTTCGCACCGTGGTGGGCGAACGCCTGGTTCCTCTGGAACGGGGTCGGTGCCGCCACGACCGTCACGCTGCTGGTCGGGCTCGTCGCCGCCGTGGTCCTGCGCCCCGGACGTCTCGTCGCGTACCTCGGGACCGCCCTCGGCTGCCTGGTCGTCTTCTACACGGTCGTGGCCCACATCGCGCTCGCCAACTACTACGCCGCCTGGATGCCGCTCCTCGTCGCCGTCGCGGCGATCGGTCTCGGTCGGCTGGTGACGGCCCTGCCCCGTCCGACCGGCGTCGTCGTGGCCGGGGCGGTCGTCGTCGCACTCGCGGTGCCGTCGGCGGTGCAGAGCGTCACGATCGCGGAGACCCGTCCGACCGGCATCGCCGTCGTCGACACGTGGCTGCGGGATCACGGTCGCGCGCGCGGGGGCGTGCTGTTCGCCGCCGCGACCCCGACACTGACCGAGCCCTACTTCGCCGGTCGTGGCTCGATGGAGCCGGACGACGGTCCGTTCGTCGCACTCGTGGTCGGCGACGACCGCCGCTTCCCACCGAGCGACGAGGTCGAGCGCTTCCTCGACGACCGCGGTGCCGACCTGTCCCGGCACGAGGTCGACGGCTTCACCGTCTGGACCCCGCGCTCGGGCACGATCGTGCAGCGGGACGGCGTCCTGACCGTCGCGCGCTGACCGACGCTCCCACCGGCGGACGGGAGGCACGTGGCGGCGCACCCACGCGCCTCCCGTCCGTCAGTCGGTGCCGTCCTCCGTGACGGCGCGCACCAGCGGAGCGTGCCGCGCCGCCTGCGCCGCGTCCCACCCGCCGAGCAGGACCGCGGTGGCGATCCGGAACACCAGCGCACGCACGAGCAGCTGCCGCCACGCGACGTCGCCGGTGTCGAGGGCCAGCGCCTCCGCCACCGGCAGGTCGTGCCAACAGACCGCGTCGGCGACCGCGATCGCCGCTCCGACACCGGCAGGACGCCAGTAGGGCGGCCAGTCGATCACGGCGGGGGCCGCACCGTCGGCGAACAGCACGTTGCCGAGCAGGTCCCCGTGCACCAGTCGCGACGGTGCGTCCACCGGGCGGAACGCCGCCACCAGGCGGTCCAGTGCCGGCTCGGTCGGCGCGGCCCGCTCGCCCCACGCGATGCGGTCGGCCACGCTCCACGGGTCGTCGAGCACGTCGAGGAACGCCGGTCTCGGGACGTGCCGGACCGCGTCCTGGAACGCACGGCCCGCAGCGAGCACCTCGCCGACGCGGCGCTCGTCGACCCGTCCCGCGACCGCCTCCCAGGCCTCCCACGGGCCCGCACGCCATCCGCCGTCCAGCGTCGCCACCGGACGGGGCACCCGGTACGCGGGCGACCCCGTCAGGTCAGCGAGCACCCCCGACCGCCAGTCGGTGACCACGCCGTCGTGCGGCCGGAGGACGACGGGCCCTGCCCGCCAGGTCAGCCCACGACCCCCGGCCAGGCGCTCCGGCCGGTGCGCACCGACCCCGAACGCGCGCAGGACCGCGGCGTCGGGGCGGGTGCGCACCACGTCAGACCAGGCAGCGCGGGCCGAGCAGGCTCTTCAGCTCGCCGAACAGGTCGGGCGTCAGGTTCACCGGGAACGGCAGCTCGAACGTCCGCGCGACGTCGTCCTTCAGCAGCTTGAGGCGCACCTCGGTCTCGCCCTGGTGTCGCCCGAGCACCGCCGCCAGCTCCGTGACCGTCGAGGTCGTCGCCTGCCGCTCCGGCAGGGACAGCGTGAGCGGCCCGGACCCCATCGCGTCGCCGACGTTGGGCTGGAACATGCTCACCGCGTGCAGCGCCTTGCCGTCGTCACGGACGTTGACGCGGCCGCGGAGCACCACGATCGAGTCCGCGACGAGCGACGGCCCGAACTCCTGGTAGGTCTTGCCGAGGAACATCACGCCGATCTCGCCGCCGAAGTCCTCGATCTGCACGATGCCGTACGGGTTGCCGCTCGACTTCGCCACACGGTGCTGCACGCTCGTCAGGAGTCCGGCGACCGTGACAGTCTCGCCCTCGATGCCGTCGTCGGCGGCGATCAGGTCGGCGATGGTGATCGACTGGTGCTTCGCGAGCTCGATCTCGAGTCCGGCCAGGGGGTGGTCGGACACGTACAGCCCGAGCATGTCCCGCTCGAACGCGAGCTTGTCGCGCTTGGACCACTCCGGACGATCCGGCACCTGCGAGACCTGCGCCGCCGCGGGCGTCTCCTCGGCGACCTCGGCGAACAGCGAGTCGAAGTCGAACCCGACGTTGCCGTTCGCCTCGTCGCGCTTGACCTTGACCGCGCCCTCGACCGCGCCCTCGTGGATCTCGACGAGCGCCCGTCGGGTGTCGCCGAACTCGTCGAAGGCACCCGCCTTGATGAGCGACTCGACGGTCCGCTTGTTCGCCGACGAGATCGGGATCTTCCGCAGGAAGTCGTGGAACGACTCGAACGCGCCCTTCTCGGTCCGGGCCTTCACGATGTCGTCGACGACGTTGAAGCCGACGTTGCGGATCGCGCCCATGCCGAAGCGGATGTCGTCGCCGACGGCCGCGAAGAAGCCGATGGACTCGTTGACGTCCGGCGGCATCACCCGGATGCCCATGCGGCGGCACTCGTTGAGGTAGAGCGCGAGCTTGTCACGGGCGTCGCCGACACTGGTCAGCAGCGCCGCCATGTACTCGGCCGGGTAGTGCGCCTTGAGGTAGGCGGTCCAGAACGACACCACGCCGTAGGCAGCCGAGTGCGCCTTGTTGAAGGCGTAGTCGGAGAACGGCAGCAGGATGTCCCAGAGGGTCTTGATCGCAGCGGCCGAGTAGCCGTTGTCCTGCATGCCCTTCTCGAAGCCGGCGTACTGCTTGTCGAGCTCGGACTTCTTCTTCTTGCCCATCGCGCGGCGGAGGATGTCCGCCTGACCGAGCGAGAACCCGGCGACCTTCTGCGCGATGGCCATGACCTGCTCCTGGTAGATGATCAGGCCGTAGGTCGTGCCGATGATGTCCTGCAGGGGCTCCTCGAGCTCCGGGTGGATCGGCGTGATCGGCTGCTCGCCGTTCTTGCGGAGCGCGTAGTTCGTGTGCGAGTTCGCACCCATCGGCCCCGGTCGGTACAGGGCGATGAGCGCGGAGATGTCCTCGAAGTTGTCCGGCTTCATGAGCCGGAGCAGGCCGCGCATCGGGCCGCCGTCGAGCTGGAACACGCCGAGGGTGTCACCGCGCTGCAGCAGCTGGTACGCCGCTTCGTCCTCGAGGCCCATGGTCTCGAGGTCGAGCTCGATCCCGCGGTTCGTCTTGATGTTGTCGAGGGCGTCACTGATGATCGTCAGGTTCCGGAGGCCCAGGAAGTCCATCTTGATCAGGCCGAGCGACTCCGCTGCCGGGTAGTCGAACTGCGTGACGATCTGGCCGTCCTGCTCGCGCTTCATCACCGGGATGATGTCGATGAGCGGCTCGCTCGACATGATCACGCCGGCGGCGTGCACGCCCCACTGGCGCTTCAGGCCCTCGAGCCCGAGCGCGGTGTCGAAGACGGTCTTCGCCTCGGGGTCGGTCTCGACGACCGTGCGGACGTCGACCGCCTCCTTGTACCGGGGGTGGTCCTTGTCGAAGATCCCGGTGAGCGGGATGTCCTTGCCCATCACGGGCGGCGGCATCGCCTTCGTGAGCTTCTCGCCCATGCCGAACGGGAAGCCGAGCACACGCGAGGAGTCCTTCAGCGCCTGCTTCGCCTTGATCGTGCCGTAGGTGACGATCTGCGCGACGCGCTCCGACCCGTACTTCTCGGTGACGTACTTGATCGCCTCGCCGCGGCGCCGGTCGTCGAAGTCGACGTCGAAGTCGGGCATCGAGACGCGGTCCGGGTTGAGGAAGCGCTCGAAGATCAGGCCGTGCCGGATCGGGTCGAGGTCGGTGATGCGCATCGCGTACGCCACCATCGAGCCGGCACCGGAACCACGGCCCGGGCCGACACGGATGCCGTTGTTCTTCGACCAGTTGATGAAGTCGGCGACCACCAGGAAGTACCCCGGGAAGCCCATCTGGTTGATGATCCCGACCTCGTAGTCGGCGCGGTCCTGGACCTCCTTCGAGATGCCGTCCGGGTACCGGTACCGCAGGCCCTTCGCGACCTCCTTCTCGAACCACGAGTGCTCGGTCTCGCCCTCGGGCACGGGGAACTTCGGCATGTAGTTCGCGGCGGTGTCGAACTCGACGTTGCACCGCTCCGCGATCAGGAGCGTGTTGTCGCAGGCCTCGGGGTGGTCGCGGAAGACGTGGCGCATCTGCTGCGGGGTCTTCAGGTAGAACTCGTCGGCGTCGAACTTGAAGCGGTTCGGGTCGTTCAGCGTCGAGCCGGACTGCACGCAGAGGAGCGCCGCGTGCGACTTCGCGTCGTGCGAGTGCGTGTAGTGCAGGTCGTTGGTGCCGACCAACGGGATGCCGAGGTCCTTCGAGATGCGGACGACGTCCTCGATGACCCGGCGCTCGATCTCGAGCCCGTGGTCCATGATCTCGGCGAAGTAGTTGTCCTTGCCGAAGATGTCGCGGTAGTCCGCCGCTGCCTTGAGCGCCTCGTCGTACTGGCCGAGGCGCAGGCGCGTCTGGATCTCGCCGGAGGGGCAGCCCGTCGTCGCGATGATCCCCTCGTGGTACTGCTCGAGGAGCTCGATGTCCATGCGGGGCTTGAAGTAGTAGCCCTCGATCGACGCCCGGCTCGACAGCCGGAACAGGTTGTGCATGCCGGTCGTGTTCTCGGCGAACATCGTCATGTGCGTGTACGCACCCGAACCGGACACGTCGTCGCCGCCACCGTCGCCCCAGCGGACGCGGGTCTTGTCCGAGCGGTGGGTGCGGGGCGTGATGTACGCCTCGGTCCCGATGATGGGCTTCACGCCGCCGGCCTTGGCGGCCTTCCAGAACTCGAACGCGCCGAACATGTTGCCGTGGTCCGTGACCGCGACGGCCGGCATGCCCTGCGCGGCGGTCTCGGCGACCAGGTCGTTCAACCTGGCCGCGCCGTCGAGCATCGAGTACTCGCTGTGCACGTGCAGGTGGACGAAGGAGTCGGAATCCGACACGGGACCTCCGGTTTCGACGGGGACAGCTGCGGGGCGGGACAAGCCTAACCGCCGACACCGACGTCCTCCGCGTGTCCGGGAGGTCTCCGGTGCGGGCGCGCAGGACACGCCGTGGGCGTTCCGCGCGGCGGGCGGGGCGCGGCGGCGCAGACCGCCGCGCGTGACGGAGACGACTCGCTCGATGACCCCGGCGACGCCGTCCTTGACGGAGCTGAACCGCTCGGCGACCCCCGCCGCCAGGCCTGCCACCCGGCCGACGGGAGGCGCGATGCGGTGCCGCCACGCGCCTCCCGTCCGCCACCGCTCCCGGGACCACAGGCTGCGAGCGGGTCGGGAAGGGCACCGTCGCCCTCCAGGTTCCACGACTCGCCGCAAAGGCCTTGCCGGGGTTCCACGCGACGGCCCCGAGAGCGCCGAGAGATGACAGTTTCGGAACCTCAGCGGCGCCGCCGCGCCGCGCCCGCCCCGCGCCGGCGCCGCCCCGCGCTACGCGGACGCGGCGCGGATGCGGTCGAGCGCCAGCTGCAGGTCGTCGGGGTAGGACGCCTCGAACGTGACCCACTCCCCCGTGCGCGGGTGCTCGAACGCCAACCGGACCGCGTCGAGCCACTGCCGCGTCAGCCCGAGCTCGTTCGCGAGCACCGGGTCGGCGCCGTACATCGTGTCGCCGACGAGCGGGTGCTTGGTCGCCGCCATGTGCACGCGGATCTGGTGGGTGCGCCCGGTCTCCAGGTGCACCTCGAGCAGGGTCGCCGACCGGAAGGCCTCGAGCGTCTCGTAGTGCGTCACGCTCGGCTTGCCGTCCGCCGTGACCGCGAACTTCCAGTCACTCGACGGGTGCCGCCCGATGGGGGCGTCGATCGTCCCGGCCGTCGGGTCCGGGTGGCCCTGCGCGAGCGCGTGGTAGACCTTCTCGACCGTGCGGTCCTTGAAGGCGCGCTTGAGCTGCGTGTACGCGAGCTCGGTCTTGGCGACGACCATGAGCCCGGACGTGCCGACGTCCAGCCGGTGCACGATGCCCGCGCGCTCGGCGGCTCCGGACGTGGCGATGGTGAAGCCCGCGGCCGCGAGTCCACCGGGCACCGTCGGACCGTCCCACCCGGGAGACGGGTGCGCTGCGACACCGATCGGCTTGTCCACGACGACGATGTCCTCGTCGTCGTGCACGATGCGCATCCCGGGCACCTCGACCGGCACGATGCGCGGTGGCTCCTTCGGCGACCACTCGACCTCGAGCCACGCATCGGCGTGCAGGCGGTCGGACTTGCCGACCTCGACGCCGTCGACCCGGACGCCGCCCGCGGCGACGACCTCGGCCGCGAACGACCGCGAGAACCCCAGGAGCTTCGCGATGGCGGCGTCGACACGCTCGCCGGCGAGCCCGTCGGGGACCGGGAGGGACCGCTGCTCGCTCACGTCGCGTCGTGTCCGAGGACGTCGCGGCCGTCGCGCGGCGCACGCGGGTCGGGCTGCGCGGTGGCCGGACGGGAGGCACGACCCACGTCGTCAGCGTCGGCCTGCTCGAAGCCGGTGGTCGCTCCCCCGTCGCTGCGTGCCGCAGCGTCGGCAGCGCGCTGCTGCTTCGCCGAGAGGGCACGTGAGCCGTCGAGGTTCACCCCGATGATCACGAGCAGGACGAAGACGACCATGCTGACGCAGATGAACGCGTCCGCGATGTTGTAGATCGCCGGCATCATCCACGGCGTCGAGATGAAGTCCACCACGTGACCGCGGCCGAACCCCGGCTCACGGAACAGCCGGTCGAGCAGGTTGCCGAGCGCGCCGCCCAGCAGCATGCCGAGCACGATCGCCCACCACATCGAGCGGATGCGCCGGGCGAAGACGACGATGCCGACGACCACGGCCGTCGAGACGATCGAGAACACCCACGTCATGTTCACCGCGAACGAGAACGCTGCCCCGGGGTTCCGGACGTACAGCAGCTGCAGCGCGTCACCGAGGACCGGGACGACCTGGCCGTACGGCAGCTGGGCGACGACGAGCGCCTTGACGCCCTGGTCGAGCGCCACCACGACGACAGCGGCGAAGGCCAGTGCCGCGATCGCGCGGACACTGACCTTCGCCGGTGTTGCTGGTCGAGCCAACGTCAGTTGCCGAAGCCCTGCGCCGATGCCGGCGCCGGGGTGAGACCGGACTGCTCGGAGCCCGATCCGTCGAGCTCCGCGAGCTGACCCTGGATGTAGCTCTTGAGCTGCGCACGGTAGTCACGCTCGAAGGTGCGGAGCTCGTCGATCTTGCCCTCGAGCTGGCGCTGCTCCTGCTCGAGCACCGCGACGCGCTGGCGGTTGGTGTTCTCGGTGTCGGCGATGATCTGGCGCTGCTTCGCCTCGGCCTCGTTGACCAGGCGTGCGGCCTGCGCGGTGCCCTCGGCGATGAGTGCGTCGCGCTTCTCGATGCCCTCGCGGACGTGCTCCTCGTGCAGGCGACGGGCCAGCGTGAGGAGGTTGGTCGTGCCCTCGGTGTCCTCGTCGGCCGGCACGGTCGACGGTGCCGGAGCGGCGGCGGCGACCGGCGCGGGCTCCGGAGCGGCGGCGACGGGGGCCGGCTCGGGCTCGGGGGTCGGCGCGGGCTGCTGCTCGGCAGCCGGCTCGGCCGCGGCCGGCTTCGGCGCCGACTCGGCAGCCTGCAGGCGCTGGCGGAGCTCGTCGTTCTCGGCCGTCAGGCGGCGGAGCTCGACGACGACCTCGTCCAGGAAGTCGTCGACCTCGTCCTGGTCGTAGCCTTCGCGGAACTTCGTCGGCTGGAACCGCTTGTTGACTACGTCTTCCGGCGTCAAAGCCATTGCCGTCACCTCAATAGAACTGCTGAACGTGTGGAACCACTTGCGTCGCGACCGAATCTACCAGGCGCGTCGAGCGGTGCGGACGTCCGCCGGAGCGGACATCGATCCCGACCACCGTACACCGGGGTCGGATCGGAACCGTGACGTTGGCCGCGGCGCGGCGCGTGTCGCGGTCGGGCGGAACTCAGAACCCGCGTGCGAGACCGCCGACGATGACCCGGAGGATGATCACCACGAGCATGACGATCGTCCAGCCGAAGTCGAGGGCGACCGGGCCGAGCCGGAGTGGCGGGAGCAGCCGACGGACGAACCGGATCGGCGGGTCGGTCAGGGTGTAGACCACGTCGGCGACGACCAGCAGCGCGCCGCGGGGACGCCAACCACGGCTGTACGCCTGCACGATGTCGAACGCGAACCGGCCCCACATCACGAAGAAGTAGAGCAGGAGGGCGAAGGAGAGGATCCCGAAGACCAGTGACACGATGGGGCTCGCTCGGCTCGGGTGCGACCGCCGTCATGGCGACCGCACGGGGCGGGGTGAACCGGGGTGCGGCTCAGGACTGGGCGAAGAAGGACGCCTCGATGTCGGACTCTACCTCAGCCGGCTCACCGCTCACCGCGACGTGGGCGGGCGAGAGCAGGAAGACCTTGTTCGTGACCCGCTCGATCTTGCCGTACAGGCCGAGCGACAGGCCCGACGCGAAGTCGATCATGCGACGGGCGTCGGACTCGGTCATCTGCGAGAGGTTGATGATGACGGGGATGCCGTCGCGGAAGCTCTCGGCGATGGACTGGGCGTCCTTGTACTCGCGCGGGTGGACGGTGAGGATCTCGTTCATTTCCTGGACCGGGGTCGCCTTCTGTGCGGTCGTGTTCGAGCGGCGGAGCGGGGTGACCTGGGCGCCGCGCTGGTGGGTGTGCGTCTTCGGCTCGGCGGCTGCAGCGGCCGGGGTCGCGGCCGGCTGCGCTGCTGCGGTCGGCGCCTCGGCCGCGGGGGCGGCAGCTGGCGCGGCGGCAGCCGGAGCGGCGGCCTGGCGCGTGGGCGCAGCGGCCTGCTGCTGCTCGTCCTCGTACAGTTCCTCGTCGGCGAGGCCGAGGTAGACCATCGTCTTCTTGAGCGGGTTGGCCATGGTTCCTCCGGAGGTCGGTGCTCGTGGGTGCCCTGCAACGAGGCTAGGGCGCGTCCGGCCGGTTTCCCGTGATTGCGGTGCCGATCCGCAGGTGTGTCGCGCCCTCGGCGATGGCCTCGGCGTGGTCGCCGCTCATGCCCGCCGAGATGTCCGTGGCCCCCGGCGCGATCGACGTCACCCGCGACGAGACCGCACGGAGCCGGGCGAACGCCCGACGCGGTTCCTCGTCGAGCGGCGCGACCGCCATCACGCCACGGAGCCGGATGGTCCCGGTGCGCAGGACCCGCTCGACCATGGCCTCGACGTCGTCCGGCTGCACGCCCCCGCGACCGGGGTCGTCGGTCAGGTTCACCTGCACGAAGCCGTCGACCACGCGCGGGTCCGGCTCGGACTCCGTCGGGGCGAACGCGTCGACGACCGAGTCGCGGTCGAGCGACTGCACCACGTCGGCGTACCGGCGCACCTGCCGCGCCTTCTTCGACTGCAACTGACCGACGAAGTGCCAGGTCAGGCCGAGGTCCGCGAGTTCCGCGGCCTTGGCCTGCGCCTCCTGGTGCCGGTTCTCCCCCACGTCGGTGACGCCGAGTGCGGCCAGCTGCCGGACGAGCGACGCCGGGTGGTACTTCGTCACGACGACGAGCGTCAGCTCGTCCGCCGATCGGCCCGCTGCGCGCGCCGCGTCCGAGATGGACCCGCGGACGGACGCGAGACGCGCCTCCAGTCCGTCGCTCTGGTCGACGGACGGGAGGCGCGGATCACCTGCCACGGGGTTGGTTACTTCAGGAAGTCGGGGACGTCGAGCTCGTCGTCGTCGTCGAACGCCGGGTCGGCGGCACGACGGACGGGGGCTTCGTGCTCCTGCGACGCCCAGGACGGCGCGCTCGTCGCCGTGTCCTCGATCGCGCCGGTGCCGGCCGCGGCGGACGACGACGCGGCGCCGTTCTCCGGGTCGACCCAGCTCGAGCGGTGCTGCTTCTGCTGCGAGCTCGGCTCACCGCCGTCGAACCCGGCGGCGATGACCGTGACCCGGACCTCGTCGCCGAGGGTGTCGTCGATCACGGCACCGAAGATGATGTTCGCCTCGGGGTGGACGGCCTCCTGCACCAGGCGGGCGGCGTCGTTGATCTCGAAGATGCCGAGGTTCGACCCGCCCTGGATCGAGAGCAGCACGCCGTGCGCACCGTCGATCGAGGCCTCGAGCAGCGGCGACGCCACGGCGAGCTCGGCCGCCTTGATCGCCCGGTCCGCTCCGCGGGACGAGCCGATGCCCATGAGCGCGGACCCGGCACCCTGCATGACCGACTTGACGTCGGCGAAGTCGAGGTTGATCAGGCCGGGGGTGGTGATGAGGTCGGTGATGCCCTGGACACCGGCGAGCAGGACCTGGTCGGCGGTCGCGAAGGCCTCGACCATCGAGATACCGCGGTCGCTGATCTCGAGCAGACGGTCGTTCGGCACGACGATGAGCGTGTCGACCTCGTCCTTGAGCGACGCGACGCCGTTCTCGGCCTGCGACTGCCGACGCTTGCCCTCGAAGCTGAACGGCTTCGTGACGACACCGATGGTCAGCGCGCCGATCGACTTCGCGATGCGGGCGACCACGGGCGCACCACCCGTACCGGTGCCACCGCCCTCACCGGCGGTGACGAAGACCATGTCGGCACCCGCGAGGGCCTCCTCGATCTCCTCGGCGTGGTCCTCGGCGGCGCGACGGCCGACCTCGGGGTCCGCGCCGGCGCCGAGGCCGCGCGTGATCTCGCGGCCCACGTCGAGCTTGACGTCGGCGTCGCTGAGCAGCAGTGCCTGCGCGTCGGTGTTGATCGCGATGAACTCGACGCCGCGGAGGCCGAGTTCGATCATGCGGTTCACGGCGTTCACGCCGCCGCCGCCGACACCGACGACCTTGATGACGGCGAGGTAGTTGTGGTTCGTGGTCACGTCAGTCGGGCCTCCGGTCGAACCCTCAACCTCTACTTGAAGTTCAGGGGCAATGCTGGTAGATGTGGTGCTCCCCCGACGCTACGGGTGCGTTCCTCGGGCTGTCGCCCCGCCACGCCGCGTGTCGTCGATCGGGTGCGCGAGAATCACTGCTTCGCGCGGACGATGCCGTTGTCCGGTGCGGACACGTCGAACTCGACCTTCCGGTCGGGGTCCCGCGACGCGTGGTCCTTCACGAGCGCCGCGAGGAGTGCTGCCTTGGCCGCCGACGCGTCCGGGCTCCCCCACACCACGTTCGACCCGTCGTCCAGGGTGAGCGTGACGTCGTCCGCGGTGCTGGCCCGGACGTCGGTGACCTGCTCCCGGACCGTCGAGGGCAGCGAGAGCACGACCTCGGTCATGGTCCGGAACACCGGCGAGCCGAGCTTGGCACGGCTGACGTCGGCCACCGGCACCCCGTCCGGGCGCTTCGGCGACGACTGCACGACGATGCCCGCGGGGTCGACCAGGTCGAAGGACGAGCCCGACTGCACCGCGACGACCGGCGTCCGCTCGGTGACGGTGACGACGAGGGTGTGCGGCGGGACCTCCTCGGTGACGTAGCTCTCGATGAGCGGGAAGCCGGCGATGTCCCGCTTCACCTCGTCGAAGTCGAGCCGTGCGAGCGGGGTGCCGACCTGGTCGGAGAGGGCCTGGCGGAGTGCGGTCTCGTCGACACGGTCCGCGCCGCGGACCTCGATGGTGCGCAGGGCCATGAGCGGCGAGTACACGGCGACCAGGATCGAGGCGCCGAACACCACCACGACGGCTCCCGCGGTGATCCACGCGGCACGGCGGTGCCGGGACCGGCGGGTGAAGCGTCGGACCTCGGCGCGCTCGAGCAGCCGACGGCGGCGTCTGGCCACCCGGGCCTCGCGTGCGGTCTCGGCGGCGCGGACGCCGGCTCCGAGCGGGGTCGTGTGCTCGCCGTCGCCTCCCGGACGGGAGGCCCGGTGCGCGTCGATCACGTCCGTCACGGTCGCGCCGCCCTCGGTCGCACCCCCGTCCGGACGTGGCACCCCGTCACCCCGGGGCGTCGTGTCCGCCGTGGGGTGCGAGGCCGGGCCACCGACGCGGTCGGCACCCGCGTGGTCCTCGTCCGGGGTGTACTCGCGCAGGCGCTCGGCCACGGAGGACCAGCCGGCGCCGAGCCGCCGCCCCGCGGCGCCGGCGAGGGCGCTCGCGCGCTCGCGCTGGCTCGCCGACGGGGTCGCACCCTGCGACGGACGTCGCGCCCCGTCCCCGCGGGGTGCGCCGACCGTGCCGGGGTGTGGGGCGGCGGTGGGGGTGACCGTGTCGTCGTCGGGGGCCGACGTGTCGGGGGTGGGTCGGGCCTCCCGACCGTCCGTCGACGTGCGCCGCGGGAGCCGGGGGGCACGGCGCTGCCGGGGCGCCGGGGCGTCCTCGGAGGAGGTGTCCGGCTGTGCCGGACCCTCGTCGAACCCCTCGGGCCGCTTCACTGCGCGTGCACCTCGTCACCGTCGCGCTTCAGGGCGTCGAGGACCTGCGGGATGATCCGGTAGACGTCGCCGCAGCTGAGCGTCATGACGATGTCGCCCTCGCGCGCGACCGCCGCTGCACGTGCCGCGGCGTCGTCCCAGTCGGGCAGGAACTCGACGCGCGACTGGTCGCGGAAGCGCTCCTGCACGAGGGCGCCGGTCACGCCGGGTTCCGGGTCCTCGCGGGCGCCGTAGACGTCGAGCACGACCGTGTGGTCGGCCAGTTCCTCGTAGACCGCCGCGAAGTCGCCCGCCATCAGCCGGGTCCGCGAGTACAGGTGGGGCTGGTGGATGGCGATGATCCGGCCGTCGCCGACGACGTTGCGGGCCGCCCGGAGGGCCGCCGCGACCTCGGTCGGGTGGTGTGCGTAGTCGTCGTACACCGCGACGCCCCGCTCCACACCGTGCAGCTCGAACCGGCGCTCGGTCCCGCCGAACGCCTCGATGCCACGGATCGCGTCGGCCGGGGACACACCGAGACCGGTGAGCACCGCGAAGGCGCCGACGGCGTTGACGGCGTTGTGCCGACCGGGCACGCGCAGGGTGAGGTGGTGCGTCTCCCCGTCGGCGCGGAGGTCCACCTCGACGCTCGCCGCCTCGACGATGCGCTCGATGCGGACGTCGGCGTCCGACGCCTCGCCGAACGTGACGATCTCCGGTGCGTCCGGTCGCGTGCGGACGCCCTCGGTGACGCGCTTCGCGCCCGCGTCGTCGCTCGACACGACGATCCGCTCGCCGGCCTTGCCGGCGAACTCGACGAAGGCGTCGATGAAGGCCTGCTCGCTGCCGTAGTGGTCGAGGTGGTCGGCGTCGACGTTCGTGATGAGCGCGACGGCGACGTCGTAGAGCAGGAACGAGCCGTCGGACTCGTCGGCCTCGACCACGAACAGGTCGCTCCCACCGGGGGCCGAGCTCGTGCCGAGGGACTGGATGACCCCACCGTTGACGAAGCTCGGGTCGAGGCCGAGCTCGACCAGGGCGGTGACGATCATGCCCGTCGACGTGGTCTTGCCGTGTGCGCCGGCGACGGCGACCAGGCGGTGGTCGGCGATGAGCGCGGCGAGGGCCTGCGACCGGTGCAGGACCGGGAGACCGCGGCGCTGTGCCTCGAGGAGCTCGGGGTTGTCCGGCCAGAGCGCGCTCGTCACGACGACGGTGTCGGCGTCCGCGAGGTTCGCGGCGTCGTGCCCGATGTGCACCTCGGCGCCGAGGCCGCGCATCGTGCCCGTGGTCGCGGTCTCGCGGGAGTCGCTGCCGGTGACGCGGTGGCCGGCGGCCAGGAACATCCTGGCGATGCCGCTCATGCCGGAACCGCCGATGCCGACGAAGTGCACCGTGCCGAGGTCGTCGGGGATCGGCTGGGTCAGGTCCGGCTTGATGGTCATCGTTCCTCCGTGGTGCTGCTGCTCGTGCGCTTCGACGCCTCGCGGACGAGAGCCGTCATGCGGTCCGCTCCGTCGCGGTGCCCGACGCTCCCCGCCCGGACCGCCATGTCGGCGATCCGTGCCCGGTCACGCAGGATCCCGAGCAGCTGGAACGTCACCCAGTCCTCACGGAATTCCGCGTCGTCGACGAGCACCGCTCCCCCGGCGCCAACGACGTCCGCAGCGTTGATCCGCTGCTCGCCGTTGCCGACCGGGTACGGCACGAGCACGCTCGGCAACCCGACGGCCGTGAGCTCGCAGACCATGCCGGCCCCGGAGCGCGAGACCACGAAGTCCGACGCCGCGTACGCCAGGTCCATGCGGTCGCAGTACGGCAGCACGTGGTAGCCGTCGAGGTCGCTCGGGCCGATGTCGGACGCGCCACCGACGACGTGCAAGACCTGCCACCCGGCGTCGACGATCGCCGTCGCCGACCGGTTCACGGTCGTGTTGATGCTGCGGGCTCCTGACGAGCCCCCGGTGACGAGCAGGACCGGGCGTGCCGGGTCGAGACCGAACTCGGCGAGCCCCTCGGTGCGGGCGGCTCGGCGGTCGAGCGTCTCGATCTCCCTGCGGAGCGGCATGCCGACCACGCGACCGTGCCGGAGCTTCGTGTTCGAGAACGTGACCCCGACGTGCCGGGTGAGGAACGCGGCGAGGCGGTTCGCCAGACCGGGCTTGGCGTTCTGCTCGTGCACGACGATCGGGGTGCCGGTGCGCTTCGCGGCGATGTACGCCGGGGCTGCCGCGTAGCCGCCGACCCCGAGGACCACCTCGACGTCGTGCTCACGGATGTACTGCTCGGTCCGACGGACGGCGCGGAGGAACCCGCCGGGGAACCGGAGCGCCCGGGCGTCGAGCCGCCGCGGGAACGGCAGGCGCGGGATGGTCAGCAGCTCGTAGCCGCGCATCGGCACGAGGCGCGACTCGAGGCCCTCGGCCGTGCCGAGCACGAGCACGCGGGCGTCGGGGTCGCGCTCGGTCAGCCGGTCGGCGACCGCGAGCAGTGGGTTGACGTGGCCGGCGGTCCCGCCGCCGGCGAAGAGGTAGGTGCTCACCGGAGCACTCCGTTCTGTGGTGCGAGGTCGTCGCGCGGGCCCCGCCGCGGCAGGTCGCGGTCCTTGCCCGGCAGGTCACGGGCGAACGAGAGCACGACGCCGATCGCCACGAGGGTCATGATGAGCGCCGAGCCGCCGGCGGAGATCAGCGGCAACGGGACGCCGAGGACCGGCAGCAGCCCGAGGACGACCGCGATGTTGACGAGCGCCTGCCCGATGATCCACATCAGGATCCCACCGGTGACGGTCCGGACGAAGGGGTCGTTCGACTGCCGGATGACCTTGATCATGCTGATGGCCAGCACGACGAAGAGCGCCAGGACGACGACCGCACCGATCAGGCCGAGCTCCTCGCCGATGATCGCGAAGATGTAGTCGTTGTCCGCCTCGGGCAGCCACGACCACTTCGCCTTGGAGTTGCCGAGCCCGACGCCGAAGACCCCGCCGGACGCCAGTGCCCACATGCCGTGCACGGGCTGCCAGCAGAGGTCCTGGAACTGGTTCGAGTCCGTGCAGCCGGAGAGCCAGGCGTTGATGCGGTACGACCGCGACGCCGAGGTCATCGTGACGAACGGCAGCACGACCGCGACCACCCCGAGGATGACGAGCAGGTGCTTCGCCCGCGCGCCGCCGATGTACAGGGCGCCGAGCAGCAGGATGAGCATGATCATCGCGGTGCCCTGGTCGCCGCCGAGGAGCACCATGCCGAGCGGCAGCACCGTCGCGATGCCGACCGGCACGAACAGTTCCTTCCACTCGCGCAGTCGGTCGCGCTTGACGTAGATGATCGCGCCGATCGCCAGGACGATCCCGAGCTTCACCGCCTCGGACGGCTGCGCGGTGAACGACCCGAGCCGGATCCAGTTGCGGTTGCCCTGCACCTCGACGCCGAGCGGCGTGTACACGAGCAGCTGCAGGACGAGGGCGGCGCCGAGGATGCGCATCGCCCACTTCCGCCAGAGGCGCGCGGGGACGCGGCTGGCGACCAGCATGAGCGGCACGCCGAGCACCGCGTAGAGCCCCTGTCGTGACGCGGCGCCGAAGAAGTCGTGGGTCTTCGCGTACTGCTCGACGCTCGACGACGACAGCACCATCACGACGCCGAACACGACCAGGAAGAGCGTCACGCCGAGGATCGTGTAGAACGTGCTCGACTCCGCGACGAAGACGTTCTTGACCGCCACGACGGCCCCGTGCGTCCGACGGTTGCCGTCCGCGCGCGGAGCGCCGCCGGTCGTGCGACTCCCGCTACGCCCGTTCGGCAGGTCCGTCGTCGCCATCGGCTGTGCCTCCCAGGTGCTCGTGGACCGCCGCCGCGAATCGACGCCCCCGGTCCGCGTAGGAACCGAACTGGTCGAACGACGCAGCAGCCGGGGCGAGGAGGACCGTGTCGCCGGGTCGCGCGACCGAGGCGGCATGCCGGACCGCCTCGGGCATGACCTGATCAGTGTCCGTCGCCTCGACCTGCAGGACCGGGACCGCGGGCGCGTGTCGCGCGAATGCCTCGAGCACCGGGGTCCGGTCCGTGCCGATGACGACGACGGCGCGGGCGTCGGGGCCGAACCGCTCGACGAGTCCGTCGATGTCGACGCCCTTGAACTGCCCGCCGACGATCCAGACGACCGTGTCGAACGACGCCAGCGAGGCCGTGGCCGCGTGCGGGTTGGTGGCCTTCGAGTCGTCGACCCAGGCGATGCCGTCCGCCGTGGCGACGTGCTCGGTGCGGTGGTGGTCGGCGCGGAAGCCCTGCACGGCGGTGCGGATGTGCGCCGGCTCGACGGCCGCTGCCCGGGCGAGCGCGGCGGCCGCGAGGACGTTCATCGTCATGTGCGGGCTCGCGAGCCCGGCCTGCTCCAGGTCGGCGACCGTCGCGAGCTCGAGGGCGCTGTTGCGACGGTCCTCGGTGAAGGCGCGGTCGCAGAGCACGTCGTCGACGATCCCGACGTCGCCGGGCGCCGGGACCCCGGGGGTGAAGCCGACGGCGCGGCAGCCCTCGACCACGTCGGCCTCCTCGACCATGCGGCGGGTCGCGTCGTCGGCGGTGTTGTACACGCACGCCATCACGGAGCGCTCGTAGACCTTGGCCTTCGCGGCGCGGTACGCCTCGGCGGACCCGTGCCACTCGAGGTGGTCGTCGGCGATGTTCAGGCACGCGCTCGCGAGCGGCACGACGGCGCCGTCACCCGTGGTCGGCATGTAGTGGAGCTGGTGGCTGGACAGCTCGACGACGAGGACGTCGAAGCCCTCCGGGTCGCGCACGACGTCGAGCACCGGCACGCCGATGTTCCCGCACGCCACCGCACGGAGCCCGGCCGCCGTGAACATCGCGGTGGTCAGCTGCGTGGTGGTGGTCTTGCCGTTCGTCCCGGTGATGGTCACCCACGGAGCGGCGATCGGCCCGCGCACGACCTTGTCGCGCACACGCCACGCCAGCTCGACGTCGCCCCACACCGTGCTGTGCTCGGTCGCCCACCGCACGGAGGCGTTGTGCGGCGGGAGCCCCGGCGACACGACCACGAGGTCCGGCGTCCGGGCCTCGAGCGCCGCGGGCACGGTGTCGAGCGGGGTCCGCTCGAACCGGGCGCCGATGACGTCGAGGAGCTCCACCGTGTCCTCGGCGCCGTCGGGCGCGTAGACCGTGACGTCGCTGCCGAGCTCGACCAGCGTGTCCGCGACCGAGAACCCGGTCGCCCCGAGGCCGAGCACGGCGACCCGGAGCCCCTTCCAGCCCTCGGCGTACCAGCTGTCGAGACCTTCGAGGCGAGCGTCAACCAACTCGGGCGATCCATTCCAGGTAGAAGAGTCCGACACCGGCCGCGACGCAGAGCCCCGCGATGATCCAGAACCGGACGACGACGGTCACCTCGGCCCACCCCTTCAGCTCGAAGTGGTGGTGCAGCGGACTCATCCGGAAGATGCGCTTGCCGTGGGTGATCTTGAAGTAGGCCCGCTGCAGGATGACCGAGCCGGTGACGATGAAGAACAGGCCGCCGATCAGGATCAGCAGGAGCTCGGTGCGGCTGAGGATCGCCAGACCGGCCAGGGCGCCACCGAGCCCGAGCGACCCGGTGTCGCCGAGGAAGATCTGCGCCGGCGAGGTGTTGTACCAGAGGAAGCCGATCAGGCCACCGCACACCGCGGCCGCGACGACCGCGAGGTCGAGGGGGTCGGACGTGCTGTAGCAGGCGTGGGCCGTGCTCTCGTCGAGCCGGGCACCGCCGCAGATCTGGTTCGACTGCCAGAAGCCGATGATGACGTACGAGCCGATGGCCAGGATGCTCGAGCCGGTCGCGAGCCCGTCGAGGCCGTCCGCGACGTTGACGCCGTTCGACGTCGACACCGTCAGCAGGACGATCCACGCCAGGTACAGGACGGTCCCGATCACGGTGCCGAGCACCATGAAGTCGAGCCACGGCACGTCGCGGATCGCGGAGATCATGGTGGACGCCGGCGGCTTGCCGTTGCCCGTCGGGACGACGAGGGCGATCGTCGCGAAGACCACACCGACGATGACCTGACCGAGGACCTTCGCCCAACCGCCGAGCCCGAGGCTCCGCTGGCGCCGGACCTTGAGGAAGTCGTCGATGAAGCCGACGAACCCGAGCCCGACCATGAGGAAGAGCACGAGCAGACCGGACAGCGTCACCGAGTCACGGCCGACCAGGTGCCCGACGAAGTAGCCGAGCACCGCGCCGAGGATCAGGACGATGCCGCCCATGGTCGCGGTGCCGCGCTTGGTGTGGTGCGACTGCGGGCCGTCGTCACGGATGAACTGACCCCAGCCGAGCCGGTGGAACAGCTTGATGAACAACGGGGTGAGCAGCAGTGTGAACACCAGCGCCACGGCGCCGGCGACGAGGAGCGCGATCATTCGGTGACACCTCCGAGGCGGTCGCCGAGGAATCGCAGTTCGGCGGACTTCGAGGACTTGACGAGGACGACGTCGCCGGGGCGGACCATCTCCTGCAGGGCACGGACGGCGTCGTCGACGTCCTCGATGTACACGGACTCGCCGTCCCACGACCCCTCGAGGGTGGCGGCCTGGTGGATGGGCGCGGCGCCGCGGCCGACGACCACGAGCTGCCCGATGTTCAGACGGACGACGAGCCGACCGATGGTGTCGTGCTCCTCGGTCGAGAACTCGCCGAGCTCTGCCATCTCACCGAGCACGGCGACGGAGCGCTCCCCCGGGCGCACGATCTGCGCCAGGGTCCGGAGCGCGGCCGCCATCGAGTCCGGGGAGGCGTTGTAGGCGTCGTTGATGACGGTCACGCCCTCCGGGCCGCCCTGGAGGAGCTCCATGCGCCAGCGCTCGGCTCGCGTCATCGACGCGAGCGCCTCGGCGCCGGCGGCGAGCGGGACACCCCACAGGTGCGCCACGGTGAGCGCGGCGGACGCGTTCATCGCGTGGTGCTCGCCCAGGATGGCGAGACGGACGTCGACGGTCTCGGGGAGGCGGGGCGTGCCTCCCGGCTGGTCCGTCGCGTCGTCGAGACCGTCACCACCGGGACGGACGGGGTCCACGCCGCCGGTTCCGGACTGACGCGCCAACGGCAGGCCGGCCGTGCCGGAGGGGAGAGGAGCGGTGAGCGTGAAGCGGGTGCCGCTGCGGTCCGTCTCGATGCCGGAGATGCGGTAGTCCGCCCCGGCGGACGTGCCGAAGCCGACGACCGTCGCGTCGGTGATCGCGCGCATGGACGCCACGCGGTCGTCGTCCACGTTGAGCAGGGCCGTCGCGGTGGCGGGCAGGTCGGTGACCATCTCGGACTTCGCGCGCTGTGTCGCCTCGATCCCGCCGAACTCGCCGGCGTGCGCCAGTCCGACCTTGAGGACGACGCCGACGTCGGGCTCGGCGATCGAGACGAGCTTCGCGATGTGGCCGATGCCGCTCGCGCCCATCTCGACCACGAGGAACCGCGTGTCGTGGGTGATGCGGAGCATCGACACGGGCGCGCCGACGTGGTTGTTGAACGACCCCTGCGGTGCGACGGTGGCGCCGTGCTGCTCGAGGATCGTGCGGAGCATGTTCTTGGTGCTCGTCTTGCCGTTCGAGCCGGTGATGCCGACCACGCGCAGCGGTGCCGGGCGCCCCTGCTCGTCGACGCGGTCGGCGCTCGACGCGCGGACGCGGGCGACGACCTCGTGCGCGAGTGCCGCGAGGGCTGCGTACCCGTCGGCCACGACGACCTGTGCGGTCCCGGTGCCCTCGGGCAGCTCGACGGCCCGCTCGGTGACGACGAGGGCCGCTCCGGCCTGCGCGGCGGCGGGCACGAAGCGGTGTCCGTCGGTCTCCTCGCCGAGGAGCGCGAAGAAGACGCTGCCCGCGCCGACGAGGCGCGAGTCCGTCTCGACGCTGCCGTCGACGATCCGCTCGGGGGCACCGCTGACGAGCTCGCCGCCGATCGCGGCGGCGATCTCGGCGAGGGTCAGGGCGATCATCGGATCTCCTCCGCCGGACCGGAGTTCGGCTCCCAGCCGGCCTCGCGGAGGGCCTTGCGGGCCTCGTCGCGGGCCGAGTACGGCGTGCGGACGCCAGCGATGTCGCGGTAGTCCTGGTGTCCGGGACCGGCCCAGAGGATCGAGTCCCCCTCGCCGACCAGGCTGACCGCCTTGCGGATGGCGGCCTCGGGCGGGCTGACCTCGTAGGTCTCGTGGTCCGGGTAGGCCTCGCGTGCGGCGTCGACCAGGGTCTTCCGGATCGAGGCGGCGTCCTCGAAGCGCGGGTGGTGGTCGGTGATGACGAGGACGTCGCTCCCCGCCGCTGCCACACGGGCCATGTCGCCGCGCTTGGTCGTGTCGCGGTCGCCGTCGGCGCCGAACAGCATGAGGACCCGGCCCGGCGTGAACTGACGCACGGCGGCGAGGGTGTTCTCGAACGCGTCGGCGCTGTGGCCGAAGTCGACGTAGACGCTCGGGCCGCGGTCGCCGGAGACGCGCTCGGTGCGACCGGGCAGGTAGCACTCGACGGCGCTGACCGGGTGCTCGTCGGTCTCGTCGGCGTAGCGGCGGTGGTTCGACCCGAGCGCGTGGGCGATCGCCCCGAGCTCGAAGCCGCCCTCGACCAGCATGACGATCGCGAGCGCGGCGTTGGCCGCCATGTGCCAACCGATCAGGGGCACGCGCGTGGTGAGCTCGCGGCCCTCGGGACCGGTCAGCCGGAACTCGGTGTAGGCGGCCTCCGCAGCGACGATGTCGACGTGCCACTCGGCCTCGACCTCGGGGTGCACCGTGATGGTGGTGACCGGGATGCGGGAGTCCTGCACCACACGGTGGCCCCAGTCGGTGTCCAGCGAGACGACGCCGCGGCGGGCGTGCTCGGGCTGGAACAGCGGGAGCTTCGCCTGGTAGTACTCCTCCATGTCGGCGTAGTCGTCGAGGTGGTCGTGCGACAGGTTCGTGAAGCCGGCGACGTCGAAGACGATGCCGTCGACGCGGTGGCGGCTCAGTGCCTGCGCGCTGACCTCGACGGCGACCGCGCGGACCTCGGACTCGCGCATGCGTGCCAACAGGGCGTGCATCTCGCTCGCCTCGGGCGTGGTGAGGCGGCTCGTCACGCTGAGCGTGCCGATGTGGCGCTCCGCGGTCGAGCTGAGGCCGGTGACCAGGCCGAGCTGCTTGAGGATGCCCTCGAGGATGTAGGACGTGCTCGTCTTGCCGTTCGTGCCGGTCGTGGCGAAGAGCTGCGGCAGGTCCGTGGCCTCGTCCGGGTGGGTGCGGTAGACCCACGCGGACACGTCGCCGAGCGCAGCACGGGGGTCCTCGACCACGAGCACCGGCAGGCCGGCCGGCTCGGCGAGGGCGACGCCGTCCGCGTCGGTCAGCACCGCGACGGCGCCGCGCTCGGCGGCTTCGGTGGCGAACTGCGCGCCGTGCCGGTTCGCGCCGTGCACGCCGACGAACAGGTCACCCGGCTGCACCTCGGCGGCGCTCAGCGTGACACCCGTGGTCTCGACGGCGTCGACCGTGCCGACGACGCGCATGCCGAACGCGTTCGCGAGTTCGGCCACGCTCCTCGGGGTCGGGTGTTCGGGTCGGAGGACCGGGGGGATCCGTGCGGACAAGTGCTCCTTCTTCCTCACCACGTGGACGGGTACAGCTGCGCCTCGGCCGTGGAGGGGGCTACTCGGTACTTCTCGAGCACCTGGGACATGAGAGTGCGGAACGCCGGAGCCGCTCCGCTGGACCACTTGTTGGTCTGCGGCTTCGTGAACGTCACCGTGACAACATACTGGGGGTCCTCGGCGGGTGCCATTCCGGCCACCGACGTGATGCGCTGTCCGCCGTAGCCCTTCGAGCCCTCGGCGACCTCGGCGGTACCGGTCTTCGCGGCGATGTTGTAGCCGGAGATCGGCTTCATGCCCACCAGCGTGCCGCCCGTCACGACGCTCTGCAGCATCTTGACGGTCTGGTCGGCGGCAGCGGCCGAGACGACGCGGGAGCCCTGCACGTCGGGCGCGTCGATGGTCCTGCCGTCGGCGGTCTCGCAGCCCTTCACCATGTGCAGGGGGATGCGGACGCCCTCGTTCGCGAGGGTCTGGAACACGCTCGCGACCTGGATCGCCGTCGTCGAGATGCCCTGGCCGAACATCGAGTTGATGTTGGTCTGCTGGTCCCAGTCGGGGCTCGGGCCGTACTCCATGCCCGGCTGGCCCGGGTACTCGATCGCCGACTCCGGCTCGAAGAGCCCGAACTTCTTCATGTAGTCGTAGCGCTGCTGCTCCGTGAGCCGCTCACCGAGTTCGGTGATGCCCACGTTCGACGAGTTCTGCAGGATGCCCGTGAGCGTCAGGTTCTCGGTCTGGTGGAACTCGGAGTCCTGGATCTTGCCGCCCCAGGGGAACGACCGCGAGTACGGCACGACGGCGCGGTCGGTGGGGCTCGACTTGCCCTGGTCGATGAGCGCCGCGGCGATGGCGGCCTTGATCGTCGAACCGGGCTCGTACGTCGACGTCAGTGCGCGGGAGCCGAAGGCGCCCTTGTCCTTCGTCGCGTCGACGTCGTTCGGGTCCACGGTCGGGGTGTCGGCGACGGCGAGGAGCTCCCCCGTCTTCACGTCCACGACGGTCGCGGTGGCGGACTCGGCCTGCAGGGTCTTCGCCGCGGACGTGATGGTCTGCTGCGCCATGTACTGCAGGTCGCTGTCGATCGTGGTCTGCAGCGTCCCGCCGTCCTTGGCCTGCTCGGTCGTCCGGGTGCTGCCGGGCAGCTGCACGCCGTCCTCACCGCGCTCGTACGTCTCGGAGCCGTTCTTGCCCGCGAGGCACTGGTTGTAGGAGTACTCGAGTCCGGCCTGGGCGCCGTCGGTCCCCATGAAGCCGGTCAGGGCACCGCCGGTCGCGCCCATCGGGTAGACCCGGGCGGTCTGCTGGTCCTTGTAGACCCAGGGGATGCCGAGCGCCGCGACGGCCTCGTAGTGCTTCACGTCGAGGCCCTTGACCAGGTACGCGAACTGCGACGTCGGATCGGCCGCGATCGCCTTCTGCATCGCGGCGACGTCGCCACCGGACGCCTTCGCGAGGGCCCGGAGCGCGTCGTCGACCGACACCTTCTTCAGCCGGTCGCCGCCGAGCTTGCCGGTGAAGCCCTTCACGAGCCGTGGCGCCGTCGTGATGTTGTAGCGGTTGACGCTGTCGGCGAGCTCCACGCCGTTGCGGTCGACGATCGCTCCGCGTGCGCCGTAGATGGTGACCGGGATGCTCCGCTTCGCCTTCGACGCGTCGTTGAGGTCCGCCGCCTGCACGACCTGGATGTCGACCAGGCGGATCACGAAGACCGCCACCAGGGCGATCACGGCGATGATCACCACGCTGTAGCGCAGTCGAGGGCTGCGGATCGTCTTCGTCACGCGGTGCGGTCCTTCCCGGGTGGTGCAGCAGGGTGTCCCGGCGCGCAGGTCACCGGGTGGTGGGTGCCTGGAGCGGGTTCGCGTCGGACTCTACGTCCGGCGTCGAGGATGCCCCGGTCGACGCGCTGGCACCTGCGCTGTTCCCAGCGGCGCCACCGGCCTCGGTCGTCGCGGCACCGCGCTCGGTGGCGGGCGCCGACTGCTCGGTGTCCTTCGTGCTCGGGGTCGCCGGGGCTGCGGCAGCGCCCTCCGGCTGCTGGTCGGCGAGCGGCACCGGGTCGAGCAGTGCGTTCGGGACCTGGTTGTCGGTGCTCGCGGTCGCCTCGTCCGGCGCGGCCGGGGTCGGGGTGCCGTAGACACGACCGGTCTGCGGGTCGAGGTACACCGGCGTCGAGTTGGCGATCATGCCGAGCGACTGCGCGTTGCGGGCCAGGTTCTGCGGGGAGTCGAGCACCCGGAGCTCCTCGGACAGCGACTGCTGCGTGCGCGAGAGCTTCGTCTGCTCGGCGCCCAGCGAGTCGAGCGTGTACGCCCCCTGGCTGAGCACCATGCTGATGCCGAGCTGCGCGAGCAGCAGGACGCCGAGCGCGACGACGGCCACGATCGCGTAGGCGATCTTCGGCCGGGCTCGGCGCTGCGCCTTCGACGGCGTGACCTCGACGAGCTCGGGGCGGTCCCGGCGGGGCGGCTGCGGGGCACGCGACGGGACGACGACGGGGTCGACGAGTGCGAGGTTCGTGCTCATGTCACTTCCGGATCCGCTCGGCCGCGCGCAGGCGCACGGGGATGGCTCGGGGGTTGGCGGCGCGTTCGGCCTCGTCGGCCAGTTCCGCGCCCTTGACGACCAGGGAGTAGGTGGGGGCGTGCTCCGGCAGCTCGACCGGCAGTCCGGCCGGTGCGCTCGACGTCGTCCGTTCGACCAGCGCCCGCTTGACCAGGCGGTCCTCGAGGGACTGGTAGGACTCGACCACGATGCGACCGCCGACGCCGATGGTGTCGAGCGCGGCCGGGATCGCCCGTTCGAGCACCGCCAGCTCGGCGTTCACCTCGATGCGGAGCGCCTGGAAGACGCGCTTCGCCGGGTGCCCCTGGCGCTGGATCGCCACCGGGGTCGCGTCGTGCAGCACCTGCACGAGGTCACCGGACATCGTGAACGGTCGCTCTGCGCGGCGCTCGACGATCGCACGGGCGTAGCGGCCGGCGAGCTTCTCCTCGCCGTAGCGCTGGAAGATGCGCCGGAGCTCGCCCTCGTCGTAGGTGGCGAGGACGTCGGCCGCGGTCTGCCCCTCGGTCCGGTCCATCCGCATGTCCAGCGGGGCGTCCTGGCTGTAGGCGAAGCCGCGTTCGGCACGGTCGAGCTGCAGCGAGCTCACGCCGAGGTCGAACAGCACGCCGTCGACCTGGTGGAACCCCTCGCCCTCCACCGCCTCGACGATGCCGTCGTACACGGTGTGCACGAGCCGCACGCGGTCGCCGAAGCGCGCGAGTCGCTCCTCCGCGATGCCGAGCGCGTCGGTGTCGCGGTCGAGCCCGATGAGCGTGAGGTCCGGGAACCGCTCGAGCAACCCCTCGGAGTGGCCGCCCATGCCGAGGGTGGCGTCGACGACGACCTTGCCCGCGCCGTCGAGGGCGGGTTCGAACAGGTCGACGATGCGCTGGAGCATCACCGGCGTGTGCGGGAACTTCGGCTGGTCTTCGGCCATGTGCAGCCCCTCGGTCCTCTGGGCCACGCACCCGGATCCCCATCCATGCGACCTGACACCGGGGAAGGTGTGTCAGGGCACCACGGCTGGGAGTCCCGATCCGCGGATCAGAAGATCCCCGGGATCACCTCCTCGTCGTTGTCGGCGAAGCCCTCTTCGACCTCGGCGTAGTAGGCCTCCCACGCGGGGGTCGACCAGATCTCGGCACGGTCACCGCTGCCGATGACCGTGAGGTCCCGCTCGAGCCCCGCGTACTCACGGAGGTTCTGCGGGATCGTCACGCGGTTCTGCTTGTCCGGGGTCTCCGCGCTCGCTCCGGAGAGGAACAGGCGCATGTAGTCCCGGGTGCGCTTCGACGTCATCGGGGCCGTCCGGATGCGCTCGTGCAGTTGCTCGAACGTGTCCGCGCTGAACACCACGACGCAGCGCTCCTGCCCACGGGTCATCACGAGCCCCCCGGACAGTTCGTCCCGGAACTTGGCGGGGAGGATCACGCGACCCTTCTCGTCGAGTTTCGGGGCATGGGTACCGAGCAGCACGTCGGGACCTCCCCTCCGCTCCACCGGACCGTCGCGTCCCCCACTTTACTCCACTTCGCTCCCCACGGAACGGTCCGAACTCCCCGAACTGCCCGGATCCCCCGGACTGGGGCGGTCGCCAGGCACGGTCACGAGCGCGATCTCCCGTCCGATCCGCGGAACGGCGGGCCCGTGGAGCGGAGTGGGGCGCGTGGAGGGAAGTGGAGGACTTTCGCAGTCTCGGGACCACCGAGGGGCGCGCCGGACGGGAGGCACGGCGCCGGCCGGACGGGAGGCACGGCGCCCGCCCGCCCCGCGCCTCCCGTCCGTCAGCGGTCGCCCTGCTGCCGCCAGCGCCCGTTCCTTCCCATGACGCGCTTGATGGAAAGTGGAACCGGGCGTACCCGGTGGTCCCGTCCGACCAGGTACGCCCGGTCCGACCAGGTACGCCCGGTCCGACCAGGTACGCCCGAACCGACCAAGTACGCCCGAGCCGACCAGGGAAGCCCGATCGCACCAGGTACGCCCGAGCCGACCACGGAGGCCCGAACCGACCAGGGACGCCCGATCGCACCAGGGAGGCCCGAGCCGACCACGGAGGCCCGAACCGACCACGGACACCCGATCCCCGTCAGGGATGCCCGCTGCGCTGCGGAGACCCCGAACACGACAGCGGGGCCGGTCCCGATGGACCGGCCCCGCTGTGGAGGTGTGTGGAGGACCCGCTACTGGTTGCCCGGGTCGTTGCGCTTGTCCCAGCGCTCGTTCATGCGGTCCATGAACGATCCGCCGGACGACGGCCGCGCGGGACGTCCGGGCTTCGGGACACCGGACCGCGGCGTCGTCGCCCCGGCCTTCGGCATCCGCATGCCCGGGCGCAGCGCGTAGAGCACGCCGGCGAGCATGACGACGAACCCGGGCAGACCGAGCCACGGCTGCTTGAGGGCGAGTGCGAGGACCACGATCCCGATGCCCACGAGGGCGCCGAGCACGCCGATGGTGATCGAGGTGTAGCTCGCTCGGCCCTGACGACGCGTGACACGCGCCACGAAGTCGGAGTCGTTCTGGTAGAGGCTCCGCTCCATCTCTTCGAGGAGTCGCTGCTCTTGCTCCGAGAGTGGCATCTTGTTTCCCTCTTGTTCCTGGGGATGCTGTCTGGGTGACCGCTGGTGTGCCGCGCCGCCGCCGGGTAGCGGCACCGCTGAAGTGGACCGATTCTATGTCTCGACCGCTCCACTAGGGTAGGGACCGTGGCTGAGAGTACGCGATTAGTGGACCTCGTATCGGCGCGGGTCGAACGGGCCCTCGACGAGCAACGTGAACGGCTCCTCGCCATCAGCCCCGACCTCGAGCCGTTCGACCGCTACGCCCGTGACCTGCTGTCCGGCGGCAAGCGCTTCCGCGCCCTGTTCTGCTACTGGGGCTGGCAGTCCGTGGCCGGTCGGTCCGGGTCGTTCGACCCCCTCGCCGAGGGCTCCCGTCAGACCACGGCCGAGGCGGTCGTGACCGTCGCGGCAGCGCTCGAGGTCTTCCACGCCGCGGCGCTCGTGCACGACGACATCATGGACCGGTCGGACACCCGCCGTGGTCGTCCGGCGGCCCACCGCCGCTTCGAGTCCCTGCACGAGGAGTCCGGCTGGGTGGGCGACCGCGCGCTGTACGGCACGAACTCGGCGCTGCTGCTCGGCGACGTGCTGCTCTCGCTGAGCGACTCGGTCTTCGACGAGGGCCTCGCCCTGCTCGACCCCGCGCGGGCGCGGATCGTCCGCCAGGAGTTCCACACCATGCGGCTCGACGTGACGGCGGGGCAGTACCTCGACGTGCACGAGGAGACCGCCTGGCCGACGATCGACGAGTCCGAGCACCTGGTCCGGGCGCAGCGCGTCATCGTCTTCAAGTCCGCCAAGTACTCGATCGAGGCGCCCCTCGTGATCGGCGCCCTGGTCGCCGGCGCGTCCGAGGCCCAGCTCGAGGGGCTCCGCTCCTTCGGTCTGCCGCTCGGCGTCGCCTACCAGCTGCGCGACGACCTGCTCGGCGTGTTCGGCGACCCCGGGGTCACCGGCAAGCCCGCCGGCGACGACCTCCGTGAGGGCAAGCGCACCGTCCTCATCGCCTCGGCCCGCAAGGCACTGCCGTCGGGCCCCCGCCAGCTCCTCGACGAGCTGCTCGGCGACCCCGAGCTCGACGAGGACCAGGTGCAGATGCTCCGTGCCACGCTCACCGAGTCGGGTGCGGTCGCGGCGGTCGAGCGGTCGATCGACCGGCACGTGCAGCGCGCCAAGGCCGCGCTCGCGGCCGCTCCGCTGACGCCGTCGGCGCGCGAGCAGCTCGTGTCGCTGGCCGACACGGTGAGCCGCCGGGTCGCGTAGCCGACCGACCACCTGACGGACGGGAGGCCCGTGGCGACGTCGCCACGGGCCTCCCGTCCGTCAGTGGGAGCGGTCGGTCCGGACGGGCCGACTACAGGAGGGACTGCGCGATGCGGCGCACCTCGGCCTTGCGGCCGGCGCGCAGCGCCGCGATGGGCGAGGTGCCGAGGGCCGGCTCGTCGGAGAGCATCCACCGCACGGCCTCGTCGTCGGAGAACCCGTTGTCGCCGAGCACGACGAGGGTGCCCCGGAGCTCCGGCAGCGGCTCGTCGCCGTCCAGGAACTCACTCGGCACCCGCAGGATGCCGTCGACGCGGGCGGGCAGCAGCGTCTTCTGCTCGAACAGGCGGTGGATCCGGCCGGGGGTCACCCCGAGCAGGTCCACCAGGTCCGGCACCGTCAGCCAGCGCTCGGAGAGGGTCGTGTCGTCGGTGGGTGCAGCGCTCACGGATCCCATGTTGCCAGAGCGGTCGAGCGGTCGTGGTCCCCCCGACTGGTCACACGAGTCACACGCGCAACATCGTGCTCTCTGGTTGACTTGGGAATCACGCCATGTCAGCGTGGAGCCACCTGTGAGTGCTCGCACCCGCGCACGGCTCACCCAGGACAGGAGACACCCCCCGTGGACAACGCTGCAGACGACGTCGCCCGACGCGCTCGATCCGCCCGGTTCGCCACCATGCCGATCGTCCTCGCCGGCACGATCGCGGTCACCGCGGGCCTGACCGGCCCCATCGCGCACGCCGAGCCGCGGCACGACGACGACGCTGCGAAGAAGCGGCACGTCGACGAGGACCGCAACGTCGGCGACCGTCCGGTGTTCGGCACGGCCGTGGCCCGGCCGGCGACGACGACCGTCACCACCGTCGCGGCCGTCTCCAAGGCCCCGACCACCTACACGGTCCGTCAGGGCGACACGGTCTCCGGCATCGCCGCGCGGTTCGGGCTCTCCGCGCAGGAGGTGCTCGTCCGGAACGGCCTCGGGTGGAACACGATCATCCACCCCGGTCAGACGCTGCACCTGTCGTCGAAGCCGGCCGCGACCGCGGCGGCGCCCGCGAAGTCGACCGCGACGGGGAGCGGCAGCTACCACGTGAAGTCCGGTGACACGGTCTCCGGCATCGCAGCCCGCGTCGGCGTGTCGACCTCGTCGATCCTCGCGGCGAACGGCCTCACGCAGCGCTCGGTCATCTACCCCGGGCAGACCCTGACGATCCCCCGCGCCGGCAGCGCCGTGACGCCGGCGCCGGTCGCGAGCACCGCTCCCGCGGCACCGTCGCGCGCCACGAGCGTGAAGATCGTCGCCGGCGACACCATCGGCGGCATCGCGGCGAAGCACGGCGTGTCCGTCAAGGCGCTCCTGGCGGCGAACGGCCTGAGCTACACGAGCACGATCTACGCGGGGAAGACCCTGGTCCTCCCGACCGCGACCACGAAGCCGACGACCACGCCCACGGGCGGCGCCGTCACGACCACGGTCGGCAGCGTCAACGGCGTCGAGCTGACCGGTGAGCAGCGCCGGAACGCCGCGACGATCGTCGCCGTCGGTCGCACCCTCGGCGTGCCGGACCGGGGCATCGTGATCGCCCTGGCCGCCGCACTGCAGGAGTCGAGCCTCCGCAACCTGTCGCACGGCGACCGCGACTCCGTCGGCCTCTTCCAGCAGCGTCCGAGCCAGGGCTGGGGCACGGCCGCCGCGCTCCAGGACCCGGCGACCGCGGCCGAGCTGTTCTACTCGGGCAACCCGGGCAAGACCCGCGGTCTGCTCGGCGTCCGGGGTTGGTCCTCGATGAGCCTGACCGCTGCGGCGCAGGCCGTGCAGGTGTCGGCGTACCCGAACGAGTACGCCAAGTGGGAGCAGACCGCGCGCGCCCTGCTGGCCTCGCTCTGATCCTGTCGCCCTCGGGGCGTCCCGGCGCGGCACCGCGCCCTGGCCGTGCGACGGAGCGAGTCATCCTCGAGATCGAGATTGGATCACGACCGGTGCGTCAGGTCGGGCGCGGCCAGGACGCCTTCGTAGAATGCCGCCGATGACCACGAACGCCGCCACGGACCCGATGATCGGTCGGATGATCGACCAGCGGTACCGCGTGCGCTCGCGCATCGCCCGCGGCGGCATGGCGACCGTGTACCTCGCCACCGACGTCCGGCTCGAGCGTCGCGTCGCGATCAAGATCATGCACGGGCACCTGGCCGACGACCAGGCGTTCCGCGACCGCTTCATCCAGGAGGCCCGGTCCGCCGCCCGCCTGTCGCACCCGAACCTGGTCGGCGTGTACGACCAGGGCGCCGAGGACGACACCGCCTACATCGTGATGGAGTACATCCCGGGCATCACCCTGCGCGACCTGCTGCAGGAGCACCGGGCCCTGACCCCGGAGCAGGCAACCGACATCCTGCGTGCCGTGCTCGCCGGGTTGGCATCCGCGCACCGCGCCGGCATCGTGCACCGCGACCTCAAGCCCGAGAACGTCCTGCTCGCCGACGACGGCCGCATCAAGCTCGGCGACTTCGGCCTGGCGCGGGCGACGACGGCGAACACCGCCACCGGGGCCGCCCTGCTCGGCACCATCGCGTACCTCTCCCCGGAACTCGTCACCCGTGGCGCCGCCGACTCGCGCAGCGACATCTACGCGCTCGGCATCATGCTCTACGAGATGCTCACGGGTGAGCAGCCCTACAAGGGCGACCAGCCGATGCAGATCGCGTACCAGCACGCGAACGACACGGTCCCGGTGCCGAGCGCCGCCGAGCCCGGGGTGCCGCCGGAGCTCGACGACCTGGTCGCCTGGGCGACGGCCCGCGACCCCGACGACCGACCGCGGGACGCGCGCGACATGCTCGACCACATGTCCGGCGACCTGCAGCGCGCGACCGGCCAGTACCGCACCGCGGTGCTGCGTCCCGAGAACGCCACCGCGATCCTGCCGGCCGGCGGTTCCTCGCCGGCGTCCGCGGACAGCGGCGACGCCACGGACGCGACGCGCGTGATCGCCGGGTCCACCGGTGGGACGCCGGCTGCCCCCGCGCGGCGCGGTGCGCCCGGTCCCCGTCGCACGGGAGCGCCGGCCGGCGCCCTCTCGCCCGCAGGACAACGGCTCGCGGACAAGTCCGCCAAGCGTCGCCGACGCGGCTGGATCGTGCTGGCGGTGGTCGTGGTGCTCGCGATCATCGCCGGCGTGGTCGGCTGGGCACTCGGGCCGGGGCCGCTCGGCAACGTCCGGATCCCCGAGGTCACGGGCAAGTCCGTCGCCCAGGCGCGGCAGCTCCTGCAGGCACAGGGACTCCAGCCCGCGGCCCGGACCGGCACCCGGTACGACGCGGTCGTCGCGAAGGGCCAGGTGTCGACCACCAAGCCCGCTGCCGAGCGTGAGGTCCGCAAGGGCACCGCCGTGCAGATCGTCGTCTCCGGCGGCCCGCGCCTGATCACCCTGCCGGCCATCGTCGGTCAGCCGCTCTCCAAGGTGACCGCCGCGCTCGACGACGACTTCCAGCTGCAGGACGACCAGTACGAGTTCTCCGCCGACGCCCCGAAGGACACCGTCATCGCGGCGAAGGGCCTCGGGACGGACGGGCAGACCGTCGACCTGTCGTCGGTCGAGACCTACGGGGAACGCGGTCCCGTGACCCTGACGGTGTCGCTCGGGCCGGTGCCCGACGTCACGGGCAAGACGGTGGACGAGGCGACGTCGACCCTCGACGGCGTCGGGCTGACGGTCGGGGCGCAGCAGGAACAGTACAGCGACGAGGTCCCGAGGGGGCAGGTCATCTCGGCGGAGGTCGAGGACTCCCCCGCCGTGCAGGGCTCGGCCGTCGACCTCGTCGTCTCACGCGGTCCGACACCGATCACGCTGCCCGACGTCGCCGGCAAGACGATCAACGACGCCACCTCGACGCTCGAGAACCTCGGCCTCCAGGTGGAGGTGCCGGACTGCACGAACGTGCTCTGCCGGTTCTACGACTGGAAGTCCTCCCTGCCCGTGCGTGCGATCGACCCCGTGCAGGGATCGACGGTGTACCGCGGCGACACCATCACGCTCTCCTACGAGCAGTAGCCGCGCGGCGCGGCGCCGCGGCGGCGCACCGCGGCGCGGCTCACGGTGCGGACCAGCTCCGTCGTCGGCACGCGGGACGCGCACGGGACGGACGGGAGGCACGGTGCCAGCTGGCACCGTGCCTCCCGTCCGTCCTGCGGCGCGACCTACGGACGCACGTACGGGTGGGCGCTCAGCTCCTCGGCCACCAGGAAGGCCAGCTCGAGGGACTGCATGTGGTTCAGCCGCGGGTCGCAGAGCGACTCGTAGCGGGTCGCCAGCGTCGCCTCGTCGATCTGCTCCGACCCACCCAGGCACTCGGTGACGTCGTCTCCGGTCAGCTCGACGTGCATGCCGCCCGGGTACGTCCCGACCTGCCGGTGCGCCTCGAAGAACCCGAGGACCTCGTCGACGACGTCGTCAAAGCGGCGGGTCTTGTAGCCGGTCGGCGTGGTCAGGCCGTTGCCGTGCATCGGGTCGGTGACCCACAGCGGGTTGGCGTCCATGCCCTTGATCGCCTCGAGCAGCTTCGGCAGCTCGTCGCGGATCCTGCCGGCACCCATGCGGGTGATGAACGTCAGGCGGCCGGGCTCGCGCTCGGGGTCGAGCTTGTCGACGAGCGCCTTCATGTCGTCGACGCTCGTGGTCGGGCCGAGCTTGACGCCGATCGGGTTCCGCACGCGCGACAGGAAGTCCACGTGCGCACCGTCGATGTCGCGGGTCCGCTCTCCGATCCAGATGAAGTGCCCCGACGTGTCGTAGGCCTGCCCCGAGCGCGAGTCGATGCGGGTCATCGGGCGCTCGTAGTCCATGAGCAGCCCCTCGTGCGAGGCGTAGAACTCGACGTGCTTCAGGGCCTCGAAGTCGGCGCCGCACGCACCCATGAAGCGGATGGCGCGGTCGATCTCCTGCGCGAGGTGCTCGTAGCGGGCGTTGGCCGGGTTCGACGCGAAGCCCTTGTTCCAGGAGTGCACCTGGCGCAGGTCCGCGAAGCCGCCCTGCGTGAACGCGCGCACGAGGTTCAGGGTGGACGCCGCGGTGTGGTAGCCCTGGACGAGTCGGCGGGGATCGGCCTGGCGGCTCTCCGGCGTGAAGTCGTACCCGTTGACGATGTCGCCGCGGTACGCCGGCAGGGTGACGTCGCCGCGGGTCTCGAGGTCACTCGACCGGGGCTTGGCGAACTGCCCGGCCATCCGGCCCATCTTGATGACCGGCATCGACGCGCCGTACGTCAGCACGACGGCCATCTGCAGGATCGTCTTGACGCGGTCGCGGATGGAGTCGGCGGTCGCGCCCGCGAAGGTCTCGGCGCAGTCGCCGCCCTGCAGCAGGAAGGCGCCGCCGGACGCCGCGACCGCGAGCCGGTCGCGCAGGTTGTCGACCTCGCCCGCGAAGACGAGCGGCGGCAGCGTGGCGATCTCCGCCGAGGCAGCCTCGGCCGCCGCGGGGTCCGGCCAGGTCGGCTGCTGCTTGATCGGCAGGGTCCGCCAGTGGTCGAGGCCCCCGATGACGTCCGGATCCTGCAGGGCGACGAAGTCGGTCGACTCGATCAAGGCGGTACCTCGGTGTTCTGGGTCGGTGGGACGGGCTCCGACCGGGGCCGGAGTCCTCAGATCCTACCGTCCGAGCGCGACGCCCCGCTGCCGTGTGACTCGGGCTACGACTGCCCTGCGACCGGGCCGCGGCGGTCCTTCATGACCTGTTCGCGGGCGCTGCTCGCGCGCTCCTTGACACTCGTCGCGTAGACGTCGACGTACTCCTGCCGGCTCAGACCGGCGAGCTCGTGCATGACCTCGTCCGTCACGCTGCGCAGGATGAAGCGGTCGGTCTCGAACCCCTCGAAGCGCGAGAAGTCGAGCGGCCTGCCGAAGACGACGCCGACCCGCTTGAACTTCGGGAACTTCTGCCCGATCTGCTGGACCTCACGGGTGCCGATCATCGCGACCGGCACCACCGTGACGCGCCCCTCGAGGATCATCCGGGCGATGCCGGTGCGCCCGCGGTAGAGCTTGCCGTCGGGGCTGCGGGTGCCCTCGGGGTAGATGCCGAGCTGCTCGCCCCGGGCGAGGACCTGCAGGCCGGTGCGGAGCGACGCCTCGGACGCCTTGCCACCGGAGCGGTCGATGGGCAGCTGGCCGATGGCGTTGAAGAACGTCTTCGTCGCCCAGCCCTTCAGCCCGCGACCCGTGAAGTAGTCGCTCTTCGCCAGGAACGAGATCCGCCGGTCGAGGACCGCGGGCAGGATGACCGAGTCGATGAACGAGATGTGGTTCGACGCGAAGATCACCGGGCCCTTGGCGGGCACGTGCTCACGACCGATGACCCACGGCCGGAAGAGGGTGAGGATGAGCGGGCCGAGCAGGAAGTTCTTGAGCAGCCAGTAGGTCATCGTCGACTCCAGTTCGGGACGCGCGTGCCGTCGGGGTGACCCTACGCCGTGCGGGCGTGGATGCGGGCGAGGTCGGCGGCACCGACGACGCCGGCGTCGTTCACGAGCTCGGCGATCACGAAGTCGGGCTCCGGGTGGTAGCCGCGGGCCGGCAGGTTGTTCAGGTACGCCTGCTTGATCGGCTCGAGCAGCCGGTCCCCTGCGCTCGCGACGCCGCCGCCGAAGACGAACAGCTGCGGGTCGAGCACGGCCGAGAGCGACGCGCAGGCCTCGCCGAGGTGACGACCGAGACGCCGCAGGGCCGCGAGGGCACCCGGGTCGTCGGCCAGGATCAGGTCGCCGACGATCCCGCCGTCGAGGTGGCCGCCGTTCTGCTCACGTGCGTCCGCGAGCGCGGACCCGATGCCGCCGGCGTCGGCGACGTCGTTCGCCATCCGCTGCAGGGCGCGACCGGAGCCGTACTGCTCGATGCAGCCGCGGGCGCCGCATCCGCAGGGCAGGCCGTTCGGGACGATCCGGAGGTGGCCGATCTCGCCGCCGGTGCCGAACCCGCCGCGGAACAGGCGGTCCTCGGTGACGATCGCGCCGCCGACGCCCGTGCCGATCGTGAGCATCGTCATGTCGGAGACGAGTCGACCGGCGCCGAAGCGGAACTCGGCCCAACCGGCGGCGTTCGCGTCGTTGTCGACGGTGATGTGCAGGTCGCCGAGGCGCTCCTGGAGCTTCTGCCGCAGGGGCTCGTTCCGCCACCGGATGTTCGGCGTGTAGTAGACGATCGACTGCGACGCGTCGATGAAGCCCGGTGCGGCGACGCCGACGGCTCCCACGTCGTGGGCGGCCCGCAGACGCGAGACCATCGTCACGACGTCGTCGAGCATGGCGTCCGGGTCCGCCGCGTTGGTGGCGACGCGGTCCTCGGCGATGATCTCCCCGAGCTCCGTGACGACCGCACCCGCGATCTTGGTGCCCCCGATGTCGATTCCGATGGCATGCACGAGCATCGACCCTACCGCCTCCCGGTGGCTGGACCGAACGCGCGACGACGGCTGACGAGGTGCTGCGAACCGCTCGTCCGGGCGGCCCCGCTCCGGATCGCTCCCCGTATGCTGGCGGTGTCGCCTCATCGTCGAGGCGTCCTCGTATCGAACCGGCCGACAAGGGAGTCAACCGTGAACGATCAGCGGCTGCCCGCACCCACCTCCGCACCCGACCACGGCTCCGCAGCCCGGCTGCTCTCCGAGCGGGCGCGTCGCACCCCCGAGCGGCCGATCCTGGCCCAGCGGCACGGCGACACCTGGACCCCGGTCACCGCGGCCGACACGCTCGCCCGGGTCCGCGGCATCGCGAAGGGGTTCGTCGCCGCCGGGCTCGCACCCGGCGCGCACGTCGCCATCCTGTCGCGCACCCGCCTGGAGTGGACGCTCGTCGACTTCGCCGTGTGGACCGCCGGCCTCGTCTCCGTCCCCGTGTACGAGACGAGCTCCCCCGACCAGGTGCGCTGGATCCTCTCCGACTCGGAGACCGTCGCGATCGTCGTCGAGCAGGAGGAGCACGCCCGCCGGGTGGCCGCCATCGCCCCGGACCTGCCGCACCTCGGGCAGCACTGGACGATCGACGGCGGCGGGCTCGACGACCTCGTGCGGCTCGGCGAGACCGTCACCGACGCCGAGCTCGACGCCCGCACGGCCGACGTGCACGGGCACGACGACGCCACGATCATCTACACCTCCGGCACCACCGGCCGGCCGAAGGGCTGCGTGCTGCGGCACGACAACTTCACCGGCACCGTCGAGGGGGCGACCGAGGCCATGCCGGAGGTCGTCGCCGACGGGTCGTCGACGCTCCTGTTCATCCCGATGGCCCACGTGTTCGCCCGCTTCATCGCGGTGATGTCGATCTCCACCGGCGTGCTCGTCGGCCACGAACCGGACACCCGCGACCTCATGCGGGCGGTGTCGACCTTCAAGCCGACCTTCCTGCTCGCGGTCCCCCGTGTCTTCGAGAAGATCTACAACTCCGCGGAGCAGAAGGCCGACCTCGGTGGCAAGGGCCGGGTCTTCCGCGCGGCCGCAGCCGTCGCGGTCGCGCACTCCGAGGCGGTCGCCGCCGGTCGGGTGCCACTCGGTCTCCGGGCGCGCTACGCCCTGTTCGACAAGCTCGTCTTCGCGAAGCTGCGTGCGGCGATCGGCGGGCGTGTGGAGTACGCCATCAGCGGCTCGGCACCGCTCTCGCCGCGGCTCTCGCACTTCTTCCGGTCGATCGGCGTCAACATCCTCGAGGGCTACGGCCTGACCGAGACCACGGCACCCGCGACGGTGAACCGCGCCGCCGAGCTCCGGATCGGCACGGTGGGCCGGGCGCTGCCGGGCGTCGAGGTCCGCATCGCCGACGACGGCGAGGTCCTGATCCGGGGTGTCGACGTCTTCGACCGCTACTGGCACAACGAGGAGGCGACCGCGAAGGCCTTCGTCGACGGCTGGTTCCGCACCGGTGACCTCGGCCGGCTCGACGCCGACGGCGTGCTCACCGTCACCGGCCGCGCGAAGGAGCTCATCGTCACGGCGAGCGGCAAGAACGTCGCACCGGCCCCGCTCGAGGACGGCATCCGGGAGCACCCGCTCGTCGGTCAGGTCGTCGTCGTGGGCGAGGGGAAGCCGTTCGTCGCCGCGCTCGTGACGCTCGACCGCGAGATGCTGCCCGGCTGGTGTGCGGCACGGGGCATCGCCCCGGAGCTGACGCCTCGTGAGGCCGCCCACGACGAGCGCGTCCACCAGGCCGTGCAGGAGGCGATCGACGCCGCCAACCAGCGCGTCTCCCGCGCCGAGTCCGTCCGGTCCTTCACCATCGTCGACACGGAGCTCACCGAGGCGTCGGGGCACCTCACCCCGAAGCTCACGATCAAGCGCGCGGTCGTCATGCGCGACTTCGCCGCCGACGTCGAGCACATCTACTCGGGATCGAAGGTCCAGACCACGGCGACCCCGGTGGTCGAGTCCCGACGACGAGGGCGCGGGTAGGGACCGGGCGACGCACTGGAGGCCCGGTGCCGGTCCGTCGGACCGGCACCGGGCCTCCGGTGCGTTGCTGCGCTGTTCGCGGGGCGCGACCCGCGCGGGCTCAGCGCTGCGGCTCCAGGGCGGCGTCGGCGACGTCGAGGACGGCGACCGGGGAGGTCGCGACCGGAGTGGGATCCGGGCGGCGGTTGGTGCGGGTGCGGTGCGAGCTGAGCTCGTCGTTCTGAACGGTCATGCTGGGTGTCCTGAGTGGTGGGAGACGTGTCGGTGGGAGGCCGACGCGGACACCGTACCTCGCTGTCGGGTTGTACGGACAATCCCGCGAAGGGGTGTCACGACCTGTCCGCCGACAGCCGCCCCGTCAGTGGAACCAGTCCTGCCCGCGGATGTCCCGGAGCGCGCCCCGACGGACCTCCGGGTCGAGCGTCATGACGTACACCGTGCCGTCGAGGTGGTCGACCTCGTGCTGCAGCGCCTCGGCCATCAGCCCGGTGCCCTCGAGCACGACCTCGGCGCCGTCCACGTCCACACCACGGACCTTCGCGTAGGTGTGACGGGGCGTCGGGTAGGACAGGCCGGGGACCGACAGGCACCCCTCGTCCATGAGCTCCCGAGCGCCTCCGACCTCGACGACCTCGGGGTTGAGGACGTACCCGACGACGCCGTCGACGTTGTAGGAGAAGGCGCGGAGCCCGACGCCGATCTGCGGCGCGGCCACGCCGGCGCGGCCGGGCTCCTTGACGGTGTCGACGAGGTCCTGGACGAGGTCGCGGACACCCTGGGAGCCCAGGGCCTCCGGAGGGATCGGGTCCGAGGGGGAACGGAGGACGGGGTCGCCGAACAGGCGGATGGGACGGACGGTCACGTTACTGCAGCACCACCAGGAGGTCGCCGGCGTCCACCTGCTGGGTCGCCGGGATCGCGAGACGGCCGACGGTGCCCGACACGGGCGCCGTGATGGCCGCTTCCATCTTCATCGCCTCGATGCTCGCCACGGCCTGTCCGGCCTCGGCGACGTCACCGACGGCGACCTTGAGCGTCACGACGCCGGAGAACGGCGCCGCGACGTGCTTCGGGTCGGACGCGTCCGCCTGCTCGGCGGCCTTCGTCTCGACCACGACCGAACGGTCACGGACGGCGACCGGACGGAGCTGCCCGTTCATCGTCGTCATGACCGTGCGCATGCCCCGCTCGTCGACCTCGCCGATCGCCTCGAGCCCAACGAGCAGGTCGACACCCCTACCGAGCGGCACGACGTGCTCCTGGCCCGGACGGAGCCCGTAGAGGTAGTCGGTCGTCGGCAGCACCGACAGGTCGCCGTACTGCTCGCGGACCTGCTCGAACTGCCGGGTCGGCTGCGGGAAGAGCAGGCGGTTGAGGGCCTGCTGCCGCTCGGGGCCGGGCGTCGCGAGGTGCGCGCGCTCGGCGTCCGGGACGGGTTCGACCTCGATCCGGACGTCACGCCCGGCGAGCACCTTCGAGCGGAACGGCTCCGGCCAGCCGCCGGGCAGGTCGCCGAGCTCGCCGGCCATGAAGCCCACCACGGAGTCCGGGAGGTCGTAGTGCTGCGGGTTCTCCTCGAAGTCGGCCGGGTCGGCGCCCACCGCCGCGAGCTGGAGCGCGAGGTCGCCGACGACCTTCGAGGACGGCGTCACCTTGGTCGGGCGTCCGAGGATCCGGTTCGCCTCGGCGTACCAGTCCTCCACCTGCTCGAAGCGGTCGCCGAGGCCGAGCGCGATGGCCTGCTGGCGGAGGTTCGAGAGCTGCCCGCCGGGGATCTCGTGCCGGTACACGCGACCGGTCGGACCGGGCAGGCCGGACTCGAACGGTGCGTACGCGCGCCGCACGGCCTCCCAGTAGGGCTCGAGCGCACCGACCGCGGCCAGGTCGAGCCCGGTGTCCCGCTCGGTGTGCGCGAGCGCGGCCACGAGGGCCGACATGCTCGGCTGGCTCGTCGTGCCCGCCATCGGCGCCGCCGCGACGTCGACGGCGTCGGCACCGGCCCGTGCGGCTGCGAGGAGCGTCGCGAGCTGTCCGCCGGCGGTGTCGTGGGTGTGCACGTGCACCGGCTGGTCGAAGCGCTCGCGGAGCGCGGCGACCAGCCGTTCGGCGGCGCCGGCGCGGAGCAGACCCGCCATGTCCTTGATCCCGATGACGTGGGCGCCGGCCTCGACCATCTGCTCGGCGAGCCGGAGGTAGTAGTCGAGCGTGTACAGGTCCTCGGCAGGATCGAGGAGGTCGCCGGAGTAGCAGAGCGCCGCTTCGGCGACGGCCGTGTCGGTGGCGAGCACGGCCTCCAGGGCGGGTCGCATCCGGCTGACGTCGTTGAGCGCGTCGAACACGCGGAACACGTCGACGCCGCTTGCGGCGGCCTCGGCGACGAAGGCGTCGGTGACCTCGGTCGGGTACGGCGTGTAGCCGACCGTGTTCCGGCCGCGCAACAGCATCTGCACCGGGATGTTCGGGATCGCCGTCCGGAGGGCGGCCAGGCGCTCCCACGGGTCCTCGCCGAGGAAGCGCAGGGCGACGTCGTAGGTGGCGCCGCCCCATGCCTCGACGCTCAGCAGCTGTGGGGTGAGCCGGGCGACGTGCGGTGCGACGGCGACGAGGTCCTTCGTCCGGACCCGGGTGGCGAGGAGCGACTGGTGCGCGTCGCGCATCGTCGTCTCGGTGACGGCCAGGGCGGTCTGCGCGCGCAGCGTCCGCGCCCACTCGGCGGGGCCGACGCGCAGCAGCAGGTCGCGCTGGCCGGACGGCGGCGGCGAGGACAGGTCGACCGCGGGCAGCTTCTCGCTCGGCTCGACCGTGTGCGGACGTCGCTCACCGTTCGGCTTGTTCACCGTGACGTCGGCGAGCCAGCCGAGCACCTTCGTGCCGCGGTCCTTCGACACGTGGCCGCCGAACAACTGCGGACGCTCCTCGATGAACTGCGTCGAGACGTCGCCGCGCGCGAAGTCCGGGTCGTCGAGGACGGCCTGCAGGAACGGGATGTTCGTGCTGACACCGCGGATGCGGAACTCGGCGAGAGCGCGCTTCGCGCGGGCGACGGCGGCCGGGAAGTCGCGGCCCCGGCACGTCATCTTCGCGAGCATCGAGTCGAAGTGCGGGCTGATCTGCGCGCCGGTGGCGACCGTGCCACCGTCCAGCCGGACGCCCGCGCCACCGGGACTGCGGTAGGTGGTGATCTTGCCGGTGTCCGGGCGGAAGCCCTGCGTCGGGTCCTCGGTCGTGATGCGGGTCTGCAGCGCGGCTCCGTGCACGGCGACGGTGTCCTGCGACAAGCCCAGGTCGGCGAGGGTCTCGCCCGCGGCGATGCGCATCTGCGACTGCACGAGGTCGACGTCGGTGACCTCCTCGGTGACGGTGTGCTCGACCTGGATGCGGGGGTTCATCTCGATGAAGACGTGCTGCCCGGCGCGCTCGCCCTCGGTGTCGAGCAGGAACTCGACCGTGCCGGCGTTCACGTACCCGATCGACCGCGCGAACGCCACGGCGTCTCGGTGGAGCGCTGCGGCGATCGACGGGTCGAGGTCCGGCGCCGGTGCGATCTCGACGACCTTCTGGTTCCGCCGCTGCACCGAGCAGTCGCGCTCGAACAGGTGGATCGTGCCGGCGTCGGTGCCGGTGGCGTCGGCGAGGACCTGCACCTCGATGTGCCGCGGACGGATCACCGCCTGCTCGAGGAACATCGTCGGGTCCCCGAAGGCGCTGTCGGCCTCGCGCATGGCCGCCTCGAGCGCGCCTCGGAGCTCCGCCTTCGTCTCCACCCGGCGCATGCCACGTCCGCCACCGCCGGCGACGGCCTTCGCGAAGACCGGGAAGCCGATCGCGTCCGCGCCCGCCAGCAGCTCGTCGACGTCGCGACTCGCCGGGGTGCTCGCGAGGACCGGGACGCCGGCCGCCACCGCGTGCTCCTTGGCCGTGACCTTGTTGCCGGCCATCTCGAGCACGTGCTCGCCGGGGCCGATGAAGGTGATCCCGGCCGCAGCGGCCGCGGCGGCGAGGTCGGGGTTCTCCGACAGGAACCCGTACCCCGGGTAGATCGCGTCGGCACCCGACTCGCGGGCGACACGGATGATCTCGGAGACGTCCAGGTAGGCGCGCACGGGGTGCCCCGGCTCGCCGATGACGTACGCCTCGTCGGCCTTCAGCCGGTGCAGGGAGTTGCGGTCCTCGTACGGGTAGACGGCCACCGTCCGGGCCCCCAGCTCGTACGCGGCACGGAACGCGCGGATGGCGATCTCGCCTCGGTTCGCCACGAGGATCTTCGTGAACACGACGTCCCTTTCAGCCCGGGTTGAGGTGTCACAACCCTACTGGCGGTAACGTGGCTCACCGTGCATGTACTCAGCGTGAGCTCCCTCAAGGGTGGTGTCGGAAAGACGACGGTGACGCTCGGCCTGACTTCGGCCGCGTTCGCCAAGGGACTGCGCACGCTGGTGGTGGACCTCGACCCGCAGTCCGACGTCTCCACGGGCCTCGACATCGACATCTCCGGCCACCTCAACGTCGCCGACGTCCTCGAGAACCCGAAGGAGAAGATCGTCCGGCAGGCGATCGCTCCGTCCGGGTGGACGAAGGGCTCCCAGGGCAAGGTCGACGTGCTCGTCGGCTCCCCCTCGGCGATCAACTTCGACGGACCCCACCCCTCGATCCGGGACATCTGGAAGCTGGAGGAGGCGCTCGCCAACGTCGAGCAGGACTACGAGCTGGTCCTCATCGACTGTGCGCCGTCCCTCAACGCGCTCACCCGGACGGCCTGGGCCGCCTCGGACCGCGTGACGGTCGTCACCGAGCCGGGCCTGTTCTCCGTGGCCGCCGCCGACCGAGCCCTCCGCGCGATCGAGGAGATCCGCCGTGGGCTCTCCCCCCGTCTGCAGCCGCTCGGCATCATCGTGAACCGTGCCCGCGTGCAGTCGCTCGAGCACCAGTTCCGCATCAAGGAGCTCCGCGACATGTTCGGCCCGCTCGTGCTCTCGCCGCAGCTGCCGGAGCGCACGTCGCTGCAGCAGGCGCAGGGTGCGGCGAAGCCGTTGCACGTGTGGCCGGGTGAGTCGGCGCAGGAGATGGCGAAGAACTTCGACCAGCTGCTCGAGCGCATCATGCGCACGGGCAAGATCGGCCCGTACGCCGAGGGCGGCGCAGCCTAGCGCGGCGGCGGCTGCGGCCCTGCACGGCCCGTTCGGCTTCGCCGAGCGGGCCGTTTCCGTCTCGCTCGGCGGCCGTCAGCGACTGGTCCTGCCCGCTGGACGATGCCCGCGCGGCATGTCCTGCCCGCTCGACGATGCACGCCCAGCGACGCGTCCGTCCCGCTCGAGGGTGCGCGCGCGGGCTTCCTCGCCCGTTCCGTGACACTGATCGAAGGACGACCGCCTCGGGACGGGCTCGGCGCCGGTCAGCGAGTGCGCAGGACGCGCCATGAGTGTCGCGCTGAGCGGGCAGCACTCGTCGGCAGGGAGCGCCGAGTGTCGCAGGAACGGCTCGGTCGCGAGCGGGGTGGAGCTGCGGCGGAGGTCAGGAAGCGCGGGTGGCGCGGCGGGCGGCGAGCTCGTCGTCGGGGTCGGCCGCCGGAGTGGCGTCGAGCTCGACGAGGGAGCTCTCGACCTCACGGAGGACCTTGCCGACGGCGATGCCGAAGACGCCCTGACCGCGGGACACGAGGTCGATGACCTCGTCGTCCGAGGTGCACAGGTAGACCGAGGCACCGTCGGACATCAGCGTCGTCTGGGCCAGGTCGGACACGCCCGACTCGCGGAGCTGGTTCACCGCCGTCCGGATCTGCTGCAGCGAGATGCCGGTGTCGAGGAGTCGCTTGACGAGCTTGAGGACGAGGATGTCGCGGAAGCCGTAGAGCCGCTGCGATCCGGAGCCGGCTGCACCGCGGATGGTCGGCTGGACGAGCTCGGTACGGGCCCAGTAGTCGAGCTGGCGGTACGAGATGCCGGCTGCCCGCGCGGCGACGGTGCCGCGGTAGCCGTTCTGCTCGTCGTGCTCGGGGAGGCCGTCGGTGAAGAGCAGACCGAGGTCGTACCGGGTCATCTCGGACTCGGTACCGGGGGTGTCAGTCCCACTCATGTGCATGCCTTCCACGACGTTCGAGCTCCCACCCGAAGGTTCAACGACGGGTTGAGAGTTGTTCCGAGGTCCACGGTAGCGACTCGGGTGCTCCGCACGCGGCACATCCGCTCCGGCGCGTCCGGCGTGTCGACGATACGCCTCGACCACCGACGACCGACAGGGCCTCGGGGTCCCGCCGACGTCCCCGGACTGCTCGTCATGCGTCGAGCCGACCGATGGCCGCACGCACCAGCGCGGTGCGGACGACCTCGAGCTGGCCGGCGATCTCGCGCGCCAACTCGGTGGCCTTCGCACGTGACGTGGCGTCACCACGTCGGGACACCGGCATGAGGGCCGACTCGATGAGCCCGACCTCGCGCTCGACCACGCCCCGCATGGACCGCAGGTGGCGTGGTTCGATGCCGGTGCGCTGCAGTTCGACCAGTGCCTTGAGCACCGCGACGGCGTCGTCCCCGTAGGTGTCGGCCGCGGGGAGCAGGGACGCGGAGACAGCGTCGGAGAGCAGCATCGGCGAGGCGCCCGCGGCGCGGACCGTCTCGTCGCGGGTGTACCGGCGCTCGCGACCGAGGATCGACGGCTTCGGTGCATCCCCACCACCCGGCAGGACCGGCTCGCGGCCCGCATCGAGGTCGGCCAGGTAGTCCTTGATCACCTTCAGCGGCAGGTAGTGGTCACGCTGGAGCCCGAGCACGATCCGGAGCCGTTCGACGTCGGCCGCCGAGAACTTCCGGTACCCGCTGGCGGTCCGGATCGGCGTGACGAGCTCGCGTTCCTCGAGGAACCGGAGCTTCGAGCTGGACAGGTCCGGGAACTCCGGCTTCAACCGGGCGATGACCTGCCCGATGGTGAGCAGGTCCGGCACCGCGGCCCCGGCTCGGGCCGCGGCGGACCGCGCAGCCACTACGCGTTCGCCAGGCGCGCCAGGTCGACCCGGGAGGCGTAGAACGTCAGCCGGAACTTGCCGACCTGGACCTCGGCACCGTCGGTGAGCAGTGCCTCGTCGATGCGCGCACCGTCGAAGTACGTGCCGTTGAGCGACCCGTTGTCCTTGACGCTGAACGCGGTGCCGTGGCGGAGGAACTGTGCGTGCTTCCGGGACACGGTGACGTCGTCGAGGAAGATGTCCGCGTCGGGGTGGCGTCCGGCCGTCGTGACGTCGGAGTCCAGGAGGAACCGCGCACCGACGTTGGGACCACGCCGGACCACGAGCAACGCCGAACCGGACGGCAGCGCGTTGACCGCGTCACGCTCCTCGGTCGAGACACCGGACTCGGCGGTGAGCGCCGCTCCCATGTCCATGCTGAAGGTCAGGGTCGTGTCGACCAGCCGCTGTTCCGGTGTCTTCTGACCACCCGACTGCGGGACCACTGGCTCTGGCATCGTGGACCTCCTCCTCTTGGCGCACCAGCGTATCGGAAACGGGTGACCGTGCGGGAGCCCCGAACGGGGTTGGGGAGAACTCCGCTGCTCGCGCTCAGCGAACGCACCTCCGCCACTCGGCCGATGCACGGGGCTCGCACCGCTGACGGACGGGAGGCGCGGGGCAGGACCGCACCGCGCCTCCAGACCGGAACCGCGCCAGGCGACCGGGACCGCACCAGGCGACCGGAACCGCACAGGCAAGGCCACAGGACCGCCGGACCAGCGCCCCGTCGGTCCAGCCCCGGCACCCCGGGTCAGCGCCCGCGCGCCAGCAGCCAGAGCAGGTACGGCGCGCCGACCACGCCGGTCACCACCCCGACGGGCAGGGCGTTGCCCGGGATCGCGAACTGCGCAACCAGGTCGCTCGCGAGCGTGATCACCGCGCCGACGGCCGCGACCGCCCCGAGCGCGACGCGACCGTTCCCGACGAGCCGGCGGGCGATCGGCGCGGCCATGAGCGCGACGAACGCCACCGGCCCCGCGGTCGCAACCGCACCTGCGGTCAGGAGGACCGCCGTCAGGAGCAGGAGCACCTTCGCCCGGTCCGGCCGGAGCCCGAGGGCCGCGGCGACCTCGTCACCGAGGGCCAGGACCGTGAGCCGGCGCGACTGCACCAGCGCCGCGCTGAGCAGCACGACGACGGCGACGCCGAGGACACCGACGAGGGTGCGGTCGACGGCGTTCAGGCTGCCCGAGAGCCACAGGAGCGCCGTGCCCGCCTGCTGCACGGTGCCGGCGGTGAGCATCCACCCGGTGATGCTCAGGCAGATCGCTGCGACGCCGATGCCGACGAGCACGACGCGGTTGCCGGTGATCCCCCGACGCCAGGACAGCGCGGCGATCGCGACCGACACCAGGACGGCGCCGACGACCACCGAGCCGAACAGGACGCCGCCGCCGGCACCGAAGAGCACGATCGCGGTCAGTCCCGAAGCGCTCGCGCCCGAGGTGATGCCGATGACGTCGGGGCTGGCGATCGGGTTGCGGACGACGCTCTGCACGATCCCACCGGCGGCACCGAGGGCGGCACCCACGAGCACGGCACCCGCCACCCGGGGCCCGCGGAGCTGTCCCACGACGAAGTCCGACACGGTGTCGCCGTGCCCGACGAGTGCTCCGGCGACCTGCAGCGGCGAGAGCGGGATCTCCCCGACCCCGAGCCCCACGAGCACGAGGGCGACGAGGAGCAGGAGGACCGCACCGAGGACGGTGACCTCGCGGCGGACGGCGCTCACAGGCCGGTCACCACCCGCGACCGGACGAGCCAGATGAACACCGGCGCCCCGATGAGCGCGGTGACGATCCCCACCTGCAGCTCCCCCGGGTACGCGACGACGCGCCCGATCACGTCGGCGACGAGCAGGAGTGCGGGTGCCACCAGGGCGGACAGGAGGATCGTCCACCGTTGGTCCGGTCCGCTCAGGCGGCGGACGGCGTGCGGGACGGCGAGACCGACGAACGCGATCGGGCCGGCCGCGGCCACGGCCGAGCCCGCCAGCAGCACCGTCACGACGCCGCCGACGACCCGGACGAGCACCACGCGCTGCCCGAGGGACGCCGCCAGCTCGTCACCGAGCGCGAGGGTGTTGAGGGAGCGCCCGAGCCCGGCGGCGACGACCAGTCCGACGAGCACGGGGACGGCGATGACGCCGGCGGTGCCGAGGTCCTTCCCGGCGAGCGCGCCGACCTGCCAGAAGCGCAGCTGGTCGAGCAGGCTCTGGCTCGAGACCAGGACGGCCGTGGTGACCGAGGACAGCGCGGCCGCGACGACCGCACCGGCCAGCGCGAGCCCGACGGGCGACAGCCCGCGCCGGGCGACGGCCGCGACCCCGTAGACGAGCAGGGCGGCGAGACCGGCACCGACGAACGCTAAGGGCAGGTAGGCGGCCGTGCCGCTGATGCCGAAGACCGCGATGCCGACGACGACGGCGAGGGCGGCTCCGGCGTTGATGCCGAGGACGCTCGGGTCGGCGAGCGGGTTCCGCGTGACCCCCTGCATCACCGCGCCGGCGACGCCGAGCGCAGCCCCCGCCAGGAGCCCCACGACCGTCCGGGGCACCCGGTTGCCGAGCACGATGAGGCCGACGTCGTCCTGCCGGTCCGGGTGCAGCACGACGTCGAGGACGGTGCCGAGCGGGATGGGACGCGACCCGAACGCGACGGACAGCGCCACGGCCACGACGAGCGCGACGACGGCGACCACCGCGGCGCCGACGAGCCGGGAGCGGGACGCCGGCTCCGGTCGGGGTCGCAGGACGGGGGTTCGGGGTGAGGGCGCGCGCATGGGAGGTGAGGCAAGCCTAACCGCGTGGGCCCGTACGGCGGCCCCCGAGGAAGCCCGGAGCAGCCACCGGGTTCGTTCATAGGCTCGTCTTGGGTCCGGCTCCTGTACTGGTCTCCGTCGACGCCCGACCGGGACGTCGAGGAACGGATCGCCACCCCACGGGTGGTCGACGGACGACCGGAGAGCCCCCATGAACGAGAACCCCGCCGACGACCAGCGCGCGACCGACCGCCCCGACCGGGAGGCCCCGCACGCAGACCCCGCCACCCTTCGTCCGGCGTACGCCTTCGACGGCAGCGGCCCGTACCTCTACGGGTCCGACGGCTCGGGCCCGTACGCCTGGACCCCGGACGGACGCGGTCCCTACCTGGTCGGCAGCACCGCGATGGGCGGCAGTGCACCGGTCGGCGCCGCACAGGTCAGCGCCGACCAGGTCGGCTCCACTGCTGGCGCCGGTGCCCCGGGCGGGTCGCAGTACGCGTGGGTCCACGGCGCCGCGACCGCTGACCACGCCGGCGGCAAGCGCCCCCGTCGACTCGGACTCGTGATCGGCTCGAGTGTCGCGGCGCTCGCGATCGTCGGTGCCGCGGGCGGGACGGCGTTCGGGCTCTCCTCGCAGGGCACGACCACGACCTCGAGCCAGTCGCAGGGCACCACGACGCTGCCGGGCGGGGGCGGCACGGGCGGGAGCACCGACGGCGGGACGAACGGGTTCACGGTCCCCGGCTACGGCGCCGGCGGCGCCGGGGAGGGCAGCGGGACCGGCACCGGCTCCGGGACGACCACCGAGTCCGCGGCGACACCGGCGACGACCGAACAGGAGCAGGGCGTCGTGACGATCGACACCGTGTTGAACTACGACACGTCGTCGCGGGCAGCCGGCACCGGGATGATCCTGACCGCGAACGGCACGGTCCTGACGAACAACCACGTCGTGCAGGGCGCGACGAGCATCACCGTCACCGACGAGACCACGGGCAAGGAGTACGCGGCCGAGGTCGTCGGCACCGACGCCACGCACGACGTCGCCGTGCTGAAGCTGAAGGGCGCGTCGGGGCTGTCCACCGTGACGCTCGACGACGACGGCGAGCCGTCGACGGGTGACACCGTCACCGACGTCGGCAACGCCGAGGGCACCGGCAACCTCGTCGCCGCCACGGGCACGGTCACCGCGCTCGACCAGGACATCCAGGTGCAGAGCGAGACCGGTACCGGGACCGAGTCGCTGCAGGGCCTGATCGAGGTGGCCGCCGACATCGTGTCGGGTGACTCGGGCGGGCCGGTCCTCGACAGCGAGGGCGAGGTCGTCGGGATGGCCACGGCCGCGTCCTCCGGGTCCGCCGAGGTGACCGGGTACGCGATCCCGATCACCACCGCGAAGGCGATCGCCGACAAGATCCTCGCCGGGGAGTCCTCGGACACGATCACGATCGGGTTGCCGGCGTTCCTCGGCGTGCAGGTCGGGTCGGGCGCCACGACGCAGACCGGCAGCGGCGTCGCGGTCGCGGGCACGGTCGAGGGTTCCGGTGCGGCTGCTGCCGGCCTGGTGGCCGGCGACACGATCACGAGCCTCGACGGCACGGCGGTGACGAGCAGCGAGGCGCTGACCGCCGCGGTGCAGTCGCACGCGGTGGGCGACGAGGTCGTGGTCGGCTACACCGACGCCTCCGGCGCGGCGAAGACCGTCACGGTCACCCTCACCGCGGGCCCCGCAGCCTGACCCGAGGAGCTCAGCCGAGCAACGCCCGCACGACGGACCGGTAGACGTTTGCCCAGCGGGCGCAGCGTCCGGAACGTCGTCAGCCGAGCAACGCCCGCACGACGGACCGGTAGACGTTGGCTGGGGAGTCGGTCCGGAAGGCCGTCTCCCCGGCCTCGGTCCGTCCCACACGTGCGAACCCGATCCCCTCGGCGTGCACGACGACGACCGGGGTCGGACGCCCCGGACGGCGGATCGACGAAACCGTCCACGGCGCCGCCCAGAACCGCGCCAGACGCGGGTCCGCCTCGGCGACGACCTGCGGCAGGTCCGGCGCGGCGACTGCCGCACCCGTCCTGCGGGCAAGCAGGTCGGCGCCGACCGACCCCGTGCGGAACGGGAAGGTCCACGTCGGACGGATGCCGAGCCTCCCGGCCATCAGCGCGACCACGCGCTCGACCGGCAGCCGCGAGACGGTGCCGCCCGTCTCGTCCGTCCCGTCGACGACGGTCTCGGCCCAGGCCTGGAGGCGCGTGGTGCGCCCGTCGGGCAACCGCTGTTCGAGGGTGACCGGCTGGGTGTCGTCGGCCCAGGGACCGATGAGCTCCTGGGTCGGCTCGGGGAGCGTGCCGAGGCGACCGACCAGCCCGGACTGCACGAGTTCGCGGCCACCGGGCGTGCGGAGGAGCGTCGGGCTCCAGCGCCGGCCGGCCAGGGAGCGGAGCGTCGCGAGTGCCTCGGCGCCGAGGTGCGTGCCGTCCAGGTCCGGGGCCGGCACCGCCGCCGGGAGCGGCTCGAGTCCGCGCTGCGGCCGCGCCGGCACCGGTTCGGTCGCCCGGACGGACTCGAGGACGGCCGAGACGAGGTCGTCGGTCGCGAGCATCCGAGCGAGCGGACGCTCCACGGTGAGGTCGACGCGGTGCCGCCCGGTCACGAAGAGCAGGTGCGAGCCGGCGACGTCGCCGCCCTCGTCGGGTCGCACGTACTCGACCAGGCGTGCGGGTGCGTCGGCGACCGTCCACGGATCGCAGCCGATCAGGTGGAGTCCCTCGACGGAACCGGGCAGCCGCTCGAGCAGGCTGGTGTGCTCCTCGGCGATCGTGCGGTCGGAGGGACGCGAACGCACGGTGAGCACCACGTCGTCGCCGGTCAGGCGGAGGTCGGCCTGCGGAGCGTCCTCCCGGCGCCAACGGTCCGGGTGGCGGAGCGTGAGGCGGGCGGTCCGGTCCTCGGTGCCGAGCGGGACGGGGACGACCATGGGTCGAGGCTACGTGGGGTGCGGGGCGCGGACGGCGACGGCTCGCCGGTGTCGGGAGGGCCCGAGGCGGGGCACGGGAGCGAGCGGCGCGTGGTCAGCGCTGTCGCTGCCGCGGTGCGGGCGGCGGCGGGACCGGCTTCGCGGCGACGACGTCCGCCAACGGGACCTGCACCGGACCCCTCCGGGTGTCGATCGTCACCGCGGACGGCGAGCGGGCGGACAGCGTGCCGAGGGCGTCCCGCGCTCCGTCGCCGTGCCGGGCCCGCACCACGAGGCGGTCGCCGAGCGCCGCGCCGTCGAGCACGCCGAGCGCCAGCGCGCGGGCGATGGCGTCCTGGTCGCGGCGGTCGGGCACGGGTCGAGCGTAGCCGCGAGCGGGCCCACCCCGACGGCTGGGACGTCACCGGACGTGGCCGTGGCCGCGTCCGCGTCCGCGTCCGGCACGCCTAGGGTGGACGGATGGAGAAGGCGCGCGTGGACAGCTGGATCTGGGCGGTGCGGATCACGAAGACCCGGTCCGCCGCCACCACCGCGTGCAAGGCCGGCCACGTCCGGGTGAACGGGGAGCGCGCGAAGCCGGCGCAGCCGATCGGCCCCGGCGACGAGGTCCGCGTCCGCCAGCACGGCTTCGACCGGATCGTCGTCGTGACGGGCATCATCCTCAAGCGCACGAGTGCTGCCGAGGCCGCGAAGCACTTCGAGGACCGGACGCCGCCGCGACTGCCGAAGGAGGAGGCCGGCTTCGTCCCGGTGCGCGACCCCGGCGCGGGGCGGCCCAGCAAGCGGGAGCGCCGCGACCTCGAGAAGCTCCGCGGCTACTGACCCGCGCTGTGGTGGTCCGTCGTGAGCGTCGCGCCGACGACCGCCACCACGCGGTCGGGCATCAGACGAACCGGACGGTCTGCTGCAGGCGGTCGCGGATGTCGAAGACGTCGACGGAACCCTCCGGCGACCACACGCCGTTGAGCACCTGTCCGAGGGCGCTCCGGCGCACGACGAGGGCGGTGGGCTTCCGCGGGGAGCCGACGACCTGCACGTCCTCGTCGACCGCGGAGTCCGGCACGACCACGAGCCGGCCGGTGAACTTCACCCGGGTCTGCTTCTGCACCGCCCGCGCCGCGCGTACGAGCTCCTTGACGGGCCGCTCCCCCGGTGCGAGGGTCTCCCCGGTGACCTCGCCGTGCTCGATGCGCACGGGGGCGCCCCAGTCGATCGACTCGACCGCCCACAGACCGCTCGGGGTCAGGACGGCGTGGTCGAGCTTGCCCTCGGCACCGGCGTCGAGGTCGTGCCACACCGTGACGCCGATGCCCATGTCGGCGACGATGGCCGCCGTCGCCTCCTCGGCGAGGGCCTCGCCCAGCAGACGCCGGATGTGCCGCGGGGCGGACCGGACGAGCGTCGGGTCGTACGGGTCCTCGATCGGGTCGCCGAGGCCGACCCACTCGCGCTCGGCCTGCAGGAAGACCTCGCGCGACCGGCCGCCGGGGTGTCCGTGGGACCGGGCGCGGGGGCGGGAGTCGCGACGCGCTGTCGGCGGTGCGTACTCGTCACGACCGGAGTCGGGCCTCCAGGCCGAGGAACCGGACGGGCCGGACGCGCCCTGCGGAGTCGAGGTGCGGGATCCGGCGTCGTAGGCACGGCGTGCAGCGGGCGTGCCGACGCGCTCCCAGGCGACCTGCACCTGGCGGAAGCGCCGGGCGTCGCCGCCGAGGTCGGGGTGGGTCTCGCGGGCGGCCCGGCGGTACGCGCGGCGGAGTTCGTCGTCGTCAGCGGTCGCGGGGACGCCGAGGACCTCGTACGGGGTGGCGTCGGCCGGGCTGTCGGTCATGGCCCACCGACACTACCCGAGGCAGCTTCGGAGTCCGCCGCGTGGCTGCTGGGAGCTGCCGGGAGGCCCGGTGTGCGTCCGACACGCTCGTCCGGCCCGCCGTCGGGTCGCGTCCGCTGCTCGGCCCGCGGGACGCCGGCGTTCCGCCGACGACCGCACCGCGGCTCAGGGCAGTGCGACCGCGGTGCGGATGGCCTCGGCGTGCGACTCGATCCAGGCGACGTCGGCCCGGTACAGGTCCGCGTGCCCGTGCTCGAGGTCGCTCGTGAACTTCGGGTTGCCCGCCGCGGCCTCGGTCTCCATGGTCGTCACGAGGGCGACGAGCGACGCCGTCATCGTGTCGACGAGGACGCCGCGGGACCGGTCGTCGAGCCCGTACGCACGGCAGAACTCCGCCGCCCGGTCGAGTCGCTCGTCGAGGCTCGGCGCCGTGCCGCCCTCGACCGCCCCGGTCGTGAACGGGGCGAAGCGGTACACGGCACTCGCCACGTCCCACACCCGCGGTCCGGGGTGGGCGGTGTCGAAGTCGATGAGGCCCACGGCGGCGATGCCGTCGTAGACGCAGTTGTACGGCGCGAAGTCGCCGTGCACGATCGTCTCGACCGGCAGCCGCTCGGCCTGGGACCACACGTCGACGGCGTCGTCGCGGGGGTAGGTCGCCGCGGCGTCGTGGTACTGCCGGAGCAGGCGCGCGGACGTGACGAGGGCCGCCTCGCTCGCGATCTCGGCACTCCACGGGTAGTTGCCGGCGGTGCCCGGGACGAACGTCACCGTCTCGAGGGCGTCCCCGACGGCGATGGGTTCGGGGGCCGCGACGAAGCCCTGCTCGTGCAGGTGCGCGAGCAGCCGGTGCACCGTGGGCGTCCAGGGCCCCGCGGGGCGGTGGACGCGGTCGTCGGCTCTGGTGACACGCTCCATCGTGACCTCCTGATCGGTACGTCTCCGTTGACGTGAGGGCCAGCGTAGCGACCACGGGTGTCCGACGTCACGATCCGGTCACGGAGTGCGAGATCGGGCTACTGCTCCCGGAACCATCCCGGTCCGCGGACCTCGGCGCCGAGGGCCTCGACGCGGGTCCGGAGCTCCCGGTCCGCCGTCACGACGACCACCGGTGCACCGCCGGCGCCGAGCGCGGCACGGGCGGCCTCGACGATCGCGTCGTCGCCGGAGCCGTCCGCCCGCAGGACCCGGACGCCACCGGCCCCGACCGGCGCATCGCCACCGGTCGCGTCCGCTCCAGCGCCACCGGCACCGGCCCCGGCGACGACGCGGCCGCTCCGGCCGTCCGTCCGCGCCGCTCGTGCGTCACCCTCGAGCACCACGGTCCACTGCGGCCACCACCGGGCGAAGGGCAACCCCAGCTCCCGCGCGTCCAGGCCACGCTCGGCGAGCGCCGCCACGGACGACAGCAGCCGCTCCGCTGCACCCGCACGGTCCTTCCACCACCCGTCCGGCACGCTGCCGACGACGTTCGCCGCGTCGACCACGACGTGCGGCGTCGTGCTGATCGCCGCACGGAGCGCCGGCCACGAGGCACCGAACCCGGGGTGCAGCGGCAGGTCGTCGACCTCGTCCACGGGCACCCACGACAGCGCCAGGCTCTCGCGGTCGGCGATGACCGGCTCGAACGCCTCGCGAGCACGGCCGACCACGGTCGTGTACGTCCAGAAGCCCAGGTCGAGCACGGCGGCGTGCCGCAGGTCGATGCCGTCCTCGGGCACGCCCGCTTCCTCGGCGGACTCGCGGAGTGCCGCGGCCACGGCCTCCTCGCCCTGGTGCCGGGCACCACCGGGGATGCCCCACGTGCCGCCGTGGTGGCTCCACTCGACGCGGTGCTGCAACAGCACCCGCCCGGCGCCGTCGTCGACGAGCAGTCCGGCCGCGCCGAACCGCCCCCAGGCCTTCGTGCCGTCCGGCCCGACGGCCCAGGCGTCGCCGGGATCGCGGGGGCCGGGCGGGGGTCCGGGAGGGGTCGCTTCTGGCACCCGTCAACCCTGGCACAGGGTGCCTGCGGTGTGACGGGAACGGCGCCGCGGGAGTGCTCGGAGCCGTCGCGCGGCGTCGTGTACGGTGTCGTCCGAGACACGGGGTGCCGCACCGAGCGGCTGAGATCACACCCGTCGAACCTGCTCGAGCTCGTACTCGCGAAGGGATCGTCCATGCACACTGCTGCGCCCGTACCCGGCCCCGCGCCCACACCCGGGGTCCCGTCCCCGGACTGGGCCGACCGCACCGCCACGCTGCTCGAGGGGGTGCGCGCGAGCAGCCCCCTGGTGCAGTGCATCACGAACACCGTCGTGCAGAACGTCACGGCCAACGTCCTGCTGGCGCTCGGGGCGTCCGCTGCGATGGTCGACGTCACCACCGAGGCCGGACCGTTCGCCCGCGTCGCGGACGCCCTGCTCGTGAACACGGGGACGCCGCACCCCGAACCGCGGGCCGCGTCGCTCGAGGCCGCGCACGCGGCGGTCGAGGCCGGGACCCCGTGGGTGCTCGACCCCGTCGCCGTGGGCTCGCTGCCGGTGCGCACCGCACTCGCGCACGACCTGCTCGCGCTCCGACCGACGGTGCTCCGCGGCAACGCGTCCGAGGTGCTCGCGCTCCTCGGGGACTCCGGCGGCGGACGGGGCGTGGACAGCACGGCCGGCCCCGACGACGCGCGTGCGGCCGCCGTCGACGCATCGGACGGGAGGACCGTGGGTGCCCTGGCCGTGTCCGGTCCCGTCGACCTGCTGGTCGCGCCGGGTACCGGCGTGGTCCGGGTCGCGAACGGCACCCCGCTGCTGACGCGGATCACCGGCGGCGGGTGCGCGCTCGGCGCCGTGGTGGCAGCCTTCACGGCGCTGGCCCCCGACGACCCCGGGGCGGCGGCGGTCGCGGCGACCGCGGTCCACACGATCGCTGCGGAGCTCGCCGCTCGCGACGCCGCCGGTCCGGGCACGTTCCAGCCGCTCTTCCTCGACCGGCTCACGTCGCTCACGCCGGAGGACGTCGTCCGCGAGGCCCGGATCACGACGGAGCCGACGACCGAGCCGACAGCGGTGTCGACGGCGGTGCCGGCATGAGCGCGGCGACGGACGTCGGCGTCTACCTGGTCACCGACGGTCCGCTCGCCGATCGGCACGGCACCGGGGTCCTCGGGGTGGTCCGGGCCGCCGTCGACGCGGGCGTCCGCACCGTGCAGGTCCGTGACAAGGACGCCTCGGCACGCGACCTCCTCGCGCTCACCGCCGCGGTCGCCGACTCGGTGGGCGACCGCGCCACCGTGGTGGTCGACGACCGCCTCGACGTGGCCCTCGCCGCACGGCACGCCGGGCACCGGGTCGCCGGGGTGCACCTCGGCCAGTCCGACGTCCCGGTGACGGCAGCGCGGGCGCTCCTCGGGCCGGACGCCCACGTGGGGCTGACGGCGAACACCCCGGCGCACGTCGACGCGGTCGCCGCGCTCCCCCGCGGCACCGTCGACCTGCTCGGGGTCGGGGTCGTCCACCCGACCGCGACGAAGGCCGATCACCCGCCGGCCCTCGGCCACGCCGGGTTCGCCCGCATCGCCGACCTGGCACGGGCCGTCGGTGTGCCCTGCGTCGCGATCGGTGGCATCACCCTCGAGGACGTCGCTCCCCTGCGTGCCGCCGGGGCGGCGGGGGTGGCCGTGGTCTCCGGCATCTGCGCTGCGGCCGACCCGTACGCCGCCGCAGCCGCACACGTCGACGCGTGGACGCTCCGGTGACCGGGAGCGTCCCGCGCGTGCTGAGCATCGCGGGCACCGACCCGACGGGCGGCGCGGGCCTGCAGGCGGACCTCAAGGCGATCGCCGCGGCGGACGGCTACGGCATGGGCGTCGTGACGGCGCTCGTCGCGCAGAACACGCACGGCGTCCGCTCGGTGCACGTCCCCGGGACGGCGTTCCTGCGCGAGCAGCTCGACGCGGTGTCGGACGACGTGGTCGTCGACGCGGTGAAGGTCGGGATGCTCGGCACCGCCGACGTCGTCCGCACCGTCACCGACTGGTTGCGCGAGCACCGCCCGCCCGTGGTCGTCGTCGACCCGGTGATGGTCGCGACGAGCGGCGACCGGCTGCTCGACGAGTCGGCCGCCGCCGCGATGGGTGACCTGCTCGCCCTGGCCGACCTGGTCACACCGAACCGCGCGGAGCTCGCCGAGCTCGTCGCGCTCGCCGGGACGGACGGCCCCGGTGACGGGACACCGACCGAGGCGGCGCTGCTCGTCGCCCGCAGGTGGGACGTCCTGGTGCTCGCGAAGGGCGGGCACGACGACGGCCCGACGTCGGACGACGTGCTCGTCGCACCCGACGGCACGACCCGTACCTTCACGGGTCCCCGCATCGACACGACGAACACGCACGGCACCGGCTGTTCGCTGTCGAGTGCGATCGCGACGCTGGCCGCCCGCGACGGCGACTGGGAACTCGCGGTCGGCGGAGCGAAGGCGTGGTTGACCGCGGCACTCCGCGGGGCGGATGCGCTGCAGGTCGGCACGGGCAACGGTCCGGTCGACCACGGCGCGGCGGTGCGCGCGGCCCTGCCCCGGGTGTCGTGGACCGACCGCTGGTGGGAGGACGTGGCGGCCACGCTCGACGAGACCCTCGCGTGCGACTTCCTGGCCGGCCTGCGCGACGGCAGCCTCGACGATGACGTGTTCGCCGGCTACCTCGCCCAGGACGTCCACTACCTGCGCGCCTACGAGCAGCACCTCGCGCGCCTCGCCGCGTGGTCGACCGGAGCACCGGCGTCGTTCTGGGCCGCGTCCGCGCAGGGCTGCGCGGACGAGGCCCGCGACCTGCACCACCGCCGTCTGGCCGGCTCGCACGCCGACGACCCGGTCCACCCGACCTGCGCCGGGTACCTCGCGCACCTGCAGGACGCCGCGGACTCCGGGTCGGCCGCGGTCCTCGCCGCCGCGGTGCTGCCGTGCTTCCGCGTCTACGCCTGGGTCGGGACGCAGCTCGGGCACGCGCCGGAGGGCCACCCGTTCGCCGACTGGCTCGGTGCCTACGGCGACCCGGACTTCGCTGCGGCGAGCGCCGAGGCCACCGCGCTCGTCGAGGAGCTCGCGGCCGCGGCGGAACAGGTGGAGCGGGGGCGCATGACCCGAGCCCACCGCCGCTCCACCGAGTGGGAGCTCGCGTTCTTCCGGATGCCGACGTCCGTCAGCGCGCGGCCGGTGGCAGCCGGACCAGCTCGACCGTCAGGTCGCGTCCGTCCGCCGTCCCCCGCATCCAGGTGAAGTCCGGCTGACGCCGTCGATCCGTCGGCGACCCGGGGTTGAGCAGCCGCATGCCCGAGGGGGCGACGGTGTCCCAGGGGATGTGCGAGTGCCCGAAGACCAGCACATCGGTGTCCGGGTACGCGACGTCCGCCCGGCGCTCGCGGCCGGTCGCGGCTCCGGTCTCGTGCACGAGGGCGAACCGGAGGTCCTCGACGGTGAAGTGGTCGACGAGCGGCAGGCGGTCGTCGAACTCGGGGCCGTCGTTGTTGCCGCGGACGCCCCGGAACCGGCGGGACCGCGCCTGCACGGCGTCGAGCGTGGCCAGGTCCACCCAGTCCCCCGCGTGCACGACCAGGTCCGCGGCCTCCAGGTCCTGCCAGAGGCCCGCGGGCAGGTCCTTCGCGCGCTTCGGCAGGTGGGTGTCGGAGAGCAGGACGAACGTGGTCGTCACGATGCGGCGCGGTCGTCCGTGGCGGCCCGTGCGGGCATCGGGAGCCCGGCCTCGTCGGCGGCGCCGAGGCGTTCGAGCAGCCCGGCCAGGAGCGCGACGTCGTCGTCGGACCAGTCGGCGAGCCGTTCCTCGAGCGCGTCGCGGTGCAGCCGCACCGAGCGGTCGAGCGCGGCACGACCCGCGTCGGTCGCCTCCAGCGGCTTGGCGTTGCCCGACCCGCCGTCCGTCGTGCGGACCAGGCCCGCGGCGAGGAGACCCGACAGCTGGCGGGAGATCGTCGACCGGTTCAGGCGCAGGTACCGGGCGATGTCGATCGCCATGCACCCGGGGTGCTGCACGACGAAGTCGACGAGCGACTGGTCGACGACGCTGAGCACCAGGTCGTCGCCGCGCGCGCGGATGCTCGCGCGCCTCGTGATGCGGGCGAGTTCGGTGTAGGCACGTCCGATGTCGCTGTTGCGGACGTCCGAGCTCGGGCTGCTCATGGCGTTCTCCGGCCTGTGACGGTGAGCGCCGGGTGATCGGCGCCGACGGGTCCGGCCACCATACCGGCGAGCACGAGGTGCCCGCCCTCAGCGACCGGCCGACGCTGCCTGCAGCGCCGGGATGTCGAGCTTGACCATGTCCCGCATGGCGGCGAAGACGCGGGCGTTCGCCTCCGGGTCACCGCCGCCGGTCATCAGGTCGCCGAGCATCGACGGCGTCACCTGCCAGGCGAGCCCCCAGCGGTCGTGCAGCCAGCCGCACGCGAGCGGTCGGCCGCCGTCGGCGAGCAGGGCGTCCCAGACCCGGTCGAGCTCGTCCTGCGTGTCGACGTCGACCTGGAACGACACGGCATCGGTGTGCGGGTGGCCCGGGCCGCCGTTCATGGCCCGGTACGGCTGTCCGAGCAGCGTGAACTCGACGACGAGGGCGGTGCCGTCCGGGGTGCGGGCGACGCTGTCGACCCGGCTGTCCGCGAAGAGGTCGGTGTAGTACGTCGCGGCCTGCTCGGCCTGGTCGTCGTACCAGAGGAACGGGGTGATCGTGGTCATGGTCTGTCCTCGTGAGCGGGACGTGCCGGCCGCGACGCTGCGGCCGGTCGGGGTGGGTCTCAGTCCGCGGTGCCACGGCTGAGCAGGTCGGCCTTCTCGGGGTGCTCGTCGAACCACTTGCCGACGAACCAGCACATCGGCACGATGCGCTTCGTGGTGCTGGCCTCGACGTCGGCGACGGCGTACGCCACGAGCTCCGCCGCGTAGCCGTTCCCGCGGTGCGCCGGGACCGTGTACGTGTGCGGGAACGACACCGCGTCGTCGGTGGTCCGGCGGTCGAGGACGCTCACGAGCTCGCCGTCGACGTACATCGCGTAGCGGTCGCGGTCGGCTTCGTCGCGGAACTCGTGGGCCATGGCGCCATCATGCACCCGTGGGGAATGCGCCGCTCGGAGCCGCGTTGCACGGTGCCATGACCACCATCGGCATCATCGGAGCAGGCAACATCGGATCCCAGCTCGCACGCCTCGCGGTGCAGCACGGCCACCAGGTCGTGATCGCGAACTCGCGCGGGCCGGAGACGCTGCAGGACCTCGTCGCAGAGCTCGGCGACGGCGCCCGCGCGGCGACCCGCGACGAAGCGGCGGCCGCCGGCGACATCGTCGTCGTGACCACCCCGCTCGCCGCGATCGACACCATCCCCGTCGAACCCCTCGTCGGCAAGGTCGTCATCGACACGAACAACTACTACCCGCAGCGCGACGGCCACATCGCGGCGCTCGACGACGAGACGACCACCACGGCCGAGCTCCTGCAGGACCACCTGCAGGGCGCACACGTCGTCAAGGCCTTCAACCACATCGCGGCGCAGGCCCTCACCGACGAGGCGACCCCGGCCGGCACCCCGGACCGCCGCGCCCTCGTGGTGGCCGGTGACGACGCCGACGCGAAGCGCACGGTGTCGGACCTGATCGACGAGTTCGGCTTCGACGTGGTCGACGCCGGTCCGCTCGCCGAGGGCTGGCGCATCCAGCGGGACACCCCCGGCTACGTGACGCGCTTCACGGCCGACGAGCTGCGCCAGAAGCTCGCCGAGGCGAAGCGCTACCGCGACATGTGATCCCCCTCCGCACGACGCACCGTGGGCGGTCCTGCGCAGCGACATCGCGCTGCGCAGGGCCGCCCGTCGTGCGTTCCGCGGAGCCGTCGCGCCCCCGGAACTGGGGCTGCGCCGGAGTGCATGCACGCGGATAGAACTGACGATGGATCAGTAGACCGAGGGAGCACGAGTGGCGTCGCACCGCATGCCGGACCGAGACCGGCCGCGTCGAGCGGTCCCCGCGTGGGTCGTCGCGCCCCCGGAGGACACCGCCGACGGCCGGGAGGCGCAGCCCGCCCCCGCCCCGCAGGCTCCCGTGGTCGAGGTGGTCGCGTCGAGCACCGCGCCCGCCTCCGTCCCCGAGGTCGCCGCCGTCGCCGACCGCGCCGCCGCTGGATCGTCAGCCACCGGATCGTCTGCCTCCGGGTCGGCTGCCGCAGGATCGGCTGCCGCAGGATCGGTCAGCCCCGGGTCGTCCGCCGCTGCTCCGGCCGGGTCGCTGTCCGACGTCGACGTCATCGTGCCCGACTACCCGCCGGAGGAGCACCTGTTGCCGCCGGCACCGACCTCGCCGGCCGTCCAGGTCCCGTCGTTCGACACGGCTCCGCTGCCGGTCTCGCCCGTCGACGCCGTCGGGGACCCCGGTCCCGGCACCGACACGCCGGCTGCGGCAGCCGGCAGCGTCGTGAGCGGGCCCACGCCACGCGCATCGACCGAGCAGACGCGTGCCCCGCTCACGCCCCCGACGGATCCCACGCACGACGCCGCACAGCGCGGAGCCGCGCACCGCGAGCCCGTCCAGCCCGTGTCGCCCGCGATCCCGGTCGTCGGACAGCCCCGCTTCTCGGTGCCCGGTCTCGAACACGTCCTCGTCGAGGGCAGCGAGCCCGAGCCCTCCGGACCGATCGGCTACCGCACGCCGGCGCGCTTCGCCCGGCAGCAGGCACCGCGGCCCGTCGTCGCCGATCCCCCAGCCACGCCGTTCGATGCCGTGATCGCACCGCCCGCCGGTGCTGCAGCCGTGCCGACGGCCGTCTTCCCGGCCGTGGCGGACGCTCCCACCGGCGGAACGGCCCCGACCGTCGACGGTTCCGCCGAGGTCGCGACGCGACCCGAGGCGGAGGCACCCGGTCGTGACGGCGGTGCGGCGAGCCTCCAGGCCGGTGCCCGTCCACCCCGCGACCGCGCGCTGACGACGGTCGGAGCCACCCCGGCTGCCGTCGTCGGTGCGGTGACCGGCCTCGGTGCCCTCGGACTCGCAGCCTGGTGGTTCACCGCGCCGGCGACCGTGCACGCCGCCGGACTCGTGCTCGGCGTGCTGGCGCTCGTGCTGTCCGGCAGGGCGCTGCGGGATCCCGCGGCGACGTGGCAGCGACCGGTCGCACTCCTCGGCGCGGTGCTCGGCGGCGTCGGCACGCTCGTGCTGCTCTGGGCGGTCGCGTCGGCACTGCTGCCCCTCGCCGGGGTGACGCTGCCCGACCTGACGGGCACGGGGGTCGTCCCGACCGTGGCACCGTAGCGCGGCGTCCGGTCCGGACGGCGGCCGGCTCGGTGCGGGTCGGCACGGCTCGGCTCGGCTCGGACCGGCTCAGACCGCGCGGACGACCCCGCGGGACAGGATGGCGGCGGTCAACGCGTCGATCGGCTCCCGCTGCACGGTCGGGTTCGCGATGAGCACGTAGTCCACGGCGGGCAGCTCGGGCAGCGACAGCCGCTGGGACACCTTGACGAGGTCGGCCGGGATGAGCGAGTGCGGGAAGACCGCCACGCCGATGCCGGCCCGCACCGCCGCCAGCACCCCGTTGACGTCGCGCGTGTTGCAGGTGATGCGCCAGGTGCGGCCCGCTGCCTCGAGGGCGTCGATCGCCATCTGCCGGCTGATGCTCGGCGCCTGGTAGGCGATCAGCGGGACGGGCTCCCCCGCCTCGAGCGCGATCCCGTCCTGCGCCATCCACACCATCTGGTCGGTCGCGACGCGGGTGCCCTCGGCGGACTCCCCCGCGGTCTGCTTGATGAACACGAGGTCGAGCTGCCCCGCGTGCACGCGGCGCAGCAGCGGCGCGGACTGGTTGACCGTCAGCTCGAGGTTGACCTGCGGGTGCAGGCGGCGGAAGTCGCGCAGGATCCGCGGCAGCTGCGTGATGGCGAGGTCGTCGGCCGCACCGAACCGGAGGCGCCCGCGGGTCGCCGCTCCCGAGAAGTAGGCGTCCGCGGTGGCGTGGGCCGCCAGGATCGTCCGCGCGAACCCGGCCATCGCGTCGCCGTTGTCGGTGAGCGCCACGCCGCGGGTGTCACGGGCGACGAGGGTCCGGGACACCGCGGTCTCCAGCCGCCGCACGTGCTGGGAGACCGTCGGCTGGCTGATGCCGAGGCGCTGCCCGGCGGTCGTGAAGCTGCCGGTCTCGGCGACCGCCAGGAACGTCCGGAGCAGGACCGGGTCGAGCACGCTGGGCCTTCCGTCGGATCGAGGTCATTCGACATCGCAATGGAGTGATAGCCACCATAGGGGTGTCGAATGGCCGCGCGCCACGTAGTTTCGGATGGGTACCGAATGTCCGTTGCCCGTCCTCGACGATCCGGAGCCCTCCCACCGTGAGTGCGTCACCGACGACCCTCCCACCGCCCACCGAACCGCTCCCCGTCCAGGCCGACCGGCCGCCGTGGCGGCACACGCTCATCGCCCTGTCGGTGCCGAACTTCCGCCTGTTCACCGCGACCAACCTGGTGGCGATGACCGCCGGGTGGATGCAGCGGATCGCGCAGGACTGGCTCGTCCTCCAGCTCACCGGGTCGGTCGCGCAGGTCGGCATCACCGTGGCGTGCCAGTTCGCGCCGATGCTGCTGTTCGGACTCTGGGGCGGAGTGCTCGTCGACCGGTTCTCGAAGCGCGCGCTGATGATGCTCACGCAGGGTGCCTTCGCCGTGCTCTCGGCGCTGCTCGCGGTGCTCACCCTGACCGGCGTGGTCGAGGCGTGGCACATCTGGGTGATCGCGTTCCTGGTCGGCATGGTCACCGTGATCGACAACCCCGCACGGCAGGTCTTCGTCACCGAGATCGTCGGCCACCAGCACCTGCGCAACGCCATCAGCGTCAACTCGAGCGTGTTCCAGCTCGGCGGCATGATCGGTCCCGCGCTGTCGGGAGCCCTGCTCGTCGCGGTCGGCGCCGGGTGGTCGTTCGGGGTGAACGCGGTCGCCTGCGTCGCCGTGGTCGTGACGCTCGGGTTCCTCCGGACCTCGGAGCTGCACCGCACCCCGCCCGCGCCACGGTCGAAGGGCCAGCTCGTCGAGGGGCTGCGCTACGCCGTCCGGAAGCCCACGATCCTGGTGCCCGTCGTCCTCATGGCGTTCTTCTCGGTGTTCGCGCTGACGATGCCGGTGCTGCTGTCGGCCTTCGCGTCCGAGGTGTACGACGTGGGCGCCGGCGGCTACGGCGTCTTCAACTCGGCGGTCGCGGCCGGCGCGCTGGCCGGGGCACTGCTCTCGACCCGTCGGGCGGTGGTCCGGCTCCGGACGATCGTCGGCGGGGTGTTCTGGACCGGGGCGCTGCTCGTGCTGTCCGGCACGGTGCCGGTGATCGCGCCGTTCACGGTCGCCCTCGTCGCCGTGGGCATGTCGCAGCTGCTGTTCATGACCGCGTCGAACTCGCTCGTGCAGCTGTCGTCGAACGTCGCGATCCGCGGGCGCGTGATGTCGCTCTACGTCCTCGTGCTGCTCGGCGGGCAGGCGCTCGGCGGGCCGCTCATGGGGCAGGTCGTCGACCACTTCGGGGCGCACGTCGGCATGGTCGTCGCCGGGGCGGTCCCCGCCGCGGCCGCCGTCGTCGTGGGGCTCGTGCTCGCGCGGCGCGGCGGGCTGCACCTGGCGGTGCGGATGCGGCACCACCTGCCGGTCCCCGCGATCGTCGGGCAGCGGTAGCGCGGCGGCGCGGCGGCGGCGCGGTGCGGCGGCGGTCACCTCTCGCGGAACCAGGTTCCGGACACGACACCGCGCTTCTCCGTGGTGCTGTGTCCGGAACGTGGTTCCGCCGCCGCCGCGCGGCGCGGCCCGTCGCTGCGCGGCGCGGCGCGTCAGTACGCGACGCCGAAGCGCGCGCGGTGGTGCGCCGGGCGCTCGACCTCGTCGACGAACGCGATCGCGAAGTCCTCGCCGGAGATGTCCGAGTTGCCCTCGGCATCGGTGAGCAGCAGGTCGTCCGTGGTGCGGTAGGTGCCCTTCCGCTCGCCGGGGTTGTAGCCACCGAAGGCCGCCGCGGGGCTCACGTAGAACCAGTCGACGTCCCCGGTGTAGGCACCGGAGCGCAGGCCCTCGAGGATCTCGCCGTGGCTCTTCGCCTCACCCGCGAACGCGTCCGGGAAGTCCGGGGTGTCGAACAGCGCCGGGCCGCCCTCGGCGACGAGCAGCGAGCCCGCGCCGCCGACGATGCCGAGTCGCGCACCGGCGGCAGCGGCCGCGTCGACGAAGTGCTGGAAGCGGTCCTTCAGCTCGCTGCCGTCCGCCTGGACCGCGTGCAGCGACACCACCACGACGTCGGCGCCCTTCGTGACGTCCGCGACGAAGGACTCGTCGAAGGCGTCGCCCTGCGCGAGGGTCAGCCCCTCGGCAGCCTCGAGCTTGGAGGTGTCGCGGGCGACGGCGGTGACGGTGATGCCGCGGGACAGGGCCTCGCGGACGATGGCGGAGCCGGCGTACCCGGTGCCGCCGAAGACGACGATGCTGGTCATGGGAGTCCTTTCGTGACTGGTGGGACCGACCGTACCCGCGTTACTCTCTTCTGGGAAGTAGGCACCTTTCGGTGCGTAACGGAGGTCACGGTGTCAGCACTCGAGTACAGCCCCTACGCGGCGGACTGCCCCTCGCGGCAGCTGCTCGACCGCATCGGCGACCGGTGGAGCGTCCTGACGATCGGGTCGCTCGTCGACGGGCCGCAGCGGTACTCGGTGATCGCGAACCGGGTGCAGGGCGTGTCGCAGAAGATGCTCACGCAGACCCTCCGGGCGCTCGAACGCGACGGACTGGTGACGCGCACGGTCTACCCCGAGATCCCGCCGCGGGTCGAGTACGAGCTGACCGACCGTGGCCGCTCGCTCCGCGCGGTGCTCGAGCCGCTCGAGGACTGGGCGACGTCGCACATGGCCGACGTGCAGGACAGCCGCGAGGCCTACGACGCCCGCTGACGGGCCTCGCGACGCGCGCGGCCCGCTCCCGCTGACCGCCACCCGGAAGACCCGACGGCCCCGGGTGGTTGCGTGGAGACATGCGATCGATCGTCTACACGAAGCCCGGTGACAGCAGCGTCCTCGACCTGGTCGAGCGGGAGGTCCCGCAGCCCGGCCCCGGCGAGGTCCGCGTCCGCGTCGTCGTCTCCGGCGTCAACCCCACCGACTGGAAGGCCCGCGCGGGCGGCACCTACGGCGACGGTCTCCCGTTCCCCGAAATCACCCCGAACCAGGACGGCGCCGGCGTGGTCGACGCCGTCGGCGAGGGCGTCGAGGACCTGACCGAGGGCGACCGCGTCTGGCTGTACATGGCCGCCGCGAACCGTCCGACCGGGACCGCGCAGGAGTACACGGTCGTGCCGGCCGAGCGTGCCGTCCGGCTGCCCGAGGGCACGAGCTTCGACGTCGGCGCCTCGCTCGGCGTCCCCGCCATGACCGCCCACCGTGCGCTGACCACGCACGAGGACGGCCCGAGCCGACTCACCCCGGGGGCGCTCGAGGGCCGCACGGTCCTGGTCGCCGGCGGCGCCGGTGCCGTCGGGCACGCCGCGATCCAGCTCGCCCGCTGGGCCGGCGCCACGGTGGTCAGCACGATCAGCTCCGACGCCAAGGCCGCCCTCGCGACCGCCGCCGGCGCCCACCACACCGTGAACTACCGCGAGGAAGACGCCGCCGCACGCATCCGCGAGATCGCCCCCGACGGCGTGGACATCGTCGTCGAGGTCTCGATCCCGCAGAACGCCCAGCTCGTGGCCGACGTGCTTGCGAACCACGGCGTCGTGTCGATCTACGCGAACAACGGCGGTGACGACGCGACGCTCCCGATCCGTCCGAACATGTCCGTGAACGCGCGCTACCAGTTCCTGCTGCTCTACACGATCGGCGACCAGGCGCTCACCGCGGCCGCCGAGGACGTCACCGCCGCGCTCCGCGACGGTGTCCTGCCGGTGGGCGAGGACGCCGGCCTGCCGCTCGTGCGCTTCGCGCTCGAGGACACAGCGGCGGCCCACGACGCCGTCGAGGGCGACGCGGTCGGCAAGGTCCTGATCGACGTCGCGGCCGAGTAGGTCGTCGGCGGTCCGTCGGGACCGCGTGACGGCCGGACCGGTGGGACGGGGCGACCACCGGTCCGTCGTGACCGGCTGACGGACGGGAGGCGCGTGGCGGGGCCGCGACGCGCCTCCCGTCCGTCCCGTGGTCACCTGGTACACAGGTTCCATGACGGAACCGACCACTCCCCAGCCCGGAACCAGAGCCCTCGTCCTGGGCGGAGGCGGCGTCGCCGGCATCGCGTGGGAGGTCGGCGTGCTCTCGGCCCTGCAGGACGCCGGCGTGGACCTCGATGCGGCCGACCTCGTGGTCGGGACGAGCGCAGGCAGCGTCGTCGGGGCGTTCGTCCGCGCAGGAGCGGTCGAGCACGCGTACGAGCAGCAGCACGCGCCCCTGCCGAGCACCTACGTCGAACCGGACCGGGTCGGCGGCGAGGACTTCCAGCAGCGCGTCGCGCAGGTGCTCGCGGGAGCGACCTCGGAGCAGGACGCCCGCGCTCGGCTCGGCGTGGTGGCGCAGCAGGTCGTCACCGGGCAGACCGACGACGAGCGCGTCGCGACCTTCGCGGAGACGCTGCCGTCCGCCGAGTGGCCCGAGAAGCCGCTCGCGCTGACCACGATCGACGCACAGGACGGGACCTTCCGGGTGCTCACCGCCGCGTCCGGGGTCCCGCTGACCCGGGCCGTCGCCGCGAGCTGCTCGGTGCCGTTCGTGTGGTCCCCCGTCCGCATCGACGGCGTGCCGCACTACGACGGCGGCCTCCGTTCGGCGACGAACGCCGACGTCGCGGCCGGGTACGAGCGCGTGCTCGTCGTGGCCTGCGGGCCGGAGGGACCGTCGCCGCTCGGGCCGTGGCTCGACCTGGCGGTCGAGTCACTGCGGGCCGGCGGCAGCTCGGTCGAGACCGTCGTCGCCGACAGCGGCGCGCAGCACGCCTTCGGGGAGAACTCCCTGTCGCTGTCGACGCAGGCACCGTCGGCGACGGAGGGGCGGCGTCAGGGCGAGGCGGTCGCGGAGGCGATCGCCGCGTTCTGGGCCTGAGGGCGAGGCTCGCTGGCGGTCGGGCGTGGAGTGGCCGGTGCCACGTGTCCGCGACACCACGCGTCCGCGACACCGCGCGCGTCGATCGACGCGCGCAGTGTCGCGGGACCGCGTCAGACGAACGCGGCCTCGCCGGTGATCGCGCGCCCGACGATGAGCGTGTTCACCTCGCGCGTGCCCTCGTACGAGTAGATCGCCTCGGCGTCGGAGAAGAACCGCGCGACGCCCTTGTCGAGCACGATACCGTTGCCGCCCTGCACCTCGCGGCACCAGCCGACCGTCTCGCGCATCTTCGCGGTCGCGAACGCCTTCGCCATCGCGGAGTGCTCGTCGCCGCCGATCCCCTGGTCCTGCATGGCCGAGGCCTGCGTGCACAGCGCGATCGACGCCGTGATGTTCATCAGCGACCGCACGAGCAGGTCCTGCACCATCTGGTGCGCCGCGATCGGCTTACCGAACTGGATCCGTGTGCGGGCGTAGTCGAGCGCGGCCTCGTAGGCACCGACCGCGATGCCGACGGCCTGCCAGGCGACCTCGGTCCGGGTCAGGCGGAGCACCGCAGCAGTCGTCCGGAACGAGTCGGCACGCTGCAGTCGACGCGACTCGGGCACCCGGACGCCGTCGAGCACGATGTCGGCGTTCTGCACGCTGCGCAGCGCGATCTTGTCCTCGATCTTCGTGGCGGTGAAGCCGGGGGTGTCCGTCGTGACGATGAAGCCCTTGACCTGGTCGTCCGCGACGTCCTTCGCCCAGATCACGACGACGTCGGCGAACGTGGCGTTCCCGATCCAGCGTTTCTCACCGTCGAGGACCCACGAGTCGCCGTCACGACGGGCCGTCGTGCGGAGGCCACGCGCGGAGTCGCTGCCGGACAGCGGCTCGGTCAGCCCGAACGCGCCGACGACCTCGCCGCGGGCCATGCGCGGGAGCCACTCCTGCTGCTGCTCGTCACTGCCGCCGACCGCGATGGAGTTCATCGCCAGGCCGGACTGCACGCCGATGAACGTCGAGACGCCGGCATCCACGCGGCCGAGCTCGAGCGCCGCCCAGCCGCGGTACACGGCGGAGTTCTCGAAGTGCCGCACGAGCGGGATGCCCGGGCCGTACATGCCGAGTTCCGCGAGCGGCTCGATGACCTGCTCCGGGAACTCCGCGCGCGCCCAGTACTGGTCGGCGATCGGCCGCACCTCGGCCTCGAGGTACGCGCGCAGCTCCCCGAGCGACTCGCGCTCCCTGGGCGTGAGCCCTTCTTGGAAGCGGTAGAAGTCGGACTCGAGCAGGGGCGTGTCGGTGATCGACGTTGACATGCCACCAACGATGCATCATTCTCGAAAACGTTGCAATACAGACGGCACCACTCAGGGGGAACGGTGAGGAACGAGTCACTCGGCACGCTCGGATCGACGCTGGTCCCGACCGCGCTCGCGGACAGACTGGAGGCGCACGGCGACTCCCAGCGCGCGTTCCGATCCGCGCGACGCGCCTTCATCGACGGCGCCCGCATCGACATGGGCTCGCTTGCGTCGTCCCTCGGCGTGGACCGCACCTCGCTGTTCCGGTGGGTCGGCAACCGCGACCAGCTGCTGTCCGAGATCCTCTGGTCGCTGGCCGTCCCGACGCTCGACGCCGCCGGACGGGCCGCCGCCCCGTCGGGCGCGGCTCGCATCGTCGACGTGCTCGACCACTTCACGGCGGACCTGATCCGGGCGCCGTACTTCCGTGCCTTCCTGACGCGCGAGCCGAGCCGGGCGCTCCGACTGCTGACGACGACGGAGAGCGACGTGCAGCGGCGGTTCGTCGCCGTGGTCGCGTCCGTCATCAGCACCGAGCAGGAGGCGGGGACGTTCGACCCGGCGCCGCTGTCGGCGGAGGAGCTGGCACGGCTGCTCGTGCGCGTCTCGGAGTCCTTCACGTACGCGGACCTGATCTCGGGCGATGCCCCGGACCCGGATCGCGCGCGAGCGACCTTCGAGTACATCCTGCGGCCGTAGCCGACCGTTCCTCGGCGCCGACAACCCGCCGAGACTCACCGTTCACCTCGAGCGCTCGCGGCACCCCCGGTCAGGCGAACCGGACGTCGTTCGCGCGGAACACGAAGCCGTCCTGTCCGGACGGGTACGGCTCGACGTCGAACCGGACGCGGTCACCGGGACGCAGCGAGAGGTACCCGTCCCCGACGAGGGCGGAGAAGTGCGCGAAGACCTCAGACGCGACGGCATCCGACCGGAGGACACCCCACCCGTCGTCGTCGCTCCACCGGACGCACTCTCCGTCAACCGTCTGCACGCTCGAACCGTACCGCCGGGGACGGGCCGAAGTCAGTTCTGCGCGGCGAGCTCCAGGTTGATGTCGTCCGGGTCCTGGACCGAGAGGATGACCATGCCGGACTCGCCCAGGTCGGTCACCTCGCCGTGCTCGATCCCCGCGGCGTCGAGACGCTCGGCGGCGGCGTGCAGCTCGTCGACGGACCCGACGACGAAGCTGACGTGGTCGAGGCCGACCGTGTCCGGGTCGAAGCGCTGTCCGCTCGGGGCGACCGGGCGGAGGCCGAACAGCTGCTCGCCCACGGGGAAGATCACACCGCCGTAGAGACGCTCGCGATCCTCGCTGATGCCGGGCTCGTCGATGTGCTCGCTGAAGTCCATCGCCGGAGCCGTCCCGAACAGCTGCTCGTAGAAGGCCTTGCTGCGGTGGATGTCGGTGACGGTGACCCGGACGTGTGCGAGGCCGAGGGGCTTGACGATCTGTTCGCTCATGCCGTCGAGCCAACGCCGCCGGGCTGGGCGGCGGCAGGAGTCGTGCGGCTACCGGCCAGCTCGACTCCCCCGCTCGTGTCCAGCGTCGGACGGACGCGGTGCGGCGAGTTCGAGGTTGATGTCGTCCGGGTCCTGCAGGGACAGGATCACCAGACCGAACGGTTCGAGGTCGGTGACCTCGCCGTGCGTGATGCCCGCGGCGTCGAGCCGTTCGACGGCGCGGTGCAGGTCGTCGACCGAGCGGACGCGCAGGCTGAGGTGGTCGAGCCCGACGCGGTCCGGGTCGAACCGGTCACCTGCGGGAGCGACCGGGCGCAGCCCGAGCGTCTGCCCCTGGAAACGGAACGAGCAGCCGCCGTACGTCCGCCAGGGGTCGTCGCGGACGGTCGGGTCGTCGATCTGGTCGCTGAAGTCGCTGCCAGGTGGCATGCCGAACAGCCGCTCGTAGAAGGCCTTGCTGCGGTGGATGTCCGTCACCGTGAGCCGGACGTGCGAGAACCCCTGCGGGTCGATGATGCCGTCGCCCGCGTCGTCCGACGTGCTCACCGGAAGCCGCCGGCGTCGAGGACGTGTCGGGGCAGGCCGTGACCCGAGCAGCGGTCCCGCCGGCGGACACCGCGGAAGACGTCCCGCACGTGGTCGCCGCAACCGGTCCACGAGGTCTTGCCGCACACGGGGCACTGGACGGACTCGCACATGGCCCCGACGCTACGCACGACCGGTGCTGGGCGACTGCCGGCGGGGCACCTCGCCCGCCCGTCGTCCGGAACGCGCACCGCCGGGAGCCGCGACAGCGGCCAGCGTCGGTCGGTCGGTCGATCGGTCGAGGTCGTCGAACCACGAACGCGACGTCGAACCAGCCCCGGGGACTGGTTCGACGTCGCTTCCGTGGCTCGACGGGTGACCGGTGCGCAACCGACCCGCGACCGTCGCGCAGCCGACCGGCGGCGACGTGGCGCCGGACCGCCCCCGCGTCAGATCAGCGCGTCGGTGAGGTGGTTCGGCGTGCCGAAACGGTGCGCCGTGATCGACACCGCCTGCTCGCGGAGGAACGGCAGCAGCTCGATCCGACCGGCCTCGGTGACGGGCTCCCCGTACACCGCGACGTCCGGACGCCCGCCGATGGCAGTGGTGAGCGCAGCGGTGTCGCCGCCGACGAGTCGGACCCGCGTGGACTCCCCCCGAGCGATGCGCTTCGCGAACGCGTCGTCGGACTGCGACTCGGCGACCGAGCGGACGTTCGGCAGGGCGCGGAGCGCGGCAGCGACGGGTGCGGGGAGCGCGGCGACCGATGACACGTGCACCGTCGTTCCCGCACGGACCGAGGCGGCGACGACGCGGACGAGGTCGGCGACGGAAGACTCTTCGGCCGAGGCCAGGCGGACGTGCACGCCCGGGTACGGCAGGTACCGCGCGATGTTCCGCTCGGCGGACAGCGCCGAGACGTCGACCGCTGCACCGAAGAGCGTCGACCACGCGTGCTCGTCGGACGCGGTCGCCCGGTCGAGCGCCTCGGACGAGACGCCCGTGGCGCCGACGAAGGACCGCACCGGCGACGACACCGCGGCACTCGTCGTCGCGGTCGTGGACGACCAGGAACCGAGCCCGAGGAGGTAGTTCAGCCCGCCGGCCTTGGTGCCAGCACCGACTGCCGACTTCTTCCACCCGCCGAACGGCTGGCGGCGGACGATGGCGCCGGTGATGCCGCGGTTGACGTAGAGGTTGCCCGCCTCGATCCGGTCGAGCCAGGTCCCGATCTCGGTGGCGTCGAGCGAGTGCAGGCCCGAGGTCAGACCAAAGTCGACCTCGTTCACGAGGTCGATCGCCTCGTCGAGGGTCTTCGCGGTCATGATGCCGAGGATCGGACCGAAGTACTCGGTGCGGTGGAAGGCGGAGCCACGGCGGACGCCGTCGCGGACACCCGGGCTCCAGAGCTTGCCGGACTCGTCGAGCTGCTTCGGTTCGACTGCCCACGTCTCGCCGGTGCCGAGGGTGGTGAGCCCCTCGAGGAGCTTGCCCGCTGCGGGCTCGATGACCGGGCCCATCTGTGTCGTCGGGTCGGTCGGGTAGCCGACGGTGAGCGAGGACACCGCGTCGAGGAGTTGCGAGCGGAACCGGCGCGAGGTCGCCACCGACCCGACGAGGACCACGAGCGACGCGGCGGAGCACTTCTGCCCGGCGTGCCCGAAGGCCGAGGCGACGACGTCCTTCACCGCGAGGTCGAGGTCGGCCGACGGCGTGACGATGATCGCGTTCTTGCCCGAGGTCTCCGCCAGCAGCGGCAGGTCGGGGCGGAAGGACCGGAAGAGCTCGGCGGTCTCGTACGCCCCGGTGAGGATGACGCGGTCGACCTGCGGCGCGGTGATGAGCTGCTTGCCGAGCTCGTCCTCGGCGACCTGCACGAAGGCGAGGACGTCGGCGGGCGCTCCGGCTGCGTCGAGTGCGGTCTCGATCACCGACGCCAGGACGGCACCACAGCGCTCGGCGGGCGGCGCGGGCTTCAGCACGACGGCGGAACCGGCGGCGAGCGCGGCCAGGGTCGAGCCGGCCGGGATCGCGACCGGGAAGTTCCACGGCGGGGTCACCAGCGTCAGCGCCGCGGGCGTGAAGGCCGCGCCGTCGACCTGGTCGAGCTGGCCGGCGAGTTCCCCGTAGAAGTGCGCGAAGTCGATGGCCTCGGAGACCTCGGGGTCGGCCTGGTCGATGGTCTTGCCCGCCTCGGACGCCATCACCTCTACCAGCGCGGCGCGGTTCGCCTCGAGCGCGTCGCCGATCGCGTGGAGCACGGCGCCGCGTGCCGGACCGGACCACTGCGCCCACGACGCGCCCGCGGCGCGGACGCGGTCGAGGACGGTGGTGAGCTGCGTGTCGGAGGTGAGCCGGGCCTCCTGGACGGCACGCTCGCCCAGCGTCGACGAGGCGACGCGTGACGTGATCGCCGATCCCCACTCGCGGAACGCCGCGACCGACGGGTCGGTGTCCGGGGTGTTGTCGAAGTGGCCGGGGCGGGGGCGCTCGACCGCGGCGTAGCGGTCGGCGACGCGGTGGGACGCAGGGGCGTCGAGGCCCCCAGGCAGCGTCAGCGGCAGGAGGGAGTCGCGGAAGCGCGCCTCTTCGCGGGCGAAGAGCTCGGGCGAGGACGCCAGCGAGAACACCGCGGACATGAAGTTCTCCTGCGACGCGCCTTCTTCGAGGCGACGGATCAGGTACGCGATCGCGACGTCGAACTCGCCCGGGTGGACGACCGGTGTGTAGAGCAGGAGCGAACCGACGGTGCGACGGACGGCCTCGGCCTGTCCCTGCGCCATGCCGAGCAGCATCTCGAACTCGATGCCGTCGCGGACCCCGCGCTCACCCGCGAGGAGCCAGGCGTGCGCCACGTCGAACAGGTTGTGCCCGGCGACACCGACGCGGACGTTCGCGATGCGCTCGGGTGTGAGTGCCCAGTCGAGGACGCGCTTGTAGTTCGTGTCGGAGTCCTGCTTGGTGTGCCAGGTGGCGAGGGGCCACCCGTGCACGGAGGCCTCGACCTGCTCCATGGGCAGGTTCGCACCCTTGACGAGACGGACCTTGATGTCGGCGCCACCGCGGGCACGACGGGCAGCGGACCACTCCTGCAGGTGCTGCATCGCGGCGAGCGCGTCGGGCAGGTACGCCTGCAGGACGATGCCGGCTTCGAGGTCCGTGAACTCGGGCTCGTCGAGGAGCTTCGTGAAGACCGCGATCGTCAGGTCGAGGTCCTTGTACTCCTCCATGTCGAGGTTGATGAACTTGCGCGGGCTGCTCTGCACGGCACGGCGGAACAGCGGGCGGAGCTTGGCGATGATGTCCTCGACCGCGTGATCGAAGGCCCACGGCGAGTGCGGGTGCACGGTCGACGAGACCTTGATCGACACGTAGTCGACGTCGGGACGCGCGAGCAGGCGCTCCGTGCCCTCGAGCCGGCGTGACGCTTCCTTCTCGCCGAGGACGGCCTCGCCGAGCAGGTTGACGTTGAGTCGTACCCCGTCGCGCTTGATCTTCGCGATCGCCGGGCCGAGCTTGGCGTCGGTGGCGTCGACGATCAGGTGCCCGACCATCTCGCGCAGCACGCGACGGGCGATCGGCACGACGACGTTCGGCAGCACGGGCGCCATGCCACCGCCGAGGCGGACGAGACCGCGGAGCGCGGCGGGCAGGAATCCGGGGGCGTCCGGGGCGATCTGCCGGAGCTTCCGGGCGGCGACCCCGAGGTCCTCCGGCCGGACGACGCCGTCGACGAACCCGACCGCGAACGCCAGGCCCTTCGGGTCGGCGAGGACCCCGGCGAGCTGCTTGGCCGAGCCGTCGACCGGGTAGGTCTCGGCCTCGGCCAGCCACTGGCGCACGAGGGCGACGGACTGGTCGGCGAGGGGGTCGGTGGCGCCGGCCCCGGCGTCGGTGACGGGGTGCTCGTGCAGGTCGGTCATGGCATCAGTGTGGAGCCGCCCACCGTGAAGCGGAAGCGACCGTTCCTGATGCATACCGTTCAGCTGCACTATCGTTTCGGCATGCTCGACGTCCGCCGCCTCGTCCTCCTCCGCGAGCTCTCGATCCGCGGCACGGTCGCCGCCGTCGCCGAGGCGATGAACTTCACGCCGTCGGCGGTCTCGCAGCAGCTCGCGGTGCTCGAACGCGAGGCCGGTGTCCCCCTGCTCCGCAAGGCCGGACGACGGCTGCAGCTCACGCCGCAGGCCGAGGTGCTCGTGCAGGCCGCCGGGCACGTGCTCGACGTGCTCGACCACGCTCAGGCGCAGGTCGAGTCCTCGCTGCCGACGGTGCAGGGCCGCGTACGGGTGGCGGTGTTCCAGTCGGCGGCGCTCGCGCTCATGCCGAACGCCCTGCACGAGATGGCCGTCGCGCATCCCGAGGTCCGGATCGAGATGGTGCAGCGCGAGCCGGAGACCGCACTGCACGAGACCTGGGCGCGGGAGTTCGACATGGTCATCGCCGAGCAGTACCCCGCGCACACGGCACCGCACCTGTCCGGGCTCGAGCGGTCCGACCTGACCACCGACGAGGTCCGGCTCGCCCTGCCGCCGGTGGACACGGCGCTGGCGGCGGTGTCCTCGATCGCGGACGCGGAGGCGATGCCGTGGGTCATGGAGCCGCGTGGCACCGCTTCGCGGCACTTCGCCGAGCAGGTCTGCCGGCGGTGGGGGTTCGAGCCGGACGTGCGGTACGAGACCGCCGACCTGCAGACCCAGATCCGGCTCGTCGAGTCGGGCAACGCGGTCAGCCTGATGCCCGACCTGATGTGGACGGGGCGGACCACCACGTGCCGGCTCGTGGACCTGCCCGACCGACCGCGACGGACGATCTTCACGGTGGTGCGGACGGCGGCGTCATCGTCCCCCGCGGTCCGCGAGCTGCGCGCCGCCCTCGAGCGAGCGGCGGCCGACGTCGAGCGGTGACGGACCGTGCACGGTCGTGACCGATCCGTGACCTCCGGCACGTCAGGACCCGCCCCGCGGTGACAACTCGTCAGTGAGGGCACATGCGGTGCCCACGAGAACGAGGGGGACCCCATGAAGCAGTCCTGCAGCTCCACGCTCCGACGCAATGCCGCGATCGGGGCGGCGGTCGCGATCGTCGCGGCGTCGTCGGCGTTCGGCATCGGCGCCACGGCGGCGACCGCGGCGACCGCGGCGACCGCCGACCCGACGTCGAGCGCGAGCAACGGCAACGGCACGGGCACGAGCACGAGCACGGGCTCCGGCACGAGCGCGAACGGTCCCGGGGCGACGGACGGCGCGACCGCGCCGAGCACGACCGCCCCGAGCGCGGCCGCCCCGACACCCGCACCGGCCACCGACACCGACACGACCCCGGCTGCCCCCGCAACGGCCGCGGACACCGACACGGACACCAGCACCGACTCCGGCGCCGGCACCGGCGCCACCCCGGCCGTCGACGGCACGCCCACCCCGGCGACGTCAGCACCGGCGACCCCGGCGACCCCGACCCAGTCCGCCGACCCCGCCGCCGCCACCCCCGTCACGTGGGCCGACCCGTCCTCCGAGCAGGACCCGATCGTCCTCACCGCAACCGCCGGCCAGCCGTTCTCGCACACCTTCGTCGCGCAGGGCGGCGACGGCCCACTCGAGTACCTCTTCGACCCACACAGCAACGAGGACACCGGGTGGGAGTGGAACGAGCAGACCGGTGTCCTGAGCGGCACCCCCACGAGCACGATCACGTCCACGGTGCTGTTCGAGGTCACCGCGACCGACCTGCACCAGAGCGCGGTCCAGTACGTCCGGATCGAGGTCCAGCCCGCCCAGGCGAAGGGCGTCGCCCTGAGCATCGCGCCGCAGGACGGCCGCTTCGTCTGGAGCGTCTACCTGGACGGCGTGGTGCACCAGTCGACGCCCGGCGCCGGGGACGACACGGTCGTGCCGGCCATCCAGGTCCGCGACGGCGAGACGATCTCGTTCTCCGGCCTCGCCGTGGACGAGTACGGCAACCGGGTCACCCCGGGCGAGGACTACCCGCGCTCGACGGGCACGAGCACGAACGCCGCCGACAGCATCGTCTGGGACGACCAGTGGTCGTCGAACCGGGTCACGTTCTCCGGCACCGGCGCCCGGACCGTCACGATCTCCGAGGGCGGCGTCTCGACCTCGGTCCCGATCGAGGTCACGGCCGTACCGGAGGCTGGCTCGGTCGCCGGCTTCGCGATCGGCGTGCTGCCCGGTGACGGCTCGGGCGACCGGTACGGGGTCCTCGACGGCGTCGTCACGCGGTACGCCGCGGACGGCACATCGGAGCGCGTCGACGCGGTCCCGGCTCGGCAGGGCGACCGCGTGCAGGTGCGTGCCCTCGCGGTCGACGCCGAGGGCGACCCGGTCGGCGAGCACAGCGACCTGACCTTCACGAGCAGCGTCGCGAGCGACCGCATCGAGTACGACCCCGAGCAGGCCGCGACCTGGGTCACGTTCGAGCACGCCTCGCCCCACGTGATCACCGTCGCGTTCCAGGGCGTCTCGACAACGATCCCCTTCGAGGTCACCCCGGTCGCGGCACCCGCCGCCACCACGCCGACCGTCGGCTCCTCGACCCCGACGGCCTCGGGTCACCTCGCGTACACCGGCGCCGACGAGTCCGGTCCGCTCGGCTGGGCCCTCGGCCTGCTGGCCGCGGGGGCCGGCCTGCTGGTGCACCGGATCCGCCGCGGTCGCGCCTGACGACGCCGCCACGGGGCGGACGGGAGGCACGGTGCACGCCCGCACCGCGCCTCCCGTCCGTCGCGCCGAGCCACGCTGCGCCGCACGTCCCAGACCTGTGAGAAACCCCAGGTCAGGAAGTAGTTCCCGTTATCCGATCGCAATCGAGATCTCGTACCGGAGCGGTCCTTCCACCCGTACCGTCATCCTCGACGGCGAAGCGCTCGAGCGGTGCCGCGACCATCTTCCAAGGGGAACCCATGCAGCACTCAACCCGCCCGCGCACCTGCCGGGCGGCAGCGATCGCCGTCACCGTCGCCGCCACCACCGCGGTCTCGGTCGTCGGCTCCGGCGCGGTCGCCTCGGCCGCACCGCTCGCGACGCCGGCGGCGGTCAGCACCGCGAGCCCGGCAACCACGACCGACCCGACGTCGACGTCGACCGCCGGTCAGGGCACCACGTCCGGCGGCGCCGCCGGCACGAGCACGACCGGTACCGGCACGACCGCCGGGACCGGCACCAGCACCACCGGGGGCACGACCGACACCGGCACCAGCACCACCGGGGGCACGACCGGCGCGACCCCGTCCGGCACGACGAGCACGACCGGCGGCACCAGTCCGACCGGCGGCACCGGCACCACGGGCACGACCGGCACGACCGGCAGCAGCACCGGCACCACGTCCGGCACGGCCGCCGCTCCCCTCGCCTTCACGGACCCCGGCACCGAGGCCGACCCGGTCGAGCTGACCGCCACGGTCGGCACGCCGTTCAGCCACACCTTCACGACCACCGGCGGCAACGGCACCGTCGCCTACGCGCTCCAGGCGAACCCGCACACCGAGTACTCGGTGAACGTCGAGACGGGTGTCCTGAGCGGCACGCCGACGACGCCCGGCACGATCGACCTGCAGGTCGTCGCCCTGAGCGGCGGCACCCAGGTCACGGATTTCGTCCGCCTGACCGTGGCGCCCTCGCCCCTGCAGTTCACGGAGCCGTCCAGCCCGTCCGCCCCGCTCCGCCTGACGGCCACGGCCGGAACCCCGTTCTCGCACCGGTTCACCGCGACCGGCGGTTCGGGCCCGGTGGCGTACGCGATCCAGGACTCCCCGTCCGAGGACCTGTCCGTCAACGTCGACACCGGCGTCCTGACGAGCACCGCGACCGAGGCACGCACCTACTCGTTCCAGGTCGTCGCCCTGCGCGGCACCGCGACCGCGACGGAGTACGTCCAGCTGACCGTCGAGCCGGGCGCCCCCGTCGGTGTCGTCACGATCGTCGCCGGCGAGAACGCGGACGTGCAGGCCTGGTCGGTCGCACCCGACGGCACGATCGAGCGGTACGACGGCGGCGCAGAGGCGCCGGTGCGCGTGTCGTCGATCCCCGTCGACCAGGGCGGCTCGCTGTCCGTGAGCGGCCTGGCCGTCGACCGGTTCGGGAACCGGACCACGCCGGCCTCGACCGGCTCGCCCGTCCCCCGCTCGACGCTCACCAGCTCGGTGGCCTCGGACGAGATCACCTGGGTGCCCGCGGACTTCGCGTCGAAGATCACCTTCCCGCACGCGTCCGACCACGTGCTGACGATCAGCGAGGGCGGCGCCTCGACGTCGTTCACGGTCGCCGTCCGCCCGGTCGTGGCTCCCGCCGCCACCGTCGCGCACACGACCGGCACCCCGACCACGGGGACGCTGGCGTTCACGGGTGCCGACGAGACGACGCCGATCGCGTGGGCCGTCGGCCTGCTGGCCGCCGGCGCCGCGCTGATGCTCCGTCGGTTCCGTCGCCGTCGCGCCTGACCGGCAGCCTGACCGCGGACGGGAGGCACGGTGCCAGCGGGCACCGAGCCTCCCGTCCGTCGTCGGTGCGGGAGGCCGCAAGCGGACAGCCGGTCCCCCAGGTCGGGTCACATTTCGGTCTCGCAGCCGCGCTGAACGGACGAGCAGCCCTACTATCCGAGCACGCCGTGGATTCACGGCTGATTCTCACGATCCGGCACCCGACCGGACCTGAACCTGGGGGAACCCGTGCGCCGTAGCACCTCCACCGTCCGACGCGCCTGTGCCGTCGGCACGACCATCGCACTCGTCGGCCTCTCGACCGGCCTGGGCATCATGACCGCGACCTCCGCGTCTGCTGCCGAGGCCAGCTCCGCAGCCGTGACCGACGGCGCGACGACCGCTCCGACGTCGTCGAGCACCGGCACGTCGACCGCGGACGCGCCGGGCGCCGCCGCATCGACCTCGAAGACGCCGGACGCTGCGACGCCGGACGCCGAGACGCCGACCGCTCCGGCGCCCGACGTGCCGGCCGCGTCGGGGACGGACGCTCCGGCCACGGGCGAGCCCGCCGCACCGACCACCACCGCGCCGACCACCACCCCGGCGAAGCCCTCCGTCGGCGACGCGATCCGTGGAGCGGCGGATGCTGCGAAGAACGCGGCGCAGGACGCACCGGTCAGCGCGACCGCAGCCGGCCAGACCGCGGAGATCGTCGGCGACGTCTCCTACGGCGGCGTCCTGAACGCCGACGTCGACTTCACCGGCGGCAGCTACGTCTGGACCGACGAGCGTGGGAACGTCCTGTCGACCGACCCGTACTACGAGATCGGCACCGAGGCCGCCGGTCAGCGCGTGACGGTCACGGTCACCGGGCCCGACGGCCAGCTCGCGACGGGCACCACCGAGGACGCCGTCCCGCCCGTCTTCCTCGACACCGACGGCACGCCGCTCTTCGACGGCGACGAGACCTACGTCGAGGCCGTCGCTGGCGAGCGCTTCAGCGCGACCTTCCGTGCCGAGAGCACCCCGGCCGCGACCTACGCGATCGAGTACCTCTCCTCGGACGACGACGACACCTCGACCCTGCCCGCCGGCGTCTCCTTCGACGCCGCGACCGGCACGCTGAGCGGCGTCCTGACCTCGTCGGACGCCTTCGCCCAGTTCATCATCACGGCGACCGCTGGCAACCCGAGCGCCGGAGGCTCCTCGAGCACGCTCTTCGTCGACGTCGACCTGCAGGCCGCCGCGCCGGCCGGCATCCTCGTCGCCGCCATCGACGCCTCGGACCTCGAGGACCCGTCGCTCGACACGAAGACCTGGCTGATCACCCCGGACGGCACGGTGTCGACCGGGACCCTGCTCGACGACCAGTCCGACTACACCCCGGGCGGCCGCATCTCGGTGCCGCAGGGCGGCTCGCTCGTCGTGTACGGCCTGACGGTCGACCGCTTCGGCAACCTCGTCATGCCGGACCTCGACGAGGACACCGGCGACATCACCTGGCCGAGGACGACGGTCACGTCGGACGTCGCGTCCGACGTCGTCGAGGACCTGACCGAGGAGGACAGCCCGTCCATCGCGCGGGTCACCTTCCCGCACGCCTCGACGCACACCCTGACCGTGTCGAGCGCCGGCGTGCCGAGCACCTCGTTCGCCGTCGAGGTCGTCCCGACCGCCGCGGCGGCGCCGACCACGCCCGTCGCCCTGACCCCGGCGGCCCCGGTCGCCGCTGCCGCCCCGGTGCGCCAGACCGGTCGCCTCGCCTACACGGGTGCCGACGAGTCCGCGCCGATCGCGTGGGCCCTCGGCCTGCTCGTCGCCGGTGCCGGCCTGATCGGCGCACGCACGCTGCGCCGCCGTCGCGCCCAGCGCTGACCACGCGCCTCCCGTCCGTTCCGACCACGCGGCGGACGGGAGGCACCTCCCGCGGCCCCGCCCCGTCCCTCCCGGCCGTGGCGGGGCCGTTCCGCGCTCACGGCGGACACGGACGACGGAACAACCGCCCGGCGCGGGGTCGCGTCGGTAGCGTGGGCGCATGCCCACACTGCTGCACATCGACTCCTCGGCCGACCTCGCCCACTCGCGCTCCCGGGCCCTGACCGCGGCGTTCGCGGACGCCTGGCGTGCCCGCGGCCCGGAGTACACGGTGGTGCGTCGGGACCTGCACGTCGACCAGCTCCCGCACCTGGAGTCCTCGGCGCTGCACTGGGCAGCGTCGGACCGCACGGCAGAGGAGACCGTCGCCCCCGAGGCCGACGCGCTCCGGCAGGAGGTCATCGACGAACTCCTCGCAGCCGACGCCGTCGTGGTCGGCGCGCCCCTCTACAACTACACCGTGCCGTCGACCCTGAAGGCGTGGATCGACCGCGTGCACGTGCCCGGGGTGCTCGCAGGCGACGTCCAGCCGCTCGCCGGGCGCCCGGTCGTCACCGTCGTCAGCCGCGGCGCGACCTACGACGCCGGCACCCCGACGGAGACCTGGGACCACGGCTCTCCCGTGCTGCACCTGATCCTCGGCACCGCCCTCGGCATGAAGCTCTACCCGGTCACCGTCAGCGCCACGCTGGCCGACCGCATCCCGGACCTCGCGCCGCTCGCCGAGCACGCCGCCGCCGAGTTCACCGACGCCCGGACGACACTGGAACGCCTCGCCGCCACCGTCCTCTGACGGGTCAGGGCCTCGGCGAGCTGGTGGACGCGCTGGGCCGACAGGCCGAGCGCAGGGCCCGTCAGGCGGGGCGGATCTCGTCCGCACGGCCGAGCAGGTCGGCGTGGAAGGCCGTCTGCGCCAGCGCACTCGCGAGCAGGAACCCCGTCATCGAGCCGATGCCGCCGCTGAACGGCACCCGCGACGCGACCTCGAACAGCGTCGGCGACGACAGGGCGTCGAGGGCAGCAGCCACGTGCCGGGTCCGTTCCTCGCGGTGCCGGGCGAGCGTCCGAGCGCGGGTCACGACGTCGCGGAACCGGTACTCGTGTCCGGGGCACACCTCGAGGTCCCCGTACCCCTCGAGCCGGGCGAGCGACGCCAGGTGGTCGGCGAGCGGGTTCGTCGGCGTGCGGCCACCGAGACCGATCCCCGAGTTGATCCGCGGCAGCACGTGGTCACCCGTGAACAGCAGTCCGTCGGCGGCGTCGACGAAGCACAGGTGGCCCGCGGTGTGCCCCGGCGTCCACAGCGCGCGGAGCTCGCGCCCTGCGACCGGCACCACGTCGCCGTCGTCGAGCAGCAGGTCGGCGACCGGTTCCGACACCCGTCCGAGGCCGATCCGACGCCCGCTCCCCCAGGCGGCGACGACGCCGGCGCGGAGTTCGTCGGGCACGCCCCACGTCGCGATCTCCGCGTCGGTAGCGGCCGCGTCCGATCGCTCGCGGTGCAGCGCCTCGACCTCGAGCCGGTGCATCGCGACGCGGGCACCGCTCGCACGCCGGAGCGCCCCGGCCGCACCGAGGTGGTCCGCGTGCAGGTGGGTGACCACGACCAGCCCGACGTCGTCGAGCGTTCGGCCGAACGCCGCGAGGCCGGCGCGGAGCAACCCGAGGTCGTCGCCGTCCGCCCAGCCAGGGTCGACGACGGTGAGCGTGCCGTCGGATCCCTCGAGCACGTAGACGAGCGTCGCGTCGGGCACCCCGCCACGGAACGGCACCGCGAGCGACCACACGCCGGGGCGCACCTGCTCGACGGGTGGCAGGACGCCGTCGCGGAGTGCGGCGGCCTGGACGGAGCTGATCGGTTCCGGAGCGGGCGCTGCCGGCGGGGGCGCGGTCGTCACGCCACCACCCTAGGTCGCGAGCAGGGCACTCGCCGACCGACCTCCTCCGAGCGGGTGATCCCGCCTCGGCGGATCATCCGGACGGACGTGTCGCGGACCCGTTCGGATCGCCGACCCTGGCCTGGCCGATCGCACTCGACGGCCGGACCAGACACACGGAAGGCACGCACCATGACCGCTCAGACCGACCACGCCCACGCCCACGAGGACCTCCCGGCGATCGACGTCATCGTCGCCGACGCGAACCGCTGGGCGACCGACCAGCTGCTCGCTCGCGCGACGGCCGTCCTCGAGCCCTCGACGGAACGCGTCCTCCGCTTGTCCCGGGTACCCGGGTGCTTCGAACTCCCGGTCGCTTGCCGGTGGGCGCTGGAGGCCGGATCCCGCGGCATCGTCGTGCTCGGCGCGGTCATCAGCGACGGGACCGCGCACGGCGCGCAACTGGCAGACGCCGTGACGACGTCCCTCGCCGTGATGAGTGGCGAGACCGGGGTGCCCATCGCCTTCGGTGTCCTCACGGTCGACACCCCGGACGAGGCGCTCGACCGCATCGGGACCCCGCAGTCGCGCTGGGACAAGGGCAGGGACGCGGCGCTGGCCCTCGAAGCCATGCTCGAGAACTCGCCGCGCACCGCTTGCTGAACGAGACCGGTGCCGGGTCGTCCCCGGCACCGGCCCGTCCGACGAGTAGACAGGGCGCATGCAGATCGCACCGATGCTCGCCAAGGCCGTCGCCACCGTCCCCGAGCCCGACAGCGTCCGGGGCGGTCTGCGGTACGAGCCGAAGTGGGACGGCTTCCGCGGGATCGTGACGATCGACGGCGACGACGTCGAGATCGGCAGCCGCGGCGCGAAGCCCCTCACGCGCTACTTCCCCGAGCTCGTCGAGGCCTTCCGGGCGCAGTTCGGCGGACGCGACCACCCGGTCGTCCTCGACGGTGAGGTGGTGCTCCGCTCCGGTGATCCCGGCGCCGAGCGGCTCGACTGGGAGGCCCTGTCGCAGCGCATCCACCCCGCGGAGTCCCGCATCCGCAAGCTCAGCGTCGAGACGCCCGCGCAGTTCGTCGCGTTCGACCTGCTCGCCGTCGACGGACAGGAGCTCGTGGACCGGCCGTTCGACGAGCGGCGCTCGCGCCTGGAGTCGCTCGCGACGGAGCTGACGGACCCACTGTTCGTCACCCGGACGACCCTCGACGTCGACCTCGCCCGCGAGTGGCTGACGACCTTCGAGGGAGCGGGCCTCGACGGCGTCGTCGCGAAGCCCCGCGCGAAGCCGTACGAACCGAACAAGCGCACGATGCTCAAGGTCAAGCACCACCGCACCGCGGACGTCGTCGCGATCGGGTACCGCGTGCACAAGAGCGGTACCGGGGTCGGGTCGCTGCTCGTCGGGCTGTACGACGACGACGGCGAGCTCCGGCAGGTCGGCGGGGTCTCCGCCTTCTCGGACAGGCGGCGGGTCGAGTTGGTCGCGGAGCTCGAGCCCGTCGTGCTCCGCGATGCGGACGGGAGGCCCGTCACCGGTGACGGGGAACGGTCGCGCTTCTCGTCGGGTCGGGACACGTCGTTCGTCCGGCTGTCGCCGGACCGGGTGCTCGAGGTCCGGTACGACCAGATGGAGGGCGACCGCTTCCGCCACACCGTGCAGTTCGAGCGCTGGCGGCCTGACCGCGACGCTCGATCGTGCGGGTTCGAGCAGCTCGATGTCCCCTCTGCGTACGACCTGCGGGAGGTGCTCTCGTAGCGCTTGCACTCCCCTGGTCTCGTCAATATGCTCGCAGTAGTTAGGCTAACTAGTGACTTGGGAACGGGGTTCCCGATCACGGTGGAGACGGGAGCGGGACATGATCATCGACGGCATCAGCGACGCCAACCGAGGCACCCGGTCCCGCCTGACACGCCTGCACACGGCGAGCGTCACACTGCCGATGCACACCAGCCGCGTGGCGAAGCCCGAGCACCGCGCCGAGGACGTCGCCGCAGCCTGATCGGCTCCGGCTCCGGCTCGGCCGCGCCGGGGTGCAGCCCCTCCGTGCCGCGTCGCGTGGCAGGCCTGCCCGGTGCGCGGCGGGTCAGGGCTTCCTGGCACGCGAGGGCTGCACGCGCGGCGGCTCCCCCGGCATCTTCGGGAAGTCCGGCGGGAACGGCAGCTCGCCCAGCCCGGCGGCCAGGTCGCGCTCCCACCACCCGAGCAGCGGGGCGATGTCGCCCGGCTCGTCGTGCATCGTCTCCCACGGGTCACCGGTGCTCGCGAGCCGCTCGGGCACCGACCGCACCGTGAAGGTCGTCGGGTCGGCACCGTCCAGTTCGTCCCACGCGATCGGCGTCGAGACGCTGGCGTGCGGCAGGGCACGTGGGCTGTACGCGCCGGCCATCGTCCGGTCGCGGTTCGCCTGGTTGAAGTCGACGAAGACCCGCTGCCCCCGCTCCTCCTTCCACCATGCGGTGGTCACCTGCTCCGGCATCCGCCGTTCGAGCTCCCGTGCGGCGGCGATCACCGCATGCCGCACGTCGAGGAACTCGTGCTCGGGCCGGATCGGAGCGAACACGTGCAGTCCGCGGTTGCCACTCGTCTTGATCCAGGCCGTGAGCCCGGCCTCGGCGAGCACCTTCCGGAGCTCGTGGGCGATCGGCACGGTCTCGCGGAAGTCCGTACCCGGTTGCGGGTCGAGGTCGATGCGGAGCTGGTCCGGGTGGTCGGGGTCGCCGGCGCGCGACGCCCACGGGTGGAACACGACCGTGTTCATCTGCGCCGCCCACACCGCCACCGCCGGCTCGTCGATCACCAGCTGCGGGTGCGAGCGAGCGCTCGGGTAGGTCACGACGACGTCGCGCACGTAGTCGGGAGCGCCCTTCGGTGGGTTCTTCGAGAAGAACGACTCGCCGTCGATGCCCGACCCGAACCGCTGCAGCGAGATCGGCCGGTCGCCGTTCGCCCGGACGAAGGGCTCCCCCACGGCGACCAGGTACTCGGCGAGCTCGAGCTTCGTGATGCCGACCTCGGGGAAGAGCACCCGCGACGGGCTGCTGATCCGGAGCTCCCGGTCGCCGTCCGGGCCCGGAACCGTCAGCGTCGTCGCCTCGCTCGCCATGCTGCGGACCGTACACGGACCCCGCCGGCACAGGTCACATCGTGTTCCAGTGGAGGTCGCCGTTCTTGTCCGGACCGTGACCGCCGCACCGGTACGACTTGCCCGTCGCCGCCTGTGCGACCGCGCCTGCCTGGGACGGCGAGCAGTACGCACCGGGTCGGATCACGTCCTGCGCCGGAACCTGCTGCGCGGGTGCCGGCGCGGCGGGCTCCTGCTGCGCGGGTGCCGCCGGGGCGGGCGCCGCCGGGGCGGGAGCCACGTACGAGCCGATCGCGGTCACCTCGGCAACGGGTGTCTTCGTGACCTCCTTGCCCACCTCGACGCGGTCGGTCTCCACACCGTCCGTCGTCGTCACGCGCCAGGTGGTCGTCTCGACGCCGTCGACCCCGGCCGTCGTGACCTTCATCTGGCCCTTCGGCAGCGCCGGGTCGTCGACGGTCGTCCGGTCGAACGGCACCGGGGCATCCGACGTCACCTCGGTCACCTCGACGACCGGCGTGGGGGTCGGGGTCGGGGTCGGCGTGCGGGCGGCCTTCGGCGCGGTGGTCGGGTCCGCGGCGGTCGAGACCGCAGCGGGACGGGTGTCCCCGGTACTCGCGGCGACCGACCCGACGAGCGCGCCGGCGGATCCGACTCCCCCGAGCCACACCACCGCTGCCACGGCGACCACGATGGTCGCCTTCGTCTTCGTCTTGAGCGCTGCCCACCGCATGTCGTTCGCCCCTTCTGGCTGTCCGACGAAGAGGATGACGACCTCTCATGGTCAGGCGCGACCCCCCACAACGGGGCGCCGCGTTCCCGGGACACGCGACCGTCCGGGTGGAAGCGCGGCTCGACAGCGGTGTCGCAGGGCACGATGGACGGGTGACGGCGTACCTCGGGGTGGACCTGGCATGGGGACTCGGCAGCGACCGGAAGCCCGCGAACGAGACCGGTCTCGTCGCGATGGACGCCGACGGCAGGGTCACCGACGCCGGGTGGGCCCGCGGGGTCGACGCCGTGACGGACTGGATCGCCGCGCACCTCGGGCCGCGGACCCTGGTCGCGGTCGACGCGTCCCTCGTCGTGACGAACCCGACCGGCATCCGCGAGGCCGAGCGGCAGGTCGGACAGCGCTACGGCCGGTGGAAGGTCGCCGCGAACCCGACGAACCTCGCCTCGGCGGCGAGCGCCGGCGCGCGGCTGCTCGACCGTCTCACGGACCTGGGCGTCGGGTACGTGTCGTCGACCCGGGCGATGCGGGAACGGTCCGGGCCGGCGGCGTTCGAGTGCTACCCGTACACGACGCTCGTCGGGGTCGAGGAGCTCGGCTACGACGACGAGCGCCCCCGGTACAAGCGTCTCGACCTGAAGGTGCCCGCCGCCCAGGCCCGCGCCGCCCGTGCGGTGGCGTTCGACGAGCTGGTGCGCCGGCTCCGCACGACGCCGCTCGACCCGCCGCTGCGCCTCGACGCGCATCCGCTGACCGCTGGGCTCGCCGATCCCTCGGTGCTGCACGGGCCGACGCACAAGCACCGGGAGGACCTGCTCGACGGTGCCCTGTGCGCTTGGACGGCCGCATTCTGGGAGCGGCACGGCGACGGGCGGGTGCAGGTGCTGGGAGGTGATCCTCCCCACCGGCACGGCCCGGACGCCGCTGGCGCGTCGCCCGGGAACCGGCGGCGTGGGCCCAGCCTCCCGTCCGACCCGCCGGACGAGGCGGGCCGCCGGCCCGTCGTGGTGGCGCCCGCGCGCCCGTCGCAGCGACGACCCGCTCGCTAGGCTGGACCGGTGAGCACCACCCCTGAACCCCTGCGCATCGGGCTGGTGTCGCTGCACACCTCCCCCGGCGACGAACCCGGCTCCGGCGAGGTCGGCGGCATGAACGTCGTCGTCCGGCACCAGGCCGAGGCCCTGGCCGATCGCGGGCACCAGGTCGAGATCATCACCCGGCGTTCGGCCCCGACGCAGCCGGACAGCGTCTCGCTCGTGCCGGGCGTGTGCCTGCGGTTCCTGTCGGCCGGCCCCGCGCAGCCCGTGCCGAAGGGCGAGCACGACGCGTTCATCGAGCCCTTCCGCCAGGGTCTGCAGGAGCTCGGCCCCTACGACGTGCTGCACTCGCACCACTGGTTCTCCGGCGCCGCCGCGCTGCCCGTCGCCCGCGAGCGCGGCATCCCGCACGTGCAGTCGTTCCACTCCATCGCCGCCGACTCGGACACCCCGCTGTCCGAGGGCGAGCGCCCCGAGTCCGCCGGGCGGATGGCGGGCGAGCGGCTGCTCGCACGCGAGTCCGACGCGGTCGTCGTGGTCTCCGCGGCCGAGGCAGAGACCGTCCGCACCCGGCTCGGCGGCGAGGACGCACGCACCTGGATCGTGCCGCCGGGCGTCGACGGATCGGTCTTCCGTCCAGCGGGGACGGGCGCGCGTCGCGCCGCCTCGCCGTACGTCGTCGCCGCGGCCCGCGTGCAGCCGTTGAAGGGGCTGGACCTGGCGATCGAGGCGGTCGCGGGCATCGGCCTGGAGGCCCGCCCCACCCTCGTCATCGCCGGGGACGCGTCGAGCGAGGCGGGCGACTACGTGGCCGAACTGCGTCGGCTCGCCGCCGCGCACGGCATCGCCGACCGCGTGACCTTCGTCGGTCCGCAGTCGCGTGCCGACCTGGCGTTCCTGTTCCGCGGCGCGGCAGCCGTGCTCGTACCGTCGCACTCGGAGACGTACGGGCTCGTCGCGCTCGAGGGCTCCGCTTCCGGCGTACCCGTCGTCGCCGCGGCGGCCGGGGGCCTGCGTGAGGCCGTGGTCGACGGCGAGACCGGCGTCGTGCTCGAGTCGCGTGACCCGGGGGTGTGGGCGGCGGAGATCGAGCACATCCTGACCGACCCGGCGTACGCGTCGGGGCTGGCCGCGGCAGGACGCGAGCACGCCGAGCGGCTGAGCTGGGAGCGGTCGGCGGCCGGCCTCGAGGACGTCTACCGCCGGGTGCTCGGGCGCTCCTGATGACCGGCGGTCCTCGGTTCGACGCCTTCTGGGCGGCGCTCGACGCCGTGCCGGTGGCGGACGACGCGGAGGCGCTCTACTCCCCCGACTCGGCCGAGGGACGGCTCCGGCGCGCGAACCTCGCCGCCTACCTGGAACACGTCGGCGCGGGGGCGGACACGGTGCTCGTGGCAGAGGCACCGGGGTGGCGCGGCATGACGAACACGGGCATCCCGTTCACGAGCATGCGCGAGCTGGACGCCCTCGGCTTCTCCGTCGAGCACCCGCCGGCACCGACCGCCCCGTGGGAGGCGTCGTCACGCGTCGTGCACGCAGCGTTGGCGGGCTGGACGGGTCCGCTCCCGGTCGCGTGGGCGATCTTCCCGCACCACCCGTTCGTCGCGCCGGACCGGCTGACGAACCGGACGCCGCGGCCGTCGGAGGTCCGCGACGGGGCGCCCGTCGCGCTCGCGCTGCTGCAGGCGCTGCAGGCTGCACGTGACGGGGGCGCCCGGCCCGTCCGGGTCGTCGCCGTCGGGCGGAAGGCACAGGGCGCGCTCGCGCTGGCGGGCATCGACGCCGTCACGGTCCGGCACCCCGCGCAGGGCGGCGCGGCGCAGTTCACCGAGCAGGTGCGGGCGCTGCAGCGGTAGGGCGGGCGAGCGGGTCAGGCGGAGCGGACCTCGACGCCCTTCGCGGCGAGCCGCTCGGCGACGTGCGCGGGCAGCGGTGCCGCGGCGTACACGACCGACAGGGCGGGCAGGTCGAGCACGTCGTCCCAGTTCTGCGGGTCGTAGCGGTCGTCGTGGCCGTCCCAGCCCGGGTGCACGTCCTGCAGGACCTCGAGGTCCGAGTCGACCGTCAGCTCGGTGACCATCGCGAGCTGCGACGGCAGGAGGTCGAGGTCGTCGTAGTACTCGCGGGCGCGGTCGTCCTGCCCCTCGACGTCGAGGTCCTCGGAGACGTCCTCGTCCTCGTCGCCGTCGTACGGCTCCAGCACGTCGAGGTCGTAGCAGAGGACGTCGAGCACGAGCAGCTTCGCGTTGAAGTCGGCGAACTCGACGGGTTCTTCGGTGGTGTTGGACTCCTCGTACATGGGTCGGAGCGTAGCGACCGGCCCCTCGGAAGCGCTCGGCCGCCGGGTCACGGGCGTGTCACGTCCGCGACGGATGAGCCTGAGGAAGTTGACAGCAGGCACGAACCGGGAAAGGGTGACGCATGGCCACCACCAACACGGATCGACCGCAGCAGGAGCAGCCGACGCTGAAGCGCGTGCTCGGCCCCAAGCTGCTGCTGCTCTTCATCGTCGGCGACATCCTCGGCACGGGCGTCTACGCGCTGACCGGGCAGGTCGCGGCCGAGGTCGGCGGAGCCGCGTGGCTCCCCTTCCTCATCGCCTTCGCCGTGGCGCTGCTGACGGCGTTCTCGTACCTCGAACTCGTGACGAAGTACCCGCAGACCGCCGGTGCCGCGCTCTACGTGCACAAGGCGTTCGGCATCCACTTCGTCACGTTCATCGTCACCTTCATCGTGATGTGCTCCGGGATCACGTCGGCGTCGACGGCCTCGCGGGCGTTCGCGGCGAACCTCGGCGCCGGTTTCGGGCTGGAGCTGCCGAACGGCGTCGTCATGCTCATCGCGATGGGCTTCATGCTCGCGGTGATGGCGGTCAACTTCCGCGGGGTCAGCGAGAGCGTCAAGACCAACGTCGTGCTGACCCTGGTGGAGCTGTCGGGCCTCGTGATGGTCATCCTCATCGGCTTCTGGGCGATCGCCGGCGGCAACGCGGACTTCTCGCGCGTCGTGATGTTCGAGACGCCGGAGGACAAGTCGCTGCTGCTGTCCGTGTCGACCGCGACGTCGCTGGCGTTCTTCGCGATGGTCGGGTTCGAGGACTCGGTGAACATGGCCGAGGAGACGAAGGACCCCTCGCGGATCTTCCCGAAGGTGATGCTCACCGGCCTCGGCATCACGGCCGTCATCTACGTGCTCGTGTCGATCTGCGCGGTCGCGGTCGTGCCCATCGGCGAGCTCGCCGGCAACGAGACGCCGCTCGTCACCGTCGTGCAGACCGCGGCGCCGGACTTCCCCATCGCCGACCTGCTGCCCTTCATCTCGATGTTCGCCGTGGCCAACACCGCGCTCATCAACATGATGATGGCGTCGCGACTGCTGTACGGCATGAGCAAGCAGGGCGTGCTGCCGGGCTTCCTGTCGCGGGTCTCGCCCGCCCGCCGCACCCCGTCGACCGCGATCGTCTTCACCACCCTCATCTCGCTGGCGCTCATCGGCTGGGTGTCGCTCGACCCTGACTCCCCCATCGTGGTGGTCCTGGGTGGGACGACCTCGCTGCTGCTCCTGTCGGTGTTCGCGGTCGTGAACCTGTCGGTGCTCGTGCTCCGGCGGGACCGGGTCGAGCAGAAGCACTTCCGCGCCGGTGTGGTCATCCCCGTCATCGGCGTCGTGACCTGCCTGTGGCTCGTCCTGCCGTTCTCGTCCGGCCGCGACCCGCAGCAGTACCAGATCGCTGGCGCACTGCTGGCACTGGGCGTGCTGCTCTGGGTGGTCACGTGGTTCACGCACGGTCGGAAGCAGACCGAGAAGGCCCCGACCGGACTGGTCACGGAGCCCACCGCCGTGATCCGACCGGGCACCGGCCACCGGCACCACGAGGACGGCCAGCACCCCGACGGCCAGAACCCTGACGGCCGGCACCCGGACGACCGGCAGTCGGACGGCCGGCAGTCGGACGGCCCTGACCGGCGGGTCTGATGGAGAGCGCGGAGGTCGTCCTCGTGGTCGCCGTCGGGGCGATCGTCGTGCTCTCGCTGGCCGCGACCGGCCTGTTCGACCGCCGCCGGCGCTGAGGCTCGGACCACGGCGGTCCGGTCGACACCGGACCTCCGCCGGCGCTGCGACACGGACCACCGCGGTCCGGTCGACACCGGACCTCCGCCGGCGCTGCGACACGGACCACCGCGGTCCGGTCGACACCGGACCGCCGCGAGCGTTGCGACACGGACCACCGCGGTCCGGTCGACACCCCCGATCGGGCGGCTGTGTCCTCCCAGCAGGTGCCCGTACGCTCGTCGTGCTCTGCACCAGACGGCATCCGGCACCGCCGGACGACCGCCCGCTCGGAAGGACCACGCATGCGCCGCGCCGGCATCGCCATCGCCTCGGTGTTCGGTGCCGGCGTGGTCGCCGCGGTCATCGGCGTCGTGGTGGTCGTCGTCATCGCGGTGCACTCGCTCACGGGCGCCGCGAAGTCCGTCACGGCGGCCCCGGCCTGCCCCGAGGTCGCGTCGAGGACGGTCGGCGGCATCGTCGTGCCAGCGGGACCGGTCGGCGGGTTCTGCCAGGACCGCCTGGTGAACGCCGCGTACGTCATCGAGGCGGCGCAGGCCCTCGGCATCGGTCCGCACACCCAGGCCGTCGGCGTGATGACCGCGATCGGCGAGTCGAGCCTGGTGAACCTCGACCACGGTGACGCCGCCGGGCCCGACAGCCGGGGGCTGTTCCAGCAGCGTGACAACGGCGCGTGGGGCACCTACGAGCAGCGGATGGACCCGTACACGGCGGCGACGATGTTCTACACCAAGCTCGTGAAGACGCCCGGGTGGAAGACGATGACCCCGACGCAGATGGCGCACGCCGTGCAGATCAACGCCGATCCGGAGCACTACGCGAAGTTCTGGCCGGAGGCCAAGGCCGTGGTCGAAGGGCTGACCGGCCAGACCGTCCCCGACGCCGCCCCGCAGGGCTGACGAGCGGGACGGACAGCGGGTCGTCACGACCGCACCGCCTGCTCGCCGTGCTCGACCTCGGCCTCGGCTTCGGCCTCGGCCTCGAGCTCGTCCAGCTCGACCATCGCGGTCCCCGTAGCGTGCACGACGACCTGTCCCCGCACCCGGACGGCGTGCTCCGCGAAGGCGCACGCGCAGGCGTCGATCCACTCCCAGTCGACCGGGAACAGCTCCGTCTCGCCCGGACGCTCCCACACCAGCACGACCTCGGCCGCGGAGTTGTCGGCGCACACCTCCGCCACGAGGGTCGCGAGGTCGTCGACGTGCTCGTCGGGCTGCAGCGGCAGGTCGGACACCGGCAGCAGGAACGGCACGGGCAGTGCCCGTTCGTCGAGGAACAGCACCCAGCACTGTCGTCGGAGGGGCCTTCCGACGACACCGGTGACGAGGGCGACCACGTCGTCGTCGGTGCGGGCGGGGGTGGTGAACAGTTGGTCGAGCACATCGGTTCCTGACATGCGTCGACCTTGGCGGGCGAGGCCGCCGGGCAGAGCCGCCGATGGCCGCGCTGTGGACGACCGCCACCGACGGGCGCGCTGTGCAGGAGTGGCTCAGAAACCGTGCTGCACGGCGCTGTCGACCAGCAGCAGTGCCGCCGAGAACACGACGATCTGGGCGGCGATCCCGACCAGGGCGATCGGCCAGGCCAGGCGGCGGCGCACGAGTCGCAGGGTGCAGCCGAGCAGGGTCGCGACGAACACGAGCCCGGCGAGCACCGGACCGACGGTGACGACGGTGCTGCCGAGACCGACGTCGCAGGAGTTCCCCGGCGCAGCACACGAGTGGAACGCCATCGAGAGGAAGACGATCGCGCCGCCGGCGGCGACCGACTCGACCGCCAGCAGGACCAGCAGCAGGACCGTGGCGACCACGTCGCCGACGCGACGGGACCCGTGGGAGGTGCGCCGTGCCTCCCGGCCGACCGCGGCGCCGTCCGGACCGCCGCCAGCACCGGCACCGGCACCGGCACCGGCACCGGCCCGCGCACCGGGCCGGGTCCGTGTCCCGGCATCGTGACCGGCGAAGCCGACCGCTCCGGCTGCTCCGGCCGCGCCGCGCGGCCCGGACGGGCCGTCCGGGTCGCGCGGTGTCGCCGGGCCGGGCATCAGCGACCCGCGCTCGCGGAGCCGCGCGTCGACCAGAGCGCCGCCCAGATCAGCAGGGGCTGCCCGAACAGGCGGGCGACGCGCTTCTCGTCGCTGTCGAGGCCGAAGGCATCGCGGCGGTTCACCCACTGCGACAGGTTGCCGGGGAAGATCACGGTGAAGAACAGCGCCGCGATGGTGCCGACGGTCCTCCGGCGGCGCCGCGGCGTGAACAGCAGCGCGCTGCCGAGCCCGATCTCGGCCACGCCCGACGCGAGCACCGTCGTGTCCGTGTCGAGCGGTACGAAGTCCGGCACCTGGGCGCGGAAGTCCCGACGGGCGAAGGTGAGGTGGCTCGTCCCCGCGAAGACGAGGGCGGCTCCGAGCAGGACACGGACGAAGGAACGCATGCCTCCATGGTGCTCGCTCGTGCGTCGGCCGTCCGGCGCGTCGACCGGCGGTGCGCGGAACGGCGCTCGTCCACGTGACGCGAGGCTCCGTCAGCTCCCCGGACGGCGACGGTCGCCGACCGCTAGGTTCGGTTCATGGGAGCCGCAGCCCGCGACCACGAGCCACCCGCCGCCCTGGCGACCGTCGCCGTGCTGCTCGCTCCCCTGTCGCTCTGGATGGGGATCATCGTGCCCGCGGCGGGCATGGCCCGTCACGTGTTCCTCGGAGCGGCGTTCGGCATCGTCTGCGTGCTCTGTGGTCTGCGCGCCGTCCGCATCGCCGGACGCCGACGCGCGGTGCGCGTCTGGGCGTGGATCGCCCTGGTGCTCGGTGCGGTCGGGCTGGCGATGATGGTCTGGCAGCTGCTGACCTTCGGGACGGACGGGGGCTTCCCGCCGCCGTTCTGGTCGCCCTACGCGCGCCGCTGACGGCCCGACGCGTCCCGCGGATCGTGCCGGACGGGAGGCGCGGCGGACGTCCGGCACGACGCACCCGCCCGCGCGTGGTCACCGAGGCGGGTGGTCATCGTGCGTGCGCGGCCGCCGGACGGGTGGTCACCACCCGAGCGTGCCCGGCGCGCCCTTGAAGGGTCCGACCACGCGGGACGTGATCCAGCCCCCGTAGAAGTCGCCCTCCTGCGCTTCGACGACTTCGCCGCCCACCTCGCACGAGTCCATCGCCGACGGGTAGATCGCGATCCGGTGCCGCAGGTCCTCGTACCCGGGCTCCGGCGTCGGGTAGTTCCACGCAGCCCGCGGAGCCACGACCCCGTTGCCGCCGACGACGTCGAAGTACCGCGCGCGCCCCTTGAACTCGCACATGCTCGACCCGGCGGCCGGGCGCAGGTCGACGCCCGTCATCGGCACGTAGTACACCGGCGGGTGCGACGTCTCGAGCACCCGCACCGCGTCCGTCGTGTCGACGACGACCGCCCCGCCGAGCCGGACCACCACCCGTTCCGGGACGGCCTCGACGGCGGGAGGACGGGGGTAGTCCCACACGGACTCCTGACCGGGACCGGGTTCGACTCGAGCAGCACGACGCATGCAGCCGGGTCTACCACCGTCGCCGCAGAAGGAGCAGAGTGGGCGCGTGACGACGACGACACACGGCATCTTCCGACGGAAGCCCATCGACACGATCGACGACGGGCCCGAGGACGAGGGCGGCCTCAAGCGGCACCTCGGCCTGTGGCAGCTCACCGCGATCGGCATCGGCGGGATCATCGGCGCGGGCATCTTCACGCTCGCGGGCACCGTCGCGAACGGTGTCGCCGGCCCCGCCGTGCTCATCAGCTTCCTGGTCGCCGGTGTCGCCAGTGCCGCCGCTGCGCTGTCGTACGCCGAGTTCGCGGGCCTCATCCCGAAGGCCGGCAGCGCCTACACCTACGGCTACGCCGTGCTCGGCGAGGTCGTCGGGTGGCTCATCGGGTGGGACCTGCTGCTCGAGTACACCGCCATCGTCGCCGTCGTCGCGATCGGCATCTCGGGCTACGTCGGGTTCCTGGTCGGCCAGTTCGGCATCGAGCTGCCCGCGTGGATGCTCGGCGCGCCCGGCACCGGCGACGGCCACGTGGTCGACGTCTTCGCGATCGTGCTGTGCCTGCTCACCGCGTTCGTCCTCACCCGCGGCATCCGGAGCGCCGCTCGGTTCGAGCTCGTCGCAGTGGCGATCAAGGTCGGCCTCGTCGTGCTCATCGTCGTGCTCGGGGTCTTCCACATCAACAGCGCCAACTACTCGCCGTACTTCCCGTTCGGGTTCGGCGGCGTGATGACCGGCGCCGCGACGGTGTTCTTCGCGGTGTTCGGCTACGACGCCATGTCGACCGCGGCCGAGGAGTCCACCGACGCACGGAAGCACATGCCGAAGGCGATCCTGCTCTCCCTCGGCATCGCGATGGTCCTGTACGTCCTGGCGACCCTGGTGCTGACGGGCATGCAGGAGTACACCGACATCGACCCGGCCTCGGGGTTCTCGTCGGCGTTCGCGGCGGTCGGGCTCGGCGGGGTCGCGAACGTCATCGCGATCGGCGCCATCGTCGGCATCGTCACCGTGCTCGTCACGTTCATGCTCGGGGCCTCGCGCGTCTGGTTCTCGATGAGCCGCGACGGCCTCATGCCGAAGTGGTTCGCGAAGACCGATCCGAAGCGCCACGTCCCGACGCGGGTCACGTGGATCCTCGGCATCGCGTCGGCGGTGCTCGCGGGCGTGCTGCCGATCGGGGTCGTCGCCGAGCTGACGAACATCGGCATCCTGCTCGCGTTCGTCGTGGTGTGCTCGGCCGTGATCGTGCTGCGCTACCGGCAGCCCGACCTCGACCGGCAGTTCAGGCTCCCCTTCATGCCGGTCGTGCCGATCATCGGGGTCGTCGCGTCGCTGTGGCTCGTGACGTTCCTGCAGTGGGAGACGTGGGTGCGGTTCGCGATCTGGTTCGCGATCGGGCTCGGGGTGTACTTCGGGTACTCGCGGAAGCACAGCAAGCTGGCGGGATCCGAGGCTTCCGAAAGGCGTTAGACCCCGGTGGCCGCGGCTGTGGAGAACCTGTCCTGCAGAAGGACGGGGCGGCTGTAGGTCCGGTCGAGGACCTCCTGTGCCACCGGGTGCATGGAAGGACCCCGCCCGCTCCTGCGTACGGGAGCGAACGGGGCTTCCTGGGCGTGGGTTCGGAACGAGCGCTAACGCATCCGGCTGTTCCGACGGACGAGCACAGCCCAGACGACGGCCACCACGACTCCACCGCCGAACCACAGCCAGGAGTTCGGCTGCCCGATCCGCTCCCCGATGGCGCTCGCGACGAGCCCGAGGACGAGGGCGAGCAGCGGGAGCAACTGCTTGACCGGCCGGGACCGTCGTCGACTCATGAGCTACGCCTTCTTGAAGTGGAGCTTGCAGTACGAGTTGGTGCACTTGAAGGCCGGCTGCACCTGCGGACCGACGAAGTTGTCGGTGTAGCCAGTGTAGGTCACCTTGAACGTCTCACCGTAGGAGCACAGCGGGGAGATCTGGGTCGGTGCGCAGATCTTCATGACCGCAGTCGACACCCAACCTGCCATCTGAGGATCCGTGCCACGGCGCGACGTCGTGTTGTTGTCGAAGCGCCATCCGGCGCCCGTGCCCAGCGGCGATGGATCCCACTTCATCGAGGCCGACGAGGAAGTCATCTTCGAGCCCGATCGACAGTTGTTGGTGTTGATGGTGATGGTCCCCACCGAGTACTTGACGCTCGCCTCCGTCACCGTGTACCGCTTGGCGACCGGATTGCACTTCGTCGATGCGGCCTGCGCCGGGCCCGCGACCAAGACCGAGCCAAGAGTCAGGGCGCTGACGGCGAGCACGACGGCGAAGCGTCGCTGCGTGTCCTGGCGGAACAGTGTGAACATCTGGTATCCCCTCGTGACGGCCGGACCAGGCCATTTCCTCGCCCTGGCCAGGGCTCAAGACTCGTGCTCACCGGCCGTCGCCTGCATCCCCCTCGCGGCGCATCGGAGCTCGCCACTCGACCACGTTCAGGCAGCCTGATGGCGGCGCACCCTTCCCTTGTGGCTGGTCCAGCGTGTCCGATCGGCCAGTTCCCTGGCCGGCCGTCCCTCCGCGCCGGTGCACGTGCCCCCTCCGCAGACGTCCGCAGCCAGGAGCGCGGCGCTCGGCGGGATCTTCCGTGACACCAACGGTGTCTGCCCTCCCCTGGAGAGCACGCGCGCCGTGCGGCGCTCGTTGAGCCGGCGCACAGCTGTCGGGTCTGGCACGATCGCGTCGGCGGAGTCGACGTCCCTGTGCCCTCCGTCTCCCGAGGGGGAGGTGACGTCCGACACCGGTGCCATCGTCGCAAGCCACCTTGCGATCCACCGCTGAACAGCGCCGCGGACCCGTGGTGTGCTCACGACCGGATGGTGCTGCGCTACTCCGTCACGACCCACACGTGCTGCGCCTGCCACCCCTCCGGCACGGTGTTCCGGTACGCCGCCAGCGCCGCCTCGTAGTCCGGCCCCGACGCCTCGTGCTCCCGCGTCGCCGTCGAGCGCGCCGTCGCCTTGATCGTCGTCTCCCCCGTGGCCTTGCTCTCCACCGCGTTCGTCTGCGTCAGCTCGAACCCGTCCAGGTCGAGTGCTGCGATCGCGGCTTCCTTCGCCGCCACGACCGAGGTCGCGTACCCCTCGGCCTCGCGCGTCTCGGTCGAGCGGATCATGCCTCGCAGTGTCGTCACCGGACCAGTATGACCCGGTGCAGCGTCGCCCTCGGACCGCCCTAGGCGTCGCGCCGGTGCTTGCCCTTAGCGGCCGTCGGGTCGGCCATCGGGTGGTTCCGGAACCAGCGCAGCAGCTCGCGCGGACGGCTCGCGTCGGCGCTGTGGTCGCCCTGGTCGAGGAACGTGCTGAAGCCCTCGGGCACCTCGACACCGGCGGACTCGCGGTCGTACGCCATCGACCACTCCGGGAACCGGCGCGTGTGGATCGACTCCTCGACGAGCAGCCGGACCTCGTCGTGACGCGAGTCCTCGACGATCCGGGCGTAGGTCGCCAGGACGGCGTCGTACGGACCCTCGAGCAGCTGCATGAAGCGACCACCGCGGTGCACGAGCATGCCGGACAGGCCGTCAGCCGTGTTCCGCGAGCGCGCGTGCTCGAGCACCGCCTCGAGGGCGTCCTCGTCGAACGGCTCGGTGGCGGAACTCATGTACACCAGTGAATGCAGCACGATCCGATCCTGCACGACGGCACCGCTGCGGCGACGCCCCCAGAACGGGACGCGGACACCTGCGGCCGGGACGTCAGTCGAGGGGCGTCCAGGGCATGACCTGGCTGTCCTCGGTGCACCAGGTGGTCGACGAGTCGTCGGTCGTGGTCCTGCTGTACGACGGCGACCAGTAGACGGCGTCGATCTCCGTCTGCTTCGGGAAGGTCCCGACCACGGTGCCCGCGGACGTGTCCGGTGCGCCGGGGATCGGATCGACGTCGTTCGTGTCCCGGTTGAACCAGCCGTAGGTGGTCTTCCCGGTGATGCTGTCGAACCCGATGTACATCGAGATGGCGTGCTCCTGCGACTCGTCCCCGAGGTACAACTGGTACTCCTGCCGCGCACCCTCGGCGCTGGTCGGCACACCGGACCACTCGACGCGGTAGGCGTCCGCGGTCTCCTCGAGCGACACCGAGCCACCGCCCGAGGTCAGGTCGCACGATGCCCTGCCCGGCGTGGCCTTCGTCACACTCGGGCTCGGTGCCTCGGCTGTCGCCGTACCGCCACCCGCGCAGCCCGTCAGCGTCGTCGCCGTCGCCAGCACACCCACCAGCACGGCTCCACCGCGCATCCGCATCCCCATGCGATCCCCCTCGTTCCGCGCGCCGTCCGGCACCCGTCCACGGTAGCAGCGACGGTCGGTGGAGCCTGGCAGCATGGACCCGTGCCAGCCGCCCCGATGATCGACGCCGTCGACGTCATCCGCTTCGTCGGCCCGCAGACCTTCGGCCGGGCCCGTGACGTCGTCCGCGCCGGTCTGGTCGAGGACGCCGCCTGGCACGACGACGACGGCACGGTCACCGCCACGGTCTCCGGCTCCGCGGACGACCCGTACGAGCTCCGCGTCGAGACCACCGTCGCGCGCGGCGAGTTCGTCCGCCCGGTCCGCAGCACCTGCTCCTGCCCCCTCGGCGGCGACTGCAAGCACGTCGCCGCCGCACTCCTCACCATCAACGCCCGCGCGCTGGCCGCAGCAGCCGGCCCCCGGACCGCGGCTCCCGTCAGCGCACCCGCAGCACCGGACTGGAGGCACGACCTGGCCCGCCTCGCCGGTGACGACGAGCAGGCGGTCGCCTCGCAGGGCACCCCGATGGGTCTGCAGTTCGAGTTGCGCGACGCGGTCCCCGCAGCGCTCGCGTCCCGCGCGCGAGCGGCGGGTCGTGCGCTGCCCACGCGGTCGCGGGGCGTCCGGCTCGGCGTCCGTCCGGTCACCCGGAGCGCCGCGGGCAACTGGGTCCGCGGGCAGCTCACCTGGGGCACGCTCCCCTACTCGATGAACCGGCTCGGCATCGCGCCCGAGCAGCACGCCTGGTTCCTGCAGTTCGCGGCCCTGCACCGCGCCGGGCAGCTCGCCGGACTGCCGGGCGAGAGCGACTGGGTGCACCTGGACGACTTCGGCACCCCGCTCCTCTGGCCGTTGCTGCGGCAGGCGCCCGGGCTGGGCATCGCCTTCGTCACCGGCAAGCGCGAGGGTGGCGCCGTCCTCGGGTCCGAGGCCCGTGTCCTCCTCGACGCCGCCCGGCAGGACGGTGCGCTCGTCATCGGCGCGAGCGCGGTGGTCGACGGCCGGCCCGTGCCCGACGGCTCCGCGCGCACGATCGGCGACCACGGCGTCTACGCGTTCCGCGAGAGCCCGGAGTTCCACGTCGCCCTCGCCCCGACCCCGGTGCCGGTCCCCGCAGACCAGCGACGCATGCTCGTCGAGGGATCACGGATCACCGTCCCTGCCGAGGCGGTGGACGAGTTCCTGGCCGACTGGTCCCCGCGCCTGCGCGGTGCCCTCGGGCTCGTCAGCTCCGACGGCTCCGTCGAGCTGCCCGAGCGCACCCCGCCCGAGCTCGTGCTCACGGCGACGTTCGAGCCCGCGCGGGCGCCCCGCACCGACGACCGCGTGCACCTGCAGTGGCGGTGGCACGTCGACGGGCGGAAGGACCCCCTCGCGTTGCACGGGCCGCTCCCCGACCTGACCGGACTGCACGCGGCGGACGAGACCGAGACGTCGGGCCCCGGCGGCGGCCTCGACTGGTTCGCGGACGGCACCTTCGACGGCGCGGACGTCGCCGTGTTCGCGCACGAGCTGCTGCCGGCACTGCCCGGCTTCGGTGTGCGGACCGTCGTGCAGGGCGAGCCGGGCGACCACGAGCGGCTCACCGGGCGACCGCACGTCCGCGTGACGACGATGCCCTCGGACAAGCACGACTGGTTCGACCTCGGCATCTTCGTCACCGTCAACGGCACGCAGCTCCCGTTCACTCCACTGCTCCGCGCCCTGGCGAACCGCGACCGCCGGATGAAGCTCATCGACGGTTCCTACCTGTCGTTGGCGGACCCGGCGTTCGACCGACTCAAGGAGGTCATCGAGGAGGCCCGCGCACTCGACGAGTGGGAGCCGGACCAGCCCCTCACGGTGACGCCCCTGCAGGCCGGGATCTGGTCGGAGTTCGACCAGCTCGCGGACGAGACCGAGCACGACGAACGATGGGAGCGCATCGCCGCCGGGCTCCTCGACGCGACCCCACCGGGCGACGTCCCCGTGCCGGACACCGTGCACGCCGAGCTCCGGCCCTACCAGCACGCCGGGTACGCGTGGCTGCGGTTCCTGCGCGAGCACGGCATCGGCGGCGTGCTCGCCGACGACATGGGCCTCGGCAAGACGCTGCAGGTGCTCGCGATGATCGCCGCCGCGCGCGCGACGGAGCCGGACGGCGCGCCGTTCCTCGTCGTGGCACCGACCTCCGTCGTCGGCAACTGGGCGGACGAGGCCGCGCGCTTCACCCCGTCGCTCCGCGTCACGACGGTCACGGCGACCTCGCTCAAGGACCCCGCGCGGGTCGCCCGGGCTGCGGCTTCGTCGGACGTGGTCGTGACCTCGTACGCGCTGCTCCGGCTCGACGCGACGGAGTACGCCGAGCTGCCGTGGTCGGCGCTCGTGCTCGACGAGGCGCAGTTCGTGAAGAACCCGCAGTCCCAGGTGCACCGGGTCGCTGCGGACCTGCCCGCGCCGGTGAAGTTCGCGATCACGGGCACGCCGCTCGAGAACGGCCTCACCGACCTGTGGGCACTCTTCCACGTCGTGGCCCCCGGGCTGCTGTCGTCGTGGTCGCGGTTCGGCGACGACTACGTGAAGCCGCTCGGCTCCCCCGACCTGCGGGGCGAGGCCCGCGCCGAGCTCACCGCACGGCTCCGGCGGCGCATCCGGCCGCTGATGCTCCGCCGCACGAAGGAGAGCGTCGCCGCCGACCTGCCGGCGAAGCAGGAGCAGGTGGTCCGGGTCACGCTCGACCCCGCGCACCGTGCGCTCTACGAGACGACGCTGAACCGCGAGCGGCTCAAGGTCCTCGACCTCATCGACGACCTGGCACGCAACCGGATGATCGTCTTCCGGTCGCTGACCCTGCTGCGGATGCTCGCCCTGTCGCCGGCGCTCGTCAGCGAGACCGACGCCGAGACCGCACCGGTCCCCTCGGCCAAGCTCGACCTGCTGCTCGACGAGCTCGAGCAGCTCGCCACCGAGGGGCGCCGCGCCCTCGTCTTCAGTCAGTTCACGACGTTCCTGCGCATGGTCGCCGACGCGCTCGACGCCCGCGGGATCGGCTACGAGTACCTCGACGGCTCCACGAGGAAGCGTCCGCAGGTCATCGACCGCTTCCGGACCGGCACCGCTCCCGCGTTCCTCATCTCGCTCAAGGCCGGCGGCTTCGGCCTCACCCTGACCGAAGCGGACACCGTCTTCGTCCTCGACCCGTGGTGGAACCCCGCCGCCGAGTCCCAGGCGGTCGACCGGACGCACCGCATCGGGCAGACGCGCTCCGTCTCCGTGCAGCGCTTCATCGCCGAGGACACCATCGAGGAGAAGGTCCTCGCCCTCGCGGCGAAGAAGGCCGAGCTCTTCGCGACGATGATCGACGACGACGCCCTGTTCGCCGACGATCTGACCGCCGAGGACATCCGCTCGCTGCTCACCTGACCATGCGACACACGAAGTCCTCGGTGGTCGGTCTCCGGCGTCGGTACCGTCGCGCCATGCTCGTCGAACCGATCCTGATCACACCTCCGTCCCCTGCACCGCCTCGGCCCGTCCCGGACGCAGGGCAAGCTCCGACCACGCTGCGCCCGGCCGGGCTCGTCGGCCGCGATCCAGCACGAGGCATCTCCGTGTTCCGACTGCGCAACGGCAACGAGATCGTGCTCGGCGCATCCTCCGGCGGTAGCCGAGGCGTGTGGGCCGGCACCTCCGATCACGGTCCAGGCGGCGGTGCGGCGGCTTGATCGTGCTCGATGCGAACGTCGTCATCGCGCTCCTCGACGAAGACGACGATTCGCACGCCCGCGCCTACGACCTCGTCGAGGACCACGCGTGGGACGATTTCTGCACGTCTGCGCTGACACTCGGCGAGATGCTCGTGCGGCCAGCGGCTCGTGGTCCTGCCGAGCGGGAGCGCAGCACCATCGAGCGGCTCGGCGTCTCCGTCGTCCCGGTCACGAGCAGCACGGCCGTCGCCGCGGCCCGGGTGCGAGCCGACCGGCGAGTCGCGATGCCCGACGCGGTCGTCCTCGTCACCGCCCGCTCCGTGGGCGCGGAGCTCGCCACGTTCGACCGCAAGCTCCGTCGCATCGCACGCTCCGAGGGCCTCGTGGTCGCCGAGTTGCAGGACGACGGCGAGCCCTGGCCGTTCCCGACCTGAGCTCGCCGTCGTCGGCGGTGTCAGCGACCGAGCTGGTCGATCCGCGAGACCTCGTCGGCCGAGAGCTCGATGTGCGCGCCGGCAGCGTTCGACCGGATGCGCTCCGGGTTCGACGACTTGGGGATCACGACGAACCCGTGCGCCACGTGCCACGCGACGATGACCTGCGCGCTGTCAGCGTCGTGCGCCTGCGCGATCTCGACGAGCGTCGGGTCCTGCAGGTTGCTCGCCTTGAACGGGCTGTAGCCCTCGAGCACCACCCCGCGCTGCTGCAGCCCCGCGGCGACCTCGGCGTCGTACTCGGCCGGGCTCCAGCGGATCTGGTTGACGGCCGGGGTCGTCCCGGTCGCGTCGGTCAGTTCGTCGATCTGCGCGAGCGAGTAGTTGCTCACACCGACTGCTCGGGTCAGCCCGTCGGCCTGCGCCTGCACGACCTGCTCCCACACATCGGGTCGGGCCTCGCCGTCCGGCGGCCAGTGCACGAGCCACAGGTCCAGGTGGTCGAGCCCGAGCTGGTCGAGGCTCTCCTCGATGGTCTGGCGGACCCGGTCGGCGTTGTCCGGCGGGAGCTTCGTCGTGACGAACACGTCGTCGCGCGCGAGGCCCGAGTCGGCGAGCGCGCGACCGACGCCCCGCTGGTTGGAGTAGCCCGTCGCGGTGTCGATGTGCCGGTACCCGGCCTCGAGCGCGGCGCCGACGGCGGCGGGTGCGTCGGCGTCGGGGATCTGCCAGGTGCCGAAGCCGAGGAGCGGCATCGACCCACCGGTGACGGGCACGGAGGGGTTCGCGTGATCGGTCATGCACCGTGTCTACGCCGCGTTCCATCGGTGCCTCACGGCAAGATCGGGGGCGGTCCGCCCGGGCCCGCACCACCCGCTCCACCGGAGGCTCCACGCCATGACGTCCCGCCGACGCCGCCCGCGCTCCACCTCGACGACCCGAACCACGTCCCGACGTCGCACTGGCCGCTCGACCCTGGCGTCGCTCGGGGTGCTCGCCGTGGCGGCCCTGGCCGCCTACCTGCTGCACGTGACGGGCGTGACCGACGCCGACGCCGACGCCGTGCCGGACGTGACGACGACCTCGACGGTCGCGCCGACGATCAGCGCCGACCCGACGACCAGCGCGGCCCCGACGCCCAGCGCTGCCCCGACCACCAGCGCTGGCGGCGGGGCGGGGGCGAGCAGTGCCTCCCGGCCAGCCGGTGGAGACGAACGAGCAGCCGCAGCCGCGCGTCGACAGCTCGCCGCCCTGCCCGTCAAGGGCAAGGCCCCAGCGACCGGCTACGACCGCGAGGCCCGCTTCGGCACCGGCTGGCTCGACGTCGACCACAACGGCTGCGACACCCGGAACGACGTGCTCGCCCGCGACCTGACCGCCATCGAGCGGCAGGGGCCCTGCAAGGTCCTTCGCGGCACACTCGTGTCGCCCTACACCGGCGAGCGCATCGACTTCGTCCGGGGCAACCGGACCTCGACCCTCGTGCAGATCGACCACGTCGTCGCCCTCGAGAACGCCTGGCGCACCGGCGCGCAGCAGCTGACGCAGACCGAGCGCGAGGCACTCGCGAACGACCCCACCAACCTGTTCGCCGTCGACGGGCACTCGAACGCGCAGAAGCGCTCGGGTGACGCGGCGACCTGGCTGCCCGCGGAGACGGGGTTCCGCTGCACCTACGTCGAGCACCAGGTCGCGGTGAAGACGACCTACCGGCTGTGGGTCGCGCCAGCCGAGCGTGACGCGATGGCCCGGGTACTCGACCGCTGCTGAGCGTCCCGAGCCTGCCCGCTGAACGACAGGTGTAGCGTAAGTCCCGTCGATGCGTCAGCGTCGACGGACTCGTCGGCCCGCCGGACCCGAGCCCTTCACCGTCGAAGACCGCAGGAGGCCACCCGCATGCCCACCACCCGTTTCACCGACCGCGTCGTCCTCATCACCGGCGGGGGCTCCGGGCTCGGCCGAGCCACCGCCGTCCGCCTGGCCACCGAGGGCGCGTCCCTCTCGCTCGTCGACGTCTCCGCCGAGGGACTCGAGGCCACGAAGGCAGCCGTCCTCGAGGCCGCGTCGGACGCCCAGGTGCTCACCACCGTCGCCGACGTCGCCGACGAGGCCCAGGTCGACGCCTACGTGACCGCGACGACCGAGCGCTTCGGCCGCATCGACGGCTTCTTCAACAACGCCGGCATCGAGGGCAAGCAGAACCTGACCGAGGACTTCACCGCCGCCGAGTTCGACAAGGTCGTGTCGATCAACCTGCGCGGTGTGTTCCTCGGACTCGAGAAGGTCCTCGCCGTGATGCGCGAGCAGGGCTCCGGCAAGGTCGTCAACACCGCCAGCGTCGGCGGCATCCGCGGCGTCGGCAACCAGTCCGGGTACGCCGCCGCGAAGCACGGCGTCGTCGGCCTGACCCGCAACTCCGCCGTCGAGTACGGGCAGTACGGCATCAGCATCAACGCCATCGCGCCCGGAGCGATCTGGACGCCGATGGTCGAGAACTCGATGAAGCAGATCAACCCCACCGACCCGCGCGCGGCCGCCGAGGAGTTCATCCAGGTGAACCCCACGAAGCGCTACGGCGAGGCGCCCGAGATCGCGGCGGTCGTCGCCTTCCTGCTCTCGGACGATGCCAGCTACGTCAACGCCGCCGTCGTCCCGATCGACGGCGGACAGTCCGCCAAGTACTGAGCGGGACCGGTCCGGCGCGCGGCGCACCTCCGGGAGTGCGCCACCGCCGGCCGGGAGGCACGCCCCACCTCCGCCGCGCCGGTGACCGTTCCGGTCGGCCAGCTCGGACGATCGTGGACCGGAACGGTCAGGCCGCTGTCTCGGCGAGCGCCCGCAGCAGCCGTCCCTCGACGAGCGAGGCCGAACCGGTCGGTGCCAGGATGCCCGTGAACACCCGCAGCACCTCGTCCCGCTCGGCGCCGGTGCTCGCGAGCGCCGCGGTCATCGTCGACGTCAGGTCCTCGAGCGCCCGGACGCACGCGTACCGGACCATCCGGTGCTCGTCCACGTCCACCGGCCCGTAGCCCTCGCGGAACGCCTCGAGCTGCGCTGCCGTCGTCGGCTCGAACAGCACGCTGAACTCGACCATGTGCAGGTCAATCTCGCGAGGTCCGACGACCGCCTCGTCCCAGTCGACCAGGCGCAGCGACCCGTCGGGCTCGATCAGCACGTTGCCGAGGTGCGGGTCACCGTGGCACGGCACCGGCACCGGCTCCGCGGGAGCAGCAGGCTCGAGCACGGTCCCGCGCAGCAGCAGGTCGATGCGCGGACGGGATCCGCGCCAGAGGTCGAGCACCGGGTCGGTCCCGGCGACCGCCGCGTCGTCGAGCGTGCGGATCTCCGCGCGGAACCGGCGGCGCCGCCGCCGGATGCCCCGCCGCGCGCCCTGGCGGCGGGGTGGCAGGGGGAAGGCGTGGGCGTGCACGTCCGCGAGCAGCGCGCCGTAGGTGACCCATGCCTCCAGACCGAGTCCGACGGTGGCGGCGTCCGTGCCGTCCGACCACCGCGTCAGCGCGAGCTTCCCGCCAGCGCGGCGGCTGCGGCGACGACCGTCGGTCGTCGCGAGCACCGCGGGTGTGCCCGCGACGCCGGCGTCCGCCATCGAGGTGACCAGGCGCGTCCCGGTGCGGCTCGGTCGCGTGGTCCACTTGGCGGCCCACGCCGTTCCTGAGGTGTCGACGACCCGCCAGACCGCGGCCGAGGTGTCGGTGCCGCCGGGCACCTCGTCGACGGACGCGACCCGCACGCCGAAGTCCTCGGTGACCCAGCGGCGGGCGTCCTCGGCGGTGGGGCGACCCTCCGGGGTCACCGCAGGCCGCTCCGCGACAGGCCCTCGACGAAGTAGCGCTGGAACGCGAGGAACAGGGCGACGATCGGCAGGATCATGAGCAGGTCGACGGCCATGATCGCGCCGTAGTCCGACGTGTACTGCCCCTGCAGGGTCCCGACGATACCGATCGGCACCGTGAACAGGTCCTGGTTGCCGGACAGCGCCACGAGCGGCCACCCGAACGCGTTCCACTCCCCCATGAACGTCAGGAGCACGAGCACGGCGAGGAGCGGCCGGCACAGCGGCAGCACGACGGACACGAACGTGCGGAAGCGCCCGGCGCCGTCGAGCTGCGCGGCCTCGATGAGCTCGTCGGGCACCGCCAGGAAGAACTGCCGCGCCAGGAACACCCCGAAGATCGCCGCCGCCTCGGGCAGGATCACCGCCCAGAGCCCGCCGTACAGGTGCAGACCGATCGAGATGAAGAACTGCGGCACGATGATCGCCTGCGGCGGGATCATCAGCGTCGACAGCAGCACGAGGAACAGCGCGTTCCGCCCGCGGAACCGGAGCTTCGCGAACGCGTACCCGGCGAGCAGGTTGCAGAACACCGTGATCGCCGTGACGACGACCGCCACGAGCAGCGAGTTCGCGAACCAGCGCCAGACCGGGAACTCATGGAAGGGGCGGACGAAGTTCTGGATCGTGGGGTGCTGCGGCCAGAGCTGCAGCCCCGGCGCGTACAGGTCGGCCCGGGTCGAGAACGCCGTGAGGATCATCCAGTACAGCGGGAACGCCATGACAACCGTGACGACGACCGCGACCGTCAGGCGCAGCCAGAGCAGCTTCCCGCGGCGCTTCCGCGGCGACCGGGCCGCGACGGTGCTCGCGGCGGCGGCGGACCGATCCGAGGCCGCAGCACCGGTGTCCCACGTCGATGAGGTCATCAGTCCGTCTGGTCCCGTCCGGCGTTGAAGCGCCACTGCAGCCCCGTGATGAGGAGCGTCACGAGGTAGATCACGATGCCGACCGCGGCGCCGTAGCCGAGCAGCTGCGGGCCGTGCTCGTCGAACGCCACCCGGTAGGCGTAGGACACCACCGTCGTCGTGCCGTACCCGGGGCCACCTCGGGTCATCGCCCAGACGGTGTCGAACACCTGGAACGAGTAGATGAGGTTCATCACGAGCAGGAAGAACGTCGAGGGGCCGAGCAGCGGGAACGTGATGAGCCGGAAGCGCTGCCAACCGGTCGCGCCGTCCGTCGAGGCGGCCTCCTGCACCGCCGGGTCGACGCCCTGCAGCCCCGCCAGGTAGATGAGCATGTCGAAGCCGATGCGCTGCCAGAGCGTCATGAGGATGACCGCCGTCATCGCCCACCCACCGCTCGACTGCCAGTCGACCTGCGGCAGCCCGAACGTCGCGAGGAACTTGTCGATGAAGCCGTTGTTCTGGTCGAACATCCACGCGCCGAGCACGCCCGTCGCGACGCCCGACACGACGAGCGGCAGGAAGATGATCGTCCGGAACACCGCACGCCCGGGCAGCACGCCGTTGAGCAGCACCGCGATCCCGAGCCCGATCGCCATGCCGACCGGCACCGTGAACAGCGTGAAGACGCCGGTGTTCCACACCGACTGCCAGAACACCGGGTCCGTCACGAGCTTCGCGTAGTTCCCGAGCCCGGCCCAGCTGGTCCCGCCCAGCGAGTCGAGGTCCTGGAAGCTGATCACCAGCGCGTACACGAGCGGCAGCAGCGTGAACACCACGATCAGCACGACGTTCGGCAACAGGAACGCGGACGCGGCCGCCGTACTGGAGGCACGGAAGACCCCGGCAGACCGCCGCGGTCCGCGCCGCACGGCTCCACCCGCCGTGGCGCCGCCGATGCGCTCGGTCGCGCCCGTCACGCGGACACCGCCTGGTCGACCGCGGCGTCGATCGCTCGGACCGCCTGCTCGGTGCCCCGCCCGTGGAAGGCGAGCTCGAGCTGGTCCTGCAGCGCCGTGTTGATCGACGCGAAGCCCGGCACGACGGTCTCGCGCACGGCCGTCTCGGTGATCGTCGTGGCCTGCTGCGTGAAGACGCCCATCACGTCCGGGCGGACCGCGTAGTCGAGCGTCTGGTCGGCCAGGGTCTGCAGCGTCGGGAGCTCGTTCGCGAGCTGGCAGAAGTCGCGCATCTGGTCCTCCTCGACCAGGAACTTCAGGAACGCGGCCGCGAGCTCGGGGTTCTCGGTGTCCCGGGTCGCCACGATGGCGTTGCCGCCGAGGTCGGACGCCGCCGCCCGGTCCCGCGGCATGTACGTCGTCGCCCACTCACCACCCTGGTACCCGTTCGCCCCGTCCGCGAGCTCGGGCACGAGGAAGTCCCCGATGAACGTCATCGCCACGGTCTGGTTGAGGAAGAAGTTGTCCGAGTAGACCGTCGTCTTGATCGTGTTGTTCGCCGGCACCCACCGCTCGTCGAAGAACCGCTGCGTGAACGCCATCGCCTTGCGCGCCGGGTCCCCGTCGACCGCCGAGTGCCGCAGGTCCTCCGTCAGCAGTGACCCGCCCGCCTGGTACAGGAAGCTCGCCCAGCGGTACGCGCCCGCGGCCGTCCAGTCGTAGGCGAACGGGTACTTGTCGTCGGGCAGGGTCTTGCGGAGCTTCGTGCTGACGTCGGTGAACTCCTCCCACGTCCACGCGTCGTCGAGTCGGTCGGGCACCGCACCGATGCCCGCCTCGTCGAGGGCCTTCCGGCTGAACGCGATCGCCGAGGTGTCAGTTTGGTGCGGCACGCCGTAGGTGCGCCCCTCGAAGCGAACCGCGTCGTACAGCGCCGGTAGGAACCCCTTCGCCTCGGACGCGCTGAGGTACGGCGTCATGTCGAGCAGCACCCCGTGCGAGGTGTACTTCCCGATGCTCGTGTAGTCGACCCGGAACACGTCCGGGGCCGTGCGCGACAGGATGCCCCGGTCGATGCCCGAGAAGAACCCGTCGTACGGCAGGGTCTGCAGTTCGATCGTCGCTTTCGGGTGCCGTTGCTCGAAGCCGGTCTTGGCGCGGGCGAAGCCGCTGTTCTCGCCGTCGCTGCCGCCCCAGAAGGCGAAGCGGAGCGTGCCCTCGACCTCGCCGATGTCGGCCTTCGAGCCCGGCGCCGCCGAGGTCGGCTGCGGGCCGTTGTTCGCGACGCACCCGCTCAGGGCGGTGGCCGCGCCGAGCCCGAGGGCGCCCGCGAGGAGCGACCGTCGGGTCAACTGCAGTGGTGGCACGGTGCTCCTGACGCGGTCGTGGACACTTGCTCGGACTGTAGACGCGAGTGCCGACACCGGTGGCCGCAGTGCGCATTCGGTCGGGAGGGCTGTGCGTGGGAGCATGGCCGGACACCACGTGGAGGAGACGCGATGAGCACCAACGAGACGTCCGGTTCGGCCTTCGGCCCCGGCACTCCCGACGCCGCGTCCACCGCGGCCGCCCAGCTGCGGCAGAAGATGGCGTCGTCGGCCGAGGGCTTCCTCGGCAGCGCCGCCTGGGTGCCGTGGAAGTCGGCGGACGACCCCGAGGGCGGGAGCATCGCGCACGTGATGATCCGCGAGCTGCCCTTCGTGCCGGTCTTCACCGACCCGGCCGACCTGACCGCGAGCGTGCCGGGCACCGAGGCCCGCCCGGTCCGGATGGCCGAGCTCGTGACCGCCGTGCCGGAGGAGTTCGGCATCGTGGTCGACCCGACCAGTGCGGAGACGGCGAACTTCCTGCAGGCCGATGTGCTGGCGGGGATCCGGGCGCAGATGCGCGGCGAGATCTCCGGCGACGACACCGAGGACGGGGACCCCGCTCAGGGCTAGCCGCTCCCCGCCGAGCTGACCCGCAGCCCGCGACCATTGCCGAACTCCTGACCTCGATCCGCGGCCGACGATCCCGCTCCGCGACCCCCGACGATCGCGAACCAGGATCGTCACGGCGCAGTTCGCTGCCGACGATGCGGTCCGGCGGTCCGCTTCCGGACTCGACTGCCGCGGACTCCAGACCCCTCGACACGCCCCGTGTCGAACCCGGCACCCACCCAGTTCTGGGGATCGCTCAATTCGAGCCCGGAGGCCAGACTCGGACCGTCGTTGAACGGAGAACGAGGGGACGACGATGCCACTGGGCGGTCCAGGACCACGCGACTGGTCCCCTCCGGGGTACTTCGCCGACGCACCGTCCGGGCCGCCGCCGCGACGGCCTCGGTCCGCATTCTTGAGCGCGGAACCACCCCGAGGCGCCCGGCGAGCCACCCGGCCGTGGGCATGGGCGACCCTGGCGATGTTCCTCGGGCTCGGAAGCCTCGTCATGGCACTGGCCGAACCGCAGCAGGCCGGCGTCCAGAGCGGCTTCATCGCGTCGACGATCGGTGTCACGGCGATCGTCATCGGACGCCGTCTCGTGACCGACCGGAGCCGCTTCGGCAACGTCGCGCGGGCGTTCGGCCGCGGTGCGGTCATGCTCGGCACCGTCGGAACGGCCCTGATGGCGTACGCGGTCCTCGCGTTCGGGCTGTCCACCGTGGGGGTGCAGTGGCCTGCACTCTCGCTTCCGGGCCCGCATGAGGGGCAGGTGTTCGACGCCGGATTCCCGGTGGCAGAGTCCTCGCCCGAGCCGGCACCTGCCGATCCCGCGACCGAGGACCAGACGCCGGCAGAGGCCGTGCCGGAGTCCGCAGCCGCGGACGACAGCACGCAGCAGGGAGCTGCTCCGGCCCCGGCCGAGGCGCCTGCACCGCAGGCGCCCGCGGTCCCCGAGCCGACGAGCTTCGAGGCCGAACGTTCGGCGGTCGCCATGGGTGCCGGGACGCTGGCGTACGCCCTGGAGGGCCGGTTCGAAGCCGGGACCTACCCGACCGAGCTCACGACGGCGAGCGCTCCGGCGCGGATCGCGTTGCTCGACGGGACCGGTCTGGCACCGATCCCGGCGGGCGCTCGAGTCCTGTACTCGGTTGCTCCGGATCGGAGCGCATGGTCGGTCACGATCATCGGGGCGCGGTTCGGCGCGACGGCCAGCTACAGCTCGGCGGTCGGCACGGTCCAGGCCGGCTGACCGCCTGCGATCCTCAGGAGCTCGGCCGCGTGCTGACCACCAATACGCTCATCGCTTGAAGGTGCGACGGCTTGGACCGCCGAGATGAAGCGAAGCGTGCTCGGCGAAGAGGCTCTCCTGCTGGAACGAGACGGGTTCCACGCTGGAGCCGACCAATGCGCCAACAGAGTCGGCAACTGCTGGCGTGTCGGCAGGACGGCCGATCTTCACCTGCTTGTCCCTGACTGTGAGGTAGCCCCGCTCGTACAAAGCATCACAACCAAGAACGCACATCAGAACCGCGACGTGCTCAAAGTCCATGCGTTCCGAATCCGTCAGCAGGGTCCGGGGCAGGACGTGAGCGGCGACCAGAAGGGACGCGGGGAGCACACGTCGGCAAACCGCGCACGGCGCTTCGCTTCTCGAGCGGAGTAGGTGTCGCCGCAGCTCGGCCTGCTCAACACGGGCGGTACCGCGGATTGGCATGTCTGTCTGGAGCGGGAGCGACATGAGGTCCGCTGACTCAACGAGACCGGGCGCTGCGGCACCGATCCTGTCGAGCAGGGTCGCCGCTTCGGCTTCAGTGATGGTCGACAAGTACTTCTGAGCCGGGCGCCCATCCTTGCCGAAGGGTCGGCCAGGACCGCTCCCGACCACGTCGCGCAGCTCATCGAAACCGATGGACAGCTCGGTCACGACCGGCTCGACCCGTACCAGCCAACCCTCATCAAGATCACCGGACCGAATCTTCGGGTATCCCGGTGGTCGCGGCGCAGCCACCCACGGCGCCGTCACGCGGCTGATGGCGCGCAGGTACTGCCTTCCGTAGTGGAACACCACGTCGTCCCGCTGCATCGCTTGCAAGGGGAGACGATCGCTTCTGAGTACTTCCCGCCCATCAGCTCGGACGATCGGGCAGGACCAGAGTGTCCCCTGCGGTATCGCCACTCGGTAGTTCTTGCCCTGCGAGGCCCACCAGAACGTCACCGCTACCTCGTCTCCCTCGCCAAACCCGAATGCTTACAGCACGTGGTGGGCGATGAGCTTGCCGAGGTAGGTGATGTCGAAGCGGCCCTTGAACTCGAACCGCACCTTTCCGAGTCCGCTGAACCACAGGTCCAGCTCGGCGTCCAGGTCGAAGGTGCCAGCAGTCTCGACGGAGAAGGACTGCACCTTGCTGTACGGCAGCGATGTGAAGTCGCGCTTCTTCCCGGTCATGCCCTGCACGTTCACGGCGATGATGCGCTTGTCCGTGAAGACGACGAAGTCACGGATGGTCTTCGCTGCGACGAGGATCTGCTCGTTGTCGAGGAGGAGCTGCTGGACCTGGGGCGCAATCTCCGCAGGGTCGCACTGCGCGAGCTTGAAGAGAGCACCGTTGCTGAAGTCGATCACGACCAGATCCTATGAGTTCCGCTCACGGACAAGTACTCTCCGCTTCGGGGGCTGCCACCGCCTCAGCGGGGCGGCTCGACCAGCTCGATGAAGCGGGAGAGCAGCGACAGCCCGCTGATCGACGGGGGCAGTCCTGTGGTGAGCGCCGGCGAGTAGACGAGGTACGCCGCCCACTGTGCCCGTGACAGCGCCACGTTCAACCGGTTCGGCATGAGCAAGAAGTCGAGCCCGCGCGGGATGTCCGCCGCACTCGATGCCGCGAGTGACGTGATCGACACCACGGCCTCGCGCCCCTGGAACATGTCGACCGTGCCGACCTGCGTCCCGCGGAGGCCTGCGCGATCGAGGGCCTCGCGGATGAGCGCCCCTTGCGCGTTGTACGGCGCGACGACGATGACGTCCTCGTCCGTCAACGACCGCGACACCTCGCCGTCGACCCACCGGCGTCCGATCAGGTCCCGCGCGAGCTCGACGACCCGCTCGGCCTCTTCCGCCGAGGACGTCGTGTTCCCGCTGTGCACGACCGGCACCGGGTGGACGCCCGGCTCGAGGTCGTCGAGGTGCCGACCGCTGACGATCGACGTCAGCTGCCCGTCGTACGACAGCCCCGAGACCGATGCCGTCAGCGCGGGCTCCATGCGGCGGGTGTGTGCGAGGAAGTAGCCGAACTCCGGCGGGAGCACGTGCTCACCGTCCGCGAGCCACCCGAGCGCTGACTGGTCGACCGGCTCGGGGTGCGACCCCTGCGACACCTGCGGCAGCTGCTGCGGGTCGCCGAGCAACAGCAGGCGCTGCGCGGCGATCGAGGACGCGATCGTCGGGGCGAGCGAGAACTGCCCGGCTTCGTCGACCACGAGCAGGTCGAGGGAGCGCCGTGGGATCGTGCCCTCGTTCGCGAACGTCCACGCGGTGCCGCCGACGACTCCCCCAGTGCCGGTCTCGGCGCATGACGACAGGAAGGCCGAGACCGCGGCGTTGTTCTTCACCGGGGTCCACGCCGCGGCCTCGAGCTCGTCCTCGGTCGCGCCGGACTTCGGCACCTTCACCACGCGGTCGGCGGGTACCCCCGCGCGGACCATTGACGACAGGAAGTTCTCGCTCGTCGCATGCGACTGCCCGACGACCCCGACGCGCCAGCCGTGCTCCCGGACGAGCCGAGCGACCACGTTCGACCCGACGTACGTCTTGCCCGTGCCGGGAGGTCCCTGGATCGCCAGGTACGACCGGTCGAGCCCGAGCAGCGTGGTGACGACCGCGGAGACGGTGTCATCTCCGGCGACCGGGGCCAGTGCGCCACGCGGCGGGACCCGGCGCAGCAGGTCGAGCGCGGGATCCGGCAGCATCTCCGGCAGGGCGTCGAGGACCTCCTGGCCCCACTCCGCGATCGCCTCGGGCTGCGGCTTCGCCCGTGGCGGGGCGGCCGGTGCGAGGGCGACCGGGAAGTCGTGGTGGGGCTCGCCGCCACCGACCGGCAGGCTCTCCTTCACCAGGACCTCGAACGCGTCGCCGTTGTCGGCCGCTTCCAGCACGACCGCGCGAGCCGACGCGCCCTTCGAACCCGGCGCCGGAGCGGTGACCGACGGCGGGAGTGGGTCGTCGTAGACGAGGTGGGGCGTGCCTCCCGGCCGGATGCGCGAACCGGGCGCGAGCGTCCCCGACAACCGGATCTCTCGTGACTGCGAGCGGGCACGCGGCAGCGTGTCCCAGTCCCGCTCGACGGAGGCGCGCTCGACGACCAGGACGTCTCGCGTGTCCGCCCAGTCGTCGACGGGGTTGCGGAGGCGGTCGAAGTGGTCCTGCCAGAAGGTCTTGGCCTCGCGGCGGTGGTAGTCGATCGCGGCGGCCGCGAGCGCCAAGGCCGTCTGGTCGGCGTCACGGTCGAGGGGGTCGACGTCCGCGATCTGCGCGGCGAGGGCCGTGTACACGGGGTTCGGCTCGCGCTCGACGGGGATCGGCGGGAGGAGTTCGGCCTCGTCGGTCGCCGGCTCGGACTGCGGCGGCCGGAGCGACAGCAGCCAGTCGCGGAGCCGCAGCGTCGAGCGGCAGTCGTAGGCGTTGTAGTCGGCGACCTGGTCGAGCATGCGCTGGCCGGTCGCGGGGTCGCCGCCCCGGAGTTCCTCGATCGCCTCGACGTAGGCGGTGATGCTGTCGGCGGCGTTCGTGACGTCGCTGAGGCGGAGGTCCTCGCCCATGTACAGCGGCTCGAGCTTCTTGATCGAGTAGCTGCGGCTGCCGACGACGAGGGCCTTGCGGACGATCGGGTACAGGTCGACGAGGACGCCGGCGCGGAGCAGGTCGTCGACGTCGTCCTCCCCCACGCCGTGCCGGGCGGCGAGGGACAGCAGGTGCGTCCGCTCGTACGCCGCGTAGTGGTAGATGTGCATGCCCGGGTGCTGCGCGCGGCGCTCCTTGACGAAGGCGAGGAAGTCGACCAGCGCCTGGCGCTCGTCGCGGATGGTGTGCGCCCAGAACGCGGTGAAGTCGGCGCGGTCGTCGACCAGGCCGAACAGGTAGTCGAGGCCCCAGTGGACGCCGTCCTCGGTGTGGAGGGGGTCGCCCTCGAAGTCGAAGAAGACGTCGCCGGGGTCGGGTGCGGGGATCGCGTCGAGGGAACGTGGGTCGTGGAGTTCGAAGCGCGGCTTGGTCGGTCCCTGCTGGGCTCGGCTTGCCTGCTGCTCGGCTTCGGTCTCGGTCTGGAGGCGCGCCTGACGGACCAGCCTCTCTTGCGTGGATCGCGACATGCCTGGCACGGCCGCGGTGCGGTCCGCCAGGTCATCGATCGTCCGCACCCCCTGCCGGATCAGCTTCGTACGCTGGTCGAGGCGCATACCGGCGACGAGGACCAGGTCGCGGTGCTGCTGCACCTGCGTCTGGCAGATCGAGCAGCGGCCGCAGCTGGAGTAGCGGGGGTCGCCCCACTGCAGTTCGTCGGTCTCTTGCATCCGCTCGGCGATGACCCGTTCGAGCTCGGCGCGCTGCGTGCGGTACACCGGAGCGATGTCGGCGAGGTCGTGCGTGGTGGTGGTGCGGTCGCCGAGGACGAGGTGGACCTGCGCGCCGGTGGGGATGCCGTGCGCCTGCATCTGCTCGGCGTAGGCGGCGAGCTGGAGCAGAGCGCTGACTTTGGCGTGGCGGGCGAGCTTAGTGTCGTAGACCTCGTACTCACCGCGGTCGTTGCGGAGGATGAAGTCGGCGAAGCCGATGAAGCCCGGGCGGTCGGGGGTGGGCGGCTCGTAGAAGGTCGGTTGGTAGAGGACGTCAGCGCCTGTCGCGAAGGCGTCTCGCGCTTCGGCTGCTGCTCTGGTGTAGTCGGTTGGCGCAGGGCGCTCGAACTCGATGACGTCGCGCGTCTGCTTGAGGATGTCGAGGTAGTCGATCTCGTGCTGGTCCCCCAGGCGGGCGGTGCGCTCGAGCATGTCGTCGTGCTCCTCGGGCAAGGGGCCGCCGCGACCGAGCTTGGCGTCGAGGCGGCGGAGGAACGCCCACTCGCAGGTCGCCCACGTGCTGAGGTCGCTCGGGCTGAGGAGGACCTGCCGGTCGGTAGTGTTCCGCACAGTGCTCCTCCTCCTTCGGCTTGACATCAGCCTAGAAGCCGGAGCCGACACCGTGAACACACCCAGGACGGTGTCCCCGCAAGCCTTACATCAGGCAGCCAGCGCCTGCCATAACTCGTGAGGACGCGTAGAGACCGCTCGGACCGACGGGCACGACAAGACCAAGAAGAGACCGAAGATGGGGTGGCTTCCGAACGACGTCCGAACCGCCGACACCTGACTTGGCGGGCGTTTCGCCGTCTCGAACTGAGTCCCGCCGCGCGAGTGCTCTTCGCCGCGGACCAGAGGCTCGACCGAGAGACACGAGCCCCGAAGCGAGAGACTCGTCGGCCCGCGACGGTATCGTTGCTCGTGCTGCGAGAGGACCACTGTGGGAAGCGAAACGCCTAGGTTTAGATTCATCGACCTGTTTGCCGGGCTCGGCGGCTTCCACGTCGCGTTGTCGAGACTCGGCGGCCGGGCGGTCTTCGCCGCTGAATGGGAGCCGTCCCTGAACGCACTCTATTTAGAAAACTTTGGAGTCAGGCCCTGGGGTGACGTATCGACCCTTAATTCGGAGTCCGTCATTCTCGATAACGTCCCTGACCACGACGTTTTAACAGCCGGGTTCCCGTGCCAGCCGTTCTCCAAAGCCGGTGACCAACTGGGCTTCGAACACACACTGCAGGGTAGGCTCTTTTTTCACGTTCACGACATTCTAAAGACCAAGCGCCCTGGATACTTCATTCTCGAGAATGTGCCGAACATCCTCCGCCACAAAGGCGGCGCTACACAAAAAACGATGCTACACATGCTTGAGGGCCTAGGTTATTCGGTTCAGATCCATCGACTCTCCCCTCATCAATTCGGCATTCCTCAGATTCGAGAACGTGCTTACTTCGTTGGTTCGTTGAACGGGCTGCATCAGTTTGCCTGGCCGTTGCCCGAGAACCCATCCACCGACATTAGGTCTGTGCTGCGAAAGATCTCAAGCATCGACCGAGATATTCCGCCACAGACGTCTCGAGCAATCGACATGTGGGGGGACTTCCTGAAGCGCGCGCCCGCTTCACTCAAGATCCCATCATTTCCGATTTGGTCGATGGAGTTCGGGGCTACTTACCCGTATCGCGAGACCACGCCTGCGGCGCTCTGGGAGAATCTCGGGCCGGAGGCCCTCTTCTCTTCCCAGGGAACATTCGGTACCTCGCTCTCACATATGGGACGCGACGAGCAGCACAAGAATCTTCCGAGTCACGCGCGGCGCAGCGGAGACCATGCGTTCCCGTCATGGAAAAAAACGTTCATCACTCAGAACCGCGAATTTTTCCGTGACAACCACGGATGGTTAGCGCCATGGATGAATGACTGGCAACCCTGGAATCTGCCGTCGAGCCTACAGAAATTTGAGTGGAATGCTCAAGGAGCAGAACGCGAAATTGACAATCACGTCATTCAGATCCGAGCTTCCGGCGTGCGCGTAAAGCGCACCACTACGGCGCCGAGCTTGGTGGCCATGACACAAACACAGGTGCCGATTCTCGGGGCTAACCTCACCGGAAGTCGTAGATATATGACGCCGAGTGAGTGTGCAGAACTACAAAGTCTAGGATCGATAAAGCTCCCAACCGCAAGCCAGGGCGCTTACAAGGCCCTCGGCAACGCCGTGAATGCCCGTGTCGTCTCTAAAATTGCAGAACGTCTACTCGGCGCGTACAACGCGGAGCCTTCGGAACCTCTCGCACTGCAAACAAGCGGCGCCGCGGCCTGAATAGCAAACGACGCTACGTTGAGCATCACACAGTAACTCCATCGCAACCAGAAACAGGATCTCATGGCTCGCATCAAGGAGATTCGGATACTACCGCCGGGGTCACGAATCCATCCCACCGAAACTCCGTTAGAACTGCGGGAGATCGCTGGACCCAGGGGGACACGATTCGTCCAGCTCACGACGCTTGGTTCGTCCAATCGGGTGTCGCACGAGAAGCCGAGCCAGACTATCCAGATAGACGCAAAGTCGGCCGAAGAAATCATCAAGTTTATTCGACAAACATTTCCTTGAGTTCTTGGTCCGCCGTCCAAGATGGTAGTGGTCCCGGCAAGGCAAGGTGCTGAAACACCGAACTCGTGGCGCGTAGAGCAAAGCCCTTCACCCTCGCACCTTCCGTGCGCGAGTCTTCAATCATCCAACGTTCGTTACTATTCAACCATGCGCTCGTCTACTTCCTCGAACGAACGGCGTCGCGCTACCAACACCTCGTTCAAATCTACTTCGAACGCGATCGAGCGGAGCGCCGGCGACTGCTCGCCGAGTATGCAAGGTACGTCGGTCATTGCTAACGCCGCGACCCCCTCAGCCTGTAGTTCAAACTTCCAACCCCGCAAGGCTCGCAGATCGCCTTTCATCACACGCACGCTTTTGTCAATAACAACAGTATGAGAATGTGACTCGACGCGAACGGCGATTGCGTCTAATAGATCACCTATGCTCAGGCCACTCGCGGAAGCATAGATGCGGATGCTCAAAAGCCACCCGTCGTGCAGACGTGTATCGACTTGACGCTGACGAAGGTGATGCAGGGCCGCCTCGTTCAAGGTGGTTTTGACCTCGACTGCGCAGTTCTCCGATTCGAAATCAAGCAGCGCCGAGGTCGATTGGTGCCAGGCTTCGATCCAACGCCGCGAATCAGTAGAACGATGAATGGCCCACAATTCTCCCCAGAGCCCCACGGCACTCTCGACGCTTGCTTCCTCTCCGTCGACGAAAAGTACGCCGAACCGCACAACGAGGGCCAACACGTCACTCAGCTTGCATCCAGACGGGACGACTTCGGCGAGGACCTCCGTCAAATAGCTAAACTCCGGCAGTAGATGCAGCGAGTCGTGCATAAGAGAGACTGTAATGAAAGATCCGCGCTGCTCTGAATGGCCTATACGGACACTCAGATCTCGACGGCAGCCAACAGAAACGGCGGCACCGACAAAGGCGTCAGTTGCGTAGTCGTCAATCCTAGTCGGCCCGATGAGAACCCAGAATCGATTCTGCTTGTCGACGGCCAAGAAAAAATCTTTTCGCCCAGGCCAGCGGACGCCATTGAAAGAGCCGAGGGCCGCAGTTTCCGGTGGTCTGCTGAGATCCCTCATCAAACTCTCAGCATCGCTCCCCACCGTCACGGCAATACCTCCAGGACGACGTTCTTTCTATGCTCGGACGGGACCCAGACTGCGAACCAAGGCAGACGGTCGGCCACAGGGCCTTCGAACTTGGTGTCGGTCACCTTGAAGGCTCGCACGTGGAGTGTGGGGTTGCTAGCGTGCACCGAGCGGTCGCCGGTGTAATTCAACTTCGCCATATCGTCACCTGCAACCTTGGCAGGCGAACGGCCAGTGAAGATGTTAGTCGATAGACCTGTGACGGTCCGGCCTGACTGCCCCGCGGAGATCAACGAGTCCATGAACACAACGTCGATACCCTGACTTTGGGCGAGGGACGATAGCCAGGCACAGACAGCCGTGACAGTAACTTGGTCGCTTCCGTTCACGTCTAAGGACAGTAGATAACGAACAATCTCGTCAGGATTCCTATCAGCAGCTAGCAACGTAACTGGTCGATTCCCTCGAACGTCCTTGAAATGCGTGGCTGGAAGGACTGTCCGCACATCCTGCAGAACTCCTTCGGACTGCAAGAAACTCATGAAGGCTTCGGCGCGACCAAGATTGTCGATCACTTGATCGGTTCTATCTGGGATTCGCCGCTGCTGGACCCACCCCTCCTTGAAGTCGAGATTCACAGTTGTACGACCTATGACATTCGATCGAACGAGTTGCTTCATTCCACCGCTCAGCAGGAATGATCGCCGCCACTCCGACAGCGGCTGTCCGTTGTGCTCTCGCAGCGCCCTATGCAGGACGCCTTCGTCCTTGACGTACTCGCTGTAGGCTGAGCGGACGTCCGGCTGCAGGAACACGCGGATCCCTGCTGCATAGCCTCGCCGGTAACCGAAGAACCTAGCCCGCTGCTGCAGCGTATCCGGTGTGAGGGCTTTTGGACGTGGCATGTATGTGGTAACGAGACCCTCTACTGTGAATCCACGATCAAGTTTCTGCCCCCCGACGAGAATCCAGAACCGCTTCGCGCCCCAGTCAACCTCCTCGCCTTCGGAATTCACAACGACGAGCCGCACGTCTCCGCAGACGTCCTCTAAGTGTGACCAAAGTTGATCGAACGATGGGATGTGTTGCCAAGTCTTCTCGAGATCTCGCCAGGTCGCTTCGAACAATGCTTTGGTCGTGCTCTCATGGTCCGAGATCAGTTGCCGCCAACTCGAGAGCAGACCTTGGACCCAATCCGCGTAGACTTCATGACGTTCGCGGTACTGCGAAGCTTGGATCAACATCGAGCGATTGACGAGGGCGTCCTCAGCTTCGGCGACAGCGCATACCAGCAAGAAAGACCTGACCGCTTCCTGGAGTGACTCAGGTATCTCAGTATCGTCGAATTCCTCCTCATCTTCAGGAATCTCGCGCAGCAACTCCGTCTTCTCGGTGAAAAAGAACTCCCCACCAGTGTAAGCGTCGCCTGTGGTCAGAACTTTCGCGTAATCGGGGTTGAGACGGTCGGCGATCGCCATGAGGAGATTCGCCTGAGGAGTTGCGGTGTACTGCAAGAACGAGTGAAACGGAAGCGCGTTTCGTAATTTGGCAATCGAAGCGTAGGTACCGCTCTCGTCAGCCAGACCCTTTTTTAGATTCGACGCAGCCTTTGTGTTGAGTGTTGCCTGGTCGGCCTCATCGTCGATAACAAGAACAGGGATATCGCCCAAGCTGATCAGCGACATCACGTCTGCTAACGCGCTCAGGCGCTTGTGATGCTTGAGAACCGTGATAACCAGAGTGGGTTGCTTCTTAGCCTTTTGTCCTTGCTTGTGCGCACGCCAGGCCGAGACGGCTTGATCGAGAGCCGCTTTATTCGCTAGGGAGGGATTGGACAGGTGTGTCCAGGTTGTGTGAGATTGCAAGACGCCAAGTTGAAGATCTCGACGCAAACGGTTCTCCGACTGCGTCTTGAGATTACCCGTCGTCCCGGTGAGGAGTACAACCACCCCGTAGCCGTTATCCCGGGCGAGTGCTGTCACCGTTGTGAAGGAGAGCGTTTTACCGGACTGCACTCGACCGACGGCAAGGAGCGCAGTCTGCTTTGGAGTGGATTGCGGGTCGACGCAATTCCCCAAAATCTCCCGAGCTTCTCCGATAACGCTTGCCGCAGCCGTTTCGGAGAAGCCATCTGCGACAGTCCGCTCAATGAACGATGTCGTGGCGGACCCGATCACGGGAACCCAGTGCATCTTCCCCGGATTCTCCAAACCAAATCCTGCAACAGGTTGTGGACCGTTATTCATTTCACGTCCTTCAGATCTATTGGCTGACCCAACATCTTGTTCAAATTATGCAAGAATATCCCGACCTTGACGCCCGCTTGCGCGGACATCACGTATGCCGAGCCGATGGCGCCAGCGAAAGCCAGTACTGTTTGAGACGCTTCTCCGAGGGCTCCCATATATCGGAGGGAGAAGGGATGGGCCATACCTACGGTCAAGGCGACCACGGTCAACGGCCGACTAGCTTGGACGTCCCAGCCATCTTCCTCACTCTCCTCCACGCGCAACCAGTCGACGATCGACGGGTCCGTTGAAGCGTTGATAGTCACCCGCCAGATTCTCGCCGTGGTCACAATCTCCGCCAGCACTGACACGATCGCTTCATCGCTCGAGGCGATGGTGTTGATCGAGATCTCCTGTGCATCCTTCTGAATCGATGGCGCCTCAGGCTGTACCAAATCAGCCGTCCCGGTGGTTTCAGAAAAGCGTTGCGCCAGTTCAGTGATTGCGGACTGCGCCCCTTTCGCGATCGCGCTGCGCTGATTAGCCTGTATTTCGGTCGCGCGATAATTCCTAGCTTGAGCAAGAAGGTCATTTTCACCCTCCCGCAGGCATTCAATCAGTTTGCTTAGAAATGGCTCCTCATACTCGCCCCACTGAATGCCATCTTTTGTGTACGAAACGTCAAATCCAGTTAGTCGGAGTTCACCGAATATGCGCTGATGCTCGAAAGAGTTGCTCCCGCGGAATATAGCTTCCGGGCGATAGGTTTCATCGTCACTGCCTACAATAAGCCGGCGCCGCCGGAATAGAGCAAGCCCAGCGGTTCTGGTACTGCCCTTAGCACGAATTCCGACGAAACCTTCAACGACATGGTTCTCGTCTAGCTTCAGTTCGACGTCCCGAATCCAGCGGACCGAGGGGCGACGAGGATCGACCGACGGCGGGGCCCGCAGCACTTCGACTTCCTGATACTCGAGCCTTTCGCCGTTATACGTGATCTGCACGTCCCCATCGCGAAGGAACATGCGATAAATGCTGGTGAGATGATTCTTGATCTTCTCGATAGCCCTTCCTCGTGGAATCTGGTTCAGATTCTCGAGGGTAACTACCGTGAAATGGTCCTCCATATTAGCCGGAAGTTCCTGGACCGGCAGCCTGTCAAGTCGCCGAGCGGTGATGTCCGTCATGTCGAATTCGACTACACGCTGAATCGGTTCTCCTATGACGGAAGTTCTCACGGACCACCTTTGGGCGAACCACGTCGCCGCGCTCTTCATGCCCATTCCAAACTCCGAAAGTCCCGCTCGATCAGGCGGAACCTCGGCGGCCCGGAACGCACGAGGAAAATCATCCTTTGATATACCGAACGCGTTGTCGGTGATCACTATACGACCCGCACCTCCCACTTGAAGCTGAATGCTCACTTCGAGAAGATCGCCCGTAGCCCGATGATCGAGAAAACTTTGCACCGCATTATCGACAAATTCTGCGAGTGCGAACCACGGCTTGTAGTTGAGATTCCTGAGCACCCCGAGGATATTGACGTCGGGCCGAATTTCAATATTGATCTCTGACAACTACTCTGGTTACTTTCTCTTCAGCGCTTGCGAGAGCATTACCGTCACCGGAAAAGCACTCTCACATCGTTTGATCGTCGGAGGGCCCGCTGTGGCAGACGATAGCCGATCTTCGGCGTCGCCGTCCTGGCTCTCTGACTGCCTGCGGCTCTTCGCGCGCAGCGTAGCCTGCTGCTAGACGCAGCGCTCGGCGTCGGATGACGCACCGCTGGACCGGGCGGGAGGCTTCGTCAGCGTGAGCGTGTCTTGCGAAGGCTGCAACGGCAACTCAAGTATCGCCGCGTCGTACAGATTTACGATCGCGCCTCCTCGGTGCTCGATCGACCGTCAGGTTGGCAGCAAGTTCCGCAGCGGTCCAGGCCGCCAGTGGTGACGATCCGTTGCCGCGCCCAAACAAGAGCCGTCGCTCATCCTGACCAGAAGAAGCACTCGAGCGCGCGACCGCGAGTCCTACAGAGGGCACCTCCCACGCATGATCCAGGACCTGCATCAGTGTGACGAGTGCAGGCAGCCGCGCCCTAGCGCCGCTCACTCGAGTTCATAAGGGCTCGATCTGTGGATCTCTGTCTCAGTTGAGCGCGTTTCTTGGCTCCTCAAGATAGAGCCATCTAAGCGGGAGCGCGACCCATCGGCGAGAGCCCGAGGCCGCAAGGATGTATCGCCGCCGATCTCGACCAGGACCTCGCCGACCAGTTGTTCGACGGCGTCCTCAAAGCGCCGATCGAAGACTGGAAGGGTACTTTCGACCCCGCTCGAGCCAAGCTCGCCCACCGCAACTTCGACCGTCCCGCTCACATCCACGGTACCGCCGGAACCTACCAGACCGTGGTTGGCCCGCACCGCGTCATCTACCTCGCGCGCCACCGGTGGTCGTGTCCCCAGCATCTTGTACATCCGAGCGGACGAGGACGGGGGCGCAACGTCAGAGTGACCTTGCAAGGTCGCTCGTCCATGCAACGATGTGCTCTATCACCGCGTACCCGAGCGCGGCTCAAGACGAAGGACCCTGCGATGACCGACATCGACACCCCCGACGAGACCCTCGAAGCGGAGGTCCTAGCCGAGGAGGCGACGCGAGAGATCGCGAAGGCGGTCACTGGCCGACGAGCACTGGCCCGTCAGTACGTGAAGTGGCTCCGCCGACGGAACCCGTCGGCGACGCCCACTGAGATCGTGCAGATGCTCGAGCGTCACTACGTCACCTCGATCACCACCGCTGGTGCGGCGATCACGGTCGGGTCGATCGCCGCTGACATCGCCATTGCCTCGATCCCGATTGCCGGCCCTGCGGTCGCTGGAGCGAAGAGCGCCGGCGCACAGGCGGCGAAGTCTGGCACCAAGGTCGCGATGAAGGCCGCGGCGAAGAACATGGCGAAGAACGCTGCCCGCACGGGTGCCAAGGGTGCTGCGGCGCGTCTGTTGCCCGCCGGCGACCAGCAGCTGCAGTTCGAGATCACCGCCGTCTTCGGCCTCGCGGTCGCTGACCTGCACGGCATGGACCTCGACAAGGACCAGGCTCAGGCGCTCGTCCTCGGCCTGACCAACGAGCGGGTCAGCCAGCAGCAGATCGCAGCCATGGCGACTGACGTCGCTGAGGTGACCTCCGAAGGCACCGTCTCGACCGGCCAGAAGATCGCCGCTGGTCGCGACGACTGGTCGCACTGGGCTACCACCTTGTCGGATGCGCTCCCGGGCGGCGCCGCGCAGAGTCTGATGCGCACGATCCAGACCGGTGAACTCGATCCGGTCCGAGAGGGGCTCACGGGCAAGCAGCGTGCCTCGATCGAGTACGGCGTCGGCGCAGTCACTGGTGGGGTCGCGCGCTTCGTCTTCGGACGCGACGTGGTCAAGTCCGCGAAGACTGCGTTCCCCGAGCCGCCGGCGGAGTTCCCGGATCACCTCGCCCTGACCGTGAAGGCCGACGGTGACGACGAGGAGTCCGACAACCGCGCACTCGCCGCTCTCGAGGACGCCGCTCGATCGACCGGCACGTGGGTCAGCGGGGCTGCGGGCGCCGTCGGCTCCGGCGTGTCGAGCGCGGCGAGTGGTGCGACGCGGGTGTTCCGCCGAGTTGACCTGGACGGCGATGGCGAACCGGACGAAGCGCAGGCGCTCACTGCGGTGAAGAACGTCGGCGGCAAGGTCACGGGGGCCGCGGACGCCGTCGGAGGCCGAGTCGCGGGGCTGTTCAAGTCCAAGAAGAAGAGCGACGGAGAGTGAACTCGCTGCCCTCGGCCGCTCGGCCCGAGGAAGTGCTCGCTCGAGCCGTCCGGGATGCGGTTCAGGTGCTGGACGGGCAACCTCGCCGGGCAAGCGCAGCGGACGTGCCGAACGCCGCGGGGCTGTACGCGATCTGGGCAGACGGGGCCGTGACCGAGCAGCTGGGCATCGGCTCGCACGGCCGAGCAGCACCGATCTACATCGGCAAGGCAGAACGGAGCTTGCGCGACCGTGACCTCCGCGCCCACTTCGGCCTCGACGACGTAAAGGTGCGATCGGGCTCGTCGACGCTCCGCCGCTCGTTGTCGGCGCTCCTCGCCGATGAACTCGCACTGCGTCCCGTGCCGCGGGGCAAGACCGCGGGCGACGCGTCGAAGGGCTTCTCGCTGCATCCGGAGGACGAGAGACGCTTGTCCGCGTGGATGCAGGACCGGCTCGAACTCACCACCTGAGCGCTCCCCGTGGCGCTGGGTATCCGCCTCGGGGACGTCGAGTCGCGGGTCATCCGACACTGGGATCCTCCGCTCAACATCGTGCACGCGCCGACTCCTCGGACGGCGCTGCGTGCGGCGCGGGCGGCGTTGCGCTCAAGAGCACACGACCCGGTCGTCTGAAGGCAGCCGGGGAACTCGTCGCCAGTCGAGGCTGAACTCCGCGGCTGGTCGGGACCAAGTGATCTGCACGATCGCCGCGTTCAACCCAAGGGTCAATCGTCGGCGGGACGGTCGATGCGCTCGTACGCGGCCTCGACCCGGGCGGTCACGTCGACACCGGCCCCCTGCACCTGCCGCACGAGGATCGCGAACGAGTTCGTGTGCTCCACACGCCGTCCGAGTGCTTCCGTCTCAGCCCGGCCGACCTCGCGCCCACGTGAGGTCGTAGGTCGACGCGTCGAATACCAGGAACAGTGCCGCGTCGAAGTCCCACGACCGGAACGCAGAGAACTTCTGCGACCGCTTGTCGTCCGGCCGCACGAGTCGTGCCTTCACCTGTAGCCGCCGCCCGTCGGCGGTCGACAGGTCGAAGCTCTTCTCCGAGTTCGGCGCGAGCTCCCCGCCGTACGCGCGGAGCGCCAGACTCTCCGCGAGGTCACCGAGCGGCGAGTTCCGCGTCCGGATCAACCCACGCCGCAACAGCTCGTCGATGACCGCCACCGAGGAGGCGAGGAGCTGCCGAACCGTCAGAGCGGCCGGGTCGAATGGTGGTCGGTGCGGGGACATGCTCCGAGCCTACGAAGCGACCAACTCGGACGCGAGGCGCGGGACCAGCCCGCACCGCGCCTCCCGTCCGTCCCAGCCCACCTGCAAGAAGCAGCGGGATCAAACGGCGGCCGCAACCGCCAACTGCCCCCGCACCACCACCGCATCCGCCGCCGGCGGCCTCCCGTACGCCTCCCGGTAGTCCCGCGAGAAGTGCGACGCACTCCGGAACCCCACCACCGCCGCAGCCCGCGCCGCCGTGTCCCCGTGCACGACCATCCGCCGCCGCGCCTCACCCAGCCGCGTCCGCTTCAGGTACTGCGCCGGCGTCATCCCCGTCGCCTCCTTGAACCGGGCGAACAACGTCGACTCGCTCACCCTGAGCTCCCGCGCGAGCCGATTCATCGACCACCCCTCCGCCATCCGCCCGGTGAGCAGCGCCGTGGCTCCAGCGACCACCGAGTGCCCGGTCTCGTCCAGAGCCGCCGTGATCCGCGGCGCCTGCTCCGTCTGGAGCAACCGCAGCACGATCTCCCGCGACACCAGCGGGAAGAGCACGGGGATGTCCTCCGGAGCCTCGAGCAGCCCGATCAGCCGGGCGAACGCGTCGGCGAGCGGCGCCGTCCAGCTCCCCAGCCGAGGCAACGACGACACCGCACCGGACGGCGACGAACCAGGAGCAACCGCAGCAGCAGCGGGCACCGACATCGACGCGACGACCTCCCCGACCACCACCGGGTCGAGTCGCCACACCACGGCGACGAAGCCGTCCTCCCCCGCTGCGTCCACGACTCCGGCGACCACCGGCAGGTCCACCGGCGTGATGATGAACCGCTCCCGCCCCCACACCTGGTCGTCGTCCCCGACGATCGAGCGCTTCCGCCCGCGCAGCACGACGGACAACGACGGCTCGTAGCGCCGGTCGAACAGCCCGGTCGGCTCGTGCACCTTCGACACGGTCAGCCCGAGGGTCTCCGCGTGGTGCGCCGACCCTGCTCGGGCGACGGCGTCCTGCCGGTCCTTCCCGGGGACCGCAGCATGCGCGGACGCCATTGCCACCGCACGGTCGAGGTGCTGCGCGATCCGGTCGTCCACGTCGCCAACCTACCGAGGCGACACCGGGCACGACTGCGCCCCGACCACCCGCTGCGGGATCCGGCAAGGACCTCGCGGAAGCGGGCAAGCCGCGGGGTCCCGGAGCACTGGACCATCGACCCATGACCACCACACCCACCGCCCAGAACGAACCCCGCACTGCCCTCGTCACCGGCGCCTCGAGCGGGATCGGCGAGGCCATCGCCCGTGAACTCGCCGCTGCCGGCCTCACCGTCGCCGTCCACGGCCGCGACGAGCAGCGCACCCGCGCCGTCGCCGAGGACATCGAGCGCCAGGGCGGCCACGCCGTCGCCCTCACCGCGGACCTGTCGCAGGGGCCGGACGTGGTCCGCGCCCTCGCCGCCGAGGCCCGCGACCGACTCGGTGGCCACGTCGACGTCCTCGTCAACAACGCCGGCGTCTACCCCGGCGGCCCGACCGAGTCCCTCGACGACGACACCGTCGACGCCCTGCTCGCCACGAACATCCGCGCACCCCACGTCCTGGTGGCGGCCCTCGCCCCCGGCATGGCAGAGCGCGGCAGCGGCCACGTCGTCAACATCGGCTCGTGGATGGCCCGCGTCGGCGTCCCCTTCATGGCCCTCTACCCCGCCACGAAGGCCGCCGTCGAACAGCTCACCCGTGCCTGGGCCGCCGAGTACGGCCACCGCGGCATCCGCGTCGTCACCGTTGCCCCGGGAGCGACGGCGACCCCGGGCAACGCCGACTCGGCCGACGTCCTCGCCGCGATGACGCAGGGTACCCCGGCCGGCGTCCCGGTGCAGCCGGTCGACATCGCCCGCGCAGTCCGCTGGGTGGTCTCCGACCAGGCCGTGTTCGTCACCGGCGGCACGATCGACGTCGACGGCGGGATCGCCTCCACCCGAATGAGCTGACCGCAGCCGAGCGGCTGATGGAACCACGTGACGGACGGGAGGCGCGGTGCCAGCTGGCACCGCGCCTCCCGTCCGTCATCGCTCAGGTCGCCGGGTGATCGTCGCCGTCGGTCTGGAGGGGTGCGAGCCACGGCTCGATCCGGACGAGCTGCTCCCAGCCCGCCCCGAGCACAGCGTCGATCTCCTCGATGGGTACCGGGAACAGCGTGCCGACGAACGCCTCCCACCCGTGCGCGTCGAGCTCGCCCGCTCGCACCTCGTAGGGCTGCCACTCCTCGGGCACGAGCTCGAGGAGATCCATCGCGTCGTCCCGCCGATCGGCCACGACCGCCTTGCCCGACACGGGGGTCCGCGCCGCCTGCAGGAACCGCACGACCCGCCCGATCGCCCCGCTGTCGGAGACAGGATGCACGAACTCGATCTCAGCGGAGACCCTCTGCCGTTGCGAACCAACGGCAGGCCTGCCGTCTCGTCGTCGATGCTCGGGAACCACGACTGTGGAGGAGCATCCGCACCCCGTCGCGCGACGCCTCCGGTCGGCTCGGCGACGAGGACACCCTCTCGACGGACGACGAAGACCTCTCCCAAGTACCGGCTCATCAGAACCATCGTTGCGCGGGAAGCAACTACTGCCGCTCAGTCGAGACGGACGAACCGCGGCCCCTCGTACCCGTCCCGCGACACGTGCGCGGTGAAGTCTGCGAGCGACCGCACCCAGTGCCCACGCTCGCCGTAGAGCGCCTGGTACACGACGACCGGCTCCTCGGTCTCGACGTCCTTCGCCACGAGGACCACCTCGTACTCCCCGCCCTTGAAGTGCCGGTACCGCCCAGGGGTCACGTCGCTGCTCACGCGGCCGATGGTAGCCGGACGTGAACGCGGGCCGGGCCCTACTGTTGCCCCTGTGGAGAAGGAGTTGAACAACGCCGTCCGTCGAGCCGCACGCCGGGCGGTCTGGATCGCGCTCACCGGTGCCGTCGCGGGGCTCGCGGTCGGGGTGTGGCTGAGCCACGGCGAGCGCCCGCTCGAGGTGCTCCTCACCAGCCTCGGCTGCGTGTTGGCGATCGGCGGCCTCGGCGCGGCGCTGTCGACCATGCTGTCGCAGTTCCGGATGAAGCGTCTCGTGAGCGCGCCGACCGCGGAACTCGACGCTGACGAGCGGCGCGCCGTCCAGCGAGCAGTCCTCTCAGGCGCGCCCACGCCCGCGGCACTCGAGACACGCGCGGCGGGCCACGCACGCGTGCTCGAGGCGACCCTTCCGCTTGCGACGTCGCAGCAGCTCTTCCTCTTCTGCGGTCTCGCGGGGTCGCAAGTCATCGGCCTCGCATCGGACGTGACGTCGTGGTTCCGGCTCGTCCTCATCGGGGTACTGGTCGCCGCTGGCGCGGTCACGGTCGTGGAGCTGCGGCGCAGCCTCGCCCGCGTTCGCCGCTTCCTAGCAGCGCATGACGACATCCCGGCGGGGAGCGCCTCCGCTCCCCCTGCACAGAGCTAGCTCACCGGCAGACTGTCCACCGAACGGTCCTTCGGCACGCCGCAACCAGAGCCCTCTGCGACGGTCGACGCATGGAGCAGTGGGAAGCCGACGACTCACGCCGCCGACACATGGCCCGCTTCGGTCGGCGGGACACGGCACCCGAGCTCGCCGTGCGGCGGGAGCTCCACCGCCGGGGCCGTCGGTTCTTCGTCGATCGCCAGGTGAGCCGCCGCTGCCGCGTCCGCCCCGACCTCGTCTTCCCTCGCGCCCGCGTCGCGGTCTTCGTCGACGGCTGCTTCTGGCACCTCTGCGAGGAGCACACGCACCTGCCGAAAGCGAACGCTGCGATGTGGCGACGGAAGCTCCGCGCAAACCGACAGCGTGACGCCCGGAACCAGGCGATCTTGACGTCAGAGGGCTGGCGCGTGATCCGGTCCTGGGAACACGAAGACCCTACGGCCGTCGCAGATCGCGTCGAGGACGAGCTCGACCGCTGGGCGGCCATCGTCGGCCGCATCGCGGAGCGAAGACGACAGTGACGGGCGGTCGCGCGCCGCCCGACCGTGGTCAAAGGTCGATCTGACCGCCAGCCCACTCCTGCAGCGCGACCTCATGCGTCGCCACCACGATCGCGCTCCCCGCACTCCGGAGGCGCTCGAGTCCGTCCCGCACCAGCCCCGCACTCGTCTCGTCGAGCGAGGCCGTCGGCTCGTCCGCGAGCACCAGCATCGGCCGTTGCACGAGTACCCGAGCGACCGCCACCCGCTGCTGCTCCCCACCGCTGAGGAACCCCGCCCGCATCCGGAGTCGGCCTCCGAGCCCCACTGCGTGCGCCGCGTCCCGGACCCGCTCGTCGCGCTCGATCCGCGGGAGGCCGCTCGGCCGCACGACGCTGAGGTTCTGCGCGATCGTCCACTGTGGGACGACCGCGTGGTCCTGCACGATGAACCCGACGCGGTCCCGCCGCATCGATCGCCGCGTCCGACGAGCACTCCGGTGCACGTCCTCGCCCAGCAGGCGGACGAACCCGCGAGTCGGCGCCTGCAGCCCGCCGAGACAGCGGAGCAGCGTGCTCTTCCCCTGCCCGGACGGCCCGAGGACTGCGACGGCGTCCCCCGGTCGGACGGACAGGGACAGCTCGTTCCACAACCTCCGAGGTCCGACGTCGAATCCCAGTCCGTCGACCTCGAGCACCGGCGCTGCGTTCACCATGTCCTCCTCCACGCTTCTGCTGCACGGGCCGAGCCCGCGGCGAGCACGACCCCGACCAGCACGAGTGCTCCGGCTCCGCTGGCGACGCCTGCGACGAGGATCACCTCGCCGCGAGCTCCGATCAACGCACTCGTCACGGCGGCGGTGGCGAAGGCGCTGCAGCCCGAACACACGAGGAACCACCGGTGCGGGACCAGCGGATGTCTCCCGACCAGGTACTGCACGCGCCCGGGTCGAGCGGTGCGGACGCGGTGCTCACCCGCGAGCGAGATCGCCGCGAGCACGAGTGCCAGCCCCGCGGCGACCACGGCCAGCAGGAGCGTGTGGCGTTCTGCCCGGAGCTCGCCGAGTTGCCGCTCCACTCGGGCACCCACGCGGTCGACCTGCAAGACGATGTCCGTGAGCCCTGCAGCCCGGAGCTGGTGTTCGAGCGCCACACGATCAGCGAAGCGCACCTCGCCGTTCGCGGCCCCGGTTCCGATCTGGTTCGGCGCGAGGTCGCTCGGATCGGGTACGACCAGTACGGGGATGTCCGGCCAGGTCGGCAACAGCGGTTCGATCCCGTTCGTCCACAGGATCGCGGACTGGGTGACGGCCGCGGTCGAGCCCACCTGTCGGAGACGGACGTCGAGCGACCGCGGGGGCGGACGTCCCTCCACCTGCCACCCGGTCGCGATGTCCGCCGCTGCCGCATCGCGCAGCGCGTCGCTCTCGCCGGCGAGGGCATCGGGCACGAGCAGGAGTGGTTGCCCGTGCGGAGGAAGGCCGCCCGGTACGAGTGCACGCAGGGACGCGCTGGCGTCGCCGACCAGTGTGAACCGATCCGTGAAGGACGAGTAGGCCATGCTGGCGTCCCCTCGCGCGAGTGCTGCGGTCGCGATGGCACCCAACGCATGGTCCTGCTCGAGGGTCGTCGACGCCGTGCCGAGCACGACGTCGTCCCCGTGCGCAGCTTCGGCGACGAGCGTCCGTTCGGCCTCGGCGGTGGTCCGCTGACCGTCCTGCAGGAACTGCACGTCGGCGACGGCCACGACGACGAGCGACATGCCAGCGGCGGCGACGAGGACCATCTGCCAACGGGACTCCTCAGCACGATGGGCCGATGCGGCGCTCAGCAGGGCACAGCCGACGTGCAGCACGAGGGCGATCAGCATCGCCGCGAGGACGCACATCAGGACGACGATCGTCGTGAACCGAAGCGTCGGAGCGCCAGCCCCGTGCACAGCAAGCGCGACTGGAGGAGCTGCGCACGCGATGACCACCATCGGACCCGCCACGCGACCGAGGTCCAGCGCCTCCGCGCACGCCACGCTCCCGGTGGACCAGCCCGCTCGCGAGCGGAGGTCCTGCCGTCCGGACCGACGTCTCGACTCGGCGATGAGCGCGATCGCCAGACCGAGCAGGACGGCGGCCGCGACGAGCACGACGGTCGGCCTCGTCAGGACGACGGCGAGCGCCTCGACCGGGGCGGGCGTCGTGTCGACGGCCGTGTACCCGGTCCGCCACAGCACCTCGGTGAATCGCCGCATCGCCCCATCGTCGCCGTCGACCGCCATCGGGCCGAGCAGGTCGAGGGTTCCGCCGTCGCCGATCGGCCGCGGCCGGATCGACGCCCCGATGCCGGGTTGCGCTGCTGTCCCCCGGAAGGAGTAGGCGGTCCACACCCCCGGTCGTCCGTGGCGGTCCGGGACCAGGAGCGACACACGCACGCTGGAGCGCTCGGCCGCAGCGGTGATGTCTCGTACGTGTTCGGCCTTCGTCTCGCCGACCGGCAGCTCGGTGAGCTCGAGGGTCATCCGCCCCGCGAGGAGCCCGAGCGCCTCGACCTCGCGGACGACCGACACCGCGAGTGCAGCCGAGAGCGCGAGGACGGCTGCCACCGCCAGGACGGTGGCAGCCGCGAAGTTCCTCATCCGCGGCGGGCCCAGAACGCCTGGTTCCCGGACACCGCCTTCGGCCGGTGGGCGTACGCAACCTTCGTCGGTGGCTGCCACACCGATCGGGTCACGACGCCGTGCGACTTCACCGATGCACGGTGCGTGGAGCCGTTGTGGTGGTACACCGAGTGCACCTCCCCGCTCCACACGCCGTAGGTCCACGTGCCGCCCTCCGGGTAGGACGTCCCGTTCCGACTCTCGCCGACCCGGTCAGCGGACGCGGCTCCCTCGATGACCCGCTCGGCTGGCGACGACGGCTCCGCGGCGACGGCCGCAGTGGCGCTGACCGGTCCGATGATCCCCGCGATGACCGCGACTGTTCCTGCCAGCACGACCGATTTCTTCACCAATGTTGCTCCTCCCGCGAACCGACGTCTCCCGCCGGTTGCGCCACCGTAGCAACCAGAACGCAGTACGTCGCTCCTGGTGTATCAAGCGGACGGAAGGGCATACGGACTGGAGGCGCGGTGTCAGCTGACACCGCGCCTCCAGTCCGTGAACCGGTCGCCGAAGCGACCCGCACTCACCAAGTGAGCACGAACCGCCCCCGCGTTCCGCCCGCCTCGAGCCGCTCGTGCGCCTCCGACGCCCGCTCCGCGGGCAGCACCTCGGCGACCCGCGGCACGAGGATCCCGTCCTCCACCGCCTGCCGCAGCTCCTCGAGCAGGTCGAACGACGTGTACTCCGAGAACACCATGATCCGCTCGAACCGGATGCCCCGAGCGCCGTTGCCCTCCCAGCCCCGCACGTCGGCGAAGAACCCGCCGTCCCGCACCGCGTCGACGACCTCGTCCCGCTGCACCGCGGCGTCGGCGAGCGCGTCGACCCCGTCCGGCACGATCCCGCGCACGGCTGCCGCGAATCCGTCCCCGCGCCGCACCATGTGGTCCGGCCCGAGGGAGCGCACGAGGTCCTCGTCCTTCGGCGCTGCGTCCGCGACGACCGTGATGCCCCGCTGCTTCGCGAGTTGCACGACGTAGTTCCCGAGCAGGCCGGCGGCTCCGGTGACGGCGAGGGTGTCGCCCTCGGACAGCCCTGCACGCGCGAGGATCTGCAGCGCGGTCAGGCCGTTCATCGGCACGGTCGCGGCCTCCTCGATCGACAGGCCCGCCGGGATCCTCGTGAAGGACCCGACCGGCGCGACGAGGTGCTCGACGTACGCGCCGCCGTGTTCCGACAGCGGGAGCGCCATCGCCATCACCTGGTCGCCGACCTGCCAGCCCTCGACGCCGTCGCCGACCTCGTCGATCACCCCGGCTGCGTCCATGCCCGGCACGTAGGGCGGCAACGCCTCCGACGAATCACGCTGCCCCGCGCGCACCCCGGTGTCGGTGGGGTTGACCGCGAACGCCTGCACCCGGATGCGGACGGTGCCCTCGCCGGCGTGCGGCTCCGGGATCTCGTGGACGGCGAGGGCTTCGGGCCCTCCGAACGTTTCGACTCCGACGACCTTCATACTTCCCGGTCTACCCGCGGCCGGATCCACGGACTCAGCGGACGTTGCAGGAGCGAACACGCACGGTCAGTCCCACGTCGCCCTCGCCACGAGCACCGCGATCGGCAGCGACACCGCGAGCACGATGCCGACGACGATCGCCAGCGTCCTCGCCGTGCGGATCCCCTGCTGACCGACCCACACCAGCAGCAGGATCGCCACGATGTACAGCGGCGGCACGAGCAGCAGCGGCACGAAGCCGAGCCCGGTCCACTCGACGAGGGCGCCCGCGAGCACCTCGTACACGGCGCACACTCCCGCCACGGCGAGGGCGACCCACACCCCGACCGGGGCTCGCCGCTGCTGCTTGCCGGACGTGGACGACTCACTCATCGTCGATACCGTCGCCCGGCCCGCCAGCCAGGCAGGTCGTCTCGAGCGACACGTCGCCCGAGACCTTCGTCACCCCGGCGTACGCCTCCGTCAACCAGCCGTCGCCGAGGCCGCGGAGGTCCCAACCGTACGGGTCCGCGTCACGGAGTCCGGCGTCGCGGAACACCTCGCGTACCGGCGCCATCCGGCGCGCGACCTCGGCAGCGGGCAGTTCGTCGGCCTCGCGCTCTGCATCCGAGCGCGGATCGTCCTCGGGCACGGAGGTCACGGACCAGTTCCACGAGTACTCCGTCCCCCGCTGCAGGTTCGACAGCGGGCAGTCGCGTGTGTACACCTGGGCCTTCCCGGCGCGCACGTCCTCGCCGAGTGCGCGCACCGCCCGCCCGCCGATCTCCGCCAGATCCGCCTCGGCTTGCGCCTGCGTCCGGCTCGTCTCGAGCGCCGTGAGTGGCTGTGCTCGCCGGTGCTCCTCCGCCGCCCAGCTCTGCGCCACGCGCGCAGTCGGGTACCCGAGGGTCCCGGCCGCGAGGACCGCGAACACGATGCACCCGACGGGCCCGACCAGGGTCACCGACCGGTCCTGTCGCCGCCGCAGGAGCAGCAGCACCGCTCCAGCGATCGGCACGCCCGCGCACACGAGTGTCACGACGGCACTCCCCGTCGTCTGAGCCGCGAGCGACTGGTGTGAGGCACCGGTGCCGCTGTAGCCGGCGAGCGCGACGAGCAACCACGCGACCCACCCGGCGGGCAGCAGCAGCCCGCTCGCCACGATCCACCCGATGCCGTTGTGCCGCTTCGGCGGCACCCACGCGATGTCGTCGTCCATCGTTCCCCCCGATCCCCGTGTCCCACAGTACCGACCGCCGGGAGGCGCGGCCCCGGTCCGCCACGCCGGTCGCCACCCAGCCGTCCCGGGACGAGACCCGTCCGTCCGTCGGCCTCGAGCGTCACCCGACAGCGGTCAGGTCACCGAGGAGCAGCCAGCCGTCTCCGCACCCACGCGAGTCCACCGAAGATCGCTGCGAGTGTCGTCACCATCGGCCCGATGAAGGAGAGCGCGGCACTCAGGTCCTCGGCGGAGGGCAACTGGTTCCGGTCGGTGAGCAGGAGCTCCAGTGTGCCCAACCCGGCGAAGAAGGCCGCCAGGACGCTGACGAAGAGCAGGAGTGTCCACGCGAGACGGGCCTGCGGGTCGAGTCGCGGGCTCGCTCCTGGAGGAGCGGCTGCGGAGCCGTCTCGGGTCCGCCGTGCTGGACGCTGGATCGCGCGGACGACGTTCTCGACCTGTGCGCTGAGGATGTCCGCCGGTCGTTCGTCCGGTGCTTGGAGCTGCAGGTCGATCTTGGCGAGCCCCTCTGCCCACGGTCTGACGCGACGGTGCCACTCGAGGTCACGACCGGGAGCTGTCAACGGTCGGTCTCTGACCCGCTCGAAGCGCTCGTTCAGCACCTGCTCTATCGTGGCCAACCGGTCGCGCGCCACGGTCCAGGTCAGTGCGCTCCCGGTCGTCTGGATCGCTTGCAGCACCGCGCGCGTGAGGAGCAACTCGAAGGGCGCGCGACGTCGCCACCGTCGACGTTCGGCCATCAGGACGGCGATGCCGCAGATCAGGTCCACAGCCAGGACACTCACGGAGATGAAGACCCACGACGTGCTCGGGAACCGCGGGAGGAAGGCGAGCAGCGTGAAGAGGAGCTGGGCCGCTCCGACCAGGAAGGCGGACAGCGCGAGGAAGCGAGCAGGCAGGAACACTCCTCGGTTCACCCGCCAGAGCTGCTTCGTCCGTGGTTCGAACCGCTCGATGAGGGCGGCGGTCTCGGCACCGACACTGACCGCTTTCCGACGAGGGTCGAACTCGCTCCCACGGACCCTCGCACCGTGCTGCGCAAGTCGCTCGAGCGAGGTCAGCTCGCCATCGCTCGACAACGGCCCGGCCGACGCCCCGAACACCAGAGCCATGCAGAAGAGCCAGAGGACGGTCGCGTCCGAGGCGAGGCAGAGCCACCACCACGACTCCCACGCAGTAGTCACGGCGTCGAGCACGGCGATCCCCCTGTTCCGGCATCGCAGGCTGCAGCGACACCACCGGACCAGCGTAGGACCGGACGACGCGACTCCTCCGACCCGTCGTTCTGCACCCAGCCGCAGCGCCTACGCTCGAACGAATGCCCGCCCCGCACGACCCCATGGACCACACCATCCCGGCCGAAGGCTTCATCCGCGTCCGCGGCGCGCGCGAGCACAACCTGCAGGACGTCTACGCGGACATTCCCCGCGACCGCATCGTCGCCTTCACGGGTGTCTCGGGCTCCGGCAAGTCGAGCCTCGCGTTCGGCACGGTCTTCGCCGAGGCGCAGCGTCGCTTCCTCGAGTCCGTCGCCCCGTACGCCAGACGCCTCATCGCCCAGGGCAGCACCCCGCACGTCGACTCGATCGAGGGTCTGCCCCCGGCCGTCGCCCTGCAGCAGCGTCGCGGTGCCCCGAGCACCCGCTCGACCGTCGGCACCCTGACGACGCTGAGCAACTCGGTCCGCATGCTCTACTCCCGCGCCGGCACCTACCCCGCGGGTGCCGAGCAGCTGTACTCCGACTCGTTCTCCCCGAACACCGCGGTTGGTGCGTGCCCCCGGTGCCACGGTCTCGGCACGGCGCACGAGGTGACGGAGGCCTCGGCGGTGCACGACCCGTCGCTGTCGATCCGCGACGGCGCGATCACCGCATGGCCCGGCGCGTGGCAGGGCAAGAACCTCCGCGACGTGACGGCGGTCCTCGGTTACGACATCGAGCGGCCGTGGCGGGAGCTGCCGCAGGAGGACCGCGACTGGCTCCTCTTCACCGAGGAGCAGCCCGTCGTCGAGGTCCACCCGAAGCGCGACCGGGTGGCGAAGCCGTACAAGGGACGGTTCTGGAGTGCCCGCCAGTACACGCTGCACACGCTCGCCGACTCGCAGAGCGAGACGCAGCGGAACAAGGCGATGCGCTTCGTCGAGTCCGGCCCGTGCCAGCTGTGCCACGGCTCGGGTCTGACCCGGGCGGCCCTCGCGGTGACGTTCGGCGGGCTGTCGATCGCCGACCTCAACGCGCTGCCGCTGTCCGAGGTTGCCGAGGTCCTGCGCCCCGCGGCGTTGCTGACCGACCCGTCGCCCGCGCAGAGCAGGGTCACCTCCGGCGAACGGTCGGAGGTGGCGAAGTCGATCGCCGCGGACCTGCTCGCCCGCGTCGAGGTCCTGACCGGCCTCGGGCTCGGCTACCTCGGGCTCGACCGGGCGACGCCGACGCTCTCCCCCGGCGAGACGCAGCGCCTCCGCATCGCGACCCAGCTCCGGTCGGGGTTGTTCGGCGTCGTGTACGTGCTCGACGAGCCGAGCGCGGGGCTGCACCCGGCGGACGCCGAGTCGCTCGTCCAGGTGCTCGACGACCTCCGCGCGAGCGGCAACAGCGTCTTCGTCGTCGAGCACGACATGGACATCGTCCGGCGGGCGGACTGGATCGTGGACGTCGGTCCGGGTGCCGGTTCCGGCGGCGGACGAGTGCTCTACAGCGGTCCGCCCGAGGGCCTCGCCGACGTGACCGAGAGCGTGACGCGGCGGTACCTCCAGCCCCGGACCTCACCCGTCGAGCACGAAGAGCGCGAACCCGTCGGCACGCTCGAGCTCCGAGACCTGACGCTGCACAACCTGCGCGGTGAGGACGGCAACGGCCTCGACGTCGACCTCCCCCTCGGTGTGATGACCGCCGTCACCGGGGTCTCCGGCTCCGGCAAGTCCTCGCTCGTCGGCGGGGTCCTGCCCGCGGTGGCGACCGCGCACCCGCTCATCAGCCGGGTGGTCGAGGTCGACCAGAAGCCGATCGGCCGCACGCCACGATCGAACCTCGCGACGTACACGGGCATGTTCGACGCCGTCCGCCAGGCCTTCGCCGCCACCGAGGACGCCCGGGAGCGCGGCTGGACCGCCGGGCGCTTCTCGTTCAACGTCGAGGGCGGCCGCTGCGAGGTGTGCCAGGGCGAGGGCTCCGTCTCCGTCGAACTCCTCTTCCTGCCCGGCAGCTGGGCACCCTGCCCCGAGTGCCACGGCGCCCGCTACAACGCCGAGACGCTCGAGGTCCGGCGGGCCGGGGCGACCATCGCCGACGTCCTCGGCATGACCGTCGACGATGCTGCGGAGGCCCTGGCGGACCTCCCCGCCGCCGCCCGCGCGCTGGACGCCCTGCGGAGCGTCGGCCTCGGCTACCTGCGGCTCGGGCAGCCCGCGCCGGAGCTGTCCGGCGGCGAGGCGCAGCGCATCAAGCTCGCCACCGAACTCCAGCGCGCGCGGAGCGGGCACACGCTCTACCTGCTCGACGAGCCGACCACCGGGCTGCACCCGGCCGACGTCGAGCTCCTCACCGCGCAGCTCCAGCGACTCACCGACGCGGGCAACACCGTCGTCGTGGTCGAGCACGTGATGTCGGTCGTCGCCCAGGCCGACCACGTCGTCGACATGGGTCCGGCGGGCGGCGACCAGGGCGGCCGCGTGGTCGCGACCGGAACGCCGGCGGAGGCCGCCGCGTCGCCCGACAGCAGGACCGCGCCGTACCTGCGGGCAGCTCTCGGAACCTGACGGACGGGATGCACCGCGCCAGCCCGCCCCGCGTCTCCCCTCCGCCGTCGCACGCCGTCACACGACGCCCGCTCGGGTCCGGAGCCCACGCGGGTCTGGGGCTCACTGGGGTCTGGTCACGCGGGTCGGTCCCTGTGGGGGGACCGCATCCTCCGATCGGAGGATGCGGCTTCGCCCGCTCCCCCGATCCGCTCCCCGAAGCCTCCCGCGAGGCTGGACGCATGTCCACCACACCCGCCATCGTCGTCGAGCACCTGACGAAGCAGTACCCGGACGGCACGCGCGCCGTCGACGACGTGTCCTTCACCATCGACCCCGGCGAGACCTTCGCGCTCCTCGGACCGAACGGCGCCGGCAAGTCCACCACGGTCGAGATCCTCGAGGGCTTCCGATCCCGCACCGGCGGAGACGTCCGGGTCCTGGGGCACGACCCCGCGCGCACGAGCCGCAGCCACAACGCCCGCATCGGTGTCGTCCTGCAGACCAGCGGGGAATCCCCGAACGTCACCGTCGCCGAGCAGCTGCGGCACTTCCGCCACCTGTACCCGCGCAGTCGCCCGGTCGACGAGCTCCTCGCCGCCACCGGCCTCGAGGCCCAGCGCAACATCCGCATCAGCCGGCTCTCCGGCGGGCAGCGCCGACGGGTCGACGTCGCGCTCGGGATCATCGGCCGACCCGAGGTGCTCTTCCTCGACGAGCCGACCACCGGCTTCGACCCCGAGGCCCGCCGGCAGTTCTGGGAGCTCATCGACGACGTGAAGCGCGGGGGCACGACGATCCTGCTCACGACGCACTACCTCGACGAGGCCGCGCACCTGGCGGACCGGGCGGCGGTCATCGCCGACGGCACCCTGATCGACATCGCCCCCATCGACCAGATCGGCGGGGCCGCAGCACGGACCCCGGTCGTCCGGTGGCGCGACGACGGCGGGGCCGTCCACGAGCGACGGACGTCCGACCCGGCCGCACTCGTCCGGAGCACGACGGACCCGATGCACGACCTCGAGGTGATCCGCCCCGCGCTCGAGGACGTCTACCTGGCGATGATCGCCGAGCACAGCGCGCAGCACACCCAGCAGCACGTCACGGAGGACGCCGCATGAACGCCGCAACACTCGGCCTGCACCGCATCGGCTACGAGGTCCGCTCCTACCTCCGGGCCCCCGACGCCGTCTTCTTCACCTTCCTCTTCCCGGTCATCATGCTGGCGCTGTTCTCGGTCGCGTTCGGCAGCTCACCCGACATCCAGGCCGGGCCCGGCGCCAGCGTCGACTACGCCACCTACTACCTGCCCGGCCTGGTCGCGACCGGGTTCCTGCTGTCCGGCACCCAGGCGCTGGGCGTCGACATCGCCGGCGAGCGCAGCGACGGTACGCTGAAGCGCCTCGGCGGCACCCCGCTCCCCGTCCTGAGCTACTTCACCGGCAAGATCGGCATGGTCCTCGTGACGTCGATCGCGCAGACCGCCCTGCTCCTCGTGGTCGCGAGCACGGTCTTCGGCGTCGACCTGCCGACCGACGGCGGCGCGTGGGCGCGGTTCGCCGGCCTGATGCTGCTCGGCGTCGCGACGGCGTGCGTGCTCGGAATCGCCGTCTCGGCGCTCCCCCGCGAGGGCCGCCGCGCCACGGCCACCATCGTGCCGATCGTGCTCGTCCTGCAGTTCATCTCCGGTGTGTACCTCCCCTTCACGCAGCTCCCGGACTGGCTGCAGACGATCGCCGGGGTCTTCCCGCTCCGCTGGATGGCGTCGGGCATGCGCTCGGTGTTCCTGCCGGACGCGTTCGCGTCCGCCGAGCCGGGAGGCACGTGGCACCTCGGGCTCGGGGCCCTCGTCCTGGCAGCATGGCTGGTCGTCGGCGCGGTCGCCTGCCTCCTCACGTTCCGGTGGAACCGTCGGGACTCCTGACCGTGCCTGTGGAGAACCCCCGCTGGGACCACGGTCGATGGGATGCTGAGGACATGGACGACGTCCCGATCACCGCGAGCCGCAACGCGTGGCTGCACGCGTTCTTCGCGGCGACCGTCGCCCTCACGGCCGTCATCGCCGTCGTGGGCTGGTCCCCGTGGCCGACCCGCTGGCCGGCGTTCCTCGCCCTGGCCGTCCTCACCGTGACGTACGCGGCGTACGGCTGGCGCGGCTACGACGTCCCGCGGGCGGCGAGGGCGTTCCTGCCGATCGCACTCGCCGTCGCGTTCGTGCTCCCCGCCGTCGCCCCGACCACCGCGTTCGTGCAGTGCATCGTCTTCCCGCTCGTCTGGTGCCAGGTCGAACGGGTGCGGAACGCCGTCCTGCTCTCCGGCGTCGTGGGACTCCTCAGCGCGGCGGGCCTGCAGGTGTCCGGCGGCCCCGGGGAGCTGACGGGCACGGTGCTCATCGAGACCGTCAGCGTCGTCGGCTCGTGCGCGATGGGCATCTGGATGACGCGTGTGGCCACCCTCGCCGAGGAACGACGGCGCCTGCTCGACGAGCTCCGCGCCACGCAGGACTCCCTGGCCGAGGCCCACCGCTCCGCCGGGGTCACGAGCGAGCGCGAACGGCTCGCTCGTGAGCTCCACGACACCGTCGCACAGGACCTCGCCGGCATCGTCATGCTCACCGAACGTGCGCGGGGCGACCTCGCCGCCGACCGCGTCGACCGCCTCGGGGACCGCCTCGCCGTGCTCGAGGAATCCGCCCGCACCGCGCTCGAGGACTCGCGGACCCTCGTCGCGGCCGGCGCCGCCGGCGTCGCGAGCGACGGCCTCGGCGCGGCACTCCACCGCCTGGGCGAACGCTTCACCCGCGAGACCGGCATCCCCGTGATCGTCGACGCACCCGACTGCCCGCTCGACCGCGACACGCAGGTGGTGCTGCTCCGCGTCGGTCAGGAGGCCCTGGCGAACGTCCGGGCGCACGCCCGCGCCACCGCGGCGCAGGTCGCACTGCACGTGGACGGTGCACGGGTCGGTCTCCGTGTCGAGGACGACGGCGTCGGCTTCGACGCGTCCGTCCCGACCGCGGGCCACGGTCTGCGCGGCCTGCGCGACCGGCTCGCCCTGGCCGGTGGGACCTGCGCGGTGACGTCCACGCCCGGAACCGGCACCGTCGTCGAGGCGACCGTGCCCACCGGTGCCGAGCCGCGCCTCCCGGGCGGGTCCGCGCCCGTCGCGGCGGTGAGCCGGTGATCCGGGTCGTGGTCGCGGACGACCACCCGATCGTCCGCGCGGGCATCGTCGCGCTGCTGCAGGACGCCGACGACGTGGAGGTGGTCGGGCAGGCGAGCGACGGCGAAGGCGCGGTGGCGACCGTCCTCGCCGAGCGGCCCGACGTCGTGCTCATGGACCTGCGCATGCCGGGCATCGACGGCGACGAGGCGACAACGCGCATCCTGGCGCGCGAGCCCGGCATCCGGGTGCTCATCCTCACCACGTACGAGTCCGACGACCAGATCCTCGCCGCGATCGAGGCGGGGGCGTCCGGCTACCTGCTCAAGGCGGCCCCGAAGTCGGAGATCCTCGCAGGCCTCCGTGCTACTGCCCGCGGGGAGACCGCCCTCGCGCCCTCGGCTGCCGCGGCCCTCGTCCGCCGGGCCGCCGCGAAGGCCCCTGCCGGCCCGACGCTGTCCCCGCGCGAGCTCGAGGTCCTGCAGCTCGTCGCGCAGGGCGGGTCGAACCCCGCGATCGGGCGTGCGCTGTTCCTGAGCGAGACGACCGTCAAGACGCACCTCGGGCACGTGTTCGAGAAGCTCGGCGTGAACGACCGCACCCGAGCGGTCACCCGCGCGATGGAGCTCGGCCTGCTCTGACCACAGGCGCTGCTCCGGCTCGAGCTGCTCCCCCGCGAAGCCGCCGACCAGCGGCTTGCGACCGCTCGTCTGCTGGAAGTCGTGCCGGGCGGGGATGGACCGCACCGGACCGACACCACGGACGCTCGCGCCCGGCCGGATGGGAGGCCCGGTGCCTGCCCGCACCGCGCCTCCCGTCCGTCGACCCGCGCCGGCTGCCATCCGACGCGCGTCCCCTCAACGCTCCGTGTCCGCCCCCTCGGTCCGGACACGGAACACCCTGGCCGTCGGGGTGGTGCCGCCGTCCCCGACGTGCAGCACCCCGACGCTCGGCTCCCACGAGACCTCCCACGAGCCGAGGTCGGTCGGGAAGAGCGGCGTCACCGACACCGGCTGCCCGGTGCGCGCGGGCAGCGGGATCGACACCGACGCGGGCCCGCCCGGCAGCGACCACACCGTCAGGTACAGGTCGCCGCCCGGCACGGCGAGCCCGAGCGAGACCCACGGGTCCTCCCATGCGGGCAGTCCGAGCGGCCAGACCGGCACCGCGGACCCCACGATGCCGAGCACCTCGCGGTGCGCGGCGACCGCGGCGTCGACGACGGCACGCTGCTCGGCGGACATCTCGTTCAGGTGGCCGGACAGGTACATCCGTCCGAGCACCCCGTTGACGAGCGACAGCGCGAACAGGTCCGGCGACATCGACGGCGCCGGGTACGCCCAGTTCCCGGCCTGCTCGGGCAGCATGGCCGCAGGCGCCGCGGCGGCGATCGTCGCCGACAGCACCGGGTCCTGCTGGTCGGACGTGGACTGCAGGTGCAGCCGGGACAGCATCGCCGCGTCCGCGCGCATGGCTCCAGAGGCACAGTTCTCGACGAGCAGCCGCGGGAAGCGCGCCTGCACGCCGTCGAGCCATGCGAGCAGTGCCCGCTGGTGCTCGAGCATGCCCGGGAACGGCCCGGTCATGGTGTTGCAGTCCATCTTGCAGAACGTCACCCCGAGCGTCCCGAACAGTCGGTCGGCGACCGCGTCGAGGTGCTCCCGCGCGGCTGGAGAGCGCAGGTCGAGCAGGTGTCGCCCGTGCTCCGCGACGCGCACGCCGTGGTGCTGCACGAAGGCGTCGTCGGGCAGGGTCGACGCGAGCGGTGAGTGGATCCCGATGACCTCGGGTTCGAGCCACAGCCCGGGCTGCATGCCCCGAGCACGGATGTGGTCGAGCACGAGCTCGAGGCCGCCCGGGAACCGCGAGGCCGCGGGCTCCCACTCGCCGACCGTGTCCCACCAGTGCCCCTCGGCGTACCAGCCGGCGTCGATGCAGAAGACGTCGGCGCCGGTGTCCGCCGCGGCGTCGATCAGCGGCAGCAGCTTCGCCGTGGTCGGGTCGCCCATGAGCGTGTTCATGTAGTCGTTGAAGACGAGCGGCAGGTCCTGGTCCACCGGTCGGAGGACCCGGCGAGCGCGCCGCTGCGCCGTGAGCACACCGAACGCATCGTCAACCGACCGGGCGATGCCGACCGACACCGGCACCGAGGTGACGGGCGCGTCGGGCGTGACGACCGCGGTCCACTGGTGTTCCTGGTCGGTGGGTCCGCTGCACAACAGGTACGCGTGGCGCCGCGTCTCGCCGAGCTCGTACAGCCACGGCCCGTCGTGCTCAACTTGCCAGACGAGCGCGTACCCGGGCGTGCTGAGCACCCCGATCGGCAGTGCCTCGCCGGTGGACCACGATCCGCGGTTCTGCACGACGGCGCGGCTTCGCGGCGGGTGGTGCTGCGCGTCGCGGTCGATGCGGGCGAGGCCGATCTCGCGCAGCGGGTCGGTCCGCCAGCGGCTCTCGGCTGCCCAGTCGTTGTCCGCGTGCAGGAGCGTCATGTCGTCGACATCGGCCCCGGAGTCGACGCTGAAGGCCCCGGTCGTGAACGACGACACCGCGTCGAGGACGTGCCGGCCGGCGGTCGCGGACACCACGGTCCAGGTCTGGAACGCCGCAACCCCGTCCCGCGCGCGGAAGACCGAGACGGTCCGGAGGCCCGTGGTCGCGTCCTCCTGGACGATCCGGAACCACAGGTCGGTCCCGTCCACCGCTGCGGCAGGGTCGCCGTCGCCCGTCACGTCGGTCGGCGAGCCGCCCGGGTGCGGCTCCGTGTCGTGGCAGACGTACCGCAGCCGGGCACCGATCGTGGTGTCCACGTGCCGGTACCCGCCCGGGAAGCGCCCGTGCCCGATGGTCGTCAGCTCGACGAGCGGCTGCGGGTCCGGCGGACCGTCGGCGAGCGGCTGTGGGTCTGGCTCGCCGTCGGCGAGGGGGTCCCCCGTCCGGACGAACGACACGAGCGCCACCGGGCTGTCCGGCGCAGTCCGGAAGCGCGCGGCGAACGAGGACGTCGCCCAGTCGACCGATGCCGGACGTTCCGGGCCACCGACCACCTCGTCGGTCACCGCGCCCCCACCGGAGCGGCGGGCGCGTCCACCCAGGCGCCGAGGCCGTGGTCGTAGCACGTGGTGTTGTCGATCGCCGACCGGTCGACGACCGGCCCCGCGGTGACGCGTCGGTCGACCCGCTCCGGATCCGGCGCCGCGTCGGCGAGCAGCCGCGTGTAGTCGTGGTGCGGGTCGAGGATGACGGCGTCCGACGGCCCACGCTCCACCACGCGGCCGCGGTAGAGCACGAGGATCTCGTCGGAGAAGTGCCGCGCGGTCGCCAGGTCGTGCGTGATGTAGAGCACGGCGAGGTGGTCCTCGCGCTGCAACCGGCCCATCAGGTTGAGCACGCTGAGCCGGATCGACACGTCGAGCATCGACACCGGCTCGTCGGCCACGAGCACCTGCGCGCCGGGTGCCAGCGCGCGGGCGATCGCGACGCGCTGCCGCTGCCCGCCGGACAGCTCGTGCGGACGGCGCTCGGCGAAGTCCTCGTCGAGGTTCACCCGGTCGAGCAGTTCGCGGACGCGCTCCCGGGTCTCCTCGGCCCCGCGGGTCCGGTGGTGCAGCTGCAGCGGCCGCGCGATGTGGTGCTCGATCGAGTGGAACGGGTTGAGCGACGCGAACGGGTCCTGGAACACCATCTGCACGTGCCGGCGGTACATGCTGCCGACGACGGGCGTGCCGTCCTCGAGCCGGACGTCGATCGAGCCGCTCGTCACGGACTCGAGCTTGGCGAGCATCCGCGCGATCGTGGACTTGCCCGAGCCGGACTCCCCCACGAGTGCGACGGTCCGACCGGGCAGCAGTTCGAAGGACACGTCGTCGACGGCCCGGAGCGTGTTCCGGCGCAGGCCCTTGCGGACGTGGAAGTCCTTGGTCAGGTTGGTGACGGTGACGCTGGTCACGATGCGACCTCCTCGAAGCCGGTGCCCGTGCGGATGAAGTCGCCGCGGGCGCCGGACAGGCTCGGGAACGAGCGCAGCAGGCGCTGCGTGTAGGGGTGCTGCGGCTCGTGCTGGATGCGCGCGGCGGTGTCGCACTCCACGACCTCCCCGCGGAGCATGATCGCGATCCGGTCGCTGATCTCGAGCAGCAGGGGCAGGTCGTGCGTGATGAACACGACCGCGAAACCGAGCTCGTCCCGCAGCCGGACGATCTCGCGCAGGATCTCCCGCTGCACGACCACGTCGAGCGCGGTGGTCGGCTCGTCCATGATCATCACCTGCGGCTCGAGCAGCATCGCCATCGCGATCATGACGCGCTGCCGCATGCCGCCGGACAGCTCGTGCGGGTAGGCGGTGATGCGTGCCGGGTCGACGCCGACGCGACGCAGGGCGTCCTCGGCGATCGCCCGCCGCTCCTTCTTCGGCATGCCCTTCCGGTGCTCGACGAGCGCGTCGTCGAGCTGCGCCCGGATCGTGGTGACCGGGTTGAGTGCGTTCATCGCCCCCTGGAACACCATGGACAGCTTCGACCAGCGGACCGCGCGGAGTCGTTCGTCGCTCAGTCCGAGCAGGTCGACGTCGCTGCCGTCCCGGTCGTGGAAGGTGATGCTGCCGGACGCGACCTTCGCCGGCGGCTTGTGCAGCCGGGTGATGGCGTAGGCGAGCGTCGTCTTGCCGCAGCCGGACTCCCCCGCGAGCCCGAGGATCTCCCCCGGTGCGAGCGTGAGCGAGACGTCCTTGACGGCGTGCACCGGGCGCTCGGTCTCGTAGACGACGTCGAGGTGGTCGATGGTGAGGACGGCGTCCCGGGTCATCGGGTGACCCCCTTCCGGTCGGTGGCGGTCTGCGTGGAGTGAGCCGCGCCTCCAGGGCCGGACGAGCGGCGAGCCGTGCGCCGCGCCTGCCGCTCACGTCGTCGCTGGGCGCGCACGTTCGCGAGTCGCGGGTTGATGACCTCGTCGATCGAGAAGTTGACGAGGGACAGGCCCATGCCGAGCAGCGCGATGAGCAGCCCCGGCGGCACGAACCACCACCAGGCGCCCTGCGCGAGCGCGAAGCCGTTCTGCGCGTAGAAGAGCATCGTGCCGAGCGTCGACGAGTTCGACGCCCCGAGGCCCAGGAAGGACAGGCCGGCCTCGCCGAGGATCGCGGCGATCACCGCGAACACGAACTGCGAGGCGAGCACCGGCAGCAGGTTCGGCAGGATCTCCACCGCGATGACCCGCCACGGTCGCTCGCCGGCGACCCGGGCGGCGGACACGTAGTCCCGGTTGCGGATCGACATCGTCTGCGCGCGGAGCACCCGAGCGGACCCGGCCCACGACGTGATCGCCAGGACGATCGCGATCGTCCAGAGCCCGCGTGCCTCCTGCGGGACGAGGCCCGAGATGACGATGACGAGCGGCAGGCCGGGGATCACGAGGAAGACGTTCGAGAACAGCGAGAACGCCTCGTCCATGACGCCGCCGAGGTACGCGCCGAGGATGCCGAAGAAGGCCGACAGCACCGTCGCGAGCACCCCGACGATGAGCCCGATCTGCAGGCTGCCACGGGTCGCGAACGCCAGCTGCGCGAGGACGTCCTGGCCGGTCTGGGTGGTGCCGAGCAGGTTCTCCCCGCTCGGCGCCTGCATCCCGGAGTCGCGGATCGCGTTCGGGTCGCCGACCAGGAACGGGCCGAGCAGCCCGAACGCGGTGACGCCGAGGATGAGCACGATGCCGGTGACGAGCCACGGGGTCATGGTCGGCAGGAACCGGCGCAGACCACCGGTCCGGCGAGCGGAGCGGGCCGTCGCGATGCTGTGGGTGGAGGCGCCGTCGGTCTCCCCGGCGAGCGCGCCGACGGTGGGTTCGGTGTCCTCTTGGATGTTGGTCACGGTCGTGTCCTCCTAGCTCCGGGCCCGGGTGCGCGGGTCGATGAGCCCGTACAGCAGGTCGACGACGAGGTTCGCGCCGAGCACGGCGAGGGTGATGAACAGGAAGATGCCCTGCATGAGCGCGTAGTCGTTGTTCGTGACGGCGGACAGGAGCTTCGACCCGATGCCCGGGTACGAGAACACCTGCTCGGTGACGACCGACCCGGAGACGATGAACCCGAGCGAGATCGCGAACCCGGCCACGGACGGCAGCACGGCGTTGCGGGCGGCGTAGTTGCGGAGCACCTTGCCCGGCGGCAGGCCCTTCGCGAGCGCCGTGGTGATGTAGTCCTCGGACAGCGTCGACACCATCATGTTGCGCATGCCGAGCAGCCATCCGCCGAGCGAGGCGAGCACGATCGTCGCCGCCGGCAGCACGCCGTACTCGAGCGCCGACATGAGGAACGGGCCGTTGAACCCGGGGTCGAGGACGACGTCGTAGCCGCCCTGGGCCGGGAACAGGTGGAGTCCGGTGGCGAAGCAGTACACCAGGATGAGCGCGAGCCAGAAGTACGGCACCGCGGCCAGCAGCGTGGTGGCCGGCACGAACGAGTCGAGCCAGGTGCCGGGCTTCCACCCGACGAAGGCGCCGAGGGCGACGCCGATCACGGCGGCCAGGACCGTGGCGATCCCGACCAGGGCGATGGTCCAGGGCAGCGAGCTTCCGATGACCTCGGTGACGGGTGCCGGGAAGTAGCTCACCGACACCCCGAGGTCACCGCGGAACACGTTGCCGAGGTACTGCCCGTACTGCGCGATGAGCGGCTGCGAGGAGTCGCCACCGAGGAGCAGCTGGTACGCCTCCCTGGTCTCCGGGGTCACCTGCCCGCCGCGCTGCTGGAGCTTGGCGAGCAGGATGTCCACCGGGTTCCCGGGCAGGAGCCTGGGGATGATGAAGTTCAGCGTCAGCGCCGCCCAGAGAGCGACGACGTAGAAGCCGATCTTGCGCAGGAAGTACTGCATACGAGTGCTCCTCGGTCGCGGTTCGCCGTCAGCCCTTGACGGGCTTCAGGGCCTTGAACACCTCGGCGTTGTCCGGGCTGGCCCAGATCGCCGGGAACGCGTACAGGTCGTCCTGGGTCGGCCAGCCGGTGAACTTGGCGGTGTGCACCTCGCTCGTCGTGCCGCCGGTGAGGATCGGGATGTACGGCATGTCCTCGACGAGGTGCTGCTGGATCGCGTCGAGTTCGGGCTGGGTGGCCGCCGTGTCCTCGGGGTTGATCGCCTTGAGCTTCGCGAGCGCTGCGTCGACGTCGGGGTTGCTGTAGCGGGACAGGTTCGTCGCGGCGGCCTCACCGACCTTCGCGGTGTTCGACGTGGCGAGGTTGTTGTTGTACAGGTAGTACGGGTTCGCGGTCGGGCCCTGGCCGAGCGAGTCGATCGCGAGCTGGAACTGGCCCTTGGTCTTCTTGTCGGTCCACTCGTTCCACGACGACTGCTGCGCCTTGAGCTCGATGCCGGCGGCCTTGAGCTGCTGGGTCATCGTGTCGATGGCGGTGATGTAGTCGGTCCAGCCGGTGACGACCTCGACGGTCAGCGACAGCTTCTGCCCGTCCTTGGCGTAGATGCCGTCGGAGCCCTTCTTCCACCCGGCGCCCTCGAGCGTCGAGGCGGCCGCGTCGGTGTCGGCGTCGTCCGGCATCACGGCCGGCGACACGTCCTTCGAGATCATGTCCTTCTGCGTGGTGGTCAGCGCGAAGGTCGGGGAGATGTCGCTCGCGGTGTTCGAGAACGCCAGCGAGTTGAGCTGCTTGCGGTTGATCGCGTCGGCGACGGCGTGGCGGACGGCGGGGTCGGTCTGCGGTCCGGAGCACCCGAGGTCGGTGTTCGCGCAGGTGATGAGGGCCATCTGGTTCTGCCCGATGGTGATCCCGTCGTAGCCCGGGTAGTTGCCCTTGATGTCGTCCATGTTCGGGACGGGGCCGGTCTGCCAGTCGATCGAGCCCTGCTTGAGCGCGTCGGCGCCGGCGGTGTTGCCGGAGAGCGACAGGTAGCGGACCGTCTTCACGGCCGGCGCGCCACCCCAGTAGTCCTTGTTCGCCGTGAGGGTGAACGCCTGGGCCTTGAAGTTGCCGAGCGTGTACGGGCCGGTGCCGACGGGCTCGCGCATCACGTCGGTGGCGGGGTCGACGTCCTTCCACAGGTGCTCGGGCACGATCCAGGTCTTGCCGAGCAGGTTCGGGCCGAGCACGAACGACGGCTCGTCGAACGAGACGACGACCTTCGCGTCGCCCTCCGCCTTCGCGGTGCCGGTGTACCCGATGGAGTTGAGCGACTTGTTCTCCTTGAGCATGTCGAGGGTGAACACGACGTCCTTCGACGTGAAGGGCTTGCCGTCGCTCCACTGCACGTCGTCACGGAGCTCGATGGTGAGCTGCGTGCCGTCGGCGTTCCACTCGTAGCTCGTGCCGAGGAGCGGCTTCGGGTCCGCCGTGTTGACGTTCGTGACGAAGAACAGGCCCTCGTAGATGGTCCCGATGCCACCGATGTTCGACGGCGACCACGGGTTGAAGTTGATCTGGTAGTCGCCGGACTGTCCGGTGTAGGCGACGAGGGTGCTCGCGGAGTCGGACGACGCCGCGGTCCCGCTCGAGCTGCAGCCGGTCAGGGCGAGCCCGGCGGTGGTGACGATGGCCGCGGCTGCGATGGCGAGCCGCCGTGAACGGTTGAGTACTGACATCGTTGTCCTCTCGGTCTGCTCCGTCGCAGTCCAGTTCGTTGACGGCGATTGTTACACGGCTAAACTAACCCGGTCAAGCATTCGCACGACGATCTGAGGAGGCGCGATGGAGCGCACGACACTGGACGGCCCCTGGACCCTCGAGGCGGTGACCGGACCGGCGGAGTCCGAGCCGTTCCGAACCCCAATCGAGGCGGTGGTGCCGGGATGCGTGCACACCGACCTCCTGCGCGCGGGGCGGATCCCGGACCCGTTCGACGGTGACGGCGAGGCGGCGACGCAGTGGATCGGCGACACGGTGTGGCGCTACCGCCGGACCTTCACCTGGGACGACGCCCGCACCGAGGCGCGCCACGACCTCGTGGCCGAGGGGCTCGACACCCTCGCCACCATCGAGCTGAACGGCATCGTCATCGCGACGACCGCGAACCAGCACCGCTCGTACCGCTTCCCCGTCGGGCACCTCCTCCGACCGGGGGAGAACGAACTCGTGGTCACCTTCGACGCGCCGGTGCCCGCCGCCGTCCGACTGTCGGAACAGCACGGCGGGGAGCTCCCCCACGTGAACCACCACCCGTACAACGCGCTCCGCAAGAACGCGTCGAACTTCGGCTGGGACTGGGGCGTCGACGTCGCGACGAGCGGTGTCTGGCGCTCGATCGGCATCGAGTCGTGGAGCGGTGTCCGCATCGCCGCGGTCCGTCCCCTCGTCGACGTCGACGGCACCACCGGCGTGCTCAACGCCCACGTCGACGTCGAGCACGCCGGTACCAGCGGCGAGTACCGCCAGCACATCGGCTCGGCTCCCGTGGTCGAGGGCACCACCGGCACCGGCCTGGAGGCGCGCACCACCGTCTCCGGTCACGGCACGTCCGTGACGGGGTCGCGTCCCGTCACCGGTGGTCGCGCGGCCGGGTCCGCCGCGGTCCGCCTCGAGCTGCCCGACGTCGCGGTCTGGTGGCCGCGCGGCCACGGCGAGCAGCCGCTGTACGACGTCCGCGTCGAGGTCGGCGACGACGTCTGGACCGGGCGCGTCGGCTTCCGGACGGTCACGCTCGACACCGCTGCCGACGCCGGCGGTGCGCCGTTCCTGCTCCGGGTGAACGACGAGCCCGTGATCGTCCGCGGGGCGAACTGGATCCCGGACCACGCGTACCTGACCGAGATGACGCCCGAGCGCTACGCCGAGCGGATCGACGACGCGATCGAGGCGAACGTCAACCTGCTCCGGGTCTGGGGCGGCGGGATCTACGAGTCCGACGACCTGTACGACCGCTGCGACGAGCTCGGCGTGCTCGTGTGGCAGGACTTCCTCTTCGCCTGCGCCGCCTACGCCGAGGAGCCCTGGCTCGCGGACGAGGTCGAGCCCGAGGTCCGCGAGGCGGTCACCCGGCTCAGCCCGCACCCGTCGCTCGTCGTCTGGAACGGCAACAACGAGAACCTCGTCGCCTACGCCGAGTGGGGCTGGCGACCGTCGCTCGTCGGGCGCACGTGGGGCAACGGCTACTACCGCTCCCTGCTGCCCGCGGTCGTCGCCGAACTCGACCCGACCAGGCCGTACACGCCCGGGTCCCCGTTCTCGTTCGACGAGTACCTGCACCCGAACGACGACCGCAACGGCACCGTGCACATCTGGGACGTCTGGAACACGAAGGACTACACCGCGTACGCCGACTGGCGCCCCCGGTTCGTCGCCGAGTTCGGGTACCAGGGGCCGCCGGCCTGGTCGACACTCACCGCCGTGGTGCACGACGAGCCCCTCGACCCCGACGGCCACGAGATGCTCGTCCACCAGAAGGCGCACGAGGGCAACCGGAAGCTCGCCGACGGCATGCGCGGACACCTGCCCGAGCCGCGCAGCATCGAGGACTGGCACTGGGCGGCGCAGCTCAACCAGGCGCACGCGATCCGGTTCGGCATGGACTGGTTCCGGTCCCGCACGCCGGACAACACCGGGATGGTCGTCTGGCAGCTGAACGACGACTGGCCCGTGGTCTCGTGGGCGCTCGTCGACCACGCCGGGCACCGCAAGCCGGTCTGGTACGCGGTCCGGCAGGCCTACCGTCCGGTCCTCGCCACCGTCCAGCCGTCGGAGGACGGTACCGGCACCGAGGTCGTCGTCGTGAACGCCGGCGCCGGTGTGGTCACGGACGACCTCGTCGTCGAGCGGCGGTCGTTCGACGGCACGGTCCTCGCGTCGACGAGCACGTCCGTGACGGTCGCCCCGGTGGACGCGGTCCGGGTGCCGCTGCCGGTCGAGGTCGCCCGGTCGGAGGACCCCGCCGGCGAGGTCCTCGTCGTCACCGGCACGTCCTCCGGTCGGCGGGTGCACGACCTCGCCGAGGTGGTGGACCAGCGACTCGCACGCCGACCGTTCACGACCGAGGTGGAGGCGACCGACGACGGCGCCCGGGTCACGGTGACGGCGAGCGGGTACGTCCGCGACCTGTCGCTCTTCCCGGACCGGCTCGTGTCGACCGCCCGGGTCGACGACGGCCTGGTGTCCCTGCTGCCCGGCGAGCACGTCACCGTCACGGTCACCCGCGCACCCGGCATCGACGCCGAGGGGCTCACCGGCCCGCTCGTCCTGCGGCACGCCGGCGACCTGCTCCCCTGAGGGGCGGCCGCAGACGGCCGCATCGTCCCGAGGCTCGCGCACGCGGACACCTTCGCGGTCCTGGACCGCGAAGGTGTCCGCATGGCCGAGCCTCGGCAGCCCCCGGAGGGGAACCGCGGCTCAGACCGCCTGTGCCTCGAGCACGAGGGCGGTGCCGGGCGCGAGCGACGGCAGCCGGACCCCGAGGTCCTCGAGCACCGCTCCGGGCAGCTCGACGCTCCCCCGCTCGAGCCACGGCGTCCGGGTGACGTCGACGCCCTTCGGCACCCGTAGTCCGGTCACCGGGGCCACCCGGTAGCGCCGACGGCGGTCGAGCCCGCGGAAGCGCAGTGGCACCGCGAGCGCCCGCGGCCCGGTCTCGCTCCGCACGACCCGCGCGAGGGCTCGGTCCTGGTCGGTGCCGACGACCACCGTCGTCGCGAGGCCCGGGTCACCGAGGTCGACGTGGTGCACCCGCCCGGAGTGCAGCAGCCCGCGCTCCCGCTTGTACAGCGCCGTCCACTCCCGCAGCCGGTCGCGCTCGGCGGGTGTGCAGCGGGTGACGTCGGTCTCGATGCCGGCGCTGCCGAACAGCGACACCGCCATCCGGAAGTCCAGGTCGAGGTGCCGGCCGGTGGTGTGGGCGACCTCGGGACCGACGTGCGAGCCGATGAGCTCCGGCGGCAGCAGCAGCTCCGTCCACCGCTGGATCGCCAGGCGTTCCATCGCGTCGTTCGAGTCGGAGGCCCACACCCGGTCGGTCCGCTCGAGCACGCCGAGGTCGACCCGGGCGCCGCCGGAGGCACAGGCCTCGATCTCCAACCACGGGTGCCGTCGGCGCAGTTCGTCCATCACCGCGTACACCCCACGGGTGTGGGCACCGAGGCCGACCCGTCCGGCGTGCACTGTCTGCACGACATCGCGGTTCTGGTCCCACTTCACGAAGTCGACGTGGCGCTCCTCGATCACGGCGGACATCCGCTCGAGCACGTGCGCGCGGACCTCGGCGCGCGCGAAGTCGAGCGTGTACTCGTGCCGCCAGGTCCGCGCCTGGTCGGGGTCCTGCAGGAACCAGTCCGGGTGCGCCTCGGCGAGGGCCGAGACCGGGCTGACGCACTCCGGCTCGAACCAGAGCCCGAAGTCCATCCCGAGGGCCCGGACCCCGTCGACCAGCGGGCCGAGCCCGTCCGGCCAGACCTCGGCGTCGACCGTCCAGTCGCCGAGCGACGTCGTGTCCGAGCGGCGACCGGTGAACCACCCGTCGTCGAGCACGAACCGCTCGACGCCGACGTCCGCCGCAGCCCGGGCCAGTTCGAGCAGCGGCTCCAGCTCCTGCCGGAAGTACACCGCCTCCCACGTGTTGAGGACCACCGGCCGGGGCGTCACGGGGTGCCCGGGCCGCGCGCGCAACGAGTCGTGCAGCCGAGCCGACAGCCCGTCGAGTCCGGTGTCGCTCCACACGAAGACCGTCTCGGGTGCCGTGAACACCTCCGCCGGTCGGAGGACCACCTCGCCCGCCCGCAGCAGTTCGCCCGCGCCGAGCAGGGTCCGGGCCTCCGCCAACCGGTCGATGCGGTGCACGGTGTCCGCGCTCCAGGCCGGGTGTACCGCCCACAGCTCGCCGAGCGCGTCGTCGAAGCCGGCCGTGCCGAGGATCGTCAGGGTCGGGGCGTCGTGGCCCGTGCGACCGCGGCGGCTCTCGCGCACGTGCACGCCGTCGGTCAGGGCCCGCCGCTGCGGGGTCCGCTCGCGCGTCCACTTGCCGGCGAGGTCGAGCACCTCCGCAGCACGCTCCCCCACCGGCAGCACGGCCTCGAGCGCGGCCAGCTCGACGTCCTCGGCACCGGTGTTGGTGACCGTCGGTCGCACCCGGAGCACGCCGGCGGCGTCGAGGGCGAGGACGAGCGACAGCGTCAGCTCGTCCGACACCGCGTCGACGACGAGTGCGCCCTCGGCCTCGGCCTCGGACACCGTGACGTCCCGCCACACCGGCACGAGCGGTCGTCCGCCGACCTGCCCGGCGATCCCGGGCCGCCCCTCCCACCCGTCGTGCTCGGTGGGCAGCAGCGTCAGCGGCCACGCGGCGTCGTAGGCGCTCGGCGAGACCGCACGGTCCTGCGCGAGCACGAGGTCCTCCGCGTCCGACGCCGACACCGCGCCGGTGTCCCGCCCCCAGTGCAGCACCTCGGGCAGCCCGTCCGGCCGCGTCGCGAGCACCAGTCCGACGCCGCCGCCACGCAGCACGAGCACGGTCCGCTCCGGCAGCCCGGTGGGCGCGACGTCGCGCTCCACGACGGTCATGCCGTCGCCGCCTCGAGCAGCACGCGGACGCCACCGGCGGACACGACGGTCTCCGGGCCCTGCCCGGAGCCGTCGAGCAGGTCCGTGCCGGACGCGACGACCGTCACGTCGTCATCGCGGTGGTTGAGCAGGAACAGGACACCGGAACCGTCGTCGCGGACGCGACGCACCGCCTCCAGGCCGGGAGGCGCGGTGACCGTCCGCGGGACCGCCCGCTCCTCGACGACCCGGTCCACGATCCGCTGCACGCCGTCCTGGTCGAGCATCGCGGAGACGTACCAGGCGCCGCCGCCGGCGGCGCGGCGGGTGACCGCCGGGCGACCGGCGAGCGGGCCGTCGACGTGCCGGAGCACGACGTCGGCGTCCTCGACCACGAGGTCCTCCGCCCAGTCGGTGACCACCGTGCCGTCGTCGAGCCGCGCGTGCTGGTCACGCTGCAGCGGGACGAACTCCTCCGCCCAGACACCGAGCACCTCGCGGAAGGCACCCGGGTAGCCACCGGTCAGCACCCGCGCGGTCTCGTCGACGATGCCCGAGGCGTAGGTGACGAGCAGGGTCGCGCCGCGGTCGACCACGGCGCTGATGCGCGCTGCCGAGGCCGCGTCGACGACGAACAACGTCGGCAGGACGACCACGTCGTACCCGGTCAGGTCGGCGTCGAGCGGGACCACGTCCGTGGTGACCTGCCGACGCCAGAACGCGGTGTGCCACGCCCGGACCTCGTGCCCGTACCGCAGTCCTCGGTGCGGCTTGAGCCCGGCCTGCAGTGCCCAGCCCGACGCCTCGTCCACGACGATCGCGACCCGGGCGGCTTCGACGGGTGCGCCCTGCACCGGGGCGAGCGCCTCGAGCGCACGGCCGAGGGTGCAGACCTCGCGCCAGACCCGGGTGCGGGTGCCGGCGTGCGGGACCATCGCGGAGTGGAACTGCTCGGCTCCCGCGGTCGAGGCGCGCCACTGGAAGAACAGCGCCCCGTCCGACCCGCGTGCGACGTGCGCGAGGGAGTTGCGGATCAGCTCGCCGGGCTCCTTCGCGCGGTTGCGCTGCTGCCAGCTCGGGCCGCCGGTCGAGTGCTCCATGAGCAGCCACGGCGTGCGACCCCGGGCGATGCCGCGCATCCGGTCGGCCGACACCGCGAGGTCCTCGGCCCGGTCCGGGTCGTCCACCAGCGTGTAGTGGTCGTTCGCCGGGATCGCGACGTGCTGCGCCCACTCGGCGTAGTCGACGACCTGCGAGCCGGCACCGACCATGAAGTTCGTGGTGACCGGGACGTCCGAGTGCCGCTCGATGACCGTGCGCTCGGCGGTGAAGTGCGCGAGCAGGGCGTCCGAGGAGTACCGCTCGAAGTCGAGTGCGAGCCCCGGGTTCGGCGCACCGCCCACCCCGCGCGGCGGCGAGACCTCGTCGAACGACGTGTACGTGTGCCCCCAGAAGGCCGTGCCCCACGCCGCGTTCGCCGCGTCGACGTCGGTGTACCGCTCGCGGACCCAGCGCCGGAAGTCCGCTGCCGACACCTCGCAGAAGCAGCGGCCGTTGCCGCCGCCGAGCTCGTTGCTGACGTGCCACAGCCGCACGGCGGGGTGCTTGCCGTACCGCTCGGCGATCGCGTCGACGATGCGCAGGGCGTGCTCGCGGAACACCGGGGACGCCGGGCACCAGCCGAGGCGACCGCCGGGGCGCTCGCGCCGTTCGGTGGCGTCCACCGGCAGCACCTCGGGGTGCGCCGTGAGCAGCCAGTTCGGCGGGGCAGCCGTCGGCGTGGCCAGGTCGACCGCGATGCCGTTGGCGTGCAGCAGGTCCAGCACCTCGTCCAGCCACGCCCAGGTGTACTCCCCCGGCGATCGCTCGAGCAACGCCCACGAGAACACCCCGACGGTGACCAGGTTCACCCCGGCTTCGCGCATGAGGCGGACGTCCTCGTCCCACACCTCGCGCGGCCACTGCTCGGGACTGTAGTCACCTCCGAAGGACAGCCCCTCGGTGGGCCAGGGCACGGAACGGGCAGCGGTCACGACATCTCCTTCGACGGTGGACACGACCAGCATCCCGTTCGCCGGCGGCCTTTGTCAACTCGTGTAACTAAGCACTCGCGCGGGCCGTGCCGATCAGTACCGGAGGGACCGTCGGATGGCCAGCACCGCGGCCGCACGCGCCCACTCGGAGAACTCGAACGGCTGCACGACGACCGTCACCGCCGCCTCGTACGGGCGCAGGCCCCGCCGGAACGCGGCGTCCACCTCGGCCCGCGCGATGTCGTACACCGGGAGCCCGTCACCCGTCAGGACGATCGACTCCGGGTCGACGAGGGTCACGACCGACGAGAGCAGCACACCCAGGGCCGTGCCGGCATCCCGGAAGGCCTGCAGCGCCCGCGGGTCCCCGTTCCGCGCACGCTCGACCACCTCGTCGTAGGCGTCGTCCCCCGCTCCGGCGTTCTGCGCGATGATCGAACTCGGCAGGTAGCTCGAGACGCACCCGTGGTGCCCCACGCCGCAGTCGGGGCCACCGCCGTACACCGGGAGGTGCCCGACGCGACCGAAGCGCCCGTGGGAGCCCTCCGAGACCTCGCCGTTCGTGACGAGGCCGAAGCCGACGCCCGTCCCCACCGTCACCAGCGCCATCGATCGCACTCCGGCGCCGGCACCGATCCAGTGTTCCTTCGCGGTCAGGGCGTCCACGTCGTTCGCGGTGTGCGTCGCGAGCCCAGTCCGTTCCTCGAGCAGCCCGGAGAGCGGCACGTCCCGCCAGCCGAGGAACTGCGACACCTCGACCACCGTGACACCGTCGCGCGTGACGACGTCACCGGGGACGGACACGCCGAGTGCACAGATCGCCGGCGATGCCCGACGCAGACCCTGGACGACCTCGGCCACCTGTCCGACCAGCGCCTCGGGGTCGGTGTCGCGCAGCGCCTCCTCGTGCAGTGCGACGACCCGTCCGCCGAGGTCCGTCACGGCAGCGTAGAGGCGCTCCGGCGTGAGCTTGATCCCGAGGAACTCCCACGCACCAGTGCTGGCTCGCAGGAGCTCGGAGGGCCGACCGGTCGCACCGCGGACACCCGTGCCGACCTCGGTGACGAACCCGTGCTCCTGCAGCGTCCGGACAGCACGCGTCAGGCTCGCGCGCGACAATCCCAGCGCCCGAGCGATCTCAGCGCGGGACAGCACCCCGTGCACGAGGATCTCGCGCAGTGCGGCACGAGTGGCATCGGTCAGCACGGGCCAGACCGCTCCCGGCTCCGGGAGCGCGACCTCGAGGTGATCGGTCATCGCTCTCCTTCGTCGTCGGCCGATCATACTGCCGCGGTCCCGTTCAGAACGCCCGCGAACGCAGAAAACCCCTGACCAGTGTTGGTCAGGGGTTTCCTGGTGGTGCAATGTTTGAGTCCGGCGGCGTCCTACTCTCCCACAAGGTCCCCCTTGCAGTACCATCGGCGCTGAGAGGCTTAG
>NZ_JAUCMN010000003.1 GCF_030363035.1 Curtobacterium caseinilyticum | reverse complement strand
GCGCCGCGCGCGCCGGGTTCGACCGTGGCCCCGGCGACGGTCGCGGTCGAGGCGCCGCCGCCCCCCCCTGCCGGACGGGAGGCGCGGTGCCCGCTGGCACCGCGCCTCCCGTCCGTCTCGGGGTCTGATTGAGACCTGCTGGCCGTTCGGCCTGGTCTCGCCCGGCTGGTGGCGGGGCCCGGTCCGCTCATCTGGACCTGCTGGCCGTTCGGCCTGGTCTCGCCAGGCTGGTGGCGGGGCCCGGTCTGCTTCAGACCTGCTGGCCGTTGAGCATGATCTCGCCGTCCGGCCAGTCCTCCAGCTGCCCCTCGACCGGCAGGACCATCCACCCGCCCTGCTCGGTCTCGGTGACGCCGACCCCGTCGGCCGTGAAGGCCGAGAACGTGCCGACCGCGCCCTCGAGCTCGTGCCAGCCGCAGCGTGCGTAGAAGGGGACGCGGTCCTCGCCGGTGCCGAGCAGCCCGTACGGCACGCGGAGTCCTTCGAGGACGGCCTTGGTCCGCACGAGCAGCTCGCGGCCGACGCCCGTGCCCTGCAGCGACGGTGACACAGCCACGAGGCCGGTGTCGCCGACCAGGACGTCCTCGCCGCCGACCGTGACGAACATGCGGCGGATCCCGAGGTGGGCGAGGACGACGCCGTCGGCACCCCAGCCGATCACCCGTCGTTCGGGCTGCATGCCGGCGTAGTCGCGGCCGCCCACGTACCAGTGCGACCAGTCCGGGAACGCCTGCCCCAGCATCGCCGCGATCGCCTCGTGGTCGGGGAGCGTCAACGCGCTCTCCTCGACCACCTCCCACCGGATGTCTTCGCTCACGCACCCATCCTGCCGGGTGCGCCTGGCCGCGCTGCGAGCCTCGGTCATGCGGACAGATCCGCGGTCACCGGACCACGAAGTCGTCCGGTGAGCCGAGTCTCGCGCCAGCCAGCGCCAGCCGGGCTCAGCCGCGTCCGGGCGCGGTCACCTCGATGCGGTTCGCCCACGGGTCCTCGAACGCCACCGTCCGACCGTCGTCGGCGGTCTGCACCCCGGTGTCGTGCATCCGGGACACGAGCGCGCCGAGGTCCTCCGCGCCGGGCACCTCGATCCGGACCAGCCCGAGCCCGAGCGCCTGCTGCCGACGCCCGGCTCCGCGGGAGTTCCACGTGTTCATCGCCATGTGGTGGTGGTAGCCGCCCGCGCTGACGAACAGCGCCTGGTCGCCCATCGCCGCCGTGGTCGCGAAGCCGAGCCGGTCGACGTAGAACGCCTTCGCGGTGGCGACGTCGCCGACGGACAGGTGCACGTGGCCGACCCGGCCCGGGCGCGAGGGCGCCAGCGACAGGGCGTCCTGCGTCAGGTGTTCCTGCACGAAGGCGTTCGGGTCGACGTAGATGGTCGCCATGTCGACCATGCCGTGCGTCCACGACCACTCGGTGCGGTCGCGGTCCCAGTACAGCTCGACGCCGTTGCCCTCGGGGTCGGTGAAGTAGAACGCGTTGCTGACGAGGTGGTCGGCGCTGCCCGTGAAGGTCCGCGGGTACTTGGTCGCGACCGAGTACAGCGCCGCCGCGAGGTCGGCCTGCGAGTCGAACAGGATCGCGGTGTGGAAGAGCCCGGCCTCGTGCGGAGCCGCGTGCCGCATCGCCGGAGCGTGCTCGAGCACCACGATCGGCGTCGTGCCACGACCGAGCACCGCGATCCCGCCGGCCTCCGTCAGGACGGTGAGCCCGACACCGTCGCGGTAGTACGCCTCCATCGTGTCGAGGTCGGCGACCCGGAGGGTGACGGCACCCATCCCGGTGTCCGCGGCGAGGAGGTCCTGCGTCTGCATGACCTCAGTGTGCGCCCATTTGGTTGACGCGTCAACTAAATGGCGCTCGGGGCTACTTCGCGCTGAACCCGCCGTCGGTCTTCAGCAGCTGGCCGTTCACCCACCCGCCGTCGGGGCCGAGCAGGAACCCGACGAGCGCAGCCGTGTCGGTCGGCATCGACGGCCGTCCGAGCGGGGTCTGGGCAACCGCGGCGTCGCGGATCTCGTCGGTCATCCACCCGGTGTCGTTCGGCCCCGGGTTCACTAGGTTCGCGCTCACCCGCACGTCACCGAGCTCGATCGCGGCGCCGACGACGAGGCGGTCGAGCGCGCCCTTGCTCGTGCCGTAGGGCAGGTTGAAGCCGACGTGGTCGCTCGTCAGCGCGACGACCCGACGCCGGTCCTCCGGGGCGGGCGCACCCTCGCGGAGTCGTCGCGCGTACGCCTGCACGATCAGGAACGGCGCCCGCACGTTCACCGCCATGTGCCGGTCGAACGACTCGACCGTCGTGGTCGCGAAGTCGGAGTCGACGGACTCGCAGTGCGACATCACCACCGCGGTCACGGGTGCGCCCGCCTCCGCCTCGGCACGGTCCACGAGCGCGGCCGCCTGCTCCGGGTCGGCCAGGTCGACCGGGAGGCGCGTGACCCGTGCCCCCGCACGCTCGGCCTCGGCGACGACCGCGTCCACCCCGTCGGGGTCGGCCGCACCGTGCGCGCGCGCGTCGTAGGGGCCCCACCACGACAGGGCCAGGTCCCAACCGTCGGTCGCGAGCCGCGACGCGATCGCGGCACCGATGCCGGCGCGCCGACCGACGCCGGTCACCAGGGCGAGTGGTCTGCTGGTGAGCGGTCCGTGGGTCATGGGTGGTGCCTCCCGTCCGTGCGACGCGACCGTGCGCCGACCCGCCCAGGATGGCATCGCACCCGGAGTCCTGTCGGCGGCACGCGCCGCAGCGGGGCCAGGATGGGGGGATGCCTCGCTCCCGCTCGCATGCCCGGCCCCGTGACCGGCGCGCCCGACCCGACCTGTCGACGTTCCCGGTCGAGCGCCTGCGCGACCGGATGTCGTCGTACATCTACGGCAACATCACCGTCCTCGCCGTCGCGATCGCGGTCGGGCCGGAGCAGATCGAGCACGGGTCCGCCGTGCTCACCGTGCTGGCGACCGCCGTGCTGACGTACCTGGCGCACGTGCTGTCCCACCTCGTGGCCCACACGATCGGCGACACCGGCGACGACGAGGAGCACCGCGAGACCATCGGGGCGATCCTCCGGGACGCCAACCCGATCGCGACCTCCGGGCTGATCCCCGCCGTGCTCTACGCGCTCGCGTGGATCGACTGGTTACCGGCGCAGTGGGCGCAGACGGCGGCGATCGTCATCCTCGTCGTCCGCATCGGCATGGTCGGTGTGTTCCTGCAGCGGTTCAGCGGGCGACGCCCGTCGTTCCTCGGGCTCTGGGGTGGCATCGTGCTCGCCGCCGTCGCGTTCGCGATCGGTCTGGTGAAGGTGGTGTTGACGCATTGAGCGGGGCCGCACGGACCGAGCGGCCGGAGCGCTCCGGGTGGCGGTTCCTCCGCGACCTGGCGATCATCGTCGTGCTGGCGTTGCTCGCGTCCTTCCTGGTGAAGGCGTACCTGGTCCGGGCGTTCTCGATCCCCTCCGGGTCCATGGAGCGCACCCTGCTCGTCGGCGACCACGTCCTGGTGAACGAGCTCGTGCCCGCGGCCGTCCCGCTCCGACGCGGCGACGTCGTCGTGTTCCGTGACCCGGGCGGGTGGCTCACCGCGGACCAGGGCGACGACCTCATCAAGCGGGTGATCGGCCTGCCGGGCGACACCGTGTCGTGCTGCGACGCCGAGGGGCGGTTGTCGGTGAACGGGCACGCGGTCGACGAGCCCTACGTGGTGCGTCCGGCGGACGTCGACCGGGTCGCCGCCGAGGACTTCTCCGTGCGGGTGCCCGCCGGTCGGATCTGGGTGATGGGCGACAACCGGTACGACTCGGCCGACTCGCGGGTGCACGGCACGGTGCCGGAGTCCGACGTCGTCGGTCGGGCGTTCGTGGTCACGTGGCCGGTTGCCCGGTGGGGCGTGCTCGGGCGGTACGGCGACGAGTGGGACGCGGTGCCCGAGCCGCGCTGATCGGGTCCGGCCGGTCCGGGCTCGCGCTGGTGGTCGGCGCCCAGTACGTGGGGGCCGGCGCTCGGTAGGTGGTGGCCGGCGCCTGGTGGGCGGAGGCCGGTACGGGGCGATCGGCGTCCGGTACGTGGTGGCCAGCGCCCGGTACCGGGTGATCGGCGCTCGGCTGGCGGTGGCCGTTGACGGTGCCGGAGCGCGTCGTCGGTCGCCGGTCAGCAGCCGGTGGTCGACAGGGTGACCTCGGCGACGTCGTCGCTCGACACCGTGGTGCGGACCGGGCAGAGGTCGCCGGCCCGGACGGTGACATCGCCGAGCGGCACGCCCGCGAAGTCCGCGGTGCCGCCCGGGAAGACCCGCTGGTGCTCGGAGAGCTTGCCGGTCGCGGCGAAGACCTTGACCTCGTACGGGTGGTCCGCCGCGTTCGCCGACACCGTCACCGAGATCTGCCCCGTGGAGTCGTGCGCCCCGCAGCCGGCCAACGCGAACGCTGCGGCGGCACCGAGGGCGAGCAGGAGCGGGGCACGACGGATCACCGGTCCAGGGTACGCGCGCCGTCGGCCGCGCCCGTTCCGGGACCGCGGTGTGGGTTCCGCCGTGCCGGGTCCACCGTGCTGGGTCCGCCGTGCTGGGTCCACCGTGCCGGGTCCACCGTGCCGGGTCCACCACTCTGGGTCCCCCGTGCTGGGTCCACCGTTCTGGGGACGGGCGGAACCGTGCGCGACCGATACCGTTGACGGTATGCACCAGGGGACCTCACCAACCTCCACCGGATCATCGCCAGAGGCCGTCAGACGCGCAGCCCTCGTCGCCGCGCTCGACGTCGTCGACGGCGGACCCGAGGAGCGCTTCGAGCGCATCACCCGCATCGCGCGCGAGGCCTTCGGCGTCTCCGGCTCCTTCCTCAACCTGGCGGGGACGGACGTCCTGACCATCAAGTCGCAGCAGAGCGACGAGGTGTTCGGCCCGACGATCCCGCTGCAGGACACCTTCTGCGGCCGCACGATCGACCAGGCCGGCCCGGTCGTCGTGCCGGACGCCAGCGCCGACGAGCGCTTCGCCGACATGTCCATGGTCGTCGAGGACCCGAACGTGCGGTTCTACGCCGGGGTCCCGCTGCGTGTCGGCGACGACCACGTGAAGGTCGGCACGCTCTGCCTGGTCGACCCGCGGCCCCGGACGCTCGACCCCGACGACCTCGCACTGCTCGAGGAACTCGGCGTGTGGGCAGAGCGCGAGCTCGCCGCGGGGGCCGACGAGGACCGCCTGCGCGGCGTCCTGGCCGGCCTGCAGCCTGCTCCCGTGCAGGTTCCCGGCTACCGCATCGGCGGCATGTCCGTCCCGCACGGTGTCGTCTCCGGCGACCTGCACGAGTGGCACCTCGCCGACGACGCCCTGCACCTGACGGTCGCCGACGTGATGGGGAAGGGCATGTCCGCCGGACTGCTCGCGGCGACCATCCGCGGCGCTCTGCTCGCCCGCCCCGACGAGGCCCCCGAAGCCGTGGTCGCCGCGCTCGACGAGCAGGTCGCGCCGGACCTCGGTCGTGCCGAGTCCTTCTCGACGATGTTCCACGGTCGGCTGGACCCGGCGAGCGGGCGACTCGACTTCGTCGACGCGGGGCACGGGCTCGTGCTGCAGATGCGGCCGGACGGGGCCGAGCGGACGCTGCTGTCGAGCGACCTGCCGATCGGGCTGCACCCTGCCGGGTTCGAGCGGTCGTCGGGGTCACTCGTGCTCGGGCACGGAGACGTACTCGTGATCGTCAGCGACGGAGCGCTCGAGCTGTGGGACTCGACCCTGTCGTCGCTGTCACGGCTCGGGGCGCTCTGGCGCGAGGCGCCCGACATCGACGCCTTCCTCGCCCGCGTCCGCGCGCGGGCGCTCGAGCACGACCCGGGCGACGACCTGACGGTCGTCGTGCTCGCGCGCGACTGACCGGACGGGGTGCACGGACGCCTCCGTCCGCTGTGGGTGCCGTCGCACCCCGCTGCCGACCTCGCGCCCCGAGGTGACGGGGTGCGACGTCCGTGTCGGGGCGCGCAGGCGAGCGCCCGGGCTCCGGCGTCCGCGGGGCGCCGTCTGCGGACGGGTCGGCTGCGCCGCCGGTCAGGCGCCGAGTCGCTCGATGAGCTCGGCGTACCGTGCGGCGGTACGGTCGACGATCTCCGGCGGCAGCACCGGCGGCGTGCCCTGCCGATCCCAGTGCGCGGTGAGCCAGTCACGCACGATCTGCTTGTCGAACGAGTCGGTGCGGTTGCCGGACCGGGCGTCCCAGTAGCGGCTGGAGTCGCTCGTGAGGACCTCGTCCGCGATGCGGATCGTGCCGTCGGCGTCGCGGCCGAACTCGAACTTCGTGTCCGCGATCACCACGTCGTGCTCGAGGGCGATCGCGGCGGCCTCGGCGTAGACGCGGAGCGACAGGGCCCGGAGCGTCTCGGCGTCCTCGCGTCCGACGAGCTCGACGGTCTGCTCGAACGAGATGTTCTCGTCGTGCTCACCCTGCGGCGCCTTGTACGCCGGCGTGTAGATCGGTTCCGGCAGGCGGTCGCCCTCGGACAGCCCCGCGGGGAGCTGCACGCCGCAGACGCTGCTCGACTCGCGGTACTCGGCCCAGCCGCTGCCGACCAGGTACCCGCGGACGACGCACTCCACCGGGAACATGTCGAGCGGCAGCACGTGCATCGAGCGGGCGGCCACCGACTCGGGCACGGGGGTGCCGCCGGCGTCCGGTGCCACGAGGTGGTTCGGGACGTCGGCGATGCGGTCGAACCAGAAGCGGGACAGCCGGGTCAGCAGCTCGCCCTTGCCCGGGATCGGCGGCTCGAGCGCGAAGTCGTAGGCGCTGACCCGGTCGGATGCGACGAGCAGCAGCTCGGAGGCGCTCGCCACGTCGTCGGTGCCCTCGGGGACGTAGAGCTCGCGGACCTTGCCGGACGAGACGTGCCGCCAGCCGGGCAGCGCGGGCGCGGCGGTCACCGGGCGACCTTCGCGGCGATGTCGGTGCGGAACTGCGCGCCCTCGAGCGCGATGTCGCCGAGTCCGGTGTAGGCGCGCTCGCGTGCCTCGGTGAAGTCGGTGCCGGTCGCGACGACGCTCAGCACACGGCCGCCGGTGGCCACGAGGTCGCCGTCGAGGGCCGCGGTGGCCGCGTGCGCGACGGAGACGCCCGGGCGAGCGTTCGCGGCGTCGACGCCGGTGATGACGCGTCCGGTCTTCGGGTTCTCCGGGTAGCCCTCGCTCGCCAGGACGACGGTGACCGCGACGTCAGCGCTGAACTCCGGCTGCGGGGCGCTGCCGAGCTGCCCGGTCGCGGCCGCGGTCATCAGCGCGCTGAGGGGAGTGGTGAGACGGGGGAGGACCACCTGGGTCTCCGGGTCGCCGAAGCGCGCGTTGAACTCGATGACCCGCACGCCCTGCTCGGTCACGATGAGCCCGCAGTAGAGCAGGCCGACGAACGGCGTACCCTCGTGCTCGAGCCGGCGGACGGTGGGCAGCGCGACGAGCTCGGTGACCTCGGCGACGAAGGCCTGCTCCGACTCCCAGCGATCGGCGAGCCACGGCAGCGGCGAGTACGCGCCCATCCCGCCGGTGTTCGGGCCGACGTCGCCGTCGCCGAGACGCTTGTAGTCCTGCGCCGGGCTGAGCGGCCGGACGTCGTGTCCGTCGCTGAGGAAGAACAGCGAGACCTCTTCGCCGTCGAGGAACTCCTCGACCACGACGTGTCCGTGCTGCAGCCAGTAGGTGGCGTGGTCGATCGCGGCCTGCCGGTCCTCGGTCACCAGGACGCCCTTGCCCGCGGCGAGCCCGTCGGCCTTCACGACGTACGGGGCGCCGAGCTCGTCGATCGCGGCCACGGCCTCGTCCACGGTGCCGGCGTACACCGGACGCCCCGTCGGCACGCCGGCCTCGGACATGATGCGCTTCGCGAAGGCCTTCGAGCCCTCGAGCTGGGCCGCTGCCCGGCTCGGACCGAACACCGGGATGCCCCGGGTGCGCACGGGGTCGGCGACGCCGGCGATGAGCGGCGCCTCGGGCCCGACGACGACGAGCTCGACGCCGTTCTCGATCGCGTACTCGGCGACCAGGTCCCCGTTGGTCGGGTCGAGCGACACCGTCTCGACGTCGGCCGCGATGCCGGCGTTGCCCGGCGCGGCCGTGATGACGTGGCCGGCCCCTTCTGCGAGGAGGGCCGTGATGATCGCGTGCTCGCGGGCACCGGAACCGAGGACGAGGATTCGCACCCGATCACCCTACCGATCACGACACGCCGCCCGCGATGCGGCGGCTAGCCTGTGGACATGCCGCCGAAGAGGATCGAGGACGCCGACGGCCGAGCCGCGCTCGCCGCGGTGCAGGCGGGGTCGACGACCAGGACCGACGTCGCCACCGCCGTCCGGTGGACCCTGCAGCGCCTGGCGGACGACGTGCCGGGCAACAGCGTCGAGGTGCGGGTGCCTCCCTTCGCCGCGGTGCAGGCGGTGCCCGGACCGCGGCACACGCGGGGGACCCCACCGAACGTGGTGGAGACCGACGCGACGACGTGGCTCGCGCTGGCGACGGGGGAGCTGCGGTGGGACGACGCGGTTGCGCAGGCACGCGTCAGCGCCTCGGGCTCGCGAGCCGACCTGGCGGCCCTGCTGCCCGTGCGCACCGCGGCCTGAGGCCTGCGACGCGATCAGACGCGGACCGGCCGGTGCCGGCGGCTGACCGCGCTGGCGCGCTGGGCGCGCTGACCGCGCTGACCGCGCTGGCGCGCTGACCGGGCTGGCTCGCAGACTTAGGTAGGTCCTACCGATGTGCCGTGCGCAGACGCCCGCGTAACGTAGAAGCCGCCGGGATTCGGACCCGACCCGAACGGGTCCGAACCCGGCGACAGGGACAAAGGTACGCGACATACGGCATGCCCTGTCAACCGACTCGGCGAGTCGTGCTGCAAACCGCAACGATCGCGGTCCCATCAGGGACCTTTCGTGATCGAACGTCAGGTTCTCGGTGTGGAAGCGCTGGTCAGGACCGACATCGGCGCGCACCGAGCACTGCCGTCAGCGCGGCACCGAGCACCGCTGTGAGCGCGACACCGAGCACCGCCGTCAGCGAGCGCCGAGCATCTCGGACAACTCCGAGCGTGCGTGCACGTCCCACTTCGCGAAGATCCGCGACATGTGTGCGTCGATCGTCCGCACGCTCAGCCCGAGCATCTCGGCGATCCGCCGGTTGCTCAACCCCTGGGCCGCGAGCTCGGCCACCTCGTACTCGCGGTTCGTCAGCGGCGGACGGACCTGCCCGGCGGTCACGGCCATGCCGTGCGATGCCAGCACACCCTGAGCCGCGACGACGCGCGTGCGGTCTCCGGCACGGACGGCATCCGCGTACTCGACGATCGCGTGCGCCAGGGGGCCGTCGACCCGCACCGCCGCCTCGCGCATCCGAGCGAGGGACGCCGTGGTCTCCCGCCCGGTCACCATGTCGTTCGTGTAGTGGAGGGCCTGCGCGTACATGACGGCCACCCAAGCGCCGCTCGCCGTCGCCCGCTCGATGATCTCGTCCGCGTGCCGGACCCCGGCCGGGTTGCCGAGCACCATCTCCGCCCAGGCGGTCGACACCGCGACCTGCTCCCCGGTGATCCGCATCGCCCGGCCCGGCGTGGACCGCGCACGCTCGAGCGCCACGGCGGCCCGTTCGGCGTCGCCCGAGTACGCGTACGCCATCGCGAGCCGCGCCCACGGGTAGGCGGCGAACCCGCCGTGGTCGGCCACGTCGTACCGCTCGCACGCGGCGGAGAACGCTGCGACGGCGTCGTCCCACCGGCGCTGCCCGATGGCGTGGTTGCCCAGGCCGATGAGCTCGAGCGTGAAGTCGTACTTCAGGAACGGGCTGCCTCGACGGACCGGGATCTCGGTGACCAGGTCGGTCATGTCCCCGCGCCACACCTGCACCTGGTGCAGGACCGAGACGTTCTCGCCGACGGCCCACGGCGCGGCCTCGACGTGCTCGACGGCCGTGGCGATCGCGCGACGGGCGAAGGCTGCGGCCTCCTCGAGCCTGCCGGCGGTCGCGAGCGCCATCGTCACGCAGGGCGCGATGCAGAGGAGCGGCACCGGGACGGTGGGCTGCTGCAGGATCCGCGAGCGCTCGATCTCGACGCGGACCTCGTCGAACCGGCCACCCCAGCCCAGGTGCGCGATCCGGAGCAGGCGCAGGCGCTCGGCGGTCTCCGCACCCACCAGGGGCATCGCGTCCTCGGTGAGCGCGACCGCTGCGTCAACGTCGTCGTCGTGGAACTGCCGGATGTTCGCCAGGGTCTCGCAGGCCTCGACCACCACGGCCTCGGTGACCTCGGCGGCGCGGGTGCGCGCGGTGTGCCAGGCGGCCTCGGCGTCGGCACGGCCGGCCTCGCGCCCGGTGCTGTAGGAGTGTGCGATCGAGCGGAGGCAGTACGCCGTCACCCGCTCGGTCGCGGTCAGTGCGGTCCGGAGCGCGGCGGACGCCAACGCGATCCCGCTCTCGTGCTCCTGCAGCCGGACGGCGACCTCGGTGGCATCGAGGAGCTGGGCGACCGGGGGCAGCACGCCGCACTCGAGCGACCAGAGCGCGGCTCGGAGCCGTGCCGCGGGCGGGGCGTTCTCGGGCCGGGCGGCACGGAAGGCGTTCGCCCGAGCGAACAGGGTCGTCCGCCGCGCGACCGGGACGAGCCCGCGGACGACCTCGCCCACGAGCGGGTGCGACGGGCGGACGACGGCCGTGCCGTCCTCCGCGGAGTCGATCGCGACCAGGCCGAGCGCCACGACCCGGTCGACGTCGCCGCCGGACACCATGCCGAGCAGACGCGTGAGGGGGATCGGGTCGGCGAGCGCGACGATGTCGACGACGTCGCGCAGGTCCTCCGGCAGCGAGCCGAGCTCGGTGCGGTACATGTCCGCCAGGCTGTTCGACGCCGTGATCCGCCCGCGCCAGTACCAGCCGGACGCGGTCTGCTCGAGCGCCCCCGACGTCAGCGCGGCGCGGACCACCTCGCGCAGGTAGAGCGGGTTGCCGGCCGTCGCCCGGTGCACCCGCTCGGTGGACGCGGTCTCGAGCTGCGCGCCGAGTGCCTGGGCGACGACCTCGCCGGTCTCGTGGACGTCGAGCGGCGCCAGGTCGATCCGCTCCAGCAGGTCGTCCTGCCACAGCGCGCGGAGCGGGTCGGACAGTGCCGTGAAGTCGCGGCAGGTCAGGACGAGCCGGGCGCCCTGGTCGCGCACGAGCCAGGCGACGTACCGCGCGGAGATGGCGTCGAGGTGGTCGGCGTCGTCGACGCGCAGCACGACGTCACGGTCCGCCAGGTCGTCGGCCTCACGCAGGCGCTGCGCGGCCGAGGCGTCGTCCACCAGGTCCGCGAGGGCAGCCGGGAGCTCGCCGAAACGGTCCGCAACGGCGCCGAAGGGCATCGACCGGCCCGCGGCGACCGCGGTGATCGGCACGACGACGGTGCGACCGGTCGCGTCCCGCCGGGCCACGCGGTCCGTCACTCGGGCAGCCGTCGAGGTCTTGCCGAGACCGGGGGCGCCGACGATGGCGACGCTCCAGTGGTGCTCGGCGACGACGGAGACCGCGCGGTCCTCCTCGCGACGCTGCACGATCGGCCACGGCACGCGCCCCGGCGTGCGGGGTCGACGACGGCCACGGATGGACTGCTCCTGCACCCCGACACCTCCCGCTCGTGGTCGTCTGCCTGCTCCCCGGGCCGACGGATCCCGTTCCCGGGCCTGGACATCGTCCTCGACCGGTCGCTGGGCACCCGACGCACTGCGCTCTGCGGATACCGACCGGTGGTGACATCTTGCCCCGGGACGTGTGTCGAGCAACAGGCCGGAGCACGTCCCACAGTGGGGGACAATGGAGGGGTGAGCGACACCGATCGACCCGACGACCGCCCGGCTGCGCCCGCGCCGTCGGCAGCGACACCGGCCCCGAGCGCCGTCAGCTCGTCGGACGAGGTCACCATCCGACGCGCGCCGAAGTTCGGCGTGTTCATCGTCGGTGGTGCGGTGCTCGGGTTCCTCGCGACGCTCGTCGTCGTGACGCTCACGATGGACATCGACCGGGGCGACGAGCAGGACGCCAGCTTCGGAACGCTGGTCGGCTACTTCTCGCTCTGGGGCGTCACCCTCGGTGCGCTCGTCGGCGCGATCGCCGCCGTCGTGCTCGACCGGGTCCTCGCCCGGCGCGCCGCCCGCCTGACGGCGGAGCGCGTCGAGGTCGAGCCGGCGGAGGAGACCGTCGACGGCGAGGTCGAGGACCACGCGCCCGACGCGACGCCGCGTCCGGACGGCGACCAGCGGCAGTAGCCGCTCCACGGGACGGACGGGAGGCCCGGTACCAGCTGGTACCGGGCCTCCCGTCCGTTGCAGGGTCGCGTCGTGACGCGACTCAGCTGAGCTGGTTCGCCTCCACCCACGACAGGTACTCCGGGCTGACCGTGCCGGTCACGTACTCGCCCGTGAAGCAGCTCATCTCGAGGTCGGTGACGTCCGACCCCTCGATGATCGCGTCGCGCATGTCGCCGATCTCCTGGTAGATGAGGTGGTCGCTGCCGAGCACGCGATTGATCTCCGGGATCTTCCGGTCGTGCGCGATGAGCTCTGCGCGGGTCGGCATGTTGATGCCGTACACGTGCGGGTACCGCACCGGGGGAGCGGCGCTCGTGAAGGTGACCTCGTTCGCGCCGGCCGCCCTGGCCATCTCGACGATCTCGCGGCTCGTGGTGCCGCGGACGATCGAGTCGTCGACGATCAGGATGTTCTTGCCCTTGAACTCCGACGACATCGCGTTGAGCTTCTGGCGCACCGAGCGCTTGCGCTCCGCCTGCCCCGGCATGATGAACGTCCGGCCGACGTAGCGGTTCTTGTAGAAGCCCTCGCGGTACTCGATGCCGAGCTTCTGTGCGACCTGCATCGCCGCCGGACGCGACGAGTCCGGGATCGGCATGACGACGTCGATGTCACCGGTCGGCGCGTACCGCTCGATGGTGTCGGCCAGGCGGTTGCCGAGCCGGAGCCGGGCGTCGTACACCGAAATGCCGTTCATCACCGAGTCGGGACGGGCGAGGTAGACGTACTCGAACGAGCACGGCACCAGGCGCGGGTCCTTCGCGCACTGCCGGGCGTGCATCTGGCCGTTCATCTCGATGAAGACGGCCTCGCCCGGGGCGATGTCGCGGACGATCTCGTAGCCGCCGGACTCGAGCACGAGCGACTCGCTCGCGACGACCCACTCGGGCTGCCCGGCCTCGTCGAACTTGTGGCCGAGGATGAGGGGACGGATGCCGTACGGGTCGCGGAACGCCAGCAGGCCGTGGCCCGCGATGGTCGCGATCGTGGCGTAGGAGCCCTCGACGCGCTCGTGCACGCGCTCGACGGCGTCGAAGACCTGGCCGGGGTCGAGCTCGCTGCCGCGCACCTGGCCCTGGAGCTCGTGCGCCAGCACGTTCACCAGGAGCTCGGTGTCGCTCGTGGTGTTCAGGTGCCGTCGGTCGATGTCGAACAGCTCGCGAGTGAGCTCCCGCGTGTTCGTGAGGTTGCCGTTGTGCACCAGGACGATGCCGTACGGGGCGTTCACGTAGAAGGGCTGGGCCTCTTCCTCGTTGCTCGCGACGCCCTTCGTGGCGTAGCGCACGTGGCCGAGGCCCATCGTGCCGAGCAGGGACCGCATGTCACGGGTGCGGAAGGCCTCCCGGACGTGGCCACGCGTCTTGTGCATGTGGTGGACGCGACCTTCGACCGTGGCGATGCCCGTCGAGTCCTGGCCCCGGTGCTGCAGGAGCAGCAGGGCGTCGTAGATGGATTGGTTGACGGGCCCCTGCGCAACGAGGCCGACGATGCCGCACATTCGCGGAGTGCTCCAGACCGTAGGATCGGGTGGTACCGAACAAGTCTGCCATGCTCCGCGGAGGACCACGCATGCCGAACCCGTACGCTGCCGCCGGCGTCGACACCGCCGCCGGTGACCTGGCCGTCGAGCTCATGAAGTCCGCCGTCTCGGCGACGCACAACGCCTCCGTGCTCGGGGGTGTCGGCGGGTTCGCGGGGCTGTACGACGTCTCGTTCCTGCGCTCCTACGAGCGTCCGCTGCTCGCGACCTCGACCGACGGCGTCGGCACGAAGGTCGCGATCGCGCAGGCGATCGACAAGCACGACACCATCGGCCAGGACCTCGTCGGCATGGTCGTCGACGACATCGTCGTGGTCGGCGCGAAGCCGCTCTTCATGACGGACTACATCGCGTGCGGCCGGGTCGTGCCCGAGCGCATCGCCGACATCGTCGCCGGGATCGCGCGCGGCTGCTCGGCCACCGGTACGGCTCTGGTCGGCGGTGAGACCGCGGAGCACCCGGGGCTGCTCGGACCGGACGACTACGACGTGGCGGGTGCCGCGACCGGCGTGGTCGAGGCCGACCGGCAGCTCGGCGCGCACCTGGTCGAGGACGGGGACGTGGTCGTGGCGATCGAGTCGTCGGGCCTGCACTCGAACGGCTACTCGCTCGTGCGGCACATCCTGTCCGGCAAGGGCGTCGGCTACACCGACCAGCTGCCGGAGTTCGGCGCGGGCGTCTCCGTCGGCGAGGCCCTGCTCGAGCCGACCCGCCTGTACACCTCGCCGCTGCTGTCGCTGCTCGAGGCCCGGCCCGGCGCGGTCCACTCGCTCTCGCACGTCACCGGTGGGGGCATCGCCGCGAACCTGGCGCGCGTGCTGCCCGTCGGCACCTGGGTCGAGGTCGACCGCTCGACGTGGACGCCCCCGACGGTGTTCCGGGTGCTCGCCTCGATGGCGGGGACGCCGGTCGAGGAGACCGAGGGCACGTGGAACCTCGGCATCGGCATGTTCGCCGTGGTCGGCGCTTCCTCGGCGTCGTCGGTGCTCGAGGACCTGCGTGCCGCGGGGCTGCCGGCGTGGACGGTCGGCACGGTGTCGACCGCGGCGCGGGACCTGGCCGGGTTCGAGCAGGGCGCCAAGGGCGTCGACGGCGGCGCGGTGCGGCTCGTCGGTTCCTACGCAGGCTGAGGCGCGAGGCGGCGCAACGCGGCATCCGAGGCTGCGTCCCCTCGAGGCTGCGTCCCCCTCCGAGGTTTCGAAATTGCGGCATCTCGCGCGCGCTCGCGGGCGTTCGTGGGACTTCGGCGCCGGACGCGCGGCGAGTCGTGAGACCTCGGTGGCTGCGACCGGGCGGGCCATGCGGCTGAAGCGGCTCGGCGGCGCACCGGCTGCTCGGCGTGGAGCGCTCGGGCATCGCCGCCGGAGCACGCCGCCGGCGGGGAAGGTGCGCGACCTGCCGCTCGGGTTCGCCGAGCGGGCGAGACGTGCCGCTCATGTCTGCCGTGCGTGCACGATCGGTCGCCGGGGGCCGCCGGCCGTGACGGCAACGGCCCGCTCGCTCCTGAGCGGGTCCGCGCTGTGGGGGTCCGGCTGCGACTGTGGGGTCCGGCTGCGGCGGCCCACTCCATCGCCGAGCGGGCGAGACGTGCCGCTCAAGTCTGCCGTGCGTGCACGATCGGTCGCCGAAGGCCGCCGGCCGTGACGGAGATGGCCCGCTCGCTGTCGGGCGGGTGGCGGGGCTGCCGATCGTGACGGGAACGGCCCGCTCGCTGCCGCACGGGTGGCGGGGCCGCCGACCGTGACGAGGCCGCAGACAGCCCGCTCGGCGAGCTCAGGGTCACCGGCGCACACGAAGACGCCGCGCCACCCCGGAGGGTGCGCGGCGTCGACGGTTCGGGTCAGGCGGACTTGTTCTGGTCCTGCTGGGTCTCGAAGTCGTCCTCGTCGTCGCCGGGTTCTTCACCGTACTGGTCAGCCCAGCGGTCGACGTAGGAGTTCTCGTCCGAGTGTTGCCCGGCGGAGAGCTCTCGCTCGAGCGCACCGTAGTTCGTCTCCGGACTGAAGTACTTCAGCTCCCGGGCGACCTTGGTGTGCTTTGCCTTCTGACGGCCGCGCCCCATGCGTGACCCCCTCGTGATCGGCTCTGGTCCGGTCCTGGCGGGTGCATGGTTGCCACCCGGGGAACCGAACGGTTCGTGGTTTGAAATCTGCCGATCACTCTACCATGTACCCCGTTCCGCACCTGGCCACCGGCGTCCCCCGGCGAGCGACGGCTGATCGTCCGAAGACCTGATCACGCCTCAGGCCGGCAGGGGCTCCGGCACGCCCCGCTTGCGACGCGAGGAGCGCAGCACGAGCGCGTCGACGGAGAAGCGGCCGGGACCGGTCAGGGCGACGGCGAGCGAGGCGACGGCCAGCACGAGCACGTACTCGAACCCGCCGTCCTGGGCGAAGAACCCGGCGGTCGTGTGAGCGAGGAGGCCGGCGACGACCATGTCGACCGCGAGCAGCACGCCGACGACCCGCGTGGCGACGCCGAGCACGAGCAGGACGCCGCCCACGAGCTCGAGACCGGCGACGACGGGCGCCGCGACTTCGGCGAGCGGGACGCCCATGCCGGCGAAGCCCCGCGCGACGGCGGGGATGCCCTGCGCGAACTTCTGGGCGCCGTGGGCGATGAACACCACGCCGAGGACGATGCGGAGCGCGGTCAGGCCGATGGAGGTCGATGTCGTTCGCATGGCGCCGACGGTATCCGGTGACGCGTCACCGACCTCTGGCGTGCGGGGGACTGCCCGGACTTCACCAGGCTTCCCCCAGACGCCGGTCCGCCGAACAGCGGACCGGCGTTCAGGAACGGCGGATCAGGAGTCCGCGCCGCGACCGGTCTGCTGCTGCAGGCGGTCGATGTGCTCCGACGCCTCGGCCTTGGTCAGGTCGGCGGGGAGTTCCTCGCCGGCCTCACGGGCCAGGGTGTCGAGGTAGCTGCGCTGCGGGCCGGTCATCGGCTCGTCGCCGGTGACCCACTGCTCCGGGTCCTTGCTGGCGGTCGTCGAGGGGTCGGGCCGCTCGCCGCCGAGGGTCTCGCCCTGGTGCGACGCGTCCGGGGTCTGCTGCTGCTCTGCATCACTCATGGCGCTGAACCTACGCGCGGGGTCGCGCCGGACACGCAGCGTGCACGTCCCCCGGACGTCCGCCGCAGCGCCGCCCCCGCTGCCCGTGGTCAGGCGGGCGTCGCCGTGTACCGCACCAGGTCCGGGCCGACGGCGCTCGTCGCGATCGGCACCTCGGTGTCGCCCTGCCGCAGCCAGATCGTCGCGGCGCGCTCGTCGATCCGCACGACCTCGTGGAGCGATCCGTCGAGCAGCACGGACGCCCGGACCTCGACGTCCCCCGTCGTCGGGCGCGGCGGCAGGCCGACCACGTCGGCGTCGTGGGCGGCGTACCGCCCGGGGGAGAGGAAGGGCGACACCGGGGCGGTCAGGACCTCGAGCCCCTCGTCCACCGTGCGGACGACCACCAGCCGGACCGCCTGGTCGGTGGGCAGCGGGACGTCGACCACCGGGGCGTCGGCTGGGCCGGCCAGTGCGCGGAACGCGGGACGACCGTCGGGGGCGAGCCGCGCCTCCAGACCGTCGATGCGGACGCGACCGCGTCCCCGCGAGTCGGCGTAGGTGCCGGGCTCGAGTCCGGAGCGACGTGCCTCGAGTCGGGAGACGACGACGCGGTCGGGTCGGTACCAGTCCCGGAGCGTGGCCGGGTCGACCCAGCCGATGCTCGGCACCCCGCGAGCCAGGTCGGCCGCGTCGTCGGCGGGCCGTTCGTCGAGCGCGCCGAGCGGGTGCTCGCCGCGGACCGCGACCAGACCGGCGTAGGGACCGGCAGCGGGTGGCTCGTGGTCGAGCACCTCGACACGCTTCGACACCTTGCCGCCGTGGCCGTCGAACGTCGCGAAGGTGCGCAGGTCAGAGATCGTCATGTCGCCGACGATGCTACGACCGGCGGCCGTCGCGGTTCGGAGGCGCGGGGACGAGGACGCGCATCTCGCCGGTGCACTGGCTCTGGTCGACCCCCTCGGCGGGCCCGGCCGGCCGCGTCGCCCGCCGCGGCTGCGGGTCGGCGCGACGCGACGGCTGCAGGCTGTTGCGCTGGGCCGACCGGAGCAGCCGGTCCTCCTGCGCCTCGTGGTGGAACACGCCCTGCGGCGAGCGGCGCAGCGCCGGGCGGATCGGCTCGCCACGGCGCTCCTGGCCGGGCAGCGGGCGGGAGCGGCGGCCGTACAGCAGCTCCGACGAGTCGAGCAGCCACGGCACCAGGGCGACCGTCACGCCGTGCACGAGCAGCAACTTCTTGCGGATCCGACGGCCGCGGTGGTTGTGGAGCAGGCCCTCCCACCAGTGCCCGACGACGAAGACCGGTGTGTAGACCGTGACGACCTCGGAGCCGTGCTCGGCCCGGTGCGCCTTGATGTACGCGATGAGCGGCATCGAGATGTCGCGGTACGGGCTCGGCACGATGGTGAGCGGGACCTCGATGCCGTGCTCGGCCCACTGCTCCCGCAGCCGTGCGGCCTCGGCGTCGTCGATCGCGACGTGCACGGCCTCGAGTCCGGCGTGCTCCGCAGCGATGGCGTAGTCGATCGCCTTGAGCACGGGCTTCTGCAGCTTGTTCACGAGGACGATGGCGTGGTCGCCGGTGGCGCCGAACTGCGTGTCGACGTCGGCCTCGATCTCGTGCGAGACGTCGCGGTAGTAGCGGTTCACGCCGAGCATCAGGACGAAGAGCACGGGCATGATCACGAAGACGAGCCAGGCGCCGTGGGTGAACTTCGTGATGGTGACGATGACGAGCACCACGAAGGTGGAGGTCGCGCCGATCGCGTTGATCGTCAGCGACCGCCACACCTGCCCGCGGTCGAGCGGTGCGCCGCCCGCCCCCGGCTCGCCGGAGCCGCCTGCTCCCGACTCGTGGGCGCCGCCCGCCCCGGACCCGCGGGAGCGGTCCGAACGGAGCAGCCGCAGCCAGTGCCGCACCATGCCCGTCTGCCCGAGCGTGAACGACACGAACACGCCGATGATGTACAGCTGGATGAGGCTCGTGACGTTCGCCCGGTACACCACCAGCAGCGCGACCGCGACGAGCGCGAGCACGATGACACCGTTCGAGTAGATGAGCCGGTCGCCGCGGGTCGACAGGGCCTTCGGCGCGTACGAGTCGCGCGCCAGGATCGACCCGAGCAGCGGGAAGCCGTTGAACGCCGTGTTCGCGGCGAGGAGCAGGACCGCCGCGGTGGTCGCCTGCACGACGAAGAACAGGACGCTGCCGTCGCCGAACGTCGCCGCCGCGATCTGCGCGATGAGGGAGCGCTGCGGCGTGGTCGCACAGGCCGTGAAGCCCTGCAGGTCGCAGGCGCGCTCGGCGTAGTGCACGCGGGCGATGAGCGCGAGCGAGATCAACCCGACGAAGAGCACGATCGCGATCGACCCCATCAGCACGAGGGTCGTCTGCGCGTTGCGGATCTTCGGACGGCGGAAGGCCTGCACGCCGTTCGCGATCGCCTCGACACCGGTCAGGGCCGAGCAGCCGGACGCGAACGCGCGGAGGAGCAGCAGCACGAACGCCGCCTGGGTGGTGTGCTCGACGTTCCGCACCGTGTACGCGGCGGACTCGGCGACCGGGGCGTCGCCGATCGCCGCACGCACCAGGCCGGTCACGACCATGACGAACACCGACCCGACGAACAGGTAGGTCGGCACCGCGAAGGCCTTGCTCGACTCGCGCACCCCGCGCAGGTTGACCGCCGCGAGCAGGACGACGAACGCCACCGCGAGCTCGATGCGGAACGGGTCGAGCCCCGGCAGCGCGGAGATGATGTTGTCCACGCCCGAGGCCACCGACACCGCGACGGTCATGACGTAGTCGACGAGCAGGGCGCTCGCGACCACGAGGCCCGCCTTCTCGCCGAGGTTCCGGTGCGCGACCTCGTAGTCGCCGCCGCCGGACGGGTACGCCTTGACGAGCTGTCGGTAGGACGCGACCACCACGACGAGCAGCAACACGACGAGCGCGGCGACCCACGGGGCGAAGGTCAGGAACGCCATGCCACCCAGGAGCAGGATCATCAGGAGCTCCTGCGGCGCGTACGCCACGCTCGACAGCGGGTCGCTCGCGAAGATCGGCAGCGCCAGGTGCTTCGGCAGGAGCTGTCCCTCGAGCTTCTCCGAGGGCAGGGGATCACCGATCAGTCGCGCCTTGAGCGACCGGATCTCGTTCGTCACGAGCGGCAAACCTACTCAGTTGCGCGCGCGAGTCAACACTGTGCGGACGGACAGGCAGCGGGCGGAGTCCGGGGGCGTCCACCGGACGAGCGCCGACGGGCAGCGGACGGGAGGCGCGGATCGCCACCACCCGTCCGCCGCGGCCCGTCAGACGGACCGGCGCAGTGCCTCCAGGCCGTCCCGCAGGCGCGTCACCGTGTCCTCGGTGAGCGTGCCGCGCGTCGCGCGGCGACGCAGGTCCGCCCGGACCTGCTGGCGGAACGACGCGATGACCATCTCGACCTCGCGCAGGGCACCCGCGCCCGCGGTCGGGACGTCGACCGGCTCGTCCGCCGTCTGCCCGCGGGGTGCCTGCGCGCTCGCGGCGAGGTCGGCGCGGAGGGAGCGCATGGCCTCGCCGACCGAGGCGCGGACCCCGTCGGCCAGGGACTTCACCGAGTCGGCGACGCCGGTCTGGATCGCCGCGAGCTCCTCGGCGCGGGCGTCGAGCTCGGCCCGCCCGGCGTCGGTGATCGCGTAGACCGTCTTGCGGCCGTCGACGGTCTTCGTGACGAGTCCCTCGGCCTCGAGCTTCGCCAGACGCGGGTAGACCGTGCCGGCGCTCGGCACGTAGGCGCCGCCGAAGCGCTCGCCGAGGGCCTGGATGAGTTCGTAGCCGTGCATCGGGCGGTCGGCGAGCATGGACAGCAGGGACAGGCGCAGGGCACCGTGCGCGAAGACGGGGCTCATTCGACGACCTCCGAGTCCGCCGCGGTGTCCGTGGTGGTGGTCGTGGGCGCCGGCGGTGCGTGCAGGACCGCGATGTCGCCGGAGACCGAGTTCACCTTGAGGTCGAGCCACTGCCCCGACAGGTCACCGCCCTGCTTGACGTACGAGCCCCGGACGCCACGGATCTCGGAGTCGTCGAACTGGAGCTTGCCGGACGCGGTGCTGACCGTGCAGCGGTAGGGGACGCCGTCCTCGAGCCGGACGCTGACCGAGCCGGACACGGTGTTCACCCGCGCGGAGTCGGGCGTGCCCTGCAGGTCGAGCACGACGTCGGCGTTCACCCCGTCGGCCGAGAAGCGCGGGATCGCGCCGGTCGCGACGACGTCACCGGAGACCGTGCGGACGGTCAGCTCGCCGTCGAGGTCGCGGACCGTCGTCGACCCGGAGACGGCGTGCACGGCGAGGTCGCCCGAGAGGCCGTCGACGACCACGTCGCCCGACACGGTGTTCACCGCGGCACCGCGGTTCGTCCCCGAGAGCAGCGCACCGGCGGACACGACGCCGACGGTCACGCGGGCGTCGCGCGGCACGAGGACGCTGACGTCGGCGGTCTCGCGCCCGCGGAACGACCGCAGGAAGCCGACCGGGTCGTCCCATCGGATCTGGGGGTGGTCGATCGTCAGCGTGTCGCCGTCGAGCTCGATCTTCAGGGCCTTGCCGGACACGCTGTGCACCTCCACCCGGGCGGTCGGTTCGTCGTGCGCGACGACGTCCACCTGTCCGCCGGCGAGCCCGACGCGCAGGGCGCGGACGATGCCGGTGTCGATCACCTTGGGCTCCTCGACGAGCCACTTCTCCTGGGCCATGTTGCCTCCTCGAACTCGCGATGTATCGCGTTGTGGGAATCACGATACATCGCGAGTCCGCACATGTCACGGGTGCGGCGGCGGGTGCTGGGCCCTCGGTGGAGCAGGAACTGTCGGGTGCGCTGCCGTACTCGACGGTTCCTGCTCCACCGACGCCGGTCGCGGCCACGTCTGCCGAGCGGGGCGGTGTGGCGGGGGTGGGGCGCGCCTCCCGGCCGGCCGACGTGGCGGGGGTGGGGTGAGCCTCCCGGACGGCCCGCGTGTCCGTCCGCTGCGGCGACCACGGCAGGCGGCGGAAGAGCGGCATGAGCGGCTGCACCATCGGGCCGATCGCGAACGCGGCGACCACCGTCCCGATGCCGACGTCGCCGCCGAGCAGCCAGCCGACCACGACGACCGTGACCTCGATGACGGTCCGGGCGAGCCAGAGCGGCCAGCCGAACCGCTCGTGCAGGCCGACCATCAGGCCGTCGCGCGCACCGGTCCCGAGGCCCGCGCCGATGTAGCAGGCGGTCGCGACCGCGAGCAGCGCCAGGCCCGCCGCGAACAGCAGGATGCGGGGGACCAGGCCGTGCGGCTCCGGCACGAGCCAGAGCACCAGGTCGGCGGACGGCCCGATCGCCAGGACGTTGCAGAGCGTGCCGATGCCGGGCTTCTGGCGGAGGGGGATCCAGAGCAGCAGGATCACGATGCTCGACACGACCGTGATGACGCCGAACGACCAGGGCAGCACGTTCTCGAGGCCCTGGGTCAGCACCGTCCACGAGCCGACCCCGACCACGGCGCGGACCTGCAGTGCGGTCGAGGCGCCGTAGAGGAACAGGCCGACGAGGAGCTGTACGGACCGGAGGGCGAGCGCAGTGGAGCGGGACACGCCCCGATGGTCCCGTACGATTGGCCTGGTGGTCGAGAGCCAATCCGCCTACGGTGGATCCGTGTCGACCGTCCTGCTGAGCGCGCGCTCCGCCGCCCTCCTGCTCACCGACTGGCGCGTCGGCGCCGGTGCCCCCGCGTACGAGGCGCTGTCGGACGCGCTCCGTGTCCTCGTCATCGACGGGCGGGTGCCGCTCGGTGCCCGACTGCCCGCCGAGCGCGGGCTCGCCGAGGCGCTCGGCGTCTCGCGCACCACGGTCGCGAACGCGTACGCGCGGCTCCGCGAGGACGGCTTCCTCGTCTCGCTGCGCGGCTCCGGCAGCGTGGTGCACCTGCCGCGCGATCTCGCGGGTCGACCGGACCCCGAGCGCCTCGGCGGAGTCGTCGAGGGCGACCTGCTCGACCTCCGGAAGGCAGCCCTGCACGCGGCCCCCGAGGTCGCCGAGGCCGTCGAGCGCGCCGTCCGCCACGTCCCCGCGGCGCTCGCCGGCATCGGGTACGACACGGTCGGCGACCCCGGCCTGCGTGCCGCGATCGCTCGGCGCTACACCGAGCGCGGGCTGCCGACCGACCCGTCCCAGGTCGTCGTCACCATCGGCGCGCAGCACGCGATCGCCCTGCTCGCCCGCGTGCTCGTGCGCCGCGGCGATGCCGTCCTGGTCGAGTCGCCGACGTACCCGCACGCACACGAGGCCTTCCGTGAGGTCGGCGGTCGCCTCGTGGGCGTCCCCGTCGACGCACGGACCGGCTGGGACGCGGCGGCGCTCGAGACGACCCTGCGTCGGACCGCCCCGGCCGTCGCGTACGTCATGCCGGAGCTGCACAACCCCACCGGGGCGACGATGTCCGCGGCCACGCGGGACGTGCTCCTGTCGGTCGCGGCGTCGACCGGCACCACCGTGGTCGCCGACGAGACGATGGGTGAGCTCCGCATCGACGGCGAGCCCGCCCCGCCGCTCGCCGCTGCCGACCCGAGCGGGGCGTCCGTGGTCATGATCGGCTCGGCGGCCAAGGTGTTCTGGGGCGGCCTGCGGATCGGCTGGGTCCGGGCCGCACCCGACCTGCTCCAACGTCTGCTGCTCGCCCGCCCGACGGGCGACCTCGGTACGCCCGTGCTCGACCAGTTGGTCGCGCGGGAGCTGGTCCCGCGGACGGCTGCCGTCCTGGAGGTGCGGCGCACGTTCCTGCGCGCCGGTCGCGACGACGTCGTGGCCGCGCTCCGGACGCGGCTGCCCGAGTGGGACGTCCCGTCCCCGGCGGGCGGGTTGACGACGTGGGTCGGGCTCGGACGCCCGGTGTCGAGCGCGCTCGTGCTCGCGGCACGGGCCGAGGGTGTCGTGCTCGCGTCGGGCGGGGTGTTCGGGCCGGACGGGGGCTTCGAGCGGTTCCTGCGCGTGCCGTACACGATGGGCGCGGCGGACCGGGAGCGGTTGGTCGACGTGCTCGAACGGGCGTGGGCCCGGGTCGGGGGCGAGGGGACGGGGACGCGGGGGTCGCTCGCCGCGGTGGTGTGACCTCCGGGCCGGTCCCGTTCGCAGGTGGGACTGCGAGGATCGGCGGGTGCACTTCCTCTCGGTCTTCAGCCTCCGCAACCGTGCCCTGATCGCGCTCGTCACGATCGTCGTCGCGGTGTTCGGCGGCATCGCGTTGACGAACCTCAAGCAGGAGCTCATCCCGAGCGTCCAGTTCCCCCAGGTGGCGATCGTCAGCGCCTACCCCGGCGCCACCCCGGAGGTCGTGTCGAACGACGTCTCGACGAAGATCGAGCAGGCGATCCAGGTCGTGCCGGACCTCGAGTCGACGAGCGCGACGTCGTCCACCGGGCAGAGCGTCGTGTCCGCGTCGTTCGACTACGGGTCGAACCTGGCGAGTGCCGAGGACAAGATCCAGACCGCGGTGAACGCGTTGTCGCTGCCGGACACCGTGCAGACCCAGATCGTCACCGGGTCCTTCGACGACCTGCCGGTGCTGCAGCTCGCGGTCACCGCCTCGGGCAACCAGGAGCAGCTCGTCGACCGGCTGAACGCGACCGCGGTCCCCGACCTCGAGAAGCTCGACGGGGTCCGCCAGGCCGACGTCTTCGGCAACCCGGGCCGGCGCGTGGTGATCACCCCGAACGAGGACGAGCTGGCCTCCCGCGGGCTGACCACGCAGTCGATCTCGGACGCCCTCGACGACAACGGGACGCTGATCCCGGGCGGCACCATCACGCAGGACGGCACGACGCTCTCGGTGCAGACCGGGCAGCGCATCGCGTCCCTCGACGACATCCGCGGGTTGCCCCTGACGGCGTCGAGCGGATCGTCGGCTTCCTCGTCGTCGACAGGCGGCCCTGGTGCGGGCGGTGCCGCGACGGGGTCCGGAGCGGCAGCCGGTGCACCCGGCAGCACGGGATCGGCGACCGGCACGGGCGCTGCCGGGTCCGGCGACGGGACCGCCGGCGGCACCGCTGCCGGGACCGGCGCGACCGGCACGACCGGTGGGACCGGCGCGACCGGCGGGACGGGCGCGAGCACGGCCTCCACGCCGACCTCGCTCGGTGACGTCGCGACCGTGCAGATCGAGGAGTCGCCGCGGACGTCGATCAGCCGCGTCGACGGCGAGACCGCGCTGACCATCGCCATCACGAAGACGCAGGAGGCGAACACCGTCGACGTCTCGGAGACGGTGAAGGACGCCCTGCCCGGCATCGAGGCGAAGGTCGCCGGGAACCCGCAGTTCACGGTCGTGTTCGACCAGGCGCCCTACATCCAGCAGTCCATCGACTCCCTGGCCGAGGAGGGCCTGCTCGGCCTCGGCTTCGCGGTCGTCGTGATCCTGGTGTTCCTGCTGTCCTGGCGGTCCACGCTGGTCACCGCGATCTCGATCCCGACCTCGGTGCTGCTCGCGGCGATCGGCATGCAGGCCGCGGGCTACACGCTCAACATCATCACGCTCGCGGCACTGACGATCGCGATCGGCCGCGTGGTCGACGACTCGATCGTGGTGATCGAGAACATCAAGCGACACCTGCAACCCGGGGTCGACCGCGGCCGCGCGGTGCTCGATGCCGTGCGCGAGGTCGCCGGCGCCGTCACCGCGTCGACGCTCACCACCGTGGCGGTCTTCCTGCCGGTGGCCTTCGTCGCGGAGCTCGTCGGCGAGCTCTTCCGCCCCTTCGCGCTCACCGTCACGATGGCCCTGATCGCGTCGCTGCTCGTGTCCCTGACGATCGTGCCCGTGCTCGCGTACTGGTGGCTCCGGGCGCCGAAGGCGGACCGGCGGGCCGGACACGGCGAGCGACGCGCCGCCGGGGCGTCGGCTGCCGCGGCGTCGTCTGCCGGTACGTCGGCTGGTGGTACGTCGGCTGCCGAGGCGTCGGCTGCCGGGGCTTCGGCTGCCGGTACGTCGTCCGCCGGTGCCGAGTCCGGTACCGGCACCGCTGCGCTCGCCTCCGCCGCCGACCTGCACGACGCGGGCACCTCCGACCGGCTGCGCCGCGGGTACCTGCCCGTGCTGCGGTGGGCGGTCGGCCGTCCGGCGCTCGTCCTCGTGCTCGCCCTGCTCGTGCTCGGCGGGACCGCCGCGGCCGTGCCGTTCGTGAAGACGAACTACCTCGGCGACTCCGGGCAGAACACCTTCACGGTGACGCAGGACCTCGAGCCCGGCACGAGTCTCGACGAGCAGTCCGACGCCGCGCGCAAGGTCGAGGGCGTGCTCCGGGACGTCTCCGGCGTCGAGACCGTGCAGACCACGATCGGCTCGAGCGGCCAGTCGATCCAGGCGGCCTTCGGTGGCGGGGCCTCGGCCTCGGTCCAGTACAACGTCACGACCGACGCCGGAGCCGACCAGACGACGATCCAGTCGACCGCCCGTGACCGCATCGGGGAGATCGACGGCGTGGGCGAGGTGAACCTGTCGTCAGCCGGCGGCGGGTTCGGCGGCTCGAGCGACATCGAGGTCGACGTGACCGCGCCCACCCAGGCCGAGCTGCAGACGGCGGCCGAGAAGGTCCTGACCGAGATGCGCGGCGTCGACGGCACGACCGGCGCGACGAGCAACCTGTCCGCTGCCGAGCCGTACCTGGCGGTGAAGGTCGACCGGAGCAAGGCCGCCGAACGCGGGCTCACCGAGACCCAGGTCGGCGGGATCGTCGCCGCCGCGGTCTCGCCGCGGGACACCGGCAGCGTCGAGATCGACGACGCCACGCTCGACGTGTACATCGCCGACCCGGAGCCCCCGACCACGGTCGACGCGCTGCGGTCGCTGTCGATCCCGACTGCGAGCGGCGACGTCCCGCTGTCCGACGTCGCGACGGTCGAGCAGTCCGACGGCCCGACGACGATCACGACCTCGGACGCCGTGCGCACCGCGACGATCACCGTGACGCCGGACTCGACGAACCTGGGCCAAGCGGTACAGAACGTCACGCAGGCCGTCGACGGCCTCGACCTGCCGAAGGGCGCCTCGGCGACGATCGGCGGCGTCGCGTCGAGCCAGTCGTCAGCGTTCAGCCAGCTGCTGCTCGCCGTGCTGGTCGCCGTGCTCATCGTCTACGTGATCATGGTGGCGACCTTCCGGAGCCTGCTGCAGCCGATCATGCTGCTGCTGTCGATCCCCTTCGCGGCGACGGGTGCGCTGCTGTTGCAGATCGTCACGGGCATCCCGCTCGGGGTGGCGTCGCTGATCGGTCTGCTCATGCTCGTCGGCATCGTCGTGACGAACGCGATCGTGCTCATCGACCTCGTCAACCAGTACCGACGTCGCGGGCTCCGCGTCCGCGAAGCGCTCATCGAGGGCGCCACGCGCCGACTGCGGCCGATCCTCATGACGGCGCTCGCGACGATCTTCGCGCTGCTGCCGATGGCGGTCGGGCTGACCGGCAAGTCGGGGTTCATCTCGCAGCCGCTCGCACTCGTGGTCATCGGCGGCCTGGTGTCCTCGACGCTGCTGACCCTCGTGGTGCTGCCGGCGCTCTACTCGGTGGTCGAGGGCTTCCGGGAGCGTCGGGCCGACCGGCGGGCCGCGCGGGACGCTGCGGAGCACCCGGGGGAGCACCCGGGTGGGGAGCAGGGCGGGCTGCAGGAGAGCGCACCGAGCGCCGGGTAGTCCGGCGCGGGCTGGACCGGACCGGACCGGACCGGACCGGATCGGGCAGGGCCGTGCGGTGCCGTGCTCTGCACGGGTCGTGCTTGGCCGTGCCGGGCCGGGTCCGGCGCGGGCCGGGCCGTGCAGGCTCGTGCCGTGTCGTGCTCTGCCGGGTCGTGCCTGGCCGTGCCGTGTCCGGCGGTCGCGCGTCAGTCGCGGCTGCCGGACTCCTCAGCGTCCACCTCGCGGAACCAGGAGACGACGACGCAGGTCAGGGTGACGAGGAAGACCACGGCGGCTCCCTGCGCGGCGATCGCCATGTGCCCGGTCGCCGCGGAGTACCCGCCGAAGGCCACCGCGGCCGTGAACGACAACCCGAGCAGGAGCTCCGCGTAGGTCCGGACCGAGGTCCGGTGCGGCCACTCGGTGACGGGGCGAGCGGGACGGGTCGTGGTGTCGGTCACAGAGCGAGTCTGCGCGGGCCGGACGACCACCGCACGCCCGAGTCCGGGTGGCACCCGCACGGGGGCACGGTCGCGGGGAGTCGAGGCGCGCGTGCAGGAACGCCACGACGCGTTCGCTCATCGCGCGGTCGAGCTGCGCGATCGAGTGCGCCGTGCCCTCGACCGCGACGAACGTCACCGGCACGTCGTGCTCCCGGAGCGTCGCGACGAAGTCCTGCGACTCCCACAGCGGGATGAACTCGCCGGTGGAGTGCCCGACGAAGAACGGCGGGGTGTCCTCGGTGACGTGGTACTCCGGTGACGCCTGCCGTGCCGCCGGACAGTCGGCGTAGCTCCGGCACCCGAGGTACAGCAGCTGCTTCCGCTGGAACGACGCCGAGACCCCGTCCGGCTCGGTCGACCGCGTCGTCAGGTCGGTCGGTCCGCTCAGGTCCACCACGGCACGCACCCGGTCGCCCTCCGCCCACCCGGCGGACTCGTGGTCGGTGACGGCGAGCATGGCGGCGAGGTTCCCCCCGGCGCTGCCGCCGAAGAGTCCCACCCGGTCCGGGTCGATGTCGTACGTCTCGAGCGTCGCCGGCCGGAACACCCAGTCGAGCGCCCGCCGTGTGTCGTCGAGGCCCGCGGGGAAGGGGTCGGTCGGAGCGAGGCGGTAGTCGACGTTGACGGTCACGAAGCCCTCGGACGCCAGGTACTGGCACACCGCCCGGTAGGCGGCGGTGGCCTTGTCGCCGTGCGACCAGCTCCCGCCGTGGATCATCATGACGGCGGGGCGGCCGCCCCCGGGACGGTCCCGTCGCGCGTCGGATCCGCCGGACCCGTCCGACGGGCCGGTCGTCGCCGTCGGTGTCGCGGTCGTGTCCGGCGCGCTGTCCGGGGGCAGGCAGACGTCGAGTCGCTGCAGGTCCTCCGCCCCGTACGGCACGTCCGCGACGACGTCGATGCCCGGGTAGCGCAGGGAGAGCGGGTAGATCACGGGATCGGTGGTCACGACGTCGTTCCGGTCGCCCGCGGGCGCCCCGGCGCACGAGACGAGCGCCCCGAGCGTCACGCACGCGGCCAGGAGCGCGAGCAGCGTGCGACGTCCGGACCTCATCGACGACCACGCTAACCCGGCCCGCTCGGCGTCGCGTCCGCCGTCCGGACGAGCGACCTCCTCCCCGCGGTCGAGCCGGTGCCCGTTGCCCGGTGTCCGGCGCGTCCGCCCCCTTGCCCGTTCCTTCCCATCACGGACGCGATGCCAGGTGGAATCGGGCGTACCGGGTCGGACCGACTGACCAGGTACGCCCGAAGCAGCCAGGTATGCCCGATCTCGCCCGGAACCGCCAGACGCGCGAACCCGCACGAGTCCACCCGGAACCGCCAGGTACACCCGAAGCAGCCAGGTGCACCCGATCTCGCCCGGAACCGCCAGACGCGCGAACCCGCACGAGTCCACCCGAAGCAGCCAGGTACACCCGAAGCAGCCAGGTACATCGAAGCAGCCAGGCACGCCCGATGTCGCCCGGAACCGCCCGACGCACGAACCCGCACGAGTCGATGCGGGACGCCCGGAAGCGCACAGCACCGAGGACGCCGCCCACGCTGCCGTGCGGGTGCCAGGATGGGCACGAGACCCGCAGGAGGACCCGTGAGCCGTCGCAAGGCCTGGAACACCGACCCCGAACCGCTCCTCCGCGTCCAGGAGGGCTTCCGCCTCGACCGCGTCGACCCCGACGGCACCCCGGGCTTCCCCGGGCGCAAGATCGACGGACTCGAGTCGCTCGCGGCCGGAGCCGACCGCCTCGCGGCCCTGCAGGAGCGCCTGCACGCCGCGAGCACCGCCGGCGATCAGCGCCGGGTGCTCCTCGTGCTGCAGGCCATGGACACCGCGGGCAAGGGCGGGATCGTCTCGCACGTGGTCGGCGCGGTGGACCCGAACGGCGTGCACTACGCGGGCTTCGGAGCGCCGACCGCCGAGGAGCGTGCGCACGACTTCCTCTGGCGCATCGAACGGCAGCTGCCGGCCGCCGGGCAGCTCGGCGTCTTCGACCGCTCCCACTACGAGGACGTCCTCATCCAGAAGGTGCGCTCGCTCGCGCCGCCCGAGGAGATCGAGCGGCGCTACGGCGCGATCGTCGACTTCGAGGACCGTCTGGTCGCCGAGGGCACGACGATCGTCAAGGTGATGCTCCACATCTCGAAGGACGAGCAGCGGGAGCGACTCGGCGACCGCCTGGACCGCCCCGACAAGCACTGGAAGTTCAACCCGGGCGACATCGACGAGCGCCTGCTGTGGGACGAGTACCAGCAGGCGTACCAGACGGTGTTCGACCGCACCTCGACCGCACGGGCGCCCTGGTACGTCGTGCCCGCGAACCGCAAGTGGTACGCCCGGCTCGCGGTCCAGCAGCTGCTGCTCCGCGCCCTCGAGGACATGCAGCTCACGTGGCCGACGGCCGACTTCGACGTGGCCGAGCAGCGTCGGCGGCTCGCCGAGTCCTGACACCGGTTCCGGCCGGGAGGCCCGCCCCGCGCCCGCCCCGCGGTACCCGTCCGCCGCGGGGCTGGCCAGACCGCGTCCGGTCACGTAGACTCGATCGGTCGGCTCTCGACGCCGTGACACTGTGATCACGGATTCTGCTTGGGTGTGTGTTGGTCGAGGGCTGGATTCACGTCGACCCGCGACGGGAAGAACCCCCTCTCCGCCTCTGAGACCTGCGCCGATGTCGCTGCCGGGCACGCGGACGTCTGCACCCCGGAAAGTAGCAATGGCCCCGTACGACAAGGGCGCGCGTCAGCGTGCCGACGACCGAGTCCGCCACGCGAACGGCACCCCCGCCGCCCGCAGCAGCAAGCACCGCGGTTTCCGCGCCGCCGACCCGTCGCAGCCGCGGCAGAAGCAGCGGTGGGACGCCGAGGCGCGCCGTGGCCGCGAGGCCCAGGGCGAGCGTCCCGCCCGCCCGAACTGGGAGCCGCGTGACGGCGGACAGCGCCGCGACGACCGTGGCGGGCGCGGCTTCGACCGCAACGACCGCGCCCCGCGTCGCTTCGACCGTGACGACCGTGCCCCGCGTCGCGACCAGGACGACCGTCCGCGTCGGTTCGACCGTGACGACCGCGCTCCCCGCCGCGACTCCGACGACCGCGCCCCGCGTCGGTTCGACCGAGACGACCGCGCCCCGCGTCGCTTCGACCGTGACGACCGTGCGCCCCGTCGCTTTGATCGCGACGACCGTGCGCCCCGTCGCTTCGATCGCGAAGACCGTGCGCCCCGGCGTGACGACGACCGCACGCCGCGTCGGTTCGACCGTGACGACCGCGCACCGCGTCGCGACCAGGACGACCGTCCGCGTCGGTTCGACCGTGACGACCGTGCTCCCCGTCGCGACTCCGACGACCGCGCCCCGCGTCGGTTCGACCGTGACGACCGCGCGCCCCGTCGCTTCGACCGTGACGACCGCGCCCCGCGTCGCGACCAGGACGACCGCGCCCCGCGTCGGTTCGACCGTGACGACCGCGCCCCGCGTCGGTTCGACCGTGACGACCGCGCCCCGCGTCGGTTCGACCGTGACGACCGCGCGCCCCGTCGGTTCGACCGCGACGAGCGACCCCAGCGTCGCTCGTTCGACGACGCCCGTGCCCCGCGCCGCGACCGTGAGGACTCCCGCCAGGCGTACGTCCCCGCGGACGACGTCAAGCTCGAGAAGCTCCAGGCCGAGGCCACCGTCGCGGCTGACGTCGAGGGCGTGACCTTCACCGACCTCGGCATCGGCGGCAACATCTCCCGCACCCTCGCCGAGATGGGCGCCACCAGCCCGTTCCCGATCCAGGCGGCGACGATCCCCGACGTCCTCGCGGGCAAGGACGTGCTCGGCCGCGGCCGAACCGGCTCCGGCAAGACCATTGCGTTCGGTGCGCCCCTCGTCGAGAAGCTCATGGAGCACGGCGGCGGCACGAAGCGGAAGATGGGCCGCGCTCCGCGTGCGCTCATCCTCGCCCCCACGCGCGAGCTCGCCCTGCAGATCGACCGCACCGTCCAGCCGATCGCCCGCTCGGTCGGCCTCTTCACGACGCAGATCTACGGCGGCGTGCCCTACGGCCGCCAGGAGGGCGCGCTCGAGCGCGGCGTCGACATCATCGTCGGCACCCCCGGTCGTGTGCAGGACCTCATGAACAAGGGGAAGCTCGACCTCAGCGAGGTCGTCGTCTCCGTGCTCGACGAGGCCGACCACATGTGCGACCTCGGGTTCCTCGAGCCGGTGCGCGAGATCCTGTCCGCCACCGCCGAGGTCACCCCGCACGGTGACCGCGCGCAGAAGCTCCTGTTCAGCGCCACGCTCGACGCCCAGGTGGCCTCGCTCGTCTCCGAGTTCCTGCACGAGCCGAGCGTCCACGAGGTCGCCGGCGAGGACCAGGCCTCCTCGACGATCGACCACCGCGTGCTCGTGGTCGAGCAGCGCCAGAAGGACCAGGTGCTCGAGGAGCTCGTCGCCGGTGACGGCAAGACGATCGTCTTCGCTCGCACGCGTGCCTACGCCGAGCGTCTGGCGGACCAGTTCGAGGACGCCGGCATCCGCGCGACCTCGCTCCACGGCGACCTCAACCAGTCCCGCCGCACGCGCAACCTGCAGCTGCTCACGAGCGGCCGCGTGAACGTGCTCGTGGCGACCGACGTCGCCGCACGCGGCATCCACGTCGACGACGTCTCCCTGGTCGTGCAGGCGGACGCCCCGGACGACTACAAGGCGTACATGCACCGCTCCGGCCGCACCGGTCGTGCCGGCAAGGAGGGCACCGTCGTCACGCTGGTCCCGCGCGGTCGCATCCGGAAGATCGAGGGCATCCTCGAGAACGCCGAGATCGAGGCGGACCTGGTGCAGGCGGCGCCCGGCGACGGCATCGTCGCGGAGCTCGCCGCGCGCTAGTCGCGACCACACGACGGACGGGAGGCCCGGTGCCAGCTGGCACCGGGCCTCCCGTCCGTCGTCTGCGCGAGCCGCACTCGCAGGACGCAACGTTCCCGAGCGCTCGCAGCGGTACGACGCTGCGAGCTGACGCCGAGGTTGCGTGTCGCGGACGCGGCTGCGGGGTCAGCGCGAGAAGAAGAGCAGACCGCGCACGTAGCCGGCCTGACCGGCGTGCTGCGTGCAGTCGTCGAGGATGCTCACGAGCCGGGCGCCGCGCGTCACGGGCGGGTCCCACGCCTCGTCGACGACCTCGTCCAGGTCCTCCGGAGCGAGCGAGCCGAGGTAGGCGACCGTCCGTTCGTGCACGGCGCGGAGGTACCCGGTCAGCAGCTCGGCGGACGCACGCACCCGCCCGACGTCCTCGCTCGACATGCCGTAGCCGAGTGCGTCGGCGGGGAACGGCAGGCCGAAGCGCTCGACCCAGCCGTCGGCGGTCCAGACCTGCTCGGTCCCGGCGAGGTCCGCGACCTGGGCGTCCTGTCCGCGGGCCGTGTGCCACGCCAGCCAGGCGAGGGTGTTCGCGCCGGCTGCCGGCCGGGTCGCGAGTTGCTCGGTCGACAGGCCGTCGAGCGCGCGCTCGACGGTCTCGGGCACGCGGGAGAACGCTTCGGTGAGGAGTTCCGCTGGGGTCATGCCGCCGACGCTACGCGGCGTGTGCGCAGCCCGCTCCAGCGCCCGGGTGCGGGCTCAGCGCGCCGTGGCCGCGCGGTGCCGACGGTCGAGCGCTGCCCCGATGTCCTCGAGGGCGACGGCGACACCGTTCCGCTCGGCGGCGGGGACGGCTTCGCTGAAGGCGTCGGCGTAGGCGGCGCTCACCGCCCGCGCCACCGCTGCTCCCGACGGCGTCAGGTGCACGAGGATGCTCCGCCGGTCACCCGGGTTCGGGCGGCGCTCGAGGTGCCCGTGGCGCTCGAGCCGGTCGAGCAGCGAGGTCATCGCGCCGGTGCTCAGCTCGAGGGTGTCCCCGGCCTGCTTCGGTGTGGTGGCGTGCCCCTCGGTCGCCGCCAGGTGCACCAGGAACCGCGTGTCCGTGACACCGAGCCCGTGCGCGGCGCTCTCGTGGGCCAGGACCCGCGCGTGCCGGACCTGCAGGAGTCGGAAGGCCTCGATCATCCGGGCGAGCCCCGCGTCGTCCGCACGCACACCCGCGAGCGGTGCGGTGGGCAGGTCGTCCATCTCGACGTCGGGGGAGACGGGGGCCGGCGGCAGGCCCGTCGTGACGGTCAGGGGCGGGAGTGCGGGGGAGGTGTCCGTCACGGGTGGCTCTTCTCGGGTGGTGATCGCGGCGGCGATCGACGGGACGCGGACGGGCCCGGGTCAGGGGTCCATGCAACAAGTATCTCAATGATTGAGACAATCCCCAACAGTGGGGGCGTTGCTTCTCTTGTCGTCAACACGAGTGTCAAGTAGCTTGATCGTCGTAGTACACAGGCACCGTAGCGCGACCAACCACCGCGGGTCCGGAGCCACCACCGATCAGATCTCTCTCCTCCGGAGGACAACCATGTCCCGTGTCTCCGCTCGCTCCGCCCGTCTGGCTGCCTGGATCGCCGTCCCCGCCGCCCTCGTGGCCTCCGGCGTCGTCGTCTCGACCGCCTCGTACTCGGCGTTCTCGGCCACGACCACCAACCCCACCAGCAACTGGACCGCCGGCACCGTCGCGCTCTCGGACGACGACGCGAACACCGCGCTCTTCACCGCCACGAACCTCAAGCCCGGCTCCACGGACAGCAAGTGCATCACCGTCACCTCGAGCGGCTCCCTGCCGTCGACGGTGAAGCTGTACACGACCAGCCCGCAGACCTCGAGCGTCCTCGCGACGAACACCACCGTGAAGATCGAGCAGGGCACCGGCGGTGGCTTCGCCTCGTGCTCGGGCTTCACGCCAGCAGCCACCGGTGCCGTGCTGTTCAACGACACGCTGCCGAACCTCGGCTCGACGGCGACGAACTTCGCGTCCGGCCTCGGCGCGTGGACCACGGCGGGCACCGCGAACGAGACCCGCGTCTACCGCGTCACGTACTCCGTCGCCGCCGGCACCCCGAACACCGCACAGGGCAACACGGCGTCGCTCGGCCTCACGTGGGAGGCCCAGAACAACTAGTCCGTCACCCTCGGAACGCCCCCGGTCGAAGGCAGTCATGGTCAGCTCCGCAGTGCACGGTGGTCACCCACCGCACGACGCGCTGCACGACGTCGTCGACTGGGGGCGCGTCGTCGTCGCCGTGGCGGCACGCGCGGTCGTCGCGGCGCTGCTCGGTCTGGCGTTGTGGTCCGCGGCCCCGGCGTTGCTCGGCTGGCACCCCACCACGGTGATGACCGGCTCGATGGAGCCGCGGCTGACCCCGGGTGACGTCGTCGTGTCGCGACCGGTTGCACCCGCGGAGGTCCGACCGGGGCAGGTCCTGCTCGCGGACGACCCCGACCAGGCCGGGCACCTGCGGATGCACCGCTTCGTGCATCCCGGCCACGACGGCACGATCGTCACCAAGGGCGACGCGAACCCGCAGGCGGACTCGACCCCGGTCGACCGGTCGGCGGTGCACGGCGTCGCGTCCCTGCGCATCCCGTTCGTCGGCAGCCCCGTGGTCTGGGTGCGCGAGGGCCGATGGGCCGAGACCGCCGCGCTCGCGCTCGCGCTCGTCGCGGTGCTCGCCCTGTGCACGGTCGACGGCCGGATCCGTCGTGCGCCTGGTGGCCGCCACCGCGGTGACGGTGACGGCAACGGGGACGGCCTGGAGGCCCGGGGCGGCTCCTCGACGGCATCCCGCCCCGACACGGGGTCCGCCGGCGCCCGTCCGCTCCGCTCACCGAGCGGCCGTCACGCCCGCCGCCGCGGCCGCGTCGGCCCCTCCGGCGCGGCGGCCACCCTCGTCGTCGTCACCGCCGTCGGCGCGCTCGCACCGACCCCCGCGCAGGCCGCACCCTGGCCGGCCACCACCGTGACGGCCTCGACCTGGTCGGCCGCCGTGGTCCCGCGCGCCACCATCACCGCGTGCACGGGCGGGGGCACGGCGACGATCACCTGGAGCCACCCCGGTCCGACCAACCCACCGGGCGGGTTCGAGGTGTGGGCGGGCGGCCGCCTCGTCGCGACCGCGCCGGCAACGGGGCGGACCGCGACGTTCACGGCCGTCGGACTCGAGCTGCTGCAGTCCTACGACGTGACCGTCCGGTCGCTCGACGGGACCTGGTACGGCACGAGCACGCCGAAGCGCGTGACCGTGGTGCTCGGGCTCGGCAACGTCACCCTGATCAGCTGCGGATGACGCGACCGCTCGTCCACAGGCCGGGTCCGGTGCGCCCGGGATGTCCCCGGACGCCGCTACCGTGACCGCATGCGCATCCTGCACACCGGCGACTGGCACCTCGGGCGCACGCTGCTCGGTGCGGACCTGCTCGGGCACCAGGCGGCGTTCTGCGACTTCCTCGTCGAGACCGTCCGGGCCAGGTCGGTCGACCTCGTCGTCGTCGCCGGCGACGTCTTCGACCGCGCGATCCCGCCCGTCGACGCGGTCCGGATGCTCTCCCTCACGCTCGAGCGCCTGTCGGAGACGGCGACCGTCGTCCTCACGCCGGGCAACCACGACTCCGCGGCCCGGCTGGGGTTCGGCGCCGGCGTGATGCACGACCGCGTGCGGATCCTGGCTGAACCCGGTGGCGTGGGCACCCCGGTGCTCCTGGCGGACGAGGCCGGACCGGTCGCGGTGCACGGCATCCCGTACCTGCACCCCGACCTGACCCGGTACGCCCTCGCCGCGGTGCCCGACGAGCCCCTGGCGCGGTCGCACCAGGCGGTCGTCGGCGCCGCGATGGAGCGGGTCCGCGCCGACCTCGCCACCCGTCCCGGCACCCGCAGCGTCGTCGTCGCGCACGCGTTCGTCGGGGGAGCGGAGCCGAGCGACAGCGAGCAGGACATCCGCGTCGGCGGGGTCGACATGGTCGCGGCGTCGGTGTTCGACGGCATCGACTACGTGGCGCTCGGACACCTGCACGGACCGCAGCGCGTCGGCCCGGGCGACCGCATCCGCTACGCCGGTTCGCCGCTCGCGTTCTCGTTCGGCGAGCGGCACCAGCGCAAGAGCGTGACGGTCGTCGACCTCGCTCCCGACGGCTCGGTCACCGTCGAGCTCGTCCCGACCCCGGTGCCGCGGCGCCTGGTCGACGTCCGGACGACCATCGATGCGATCGAGTCGGGCGCGCACCACGCCGACGCCGACGCCTGGGTGCGCGTCGCCGTGACCGACACCGTGCACCCCGAGCGCATGTACGCCAGGGTGAAGGCCCACTTCCCGCACGCGCTCGCGATCACGCACGAGCCCGCCGACCGACCGGAGCGCCAGGCGGCCCGAGCGGTCACCGCGACGTCGGACCCGGTCGAGGTCGCCGCCGACTTCGTCGCCTTCGCCACGGGGGCGGCGCCGGACGACGACGACCGGGCGGTCCTGACCGAGGCGTACGAGGCCGCGGTGCTCGCGATGCACGACGACCGGGGGCGCTGATGTACCTGCACCGACTCGAACTCCGGGCGATCGGCCCCTACCCCGGACTCGTCACCATCGACTTCGCAGCGCTCGCCGCCTCCGGTGTGTTCCTGCTCGAGGGCCCGACGGGCGCCGGCAAGTCGACCATCATCGACGCCGTGGTGTTCGCCCTGTACGGCGGACTGGCGGGCGAGGGCTCGACGCACGACCGCCTGCACAGCCAGCACGCGGACCCCGGTGTCGAGCCCTTCGTCGAGCTCGTGTTCGAGACGGGAGCCGGTGTGTACCGGGTCCGTCGCACCCCGCAGTACGACCGACCGAAGCAGCGCGGGACCGGCACGGTCCGCCAGCAGGCGTCGGCGCAGCTGTTCCGGCTGGCGCACCCGGCCGACGCCGTGGGCGAGCCGGTGTCCTCCCGCATCCCGGAGATCGGGCTCGAGGTCACGCGGGCGATCGGGCTCGACCGTGCCCAGTTCCTGCAGACCGTCGTGCTGCCGCAGGGCGAGTTCGCCCGGTTCCTGCGCTCCCCGGGCGAGGACCGTCGGAAGCTCCTGCAGTCCCTGTTCGGCACGCAGGTCTACGACCGCACCGCCGACGAACTCGCGGCCCGTCGGCGGGAGGTCCAGGCCGAGGTCGAGGCGGCCGACGCCCGCGTCCGCGACGCCCTCAGCCGCTTCGCACAGGCGGCCGGTGTGGACGACCCCGACGAGGGGACCGTCCCCGCTACGGTCGAGGTCCTCCGCGCCGCGGCCGCCGAGACCGCTGCGCAGCGCGCGGACGCCGTCGCGGCGCTGGACCGCGCCCGTGCGCACGAGCAGGACGTGGTCGCACGGCTCACCGCCCGGACCCGTCGCGCAGCGCTGCTCGACCGTCGACGGGCGCTCGACGACGGTGCCGCCCGCATCGCCGCGGCCCGTGACCGACTCGCCGTCGCCGACCGGGCTGCCCGGGTCACGACCTCGGCCGACGGGCTCGACGCCGCCCGTACACGCGCTGCCGAGGCCTCCGGTGCCGCCGCCGACCTCCGGCGCAGGACCGGTGTGCCCGACTCGGCAGACCTCGGCTCCCGGCGCGCCGAGCTGCTGGCGTGCGCGGCTGCGGTCCGGCACCTCGTCGCGGTCGAGACCTCGCTCGACACGCGACGCCGAGCCCTGGCAGACGCCCTGGACCGTGCCGAGCAGCTCGCGGCCCGGGTCGCCGAGCTCGACGCCGCGCTCGAGGCACGTCCCGCCGAGCGCGCGGCGCTCGTCGAGCAGGCCCGGACCGCCGCCGCCGCTGCCGGTGACGGCGAGGCAGCCCGGGCCGAGGTCGACCGCCTCCGCCGGCTCCTGGCGGACCTCGGGTCCCGTGACGCGGCGACCGCGGCCGTGACCCGGGCCGAGCAGGTCGTCGCCGACCGACGGGTCCGAGCCGAGGAGCGCCTGCGCACCGAGCAGACGCTGCGTGCCCGTCGGATCGCCGGTCTCGCCGGGGAGCTCGGTGCGGCGCTCGCACCGGGGGACCGGTGCCCGGTGTGCGGCTCGGCCGATCACCCGGACGTCGCCGTGCCACAGGCCGACCACCCGGACGCCGCCACCGTCGACGCTGCGGCCGCCGAGACCCGCGCGGCCGAGGCCGCCCTCGCCGACGCCGCTGCCGCGCTCGCCGTCGACCGTGCCGAGCTCGAACGGCTCCGGGCTGCGGTCGGCGACACGGACGCCGGTACCCTCGCCGAGCAGACCGCCGCCGCGACCGCTCGCGAGGAGGCCGCACACGCCGCCGCCGTCCGGGTCGCCGAGGTCGAGCGGCTCCGCACCGCCCACGACGAGGCGACGCGTGCGCTGGAGCGCGAGCACAACACGGTGCAGGCCGGACACGCGGTGCTGCTGGCCACGAGCGCGGCCGACGCCGAGCGGCTCGACCAGGACGCCTCGGCCGTCGCGGACGCCGTGACCCGGGCGGGCGCACTCGCTGCCCGGCCCTGGACCGACGACGGTGCGGGGCAGGACCGCCCCGCTCCGGCGTCGCTCCGTGCCGCGGTGCAGGAGCTCGACACCCTCGTCACCCGCGCCGAGGCCGTGATCGCGGCCGACGACCGTGCTGCCACCGCAGCCCACGCCGTCACCGAGCGGACCGCCGAGGTCGCCCGGGTGCTCGCCGAGCAGGACTTCGACTCCCTCGGCGCCGCCCGCGCGGCCGTGCTCACCGCGGAGGAGACCGCGGCGCTCCGGGCCGAGGTCACCGTCGCCGACCGTGAACGGGCCGTGGTCGAGGCCGGGCTGGCCGAACCCGCGGTGGTCGCGGCCGCCGACGACACCGAGGAGCCCCTCGCCCTCGACGCCGCCCGTGCCGCGCTCGCCGCCGCCGTCGAGCAGGCGGACGTCGCCACCCGCGCGGCGGTCTCCGCGACCGACCGCGTCGAGTCCGCCACCCGGTGTGCCGGCGACCTGGCGCGGGCCGTCCGCGCACGGGACGACACGTCCGCCCGGAGTCGCGCGGTCGTCCGACTGGCCGACGTCGCGAACGGCGTCGCCGCGGTGAACCCGACCGGGATCACGCTCGGCACCTACGTGCTGATGCGGCGCTTCGAGGACGTCGTCGCGGCGGCCAACGACCGGCTGCGGGGCATGCTCGGCGGCCGGTTCACGCTCGAGACCTCCGACGAGCGCGAGGCAGGGTCGCGGGCGCGGCGCACCGGGCTCGCCCTGGCCGTGCACGACCACACGACCGACACCCGACGTGCTCCGGGGAGCCTGTCCGGTGGCGAGACCTTCACGGTGTCGCTCTGCCTGGCGCTCGGACTCGCCGACGTCGTGCAGGCCGAGGCCGGTGGGGTCTCGCTCGGCACGCTCTTCGTCGACGAGGGCTTCGGGACGCTCGACCCGGAGACGCTCGACGACGTCATCGGGCAGCTCGCGCGGCTGACCGCCGGCGGGCGACAGGTCGGCATCGTGAGCCACGTGGAGGAGCTGAAGCAGCGGATCCCGGAGCGGATCGCGGTGCGGCGCACTCCCGAGGGCGGGTCACGCGTCACGACCACCGTGTGACGGTCAGGGCGACGGCGAGACGTCCACGGTGCCGTCGGGCGGCGGCAGGATGTCGGCGGCGATCCAGGGGAACACCCAGGTGAAGAGCGCGTAGACGATCACGGCGAGCAGCACGAGCAGCTCGAGCACCTTCAGGGGGACGGGTCCGGGCAGGACCCGCCAGACGAACGGGAAGATCACTTCGGCGTCTCCGAGAGTTCCTTCGGGGTGCCCTCCGACACGGGCATCCAGTAGTCGAGCTTGGCGTGGGTCACGTACCGCTCCTTGGCCGACCACATCGGGTGGCACGCGGTGAGGGTCAGCCAGCGGTCGTCCGCGGTCGGGGTGACGCCGGGCTTGTTCGGCACCGGCGCGATCGTCTCGATCTTGTCGGGCGTGACGATCTGCGAGTCGGTGACCTTGTAGACGTACCAGACGTCGAAGTCCTTCGCCTTGTCCGTGACCCGGACGACGATCGAGTCGCCGGTCTTCAGGTCGGCGATCTGGTTGAGCGGCTTGCCGTAGGTGACGCGGTGCCCGGCGACGGCGAAGTTCCCCTCGGCGCCCGGCATCGCGGTGTCCTGGTAGTGCCCGAGACCGATGGTGTTGAGCACCCGCTCGCGGTCGGTGCCCTCGCCGATGGGACGGAGGTAGTCCGCACCGAAGCGGGGGATCTGCATCGTGCCGAACACGTCGGTGACGTCCGGCGGCTCGGCGAGGACCGGCGCCGTGCCGCGGTGCTCGGAGCCCTCGATCTTCGGGGCGACCTGCTGCCCGAGGTCGTCGACGAGCTTCGACTGCTCGTTCACGGCGACGACGTCGGTCCACCACGCGGTCCACGCCACGTAGAGGCCGGTGCCGGCGCCGGCGATGATGAGGAGCTCGGCGAGGAGCGCGACGAGCGCGCCGCCGACGGACTGGCGCCGCCGTGTGCGCCGGGGCTGCGGAGCCCCGCCGTCGGCCCCGGAGTCCTCGCGCGCGGAGCGCCGCGTGGGGACGGTGTCGTGTGCGGTCACGGTGCTCCTGATCGAGGGGTGGTGGGACATGTGTACCAGACCATGATGACGCCCAGATGGCGAGCACCCGTCACCTGTGGATGCTGACGGGAACCGGTAGCGTGCTGGGATGGCTCCGGTCTTCCGTCCGTTCCGTCACGACGACACCGAGGCGGTCGTCGCCCTCTGGGGCGCGTGCGGCCTGCTCCGACCGTGGAACGACCCCCGGCGTGACATCGCCCGAAAGGTCGCCGAGCAGCCCGAGCTGTTCCTGGTGGCAGCAGCCGACGGTGCCCAGGGCTCCGCTGCCGCAGGCACCGTCGTCGGTGCGGGCATGGCGGGCTACGACGGACACCGCGGGTGGGTGAACTACCTCGCCGTGGCGCCCGAGCTGCAGGGGTCCGGGCTCGGCCGGGCGTTCATGGCCGAGTTCGAGCGGCTGCTGGCCGACCGCGGGTGCCCGAAGGTCAACGTCCAGGTGCGCGAGGGCAACGAGCAGGTGCTCGGCTTCTACGCGTCGCTCGGGTACGCCCCCGACCGGGCCGTCTCCCTCGGCAAGAGCCTCATCGCGGACGACTGACCGCAGCCGCGCGACCGACCGCCGACACCGGCACCCCTACGTCAGCGCCAACCCGACCGACGCCGCGAACGCGAGCACGATCCCCGTCCACTGCACGCCGGTCAGCCGCTCGCGCAGCACCACACCGGCGAGCACCACCGTACCGACGGGGTAGAGCGCGTTGAGGACGCTCACGACCGGCAGGGTCGAGGCGTCCGATCCGACGTGCAGCGCGGCCTGGATGCAGGCGTTCGCCAGCGCGTCGAGCACCCCGCAGGCCGCCACGGTGACCACGAGGCGACGCGACCAGCGCGGCCCGACCGCGCCGGACCCGGCCCCTACAGGCCCGGCCCCGGCAGACCCGACCGGGCGGGCCGACGTGCCGGGGTCCACCGTGCCTCCCGGCCGCGCGCGCCGCACGGCCACCGCGACGGCCACCGTGCCGAGCACGACCGTCTGCACCACCCGTGCGACCAGGAGCGACGCGACCCCCGCGTCCTCCGGCACCGCGTCGTAGGCGAGCACGATGCCGCCGAACCCGCACCCCGCGACCGCCGCCGTGACCAGTCCGCGCACCGTCACCCGCGCACCCGAGGTGTCGCGCACCGCCGCGACGAGGACCACCGCGACCACCGCGACCACCAGGGCAACCGACGCGAGTGCGGACAGCACCGTCCCGCGCGCCAGCGCGACCACGACCGGGGTGACGGCTGCGAACACGGCCGTCAGCGGGGAGAGGACGCTCATCGGCCCGACCGCGAGCGCGCGGTAGAGGAGCAGCACGGCCACCGACCCCGACAGCCCGGCGACGACGCCCGTCGCGATCGCGGCGCCCGACAGGACCGCGCCGACCAGGGGCAGCCCGACCAGCAGGGGGACCAGCCCGACCGCCGCGGCGACGGCGGCGACGGTCACGGCACGCACCCGGCGCGCCGCGAGGCCGCCGAGGAAGTCCGCGGCACCGTAGACGACGGCGCCGGTCAGGCCGAGCAGGACGGTGAGCACGGCTCCCATCCTGCCCGGCCCGGTAGCCTCCGGAGGGTGAGCGTTCCGTACCACCGCCTGCCCCGTGTCGATGCCCGTTGGCGCTGGTGGCGCCCGCTGGTCGCCCTGGCGTTCCTCGCCGGGTACTACATCGTCACGCAGGTCGTCCTGGCGGTCGCCTACTTCGTCCCGATCGGTGCGACGCAGGGGGCCGACGGGCTCCTCGGCTTCCAGGAGGACCTGTCGAGCGGCGCCCTCGACCCCACCGACCCGCTCATCCTGTCGCTGACCCTGGTCTCGCTGGTGGTCCTGCTGCCCGGTGTCCTGCTCGCCGTGAAGATCGCGCGCATCGGGCCGGCCGGCACCCTGTCGTCGACGCGCTTCCGGGTGCGCTGGCGCTGGACGCTGTGGTGCCTGCTGCCGACGGTCGTCATCGCGATCCCGATGTTCCTGCTGCAGACCAGCGGCATGTTCACGCTCGACGGCGGCTTCGGGTGGGACCACGACGCGATCGGGCAGTCCACCGTGTCGGTCGGCACGCTGACCCTGACGATCGTCATGGTGCTGCTCCTCGTCCCGTTCCAGGGCGCGGCCGAGGAGTACGTCTTCCGTGGCTTCCTCATGCAGACGATCGGCTCGTGGATCCCCGTGCGGGTCGTCGGCACGGTCGTCGCGGTCGCCGTCTCCACGGTCGTGTTCGCCCTGCTGCACATGCCGAACGGCTACAACGTGTGGGGCATCCTCGACGTCGGCTCGTTCGGCCTCGTCGCCGCGATCATCGTGCTCCGCACCGGCGGCATGGAGGCCACCGTCCTGCAGCACGCGTTCAACAACATCATGATCTTCGTGCTGCAGGCCCCCGGCTGGTCGAAGGTCGACCTCGACTCCTCGAACGGCACGATCGGCGGCTGGCTGCTCACCCTCGGCACGTCACTGGCGTTCTGGGGCATGGTCGAGCTGCTGGCGTGGTGGCGGAAGCTGGACCGCCGCTTCCCGGGTGACGAGGCACCGCGGTTCCGCGGGACGCCGCCCGCGTGGGCGGGCGGTCGGCAGTGGATGCAGCCGGGAGGCACGGGCTGGGCCGTCGCGCCGGCCCGCGACCCCGAGGCAGCCGGGTCCGCGCCTGTGGACAGCTCCCCGGGTGTCGCCGCCCGCCCGTAGGCTCTCCTGTCATGAGCACCACGCAGGCCCCGTCGCAGGCTGCCGCGCAGTCTCCGTCGCAGGCTGCCGCGCAGTCTCCGTCGCGGGCTGCGGCGCTGGACGTGCTCCACCGGGTGTGGGGCTACGACGACTTCCGCGGGGAGCAGGCCGCGATCATCGAACAGGTCGTGACCGGCGGCGATGCCCTCGTCCTCATGCCCACCGGAGGTGGGAAGTCGCTGTGCTACCAGGTGCCGGCCCTCGTGCGCGACGGCATCGGGGTCGTCGTGTCGCCGCTGATCGCCCTCATGCAGGACCAGCTCGACGCCCTCGCGGCCAACGGGGTGCAGGCGGCCTTCCTCAACTCGACGCAGGGCCCCGACGAGCGAGCCCGCGTCGAACGGGCGGTCGTCAGCGGCGAGGTCGACATGCTCTACCTCGCGCCCGAGCGGCTCCGGCTCGAGTCCACCCGCTCCCTGCTCGACCGGGCGCGCATCGCCCTGTTCGCCATCGACGAGGCACACTGCGTCGCCCAGTGGGGGCACGACTTCCGGCCGGACTACCTCGAGCTGAGCGTCCTGCACGAGCGCTGGCCGACCGTGCCGCGCATCGCGCTGACGGCCACGGCGACCCCGCAGACGCACCGCGAGATCTCCGGGCGGCTCGGGCTCGACGACGCCGCGCACTTCGTCGCGGACTTCGACCGGCCGAACATCCAGTACCGCATCGAGCCGAAGACCGGCGCGCTGCAGCAGCTCCTCACCTTCATCGGGACCGAGCACCGCGGCGACGCCGGCATCGTCTACTGCCTGTCCCGCAACTCCGTCGAACGCACCGCCGCCGCCCTCGCCGACCAGGGGATCCCGGCACTGCCGTACCACGCGGGTCTCGACGCGAAGGTCCGCGAACGCAACCAGTCGCGGTTCCTGCGCGAGGACGGCATCGTCATGGTCGCGACCATCGCGTTCGGCATGGGCATCGACAAGCCGGACGTCCGCTTCGTGGCGCACCTCGACCTGCCGAAGTCGGTCGAGGGGTACTACCAGGAGACCGGTCGTGCCGGACGTGACGGGCTGCCCTCCACCGCGTGGTTCGCCTACGGCCTGAACGACGTCGTGCAGCAGCGCCGGATGATCGACCAGTCCGAGGGCGACGCGGCGCACCGGCGGCAGCTCAGCGCGCACCTCGACGCCATGCTCGCCCTGTGCGAGACGATCGAGTGCCGCCGCGTCCGCCTGCTCGCGTACTTCGGGCAGGACTCGACGCCGTGCGGCAACTGCGACACGTGCATCGCGCCGCCCGAGCCCTGGGACGGCACCGTCCCCGCGCAGAAGTTCCTCTCGACCGTCGTCCGGCTCGAGCGCGAGCGCGGACAGCGGTACGGTGTCGCGCACCTCGTCGACATCCTCGTCGGCAAGCAGTCGCCGCGCGTGCAGGAGCTCCGGCACGACTCCCTCGCGACCTTCGGCATCGGCAGTGACCTGGGCGAAGCGGAGTGGCGAGCGGTCGCCCGGCAGCTCCTCGCCCAGGGGTACGCGGCGGTCTCCGGCGACGGGTTCGGCACGATCGTCCTGAGTCCCACGAGCGCCGAGGTGCTCAGCGGGCGGACGCGCGTGCTCATGCGCCGTGACCCGGTCAAGGCGTCCCGGGCGTCGCGGTCGCGGCGGCCGGTCGTGACGGACATGCCGCAGGAGGCCCTCGGCCTGTTCGAGGCGCTGCGTGCCTGGCGCGCCGCGCAGGCGCGCGAGCAGGGGGTGCCTGCGTACGTGGTGTTCAACGACGCGACCCTGCGCGGGATCGCGGCGGTGAAGCCCGCCGACGAGGACGCCCTCAGCGAGATCTCCGGCATCGGCGGGGCGAAGCTCGAACGCTACGGCCGAGCGGTGCTCGACGTGGTCGCGGCGCACGACTGACGGGCCCGCAGGCGGCAGGCGCAGGACGCATTCCGCAGGCGGCATGCACCCCGCGGACCGCTCACTACACTCGGAACCTCCCACGACGAGGAGGCCCCGGGTGCCCGGTTCGACGACGTTCGCCACCACGATGAGCCGTACGGTGGTGACCCCGCTCGCGCGCCTCCTGTGGCGACCGCGGATCGTCGGCCGGAAGAACGTCCCCAGGACCGGCCCGGTGATCCTCGCGAGCAACCACCGCTCGTTCATCGACTCACCCGCCATCACCCTGATGGCCCCGCGGAAGGTGTCCTTCCTCGCCAAGCAGGAGTACTTCACCGGTACCGGCGTGCGCGGAGCGGTCGCACGGGCGTTCTTCGGCGGGATCGGGGCGATCGGGGTCGAACGCGGGGCCGGATCGGCCGCGCAGCACGCCCTCGACCTCGGGCTGGAGCGGCTGCAGGCCGGGGAGGCGTTCGCCATCTACCCCGAGGGCACGCGCTCCCTCGACGGCCGGCTCTACAAGGGGCGGACGGGCGTGGCCTGGCTCGCACTGACGAGCGGCGCGCCGGTCGTGCCGGTCGCGCTGACCGGGACGGAGCACGTGCAGCCCGTGGGCTCACGGCTGCCACGGCTCGCGAAGGTGACGATCGAGTTCGGCGAGCCGATGGACCTGTCGTCCTTCGGCGACGCGGCATCCGGTCGAGCACGCCGGCATGCGACCGATGCGGTCATGGCCGCGATCCAGGCGCTGAGCGGGCAGGAGCCGGCGAACGCGTACAACAACCCGCCCTCGACCATCGTCGAACGCGTGAAGCAGGTGCTGCGGCGGGACGATCCGACCCAGGCGGTCGAGCCGGACTGATCCTGCCGTTACCGCTATTGCACATGCTGCATATCAGTGGTTCAATCGATCTCGACACACGGGGAGTGCACTCGAGCCCCGTCACCGAGACCGGACCCACCACTGACCGGAAGGCAGCAGCATGTCCTCCACACCCCTGTTCGACGCGTTCGCGAGGCGGAGCGACCTCCGGAACGACAGCGTGCTCCGGAGCGACAGCGCCCTCCGCAACGACAGCGCACAGCCCGGCGCGTCCGCCGTCCCGGCGCCGACCTCGCCGCTCTCCGCACCGCTCCCGGCGGAGGAGACCGCGCTCGTGCCGAACGCCCTCGTCGCCGCGATCGACCGGATCCCGGCCGGCGTCGGGGCGGCCCCGACCGGTCAGCACGCGGTCACGACCGACCAGCTCGTCCTGGTCGAGGCGGTCGCCGACGCCATCACCCGGGCCGTGGTCGATGCGGTCGTGGTCGAACTCGAGCGCATCACGCGCGACGGGTTCGTCCGCGCCTGACCGGACTGCCCCGTGACGGCTCCGGCCCACCCGACCCGCCGCGCCCGACGGCTCGCCGAGGCCGCGGCCGCTTCCCAGACCGCCGGGGTGGTGGCGGTTCCCCCCTCCACCACCACCCCGGTGCCTTCCCGTCCGTCGACGGTCACGTCGAGGTCCGCGACCGTCGGGACGACCACCGGGGCGGTGGTGGCCCCTCCCACCGCCCCGGTCTCCACCCCCGGAACATCGGCTGTTCCGGTCGGCGCCCCTGCTCTGCCGAGCCAGCGGGAGCACGGAGCACGCGCTGCCCCGGCCGGCGCCCGTGCACTGCCGAGCCGGCGGAAGCTCCGGGCCGAGCGCAGCCATCGCGTCCGGCGCCCGTCCCGCCGCATCAGCAGACCCGCGACGGCGTCGACGGCGACCCGCCCGGTCCGCCCGGTCGACGGCTCCGCCTGGACGGGCCGGACGCTCCCGACGACCGCAGCGGCGCTCGCAGCCTGCCTCTTCGTCACGGTGTCGACGCCCGGCTCGGCCGTCGCCGTGCCGCTGCCCGAGGCCCGCGCCGCCCGTGACGCGCAGGAGTTCGTCGTTGCCAGCGGGCAGGTGGTCCCCGTCACCCGGGACGACTTCTCGGTACAGGACGACTTCTCCGGCGACCCGCGGACCGGGGCCGGGCTCGAGACCGTCCGACCGGTCGCCGGCACCATCCCCACGGCGGGCGGGTTCGGTTCCCGGCACGTCCCGGGCTGCGCCGCGTGCTCGACCGACCACCACGGGCTCGACTTCGCGGCGCCGTACGGTCAACCGGTCCTCGCCGCGATGCCGGGCGTCGTGGTCCAGGCAGCACCCCTCGGCGGGTACGGCAACCAGATCCTGCTCGCACACCCTGACGGCAGTCGCTCCCGGTACGGGCACCTGTCGCGGATCGACGTCCGCGTGGGGCAGCGGGTGGATGCCGGGCAGGTGATCGGTGCCGTCGGCAGCACGGGCGTCTCGACCGGGCCACACCTGCACTTCGAGGTCATCCTCGGCGGCACGGCCGTCGATCCCGCTCCGTGGCTCGCGACCCGGGGGCTGCTCTGACCGTGGACCACGCCGGGACGTCCGGCTCCCGAGGCGTCCCGACCCGACAGGCGTAGCGTCGCTTCCGCGGCGGCACGGTGCGGACCGCAGGACGGAGACGCTGGTGCGCGTGACGGTACTGGGCACGGGAACGATGGGTGCAGGGGTCGCACGGTCCCTGCTGCGCGAGGGGCACCAGGTCACGGTGTGGAACCGCAGCGCCGACAAGGCACGTTCCCTGGGCGACCACGGCGCGACGGTGGCGACCGACGCCGAGGCAGCGGTCGCCGACGCTGAGGTCGTGCTCCTCACGCTCTTCGACACCGACGCGGTCGTCGACGTCCTCGAAGGAGCGGCCGGAGACGCACCGCAGGAAGCCGTCTGGGTGCAGGCGTCGACCGTGGGGACCGCCGGCACGGAGACCGTGGTGCAGCTCGCCGAGAAGTACGGCATCACCCTGGTCGAAGCGATGATGCTCGGCACGAAGGGCCCCGCCGAGCAGGGGAAGCTGACCATGCTCGCCGCCGGGCCGAGCGAGCAGCTCGACCGCATCGACCCCGTGCTCGACGCGATCGGCGCGAAGACCGTCCGCGCGGGGGAGCGGGTCGGCGACGGCACGGCGCTGAAGCTCGCGGCGAACGCCTGGATCGCCTCGATCACCGCCGCGACCGCGCAGTCGCTGGCCATCGCCCGCGCGCTCGGGCTCGACCCGCAGCTCTTCCTCGACGCCATCGACGGCACCGCGAGCGACTCGCCCTACGCGCACACCAAGGGCGCTGCGATGCTCGGCGGGGACTTCGCACCGCAGTTCGCGCTCGACGGCCTGCGGAAGGACATCGGCCTCATCGGTGAGGCCGCGCGCTCGGCCGGGGTGTCGACCACCCTGCTCGACGCGCTCGACCGGGTGTACGCCGAGGCGAGTGCGTCCGGGCACGGCGGCGACGACATCGCCGCGGTCGGCACCGCCTTCTGACGAGGACCGGCGGGGCCGACTCAGCCCCGCCGGAACCACCGGCGTACGGCACCGCTGAGCCGGCCGACGGCCTCGTCGTTCATCGTGTTCGCGAGGTCGAACGCCTCGCGTGCGGGGTCCGCGCCGGCTCGGATGCGCCGGAGCGCTGCGTCCGCCCGGGCGCGTGCATCGAGCTCGGCGAGGGGCATGTCGTCCTCGGGGTCGTGCGGCGGCGTCCCGGCGGGGCCGCCCGGAGCGTCGCGCATGCCAGCAGGCTACGCGGAGTGCTCGGTCTCGTCCTGGTGGTCGTGATCGACGACGCGGGCCATCTCCTCGAGGAACCCGACGATCACCGTCATCTCCGACTGCGGCAGGTGCTCGGCGACCTCGATCGCCCGGGTGTCGAGCTGGTCGATGACGCGGAGGACGTGGCGCATCGAGCCACCCGATGCGGTCAGGATGACGCCGCGGCGGTCGTGCGGGTCGGCGTGACGCTCGACGTGTCCGCTGCGGACCAGGCGGTCGACGAGTGCCGAGGTCGAGGCCGGCGTGATCTCGAGACGATCGGCGAGCTCCTTGGCGTTCACGGAGCGCCCCTCGGACTCGGCGTCGAGCAGGACGCGCAGCGCGAGCAGGGCGTTCTCGCCGATGCCCAGTGCCTCGCGTGCGCGGCGCTGAGCAGCGCTCTCCGCACTCCTGTACCTGCGGAGCGCGTTCAGGACGTCCACCGCGTCGACCCTGGAATCCGTGCCGTACCAGAAGCCCGTGGTGGTGGTGCTCACCTCGGTCGTCATACGGACAATGCTAGACGCTCTAGTTAGATTGTCTAGCGGGTGCGCGGACCGGCTCGTCGTGCAACACCGGTGACGCGGCGCGGAAACACTGCCGCAACGCCCGCTCGGTACCGTCGCGGGATGCAGGAGCCGACGTGCTGAGCCGACTCGCGGGGAGCGTGTTCCACGTCGGGAGCGCGGTCGAACGGGCAGACGTCGTCGCTCGGATGCTCGACGTCTACGTCGTCCGGCCCGACGCCGGCGTGACCGGCGAGGACGCCCAGGTCGGCTCCGCGCTGCGTGCGGTCGTCGGCGCGGCTGCCGGCGGGCGTGTCCGGGAGCGCGCGGCGACCGTCGAGGCGCTCGCGCTCGACCGGCACGAGCCCGCGTCGATCGCCCACGCGGTCGGCGTCGCCCGCGATCACGCGCGCCGCGCCCGCGAGGTCGTCTCCACGGAGCTGTGGGACTGTCTCGACGTCACCCGGTCGCGCATGCCCCGCAAGGTCGCCGTCGACCGAGCCCACGAGTTCCTCAGCTGGGTACGGGAGCGGAGTGCGCTCGCGGTCGGCGTGGTCGAGGGGGACGTCAGCCGTGACGAGGTGTGGGAGTTCTTCACGCTCGGACGGTCCCTGCTGCGGTGCGGTCTGACGGCGCGACTCCTGGCCTCGCCGCTCGTCGATGCGTCGTCGTCGGCATCGTGGACCACGGCGCTCCGGGCCTGCGGGGCGGGCGAGGCCTTCCGCCGCGGGCGCGAGCACCACGGTGTCGAGGCGCAGGACGCCGCGCACTTCCTGCTGCACGAGGGGCACAGCCCGCGGTCCCTCGCGTTCCTCGCAGCCCGCGCCGACGACTGCCTGTCGGACGTCGCACCCGCCTGCACCGACGACGAGGTCCGCGCCTTCCGGTCGGCTCGTGGCGAGCTCGAGCGGGTCGACATCGGCGTGCCTGCCGAGGTCCGTGCCGTCGCAGACCGCCTGGCCTCGACCGTCGCGGCCGTCATCGCCGCGTTCGACACGCGCGTCTTCGCCGCCGCCGCGCCCGCGCGCTGACGCTGCCCGCGCGCTGACGCTGCCCGCGCGCTGACGCTGCCCGCGCGCTGACGCGGCGCCCGCGCTGCAGCGCGAGCGGTCGCCGGAGGCGACGGTCCTCGCGGGACGTGCGGCCGCACACCGGCGCTCCGCGCGAGTGGCCGCACCGCGAGCGGCCCGCCGCGTCAGACCGCACTGGAGCGGTCCGCCACCGCCTCGTCACGCTCGAGGTCCCGCCGCAGCGCAGACCGCGCTGCGCGCGAGCCGACCACCGGCACCGCGTGCGTCACGGCGAGGTGCAGCGGCGCCTCCGCGTCGTACCGCAGACGGAAGCGCTCCCAGCGGACCAGCCAGACGAGGGCGATCGCCAGGGCGACGAACCCGGACACGGCGCCGACGACGATGGCCCAGCGCGGGCCCCAGGCGTCGGCGACGGCCCCGACGATCGGGGCGCCGATGGGTGTCCCACCGGCGAAGATCGCCATGTAGAGCGCCATCACACGTCCACGCATCGCGGGCGTCGTCGTGGTCTGCACGAGGGCGTTCGCCGTGGTCATGAAGGTCAGTGAGGCGAGTCCGACGAACACGAGTACGACCGCGAAGGTCCAGTACGTGGGCGCGACGGCCGCCGCGGTGCACGCCAGTCCGAAGCCGGCGGAGGCGACGACGAGGGTGCGCATCCGCGGGCGGTCGCGCCGGGCGGAGAGCAGGGCGCCCGCCACCGAGCCGATCGCCATCACCGAGTTGAGCAGGCCGAACTCACCGGCGCCTTTGCCGAACTCGACGCGGGCCATGGTCGACGTGAAGATCGGGAAGTTCACGCCGAACGTGCCGACGACGAAGATCATGCAGAGCACGACGATGATGTCCGGCCGTGTCCGCACGTACCGGAAGCCGGCGACGATCTGCCCCTTGCCGCGCTTCGGCCGGATGCGCTCGGCGAGCTGCGCGGGGTCGACGAACCGCAGCGCGACCAGGACGGCCAGGAACGACCCCGCGTTGATGACGAACACCCATCCGGAGCCGATGGCCGCGATGAGCACACCGGCGACCGCGGGGCCGATCAAGCGTGCGGCGTTGAACGACGCGGAGTTGAGCGCCACGGCGTTCGCCACGTGCTCGCCCTGCACGACGTCGGAGACGAACGCCTGGCGGATCGGGGTGTCGAACGCGGCGACGATGCCGAGCGCGAGGGCGAAGCCGTAGAGCGACCAGAGCGTCACGGTGTCGGTGAGCACCATGATCCCGAGGCCGAGCCCGAGTGCGCCCATCAGCCCCTGCGTGAGCATGAGCATCTTCCGCCGGTCGAAGCGGTCCGCCGCCAGCCCGGTCAGGGGGAGCAGGAGCAGCTGCGGGCCGAACTGCAGCGCCATCGTCACGCCGACCGCGATCGCGTCGTTGTCGGACAGCTCCGTCAGGACGAGCCAGTCCTGCGCGGTGCGCTGCATCCAGGTGCCGACGTTGGACACCAGGGCCCCGGCGAACCAGATGCGGTAGTTGCGGGCGGAGAGGGAGCGGAACATGGCGGTCACTGCTGGGCCAGCCTCCTCATGATCTCGGTGGCGTCGGTCAGGGTGCGGCGCTCCTCGGGGGTCAGTGCGGTCAGCCGTGGGGACAGCCAGTCGTCGCGACGGCGCCGGGTCTCCGCGACGAACGCCGAGCCGGCGGCGGTGGCGGCGAGCAGCACCTTGCGACGGTCGTCGCCGTGGTCGTCCTTCGACACGAGTCCGCGCTCGATCAGCACGGCGACGGTCTTCGTCATGCTCGGCGGCGTGACCCCGTCCTGCCGACTGAGGTCGGCCAGGGTCATCGCGCCCTCGCGGTGGAGTCGGGCGAGGGCGGAGAACTGCCCGTCCGTCATCGTCACGTCGGCCTTCTGTGCGCGGAGCGTCCGCGACAGCCGGTTCACGGCGATGCGGAGGTCGGTGGCGAGTGAGGCGTCGGGCACGACCGTTAGCCTACCTCATTAGTTCAGCGAACGAACTGGTTGTCCGCGGGTGTACGCTCGACTGAGCAACACGTGTTGCTTTGTGCACGATCGACGGGGACGTCGAGGAAGAAGGAGAACATGTCCGAGTTCGAGGGCAAGGTCGCCGTCGTCACCGGCGGTGGCAGCGGCATCGGGGCCGCCATCGCGAAGGAACTGGCCGCCGAGGGCGCGTCCGTCGTCGTCACCGACATCAGGCTCGACGCTGCGCAGCGCGTGGTGACGGAGATCGAGGCATCAGGCGGCACCGCCAGTGCGTTCGAGGCGAACTCGGCCGTCGCGGGTGACAACGAGCGCATGGTCCAGCACGCGGTGGACACCTACGGCGCCCTGCACCTCGCCGTGAACAACGCCGGCATCGGCGCCGCTCCCCAGCCCATCGGCGAGTACGACGTCGAGGCGTGGGACCGCGTCCGTGCGGTCGACCTCGACGGCGTCTTCTACGGGCTCCGCTACGAGATCCCGGCGATCCTCGCAGCCGGCGGCGGCGCAGTGGTGAACATGGCGTCGGTGCTCGGCTCCGTCGGCATCGCGCAGAACGCGGCGTACGTGGCGTCCAAGCACGCCCTCGTCGGGCTCACCAAGGTCGCGGCGCTCGAGTACACGGCGCAGGGCGTCCGCACGAACGCGGTCGGCCCGGGCTTCATCGACACCCCGCTCGTCCGCTCGTCGTTGTCCGCCGAGGAGCTCTCGGCGCTCGAGGGCGAGCACGCGGCGAAGCGCCTCGGCACCGACGCCGAGGTCGCGGCCCTCGTGCTGTTCCTGCTGAGCGACAAGGCGTCGTTCATCAGCGGCAGCTACCACCTGGTCGACGGCGGCTACAGCGCCCACTGACCGCGGTCGGGCGTTCCTGGTCGCTGCGGGAGTACCTGCTCAGAACGGGCGTACCTGCTCAGAACGGGCGTACCTGGTCAGGACGACTGACCAGGTACGCCCGTTCTGACGTTCCATCGCAGGTGCGATGGGAAGGAACGGGCGGCCGGGAGGCGCGACCAGCGTTCCGACGTCGCAGACGCTGGTCGCGCCTCCCGCGTGACCCTCACCGCGAACAGCAGGGTGTCCGGCACGGTCACCAGCAGGTACAGCGTCGCCGGCGACGGGCGCGCGGTCAGTGGAACTGCGGGATCGTCAGCCAGATGCCGTACAGGACCGCGACCGCGCACACCGCGAAGCACAGGAGGGCTCCGGCCAGTGCGACCGGCGGGGTGTGCCCGGACCGCGGGGTCTCGTCGCGGTACTCGGTACGCTCGCCGCCCGGGTCGACGGGCTGCCCCGTGCCGAGCAACCGCAGGCCGAGCGTGTAGACGAGCACCACGCCGACGGCGGCCACGAAGCCGACGCCCGCGACGGTGCCGATGCTGCTGAGGTCGATGTGCACGATGCCCTCCTAGGCGGACACCGGCTGCGCGGCCGGTTCCTCGTCGTTCACGGTGTCCTTCGTGACCGGCTTCCGGCGTGCGAGGACGAAGAAGGCCGACCCGCCGACCAGGGCGAGCACGGCGACGACGACCAGGCCGATCGTGCTCGTCGAGGCGAGCAGGGTCGCGAGGCCTCCGACCACGGCAGCGGCCGGGAGGGTGATCACCCAGGCGACGACGATGCGGCCCACCACCCTCCAGTGCACGTCGGCGAGCTTCTTGCCCAGGCCGGAGCCGACCACCGAGCCGCTCGTGACGTGGGTGGTCGAGAGCGCGAAGCCGAGGTGCGAGGACACGAGGATGGTCGCGGCCGAGCTCGTCTCCGCAGCGAACCCCTGCGGGGACTGCACGTCGGAGATCTTCTTGCCGACCGTGCGCATGATCCGCCATCCGCCCGTGTACGTGCCGAGGCCGATCGCGAGGCCGCAGGCCAGGACCACCCAGAGCGCCGGACCGGTGCCCGAGGACTGGTAGCCCGCCGCGATCAGCGTCAACGTGATCACGCCCATGGTCTTCTGTGCGTCGTTCGTGCCGTGCGCGAGCGAGACCAGCGACGCGGAGATCGTCTGCCCGTGCCGGAACCCCGTCGCGGCACCGTGCGTGGTGGCGTTCCGGGTGAGCGTGTACGCCAAGTAGGTCGCGACGAGGGCGATCACCCCCGCGATCACGGGGGAGAGCAGCGCCGGCAGCACGACCTTCGACACGACGGTCGCCCAGTCCACCGACTGCATGCCGGCTCCGATGATCGACGCTCCGATGAGCCCGCCGAACAGTGCGTGTGTGGACGACGACGGCAGACCGGAGTACCAGGTCGCGAGGTTCCAGAGCACCGCACCGACGAGTCCCGCGAAGATCATCGTCGGGGTGATCTGGATGCCGTCCTGGCCTTCGCGGATGATGCCCTGCGAGACCGTCTTGGCGACCTCGGTGGACAGGAACGCGCCGACCACGTTGAGGACGGCGGAGATGAGCACGGCGGTCCGGGGCTGCAGGGCTCCGGTGGCGACCGAGGTGGCCATGGCGTTCGCAGTGTCGTGGAAGCCGTTCGTGAAGTCGAACACGAGGGCCACCACGATCACCAGCACGACGGTGACGAGGACGTCCATGCGCGTGACGCTAGGCCGGCTCCGAGCCCGCTGCGTGAACGCCGGATGAACACGCCACGGACCACCTGCACCGCCTGTACGTCTGCGAGGATCGACCCGTGCCGACCTTCTCCGCAGCCCGAGGGGACTCCTCGTTCACCGACGCGCACGGCGTCGAGATCGTCTACTCGACCTGGCGTGCCGGCAAGCCGAAGGGCATCGTGCAGATCGCGCACGGGGTCGGCGAACACGGGCTCCGCTACGAGCCGCTCGCGCAGGACCTGGTGCGCGCCGGGTACACCGTGCACGCGAACGACCACCGCGGGCACGGTCGCACCGGGCTCGCGCAGTGGGACGGCGACCACGCAAGGCTCGGGCGGCTCGGCCCCGGTGGACTCCGCGCCGCGATCGCCGCCGTCGAGCAGATGACCGCCGTCGCCCGCGAGCAGGACCCGGGCATCCCGCTCGTGCTCCTCGGGCACTCGTGGGGCTCGCTGATGGCGCAGCGGATCCTGAACACCTCGTCGGAGCGGTACGACGGTGTCGTGCTCTCCGCGACGGCGTACCGGCTGCCCGGGTGGATGAACAGCGGTGACCTCAACGCACGGCACGCCGGGTCCGGGCCGACGAAGTTCGAGTGGATCACCCGCGACCGGGCGATCATCGATGCCCTCGCGGCCGACCCGCTCACCGTCGAGGCGGACGTCATCAAGCTCTTCGGTGTCCGCGATGCGCTGCGGCTGCTCGGGGTGCCGCGGCGGGCGATCCCGCACGACCTGCCGGTGCTGCTGCAGGTCGGCTCGGACGACACGCTCGGCGGTCCGCGGTCGGTCGAGCGGCTCGCCCAGGCGTACCGACGGCGTGGCGGGCTGACGGACGTGCAGGTGCACGTCTACGAGGGCGCGCGGCACGAGGTCTACAACGAGACGAATCGCGACGAGGTGGTCGCCGACCTGGTCGCGTGGCTCGACCGGCACGTCGCTCGCTGACGCGCGCAGCGCGCGGCGGCGGGGCGCGCGGCGCGCGGCGATCGCCGGAACCAGGTTCCGGACACAGCACCGGGCGATTCCACGGTGCCGTGTCCGTACCGTGGTTCCGCGGGCAGTCGAGGCAGGTCGACGGCGGACGGGAGGCACGGGGCGGGCCCGCCCCGAGCCTCCAGTCCGACAGGTGGCGGGCGTAGGCTCGTCCTCGTGCACGGTGAGTACAAGGTCCCCGGAGGCAAGCTGGTCGTCGTCGACCTCGAGGTCGTCGACGGGAGCATCCAGGAGTTCCGGCTGGCGGGTGACTTCTTCCTCGAGCCGGACGATGCGCTGCCGCTCATCGACGGCGCGGTGAACGGGCTCCCGGCCACGACGGACGCGGCCGGCATCGCCGCCGCCGTCCGCGGCGCGCTGCCCGAGGGGGCGGTCCTGCTCGGCTTCACGCCGGAGTCGGTCGGGGTCGCCGTCCGACGCGCGCTCTCGCGGGCGTCGACGTGGCAGGAGTACGACTGGGAGATCGTCCACGAAGGACCGATCAGCCCGAACGAGCACCTCGCGCTCGACCAGGTCCTGACCGAGGAGGTCGGGGCCGGCCGACGCGGCCCCACGCTCCGCATCTGGGAGTGGGACCAGCCGGCCGTCGTGATCGGGTCCTTCCAGTCGCTGAAGAACGAGGTCGACCCGGACGGCGCAGCCAAGTACGGCGTCGAGGTCGTCCGGCGGATCTCCGGCGGCGGAGCGATGTTCATGGACGCCGGTGCGATCATCTCGTACTCGCTGTACGTGCCGACCGACCTGGTGCAAGGCATGACGTTCGCGGACTCGTACGCCTACCTGGACGAGTGGGTGATCGAGGCGCTGAAGTCCCTCGGCATCGAGGCGTACTACCAGCCGCTCAACGACATCACCTCGACCAAGGGCAAGATCGGTGGCGCCGCGCAGAAGCGCCTCGGCACCGGTGCGCTCCTCCACCACGCGACGATGAGCTACGACATGGACGGCCAGAAGATGGTCGAGGTCCTGCGCATCGGCCGCGAGAAGATGAGCGACAAGGGCACGACCTCGGCGGCGAAGCGCGTCGACCCGCTGCGCTCGCAGACCGGGCTCACCCGCGCCGAGATCATCGACCGGCTGATCGGCACGTTCACGAAGCTGTACGGGGCGCACGAGGGGCACGTGACCGAGGCCGAGCGTGCCCGGGCGCGGGAGCTCGTCGAGACGAAGTTCGCGACGCAGGAGTGGCTCGAGCGGGTGCCCTGAGCGGGTGGTGGTCACGGCGGCCGGGGAGGGACACCGTGACCGCCGCCGCACCGGTCACGGGGGCGATCCCGAGGACCCGCCGTGCAGATCGCGAGGATCATCCGCGCGGCGGAGGTGACCGCCCATCGACTGACGTAGCGTCGGGTCCGTGAACTGGTTGATCCTCCTGGGGGCGGTGGCCGCAGCGGTCGTCGTGATGTGGGTCGCCGATCGCGTGGGGTGGATCGACCTGTCGAACAAGGCCACACGCAGCGGCGGATCCGGTGGTGTCGTCTCGATGATGGACGAGGTGTTCGCGCCGACCCGTCACGAGACGCAGGCCGAGTACGAACGGCAGACGCGCCTCCCGAGGGAAGCGCCGACGCCGGCCGACGACGACCACGACCTGCTCAGCGGGCACGTGCTCATCAGGGTGCCGACCGTGCGTGGCGTCGGTCGACACGAGGCCCGTCCGGGCACGCTCGACCGCACCTACTGACCGACCGACGCCCGGCGTGGGGTCAGCGGGTCGTGAGCTCCTGGTAGTCCGGGTGGCGCTCGATCCAGGCCTTGACGTAGCTGCAGAGCGGGACGACGCGGAGCGAGCCCTCGCGGACGTCGTCGAGTGCGTGCTGCACGAGGATCGACGCGTGGCCACCGCCGCGGTGGGCGGGGTCGACCTCGGTGTGGGTGAAGCGGATCTCGTCGCCGTCGACCTCGTACGCGGCGAAGCCGATGACCTCGCCGTCCTCGACCAGGGAGTACTGCTGCGCGTCGGTGTCGTTGCGGACCTCGGGTGATGCCATGACGAGGACCGTACGCCGTCGGACGTGGTGCAGGCTGGGCACGGTCGGGCGTCGGTCCGCACTGCGCGAGGATGGTCCAGTGCGCAGCATCGACGACTCGGGCCCTGACCTCGTCGTCCTCGGCGACAACCTCGACGTGCTGCCGACCCTGCCCGACGGGTCGTTCACGGTCGTCTACCTCGACCCGCCCTTCAACACCGGACGGAAGCAGCGGCGCCACGCGGTGACCGCCGAGCGCCGGACCGCCGGCGACGCCGGGACGATCACGGGCTTCCGTGGTCGGACCTACGAGCGGATCCGGGGAGACCTGATGCGCTTCGACGACCGGTTCGAGGACTACTGGGCGTTCCTCGAGCCCCGCCTGCTCGAGGCCTGGCGGCTGCTGACCGACGACGGCACGCTCTACCTGCACCTCGACTACCGCGAGGCGCACTACGCGAAGGTGCTGCTCGACGCGCTCTTCGGCCGCGACGCGTTCCTCAACGAGATCATCTGGGCGTACGACTTCGGGGCGAAGTCCCGCTCGCGCTGGCCGACGAAGCACGACACGATCCTGGTCTACGTGAAGGACCCGGAGCGGTACTGGTTCGACTCCGAGGCAGTCGACCGCGAGCCCTACATGGCACCCGGGCTCGTCACGCCGGAGAAGCGGGAGCGCGGGAAGCTGCCGACGGACGTCTGGTGGCACACGATCGTCTCCCCGACCGGCAGCGAGAAGACCGGCTACCCGACGCAGAAGCCCGAGGGGGTGCTGCGGCGGATGGTGCAGGCATCGTCGCGCGAGGGGGACTGGGTGCTCGACTTCTTCGCCGGGAGCGGCACGCTCGGCGCGGTCGCGCGGGACCTCGGTCGGCGGTTCGTCCTCGTCGACGACAATCCCGTGGCGGTCGACGTGATGCGACGGCGGTTGCCGCACGCGAGGGTCGAGTCGGCGGTCGACTCGGCGGTCGAGCAGGAGCGCTGAGCGGCAACCGCCCGGAGCGGCCGAGGTCGAGGGGCGGACGAGCCGCGCCGTGGAGACGGGGGAGATGGCGATGCGAAGTGTCCGCGCTGCGGTGGTGGCGGGACGACGAAGGCGACATTGCCGACGTCGTTCGACGTCGGCAATGTCGCCTGACAGCGGCTGCGGCCGACTACTGGGCCGTGTGCCGCCCGTGGTGCGCTGCCGGGCCAGTCGTTTGGTCCAACGCGGCGTGCGCCGGGTGCGTCCGGATGGTCGCTGTCGTCGCCGGAGGCTCGTCCACCGGTGCCGCCGCGGCGTGCGCACCGTGGGTGGTCGCGTCGGCGAGCGGTGCCCGCGTGCCGTCCACGTGGTCGTGACCGGTGCGGTCGGCCGCACCTGCACCGGAGGTGGGCCGGGCGGCGGGGGAGGCAGTGCCTCCAGACCGCTCCTGCGGCTGCTGCACCGTGACGTCCGGTGAGGTCGGGACCGCACGCACCGACCCCGTGTCCGGGGTGACCAGCGAGCCCGTGTTCGCCGCCGCCTGCTGCGCGTCCGCGGTCAGGCGGTCGGCGTCGTCCTTGGCTGCGTTCGCCTGCTCCTGCAGCGCCGACACCTTCCGCAGCGGCGGGACCCGGAAGAACCAGGTCAGGACGAACGCGAGCAGGATCACGCCGAGGCCTACGTAGTAGACGACGACGGCCGACTGGCTGAACCCGACGAGGAACGGGCGCGTGAGCCGCTCGTCGGCCCCGTTGAGGAACGAGGTGTCGCTCGTGGCGGAGCCGGCGGACGAGCTGGCGGCCGTGTCGCCGCTCTTCAGCTGGTCGACCAGCTTCGGCGCGACCTCGTCGACCACGGCCTTCCGCTGGTCGGCGTTGCTGTAGTCGACCTGCAGCGTGCCGTCGACGACCTCGGCGTTCGCCTTCGACGCGGCGGTCTCGAGCGCCTGTTGCTCGGCGGCCGACTTGTTGGCGGCGACCTGCTCGGCGATGACCGAGTCGGCAGAGGCGGCGGGGATCCGACCGGCGGCGACCTGCTGCTGCACCTGGGCGGTGACCTGCTTCGTCACGGCCTGGTCCGCGGCCTGCTTCGCGGCGGCGGCACCCTGGTCGAGACCCTGCTGCACGTTCTGCTGCACCGGATCGACGATCTTCGACCAGATCTGGTCCATCACGCCCTTGTTGTCGGCGGCGCTGGCGACCGAGGGGGTGAGGGCCGCGTTCAGCGCCGGCTTGAGCGTCGACTCGTTCTGCATCGCGCCGGTGATGTTCGTCGGCATGAGCGTGAACAGGACGGACAGGAGCACCGCGGTGCCCATCGTGCCGCCGATCTGGCGGAAGAACGTGGCGGCGCTGGTGGCGACACCGATGTCCCGAGGGGACACGGAGTTCTGCGCGGCCAGGGTGAGCGTCTGCATGAGCTGCCCGAGCCCGAGACCGATGCCGAACATGCCGAGCATGAGGAACCAGAGCGGGCTGTCCGCGGTGAGGAAGGTGAGGAGCGTGAAGCCGATCGCCGTGAACGCGGTGCCGGTGATCGGGAAGACGCCGTAGCGGCCGGTACGCGAGATGATCTGACCCGATGCGATCGAGGAGATCATCAGGCCGAGGACCATCGGCAGCATGGCGAAGCCGGACTCGGTCGGGGTGACGCCCTTCACGATCTGCAGGTACAGCGGGATCGTCAGCATCGCGCCGAACATGCCGAAGCCGACGAGCACGGACAGGATCGCGGACATCGAGAACACCCGCGAGCCGAAGAGCTTGAGCGGCAGGATCGCGTCGTCGCCCATCGATCGCTCGACGATCACGAAGGCGACCAGGCCCAGCGCACCGAGTGCGTAGCAGGCGAGGGCGCCGGGCGAGCCCCAGCCCCACTCGCGGCCCTGCTCGGCGATGAGGAGCAGCGGGACGAGTGTGACGATGACGAGGGTGGCACCCCACCAGTCGATGCGGGGCTTGCCGCGCTCGCCGAACTTCGGCAGGTGCAGGAACGTCGTGACCATGACGAGCGCGATGATGCCGACCGGCACGTTGATCAGGAAGACCCAGCGCCAACCGCTGACGAAGAGGATCTCGGACGCGCCGGCGAACAGGCCGCCGACGAGCGGGCCGATGACCGAGGAGATGCCGAACACGGCCAGGAAGTACCCCTGGTACTTGGCGCGCTCGCGGGGAGCGAGCATGTCGCCCATGATCGCGAGCGGCAGCGACATCAGACCACCGGCGCCGAGGCCCTGCAGGGCACGGAAGCCCGCGAGCATGAGCATCGAGCTCGAGAAGGACGCGGCGAAGGACCCGACGATGAAGATCCCGATGGCCGTCAGGAAGAGCGGACGGCGACCGAAGATGTCGGACAGCTTGCCGTAGATGGGCGTCGTGATCGTCGAGGCGATCAGGTACGCCGTGGTCACCCAGGCCTGCTGGTCGAGACCGTGCAGGTCGTCGCCGATCGTGCGGATGGCGGTGCCGACGATGGTCTGGTCGAGCGCGCCGAGGAACATGCCGGCCATCAGCCCGTAGATGACGAGCAGGATCTGCCGGTGGTTCATCACCGCGTTCGAGGACGTGGTGGGGGCCGCGGGTGCGGTCGCCGTCTGGGTCATTCGGTCTCCCGTGCGTACTGGTGCTCGCGCGTCGCTGTCACCCGGGCGCGGGGAAGCGTTGTTGCGCGCACTGCAAAAATACAACCAGCGCAAACGGATTGTTCCCATCCGCCTCGTTCCTGTGGACATCGGCAGGGTGCCCAGGTGGATGTGCAGGAGTGTCGGCCGCGGCGGCAACGGCCAGGGGCTCCAACGGCCAGGGGGCTCCAACGGCCAGGGGTTCCAACGGCCAGGGGCACCACCGGACGGATCCGGTGGTGCCCCTGGGTGGTCGTCGAGGACTAGGCCCCGAGTGCCGCGTCGACGATCTCCTTGGCCTCGCGCTGGACCTGCTCCAGGTGCTCCTGGCCGACGAAGCTCTCCGCGTAGATCTTGTAGACGTCCTCGGTGCCCGACGGGCGGGCGGCGAACCACGCCTTGTCCGTGACGACCTTCACGCCGCCGACCGCAGCGTCGTTGCCGGGCGCCTTCGACAGCTTCGCCGTGATCGGGTCGCCAGCCAGGGTGTCCGCGGTGATGGCGTCGCCGTCGAGCTTCGACAGGCGTGCCTTCTGTTCCTTGCTCGCGGCCGCGTCGACGCGCTGGTACACCGGGTCGCCGAAGCGCTCGGTGAGCTCCGCGTACAGCTGCGACGGGGTCTTGCCGGTGACGGCGACGATCTCCGACGCCAGGAGTGCCAGGATGATGCCGTCCTTGTCGGTGGTCCAGGCCGTGCCGTCCTTGCGGAGGAACGATGCGCCGGCGGACTCCTCGCCGCCGAACGCCACGGAGCCGTCGATCAGGCCGGGCACGAACCACTTGAAGCCGACCGGGACCTCCCAGAGACGACGCCCGAGCGACTCCGCGACGCGGTCGATGATGCTCGACGACACCAGGGTCTTGCCGATCGCCGCGTCGTCGCGCCACTCGGGACGGTGGGCGTAGAGGTACTCGATCGCCACCGCGAGGTAGTGGTTCGGGTTCATCAGACCGCCGTCGGGCGTGACGATGCCGTGGCGGTCCGAGTCGGCGTCGTTGCCGGTGAGGACGTCGAAGTCGTCCTTCCGCGCCAGGACCGACGCCATCGCGGAGGGGCTGGACGGGTCCATCCGGATCTTGCCGTCCCAGTCGAGCGTCATGAACGCCCACGTCGGGTCGACCTCGGGGTTCACCACGGTCAGGTCGAGTCCGTAGTGGTCGCGGATGCGCTCCCAGTACGGCAGGGACGCGCCGCCCAGCGGGTCGGCGCCGATCCTCACCCCGGCGCGCTTGATCGCGTCGATGTCGATGATGTGCTCGAGGTCGGCCACGTACGAGCCGAGGTAGTCGTAGCCCTCGGCGGCGGTGTCCTCCTGGCGGCGCACCTCGGCGTTGCCGCCGGCGATGATCGCGTTCGCGCGGTCGGCGATCCACGACGTGGCGTCGCTGTCGGCGGGGCCGCCGTGCGGCGGGTTGTACTTGAAGCCGCCGTCACGGGGCGGGTTGTGGCTCGGCGTGATGACGATGCCGTCCGCGGCGTCGTCGTGGCCGGCACGGTTGTACGCGATGATCGCGTGGCTCAGCGCCGGCGTCGGCACGAAGCCGTCCTGGGCGTCGTTGAGGACGCGGACGCCGTTCGCGGCGAGGACCTGCAGCGCGGTCTGCTCTGCGGGCGCGGACAGTGCGTGCGTGTCACGACCGATGAAGAGCGGGCCGTCGGTGCCCTGCTCCGCGCGGTACTCGACGATCGCCTGGGTGATGGCTGCGATGTGGGTGTCGTTGAACGCGGTGTCGAGCGACGAGCCGCGGTGCCCGGAGGTGCCGAAGACCACCTTCTGCTCGGGGATCGACACGTCGGGGACGCGCTCGTGGTACGCCGCCAGGAGGGCGTCGAGGTCGACGAGGTCGTCTGCGGTCGCGGGGGTGCCGGCGCGGTCGTTCATGGCCCCATCCTGGCACCCGGACCCTCAGCGCGCCGTCACGTGTCCGACGGGTGCAGCGGGTGCGTCCCGAAGGTGCCCGGGTACGGCACGAGCGGCCGCCCGACCGGGGACGAGGGGGGACGTCTCGGGGTGGGCGACCGCTCGCGGTCCAGGGAGGCGGCACGGCCCGCTCGGGCGGTGCCGGACGGGTCGGCTCAGGCGGTCCGGAACGAGCCGGTGGCCGTCCGCAGTGAGCCGGTCACGGTCCGCTGCGATGCCGTCGCGGTGCCGGGCCGGCGGAACTGCGTGTCCACGAAGCGACCGAGCGTGCGACCCGCGCCGGTACCGGTGTAGCTGCCGACCGGCCGCCAAGCGGCCTCGACCGCGTAGGCACCGAGCTCGTCACGGGTCTCGAGCCCGGAGACGTAGGCACCGCCGAGGGGGTTCTGTCGGTTCTGCACGGGTGCTCCTCGTCGTCGTGCCGAGGGTCACCGACCGCCGGACCGGCGACCAGTGCGCCGTCGGCTGATGACGACCACGCTACCGCGTTGTCTTGAACGATGCAAAACAACGCGGCCGGATCACGCGCAACGCGACCGGATCACGCGCGACGCCGCCGCGACGCGGCCGGATCACGCGCAGCGCGGCCGGGTCAGACGCGCCGCTGCCGCATCACGCGACGAGCTCGCAGAACGTCCGTCCCTCTGCCGTCCAGCTCTGCCGCGCGCGGAGACCGGCGTCCGCCGCGTGGCGCAGCAGCGCCTCCACGCCGACCTCGGCCCACGGGAAGCCCTCGCTGCGGTTGCCGTCGGCGTCTGCGACGTGCGCGGTGAAGGTGCGGTCCGCGGAACGGTCGACGTGCGTCTCGACGACCACGCGGCCGCCGTCACGGACGATCTCCCCGCAGCGCGCGAGCAGTGCGACGGGGTCGCCGCCGATGCCGATGTTGCCGTCGATGACCAGCGCGGTGTCCCAGTGGCCCTCGTCCGGGATCGGGTCGAAGACCGATCCCTGCACGGCGGTGCCGCCGGAACGCCGTGCGATCGCGACGGCCTCGTCCGACACGTCGACGCCGAGCGCCGGGATGCCGAGCGCACGGGCGGCGACGAGCATGCGTCCCGGGCCGCAGCCGATGTCGATGACCGGGCCGTCCGCGCCGTCGAGCAGCGACCGGTCGACGCGGTCGGCGGCGGCACTCCAACGACCGACGTCCATCGTCACCTCGACGTCGGGGCGCTCGGGGTCGGTGAGGCGCAGACGGCCGTCGGTGCGCAGCGCGCGGGCGTACGGCTCGCCGCCGCCGGAGCCGAACGTGGTGGTGTCGTGCATCGTCATCGGGCACCTCCGGTCATCGTGGTGTCGTGGTGTGCCGGGGCGGACCCGGCAGCGGCGGGCCCGGCAGTCAGGGAACCGGCGGACCCGGCGGCGGCGGTCCCGGCTGTCCCGACCTCGGCACGGAAGGCCGCGGCGAAGCGGGATCCCGGAGCGAGGGCGGCCACCTGCTCAGCGTCCGCCACGGTGTCCACGTCGAGGACTCCCGGCAGGGACCCGACGGACAGGCCCGCCTCGGTCAGCCGGGCCAGCTGCACCGCACCCGTGTCGTCCTGCGACATCGGGACGCCGCGCAACAGCGCGCCGTCCGGCTCGCGCAGGTACAGCGACCAGAAGCCGCCGTCGTCGGCCGGGCCGAACCACGCGTCGCGCTCCGGGTCCTCGAACACGGGCGCCAGGTGCTCCGGGGCCGCCTGCGGGGTGTCCATGCCGACCAGCAACGTCGGCCCGGTCATCGCGTCGAACATCGCGCCGAGGCGCTCGTCGAGACCGCCGGACACCTGGTGCAGGACGTCGAAGTCTTCGGTGCCCTCGGGCAGGACGACGCCGTCGTAGAGCAGGACGCGACGCGACGCGGGCAGCGCCCGCACCGTCGCGATCGTGTCCGCGAGCGCGGCGGAGGCGACGCGTGCGGCGCCCTCGGGCGTCAGCGCCGGCGTGAGCCGCGTCTTGACCTTGCCCGGCAGGCACTCCTTGGCCACGACGACCACCGTGACGTCCGTCATAAGCGTGCTCCTTCCGAGGTGGACCCGGCCACGTCGCGGACCGGACCGGGCGCGACGACGCGGGGACGTGCCTCCCGTCCGTACTCGCGCAGCAGACGGGACATGTCGCGGACGGCGTTCACCGTGCCGCGGAGCGTGCCGGTGACCTTGCTGTCCCCGACGCGCTGGGCGTAGCCGATGTCGGACTCGTCGACCCGCCAGCCGGCGGCGTGCGCGGCCAGGACCATCTCGAGCGGGTAGCCGCTGCGCCGGTCCTGCAGGTCCAGTGCGACCAGGTCGGCCCGGCGCATGACACGCATCGGCCCGAGGTCGCGGAGGCGGTAGCCGGTGGCGCGACGCATCAGGACGGCGAGCACGCGGTTCGCGAAGCGGGCGTGCAGCGCCCACGCACCACGGGTCGTGGGGACGCGACGGCCGAGCGCGAGGTCGGTGCGGCCGTCGGCGACGCGTGCCACCAGGGCCGGCAGCTCGGCCGGGTCCATCGACGCGTCGGCGTCGCAGAACGCCACGTACTCGGCGGTCGCGGCGGCCACGCCAGCGGCGCAGGCGGAGCCGAAGCCCTTGACGGGCTCCGTCACGACGGTCGCGCCGTGCGCGCGGGCGACGTCGGCGGAGCCGTCGGTCGACCCGTTGTCGACGACGATGGCGCGGTAGCCCTCCGGCAGTCGCCCGATCACCCGGGGGAGTGCGTCCGCCTCGTCGAGGCAGGGCAGGATCACGTCGACGGTCATGAGTTCCATTCGGTGCGGTTCGTCGGATCGACGGGACTCCGCATCGGTCCCGCGCGTCGCGTCGGCGGCAGGGTCGTGGTCGTCGGAGGGCGTGCGGTCCATGCCCTCGACGTAACACGACGTCGCCGCGCGGGGTACAGGATAGCTGTCCCCCGTCGGTGTTCCCGTGCGTCGAGCGGATCCTGTGTCCCGCTTCCGGGGGACAGACGGGAGGCGCGACTCACCGCCGTCCGCCGGCACGCCCTGGTGGGTGGCCCGTCCGGACGGCCGCTGCTCGCCCCCGTCGGCTGAGTCGAGTCTCAGCCGCTCGCCGCGGCGCTGACCGCCGTGCCCGGCGCGTCGGCACCGACCGAGGCGCAGGCCGGCGGCGGTGCGGGTCGACGCGGCGGCGGCGGCGGTGGCGGTGGCGGCGGCGGCGGCGACGGTGCGGGCCGGCGCTGGACGGCGGGGCTGCGCGTCGGCGGTGCGCGTCAGCGCTGCACGGCGGCGCGCAGCTGGGCTGCGCGTCGGCGGTGCGCGTCAGCGCTGTACGGCGGCCCGGAGCGGGGCGGTGGCGAACTCGCGCATGCCCTGCTCGAAGTCGACCTGCGCCTGCCAGCCGAGGTCCGAGCGGATGCGCGCGGACGACGCCGTCACGTGCCGGACGTCCCCGAGGCGGTACTCGCCCGTCACGACCGGCTGCGGGCCGTCCGGTCCGGCGATCGCGGCGGCCATGTCGCCGATGGTGTGCACCACGCCGGAACCGACGTTGTACGCGCGGAAGGTCTCTGCCGGCAGTTCCGCGGTCGCGGCGATCGAAGCGGCGTTCGCGCCGGCGACGTCGTCCACGTGCACGAAGTCCCGTCGCTGGCGGCCGTCCTCGAAGACGCGCGGTGCCTCGCCGCGGGCCAGTGCCGAGCGGAACAGCGACGCGACCCCGGCGTACGGGGTGTTCGACGGCATGCCCGGTCCGTAGACGTTGTGGTAGCGCAGGGCGATCGCGGTGCCGCCGGTGGCGCGGGCCCACGACGACGCCAGGTGTTCCTGGGCGACCTTGGTCTGCGCGTAGACGTTGCGCGGGTCGAGGGCGGCGGACTCGTCGATGAGACCCGGGACGAGCGGACGGCCGTCGGGGCCGATCGGGTCGAAGCGGCCGGCGTCGAGGTCCTCGCGGCGGCGAGCCGGCGGACGCACGGACTCGCCGTCGGCGGTCGCGTACGCGCCCTCGCCGTAGACGACCATGGAGCTCGCCACCACGAGCCGACCGATGCCGTGCCGGTCCATGCCGGCGAGGACGTGGGCGGTGCCGGCGTCGTTCGACGAGACGTAGTCGGGGGCGTCCTGGAAGTCGACCCCGAGGCCGACCTTCGCCGCCTGGTGGCACACGACGTCGACGCCGTCGAGCGCTGCCTCGAGTGCGACGCGGTCGCGGACGTCGCCGTGCACGAACGACAGGCCCTGCTGCTCGTGGGCGCGGACGACCTCGGCGGGGTCGCCGTGCACGTCGTCACGCAGGGAGTCGAGGATGCGGACCTCGTGCCCCTCGGTCAGGGCGCGGCGGACGATCGCGGAGCCGATGAAGCCCGCGCCGCCGGTGACGAGCAGGCGGCTCATGCGCCGACCGCCTTCCGGAGCACGCTCTCGCTGGCGGTCGCGGGCACCAGCTCGCGCGGGGCGTAGTCGTCCGGCAGCGCGGCGACGACGTCACCGATGGCGCGGACGATCACCTCGTTCGCGCGGGCCAGGCGTTCCATGACGGCGGCGTGCGTGACGGGGGCCTCGGCCGCGGCCCCGTCGGCCGCGGTCGTGTCCGCTGCCGTCTCGTCCGCTGCGGGTGCCAGGCCGGCGTCCGCGTCGGTGACGAACGACAGGTTCACGGTGCCGATGCCGAGCTCGGCGGCCAGCGGCACCTCGGGCGTCATCGTCATGTTGATGGTGTGGCCGCCGGCCTCGCGCATCCAGACCGACTCGGCGCGGGTCGAGAAGCGAGGGCCCTGGATGACGACGCACGTGCCCGTCGGCCGGAACGGCACGTCGAGCGCGGCGATCGCGTCGATCGCGGCGCGACGGAGCACCGGGTCGAAGGGGTCGGCGAAGGACAGGTGCTGCACCTGGTCCTCGAAGAAGGTGTCGGCGCGGCCCCAGGTGCGGTCGACGAGCTGGTCGGTCACGACGAAGGTGCCCGGGGCGTAGTCCGGGTGCAGGCCGCCGACGGCGCTCGACGAGACGATGGCGCGGACACCGAGCGAGCGGAGCGCCCAGACGTTCGCGCGGTGGTTGATCAGGTGCGGCGCGACCGAGTGCTCGCGGCCGTGCCGGGTGAGGAACGCGACCCGCTTGCCGCCCATCGTGCCGACGGTCACCGGGCTGGAGGTCGGGCCGTACGGGGTCGCGACGTCGATCTCGTCGGCGGTGCCCTCCTCGAACAGGCGGTAGAGGCCGGAGCCCCCGATCACCCCGATGCGAGCGGTCGTTCCGTCCACAGGTGCGGTCGTGGTCACGTCGTCCTCCACAGGTCCTCCGGATGTCCTCGGCGCGTGGTGCGCCCTGGATACGCTACTGACGCCCCTCCGGCTGCGGCCGAGAGCGGGCGTCCCCACGAGTTCGGAGGCACGGGTGCGAACGATCGGTCAGCATCGCGACGAGGTCGCAGCGCTCCTCGCGCCCGTGCTCGCGCAGCTCGGGTCGGAAGGGGTGTCGGTCGACGAGCTGGCGGGTGGGGCCGGCGCCGGCCGTGGGTCGCGGGTGCTCGCGCGGGTGGTGACGGCGCCGGTCCCGCTGCCCGTGTTCGACAACAGCCAGATGGACGGGTTCGCCGTCCGCGCTGCCGAGTCCGGTCGCACCGTGCGCGTCGTCGAGCCGATCCCGGCCGGGGCCGTGCCCGCGCCGCTCGCCGCCGGGACCGCCGCGCCGATCATGACCGGTGCCCGCATCCCCGTCGGTGCCGATGCGGTCGTGCCGGTCGAGGCGACCCCGCCCGCTGCCTTCCCCGCCGCCCTGGCGCTCGCCGAGCTCACGGTGCCGGACGGCACGACTGCGGGCACCTTCGTCCGGACCGTGGGCAGTGACGTCGCCCGCGGCGCCGAGCTGGCTCCGTCAGGGGCTCCCGTGACGCCGGCGCTGCTCGGCACGCTCGCGTCCGCCGGCATCGACGCGGTCGAGGTGGTCCGACCCCTGCGTGTGCTCGTCGTCTCGACGGGCAGTGAGCTGACCGACGACGGTCTGGGCGACGGTACGGGCGCGTCCATCCGCGACGCGAACGGGGTCGCGCTGCGGGCGGCCCTGGCCGAGGTCGGTGCCGCGGCGCGGTCCGTCCGGCTCACCGACGACGCCGACGCCTTCCTCCCGGCGCTCGAGCGCGCCGTGGGGGACTGGGCGGACCTCGTGCTCACGACCGGCGGGATCAGCGCCGGTGCGTACGAGGTCGTGCGCCAGGCCCTCGAGCCGCTCGGCCTCGCCGTCACACCCGTCGCGATGCAGCCCGGGGGTCCGCAGGCGCTCGGCCGGCTCCCGCTCGCCGGACGCTCGGTGCCCGTCGTCGCCTTCCCCGGCAACCCCGTCTCGGCGCTCGTCTCGTTCGAGGTCTTCCTGCGTCCCGTGCTCGCCGCGCTCGTGGGTGCCCCGGACCGGACGGCGACCGAGCTCCCCGCGGCGGAGCCGGCGACCTCGCCGGCCGGCAAGCACCAGGTGCGCCGTGGCCGGGTTGTCGACGGCCACGTCCACTTCGTCGGCGGGGCGAGTTCCCACCTGCTCGGGCACCTCGCTGCCGCGACCCACCTCGTCCACGTCCCGGTCGGCACCGACACCGTCGAACCCGGGGACCTGCTCACCGCCTGGAGCCTTCGATGACCGACGACCCCACCACCGTTCCCGCCGGCACCGGTCCCGTCGGCACCGGTCCAGCCGCCACCGATCTGCCCGACGCCGAGCTGTCGCACGTCCGGACCGACGGCTCCGCGCACATGGTCGACGTCTCCGACAAGGACGTGACCGCCCGGTCCGCCACGGCGACCGCGACCCTGGTGACCCGGGCCGACGTCGTCGAGCGGATCATCGACGGATCGCTGCCCAAGGGCGAGGTGATCGGCACCGCGCGCATCGCGGCGATCATGGCGGTCAAGAAGACCTCCGACCTCGTGCCGCTCTGCCACCCGCTCCCGATCGCCGGGGTCGAGGTCGACATCACCGGTGCCGACGACCGGGTCCGGATCGAGGTCTCCGTCCGCACCACCTCGCGCACCGGGGTCGAGATGGAAGCCCTCACCGGCGCGAGCGTCGCCGCGCTCACCGTGTACGACATGGTGAAGGCCGTCGACCGGGCGGCGGTGATCACGGACGTCAGGGTGCTCGAGAAGCACGGCGGCCGATCCGGGGACTGGAGCGCTCGATGACCACCGCACCGACCAGGGGCCGCGCCGGCGTGGTCGTGGTCTCGACGCAGGCCTCCGCCGACCCGGCGCTCGACCGCACCGGTCCGACCATCGCCGCCTGGCTCCGCGAGCGGGGGCTCACCGTCGCCGAGCCGACCATCGTGCCGGACGGCGGAGCCATCGCCGAGACCGTCACCGCCGAACTGCTCGCCGACGCGAAGGTCGTCGTGACCACGGGCGGGACCGGCGTCACCCCGACGGACCGGACGCCCGAGGCCGTCGCGCCCCTCATCGACCTCGAACTCCCGGGCCTCGTCGAGGAGATCCGCCGACGAGGACTCGCGAGTGCGGGGCCCACGGCGCTCCTGACCCGAGGGGTCGCGGGGATCGCCGGCGGGCGGACGCTCGTGCTGACCCTGCCGGGGTCGCGGGGCGGGGTCGCCGACGGCTTGGCTGTGCTCGACGGTGTGCTCGACCACGTCCTCGCGCAGCTGCACGGCGCCGGGCACGCACCCCGGAGCGCGTCGTGAGCGAGGACGGGGTCGTGGGCGGGGACCGTGTCGTGGTGGCCGACGTCGTGGACCGCGTGATCTCGGTGGACGAGGTCTCCACGGCCGTCACCACCGACCGCGACGGTGCCGTGGTCACCTTCGCCGGGGTCGTCCGCGACCACGACGAGGGCAAGGGCGTGGCCGCGCTCGACTACGAGCGGCACCCGAGCGCCGGAGAGGTCATCGCCGAGGTGGCCCGGACGATCGCCGCCGACCACCCCGAGGTCCGCATCGCCGTGCTGCACCGCGTCGGGGCCCTCGGCATCGGGGACGTGGCGCTCGCCGCGGCGGTGTCCTCGCCACACCGGGCCGAGGCGTTCGCGGCGTGCGCGGCACTGGTCGACCTGGTGAAGGAGCGGACGCCGATCTGGAAGCGCCAGGAGTTCACGGACGGCACCGACGAGTGGGTCGCTGCGCTCTGACACGGGGACGTCCTCGGTCCCTGTGGAACCCCGCAGGAGACCGACGCGCGATCGTGATCCCGGCACCCGTTCAGGGCGTGGTCCGACACTCGGCTGCTCCATAGAATCCGGAGACATGAGCGTTCTGCTGTACGGCGCGGGGATCGTGCTGCTCGTCTTCGCCCTGATCGACATCGTCACGCGCGGCGAGGACCAGGTCCGTGGCCTGCCGAAGTTCGCGTGGATCCTCATCTGCATCTTCGTGCCCGTCGTCGGCAGCATCGTGTGGTTCGCCGTCGGGCACGACTGGAGTGCGAACGACCGGAACCACGGTCGGTACATCGAGCCGAACCGCCACGAGGACCGGTACGCCAGTCTCGGTCACGCCCGAGCGGCGCACGGCGACAAGCGCGTCACCGGCACCGAGCAGGAGCTCGCCGAACTCGAGCGCGAGATCGAGTACTGGGAGGCCCAGGCACGACTGCGTCGTGCCAAGGAGGCCGCGGGCGAAGGCGAGCCGACCACGGGGAGCTGAGCCGCGCCTCCCGGCCGGGCGGTCGTGGCGCGCGGAACGGCGGCCTGCCACCCGCGGCCGGCGTCGGAACCATGTTCCGGACACAGCACCACGCATCTTCGCGATGTCGTGTCCGGAACCTGGTTCCGTGGACGCCCCCGCACCCCGCACCCCGCACCCCGCACCCCGCACCCCGCACCCCGCACGCGCCCCGCGGCGCCCGCACCCCGCCGCGCCACCTACCCTTGACGGGTGGCTCATCTCCTCGGCGCCGAGAACGTGCATCTCGAGTTCCCCACCCGTGTCGTCTTCGACAGCGTCACCCTCGGCCTCGACGAGGGTGACCGCATCGGCGTCGTCGGCCGCAACGGTGACGGCAAGTCGACCCTGCTCGCACTGCTGGCGCAGCGCCTCGAGCCGGACGCCGGGCGCGTCACCCACCGCCGCGGGCTGACCGTCGGCTACCTCGACCAGCGCGACGTCCTGCCCGCCGGCGCGACCGTCGGCAGCATCGTCGTCGGCGAGCTCGAGGAACACGAGTGGGCCGGCGACCCGAAGATCCGCGACGTCATCGGCGGCCTGGTGTCGGACATCCCGTGGGACGCCGTCGTCGACGACCTGTCCGGCGGGCAGCGTCGACGCATCGCGCTCGCGAAGCTGCTCGTCGGCGACTGGGACGTGCTGTTCCTCGACGAGCCGACGAACCACCTCGACGTCGAGGGCATCCAGTGGCTCGCCGACCACATCAACCGCCGGTGGTCGTCGAACCAGGGCGGCATGGTCGTCGTCACCCACGACCGGTGGTTCCTCGACGCGGTGTCGACCGACACGTGGGAGGTGCACGACGGTGTCGTCGAGCCCTTCGAGGGCGGCTACGCGGCGTACATCCTGCAGCGCGTCGAGCGTGACCGGCAGGCGGCGGCGAGCGAGCAGCGCCGCCAGAACCTCGCGCGCAAGGAGCTCGCGTGGCTCCGCCGCGGAGCGCCCGCCCGCACGAGCAAGCCGAAGTTCCGGATCGACGCCGCGAACGCGCTCATCGACGACGTCCCGCCGATCCGCGACACCGTCGCCCTGTCCCAGACCGCGACGGCGCGACTCGGCAAGGACGTGGTCGACCTGCTCGACGTGGGCGTCTCGTTCGGTGACGACGTGATCCTGCGCGACGTCGAGTGGCGCATCGCGCCGGGGGAGCGGACCGGCATCCTCGGCCCGAACGGGGCGGGCAAGTCGACGCTGCTCAACCTGGTGTCCGGCAAGCTCCAACCCACCGTCGGTCGGGTGAAGACCGGCAAGACCGTGCAGGTCGCGGTGCTCGACCAGCAGCTCGCCGACCTGCAGCAGTTCGCGGACGACCGTGTCCGCGAGGTCGTCGCCCGCAAGAAGACGAGCTACGTCGCGGACGGCAAGGAGATGACGCCGTCGCAGCTGCTCGAGCGCCTCGGCTTCACGTCGGAGCAGCTGTCGACGCCCGTGAAGGACCTCAGCGGTGGGCAGAAGCGTCGCCTGCAGCTCATGCTCATCCTGCTCGACGAGCCGAACGTGCTCATCCTCGACGAGCCGACGAACGACCTCGACACCGACATGCTCGCCGCCATGGAGGACCTGCTCGACACCTGGCCGGGCACCCTGCTCGTCGTGTCGCACGACCGGTACCTGCTCGAGCGGGTCACCGACCAGCAGTACGCGGTGCTGGGCGGACACCTGCGGCACCTGCCCGGCGGTGTCGACGAGTACATGCGGTTGCGAGCGTCGGGCTCGGTCCCGCAGACGGCTTCTGCGGCTGCCGCCGCGACGGCCGGGAGGCCCGACACCGCTCCGGCGGGCGGCTCCGGTGCCGGCGGGGCTGGTTCAGGGGTTGCGGGCGGCTCCGGCTCGTCGGCTGTGGTCGGCCTGTCCGGGGCGGACCGGCGCGCCGCCGAGAAGGAGATGTCGGCGCTCGACCGCCGGATCGCCAAGGTCGGTGCCGACCGCCAGAAGCTGCTCGATGCGTTCGCGGCGCACGACCAGTCCGACTACGCCGGGCTCGGGGCGCTGCAGACGCAGCTCGCCGGGCTCGAGGCCGAGGTCGAGCAGCTCGAGGAGCGGTGGCTCGAGGTGGCGGAGCAGCTCGGGGTGTAGCGGCCTGACCGCCGGGGCTCAGGTGCCGTCGCAGTTGAACGTCATCACGGAGCCGTCCGAGCCGGGGCCGAGCCCGAAGGCAGCGTGCTGCGTCACGGACTGCAGCCTCCCCAGCCGGTCCTCGGCGGTGACCACGATGTCCCGCACCTGTCCGGTGCCGTCGCCCGTGCCGCTCACGACGTGTCCGACGACGTTGAGCGTGCTGTGCGCCGGGACGGTGAAGCCGGCGTCGACGGGCACCGCAGGTCCGTATTCGGGGGGACGTGCTCCGTCGTCCGTCGCGACGAGACCGGGATCGGTCGTGGTCGGGTGCGGCGCGATCGCGAAGTCCTCGAGCCGCACACCCTCGACGGCGCCCGGCCGCACCGACAGGACACGGATCCCGTGGTCGGTGTCGTTGTCGAACTGCGTGAGGAACCACGCCGACACGGTGGACGGCTCCTCGCCGAGGTGCGCGCAGGCCGTTGCTGCGGTGATGTCGGTCGTCAGCCCTGGAGCGGGAACCAGCTCGATGACGAGTCCTGCCGCCAGGAGGAGTGCGCCGATCGTGCTCGCTCCGACCACGGCCCGCCCTCTGTCCATGCCGCCACCGTAGGACACGGAGGCACAGTCGTGCACCGTGCCTCGCGCTCGTCACCGGGCGATCGTCGTGCGCCGCCCATCGTGCGTCGGTGGAGCAGAAGACGTCGAGTCTTCGCGACTGACCCGACAGCTACTGCTCCACGGAGTCCCGGTCCTCGGCGCCGTGCGCGGGGTCGGCGCCGCCGGGGTTCGAGACGACCTCCCAGAGATGGCCGTCCGGGTCCTGGAAGAAGCCGGACCACATGCCCCACGGGCGCGTGTACGGCGCGGCGAGCATGGTGGCACCCGCGGCTCGTGCTCGTTCGAGGAACGCCCGTGCGGCCTCCTGCGACGGCTCGAAGTGCCCGATGGTGGTGCTCGGTGCCACGGCGAGTGTGACGCCGGAGTCCTTCCGCATGTCCTCGCGGCCGTAGACGCTGACGATCAGTCCGTCGTCGAGCGTGAACATCGCCGTGGTGCCGCCCGCCTCGGTCGCGGTGGCGGGGTACTCGGTGCCGATGATCCCGCTGCCGTCGACGTCGAGCAGTGCGCGGTAGAACGCTGCCGACCGTTCGACGTCGGCCACGGCGAGGGTGATCGCGTGCATGGCGCGCACGCTACGCCGAGCCGACCGGGTCAGTCGCCGAGGCCGAGGATGAGCCGACGGAGCAGCCCGGACAACTGCGCCTGCTCGTCGTCGGAGACCCCGGACAGGATCGCCCGCTCGGCATCGAGCAGGTCCGCGATGGCCGCGTCCACCGCGGCCCGTCCGGCGACGGTGAGTGACACGAGGATGCCCCGACCGTCGCGCGGGTCCGTCCGACGGCTGACGAGCCCCCGGGCTGCGAGTCGGTCGACGCGGTTCGTCATCGTCCCGCTCGAGACGAGGGTCTGCTGCAGCAGGGTCTTCGGGCTGAGCTCGTAGGGATCGCCCGCGCGCCGCAGCGCCGACAGCACGTCGAACTCCCACGGCTCGACGTCGCTCGCGTCGAACGCCGCCCGCCGTGCGCGGTCGAGGTGCCGGGCGAGCCGGTCGACGCGGGACAGGACCTCGAGCGGGCCGAAGTCCAGGTCGCTCCGCTCGCGGCCCCACGCCGCGACGATCCGGTCGACCTCGTCCTGGTGCGGCATCCCTCCATCTTGGCCGAAGCCGTCGCGCGCGGCCAGCGTCCGGGCCGTGGGAGGATGGACGGGCGCCGGGCGGGCTCCACCCCGTCCGGTGTGTTCCGCCTTGGTGTAACGGCAGCACGACGGCCTTTGGTGCCGTTAGGTCCGGGTTCGAATCCTGGAGGCGGAGCTCGGCTCGCTCCTGCCGGTCGCGGTTCGATCCGCGCCGTGTGCTCTCCGACTCCGACGGGCGCCACATCCTGCTCCGTCTGCTCCTCGAGACTCCATCGACGATGCGCGGCGACCCGGCTGGCCCGGCCCGCTCCGCTGTCGACGCGGTCCGGCGTTCGCCGGCGAGCCGGGACGGTGATCGCGGCATTGTCCGCGTAATTCGAGCGAACCCGTCTGCGATCGGGCCTCATCCAGCGCTCGAATGCGCGTGACGCGCACGGCTATTGCGCACTTCGAGCAGGTCTGCCAGGATGAACGCTCAGTGCCAGACCACTGGTGCCCACCGTCAACGTCGACTGGAGGACCCCCGCATGAGTGCATTCGACGGGCTGTTGCGAGCCCGGTCCGACGGGGGAGCCGAAGCGTTCCTGCCGACGCCGACCGTGCAGTGCCACGCGGCCAACCTCGCCTTCCTGCCCGGAGGCGACCTGGCCTGTGTGTGGTTCGGTGGCACGCAGGAGGGCGTCTCCGACATATCCGTCCACCTGTCGCGGCTCCCCGCCGGGACGGACCGCTGGTCCGAGCCCGTGCAGTTGAGCTTCGACACCGCGCGTTCCGAGCAGAACCCGATCCTCTTCACCGCGCCCGACGGCGCCGTCTGGTTGCTCTACACCGCACAGATCGCCGGGAACCAGGACACCTCCGAGGTGCGGCGCCGGATCTCCCGCGACGGCGGTGCAACGTGGGACGAGCCGACCGCGCTGCTCGGTGCCGATGCGCCAGTCGGGGTGTTCGTGCGCCAGACGCCCGTCGTGCTCGAGAGCGGGCGGATCCTGCTGCCGGTGTTCAACTGCCGGACGGTGCCCGGCGAGAAGTGGGTCGGCAACGACGACACCGCGTCGGTCTGGTACTCCGAGGACGGCGGGGCGACCTGGTCCGAGGTCACCGTGCCCGAGTCGACCGGGTGCGTGCACATGGACATCGTGCCGCGCGAGGACGGGACGCTCTGGGCGTGCTTCCGCTCCCGCTGGGCGGACCACGTGTACGAGTCGACGTCGACGGACGGCGGGATGACCTGGGAGCCGTGCCGTCCGATCGACCTGCCGAACAACAACTCCTCGATCCAGGCGCGCTCCCTCGACGACGGCCGGATCGCGATGGTGATGAACCACGCGAGCAAGGACGATGCGACGAGCCGCCGGGTCTCCCTGTACGACGAGATCGACGACGAGGGCCTCGCAACCGACAGCGGTCCGCGAGTCGCCGAACCCGCGTTCGATGTCGACGGACCCACCGCATTCTGGGGTGCGCCGCGCGCGCCGATGACGCTCGTGGTCTCGAGCCCGGACGGGCGGTCCTGGCCGACCGCCTACGACATCGAGAACGGCGACGGGTACTGCCTCTCGAACAACAGTCGCGAGAGCCTCAACCGCGAGCTGTCCTACCCATCGGTGCTCCCCGACCCGGCCGGGGGACTGCACGTTGCCTACACGTGGCACCGCAAGTCGATCAAGCACGTGTACCTGCCTGCCGACGTCCTCGCTGCGATCGTGTCGACGCCGTCCGCTTCCGCCGGTCCGGACCTCTCTGCGAAGGAGCAGCGAGCATGACCCTCCCCATGGTCTTCGCACTCGCGATCACCGTCTTCATGATCGTGCTGATCATGATCGATCGCCTGCCGTTCGGCGTTCCGCCGTTGATCGCCTGCCTGCTGATGGTGGTGTTCGGCGTCGTTCCGATCAACGTCGCCTTCAGCGGCTTCGCGAACGCGACCATCATCATGCTCGCCTCGTTCATGGCGGTGATCGCCGCATTGCAGAAGACCGACCTCGTCGCCGGTTTCAAACGGATGATCACGAGACTCGGGACGAAGGGCGGGTTCCGGGCCTACGTCCTGATCGTCGTGTTCGTCATGGTGGGGTGCAGCATCTTCGGCACGGGGTCCACGGCCTACTACGTGCTGGTCATCGGCCTGCTGTCGACGCTCGCGTACAACAAGAAGCTGCCGCCGTCGAAGGTCCTCATGCCGGCCGGCTTCGCCGCGAACCACCCGATGCTGCCCTTCAACGTGGCGCTGCAGTACGGCATCGTCGTCGCGGTGCTCGAGGCGGCAGGCGTCCGGGAGAACATCGACCTCGTCCGGTTCTCGATCGTCAACCTCGTGCTCAGCCTCGGCTTCCTCGTCTGGTGCCTGATCGCGTACCGGCTGCTGCCCGACCACCCCATCGCCGACGAGGAGGGCGGCACCGCGAGCACGACCGGTGCGAAGGAGCCGGCCCTGGCCGGCGCTCGCACGACCGCCGCCTCGTCCGACCGCCCCGGAGCGGACGACGACACGGCGAGCGACCCTGCGGCACCAGGCCCTCACGCAGCCGAGGCGAACGCCACCGCGATCGCTGCGTCGAGTGCGACCGCAACGGTCACCGCGCCGACGTTGGACCGTCGGAAGCAGCTGGCGACGTACGCCTGCTTCGTCCTGGCCATCGCCGGCATGATCTCGTACAGCTACATCGGCGACGCGGGCTACGCCATCACGGGACTCTCCGTGGCGCTCCTGCTGGTGCTGAAGGTCCTCGACTTCACCGAGATCCGCGACGCCATCAGCCAACCGATCATCATCATGTCCGCCGGCGTCATCGGCATCGCTGAGGCGCTCGGCGCGACCGGACTCACGAAGCTGGTCGGCGAGTCCGTCGCCGGTCTGCTCGGCGGCAACGTCAGCCCCTTCCTGCTGGTGTTCGCCTTCTGCGTCTTGACGAGTGTCCTCGCGACCCTCACGGGGTCGACGATCGGCACGGTGTACGTCTTCGCGCCGCTGGCGATCGCGACCTGCGTCAGCCTGGGGCTCAACCCCGCGGCCGCGGCGGTCGCCATCGTCGTCTCCGGGTGGAACGGACACTTCCTCCCCATCGACGGGCTCCCCGCGATGGTGATGGGTGTCGGGAAGTACTCGCTCCTCCAGTTCTGGAAGTTCACCATCCCGATGTACTTCATCCGCCTGCTGGCACTGACCGCCGGCGCCCTCCTGCTCTTCCCGATGTGACCGAGGCGGACCCGCCGCTCACGCCCCGACAGAACGGAACCCGACGTGCAGAACACCTTCGAGCTCGCCCACGTGGGCATGAACAACCGCGACGCCGCAGCCGCGCAGGAACTGTGCGACCTCTTCTGCCTGATGTTCAACCTCGATCCCCGTCACGGGAAGAAGTCCGAGTTCGCCGGCACCTTCTTCGAGTGCGTGCGGTCGCAGTACCTCGGGACACACGGTCACATCGGGATGTCGACGGCCGACCTCGAGGCAGCGGTCGAGGAGCTCACCGCGAAGGGTTTCGCCTTCGACGAGGAGACGGCTGCCCACTTCGACGACGGACGGCTGCAGAACATCTACCTCGCGGGAGAGTTCGGCGGCTTCGCCGTGCACGTGATGCAGCAACCCCGACCCTGACCCCCATCCGCCCCCTGGCCACCACGCCGACAAGGAGCATCCGAAGTGACCACCACGATCCGCGGCAGCATCCACGCGCTCGTCACACCCTTCCACGACGACGAGTCGCTCAACCTCGACCAGATGCGCGTGCACACCGACCGCGCCGTCCGGGCGGGCGCCGACGGCGTCTTCTGCCTCGGCACCAACGGTGAGTTCTTCCAGCAGACCGAGGACGAACGACTCGCCGTGCTCGAAGCGGTCGTCGACGCCACAGGGGGCCGCGTGCCCGTCTACGGTGGCGCCGGTGCAGTCGGGACGAAGGAGACGGTGCGCATCGCCCAGCGCATGCAGGCGGCGGGTGCCGACGTGTTGTCGGTCATCACGCCCTACTTCGCTGCGGCATCGCAGGACGAGCTGTACCGACACTTCGCTGTGGTCGCCGAAGCCGTCGACATCCCGGTGCTCATCTACAACATCCCCGCGCGCACCGGGAACACCATCACGCCTGCGACCGTCGCCCGACTCGCGGAGATCGACAACATCGCGGGTGTGAAGGACTCGTCGGGGAACTTCGACGCGATCCTGCAGGTCATCGAGCTGACCGATCCCGACCGCTTCGCGGTGCTCGCCGGGACCGACTCACTGGTCCTGCCGACCCTGCAGGCCGGCGGTGCGGGTGGCATCACCGCGGTCGCGAACGTCTACCCGCGCACCATGGTCGAGATCTCCCAGCGGTGGGCGGCGGGCGACCTCGACGGCGCTCGTGCGGCGCAGGCGTCGATCCGGCGGCTGCGCAACCTCTTCACGCTCGGCAACCCGAACACGATCGTCAAGGCGGCCACCAACGCCGCCGGGCAGGCCGTCGGCCCCTGTCGCGCGCCCTTCAACCTGTTGAGCGACGCTGCGCTCGGGAAGATCGCGGACACCGTGCGCGCGGACCAGGCGGCCGGCCTGGGCTGAGCCGCCGCTCCACCGCGACCACAGACGGACAGGAGGCCCGGTGCCAGCTGGCACCGGGCCTCCAGGCCGTCACATGGCAGAGAGGTGACGACCGCGTCAGCGGTTGTACGCCGGCATCGGACCACGGAGCGAGGCGGCGACGTCGTCGACGGCCCGCTGCACGTCGGCGGGGAGCGCACCCGCTGCGAGGGCGGCGAGGTTCGCCTCGATGTTCGAGAGCCGGGATCCACCGATCAGGACCGCGTCGACGACGGGTCGGCCGATCGTCCAGCGCAGTGCGAGCTCGGCCATGGGGATCTCCGCGCCCTCGGCGATCGCACGGAGCTGCCCGACGGCGGCGAAGACCTCGTCGTTCCAGTACCGGCTGCGGTACATCCCGGCGAGGGGGGAGGACCCGAAGCGTCCTTCCGACGGCTGCTCGTCCGGACGGTGCCTGCCGGTGAGGAGTCCGCCCCCGAGCGGGTTGTAGACGACCGTCCCGAGACCGGTGCTCCTGGCGTACTCGGCGTACTCGTCGTCGATGCGGGTCGCGATCACGCTGTAGACCTGTTGCCCGAGGACGGGCGCGTCGAGACCGAGTCGCGCGGCGGTGTGCCGCAGCTCCGCGATCTGCCAGGCCGCGAAGTTCGAGACACCCCACGTGCGCACCACGCCCGCGTCGACGAGCGCGCGGACAGCGGTCAGCGTCTCCTCCGCCGTGGTCGAACGGTCGGGCTGGTGGAGGTAGAGCACGTCGACGTCGTCGGTGCGCAGCCGCCGCAGACTCGCGTGCACGCACCGCTCGATCGCGACGGCGGACAGGGGAGCGGCACCCTCGGCGTCCGGGTTCGGGATGCCGACCTTCGTCGCGAGCACGACGTCGTCGCGGCATCCGGCGAGCACCGAGCCGAGGATCTCCTCGCTGCGGCCGCCTGCGTACCCGTTCGCCGTGTCGATGCCGCTCCCACCGGCAGCCAGGAAGCGGTCGACCATCTCGGCCGCCGTGGGCTCGTCGACGCTGTCGCCGAAGGTCATGGTGCCGAGGACGGCGGGGGTGAGCCGGCGGCCTCGGATGTCGATGTCACGCACTGGGTTCCTCTCGTTCGGGTACCGACGGGCGACTCATCGTCGTGTCGCGCGGGTCCCGACTCTTCGAGCACATCACTCTTGCGTGTTTCACGCAAGTCGTCTAGCGTGTTTCGTGCATGCCGGCCGGACGGAACGGCGCAACCACCGAGCGGAGGAGGGGTCCGATGTCGAACCGCCTCGCCGCGATCGCAGACGACCTGTCCGGAGCGGCCGAGGTCGCCGCGGTCCTCGGGAGCAGCTCGGCAACCGTCGCCCTCACGCTCTCCGCCGCGCTCGAGCACGTCGCGCGCTCCTCGTCCGATGTCGTCCTCGACTGCGACACGCGATCGCTCGACCCGGACTCGCGCCGCGCGTCCGTCGCGCGGGCAGCGCTGCGGATGCGTGCTGCAGGAGCGCCGGTCCGGCTGGTGAAGACCGATTCGCTGCTGCGCGGTGGTGTGGGAGACGTCGTCGGCGGGCTCACCGACGCTGGTGCGCACGTCGTGGTCGCTTCCGCGCTCCCGGCACTCGGACGGACGGTCGTCGACGGTCGGCTCCTCGTGCACGGCAGTCCGGTCGCGGACGCAGGGCTGCACGGCCTGGAGGCCCGGGTCGTCCCCGGACCGCTGGCCGCGGTCGGGGAGCGAGCCCGTTCCGTCCCGCTCACGGTCGTCCGCGCCGGCGGCGACGCCGTCTCCGGCTCGGTCGAACGCGCGATCGGCGCCGGCGAGATCCCCGTGCTCGACGCCGTCACCGACGACGACCTCGACCGGATCGCAGCAGCGCTCGACGGCACGGACTGCACGGTCGTCGGTTCCGGCGGGATCGCTGCGGCCGTCGGTCGGCTCCGCGGCGCACAGGCTCCCGTCCCGGTCGTGACGGACCCCGGACAGCACTCGGCGCGCGCCGAGGGACGCCAACACGTCCTGCTCGTCGTGGGCACGGCCAGCACCGAGGCGACCGGGCAGCTCGAGGTCCTCGCAGCGAACGGTGTCCCCGTCGTGCCGGTGCCCCGCGACGTCCTGCTCCGCGCTGTGGACCGCCGAGAGGTCGACGACATCGACCACCCCGCGATCCAGGAAGCGCTGGTGGCGCTGCGCAGCGGGAGTGCGGCGCTCTGCGTCGAGGATCGGCACGACCCGGTCCCGCACCTCGCTCGACGGCTCGCCGACGGCCTCGGCATCGTGGCCGCCGCCATCAGCGGCCGGTCCGCCCTGGTGCTGACCGGTGGCGAGACGGCACGCTCAGTGCTCAGCCGCCTCGAGATCGCGACCATCGTGCCGGAGGGCGCCGTCGAACCCGGCTGCGTCGTGTCCCGCGCAGACGACGGCCGTCGCGTCGTCACGCGACCCGGCAGCTTCGGGTCCATCACGAACCTGCTCGACGCGGCCACGTTCCTCCGGTCCGCACGAGACGACCCGTCCGCGACCCGAGCCGCGTCGAAGCGGCCGCAGGCCGCACGAACTGAAAGGCAGTACCGCAGATGAACGCAACCCCGATCGTCGCCGTCACGATGGGCGACGGCGCCGGTGTCGGCCCGGAGATCGTCGTCGAGGCCGTCGTCTCGCCGGACGTCCTGGCCGTCTGCCGTCCCGTCGTCATCGGCGACCTCGGCCGACTCCGCCAGGCCGCCGCGATCCGGGGCGTCGACGTCACCTTCCACGTCGTCGAGGACGTCGCGGACGCTGCCCACCAGGACGGTGTCATCGACGTGGTCGACCTCGGACTCCTGCCGGAGGACCTGCCGTGGGGGAAGCTCTCGCCGGTCGCCGGCGATGCAGCCTTCCAGTACATCCGTGTCGCGTGCGAGGCGGCGACGGCCGGGACGGTCCAGGCGATCTGCACGGCACCGTTGAACAAGGAGGCGCTGCACGCCGGGGGACACGTCTTCCCCGGCCACACCGAGATGCTCGCGGAGCTCATGGGCGTCGACGAGGTCTCGATGATGCTCTCGACGGCGAAGCTGAAGGTCGTGCACGTGACCACCCACCTCGGGCTCATCGACGCCGTCGCACGGATCGAACCGGGACTCGTCGAGCGGACGATCCGGCGGGGCAACGAGGCCCTGGTGCGCGCAGGCAACCCGCACCCGAAGATCGGCGTCGCGGCGATCAACCCGCACGCCGGCGAGAACGGCCTGTTCGGCTACGGCGAGGAGGCCGAGAAGATCGCTCCGGGCGTCGAGGCGGCACGCGCCGACGGGATCGACGCCGTCGGACCGCTGCCGGCCGACACCCTCTTCTTCCTCGCCGGTCGCGGGGACTACGACCTGGTCGTCGCGATGTACCACGACCAGGGGCACGGCCCCGTGAAGGTCCTCGGGATCGAGGCCGGGGTGAACATCACGGTGGGTCTTCCGGTCATCCGCACATCGGTCGACCACGGGACGGCGTTCGACATCGCGGGCACCGGCAAGGCCGATGTCGCTAGCATGATCGAGGCGCTCCGCCAGGCGGCCGAACTCGCTCCGACGTCGGGCGCGATGAGTTCGTCGCAGGGCGCCTGACACGTCCCCAGTCCCTGCCGTCGGAGGTGCCCGGTGTCGATCTCGGCCAGAGCGCGGCGTGACGCCATCGTCACGCTCGCGACGACGGTCGGACTCGCGAGCGTCGACGAGCTCTCCGAGCGCTTCGGGGTCACCGCGTCCACCATCCGGCGCGACCTCGCGAGCCTGCAGGAGCAGCGGAAGCTCACCCGGACGTTCGGCGGCGCGATGGCGGTGGCCGCGCACCCCGAGGCGTCGCTGCGACAGCGGCTCGGCGAGCACTTCGACGCGAAGCGCGACATCGCCCGCCGCGCCGCCGCGACCGTGGCGCCCGGGGCGTCGCTCTTCCTCGACAACGGCTCGACCGTCGCGGCGTTCGCGCACGCCCTGCCGGTCGACGCGGACCTGACCGTCACGACCACCAGCGTCGGGGTCATCACCGACATGGCCGACCGCGACGACGTCCGACTCGTCACGCTCGGCGGCGAGTACCGGTCGCTGAGCAACGGGTTCGTCGGACCCCTGACGGAGGCTGCGCTCGAGTACCTGACGTTCGATGCCGCCTACCTCGGAGCCGACGCGGTGTCGCCGGAGCGCGGGATCTGCGAAGCGGACCTCGGTCAGATCCGTCTGAAGGAACTCATCGCTCGTCGTGCGGCATCGGTGTACGTCCTCGCTGACTCCTCGAAGCTCGCGCAGTCGGAGTTCCACGCGTGGACCCGACTCGGCGGCGGGTGGACGCTGGTCACCGACGACGACGTCTCGCCGGACGTCGTCGAGCGCTTCGGGGCAGCCGGCGTCACCGTCACCACGGTCTGATCGCTCCTCGTCGCCCGTCACGAGGTGGAACACGACGGCGCCGTCCCGCGTTGCAGGACGGGTACCCCCTGGGGGTACTCGTCCTGGTACACCGGAGGCGTCGGCGTCGCCGCCACAGATCGGAGCAGCACGGACATGCACGGACACCACGAGGCGAGCGGTCACGAGCACGCCGGCCACGGCACGACCACGTGGTCGACGGCCGCGACGGCCACGCTGCACTGCCTGACCGGCTGCGCGATCGGCGAGGTCCTCGGCATGGTCATCGGTACCGCCGCGGGATTCCACAACGTCGGCACCATCGTCCTGTCGGTCGTCCTGGCGTTCGTCTTCGGGTACGCGCTCACCATGCGCGGCGTCGTCCGGTCCGGACTGACCCTCCGCGCGGCGTTCAAGGTCGCGCTCGCCGCGGACACGGTCTCCATCGCCGTCATGGAGATCATCGACAACACGGTCGTCGTCGCGATCCCGGGCGCGATGGACGCGCAGCTCGACCAGTGGCTGTTCTGGGGTGCCCTCGCGCTGTCCCTCGCCCTCGCGTTCGTTGTCACCACCCCGGTCAACCGGTGGATGATCAGCCGCGGTCTCGGGCACGCCGTCGTCCACGGCCTGCACTGACCGGCCGACGAGCCGGAACCCGCGCTGATCGACCGAGACACCGCGCGCTGCACGGTGTGCACCCCCGCGCCCGTCCACCGTCGAGCTGACCGGCGGCCGCCGGTCGCCCACCCGGACCGGTCTCGGCACCCGCGTGCGGTCCGGGGTCAGCCGCCTCGGACAGGGATGTCGACGATGTTCGACCCGGCCCCGCGCCGGGAGGACGCCGTCGAGGTCGACCTCCTCCGGCTCTTCGCCGTCCAGGCGCGCGACGTCCGGTCGGCGCGCCCCGGACCAGGTCAGCGGGCGTCGCCCGGCGTCGCCCCCAGGCTCGCCAGGAGCCCGAGCCGCTCCGCGGTGGCGCTGCCCGCCTGCGCGTAGTACACGACGAGCACCAGCCCGTCGACGGGGAGCTTCTCACGGTGCAGCTGCAGGCGGCCGAGCACGGGGTGCTCCACCGTGACGCTCCCGCCCTCGAGCACGCGGACGTCGTGCCGTGCCCACAGCGTCCGGAAGCGCGAGCTCGCGATCGACAGCCCACCGACGAGCTCGACGGCCCTCGGGTCGTCGACGTCGTCACTGAACGTGCGTCGGGCCACGGCGACGAACGCCGCCACGGAGTCCTCCCACCCGACGTGGAAGGCCCGCTCCTCCGGGTCGAGCAGCAGCGACCGCAGCCGGTTCTGCCCCGGGACGAGTCGCGGCGAGAGCGCGACCGCCTGCGGGTTCGACGCGAGGACGTCGAAGTACCTGCCCTCGATGAACGCCGGGGCGTCGAGGGCGGCGAGGAGGTGGTGCAGCCGGCCGGGGACACGCTCCTCCGAGCGGGCACGGCGTGGCCGGGGCCGGGGTGCGCCGAGCTCGCGGAGGTAGGCGGTCTCGACCTCGTCGAGCTGCAGGACGCGCGCCAGCGCCCCGAGCACCTGCGGCGAGGGGTTGCTGTCCCGACCCCGCTCGAGCCGCAGGTAGTAGTCGGCGCTGATGCCCGCGAGGAGCGCGACCTCCTCGCGTCGGAGCCCGGGCACCCGGCGGTGCGGACCGGACGCGAAGCCCACCTGGTCGGGCGTCACCAGGGCACGCCGGGCCTGGAGGTACGCGCCGAGGGTGCTCGTCCGTGCCTCCGCCGCCATGAACCGGACGATACCCGGGTGGCGCGCACCGAGAGGGGGTCCTGTCACTCCCCGGACGAGCAGGGGCCTCCCTCGGTGCGGCCGACGGCACCAGCATGGGCAGCACCTCGAGAAGGAGCAGCACCATGGACATCCACCACCGCACCGCCTTCGTCGTCGGCGGGACGTCGGGCATCGGCCTGGGCCTCGCACGGCGTCTCGCCGCCGCCGGCAGCACCGTCGTCGTCGGCGGACGCGACACCGGCCGGGTCGACGACCTCGAGACGGTCCGCGTCGACGTCACCGATCCCGACTCCGTCCTCCGGGCACGCGACGAGGTCCTCACCGCACACCCCGACGTCGACCTGCTCGTCACGATGGCGGGGGTGCTGCTCCAGGAGGACCTCCGCGACCCCGCCCACGCCGCGGCGGCCGAGACGACCGTCACCGTGAACCTGCTCGGGACCATGCGGGTCGTCGACGCGTTCACCCCGCACTTCCTCGCTCGGGGGGATGCCGACGTCGTCACGGTGTCGTCGGGCATCGCGTTCCTGCCGTTCCCGCTGATGCCCGCGTACGGAGCATCGAAGGCCGGGGTGCACGCGTACACCGAGGCGCTCCGGCCTCAGCTCGCCGGCACCGGGGTCCGCGTGACGGAGATCGTCCCGCCGGCCGTCGCCACCGCCGGTCAGGAGCGTGTCAACCCGGCCGCCCTGCCCCTCGACGCGTACCTCGACGAGGCCCTCGAGCTCCTCACGCAGGACCCGACCCCGGACGAGATCGTCGTCGCTGCAGCGCAGCACCTGCGGTGGGCGGAACGCGACGGCACCTACGCCGAGCTCCTCGCCGCCAGGTCGAAGGCGCTCGCCGTCCTCCCCGGGCGCTGACCCCGCCCTGACGGCGCCCTGACGTCAGGGAGCGCCCGGCGCCCACCCCAGCTCCGGCCCCAGCCGCTCCGCGATGTCCGACACGATCTGGGTGTGGTCGTCCGGCTCGAAGGAGAACGGCAGCGCGAACGCCACCTCGGTCGCCACCTGGTACCCGGCGTCGGCGCGGAGCCGGTCGGCGATCTCGGCCGACGTCCCGACCAGGTCCGCCGCGAACAGCAGGCCGGCGGGACCCTGCGGGACGCCGACCCGTCCCGATCGCGCTTCGACGTACGCGCGGTACCGGGCCTCCTGCTCCGCCGTCGCGGTGTCCGTGGGGATCACCACCAGCCCCTGCGAGACGCGGGCGCTGCCGGGATCGGGACGGGCGTCGAGGTACGCGTCGACCTGCGCCCGCTGGTTGGCCGCGAAGTCGTTGCCGACCTCGGCGCGCGTGACGCTCGACGTGAGCAGGTGGAAGCCGTTCTGCGCCGCCCAGACCGCCGAGCGCGTGCTGCCGGTGCCGTACCAGAGCCGGTCGGCGAGCCCGGGGCTCTGCGGTTGCACGGTCGTGGCGAACTCCTCGATGCCGCGTCGCTCGACGTCGTCCGTGACCGGGTCGCCGCGCACGAGGTCGCGGAAGCGCAGGAGCCTGTCGTTCCCGAGGTCCTCCTGCTCGGCGGTGTCGGGGTAGATCGCGTCGCGGTAGCGGTCGAAGTGCATCGGGGTCCCGACCGAGAAGCCCGGGTGCAGGCGTCCGCCGAGCAGGACGTCCACGGTGCCGAGGTCCTCGGCGAGCCGGAACGGGTTCTCGGCGCCGATCGGGGTCACGGCGGTCCCGAGCGCGATCCGCGAGGTGCGCTGCGAGGCGGCCGCCATCACGGCGACGGGGGAGGAGATGCCGTGCTGCAGGTGGCGGTGCCGCAGCCACGCGCTGTCGAAGCCGAGTGCCTCGGCCCGCTCGATCACGCGGAGCGTCCCCTCGTGACCGCCCGCGGGGTCGGCGGGGTCGAACGACCCCAGGGTCAGGAAGCCGAGTCGTTCGAGCGGTCGTCCGTCGGTGGGCATGCACCGATCGTGGCAGACAGGGGGGACCGCGGCGCGGGACTCACCGCGGGCGGGCACTCCCGAGGTCGGCCCCGGCCGACGCCTGCTCCTCGCGGAACCACCGCAGGAGCTCCCGCAGCTCGGGCAGGGTCGGCCCGACCCGGTGGTCGTCGGGGATGAAGTCGATGTCGTCGAACGTCGTTCGGTGCCCCGGCACCTCGGCTCGCTGCAGCGTGTCCTCGGCGGCGTAGCCCATCGTCCAGTCCGGGAACTGCCGCGTCGGGACGTCCTCCTCGAGGAGCACGGTGACCTGCTCGTGGCGCGGGTCCTCGGCGATGAAGGCCATCTTCTCGCGGACCGCCGCCGCGGGACCCTCGAGCAGCTGCAGGAACCGGTGGTCCTTGAACAGCAGCAGCCCGGTGATGCCCGCGTCCGCGTTGGCACGCCGGGAGTGCGTCAGGAGCGCGTCGAGGTCGTCGAGCCCGAAGCCCACCACCGCGCGGCTCGCGTAGACGAGGGACAACAGTTCCGTGGTCGCTGGGTGCACGCTCCCACTCAACCCGCGCTCGCCGGGAGCCGACCCGGGACGCGGCCGTCGGACGGCCACGTCCCCCGGCTTCCTGTGACCCTCGGCAGGTGTCGCTCTACGGTTGAGGGATGCGCGAAGAACTCGAGGCACTCCTGCGGCTGCACGGCACCGCGCCGCTGCCCGAGGGCGTCGACCGGGCGAGCGTGCACGACCCCGACCTCCCGAGCGCGGAGATCGTCGGCTGGGCCACCCTGGTCGCGGCGGGCGTCCCGCTGTCCCCCGCCGAGCAGGACCGGCTCGCCGACACCGCCGCGAACGCCTTCGCACTGATCGCCCTGCTCCCCGTGGCGGCCCGCCCGTACTTCGCCCGCCTCGGGCTGATCGCGACGCTCGCGTCCGCGCTCGCGGTCGCCGCCCCGGCTGCCCGCTGATCCCTCCGGTCGCGACGCGACCGTGCCGGTGGGCCGCACGGGGTGCCGGACGGGAGGCCCGTGGCGGCGTCCCCGCGTGCCTCCCGTCCGTCCCGGGGTGGCGTCAGCCCTGCTCCCCGGCCGCGCGGTCCGGTGCGTCCGGCGCGGTGCGCCGCCGTCCCTGCAGCAGATCGGCGGACCGGACGATCCGGAGCGACGTCACGAGCACGACCCCGCCGAGCACGTTGAACAACAGGGTGTAGCCGAACCACCCGAGCCACTGGCCGTAGGTGATCGACGCTCCGGCCTGGATCGCGCCGAAGACGAGCAGCGAGTCGAGGATCGAGTGGAACAGCTGCAGTCCCGCGAGCAGGAACCCACCGACCACGGCGGCGACGAGCTTGGCGGGGTCCGAGTCGGTGCCCTGCTGCATCCGGGTCATGAGCGTGATGGTGCTGCCGCCGAGCACGGCGAGCACGACGGCCTGCAGCCCGAAGGGCGTGTCGACGTAGTGCCGTGCCGACTCCTCGAGCACGGTGTGCCACTGCGGGAACGCGTGCACGACGAGCCACATCACGACCCAGCCGCCGGCGAGGTTGCTCAGCAGCGTCCCGAGCCAGAGGCGCAGGAGCTGTCCGACGGTGCCCTCGCGGGCGATGAGCGCCACGATCGGCATGAGGAAGTTCTCGGTGAAGAGCTCGCTGTGCGCCAGGTGCAGGGCGATCAGGCCGACGCTGAACGCCAGGCCCGCGAGCAGGTGGCTGTCGGTCTCGTGCAGCACCGCGAGGTAGCCCATCACGCCGAGGCCGACCTCGAGGCCGCCGGCGAACCCGGTGGCGAGCACGACGCGCATCGTCCGCTGCAGCCGCTCGGCACCCTCGTCGACCACCGCGTCGAAGGACTCCTCGATCTCGTCCTCGACGGGTGCGTCTCCCTCGCCGACCTCGCGGCGTCGATCATCGGTCACTGCTCCGACCGTAGCCCCGTCGGTCCTGCGGACGGACGGGCCGGTGCGCCGGTCGGATCACTGGCCGGCCGGACCGGTGCACCGCCCGGGTCAGCGCACCCGGACCGACGTCGTCCCGATGCCGACGTTGCCGTGCCCGTCGAGCGCGTACACGGCGATCTTCCACGCCCCCGCGGTCGTCGGCGCGGTGATGCGGAGCGTCCCGTCGGCAGCCCGGGTGACCGCGGTCGGACGGAGCGTCCCGTCGCCGTCGACGTACCGGCTCGTCGTGTACGCGCGCCAGGTGACCGCGTCGCCGTCCGGGTCCGTGGTGGGCGCCGTGATCGTGACGGTCGCGCCGGGGGCGACGCCGGTCGACGGACTCGCGGTGGTGGTGCCGACGACGGGTGGCCGGTTCCCGGCGACGGTCCCGCGGTACGCCTGCTGCACGGCGTACCAGGACGGCCGCTTCAACCCGTCGGTGCGCAGGTTCAGCCAGACGCCCGGCTCGTCGTTCTCGACCCCGTAGTGGAACATCGTCGCGCCGAGGGCGACCCCGGGAGCGGCCGTCACGGCCCGCCAGGCATCGGTGTACGCCCGTGCCGCCGCGGTGTCGGTGGGCTGGCGGGGCACCCCGTTCGCGTCGGCCGGGACCTCCCACGACCCGGCCGGTCCGGTCTCGGTGACCAGGTAGGGCTTCGTGTAGCCGCCGTCGCGCCACTGCTGCTGGACCCAGCCGATCCCGCCGAACGAGTTCACGGCGTAGAGGTCGAGGCTCGGCGTGTACTGCCGGTAGTAGTCCCAGGCGCCCGTCCAGGCATCCGTCGAGGTCACCGGGTGTCCCGGGTCGGCCCGGTGGATCGCCTGCACGACCTGCTCGACGTACTGCGCGTAGGCGACGCGCTGTGCCTCGCCCTGGCCGAGCATGACCTCGTTGCCGACGTCCCACATGAGCAGGCCCCCGTGGTCGCGGTACGTGGTCACGGTCTTCGTGATGCTCGCGAGGGTGTCGGCCTTGTACGTGGTGTTCCCCACGTAGTCGGCCCCCTGGTCGAGCCAGAGCCCGGCGACGACGCGGATGCCGCGTGCGCGTGCGGCGTCGAACAGCTGCGCCGAGGACGCGTCGGTGCCCCACGTCCGGACGGTGTTCGCCCCCGTGCTGGCGATGTCGGCCATGTACGACGGCGCATCGGCGTTCGACGGGCCGTAGGTCACGCCGCGGACGGTCCACGGCGCCCCGTCGACGGTGAGCTGCCACTTCCCCTGCGTGCCCGTGACCCGCACGCCGGTCGACGGAGCGGTGCTCGGTGAGGGGGTCGGGGCGGGGGTGGGCTTCGCCGTGGCCGCAGTGACCGTCCCGTACACCTGGAACTCCCACAGCGAGTACCCGTACGTCGTCGCCCGCTGCACGCCGAGCATCCGCACGTACCGTCCGCTGCCCGAGACGTCCGTCGTGACGACACCGCCCTTGCCGGCCGTGGTGCTCGACAGCGTCCGCCAGGTCTTCGCGTCGGACGAGACCTCGAGACGGTAGGCCTTGGCGTACGCCGCCTCCCACCGCAGCACGACCCGCGAGACCGTCGCCGTGCGCCCGAGGTCGACGCGCAGCCACTGGGCGTCTGTCCGACCGCTCGCCCAGCGGGTCGCGGTGCTGCCGTCGACCGCCTTCGCCGGCGTGCGGGCGGTCGAGTCGCTCGCCGACGCCGTGGTCGGTCGGCCCTGCGAGAGCAGCGTCGGCGCGGCGCTCGCCGCCGGACCCCGCGTGACGACGAGCAGCGCGGCGAGCAGGACGACCGCGACGACCGCGGCGGCGAGCCGGACGGCCGTGGTGGTGGTCCTGCCCAGTGTGGTGGTGTCGGTGCGCATCGGGCCCCTTCCGATCGTGACCCGGCAACGGTACGGAGCCCGTTCCGCGACGGTCAACGGGTCGTCGTCGCCCCAGTCCGAGGGCCGGGAGCGACGCCCTCGGAGGTCCGCCGCTGTCGCAGGCGCGTGCGAGGATCGGTCGGTGCACCACGAAGGAACCCCCGTCGCCGTCGTCATCGCCGCGATGACCGAAGAGCTCTCCGCCGTCGCCGACCTGCTCGGCGGCGTCGTGATCGACGACGGCCCGGTGGGCGGTCACGACGAGCACCACCTGCTCGACGTCGACGGGTCGCTCGTCGCCCTCCGCCGCAGCGGCATCGGGTTCACCAACGCGACGGCCGCGGTCGCGCACTGCTTCCACGACTTCGGCGCCGTCCCGGTGCTCAGCGTCGGCACCGCGGGCGGACTCATGCGCGGCATCGAGATCGGCGACGTCGTCGTCGGCGACCACTACGTCAACATCAACGCCGACGCGACAGCGTTCGGGTACGCCCTCGGGCAGGTGCCCGGCATGCCGCCGCACTACGCGCCCGACGAACGGATGCTCGCCCGCGCCGCCGCCGCGGAGACGCCGTACCGGGTGCGGACCGCGACGATCGGGTCGAGCGAGGTCTTCGTCACCGACGCCAGGGCCCGCGACCTGCGGCGGGTGTTCCCGGCGGTCGCCGCGGTCGACATGGAGTCGGCCGCGATCGCGCAGTTCGCCCACGTGCACGGCATGCCGTTCCTGTCGATCCGGGGGATCAGCGACCTCTGCGCGCCCGACGGCGACGAGTTCCGCGAGCACCTCGACGATGCGTCGGCGCGCGCCGCGCGCGTGGCGCACGACGTGCTGCTCGACCTGGCGGCCTGACCGCACGGCCCCCGCCGGCCCGGCTGGCACCCGCGCGGCCGTCGGCGATCCTGCGGTCCCGCCGCGTGGCCGTCGGCGGTCCCGCGAGCCACGCGGGCGGCCGTCGGTGGTGCGCACGCGCGGACGGGAGGCACGGTGTCAGCGGCCCCCGTGCCTCCCGTCCGTCAGCCGCTCACCGGGAGCGGCGCGCGGTCGCCTCAGCGGCGACGTCGGCTGGCCAGCAGGCCGCCGAACACCAGCACCACCGCGATGACGAACACGATCAGCTGGGCCGGCTCGAACCCGTCCAGGTCCATGGTGACTCCTTCCGTCCGGGCGGGGGTCGAGCGCCCGCGCGGATGCGTGGGCGCGCGTCCTCGCGTCCAGCCGGACGGTAGGACCCCGTTCCTGTACGCGTCGAGGCAACGGGGTACGACGCCTGCACACCAGCCGGTCCACGCACCGTCACCCCCAGGTGGGCGCCCGCTGCGAGCCGTGGTCGCCCGGCGGTGCGAAGATGATCCGCGGCCGTCGCCCGGACGGCCCGGACGGAAGTGACGAGCGTGACCGAGACCCGCTCCCAGTCCTCGACCACCGACAGCGTCGACGACTCCTCGCACGGCCCCGCCAAGGGCGTCGCGGCCCTGGCGTTGGCAGCCCTCGGCGTCGTGTTCGGCGACATCGGCACCAGCCCGCTCTACGCGCTGCGCACGGTGTTCACGATCGACGGCGGCATCGTCAAGGCGAACCAGGAGGACGTGTACGGCGTCATCTCGATCATGTTCTGGAGCGTCACGATCGTCGTGTCGATCAAGTACGTGCTCGTGCTCATGCGCGCGGACAACGACGGCGAGGGCGGGGTGATGGCGCTCGCCGCGCTCGCCCGACGCCTGTACGCCAAGCGGCGCGGGGGCGCGACGGTCTTCCTGGTGATCGGGATCGTCGGCGTCTCGCTGTTCTACGGCGACTCGGTGATCACCCCGGCGGTGTCGGTGCTCTCCGCGGTCGAGGGCCTGTCGACCGCGGCACCGTCGCTCGAGCACCTCATCGTGCCGATCGCCGCGGTGATCCTGGTGATGCTCTTCCTGGTGCAGCGGTTCGGCACCGGCAAGGTGGGCAACCTGTTCGGGCCGGTGATGCTGCTCTGGTTCGTCGTCATCGCCGTGGCTGGGATCCCGCACATCGTCGCCCACCCAGGCGTGCTCCAGGGGCTGTCGCCGACGTGGGCGATCGCGTTCCTCATCGCGCACCCGTACATCACCTTCGTGGCGATGGGCGCCGTGGTGCTCGTCATCACCGGAGCCGAGGCGCTGTACGCCGACATGGGGCACTTCGGCCGCACGCCGATCCTGCGCGCCTGGTTCTTCGTCGTGTTCCCGGCCCTGGTGCTCAACTACCTCGGGCAGGCGTCGCTCGTGCTCGAGGACCCGGCGGCGGCCAAGGACCCGTTCTTCCTGTTGTTCCCGGACGCCCTGCAGATCCCGGTCGTCGTGCTCGCGACGATGGCCACGGTGATCGCCAGTCAGGCCGTCATCTCCGGTGCCTTCTCGCTGACGCGCCAGGCGATCCAGCTCGGGCTGCTGCCGCCGCTGACGATCCGGCAGACCTCGCGGGAGGAGGGCGGGCAGATCTACCTGCCGGCCGTGAACCTGCTGCTGTTCATCGGCGTGCTGGCGATCATGCTGGCGTTCCGCTCGTCGGCCAGCCTGGCGACGGCGTACGGGGTCTCGGTGACCGGCGCGCTCGTGGTCGACACCCTCCTGCTGCTCCTGGTCGTCAAGCCGCTCTGGCACTGGGCGACGTGGAAGCTCGTGCTCGCCGCGGTCGTGTTCGGCGGCCTCGAGCTGACCTTCCTCGCCGGCAACCTGTCGAAGATCCTGCACGGTGGGTGGGTGCCGCTGCTCATCGCCCTCGCCGTGATCACGCTCATGACGACGTGGCGCCGGGGCCGGCAGCTCGTGCAGGAGGAACGCAAGGAGCGCGAGGGCTCCCTCGCTGACTTCATCGAGCGCATCAACACGAAGCACATCCCGCGGGTCGAGGGGATCGCGGTGTTCCCGCACCCGAACAAGGAGACGACGCCGCTCGCCCTGCGGGCCAACGTCGAGCACAACCACGTCGTCCACGGGACCGTGCTCATCGTCTCGGTGCTGACCGCCAACGTGCCCCACGTGCCGCACGCCAAGGCGTTCTTCCGCGACGATCTCGGCTACGAGGACGACGGCATCGACCACATCACCGTGAAGTTCGGCTTCTCCGACGACCAGGACCTGCCGCGCGCGCTGCACGCCGCGTGCCTGGCCGAGGTCCTCGACATCGACCCCGAGCAGATGGCGAAGGCCTCGTACTTCATCTCCCGTGGCGCGCTGCGGCCGCAGTCGGGCAACCGGGGGATGGCGCGGTGGCGGAAGAAGCTCTTCGTCGGGCTGGCGCACAACGCCGCCGACCCGGCAGCACGCTTCGGCCTGCCGGCGCAGCGGACGGTCACGATGGGCAGCGACGTCGAGATCTGACCGCCGCGGTCCGTCCCGGCCCAGCTGGGCACCGTCCAGTCGGACGGCGTACCGTCCGAGTGGTCGTTCCGCCACACGGGCTCCCACGGCACCGAGCGGAAGCCGTACCGATGGCACACCAGCACACCCTCTCCTGGCGACAGGACTCCGACGACGCCTGGTCGGCCTGGGCCGACGGACGCATCGTCGCCCGGATCACCTGCGAGCGGCAGTACGAGCTCGTCTCGGCCGACGGCGCCGTCCGCGGCTCGCACAGTGCGCTCGGCAGCGCGCAGGCGCAGCTCGAGGCCTGGTACCAGTGGGAGTCGGCGACCGGCGGCGTCTGACCCGCTCGACGGGGACCTCGGCCTCAGTGCGCGGCGCCCCCGCGCAACCGCCCGACGCCGAGCACGACCCCGACGACGACCATGCCGAGCAGCAGGCCGGCGACGGCCGACACCGCCGTGTCGACGATCCACGTCACCACGGGCCCGGCGGCCTCGACCGCGTGCTCGACGACGTGCAGCAGCTCGTACGGCCCCGCCCAGAACGTCTCGGCCAGGTTCGCGATCACCAGGTGCCCACCGACCCAGAGCATCGCCACGGTCCCGACGATGCTGATCACCCGGAACACGGTCGGCATCGCGCCGACGATCCGGGCACCGGTGCGCCGGGTGCGCCGCGACGGCTGCTTCATCATCTGGAGCCCGATGTCGTCGACCTTCACCAGGAGCGCCACCGCGCCGTAGACGAGCGCCGTCATCCCGGCGCCGATCAGGGCGAGGGCGCCGACCGTGGGCCAGAAGCCGAGGTCGGGGTCGAGGCTCGACAGCGCGATGAGCATGATCTCGGTGCTGAGGATCAGGTCGGTCCGGATCGCCCCGAACACGAGCTTCGGCTCGGTCGTCGGCTGGCCCTCGCCGGCGGCCTCGTGGTGCACGCCGAACCACTCGGTGACCTTCTCGGCGCCCTCGAAGCACAGGTAGGTCCCACCGACCACGAGCAGCCACGGCAGCACCCACGGGGCGAACGCGGTGAGCAGCAGCGCGACCGGGATGATGATGACGAACTTGTTGAACAGGCTGCCGAGCGCGATGCGTCCCACGACGGGGAGCTCCCGAGCGGGCTGCAGGCCCTGGACGTACTGCGGTGTGACGGCCGCGTCGTCGATCACGACCCCCGCGGTCTTCGCGCTGGCCTTGAGGGCCGCGGAGAGGATGTCGTCCACCACGGCGAGCAACCCGACTGACATGCCGCTCACCCTACTGGAGCACCGCCGCGGGTCCGGGCGCCTCGTCGGGCCGGCACGGTTCGTCCCAGCTCGTCGCGGATCCCCCAGATCGGGGTACGCAGCCGAGCCGCCGGTGCCCGTGGTCCCGTGGATCGGTGGGTGGCCAGACCGGTCTGCGTCGCGATCCGGGGTACGAGACCGCAGGTCAGCTGGAAGGGATCGGCCGTTCCACTGACGGCAGCCCGTCCCGAGCCGACACAGCAGGGCACACCGAGCAGGACCCGAGCACCACCACCACCTCCACCGACGTCACCCACCGTCGCTGTTCGTAGGCAGGAGCGCCACCCGTGAAGACCTCGATCGTCGCCGCCCTCACCGTCGCCGTGCTCGCAGCCGGCACGGTCGCCGACACCTCGGCCACCCTCCCCGCGTCCGCGGCCTCGACCGCGAACGTGACGACCGCCGCCCCGAAGGGCAACGTCGTCTCGAACGGTCGGACCTGGAAGCAGACCTACCGCCAGGACTTCACCACCGCCGCGCCGCGCGGCACGGTCGCCGCGAAGTACCCCGGCATGGGCCTGTACGACGGGTTCTCCGACACGAGCGGCCAGGGGCGGTACGCGCCGTCGAAGGTGCTCAGCGTGCAGAACGGCGTGTTGGACTTCTGGCTGCGGTCGGACCGCGGGCAACCGCTCGCCGCGGCCGTCATGCCGGACGGCTACAAGCCGCACCGCACCGGCCGCCTGTCGATCCGGTACAAGACGACGAAGACCCCCGGCTACAAGTTCGTCGTGATGCTGTGGCCGTCGAGCGACAACTGGAACGAGGGCGAGATCGACTGGCCCGAGGCCGCGCTCGGCAACCGGCCCCGTCCCGCATCGGCCGTGCCGGGCACCATGACCGCGCGCGGCATGACCTTCCAGCCGGAGCGCGAGACCTTCGCGGCCACCGACACGACCGCGTACCACGTCGCCACGACCGAGTGGGACCGGAACATCGTGCGGTTCTACTGGGACGGCAAGCTCGTCGCCTCGACGACGAAGGCCGTCCCGACGAAGCCGATGCGGGTCACCCTGCAGGCGGAGACCGACATCGGCGTGCGGGTCCCGGCGACCGCGTCGGGGCACGTGAGCGTGGACTGGGTCGCGATCTACGACTGACGGACGGGAGGCGCGGTGCCGGTGAGCGGACCTGCTCACCGGCACCGCGCCTCCCGGCTCAGCGCGTGGTGCGTCGTGCGGTCAACCGACCGGACCCGACGGGCAGTGCCCCGGCCCGGTAGGTGAGCGCGTCGCTGTCGCCGACCGTCGCGACGGCCGCGCCGAACCGCCAGAGGCGGTTGAAGCAGTACACGCCGACGTCCGTGGACCCGTCCTCGGCGACCGCCCAGGTGCCGGACCCCCACTGGGCAGGGTGCCCGACGCCGTCGATCGTCACGGTCGGGCGCGCGCCCCACGTCACGAGGGGGCGACCGAGGTCGAGCGTGATCCGGCGCCGCGTCGTGCCGGAGTGCTGGGGGGAGTCCATGCGCGACAGGCTACGACGTGCGGCACCGGTCCTGAACGCACCCGGGAGGCGGCCCGTAGGCTCGGCCCATGGCTGACTTCACCGCTGCACAGGCCGCCGTCGTCCGGATCGAGCGCGCCGAGGAGGGACGCTGGGACCTCACCGTCATCAGCGACTCCGGGGTGCGGATGGGACACGGCGTGTACCTGTTCGACGCCGCGTCGGACGATGCCGAGGACGAGCAGGCCGCCGCGCTCGACTTCGTGCGCGAGTACGGGTTCCGGTTCGAACGCGACGCCGTCGTCGCGGACGGTGCCGACGCGTTCTGGGCGCCGCTGCTGCCGGTCGAGGCCGCGTAGGCGCCGTCTGGGTCTGGGCGCCGGCGCGGGCCTGGTCGCCGCTCCGGGTCAGGCCTCCGCGGCCGAGCGTTCGAAGCCGATCAACCACGTGACGCCGAACGCATCGCGCACGGTGCCGTCCCAGTCGCCCCAGGGCCGTTCCTGCAGCGCGTCGACGACGGTGCCGTCGGTCGAGAGGTCCGTGAACCACCGGCGGAGCACGTCCGGGGCGTCCGCGCCGAGCAACGAGAAGAGCACGCCGCTCGTCTCCAGTGGGGTGTCGCGCGGGCCGGCGTCGGCCGCGAACAGCCGGACCGGGCCGACGAGCTCACCGTGGCCGACCGCCTCGGGCGGGCCGTCCCCACGGGAGAGGTCGCCGTACGAGACGATGCGCACCTCGCCGCCGAAGACCTGCTGCCAGCGTGCGAGTGCCACCCGGGCCGTGCCGGGGAGCAGGAAGTACGGGGTCGGTCCGCTACCGTCCATGCCCTGACGCTACCGCCGTGGCGGAGCGACCACCAGGGTCAGAGCATCGCGAGGGCGCGGTCGACGGCGTCCGCCGGGAGCCCGTCGTCCTGCTCCGCCCACCAGGACATCGCGGCGTTCGCGGCGGCGGCGAAGGTGCTCGCGCGGACGGCGACCCGCAGGTCGTCGTCGGGGAGACCGTCGTGGTCGGCGACGAACCGGACGATGGTCTCGGTCAGTCGCGCCTGTGCCTCGGCGCCGCCCGGGGCCAGTCCGGGGTTCGCCCGGATCACCCGGAGGCGGTGGCGCGTGGTCTCCACGGCGTCCGGCGGGAAGGTCGCACCCGCGCGGTAGGCCGTGCGGAGGGCGTCGATCGACGGTTCGTCCGCCGGCCGCTCGGCGAGCGCGGTCTCGAAGCGCTCGGCGAACTCGCTGAGCCCGCCCCACACCAGGTGCGCCTTGCTCGGGAACAGCCGGAAGAGCGATCGACGACTCACCCCGGCGGCCTCGGCGACGTCGTCCATCGAGACCGTGTCGAACCCCTGCTCGTCGAACATCCGGAGCGCCACGAGCGAGACGACCTCGGGGTCGATCGTGCGCGGGCGTCCCGTCGGGCGTGCGGGGGAGGTGCTCATGGCTTCCTTTCGGCACTGAGTGCTACAACTGGTACCACGCGGTCGAGACCGTGCAGCGCGACACGGGTCGTCCCGACCCTCGTCGCCGGTCGCACCACCACCGTCTCGACACCATCTCGATGAGGAGCAGGCATGAACGACACCACCGCCGGACGGTTCACCGGCAGGACCATCATCGTCACCGGGGCAGGGTCCGGCATCGGACGCGCCACGGCGATCCGCATCGCACACGAGGGCGGTCGGGTCGTGGCGACCGACGTCGTCGGCGAGCGACTCGACGCGCTGCGGGACGAGCTCGGGGCCACCGGGCTCGAGACCGTCGTGGGTGACGTCGCCGCAGCGGACACCATCGACGCGGTGCTCGCCGCCGCCGGGGACCGGGTCGACGGCCTGGCCAACGTCGCCGGGATCATGGACGCGTTCCTGCCGCCGAGCGAGATCGACGACGCCACCTGGGACCGCGTGTTCAGCGTCAACGTGACCGGCCCGATGCGGCTGACCCGGGCCGTCCTGCCGCTGATGATCGCCGCGGGCAGGGGTGCTGTCGTGAACGTCGCCTCCGAGGCAGCGCTCCGCGGTTCCGCGGCCGGTGCCGCCTACACGGCGTCGAAGCACGCGATCGCGGGCTTCACCAAGAGCGTCGCGTTCTTCCACGGGCCGCAGGGCGTCCGCGCGAACGCGGTCGCGCCGGGGGCGGTGGCGACGAACATCGAGGCCCCGATGCGGAGTGAGTACGCCGCTGGCCGGGTCGGCCCGCTGATGCAGGTCGCGATCCCGCCGGTGGCACAGCCCGAGCAGCTCGCCGCAGCGATCACCTGGTTGCTCAGCGACGACTCCGCCAACGTCAACGGCGTGGTGCTGCCGAGCGACGGCGGGTGGTCCGTGGTCTGACCGCTGCCAGCTGGCGCGCGGGACGCCGGCGAGACGCCGAGACGCCGCCACCGGCGTCGGGACACCGCACGTCGTGGCGGAGTCCCTCGCGGGTGGCGGCGTCCCGCGCGCGGCGCTGCGCGCGGTGACCGCGGACGGGTCAGGCGCGGTGGCGGCTCCGGCGCGCGCGGCGGAGCGCGAACAGTCCGGCGCCGGCGGCGAGCAGGGCCGCTGCCCAGCCGATCGGAGCAGCGGTCTCGGCTCCGGTCCAGGCGAGCTCGTGCGCCACGGGCGTCGTGCGCGCGGCGACCGGAGCGGCGACGGCGTCGCTCGCGGTCGGCGTCACGCGGACGACCGGCGCGGTGCCACCGTCCTGCGGGGTCGCGTCGTCCGGTGTGACGTCCACCGGGGGCACGGGGGTGGTCGGGTCGGTCGGCACCGTCGGCTCCGTCGGGACGCCCGGCTCGGTCGGGGTGGTGGGCGTCTCCGCGGTGTCGTCGACGACCTCGACGGTGAACTCCGTGCAGACGCCGTCGACCGACACCCAGATCGTGTGCGTCGAGGCGTGCGGGAACGTGACGGTGAACCCGTCCTCGCCGTGCACGACCTGGTCGGTGTCGCCGCTCGCCCAGACCTCGGCCCGGTCGGTGGCGTTCGCGGGGTTGCCGTACTCGTCGACGGTCCACGGCACGAGCGTGATCGAGCCGCCGACCGGGACCGAGATCGGACGGGGACCGACCGTGCCGTCACCCGCCACCCACGTGTACGAGCCGTCGGCCGCTGCGGGGACCCCGTGCACGACGACGCCCACCGCGACGACCGCGGCCGGCTCGACGACCTGCCGGACCCACTGCGACGCGCTGCCGTGGTCGGTGGTGGCCGTCACCCGGACGGTGAACGTGCCGGCGGTGGTGGCAGTGCCCTCGAGCAACCCGTCGCGGAAGGTCAGACCGGAGTCGAGGGCCACGTCGGTGCCCTCGACGGTCGTCAGCGTGTAGGTCGCGTCCTCGGCGTCGTGGGCGCGCAGGTCGGCGGAGAAGGACTCGCCGGCACGGACGGTCGGGAGCCACCGCGGTGACGAGGCGTCCGTGCCCTCGTCGTACGACGGGCCGGACACCGCGGCGGCCGGCTCGGCGGGGGAGCCGTCCTCAGCGGTGGCTGCAGCGGAGGCAGCGGGCGCGGGGACGCCCGCGGCGGACGGTGCCACGGCGGTCGACCCGGAGGCGGTCGCGGGCGACGCCGGAGCCGGAGCGTCGGTGGCCGGAGCGGCCGTGGACGGAGCGACGGGGGCCGGAGCAGCGCTGGCCGGGGCGGTGGTGTCCGCGACGGGTGCCGGTGGCTGGACGACCTCGTCCGACGTCGCCGGTGCCGACACGGCCTCGGTGGTGCCGACCGTGTCGGCCGCGGGTGCCGTGGTCGCCGGGGTGGTGTCCGGTGCCGGCGACGACGACACTGTCGACGCCGACACGGGCTGTGGTGCGTCCGTGGCCGCGACGGCCGGCAGGACGCCGAAGGCGGTGGTGACCAGCACGGTGCCGGTCGCTGCGGTGATGAGTGCCACGGAACGGCAGCTCGGAACGTGCTTCATCGGTGCTCCTCGCGGATCCCCGGGCGTCGGGTGGCCGGACCGGGACCGGGCGTCGGGTACGTCCGGTGCTGCGAGCGTAGGTGCGCGACGACTGTTCCTGGACGGTTCCTGCGGGATGCCGAAGACGGCCTGTGGAACCACGCAGCTGCGCGGGTTCCCGCAAACCCGCAGGTCAGGCCGCTGCGATCGCGCCCATCTCGGCCACCACGGCGCGGAGCTTGACCGCGAGCTCGTCGCTGTCACCGACGGTGTCGCGGTGCGCGACCTCGGACAGGGCCGACAGCACGAGGCCGACGGCGGTGCGAGCGGTCTGCTCGTCGGTGCGCGCGGACACGGTCGCCAGGAGCGACTGCCGCGACTCCGCCATCCACTGCATGACCATCGGCGCCATCTCGGGACGGAGCACCAGGAGCTCCTTCATCCGCCGACGGTCCTGCGACAGCGGGACGGTCGCCGCGACCAGGGTGCAGAGGTCGTCCACGAGCCGCCCGTCCGCGCCGGCGAACCGTGCGGCGGCCCAGTCGGGCACCTCCACCGTGTCGAGGCCGAGCGCGGCGTGCGCCTTCGACGTGAAGTAGTTGAAGAACGTCCGCGGCGAGACGTCGGCGTCGCTGCAGATCTGCTCGACGGTGACGCCGTCGAGACCGTGCTCGGACACGAGCCTGAGGGCGGCGTCGTGGAGCGCCTGCCGCGTCTGCTGCTTCTTCCGTTCGCGCAACGTGCACGGCGCGGTGGCCGGCTCCGGTGCTGCTGTGGTGCTCACGTGCACTCCTGTGCTGCTGGGCGGCCACCGTGTGGAGCGGTGGCCCGGCTGCTGCCGGACGGACCGGCGGGGGAGGCCGCCCGCACCCGGGGGTGCGGGCGGCCCGGTGTCACCGACGCTGGGTCGGGGTGGAGCCGGTCATCGGCCCCGTGAACGAACCGGCCTCGGCCGCGGCGAGCCCGGCGCGGGCCTCGAGCTCCGCCTCCGGCGACGGCGGGGACGACGGGGCGTCGGACGAGCCGTTCGCGGCGTCGTGCTGCTCCTGCAGGGCCGAGCGCTGGCGGAGCGGCGGCACCTTGAAGAACCAGGTGAGCACGAAGGCGAGCAGGATCACGCCCAGGCCGACCCAGTAGATCGTCACGGAGGAGGCGTTGAAGCCCGCCATGAACGGTCGCGTCAGACGGCTGTCGGCACCGGTGAGGAACGAGGTGTCGTTCGTGCTCGTGGACGCCGAGTCCGAGCTGGCGCCGTCGTCGATCTTCTCCGCGAGTGCCGGGGTCAGCTCGTCCACCCAGTACGACCGCTGCGAGGCGTTCGACCAGTCGACCGACACGGTGCCGTCCTGCACGCTGGCGTGTGCCTTGTCGGCGACCGCCGCGAGGGCTGCGGACTCAGCAGCGGGGGTGGCTGCTGCGACCTGCTGGTCGATGACGCCCTGCGCCGCGGCTGCGGGCACGGCGCCGGCGGCGACCTGCTGCTGCACGGCCGCGGTGACCTGCTGCGTGACGGCCTGGTCGGCCGCCTGCTCGGCCTGTGCGGACGCGTCGTCGAGCTGTGCCTGCACGGTCTGCTGCAGCGGCGTGGTGATCGGCGCCCAGATCTTCTCGATCGCACCCTGGTTCGCCGGCTTGCTCGCGACCGCGGGGTCGAGCGCTGCCGACAGCGCCGGCTTGAGGTCGGCCTGGTTCGCGGTCGCCGTCAGGATGTTGTTCGGCATGACCGAGAACAGGATCGAGAGCAGCACGGCCGTGCCGAGCGTGCCGCCGATCTGGCGGAAGAACGTCGCCGAGCTGGTGGCGACGCCCATGTCCCGCGCCTCGACCGACCCCTGCGACGCCAGGGTCAGCGACTGCATGACCGAGCCGAGCCCGAGGCCGATGAGGAACATGCCGATCATGAGGAACCAGAGCGGCTTGTCGATCGTCATGAAGGTCAGGACGACGTAGCCGGCGGACACCAGGAACGTGCCGATGACCGGGAAGATCCGGTAGCGGCCGACACGGGCGACGATCTGACCCGAGGTGATCGACGCGATCATCAGGCCTCCGACGAGCGGCAGCGTGGCGAAGCCGGACTCGGTCGGGGTGAGACCGACCACGATCTGCAGGTACAGCGGGATGGTCAGCATCGCGCCGAACATCGCGAAGCCGACGAGGAAGCCGATGACCGTGGCCATCGAGAACGTGCCGGAGCGGAACAGCTTGAGGGGGATGATCGCCGCGTCGCCCATCTTCGACTCGACGAGCAGCAGCGCGACGAGGCCGAGCGCGCCGATCACGTAGCTGGCGATGGCGGCCGGGGAGCCCCAGCCCCAGGTGCGGCCCTGCTCGGCGACGAGGAGCAGCGGCACGAGCGTGACGATGACCGCGGTCGCTCCCCACCAGTCGACCTTCGGCTTGTCACCCTTGCCGTGCACCTTCGGCAGGTGCAGGAACACGATGACCATGATCAGTGCGGCCACGCCGATCGGCACGTTGATCAGGAGGACCCAGCGCCAGCCGGTGATCCAGAGGATCTCGGACGAGCCGGCGAGCAGGCCGCCGATGAGCGGACCGATGACGGACGAGATGCCGAAGACGGCCAGGAAGTACCCCTGGTACTTCGCGCGCTCACGCGGGGCGAGGATGTCGCCCATGATCGCGAGCGGCAGCGACATCAGCGCACCTGCGCCGATGCCCTGCACGGCGCGGAAGGCCGCGAGCATGAGCATCGAGGTGGACATCGACGACAGCACGGCGCCGAGGATGAAGACGACGATGCCGAAGATGTAGAGGGGCCGCCGGCCGAAGATGTCGGAGAGCTTGCCGTAGATCGGTGTCGCGATCGTCGAGGTGATCAGGTAGGCCGTGGTCACCCACGCCTGCTGGTCGAGACCGTGCAGGTCGTCGCCGATCGTGCGGATGGCCGTGCCGAACACCGTCTGGCCGAGCGATGACAGGAACATGCCCGCCATCAGGCCGTAGATCACCAGGAGGATCTGGCGGTGCGTCATCAGCGGCTGCTGGCCGGGGGTGCCGGGCGCGGGCGCGCCGGTCGCTCCGGCTGCCGCGTCGGGCCCGGCAGCGTGGCGGCCGTGCTGCACCGGGACGGGTGCGGTGGCGGTCATCGAACTCCTTTTTCGTACTCTGTAACTTTGCAGACCGCGCAACGATACCTCCATTGGTTCCACACTGCAACTAGTTGTGGGCCCCGCAGGGGCGGACGGGAGGCACGGGACGGGGCCGCGCCGTGCCTCCCGTCCGCCTGCCGGCGCCTCCTGACCGCGCGTCCCGCGTCACCACGCGGTCGCCATCCGAGATACCGTTTCCGCATGAGCACGGACACCGCCACCACCACCGAGACCGCCGACGAGGGGCCCGTGGTGACCTTCGCCGACCTCGGCCTGAGCGATGCGGTGCTCAAGGCCGTCAAGGACATCGGCTACGAGACCCCCTCCGCCATCCAGGAGGCCACCATCCCGACGCTGCTCGAGGGGCGCGACGTCGTCGGCCTCGCGCAGACCGGCACCGGCAAGACCGCGGCGTTCGCGCTGCCGATCCTGTCCCGCATGGAGTCCGGCAGCAAGGTGCCGCAGGCCCTCGTGCTGTCGCCCACGCGCGAGCTCGCGTTGCAGGTCTGCGAGGCGTTCGAGCAGTTCGCGTCGCACATGAAGCACGTGCACGTCCTGCCCGTCTACGGCGGTCAGGCCTACGGCGTGCAGCTCTCGGCGTTGCGTCGCGGCGTCGACGTCGTCGTCGGGACGCCCGGCCGCATCATGGACCACATCGCCAAGGGCACGCTCGACCTGTCCGAGCTGAAGTACCTGGTGCTCGACGAGGCCGACGAGATGCTCAAGATGGGCTTCGCCGAGGACGTCGAGACGATCCTCGCCGAGACCCCGGACGACAAGCAGGTCGCGCTGTTCTCGGCGACGATGCCCGCGCAGATCCGCCGCATCTCGCAGCAGTACCTGACCGACCCGTCCGAGATCACGGTCAAGACCAAGACGAAGACCGCAGCGAACATCACGCAGCGCTACCTGATCGTGTCGTACCCGCAGAAGGTCGACGCCCTCACCCGCATCCTCGAGGTCGAGGACTTCGAGGGCATGATCATCTTCGTCCGCACGAAGAGCGAGACCGAGACCCTGGCCGAGAAGCTCCGTGCCCGCGGGTACGCGGCCGCCGCGATCAGCGGTGACGTCGCCCAGGCGCAGCGCGAGCGCACGGTCAACCAGCTGAAGTCCGGCAAGCTCGACATCCTGGTCGCCACCGACGTCGCCGCCCGCGGCCTCGACGTCGATCGGATCACGCACGTCGTGAACTTCGACATCCCGGTGGACATCGAGTCGTACGTGCACCGCATCGGCCGCACCGGTCGCGCCGGGCGCAAGGGCGACTCGATCAGCTTCGTCACGCCGCGCGAGCGCCGCCTGCTGTCCGCGATCGAGCGCCACACCAAGCAGCCGCTCACGCAGATGCAGCTGCCGACCATCGACGACGTCAACGAGACGCGGTTGACCCGCTTCGACGACGCCATCACCGCGGCGCTCGAGCAGCAGGACCGCATCGCGGCCTTCCGTGACGTCATCGCCCACTACGTACGGAACCACGACGTCCCCGCCGAGGACGTCTCCGCGGCGCTCGCCGTCGTCGCGCAGGGCGACGACCCGCTGCTGCTCGACCCGGAGTCGGACGCCCTCCGCAACCAGGTCGACCGCGACGGGCGCCGTGACGACCGCCGTGACCGCGACGACGACCGTGGCGGCCGCGAGGACCGCGGGCCCCGTCGCTCGCAGCCGATGACCGCCTACCGGATCGAGGTCGGCCGTCGCCACCGCGTCGAGCCGCGGCAGATCGTCGGTGCGCTCGCGAACGAGGGTGGCCTGCGCCGCGACGACTTCGGCGCGATCCAGATCCGTCCGGACTTCTCGATCGTCGAGCTGCCCGAGAGCATGGACCCCGGCGTGCTCGACCGCCTGTCGGACACCCGGATCAGCGGGAAGCTCATCGAGATCAAGCCGGACCGCCGTGGTGGCGGGCGCCGGTACGACCGTGACGACCGCGGCCCCCGCCGCGACCGTGACGACCGACCCCGGCGTGACCGTGACGACCGCCCGCGTCGCGACGACGGCGACCGCCCCTTCCGCAAGCCGCGCCACAGCTGACGGCCGCGCCGGTCGGGTCCGTGCCCGACCGGCGGTCGTCGACACCCTTGCGTGGTCGCGCAGCCGCACCGCACGATCCGTGCCGGGTGCCCTCGTGCGGTGCGTCCCGGTGCTTCGCTGTCCCCAGCGCGGTTCGTCGAACCGCCCGAGGACAGGGGTCCGTCGTGTTCCGAGTCGTCCTGACCGCCGTCGCGGCGGTGGCCCTCGTGGTCGGGGGAGCCGTCCCGGCCTCGGCTGCGCCCGCGGGTCCGTCCCGGCTGCCGGGTGCACCGACCACCGTCCGGGTGGCCGGCTCCGGCGACGGTGCCGTCGTCACCTGGGGCGCGCCCCGCTCGGGTGCGAAGGTCACCGGCTGGAAGGTCGCGGTCACGCCGGCCGGTGACCAGCCCGACGGCGGGGTCGACCGGCTGCCCGGCTCGGCGCGCTCCGACCGCTTCGGGGACCTGCCGGCCGGCACCGCCCACCGCTTCACCGTCCGCGCCGTCGGTACGAAGGGCACCGGTCCGAGCGTCGTGGTGTCGTACACGACGCCGTCCTCGGTCACGACCGTGCAGTCCCTCTTCGCCCTGGACGAGTCCGGGGCGGTCCACCGCTTCCCGACGACCGGGGCGGGTGCGGGCCGTGTGGTCGTGCCACGTGGTGGCGAGGGCTTCACGGCGGACGACCTCGGTGACGTCTTCGTGCCGTCCCCCGACCGGACGTCGATCACGATGTACCCGGCCGCCGGGGGAGTGCCGCGGACCGTCGCGGTCGGCCTCCGCCTGACGGCCGACCTCCGTTCCGACGTCGCCGGCAACCTGTACTGGGTCGACTCGGTGTCCGGCGCGGTCACGAAGCTGCCGGTCACGGGAGGGGCGCCGGTGGTCGTCCTGCCGTCGGCCGGTGCCGACTGGGCCGTCGGCCGTGACGGCACCGTCGCCGTCTTCTCGACGACCTCGTCGCAGGCTCCGACGGCGACCGTCACGACCGTCCGTGCCGACGGGGTCCGCGCGGCGCGGACCGTCACGCAGCCGGGCTACGCGACGTTCTCGGCGCTCCTGGCGGACGGCAGCGGCACGCTCTACCTCGACTACTGGTCGACCGGGGCGTCCGGCGCGACGACCTGGTGGGCGCTGCCCGCCGGCTCGAGCACGCTCGTGTCCGCCGAGCCCCGCCTGGCGTTCGACCACGCGGCCGTGAACGACCGGTCCTTCGTGCTGGCGCAGTCGGCCGAGTGGTGCGCGGCGCCGTCCGAGGCGCGACCCGGGGGCTGCGGTGTCGACAAGACCCTGACGCACCTGGTCGCCCGCGACGCCTCCGGTGCGACGACGGAGCGCACGACGAGCGGCGTGGCCTCCCCGGGCCGCGGGGTCCACATCGGCGCTGCCGACGCCGAGGGGGACCTGTTCCTCGCCGTCGGGACGGGCACGACGCCCGGGCTCTGGCGGCTGTCGGCTGACGGCGGTCCGGCGCAGCAGCTCGCGACCGGGTGGTACCCGACGCTCCTCGTCATCTGACGCAGTCCGACCGGGCGCAGTCCGACCGGACGCCGTCCGACGGACGTCGTCCGGCGGGGCGTCCCCCGACGGGACGCGACCCCGGGACGCACCACCGACGTGCGGAACCGCACCGCCACCGGCGCGGGCGACGCGGTGGACCCGCGCCGTGCCTCCCGGCCGGACGCCGCCGTCGCTCAGGCGGTGAGGCCGTCCACGGTGCGGCGGCAGACCTCGTCCCACGGCGTCGGGCCGAAGCCGAAGTGGGCGCGCGCCGCGCGGTCGTCGACGACGTAGGGCGCGGTCCACTGGTACCCGAGCTGCGCGATCTCGCGGGCGAACGGCACGACCGCGCCGACCGCGCGGAGTACACCGATCGGCAGGCTCCGCACCGGGACGGTCGGCCGGCCGGCTGCACGGAGCACGTCGGCGAGGGCCTGCTCCTGGGTGCGTGGCGCGTTCGTCGGCACGATCCACGTCCGGCCGTGCGCGCGCTCGTCGTCGGCCGCCGCCACGAGGAGCCGTGCGACGTCGCCGACGTCCGTGTACGAGTGCGGCTGGTCCGAGCGGCCGAGCACCGTGACGGGCTTCCCCCGCAGTGCGGTCGGCAGCACGCGCGTGACGTGGCCGTTCTGCCCGGTGCCCGGACCGACGTAGTCCGCGCCGCGCACCTCGACGGTCCGCAGGTGTCCGGCGCGGTGTGCGGCGAGGGCGTCCGCCCACATCCGCGCCCGCAGCACGCCCTTGTGGTCGGTCGCCGCGTCGGGCAGCCCCTCGTGCATCGCGCCGCCGACCGGGCCGTAGGGGTAGAGGTTGCCCGTGATCGCGTACACCGCCCCGGTGCGCTCAGCGGCGGTGCGCAGCGCGGACGCGAGCGGCGGCCAGACCCGCTCCCACTGCGTGTAGTCGCCCGGGTTGGCGCAGTTGTAGAGCGCGGCGGCACCCTCGGTCACCGCGGTGAGCGCGTCGGCGTCGGAGGCGTCGAGCCCCACGTGCCGCACACCGGGCAGACCGGTGTCGCGACCGGACCGCGTGACGACGACCACCTCGTCCCCGCGGTCGGCGAGGAGTGCGGCGGCGTGACGGCCGACGGGGCCGGCGCCGACGACGACGTGCTGACGGGTCATGGTTCCTCCTGGGTTTGCGAGAGCGGTGCTCTCGCGCTCATCATCGCGGGTGCGTCGGACGATTGCAAGAGCGGTGCTCTCGTTTCCGTGCAGTGCTCTCGCATGGCAGGGTGGAGGGATGGTGGAGAAGGCGCCGACCGCACGGTCCCTGGCACGCGAGGCGGTGCACGCGAGCATCCTGGCCGCGGCCCGTGCGCGGCTCACCGACGAGGGCCCGGCGCAGCTCAGCCTGCGCGCGGTCGCCCGCGACGTCGGCATGGTCTCCTCCGCCGTCTACCGGTACTTCCCGAGCCGGGACGACCTGCTCACGGCACTCCTCGTGCTCGACTACGACGAGCTCGGCGCCGCGGTCGAGACGGCCGAGGCGCCCGTCGACCGCGCCGACCACGTCGGCCGCTGGGTCGCCGCCTGCCGCGCCGTCCGGCACTGGGCCGTCGGTCACCCCGGGGACTTCGCACTGCTCTACGGATCGCCCGTGCCCGGGTACGTCGCGCCGCAGGACACGATCGAGCCCGCCTCGCGCACGACCCACGTGCTCGTCCGCGTGGTCACCGACGCCTGGGCGGACGTCGCCGCGGAGGACCTGCCCCCGGACTGGAGGCTCGGCACCGGCCCGGCGGTCGACTCGCGCCCGGGGGCTGCCGCGTCCGTCGCCGACGCGGTCGCCTACACCCGGGCGCGCGGCTTCCACGACGACCCGGCCCCCGAGGTGGTCCTCCGCACGCTGATGGCGTGGACCACGGTGTTCGGTGTCCTGTCCTTCGAGCTCTTCGGGCACGCGGTCGGCTCGGTGACCGACCCCGCGGCGTACTTCGACGAGGTCGTCGTCCGCCTGGCGCACGACCTGGGGCTCGATCGGCCCGGTACGGGCGCTGTCGGCACCCGGATCGGGGCGGCGGGCTGACAGGCGGGCATCCGCTGCGGTAGACAGGCTGGTACGCAGCGCACTCACCCAGCGCTGTCCGGCTGCAGCAGGGAAGGACGCCGATGACCGCGCTCGACGTCAGCCGTCAGGATCGTCGCCGACTCACCACCGGGACCGCACCCCGACGGCTCGCGACGGTGCGCACCGTCGCGCTGCTCGCGTCGATCGCGGGCGTGAACTACATCGTGTGGCGGTGGGCCGCGTCGGTGAACTGGCACTCGTGGTGGATCGCGGTCCCGCTCGTCCTCGCCGAGACCTACAGCGTCATCGACTCGCTGCTGTTCGCCTTCGGGGCCTGGCGGCTCCGCGAACGGGGAGAACCGCCGACCAAGCCGGCGGGGGACGTCACCGTCGACGTCTTCATCACGACCTACAACGAGCCCGTCGAGCTGGTCGTGCGGACCGCCCGCGCCGCGAAGGCCATCACGCACCCGCACGCAACGTGGATCCTGGACGACGGCAACCGGCCGGAGATGCGGGCCGCGGCCGAGTCCCTCGGCATCGGCGTGATCACGCGCGGTGCCGACTGGGTCGACCGTCCCCGCCACGCCAAGGCCGGCAACCTCAACAACGCGCTGCTCGCGACGCAGGGCGAGTTCCTGCTCATCCTCGACGCCGACCAGGTGCCCGAGCCGTCGATCCTCGACCGCACGCTCGGCTACTTCAAGGACGAGCGGATGGCGCTCGTGCAGACGCCGCAGTGGTTCGAGAACGTGCCCGACGCCGACCTGCTCGGCAGCCAGGCGCCGCTGTTCTACGGCCCGATCCAGCAGTCGAAGGACGGCTGGAACGCGGCGTTCTTCTGCGGGTCGAACGCGATCCTGCGTCGTGAGGCGCTCATGCAGCTCGGCGTCACCCGCTACGTGCGCGAGGTCGAGGAGTCGGTCGAACGGACCATCAAGACCTCCCGCAAGCTGCTCGCCCGCGCCCGCGAGACCGAGACGGATCCGCGGGTGCTCGAGGCCCTCGACGGTGCCGAGCAGGTCGTGGACCAGGCTCGGGAGCAGATCGACCGCGGCGAACCGCTCGGCGACGTCACGTACGCGTTCCAGCGCGGGATCGACGCGATCGCGTACCGGTTCGCCGCCGCCGACCTCGAGTCGGTGCGGCGCGACCTGCAGGAGCTCGCGGCGATGTCGACCGAGGCGGACACCTTCGCCGGGCTCGACGACGCGGCGCTCGACGTGCTCGGGCGGCGGGAGGCCTCGCCGGTCGCCGCCATCGAGTCGATCGCGGTGCTCGCGCGGGCGCTCGACGTCAACCGCGACGACGAGGCGCAGCCCATCATGCCGCTCGCGACGATCTCCGTGACCGAGGACATGGCGACCGCCATGCGCCTGCACGGGCTCGGGTGGAAGTCCGCCTACCACGACGAGATCCTGGCGAAGGGCCTGGCACCCGAGGACCTGCCGACCATGCTCGTGCAGCGACTCCGGTGGGCGCAGGGCACCATGCAGGTGTTCTTCCGCGAGAACCCGCTGGTGCAGAAGGGCCTGTCGTGGGGCCAGCGCCTCATGTACTTCTCGACGATGTGGAGCTACCTGTCCGGCTTCGCGGCGATCGTCTACATCGCGGCGCCGGTGCTCTGCCTGTCGTTCGGCGTGGTGCCGGTGCAGGCGTACAGCGTCGACTTCTTCGTCCGGCTGATCCCGTTCCTGGTGCTCAACCAGCTCCTGTTCTGGGTGGTGGCAGCGGGCAGACCGACGTGGCGTGGGCAGCAGTACTCGCTCGCGCTGTTCCCGGTGTGGATCGAGTCGGTCACGAGCGCCTTCGAGAACGTGTTCCGCGGCAAGCCCCTGGGGTTCCGGGTCACGCCGAAGGTGAAGGACGAGTCCGACCAGCGACCGCGGTGGGACCTCGTGAAGCCCCAGCTGTACGCGATGGGAGCCCTCGTCGCCGCGCTCGTGATGATCGCGATCCGCTACGCGACCGGCCAGGCGGACGGCATCGCGCCGCTCGTGAACACCGCGTGGGTCGTCTTCGACCTGTTCATCTTCAGCATCGTGGTCCGCGCGGTGCTCTACCGGGGACCGGGACCGGGCACCGCGCAGTCCGAGCACGTGTCCTCGACCGCAGGAGGCCCGCTGTGACCGACCACCACGTGACGTTCGACGTCCCCGCCGTGACGGAGTCCCTCGACGAGGTCCAGGACCGCTTCGGTGCGTGGTGGGACGCCCTCGGTGTGGACGACGTCCGACTCCGGTTCTCGCTCGAGACCGCGCTGGCCGAGGTCGCCGCCAACATCGTCGAGCACGTCCGGCGTGCCGACCGGGGGGCCGGTCGGCGGTACACCGTCGAGCTCTGCCTGACCGACGACGAGGTCCGCGCGGTGCTCACCGACAACGGGCTGCCGGCGGACGTCGACCTGTCCGCGGTGACGATGGCCGACGTCGACGAGGAGAGCGGTCGCGGACTCGCGCTCGCGATCGCCGCGCTCGACCGGCTCGAGCACGTGCACACCGGCGGGCACAACATCTGGACGCTGGCGTGCAGCCGGTGAGGGGCACCCTGACGAAGGTCCTCGCGTTCCTCGTGGTCGTGGGGACGCTGCTGCTCGGGGGTGCGCTGCCGGCGTCCGCGGTCGGTGCGACACCACCGGCGACCCCGGCGCCGTCCGCCACCGCGACCGCCTCGCCGTCGGGCGGTCTGCTTCCCGAGAACGGCAGGGCGTGGTTCGGTCCCGACCTCGACTGGGGCTCCGACGCCCCCGACGGCTACGCCGGGCGGCTGGGCGCGGTGCCCTCCGTGTACGGCGTCGAGATCGAGTACCCGTTCGACCGCAGCGCGCGCAAGGAGTTCCTGCGCGCGACCCGTGCCGCTGCCGCCCAGGGGGCCGTGCTCGCCGTGAGCCTCGAACCGTCGCAGTCGCTGCGGTCGCTCACCCGGGCGGACGCCCGCGCGGCGAACCGTCTGTTCGAGCAGGTGCACGAGCAGTACGACACCCAGGTGCTCGTGCGCTTCGCACCGCAGATGAACGGCACCTGGGTCCGGTGGGGCCAGCAGCCGACGGCCTACGTCTCGGCCTTCCGCACGCTGGCCGGGGTCGTGCACGACGGCGACTCGCGCGCCGCCATGGTGTGGTCGCCGTCGTACGGTGCCGGGTACCCGTTCGGCGAGTCCGCCGGGCGCCTGCGCGACCTGTCGGCCACGGACGTCGCGAAGGCCGACACCAACGGCGACGGGCAGCTCACCGCGGCGGACGACCCCTACGGCCCGTACTGGCCCGGTGCGTCGAGCGTCGACTGGGTCGGGCTGTCGATGTACTCGTTCGGCAAGGGGAAGGCGACCGAGGCCGCCGGGCGCGACGTCCCGCTGACCCGCAACGACGCGCCCGAGTCCGGCGAGGTCGAGGCCCGCTTCGACGAGACCTGGGGGTACGAGCAGCGCCAGACCAGCGGCTCCTTCGTCACCCGGTTCGCGCGGGCGTACGACCGTCCGATGGTGCTCGACACCGGCGCGCTGTACGACCACACGCTGCGCGGTGCCGCCGAGCTGACGGTCAAGCAGGGCTGGTGGCGGCAGGTGATCGCCGCCGTGCAGGACCGACCCGAGATCCGCGCGGTCACCTTCCTCGAGACGAACCGGCGCGAGCCCGAGGCCGGCAACCGCGTGGCCGACTGGCGGGACACCGCCGTCCCGGGCATCGCGGGGTCGTTCCGCACCGACCTCGAGCGGTCCGACCACTTCGCGTTCGGGCCGGTCACCGAGCGGGTGACGCCCGAGCAGGGCGCCGCGGCGATCAGCCAGGAGTACGAGACCGGCGGCGACCAGATGGCGTGGATCGTCTGGTGCGCCTTCGGCCTCGCCGCCGCGTTCCTGCTGAGCGGACTGGTCGGTCGACTCCTGCCGAGCTGGCGCTACCCGGACGACGGCAAGCCGGGACGCGACCTGCGACTCGACCTGTTCCGCGGGTTCATCATCCTGGCCGTGGTCATCACCCACATCGAGATCGGCGGCCCGTACTCGTACATCACCCTGCACGCCACCGGTGCGATCACGGGCGCGGAGATGTTCGTGTTCCTGTCCGGCATGGTGCTCGGCATGACGTACCCGTTCGCCATCAAGAAGTTCGGCGAGTGGGTCGCCGCGGTGGGCGCGTGGAAGCGTGCGCGGAAGCAGTACCTCGTCACCCTCGGGGTGATCCTGGTCGTCTTCGCGATGAGCTTCGTGCCGTTCCTGAACACCGACGCGATCACGACCTTCACGGACCGCGGGACCGGGACCGGGGGTGTGGGCGCCGAGGGGCGCGTGTACGACCTGTACCCGAACGCGATGCAGCTGCTGGCCTACCCGCCGCCCTGGTTCGCGATCCGGCAGTTCCTGCTGCTCGAGATGGGCCCGTGGCCGTTCAACATCATGGGCCTGTTCGTGGTGCTGAGCCTGTTCATCCCGGTCTTCATGTGGGTGATCCGACGCGGCTACTGGTGGGCGCTGCTGCTCGTCAGCTGGGGGCTCTACGCGTTCCAGGTGCTCAACCCGGACTTCCGGCCGCTCGACTCGCAGTTCGAGTCGGTGTTCCCGCTCCTGACCTGGCAGGTCGTGTTCACCCACGGGCTCGTGCTCGGCACCTACCGACGACAGGTCATCGGTGCGCTCACCGGACGGCTCGGCAAGGTGCTGGTCGGCATCGGCATCAGCGGCTACGCGCTGTTCCTGGTCTACGTGTGGGCGGGGGACCACTTCGGGTTCACCCCGGTGCCGTTCCCGGCGTCGATGTACGACTCGCTGTACAACACCGCCTACCAGCGCGTGGACCTGCAGTGGGGGCGGCTGATCGACATCGCGTTCTTCGCGATCGTCTCCTACGCGATCCTCACCGTGTTCTGGAAGCCGATCTCCGCGGTGATCGGCTGGCTGTGGATCCCGATCGGTCAGGCGAGCCTCTACGTCTTCGTCTGGCAGGTGTTCTTCGCGCTGGCGATCGCGTCGATCCCGGGCGTCGACTGGTTCAACGGGTGGATCGGCTTCGCCGCCCACACGGTGTTGATCCTGCTCGTCTGGTACATGATCCGGAAGCGGTTCCTCTTCTCGGTCATCCCGCGCTGAGGCCGCCCGTGCAGGCGGTGCGGCCCGGTCCGCCCGGGTCGATCCGCTCCGCGCAGAGCGCCTCGCCACGCACGGGACCACACGACGGACGGGAGGCACGGTGCCAGCTGGCACCGTGCCTCCCGTCCGTTCCCGGGGTGCGTCAGACGCGACGGCGCCGACGTGCCGCCAGGGCGATGCCGAGACCGGCGGCCACCGCGAGCGCGCTGCCCGCGGCGAGCGGCAGGACGTCCGCACCGGTGAACGCGAGCTCACCGGTCGGCTGCCCGGTCGCCGGGTCCACGACGAAGGCGAAGGTGCCCCAGGTCGCGACCGAGCCGTCGGCGCGCTGCGCGACGAGGGTGTGGGTCCCCGCCTCGAGGTCGACCGGCAGCTGCAGCGTCAGGACGCCGTCGTCGTCGCTCGGGTCGTCGCCGAGGTACACGGCGTCCGAGTGGACGAACCAGTCGAGCGGTGCACCGGCGAGCTGTCGGGGCACGGCCACCGTGACGGTGCCCGCCTCCGCGTCGACGTCGTCGACCCGGAGGGTGTGCGTGGCCTCGGTGAGCGTGTCGAGGTCCGCGGCCACGGGGTCGTCGTCAGCCGGCGTGGTCGGCGCGCTGCCCGGGTCGGCCGGTGCCGTCGGGTCCGTGCCGGGGGTGGTCGGGTCGGTGCCCGGGTCCGTCGGCTCGGTCGGGTCGGTGCCCGGGTCGGTGGGGTCGGTGCCCGGGTCGGTGGGGTCGGTGCCCGGGTCGGTCGGGTCGGTGCCCGGGTCCGTCGGGTCGGTGCCGGGCTCCGTCGGATCGGCCGGCTTCTGCAGGGTCACCCGGTCGACCACGGTCATGTCCGCCGACCGGTACGTCGTCATCGCGATCGCGTCACCCGAGACCTCGACGTTCGTGAAGTTCGGCGTGTACTCCTGGTTCTGCACCGCGGCGAAGTCGAACGGCCCCGGCTGGATGTCGTAGTACTTGCTGCCGGACGACGAGTTCGCCGTCACGTAGAGCACCTCGTCGCCCGAGGGCGTCACGGTCTCCGTCGGCGTGCCGGTCCCCACGGGTGTCGTGCCGCTCATCAGGTAGCTGCGCACGTACACGTGGTCGTGGCCCATGAGCACCAGGTCGACGTCGAGCGCGCTGAGCGCCGGCGGCAGGTCGGCACGTCGGGTCACGATGTCGGCATCGCTCGAGTGCGACGCCGTGCTGTACACCGAGTGGTGGAACGTGACGACCTTCCAGCGGGCCTCGTCGCCGTGCTCCGCCAGGACCTCCCGCGCGTACTCGGCGTGCCCGGCGTCGTCCTTGTCGTTCGAGTTGAAGGAGATGTAGAGCGTGTCGCCGTAGACGAACCAGTAGTCGCCGCCGGCGCGGGTCGCGTCGGGCTTGCCGTGCTCGGCACTGACGTTCGGCAGGTTGAAGTGCTGCTCGTACGCCAGGCTCGCGACGTCGTGGTTGCCGATGTTCGTGACGAGGGGCACCCGACGCAGCTGCTCGGGTGACAGGAAGCCCTCGTACTGCGCCTCGTTCGACGCGGTGTTCACCTGGTCGCCGGCCGAGAAGACCATCTCCGAGTCGGGGAAGGCACGCTCGGCGACGTCGAGGGTCCGCTGCCAGCCGGCCGTGTCCGACGCCGCGTCGCCGGACGCGCCGATCTGCGCGTCGCCGATGAAGACGAACGAGTAGTCGCCGTCGCCGTCACCGGTGCGGAACGTCGTGACCGCGCTCCAACCGTCGGTGTCGCTGCCGACGCGGTAGGCGTAGTCGGTCGAGGCGGCGAGGCCCGCCAGGGTGGCGTGGTGGTACTGCTGCCCGTCGGTCGCGGTGCCCGAGGTGCTCGCGACCTCGGTGACGCCCGACGCGGGGAACGCGCCACCCACCAGGGTCGACGCCGGCACCACCTGGGCGACCTCGGCGGCGGTGGAGTCGGAGTACCAGGCGAGGTTGCGCGCGGTCTCGTCCGCACCGATCGTCATCACGACGTCGGAGATCCTCGCGGGCACGTCGGCGGCGACCGGCACGAGCGACTCCATGTCGAAGTACACGTCGGAGCTGTTCGACCGGCCCTGGTACAGCGCGACCGCCACCTCGTTGGTGCCCTCGCGGAGCACCGACGCGTCGATCGAGAAGGTGCTCTCGTCCGGGTCACCGCCGTTGTCGCCGGCGTACTGCACGTTCTGCGTCACGCCGGCGTCCTCGAAGCCCGCGACCCGCTGGCCGTTGACGTACACGACGAGGGCGTCGTCGTAGGTGACGTCCGCGGTGAGCGACCGCCACGCGGCGAGGTCGGTCGCGTCGGCCTCGAACGAGGTGCGGAAGAAGTACGTGGGGACGTCCGTGCCGTCGGCGAGGTACTGCTCGAGCAGGGTGTCGACCGTGTGTCCGCCACCCATGCCCGTGGCCGAACCGTTCTTCGCGCCGAACGAGCCCGTGCCGGACCGCCAGTCACCGGCGGGCAGGGCGCCCGTCGTCCAGGCGGTTCGCTCGGCCTGGCCGGCGGCGGGGTCGGAGCCGTCCTCGAGGTACTGCCACGTGGTCGTGCCCGAGGAGATCAACGGGGCCTCGTCGGCGGAGGCTGCGGGGACGGAGCCGATCATCGTGGTGGCGGCGATCGCGGCGAGGGCCGCGCTGGCGGCTCCCACCGTGCGTGCGGTGCGCCGCCGTCGTGCGGGGTGCTGCGAGGTCATGGTGTCCTTGTCGTCGTGACCCCCTCGTGGGGGCCTCGGACATCCGACCGTGCTGAGTTGTCCCACAGGTTTCGGGCGGTCGTACGGCGGTGGAACTGTCAGGACGCACAGCCCCGTCTCCCGCGCCTCCGCCGCCGGCCCGAGACTCGGCTCGCGCGACGTTCCTCGGGCGCTCCGGCGCGAGAGACGTCGCTGAGCGCGAGCCTCGGTGGCGGACCCGCCGGTCGCGATCGGCGTCAGCGGGTCGCGACGCGCAGCGGCTGCGGGTCCACCGGGTCCGGCGGGACCGGCAGGGAGCCGCGGACCTGGTTCTGCGCCTGGCAGTCGCTCGTGCAGTTCGTCGCACCCTGGGACAGCTCGACCGCGTCCTCGCCGAGCACCCCGCCGAGGCGGCCGCCGGGCTGCACGGTCCAGGTCGTCGTGGTCGCGGTCTGCGAGGTCTTCGTCGCGACCTGCGGGCTGTCCTTGCCGAGCAGCATCTGGTGCGCGTCGCTGCCCGAGGGCACCGCCGGGACACCGTCGCCGAAGTTGATCTTCCCGGTGTACGGGTTCGTGAAGTAGAACAGGCCGGCACCGAGCGTGTGCGTGAACGTCACCGGCTGGGCGAACTCGGTCTCCATCTGGAAGATGCCGCCCTGGGCGCCGTCCTTCGCCTGGATCTTGAACTTGCCGGCACCGGTGCCGAAGATCGCGACGAGGGTGTCGTCACGGACCTCGAGCGAGGACAGCTTCGTGCCGGACAGCTGCGCCGGCGTGAGCGACGGGACCTTCGACGCGAAGACCACGGTCGGCTTCGTCACCATCCGCTGCGTGTCCGGAGCGCCGGTCAGCGTGTAGTCGTACACGCCGAGGTCGGCGACGCGGATGTCGAAGCCGTTGTGCTTGCCCCGGACCGCGATCGTGCCCGAGACGGCGACGTCCCGGAGCTTGAGGTCCTTGCCGACGGCCGGGTTCGTCGTCGTGCCGTTCACCGTGACGGCGTAGTCGCCGCCCGTCGAGGTCTTGCCGGACGCGTTCGCGGGGGAGACCCCGACGAGGGCGGCCGCGGCGACGGCGCCGAGGGCGACGATCGCGGCGATGCCGGCGGAGCGGTGCTGGGTGTGCATGGTGTGCCTCCTGGGGGCGACGGTCCGGGACGGTGCGTCCCTCGGGGACGATCGTCGCCCGATCGCCGCGCGGGCACCATCGGACCTTGGTACTAGTACCCGCTCACCAGCCGTGGTCGCGCGCCCAGAGCGCCGCACTCGTCCGGTCCCCGACGCCGATGCGCCGGAAGAGCGACCCGACGTGCACCTTCACGGTGCGCTCCGCGATGCCCAGCTCCGTCGCGATCTGCCGGTTCGACAGGCCGCGGGCGATCCGGACCAGCACGTCGCGCTCCCGCGGCGGCAGGTCGGGCCCGTCGTCGCGCGGGACGGCTCCGGGCAGGAGCGCCCGTGCCACCCGCGGGTCGATGGGCGTCTCGTCGCGGGCGGCGGCGCGGACGGCGGCCACGACGTCCTCGGGAGCGGCGTCCTTCAGCAGGTACCCGGTGGCACCGGCGGCCAGTGCGTCCCGCACGCGGCGGTCGTCCGAGAAGGTCGTCAGCACGAGCACCCGGACGGCGGGCATCGCGGTCCGCAGCCGTGCGGTCGCGACGACCCCGCCCTCGCCGGGCATCGACAGGTCCATCACGACGACGTCGGGCGCGGTCTCGGCGGCGCGGTCGACGGCCTCCTCACCGGTCGCCGCCTCGCCGACCACCGTGCAGTCGTCCGTCGTCGCGAGCACGGCGCGCAGCCCCTGACGCACGAGGGCGTGGTCGTCGACCAGCAGGACCCTCACCGCAGGGCCTCGGTCGCGGTGGGCACCGTGAGCTGCCACGTCGTCCCGGCACCCGGTGCGGTCCGGAGCTCGAGCGCACCGCCGGTGTCCTCCGCGACCTCGCGCAGTAGCGTCGTGCCGAGGTGCCCCGGTCGTGACGGCGCGTCCAGGAGCGCGGGGTCGAAGCCGCTCCCGTCGTCGGTGACGGACACCCGGAGGTCCGACCCGACCGCCCGCACCCGCACGTCGATGCGGGAGGCCCGCGCGTGCTGCGCCGCGTTCCAGACCGCCTCGCGGACGAACCGCACGGCGGCGGTCAGCGCCGCGGACGATGCCTCGACCGCGTCCGGGACGTCGAGCACCGTCTCCACGCCGGCTCCCCGCGCACGGGCGCAGGCGTCGTCGAGCGCCGCACGCAGGCCGTCCCGCTCCGGAGCCGCCGGTCGGATGGTCGACATCGAGGTCCGGAGCGACGACACGGCCGCGCGGAGGGTCGTCGCGGCGGCCCGGGTCTCGGGGACCGCGCCGAGGGACAGTGCGAGCCCGGCGACGTCCTGCACCGGGCCGTCGTGCAGCTCGCGCGCGAGCCGCCGCCGCTCCGCGACCTCGGCGTCGAGGGCACGGCCGAGCAGCCGTTCGCGCTGCCGCTGCCCGGAACGGATCCGCACGAGCAGCCACAGCAGCAGCGGGACGAGCAGCACGAGCACGACCCCGACCGTGCCGAACGCCAGCGCGGCGAAGGCGGCACGCAGGTCGGCGGCGCGGGCGAGGACCTGGTCGTACGGGCGGTAGGCCTCGAACAGCAGGGCCTCGCCGGAGGGTGTGTGCACCGCCTGGTACGCCTCGAGCAGTGGTCCGTGCCCGCGTTCGTAGCGGTTCTCCGGCTCGTCCAGGTCGGACACCTCGGCGTCGGAGCGGTCGGTCCGCAGGGCCTCGAGGTCCTCGTCGGACAGCGGGAACCGCTCACCGACCAGCCGGGGTTCGTCGGACCAGAGCACGGTGCCGTCCGCCGCCCAGAGCTTCATCCGCACGGTGGACCCGCCACGGACCTCCCCGGCGAGGGCGTCGTCGAGACGGGTCAGGGCCGCCGCCCGGTCCCGGGCGCTCGCCGCCGGGTCGTCCACGGCGTCGGAGAGCGCGGGCTCGACCACGACCCGGGCGAGTGCGGCGGTGTCCGCAGTGGCGTCGCGCACCGCGAAGGACTCGGCGACCCGTTGCGACACGAGGGTGCCGGCGGTCGCCACGGCACCGCCGCCGAGGACCGCGGCCAGGACGACACCGACCAGGACGCGCCGCCAGGGGGTCCGGCGCGTGCGGCGGCGGGGGTCCGCGGCGACGAGCACGACGGGTACCGGGCACGTCCCGCTGTCCGACGACCGTTGTCCGTGCACGGGGCAACCGTAGCCGCCGCGAGCGACGCTCGCGTCTCCGCCGCGGCTGCCGGACGAGCACGTCCGGTCCGGGTGCTCGTTCCTTCCCATCGAGGGTGCAATGGAAAGCGGGATCGGGCGTACCGGGTCGGAACGAACCACCCGGTACGCCCGGTTCCGCCTGGTACGCCCGTTCTGCGCGGTCGCGCCGAGCGCGCGCGGACGGACGGGAGGCGCGGTGCCAGCTGGCACCGCGCCTCCCGTCCGTCCCTGCGTGCGTCAGCCTGCGGGTGTCCGGTCCGGCGCGCTGGCGAGCGCCTGCCGGACCGAGGTCCACGCGGCGAGCCGCTCACGGACGGCGTCGTCCCGTTCGACCTCGATCGCCGTGGCGTGCGCCTGCTCGAGCACGTCGTCGATGACCACGCGCTGCCCGGACCGGGCCGACGCGATCGCCGCGTCCACCATCACCAGGCTCATCACGTTGCCGTGCACCTCGCCGTCCGGCACCGTGCCGCTCCGGACCGCCCGCACGAACGACGCCAGCGCGCCGGCGATCTCGGTGCCCACGCCGGGCGCGGGCTCGGGGGAGCCGTCGGCGCCGTCGACGACGCTCGTGGGGTCGTGGTCGCCGTCCCAGGCAGCCGTGCCCGCTTCGCCGGACGCGTGCCAGGTCCCGTTCCACGACGTCTCGTCGCCGGGCGTGCACCACGAGCCGTCGTAGACGTAGCGGACGTCGTCCTCGAACGTGAAGACCGCCGCGGCGTTCGCGTCGCCCCGGTACCACGACCACGACGGGTTCCACGACTCGCAGTACACCGACACCGGGTCGCGCTCGAGCACGTAGCGAGCGGAGTCGAACGCGTGGATCGCCATGTCGAGGAGCAGGACGTCGTCCATCTCCTCGCGGAAGCCGCCGAAGTGCGGGGCCTTGGCGAAGCGCGTGTCGAGCCCACCGATCGCGCCGAGGGCCCGCACGTGCTGCCGGAACGCGACGAGCTGGTCGTTGTAACGGCGGGACTGCGACACCATGAACAGCTGCCCGGTGGCCTCGGCCGCCGCGGCGAGCGAGAGCGCCTCGGCGACGGTCTGCGCCGCGGGCTTCTCGCCGAGGACCGGCAGGCCGGCATGCAGGGCGTCCATCGTCACCGGGTGGTGCGCGACCGGCACCGTGATGTCGAGGACGGCCTCGGCGCCGGTGTCGGCCAGGAGCGCGGGCAGGTCGCGGCCGACCGGGATCGTCGGTGCCCCGGCGAGCTCGGCACCGGCGCGTGCGGCATCGAGGTCGAGGTCGACGACGCCGACGAGCTCGACGTCCGGGTCGGCGGCGACGGTGCTGAGCCAGGCGCGGCCCATCCCGCCGGCACCGACCTGGACGACCCGCAGGGGGGCGCGGTCGGTCATGCGCGGGCCTCGGCGGTCTCGGCGGTCTCGGCGGGCTCGGCGGCTCCGGTCGCCGCGCCGGTCTCGGTGGGCGTGGCGTCCTCGTCCTCGGGGGCGTCGTCGAACGGACCGCGGTAGTGCTGGCCGTCGAAGTACTCGCCGAGGTCGTAGCGGCGGAGGGTCGGGAGCTCGCGCTCCCGCTCCGGACGCGCCCACTCGGCACCGTTCGCCACGACCCGGCGGACGTCCGGGTGGTGGTACACGGGGAAGTCCTGGTCGCCGGGGGAGAAGTAGAAGATCTTCCCGAACCCTCGGCGGTAGGTCATGCCGCTCCGGAAGACCTCGCCACCGGTGAAACCGGAGATGAAGATCAGCTCGTCGGGGGTCGGTACGTCGAAGTACTCGCCGTACATCTCCTGCTCAGGGATGACGATCGGGTTGGGGACACCGCGCGTGATCGGGTGCTGCGGGTTGACGGTCCAGACGAGCTCCTGGTCGTGCTCGCTCCGCCAGCGCAGGGTGCACGTGGTGCCCATCAGCTTGCCGAAGATCTTCGACCAGTGGCCGGAGTGCAGGACGACGAGGCCCATGCCGGACAGCACGTGCTTGTGCACGCGGTCGACCACGGCGTCGTCGACGTCGGCGTGGGCGGCGTGCCCCCACCAGGTCAGGACGTCGGTCTCGGCGAGCACCGCGTCGGTCAGACCGTGCTCGGGCTCCTGCATCGTGGCCGTCCGGACGACGGCGTCCGGCAGGTTCTCGCGGATGCCGTCGGCGATCGCGCCGTGCATGCCGTCGGGGTACCGCTCGGCGACGTGCGGCTCGACCTGCTCGTGGACGTTCTCGCCCCAGACGGTGATGCGCAGCGGAGTGGTGGTCATGGTGGGCCTTTCTGGACGGGAGGACGGGGGCTGGTGGTGCGTCACTTGACGGCACCGCCGAGCGCACCCGCGGAGATGTAGCGCTGGGCAACGATGAGGAGCACGGCCGCCGGCAGCGAGGCGAGGACGGACGTGGCCATCACGGGCCCCCAGTCGGTGACGTTCGAACCGATGTAGTTGTAGATGCCGAGCGTGATCGGACGGACGGCGTCGGTGGAGGTCAGGGTGAGGGCGATGAGGAAGTCGCCCCACGCGCCGAGGAACGTGAACAGCGCAGCGGTGACGATGGCGTTCCGGCTGATCGGCAGCACGATCGAGACGAACGCCCGGAGGTCGTTCGCGCCGTCGACGAGCGCGGCCTCGACCAGGCTCGGCGGGATCGACTCCATGAACGCCCGCATGAGCAGGATCGCGAAGGGCACCTGCACGGCGCTGTCGGCGAGGATGAGCCCGACGTAGCTGTTGAGCAGTCCCACGTTGTTGAACAGGGTGTACAGGGCGTTCGCGATGACGATGCCCGGGATCATCTGCGTGATGAGCAGCACGAGCAGCAGTGTCCTCGTGCCGCGCATCCGGAAGCGGGCGAGTCCGTACGCCGCCGGGGTGGCGACCGCGAGCGTCAGGACGACGGTGCCGAGGCCGATGATCATGCTCGAGACGAAGTTCTGCCCCTGCTGGGAGAACGCCGCGCGGTAGCCGGCGAAGGTCGGGTTCCACGGGAACCAGGTCGCCGTCGCCGCACCCGAGGTGGCCTGGAGGCTCGTGTTCACCATCCAGTAGACGGGGAAGATCATGATCGCGAGGAACACGATGCCGAGGATCGTGAACGGGAGCTGACGCCCGGACCCACGCGGGCGGCGGGTGCGCTCGCCCCTCGACGTCGTGATCGCGCGGGTCGCGGTGACGGTCCTGCCTGCGAGTCCGACGCTCATTCGTCGACCGCCTTCCGGGAGATCGCGATGTAGATCATCGCGAAGACGAACGAGACGACGATGAGCACGTTGCTCACCGCGGCTCCGATGCCGAACTGGAAGTTGATGAACGACTGGTGGTAGGCGTTCGTGGCGAGCGTCTGGGTCGAGTTCGCCGGACCGCCACCGGTCAGGCCGAGGATGATGTCGACCACCTTCAGCGTGTAGACGACCCCGAGCACGATCACCACGCTGACGACCGACCGGATGCTCGGCCAGGTGATGTACCAGAAGGCCTTGAACCCGGTGGCGCCGTCGAGCGCGCCGGCCTCGTAGAGCTCCGGCGGCACGGACTGCAGGCCGCTGTAGAGGATCGTCGTGTTGAAGGGGATGCCGAGCCAGACGTTGACGCCGATGACCGCGATGAGCGCCAGGCTCGGGCTGACCAGCCAGGGGACCGGGCCGATGCCGACGACGCCGAGCAGCTGGTTGAGGGCACCGCTGTCCTGGTCGAGGAGCCACTTCCACACCGCGCTCGACGCGATGAGGGGGAGCAGCCACGGCAGGAGGAGCAGCCCGCGGAGGAAGCCCGACAGCGGGAAGTGCCGCCGGAAGAACAGTGCGAGGCCGAGGCCGAGCACGAACTGCAGCACGATCGAGCCAGCGGTGAACAGGGCGGTGTTGACGACGCTCGTCGTGAAGACGCTGCTCGAGAACACCGCGGCGTAGTTGGCGAAGCCCACCCAGGGGGCCTCGCCGGTGAAGAAGGTCTTGGTCGTGTAGTCCTGGAACGACATCAGGACGTTCTTGACGACCGGGTAGCCGAAGAAGACGGCGACGAACACCGCCGCCGGGACGACGAACAACCAACGGGTGAAGCCGGAGCGGAGCCGCGCGCGGCGCTGTCCGGGGCGGACGGGGGCCGCGGGCGTGGTCGCCCGGGGCCGGATCTGTGTCGAGGCGCTCATGTCAGGTCCTTTGCGTCTGGGGACGGGAGGAGCCGGTCGTGCGGACCGGCTCCTCCCGTTTCCGCTACTGGTTCTGTGACTGCGCCTGCTCGAGCGCCTGCTCGGGGTCGGCCTTGCCCGTCAGCGCGAGCTGGACGGCGGTGTAGATCTTCGTCGCGGCCTTGGGCCAGTCCGGGCCCAGCTCACCGGTGCGGGCGCGGGCGGTCTGCACGGTCGTGACGAACGACGCGACGTCCGCGTGGTCCTCCGCCCAGGCCTTGCCGACCTCGATGTTGGTCGGGACGTTGCCGCTGACGCCCGCGAGCACGGCCTGCATCTTGTCGCTGTTCAGGCACCCGACGAACTTGCCGGCGAGCTGCATCTTGTCCTTGTCCCCGGTCTGCGGGACGGTGAACGCCTCACCGCCGAGCGGGGCGACGGTCTCGGACCCGGTGCGCGTGGGGATCGGGACGCTGTCGAACTGCAGGTCCTTCGCCTTCTTCAGGGCCGGCAGCTGCCACGGGCCGTTGATCATCATCGCGGCCTTGCCGGCGATGAACTGGTTGTTGACGTCGGCCTGCGCCCAGTTGATCGAGCTCTTCGACAGGGACCCGTCGGCCTGCAGGTCCTGGACGAGCTGCAGGGCCTGTGCGGCCTCCGGGGTGGCGATGTCCTTCTCGTCGCCGCCGTTCGACCAGAAGAAGGGCAGGAACTGCCACGTGCCCTCGTACGTGTTGATGTTGCTCATCGCGAAGCCGTAGGTCGAGCCCTTGGTCAGCTTCTTCGCTGCGGCCTTGAGCTCGTCCCACGTCTTGGGCGGCTGGACGCCGGCGTCGGCGAGCAGCTTCTTGTTGTAGTACAGCGCGATCGAGTTCGTGTTCGGCTGCAGGCCGTAGAGCTTGCCCTCGAAGGTGTTCGCGCCCTTGACGCCGGGGACGTCGTCGTCCGCGTCGAGGCCGTAGTCCGCGAGGTCCGAGAGCGCGCCGGAAGCGGCGATCTGCTGCACGTCGGGGTTGTCGAGCATGAGCACGTCGGGCAGGGTGCGCGAGGACGCCTGCTGGAGCACCTTCGAGATCAGGCCGGCACCGGCGACGTGGTTGATCTTCACCGTGACGCCGACGTCCTTCGCGCACTGCTGGTACACGGGGTCGTAGTTCGCGTCGTAGTAGTCCTCGATCGTGAGGGTCTTGCCGCCGCCTCCGGACGACGAGGCGTTCCCGGAGCCGGAGCAACCGGCCAGGACGAGGGGGACCGTCGCGGCGACTGCCACGGCGCCGACGAGGGCGCGGGTCCTGCGGGACGTGGAGCGGGAACCAGGCTTCATTGCACTGCTCTTCTCTTCGCGGATGCGGGGAGGACGCGGTGCGACGACTCCACTGACGTCGTCGTCGCGGTGGTCCTGGGGCGAGAAGCTAACAGAAAAGCGCTTCACCTGTAAAGCGCTTTTCTCGACTCGTGCGAGGGCTATGCTCGTCTCGTCGCGGTCGACCCCGCGACCCGTCCGGCGAGCGACCGCGACGGTGCCCGACCGCCCCGGCGACGGTCCCGACCGCTCCAGGAGGCGTCATGGCCACGATGCAGCAGGTCGCCGACCGAGCGGGGGTGTCCATCGCGACCGTCTCGTTCGTCGTCAACGGCACGAAGTACGTCACGCCCGCGACGACCGCGAAGGTCACCGCGGCGATGCGTGAGCTCAAGTTCCGCGGCAACGTGGTCGCCCGGGCGCTCGCCAGCCGTCGCACCCGCATCGTCGCACTGCTCTTCCCGACCACCGGGAACCGGTTCAGCTCCACCACGTCCGACTTCTTCATGAGCGCTGCCGAGCGGGCGTCCGAGCGCGGGTACCACCTGGTGCTCTGGCCCGTGGACCCGGCTGGTGAGGACCTCGACGACCTCGTGTCCGGCGGGCTCGTCGACGGCGTCGTCCTGATGGAGGTCCGCATGGAGGACCCCCGTGTGGTGAAGCTGTCCGAGCTCGGGGTGCCCTTCACGCTCATCGGGCGCACGCGGGACAGCACGTCGCTGCCGTTCGTCGACATCGACTTCGAGACCACGATCGAGGACGGCCTCGACCACCTGCAGGGCCTGGGGCACCGCCGCTTCGGCCTCGTGCTCGAGAACCTCGACGGCACGCCGATGGCCGGGTACGCACCGCACCTCCGCGTCGAGGACACCTTCCGCCGTTCCGTCGCCGACCGCGGTCTCGCCGGGACGGTCGTGTACGCCGGTCCGGGCAGCGACGGCGGACGTGAGGCAGCCCGCGAGCTGCTCGACGCCGACCCGGCCGTCACCGCGGTGCTCGTCATGAAGGACGACTCGGCGGCCGGGCTCCTGGTCGGGCTCTACGCCGCCGGCCGCCGGGTCCCGGACGACGTGTCGGTGCTGAGCATCGCCTCCTCGGCCGCCGCGGGGGACCAACACCACCCGCGGCTCTCGGTGATGATCGCCCCCGGCCGGGAGCTCGGTGTCCGCGCGGCCGACGCCCTGATCGACCAGCTCGACGGTACCTCGGTGGACCTGCCGCACTTCCTGCTGCCCTGCGAGCTGCGCGAGGCCGACTCCACCGCACCGGCCCCCGCGCGCTGAGTAGGCGAGGCTCGCCTCTGCGGACACGTTCGCGGTGCGTACGCCGCGAAGGTGTCCGCCTGGCCGAGGCTCGCGGCCGAGCGTCGACCGCTGGTCGCGCGCCCACCCGCCGGACGGGAGGCGCATGGCGGGCGGGCGCCGCGCCTCCCGTCCGGAGCGCGCACCTGTGCGCGCACTCAGGGAGCATCGCCAGGGTGGGTGCACAGGATCGCCGGGCGCAGGGGCGCCCCACGTCGAGGAGGACGGATGGCAATCGACCGCAGGCTCTTCCTGCTCGGGGGCACGGGGGTGCTGCTGCTCGCCGGCTGCTCGACCCGGCCGGAGCGCACGACCGTCGAGGAGTGGCCGACCGACCCGCCCGAGGGTGACGTCACGATCAGCTGGTGGGCCGGGCAGGTCGCCTCGAAGGACGGTGGGGACCTCCGCCGCCGGCTCATCGCGGAGTTCCAGAAGGAGCACCCGAACATCCGCGTCCGGATCGTCAGTGCGCCGAGCGACACCGACACGAACCGGACGAGCCTGACGACCCAGATCGCCGCGGGCAGCCCCACCCCGGACGTGTACCTCGGCGACGTGGCGTGGCCCGGGCAGTTCGCGAAGAACAAGCTCGCGACGCCCGTCAACCAGCTCGTGGGGGAGGACTTCTTCGAGCAGTTCCCCGAGGGCCTCCGCCTGGCCGCCAGCGTCGACGGGACGTACTACATGTTCCCGCTCTACATCGACGAGTCGTTCTTCCTGTACCGGAAGGACCTGCTCGACAAGCACGGGTTCCAGGTGCCGCGGTCGTGGGAAGAGGTGAAGGACACCGCTGCGAAGCTCGTCGACACCGGGGACGTCGACTACGGCTTCGCGTTCCAGGGCGACGTCTACGAGGGCCTCACCTGCAACGTCACCGAGTTCGTCGCCGACGCCGGCGGGTCGCTGCTCAACGACGACCTGACGGCCCCCGCGACCACGAGCTCGGAGACGAAGCGCGCCTTCGAGTTCATGCGGTCGCTCGTCACCGACGGTGCCAGCCCCCGCGCGACGCTGACCTACCAGGAGCAGGACACGAACGACGCCTTCTCCGGCGGCCGCGCGGCCTTCCTGCGGAACTGGTCGTACGCGTGGGGCATCGCGAACGGCCCGGACTCGGCGGTCGCCGGCAAGGTCGGCCTCGCCGCCCGCCCGACCTTCGACGGCATGCAGGACAACCACTCGACGATCGGCGGGTGGGGGAACTACATCAACCCGCACACGCAGCAGCCCGCAGCGGCGCTGACCTTCGCGGCCTGGATGTCGAGCGAGACCGCGCAGCAGTTCCTCACCCGCGAGGGCGGGGTCCTGCCGGCCCGCAGCGCGAGCCTCGTCAGCCAGGACGCGAAGCGCCAACAGCGCCCGACCTACGACACCGCCGCGGGCATCACGCTGGTGCCCCGCCCGACCTCGACGGCGTACTACCCGAAGGTGTCGCAGGGCGTCTACCAGAACGGCAACAGCATCCTCGGCGGTCAGACCTCGGTCGACGGCGGCACGAACGCGATGGCCTCGGCGATCGCGCTGGCACTGACGGGCGACGCGCTGTGAGCGCCGGCACCGGGACACGGCCGTCGACGGGAGCCGTGCGGTCGGGAACGGGCCGGACGCCGGACACGGGTCGCCACGACGGGTACCGCCCGACGAGCGGACGGTCGCGCATGGAGCGTGTCCGCGCACGCGGCGCATGGGGCTTCGCGGCCCCGGCGCTGCTGGTCGTGGCGGCGGTCACGATCTTCCCGGTCGTGTACTCGATCGTCCTGAGCTTCGCGGACGTCGAGATCGGCTACGACGGGTTCAGCATCCAGGGCTTCGGTCTGGGCAACTACGCGGCCCTGCTGCAGAGTGCCGACTGGTACCGGGCGCTCGGCTTCACGGTGCTCTACACGGTGGTGACGGTGTCGGTCGAGCTCGTGCTCGGCATGCTCGTCGCCCTCGTGCTCGAGCGTCTCGGGGTCACCCGCGGGTGGATGCTCGCGCTGCTCCTCGTGCCGTGGTCGCTCGTGACCATCGTCAACGCCCAGCTGTGGAAGTACATCTACGACTCGACGTACGGGGTCGCGACGTGGTTCTTCGGCCTGTTCGGTGACGCCCCGGTGATCCTCGGCGAACCGGTCCCCGCGATCACGGGGCTCATGGTCGCCGACATCTGGAAGACGACGCCGTTCGTGGCGATCATCCTGCTCGCCGGCCTCGTGCAGATCTCCGAGGACCTGTACGAGGCGGCCGAGCTCGACGGGGCGAACGGGTGGCAGACGTTCTGGCGCGTCGTCGTCCCGCAGCTGACCCCGACCCTGACCATCGCGGTGCTGTTCCGTGTGCTGCAGGCGTTCGGCGTCTTCGACCTGCCGTTCGTGCTGACGAACGGCGGCCCGGGCACGACGACCCAGTCGCTCGCGATCATGGGCTACAAGGTGCTCTTCCAGGACATCAACATCGGCCCGGGCGCCGCGATCGCCACGAGCACCGCGGTCATCGTGGCCGTCGGCTGTCTGCTGTTCCTCCGGGCCTTCCGGAACCAGGCGAAGGGAGGGGATGCCTGATGCCCCGTCAACGTGTCCGCAAGGGCTGGCGGAAGTGGATCAACACCGTGAACGTCAGCGGTGTCGTCATCGCGGTGCTCACGGCGCTGCCGCTGTACTGGCTCGTGTCGACGTCGCTCAAGCCGTCGTCCGAGATCGCCCAGTCGCCGCCGACCGCGTTCCCGCAGGCCCTGACGTTCGACAACTTCGTGGTCGCCTTCCGCGACAACGCCCTCGGGCAGTACATGGTGAACAGCGTGGTCGTGTCCGTGTCGACGACGGTGATCGTGCTCGCGCTGTCGTTCCTCGCCGGTTACGCGCTCGCCGGCCGGTGGATCAAGGGCCGCACGGCGATCATGACCTCGCTGCTCATGCTCTCCGTGTTCCCGGCGATCGCCGTGCTGACGCCGCTGTACCTGCTCGAACGCAACCTCGGGCTGCTCAACTCGTACCCGGGGCTGATCGTGCCGTACGTCGCGTTCAACCTGCCCTTCGCCATCTGGATCATGCGCAACTACCTGCAGGGGATCCCCTCCACCATCGAGGAGGCCTCCGAGATCGACGGCGCCGGGGCCTGGCGCACCGTGCTGTCGGTGATCCTGCCGATGGCGAAGCCGGGTCTGTTCACGGTCGGGGTGTTCACCTTCACCGCGTCGTGGAGCGAGTTCCTCATGGCGCTGACGTTCAACAGCGAGAACTCGTTCCGGACGATCCCGGTCGGCATCGCCCTGTTCGGCACGCAGTTCACCGTGCCGTTCGCCCAGATCTTCGCGGCGAGCGTGGCCGCGACGATCCCGATCGTCATCCTCGTGCTGGTCTTCCGCCGGTCGATCGTCTCGGGCCTGACGTCCGGTGCGGTCAAGGGGTGACGACCGTGACGGGCCGACCGGCGAGGAGCCCGGCCCCGGACGGACGGGAGGCCCGTGGCGGATCCGCCACGGGCCTCCCGTCCGTCGCCGGTCACGAGACCGGGCGCGGTGTCGGTGACGTGCGTTGCCGGGTCACGCCGTCAGCGAGGTGCGTCGAACCAGCGTCAGCGACGTGCGTCGTGCTGTCGTCAGCGACGTGCGTCGTGCTGTCGTCAGCGACGTGCGTCGCGGGCGGTGTCGGTGAAGAAGTCGGCGTACAGGCCGTTCGCGTCCTGCAGCTCGCCGTACTTCCACCGCTTGCGCATCCGTCGGAACGTCTCGATGCGCACCGGGTCGATGCCCGGCTCGGACTGGTACGAACCCATGGTTCCTCCCCGTTTCCCTGTTGCACACCCCCGAGTGGGGGTACCCACCGACGACGGTACGGGCGAGCACCCCTCGCGTCCGGCAAGATAGGTCGAGAAGTGACCTAACTGCGCTTGATGGACAAATGCTCCGGGAGTGCCCTCGAGCGCCCGTAGCCTGCCGTCAGGGGGTCGGTGCGCCGTGCTCGAGCGCCTCGATCACCCGCTCGATCACGCGGACGTACCGCGCGCGTTCACGCTCGGAGAAGGAGGACAGGAGCTCGTGCAGATGCTCGTTCGTGCTGTCCATCGCCGCGGCGTAGGCACGTTGGGTCTCCGGCGTCAGCTCGATGAACCGGCTGCGGCCGTCGTCCGGGTTCGGCACGCGGCACAGGTGCCCGGCCCGCTCGAGGCGGTCGACCGTGCCGGTGACCGCGGGGCTCGTCAGGTCGAGGTGCGTCACCAGGTCCTTGACCCGGACCCGGCGGTCGGCTGCGGCAGCGCGCGCGACGAACTGCAGCACCGTCAGGTCCGCGCCGGAGACGGACAGGCGCTCGCGGAGCCGTCCCCGCAGGGCTCCCATCGCGGCCTCGAGCCGCGTCAGCGCTGCGGTCAGGTCGATCTCACTCACGTGGTCGCCCCCTCGGTGCGCATCGGTCGCCCGCGACACTACGCCGCGCCTACCCCAGAACCGTATCCGGATAACGAGAGCGATGGCGCGATGTGGACAGTCGGCCGTGAGCGAGGGCGACGTGGCTGACCCGTTGATCGAGGCCTTCGGCGCCGAGGAGACCATCGCACCGGTGCGGTTCGAGGTGTCCGGCACGCGACCGGAAGCCGCCGTCCACGACCTCGGCGGGATCTACGCGGGCGAACGCTGGAGTGCCGCGCCGTCGAACGGTCGGTTCGACTACCGCTACACCGCGATCGGTGACAGCGAGGTCACCATCCGTCGGTCGCAGATGCACGGCGAGATCCGCGGGTGGATGCCCGGTGGCGGGGACTACGTCGTCACGTGGATCAGTGCGGGGACGGGCGAGATCGAGATGCGCGGTGAGCGCTGGCCGATGGCGCACGACGTGCCCGTGCTGTTCCCCGCCGACGAGGAGTTCTCCTTCACGACCGCCGACTACGACCAGCGGCTCGTGCACTTCGACCGCGAGTTCGTCCGCCGCGTCGCCGCCACCCGGGGGCAGGGCGGCCGTGCACTCCGCATCGACCCGCGCCGCAGCGCCGCCGAGTCGGTCGAGCACCGCTGGCAGGGTGCCCTGACGGCGTTGTCCCGGGCGCTCCGGGTCGGCGGATCCGACTCGGACGCCTGGCAGGACGCGAAGGTCACCGCCGCCGAGGTCTTCCTCGACATGTTCCCCCCGCAGTCCGACGACCTGCCGGACGCGCTCTCCCAGCCGCGGAACGCACGGCTCCGCGCCGCGGTGGAGTACATCCACGCCCACGCGGCCGAGCCGGTGACGATCGTCGACCTGTCCCAGGCCGCCGGGCTGAGCGTGCGGTCGGTGCAGGAGTCGTTCCGGCGCGTGTTCGACCTGTCGCCGCTGACCTACCTGCGCCAGGTGCGACTCGACCGCGTCCACGAGGAGCTGCTCGAGGCCGGGCCGCAGGCCGGTGCCGTCGGTGACGTCGCTCGGCGGTGGGGCTTCGCGCACCTCGGGCGCTTCTCGGCGGCGTACGCAGAGCGGTTCGGCGAGTACCCGAAGCAGACGCTGCGGCGGTGACGCGCGCTGCGGCGCTGACGCGCGCTGCGGCGCTGACGTGCACTGTCGCGCGCTGACGCACGCTGACGCACGCGGAGCGCGGAGCGCGGTGGGCACGGGGCCGCCGCGCTGGTCAGGCGGGGGCCGGCCCCGTGCTGCGCCGGACGTGCAGCGTCGAGCGCAGCCGCACGTGGTCGCTCGTCGGCTCGCCGCGGAGCATCGCCATGAGCATCGCGACCGCCGCCGCGCCGAGGTCGGCCAGCGGCTGGGCCACGGTGGTGAGCGGCGGGGTGGTCGTGGACGCCTGCGGGACGTCGTCGAAGCCGACCACCGACAGGTCCTCGGGCACGCGGATCCCCAGTGCCTCGGCTGCGTGCAGCACGCCGATCGCCGAGGAGTCGTTCGCGGCGAACACGGCCGTCGGGCGGTCCGGCAGCGTCAGGAGCTCGTGCGCGACGGCGGCGGACCGCTCCTCCTGGTAGTCACCGGCCCGCACGAGACGCTCGTCCACCGTGATGCCGGCAGCGGCGAGGGCGTCGCGGTAGCCGGCCTCGCGCAGTTGCGACGACGCGAGGTCGCCGCGCCCCTGCACGTGCGCGATGCGGGTGTGACCGAGCCCGAGCAGGTGCTCCACGGCGTCGCGAGCGCCGGCGGCGTTGTCCGTGTCGACGGTGGCGTGTCCCTCGGGACCGGTGTGCGGGTCGATCGCGACGACGGGGATCGATGCGCCGGACAGAGCTGCCGAGGGGGTCACGACGATCGCGCCGTCGATGAGCGTGCCGGAGAGCCGTGACAGCGAGCGGCGTTCCCAGCCCGGTCGACCGGTGCCCGCCTCGAGGCCGGCGTAGGCCAGCAGTTCGTACCCGGTGCCGGTCGTCGCGGCGGACACACCGCGCAGGAGCTCGGTCGAGAACGGTTCGAACTCCGGCACCAGGATCCCGATCACGTTCGTGCGCGAGCTCCGCAGGCTCCGTGCCACGAGCGACGTCTCGTAGCCCAGGCGCTCGACGACCTCCTGCACGCGGAGCATCGTGGCGGGAGCGACCCCGTCGCGGTTGTTGACCACCTTGGACACGGTCGGGATCGAGACGCCGGCGGCCCGCGCGACGTCCGCGATCGTGACCCGCCCCGGTCCGGGCAGGTGGTCGACGGCGGTCTCCATGTGCACACCGTACCGCCGTGTCCGGTTCCGACCGGTGCCGACATCACGGTTAGAAAACGTTATCGATAACGATTGACAAGCCGCGGGAGCACCTGGCACGCTCTCCGCAGCGGCAGTGACTGCCGCCAGTCAACGACGACACCGAGGAGTTCCACGATGACGAGGAAGATCCGCGCCGCGGCAGCCATCGCGCTGGTCGGGGCCACCGCTCTCACGCTGGCGGGCTGTTCCGCCGGCGGCAGCGACCCGTCCAGCGACGGCGGGAAGGTCACGATGACCTTCTGGCACAACTCGACCACCGGCCCGGGCAAGGCGTACTGGGACGACACGGTCAAGGCGTTCGAGCAGAAGTACCCGAACGTCACGATCAAGGTCCAGGCGATCCAGAACGAGGACCTCGACGGCAAGCTCCAGACCGCGCTGAACTCCGGCGACGGCCCGGACGTCTTCCTGCAGCGGGGTGGCGGCAAGATGGACGCGATGATCGCGGCCGGTCAGCTGATGGACATCTCCGACTCGATCAGCGACGACGCGAAGCAGTCGATCAGCAAGGGCACCTTCGCCGGCTACGAGAAGGACGGCAAGACCTACGCGATGCCGGGCGCCGTGCTCCCCGAGGGCATCTGGTACTCGAAGGACCTGTTCGAGCAGGCCGGCATCGAGGGCACCCCGGCCACGATGGACGAGCTGAACGAGGACATCGCCAAGCTCAAGGCCAAGGACATCGACCCGGTCGCCGTCGGCGCGAAGGACGCGTGGCCCGCCGCGCACTGGTACTACAACTTCGCACTCCGCGAGTGCAGCGAGAAGACGCTGAACGACGCGGCGAAGACGCTCAAGTTCGACGACGCGTGCTGGACCAAGGCCGGCCAGCAGCTCGAGGACTTCAACGCGACGAAGCCCTTCAACCAGGGCTTCCTCACCACCGCCGCGCAGCAGGGCGCCGGTAGCTCGGCCGGACTCCTGGCGAACCACAAGGCAGCCATGGAGCTCATGGGTGCCTGGAACCCCGGCGTGATCGCGTCGCTCACCCCGGACGCGAAGCCGCTCGGGGACCTGGGCTGGTTCCCGTTCCCGGCCGTGGACGGCGGCAAGGGTGACCCGAAGTCGATGATGGGCGGTGTCGACGGGAACTCCTGCTCGGCGCAGGCTCCGAAGAAGGCGTGCACCGACTTCCTCAACTTCATCGTGCAGAAGGACAACCAGGAGGCCTACTACAAGGCCTTCAACGCCATCCCGGTCAACAAGGACGCCCAGTCGGTCGTCCAGGAGGAGTACCTGAAGACGGCCCTCGCCGCCTACCAGGACGCCCCGTTCGTCTCCCAGTACCTCGACACCCTGTACGGCCAGAACGTCGGCAACGCGCTGAACACCAGCGTCGTCGACCTGCTCGCCGGCAAGGGCAGCGCGAAGGACATCGTCGAGACCACCAACCAGGCCGCGGCCAAGGGCTGACGATGGCGCTCGACACCTCCCTCGGCACGACCCCGACGAAGGCGTCGGGCACGGCTCCCGGGACGTCCCCGGCGGGGAGCGGTACGCCGCTCCCCGCCGCGAGGCGGACCGCCAAGCGCGTCGCCGACTGGCGCAAGCGCGTCGAGATCGCGGTCCTCGCCGGCCCCGCGGTCATCGTCTTCGTCACGTTCGTGATCCTGCCCGTGGCGCTCGCCGCCTACTACGGCTTCTACAAGTGGCAGGGCTACGGGCCGCCGACGAACTTCGTCGGCCTGCAGAACTACCTGATCATCTTCCAGGACAAGGCGTTCCACTCGGTCCTGATGCACAACGGCTTCATCGTCGTGATGTCGCTCGTCCTGCAGGGGCCGATCGCCATCGTGGTCGCCCTGCTGCTCAACCAGAAGATGCGCGGCCGCGGCCTCGTCCGCGTGCTCGTCTTCGTGCCGTACGTGATCTCCGAGGTCATCGTGGGCACCGGGTGGAGCCTCATGCTCCAGTCGAACGGCGCGGTCAACGACCTGTTCCAGGGCATCGGTCTCGGCGGGCTCCGCCAGGACTGGCTGTCCAACCCGGACATCGCCATCTGGAGCCTGCTCGCGATCATCTCGTGGAAGTACATCGGCTTCGCGGTGATCCTGTTCCTGGCCGGTCTGCAGAGCATCCCCGAGGAGCTCTTCGAGGCAGCGGCGATCGACGGCGCGAGCTACTGGCAGATCCAGCGCCGCATCACGCTCCCGCTCCTCGGCCCGACCATCCGCATCTGGGCGTTCCTGTCGATCATCGGGTCGCTCCAGCTGTTCGACCTCGTCTACATCATCTGGGGCCAGTACATCTCGTCGACCGCGGGCACCTCGACCATGGCGACGTACATGGTCGCCAACGGCCGCACCTCGGGCAACTTCGGGTTCGGCAGCGCCGTCGCCGTCGTCATGTTCCTGATCTCGCTCGCGGTCGCCCTGGTCTACCAGCACTTCGTGCTCCGTCGGGACACCGCGGGTGCACTCACCGAGAGGAAGCACTGATGGCGATCACGAGTGCCACCACCAACCTCGTCGCCCCGGGCCGTCGTGGCCGGCGTGCACGCAGCTCGAAGGCCGCCCTCGGCCAGGCGAGCCCGCTGACCTACGTCGTCGCGGTCCTGTTCGTCGCCGCGAACCTCGCCCCGGTGCTGTACATCGTGCTGGGCGGGTTCCGGACCAACTCGCAGATCACGACGAGCCCCGCCGGCCTGCCCGCACCGTTCCAGTTCGGCAACTACGGCGCCGTGCTCTCGAGCGGCATCTTCTGGCAGCAGCTCGGCAACTCGACGATCAGCGCGGTCACGACCACGCTCGGCGTCGTCGTGCTCGGCCTGATGGTGAGCTTCGTGCTCGCCCGCTACTCCTTCAAGGGCCGCGGCGCCGTCTACGCCCTGTTCGCAGCGGGCCTGATGTTCCCGATCACGGTGGCCATCACCCCGCTGTACCTGCTCGTGAAGGACCTCGGTCTCACGAACAGCCTGGCCGGCGTGATCCTGCCGCAGATCGCCTTCGCCCTGCCGACGACGGTCATCATCCTGGTGCCGTTCCTGCGGGCGATCCCGGACGAGCTCGAGGAGGCGGCGTCGATCGACGGCGCGAGCCGGCTCGGCTTCTTCTTCCGGATGATCGTCCCGCTGTCGCTGCCCGGCGTGGTGACCGTCGGCATCCTCGCGTTCATCGGCAGCTGGAACAGCTACATCCTGCCGCTGTTCATCCTCAACAACGAGGCCGCCTACACGCTGCCCCTCGGTGTCCAGGCGTTCTCGTCGCAGTACTCGGTCGACACCGCCAAGGTCCTCGCCTTCACGTCGATGTCGATGATCCCGGCGCTGGTGTTCTTCACGATCTTCCAGAAGCGCATCGTCGGCGGCCTGACCGGGGCGGTGAAGGGGTGACCACGCTCGACCACACCGTCACCACCGACGGCCAGGAGACACGCGGCACGTCCGCACCGCCGCCCACCACCGCCACCGCTGACGGACGGGAGGGACGTGGCGGCACCGCCACGGGTCTCCCGTCCGACCCGGGGCACGTGACGGACGCGACCGCGTCCGACCGCGTCACCGCACTCCTGGCCGCGATGACGCTCGAGGAGAAGACGGCGCAGCTCGTCGGCTACTGGCTCGACCAGAACGGCGTCGTCGCGCCGATGCAGGGCGAGATGGCCGCCGCGCAGGACGGCGGCACGCTCGCCGACGTCACGCGGCACGGCCTCGGGCAGTACACCCGCGTCTACGGCACCCGTCCCGTCGAACCCGACGAGCGTGCCGCCTGGCTGTGGGCGGAGCAGCGGCGCCTGAAGCGCGAGACCCGTCTCGGGATCCCGGCGCTCGTGCACGAGGAGTGCCTGACCGGGCTCGCCGCGTGGAAGGCGGCCACCTTCCCGACCCCGCTCGCCTGGGGTGCCTCCTTCGACCCGGAGCTCGTCGAGCAGGTCGGCGCGGCGATCGGCCGCTCGATGCGCGAGCTCGGCGTCCACCAGGGCCTCGCCCCGGTGCTCGACGTCGTCCGCGACCCGCGGTGGGGGCGCGTCGACGAGTGCATCGGCGAGGACCCGTACCTCGTCGGCACGGTCGGCACCGCCTACGTCCGCGGCGTGCAGAGCGCCGGGGTCGACGCGACGCTGAAGCACTTCCTCGGCTACTCCGCCTCGCAGGCCGGCCGGAACCACGCGCCGGTGCACGCCGGGCCGCGCGAGGTCGCGGACGTGTTCCTGCCGCCCTTCGAGATGGCCCTGCTCGACGGTGGAGCGCGGAGCGTCATGAACTCGTACGCCGAGGTCGACGGCGTCCCCGTCGCGGCGGACCCCGCGCTGCTGACCGACCTGCTCCGCGACCGTCTCGGTTTCGACGGCACGGTCGTCGCGGACTACTTCTCCGTCGCGTTCCTCGAGGTGATGCACGGCGTCGCCCGTGACCGGGGTGAAGCGGCGGCGATGGCCCTCGAAGCCGGCATCGACGTCGAGCTGCCCACCGGTGACGCCTACCTGGCGCCGCTCGTCGAGCGGGTCCGCAGCGGACTCGTGGACGAGGCCCTCGTCGACCGGGCCGTGCTCCGCGTGCTCCGGCAGAAGGAGCGCCTCGGGCTGCTCGACCTGGACGCGTTCGAGGACGAGCCGCCGACCGGTGTGGACCTCGACTCGCCGGAGCACCGTGCGCTGGCGCGGCGGCTCGCGGCGGAGTCGCTCGTGCTGCTGTCGAACGACGGGGTGCTGCCCCTCGGCGCAGCACCCGACGGCGCAGCCGCTGCCGGTTCCCCGACCCCGGGCGCCGTCCTGCAGGGCCCCATCGCGGTGATCGGCCCGAACGCCCACCGCGCCAAGGCCCTGCAGGGCTGCTACTCCTTCGCGAACCACGTGCTCGCGACCCACCCCGGACTCCCGCTCGGGTTCGCCATCCCGACCGTGCTCGAGGCCCTGCAGGACGCCGTCGGCGGCGACGGCGTGCGGTACGCCCGCGGCGCCGACGTCGAGGGGGACGACCGCTCCGGGTTCGCCGAGGCGGTCGCGACCGCACAGGACGCCGCCGTCGCGGTGGTCGTCGTCGGTGACCAGGCCGGGCTCTTCGGCCGCGGCACCGTCGGCGAGGGCAACGACTCCGAGTCGCTCGACCTGCCGGGCGTGCAGCGCGAGCTCGTCGAGGCCGTCGTCGCCACCGGCACCCCGACCGTGGTGGTGCTGCTGACCGGTCGGCCGTACGCGATTGGATGGGCGCTCGACGGCGACCAGCCGAAGCCGTCGGCCGTCGTGCAGGCCTTCTTCCCGGGGGAGGAGGGCGGTCCTGCCATCGCCGACGTGCTCACCGGTGCCGTCGCACCGTCCGGACGACTGCCGGTCTCGCTGCCGCGGTCGGCGGGGGCGCAGCCGTACTCCTACCTGCACCCCCGGCTGGGCGGCCCGTCGGACGTCACGGCCACCGACTCGACCCCGGTGCGGCCGTTCGGCTTCGGGTTGACCTACACGTCGTTCGCGTACGAGGACCTCGTCGTCGACGACACGGTCGCCACCGACGGCGCCGTGCACGCGACGGTGACGGTCCGCAACACCGGAGCGCGCGACGGGGCCGAGGTCGTGCAGCTCTACGGGCACGTCCGGCACGCCTCGGTGACGCGGCCGGTCGCGCAGCTGCTCGGCTACGCGCGCGTCGAGGTCGGGGCGGGGGAGTCCGTCAGGGTGCGGTTCGACGTTCCCGCGCAGCGGTTCGCCTTCACCGACCGGGCGATGCGCAAGGTCGTCGAGCCCGGGGACGTCGAGGTGTGGGTCGCGTCCGACGCGTCGGCGTCACGACCGGGAGGCGCGCTGGACACCGGCGGGATCGTCGCCTCCGGGGACGGCCCGGTCCGGCACGAGGTGCCCGGCTCGTCGACGCCGCGTGCCGTCGTCCGGGTGGTCGGACCGGTGCACCCGGTCGGCACGGCCGACCGTCGGACGGTCGGCTGGACGGTCGTCTGACCGATCGGCACCGCCGCGGAGCGCCCGGTTCAGGGGCGCTCCGCGGCGGTGCCGGACCGTCTCGGTGGTCGCTCGGCACGCAGCCGGTACGGTGGAGCGGTCCCCGTCGGACCGCGTCGCGCTGTGCCACCACGCAGCGGGCGGTCCCGGCGGATCAGGGGAGGACGGGACCGATGAGCACGGGTGACCAGGCACGGGTGCGCGGTGCGCTCGTCGCTGCCCTCGACGTCGTCGACGCCCCGCCCGCGGAGCGCTTCGAACGCATCGTCCGGGTCGCGCGCGAGGTCTTCGACGTGCCGCTCTCCTACGTCAACGTGCTCGACGAGGACCTGCTGCACACCCTCACCCCGAACGTGCCCGACGAGATCACCTCGGGGCCGATCGGGTGGTCGTTCTGCCAGCTCACGATCCAGCAGACCGAGCCGACCGTGATCGGCGACACCACGGCCGACCCCCGGACCGCCGACCTGCCCGGCGTGACGAACCGGGGCATCCGGTTCTACGCGGGTGTCCCGCTCACCATCGCCGGCGGCGAACCCGTCGGGACGCTCTGCCTGATGGACACGAGCCCGCGCGACTTCTCCCCGCAGGACACCGCTGCGCTCATCGACCTCGGGCGCTGGGCCGAACGGGCGCTCGGGCAGGGGCTCCACCACGACCGGTTGCTCGAGGTCGCCGGTGCCCTCGCGCCGACCGCCCTGACGCTGGACGGGTACCACGTCGCAGGGATCACCGTGCCGTACGGGGACCTCAGCGGCGACCTGCACGACTGGTCCGTCGTGGACGGCGCGCTCGTGCTCACGCTCGCCGACGTCATGGGCAAGGAACAACCGGCGGCGCTGCTCGCCGCGGGCATCCGTTCGGCGCTCCGGCAGCACCGGTCGCTCGACCCTGCGGCCGCGGTGGCGGCGGCGGAGCCCACCCTCGGCGAGGACCTGGTCCGGGCCAGCGCCTTCGCGACGCTCTTCCACGCACGACTGCGCCCCGCGACCGGCGTGGTCGAGGTCGTCGACGCCGGGCACGGTCTCGCGGTGCACGTGCCCGCCGACGGACCGCCGCGCACGCTCCGGTCGCACGGGCTCCCGCTCGGGCTGCACCACGAGGGCGCCACGCGGACCGCGACGTCGTTCACGTTGGGGCCAGGGGACGCCCTCGTGGTCGCGAGCGACGGGGCACTCGACCTCGGTGACGGCACGATCGACACCCTGCTCGACCTGGCGAGCACCCTCGGCCGGGCCCGGGACGTCGACGCGTTCCTCGAGACGGTCCGGCTCCGCGCTGCAGAGCGAGCCGAGGACGATGTCACCGTGGTCGTCCTGACGCGCTCCTCGCCCTGACCCACTCGTCGCACTGACGGACCGCGACGACGCCGGTCACGCCCCCACGACGACCCCCACGACGAGCCAGCACGTGAGCAGGCCGGAGAGGCAGGCCACGAGCGCCGGCAGGAGTCCGACGCCCCCGGTGACGAGCGCGACCCAGCCGACGCCGCGCCCGGACCGCCACCCGAGCAGGACCCCGCGGTACCCGAGCAGGACGACGGCGACCGCGACCGGCAGGGCCGAGATGCCGACGAGCCCGACGACGAAGTCGGCTCGTGCCACAGGGGTCGGCGGGTCCGCCAGGGCATCGCGGGGCAGCCCGACCGTGGCCGCCCGGTCGGCGGCGACGGCAGCGTCCGAGCCGTGGAGGCAGACCGCGAACGCGCCGATCCACAGGACGACGAGTGCCAGGCCGACCCAGCCGGCGCGGCTCGTGCCCGTGCGGTCACGCGTGGGGAACGGGCCCTGCCGGAACCAGAGGTCGTCGGTCACAGCAGTCGACGGACCGCGGTCACGGGCGGTACTCGCGGCGGCCCTCCGGCGGGTCGAGCGGCAGCTGCCTCGGCCACGGGCGACCGCCGATGCCGGCCAGTGCACCCGTCACCGCCCGCGTGACGACGCTGACGGTCGTGGCGAACCACCCACGCCCCCGCGGGTCCTCGAACGCGTCGTCCCCGTACGGCCGGTCGTCCCCGACGTGCCCCATGGTGCCCCCTGCCCGTGTGCGTGCTCCGCAGGCTACACCGCACCCCGCCGCGACGGGGCAGCCGGGAACGGCCACGTGCCGGGGACACCCCGGGAGCCTGAGTAGCGTGGCACCCCTCACCCAGTGAAGGAGCAGGACATGTCCGACGCCGACGACACCCGCGACACCACCAACGACCCCGAGGGCACCGAGAAGCCCGACGGCCTCGGCGAGGACGGCACGGTCCCCGCCCACCCGGAGGGCGTCGCCGCCGGCTTCACCGGCGACGAGTCGCACTTCAACCAGGAGGAGGACGACCCGGCGGAGTAGCCGGCTCGACCCCCTGACGGACGGGAGGCACGTGGCGACCCCGCCACGTGCCTCCCGTCCGTCGTCCGGCCGCCGCGTCGGCACCGTCACCGGTCCGCGGGTCGGTACCGTGTCCGGCATGGCCCGCTTCACGCCCCCCGCTGCCGACGCGATGCGCGCGACCCTCCTCGCCGCCGCACGCGACGAGTTCACCGCCCACGGTCTGGCCGGGGCGCGCGTCGAGCGGCTGGCCGCCGCGGCTGGCAGCAACAAGGCACAGGTATTCCACTACTTCGGGGGGAAGGACGGGCTGTTCGACGCCCTCCTCGTCCACGAGGTCACGTCCGTGCTCACGGCGGTCCCGCTCGACACCGCGGACCTTGCTGGCTGGGCCGGACGGCTGCACGACGTCACCGTCGAACGGCCGTGGGTGCAGCGCCTGGCGACCTGGCACCGCCTCGAACGGCCGGAGGTCCCGGTCGAGACGCTCGCCGAGCAACACGCCGACGTCGTCGCCGAGGTGGAGCGTGCGCAGCGCGCCGACGTGCTGCCGCGACGTTTCCGACCCGCCGTCCTGTTCGGGCTCGTCGTGCACACGGCGGTGTTCTGGAGCGCGCTCCCGCCGGAGGCCGCCGGCAGCGTCGCGGCGGTCACCGCACCGCGCCGCCGTCAGGTCGTGGTCGACGCCGTCGGGGCGCTGCTCGGGCGCTGACCGCGCCACCGCTCCGCCGGTCGCTGGAGCGTGGCGGAGGGGCGCTCGCCGAAGGCCGCGGCGTAGGTGCCCGCGAAGCGGCCGAGGTGGGCGAAGCCCCAGGTCCGCGCGACCTCGGCGACCGTGGTCGATGCGGGGTCGCCCTCGGTCAGCGCCGCCCGCACCCGGTGCAGGCGTACGTCGCGCAGGAACTGCATCGGGCTCGATGCACCTGCCCGGTGGAACGCGGCCTGCAGCCCACGTGCGCTGAGACCGGTCGCGCGGCAGACGTCGGCGGTCGTGAGCGGTCGGTGCGCGTTGGCGGCGATCCACTCCTGCGCGACACGGACGGAACCGCGTCCGGCCGCGGCGAGGCCCGAGGGCGGCGTGACGTCGAACGCCTCGAGCACCGCCTGCGCGACCCGGCGCTGCTGCAGGGAGCGGGCGGCAGCGTCGGCGGACGGGTCCCAGAGCGTCGTCGCCGCGCTCGCGATCGTCCGGCGGAGCGGGGGCAGGGCAGCCGGGTCGGCCGTGCTGCGCATGTCGAGCGGTCCGGGCAGGTCTGCGCGCACCGCGGCACCGAGGGACTCGAGGAACGCGCCGTCGAAGCGGATGACGTGCTGGACCGCGGGCGCGGCGTCGAACCGGAACTCCCGCCCGGCCGGGTACATCACGGGGACGTGCGGCTGCATCCTGATCGGGTCACGGCGGTCCGGGTCGAGCACCATGCCCGGGCCGGTCGCCCAGGCCAGGACGTACTGCCGACCTGGGTTGATCCGGCCCCAGCGGTGCGCGGCCACGGCCGACGTCGCGATCAGTACCTCGTCGTCGCCGACGGCGCGGTAGCGGTAGGTGAACCCGTCCTCGACGGCCCGGCCGATGTTGATGTCGTGGCTGCTGTACACGCCCTCGAACAGTTCGACGGCGTCGTCCACCACGGCGCCGTGGTGCTCGGTCGCGGTCGTGGGTCTGGCGGGAGTGCGCATGCAGCGGCCAGTCTGCGCCCTGTGGTGGGGAGACATCGGCGCAGTGCGCGTTGCGGCGCTCCACGCGCGCGACGAGCCCGACCCGTCAGCGGACGTGCGGCCAGTCGGTCGAGAGGTAGGCCTCGACCGCCCGGTTGCGGAACGAGTAGGGCTTCCCCCGGACGATGATCCCGCGCACGGTGTCCAGCCGCTGGGAGAACGGACCCACCTGGGTCGCGGAGGGCACGCCCATCCGCTCGGCGATCGTGGTCAGCGTGCGGAGCGCGGGCGGCAGGGCCGCCATCGCCTCCACGAACTCGCGTTCCCGCTGCGGGAGCCGGTTGAGGATCCGTTCGACGTGGGCCGAGGCCTCGCCTTCAGCCCCTTGCCATCCGCGTCGTACGTCGTCCTCCTCCACCACGGGAGCCGTGCCGGCGTTCCATGCCCGCTGCCCGGCGAGCTGGAAGAGGAACGGTTCACCGCAGCAGAGGGCGATCAACGCGCGGACCGCGTCGGGCGTCATGCGGACCGTCTCGGTCGCGCCGTCCGCCGTCGGGGTCTCCCAGCCGTCGATCACGAAGGGTTGCAGGGCCTGCGCGAGGTCGTCCTCGTCGATCGCGGCGAGTGTGATCGTCCGGAAGCGTCGGGCGAAGGTCGCACCCTTGCGCGCTCCCGCCATGTCCTCGAAGTCGGGCAGCCCGGTGAGGTAGACCGCGATCGGGAGGTACCGCTCGACGACCACGCCGCCGGGTGCGACGACGTCGACCTGGTGTGCGAGGGCGTCACCGAGCGCGATGAGCAGCTGGGAGAGGGCCGCCTCGTCCGAGATGTTCTGCACCTCGTCGATGTGGATGAGCACGACGGCGTCCTGCTCGATCGCCGCGAGTCCGATCTCGACGAGGAGTTCGAAGAGGCTGGTGAACGGCTCCGGTCCGTCCTGCTCCCGGAGCTTCACGGAGAAGCCGGTCACCGCGAGCTGCTCGACTCGTGCGAGGAGGTCGAGCACGGCTTGCCGCGCGGTCGCTCGCAGGCCGGCGGTGTCCGCGAGCCGCAGGACCGCCGACGCGACGAGACGGAGCGGGTCCGCGCCGGCGGGCATGCGCAGTTGCGGCGTCACCCAGTCACCGGCGTCCGCGGCCAGGCGGGCGATCCGTCGGACGAGGCTCGACTTCCCGGTCCCGGGTTCCCCGAGGATCGTACGACCGGTCTCGTAGAGGCCGGCGTGCCGTCTCGGACGCAGGACGTCGCGCCAGTCACTGAGCTGCTCCACACGGCCCGCCCACACGTCGGGGACGACATCGGATCCGGGCTGGAACGGGTTCGTCACGGGAGAGCGCACGGTGTTAAGTTTATCAAGACGCACTCGTCCTCGTTAAACTTAACGACGTGCGGGGAGAGGGTGGCGTCAGCGTCGAGCGAGGCGCTCCGCGAGGAACGCCGCCTGCCGCTCCCAGTGCCGGTACCCGCCGCCCTCGTGGCCGTTGTACGGGTAGACCTCGATGTGCTTGTCGGCGGAGCCGAGGGCGTTGTACGCCGCGAAGGTCGTCCGCGGTGGCACGACCTCGTCCATGAGCGCGACCGAGAACAGCGCCGGCGCGGTGATGCGTGCGGCGTGGTTGACCCCGTCGAAGTACGCGGCGGTGTCCCACACGGTGTCCGCGGCGTCGCGGTGCACGGCGAGGTACCGCACGAGCTCTTGGTAGGGATCGCTGACGGCGACGTCAGCTCCGTGCTCCCAGTCGCACAGGAACGCCACGTCCGGCATCACGGCGACGACGGGTCCGACGTGCGCCTCGACGAGGGCGGCCGCCGCGATCGCGATGCCGCCGCCCTGGCTGCCGCCGGTCAGTGCGAGCCGGTCGGCGTCCACACCGGGGAGCGTCCGGACGGCGTCGACGAGCCGGACCGCGTCCGTGAACACCCGGCGGTAGTAGTGGTCGGCGGGGGAGTCGATGCCGCTCGTCATCCAGCCGGCGATGTGCGGCCCGGAGCCGTGCGGGTCCGGGGTGTCGCCGCCGCCCCACCCGCTGCCCTGCCCGCGGGTGTCCATGACGACGTGCACGTACCCGGCGAGGGCCCACGCGACCCGCTCGCCCGGACCCGACCGGCCACCGTTGTAGCCGAGGAACTCGACCACGACGGGCAGGTCGCCCTGCGCGCCGGCCGGCCGTGAGACCCACGCGCGGACCGGGTCACCGGCGAAGCCCGGGACGGTCAGGTCCTGCACGTCGAGCGCGGTGACCGGGGTCACGGCGGGTGTCAGGACGGGGGCGGTGCCCGCGCCGGCCGCCCGCGCGTCGGCGACCGTGTCCGCCCAGAACGCGTCGAGGTCGTCGGGCTGCCGGACCGTCGGGCGGTAGGTGCGGAGCTGGTCGAGGGGCAGGTCGGTCAGGGGCATGGGGAGTCCTCGGTGGTGGTGGGTCGTTCCGGGTGTACCGAGACGGATCGGGCGTACCTGGTCCGGTGTTCCGACCAGGTACGCCCGATTCCATCAGGTCCGCGGGGGTAGCGGTGCTCCGCGCGTCAGCGCGTGGCGTGTGCGCGGTACTGCTCGAGCACCTCGGGGTGCGGGTCCGCGGGCACGACCGTGGCCGAGACCTCCCACGACGGCAGGCGCCCGTCGAGCACCCACGCGGCCTGCCGAGCGGCACCCGCGGCGACGTACTCGCCCGGCTCCGGGATCGACACGTCGCGGCTGAACACTTGCGCGGCCACCGCCCGGACGGCCTCGTTCCGTGCGGCCCCGCCGATGAGCAGCAGCCGCTCCACGGTGACGCCGGTGTCCTCGACCGCGGCGAGCCCGTCGGCGAGGGCGCAGAGCATGCCCTCGACGGCGGCGCGGGCGAGGTGCGCCCGGTCCGTCGTCGCGGGCGTCATGCCCACGAGCGAGGCGGTCGCGTCGGGCCGGTTCGGCGTGCGCTCACCGACGAAGTACGGCACGAGCACGAGCCCGTCCGCGCCCGCCGGCGCCTGCAGCGCGAGCTCGCCGAGCTCGCCGTGGTCGACACCGAGCAGGCCGCCGATCACCTCGAGCACGCGGGCCGCGTTGAGCGTGGTGACGATCGGGAGGCGCGACCCGGTCCCGTCGGCGAAGCCCGCCACGGTCCCGCTCGGGTCCGTCACCTCGGTGTCGGTGACCCCGAAGACCGTGCCGCTCGTACCGAGGGACACCGCGACGTCACCCGGGCCGAGCCCGAGGCCGAGCGCTGCCCCGGCGTTGTCGCCGAGCCCCGGCCCGACGACGAGACCGGCGCGTGCGACACCGCCGCCGACCAGCGGGACGTCGACGTCGAGCGTGCCCATGGCCTCGTCCGGTGCGACGACCCGCGGCACCACGACCGCGTCGTCGTCCCCGGTCTGCGCGGGACGCATCGGCTTGCCGAGCGCGGCCTCGAACAGCTCGGGGTCGTACTCCCGGCGCACCGGGTCCCAGTAGCCGGTGCCGCTGGCGTCCGAGCCGTCGGTCGCCAGGGCGTCGAGGTCCGGGCCGAGCGGGCTCTCGTCCGCCGGGCCGTACCCGCGCAGCCGCCACGACAGCCAGTCGTGGGGGAGCGCGACCGCGGCGACGCGCGCCGCGTTCTCCGGCTCGGCGTCGCGGAGCCACCGCAGCTTGGTGCCGGTGAACGACGCCACCGGGACCAGACCCGTGCGGGCGACCCATGCCTCCCGGCCGAGCTCCTCGACCATCTGCGCGGCCGCGTCGGCGCTGCGGACGTCGTTCCAGAGGAGCGCGTCGCGGACCACGCGACCGTCGGCGTCGAGCGCGACCATGCCGTGCTGCTGCCCGGCGATCGCGACGGCGGTGACGTCGTCGAACCCGCCGGCGTCCGCGATCGCGGTGCTGAGCGCGTCCCACCAGTGGCGGGGGTCGACGGACGTGCCGTCCGGGTGGGTCGCACGACCCTCCCGGACGACCGCACCGGTGCCGGCGTCACGGATGGTGACCTTGCAGGACTGGGTCGACGAGTCGACCCCGGCGACGAGACGACGCTCGCCGGCGGACTCAGCCACGAGCGCCCATGAGGTGCTCGATCGCGAGCTGCTGCAGGCGCACGAAGCCGAAGCCCTTGCCGCCGAAGTACGCGTCGGCGTCGAAGTCCTCGTACGCCGAGCGGTCGGCGAGGAAGTCGTCGTACGACTCGCCGCTGTTCAGCGTCGGCGTCGAGAGCTCGTCGACCTTGGCGGCGGACAGGGCCTCCTGCACCTCCGGGTCGGCGCGGAAGGCCTGCGCACGCTCCTTGAGCAGCAGGTACATGCGCATGTTCGCCTTCGCCGAGTCCCAGACGCCGGTGATGTCCTCGGTGCGGCTCGGCTTGTAGTCGAAGTGACGGGGGCCGTCGTACGCCTGGCCGCCCTGCGGGGCGCCGTGCTCGAGCAGGTCGACGAGCGAGAACGCGTTCTGCAGGTCACCGTGGCCGAAGACCAGGTCCTGGTCGTACTTGATGCCGCGCTGGCCGTTGAGGTCGATGTGGAAGAGCTTGCCCTGGTAGAGCGCCTGGGCGATGCCGGCGGTGAAGTTCAGGCCCGCCATCTGCTCGTGGCCGACCTCGGGGTTGATGCCGAACAGCTCCGGACGCTCGAGCGTCTCGGTGAAGGCGATCGCGTGACCGAGGGTCGGCAGGAGGATGTCGCCGCGGGGCTCGTTCGGCTTCGGCTCGATGGCGAAGCGGATGTCGTAGCCCTTGTCGGTGACGTACTGGGCGAGCAGGTTGACGGCCTCGCGGTAGCGCTCGAGCGCGGCCTGCACGTCCTTGGCGGAGTCGTACTCCGAGCCCTCGCGGCCGCCCCACATGACGAACGTCTTCGCGCCGAGCTCGGCGGCGAGGTCGACGTTGCGCAGCACCTTGCGGAGCGCGAAGCGACGGACGTTCCGGTCGTTCGAGGTGAAGCCGCCGTCCTTGAAGACCGGCGCCGAGAACAGGTTCGTCGTGACCATCGGCACGATGATCCCGGTGGAGTCGAGCGCGCCCTTGAGGCGGTCGATCTGCGTCTGGCGCTCGGCGTCGGTCGAGCCGAACGCGAACAGGTCGTCGTCGTGGAAGGTCAGGCCGTAGGCACCGAGCTCGTCGAGCTTCTCGACCGCCTCGACCACGTCCAGCGCGGGACGGGTGGGGCCGCCGAACGGGTCGGACCCGTTGTAGCCGATGGTCCAGAGACCGAAGGAGAACTTGTCGTCGCGGGTGGGCGTCGTTGCCATGGTGGATCACCGTTCGTCGTCGAAACAAAATGTTGCCGCGCCCAACATAAGCGGTAGGGTGGATCGTGGCAAGCACCGATCGCAAAGGAGCGAGTGGATGGCACAGCACGGACAGGAACCGGGTCGACTGCGGGTCGCGATGGTCGGACACGGGTTCATGGGGGCGGCGCACTCCCAGGCCTGGCGGACCGCGCCGCGGTTCTTCGACCTCGGGGTCGAGCCCGAGATGGCGGTCGTCGTCGGTCGCGACGCCGAGCGGGTCGAGGCGGCCCGGAGGCAGTACGGCTGGCAGGCCGCGTCGACGGACTGGCGGCAGGTGGTCGAGGACCCCGACATCGACGTCGTCGACGTGGTGTCGCCCGGGTCCTCGCACGTCGAGGTCGCGATCGCCGCCCTCGAGGCCGGCAAGCACGTCCTGTGCGAGAAGCCCCTCGCCAACACCGTGGCCGAGGCCGAGGCGATGACCGCCGCTGCTGAGGCCGCCGCTGCGCGCGGCGTCCGCGCCATGGTCGGCTTCAGCTACCGTCGCGTCCCCGCCATCGCGTTCGCGCGCCAGCTGGTGCAGGACGGGAGGCTCGGGACCGTCCGCCAGGTCCGCGCGCTCTACCTGCAGGACTGGTTGGCCGACGAGGACGGTCCGATGACGTGGCGCCTGGACAAGGCGCTCGCCGGGTCCGGCTCACTCGGCGACATCGGTGCGCACGCGATCGACCTCGTCGAGCACGTCACCGGCGCGCAGCTGTCCACCGTGTCCGGCACGCTCGAGACCTTCGTGCACGAGCGCCCGCTGATGGCCGAGGGCGTCGGACTCTCCGGCACCGCGTCGAGCGAGCGCGGACAGGTCACCGTCGACGACGCCGCGCTCTTCCTCGGTCGACTGACCGGTGGCGCTGCCGAGGGCGCGATCGGCACGTTCGAGGCCACGCGCTACGCGACCGGCCGGAAGAACGGCCTGACGCTGGAGGTCAGCGGGTCCGAGGGTGCGATCCAGTTCGACCTCGAGTCGATGAACGAGCTGCGGCTGTACGAGTCGTCGGCACCCGCGGGGGAGCAGGGCTTCCGCCGCATCCTCGTCACCGAGCCGGAGCACCCGTGGATGGCCGCGTGGTGGCCGACCGGGCACCTGATCGGCTACGAGCACACCTTCAGCCACCAGGTCGCCGACTTCGTGCAGGCGATCGTCGCCGGTACCGACCCGCAGCCGTCGTTCGCGGACGGCCTGCACGTGCAGCGGGTCCTCGACGCGGTCGAGCGCAGCGCGGCCGACGGCAGCGCCTGGACGGCGATCTGATGGCCGTCGACAAGAAGGCCCTGGTCGTCCGGGGCGGGTGGGACGGGCACATGCCCGTCGAGACCACCGACCTGTTCGTCCCGTTCCTGCGGGACAACGGCTTCGACGTGCACCTGTCGGACTCGACCGCGGTGTACGCCGACGAGTCGGTCATGGCCGACGTCGACCTGATCGTGCAGGTCGTCACGATGTCGACGATCGCGGACGACGAGTTCGCCGGACTGCAGAAGGCGGTGCTCGGCGGTGCCGGGCTCGCCGGCTGGCACGGCGGCATCGCGGACGCCTTCCGGAACACCGCCGACTACCTGCACATGGTCGGCGGGCAGTTCGCGCACCACGCGGGCAAGCACCCGTCGGAGCGCACGGGCGAGCAGTCCGACAACTACATCCCGTACACGGTGCACATCACCGACGCCGGGCACGAGCACCCGATCACCCAGGGCATCGAGGACTTCGACCTCGTCACCGAGCAGTACTGGGTGCTCTCCGACGAGTACAACGACGTGCTGGCGACGACCACGCAGGAGGCCCGGGACTTCGACGCCTGGAACCGCCCGGTCACCGCGCCCGCGATCTGGACCCGGCAGTGGGGCGAGGGACGTGTGTTCGTCTCGGCGCCGGGACACCGGCTCGAGGTCGTCGAGTCGCAGCCGCTCCGCACGATCATCGAGAGGGGACTCCTGTGGGCAGCACGGTGAAGGGCGCGGCTGCCGAGCCGCTCCGCGTCGGGGTCGTCGGGGTCGGCGTCATCAGCCAGCAGTACTTCGAGCACTTCCCGGCGCTGCCCGGGCTCGCGCTCACCGCCGTGGCGGACATCGACGTCGACCGGGCACGGTCGGTCGGCGCGGCGCAGGGCGTGCGCGGGACGAGCGTCGACGACCTCATCGCGGCGGACGACGTCGACGTCGTGCTCAACCTGACCATCCCGGCCGCGCACGCAGACATCGCCACCCGCGCGCTCGAGGCCGGCAAGCACGTGTACGGCGAGAAGCCCCTCGCGATGTCGACGGCCGAGGCGCAGCCCGTGCTCGACGTCGGCCGCCGCTCGGGCCTGCGGGTCGGCAGCGCGCCGGACACCGTGCTCGGCACCGGGATCCAGACCGCGCGGGCCGCGCTCGACGACGGCCTGATCGGCAGCCCGGTCGGGGCGGCGGTGTCGTGGTCGGCGCCCGGGCACGAGCTCTGGCACCCGGCGCCGGCGTTCTACTACCAGCCCGGCGGCGGCCCGCTGCTCGACATGGGGCCGTACTACCTGACCAGCCTCGTGTCGTTCTTCGGGCCGGTCGTCCGGGTCAGCGGTGCCTCGACCCGCTCCGACCGGCAGCGCACCATCGCCACCGGACCAGCCGCGGGCACCCCGCTCCGGGTCGACATCGACACGCACGTCGTCGCCGTCCTCGAGCACGCGGACGGCGTCGTCTCCACGGTCACCGTGTCGTTCGAGGTCTGGGCCACCCGGGCGCCGCTGTTCGAGGTGTACGGCACCGCGGGCACGCTCGGCGTCCCCGACCCGAACCGGTTCTCCGACACGGTGTCGATCGCGCCCGCGGAGACCCGCGAGTGGCGGGACCTGCCGACGAGCGCCGGGTACGCCGACGCCGGACGCGGGTACGGCCTCGCCGACATGGCGCACGCGATCGCGACGAACCGTCCGCACCGGGCGTCGGGCGACCTGGCGTTCCACGTGCTCGAGGTGATGGAGGCGGTCTCCACCGCCGCCCGCGAGCACGCCGTGGTCGAGGTGCGGTCGCGCGTCGACCGTCCCGACACCGTGCCGGCAGGCGCCACACCCGGGTCCTGGTGAGCCAGACTCAGCAGCAGCACGACCCGACACGACATGACAGGCGAGGAAGGACGACGACGATGACGACGACGGACGGAACCGGCGAGACCGAGGCGACCAGCGCCTCCCGGCCGACGCGACCGGTCACCCTGTTCACCGGGCAGTGGGCGGACCTGCCCTTCGAGGAGGTCGCACGCCTGGCGGGCGAGTGGGGCTACGACGGGCTGGAGATCGCCTGCTGGGGCGACCACCTCGACGTCCGGCGCGCGGCGACGGACCCGGAGTACGTGGCGGACCGGAAGGCGGTCCTCGAGCGCAACGGGCTGCAGGTCTGGACGATCGCGAACCACCTGACCGGACAGGCCGTGTGCGACGACCCGATCGACCAGCGGCACGAGGACATCCTCGCGCCGCACGTGTGGGGCGACGGCGACCCCGAGGGCGTCCGGCAGCGGGCCGCCGAGGAGCTGCAGTGGACCGCTCGTGCGGCCGCTGCACTCGGGGTGTCCACCGTGACCGGGTTCTCCGGATCCTCGATCTGGAAGACCGTCGCCGGGTTCCCGCCCGTGCCGCCGGCGATGATCGACGCCGGGTACCAGGACTTCCACGACCGCTGGTCGCCGATCCTCGACGTCTTCGAGGAGGTCGGGGTCCGGTTCGCGCTCGAGGTGCACCCGTCCGAGATCGCCTACGACTACTGGACGGCTCGACGGGCGTTGGACGTCTTCGCTGCCCGGCCGTCGTTCGGCTTCAACTTCGACCCGTCGCACTTCGTGTGGCAGGACCTCGACCCCGCCGCGTTCCTGCTCGACTTCGCCGACCGGGTGTACCACGTGCACTGCAAGGAGTCGGTGAAGCAGCTCGACGGCCGCAACGGTCGACTCGGGTCGCACCTGCCGTGGGGCGACCCCCGCCGTGGGTGGGACTTCGTCACCGCCGGGCACGGCGACGTGCCGTGGGAGCGGGTGTTCCGCGTGCTGAACCACATCGGGTACGCGGGGCCCACCAGCGTCGAGTGGGAGGACGCCGGTATGGACCGCCTCGTCGGTGGCCCCGAGGCCCTGGCCTTCGTGCGACGCCTGGGCACCATCGCGCCGCCCGAAGCGGCCTTCGACGCCGCGTTCTCCCGCTCGCGCTGAGCGGCTGCGCGGCGCCGGCGCCCGCTGCCCCGAGACTCGGCCCGGCGGACAGTTGCGCGGGTTCCCGCCCGCGAAACCGTCCGCAGAGCCGAGGCTCGCCCCACCCCACCACCCCACCACGAGGAGGACCCATGGCCCGAACGGCCGCGACCACGCCCGGCAACGCCGCGCGCGTCCTCCGCATCGTGCACGAGGGCGGCCCCGTCAGCCGTGCCGAGCTCACCCGGCGCACGGGGCTCAACCGCTCGACGGTGCTCGCGCTGGTCGGGGAGCTCGTCGAGCGGGGACTCGTGCACGAGGAGTTCCCGACGGCCGGTGCGGAGAACCGTCCCGCCGGTGTCGGCCGACCGAGTGCCGTCGTCCGGGCGTCGCACGACGTCGTGGCCGCGGCGGTCACGGTCGAGATCGACGCGGTCGGGGTCGCCCTCGTCGCACTCGACGGCACCGTGCGCGACCGCCTCGTCGAACCGCAGGCGACCGTGCCGAGCGCGGGGGCGGCGGTCGACGCCGTCGCCCGCGTGCTCGACACGCTGACCCGACGGACTGCGGACGCGGTGCAGGTCGTCGGCGTCGGCGTCGCCGTCCCGGGCATCGTCCGGGTCGAGGACGGGGTCGTCCGCGACGCCCCGCACCTCGGCTGGCGGGACGAGCCCTTCGCGGGGCCCCTCGCCGAGCGCCTCGGACTACCGGTCCGGGCCGCGAACGACGCCAACGTCGGAGCGTGGGCCGAACGGCTGTACGGCAGCGCGCGCGGCGTCGACGACCTCGTGTACCTGAACGGCGGCGCGAGCGGCATCGGCGGCGGGATCGTCAGCGCCGGCCGACCGTTCAGCGGCGCGGACGGGTACGCGGGGGAGCTCGGCCACACCTTCGTCGCGGCGAACGGCATCCGCTGCCACTGCGGGGCCGTCGGCTGCCTGGAGACCGAGGCGTCACGCGGCGCCCTGACGGCCGTGACCGGCACGCCACCGGACGACCTGGACGCACTCGCCGACGCGCTCGCCGCGGGGCGGGCCGACGTCGAGCGGGTCGTCGACCGGCAGGTGACCGCGCTCGCCACCGCGATCCGGAACGCCATCCACACCGTCGACCCCGAGGTCGTCGTGCTCGGCGGGTTCCTCGGGGTGCTGCTCGGCCACGTCGGTGACCGCGTCGAGGACGACGTCCGGGCGCAGACCATGGCGGCGATGACGGACCGGCTCCGGATCGTGCCCGCCGCCCTCGGTCGCGACGTGCTGGTGCGCGGCGCCGCCGAACTCGGGTTCGCCGACCTGCTCCGCGACGGCACGCTCCCGGCTGCCGTCGGGCCTGCCGCCGGGCCCACCGCCGGGACCGCCGCCGGGCCCGCCGCCGGGCCTGCTGCCGCCGGCGGACCTGCCGCACCCGGGGTCGCCGCGACCGCGCCCACCACGACCACCACCGACACCGTCGACACCACGGCCGACCGCGACGACGCGGTCGAGGAAGCGAGATCCGCATGAGCACCACCACCCCCGACACCCAGCGCGCGAGCGTCCTGCTCGGCACCGAGGACCTGACCGTCGAGGACCGCGCGGTCCCCGAGGTCGCCGCGGGCGACGTCCTCGTCCGCGTCGCGGCCGTCGGCGTGTGCGGTTCGGACGTGCACTACTACCGCCACGGCCGCATCGGCGACTTCGTGGTCGAGGAGCCCCTCGTCCTCGGTCACGAGCTCTCCGGCACCATCGCCGCCGTCGGCGAGGGCGTCGACCCCGCCCGGGTCGGCGAGCGCGTCGCGGTCGAACCGCAGCGCCCGTGCCACCGGTGTGCGCAGTGCCTGGCCGGTCGCTACAACCTCTGCCCGCACATGCGCTTCTACGCGACGCCCCCGGTGGACGGCGCCTTCGCCGAGTACGTCACGATCGAGGCCGCGTTCGCACACACCCTGCCGGACAGCGTGTCCTTCGAGGCCGGTGCGCTCCTCGAGCCCCTGTCGGTCGGCATCGCTGCCGCCCGCAAGGCCGGGATCGTGCCCGGCTCGAGCGTCCTCATCGCCGGTGCCGGACCGATCGGTGTCATCTGCGCGCAGGTCGCCCGCGCGTTCGGCGCGACCCGCGTGGTCGTCAGCGACCTCGTCCCCGAGCGGCGCGAGCGCGCCCTGTCCTTCGGCGCGACCGAGGTCGTCGACCCCGTCGCCGTCGACGTCACCTCGGACATCGTGCCCGTCGACGCGTTCATCGACGCCAGCGGTGCACCCCGTGCCGTGTCGGACGGCATCAAGGCCGTCGGACCCGCCGGTGCCGCGGTGCTCGTGGGCCTCGGCAACTCCGAGATGGTGCTGCCGGTCGAGCACATCCAGAACCTCGAGGTGACGGTCACCGGCATCTTCCGCTACACGAACACGTGGCCGGTCGCGATCGGTCTGGTCGCCTCGGGGCAGGTCGACCTCGACGCGCTCGTCACCGGGCGGTTCGGGCTCGACGAGGTGCGCGAGGCCCTGGAGAGCGACACCGACCCGGCGTCCCTGAAGTCGGTGGTGTACCCGAACGGCGTCCCCGCGGCGGCGGAGTGACGGCGCACCCGCGACGCGCGCCGACGTGCGCGACGCGGGCCGCGTCCGCCACGTGACCAGGGGGCGTACGGGAGGCGCGGTGCCAGCGGGTGCCGCGCCTCCCGTCCGACCTGCGGTCCGCCCCGGCGACCGCACCTGCCGACGCACCCGGAACGGGGGCACCGCCGCGACACCGCGACGCGCTACGGTTCGGCCATGACCGCGACACCGGCGGCGGCAGTGCCGCAGCGCACCGACCGACGGGCACTCGTGTCCTGGGCGCTCTGGGACTGGGGGTCCGCGGCGTTCAACGCCGTCGTGACGACCTTCGTGTTCAGCACCTACCTGGCGAGCCGCGCCTTCGTCGACCCGCAGCTCGTCGCCGCCGAGGGGTCCTCGCCGGAGGCGGCGCGGGCCGTGGAGCGGGAGCTCGCGCACAACGCCGCCACCGTGTCGACCGCCCTGACCCTGGCCGGCATCGTCGTCGCCCTCGTCGCGCCGGCGGTCGGGCGGCTCGCGGACTCGTCCGGGCACCGGCGCCGGTCGGTGCTCATCGCGACGATCGGCGTCGCGCTGTCCATCGGCGCGATGGTGTTCGTCGCGCCCGAGCAGCCGTACCTCGTGCTCGGCGCGGCCCTGCTCGGCATCGGCACGGTCGCCTACGAGATCGCGACCGTCGGCTACAACGCGATGCTCGGGCAGGTGGCCTCCGGGCCCCAGACCGGACGGGTGTCAGCGGTCGGCTGGGCGGCCGGCTACTTCGGCGGCATCGTCCTGCTCGTCGTGCTGCTCGTGCTCTGCATCCAGGACTTCGGCACCGAGGGCGTGGCCGGGCTCCTGCACCTGCCCTCGACCGTGGCGTCCGGGTCGTGGGACGTCCGCGTCGCGATCGGCATCGCCGCCGTCTGGCTCGCGGTGAGCTCGGTCCCGCTGTTCGTGACCGTGCCCGAGGCGGCGCCGGACCGGTCGCGCACGGGCGGGCTGCTCGGCGCCTACCGCGACCTCGGCCGTCACCTCGCGCGGCTGTGGCGGGAGCGCCGGGACGTCCTGTCGTTCCTGGTCGCGAGCGCGGTGTTCCGCGACGGCGTCGGTGCGGTGTTCACCTTCGGCGGGATCGTCGCGGCGCAGGTCTTCGGCTTCACGCCCTCGCAGGTCATCCTCTTCGCGATCGCCGCCAACGTGGTCGCGGGGATCGCGACCTTCGCCTCCGGCCGACTCGACGACCGCTTCGGGTCGCGCGCGGTCATCACGGTCTCGCTGGTCGGGCTCGCGCTGACCGGGGTCGGCGTGTTCCTCATCGGCGACGCGACGGCCGGGTTCTGGGTGCTCGGACTGACCCTCGCGCTGTTCGTCGGACCGGTGCAGTCGTCGTCGCGCGCCCACCTGTCGCGGCTCGCGACGCCGGGCCGGGAGGGCGAGCTCTTCGGCCTGTACGCCACGACGGGTCGCGCGGCGTCGTTCCTCGCGCCGGCGCTGTTCGGGGTCGCGGTGACGATCGGCGGGTCGACCCGGTTCGGGATCATCGGCGTGGTCGTGGTGCTCGTCGCGGGGCTCGTGCTCATGGCGTTCGTGCGGCGGGAGCCCGCGACCGCGTAGTCCGTGCGGTGGACCGCACGGTCGCCGCTCCGGCGTCCCGACCGTGTGCCGGGTCGGAGCGCATGCGCCAGGATGGGGGCATGACCGACCAGCGGATCGCCGTCGTCGTCCTCGCCGCCGGGCAGGGCACGCGCATGAAGTCGTCCACCCCGAAGGTGCTGCACCGCCTCGCCGGCCTGCCCCTCGTCGCGCACGTGCTGCGGACGGCCGCGGCGATCGAGCCCGAGCACGTCGTGGTGGTCGTCCGCCACGAGCGCGAGCGTGTCGCCGCCGAGGTGGCCGAGCGCGCTCCCGAGGCGATCGTCGTCGACCAGGACGACGTCCCCGGCACCGGTCGTGCGGTCGAGGTGGCCGTGCAGGCGCTGCCCGCCGACTTCGACGGCACCGTGGTGGTGCTCTCCGGCGACGTGCCCCTGCTCGACGCCGTGTCGCTCCGTTCCCTCGTGAACGCCCACGTCGGCAACGCGGTCACCCTCGTCAGCGCGATCGCCGACGACGCGACGGGCCTCGGCCGGGTCGTCCGTGACGCGTCGGGCGCCTTCGTGCGCGTCGTCGAGCACAAGGACGCCACCGACGAGCAGCGCACCATCACGGAGTACAACGCCGGGATCTACGCCTTCGACGTCACGCCCCTGCGCGCCGTCCTGCCGTCGCTCACCACCGCGAACGCCCAGGGCGAGAAGTACGTGACCGACGTACCGGCACTCGTGATGGAGCGCGGGGGGACGGTCGACGTGGTCACCCTGACCGACCCGTGGCTCGTCGCCGGCATCAACGACCGCGCGCAGCTGTCCGACGCGGCGCGCGAGCTGAACGCCCGGATCGTCCGCCGCCACCAGGTCGCCGGCGTCACGATCCAGGACCCGGCGACGACCTGGATCGACCTCGACGTCACGATCGAGCCGGACGCCGAGGTCCTGCCCGGCACCCAGCTCGTCGGCGCGACCGCGATCGCCGCCGGCGCCGTCGTCGGTCCGGACACCACGCTCCGCGACACCGAGGTCGGGGCCGGCGCAGTCGTCAACCGCGTCGACGCGACGCTCGCGGTGATCGGGGACGGTGCCACCGTCGGGCCGTTCGCCTACCTCCGCCCGGGCACGATCCTGGGCGAACGCGGCAAGATCGGCACCTTCGTCGAGACGAAGAACGCGGTGATCGGCCGCGGCAGCAAGGTGCCGCACCTGTCGTACATCGGCGACGCCGAGGTCGGCGAGGACTCGAACATCGGTGCGAACACGATCACCGCGAACTACGACGGCGTGCGCAAGCACCGCACCGAGGTGGGGTCGAACGTCCGCACCGGCTCGCACAACGTCTTCGTCGCCCCGGTTAGGATTGGGGACGGGGCGTACACCGGCGCGGGTACGACCGTCCGCAAGGACGTACCGGCCGGGTCGCTGGCGATCAGCTACGCCCCGCAGCGCAACACCGACGGATGGGTCGAGGAACACCGACCCGGTTCGCCGGCGGCCGAGGCGGCTCGGCGCGCGCACGGCGAACAGATCTGACGGCGGTCGGGTCGAACAACGAGGCCCCGAGCGGGTCAGGGAGTGAGCACCGCACTTGTCCGGAATCAAGACCACGGGCCAGAAACGACTCGTCCTCGTGTCGGGTCGGGCGCACCCGGAACTCTCGGCGCAGATCGCCGACGAACTCGGTGTCGACCTGGTGCCGACCGACGCCCGGACCTTCGCGAACGGTGAGCTCTACGCCCGCTTCGACGAGTCGGTGCGCGGCTGCGACGCCTTCGTCATCCAGTCCCACACCGCGCCGATCAACGAGTGGCTCATGGAGCAGCTCATCATGGTCGACGCGCTCAAGCGGGCCTCGGCCAAGCGCATCACCGTCGTCGCGCCCTTCTACCCGTACGCGCGTCAGGACAAGAAGGGCCGTGGGCGTGAGCCGATCTCGGCCCGCCTCGTCGCCGACCTGTTCAAGGCCGCCGGTGCGCACCGCATCATGAGCGTCGACCTGCACGCCGCACAGATCCAGGGCTTCTTCGACGGCCCGGTCGACCACCTGTTCGCCATGCCTGTGCTCCTCGAGCGCTTCCAGGAGATCCTCGACCCGGAGACGCTGACCGTCGTGTCGCCCGACATGGGCCGCGTGCGCGTCGCCGACATCTGGTCGGAGAAGCTCGGCGCTCCGCTGGCCATCATCCACAAGCGCCGCGACCCGCTCGTCCCGAACCAGGTGTCCGTGCACGAGATCGTCGGCGACGTCTCCGGCCGTGTCTGCCTGCTCGTGGACGACCTGATCGACACGGGCCGCACGATCGCCAAGGCGGCCGAGGCCCTGAAGAACGCCGGTGCCACGGGTGTCGTCGTCGCGGCGACCCACGCCGTGTTCTCGGACCCGGCCACCGAGCTGCTGCAGAGCGAGTTCATCGACCGCGTCGTCGTCACCGACACGCTGCCGCTGCCCGAGGACAAGCGCTGGGACCGTCTCGAGGTCCTGCCGATCGCACCGCTCATCGCCCGCGCCATCCACGAGGTGTTCGACGACGGCTCCGTGACCTCGATGTTCGACGGTGCTGCGTAGTCGAGCCGACCGCGCGCTCGGGGGGCGGGCCGGCCACACGCTGCGCCGGCGTGCCGGCCGTGCGCTGGGCCGCCGTGCCGGCCGCGCGCTCGGCGTGCGAGCCGGCCGTACGCTGAGCGTTCGCCGTCGGGCGGGCTGACAGCGTGCCTCCCGTCCATCCGGCGCGTGCCGCCCTGGCTGCGCGCCTGCGTGCTGCCGGCAGCGTCTTCGCCGAGGACGAGGCCGACCTGCTCCTCGAGGCCGGCGACGGCGACCCCGTGCGGCTGCGCGGTCTCGTCCAGCGACGTCTGGCGGGCGAGCCGCTCGAGGTCGTGCTCGGCTGGGCGGCGTTCGACGGGCACCGCGTCCGGGTCGTGCCCGGGGTGTTCGTCCCGCGGGCGCGCACGACCGTGGTGGTCGAGCACGCGGCACGTCGGCTCGACCGCTACGACCGCGTCGTCGACCTCTGCTGCGGCGTCGGGGCGATCTCGGTCGCGCTGCTCGGGCGGGTCGGCGCGCTCGACCTGGTCGCCACGGACATCGACCCCGACGCCGTCGAGGTCGCTGCCGAGAACATCGGCGACCGGGGGATCGTCGTCCTCGGCGACCTGTTCGCACCGCTGCCGGGCCGCTTCCGCGGGGCCGTCGACGTCATCGCGGTGAACGCCCCGTACGTCCCCACCGACGCGGTCGCGACGATGCCCGCGGAGGCGCGGGAGCACGAGCGGCGCATCGCCCTCGACGGCGGACCGGACGGGCTCGACGTGCACCGGCGAGTGGCGGCCGGCGCGGGGGAGTGGCTCCGACCCGGCGGGGCCGTCGTCATCGAGGTGTCCATCGCGCAGGCAGCGGCCTCTGCTGCGGTGTTCACCGACGCCGGGTTCACGGTGTCGGTGGAGTCCGACGACGAGGTCGACGGGACCTGCCTCGTCGCGGTGTCCCCGGGCGGACCCTGACGACCGACGTCCCCGCCGTTCGTCGTGACGTCCTGCGCCGGGAGCGGCTCAGCGGGCGCTGACCTGGACCGTGTGCCAGCCCGTCGCACCGTTCGGCGCGGGCGGCCGCTGGACGCTGGTCTGGACCTGTCCGTCGGCGCTGGTGGCTCGGACCTCGAGCCGGTGCGGTCCGGCGTCGGGCGTCCACCGGTGGACCCACTGCCGCCACGTGTCGGCCGACACCGACTCGGCGAGCGTGGCGTCCTGCCAGGCGCCGCCGTCGATCCGGACCTGCACGCCCTTCACCCCGGTGTGCGGCTGCCAGGCGACCCCCGCCACGGCGACCTCCTGCCCGGCGGTGAGCGAGGCCCCGCCGCGTGGGGTGTCGATCCGCGACTCGAGCTTCACCGGGCCCCGTTCGGACCACCCGCGGGGTGTCCAGTACCCCTGCGCGTCGGCGAACCGGGTGACCTCGAGCTCGGTCACCCACTTCGTCGCGGAGACGTACCCGAAGAGCCCCGGGACGACCATCCGGACCGGGAAGCCGTGCTCGGGCGGGAGCGGTTCGCCGTTCATGCCGACCGCGAGCAGCGCCGCCGTGCCCTCGTCCTGCAGCACGTCGAGCGGTGTGCCCGCCGAGAACCCGTCGACGCTGCGGGAGAGCACCATGTCGGCATCGTCGTGCACACCGGCGCGGGCGAGGAGCTCGCGGATCGGGTACCCGAGCCAGAGCGCGTTCCCGATCAGGTCGCCGCCGACCTCGTTCGACACGCAGCTCAGCGTCGCCATGTGCTCCTGGAGCGGGAGGGCGAGCAGCTCGTCCCAGGTGAGCTCGACCTCGTGGTCGACAGCACCGTGGATCCGCAGCGTCCATGCAGCAGGGTCGATCGACGGCACCCGGAGCGCCGTGTCGATCCGGTAGAACTGGGCGTTCGGGGTGACGTAGGGGGTCAGGTCGCGGACGTCGAGCGATGCACCCGCGGGCACGGCGGCGGCGGGCGTCGCAGCCCGTGGGAGTCGGACGGCACGTCGCGCAGCCGCTGCCGCCTGCGCCGCTGCGGTCCCCGCCCGCGCAGCACCGCCGACGACGACCGCGGCCACGGCCGTCGCGGCACCCCAGAGCAGGAAGGCCCGGCGCTCCGTCGCAGCGGGGCGCGGCGAGGCGGACGGCACGGCCGCTGCCGCCTCCCACCGCCGGAGCTTCCGCAGCAGGACGCGCAGCACGACCACGGCGCCGGCGACCCCGAGCACGGTCGGCGCGCCGTCCCACGTGCCGCTGCCCGACCGCGTGGTGACGGCGAACAGGGCGAGAGCGCCGCCCACCGCGAAGACCAGGGCGCCGAAGGGCGGGCGGGATCGCTCGAGGACGCCGGCGCCCGCGCTCACCACGACCGTGACGACGGCCATCAGCACGAAGAGTGCAGCCTTGTCCGCGGTGCCGAACAACCCGACCATGACGTCCTTCGCCGCCGGAGGCGCGAGGTCGATGACGGCGGACCCGACGGCGACGAGCGGGCTGCCGGCCCCACCGAGCACCAGCGCGCCGAGTTCGGCGACCGCGAGGAACGCGACGACCGCCACGACGCCGCAGGCTGCTGCGAGCAGCGCCGGACGGCGGACCGGCGTCGCCTCCGGTGCTGGGGCCGTGGTCGGGGTCGATGTCGTGCTCACCCGTGCAGCGTAGGTCGCCGCCACCGCGGACGGGCTGACAGCCGGGTCCCTGTGGACGGTGTCAGCTCCTGTGGACGGCATCGGCGGGCTGCGCCGGGGCCTGTGGACGTCCGTCGGCTGGCGGCCGGTGCGGGCCCTCTCGGTGCTCGTCGGCGTGGTGCCGGGTTCGTCGGCTGGCGGCCGGTGCGGGTCCTCCTGGTGCTCGTCGGCGTGGTGCCGGGTTCGTCGGCCGTTCACGGTCCGGGAGCGCGGTGCTCGCCGGGAGCGTGCGAGGATCGGGAGCGTGACGGACCGACGACAGCGTGAGCCCCGGCGTGGCCGGGAGCCGCGGGAGCCGCGGAAGCCGCGGGAACCGCGGGCGCTCCGGTCCCGGACGCCCTGGTCGGCACACCGTCGGGTCGTCGTCCTCCGGTGGACCGTCCTCGGCCTGTGGACCGCCCTGCTCGGCACCAGGGTCGTCGTCGTGGCGACCGCCCCGCAGACCGACCTCACCTTCCTCGGGGTCGCCGAACTCATCGCGATCACACTCGGGGTCGTGGCGGTCGTCATCGCGGTCGTCCGTGCGCAGGCGATCCGACGGCGTCGGGCGGACGAAGCCCTGGCGCTCGCGATCCGACGCATCGACCCGACGGTCTGGCTCGTCCCGGCAGCGCCCACGCCGGAGCTGCGGGCCGACGTGCAGGCCGCACGGCCCGATGTGAGCCTCGGCGATCGTGTGACCTGGGCCTTCGGGGCCACCGAGGCATCGTTGTGGGAACTCGAGGAGCGGCGTGCCACCCGGCTGCTGGTCGTCCGGTGGAGCCGCATGGTGCACGTCGGCATCGAGGACGTGCTCGGGGAGCGGAGCGCGAGCGCCGTCGCGATGCACTACGTGCGCCCGGACGACTCGGCAGCCGTCGCGACGTTCTTCGTCCGGGCGGCACCCGGGTCCCGACGTCTGCTCGGACGTGGGCCACGCCTGGAGCGGCTCGTGGCGGACCTCGCCCGCGAACGCATCGTCGCCTGACGGAGCGCCCGGTACGGCTGTCCGGCGCTGTGGCCAGACGACGACGGGCCCCGCCGTCAGACGGGCCCCGCCGTCCGGCGGGACCCGCCGTGCTCGAGCCGTCGGTTCAGTGCGTCGACGGCTCCTGCTCGACCTCGCGCCGGTCGTCCTCGGACCACAGGGTGTGGAAGGTGCCGTCCTTGTCGACGCGCTGGTAGGTGTGCGCCCCGAAGAAGTCGCGCAGCCCCTGGATCAGCGAGGCGGGCAGCCGGTCGGAGGCGAGCGAGTCGAAGTACGCCAGCGCCGACGAGAAGCCCGGAGCGGGGACGCCCGATGCGGCGGCGATGCCGACGATGCGCCGCCAGGCCGCCTCGCCCTCCTTGACCGCGTCGGCGAAGTACGGGTCGACCAGGAGCGACTCGAGCTCGGGGTTCTTGTCGTACGCCTCGACGATGCGGTTGAGGAACTGCGCACGGATGATGCAGCCGCCACGCCAGATCTTCGCCATGTCACCGAGCGAGATGTCCCAGTCGTACTCCTTCGCTCCCGCGATGATGAGGTCGAAGCCCTGCGCGTAGGCCACGACCTTCGACGCGTAGAGCGCTGCGCGGACGTCGTCCTCGAAGCCGTCCGGCACGTCGACGACGTCGGGACGGTCGGGGAACGCCTGCCGCACGGCCGCGCGCTGCGCCGGCTTCGACGACACGGCCCGGGCGAACACCGCCTCGCCGATGCCGGACACCGGGACACCGAGGCCGACGGCGTTCTGCACGGTCCACACTCCGGTGCCCTTCGACCCCGCCTCGTCGCGGATGACGTCGACCAGGGCCTTGCCGGACTCCGGGTCCTGCTGCTTGAGGACCTCGCCGGTGATCTCGATCAGGTAGGACTCGAGGTCGCCCTCGTTCCACTGCTCGAACACCTTCACCAGGTCGTCCGTCGAGTGGCCGCCGACCCGGCGGAGCAGGTCGTACGACTCGGCGATGAGCTGCATGTCGGCGTACTCGATGCCGTTGTGCACCATCTTGACGAAGTGGCCCGCGCCGTCCGTGCCGACGTGGGTGACGCACGGCTCGCCCTCGGCGACCGCCGCGATGGACCTCAGGATCGGCCCCAGTGTCTCCCAGGCCTCGTCCGAACCGCCCGGCATGATCGACGGGCCCTTGAGCGCGCCCTCCTCGCCCCCGGAGATGCCCGTGCCCACGAAGTTCAGGCCCTTGTCCCGCAGGTCGTGCTCACGGCGGATCGTGTCGTGGAAGTTGGCGTTGCCGCCGTCGACGATGATGTCGCCCTCCTCGAAGCGCTCGGCGAGCTGCCCGATGACCGCGTCCGTGCCCTTGCCCGCTTGCACCATGATGATGGCGGTGCGCGGCTTCGACAGCGAGGCCACGAAGCCGTCGATGTCCTCGGACGCGATGAAGCCCATGTCCCCGTGCTCGTCCATGAGCTCCTGGGTCCTCGCGTAGGTGCGGTTGTACACCGCGACCGTGTTGCCCTCGCGCGAGGCCAGGTTGCGGGCGAGGTTCGACCCCATCACCGCCAGGCCGATCACGCCGATGTTCGCCTGGCCACCGTCACCGTCACCGTGCTGCTGGTTCTCTGCCACCATGGTCTCCTTCGTCCTCACGTCGTGCGGCCCACCGTACGACCGCAGCCCTGGATCGGCACGAGTGTTGCGGCGACTGGGGACGGGAACCGGACGGCCCGTACTGTGGAGGGATGACCGCCCCCGACGTCCTCCCGCCCGTGCTCGTGATGGGGGTCTCCGGCTCCGGCAAGTCGACGATCGGTCAGGCCCTGGCCGACGCGCTCGCCGAGCAGGGCCAGCCGGCCACGTTCGTCGACGCCGACGACCTGCACCCCGCCGCGAACAAGGAGAAGATGCGCCAGGGCACGCCCCTGACCGACGAGGACCGGTGGCCCTGGCTCGACGCCTGCGCCGCCCGCATCGCCGAGGTGCAGGCCTCCGGACACCGGTGCGTCATGGCGAACTCGGCGCTCAAGCGGGTCTACCGGGACCGCCTCCGCCGCACCGCACCCGATCTCGTCATCGCCTTCCTGGACGGTTCGCACGACCTGGTCGCCGACCGTCAGGCGCACCGCCACCACGAGTACATGCCGTCGTCCCTGCTCGACTCGCAGTTCGCCACGCTCGAGCGTCCTCAACCCGACGAGGCCGCCGTCGCGGTGCCGATCGAGGGGTCGGTCGACGACACCGTGGCGACGATCACCTCGGCGCTGTCGGTCACCTCCGGCTGAGCTCCGACAATCGCGAGCGGTACTCGTCGGCGTCGATGTCCCCTCGTGCGAACCGGTCCGCCAGCACGGCACGGGCGTCGGAGCGAGCGCGCCACCCACCGCGACGCAGCACGCCGAAGACGACGACGGCCGCCAGGAACACGAGCAGGAAGAACGCGGGGAACACGAAGAAGGGGAAGCCGCCGTGCCCGTACGGGCCGACGGCGGAGATGGTCGAGAGAGCGGTGTGCACGGTTGCCTCCTGGGACGGGTCGCGTCGCCGGGATCGGCGACGGTTCCAGCCTCCGGCCTGGAGGCCCGTCCCGCGTCCGCCACGGAGCCCGACTCCCGGCTGCTCCCGCAGCCGTACGGTGCATGCTCCTGCACGACGGACTACTCCCGGGGGAGTAGTCCACAGGTGCCGCCGGCACCCGATGCCGGCGGCCGACGACGACCCTAGGCTCGGACCATGTTCCGCACCCTGCCCGCCGCCCCCGTGGCGACCGACGACGACCGCCCCCGTGGCGGACGGCGCTTCGCGCGGATCGGACGGGTGCTCCCGGTCGCGGTGGTCCAGGTCGGCGGGACGCTGCTCGCGGCCCGCCTGCCCGACGGGCCGGTCGGCGCTGCGCACGGTGGCCCACCGTGGCTGCCGCACGGGTCCGGGGCCTCGCTGGCCGACGGGGCGGCGCCGGGCGTGCTCGCGGTCGTGCTCCTCGTCGCCGGTGTGCTCGTGTTGCCGTGGCGCTGGCGCTGGCCCACCGCGGTGCTCGTCACGACGCTCGCGACGACGATCGGCTACGCCCTGGTCGTCAGTCCGCGCGGCCCGTTCGTGGCGGCGCTGACGATGGCAGCGGTCAACGCGTGGCTCCGTGGCAGACGGACCGCGGTGGTCGTGGTCCTCTCGGCGGCGGCCGCGGTCCTGCCGACCGCCGACGACGTGCTCGGGCGGACGTCCGGCCGGAACCTCGACGCGGTCTTCCTCGCCGTCGCCTGGGTCGCCGTGACGCTGTCCGTCGCGGAGCTCGTCCGGGTCCGGCTCGAGCGGGCGGCGGAACGTCGTCGTCGACGGGCGGAGACCGAGGCCGAGCGAGCACGCGACGAGCGCGTCCGCATCGCCCGGGAGCTCCACGACTCGGTCGCCCACAGCATGGCGCTCATCAACCTGCAGGCCGGGGTCGCGCTCCACCTCGGGTCCGACCTGCCGGATCCGACACGACAGTCGCTCGCGGACATCCGGGACACCAGTCGTGACGCACTGGTCGAGCTCCGCACGATCCTCGGCGTCCTGCGGGGCGTGGACGACCAGGACGCGCGGACGACCGGCGGCGACGAGCAGCTCGAACGGGCCCCTGCGCCCGGTCTCGACCGGTTGTCCGACCTCGTCGATCGTGCGCGAGCCGCGGGGATCGACCTCGGCGCGCACGTCGACGGCGACCCGATGACGCTCGACCGGGCCACCGACCGCACCGCCTTCCGCATCGTGCAGGAAGCGGTCACGAACGTCATGAAGCACGCACCACGGCACCGTGCCGTCGTCGAGGTCCGGGTCGGTCCGGACGTCGTGGACCTCGTCGTCGAGGACGGTCCCGGCGTCGATCCGGACGCGGGTGCCCCGACGGCCAGGTCGCTGCTCGGTCCGTCCGGCAACGGGATCATCGGGATGCGGGAGCGAGCGATGGCGGTGGGCGGGACGCTCGAGGCAGGCCCGACGCCGGCCAGGGGGTGGCGGGTCTCCGCTCGGCTCCCCGTCGTCAGCCCGACGACCGCCACTGCCCCGGCACCCGACGTCGTGCGCGCTCCGGCACCCGACGTCGTGGCCGCCCCGGCACCCGGCACTGCAGACGAGGCACGGCGGTGACGCCCGACGGTGGTCCGATCAGTGTCGTGCTCGTCGACGACCAGGTGCTCATCCGCGCCGGGCTCCGAGCGCTCGTCGATGCGGAGCCCGGGATGACCGTGGTGGGTGAGGCAGGGGACGGGGACACCGCGGTCGACGTCGTCCGACGCGAGCGGCCCGACGTCGTGCTCATGGACATCCGCATGCCCGGCACCGACGGTCTCGAAGCGACCCAGCGCATCTCGGCGGACCCCGACCTCGACTCCGTGCACGTCGTGATCCTCACCACCTTCGAGGAGGACGCCTACGTGTTCGACGCCATCCGCGGTGGAGCGGCCGGCTTCCTCGTGAAGGACACCGAGCCCGCCGAACTCCTCCGGGCGATCCGCACCGTGCACGCGGGCGAGTCCCTGTTGTCGCCGGGGGCCACCCGGTCCCTCGTCTCCGCGTACGCCACGCACGCGAAGCCGTCGTCGCTCGCGCCCGCGCTCGACGTGCTGACCGAGCGGGAGCGCCAGGTGATGCAGCTGGTCGCGCTGGGCCTGACGAACACCGAGATCGCCGAGCGGCTCTTCGTGAGCCCGATGACCACGAAGACGCACGTCTCCCGCGCCATGATCAAGCTCGGTGCCCGCGATCGCGCGCAGCTCGTGGTCTTCGCGTACGAGACCGGCCTCGTCGCGCCGGGTTGGCAGGCCTGAACGGCGCCGTCGGACCATCAGCGTCGTCGAGACGTGGGCGCCGTCAGCGCCGTCGGACCGTGAGCGCCGTCGGACCGTGCCCGCCGTCGGACCGTCAGCGCCGTCGGGCCACCAGCGCGGCGTGCGGTCGGGCACCCCGGTCGGTCCGACGGTGCTCGGCGTCCACCGTGAACCCCGCTCGCTCGAGCACGGCGGCCAGTCGATCCGTCGGCCACCGGTAGGCGGTCGTCACGGCGTGGTCGAAGGGCTCCAGCACCGGGCCCTCGAAGCAGCCGACGAGCAGCCCGCCCCCGGGCGCGAGGACCCGCCGGAACTCCGCGAGTGCGACGGTGACCCGATCGGGGTCGTGATGTACGAGCGAGTACCAGGACAGGACCCCGCTGATGCTCCCGTGCGGCAGCCCGGTCGACTCCATCGCGCCGCGGCGGACGTCGACCTCCGGTGCCGCGGCACGGGCGATCGACACGAAGCGCTCGACGGGGTCGAGCGCGATCACGGCGTGCCCTCGCCGCGCGAGGTGCGCGGACCAGTGGCCCGGCCCGCATCCGGCATCGAGCAGCGTTCCGGAGTGGAGCGCTGCCCAGTCCTCGACGAGCCGACGGTCCTCCGGATGCACGGCGTCCATGGAGCCGAGCACGGCGGCGTACTCGTCCGCTCGCGCGTCGTAGGCGCCCACGACGCGGGCCTCACCGCCCGCCCGGGGATCGGCACCCGCCGCGGTGTCGACGGAAGGGGTGTGTCGCTCGTCCACACTGCGACGGTAGCCGGCCTCCGGCCCCTGCCTCCGGCCCACGCCGCCGTGGAGGTTGTCACGGGCTCCCGGGACCGGGACCGGGACCGGGACGGGGACGGGGACCGGGACCGGGACGGGGACAGGGACCGAGACCGGGACGGGGACCGGGACCGAGACCGGGAAGGGGACGGGGACGGGGACAGGGACCGAGACGGGGACGGGGACGGGGACCGAGACCGCGACGGGACAGGGACCGGAACCAGGGCGGGGACAGTGACCGGGCCAGGGGACGAAGCACTGCGGCGGGATCGGTCGACTCGAGGTGACCGATCCCGCCGCAGTGGTTCCGCGCGGACGCTCAGTCCGCCGACCGACGAGCCCTCCGTCGAGCGGCGAGCACCGCCACCCCGGACACGAGGAGCGTCAGCGCGAGCGCGACGGCAACGGCGATGTCCGCACCGGTCCAGGCGAGCTGCCCTCCGACGCCGGCAGTGCGGTCCTCCGTCGCCGCGCCGGGTCGGTGCTCGTGGTTCCCACCGGCGCTCCCGCCCCCGACCGTCGCGTTCGAGCCGTCGCCGTCAGCACCACCGCCACCGTCGCCTGGGCCCGACCCCGGATCGGTACCGGGATCGGGGCTCGTGCCGGTGTCCTGCGCGACCAGGCCGGCGTCGATCGTCGGGTCCCGCCGTACCCCCGCGAGCGAGCCGTCAGCACCGAGCACCCGGGCGAGGGTGACGCTCAGCGTCGATCCGTCCGGCCCGGCGTCGGAGTCGACGGCCGGATCCGCTCCCACGTGTTCCTCGGTGAACCCGGTGCCCTCCGGCGCCGTGAAGCGCACCCGGTAGTCGCCCGGCCGCAGACCGTCGAACCGGTACGCACCTCGCTCGTCCGTGCGGGTCCGCCGCTCGACGGCGTCCCCGCGGTCGTCCGTCCCGTCGAGCGTGACGGGGACGTCACCCGCACCCGGCTCGTCGTCGTCCTGCAGGCCGTCCGCGTCCCGGTCGTCCCACACCCGGTCACCGATCGCCCCGGCGACGACCCGGACGGTCGACGGGTTCGACTGCACGGGCAGTGCGAGGTTCGAGGCACGGAGACCGAAGCGGTTCACGTACGTGTCGCCGTCGTGCTGTCCGGAGGTGGCGAGCGTGATCCGGTGCGTCACGGTCTCACCGCTCGGGATCGGCGTCGCACGTTCGACGCGGACAGCCGTCACCGCGCGGAGCGACTCCGGGCAGCCGGTGGTGCCGAGGTCGGCCTCCGCGCACCACCGTGTCGAGCCGTCCGGTCGGTTGCTCGGGTCCGCGCCGTCGAGCGAGACGTCCTCGGGCGTGGTGTCGGTGTAGCGGACCGTCTCCTGGCCGGCGGGGTCGACCGGCACCGGGACGGCCAGCCCGAGCGTGCCGTGGAACGTCGAGCCCCGCTCGTCGCCCGTGCGGGGCAGCACGTCGATCAGGTCGACGCCGCGGATGGTGGTGTCGTCGGTGTTGGTCGCACGGAGGTCCCACACGAGGCGGTCCCCGGCCACCACGACCGGTGCCGGCGTCACCTTCTCGACACCGACGCCTCCGGTCGTGATGACACGCAGGGCCCGGTCCGCCGTGCGCCACCGCTCGTCGGACCGGTCCGCTGGCGACTCGACGGTGACCGTGTTCGTGACGGATCCGGCCGGTGCGGCCTCGTCGACCTGCACCGTGTAGGTGATGGGCTGGATCGGGCTGTTCGGTCCGACGTCGTGCAGCGTCCAGGTCAGCCGCTGGCGTCGGAGCCCGTCGCCGTCGGTGACCGTGTCGACCTGCGGCGCCTCCGAGGCACTGTCGGCGACGTAGGTGGTGTGCACGGGCAGGACGTCACGGACGGTCACGTCGGTCGGCCTGCCGTCCGCGAACCCGTTCGTCAACGTCGGTCGGACTGCGAAGTCGACCGTGTTGCCGGGGACGACCGAACTCGTCCGGTCGGGGGTGTCCCCGGCGTCGTGCCCGGGGTCGACGACGGCCTTGGTGACCCGCGCCAGGTCCTCGGTGAGCAGGACGCTGTCGGCGAGCCCGCCCGCTCCGAGCACGGGGTCCTGCTGGTCGTGCACCCACCCGGGTCGGTGCGCACCGAACCGGGCGTGCCCGAAGTCGTGCACCCGGGTGCCGTCGGGGGCGCGCTCGGTCGTGACGGTGGAGTACAGGCCGGCGCTCGCGCCACCGCGCAGCGCACCGGTCACGCGGACCGCACCGACCGATGCGATGCCGCCGGGGACGTCGTCCGGGTCGTCGTACCAGGGTCCGTCGGTGTCGTCGCACGTGTGCGCCTGGCCCTGGGCCGGCGAGGCCATGCCGTACGCCGCGTACTGCACCCTGGCGTGCGCGAAGCCGCTCGACCAGGCGGGCGCTCGACCACCGACGGCGGTCAGCCGCTGGGTCTGCCGGTCGAAGGTGTCGCAGAGTGCGGCGTCCTCGTAGGGCGCGAGGCCGGTGTTCGTCATCGTGACGTCGCTCCGCAGCAGGGTGCCGCCGGTGGCCCACGGGTCGCCGTCCTTCGCCGAACCCGGGGTGACGCTCGTGCCGTCCGGCCCGAGCCGCCAGAGCCGCTTGCCGGCGGTGCCGGGCCCGAGCTCGACGATGTTCCGCTTCGCCTGGTTGTCGACCGTCGGCTCGGTCCCCCCGGGGAAGTTCGGCGTGCCGCCCTCGGAGCTGGTCTGCAGCGGCGTGAACGCGTTGACCGACTCGACGGACGTCGGTGCCTCGGGCGTCGGCATCCACAGGCTGATCCACCCGCTGACGACGTAGGCCTTGCTGCCGCCGCTGACGGGTCCGCCGGTGATGCTCCGACCGGGGATGCGGGCCGCGTCGGTGACCGCCCCGCGGACGGCCACGTCGACGTCGCCGCCAGCGGCCGACTGGGTGCAGGTGATCGTGCCGGAGTCGACGACCGACCGGTCCCCACCACCGCGGCCGCCGGGCAGCCCGCCGAACTGCACGCCGTCCTCACCGTTGCGTCCGCACGCCGGGCGGCCACCGTTCCAGAGCACCGCCCCGGACGGCCGACCGCCGAGCAGGTGCGACAGGTCGTCGCGGAAGGACATGTCCCCGGTGCTGCGCTCGAAGCCGAGCAGGCCCTGACCGGCGACGGGCGACTGCCAGTCGACGGTCATCGGGTAGAGGAGCTGGACACCGGGCGTGCCGTCGGGACCGGGGACGTCCGTGCGCAAGACCGAACCGACGACGTTCTTCGCGAGGTTGTAGCGGGGCACCGCCGACACCCTCGTGGTCGCCGACGTCACCGGTGCGGTCGTGTCCGCACCGTCGGCCGTCACGGTACCGGTGACGGCGATCCGGTCCCCGTTCCGGAGGTCGCCGGAGACGTCGAGCACGACGGGCACGGCGACGGCGTGGCCCTCGGCGACGTCGCCGAGGTGGCAGGTGAGCCGCTGCCCGTCGATCCGTGACCCCGCGCCCCGGCACGCGAGCGGGACCTCGGCCCACCTCGTGCCGACCGGGGCGTCGAGGACGAAGCGCTCGTCCCGGGCCGTCCCACCGGTGGCGTTGACGGTGACGCGGTAGGTGATCGCGTCGAGCGTGCGGACGACGCCGTTCGCCGGGCCGCTGTCACCACCCGCGCGGTCGTCGGGCGTGAACGGGCCGCGGCCGTCCGAAGCGACGTCGACCGCGATCCCGACCGCCGGGGTCGCCGACGGACCACCGGGCGCTGGGGGTGGAGCGGCAGAGTCCCCAGACGAACCGGTGTCGGCGACGGCCGGCACCGCCGGGGCGAGCAGGACGGCCGACGCGGCGAGCGCTGCGGCGGCACGGGCGGCGAGGTGGTGACGGGGCATGGTGCTCCTCGGTCTGTGAAGCAGGACCCACCATGCCTACGTCATCGAGCAGGTCGCTGCATCACATTCCGTATGTCGCATCCGATCACGTGCTCCGGAGCTTGAAGGTCGCGCGGGGGATGTCCGTGACGATCCGCTGCGCCGTCCGGATCGCGTCCTCCTCGGTGAGCTGGTGCGTCACCACCAGGGAGGCCAGGTACGCCGCGTCCACCCGTCGCGCCATGTCGTGCCGTGCCGGGATGGAGCAGTACGCCCGGGTGTCGTCGATGAACCCGGAGGTCTTCGTGAACCCCGCCGAGTCCGTCACGGCCGCGCGGTACCGCCCGATGGCCGCCGGGGTGTCGATGAACCACCACGGCGCCCCGGCGTACACCGCGGGGTAGAAGCCCGCGAGCGGTCCGATCTCCCGCGAGAACACGGTCTCGTCGACGGTGAACAGCACGAGGTGGAACCCCGGTGCGGTCCCGAACGCCTCGAGGAGCGGCCGGAGCGGCTCGGTGAAGGACCCGACAGCGGGCAGGTCGTGCCCGGTGTCCGGCCCGAAGCGTTCGAGCGTGGGCGTGTGGTGGTTCCGGATCACCCCTGGGTGCAGCTGCATGACGAGGCCGTCCTCGACGCTCATCTCGGCCCACCGGTAGAGCATGTCGTGCCGGTACGCGACGGCCTCGGCCGCGGTGACGCCCGAGGGTCCCTGCATCGCCGCGGCGTGGATGCGTGCACGCTCGGCCGCCGGCAGCGGCGTCGATCCCGCGTCGAGGACCCCCGTGTCGGTGGCGGTCGCCCCGTGCTCGATGAAGTGGCGGCGACGTGCGCGGAGCGCCGCCAGCAGGCCGTCGTGGGTGCCCGTCTCGATGCCGGCGGCCTCACCGATCGACGCGACCACGTCCCTCCAGTCCGGCCGCGACGGGTCGAAGACGGCGTCCGCGCGGAAGGTGGGGAGCACCCGGCCGGTGAAGGTCGGGTCGGCCGCGAGCCGCGCGTGCGCGGCGAGGTCGGCGGTGGGGTCGTCGGTGGTGGCGAGCACCTCGATGCCGAAGGCGTCGAACAGGGCGCGCGGACGCATGGCCGGCGTGGCGAGCGCGGCCGCGAGGTGGTCGTACTGGTCGTCGGCGTTCGCAGCCGACGGGTGCTCCGTCAGTCCGAAGACGTCGTGCAGCTCCGTCTCGAACCAGGAGCGGACGGGGGTGCCCGCGAAGTCGTCCCAGTGTTCGGCGAGCCGGCGCCAGACGGCCCGGCCGGGAGGCACGGGGTGCGTTCCCGACAGGTCGCGGCGACCCAGCTCCTCCAGTCCGACGCCGTTCGCGTGCAGGAGCCGCAGGACGTAGTGGTCCGGCGTGATCAGCAGCGCTGCGGGGTCGGGGAAGGGCTGGTCGTCTGCGATCAGCGACGCGTCGACGTGACCGTGCGGGGAGATGATCGGTGCGTCAGCGACCGCTTCGTACACGGTCCGGGCGACGGCTCGCGCACCGGGGTCGGCGGGGAGCAGCCGGTCGGGGTGCGGGGCGAGGGGGGTGGCGGTGCTGGTCCGGGTCATCGTCGACTCCTTCAGGACGGACGGCGGGCGGTCGGCGCGGGGCCCGTGGACTCCCGCACGGTCAGGTGGGTGGGCAGGGCGACGGCCTCGGCCGGGTGGTCGCCCGGCCCGTCGGTCGGCAGCTCGTCACCGGGGAGCGCACCGAGCCGCCCGAGCAGCATCCGGATCGCGACCCGTCCGGCCCGTTCGATGGGCGAGGTCATCGTGGTCAGCGGCGGGTTGCAGAAGTCCGCGCCGAAGATGTCGTCGCACCCGACGACGCTCATGTCCTCGGGGACCCGGACCCCGCGCTCCCGGAGCCGGGCCAGCATGCCGATCGCGATGAGGTCGTTGAAGGCGATGCAGGCCGTCGCACCAGCGTGCACCGCGGCGTCGGCGGCAGCGGCGCCGGAGTCGACGAACGGTGCGTGCGGACCGATCCGGGCGACACGCACGCCCAGGCGCTTCGCGACCCGGACGAGCGCTCGCCAGCGTCGCTCGTTCGACCAGGAGCTGTCCGGACCGGCGACGTAGAGCACGTCGCGGTGCCCGAGCGACACCAGGTGTTGCACGGCCTGCTCGACCCCGCCGGGGGTGTCGATGAGCACCGAGGGGACCCCGGGCGGCCGGCGGTTGACGACGACGAGCGGCGTGCGCTCGGCGAACCGGGCGATCTGCGCGTCGGACAGGCGGGACGCCGTGAGGACCACGCCGTCGGCCTTCGTGGCGATCGCGCCGAGGGCGGCGGTCTCGGCGTCGGCGGACTCCTCGGTGTCGACGAGCAGCTGCGTCCACCCGGCGGCGGACAGCTGGTGCTGTGTGCCGCGGATGACGTCGAAGTAGAACGGGTTGGTGATGTCGGACACGAGCACGGCGACGGCACGGGTGCGTCCCGAGGTGAGCGCCCGTGCCTGTTGGTTCGGGACGTAGCCGAGCTCGCGAGCGGCGTCCTGGATCCGCTGCTGCGTCGCCCGGTTGACGCGGTCCGGCAGTGACAGTGCGCGCGACACCGTCGAGGGGGCGACCCCGGTCGCGTCGGCGATGTCGCGGATCGTCACCCGCCGGGTGGCGTCGGTGTCTGCGCTGCTCACGGTCGTGACGCTAGGCCCCGGTGGCAACAACTGGCAACCGGTTGCCGCACGTTGCCACGGGGCGGGACAGTGGTGCGCAAGCCGGCAGCGTCGCCGGTCGGCCGGGCCGTGCGCCCGGTGGAGGCTTCGAGGAGGAACCCCCCGCATGAGCACAGGAAGAGGCAGACCCCGCGTCCTGGTCGGTGCCGTCGTCGCCGTCGCCGCCCTCTCGCTGCAGGGCTGCGCGATCGTCGACGGCAGCGGCGACGATCCGGACACCCTCCGCGTGATGATGGGCGCGGACACGACGTACCCGGAGGAACGCGCGCAGTGGCAGCGGGAGACCGCCGCCGAGTTCGAGCGCACCACGGGTGCCGACATCCAGTGGGAGACCTACTCGACCCCGCAGGAGGAGCTCACCGCGATCCAGACGAGCGTCATCTCCGGGCAGGGTCCGGACGTGTACGCGATCGGGACGACGTTCACCCCGACCGCCTACGCCACCGGCGCCTTCGTCGAGATGGGGCCGGAGCAGTGGGACGCGGTCGGCGGCGAGGACCAGTTCGCCCCGGCGTCCCTCGGGATCTCCGGTCCGAGCCCGTCGAAGCAGATCGGCATCCCGTTCGCCAGCCGGCCCTTCGTGATGGCCGTGAACACCGAGCTCCTCGCGCGCGCCGGCATCACCGACCTGCCGACCACCTGGGACGAGCTCACCGAGGACGCGCGGAGGACCACCGGTGACGGCACGTACGGCATGGCGATCGCCTACGCCGACGGCTTCGACCCGTGGAAGTTCGTGTGGGGGATGGCCCAGAACGCCGGCAACACGATCGTCGACGGCGGGTCGGCCGAGATCGACGCCCCCGCGGTCGAGCAGGCGTACCGCACCTACTTCGACTGGGTGACGAAGGACGGCGTGGTCGACCCCGCCGCCATCGGCTGGAACAACCCCCAGGCCCTCGCGCAGTTCGCCGACGGCAAGGCCGCCTTCTTCCCGATGACCACCACCACGTCGCTCAACTCGCTCGCGGGGTCCGCCGTCGACGGGAAGTACGAGTACGCCCTGCTGCCGACCGTGCCACCGGGCGCGACCGAGCGCCCCGCCGACGGCATCGAGGCGGCGAGCATCCTGTCCGGCGACAACCTCGTCGTCGCCGACTACGGCTCGAAGCAGGACCTGTCGTTCGAGTTCGTCCGGCAGGTGTCCTCGCCGGAGGCCCAGGAGCGGTACTTCGAGCTCTTCGGGCAGCTGCCGACGAACACCACCGCGGCGGACCGCATCGCCCAGCAGAACCCCGACCTCGCTCCCATCGTCCGTGCCGGCGAACTGTCGAAGCCCACCGCCTTCACCGGCGCCTGGTCAGACGTGCAGCTCTCGCTCGTCGACGTCGTCGTGCAGTCGATCCCGTCACTCAAGCGCGGCGAGGTCAGCGACGACCAGCTCCGGAAGCGCCTCGTCGCGGCGCAGCGTGACGCCCAGGCGACGCTCGACCGCCAGAAGGACGGAGGGCTGTGATGACCACCACGCAGACCCGGCCCCGCCAGGACACCGCGCGCGAGGTCCGCCCGCACGGGACGACCCCGCTGTACCAGCGCGAGCGTCCGCTCTGGATGCTCCTGCCCGGTGGCGTCCTCATGCTCGCCGTCATCGTCGTGCCGCTGCTCGTGGGTGTGTACATCGCGATGCTCGACCTCGACCAGTACACGCTCCGCCAGTGGTTCAGCGCCCCGTTCGTCGGGCTCGCCAACTTCGCCGAGGCCTTCACGGACTCGCCGCTGCTGCACTCGATCTGGATCTCGGTGTCCCTGTCGGTGCTCGTCACCGCCGTCACCGTGCCCATCGGGGTCGCGGCGGCGGTCTCGACGCAGAACCGGTTCCCGGGTCGCGGTCTCGTCCGCTCGATCTACCTCATCCCGTACGTGCTCCCCGCGTTCGTGGTCGGCACGTTCTTCCGCACCATGCTCCAGCCGCAGGGCGTCGTGAACTCGGTCCTGCACACCGACGTGCTCTGGCTGAACGGCTCGGCGTCCTACTGGGCGCTCGCCGGCGTCATGGTGTGGACGAGCTGGCCGTTCGTCTACCTGCTCTCGTTGGCCGGGCTGCAGGCGGTCGACAACGAGGTGCACGAGGCCGCGGCGCTCGACGGCGTGACCTGGTGGGCGAAGCTGCGCTACATCGTCTTCCCGTACCTGCGCGGCCCGCTGAGCCTGGCGGTGATCATCTCGATCCTGCACAACATCAACAACTTCACCCTGCCGTTCGTGCTCTTCGGCAACCCGCTGCCCTCGAGCGTCGAGGTGATGCCCGTCCTGACGTACATCGCGAGCTTCCAGTCGTTCCGCTTCGGCCTGTCCGCGGCGATGGCGCTCTGCTCGCTCGTGATCGTCGCGATCCCGCTGTTCGTCTACCTGCGGGCGGTCAAGCTCGACACCGGTGACGACGCCGGGCCCACCCGCAAGCAGCGCCGAGCCGACCGGCTGACGCTCGCCGCAGCGACCCCGGCCGCCGCTGCCGACATCGACGGAGCCCGCGCATGAGCGCCTTCAGCCAGACCCGCACCCGTCCGACCGCGACGCTCACCGAGAGCATCACCGCCGGCGGTGCGAAGCGCCCGAGGCGTCCGTACGACACCGACGTCACCCGGCTGCTGCCCCGGTGGTTGCTCGTCGTCGTCATCGCGGTGCTCGTCGCGTTCATCGCCGTGCCGGTGCTGTACATCCTGTTCGGCTCCGTGAACTCCGACGTCGCGGTCGCCCGCGGCGAGTACTTCCCGTCCGCGTTCACGCTGTCGAACTACGTCGCGATCTGGGACACGGTGGCGCTGGGCCAGGGCCTCGTGAACTCGTTGCTCACCGCCGGTGCCGTCGCGGTGGCGAGCGCGGCGCTCGCCGTGTCGACCGCGTACGTGCTCGTCCGGTTCCGGTTCCTCGGCCGCCTGACGATCCTCCGCGGGCTCCTCGCCCTGCAGTCGATCCCGGGCACGCTCCTGCTCCTGCCGGTGTTCGTCGTCTTCGCGAACATCGCGAGCGCGACGGGCGTGCAGGTCATCGGTACCCGCTGGGGGCTCTTCGTCACGTACCTGACCTTCGCCCTGCCGTTCTCGACGTGGGTCATGGTCACGTACCTGCGTGGCCTGCCCAGGGAACTCGAGGAGGCCGCCCGCATCGACGGCGCCTCGAGCGGTCGCATCCTGCGGAGCGTCGTCCTGCCCCTGTCCTGGCCCGGCATCGTCGTGTCCGCGATCTTCGCCTTCCTGCTCGGCTGGAACGACGTGCTCTTCAGCACGATCATGACGACCCCGAACACCCGCACGGTGGCCGTGGTGCTGCAGGTCCTCGGCACCGCCCAGGAGGGCGGCGCCGTCCCGATCTACGGCCAGATGATGGCCGCGTCGATCGTCTGCGCCGTGCCGGTCGTCGCGCTCTACCTCATCTTCCAGCGCTACCTGGTCGGCGGGCTCACCGCCGGCTCCGTCAAGTGACGAACGCAACCACACGACGGACGGGAGGCGCGGTGCCAGCCCGCCACGCGCCTCCCGTCCGACAAGGAAGGAACACGATGACCCAGCCAACGTGGGAGCTCTCCGGCTTCGGCGACGAGATCGATGCCGACCCGGCCGTCCAGGTCGCCGTGCTGCAGGCGCTCGGCGCGAGCGCGATCGAGGTGCGCAGCGCCTGGGGCACGAACGTCGTCGACCTCGACGACGACCAGCTCGCCGGCCTGCACCGCCTGCTCGAGGAACGGGGCCAGACGGTCTCCGCGATCGCCTCGCCGATCGGCAAGGTGGTCGTCGACCGACCCGTCGAGCACGAGGTCGAGCGGCTGGGCCGCGCGATCGCCGCCGCGCACGCGCTCGGTACGACGAACATCCGGATCTTCTCGTTCTACTTCGACGGGCGCAGGGCGGACGAGGTGCGCGACGACGTCATGGTCCGGATGCGCGCGCTCGCCGACCTGGCCGAGCGCGAGGGCGTCACCCTGCTGCACGAGAACGAGAAGGACATCTACGGCGACGTCCCCGACCGCGTGCTCGACATCGTCGAGAGTGTCGGGTCCTCGTCGCTGCGGCTCGCCTGGGACAACGCCAACTACGTGCAGTGCGGCGTCCGGCCGTTCACCGACGGCTGGGCGCAGCTCGCGCCCTACGTCGACTACCTGCAGGTCAAGGACGCGCTCGCCGCCGACTCGTCCGTCGTCCCGGCGGGGGAGGGCGACGGCGAGCTGCTCGAGACCCTGACCGCGCTCCGCGATGCCGGGTACTCCGGCTACGCGTCCCTCGAACCGCACCTCAGCGACGTCACCTCCCTCGGCGGGTTCTCCGGACCGGCGGCCTTCGGTCGCGCCGGACGGGCCTTCCGCACGCTCACCGACCAGATCGGAGTCACCCTGCGATGACCACACCACTCAAGCTGGCAGTCGTCGGCGCCGGCGTCATCGGCCGCCACCACGCCCGTGTCGCCGTGCAGCACCCGGACCTGCAGGTCGTCGCCCTCGTCGACGCCGTCCCCGCAGCCGCCACGGGCGCGGCCGACGAGCTCGAGGCGGCGGGCGTCGCACGCCCGATCACCGCCGAGACGATCGAACAGGCGATCGCCGCGACCGACATCGACGTCGTCGCGATCTGCTCCCCCTCCGGCATGCACGTCCAGCTGGCCGCAGCGGCGCTCGCCGCGGGCAAGCACGTCGTCATCGAGAAGCCCCTCGACACCACGATGCCGCGGGCGCGGGAGATCGCGCGGTTGGCCTCGGACGCTCGCTTGCGCGGTGTGCTCACCAGTGTGATCAGTCAGCACCGGTTCGACCCGGCGTCGGTCGCCGTGGCGGGCGCGGCGCACGGCGGCGACTTCGGCACCGTGACCTCCGGGGTCGCGAGCGTCGCCTGGTACCGCTCGCAGGGGTACTACGACTCCGGCGACTGGCGCGGCACCTGGGCGCTCGACGGCGGCGGCGCGGTGATGAACCAGGGCGTGCACACCGTCGACCTGCTCGTCTGGGCACTCGGTCGGCCCGAGGAGATCTCGGCGCAGGTCGGCCTCCTCGCCCACGACCGGATCGAGGTCGAGGACACCGCGGTCGCGACCGTCCGGTTCCGCGGCGGGGCGCTCGGCCTGATCCACTGCACGACGGCCGCCTACCCCGGGCTCTCCGCGCGCTACGCCGTGTACGGCACCCACGGTTCGGCGATCGTCGACGACGACCGGCTCGCCTACTTCCACGTCGCCCCGGATGCCGCCACGTTCGAGTCGGCGTCGACCACGGCCGACGCCACCGCGGTCGCCGACGCCGTCGACCAGAAGCACGAGGTCGTGCCGCCGGAGCACGTCGTCGGCGGCCCCGCCGAGCCGGACCACTTCGCCGCGGGGCACGCGCGCCAGTACACGGACATCGTCGACGCGATCCGTCAGGGCCGCGACCCGGGCGTCACCGTCGACGACGCCCTGATCTCGCTCGCCACCGTCCGCGGGCTCTACGTCAGCGCCACGCTCGGGCAGCCCGTCCGCATCGACGACGTGATCGAGGGGGAGTACGACGACGTCGAGCCGGTCGTCGGAGCCGGTGATCGAGGGCAAGGCAGCGCCCACCGGGGCGACGTCGAGCCGGTCGTCGCTCCCCGGGAAGGAGCAGTCCGGTGAAGTTCTCCGTGTTCACCGCGTCCACGCCCGACTGGACCCCGTCGCAGGCGGCCGACACCCTCGCCGAGCAGGGCTGGGACGGCATCGAGTGGCGCATCGTCGACGACCGCACCGAGGACGGCTCGTCCGGCTTCTGGGCCGGGAACCGCTCCACCTGGCAGTACTCCGGCATCGCGGACCGTGTCGGCGAGATCGCGCGGACCACCGACGCCGCCGGGCTCGAGTACTCCGGCATCGGCGGCTACCAGCCCGTGTCCGACCACGAGGGCGTCGAGACGATGCTCCGCGTGACGAGCGAACTCGGTGCCCGCCAGGTCCGCGTCACGATGCCCTGGTACCGCCGCGAGCGCGAGCGGACCGGGGAGACGTACGGGCAGCTGTTCGACCGCACGCGTGCCGACCTCGAGTGGGCGGCGGAGCGCGCGGCCGACCTCGGCGTGAAGGCGCTCGTCGAACTGCACCACATGACGATCACCCCGTCGGCCTCCGCTGCCCTGCGGCTCGTCGACGGGCTCGACCCGGAGCACGTCGGCGTCATCCACGACCTCGGCAACCTCGTCATCGAGGGACACGAGGACCACCTCGCCGCGTTCGAGCTGCTCGGGCCGTACCTCGCCCACGCACACGTCAAGAACGCCCGGTGGGTGGACACCGGCGAGACCCGGGCCGACGGCAGCCGGGTGTGGCAGCACGAGTGGGCGCCGCTGCGCGACGGGCAGGCCTCGGTGTCGGAGTACCTCGACGCCCTCCGGCAGGCCGGGTACGACGGCTGGGTCACGATCGAGGACTTCTCCACCGACCTCCCGCTCGAGGCCCGCACCGCGGACAACCTGGCGTACCTGCGCTCCCTCGTCCCGGTGTCCGCATGACCGAACGCCGACCGGGCATCGCACACCTCGGAGTCGGGGCCTTTGCGCGCGCCCACCTCGCCTGGTACACGCAGCGGGTGGACGGCGAGCCGTGGGGCATCACCGCGTTCACCGGGCGGTCGCCTGCGGCAGCCTCGGCGCTCGTGGCGCAGGACTGCCGGTACACGCTGGTCACACGTGGCGCCGACGGCGACACCGCCGAGGTGGTCGAGACGATCGTGGCCGCCCACCCCGGCAGCGACGCGGCGGCCTGGAGGCGCGTGGTCGCGTCCCCGACGACGAGCATCGTCACGCTGACGGTCACCGAAGCCGGCTACCGCCCGGGCGCCGACGTCCCGGCCCGGCTGGTCGACGGGCTCGCCGCCCGGCGTGCCGCCGGCGCCGGTCGGATCGCGCTGGTCAGCCTCGACAACCTCACCCACAACGGGGCGGTGCTGCGCGAGGCGGTCCTCGGCGCGGTCGACGACGACGCGCTGCGCGCCTGGATCGAGCAGACCGTGACGTTCCCGAGCTCGATGGTGGACCGGATCACACCGGCGACGACCGACGAGGACGTCGCCGGGCTCGCCGACCTGCCGGACGCGCTGCCGGACGATCGCGTTCCCGTCGTGACCGAGCCGTTCGCCGAGTGGGTGCTCGAGGACACCTTCGACGGCATCGACCGGCCCGCGTGGGAGACCGCCGGGGTCCGGCTCGTGGCCGACGTCACGCCGTACGAGCAACGGAAGCTCTGGCTGCTCAACGGCGCCCACTCGCTGCTGGCGTACCTGGGCCTGATGCTCGGGCACGAGACCGTGGCGTCGGCGATGGACGACGCGCGATGCCGGGCGGCAGTGGACAAGCTCTGGGACGAGGCCGCAGCCGAGCTCCCGCTGCCCGCGGACGAGGTCCGGGCCGCCCGCGCCTCCCTCGTCGACCGGTTCGCGAACCCGCGCATCCGGCACACGCTGCGGCAGATCGCGTCCGGCGGCTCCCAGAAGCTGCCCGTCCGGGTCGTCGACGTGGTCCGTCGGCGGCTCGCGCGCGATGCGGGGTCGGGCATCGGGCCGGGCGCCGCGACCGCCGTCGCCGCCTGGTGGCTGCACTGCACCGAGCAGTCCGAGCTGGTGACCGACCCCGGCGCACCCGGGCCAGACTCGGACGTGCACGACGTCCTCGCCGTGATCGCGCCCGACCTCGACACCACACCCGTGGTCGACGCCGTCACCGCGGCGGCCGACCGCATCCGCACCGCCGCGGCACCCGCTCGCGGCACCGTCGACGAAGGAGTCCTCCGATGAGCACGAGCACCACGAACCCGGCCGCGCCCGTACCCGGCGCCGGCGACGGGGGAGCGGCGACCGACCCGACCTCGGGTCGTCCGGACACCTGGGCGTCGTCCGACCGCGGTCAGCTCATCGACCGCGCCGAGGTCGTCGTCACGAGCCCGAACCGGAACTTCGTGACGCTGAGGATCACGACCGCCGACGGTGTGACCGGCCTCGGCGACGCGACCCTGAACGGCCGCGAGCTCGCCGTCGCCGCCTACCTGACCGAGCACGTCGTGCCGCTGCTCGCGGGCCGTGACGCCTCGCGCATCGAGGACGCGTGGCAGTTCCTGTACCGCTCGTCGTACTGGCGCCGCGGACCGGTCACGATGGCCGCGATCGCCGCCGTCGACATGGCGCTCTGGGACATCAAGGGCAAGGTCGCCGGGATGCCGCTCTACCAGCTGCTCGGCGGTGCCTCGCGCACCGGGCTGATGGCGTACGGGCACGCCTCCGGCAAGGAGCTCCCGGAGCTCTTCGACTCGATCCGCGAGCACCAGGAGGAGGGCTACCGGTCCATCCGCGTGCAGACCGGGGTGCCCGGGCTCGAGAGCATCTACGGCATCGCGTCGAACCGGACGACCGAGGGCAACGCCGGCGTCCGGTACGACTTCGAGCCGGCGCAGCGCGGCGCCTTCCCGGCGATGGAGGACTGGGACACCCGCGCGTACCTGCGCCACGTGCCGACGGTCTTCGAGGCCGTGCGGAACGAGTTCGGGCCCGAGCTCCCGCTCCTGCACGACGGACACCACCGGATGACCCCGCTGCAGGCGGCCAAGCTCGGCAAGAGCCTCGAGCCGTACGACCTGTTCTGGCTCGAGGACTGCACCCCCGCCGAGAACCAGGAGGCGCTCAAGCTCGTCCGGCAGCACACCACCACGCCGCTCGCGATCGGCGAGGTGTTCAACACGATCTGGGACTTCAAGGACATCATCCGCGACCAGCTCATCGACTACGTCCGCGGTGCCGTGACCCACATGGGCGGGGTCACCCCGCTCCGGAAGACGATGGACTACGCCGCGATGTACCAGGTCAAGTCCGGGTTCCACGGGCCGACCGACATCTCGCCGGTCGGGCTCGCGGCGCAGATGCACCTCGGCATGGCGATCCACAACTTCGGCATCCAGGAGTACATGCAGCACGGCCCGAAGACGAACCAGGTGTTCCACCAGACGTTCACCTTCACGGACGGCTACCTGCACCCGGGCGACGAGCCGGGCCTCGGCGTGACGCTCGACGTCGACGAGGCGGGCAAGTACCCGTACGAGCAGGCGTACCTGCCGTTCAACCGCCTGGCCGACGGCACCGTCCACGACTGGTAGCGGGTCGCGGGCTGCGGTCCTGCCCTGCTCGTCCCGGCCATCCGCCCGTCGGTGGAGCAGAAGACGTCGAGTGCGTCCCGGCGACCCGACGTCGTCTGCTCCATCGTGGACGGTCCCGACCGCTCGCCGGGCATGCTGGGGGTGTGGAGTTCGCGGACGTCGCCAGGGAGCTGCTCCTCGTCGCGCCCGCGGAGTTCGTGCGCGAGCGGACCGCCCGGCAGCGTGCCGTGCGGAAGGACGACCGAGCGCTCGCGACCCGGATCGGCGGCCTGCGGAAGCCTGCGCCCGCCGCGTGGGTGGTCGACCTGCTCGCACACGAGGGTGCCCTGGACGAGGCGGTCGACCTCGGCCCGGCGATCCGACAGGCCCAGGCCGACGCCGACCCCGCGGCGATCCGACAGCTGCGCCAGCAGCGCGCCGACGTCGTCGCGGCGCTGGCCCAGGCCGGAGCCGAGCTGGCATCGGACGCCGGGCATCCGGTGACGCCGGCCGTGCTCGACCAGGTCCGGACGACGATCGAGGCCGCGATGGCCGATCCGCACGCGGGTGCCGCCGTCCGCTCGGGTCTGCTCGTCCGACCGCTCGAGAGCGCCGGGTTCGACGACGTCGACCTCGACGGTGCACTCGCCGACCCGGACGCGGTGCCCGACGCCTGGTCGGGCGCTGACGCGGAACCGATCCCGATCACCAGCGCACGACGGTCGCGGAAGGCGAGCCGATCCGCCAGACCCGAGCCCGAGCCCGAGCCCGAGCCGGAGCCGGAGCCGGAGCCGGAGCCGGAGCCCGAGACCGAGCCGGAGCCGGAGCCGGAGCCGGAGCCGGCGCCAGCGCCGACGACCGACCCCGCAGCGGAACGCCGCGCCGCACGCGAGGCCGAGGCTGCCGCCCGTGCCGAGTCCCGCGATGCCGACGCGGCGCTGGACGCCGCCGAGACCGACCTCGAGGCGGCCGAAGCCCGCCGCGCCCACCTCGAACGGCAACTCGCCGAGGCCGCCGCCGAGGTCGAACGTGCCGAGCGGGCGCGGGACCGAGCCGAGGCAGCGAGCGACCGCGCCCGCGACCTCCTGCGCGCCGCGCAGCGTCACCGCCGCGCGGTCGGACGCTGATCCGGAGCGGCTCTCATCCCCTCGGATGAAAGCCGTCGCGTCCGCTCGCTCCCGTGTCAGCGCCCGCCCTACGCTCGCCGACATGACCTCCTTCCTCCGCCGCCGAGCACGGCACCTCCTGGCCCCTGCCGCCGGCGCCGTGTACCTCGTGCTCTGGATCGTGGCCGAGGCCGGACGCAGCGACCTGACCGGTCACGTGCTGGTCGTGAGCGCCTTCGCCGTCGCGATCGGGCTGGCGAACTGGATGCCCGCCACGGCGCTCGGCCTCGTGGTCGTCGTGCCGATCCTGCAGGCGCTGCACCTGATCGGCCGCCCGCGAGCGACGACGTGGCCGGAGTACCTCGCGATCGCGATCGTCGTCGCCGTGGTCGGCGCCGGTCACTCCGGGCTGCTCCGGTGGCTCGCCGTCCCCGTGCTCGGCGTCGCGAGCGCCGCCGCGGCGTGGGCGATGGCGGTGCCCACCGTCGCCGACCCGGACGTCTGGGGCAACTGGACCGCGTCCCGGTCGGGGACGCGGAGCGACCTCGTCCTGCTGACACTGGCGATCGCCGGCGCGAGCGGCATCGCCTGGGCCGTCGGGGTCGCGGTCGGCGCCGCCTGGCGGATCGGACTCGCCCGCGTGCGGGTCGTCGAGGCCGAGCGTGAGACCGAGGTCACGACCGCGGAACTCCGGGCGGAACAGGAGCGGGCCAGGATCGCCCGCGACGTGCACGACTCCCTGGCACACTCGCTCGCCGTGGTCGTCTCGCAGGCCCAGGGTGCGGCGGCGGTCGCCGGCGCCGACGGTCCCGCGGCGACGGCCCTCCGTGACATCGCCGACGTGAGCCGCAGTGCGCTCGGTGACGTCCGGTCGCTCGTCGAACGGATCCAGGGCACCGGCCCGGTCGCCGTGCACGGACTGTCCGACGTCCCGGACCTCGTCGAGGACATGCGCGAGCTCGGGATGCGGGCGTCGTTCGAACAGCACGGGGATCCGGCACCGCTCGGGACCGTCGCCGGGGGAGTCGTCCACCGGATCGTGCAGGAGAGCCTGACGAACGTGCTGAAGCACCAGGGCCGGACCGCGTCGGCGCGGGTCGTCCTCGACTGGCGGGGAGCGGGCCTCGGGGTCGTGGTGACCTCGCGTGGCGACGCGCCGCTCGTCCAGCTCGACGGCGACGGCTCCGGCATCGACGGGATGCGCGAGCGTGCTCGTCTGGCCGGCGGCTGGCTCCGCGCGGGTGCCGGTGACGAGCCCGACGAGTTCGTCGTGACCGGTTGGCTGCCGGTCGGAGCCGCGCAGTGAGCCCGGTCCGGGTCGCCGTCGTCGACGACCAACACCTGTTCGCCTCCGGCATGCGGATGCTCGTCGAGGCGCAGGACGACATGTCCTGTGTCGGCACCGCCGCCGACGGACTCGCGGCGCTGGAGCTCTGTGCAGCGGAGGAGCCCGACGTGCTCCTCCTCGACCTGCGCATGCCGGTGCTCAACGGCATCGAGACGACGGCTCGGCTCGCGGCACGCGGCGGAGACCGGCCACGGGTCGTCGTGCTCACGACGATCCGCCGCGACGAGGCCGTGCTCGCCGCCCTGCGCGCCGGCGCTGCAGCGTTCCTGACGAAGGACGCGCTGCCCGAGGTCGTGCTCGCGACCATCCGCGACGTGCACGAGGGACGTCCGGCACCGACCGAGGCCGAGGCGCTCGACCTGCTCCGGGCCGACGGCACGCTCGTCGAGACCCCGCGCCCGGACGAGGTGCTCGACGTGCTGACCGCCCGTGAGCGCGAGGTGTTCCTGCTCGTCGCGAAGGGCCTGAGCAACCAGGAGATCGCGTCGACCGTGTTCCTCAGCGAGGCCACGGTCAAGACGCACGTCCGCGCGGTGCTGACGAAGCTCGGACTCCGGAACCGGATCCAGGTCGTCATCACCGCACACGAACGCGGCCTCGTCCGCGCCTAGGGGGAACACATGCGCCTGACCCAGCGTGCCGCGAAGACCGGCACCCTCGTCCTCGTCGTCGCCGGCCTCGGGGGAGCCGTGCTGCACAGCCTGCCCGAGCCGGCGGACCACGTCGTCCGTCCCACCGTGGAACGCGACCTCGACACGTGGTCGATGCCGCTCGACGGCTACGCGCAGCCCGGTTGGTCCGAGACCGGGTACGCCGAGTCGCTCCTCGACCAGTCCTGCCTGCGTGACGTCGGCATCGACTTCCCGGTGCCGTGGGCGACGTACGCGGGCCTGCAGGCCGATTCGGTCGCCGACGAGACGCCGGAACGCGGCAACGACGCTCCCGCACTCGACTGGTCACGACCGCTGAGCAGGGCTGCGGCCGCGGACCTCGGCTACCACCGGCCGTCGGCACGGGGTGCGAACCGCGACGGCTGGCGGCAGTGGGCAGAGGACCCCGAGCACAACGCGGCGTTCGACCGCGCCGACCGGTCCGCCGTGGACCGGTGCTCCGAACGATCCCGTCGCGCGCTCGGCACGGACGACGACGGGGGAGCCCAGGGCGCCTCGATGACCGCGAAGCGCCTCACCCACCTCGCCGCGGACGAGGCACGACGCGATCCGGCGGTCGTCACTGCGGCGGCCCGCTGGCGCACGTGCCTGGCACCGCACGCTCCGAGCGCGCTCCCGGAGGACCCGCACGGCATGCCGACCGGTCCGATGCGCCAGGCGTTCGGCATCAGCGGCCTCGCACTGCCCGTCACGAAGGCCGAGATCGCGCTCGCCGAGCACGACCTGGCGTGCCAGCAGTCGTCCGGCTACCGGGAGGCGCTCTACGAGGCGCAGTGGTCCCGGCTGCTCCACGTCACCGCCACCGACGCCGCCGTGCTGACAGCCGCCCGTCCGGACCAGCTCGCGGTCGCCGACCGCGTCGCCACGACGATCGAGCGGCTGGCGCCGGAGGCACCCGAGGGCGTCGACTGACGCGGCTCGACGACAGACCCGCGGTCGTGGGCAGGTGGGTCTGGGGGGACCGGCCCACGACCGTGCGGACCACCGGACGGGAGGCGCGTGGCGGCATCGCCACGGGCCTCCCGTCCGTCGGTGCGCGCCGACCCGGCGCGACACGCCCGGCAGCCCCTGCTAGACTCACAAACCGACTTCGGCGAGGGCCGCGCTCCGCGCGGCCGTGATCGACGCGGTAGGGAGACCCGGCACAGCCCTGGGAGCGTTCCTCACGCGTGCACGCGTTCGAGTTGCAACACCACAGACCCCCCGATGCCGGCACCCCGGCGTCGACCCCGACACCAGGAGGCGCCACCATGGCCGACTACACCAAGCTCGCAGCGGAGACCCGCACCAAGTTCGGCAAGGGCGCTGCGCGCAAGCTCCGCGCCGCCGACAAGATCCCCGCGGTCGTGTACGGCCACGGCACCGAGCCGCAGCACATCACCCTCCCGGGCCACGAGACGATGCTGCTCGTCCGTACCGCCAACGCGGTCGTCGACCTCGACATCGAGGGCGCGGCGCAGCTCGCCCTCGTCAAGGACGTCCAGCGCGACCCGGTGCGCCAGATCATCGAGCACATCGACCTCGTCGTCGTGCGCCGTGGCGAGAAGGTCACCGTCGACGTCCCCGTCGTCGTCACCGGTGAGTCCTTCTCCGGCACCATCCACGTGCAGGACCTCTCCTCGGTCTCGCTCCTCGTCGAGGCGACCGACATCCCGGAGCACGTGACCGTGGACGTCGAGGGCCTCGAGGACGGCGCGCAGGTCCTCGCGTCGCAGCTCGAGCTGCCGGCCGGTGCCGAGCTCGAGACCGACGGTGAGTCGCTCGTCGTCCAGATCGTCACCCCGCGTGGCACCGCCGACGACGACGCCGCCGACGAGGCCTCGGCCGAGGCCGGCGCCGAGGCGGGCACCGAGGGCGGCTCCGCCCCGGCCGACTCCGAGTAACACTCCGCTCGCGGATCGTCTGGCCGACGCTGATGACAGGAACGACCCTCGTCGTGGTCGGGCTCGGGAACCCCGGGCCCGGCTACGCGGGCAACCGTCACAACGTCGGCCAGATGGTCCTCGACGAACTCGCCGCCCGCATGGGTGCGACGTTCAAGAAGCACAAGACGCCGAACCAGGTCGCCGAGGGACGCCTGGTGCCCGGCGGACCGAAGCTCGTCCTGGCGAAGCCGGGGTCGTTCATGAACACCTCCGGCGGCCCGGTCTCGAGCGTCCTCGGGTTCTACAGCGCCACCCCGTCGGACCTGATCGTGGTCCACGACGAGCTCGACCTGCCGTTCGACACCGTGCGGCTCAAGGGCAGCGGCGGCCACGGCGGCCACAACGGGCTGCGCGACATCATCAAGGCGACCGGCACGAACGAGTTCACCCGGGTGCGGATCGGCATCGGCCGCCCCCCGGGCCGCCAGGACCCCGCCGACTACGTCCTGCGGGACTTCTCGCCCACCGAGAAGAAGACCCTGCCGAACCTGCTCGCCGACGGCGCCGACGCCGTCGAAGCGATCGCCGAGCTCGGCCTCCTCGCCGCGCAGCAGCGCGTCCACGCCCCGTCCTGACGGCTCCTGCCCGACTGGTGACCGTCGGCCCGGAGGCCCGTCCCGCCTCCGCCTCGTCGCCGTCCGACCGCCGCGGCCCTGTCCGCTAGCCGCATGGTCCCCGAAGTGGGGGACACTCACGTACCCCGGTGCTCGGTAGGTTCACCCGCGGGAGCGGACGCTCCCGTCGACGAGGGGGACACGTGGGACGCGCAGCACACCGGGAACGACCGACACCGCGACTCCGGGCGGCCGTGGGTGTCGTCCCGGCGGCGATCGCGGTCATCGCGGTGGGGCTCGCCTCGCTCCTCACCCAGGACGGTGCGGCCGCCGCGACCGAGACGTGGACCCCGACGTCCGCCGAGTCCGCCGCACCTCCGGTCGCCGCACGCTTCGGCGCGCCGAACGACGTGCACGCGCTCGACGACGGGTCGCTGCTCGTCGCCGACTTCTCCGCGAACGGGCTGCTGCGACGCGCGGCCGACGGGACGTGGAGCGTCGTCGCACCCTTCGGGACCGCACCCGGCGACATGTGGAACCCGTCCGCGGTCACGACCACGGCGGACGGCCGGATCGTCGTCGCCGAGGCGGGTCGGCCCGCGCTGACGGTGCTGGACCCGTCGGGCCGGGTGTCGTCACGCACGACGCCGCCCGTCCGTCGCGCGGTCTCCGAGCTCGCCGTCGCGGGCACGACCGTCTTCGCGGCGGTCCCCGGCAGCGGCGCGCTGTACACCGCCGAGCTCGGCACCGACACGTGGACCACCGTCGCCGGGCCGTGGACGGACCCGAGCGGTGTCGCGCTGTCGGCCGACGGCGGCACGCTGACGGTCTCCGACGCCGGAGCCGACGAGGTGTGGCAGGTCGACCGTGCCACCGGGGCCACCACGGCGCTCGGGTTCCCGGGGGACGCGCAGGCCCGGCTCCGCGGAGTGACCGTCGCTGACGGGGACGTCTTCGCGGTGGACAACGGCCACGGTGTCGTGTGGGCGCGGACCGGCGGGGTGTGGGCCGAGGCCTTCTCCTCCGCACCGGACGGGTCGCCGCTGGTGAACCCGACCGCGGTCACGGTCGGTCCGGACCGGAGGCTCGTCGTCGCCGACTACAACCGGCAGCGCGTCGTGACGGCTGTCTCGTCCGGGCGGGTGGTCGCCGTCCCGACCTCGTCCGCGACCGAGGCAGCTCCGACCGCGTCGCCGGACCCGACGGCGTCGCCGGACCCGACCGCGTTGCCGGACGTGACGGCGTCCCCGGATCCGACGCTGACCCCGGCCCCGACGGTGGCCCCGGATCCGACGGTGACTCCGGGTCCGACGGCGACGGCAGATCCGACGGCGACTCCGGAGCCGACGGTGGCCCCTGATCCCACGGTGACCCCGGCCCCGACGATGACACCCGACCCGACCGAACCCCCGTCGTCGGAGCCGACCCTGACCCCGGCTCCGACGGCGGGCCCGCCCACCGGACCGACCACGAGCGCGCCACCCGGTCCGACCGCGAGCGCGTCGTCCGACCCGACCGCGCCGGCGTCCGTCGACCCGACGGCACCCGCGACACCGGGTCCGACAGCGACCGCGTTCCCGACGGCGACCGCGGTCCCGACCACCGCGCCGTCGGCGACCGCGGGCCCCGCGCCCGCACCGCGCCCGGACCCGACGGACGCACCGACGACGGCCCCCGGCCCCGAGGCGAACCCCTCGGCCAGCGCGGGCGGTCCGGACACCGGTGCCGTGCCTCCCGGCCGACCGACCGGGAACCCGCAGGCGGGCGGCCCCGGCGCGACACAGCCGGCGGCGACCGACGGATCGGGCGGTGCCGGCACCGCCACCGGCACCGCGGCAGGGCCGCACCGGGGGTCGCTCGCCTGGACGGGCTCGACCTCGCTGCTCCCGCTGCTGCTCGGCGCCGCGGTCCTGGTAGCGGGCGGGTTCCTGCTCCGCCGCGGCCGCCCCCGCCGCCGGAGCTGACCCTGTTCGCCGCCCGCGCACGCCGAGCCGTGTGTCGGATGCCGCCGGTACCATCGTCTGAGTGACGATCTCGGGCATCATCCCTGCGCTCTCGCGCGCCTCCGCGTTCGATCGTGTCCTCCGTGCCGCCGCGCGTGACGCCGACTTCTCCGTCGTCGACGGCCTGCGCGTGCCACTGCTCGGAGCCCTGCTCGCCGAGCGCTCCGGCCCCCAGTGCCTGTTCGTGGTCACCGCGACCGGGCGCGAGGCCGAGGCGGTGCGCGGCGCCTTCACGTGCACCGTGCCCGATGCCGAGGTCCTCGAGTTCCCGGCGTGGGAGACCCTGCCGCACGAGCGGCTCAGCCCGAGCGCGCAGACCGTCGGCACCCGCATCGCCACGCTGCGCAAGCTCGCCGCCTGGCAGGACGCCGACCCGGCCGACCGCCGGACGACCGTGGTCGTCGCGAGCGTCCGCGCGGCGCTGCAGCCGATCGCCGGCAACCTGACGTCGCTCGCCCCGGTGACGCTCCGGACCGCGTCGCGCGGCAACGACCTCGCAGCGATCGCGTCCCAGCTGGTCGACCTCGCGTACGCCCGCGTCGACCTCGTCACCCGTCGCGGGGAGTTCGCGGTCCGCGGTGGCATCCTCGACGTCTTCCCGCCCGGGGCGGACCACCCGGTGCGCGTCGACTTCTTCGGCGACGAGATCGAGGCGATCAAGGCCTTCTCCGTCGCCGACCAGCGCACCACCGACGACGACCTCGGCACGGTCGAGCTGACCGCGTCGCGCGAGCTGCTGCTCAGCGACGACGTGCGACAGCGGGCGCGCGAGATGCTCCACGAGTTCCCGAACCTGTCGCAGATGCTCGCGAAGATCGCCGAGGGCATCCCGGTCGAGGGCATGGAGTCCCTCGCGCCGGCACTCGTCCAGGACCTCGTGCCGGTCACGACCTACCTGCCCGAGGCCGCGACCATCGCGGTGCTCTCGCCGGAGCGCGTCGCCGGTCGCGCGCACAGCCTGGCCGAGACGAACACCGAGTTCCTGCAGGCCGCCTGGAGCGCGGCCGTCGCCGGCGCCCAGGCGCCCATCGACCTCGAGGCGGGCAACTTCCTCACGGTCCAGCAGCTGAAGAACGGGCGCGGACAGCGGACCTGGTGGACCGTCACCCCGTTCGACTCGGGGCTCGACGAGGGCGACCGCGACCGTGTGCTCACCGATGCCGAGGCCGCCGCCGAGGCCGGGGAGTACATCCGTGTCCGGGCCGAGGCGATCCCGAGCTTCGCGGGCAGCGCGGACGGTGCCGTCGAGCACGTCAAGCACCTGGTGGAGGACGGCTGGTCGGTCGTCGTCACGGCGCAGGGCAAGGGGCTCGTCGAGCGCGCGGTCCAGGTCCTCGCGGACGCCGGCGTGGCCGCACGCGCCGAGGACCTGACGACTCCGCCCGAGCCGGGCGTCGCCGTCGTCACGACGGCCATGGTGGAGGCGGGCTTCGCCACCCCGGACCCGCGCATCGCCGTGCTGAGCGAGGCAGAGTTCTACGGTCGCAGCGTCCAGCAGGGCGCCCGCACCGTGAAGAAGCTCGCCGGCCGCCGCAAGAACGTCGTCGACCCGCTGCAGCTCAAGCCGGGTGACGTCGTCGTGCACAACACCCACGGCATCGGCAAGTTCGTCGAGCTCGTCTCGCGCGAGGTCAGCTCCGGCGGTCGCAACGCCGTGAAGACCCAGCGCGAGTACCTCGTGCTCGAGTACGCGCCGTCGAAGCGCAACTACCCGGGCGACAAGCTCTTCGTGCCGACCGACCAGCTCGACCAGCTCTCGCGCTACGTCGGCGGGGAGAACCCGACGCTGTCGAAGATGGGCGGCTCCGACTGGTCCGCCGCCAAGTCGAAGGCCCGCAAGGCGGTCCGCGACATCGCGGTCGACCTCGTGAAGCTGTACTCCGCCCGCATGGCGTCGAAGGGGCACGCCTTCGGGCCGGACACCCCGTGGCAGCGCGAGCTCGAAGAGGCCTTCCCCTTCGCCGAGACCGCCGACCAGCTCACCACGATCGACGAGATCAAGCGCGACATGGAGAGCCCGATCCCGATGGACCGGCTGCTCTCCGGCGACGTCGGCTACGGCAAGACCGAGGTCGCGATCCGCGCCGCGTTCAAGGCCGTGCAGGACGGCAAGCAGGTCGCCGTGCTCGTTCCGACGACGCTGCTCGTCCGCCAGCACATGGAGACGTTCCAGGAGCGGTTCGCCGGGTTCCCCGTGCACCTCCGCGCCCTGAGCCGCTTCCAGACCGAGAAGGAGTCGAAGGAGACGATCGCCGGCCTCGCCGACGGCACCGTCGACATCGTGATCGGCACGCACCGCATCCTGTCGCAGAACATCCAGTTCAAGGACGTCGGCCTCGTCATCATCGACGAGGAGCAGCGCTTCGGCGTCGAGCACAAGGACCAGCTGAAGAAGCTCAAGACGAACGTCGACGTCCTGGCGATGTCCGCGACGCCGATCCCGCGGTCGCTCGAGATGGCGGTGACCGGCATCCGCGAGATGTCGACCCTGGCCACCCCGCCGGAGGACCGCCACCCGATCCTGACCTTCGTCGGTCCGCAGTCGGACCTGCAGGTGGCCGCCGCGATCCGCCGCGAGCTCCTCCGTGAGGGCCAGGTGTTCTACGTGCACAACCGCGTGAAGGACATCCAGTCGGTGGCGTCGCACCTCGCGGAGATCATCCCGGAGGCCCGCATCCAGGTCGCCCACGGCCAGATGTCCGAGGGCACCCTCGAGCAGGTGATGGTCGACTTCTGGGAGCGGAAGTTCGACGTCCTGGTGTCGACCACCATCGTCGAGACCGGTCTCGACATCGCGAACGCCAACACGCTCATCATCGACAAGGCCGACAAGTACGGGCTGTCGCAGCTGCACCAGCTCCGCGGTCGTGTCGGTCGTGGGCGCGAGCGCGGGTACGCGTACTTCCTCTACGACGCGGACAAGCCGCTCTCCGAGACCGCGCAGGACCGGCTCGAGACGATCGCCGCGAACAACGAGCTCGGCGCGGGCATGCAGGTCGCCATGAAGGACCTCGAGATCCGCGGCGCGGGCAACCTGCTCGGCGGCGAGCAGTCCGGCCACATCGCGGGCGTCGGCTTCGACCTGTACCTGCGGATGATCGGCGAAGCGGTCTCGCAGTTCCGCGGGGACGTCGCCGAGGGGCAGACCGAGCTCCGGCTCGAGATCCCCGTCGACGCGCACATCCCGGAGGACTACGTGGAGTCCGAGCGGCTCCGGCTCGAGGCGTACCAGAAGCTCTCGGCGGCCTCGGCCCCGGCGGCGCAGCCCGAGGCCATCGACATGGTGCTCGACGAGCTCACCGACCGCTACGGCCAGCCGCCGCAGGCCGTCCTGACCCTGGTCGAGGTCTCGCGGCTCCGCCGGATGGCGCAGCAGGTCGGCCTGTCCGACGTGGTCGTGATGGGCTCGAACCTCCGCGTGGCGGGCAAGGAGCTCGCGGACTCGGCGCAGGTCCGGCTCAAGCGGATGTTCCCCGGCGCGCGCTGGTTCCCGCAGCAGGACGCCGCGAGCATCCCGCTGCCGAAGCCGCACGGCGAGACCCTGCCGGACGACGGCCTGATCCAGTGGGTCGAGAGCATCCTGACGGCCGTCTACGGTGCGTCGAAGGCCCCCGCGGAGGCGCCCGCGTCCTGAGCGGCGACCACCTGACGGTCGGGAGGTGCCGTCCCCGTGCCTCGCTGTGGAACGACACATCCGCTGTCGTCCGACATCGCATCTGTCGTTCGACACGCGGGGAGTCGCTCCATGCGCCCGCAACGGATGCAGCGCGCTACTCCGTCGCCTCGGCCTCGGAGAGCTCCCGCCGTGCACGGTACCGACGCGCGCGCAGGCTGACGACGACGGCCGACGCGAGGATCGCGATGCCGGAGCCGACGAGCACGGCGAGGACGCCCTCGTCGAGGACCTCCTCGCTCCGCGCGAACGCGAGCTCGTTCATCAGCAGGGACACCGTGAAGCCGATCCCGCCGAGGACCCCCACGGTCGTGATCGAGCCGAGCGAGAGCGTCGACCGGCCGGGCGCCCGGAAGATCCTCGTGGCGATCGCGCCGAACAGGGTGATGCCGATCAGCTTCCCGACCGGCAGCGCGAGGACCACCGCCCAGAACGTGGGGGAGAGCTCACCGATGCCCACGGCCGGGATCACGACCGCAGCCGAGGCGAACGCGAACACCGGCAGCACGATCGCGTTCGACCACGGCTCGACGCGCTCGTGCAGGGTGTGACCGGGACGCCGCGGCAGCACCAGACCGAGCGCGACGCCCGCGATGGTGGCGTGCACGCCGGAGTGGTACACGAGCCACCAGGTGACGAGACCGACCAGGACCATCGCGGCGACGACCCAGACCTGACCGGTGCGTCCCGGGCCCAGCAGGCGACCGAGCACCGCGAAGACGACGAGCAGGACGACCGCGCCGCCGAGGGCCGCGAAGTCCGTCCCGTGCGCGAAGACCACGGCGATGATGACGATCGCGATGAGGTCGTCGAGGACGGCCAGCGCGAGGAGGAAGACGCGCACCGTCGAGGGCAGGCCGCGACCGAACATCGCGAGCACCCCGAGGGCGAACGCGATGTCCGTCGCCGTGGGGATCGGCCAACCGTGCTGGTACGCGGTGCCCGTGGTCACGACGAGGTAGACCACGGCGGGGACGATGACGCCGCCGACCGCGGCGATCGCGGGGATCACCGCCGTCTTCGGGTTCGACAACTCGCCCTCGACGAGCTCCTGCTTCAACTCGATCGCCACGAGCAGGAAGAAGACCGCGAGCAGGCCGTCGCTGATCCAGTGCGACACCGACAGGTCGAGGCCGACGGCGCCCCACGGCGAGTGCGCGTCGAGGAGTCGCTCGAGGCCGGGGCCGAGCGGCGAGTTCGCCACCAGCAGGCCGAGGACGGCAGCGGTCAGGAGCGCGATGGCGCTGAAGCGGGGGGAACGGACGAGTGCCGACATGGAGCTCCGGTGGGTGGGTTCGGGAACGGGACCGTCGACCAGACTTCCCGACACACCAGCCCCGATCGTACCGGAACGGCCTGCGTGCGAGCATGGCGCCATGACCGCCGTACCGGACCTCGTCGAGGTCGTCGACCGACTGCTCGCACCCGAGGGTGGCTGCGTGTGGAACCGAGCCCAGACCCACGCCTCGCTCGCGCGCTACGCCGTCGAGGAGTCGTACGAGCTCGTCGACGCGATCGACTCCGGGGACGACGGCGAGCTGCGCGAGGAACTCGGCGACGTGCTCTACCAGGTGGTGTTGCACGCCGGGATCGCCTCGGCTGCCGGACGCTTCGACCTGGAGGACGTGGCTGCTGGGGTGCGGGACAAGATGGTCCGCCGGCACCCGCACGTGTTCGGCGACGAGCACGCCGACACCGAGGACGAGGTCGTGCGCGTCTGGCGAGCGGCGAAGGCGGCGGAGAAGGCCGCGCGGACGAGCGTGTTCGACGGGGTACCGCGGGCGATGCCGCCGTTGGAGCGTGCGGTGAAGCTGCTCGAACGGCTCGAGGAGCGGGCGGACGCCGCCATCGTCCTCGCGGCCGTCGTGGGGTCGCACGGGAGGCGCGGTGCGGGTGAGCGCGCCGGTTCGGCGGGTGCGCCGGGTGGCGACCGGCCGACGGCACCGGCCGACGGGGCCGGCGCGGCAGGAGCGCCGGGTGGTGACCAGGGCCCGGGACCGGCCGACGGGAGCGGCGCGGACGGTGGCGTGGCGGCGGGGGTGGACGTGGCGTGGGGTGCCGGGCTGCTCGCGGAGGTCGCCGCGGCCCGCGAGGCCGGCATCGACCCGATCGCGAGCCTGCGCGCCGCGGTGGGCCGGCTGGAGGGCGAGGCCCGCGCCGGGGAGTGAGCCGACCGGACGGCGGGGGCTGCGCGGGGGCGCGCGCCGACCGGAGGGTGAGGCCGACGCCGGGGAGTGAGCCGTGCCTCCCGTTCGGCCGGCGCGCTCGCTGGGGCGCTGGAGGCGGAGAGTTGCGGGCGCCCTCCCAACCCGAAAAAGGAGGGCGCCCGCGAGCGGGCCACGACGCACCAGGGAAAGTCGCGTCGACAGGGACACCCGCTCGAACCCGCGGGGCCCCGTTGCAGCACACCGGCCCCGCGAACGACCTGGTGATCGGATCAGGAGACCACCAGGCCGAGGTTCTGCATGCAGAGTATCAGTGGTCCGGCCGTCCTGCAAGGGGATCGACCGGTCCGGTGGAGCGGTGCCGTTCTGGCAGGATTGGCGCATGGCGACGACCGTGACGGCTCCCCGTGGCATGCGCGACTTCCTCCCGGCGGACAAGGCTCGCCGCGAGCACGTCCTCGGCGTGATCCGGGGCGTGTACGCCCGGCACGGGTTCGACGAGATCGAGACGCCCGTGGTCGAGGACGCCGCACGCCTGCACTCCGGGCTCGGCGGCGACAACGAGAAGCTCGCGTTCGCCGTCATGAAGCGCGGGCTGACGACGGAGGACCTCCGTGCCGCCGAGGCGCCGCTCGATCTCGCCGACCTCGGACTCCGCTTCGACCTGACGGTGCCGCTCGCCCGCTTCTACGCCTCGCACCGTGCTGAGCTGCCCACGGTCTTCCGTGCGGTGCAGATCGCACCGGTCTGGCGAGCCGAGCGCCCCCAGAAGGGCCGCTACCGGCAGTTCGTGCAGTGCGACATCGACGTCGTCGGCGAGCCCGGGCAGCTCGCCGAGATCGAGCTCATCCGTGCGACGACCGCGGCGCTCGACGCGCTCGGCATCGCAGGCACCACGATCCGGATCAACGACCGGCGGATCCTCACGGCGCTGCTCGGGTCGTGGGGGATCGTCGACCCGCAGGCCGCCGAGCGCGCGCTCATCACGGTCGACAAGCTCGACAAGATCGGGCCGGACGGTGTGGCCGCCGAACTCCGCGAGACGACGGGCGCGGACCTCCCGGGGCTCGAGGACACGATCCGCTCGCTCGAGGCCGCCGACTGGTCCTCCGTCGCCGACGCCGAGTGGCTCGACGCCGAGGCGTTCGCCGACCTCCTGCGCCTGCGCGGTGCACTCGCCGGCGCCGACCTGCGCTTCGACCCGACGCTGGTGCGCGGCATGGGCTACTACACGGGCACGATCTTCGAGGTCGCGCACCCGGACTTCGGGTACAGCCTCGGTGGTGGTGGTCGCTACGACGGCATGATCGGGCGCTTCCTCGGCCAGGACGTCCCCGCAGTCGGGTTCTCGCTCGGCTTCGAGCGGCTCGTCGACCTCGTCACGCTGCCGGAGTCGGCCGAGTCCGACGCCGTCGTGCTCGTCTACGACAAGGACGTCGACCCCGTGCGGCTCGCCGCGCTCAAGGACGAAGCGCTCCGGTCGCACCGCCGGGTCCGGCTCGAACGACGGGTGAAGAACACCAAGAACCAGCTGGCCGGGCTGGTCGAACAGGGCTTCGCCGCGTTCGCCTCCGTCCGCGCGGACACCGAGACGCTCGAGGGCGTCGAGTTCCGTCCACTGTCCTGACACACGACACCTCCGGTCCACCGCGCGTCGGTAGGATCGGACCCGCAAACACCACAACCGAACTCGTAGGGAGTACCCCGTGGCCCAGATCGATGCCGTAGGCGCACGCGAAGTCCTCGATTCCCGAGGCAACCCGACGGTCGAGGTCGAGGTCCTCCTCGACGACGGCGTCGTCTCGCGCGCACTCGTCCCGTCCGGTGCCTCCACCGGCGCCTTCGAGGCGTACGAGCTCCGTGACGGCGACGCGAACCGCTACGGCGGCAAGGGTGTCCTCAAGGCCGTCGACGCCGTGCTCGACGAGATCGGCCCGGCGCTCGAGGGCTTCGACGCCACCGACCAGCGCCTCGTCGACGCCGCGCTCATCGAGCTCGACGGCACCGAGAACAAGTCGCGCCTCGGTGCGAACGCGATCCTCGGCGCCTCGCTCGCCGTGGCCCGTGCCGCCGCCGACTCGGCCGACCTGCCGCTGTTCCGCTACCTCGGCGGCCCGAACGCGCACACCCTGCCGGTGCCGCTGATGAACGTCGTCAACGGTGGCGCGCACGCCGACACCAACGTCGACATCCAGGAGTTCTTCCTGGTGCCCTACGGCGCCGAGAGCTTCTCCGAGGCCCTCCGGTGGGGCGTCGAGACCTACCACGCCCTCAAGGGCGAGCTGAAGAAGCAGGGCCTGGCGACCGGCCTCGGCGACGAAGGTGGCTTCGCGCCGGAGCTCGCGTCGAACCGCGCCGCGCTCGACTTCCTGCTCGCCGCGATCGAGAAGGCCGGCTTCACCCCGGGCAAGGACATCGCGCTCGGCCTCGACGTCGCCGCGACCGAGTTCTTCCACGACGGCAAGTACGCGTTCGAGGGCAAGCAGCTCTCGAGCGAGGAGTTCACCGGGTACTTCTCGGACCTCGTCGCGAACTACCCGCTCGTCACCATCGAGGACGCCCTGGCCGAGGACGACTGGGAGGGCTGGAAGCACCTCACGTCCGAGCTCGGCTCGAAGCTCCAGCTCGTCGGCGACGACCTGTACGTCACGAACCCGAAGCGTCTGCAGCGGGGCATCGACGAGCAGGCGGGCAACTCGATCCTGGTCAAGGTGAACCAGATCGGCACGCTGACCGAGACCCTCGACGCCGTGTCCCTGGCGCACCGCCACGGCATGACCGCGATCCTGTCGCACCGCTCGGGCGAGACCGAGGACACCACCATCGCGGACATCGCGGTGGCCGTCGACGGTGGGCAGATCAAGACCGGCGCTCCGGCCCGCTCGGACCGTGTGGCGAAGTACAACCAGCTGCTCCGCATCGAGGAGGAGCTCGGTGACGCCGCCGTGTACGCCGGCCGCACCGCGTTCCCCCGCGCCGCAGCGCTCTAGGTCGCACGCCGCGCGAGACGCCGTCCTCCTCCGGGAGGGCGGCGTCTCGCCGTGTCCGGTCCGGCGCTGGCAGCGGGTGGGGCACACGCTGCTGTCGTCCGTCGAGGTCCCACGACTCGCCGCCCGCCGGTCGTCGAGGTCCCACGACTCGCCGCCCGCCGGTCGTCGAGGTCTCACGAGCGAGGCGTGGTGACGGCGAGAGCGCAGTACTGCGGAACCCCGGGTGACCACACGGCGGGTGCGACCGGCGGGACGGAGCCGAGCCGCGCCTCCCGACCGGCGGGACGGAGCCGAGCCGCGCCTCCCGGCCGCTGGGAGGGTGCCGAGCGACGCGCGACGGTCCGCGTGCCGGGTCACGGGACCGACCCGCACCGGGTTATCGTCGGACCGTGCCCAGCCAGAAGCCCCGCGTCCGCCGCGTCCCCGTGGCCATGCCGGAGACCGGCGCGCACGACCAGCCCTGGTACCGCTCGATCCGGTTCTCGGGCTTCAGCCTGCTCATGCTCGCGATCATCGTGCTGTTCGTGGTCGTGCTCGCGCCCTCGCTGCGGACGCTGATCCAGCAGCAGGAGCAGATCGCACAGCAGCAGCGCGAGGTCGCCGCGCAGAAGTCCGACGTGGCGCAGAAGAAGCAGGACGTGGCGCGCTGGGACGACCCCGCCTACATCGAGGCGCAGGCGCGCGACCGACTGTTGTACGTGTACCCGGGGGAGGAGAGCTACCTCGTCATGGGTGCCGAGAAGGCGAAGAGTCCGGGTCGCGCGCGGACCGACTCCGGCAGCCCGGTGAGCTCCACCGTGCAGACGCCGAAGGTCGACTGGGTGCAGGCGATGCTCTCGAGCGTGCTGCAGTCCGGGCTGACCGACGAGACCACGGAGCAGCTCGTCGCACCTGACGTCTCCGGTACGGGCGACCCGACCGGCGCCGCGACGGCCGACACGAAGTAGGCCCCGGCGCGGGTCTCCGCTAGGCTCACGTGCCCGTGACGACCCCTCCCTTCGACCCGCCGTCCGACCGTGACGTCCAGGTGGTCTCCGCGCAGCTCGGGCGACCGGCCCGCGACGTCGTCGGGATCGCCGCTCGCTGCGTCTGTGGCAACCCCACGGTCGTGTCGACGAAGCCCCGACTCGCGAACGGCACCCCGTTCCCGACGTTCTACTACCTGTGCCACCCCGCCGCCACCGCGGCCGTGAGCACCCTCGAGGCGAACCACGTCATGCCCGAGCTCGCCGCCCTGCTCGAGGACGAGACCGTCGCGGCGCAGTACCGCGCGGCGCACGAGTCCTACCTGGCGGACCGCGAGTCGATCGAGCACGTCGACGAGATCGAGGGCATCAGCGCCGGGGGCATGCCCACCCGCGTGAAGTGCCTGCACGCACTCGTCGGCCACGCCCTCGCAGCCGGCCCCGGCGTCAACCCCATCGGCGACCTCGCGCTCGAGCGCGCGTCCTGGTCGCCCTCCCGGTGTGAGTGCCGGGCGTATGATGGCATCGCAGACGCTGGAGTCGGGGCGGGTGGCGGCGAAGTCTGACCAACCTCCCGGCAAGCAACCACCCCACTCCAAGGAGATCATCCCCCGTGCCCAAGATCCTCGTCGTCGGCGGCGGCTACGCCGGTTTCTACACCGCCTGGAAGCTCGAGAAGCACCTGCGTCAGGGTGAAGCCGAGGTCACCATGGTGGACCCGCTGCCCTACATGACGTACCAGCCCTTCCTGCCCGAGGTCGCCGCCGGTTCGATCGAGCCGCGCCACGCGGTGGTGTCGCACCGCCGCCACCTCAAGAAGACGCGCGTCGTCACGGCGAAGGTCACGAAGGTCGACCACGCCACCAAGACGGCGACGATCACCCCGGCCGAGGGCGAGGCGTGGGAGGAGTCCTACGACCAGATCGTCATGACCGCCGGTGCCGTCTCGCGCACGTTCCCGATCCCGGGCGTCGCGGACGAGGCCATCGGTCTCAAGACCATCGAGGAAGCCGCGGCGATCCGCGACAAGATCCTCACGAACTTCCACAAGGCGGCGAACCTGCCGGCCGGTCCCGAGCGCGACCGCCTGCTCACCGTCGTGGTCGTCGGCGGTGGCTTCGCCGGCATCGAGGTGTTCGCCGAGCTCCGCTCGTTCGCGTCCGACCTCCTGAAGAGCTACCCCGAGCTGTCCTTCGACGACACGCACTTCCACCTCGTCGAGGCGATGGGCCGCATCATGCCCGAGGTGTCGCTGGAGACCTCGCACTGGGTGCTCGAGAACCTCGCGTCCCGTGGAGCCGTCGTGCACCTCGAGACGCAGCTCGCCTCGGCCGAGGGCGGCATCTGCCAGCTCAAGGCCAAGGACGACTCGATCGAGACGATCCCGTCCGACCTGATCGTCTGGACCGCCGGCGTCATGGCGAACCCGATGGTCAAGGGCACCGACTTCCCGCTCGAGCAGCGCGGTCGCATCCGGGTGCAGCCCGACCTCCGCGTGGTCGACGACGAGGGCGTGGTCGCCGACGCGTGGGCCTGCGGCGACGTGGCGGCGGTCCCGGACCTGACCGGCGGCGGTGTCGGTGGCTTCTGCGTGCCGAACGCCCAGCACGCGGTGCGCCAGGCGAAGCAGCTCGCGAAGAACCTGGTCGCGGTCATCCGCGGCGAGGCGACGACCGACTACAAGCACGAGAACCTCGGCGCCGTCGCGGGCCTCGGTCTCGGCACCGGTGTGTTCCAGTCCGGCAAGTTCGCCATGAAGGGCTTCCTGGCCTGGGGTGCCCACCGCGGGTACCACGGTCTGGCGATGCCGTCGTGGGAGCGCAAGTGGCGCGTCATCGGCGACTGGGTGGGCGGCTTCTTCCTGGGCCGCGACATCGCGTCGCTCGACGACCGCGAGACCCCTCGCGCCGCGTTCGAGGCCTTCGCGTCGCGTCCGAAGCCCGCTGTCGCCGACGAGCCCAAGGCCGTCGCTGCCCCGGCTCCGGCCGAGGGCCAGCCGGCCGACGCAGCCGGCCCCGCGTACGCCACGCCGGCCGAGGACGTCTCGAAGGACGCCGCTCCGGTGGACGCCAAGTAGCACTCCGGCAGCGCAGCCGACACGACGGTCGTCGCCCCGCGGGGCGGCGACCGTCGTCGCGTCGGTAGGCTGTTCCGGCCCGCCCCCGTGGCCCAACCGGTAGAGGCACGCGACTTAAAATCGCCGAGTTGTGGGTTCGAGTCCCACCGGGGGTACCGCGAGTCTCGGGCACGCCACCGCGAGACTCGGCCTGAGCGACCGTTCTCGGGCCGCAGCCCGCAAGTCCTGTCGCTCACCCCGAGACTCGGGGCCGGGGCCGGGCGCCGGGGCCGGGCGCCGGCCGCGTACCATCGACTCTCGTGGTCGGACTCGGAAGCGCCCTCGCGAACCTGCGCAACGCGCTGAACCGCCCCGAGGCCCACGTCGAGGTCGTCGACGGCGAGACCGTGCCGGTCGGCATGCTGCTCGGCACGCTCGGCGCCCTGCTCCTCGACGCCGGCAGCTCCGTCACCGACGTCCGTTCGGCGCTCGAGAAGGCCCGCGACGCCGCCGGGGTCGGCCCGACGCTCGCCGTGGGCGTCCTGCCCGCGCTCGTCATGGTGAGCGAGATCGCCACGGGAGCCGCGACGATCGTCAACGCCGAGGGCGTCGAGCTCTCCTCGCGCCAGGCCGCACGGGCGAACCGGCTCGTCCTGGGCCTCGAGCGCGGCTCGATCGCCCTCGCCGAGATCCCCGCCCGTGTCCGCGCGATCCGTGCCGGCACCGTGCCGCCGCCCGCACTGCCGTGGATCACCGGCAACGCGCTGACCTCGGTCGGCCTCGCCGTCGTCTTCCGCTGCCCGTGGTGGGCGATCGTCCTCGCGCTGGTCGTCGGCGCCCTGGTCGGCGTGCTGAGCCTGGTGGTCCGTCGGTTCCGCGAGGCCGTGGCGATCATACCGTTCCTCGCCGCCTTCATGTCGACGACGGTCGTCGGACTCGTCGCCGCCGGCACCGGGTTCGACCACGTCCCGCTCTTCGCGGTGTGTGCCCCGGTCGCGGTGTTCGTCCCCGGTGCCCTCATCACGAACGCGTTGCTCGAGCTCACGGCCGCCGACATCGTCACGGGGGCCTCACGGCTCGTGCAGGGGCTCATCATGCTCGGGTTCATGGCGGCGGGCATCGCCGCCGGCAGCGCGCTCACCGGCCTCAGCGTCGACCCGTCATCCGCCGCGCTCGTCGGCGAGGTCGCCGGCGTCGGCACGCTCCGCGGCGGGTGGGAGGCCGTGCCGTCCTACTGGGTGTCCTGGGTCGCGGTGGTCGGCCTGGCCGTCGGGCTCGGCCTGGTCTTCCGCTCCGGCTGGCGGCTGACGCTCGTGTCCGTCGCGGTCATGGTGAGCGCGTACGCCGTCGTCAGCGGGACGACCCCGGTGTGGGGGAGTGTCGTCGCGACGGGTGCGGCGGCGGCGCTGCTCTTCGTCGCGACGCGGTTGCTCGAGCGGCTCGTCCCGGCCATCCCGGCGACGGTGTCGTTCTTCCCCGCGTTCCTGCTGCTCGTGCCGGGCACGGTCGGGCTCGTCGCGGTCGCCACCTTCGACCCCGTGGCGCTCGCGACGCCGCTGGCGACGTTCGTCAGTCTGTGCATCGGCACGAAGATCGGCGGCCTGCTGCCGGGCCTGTTCCGGCGCAACGCGCCGCACACCGCCCAGGCACGCGCCGTCGACTGACCAGGAGGCGGACGGGAGGCACGGTGCGGGCCCGCCACGCGCCTCCCGGCCGGTGGTCCGTCAGTGTGTGCCCGGGGTGCGTCCCGGGGCCGACCCGCGGAGCCACGCCCAGCAGGCGACCGCGCCGACGGCGCAGGCTCCCGTGGCGAGGGCGAGCTCGGTCGGCGAGGGCGCGATCGGCACCGGTCCGCCGGCGACGACCGCGGCGAGGGCGACCGCTCCGACCGTCAGCGCGACGTACCGGGCACGTGCGCCGGCGACGAGGACCGCTCCGGCCGACCCGGGCACCGGCAGCAGGACCGCCACGAGCGCGCCGACCGCGCCGACGCACAGCGTCGTGGCGAACTCGGTGACGAGCGCCGACCAGAACCCCTGACCGGGCGTGACGGAGTGCAGCACCCACCCGACGGTGGCGACGCCGAGGAGCGCGACCGAGCGCGCCGTCGCGGTACGCACCCCGCTGGCGAGCGTCGACCCGAGCCGGAGGGCCGCGGTGTCCGCACCCGGGCGGCCGACGGGCACCAGGACGGCACCGACCACGAGGGCGGGGGAGAGGTCGCCGAGGCGGGTCAGCGCGCAGCCGACCAGCGCTGCGAGGACGAGCCACGGGGAGACGCGGAACCCGACCGAGTGACGGTCGGCGCCGGCGGCCCAGCGCGTCGCGAGGACGACGGCGGCCGTCGTGACCGCGGTGCCGAGGAGCACCGCCACGGCGAGGCGGACGTAGCGGGCCTCGAGGGTGACGCCCACGCCGACGAGTGTGGCGACGGCGACGATGCCGACGCCGATCGACGCTGCGGCCCAGGTGGGCAGGACGTCGTCGCCGAGGCGTCGCTCGCTCCGGGAGCGGTTGCGCCCGAGGAGCGCGGCGAACGGGTTGCGCAGGCGGCCCCGGACGGCGGCGCCGACGAGGGCGAGCGGAGCGGCGACGAGCACGAGGAAGCCTGCGGCGATCCCGGTCGCGACCAGGACGGTGCTCCACGACGAGGAGGCCTGGATCGTCGGGATCCCGCGGTCGTACGCCGTGCCGGCCGTCCAGTCGCCCGCGGGCCCGGACCAGTCGGGCACCCCGCCGGGACCACGCCCCGGCCCGGTGCCGCCGCCGGTGCCGTCACCGTTGCCGGTGGGGCCCGTGCCGGTGCCGGTGCCGGAGTCCGTGCCCGCGCCGGTGCCGGTGCCGCCGGTGCCGGTTCCGCTCGCGCCGTGACCGTCACCGTCGCCGTCGCCCGGCCCGGTGGCGGTGCCGGTGGGCGTGCGGCCCGGTGTGGCGGACGTCGGGGTCGAACCCGGCGTCGCGCCGTTCGACGGGTCGGTCGTCGGACCCTCGTCCGGGTCGCCGGTGGGCGTGGCCGCCGCACCGCTGAGGCGGACGCGCACCCCGGCGGACGCCGGCGACGAGTTGCCAGCGGCGTCCTGCTGCATCGCGGTCACGGTCCGGGTACCGCCGACGACGGTCGCACCGCGCGTCGTGCAGGTCCACCGGCCGTCGGCGCCCACGTCGGCACGGCACACCGGGACGCGGTCGACGTAGACGGTGAGGACGGCCCCGGGTTCGCCCGTGCCGCGGACGGTGACGGGCTGCGTGCGCACGTGCTCGCCGCGGCTCGGAGCGGTCACCACGGGAGCGGCCGGCGCCGTGCGGTCGAGGACGACCGTGCGGGGCGCGGACGACGCGCTCCGGAGGTCCGAGCGGTAGCCGCCCGAGGTGCTCGCGGTCTGGGCCGCCGAGACCGTCAGCCGACCGTCGCGGGTCCCACCGGCGAGCGACACGGTCCAGCGGCCGTCACCGCCGACCGTCGCCGTGCGGTCGGCGGACGAGCCGGCGACGGACAGCGAGACCGTCGCCCCGGGGAGACCGGTGCCGGACACGGGCCCCGAGGTCGGTCGGCTGGTCGAGACGGTCGGTGGGACGACGACGTCGGACGCGGGGGCGGCCGAGCTCCCCAGTGCGGGGTCGGTGCCGTCGGCGACCGTGAAGACCTGCTGGGGACCGGAGCGGACGGTGGCGATGCACGCCCAGGAGCCGTCGTCGGTGACCGTGGTCGAGCAGCCGGTCGTGCCGGTGGCGGCCGGGCCGGTGACGCGGACACGGTGTCCGGGCGTGCCACGACCGTGGAAGCGCACCGTCGCCGTCGTGACGTCACCCGGGTCGCTGATGCTCGGGCGGACCGCAGGACGCTCGGACGGCGCGGGGGAGGGGGTGCCGGTCTGCGGCAGCAGCGCACCGAGTTGCGGGGACGGCGGCGGTGCGGACGGCTGCGACAGCTGGGCGCGATCGGTACCGCCGGCCCCGGTCGCGGCGGAGGCGGTGGGTGCGCCGAGCAGGACCGCGCCTGCGGTCAGGACGGCGACGAGTGCGGCGGGGTGCCACACGGTCCGCGATCGGAGCCGCCGGGACGGAGGCCGGCGTGTCCGGGGTCGACCCTGCGGGCCGTCGACGCCGACGGCCCCCTCGTCCACGTTGTCCCCGAGCGTGTTCACCGTCTCCATCCCACGCGATGTCGCCGTCGCGGTCAATCCGCCACCCGGATGATGTGTCCGATGGCCGACCGACGATCGGCGGCCGCCGCACGGCGGGTGTGCGCTGCTCGGGAATCACCCGTGAACCGACGACTCGAGCAAGCCGTGTCGACCTGCCTCGGTACAATCGTGGGCGGCCGCGCTGCGGCCCGCACCGGCCGCGGCCCCCACCGCGCCGGACCCGACGCGCAAAGGAGTACGCCCCGATGGACACCGGACTCGTCACGACGCTGATCGTCGTCGGAGTGGTGGTGGTCCTGCTCGTCGTGGTCGGGATCTACCTCTGGGTGACCTACAACTCGCTCGTCACGCTGAAGCTCCGTGTGGACGAGGCCTGGAGCGACATCACGGTGCAGCTGAAGCGCCGCGCGGACCTCATCCCCACGATCGTCGACACCGTCAAGGGCTACGCGGCCCACGAGAAGTCGGTGTTCGAGTCGGTCACCCGCGCCAGGGCGGAGACGCTCAGCGCGGACGACGCGTCGAGCGCCTCGGCGGCAGAGGGACACATGCAGAAGGCCCTGAAGAGCGTGTTCGCCGTCGCGGAGGGCTACCCGCAGCTGCAGTCGAGCCAGAACTTCCTGCAGCTGCAGTCGGAGCTCGTCGACACCGAGGACAAGATCCAGGCCGCGCGACGCTTCTACAACGGGGGCGTGCGCGAGCTGAACACGAAGATCCGCGTCTTCCCCAACTCGACCTTCGCCAAGAGCAAGGGCTTCACCGAGGCCACGTTCTTCGAGACGGCCGAGCCCGCGGCGATCGCCGAACCGCCGCGCGTCCAGTTCTGACCCGCACGGAGTCGGGCTGACCCGTGTACCGCGCCATCGCACAGAACAAGCGCAACACCGTCGTCATCGTCCTGGTCTTCCTGCTCATCGTCGGGGCACTGGGGTTCCTCGGCGGGTACCTGGCCGGCAACGTGTCGGTCGGGGTGGTCGTGCTGCTCGTCGCCCTCGGGTACGCGGTGTTGCAGTACTTCCTGGCCGGACGGCAGGCGACGGCGATCGCGGGCGGCGTCGAGATCGACCGCGACTCGGAGCCGCGACTCTGGCGGACCGTCGAGAACCTGGCGATCACCACCGGCATGCCGATGCCGCGCGTGTTCGTCATCGACGACCCGGCACCGAACGCCTTCGCCACCGGCCGTGACCCCGAGCACGCGATCGTCGCGGCGACGACCGGACTGCTGGCGATCATGGACGACACCGAGCTGCAGGGCGTGATGGCGCACGAGCTCGGGCACGTCCGGAACTACGACATCCGTGTCTCGACGATGGTGTTCGGGCTGGTGGTGGCGGTCGGGTTCCTCGCCGACGTGCTCCTGCGCATCTCGATCGTCAGCGGCATGGGCGGTCGCGGCCGGAACAACGACTCCGGGGGCGGGAACAACCCGGTCCTGCTCGTCGCCGGACTGGTCGCCGTGCTGGTCGCCCCGATCGCCGCCGCAGCCGTGCAGGCAGCGGTGTCCCGCCAGCGGGAGTACCTGGCCGACGCGACCGGTGCGATGACGACCCGCTACCCGGAGGGGCTGGCGCGGGCGCTCGAGAAGCTCGAGGCGTACGGGCGACCGACGCGGTCGCAGAACTCGTCGATGGCGCACCTGTGGATCGCCGACCCGATGCGGCCGGGCGTGATGGACCGACTGTTCTCGACGCACCCGCCGCTGCCCGACCGGGTCGCGCGCCTCCGGAACAGCCTCGGCCGCTTCTGAGGCGAGCCGCGCCGGCGACGTGACCGTGCGCCGGACCGGCGGCGCTCTGACCACCGTGCCCCGCGCCTCCCGGCCGTCGTCAGGCGACCGCGTCGCCCCCGGGAGCGGGGCCGGCACCGTCCACGTCGGTACCGTCCGCGTCGGCACCGTCCGGGTCGGCGCCGTTCGCGTCGGCACCGTCCACGTCGTCCCGGGCCTCGTGCGGGACCAGCCCGACGCCGAGCGCACCAGCGAGCGCAGCGGCGGCCGTCCCGCGGTCGGTGACCTCGACCCCGTCGTGCCCCTGCCACGCTGCCGCGCGCCGGAGCGTGGCGGCCAGCCGCTCCGCGTCCAGGTGCTCCCCTGGCTCCTGCCACGCCGTCCGCACGCGCAGCACACCGCGCTGCCGGTCGCTCTTCAGGTCCACCCGCCCGGTCAACCGGTCGTCCTGCAGCACCGGCAGCACGTAGTACCCGTAGACCCGCTTCGGGGCCGGCGTGTAGATCTCGATCCGGTAGTGGAAGCCGTACATCCGCTCCGCGCGCCGGCGGAACCACACGACCGGGTCGAACGGGCTGAGCACGGCGTCCGCGCCGACCCGTCGCGGCACCCGGGCGGTCGTGTGGAGCCAGGCCGGCTCACGCCAGCCCTCGACCAGCACCGGCTGCAGCTCACCCTGCTCGACCAGGACGGCGATCGCCGCGGCGGTGTCGTCGGACCGCAGCCGGAAGTAGTCGGCGAGGTCCGCGCGCGTACCGACGCCGAGCGCCCGCGACGCCCGCCGGACGAGTTCGGTGATCGCGGTCGGACGGTCCGGGGCCGTCGCGAGCGTGCCGGCGGGGAGCACCTGGTCGGGCAGGGCGTAGACGCGCTCGAAGCCCGCGCGGCCGGCGCTGACGACCTCGCCCCAGCGGAACATCTGCTCGAGCCCCGTCTTCACGTCGCTCCAACCCCACCACGGCCCGCGGCGGACGTTCGCCTCGTGCTCGACGGCGCTCGCGGGGAGAGGCCCCTCGGCGGCGAGCAGGGCCCGCAGCTCGCGACGGACACCGGCGGTGCGCTCGATCCCCGCGACCCGGTTCGGTCGGGTGTCGCGCTCCCGGTACGCGTCCATCCGCCAGCGGAACAGCGGCAGGTCGGTGCGCGGCAGGAAGGCGGCCTCGTGCGCCCAGTACTCGGCGTACGGGCCACGACGGGTCAGCGTCAGGCGGTCGAGGACCGAACGGTCGTACCCGCCGACCCGGGCGAACACGGGCAGGTAGTGGCTCCGTTCGAACACGTTGACCGAGTCGATCTGCAGCAGGCCGAGCCGACCGATCGTGCTCGTCAGGGTCCGGGTCGCGACGGCGTCCGAGGGCGCTCCGCCGAACCCCTGGGCCGCCAGGGCGACGCGGCGGGCCTCGGCGGCGGAGAGCGTGGACCTGACCATGTGACGACGCTACCGAGCAGGGCCGACAGCGGTGCGGGTGCGGCCGAGACCGCGTATGCCGCATCTGGAACGCTTCCTGGTACCCGTCGGTACACTCGCCGCATGGCCTGGGGTAAGAAGACGCATCCGGATCCCGTCGTCGACGAGGTCGTGCCCACGGGCATGCGCATCGCGGGGGCGTGGTCGTGGCGCATCCTCGTCGTCATCGGCGTGGTCGCGGTCGTCATCTACCTCGTGACGCTGTTCAGCGAGGTCCTCATCCCGTTCCTCATCGGCATCGTCGTCGCAGCCCTGCTGGTGCCGCTCTCGAACTGGATGCAGCGCCACCACGTGCCGAAGTGGATCGCCGTCGTGGTGAGCCTCGTCGGCGGGCTCGCCGCCGTGACCGCACTGATCTGGCTCGTCGTCGACCAGATCGCCGCTGCCTACCCCTCGCTGCGGGACCGGACGCTGTCGCAGTACGACACCATCCGCGAGTTCGTCCTGAGCTCGGGTCTGGGGATCAGCCAGAGCGACCTCAACGACTACCTCGACCAGGCGACCGACTGGCTGTCGAGCAACTCCGGCTCGATCCTGTCCGGCGTCGCGAGCGCCGGGTCCTCGCTCACGCACCTGCTGACCGGCCTCTTCGTGGTCATCTTCACCGTGATCTTCCTGCTCATCGACGGCAAGAACGTGTGGCGCTGGACCGTGCGGCTCTTCCCGAAGAAGGCCCGCGCGGCCATCGACGGTGCGGGCGTCGCGGGCTGGACGACGCTGACGAGCTTCATCCGCGTGCAGATCTTCGTGGCGTTCGTCGACGCCGTCGGCATCGGCATCGGTGCGGCCGCCCTGCAGCTGCCGCTCGTGATCCCGATCGCCGTGTTCGTCTTCCTCGGCGCCTTCATCCCCGTCGTCGGAGCGATCGTCACCGGCTTCCTCGCGGTGTTCATCGCGCTCATCTTCAACGGGTGGGTCGCCGCGCTCGTCATGCTCGGCGTGATCCTCGTCGTGCAGCAGGTCGAGGGCCACATCCTGCAGCCGCTCGTCATGGGCAGCGCGGTCAAGGTGCACCCCCTGGCGGTCGTGCTCGGCGTCACCGCGGCGTCCGGCCTGGCGGGCATCGCGGGCGCGTTCTTCGCGGTGCCGCTCATCGCGACGGTCAACTCGATGGTGACGACGATCGCCAGTGGTCGCTGGAAGGGGCTCGACTCCGACCACGTGCTCGAGGCGAAGCAGCGCGACCACCACGCCAGCGTCGAGGCGAAGAAGCAGCGTCGCTGGCGGAAGCGCCACCCCGAGGGCGTCCCCGCACCCGGCAGCGACGAGCAGCCCACGGCGGAGAAGGGCACCGCGGGCTGAACGGCCGCACAGTCGGCCGCACGGTCGGCCGTCACGAGTTCGCCGTGACGGCCCCGAGCGACGATGATGGGTCCGTGACCGACACCTCCGTGCCCCAGCAGCAGACCGCCGCGTTCCCGACGCTCGCGGACATCGAAGCCGCGCGGCAGACCATCGCGGGTGTGGCGCGCGTCACCCCGATGGAGACCTCGCAGTTCCTCGCCGAGCTGCTCGGGTCGCCGGTGCACCTGAAGTGCGAGAACCTGCAGCGCACCGGCGCGTACAAGGTGCGCGGTGCCTACAACCGGCTCGCGGCGCTGAGCCCCGATCAGCGTGCCGCCGGGGTCGTGGCCGCGAGCGCGGGCAACCACGCCCAGGGCGTCGCCCTCGCCGCGCGCGAGCTCGGCATCCCCGCCACCATCTTCACCCCCGTCGGCGTCGCGCTGCCGAAGCTGCAGGCCACGCGGCACTACGGTGCCGACGTCGTGCTCCGCGGACACTCCGTGGAAGAGGCCCTGAGCGCGGCGAAGGACTTCGCCGCGCGGACCGGCGCGGTCTTCATCCCGCCGTTCGACCACCCGGACGTCATCGCCGGCCAGGGCACGCTCGGACTCGAGATCATCGACCAGGTGCCCGACGTCGACACGGTCGTCGTCCCGATCGGCGGCGGCGGCGTGATCGCGGGCATCGCCCTCGCGGTGAAGGGCATGGCCGAGCGGCTCGGCCGCGAGATCCGCGTGGTCGGCGTGCAGGCCGAGAACGCCGCCGCGTACCCGTCGTCGATCCGTGCGGGACAGCCGGTCACGATCACGACGAAGCCGACGATCTCGGACGGCATCGCGGTCGCCCGGCCCGGTGAGCTGAACTTCCCGATCATCCGCGACCACGTGGACGAGATCGTCACGGTCTCGGACGACGACACCGCCCGGGCGCTCCTCGTGCTGCTCGAGCGCGCGAAGCTCGTCGTCGAGGCAGCGGGTGCCGTGGGCGTCGCCGCGATCATGTCCGGAGCCGTGCGCGACACCGGCCGGACCGTGGTGCTGCTGAGCGGCGGCAACATCGACCCGCTCATGATGGAGCGCGTCATCACCCGCGGCCTCGTCGCCGCGTCGCGCTACATCGGGATCCGCATCATGCTGCCGGACCGTCCTGGGCAGCTCGCGCGGGTGGCGCAGGTCATCTCGGATGCCGGTGCGAACGTCGTCGAGGTCCTCCACACCCGGCACGGGCAGGGCCTGGTCATCAACGAGGTCGCCCTCGACCTGTCGATCGAGGCCCGTGGCCCCGAGCACGCGCAGGAGGTCATCCAGCGCCTGCACGAGGTGGGGTTCCGCCCGGAGCTGCTCGAGCACTGACGGGCGACGGCCCACCGCAGCGGGCCATCAGCCGGACGTACGGGCGCGACGCGCGGCCGTCAGGGCTCCGTTCAGGACGGCGTCGCCGGCCGGGAGGCGCGTGGTGCTCCCGTCGTGACGCTCACGTCGATCCTGCCCTCGCTCCGCGCCTCGCCGCCGACACCGCGCCCCCGTGGAACCAGGGAACCGACGTCGAACCGAGCGAGGGGCCTGGTTCGACGTCGGTTCCGTGGTTCGACCGTGCGGTGTGCCGTGCGCGGCGGCTCCGGCTACGGCTCGTAGCGCTCGACCTTCGTCACCTCGACGGCGATGTCCTTGCCGTTCGGGGCCGTGTAGCTCGTCTTCTCGCCGGCGCGGAGCCCGACGATGGCGGCACCGACCGGGCTGACCGGGCTGTACACCGTCAGGTCCGAGCCCTCGGCGACGATCTCGCGGTTGCCCACCAGGAACGTCGACTCGTCGCCGGCGATCACCGCGGTGACGACCGTGCCCGGCTCGACGGTGCCGTCGAAGTCGGCCTCGCCCACCGTGGCGTGCTTCAGCAGCTCGGTGAGCTGGCGGATGCGGGCCTCGATCTTGCCCTGCTCGTCCTTCGCGGCGTGGTAGCCGCCGTTCTCCTTGAGGTCGCCCTCCTCACGCGCCGCCTCGATGCGGTTCGCGATCTCCTTGCGGGCCGGGCCCGACAGCTGCTCGAGTTCGGCCGTGAGGCGGTCGTGCGCCTCCTGGGTCAGCCAGGTGACCTGCGTGTCGTTGCTCATGTGGGTTCCCTTCGACGAAGAACGAGACCGGCCGGAGTGGCCGGTCTCGTCCGCGGATCAGTCGAGTCTGAATCCGACGAGTCTAGGGAACCCAGCAGTCGTGGATCAAGCCGGTCACGCCCCGGGTGGTCGTGGCGACGTCGGTCGTCACGGTGCGGGTGCGCTGGTCGGACGCGGGGAGCGTGATCTCCTTCCACCCGACGATCGAGTACGTCTTGTCGAGCACCTGCACGGCGCACTTCGCCTCGGTGCCCGGGTCGACGGAGACCTGGGAGTGCACGACCGTCCGGTGGTCGGTGACGACGGTGTACCCGACCTCGGTGTTGTCGAGCCCGTGCGACGTCTGGTCGAGTCCGGCCCAGACCACCCACGCCACGAAGACCAGGACGACGGCGATCGCCGCGAGGATCCCGAACAGTCGGCCGCGTCGACGCCGGTCGGGCGTCCGTCCGTACCGGTCGTCCAGCACGGAGGACGAGGACGCGGCCGGCGCGGATGCGGCGGGGTGCAGGGGTTCGGACAGTTGGGGGCTCCCGGGGTGATTATCCTGGTCTCCAGGGTAGTTCACGCCCCGCTGTGCGCTGCCCGCATGCACGCGGTCGTCGCGTGCGCCCCACCCCGCTCGCACCCCGTGAGGATCCCCGTGCCGTACCGCCTGCTGGCCGTCCACGCCCACCCCGACGACGAGTCGAGCAAGGGAGCCGCCACGGCCGCCAGGTACGTCGCCGAGGGTCACCAGGTCCTCGTCGTATCGTGCACCGGTGGCGAGGCCGGGGACGTCCTCAACGAGCAGCTCGGCGAGCCCGCGACCAGCCGGGCGCACCGCGACATGGCCGGCTACCGGCGCACCGAGATGGCGGCAGCGCAGGCAGCGCTCGGCATCGACCACGTGTGGCTCGGCTACCACGACTCGGGCCTGCCGGATGCGGAGCAGGGCGAGACCGTGCGTCCGGGGACGTTCTCGACGGTGCCGCTCGAGTACTCCACGGAGGCACTCGTGCGGGTGGTCCGCCGGTTCCGTCCGCACGTGCTCGTCACGTACGACGAGAACGGCGGGTACCCGCACCCCGACCACATCCGGACGCACGAGGTCTCGATGGCCGCCTGGCGGGACGCGGCGGACCCGGCGAAGTACCCGTCGGCGGGGGAGCCCTGGTCGATCGCGAAGCTCTACTACGAGCGCACGATGAACCCGCGGCGCTTCAGCACGATCTACGAGGCCCTGCGCGACCGCGACCCCGACAGCCCGGCGCTCGAGCAGCTGCGCGAGTGGGTGGAGCGCTTCGCCGACCGTCCGGACCTGGCGACGACGCACGTCGATGTGCACGAGTACTTCGACGCCCGCGACGCCGCGCTCCGTGCGCACGCGAGCCAGGTGCCGCCGGACAGCGCCTTCTTCTACTGGCCGAACGACCTCCTCGCGACGGTGTGGCCCACCGAGGACTACCAGCTCGTCGAGGCACGCGTGCCCACCGAGCTGCCGGAGTCCGACCTCTTCGCGGGGATCCCTGACGACGAGGACCCCACCGCGTGAGCACCATCCTGACGGCCGTCGCCGCAGCAGCCCCCAGCCCGAGCCCGTCGGTCGTGCCCGACGTCGACGTCACGCCCGGCGTCGCCGGCTTCGTCGCGATCGCGGTCGTCGCGGTCGTGACGATCCTGCTCGTCGTCGACATGACGCGGCGGATCCGGCGGACGCGCTACCGCGCGGAGGTCCGGGAGCGGCTCGAGGCCGACGCGGGCGGGGCGCCGGGCGACCGCACCGCGACCGACGAGGCGGCGCGTCGTGCCGCCGAGGACGGTCGGGCCGACGTGGGCGACGACACCGAACGCGGCTGAGGCGACCACCGACGGACGGGAGGCCCGTGGCGAGCGCGCCACGCGCCTCCCGTCCGCCGTCCGGTCGCCTCAGCGCACCGGGTCGAGCGCCACGATGAGCACGCCCACCCACTGGGCGGCGAAGGCCACGACCGTCAGGGCGTGGAAGACCTCGTGGAACCCGAACACGGTGGGTGACGGGTTCGGGCGCTTGAACGCGTAGACCAGCGCGCCGACGATGTACGCGGCCCCACCGGACAGCACGAGCACCGTCATCGGGACGCTCGCGGCGAAGAACTGGGGGAGCAGACCGAAGGCCGCGCACCCGAGCACCAGGTAGATCGGCACGTAGAGCCAGCGGGGTGCGTTGATCCACAGGACGCGGAACGCGATGCCGAGCGCCGCGCCGCTCCACATCACCCAGAGCACCACGACCATCAGGGTGTGGTCGAGGGCGCAGATCGCGATCGGGGTGTACGTGCCCGCGATGAGCAGCAGGATGTTGGTGTGGTCGATCCGCTTGAGGATCCGCTTGACCGTCGGTCCCCACGGGAACCGGTGGTAGGTCGCCGAGACGCCGAACATGAGCAGCGAGGTCGCCATGAAGACGGCGCTCCCGGCCTTGGCGGCGCCGCTGTCGGCGAGCGTGATGAGCACGATGCCCATCGCGACCGCGAAGGGGAAGGTGCCCAGGTGGATCCACCCCCGCCAGGCCGGGCGGGGCGGATCGGTGGCGGCCGCTTCCTCGGTGAACGGGACGTGCGGCAGCATGGCGGTCTCGTCCTGCATGGGGCGACCCTAGGGCTCCTGGCCGAACGGCAGCCGAGCGTCCCGCGCAGCGCCCGCGAGGGTGTCGTGCACTACAGTCGTGCCGTGACCGGCAGGCTGGGATGGGCAGGGCGCGGCGTCCTCTACCGCGCCTACCAACGTCGTATCCGCCGGCAGATCGACGCGCAGGCGATGCCGAAGCACGTGGCCATGATCGTGGACGGCAACCGTCGCTGGGCGAAGCAGCTCGGCCTCGAGTCCGCGGCACACGGCCACCGCGCGGGCGCCGCGAAGATCCCGGAGTTCCTCGACTGGTGCGACGACCTCGGCATCGAGGTCGTGACGCTCTACCTGCTGTCGGCGGACAACCTGACCGGACGCGGGGGCGAGGAGCTCGAGCAGCTCGTCGGGATCATCGCCGACCTGGCCGGCACCCTGGCGGACCACCGCGACTGGCGCGTCCAGCACGTCGGTGCCGACGAGGGACTGCCGGACGCGCTCCTGTCCGCACTGACGCAGGCCGAGGCCCGGACCGCCGACCACACCGGACTGCACGTCAACCTGGCGGTCGGCTACGGCGGACGCCGCGAGATCGCCGACGCCATGCGCAGCATCGTGCGGGCGCACGGCGAGGGCGGCGGGACGCTCGACACCCTGGCCGAGGTCCTGACGCCCGAGCTCATCGGCGACCACCTCTACACGCAGGGCCAGCCCGACCCCGACCTGGTGATCCGCACCTCGGGCGAGCAGCGGCTGTCCGACTTCATGCTCTGGCAGAGCGCCCACAGCGAGTTCTACTTCGTCGAGGCGTTCTACCCGGACCTCCGCGAGGTCGACTTCCTGCGTGCCGTGCGCGACTTCGGGCTGCGCTCCCGACGCTTCGGTGGCTGACCGGCGTCGTCCGACCACTGCGTTCACCGGCTCGGGTTCGCCCCGGCCGTCGGCGTCCCAGTACACTCACAGGGTTTTCGTCCCACGGAAGGTTGCCCCTGTGAACATCGCCGAGTACGCCAGCGGCTTCGCCGAGGAGCCCGGCTACCTCGACCACGCCGCCTTCGGTCCCGTGCAGACCGCCGTGCTCGAGGAGCAGCGGGTGCTCGGGACGATCCAGGAGCGCATGCGCTTCGGCGCGATGGAGACCCTCGACGAGCAGGACGCCCGGGTCCGCACGGTGGCCGCTCGTCTGGTCGGACGCCGTGAGGACCAGGTCGTCTCGCAGACCGCGACGACGCCCGGACTGCTGCACACCGCCTTCGGCCTGACCGGGGGCGTGCTCGTCGCGGCGGACGAGTACCCCTCGTTGCCGCTCGCCCTCGCGAGTGCTGCATCGGCCACCGGCGGTCGGGTCCAGCCCGTCGTCGTGGAGTCGGGCGCGGGCTGGATGACCCCGTCGCTCGTCGAGTCGCGCCTGACCGACGACGTCACGGCGGTCGCCGTGTCCCTCGTCGACTGGCAGACCGGCTACCTGGCAGACCTCGCCGGGATCCGTGAGGTCATCGGCGAACGCCTGCTCGTCGTCGACGCGATCCAGGGCTTCGGCGTCGTCGACGCGCCCTACGAGCTCGCCGACGTCGTCGCGACCGGAGGCCAGAAGTGGCTGCACGCCGGGTGGGGCACCGGGTTCACCGCGTTCAGCGACCGCGCCCTGAACCGCCTCCGTCCGGCACTGTCCGGCCCGCACGGCACCACCGGGTGGCCCACCGAGGTCCCCTCGGTCAAGCCCGGGGCTGCCGGGTACCAGATGACGCGGATCGACCCCGTCGCGCAGGCCCGGATGGCGGTGTCGCTCGAGCGGCTCGTGTCCGTCGGGGTCGGGTCGGTGCAGGAGCGCGTGGCCGATCGTGTCGAGCGGGTGTTCGACATCGCCGACGAGTTCGGGCTCGCCGTGGAGTCCAGCCGTGACCCGCGTGAGCGTGCCGGCATCGTGGTGCTCCGCCCGCCGCAGGGACGGCTCACCGCGCTGTCCGCGGCGCTGCACAACCACGGGGTCACGGTCACGACGCGGCTCGGGGTCGCGCGGGTGTCGGTGTTCGCGTCCACGACGGACGAGACGCTCGACATGTTCCGCGACGCCTGCCTGTCGTACGCGACGATGCAGTAGCGCGCCGCGGCGCGAGCCGCCGCGAGGCGGCGCGAGGCTCGGCCCCGCGGACGTCTTCGCGAAGCGGGAACTGCGAAGGTGTCCGCCCAGGCGAGGCTCGGGCACGGGAGGTGCCCACCCGCCGGACGGGAGGCGCGGTGCGAGCCCGCACCGCGCCTCCCGTCCGGCGGGCTGCGCGTTCACGCGACCGTAACCTGTGGATCCGCGTGTCGTGGTGCGCGTGTGAGGGGCGGGTCGTAGCTTGGCGCCATCGGGCACAGTGCCCGGTCGAAGCGGCCACAGTCGGTGCTTCGGGACCGCTCCACGGCCGCGTTCGAGGACAGTGACCGGGCCGAGCGCGGCCCGGGGATGGAGTGGGTCGTGACCTCTCAGAACGTCTCTCGCGGAACCGCTCGGCAGCGCACCGCGGACTCGTCCACACCGGTCGCCCAGCGCACGTACGTGCTCGACACCTCGGTGCTCCTCAGCGATCCGCGGGCGCTGTTCCGGTTCGCGGAACACGCGGTGGTCCTGCCGGTCGTCGTCGTCAGCGAGCTGGAGTCCAAGCGGAACGACCCGGAGATCGGGTACTTCGCGCGGCAGGCGCTGCGGCTGCTCGACGAGCTGCGCATCGAGCACGAGCGCCTCGACTTCCCGATCGCGCTCGACGGCGGCGGCTCCTTCCGGGTCGAGTTGAACCACTCCGAGCAGTCGGTCCTGCCCTCCGGGCTGCGGCTCGGCGACAACGACTCCCGGATCCTCGCGGTCGCGTCGAACCTGTCGAACGACGGTCTCGACGTCGTGGTCGTCTCCAAGGACCTGCCGCTGCGCGTGAAGGCCTCGTCGATCGGCATGGCGGCCGAGGAGTACCGCGCCGAGCTCGCTGTCGACTCCGGGTACACGGGCATCACGGACCTGCAGGTGTCGGGCGAGCAGATGTCCGAGCTGTACGAGCGCGAGGAGGTCCGCTCGGCGCAGCTCGAGGGGGTCCCGGTCAACACCGGCGTGGTCATCCACTCCGAGCGCGGGTCGGCACTCGGGCGCGTGCACGAGGCCGGCGCGGTGTCGCTCGTGCGCGGCGACCGCGAGGTCTTCGGCCTCCGTGGACGCTCCGCCGAGCAGCGGCTCGCGATCGACGCCCTGCTCGACCCCGAGATCGGCATCGTGTCCCTCGGTGGCAGCGCCGGCACGGGCAAGTCGGCACTGGCGCTCTGCGCCGGGCTCGAGGCCGTGCTCGAGCGGCAGCAGCACAAGAAGATCATGGTGTTCCGACCGCTCTACGCCGTGGGCGGCCAGGAGCTCGGCTACCTGCCCGGTGACGCGAGCGAGAAGATGAACCCGTGGGCACAGGCGGTGTTCGACACCCTCGGGGTGCTCGTGTCCGACAACGTCCTCGACGAGGTCGTCGAGCGCGGCATGCTCGAGGTCCTGCCGCTGACGCACATCCGCGGGCGCTCCCTGCACGACGCGTTCGTCATCGTCGACGAGGCGCAGTCCCTCGAGCGCAACGTCCTGCTCACCATGCTGTCCCGCATCGGGCAGAACTCGCGCGTGGTCCTGACGCACGACGTGGCGCAGCGGGACAACCTGCGGGTCGGCCGGCACGACGGCGTCGCGAGCGTGATCGAGCGGCTCAAGGGCCACCCGCTGTTCGCGCACGTGACGCTGGCCCGCTCGGAGCGCTCGGCGATCGCGGCGCTCGTGACCGAGCTGCTCGACTCGCCCGACCTGGTGTAGCGCGGCGCGGGCTGGCTGGCCGTCGCCGAGTCTCGGCCTGAGCGACACTCCTCGCGCTCGCGAGCGCGAGGAGTGTCGCCGGGCGCGAGACTCGGGCCGAGTGGCACCGGCGCGGTCGCGACGACACGACGGACGGGAGGCGCGGTGCCGGCCGGCACCGTGCCTCCCGTCCGTCAGTGGGTCCCGTGGGTCAGTTCGGGTGCGTCATGGACAGCACGTCGAGCGCGCTGTCGAGCTGCTCCTCGGTGACCTCGCCGCGCTCGACGTGGCCGAGGGCGATGACGGCCTCACGGACGGTGATGCCCTCGGCGACGGCGTACTTCGCCACCTTGGCGGCGGCCTCGTACCCGATGACGCGGTTGAGCGGCGTGACGATCGACGGCGACGACTCGGCGAAGGCGCGCGCACGCTCGAGGTTCGCCTGCAGCCCGTCGATGGTCTTGTCGGCGAGCACCCGCGAGCTGTTCGCGAGCAGGCGGATCGACTCGAGGAGCGCCGTGCCCATCACGGGGATCGCGACGTTCAGCTCGAACGCGCCCGAGGCACCAGCCCAAGCGACCGTGGCGTCGTTGCCGATGACCCGTGCGGCGACCATCAGCGTGGCCTCGGGAATGACCGGGTTGACCTTGCCGGGCATGATCGACGAGCCGGGCTGCAGGTCGGGGATGTGGAGTTCACCCAGGCCGGTGTTCGGCCCCGAGCCCATCCAGCGCAGGTCGTTGTTGATCTTCGTCAGGCTGACCGCGATGACCTTCAGCGCACCGGACGCCTCGACCAGGGCGTCGCGCGCGCCCTGCGCCTCGAAGTGGTCGAGGGCCTCGGTGATCGGCAGGCCGGTGTCCTCGGCCAGGCGGGCGATCACCTGCTGCGGGAAGCCCTTCGGCGTGTTGATGCCGGTGCCGACCGCGGTGCCACCGAGCGGGACCTCGGCGACGCGGGGGAGCGTCGCCTGCACGCGCTCGATGCCGAGGCGGACCTGGCGCGCGTAGCCGCCGAACTCCTGCCCGAGGGTGACCGGGGTGGCGTCCATCAGGTGCGTGCGGCCGGACTTGACGGCGTCGGCCCAGAGCGTCGCCTTGGCCTCGAGCGACTCCGCCAGGTGCTCGAGCGCGGGGACGAGCGTGCGGATGAGGGCCTCGGTCACGGCGACGTGGACGGACGTCGGGAACACGTCGTTCGACGACTGCGAGGCGTTGATGTGGTCGTTCGGGTGCACGTCCGAGCCGGCGATGCGGGTCGCCAGCGTCGCCAGGACCTCGTTCATGTTCATGTTCGACGAGGTGCCACTGCCGGTCTGGTAGACGTCGACCGGGAACTGGTCGTGGTGCGCACCGCCGATGATCGCGTCCGCAGCCTGCGCGATCGCGTCGGCCACCGCCGGGTCGACGATGCCGAGCGAGCCGTTCACGACGGCCGCGGCCCGCTTGATGCGGGCGAGGGCGACGATCTGCGCCGGCTCGAGGCCATTGCCGGAGATCGGGAAGTTCTCGACGGCGCGCTGCGTCTGGGCACGGTACAGCGCGTCCACCGGGACCCGGACCTCGCCCATGGTGTCGTGCTCGATGCGGAAGCCGTCGCCGCCGTCCGCGGGCTGTGCGGTCGCGGTCTGGTCGGGATCGGTGGTGTGGGTCACGTCGTCGTGGTCCTTCCTGTGGTGCGCGCCCGGAGCGGTCGCCCCGGCGCCTGGGTGGCCCGGTGGTCCCCGGGCATCACGCCGTGGGGGCCGGTCAGGCCTGGCCCACGACGGTGTCGATGGTGACCTCGCCCGTGGACAGGTCGTAGGTCGCTCCGACGACGGCCAGGCTACCCTCGGCGATCGCGTCGGAGACGGCACCGGAGCGCTCGATCACCTGGCGCAGCGTGGCCTCGAGGTGCGCGGCGCCCACCGACTCCTGCGGCAGGTCGGCGTCGGTCGCGCGGACCTGCTCGACGCTCGGCGCGATGGCGTCGACGAGGGCCTGCAGGTGCGGGGCGGGGACGGGCTCGCCGGACCGTGCGGCGGCGACGGCACCGCACCGGGTGTGGCGGAGCACCACGACCAGCGGGGTGCCGAGCGCGACGACGGCGAACTCGATGGAGCCGAGCACGACGTCGTCGACGATCTGGCCCGCGTTGCGGATGGCGAACAGGTCGCCGATGCCGGCGTCGAAGACGTGCTCGAACGGCACGCGCGAGTCGGAGCAGCCGAGCACGGTCGCGAAGGGCGCCTGCGACCCGGTCAGCTCCCCGCGGCGGTCCGGGTCGATGCGGCCGGTGCGGCGCTTGTCGGCGGCGAAGCGGGCGTTGCCCTCGACGAGCAGGCGGAGGGCGTCGGACGGGGTGGCGGCGGCGCGGTCGGGCATGGTCTTCCTCGTGCTTCGGGTTCGGTCGGGACGGTGCGGCTGGGAGTCGGGGCTACTGGCTGAACTGCTCGGTGACGGCCTTCGCGAGCGTCCTGAAGGACGCGTCGTCGGCGGTGCCGGACAGGACGATCGTGTCGCGGTCGAACGTGGTGACCAGCGAGTACGCGTGGTTCCCGGCGTCCTTGCCCTCGTCGCGGCGGTCGTACACGGTCCACTTCGTGCCGTCGATGGTGCGGTCACCCGTCGGCGCCCTCTGGTCGAGCTGGTTCGACACCCACGAGGCGTTGGCGTCGATGCCCTGCTGCAGGCCGATGTACTGCCGGTCGGGCGTCACGAGGCCGACGGTCCAGACGCGGACACCGTCGGACGTCTTGTCCTGGAAGTCGGCGCGGTTGGACGTGAAGCCGTCGGGCAGGTCCGGGGCCGCCAGGGTCACTCCGGGGATCTGCGCCTGGGCGGCGACCTGCTGGTAGTCGACGGTGCGGTCCACCGTCTGGTCGGGCCGAACCACGACGGCGACGAGGAAGAGCACGATGCCGAGCGACGCGATGAGCGCGAGGACGAGGTTGAACGCGGTCTGGTGCTCGCGACGCGAGCGGCGGGCGGCGTCCTTGCGTGCCCAGGTCTCCTCCGGGGTCTCCGGGCGACCGAGCTCGGCGACGATCGGGCGGCCGTCGGGGTCGCTCACCGCACCGCTCCGTCCTGGTCGTGACCCGTTCGGTCGGCCTCCGTCGACGCGGCGCGTGCGGCGTCGAGTCGGGCGCGTGCGCCCACGAGCCACTCCTCGCACCGTGCGGCGAGCGACTCGCCGCGTTCCCAGAGCGCCAGCGAGCGCTCGAGCGTGGCGGACCCCTGCTCGAGCTCGGCGACGACGCGCACGAGTTCGTCGCGCGCGGCCTCGTAGCTCAACGACTGCACGTCGGACGGCACGGGTTCCTGCTGGGTCGACACCCCTCGATCCTACCGAGCACCCTCCGACGCGGCGTACCGCGCCGGGCTGCTGTGGAGGAGCGGGTCAGGAGCCCGACCCCGACCCCGACCCGTCCGGCCCCGGGCCGTCGGGCTCGAGCGTCCCCGTGGCGGTGCCGGCACCGAGCGTCACGTGCACGGGTGTCGCGCCGTCGAGGTCGTCGGAACCCCGCACGACCCCGCCGTCCGTGGTCTGCACGATCGCGTAGCCGCGCCGGAGCGTGTCCCGCGGCGAGAGCGACCGGAGCCGGGCCGTCAGGTGTCCGACGTCGGCATGCGACCGCTCGAGCCGGCGGTCGACGAGTTCCCGCGCCCGGGAGAGGTCGCGAGCGACCTCCTCCGCTCGGGTGTCGACGAGCCACGCGGTCGAGGCCAGCGCCGGCCGGGAGCGCAGCGAGGCGATCCGGTCGGCCTCGACGGACAGCACGTGCGACAGCCGGAGTCCGAGTCGGGCGCGGGCCTGTCGGACGTTGGCGAGCTCCTCGGCCACGTCCGGCACCACGCGCTTGGCGGCGTCGGTCGGTGTCGAGGCGCGGAGGTCGGCGACCTCGTCGAGGATCGGCCGGTCGGCCTCGTGCCCGATGGCGGAGACGATCGGGGTGGCCGCGGCGGCTGCGGTGCGGACGAGTCCCTCGTCGCTGAAGCCGAGCAGGTTCTGGAAGTCGCCGCCACCGCGCGCGACGATGATGACGTCGACGGTGGGGTCCGCGTCGAGCTCGACGATCGCGGCGGTCACCTCGCCCACGGCACGCTCGCCCTGCACCGCGGTGTGGACCGTCCGGAACTCGACCTGCGGCCACCGCAGCTGGGCGTTCCGCTTGACGTCCTTCTCGGCGTCGGAGTCCTTGCCGGTGATCAACCCGATGCGGTGCGGGAGGAACGGCAGGCGCTTCTTGCGTGACGGGTCGAACAGGCCTTCCTCGGCCAGGCTCCGACGGAGGCGCTCGAGTCGTTCGAGCAGGTCACCGAGCCCGACGTGCTTCATCTCGACGACCTGCATGGTCAGCGAGCCGCCCTTGACCCAGTAGTTCGGCTTGACGGCCGCCACCACCCGGGCGCCCTGCTTCAGGTCGGCCGGCACCCGGGCGCGCACGCTCGACCAGATCGAGAAGGACACGGTGGCGTCGACCTCGACGTCCTTGAGCTTGCCGTAGACGTTCCCGCCGGCGACGTTCCACTGGGTGATCTCGCCCTCGACCCACGCGGTGCCGAGGCGGTCGATCCAGTCGCGGAGCTTCGCACCGAGCAGCGCGACGGGCCACGGGTTGTCGGCCGTCGGCGGGCCCTGTTCGATCGCCATGCCCCCATGCTGCCGCATCCCGGCGACACGGCGGACCGGCGCCCGCGCGAACCAGGCGACACCGCGGACCGGCGCCCGCCCGCGTCCCGGCGACACGGCGGACCGGCGCCCGCCCGCGTCCCGGCGACACCGCGGACCCGCGATCGCGTCCCGGTGACGCCGCGACCCGCGCCGCCGTCCACACCCTCGCCCCGCACCCAGGCCCCGCCCGCACCCCGCACCTATCATCGAGAGGTGACGATCACCAACGGCCACACGGTCCCGCTCGCGCCGCCCCGGGTGCACGCACAGCGCGGCCGCCTGCGGGACGAACCGGTCGCCGGTGTGAAGAAGGTCCTGCTCGCGGCCCCCCGCGGCTACTGCGCCGGCGTGGACCGCGCGGTGGTCGCCGTCGAGAAGGCGCTCGAGCAGTACGGCGAGCCCGTGTACGTCCGCAAGCAGATCGTCCACAACGTGCACGTCGTCTCGACGCTCGAGCAGCGCGGCGCCGTCTTCGTCGACGACGTCACCGAGGTCCCGCGCGGCGCGCACGTCGTCTTCAGCGCGCACGGCGTCTCGCCCGCGGTCGTCGCCGGTGCCGCCGAGCGCGACCTGCACGCGATCGACGCCACCTGCCCCCTCGTCACGAAGGTCCACCGCGAGGCGACACGCTTCGCGAAGGCGGACCGGACGATCGTCCTCATCGGCCACGCCGGCCACGAGGAGGTCGAGGGCACGATGGGCCACGCCCCCGAGCGCACGATCCTGGTGAACGGGCCCGAGGACGTCGCCGCGCTCGAGGTCCCCGACCCCGACAACCTCGTCTGGTTGTCGCAGACCACGCTGAGCGTCGACGAGACGATGGAGACCGTCCGGCTGCTCCGCGAGCGGTTCCCGTCGATCGAGAACCCACCGTCGGACGACATCTGCTACGCCACGCAGAACCGACAGGTCGCGGTGAAGAAGGTCGCGCCGGCAGCGGACCTGGTCATCGTGGTCGGCTCGGCGAACTCGTCGAACAGCGTCCGCCTGGTCGAGGTCGCGCTCGAGCACGGCGCGAAGGCGGCGCACCGTGTGGACTACGCCGAGGAGATCCGGCAGGACTGGCTCGACGGGGTCAGCACCGTGGGCGTCACGAGCGGTGCCTCCGTCCCCGAGGAACTCGTCGCCGAGGTGCTCGAACAGCTCGCGGACGCCGGGTACGCGACGGTGGAAGAGGTCGTCACGGCGCACGAGGACCTGATGTTCTCGCTCCCCAAGGAGCTCCGCACCGACGCGTCGGGCAACCCGACGCGCGCGCTCGGCGGGCGTCGCTCGTGAGCGGCCCGAGCGGCGACTGGTCGTCGGCGCCCGCCCGCGAGCCGGGTCACGTCGACGAGACGGCACTCGGTCGGGAGGCACGCCCCGCCCCCGACGCGTCGGCCCCCGGTCGCGCGGACGGCCGGGTCCACGGCACGCCCGCCCCCGAGTACGGCGAGTACGCCCCGGCGGGCTGGGTCAACCCGGTGCTCGTCGAGCAGGAGCGGCAGGCGGCCGAGCAGCAGCGGCAGGACGCCGCACAGCGTCGGGACGCCGACGAGCGTCGCGCGTCCGACCCGAACCGACCGGCCTCCGACCAGCGCGCCGGACGACGCACGTCCGGCGCTGACCGCCCGGGCAGTGCGTCGTCCACCCCGGCCTCCGTGCCCGCGAGTCCCTACGGTGCTTCGCGCCTCGACTTCGTGCTCACGGTCGGGCTGCTCTTCATCGGGCTGTGGTCGGTGTTCCAGGCGCTGTCGACCGGCACGGTCGCGAGCACGACCCGGGCGTACGTGACGGGACAGTTCGGTGAGATGGCGTCGCCGGCGGACCTCTCCTCGGCGGCGGTCGTCCGTGCGGTCGTCCTGGTGGTGGTCTTCGCCCTCGTCGCCTGGTGGTCGGTCCGCCGCCTCCGGGCCCACCGCTGGACCTTCTGGGTGCCGCTGGTCGGTGGCGTGGTGGCGAGTGTGCTGGGGGCCGTGCCGATGCTCGTCGTGGTGTTCCAGGACCCGGCCGTGCAGGAGTCGATCCGCCGGATGACCGGCGGCTGACCCGGAGGTCCGCTGCATCAGGGTGCGAGGGCGACCCGCATCCGCTCGAGCGCCGCGTCCAGGTGCTCGGTGAGGGGAGCGGCGGCCGGGTCCGCGAGCCATGCGCGGAGTGCCGTCTGGACCCACGTCACCGTGATGCCGGCGACGGTCTCCGCGACGAGCGGGTCCTCGCCCCGCGCGACGAACCCGGCTTCGACCGCGGCGTGCAGGTCGGCCTGCTTCCGCAGGTCCCGCTCGCGCAGGGCCGGTTCGGCCTCGATCACGCGTCGGGCAGCACGCATCTCGGTGCGTTGGGGTTCGAAGCGTTCCGCGGCGAGCGTCCGCAGCCCCGCGGCGACGAGCGTCAGTGGCGGGACGCCGGCCGGGGCCTCCGCGAGCATCCGGGCAGCCAGGGCGGGGATCTCGTCGTCGCCGAAGAACACCTCGCGCTTGTCGCTGAAGTGCCGGAAGAAGGTCCGTCGGGTGACTCCGGCGCGCTCGACGATCTCCGGCACCGTCGTCGCCTGGAACCCGCGCTCGGCGAAGAGCTCCAGCGCGGCCGAGCGCAGTCGCTGCCGGGTGTCGGGTGCCCATCTCGCCATGCAGTCAGCCTAGTGATGACACATGGTGCCGTGAGCGCGTAGGGTGACGACACCAAGTGTCATCGACTTCCGAGAGGCCCACCGTGCCCGAGAACTCCGCAGCCGTCCTCCGCGAACCCCGGGGGTCGCTCGTCGTCGAGCGGGTCCCCCTGCCCGGACCCGCCGCCGACGAGGTGGTGGTCCGCGTCCGGGCCGTCGCCGTCAACCCGGTCGACTGGGTGATCCAGGGCACCGGCCCGGTCACCTACCGCTGGCTCCGCGCACCCGCCGTGCTGGGCTCGGACGTCGCCGGCGAGGTCGTCGCCGTCGGGTCGGGCGTCACCCGCTTCGCGGTCGGCGACCGTGTGGTGGGCCTCGCGACCGGGACCGACCGTGGCCGCGACCCGATGCACGAGGGTGCGTTCCAGGAGCACACCGCGCTGCTCGAACGGCTCACCGCACCGATCTCCCCGGAGTTGTCCGACGATCAGGCCGCGGTCCTGCCGCTCGGGGCCTCGACCGCCGCGTGCGCGCTGTTCCAGCCGAAGCACCTCGGGCTCCCACTGCCCGGCGCAGCGGATGCACCGAGGGAGCGGTCCGGCGTCGTCGTGGTCTGGGGCGGCTCGACGAGCGTCGGCATGAACGCCGTGCAGCTCGCCCGGGCCGCCGGGTACACGGTCGTGAGCACGGCGTCGCCGCGGAACGCCGAGACCGTCCGGTCGCTCGGTGCGGAGGTCGTCGTGGACCACGGTGCACCCACCGCGGTGGACGACCTCGTCGCGGCCGTCGCCGGACGGTCGGTCGTCGGCGCGGTGGCGCTCGGGACGACCTCGACGGCCGCGTGCATCGAGGTGCTCCGACGCACCGGCGGCACGGTGCTCGCGATGGCGAGCACACCGGTGTCGCTCGACGGGGTCGCCGGGCGCCGGAGACTCCTCCCGGGGGCGCTGCCGGTGTTCACCCGGCTCGGACTCGCCACGCTGGGCCTGACACTGCGTGCCCGGCGTGCCGGCATCCGGGCGGCGTTCGTGTGGGGGAGCAGCCTCCGCGACGACGCGATGGGACCGGAACTGTGGGGCCGGGTCCTGCCCGAGGGGCTCGCGGACGGCTCGATCCGTCCGGTGCCGGAGCCGCTCGTCGTCGGGCACGGGCTCGACGCCGTGCAGAGCGCGATCGACCGGCAGCGTGCGGGGGTGTCCGCGCGCAAGGTGGTCGTGACGCTCTGACGCCCGCGGGTCGGGCGGCGCCTACCCCGCGAGGAAGGCGGCGACCGCGCCGTGCAGCGCCGCCAGGTCGTCCACGTGCACGAGCTCACGCACCGAGTGCATCGACAGCAGGCCCACGCCGATGTCGATCGTCGGGATGCCGAGCCGGGTCGCCGCGATCGGGCCGATCGTCGAGCCGCCCGGGATCGTGTTGACGTTGACGAACGGCTGCCACGGCACGCCTGCGGTGTCGCACGCGGCGGACCACACGGCCTCGCCCTTCGCCTCGGTCATGTAGCGCTGGTTCGCGCTGATCTTCAGGAGCGGACCCGCTCCCGGACGCGGACGGTTCGTCGGGTCGTGCTTCTCCGGCTGGTTCGGGTGCACGAGGTGCCCTGCGTCGCTCGAGAGCAGCCACGAGGCGCGGAACGCCCGCGCGGCCTCGGACCGGGTGGCGCCGAGGCCTTCCTGCACGCGGCCGAGGACGTCCTCGAGGAACGGGCCGCCCGCGCCGGACGGCGTCGACGAGCCGATCTCCTCGTGGTCGAACGCCGCGAACACCGGCACGTGGTCGCCGTCGACCGGTGCGTCGATGATCCCGCGGAGCCCGGCGTGCACGCTCGTCAGGTTGTCCATCCGTCCGGACGCGAGGAACTCGCGCTCGATGCCGATGCGCGCCGGAGCCTGCGTGTCCGCGAGGAACAGGTCCCACGACACCGCCTCGCCGACGCGCCCGCGCAGCCAGCCGAGGACGTCGGTGCCGCCGAGGCCGGCGTCGATGCCGACCACGGGCAGGACGTGGCGCTGCCGGTCGATCTCCTTGCCGTCGTTGACCCCGCGGTCGAGGTGGATCGCGAGGTTCGGGATCCGTGCGACGGCGTCGGTCGAGACCAGTCGGACCGTGCCGTCGGCGTCGACCACGCGGCCGGCGATGCGGAGGTCGCGGTCGAACCAGGTGGACAGGAGTGCGCCGCCGTAGACCTCGACGTTGAGCTGCTCCCAGCCGCCGACCCGCACGGCCGGGTTCGGCTTGATCCGGAACCCGGGAGAGTCGGTGTGCGCGCCGAGGATCCGGAACGGCGTGGTCGGGGTGGCCCCGGACGGCAGGCGCCAGGCGATGACCGCGCCGTCGCGGACGACGACGTAGGCGCCGGCCTCGGTCGGCCAGGCGTCGAGCTCCGACAGCTCGGTGAACCCCGCGGCGACGAGCTGGTCCCGCGCGACCGCGGCCGCGTGGAACGCGGTCGGGGACTCGGTGACGTACTGGGCGAAGGCGGAGGCGACGGCGTCGGAGGTCATCCTGCCATCGTGGCACGGCGGTGGCGGCGACCGGACGCAGGAACGGGGCGCGCCCACCGGACGCGCCCCGTGCCTCCCGTCCGTCGCCGGCCGGGGTGCGGCTGGATCAGCCCTTGCTGTTGCCGGCCGAGCCGAGGACCTTCGCGGCCTCGACCACGCGGGCCGCCATGGCGGTCTCGGCGACCTTGCCCCAGGCGCGCGGGTCGTACTGCTTCTTGTTGCCGACCTCGCCGTCGATCTTCAGGACGCCCTCGTAGTTCCGGAACATCGAGTCGGCGATCGAGCGGGTGAACGCGTACTGCGTGTCCGTGTCGATGTTCATCTTGATGACGCCGTTGCGGACGGCCTCGTGGATCTCGTCGTCGGTCGAGCCGGAGCCGCCGTGGAAGACGAGGTCGAGCGGGTTCTCGCCGGTGCCGTGCTTCTCGGCGACGGAGCGCTGGATCTCGCCCAGGAGTTCCGGACGCAGCTTGACGTTGCCGGGCTTGTAGACGCCGTGCACGTTGCCGAAGGTCAGCGCCGCGATCCAGCGTCCCTGGTCGCCGAGGCCGAGCGCGTCGACGACCTTCTCGACGTCGTTCGGGGTCGTGTAGAGGGCGTCGTTGGTGCCCTCGTGCTGGACGCCGTCCTCCTCGCCGCCGACGACGCCGATCTCGACCTCGAGGATCGCGTTGATGTTGCGCGTCTTCTCGATCATCGTGCGGGCGATCTCGATGTTCTCGTCGAGCGGCACAGCCGAGCCGTCCCACATGTGCGACTGGAAGATCGGGTTGCGGCCCTGGCGGACCTCCTCCTCGCTCGCGGCGATGAGGGGCATGACGAAGCCGTCGAGGGCGTCCTTCGGGCAGTGGTCGGTGTGCAGTGCGACCGTGACGTCGTAGTTCTTCGCGACCTCGTGGGCGAAGCGGGCCATCGCGAGGGCACCAGCGGCACGGTTCTTCACGGTGTGGCCGGCGAAGTAGTCGGCGCCACCGGTGGTCACCTGCAGGATGCCGTCCGAACCGGCCTCCTGCAGGCCCTGGAGGACGGCGTTGATCGTCTGGGAGGAGGACACGTTCACCGCGGGGTAGGCGAACTTGCCGCCCTTCGCTCGTTCGAGCATCTCGGCGTACTGTTCCGGCGTTGCGATGGGCACTGCGATCTCCTTCGACTGGTGGTGTCCCGTGCGAGCCTAGTCAGGGCTCCTCGACGGGGTACAGCGTGCACGTCCGTGCAGTCAGCGTGAGGGCTGTGAGTGCGGTGGGTAGGCTCTGGTCGTGACTCCCACGACTGAGACCGGTGCCCTGTTCCTCCAGCCCGACCGCAACCTCGCGCTCGAGCTCGTGCGTGCGACGGAGGCCGCCGCGATCCGTGCCCAGCCGTGGATCGGCCGTGGTGAGAAGAACCTCGCCGACGGCGCCGCGGTCGACGCGATGCGCAAGTTCCTCGGCACGGTGAACTTCGACGGCGTCGTCGTCATCGGTGAGGGCGAGAAGGACAACGCCCCGATGCTCTACAACGGCGAGCACGTGGGCAACGGCCACGGCCCGGCCTGCGACATCGCGGTCGACCCGATCGACGGCACCTCGCTGACGGCCGCCGGACGGCAGAACGCCATCTCCGTGATGGCCGTCTCCGACCGCGGCTCGATGTACGACCCGTCCGCGGTGTTCTACATGGACAAGATCGCCGCCGGACCCGAGGGGCGCGGGATCCTCGACCTCGAGAAGCCGATCGGCGAGAACATCCGGGCGCTCGCGGCGGCGAAGCACAAGGACATCGAGGACATGCAGATCGCCGTCCTCGACCGTCCCCGCCACGACGAGCTCATCCGCGCGATCCGCGCGACCGGCGCCGGCACGCGGCTGCTGCTCGACGGCGACGTCGCCGGTGGCATCTCGGCGGCGCTGCCGGGTTCGAAGATCGACATGTGCGTCGGTGTCGGTGGCACGCCGGAGGGCATCATCACCGCGTGCGCGATCAAGGCGCTCGGCGGTGTGATCCTCGGCAAGCTCCAGCCGAAGGACGACGAGGAGCGTGAGCGGGCGGTCGCCGCCGGTCACGACCTCGACAAGGTCCTCGACCAGGACGACCTGGTGACCGGCGACAACACGTTCTTCGTCGCGACCGGTGTCACCGACGGCGTGCTCGTGGACGGTGTCCGCCGGTCGCGCGGGGTCATCCACACCGACTCGCTCGTGCTGCGCTCGCGCTCGAACACGATCCGCCGCATCCAGGCGGACCACCGCGCCGAGAAGTGGTTCTGATCCCTCCGGGCTGACGGGGATCGCACCCCGGAACCACCATCGCGCCCCGTCTCCACGGGGCGCGATGCTCGTCCAGGGGTGCGGTCGCCGGCCGCGCCCGGCGACCGCTGCGCCGCGGCGTCAGTCCTCGTCGAGGGCGCCGACGAGTTCCGGGGCGGTGAGCAGCCGGGGCTCGTCGTCGATCGTCACCGGGTCGGCGAGCACCTTCGACTCGTCGAGCAGCGACAGCCGACGGGCGCTCGGCAGCACCTGGCGCTCGAGCGACCCCACGAACCGGTTGTAGTCGACGACGGAACCGCGGATCGCGCGACCGAGCTTGTCGACGTGCCCGCCGAGCGTCGCGAGGCGGCCGTAGAGCTCACGCGAGACCCGGAACAGCTCGCGGGCCTCGGCGGTGACGACGTCCTGCTGCCACGAGAACGCGACGGTCTTCAGCACCGACCACAGCGTGACGGGGGAGGCGAGGGCGATCCGCTTCCGGAACGCGTGGTCGAGCAGCCCGGGGTCGGCGGCCAGGGCGCTCGAGATGAGCGACTCGGACGGGATGAACGCGATCGTGAGCTCCGGCGAGGCGTCGTAGCCCGTCCAGTACTCGCGCGCGGCGAGGGCGTCGACGTGCGCCCGGAGTGCCTTGACGTGCTGGGCGATGAGCTGCTCGCGGCGGGCACCCTCGGCCCCGGTCGCGCTCGCCGGGATCTCGGCGGCCTGCAGGTACGCGCTGAACGGGACCTTCGCGTCGACGGCGATGGTCTTGCCGCCGGGGAGGTGCACGACCATGTCGGGGCGGGCGGTGCCGGCGGTGGTCGTCACCGACGACTGGACGTCGAAGTCCACGCGTTCGAGCAGCCCGGCGGCCTCGACGACGTTCCGGAGCTGCGTCTCGCCCCAGACCCCTCGGGTGCTGTTCGACGACAGCGCGCTCGCGAGCGTGTCCGCGGTGGCCCGCAGGCGTTCCTCGGACTCGGCGGCCGACCGGAGCTGCGCGGACAGAGCGCCGTACTGCTCGCTCCGGGACTGCTCGAGCTCGGCGATCTTCGCGCGCATGACGTCGAGCGTCTGCGCGACCGGGCTGAGCGCGGAGAGCACCTTCGACTCGCTCTGGTTCCGGGCCGCGTCGGCGCCGTGCATCCGCTGCACCAGGTGCTCGAGCTCCGCCGACCGTCGTTCGAGTGAGTCGACCTGGCGGCGGTACTGCGCGTCCTGCGCCTCGAGCCGTTCCTCGGCGTCGGCGCGGACCGAGTCGAGCTGGGCGCGGACCGCGTCGGCGGTGGCGCGGGCCGCGGCGGCGTCGACACCCGCGCGCGAGCGCGCGAGCGACCACGCGACGACGGCGCCGACGGCGACACCGAGGACCAGGCCGATGACCAGGGCGAGGATCTGCATGACGCGACCCTGGCAGGTCCCACCGACACGCGCCTCCCGGCCCGCCGGTGTGGTCCGCCGCAGCAATCTGCGGAACGTCGGAGGGCCCGTCAACGGGCCGCTCCGATCCATGTACTGACATTAGGGCAAAGTGCGTGTACAGTCGTGAGCGTCCGCCGACGAAGCCGCACGGAAGGTCCATCACGTCGCATGACCAACGAAGCTCCCCACGCCCACGACGTGATCACGATGGGACGCGTCAGCGTCGACATCTACCCGCAGCAGACCGGCCCGCTCGAGGACGTCAGCACCTTCTCGAAGTCGGTCGGGGGCAGCGCCACCAACGTCGCCATCGCCGCCGCCCGGCACGGTGCCGACGCCGCGGTGATCACCCGCACGGGCGACGACCCGTTCGGCCGCTACATCGCGCGCACCCTGCCGGAGTTCGGTGTCGCGAACGACTTCGTCGCCACCGTCGACGGGCTCAACACGCCGGTCGCCTTCTGCGAGATCTTCCCGCCGGACGACTTCCCGCTGTACTTCTACCGGGCCCCGAAGGCGCCGGACCTCATGATCACCGCGAAGTCGCTGCCGCTGCACGCCATCGAGCGCGCGCGGATCTTCTGGACGACGGTGACGGGCCTCAGCGAGGAGCCGAGCCGCAGCGCGCACCACACGGCGTTCGAGGCGCGGAGCGCGGCACTGCGGAACACCTCGAGCAGCACGAAGCTCCACACCGTGCTCGACCTGGACTACCGGTCGGTGTTCTGGTCGAGCCCCGAGGCCGCCACCCGCGAGGTCGCCGTCGCGCTCGAGCACGCCACGGTCGCCGTGGGCAACCGCGAGGAGTGCGAGGTCGCCGTGGGCGAGACCGACCCGGTGCGCGCGGCGGACGCCCTGCTCGAGCGGGGCGTGGAGATCGCCATCGTGAAGCAGGGTCCGAAGGGGGTGCTCGCGAAGACCCGCGACGAGTTCGTGGAGTTCCGCCCGCACCACATCGACGTCGTCAACGGGCTCGGTTCCGGTGACGGCTTCGGCGGAGCCCTCACGCACGGGCTGCTGCAGGGCTGGGGGCTCGAACGCACCCTCGCCTTCGCGAACGCCGCCGGCGCGATCGTCGCCACCCGGTTCGAGTGCTCGACGGCCATGCCGACGAGCGACGAGATCGAGCAGTTCATCCGATCGAACCCCGCCGAGGGGACCAACCACACGAACGACAGCAGCACCGACGACACCAGCACCAACGACACCAGCACCGAGGAGAAGGTCGATGCCTGAGATCAGCCCCGCTGACTTCCAGCGTCTCCGCGACGTCCGTGCGACGCAGCCCGGCCTCGTCCAGCAGACGCTCGAGACCCGCCGCAAGCGCAGCCTGCTCGCCGACGACGGCAAGCTCTTCATCGTCGCCGCCGACCACCCGGCGCGCGGTGCGCTCGCCGTGCGCGACGACGAGTCGGCCATGGCGGACCGCTACGACCTGCTCGAGCGTCTCGTCGTGGCCCTGGGACGCCCCGGCGTGGACGGTGTCCTCGGCACGCCGGACATCCTCGAGGACCTCGCGCTCCTCGGGGCGCTCGACGGCAAGGTCGTCGTCGGGTCGATGAACCGCGGCGGGCTGCGCGGCGCGACCTTCGAGATGGACGACCGCTACACCGCCTACTCCGCCGCCGCGATCAAGCGGGCCGGCCTGGACTTCGCCAAGCTCCTCGTCCGCGTGAACCTCGCCGACGCGGGGACCGCCGCGACGCTCGAGGCCACGGCCCGTGCGGTATCCGAGGCCGCCGAACAGCAGCTGCCGATCATGCTCGAGCCGTTCATGTCCGAGTGGCAGGACGGCAGGATCGTCAACGACCTGTCGCCGGACGCCGTGATCACGTCGATGGCGATCGCTGCGGGCCTCGGCGAGTCGAGTGCCTACAGCTGGTTGAAGATCCCCGTCGTCGACGAGATGGAACGGGTCATGGCGGCGACGACCCTGCCGACCCTGCTGCTCGGCGGCGACCCGTCCAGCCGTCCGCTCGAGACCTACGCCAAGTGGGCCGACGCGCTCGCCCTCCCCGGGGTCCGCGGGCTCGTCGTCGGTCGCACCCTGCTCTACCCGTCGGACGGCGACGTCGCGGCGGCCGTGGACCTGGCCGCCGAACTGGTCCACACCGACAGCAAGAAGCCCGTCACCGCCTGAGACCCAGCGGCAGCACGAGACACCCTCCACCACAGAAGGAACCCAGCGCATGACCACTGCGGAAGACACCACGACCACCACCGTCGGCCACTGGATCGACGGTCAGCGCGTCGCCTCGACGTCGGGCCGCACCGCGCCCGTGTACGACCCGGCGCTCGGCGTCGCCACCAAGCAGGTCGCCCTCGCGGACGAGGGCGAGATCCAGGCGGCGATCGCGAGCGCCAAGGCGGCGTTCCCGGCGTGGTCGGGGCTGTCGCTCGCGAAGCGGCAGCAGGTCCTCTTCGCCTTCCGCGAGGTCCTCAACCGTGACAAGGCGGAGCTCGCCGACATCATCACGAGCGAGCACGGCAAGGTCACCTCCGACGCCCTCGGTGAGATCGCCCGCGGGCAGGAGGTCGTCGAGCTCGCGACGAACATCCCGAGCCTGATGAAGGGCGAGTTCTCCGACCAGGTCTCGACCGGCATCGACGTGTACTCGATCCGGCAGCCCCTCGGTGTCGTGGGCATCATCAGCCCGTTCAACTTCCCGGCGATGGTGCCGCTGTGGTTCCTGCCGATCGCGATCGCGGCCGGCAACACCGTCGTGCTCAAGCCGAGCGAGAAGGACCCGAGCGCCGCGATCTGGCTCGCCGAGAAGTTCAAGGAGGCCGGTCTCCCCGACGGCGTCCTCAACGTCCTCAACGGCGACAAGCTGTCGGTCGACGGGCTGCTGACGAGCCCGGACGTCGAGTCGATCTCCTTCGTCGGCTCCACCCCGATCGCCCAGTACGTCTACGAGACCGGCACCAAGCACGGCAAGCGCGTGCAGGCCCTGGGCGGCGCGAAGAACCACATGCTCGTGCTGCCGGACGCCGACCTCGACCTCGTCGCGGACAACGCGATCAACGCGGGCTTCGGCTCGGCCGGCGAGCGGTGCATGGCGATCTCGGTCGTCGTCGCCGTCGAGCCGGTCGCCGACGAGCTCATCGCCAAGATCAGCGAGCGCGCGGCCACGCTGCGCATCGGTGACGGGCGCCGCGGCTGCGACATGGGCCCGCTCGTGACGCAGCAGCACCGCGACAAGGTCGCCTCGTACATCGAGGTCGCAGAGCAGGACGGTGCGGTGGTCGTGGTGGACGGCCGCGCCGTCCGACCCGACGGCGACGAGAACGGGTTCTGGCTCGGCCCGACGCTGATCGACCGGGTCCCCACCACGAGCCGCGTGTACACGGAGGAGATCTTCGGCCCCGTCCTGTCGGTCGTCCGCGTGCAGTCGTACGAGGAGGGGCTCGAGCTCATCAACTCCGGGGCGTTCGGCAACGGCACGGCCATCTTCACGAACGACGGCGGTGCCGCCCGCCGCTTCCAGCGCGACGTGCAGGTCGGCATGATCGGCATCAACGTGCCGATCCCCGTCCCGGTCGCGTACTACTCGTTCGGCGGGTGGAAGAACTCGCTGTTCGGTGACCACAAGGCGTACGGCGCGGACGGCGTGAGCTTCTTCACCCGCCAGAAGGCGATCACGAGCCGCTGGCTCGATCCGTCGCACGGCGGGGTCGACCTCGGCTTCCCGTCGAACTCCTGAGCGCGGACACGAGCACGGGCATGACGAACGACAACTGGTTCATCCGCGCGGGGAGCCGTCCGGAGGACGGCTGGACCGACGTGGTCGACGGTCGCGTCGAGGGGTGGGCGCACACCGGTCTGCGGACCGGTGCGCTCCCCGCCGGCGGCGAGCTGCGCCTCCCGGCCGACGCCGTGGAGCGCATGGTCGTGCCGCTCTCGGGGAGCTTCCACCTCGCATGGTCCGGCGCCGAGACCGGCGAGCAGGGCCTGGAGGGACGTGGCGGGGTCTTCGAAGGACCCACCGACGTCCTGTACCTGGGTTCCGGCACGGAGGCGCGGATCACCGGTTCGGGACGGGTCGCGGTCGCCGAGGCACCCACCGACGACGTCAGGCCGGTCGGGTACATCGCGAAGGCCGACGTGCCCGTGGAGCTCCGCGGGGCCGGACGGTCCAGCCGCCAGGTGCACAACTTCGGCACCCCGGCAGGGCTCGACGCGGTGAAGCTCCTGGTGTGCGAGGTGATCACGCCGGCCGGCAACTGGTCGTCGTACCCGCCGCACAAGCACGACACGAACCGTCCCGGCGAGGAGTCGAACCTCGAGGAGATCTACTACTACGAGTCCGCGGTGTCCCGTGGTCTCGAGGGGATCGCCCCCGAGACGGCGGACCCGTTCGCGCTGCACCGCACCTACGCCTCCGACGATCGACCGATCGACGAGTTCCGCAAGGTCCGGACAGGGGACATCGCGCTCGTCCCGCACGGGTGGCACGGCCCCGCCGTCGCCGCTCCGGGCTACGACATGTACTACCTCAACGTGATGGCCGGGCCGGACCCGGAACGCGTCTGGAACATCACCGACGACCCGGCGCACGGCTGGGTCCGGCAGGCATGGGAGCGCGAGACGCTCGACCCACGGCTGCCCTACGAGAAGGAGTCCGACCGATGACAAGGCTGTCCGAGTCCGGCACGACCCGTCGGATGACCGTCGGCCAGGCGCTCGTCGAGTTCCTGGCCAACCAGTGGACCGTCGACGGGGACGTCCGCGAGCGCACGATCCCCGGGATCTTCGGCATCTTCGGCCACGGGAACGTCGCCGGAGTCGGCCAGGCCATCAAGCAGCTCCACGTCGAGCAGCCCGGCCTGCTGCCGTACCACCAGGCCCGCAACGAGCAGGCGATGGTGCACGAGGCCGTCGGCTTCGCCCGCATGCACCGACGCCGCGCGACGTTCGCCAGCACGGCGTCGGTCGGCCCCGGCGCCGCGAACATGCTGACCGCCGCCGCGCTCGCGACGACGAACCGGCTGCCCGCGCTGCTGCTGCCGTCGGACACGTTCGCCACGCGCACGACCGACCCGGTCCTGCAGCAGATCGAGCTGCCGCACGACACCTCGCTGCAGGTGACCGACGCGTTCCGCCCGCTGTCGCGCTACTTCGACCGCGTCGAGCGTCCGGAGCAGCTCTTCTCGATCGCGCTCGCCGCGATGCGCGTCCTCACCGATCCTGCCGAGACCGGTGCCGTGACCATCGCCCTGCCGGAGGACGTGCAGGCCGAGGAGTTCGACGTCCCCGTCGCCTTCCTGCAGCCCCGGGAGTGGCACGTCCGTCGTCCGCTGCCCGAGCACGGCCCGTTGGCCCGCGCGGTCGAGGCGATCAGGGCCGCGAAGCGACCCGTCGTCGTCGCCGGCGGCGGCGTCCTGTACTCGGGTGCCGAGGACGAGCTCCGCGCGTTCGTCGAGGCCACCGGGATCCCGGTCGGCACCTCGCAGGCCGGCGGTGGGTCGCTCGTCTGGGACCACCCGCAGTACCTCGGCGGCATCGGTGCGACCGGTACCGCGGCAGCGAACGCGATCGCCGCCCAGGCCGACGTCGTGATCGGCATCGGGACCCGCTACAGCGACTTCACGACCGCGTCGCGGACCGCCTTCCAGGACCCCGACGTCACCTTCGTCAACGTGAACGTCGCGTCGTTCGACGCGTACAAGCACGGCTCGCAGCTGCCGCTGATCGCCGACGCCCGGGAGGCACTGGTCGCCCTCACCGCGGCCCTCACGACGGCGTCGTCGTACGCCGTCGACGCCGGGTACGCCGCGGAGGTCGCGTCACGGAAGCAGGAGTGGGACCGGACGGTCGACGACGCGTTCGCGCCGTCGGGCAGCGCCCTGCCCGGGCAGCCGGAGATCATCGGCGCCGTGCAGGAGGTCTCCGACCCCCGCGACGTCGTCATCCAGGCCGCCGGCTCGCTGCCGGGCGACCTGCACAAGCTGTGGCGCGTCCGGGACGCGCTCGGCTACCACGTCGAGTACGCGTTCTCGTGCATGGGCTACGAGATCGCCGGTGGCATCGGCGTCCGTCGCGGCGCCCCGGACCGCGACGCGATCGTCATGGTCGGCGACGGGTCCTACCTGATGCTGCACACCGAGCTCGTCACCGCCGTGGCCGAGGGCATCAAGATCATCGTGGTGCTGATCCAGAACCACGGGTACGCGTCGATCGGGCACCTGTCCGAGACCGTGGGTTCCGAGCGGTACGGCACGAAGTACCGGTACCTCGACGAGACCCGGTCGTTCGAGAACGGCGACCCGCTGCCCGTCGACCTCGCCGCGAACGCCCGCTCCTACGGCGTCGACGTCATCGAGGTCCAGCCCGGCCCGGACGCCATCGAGGACCTCAAGGCCGCGCTGCGCCAGGCGAAGGCGAACGACCACACCACCCTCGTGCACATCAACTCGGACCCGCTCGTCTACGCCCCCGACGGCGACGGCTGGTGGGACGTGCCGGTCGCGCAGACCTCCACGCTCGAGAGCACCCGCAACGCCCGTGCCGAGTACGAACAGCAGGTCGCGTCGCAGCGGCCCCTGCTCGGCTGACCCGACCGACCACCCCACCCAGAAAGCGACAGCGACGTCATGACCGACACCGCCACCCCCATCGGTTCCCCGTCCACGGACGCGGCGCCCGCCTCCATCCGCATCGGCACCGCCCCCGACTCGTGGGGCGTCTGGTTCCCGGACGACCCCGCCCAGGTGCCGTGGCAGCGCTTCCTCGACGAGGCGTCCGCGGCCGGGTACGAGTGGATCGAGCTCGGTCCCTACGGCTACCTGCCGACCGACCCGTCGCAGCTGTCGGACGAGCTCGAGTCCCGCGGGCTCAAGCTCTCCGCCGGCACGGTCTTCACCGGGTTCCACAAGGGCGAGGACCAGTTCCAGCGGGCATGGGACCAGGCGGTCGCCGTCGCCGGCCTCGCGTCGGAGCTCGGCGCCGAGCACCTCGTGACGATCCCCGACCTCTGGCGCTCGGACGCGACGGAGGAGGTCCTCGAGGCCCGCACACTGACCGACGAGCAGTGGGAGCGCCTGGGCAAGGGGCACGACCAGCTCGGCAAGGCGCTCCTCGAGGAGTTCGGCGTCCACCAGCAGTTCCACACGCACGCGGACAGCCACGTCGGCACCTACAAGGAGACCGTGCGCTTCCTCGAGGTGACGAACCCGGAGTACACGAACCTCTGCCTCGACACGGGACACTTCGCGTACTACGGCGGCGACAACCTCAAGCTGATCGCCGAGCACCCGGAGCGGATCGGGTACCTGCACCTCAAGCAGGTGGACACCGACCTGCTGTTCGACGTGCTGAAGAACGACGTGCCGTTCGCCACGGCGGTCGCGCAGGGGATCATGACCGAGCCGCCGCACGGCACCCCCGAGCTGGCCCCGATCATCGAGGCCGTCGCGCAGATCAACCCGGACGTCTTCGGCATCGTCGAGCAGGACATGTACGGCTGCTCCGTCGACGCCCCGGGCCCGATCGCCGAGCGCACCTTCCAGCACATCTTCGGTTCCACCTCCGCCGCCCGCGTCTCCTGACGCGCCGTCCACCACCTCGGGAGCACCCCATGAGCACCAACCAGAACCTCCGCGTCGCCGTCGTCGGCGCCGGCATGATGGGCGCCGACCACGTCCGTCGGATCACCGCGAAGATCTCGAACGCCGACGTCGTCGCCGTCGTCGAGCCGGACGAGGCGCGCGCGCAGGCCGCCGCGGCGCTCGCACCCGGCGCGATCACCGCGGCGTCCTTCGAGGAGGCCCTCGACGCCACCCAGATCGACGGCGTCATCATCGCGACCCCCGGCTTCCTGCACGAGCCGATCCTCGTGACCGCGCTCGAGCGGGGTCTGACGGTCCTGTGCGAGAAGCCGCTGACGACGAGCGCCGAGGACTCGCTGCGCATCGTCGAGCTCGAGCAGCAGCACGCCGACCGCCCGACGATCCAGGTCGGCTTCATGCGCCGCTTCGACGCCGGCTACCAGGAGCTCAAGGCGCTCCGGGAGTCCGGTGCCCACGGTGCGCTGCTCGCCCTGCACCACGCGCACCGGAACCCGACGACGCCGCCGAACTTCAGCGAGTCGATGCTCATCCACGACTCGGTGATCCACGAGATCGACATCATCCCGTTCCTGACGGGTGAGCCGATCGTCGCGGTCGAGGTGAAGAAGCCGCGGAAGAACTCGCTCGCACCGGCGGACCTGCCCGAACCCCAGTTCGTGCTGTTCACCACCGAGTCGGGCACGATGGCGATCGTCGAGATCAACGTCAACGCCCAGTTCGGCTACCAGGTCACGACGGACGCCGTGTTCGAGTCCGGCGTCGCCTACATCGGTCGGGACACCTCGGCGACGGTCGTCGCGGCGGGAGCCACCGGCCAGGGCGTCACGCCGTCCTTCAAGGAGCGCTTCGGTGCCGCCTACGACGAAGAGGTCCAGCGCTGGGTCGACGCCGCACGCACCGGTGGCATCGACGGCCCGAGCGCCTGGGACGGGTACACCGCGTCGGTCGTGGCCGAGGTCGCCGTCCGGGCACAGCAGTCCGGCGCGCTCGAGACGGTCGAGTACGCGGTCACGAAGCCGGCGTTCTACGACACGACCGCGGCGGCGGACGTGCTCGCGGGGGCCTGATGCCGAAGATCGCCCTCGACCCCACGCCGTTCCACCACGACCTGTCGCTGCTCGAGTTCCCGCGGAAGGTCGCGGACCTGGGCTACGAGTACCTGCAGCTCACCCCGCACAAGGACTTCATCCCGTTCTACCGGCACCCCAAGGCGGACGACGACCTGGTCGACGCCTTCGCTGCCGCGTGCCGCGACGCAGGGGTGCAGGTCGCTTCGGTGCTGCCGGTGCTCCGCTGGTCCGGCCCCGACCGCGACGCCCGCGAAGCCGCGGTCACGAAGTGGAAGCGCGTGATCGAGATCACGAAGCGCCTGGGCGTCGACACGATCAACACGGAGTTCTCCGGGCGACCCGAACGGGCGGAGGAGTCCGAGGACGCCTTCTACCGGTCGATGGAGGAGCTCCTGCCGCTCATCGAGGACGCCGGCCTGCGCGTCCTCATCGACCCGCACCCCGACGACTTCGTCGAGGACGGGCTCGAGGCGCTGCGGGTGATCCGCGGCCTCAACTCGAAGCACGTCGGCTTCGTCTACGTCGCCTGCCACACGTTCCACTACGGCGGGAACATGGACGAGATCATCGACGCGGCAGGGGACTCGCTGCAGCTCGTGCACGTCGCCGACGCGTTCGACCACACCCGGTCGCACGGGCTGCGCTACATCTCGAACCCGCCGGGCAACACCGCACGGGTGCACCAGCACCTGCCGGTCGGCCAGGCCGACGTCGACTTCGACGCGTTCTGGGCCGGACTCGCCCGCATCGGGTTCACCGACCGCGACGACACCGTCGCCGTGTCCAGCGTCTTCGCCGAGGACGAGAACGCGGACGCCGTGTCGCGCTTCCAGCTCGACGCCATCAGGAAGGGACTCGACCGATGACCACGACCCTGCAGACCCCGCCGCACGCCGAGGCCGACACCCGTCCCGTCACGCTGCAGGCCGCGACGCAGACGCCGACCGCGCTCTGGAACGACTCCGCCGACCCGCGCGAGCTGGCCACCGCGATCCACGAGTACGGAGCCGTCGGGGCGACCTGCAACCCGGTCATCGCGTACACGTGCATCAAGCAGGACCCGGAGACGTGGGAGCCGCGGATCCGCCAGATCGCCGCCGAGCACCCGACGGCGGGGGAGTCCTGGATCGGCTGGAAGGCCGTGGAGGAGCTCTCGATCGCAGCCGCCGCCCAGCTGCTGCCCGCGTTCGAGGCCTCCGGCGGCCGCAACGGCCGGCTCAGCATGCAGACCGACCCGCGGTTCCACCGCGACCGCGACGCCCTCGTCGAGCAGGCCGTCCGCTTCTCGGGGCTCGCGCCGAACATCATCGTGAAGATCCCCGCGACGAAGGTCGGGATCGCCGCGATCGAGGAGGCCGCGTACCGCGGTGTCTCGATCAACGCGACCGTGTCCTTCACCGTCCCGCAGGTCGTCGCGGTCGGCGAGGCCATCGAGCGCGCGCTCGACCGTCGAGCCGCCGACGGTCTGCCGGAGCAGGAGTTCGGTCACGTCGTCACCCTGATGGCCGGGCGGTTCGACGACTGGCTCAAGACCGTCGTCAAGCGCGACCACGTCATGGTCGACCCGGGGATCCTCGAGTGGGCCGGGGTCGCCGCGGTGAAGAACGCCCACCGGGTGTTCCGCGAGCGGGGCTTCCGGTCACGCGTGCTCGTCGCGGCGTTCCGGAACGCGCTGCAGTGGTCGGAGTTCCAGGGCGGTGACCTCGTCGTGTCGCCACCGTTCCAGTGGTCGAAGGACATCAACGCGAACGCGTTCCCGTGGCGTCCGGACGCGATCGACGACGACGTGCCGGCGGAGGTCGTCGCGGCGCTCCGTGCGGCGACGCCGGAGTTCGCCCGCGGGTACGACGTCGACGGCATGACCATCGACGAGTTCGACCGGTTCGGCGCGACGGTGACGACCCTGCGGCAGTTCCTCGACGCGGACGCCAAGCTCGACGCCCTGGTCCGCGACATCATCGTCCCGGCGGCATGACCGCGGACACGATCGGCGTCGGGCTGGTCTCGGTCGGCTGGATGGGCCGCCTGCACTCCCGCGCGTACCGCGCCCTGCCCGACCACTTCCCCGAGCTCGGTGTGCGCCCACGACTCGTCGTCGCCGCCGACCCGGTGCCCGAGGCCCGCGACCAGGCGGTCACGAGGCTCGGGTACGAACGCGCCGTCGCGGACTTCCACGAGGTCCTCGACGACCCCGCCGTCGACGTCGTCTCGATCTGCTCGCCGAACTTCCTGCACCGCGAGATGGCCGTCGCCGCCGCCGCTGCCGGCAAGCCCTTCTGGATCGAGAAGCCGATGGGCCGGTACGCGAGCGACTCCCGCGCCATCCACGATGCCGTCGAGCGCGCCGGGCTCGTCACGAGCGTGGGCTTCAACTACCGGCACGCCCCCGCCATCCAGCGCGCCCGCGAGCTCGTCCGCAGCGGTCGACTCGGTCGGATCACGAACGTGCGCGGGTCGCTCCTCGCCGACTACTCGTCCGACCCCGACGCCCCGCTGACCTGGCGCTTCGAGCGCGAGCGCGCCGGCTCGGGCGTCCTGGGCGACCTGCTGTCCCACGGCCTCGACCTCGCGCAGTACCTCGTCGGCCGGATCGCGAGCGTGACCGCGCTCGGCGAGACGTTCATCGACACCCGACCGCGCCCCGGCCAGGGCATCGTCGACCGGACGGCCGCCGCGACCGGCGAGCGCGGTGCGGTGGAGAACGAGGACTACGCCGCCCTGCTGTTCCGCTTCGAGGACGGTGCCGTCGGCACGATGGATTCGAGCCGCGTGATGCGCGGGCCGCACGCCGAGTACACGCTCGAGGTCTACGGCACGACCGGTTCGGTCCGCTGGGACTTCCAGCGGCTGAACGAGCTGCAGGTCGCCCTCGACGGGCAGGAGGTCGACGGCTACGTCACCCACTTCGTGGCACCGGGCGACGGGCACTTCGCGCGCTTCCAGCCCGGCGCGGGAACCGCGATGGGGTACGACGACCTCAAGACGATCGAGGCCGCGCAGTTCGTCGCCAGCGTCCTCCGCGGGGAGCAGCTCGCGCCGTCGGTCGCCGACGGCCTGGCGGCCGCGTCGATCGTGGAGGCGGCTGAGGCATCGCTCGCCGACGGGGCGTGGCACGACGTGGCCCGCGTCGACGGACGGGTGACGACGGGCGCGGCGGCACCGGTGCTGTAGGCGCACACCGGGACGGATCGGAGGCGCGGTGCCGGCTGGCACCGCGCCTCCCGTCCATCACGGGGAGACTTCTGGACCACCTGTTGTTAGTATGTAAGGACAAAGTTCCCGAACCAGGAGGCACCATGCCGCTCGTCCGTATCGACCTCGCCACCGGCCGCACGCCCGACCAGGTCCGCGCGATCGCCGACGCGATCCACACCGCCATCGTGGCCGAGTACGGCATCCCGGAGCGCGACCGCTTCCAGGTGATCACCGAGCACCCGGCGCAGCACATCATCGCCGAGGACGCCGGCCTCGGCTTCGAGCGCACCGAAGATGTCGTCGTCATCCAGGTCTTCACGCAGCGCGGACGCACCGACGAGACCAAGCAGGGCCTCTACCGGGCGGTCCACGACCGGCTGACGGAGGTCGGCGTCGCGAGCGAGGACGTCTTCATCGGCTACGTCGAGAACGGCCCGCAGGACTGGTCCTTCGGCTTCGGCCGTGCCCAGTACGTGACGGGCGAGCTGGGCGTACCCGCAGCGGGCTGACCCGCCGACCTACTTGTCGACGAGGGTGACCTCGAACGAGTAGCGGTCCGGGCGGTAGCAGTGCACGCCGTACTCCACCGCCCGGCCCGACGCGTCGTACGCGGTGCGGGTCATCGTCAGCACGGGGTCGCCGTCCTCGATCTCGAGGAGCGATGCCTCGTCGTCGGTGACCGCCCGGGCGCCGATCCGCTGCTTCGCGACCCGCATCGTGACGCCCCGGCCGCGCAGCAGCTGGTAGAGCCCGTGCGCCTGCAGGTCCTCGTCGGTGATCTCGGCGAACTCGGGCGGCAGGTAGTTCTCGAGGATGGCCATCGGGACGTCCTCGGCGAACCGCACCCGCCGGATGTGCGGGACGATCGTGCCGGGGGTGATGCCGAGCGCCTCGGCGACGACCTCGCTCGCCGGCACGTCGTCGCGCCGCAGCAGCTTCGTCGTCGGCACCTGCGCGCCCTGCGCCAGGTCGTCGTACAGGCTCGTCAGCTCGACCTTGCGCGTGACCGGACCGTGCACGACCTGCGTGCCGATGCCGCGGCGACGGACGAGCAGGCCCTTGTCGACGAGGTCCTGGATCGCCCGGCGGATCGTCGGGCGGGACAGGCCGAGCCGCTCGCCGAGCGCGATCTCGTTCTCGAGACGGGCGCCGGGCGGCATCGCGCCGGAGCGGATCGCCTCCTCGATGCGAGAGGCCACCTGGAAGTACAGGGGCATCGGACCCGACCGGTCCAGGTCCATGAACAGGTCGGACGGCAGCTGGCCTTCGTTGGTCATCGCGGTCCTTCGGGGGAGTCGGCGCCGACGGGACGGCACCGGCGGCGGCGCCGGATCGGCATTGTCGTGACAATACCATCGGCCCTCCCACCGGCCTGCGGGCCGACGGGGTCAGTCGGCGAAGATCATCGGACGGTTCGACAGCCGCGGCTGGCTCGTCGCACGGGGCTGCTCCGTCCGCGGACGCACCGGCGCGATGTGCACCCGGGTCGCCGCGCCGAGGGCCTCGACCGTGTCGCAGCCGTGGTGCCCGGCCGCGTGCACGACGATCGCCGCGCACGCCTCGGCGTCGGCAGCGGCGTCGTGGTGCTGGAAGCCCTCGTGCCCCGCGGCCCGTGCGGCCATCGGCAGGCGGTACGAGTCGAGCGTGTAGGTCTTCCGCGCGACCTGCAGCGAGCACAGGGAGTGGTGCTCCGCGAGCTCGGTGCCCGTCGCCGAGCAGCCGCCGGCGATCACGCCCATGTCGAACCGGGCGTTGTGCGCGACCAGGACGTCCCCGTCGGCGAACGCCACGATGTCGCGGTACTGCTCGGCCCAGCCCTTCGCGCCGACGACGTCCGACGCGACGATGCCGTGGATGCGGGTGTTCCACTCGAGGAAGGCGTCGTGTCCGACCGGCGGCTGGATGAACCAGGACGCCCGCTCGACAACGCGGCCGCCGCGGACCTTGACGAGTCCGACGGAGCAGGCGCTCGCGGGCGAGCTGTTCGCGGTCTCGAAGTCGATCGCGGTGAAGTTCAACGGCACGGGCCCGATCGTCGCACGGGGTTCCGACATCGTCGCGTCGCGTCCTCGGCGTTGCGGCCGGGCCGCGGTACCGTCCGGAGCATGACCGGAGCAGCCGCGCCCCCGCTCGTCCTCGTCCTGCCGGGTGCCGGCTACGGGCAGCAGGCACCCCTGCTCTGGTGGTCCCGCGCGATCGCCGCTGAGCACCGGGCCGAGGTGGCGGCGCCGGAGTGGACGGTGGACGCCGCCAGCAAGGAGGACCCCGTCGCCTTCGTCGAGCGGGCGGTCGACGAGGCGCTCACCGGCCGCCGCCCGGACCTCGTCGTCGCGAAGTCCTTCGGGTGCTTCGCCCTGCCGTGGGCCGTCCGGCAGGGGGTGGACGGGGTGTGGCTCACGCCGGTGCTGACGCACCCTGCCGTGGTCGCGGCGCTCGCCGCCGCCGGCGCGGGGTCACTGGCGGTCGGCGGCTCCGCCGACCCGGTGTGGCTGCCGTCCGCGGTCGGGAGCAGCCGTGCCGAGCTGCACACCGTGCCGGGGGCCGACCACGCGCTCGAGGTACGCGGTGACCGGCGGCGTTCGCAGCGCCTCCAGGCCGACGTCCTGGACCTGGTCGACCGTCGGGTCGCGACCCTGGTGCGCTGACCGGACGCGCCGTACAGTCGGCGCATGGGGGAGCCGAGGGACATGGACGACCTGCTGGCACGCACCGAGCGCGTCGACGCGGAGCCGCACACGGTGCGTCGCGGGATCGGGTTGGGGACCGCGCTGCTCGCGACCGGCGTGCTGGTCGCCCTCATCGTCCTCGGGACCGCGCAGGGCCTCCTCCTGGTCCTGTGGGACTTCCTGTCGCGCAGCTGGCAGCTGTGAGCGCGCCGGACGGGAGGCCCGGGTCGGCCCCGGCGGGTCGCCGCCGGTAGGCTGTCCTCCCGTGGCTCTCACCATCGGAATCGTCGGTCTCCCGAACGTCGGCAAGTCGACCCTGTTCAACGCCCTGACCAAGAACCAGGTCCTCGCCGCGAACTACCCGTTCGCGACGATCGAACCGAACGTCGGCGTGGTGAACCTGCCCGACCCGCGGCTCGACCAGCTCGCGACCCTGTTCCACTCCGAGAAGACCGTGCCGGCGCCGGTGTCGTTCGTCGACATCGCCGGCATCGTCAAGGGGGCCAGCGAGGGCGAGGGCCTCGGCAACAAGTTCCTCGCGAACATCCGCGAGGCCGACGCCATCGCGCAGGTCGTCCGGGGCTTCGCCGACGACGACGTCGTGCACGTCGCGAACAAGGTGTCCCCGAAGGACGACCTCGAGGTCATCAACACCGAGCTGATCCTCGCCGACCTCGAGACCATCGAGAAGGCGCTGCCGCGGTACGAGAAGACCGTCAAGCTCAAGCAGGCCGAGCCGATCGTGCTCGCCACCGCGCAGGAGGCGAAGGAGGCGCTCGAGGCCGGCACGCTGCTGTCCGCGACCTCGATCGACCTCGACCCGATCCGCGAACTCGGGCTGCTCTCCGCCAAGCCCTTCATCTTCGTGTTCAACGTCGACGAGGCCGTGCTCACCGACGAGGCCCGCAAGGCCGAGCTGTCCGCGCTCGTCGCCCCCGCGCAGGCCGTGTTCCTCGACGCGAAGATCGAGTCGGAGCTCATCGACCTCGACCCCGAGGACGCCGCGGAGCTCCTCGAGTCCACCGGGCAGACCGAGTCGGGCCTCGACCAGCTGGCCCGCATCGGCTTCGACACCCTCGGGCTGCAGACCTACCTGACGGCCGGGCCGAAGGAAGCGCGTGCGTGGACGATCGGCAAGGGCTGGAAGGCTCCCCAGGCCGCCGGCGTCATCCACACCGACTTCGAGAAGGGCTTCATCAAGGCCGAGGTCATCTCGTTCGAGGACCTGATGGCGGCCGGGTCGATCGCCGAGGCGCGTGCGCACGGCAAGGCCCGGATCGAGGGCAAGGACTACGTCATGCAGGACGGCGACGTGGTGGAGTTCCGCTTCAACAACTGAGAGCCGCAGACAGGAGCGCCCACGCAGCCGTCGGCTGCGTGGGCGCTCCTGTCCCGGTCAGAACCCGCCGACGCCCTCGAGGTCCCACACCGGCGGCACGTACTCGCGCGACCAGCCCTCGCGGAGCCGCGTGACGGCGCGGTCGAACGACTCGAGCAGGTCCATCTCCGGCCGCACCATCGACTGCAGCTGCAGCCCCTCGTAGGTCGCGAGCAGCTGCTCGGCACCGCGCGCCGGCTCCATCGTGTGCGGCTCGCGCCCGACCTCGACGTCTCGCTGCAGGGCGTTCAGGACGAACCCGTGGAACTTCCGCCACCGCAGGTGCAGCATCGGCGCGAGCGGGTGGTGCGGGGTCGCTGCGATGTTCAGCGTCGACGTCAGGAAGCGCATGAGCGACGGGTCGGCGACGTTCGCACCGACGATCGCACGGAGGAACACGATCGTGCCGCTGCGCTCGGCGATCGGCAGCAGGGGAGTGGTGCGCTGGTCGTTCCACTGGTCGATCGTCGCCAGCAGCAGCCCGTCCCAGGTCGGGAAGACGTCGGTGACGACGTCGATCGGGTGGCCCGACTCGGTGGCCACGTGCTCGTAGGACACCTCGTGGAGCGCGTTCGCGCGGAGTACGCGGATCATCGCGTCGACGATCTCGACCCGGAGCAGCGCGGACGTGTCGAGAGGGTGGAACGATCGCATGCGTCCAGTCCAGCGAACCGTTCCGTGCCGGACCACCCCCAGAACTGGGAAAGGCCGTTCTCCGCACGGCGAGGACCACGGCGTGGCGAGGCCGACCAGGACGGACGAGTGTCCCCCGATCGCATTCCGACCCTGGATCGGCCGCACACGACCCGCGTTTGATGGATGGATGAAGTACGTGGTCTACGGAGAGAACCGGGTGATGACCGGCGACGCGATTGCCGAGGCGGTGCTCGCCTACGCCGCCGCGCTCGGTGAGAACGGGACGACCGACATCGTCGAGATCCCGACCGCCGACGCCGAGGGGTACGGCACGACGGCCGAGGTGCTCCTCGGCCCGGCCTCGCAGATCATGGTCGAGGCGGCTCCGGACGACGAGCTGGAGCCCGAGGACGAGGACCTCGTGAACGAGCTCGCACGGCGGACCGATGCGGTCGGCGGCGGTCGCTTCTCGGACGCCGCGTCGTCGCACTCCGACGAGCCCGAGGCGCGGCGGCTCCGGACCGACCCGCCGCAGGTCTGATCAGTCGACGACCGCGAGGATCACCGCCGGGATGCGGTGCTCGATGACATCCCAGACGATGTCCTTCCGAGCCTTCCGGTAGTCGTGGGACAGGATGTTGCGGGTGCGACGGACTGCCGCGAGTGACAGGCCTTCCGGAAGGAGCGCTCGACGTTCGACGGGAAGCCAGCCGAGGAGATCGTCGAAGTGGATGACGACGGCCTCGGCCGCCCGGTAGGTCAGGCTTCGAGGCGCCTCGAACGCTGCCTGTCCCTGTTCCACGATCATCGAGCACTCTGCGAGCAGGTCGAGGAGACCTTCGCGAACGGCGGGCCACCGGTCGATGTCGACGGCAGGGCCTCCGGAACGTGCTCTCGGCGCGAACCGGTCGGTCACAGCGGGACCGCTTCGTCCAGCACGTGACGGAAGTGGTCGTCGTCCGTCAGGTCGTCCGTGAGCACGTCGGCGGGGAATCCCGTCAGTTCCTCAACCTCGTGCGCGAATCCGCCGAGGTCGAAGAGCGATGCCTCCGGGGTCAGTCCGACGAGCAGGTCGATGTCGCTCAGCTCCGTGTCGTGACCGCGTACAGCAGACCCGAAGACGCGGACGTCGCGGAGGTGGAATCGGGCCGCAGCTCGGAGGACTTCGTCGGCGTACGTCGCGAGCGGGATGCTCGGCCGGGTCCGGGCAGCACGCAGGATGCGCTCCAGGGTCTCCGGCCGGGGTCGCTTCCGGCCGGACTCGTACGCGGAGATGCTCGGTTGCTGCATGCCTGCGGCCGTCGCCAGGCCGCTCTGCGACATCCCGATGTCTTCGCGGGCTGCTCGGATCAGTTCTGCTGCTCGTTCGACACGCACGACCCACCTCCCATACACGGCGACTATAACGCCAGACCCTGGCCGCAGAACGCACACCCCGTACGTCCCCACGGAGCCGGAACCTACCGTCGAGGGAGAGATGAGGAGGGGACCGTGAAGTACATCCACTACGACGCCAGTCTGATCCTCACCGGGGACCTGATCGCCGACGCCGTCGCCGACTACGCAGCGGTGCTGGGCGCGAACTCCCGGACGGACACGATCACCGTGCCGAGCGTCGGCGACGACGGGTCCGTGACGAGGTCGATCCTGCTGGTCGGCCCGGCCAGTGAGCTCTGCGTGACCGTCGCTCCGGACGACGAGCTCGAACCCGAGGACCCGGCGTTCATCCGACGGCTGCGCGACGCTGCCCGCCGCGCGGGACCGGAGCGTCCGGTCGACGCGGACGGCGGGGTCCGCTTCCGGGGTGCCGAGGAACCGGGGGTCCGGACGGTCGACTGACCGTCACCTGTACGCGACGACGAACGCCGCCGGCGAGGAGCCGGCGGCGTTCGTCTGTCCTGCGGTTCCCGGCCTAGGCGGCCAGCGCGAGCTCGCTGCGGTCGACGCGACCGGCGAGCAGGATGGTCCGGCTCGCCTCGCCCCGCCAGGAGCGGCCCGGGACGGTCCAGCCGGCCTCGCCGTCGACGTCCACGCGGGCGTCACGGGTGACGAACAGGCGGAGGTCGTCGGCGGGGATGCGGACGAGGTACTCGCGCTGCGAGCGGTCGTCGCGCACCGGGAACTCGGCGATGCGGTCGGGGGAGACGACGGGAGCCGCGAGGGCGGTCCCGGTGATGGTGATGCGGTCGTTGCTGGTCATGGTGGTGCGGTACTTCCTGGTCGTTCGGCTCCCGGCCGTGCTCTGGTCGGCGGACTGCGTGGTCCGGCACGACGCATCGGCTGCGGGTGCACACGTCGTGTCTCGACGTGCTGCTCGTCCGGTCGGATCGAGCGGTGGTCTCGGTGGAATGCGACCCGGCGGGTCGGTGGCGAGACGGGTTGGTGTGCGCGAGTCAGATGGGTTCGCTGCAAGGCACCAACCAGAGACTATACGTCGCTTCCGGCAGGATGTCCAGGGGAGACGGACGGGAGGCACGGTGCGGGCGTGCATCCCTCCCTCGCAGGCTCGGTCGGCGCGCCCCGCGCGACGCTTCGCGTCGCCGCTGAGCGGGGCGCGCCCGTCCGGCGGTCCGTCAGTTGAGGACCGGGGTGTCCTCCGGCACGACACCGCCGCCGTACAGGTCGGTCGCCAGGTCGCGGAGCGCGCGCAGCGCGACGCGCTGCGTGAGCGGACCGTAGGAGATCCGGGCGACGCCGAGCTCCTGGTACTCGGCGGCGGGGAGTGCTCCGGGCAGGCCGATCACCGAGAGCTTGCCGCGCCCGAGACCGGCGACGAGCCGTTCGACCACGTCGCGCTGGATCGCGCCGGGCACGAAGACCAGCGAGGCGCCGTTGTCGAGGAAGGCCTTGCCGCGCGCGATCGCGTCCTCGATGCTCTCGTCGATCGGGCGCTCGCCGCCCCGGGCGATCGCATCCGTCCGGGCGTTGAGCTGGAAGTCGATGCCCTCGGCCTGCGCGGCGGCGGTGATGGCGGCGACGCGGGCGACGGCCTCGTCGAAGGGGCGGAGGCGGTCCTCCACGTTGGCACCGACGATCCCGGCGCCGATCGCGCGGCGGATCGTCTCGGCCGGGTCCTCGTACCCGTCGTCGAGGTCGGCGGTGACGGGGAGGTCGGTGGCGGCGGCGACCGTCGCGGCACCGGCCAGGGCGACGTCGAGCGGCATCCCGCCGTCGTCGTAGCCGTGGCTCGCGGCGATGGAGTGCCCGGCCGTGGCGATGGCCTTCGTCTCCGGCAGGTCGCTGACGACCTTCGCGCTGATCGCGTCCCACACGTTCACGACGCGCAGGATCTCGGGGGCTTCGTGCAGCTGCTTGAGGGTGGTCGCCTTCTCGGCGGTGCTCGTGCTCATGGTGCCGAACGTAGCCGCGGAGCCCGCTCGGTGGAGCAGGAGGCGTCGGGTTGCGGCCATCGACCCGACGTCGTCTGCTCCACGGAGACGCGCGGAACGGGACCGGAAGACGACGTGTGATGACGGCCGGACTCGCACCGGGCCTCCCGGCCGATGCATGCTGGGACGCATGGCTGACGACGAACAGGACCCGGTCGGCACGCTCCGCGGGGTCCGGACGAGCATCAAGTGGACGCGGTACGCGCCCGACGTGCTGCCCCTGTTCGTCGCCGAGATGGACCACGACGTCGCGCCGGCGATCCGGCAGGCGCTCGTCGAGCGGGTGCAGCAGTCCGACCTCGGCTACCTGGACGGGCCGGGCCCGCTCGCGCCGGCGTTCGCGCAGTTCGCGCGCGAGCGGTGGGGGTGGGACGTCGACCCGGCGCGGGTGCACCTCGCCACGGACGTCAGCGTGGGCATCGTCGAGTCACTGCGGCTCGCGCTGCCCGAGGGCGGGCGGGTGGCGGTCACCCCGCCGGTGTACCCGCCGTTCTTCGAGCTCGTGGAAGAGGCCCGGTGTCAGGTCGAGGAGGTCCCGCTCGACGAGCAGTGGGGCGTGTACCGGCTCGACCTGGCCGGACTCGAACGGGCGTTCGCCGACGGGGTGCGGGTCTTCCTGCTCTGCAACCCGCACAACCCGATGGGTCTCGTGCACGACCGAGCCGACCTCGAGGCGCTCGCGGACCTGGCGGCGCGGTACGACGTGCTCGTCATCAGCGACGAGATCCACGCCCCGCTGACCCACCCCGGTGTCCGCTTCACCCCGTTCGCGATGGTCGCCGAGGCCGCGGGCGCCCGCAGTGTCTGCGTGACGAGCGCGAGCAAGGGGTGGAACCTCGCCGGCGTGAAGTGCTCGGTGATGGTCGCGGGGGACGAACGGACCGCCGCCCTGCTCGACACGCTGTGGGAGGAGGTCGCCTGCCGCACGAGCATCCTCGGGCTGCACGCGAACCTCGCCGCGTTCACCCTGGCGACGGACTGGCTCGACGACGTGGTCGCGCGCATCGTCGCGAACGAGCGGTTGCTCGGGACGCTCCTCGCCGAGCACCTGCCGGGCGTCGTCTACACGCGGCCACGCGCCGGCTACCTGGCGTGGCTCGACTTCCGCGGCATCGGGCTCGGGGACGACCCCGCGGTGCCGCTCCGGGAGCACGCGTACGTCGCGCTGAACTCCGGGCTCGGGTTCGGCTCGCAGGGGCGGGGGTTCGCGCGGCTCAACCTGGCGTGCTCGCCGGACACCCTGCGCGAGGCCGTGCACCGCATCGCCGCGGCCTACCCGTCGAGCGCCCAGGAGGGCCTGGTCTGGCACGTGGCCTGATCGGCGGGCGGCGGCGGGTCGAGCGTGCTCCGCGAGTCTCGTGCTCCGCGACCGATCTCGGTCGCGGAGCACGAGGGACGTCGCTCAGCGCGAGACCCGCACGGCGGGCTGCCGGCTCGGTTCAGGCGTCGACGTACTGGTTGCGCCCGACGACGCGGATGCGCAGGTCGTCGTCGCGGTCCATGGCGAGGAACTCACGGGCGACCGGGCCGACGGAGGACCATCGCAGGACCTCGGTGATCGGGGTGCCCTCGATGAACACCTGCCACACGCCGCGCTCACGGACGGCCTGGACCTCGTACGTCGCCATGCCGCGAGCGTAGCGGGTGGTGGTCAGACCAGGTCGAGCACCATGTGCACGTCGGCGCGGGCGTACGGGCTCGGCGCGATCTCGTCGTGGTCGAGGTGCCGGAAGCCGAACGCCTCGTACAGGTGCACCGCGCTCGCCAGGGCGCTGTTGCTCTCGAGGGCGACCCGCCGCGCTCCGAGCCCGCGCGCCCGGTCGAGTGCCGCCGCGATGAGCTTCCGCCCGGTGCCGTGCCCCTGGTGTGCCGGCGAGACCGCCATCTTGACGAGTTCGAACACACGCTCGCCGACCGGCATGATCCCGATGCAGCCGATGACCTCGTCATCCGACCGCGCGACGAACACCGCGCCGCCGGGAGCAACGATCCGACCGACCGGGTCGCCGAGGATCGCGCGGTCCTCGTCCTCGAGCGTGAAGTACTGCTCGATCCACGCCTCGTTGAGCGTGCGGAACGCGTCGGAGTCGGCGTTGGAGGACAGCTCGGCGATGGTGAGGGTGTGCGTCGGTTCGGGCATGCCTCCATCCTTGGTCGCCCACGGAGTCAGGTCCAATACTCGTTCGGACGGATCGATACGCTGCGTGCATGGATGTCGACCTCCGGCAGCTCCGGGCCTTCCTCGCCGTCGCCGACGAGCTGCACTTCGGGCGGGCCGCCGAGCGCCTGCGCATCGCCCAGCCCGCGCTGTCGCAACAGATCCGACGGACCGAGCGCGACCTCGGGGTCGACCTGTTCGTCCGGACGTCACGGAGCGTCGCGCTGACGGCGGCGGGCCGGGTGCTCCAGGGCCGCGCACGCTCGCTCCTCGACCAGGCGGGGCGGGACCTCGACGAGGTCGTCCGGGTCGGTCGGGGCGAGGCCGGACGGCTGGACGTCGGGTTCGTCGTCTCGGCGCTGCCGCTCGGTCCGATCGAGCGCGTGCAGGCGTTCCGGCAGCGGTACCCGCTCGTCCGCGTGGAACTCACGGAGGGCTACTCGTCCACGCTGCTCGCGCGCATCGTCCGCGGCGAACTCGACCTGGCGGTCCTGCGCGACCCCGACCCCGACCCGGCCGTGCGCTTCCTGCCGTTCCGGACCGAGCGGTTCGTCGCGGCGGTCCCGCACGGGCACCGGCTCGCGGGCCGCACGGCGATCCGCGGCAGCGAGCTGGTCGACGACCCGTTCGTGTTCTTCCCCGCGGTCGCCGGTGCCGTGGCGACCGCGCGGAACCTCGCGCCCGTGGTCGCCGACGGGCGTCGGCCCGAGATCGTGCAGGAGGCCACGACGTGGGCCACCGTGCTGCACCTCGTCGGAGCGGGGCTCGGCGTGACGATCGCCCCGGAGAGCGCGACCCTCGCGGCACCCGACACCGTCGTCCTGCTCCCGCTGCAGGACGATCCGCACCGCAGCGAACTGGTGTGGGCTGTCCGAGCGGACGACGACCGCGAGATCCTCCGGAACTTCATCGTCGCCACCGAGACCTGACCCGCGCCAGGTGACGCCGCGGCCGTTCCACCGGGCTCGTGCAGCGCGCTCGACGTCGCGCGCCAGGGACGGGTCAGTCGCGACACGGGGCCGCGGCGGTGAGCCGCAGACCGTCCACCGTGCCCCTGATCGTGGCGGACTCGACCCCGCGGGTCCCCCGCGGCCCGGCCGACCAGGAGTCCAGCCCCATCGCACTCCCGCCCGTTCGCAACCCGTCGGCCGTCCACGCGGTGGTCACCCGGTCGAAGGGCTCCTGCGGATCGTCGTACTGCTCGAACACCGGGACGAGGACCGAGGCCGTCGCCCGGGTACCGGTCCAGCGCTCGGGCCGGACGTCGCTGGCGGACGAGCACCGTTCGACGGCGGTCGCGACCCGTGCGGGGACGCCGGTCGCCCGGGCCGAGGACTCGAGGAACGAACGGACCGCCGACTCGTCGTCGGACACGTCCGCGCGGAACCAGGGGAGCGGTGCCGTCAGCGGATCCGACCCGGTGAGCGGCAGGCCGAGCCACCCGACGACCGGCTCCGCCCCGTGGTCGAAGACCCGGAAGGTGGTCCGTGCGTCCGGGTCCTGCGCAGCGGCGTCGTCGTCGGTCCGCGTGAGCGTCCGTGCGGCGCTGTCGACGTCGACGACGGTGATCGTCAGCGTGGGAGGCCCGTCCGGCTTCCCGTCCCGCACCAGGGAGGACGTCGCGTAGCGGACCACCCGCGGCCGGATCGTGTCGAGGGCGCCGAGGAGCGGTGGCCCGGGCCGGGTGCGGTCGACCTCGACGTCGAACTCGACCGCGGCACCGTCGCCGACCGAGTCGAGCGTCACGGGCACACCGCCGGCGAGCGACCGGACCCGCGGGACGACCGTGCTCCACACCGGCGCGCTGCGGAGGACGACCCGGACACCACGGCGGGTACCGAGCACCTGGTCGACGTCGGGCTCGCGCCGCAGGTGGTCTGCCGCCGTGACGACGCGGGGGACCGTCGGGTCGACGGACGCCTCCGCGGTGCCCGCCCCCGCGGGCAGGGCGAGTGACACGGTCAGGCTCGAGCCCGGGATCCGCACGTCGGTGAGCCGACGGACGCGGGCGGCGAGCCGGACGTCGTCGGATGCCGCCCGGACCCGGACCGAGGCCACCCACGCCGGTGTGCCGTAGCCGTCGGTCAGGTCGCCGTCGGCAGCGGCGACACCCGGCTCGGCCCGGACGTCGGCGAGCAGACCGTCGAGCGCGCGCTGTGCGCCGTCCGGGACGGTCGGGAAGATCGTGCACCCCGCAGCGCCGGCGGTGATCGCACCGAGGACGACGGTCGCGAGGACCGCGCGCACGAGACGGCGGGACGTGCTGGTCATCCGGCCACGGTAGGGCGGACGCGCAGGATCGCTGCCCGCGTCGAGCGCGGATGGGTCGTCGGACACACGGCACTGCCCGCAGCGGTCACCCGAGGAGCAGCACCGGCGCTCGCTGGTCGCCGAGCTCGTCCTCGGACCACGGCCGTGCCCCGCGGAGCGTCAGCCCGAGCTGGACGAGCACGAACGCGACGTGCGGCTCGACGTCCGGGTCCCACGGCCCCTCGACGCCCAGGCCGAGCGCCCCGAGCTCGTCGTCCGCTTCGTCACGGATGCTGAGCCGCCAACGTCCGTCGCCCTGTTCCTCGACGACGGCCCACCGTGCGGTGGCGAAGCGGCTCACGCGGTCTTCGCCACGTCCTGGGTGAAGTTCCGCACGCGCCCGGACAGCGCCTCGCCCCGCATCGCGATCGTCGCCGGCGGGTTGAGGTGCGGCGGCGCCGTGCGGATGAGCATCGAGCAGCCGAGGTCCTCGCAGATGTAGGACCCGATGGTGTTGCCGTTCCGTCCGGACTCGCCGGCGCGTGCGGCGGAGAACAGACGGACCTGCGTGGCCGGTTGCGGGGAGTGGCAGAACGAGCACATCGCGGCGATCCCGGGGCGGAGCGACCCGCCCGCGGACCGGACGACGATCCCCACGGGTCGGTCATCGATCCAGGACACGATGTAGCCGCGTCGGGCGGCCTGCGGGTCGCGCCAGCCGAGGAACTCACGCTCGTCCCACAGCATCTCGTGCAGGCCGGGGATGGGGAGCTGGTCGAGCTCCTCCGGTGTGGCGTTCACGAACGACGAACGGATGTCTGCTTCGGTCAGTGGCTTCACGGTCCAGCCACCCTACGCCCCACCTCCGACAGGCGCGTCCGGTCCGGTCAGCCCAGCCGGGAGGCCCGGATCGCCCCGAGCGCGCTCGTCCCGTCCGCCACGAGCACCGCTCGCCGCAGCGCGTCGCGCCCCACACGGCGGGCCGCCGCGTCGTCGGCCGCGAACTCGACGAGCACGCGCGTCGAGCGCGCCATGGCGCGCGCGCCGGGCACCCAGGGGACCGCACGCTCGATCGACTCGGCGACCACCACGGCGACCGCATGGCGCTGGGTCAGGTGGGCGCGTTCGTGGGCGACCACGGCCTCCAGTTCGTCCGTCCGCAGCAGGTCGGCGAGCCCGGTGCTCACGAGCACCCCGCCGGAGCGGCCGGGGACGGCGCAGGCGAGCGCGTGGTCCGCCTCGACCAGGGCGACGGGCGTGCCGTCGATCTCGTGGTGCGGGGCGTGACCGGACCGCATGGCGCGGCGGACGGCCTCGTGCTCGGGACCCGGCCGGACGCGGACCGCGATGACGAACGCGGCCACGGCGAGCAGGGCGACGCCGAGGTTCAGGCCGTGCGTCGGCGACTCGCCCAGACGGAAGGGGTCGAGCGGCCGGTCGGCCACGACGACCAGGGCGGTGCCGACGACGAAGCCGACCACGCCGAGCAGGACCGCGAGCGACCAGGAGACCAGCGCGGTGCGCGGCATGGTGATCGTCCAGGCGGACCGGGTCAGCACCCGCGGAGCGACCACCACGACGACGAGGGCGAGTGCGATGAGGACGACTCCGGCGACGACCACTGCGTGTCCCTCGTCAGGAGCGCGCTCGGGCGTCGAGGGCGCGGCGCAGGACGTCGAGGTCGTCCGAGGCCAGGGAACCGGTGAACTGCAGCAGTGCGGCCTCGCGGTCCGACGCGGCGGCGAGCGCGTTCGACATGAGCGACGCCGTCTGCTGCTCGCGGCTGTGCACGGCCCGGAAGGTCAGCGGGGCGTCGTCGTGCTCCTGCCGCTCGACCTGGCCCTTGCGGCCGAGGCGGTCGAGCACCGTCAACACCGTCGTGAGCGCCGGGCGGGGCTCCGGGAAGGCGTCGAGCACCTGCCTGGCGGTGCACCCCGTCGTGACACCGGCGTCGGCGGCGGCGCGCAGCGTCTCGAGGACCGCCTGCTCGAGCTGGCCCCTGGGGCGCGATCGCTGTCCTGCCATCCGGGCATTCTACGAGACGTCGAACCGTCGGCCACGACACATGCCCGAAACGCGGGGTCGCTATGCTCGGGCCTGCACAACTCAACACCGGCCGCACACCCGCCGCGGGAGAGCCGAGCGCACGCGCACGGCACCGAAGGAGCAACCTCCCCGTCAATCTCTCAGGTCCCACACCGCAGCGGACAGGCCACTCTGAAAAGCAGTCACGCGCGCCCGCCCGGGTCGTCCGCGCCGGCTCGCCCACGGTGAAAGCCGCCGGACCTCACGGGCCGCGGTGAAACTCTCAGGCCCATGACAGAGGGGGAGTTCCCGCCCGACGACGGCCGTCGGGTCCTGTCGATGCCAGGAGAACTCCGTCATGCGTTCCTCTCCCTTGGAAGCCGCGCACCAGGCTGCCGGTGCGAGCTTCACCGACTTCGCCGGGTACCGCATGCCCGTGCGCTACTCGTCCGACCTCGCCGAGCACCACGCGGTGCGGCAGGCCGCCGGGGTCTTCGACCTGTCGCACATGGCCGAGGTCGGCGTCACCGGTGCTGACGCCGTGCCCTTCCTCGACCACGCGCTCGCCGGGTCGTTCGGCGCGATGACGGTCGGTCGGGCGAAGTACTCGCTGCTGCTCGCCGAGGACGGCGGCATCCTCGACGACCTCGTCGTCTACCGCACGGGCGAGGACGTCTTCCTCGTGGTCGCGAACGCCTCCAACCGCGAGGTCGCAGTGTCCGCACTGACCGCTCGCGCCGACGGCTTCGACGTCGTCGTCTCCGACGACTCGGACAGCACCGCGCTCGTCGCGATCCAGGGTCCCGCGGCCGCCGGCACGCTCGACGCGCTCGTCGTGGCCGACCGTCTGCAGCCGGAGACCCCGCTCGACGAGCTCCGCTACTACCGCGTCCTGCACGCGCTGTTCGACGGCGCCGAGGTGCTCGTCGCCCGCACCGGCTACACGGGCGAGGACGGTTTCGAGATCTACAGCGACACCGACGTCGCGACCGCGATCTGGGACGCGCTGCTCGAGACCGGTGCCGACCGCGGGGTCGTGCCCGCCGGCCTGGCCGCCCGGGACACCCTGCGGCTCGAGGCCGGCATGCCGCTCTACGGGCACGAGCTCTCCACCGACGTGCGCCCGGCGCAGGCCGGGCTCGGCCGGGTCGTCGCGACCTCCGGCTCGTTCGTCGGTGACGCCGGTGTGCAGCCCGAGGCGGACGCCAGGGTGCTCGTCGGGCTCGTCACCGAGGGCCGCCGTGCTCCCCGCGCCGGGTACGACGTCGTGCACGAGGGACGGGTCGTCGGCACGATCACCTCGGGCGCGCTGTCCCCGACGCTCGGGCACCCCGTCGCGATGGCCTTCGTCGACCCCGACCTCGCCACCGAGGGACAGGTCCTCCACATCGACGTGCGCGGCACCGCCGTCCCCAGCACCGTCACCCCGTTCCCCTTCTACCGTCGCACCCCGAGAGGCTGACCCCGTGACCGACCAGACCGCACTCCAGTACACCGCCGACCACGAGTGGATCCTCGTCGAGGGCGACACCGTGACCGTGGGCATCACCGACCACGCCGCCGAGCAGCTCGGTGACGTCGTCTACGTCGAGCTCCCGGCCGTGGGCACCACCACGACCGCCGGTGACCAGATGGGCGAGATCGAGTCGACGAAGAGCGTCGGCGAGCTCTTCGCGCCGATCGAGGGCGAGGTGGTCGCGGTCAACGACGCCGTGGTGGACGCCCCCGACACCGTCAACCAGGACCCGTTCGGCGCCGGCTGGCTCGTCAAGCTCAAGGTCGACGGCACCTCGTTCCCCGAGGACCTGATGGACCACGACACGTACCGGGCGTCCATCGCATGACGACCCGCGACCAGAACCTGCAGACGTCCTTCGCCGACCGCCACATCGGCACGACGGCGGCCGACCAGCGCGTCATGCTCGACGCCGTCGGCCAGCCCTCGCTCGACGCCCTCGTCCGCGCGGCGATCCCGGAGTCGATCCACGCCGCCCCGACCGAGCGCTCGTCGATCCCCGCGGCCGTCGGCGAGACCGAGGCGCTCGCCGAGCTCCGCACCAAGGCGGCACGCAACACCGTCCGTCGCGCCATGATCGGCCTCGGCTACCACGGCACCCACACGCCCACGGTGATCCAGCGGAACGTGCTCGAGAACCCGAGCTGGTACACGGCCTACACGCCGTACCAGCCGGAGATCTCGCAGGGTCGGCTCGAGGCGCTCATCAACTTCCAGACGATGGTGTCCGACCTGACCGGGATGGCCACCGCCGGTGCGTCCATGCTCGACGAGGGCACGGCCGTGGTCGAGGGCATGCTCCTCGCCCGCCGCGCCTCGAAGGTCAAGGGCGACGCCTTCCTCGTCGACGCCGACCTGCTGCCGCAGACCCGTGCGCTGCTCGACCACCGTGCCGACGCCGTGGGCATCACGCTGCGCGCGTTCGACGCCGTGGACGGACCGACCGACGAGCAGCTCGACGGCGCCTTCGGCGTGGTCCTGCAGTACCCGGGTGCCTCCGGCCGGATCGTCGACCCCTCGACCACCATCGAGCGGATCCACGCCGGCGGCGGCATCGCGGTCGTCGCCGCCGACCTGCTCGCGATGACGCTCCTGGCCAGCCCGGGCGACCTCGGAGCGGACGTCGCCGTCGGCACGAGCCAGCGCTTCGGTGTCCCGCTCGGCTTCGGCGGCCCGCACGCCGGGTACCTCGCCGTCCGCGCCGGGCTCGAGCGCCAGCTGCCCGGTCGGCTCGTCGGGGTGTCCTTCGACGCCGACGGACAGATGGCCTACCGCCTCAGCCTGCAGACCCGCGAGCAGCACATCCGCCGCGAGAAGGCGACGAGCAACATCTGCACCGCGCAGGTCCTGCTCGCCGTGATGGCGTCGATGTACGCCGTCTACCACGGGCCCGAGGGGCTGCGCTTCATCGCGGACCGGGTGGCGCGGACGACCACGGCGCTCGCCACGGCGGCCCGTGACGCCGGGTTCGAGGTGGTGCACGAGCACTGGTTCGACACGTTGACGCTCCGGGCGGCCGGTCGTGCCGCGTCCGTCGTGGACGCCGCCCGCGACGCCGGGTACCTGCTCCACCTCGTCGACGACGACACGTTCCAGCTGTCGGCGGACGAGACGACCACGCCGGACGACGTGAGCGCGCTCGCCCACGTGCTCGGGGTCGTCGACGCGACCGTCCCGGCGGCGGAGGCCGCCGTTCGTGACGCGGCCACGGGCCTCCCGTCCGACCTGCTGCGCAGCAGCGCGTACCTGACGCACCCGGTCTTCAGTGCCCACCGCAGCGAGACCCGCATGATGCGGTACCTCAAGCACCTCGCCGACAAGGACTACGCGCTCGACCGCGGGATGATCCCGCTCGGCAGCTGCACGATGAAGCTCAACGCGGCGACCGAGATGGCGGCGGTCACCTGGCCGGAGTTCGCGAACGTGCACCCGTTCGCTCCGCGTGAGGACGTCGAGGGCTACCTCGACATGATCGGCGACCTGGAGACCTGGCTCGCCGAGGTCACCGGGTACGACACCGTCTCGCTGCAGCCGAACGCGGGCAGCCAGGGCGAACTCGCGGGTCTGCTGGCGATCCGCGGCTACCACCGGTCCCGCGGTGACGTCGACCGCACCGTGTGCCTCATCCCGTCGAGCGCGCACGGCACGAACGCGGCGTCCGCGGTCCTCGCCGGCATGAAGGTCGTCGTCGTGGCCTGCGACGAGGACGGCAACGTCGACCTCGGCGACCTCCGGGCGAAGACGGCCCAGCACGCGGACACCCTCGCCGCGCTGATGATCACGTACCCGTCGACGCACGGTGTGTACGAGCACGACGTCCGCGAGGTCTGCGACGCCGTGCACGAGGCCGGCGGCCAGGTCTACGTCGACGGCGCGAACCTCAACGCGTTGCTCGGGCACGCCCGCTTCGGCGACTTCGGCGGCGACGTCTCGCACCTCAACCTGCACAAGACGTTCTGCATCCCGCACGGCGGCGGCGGGCCAGGTGTCGGACCGGTCGCGGCGAAGGCGCACCTCGCGCCGTTCCTGCCGGCGCACGCGATGGCCCAGGACGAGGACCGTCGACCCGGGTCGACCTCGGGCGACCGGCTCGCGCACGCGGGCGGTCCGGTCTCCGCGGCGCCGTACGGCAGCCCGAGCATCCTGCCCATCACGTGGACGTACGTCCGCATGATGGGGCTCGAGGGGCTCACCCGCGCGACCGAGGCAGCGGTGCTCGGCGCGAACTACATCGCGGCGCGGCTGCGCGACGCCTTCCCGGTCCTCTACACGGGGGAGTCGGGGCTCGTCGCGCACGAGTGCATCCTCGACCTCCGGCCGCTGCGCGAGGCGTCGGGGGTCACGGTCGACGACGTCGCGAAGCGCCTGGTCGACTACGGCTTCCACGCCCCGACCATGTCGTTCCCGGTCGCCGGCACCCTCATGGTGGAGCCGACCGAGAGCGAGGACCTTGCCGAGCTCGACCGGTTCGTGGACGCGATGCTCGCGATCCGGGCCGAGGCAGCAGCGGTCGAGCGGGGGGAGTGGCCGGCGGACGACAACCCGCTCGTGCACGCCCCGCACACCGCGGCATCGGCGATCTCGGGGGAGTGGACGCACCCGTACACGCGGGAGCAGGCCGTCTACCCGGTGCCGGGCATCAGCGCGCGGAAGTACTGGCCGCCGGTACGCCGGATCGACCAGGCGTACGGCGACCGCAACCTGGTCTGTGCCTGCCCGCCGATCGAGGCGTTCGCCTGATCGACGTCACACGGCGGCGGCGTCGTCGCTGACCGCGTAGGGTGAGCCCCGTCCGGAGTCCCGGGCGGGGCTCACCACGTCGAGGGACCGACGCAGGCCGGGCGAGTGCCGCGGAGCGGTCGGAGCGCTCCACCACTGACGAGGGCGCCGACGAGTGTCGCTCGGCTTGCACATCAGTGTGCGTCAGTGCAATGGCTTCGTTGCAGAAGCAACGATTCCGCTCCTGAACGGTTCCAGCGCCCGAATCTTGCATCCTCCCGCAACGATCCTGCGACTTGGTTTCCGGTTTGTAACCGATGGCCGCAGGGTTTGGTCGGGGGTCCGAGCACTGCCTACAGTGCAAGGACAAACGCGCCCGGCAGCACCTCTGTGCCCGGCGCGTCCCATGCACCAGGAGGAACCTTGATCAAGAAGCGCGCTGGGCTCTCTGCCCTCGCCGTGCTCGGGGCCACAGCAATCGCCCTGACCGGCTGCTCCAGCAACGGCGGCAGCAGCAACGGCGGTGACTCGGGCTCGACGAACGCGTCCGGAATCGTCACCACCAACGGCTCCGAGCCCCAGAAGCCCCTCGTCCCCTCGAACACCACCGAGACCGGTGGCGGCAAGATCGTCACGTCGATCTTCGAGGGCCTCGTGTCCTACGACGCCGACGGCAAGCCGGTGAACGAGGTCGCGAAGAGCATCGACACCGATGACTCCAAGACCTACGACATCAAGCTCAACACCGGCTACACCTTCACCAACGGCGAGAAGGTCACGGCCGAGTCGTTCACGAAGGCGTGGGACTGGGCGGCGAAGAAGTCCAACGCGCAGAGCGCGAGCTACTTCTTCGAGAACATCGAGGGCTACGACGCCGACAAGGACTCGGACCTCACGGGCCTCAAGGTCGTCAGCGACGACGAGTTCACCGTCACGCTGAAGTCGGCGCAGTCGGACTTCCCGCTGTCGCTCGGCTACTCGGCCTTCATGCCGCTGCCCTCGGAGTTCTACAAGGACACCAAGGCCTTCGGCGAGAACCCGATCGGCAACGGCCCGTACAAGCTCGACGGCAAGAGCGCGTGGACGCACAACCAGTCCATCAAGCTCGTCACCAACGAGGACTACGCCGGCAAGCGCAAGCCGAAGAACGGTGGTCTGACGATCACGTTCTACACGACCCAGGACACCGCGTACGCGGACGTGCAGGGCGGTAACCTCGACGTCCTCGACGCGATCCCGGACAGCGCCTTCCAGACCTACAAGTCGGACTTCCCCGACTCGAACGTCAACCAGGCGGCGGCGATCTTCCAGGGCTTCTACCTGCCCTACTACCTCAAGCACTGGAGCGGCGACGAGGGCAAGCTCCGTCGTGAGGCCCTGTCGATGGCGATCAACCGCAAGGAGATCACCGACAAGATCTTCGACGGCACGCGCACGCCGGCCAAGGACTTCACGTCCCCGGTCATCGATGGCTGGACCGACGACCTCGAGGGTTCGGACGTCCTCGACTACAACCCGTCCGAGGCCAAGAAGCTCTGGGCCCAGGCGAACGACATCTCGCCGTACGACGAGACGCTCTCCATCGCCTACAACGCCGATGGTGGACACGAGGCGTGGGTGACCGCGGTCACCAACTCGATCTCGAACACGCTCGGCATCAAGGCCGAGGGCAAGGCGATCCCGACGTTCCAGGAGGCGCTCGACGCCCAGACGAACGACAAGCTCACGGGCGGTAGCCGCACCGGTTGGCAGGCGGACTACCCGTCGCTGTACAACTTCCTCGGCCCGACCATGGGCAAGGGCTCGTCCAGCAACTACGCGCGCTACGACTCGGCGGAGTACAACGAGCTCCTCGCCAAGGGCCGCTCGGCCGCGACCGTCGAAGAGGGCAACAAGATCTTCGACCAGGCGCAGGAGCTGCTGTTCAAGGACCTCCCCGAGATCCCGCTCTGGTACGCCAACGTGACGGGTGTCTGGTCCGCCGACAACGTCAAGAACGTCAAGTTCGGCTGGGACTCGGTGCCGCTGTACTACGACATCGAGGTCACCAAGTAACACCGGTCTCCACTGCGGACGAACACCGCGGAGACACACCGCGAGCAGGTATCCTGCTCCGCGACCACCGGACGGGGGTCCGGAGACCACACGGTCTCCGGGCCCCCGTACCACGGCGGCAACACCTTCCCCCACCACAGCGGGCGCCGCCGCCCGCACCGGACACCCGTGCCGACCCTCGGACAGTCCACTCCTCACGACATGAACCTGAACGACATGCGCGCCGCGCAGACCCGGGCCATCTGATGCTCTGGTACCTCGGCAAGCGCCTCCTGCAACTCATCCCCGTCTTCTTCGGGGCCACGTTCCTCATCTACTTCATGGTCTTCTCGCTGCCCGGCGACCCGATCGCCGCGCTCTTCGGCGACCGCCAGCCGACGCCGCAGGTCATCGAGCAGCTCCGACAGCAGTACAACCTCGACAAGCCGTTCATCGTGCAGTACCTGCTGTGGATCGGTGGCGTCTTCAAGGGTGACCTCGGTGTGACCTACTCGGGGCTGCCGGTGTCGCAGCAGCTGGCCTCGGCCTTCCCGATCACCGCGCGCCTGGCGATCCTGTCGCTGGTCTTCGAGGCAGTCGCCGGCATCGTCGTCGGCGTGATCGCCGGTCTGAAGAAGGGCAAGTGGTTCGACGCCACCGCGCTCGTCGTCTCCCTGCTGCTCATCTCGGTGCCGACCTTCGTCGTCGGCTTCCTGCTGCAGTACGTCTTCGGCATCCAACTCGGGCTGTTCCGCGTCACGGTGTCGGGTCAGGCGCCGTGGTCGGAACTCGTGCTGCCGGCGATCGTGCTCGCGACCGTGTCGTTCGCGTACATCGTCCGGCTCACACGCGCCAGCGTGGCCGAGAACATGAACGCCGACTTCGTCCGGACCGCCACCGCGAAGGGCCTGCCGCGTCGTCGTGTCGTCGGCGTGCACATCTTCCGGAACTCGCTCATCCCCGTGGTGACCTACCTCGGTGTGGACATCGGCAACCTGATGGTCGGTGCGGTCGTCACCGAGGGCATCTTCAACATCAACGGTGTCGGCGGAACGGTGTTCCGCGCCGTCAAGCTCGGCGAGGGCCCCACGGTCGTGTCGTTCGTCGCCGTGATGGTCATCATCTTCATGCTCGCCAACCTCCTGGTCGACCTGCTCTACGCCGTCCTGGACCCGAGGATCCGCTATGCCAAGTAACGCCGAGTCCCGTTCCGCGACGCACTACGTCGCGCCGATCGAGGAGACCCCGCTGCAGGCGGTGGACCAGGTCGACGAGAACGAGAAGACCCGTTCCACCTGGACCGACGCGTGGGACTCCATGCGCATCCGTCCGACGTTCTGGGTGTCGTCGATCCTCATCCTGCTGGTGCTGGTCGTCGCGGTCTTCCCCGGTCTGTTCACGCACGTGAACCCGTCGTCCGCGAACCTCGCGAACAGCAACGGCGGCCCGGAGTCGGGGCACCCCCTCGGCTTCAACCGCCAGGGCTACGACGTCTACGCCCGTGTCATCTGGGGTGCGCGCAACTCGGTCATCGTCGGCCTGGTGGCCACGGTCCTGGTGTCGCTCGTCGGCATCATCATCGGCGCCCTCGCCGGGTTCTACGGCGGCTGGCTCGACACGATCGTGTCCCGCATCGCGGACATCTTCTTCTCGATCCCGACCATCCTCGGCGCGATCGTGATCATGTCCGTCATCCCGGCCCGCAACGCCATCACCGTCGCGCTCGTGCTCGCAGCCTTCGCCTGGCCGCAGATCGCCCGCATCATGCGCGGTGCTGTGCTCAGCGCCAAGCAGTCCGACTACGTGATGGCCTCGGCGGCGCTCGGCGTCAGCCGGTTCACCACGCTCGTGCGGCACGTGATCCCGAACGCCCTGGCGCCGGTCATCGTCGTCGCGACCGTGTCGCTCGGGACGTTCATCGTCGCCGAGGCGACCCTGTCGTTCCTCGGCATCGGCCTGCCGCCGTCGGCGCTCAGCTGGGGCCTCGACATCGGCACCGCCCAGACGTCGATCCGCACGAACCCCTCGACGATCTTCTGGCCGTCGGCCGCCCTGTCCATCACCGTGCTCGCGTTCCTGCTCCTCGGCGACGTGGTCCGCGACGCGCTCGACCCGAAGGCGAGGGCCCGTCGATGACCGAGACGCTCACCGATCCCACCACCAGCCGTCCGGCCGGCGCCGGCGCTCCGCTGCTCGAGATCACCGACCTGCAGGTCGGGTTCCGCACGCAGAGCGGGGTCGTCCAGGCGGTCCGCGGCGTCAACCTCACCCTCGAGCAGGGTGAGCGTCTGGCGATCGTCGGCGAGTCCGGTTCGGGCAAGTCGACCAGCGCGCAGGCGATCATCAAGCTCCTCGCCGGCACCGGCGAGGTCACCGGCGGGTCGATCAAGTTCAACGGGCGCGAGCTCGTCGGGCTGTCCGACAAGGAGATGGCCGGCATCCGCGGGAAGGAGATCGGCTACGTCCCGCAGGACCCGATGTCGAACCTCAACCCGCTGTGGTCGATCGGCTTCCAGGTCGAGGAGGCCATCAAGGCCAACGGCATGGCCACCGGCAAGCACGCGATCCGCGCCCGCGCGGTCGAGGTCCTGCAGGAGGCCGGCCTCGGCGACGCCGCGAGCCGCCTCAAGCAGTTCCCGCACGAGTTCTCCGGCGGCATGCGCCAGCGCGTGCTCATCGGCATCGGGCTGTCGAGCCGCCCGCAGCTGCTCATCGCCGACGAGCCGACGTCCGCACTCGACGTCACCGTGCAGCGCGTCATCCTCGACCACCTCGAGACCCTGACGCGTGACTTCGGCACGTCGGTCCTGTTCATCACGCACGACCTCGGGCTCGCCGCCGAGCGCGCCGAGAAGCTCGTCGTGATGTACAAGGGCCAGGTCGTCGAGTCGGGTCCCTCGAAGGAGATCCTGGCGAACCCGCAGCACCCCTACACGCAGCGCCTCGTGGCCGCGGCCCCGTCGCTCGCGAGCCGCCGCATCCAGTCCAAGGTGCAGCACCAGCGGGTCGACATCGCGGACGCCGGCAGCGAGGACGACGAGCTGATCGCCCGCGCCCAGGAGCGCGAGCACCGTCCGGCGAAGGACCTGATCGTGGTGAAGAACCTCGAGAAGGTGTACAAGCTGCGCGGGAAGAACCTGCAGTCCCGCGAGCTGAAGGCCGTCGACGACGTTTCCTTCGCGATCCCGAAGGGCACCACCACCGCGCTCGTCGGCGAGTCGGGCTCCGGCAAGTCGACCGTCGCGAAGCTCGTCCTGCAGCTCGAGTCGATCACGAGCGGTACGGTGCAGTTCGACGGCATCGACATCGGCGCGCTCACGGGCAAGGACCTGTTCGACTTCCGCCGCCGCGTGCAGCCGGTGTTCCAGGACCCGTACGGCTCCCTGGACCCGATGTACAACGTCGGGAACACGATCGCCGAGCCGCTCGCCACGCACAAGGTCGGCGACAAGGCCAGCCGCCGGGCCCGCGTGCTCGAGCTGCTCGACCAGGTCGCGCTGCCGAAGTCGATGGTGAACCGCTACCCGAACGAGCTCTCCGGCGGCCAGCGGCAGCGCATCGCCGTCGCGCGTGCGCTGGCGCTCAAGCCCGAGGTCATCGTGCTCGACGAGGCGGTCTCCGCGCTCGACGTGCTCGTCCAGGGCCAGATCCTCGACCTGCTCACCGAGCTGCAGACCGAACTGGACCTGACGTACCTCTTCATCACGCACGACCTCGCCGTCGTCCGCCTCGTCGCGGACAACGTGTGCGTCATGCGGAAGGGGCAGATCGTCGAGAAGGCGACGACCGACGAGGTCTTCGCCGACCCGAAGGAGCAGTACACGAAGGACCTGCTCGCCGCGATCCCGGGCGCCGGGTTCGAGTTCGGGCGCTGATCCTGAGCGGTACCGAGGCCGGACGTCCCGTCGTCCTCCGCGCTGGTCGCGGGGGAGCGGTGGCGTCCGGCCTCGTCGCGTTCCTGGGGGCGTTCCTGCTCGTCGACGCCGCGTTCCGCGGGAGCTGGGTCGTGTTCTGGGTCGCTCTCGGGCCGATCGCGTCGGTCGTCTGGGCGCTCTGGCTGCTGACGTTCCGTCCGGCGATCCTCGTCGACGACCACGCGGTGACGGTGCTGAACCCGCTCCGGACGACACGGATCCCGTGGTCGGCCGTCGCGGCGGTCCGGCTGCGGTGGCAGGTGCTCGTCGAGACCGGGGACGGTCGGATCGTGCGGTGTTGGGGCGGACCGGTCGTGCAGCGCCCTCGACCCGTTCGTCGGGGGACCCTGTCGGTGCCGCAGGACGCTGCTGCGCTGCCGGCGATCACGGACCGCTGGCGGGAGCGGCGGGGCGTCCGGCCCGCCGACGGCACCGTCGTCCGCGGCTGGGACCGCCCAGCGGCGGTGTCGGGGATCCTCGTCGGCACACTGCTCGTCGTCGCGGCCGTCGTCGGCCTGCTGGCCGCCTGAGCGGCCGGCCCGGCGGCCCGGGCATGGCTGCCAGGGCACAGGTGCAGGTACCGGCGAGCAGGTCGGGCGCGTCCTGCAGGTCGTGCACCGGCTCATCTCGGGTTCACGTGCCGGACGGGAGGCGTGGGGCGGCGCCGCCCCGAGCCTCCCGGCCGGCATGCGGACAGCAGCGATCCGGTCTGTGCCTCAGCGCTGCGCCGCCGCCATCGAGGCGGCGACGCCGAGCACGATCATCGCGGTGACGGACCAGCCGTGCGCACGGTGGCGGATCGGAGCAGCGACCACCGTCGCGGGTGGCGGACCGTCGTGGTCCACCGGAGCCGGGACGTGCTCGCGCAGCTGGGCGGCGAGCTCCGCGACCGAGACCGAGCGTCGGGCGGCTCCGCTGCCGGTGTGGAGCGCGAGGCGCGCAGTCGGCCGGGTGGCGAGCCAGGTGCGGCGCACCCCCTCGCTCGAGACGACCTCGACGCCGTACTTCGCGCGGACCTCCTGCACCCGCCGCCAGGGGTAGGTGCTCGTCCGTCGGACGTCGACGATCGTCAGTGACTCGTCGGTGACGACGAAGCGCGGACGCCACAGCACGGCCCACGCGACGAGCGCGATGAACAGGCTCGGCACCGGGGTCAGCCAGGGCGAGCCGCCGGTCAGCAGGCCGAGCGGCACCAGGACGACCGCGACCACCCACAGGGCGACGGCGAGGATGCGCATCGGGGGCGCGACGACGGTGCTCATCCCCGACATCGTACGGGGACGAGCGGTCACACCGACCCGGACCGGGTCAGACGAGCGCCTCGACCTGTGCACGGATGGTCTCGGCCTTCGGGAACCGCAGTCCCACGAGTCCGACGTGTCGCCAGCGGACGACACCGTCGGCGTCGATCACGAACACCGACCGCCGGAGCCCGATCCCCGGGGCCTGGACGCCGTACGCTCGGATGACGTCGCCCGAGGTGTCGCTCAGCAGCGGGAAGGTGAGCGAGGAGCCGCGGGCGAAGTCCTCGTGCGAGTCGAGCGCCTGCGGGCTGATGCCCCACACGATCGCGCCGAGGTCCGTGAAGTCGTCGAGCTCCTCCTGGTAGCTGCAGAGCTGCGCCGTGCACACCGGGGTGGCGTCACCCGGGTAGAAGGCGAGGACGAGCGGCCGTCCGATCGCGGCCGACAGCGCGTACTCGTCGTCGAGACGTTCGCCGTTCCGGACGATCAGGCCGGGAAGGGTGAAGTCGGGCGCGTCGTCGCCCGGCTCGGGGATGCTCATCACCCAACCGTAGGAGTCCTCCGGTCGTGGGGACACGTCGACGCGCTGCGCGGCTCGTCCTGGTCACCCGCAGACGACGGACGGGCCCGGTCGCGTGGTGCGACCGGGCCCGTCCTGCCGACGAGGGACTACTCGGTGAACCCGACCTTGGTCCAGTCGATGTTCTGTGCGCCCGCGAAGGCGCCGTAGTTGGCGAGCTTCGGGTTCTGCGCGACGAGCGCCGGCTTCGCGGTGATCGGCATGGAGTGCCCGATCGCCCAGACCTGCTTGTCGACCTTGTTCCAGAGCGCGTTCGCCTCGTCGGTGTCCGGCTCTGCGATCGCCTGCTTCACGAGCTCGTCGATCGACTTGCTGCCGATGCGGCCGTAGTTCTGGCCGGTGTCACCGGTGGTGTAGATCGACGCGCCGCCCGAGTGGAACCCGGTGCCGCCCCAGACGAAGATCGTCATGTCGTAGTTGCCCGGCGTGACGTACTGCTCGAAGAAGTCGTCGACGGCGACCGACTTGAGCTTCAGCTCGATGCCGACGTCCTTCAGCTGCTGCTGCATGACCTCGGAGAGCTTCTGCGACGCGGTGGCGCCGGACGGGATCGTGATCGACAGCGAGAGGGTCTTGCCGTCCTTCTTGCGGTACGTGCCGTCGGTCTTCCAGCCGTCGTCGTCCAGGATCTTCTTGGCCTTCTCGACGTCGAACGTGGCGTTCGGGTCGGTGTTCGACTGGTAGCCGTCGTCGGTCGACAGGAAGATGTGGTTGTCGAGCGTCCCGAGCTTGTAGGGCAGCGTGCCACCGATGACCTGCGCGAGCGCCTCACGGTTGACCGAGTGCTGGATCGCCAGTCGCAGTTCCTTGTCCTTCAGGATGCCCTTGGACGAGAAGTCGACGTGCGTGTACTGCGCCGAGGTCGAGGCGTAGATCTTCGAGTCCTTCGCGTCCTTGACGCGGTCGAACCGCTCGGACGTCGTGGTGAGGACCGAGTCGATCTCCTTGTTCAGGTAGGCGTCCACGTCGGCGTTGCCGTCCAGCGCGCGGAAGATCACCTGGTCGAGCTTCGGCTTGTCGCCCCACCAGGTGCTGTCCGGCACGATCGTGACGGTCTGCGCGGTCTCGTCGAGCTTCGACACCTTGTACGGTCCGGAGGAGACCGGCACCTTGCCCTTGTAGGCCTCGTTGAAGGCCTGCGGCGTGCCGGTCTGGCTGGCCGGGTACAGCGGGCTGAAGAGCGACTTCCAGTCCGAGAACGGCTTCGCGAAGACGACCTTGACGTCCTGGTCGGTCGAGCCCTTCGTCACCGACTCGATGTCCTCGTAGCCCGTGGTGGCGCCGACGAGGTACTCGTCGTTGGTCCCGTTCAGGGCCTTCCACTCGTTCTCGAAGTCCTTCCAGGTGATCGACGAGCCGTCGTTCCACTTGGCCTTCGGGTTGATCGTGTACTCGATCGTGAGCGGGTCGTCGCTCGTGGCCTCGGCCTTCGACACGTAGTCGGTGTCGAGCTCCGGCGCGCCCTTGCCGTCGATCGTGTACACGAACGGCATGGTCGCCTGCTCGATGGTGGCCGCGTCGACCAGGGCGCCGTCGACCTGGTTGTAGTTCCACTGCGTGATCCACTGCGAGATCGGGAGGCGGAGGGTGCCGCCGTCCTGCAGGTCGGAGACCGGCTTCTCGTTGATCTGGGCCGAGGTGGGCAGGGTCTTCTTGCCCGAGTCGTCCGAGCCGCCGCCGGATCCACCGTTGGATCCGCTCGAGCAGCCGGTCGCGACGAGAGCGAAGCCGGCGAGTGCCGCCGTCAACGCCAGGACTTTCCTGTGCTTCATGGTCTTCCCCTCGTGAAGTTGTGGATCACCCTACGTCCCTCGGGCGGGGGCAGTCGATGCGTTCTGTTGCACATGCCAATTCGTTACGCGCCGAGACCGAGCGTGTGATCTGCCGGAAACAAAACGGGTCGTATGGTGTTCCGCATGACCCGCTTCCTGGCGCGTCGACTCGTGTACTACGTCGTGCTCGTGTTCCTCGCCACCTCGCTGACGTACTTCCTGGCCTCGGCGACGTTCAGCCCCCGATCCGTCTACGCCGAGCGCAACCCGGCTCCACCGGCGGCGACGATCGACCGGAAGCTCGACGACATCGGGGTGAACGACAAGACCCCGATCGTGGTCCGCTACGGGCACTGGCTCGGCGACGTCGTGCACGGTGACATGGGCCGGACGATCCAGGACCGTCCGGTGACCGACCAGTTCTGGCCGCGGTTGGGGGTGAGCCTGCGGTTGCTCCTGGTCGGGACGGTCATCGGCATCCTGCTCGGGGTGCTCGTCGGCGTCTGGAACGCGATCCGGCAGTACCGGATCTCCGACCGGGTGAGCGCGATCGTGTCGATCGTCCTCATCTCGACGCCGGTGTTCCTCACCGCGGTGTTCCTGAAGATCGGGGCGACGAAGCTCAACCAGGACACCGGCACGCAGCTGATCAACTTCACCGGCGAGGCGACCCCGGGGCTCACCGGGAGCTGGCTCGACCTGTTCCTCGACCGCGGCGTGCACCTGCTGCTGCCGACGATCTCGATCGCCCTCGGCCTCATCGCGATCTACAGTCGGTACCAGCGTGCGACCATGCTCGACGTCCTCGGCTCGGACTTCCTGCGCACCGCGCGGGCGAAGGGCCTCACCCGGCGGCAGGCGACGTTCAAGCACGGCCTCCGCACGGCGCTCCTGCCGATGACCACGTTGTTCGCCTACGGGTTCCTCGGCATCCTCACCGGCGCGATCTTCACCGAGAAGATCTTCGGCTGGAACGGCCTCGGCGCGTGGTTCATCGACTCGGTGAACAACAACGACGTCAACGCGGTGACGGCGTACTCGCTGTTCGCGTCGGTGATGGTGCTCATCGCGGGCTTCCTCGCGGACACCCTCACCGCCGTCCTCGATCCCCGCGTGCGGAGGAGCTGACATGACCGACACCCGGATCGAGCCCGTCGACGGCGCCACCCTGGCGCGCGCGGACGCGCCGCTGCCCGGCAGCCCCAAGCCCGGCGGGAAGCAGCGCAACCGCTTCCTGCAGACCGTCGTCCGCACCTTCATGAACCGCGGGGCCGGGGTGGGGCTCGTCCTGATCCTCGTGCTCTTCGCGTTCGCCTTCATCGGCCCGCTGGTCAGCCCCTACAGCTACTCGCAGATCGACTACACGGCCTTCACGCAGCCGCCGAGCGCCGCCCACTGGTTCGGCACGAACGGCATCGGGCAGGACGTCTTCGCCCAGACCGCACGCGGCATGCAGAAGAGCCTGCTCATCGGCCTGCTCGTCGCGGTGTTCTCGACGGCGATCGCCGCCCTGACCGGCGCCGCCGCGGGGTACTTCGGCGGCTGGGTCGACCGCATCGTGATGTTCTTCGTCGACATGCTGCTCGTGCTGCCGTCGTTCCTCATCATCGCGATCATCAGCCCGCGCATCCAGGACTCGGGCTGGATCGTCCTCGTCGCCCTCATCGCGGGCTTCGGGTGGATGATCACCGCGCGGGTCGTGCGCTCGATGACGCTCTCGGTGAAGGAGCGCGAGTTCGTCCGGGCCGCGCGCTACATGGGCATCGGACCGTTCCGGATCATCGTCCGGCACATCCTGCCGAACGTGGCGTCGTTCCTCATCATCGACGGCACGATCCAGGTCGGTGCCGCGGTGCTGTCCGAGACGAGCCTGAGCTACTTCGGCTTCGGCGTGCAGCCGCCGGACGTCTCGCTCGGCACGCTGATCGCGCAGAACCAGGACGCGGCGCTCACCAGCCCCTGGCTGTTCTACTTCGCGGCGGGCGCGCTCGTGGTCTTCGCGATCGCGGCGAACCTGCTCGGCGACGGGCTGCGGGACGCCCTCGACCCGACGTCGTCGACGGGCAAGAAGCAGAAGCGCACGGGCCGCAAGCGCGACCAGGACCAGGCCGCGGTCGACGCGGCGACGATCACCACCCAGGCGGGGGCCGGCGCATGAGCACCGAACACAGCACCAGCAACGGCAGCCTCAGCACCGGCAGCACCAGCACCGGGCGCGCCACCGGGAGCGTCGCGACCGACGCACCGGTCCTGCGGGTCCGCGACCTCGACGTCCGCTTCCCGACCCCCCGCGGCGTCGTGCACGCGGTGCGCGGGGTCGACCTCGAGCTCCGTCGGGGAGAGGTCCTCGGCATCGTCGGCGAGTCCGGTTCGGGCAAGTCGGTCACGAGCATGGCCATCCTCGGTCTGCTGCCGGAGACGACGAAGGTCACGGGCTCGATCCAGCTCGAGGGCGAGGAGCTCCTCGGCCGCAGCGACAAGCAGATGAGCAAGCTACGCGGCGCGAAGGTGGCGATGGTCTTCCAGGACCCGCTGTCCGCCTTCACGCCCGTCTACACGATCGGCGAGCAGATCGCGGAGACGGTCCGCGTGCACCGCGGTGCCTCGAAGCAGGAGGCCCGTGCGCGCGCGATCGAGCTGCTGGAGCTCGTCGGCATCCCGCAGGCCGAGCAGCGCGTCGACGCCTTCCCCCACGAGTTCTCCGGCGGCATGCGGCAACGCGCGATGATCGCGATGGCCATGGCGAACGACCCGGACGTCATCCTGGCGGACGAGCCGACGACCGCCCTCGACGTCACGATCCAGGCGCAGATCATCGACGTGCTCCGCACCGCGCAGCGCGAGACGGGGGCCGCCCTGGTCTTCGTCAGCCACGACCTCGGTGTGATCGCCGGGATCGCCGACCGCATCGCGGTGATGTACGCCGGCCGGATCGTCGAGACCGCGAGCGCCGAGGAACTGTTCGCCCGTCCGCGGATGCCGTACACGATCGGCCTCATCGGCGCGCTGCCCCGGCTCGACGAGTCGAGTGGCGAGCCCCTCGTGCCGATCCCCGGGTCGCCGCCGTCGCTCATCGCCCTGCCGGACGCCTGCCCGTTCGCGGACCGCTGCCCGCTCGCCGCCGCCGTGTGCCGCGGGTCGGAGCCGCCGCTCGCCGCGGTGGACGTCGCCGCGGGCGTCCCCGGCGAGGAACCGGTCGACACTGCGGTGCCGCACGCCGTCGCCTGCCACCGCTACGAGGAGGTCGCCGAGGCGCACGCCGACGCCGGCGCGATCTTCCGCCTGCCCGACGTCCCCGCCGGAGCGCCCGTCGCCGAGGCGCCCGCCGCCCGCGCCGGTCGCGAGCCGGTGGTGCAGGTCGAGGGGCTCACGAAGACGTTCCCGCTGCTCAAGGGTGCGGTCTTCAAGCGGAAGGTCGGCGAGGTCTACGCGGTGGACGGGGTCGACCTCGACATCCGGACCGGCGAGACCCTCGGCCTCGTGGGGGAGTCCGGCTCGGGCAAGTCGACGACGCTGCACCAGCTGATGGACCTCGAGCGGCCCGAGCACGGCACGGTCGAGCTCTTCGGGCAGCCGGTGACCGCGTCGAAGCAGCTGCGCCAGCGCATCTCGATGGTGTTCCAGGACCCGGCCGCGAGCCTCGACCCGCGCATGTCCGTCTACGACGTCGTCGCGGAACCCCTGCGGGCGATCGGTGCCTCGTCGGACCGCATCGCCGAGCGGGTGCCGGAACTGCTCGGCCTGGTCGGGCTCCGTGCCACCGAGGCCGACCGCTACCCGCACGAGTTCTCCGGTGGGCAGCGGCAGCGCATCTCGATCGCCCGTGCCCTGGCGACCGAGCCGGAGCTGATCGTCCTCGACGAGCCCGTCTCCGCGCTCGACGTGTCGATCCAGGCGGGCGTGCTGAACCTGCTCGCCGAGCTCAAGGCCCGTCTCGGGCTGTCGTACCTGTTCGTCTCGCACGACCTGTCGGTGATCCGGCACGTCGCCGACCGGGTGAGCGTGATGTACCTCGGCCGGACCGTGGAGGAGGGTGCGGTCGACGAGGTCTTCGAGCGACCCATGCACCCCTACACGGCCGCGCTCATGTCGGCGGTGCCGGTACCCGACCCGGTGATCGAGCGGGCACGCCGGACGATCCTGCTGCCGGGGGACCCGCCCAGCCCGACCGAGCGCCCGACGGGCTGCCGGTTCCGCTCGCGCTGCCCGCTCTACGCGATGCTGCCCGAGGCGCAGCAGGCGCGGTGCCGCGACGAGGTCCCCGACAAGGCGCCGCGCCGCGGCGAGGACGTCGACCACCGCGCGGCGTGCCACTACCCGGAGCAGGTGCCGCAGCTGGTCGCCTGAGACGCGACCCATCGACGGACGGGAGGCGCGGTGCCAGCTGGCACCGCGCCTCCCGTCCGTCACCCGCTCACGACCGCCGCATCGATGGAGCAGTCACTGTCGGGTCGCAGCCACGGACCCGACGTCATCTGCACCATCGTCGCGCGCCGTTCGTCTGGCGAGTCCTCAGCGGAACAGCTCCGGGAACGTGTGCGCCACGAACGGGTAGCCCACGAACACCACCGCGTCGAGCAGGCAGTGCGTGATCACGAGCGGGAGCAGTCGTCCCCACTTCGTGTAGATCCACCCGAACACGACGCCCATCACCGCGTTCCCCACGAACGCCCCGAACCCCTGGTACAGGTGGTAGCTCCCGCGCAGCACCGCGGTGGAGAGGATCACCTGCCACCGCCCCCAGCCGAGGCCGCCGAGCCGCTCGTACAGGTACCCGATGACGATGACCTCCTCCTGCAGCCCGGACCGGACGGCCGAGAGCAGCAGGACGGGGATCGTCCACCAGTAGGAGTCGAGCGCCGCTGGGTCCACGTCCACCGTGAAGCCGAGCGCCCGTCCCGTGAAGTACAGGGCGAGGCCCGGAATGCCGATGCCGAGTGCGATGAGCGCCGCGCCGCCGAGGTCCGGCCGCACCCGGAACCGGTCGATCCCGAGTCGGTGCAGGTGCGGGCGGCGGGCGCTCCAGAGGAGGTAGCAGACCAGCGCGACCGGGGCCAGGTCGACGGCGATGCCGACGAGCTGCCGGGCGAGGTCGACGTACTGCACGGTCGTGGTCGAGGTGTTGAGTGCCGTCGACTGCTGCCCGAGCGGGGTCGTCTGCGACAGGTCGTCGATGATCTGCAGCACCGAGTACAGCGCGCTGCCGCCCAGCGAGAGCATGAGGACGATCGTGATCTCGATCCACGTTCGCCGTCGGCTCATGCGCTGTACTCCTCAGGGTTGCGAACTACCGGTAGACTGGCGTGTCGGGCGTTCTGCCCGCGGGTGCCATGTGTCCACGACGACCGGCCGCCCGATCTTCTCCGAACACTTGAAGGATGTCCTGTATGGCGCTCGCCACCCGGTCCGACCTGCGCAACGTCGCCATCGTGGCACACGTCGACCACGGCAAGACCACCCTCGTCGACGCGATGCTCACGCAGACCAACTCGTTCGACGCCCACTTCGAGGGCGAAGACCGGATGATGGACTCGAACGACCTCGAGCGCGAGAAGGGCATCACCATCCTCGCGAAGAACACCTCGGTGCTCTACAACGGGAAGCACGCCGAGGAGTTCAACCCGGGCGGTCGCATCACGATCAACGTGATCGACACCCCCGGCCACGCCGACTTCGGTGGCGAGGTCGAGCGCGGCCTCTCCATGGTCGACGGTGTCGTCCTGCTCGTCGACGCGTCCGAGGGCCCGCTGCCCCAGACCCGTTTCGTGCTCCGCAAGGCGCTCGCCGCCAAGCTCCCGGTGATCCTGCTCGTCAACAAGACGGACCGCCCGGACTCCCGCATCGACGAGGTCGTCTCCGAGTCGCAGGACCTGCTCCTCGGCCTGGCGTCCGACCTGGCGGACGAGGTCGACGACCTCGACCTCGACGCGATCCTCGACGTGCCCGTCGTCTACGCGTCCGGCCGTGCCGGTGCCGCGTCGCGCAACAAGCCCGAGGACGGCTCGCTGCCCGACAACGACGACCTCGAGCCGCTGTTCGAGGCGATCCTGCAGCACGTCCCCGCGCCGAAGTACGACGACGAGCACCCGCTGCAGGCGCACGTCACGAACCTCGACGCCTCGCCGTTCCTCGGTCGCCTCGCGCTGCTCCGCATCTTCCACGGCACGATGAAGAAGGGCCAGACCGTGGCCTGGGTGAAGCACGACGGCACCGTCGCGAACGCCCGCATCACCGAGCTGCTCATCACGAAGGCGCTCGACCGCTACCCGGCCGAGTCCGCGGGCCCCGGCGACATCGTCGCCGTCGCCGGCTTCGACACGATCACCATCGGTGAGACGCTGTCCGACCCCGAGGACGTCCGTCCGCTGCCGACCATCACGGTCGACGACCCGGCGATCTCGATGACCATCGGCACGAACACCTCGCCGTTGGTCGGCAAGGTCAAGGGCCACAAGCTCACCGCCCGCATGGTCAAGGACCGCCTCGACCGCGAGCTCATCGGCAACGTCTCGCTCAAGGTGCAGGACATCGGCCGCCCGGACACCTGGGAGGTCCAGGGCCGCGGTGAGCTGGCGCTCGCCATCCTGGTCGAGCAGATGCGCCGCGAGGGCTTCGAGCTCACCGTCGGCAAGCCGCAGGTCGTCACGAAGCGTGACGAGAACGGCAAGCTCCTCGAGCCCTACGAGCACATGACGATCGACACGCCGGAGGAGCACCTCGGCGCGATCACGCAGCTCATGGCCGCGCGCAAGGGTCGCATGGAGAACATGACGAACCACGGCACCGGCTGGATCCGCATGGAGTTCATCGTGCCGTCGCGCGGGCTCATCGGCTTCCGCACGTCCTTCCTGACCGAGACCCGCGGCACCGGCATCGCGAACGCGATCTCGCACGGCTACGACGAGTGGGCCGGCCCGATCCAGACCCGCATCAACGGCTCGATCGTCTCCGACCGCGCCGGTGTCGTCACGCCGTTCGCCATCACGAACCTGCAGGAGCGCATGACGTTCTTCGTCAACCCGACGGAGGAGGTCTACGAGGGCATGGTCATCGGCGAGAACTCGCGCGCCGACGACATGGACGTGAACATCACGAAGGAGAAGAAGCTCACGAACATGCGTTCGGCGAACGCCGACTCCTTCGAGTCGATGACGCCGTCGCGCCAGCTCTCCCTCGAGGAGTGCCTGGAGTTCGCGCGCGAGGACGAGTGCGTCGAGGTCACCCCCGACCACGTCCGCATCCGGAAGGTCGAGCTCGACGCCCAGGCCCGCCAGCGTGCGTACGCCCGTCTGAAGCGTCAGGACGCGTAGGCAGGACCAGCCTGGAGGCCCGGCCTCCGTCCGACGGCCCGGTCACCTCGTCGATGTGGCCGGGCCGTCGGCGTCTGCGCTCCCCGGGTTCGGGGATACGGTGGAGCGCGTGACACTCGATCTGCTCTCGCTGTACCAGGACCTGCATGCCCACCCGGAGCTCGGCTTCCAGGAGCACCGCACCGCCGGTGTCGTCGCCGACCGGCTCGCCGAGATCGGCGGGATCGAGGTCACCACGGGCGTCGGCGGCACGGGTGTCGTGGGCGTCCTGTCGAACGGCGACGGCCCGGTCGTGTGGCTCCGAGCCGACATGGACGGGCTGCCCGTGCAGGAGCGCACCGGCCTGCCGTACGCGAGCAGCCACACCGGTCGTGACGACGAGGGCACCGAGGTCCCGACGATGCACGCCTGCGGGCACGACATCCACGTGACGTGGCTGCTCGGCACGCTCGAGCGCCTCGTCGGCACGCGCGATGCGTGGCACGGCACCGTCGTCGCCGTGTTCCAACCGGCCGAGGAAGTCATCTCGGGCGCCCGCGCGATGATCGAGGACGGCCTGGTCGAGCGCTTCCCGAAGCCGGACGTCGTGCTCGGGCAGCACTCGGCCCCCGCTCCGGTCGGCATCGTCGCGGTCGGCTCCGGCCCGGTGATGGCCTCGAGCGACCGTCTCACCGTGACGTTCAACGGCCGTGGCGCGCACGGGTCGGCGCCGCAGGCCTCGCTCGACCCGATCGTCACCGCCGCGAGCGCCGTCGTGCGGCTGCAGACCGTCGTCTCGCGCGAGGTCTCGCCCTCCGATGCCGGCGTCGTCACCGTCGGCAGCTTCCACGCCGGGACCCGCCCGAACATCATCCCGGACCAGGCCGTCATCGAGATCTCGACCCGTGCGCGCAACGAGGAGACCCGCGAGCGGATCATCGCGTCGATCGAGCGCATCGTGCAGGCCGAGAGCGAGGCTGGTGGCCTCGACGCGCCGACGATCGAGCGTGCCCCGGGTGCCGAGGTCACGGTGAACGACGCCGAGGCCGCGGCACGGGTGCTCGACGCGCTCCGTGGTGCCGTGCCGGACGCCCGCGACCTGGAGATCGGCCTCGCGATGGCGTCCGAGGACGTCGGTCAGCTGGCCACCGCGGCGGGGGTGCCGCTCGTGTACTGGTTCACCGGCATCACCGACCCCGAGCTCTTCCGTCGCGGCGAGGACATCCCGAGCAACCACTCGCCGTTCTACGCGCCGCAGGCCGAGACGGCGATCCCCGTCGGGGTCGACGCCCTGACGGCTGCCACCCGCGCCCACCTGGCCTGACGGGCGGCCCCCCTCCGCACGACGCAACGTCGGCGGCACTGCGCAGCGGCACAGCGCTGCGAGCAACCGCCGACGTTGCGTTTCGCGGGGGAGGTGCGGCGCGGCGGGGCGGGAGGTTTCCCAGCGAACGCACGCCGCGCCTCCCGGCAGCCCACCTAGGGTGTCCGCATGCGCACGACCCGGACCCTGATCGCCGCCGTCACGGCGGGCATCGCCCTCGCCGGCCTGACCGGCTGCTCGACCGACGCTGTCCGTCAGGCGACGGACCTCGGCTCGTCGGTCGCGTCGAACGTGACCGAGACGGTGCAGGGCATCGACGGCAAGGCGATCCAGGACGGCATGGCCTCGGTCGCGGGCGGCATCGACGGCGCGCTCGACACCGCCCTCGAGGGCACGGGCGTCACGAGCGACGGCAAGGTGCCGGACGGCTTCCCGACCACCGACGTCCCACTGGTCGACGGCACCGTGCTCGGTGGCGGAGCGGGGCCGAACGGCTCCGGCTGGGTGGTGCAGGTCCGGGTGACCTCGGTCGACGCCTTCCAGGCAGCCACCGAGCAGCTCGCGGCGGCGGGCTACACCGAGTCCGCGAAGCGTGCCGACTCGTCGAGCGCCTTCGGGTTGTTCCGCAGCGACGCCCACCGCGTGGTGCTCACCGTCTCCGAGACGAAGGACGGCGTCACCGCGACGTACATCGTCACGCCCCGGTAGCGAAGTACCCTTGGTCGCGATGTCCAAGGCCCCCGCAACGCGTCCCGAGCGCGTCCTGTTCGTGCACGCCCACCCCGACGACGAGACCCTGTCGTCCGGTGGGACCATCGCCACCCTGCTCGAGCTCGGAGCCGAGGTGACGGTGCTGACCGCGACGCGGGGTGAGCGCGGGGAGATGCTGACGGAGGCGCTCGCGCCGCTCGCCGGCGACGGACCGCGCGTGGCCGCGCACCGCGAGACGGAGATCGCCGCGGCCCTGGCGGCGCTCGGCGGTCCGGCGCACCTGTGGCTCGGTGGCAGGGGCGCACGACCGACCGACCTGCCCGAGCGACGCTACACGGACTCCGGCATGCAGTGGGGACCGGACGGCCGCGCGACGGCTGCCGACGACGCCCCTGCCGACTCGCTCACCGCGGCCGACCTGGGCGAGGTCGTCGACGACCTGCGTGCAGCGATCCGCTCGACCGGCGCCGACGCGGTCGTGAGCTACGCGGACGACGGCGGCTACGGGCACCCCGACCACGTCCGGGTGCACCACGCCGCCCGGTACGCCGCGCGGGCCGAGGAAGTGCCGTTCTCGATGATCGTCGATCCCGACGCGCCCGAGGTCGACCTGACCGTCGACGTCGTGCCGGTCCGGGAGAAGGTGCGCGCGGCCGTCGAGCAGTACCGGTCGCAGGTGACCGTCGACCCGGTCGACCCCGCCGACCCGCAGCGCCTGACCTGGGTGATGCCGCACGGTGTCCGGCAGGCCGCCCCCGCCGTCGAGGCGTTCCGGCACGACGCCGACCCGGTGCCGCGGGCACCCGAGACCTTCGCCGAGCTCTCCGGTCAGGGCAAGGTCACGGCCCTCGTCGTCGCCGCGGTCGCCGGGCTCGTCGTGGGCGGACTGGGCACCGTCACCCACCAGCAGACCCTCGGCGGGTTCCCGGTCGGCATGGTGCTGACGACCCTGATCGTGCTCGGTCTGGTCGTCGGGCTGCGCCTGCTGTACCGCTCGCGCGCGATGGTCGCCACCGTCGGCATCGCGATCATCGTCGCCACGCAGGTGCTGTCGAGCGTCGGCGGGCAGTCCTCGCCGCTCGTGCTCGCGAACGTGGCCGGGTACGTGTGGACGTTCGCGCCGGCGGCGATCACCGCGTTCACCCTCGCCTGGCCCGACCTGTCCGGGCTGCGTGCCCGAGCCGCCGCCGCACGGGCGGACGAGCGTTCGGCGTCCTAGCGCGGTGACGGCGGGCACCGGTGCCGTCGCGGTCAGGCTCCTCCGCGGCCCGCGAGTAGACTCGGGTTCGCTCAGTCCGAAGGGAGCACCCGCACCGTGACCTACGTGATCGCTCAACCCTGTGTCGACGTCAAGGACCGCGCCTGCATCGACGAATGCCCGGTCGACTGCATCTACGAGGGTGACCGGTCGCTGTACATCCACCCCGACGAGTGCGTCGACTGCGGTGCGTGCGAGCCGGTCTGCCCGGTCGAGGCGATCTACTACGAGGACGACCTCCCCGAGGAGTGGGCCGACTACTACAAGGCCAATGTCGAGTTCTTCGAGGAGGTCGGGTCGCCCGGCGGTGCCGCGAAGGTCGGCGTGATCCACAAGGACCACCCGGTCGTCATGGCCGAGCCGCCCCGCGGCTGACCCGGCAGCACCGAGTCCGGACCGACACGTGGCGCTCGACCTCCCCGACTTCCCCTGGGACCAGCTCGTCCCCTTCAAGCAGCGTGCAGCGGCGTACGAGGGCGGCATCGTCGACCTCAGCGTCGGCTCGCCCGTCGACCCGACCCCCGAGGTCGTGCGCGCGGCGCTGGCGCAGGCGACGGACGCCCACGCCTACCCGCAGGTCGCCGGCACGCCGGCCCTCCGCGAGGCCATCGCCGAGTGGTACGGCAGGCGGCAGGGCGTGACGCTCACCCCCGACCAGGTGCTGCCGACGATCGGCTCGAAGGAGTTCATCGCCGGGCTCGCGCTCTGGCTCGGCATCGGTCCGGGCGACACCGTGGTGTTCCCCGAGGCCGCGTACCCGACCTACGAGCTCGGCGCCGCGCTCGTCCGAGCCGAGGCGCTGGCAGCGGACGACCCCGCGGCCTGGCCGGAGACGACGAAGCTCGTCTGGCTCAACTCGCCCGGCAACCCCGACGGGCGCGTGCTGGACGTCGAGCAGCTCCGTGCCGCCGTCGAGCGTGCGCGGGAGCTCGGTGCGGTCATCGTCGGTGACGAGTGCTACGCCGAGCTCGGCTGGGAGCCGCCGTACGACACCGCTCCGACGCCGTCGATCCTCGATCCGCGGGTCGTCGGTGATCGCGTCGACGGGATCCTCAGCGTCTACTCGCTGTCGAAGCAGTCGAACCTCGCCGGCTACCGCGCAGCGTTCGTGGCGGGCGACGCCGCGATCCTGGCCGAGGTCCTGGCAGTCCGCAAGCACACCGGCATGATGCCGCCGCTGCCCGTGCAGGACGCGATGATCGTCGCCCTCGCCGACGACGCCCACGTGCAGCAGCAGAAGGCCCGGTACCGCGCTCGTCGGAACATGCTCCGACGGGCACTCGAAGGCGCGGGCTTCCGGATCGACCACAGCGACGCCGGGCTCTACCTCTGGGCGACCCGCGGTGAGCCCGCGCTCGACACCGTCGGGTGGCTCGCGGACCGCGGCATCCTCGTCGCGCCGGGCACCTTCTACGGGCCCGCTGGTGCGGAGCACGTGCGGGTGGCGGTCACCGCGACCGACGACCGGATCGCGGCGGCCGCGCAGCGTCTGGCGAGCGGACGGCGGCTGGCGGCCTCCTGACGGGGGTGCGCCGTGCCTCCCGGCCGCGACGTGCCACGCGACCGGGCTGCGCCGCGTGCACAATCCGCGGTTCCCACCAAATCCCGGTCGTCCGGTGGTGCACGACCGACAGGCGGCGCAGTTAGGCTGTGGTCGTGACTGACACTGCCAACGACGCTCAGAAGACGGCCACACCGCCCACCACGCCCGTTCCCGTGAGCCCTGCCGCCGCCGAGTCCACCGAGACCGCGACGCTGACGTTCCCGGGCGGCACGGCGGAGTTCCCGATCCTGCCGAGCGTCGACGGCGCGTCCGCGATCGACATCTCGTCGTTGAAGAAGCAGACCGGGCTGAACACGCTCGACTACGGCTTCGTGAACACCGGCGCGACCAAGAGCGCCATCACGTACATCGACGGCGACCAGGGCATCCTCCGCTACCGCGGGTACCCGATCGACCAGGTCGCATCGGGCTGCACCTACCTCGAGGTCGCCTGGCTCCTCATCTACGGCGAGCTCCCCACCGCCGAGGAGCTCGAGGGCTTCGACGCCCGCATCCGCCGGCACACCCTGCTGCACGAGGACCTCCGTCGCCTGTTCGACGCGCTGCCGCACTCGGCGCACCCGATGTCCGTCCTGTCGAGTGCCGTGAGCGCCCTGTCGACCTACTACGAGGACGACATGGACGTCGACGACCCGGAGAAGGTCGAGCTGCAGACGGTCCGGCTCCTCGCCAAGCTCCCGGTCATCGCCGCGTACGCGCACAAGAAGGCGATCGGGCAGGCGTTCCTGTACCCGGACAACAAGCTGTCGTTCGTCGACAACTTCCTGCGGCTGAACTTCGGCACGATGGCCGAGCCGTACGAGCCGAACCCGGTGCTGTCGAAGGCGCTCGAGCGGCTGCTGATCCTGCACGAGGACCACGAGCAGAACGCGTCGACCTCGACCGTGCGGCTCGTCGGCTCGACCAAGGCGAACATGTTCGCGTCGATCTCCGCGGGCATCAACGCGCTGTACGGCCCGCTGCACGGCGGTGCGAACGAGGCCGTGCTCGAGATGCTCCAGCAGATCAAGGACTCGGGCGAGCCGGTGTCGCGGTTCGTCGAGCGCGTGAAGAACAAGGAGCGCGGCGTGAAGCTCATGGGCTTCGGGCACCGCGTGTACAAGAACTACGACCCGCGCGCGAAGCTCGTGAAGGAGTCCGCGCACGAAGTGCTCGAGTCGCTCGGGGTGCAGGACGACCTGCTCGACATCGCGATGGAGCTCGAGCAGATCGCGCTCGAGGACGAGTACTTCGTCAGCCGCAAGCTCTACCCGAACGTCGACTTCTACACGGGCATCATCTACCGGGCGATGGGCTTCCCGCCGCGGATGTTCACGGTGCTGTTCGCGATCGGGCGCCTGCCGGGGTGGATCGCCCAGTGGCGCGAGCTCAACAACGACCCGCTGAACAAGATCGGTCGCCCGCAGCAGCTCTACGTGGGGCACCCGGAGCGGGACCTGCCCACGCGCTGACGCGCGGGGCGCGGCGCTCCCGCGCGCACGTCGAACCACGGAAGCGACGTCGAACCGGCCATCACGGCTGGTTCGACGTCGCTTCCGTGGTTCCACCCGACGGACGGGAGGCGCGTGGCGGGGCCGTCACGCGCCTCCCGGCCGGTTCGGTGTCAGTGCAGTGCGTCGAAGTCGTCCCAGATCGGCGTCTCGAGGGCCGGGTACTCGGCGAGGTGCGGTCGCAGGTCCGGCTCGACCGTGATGCCCCACTGCTCGAAGAACGGCGTGAGGTCACGCCCGGCGACGTTCGCTGCCGCCAGGATGAAGTCGCGCCGCGCGTCGCGCTGGCTGCCCGGCAGGACGGGTCCCTGGTTGCGCGCTGCGACCTTCGCGATGAAGTCGTCGCCGTACGCGCGGCGGAGCTGGTCGAACACCAGGCTCCGGACCGTCGGGTTCAGATCGCTGTACTCGCGCTGCTCGACCGGCTTCTCGCGGAACTGCAGGACCTGGTCCGTCCACGAGTCGAGCCAGTTCCTGCCGTTCACGCGCTCCTCGATGACCAAGCTGGCGAGGTCGACCGACGTGAGGGCATCGATGCGGCCGGATGCGTCCTTCCAGCGGGTGACGTCCTGCTGGAAGACCCGCCCGATCGCCTGACGGACATGCCGTTCGCCGGGCATCGTCGAGTCGCCGTCGAGCAGGTGGTGCGGCTTCGCGTGGTCGGTCGAGAACCCGATCCAGCCGTCGTGGCTCTCCGCGTACCCACTGGTGCCGGTCGTGAACCTCGACGGGGTGGCGAAGTGCACCCGGTGTGCGGCGCGGCCCGCGCCCCAGAACCGCTCGTTCACCCGGATGACGTCGTCCCAGCGACCGATCTTCGCGTCGAGGTCCAGCCCGGCGATGATCTCCTCGTTCTGGTCGAAGGTCGGGTACCGGGTCTCCGACCGGAGGACGTCGGCCTGGACCCGCTCACCGATGAGCTGGAGGAACGGCGACTGCGACCAGTCCTGCAGCTGGCGGTCGAACGCGGCGCGGTCGGTCTCGCCGGCGATGAACGTCGGGACCGGGTAGCCGCCCCGGACGGTCAAGGTGCCCTCGTCGGTCGTGCTCGTGTCGATGACGGACACCAGGCCGTCGTGCGGAGCGGTGACGGTGTTCGTGCCGGGGTGGAGGTCGAAGCGCCGGATGCCGACGTCGTGGCAGTCGTTGATGCCGGAGTAGCCGCCGTACTGGCCGATGCCGACCTGAGCGTGCTCGACGCCGTCGGGGACCTCGACGACGAAGGTCTGGCCGCGCCTGATCCAGCGGCCCGCCTGACGCAGGTCACTGCGGGCGAGCTGTGTGCCGTCCTGTGACTGCACGTCCGCGGCGGCACCGAGCGGCGCGACGGGGACGTCCGTGTGGCCGTGCGTGACCGTCGGGTACTGCACGTGTGCGGCCGCGTCGTGGTCGGCGTCGCCGGGCTGCTGGCTGCCGGAGCCCGCGCCGGGCTGCTCGTTACCGGAGTCCGCGCCGGTCTGCTCCGGACCCGTACCGGGCTCGTCGGTGCCGGTGCCGGTGCCGGTCCTGGCACCCTCGCCGTCGTCGGGAGCCGAGCACCCGGTGACGGGCACACCCTCGATCGAGCAGTGCTCGAACCGGGCTCCGGCCCCGTTCAGCAGCCAGAGCGGCATGTCGACCCGTTCTCCGGCGGAGAGGGGCAGGTGCAGGGCCAGGGTCGCGCGACCGCCGTCGGCCGACAGGGAGGACCGCGTGTCCGCTCGGTTGTGCACGCTCCCGGCGGGGACGTCGAACGTGATGGACACCGGCTGCGACGCCTCGCTGTGGTTCTCGACCGTGAACGTCGCCTCGGTGACGGCGTCGTTGAGCGTCGTGGTCTGCAGTGACGCCGAGAGCGCGGGGTCGGTGGCGGCGTTCGCGGTCGCGGGGACGAGGACCGTGCCGAACACGGTGGAGGCCAGCACGAGACCGCTCGCACCGAGGCGACCGGCGCTGGAGCGGGGGAGGGACGGGGTCATCGGGACTCCTCTGTCAGGACGGGGACCCCGAGAGCGTAGGAGCGCCGCGCCGGCGGCCGGCGTCTGCTTTCGGTGACGGTGCGATCGACCGTCCGGCCGACGTCCGCGGCGCGAGGCGCTGGGCGGGAGCAGACCCGTGCCTCCCGTCCGGCCGACGTCCGCGGGAGGCGCGTGGCGGACGTGGCCCCGCGCCTTCCGTCCGACGCGGTCCAGGTGACCGACGGCTGCGGTGGGATGCCGCGGGCGTGGTGGGTCCCCGCAGCCGGGCGAGACGCGGCGAGACGCCGCCGAGATCAGGACCGTCGCACCGCTCGTCGTGCGTCTCGGCGCGGTGGGTGCGTCTCGCGCGACGCGCGCGACCGGGGCGCGGTTCGTGCGTCTCGCGCCGGGGACGCGCTACGCGTGCAGGGCGGTGTTCAGCTGGATGCCCTGACCCTGCCGCTGCAGTGCCTCGACCGCACCCGTCAGCGAGTTCCGTCGGAACAGCACGTTCGGCACACCGGAGAGCTCGGCGGCCTTCACGGTGCGCGGGGTGCCGTCGGGCGAGGGCGCGGCACCCACGAGCACGACCTTCGTCCCCGCCGTGACGTACAGGCCCGCTTCGACCACGGAGTCGTCGCCGAGGGAGATGCCGAGCCCGGCGTTCGCGCCGAGGAGCGCCCGCTCGCCGAGCGACACCCGGTGGGTCCCACCGCCGGACAGCGTGCCCATGATGGAGGCGCCGCCGCCGATGTCGGTGCCGTTGCCCACGACCACGCCCTGCGAGACACGGCCCTCGATCATGGCGTCGCCGAGCGTGCCGGCGTTGAAGTTCACGAAGCCCTCGTGCATGACGGTCGTCCCGGGGGCCAGGTGCGCGCCCAGCCGCACCCGGTTGGCGTCGCCGATGCGCACGCGGTCCGGGACGACGTAGTCGAGCAGGCGCGGGAACTTGTCGACCGCGTGCACGGCGATGCCGGCGCGCTGCAGCGACGGGCGCAGCCGGGTCAGTGCGTCGGGGTGCACGGGACCGGCGTTCGTCCACGCGACGATCGGCAGGTGCCCGAAGACCCCGTCGAGCGCGATCTCGTTCGGCCGCACGTGCAGGTGGCTGAGCAGGTGCAGGCGCAGGTACGCGTCCGGCGTGCTGGCTGGTGCGTCGTCGATCGCGATCTCGGTCGTGACGGCCTCGATCCGGACGTCGCGCCGCGGATCGTCGCCGACGTGCGCCTCGAGCTCCGACGGGAACACCGCGTCGGCCGGGCGCTCGCCGAGGTGCGTCTCCGGGTACCAGGTGTCGAGCGTGGTGCCGTCCGCGGCGATCGTTGCGAGGCCGTGGCCCCAGGCGTGCGTGGGTCGGTCGGTGGTAGCGGTCGCGTCGGTCACGCCACCAGGGTAGCGAGCGGCCCGGGCGGTGACCCGTCCAGGGAGACGGTCGGTGGAGAACCTCCCGTCAGCGGTCCGCCCGGTCTGGAGGCACGGTTGCTGTGGACGGAGGACTCCCGTCCACAGGTGGTCGCCTCACCGAGCGCTGTGGGACACGGCCGGTACGCTGACCGCATGCCGGAGCAGCTCGACCTCACCGCCTCGTCCATCGACATCACGCGTGCCATCTGCGACATCGAGTCGGTGTCGGGGAACGAAGGCCCCCTCGCCGACGCGATCGAGGCGGCGCTGTCCGCGCTGCCCCACCTCGACGTCGTGCGTGACGGCGATGCGATCGTGGCACGCACGCAGCTCGGCCGCGAGCGTCGGGTCGTCATCGCCGGGCACATCGACACGGTGCCGCTCAACGGCAACCTGCCGACCGAGTTCCGTACCGCGGACGACGGCACCGAGATCCTCTGGGGCCGCGGCACGGTGGACATGAAGGCCGGCTGCGCGGTGCAGCTCAAGCTCGCGCACGACCTCGCCGATCCGAACGTCGACGTCACGTGGGTGTTCTACGACCACGAGGAGGTCAGCGACTCCCTCAACGGCCTCGGTCGGCTCGCGCGGACGCGTCCCGAGCTGCTCGCGGGAGACTTCGCGATCCTCGGCGAGCCGTCGGGCGCGCAGATCGAGGGTGGGTGCAACGGCAACCTCCGCGCGGAGATCCGGACCTTCGGCAAGCGCTCCCACAGTGCCCGCAGCTGGATCGGTGAGAACGCGATCCACAAGACCGCTCCGATCCTCGCCACCCTCGCCGCCTACGAGCCCCGAACGGTCACGGTCGACGGGCTCGAGTACCGCGAGGGCCTCAACGCCGTGGGCATCACCGGCGGCATCGCCGGCAACGTCATCCCGGACGAGGCGATGGTGCACGTGAACTACCGCTTCGCGCCCTCGCGCAGCGCGGACGAGGCCGTGGCGCACATCCGCGAGCTCTTCGACGGCTACGACGTGCAGATCGTCGACCTCGCCGCCGGTGCCCGCCCGGGCCTCGACGCCCCGCTCGCGCAGCAGTTCGTCGCGGCGGTCGGCGGCCCGGCGCCCCGCCCGAAGTACGGCTGGACCGACGTCGCACGCTTCTCCGCGTTGAGCGTGCCCGCCGTCAACTACGGCCCCGGCGAGCCCGTGTTCGCGCACCATGACGACGAGCAGGTCCCCGTCGACCAGATCACCGCGGTCGAGGACGGCCTGCGTCGGTGGCTGACGGCGTGACCACCGGCCCCGCGCGCACCGTCGCGGGGCAGGCCGGTCCATCCCGCTGGCGGGCGCGCTACCGCCTGGTGCCGTGGTGGGTCCGGGTGAGCGTGGTCTACCTGGCCGCCCGGCTCGTCACCGGGGCCATGCTGCTGGCGTTCGCGAGCGTGCAGACCGCGAACTCGTTCACGGCGCAGCACCCGTCGTACCTGTCGTTCGCGTCGATCTGGGACGGCGCCTGGTACCGCGTGATCGCGGCGAACGGGTACCCGTCGACGCTGCCGATCGACGCTGCCGGGCACGTCACGGAGAACGCCTGGGCGTTCATGCCGGCCTACCCGTTCCTGGTGCGTGGCCTCATGGTGCTGACGGGAGCGTCCTTCGAGGCGGTCGCGGTCACCGTCTCGTTCGCCGCGGGGTGGGGCGCCGCCCTGGTCTTCCGGCGGCTGGTGGGCCGGTTCCTCGACGACGGCCGGGCGACGTTCGCCACGGTGCTGTTCTGCGTCGCGCCGGTGTCCGCCGTGTTCCAGGTCGCCTACGCCGAGGCGATGGGCCTGTTCCTGCTCCTCGTCGCGCTGCTGCTCCTGGTCGACCGGCGGTGGTGGACCATGCTGCCCGTCGTGCTCCTGCTCGGCATGACACGGCCGACCGGACTCGCGTTCGCGTTCCTCGTCGTGCTCTTCCTGGGCGTGTGGGCGTTCCGACCGGCGTGGGTGCGGGAGACCGGACGGCTCACGCTCCGCCGCGCCGTACCGCCCCTCGTGGTCGGGGTCGTCTCGGGGCTCGTCGGCCTCGCGTGGCCCGCGATCGCCTGGGCCGTCACCGGGGTGCCGAAGGCGTACACGGACACCGAGCTCGCCTGGCGGTCGTCGTACATCGGGTGGCAGGAGCTCGTGCCGTTCACGCCGTGGATCCAGGGCTTCGGCTGGTGGTTCCGGCAGCCTGCCGGCGGGATCCTGCTCGCCGTGGCGGTCGTCGGCTTCGCGGTGTTCGTCTTCCAGCCGGCAGCGCGGCGGGTGGGCCTCGAGCTCCGGCTGTGGGCGGTCGCCTACGTCGTCTACCTGCTGGCCGTGTTCTTCCCACAGTCGAGCACCTGGCGGATCCTGCTGCCGATCGCGCCGCTGCTCGGCATCGTGGCACTGCCGCGCTCGCGGGTGTACCGGGTGCTGGCGGTCGCGGTCTGCCTCGGCCTGCAGTGGGTCTGGCTGTACACCTGCTGGTGGATCGACGGCTACGACTGGACCCCGCCGTGATCGGCCTCGCGGTCGTCTGACCGGCGCGCGGCCGGTGTGGCGTCGTCCAGCTGCCCGGGGCGCCACTCGGCCGCGGCGTGCACCATCGCGTTCACCGTCGCGATGAACGGCACGGCGAAGAACGCGCCGACGACACCGGCGACCGTGGTGCCCGCGGTGACACCGAGCACGACGCCGAGCGGGTGGACCCGGACCGCCGACCCCGTGAGGAACGGGTGCAGGACGTGGCTCTCCAGCTGCTGCACGGCGACGACCACGGCGAGCATGACGAGTGCCGGCACCAGACCGTTGAAGACGAGGGCGATGACGACGGCCACGATGCCCGCGACGATCGCGCCGACCACCGGTACGAAGGCCCCGAAGAACACGATCACCCCGATCGGGACAGCGAGTGGCAGCCCGAGGGCGAGGGCGCCGATCACGATGCCGAGTGCGTCCGTGACCGCGACGATGAGCTGGACGCGGATGAAGCTCGTCAGGGTCTTCCACCCCGCCTGGCCGGCCGCGTCGATCCGTCCGCGGGAGCGGCGCGGGAAGAGCCGGACCACCCACGACCAGATCCGGCGCCCGTCGGCCAGCACGAAGATCGTGGTGAAGACCACGATGAAGAGCCCCTCGAGCGCGTGGATCAACCCGCTGCCGGCCTCGGCGGCGCCGGAGAGGATCGACGAGACGTGCGCCTGCAGGAACGACGTCGCCTCGGAGAGGTACTTCGTGACCTCGGCGGAGCTGATGCCGAACGGCTCCGTCGCGAGCAGGGTCTGGAAGGTCTGCACGTTGCTCCGGAGCCGGTGCTCCAGCGTCGGCAGGTCGTAGCGGATCTGCGCGGTCACGACCAGGGCCAGCGCGCCGATCACCACGATGACGGCGACGAAGCACGACAGCACCGCCAGCCACTTCGGCCACCGGTGTCGCTGCAGGAAGGCGGAGAACGGCGCGAGCAGGGCGCACACGAGCAGGCCGATCAGGAACGGCACCACGATCTCCTGCAGCAGGACCACCATCGCGACGACCACGGCGAGGGCCGCCACCACCACGAGGAACCGCCACGAGAACGCGCCGGCGACGCGCATGCCCGTCGGGACGGTCTCGACGGCGGGGTCGGCCGGTTGCGGGAGTACGGAGCGATCGTTCGGCATCCGCCAAGGTGACCACTCCGAACCGCGAGAACGCAGCGATCCGACACCCCCAACCTGGGCGGTTTCGCAGTTGCCCCCTCCGTACGGGATAATGGCCAGGCATGTACTGCACGAAAGGGGACATCTGATGGCAGCAATGAAGCCGAGGACCGGTGACGGGCCGATGGAGGCTGTCAAGGAGGGTCGACTCATCATCGTGCGGGTTCCGCTCGAAGGTGGAGGCCGCCTGGTCGTCTCGGTCAACGACGCCGAGGCCAAGGAACTCCACGACGCACTGGCCGAGGTCGTCTCGGCCTAGTCCGTCGAAGCACCACGACAGGAGGCCCGGAGCGCGATCGCTCCGGGCCTCCTGTGCGTGTCGGCGCCACACGGCAGGACAGCTCCTGAACCATCGGAACCTCGACCCGGTGCGGCACCAGCGATCGTTCCTGGAGGCGCCGGAACGGTACCTGCGCCACCCAGGGTGAGCGGCCGGAGCCTGCTACGCCGAGACCTTCGTCATCTGCAGCAGCCCGTCGCCGGCGGGCGAGAGTGCGCTGCGGACCGCTCCCGAGGTCGACACCTCGGTCAGCAGCAGTCGGAAGTCCGTCGTCGCCCGGTCCCGCCGCACGGGATCGGCCACCCGACCACGCCACAGCGCGTGCGGGACGAGCACGGTGCCGCCGACCCGGGCCAGGCGCAGCCCGTGCTCGACGTACTCGATGACGTGCTCGGGGTCGGCGTCGACGAGGACGACGTCGTACGATGCCTCGTTCATCCGGGGCAGCACCTGGTTGGCCCGACCGGGGATCAGCCGCACGCGCGACGGTGCCGTGCCGGCGGCGACGAAGGCGTCACGGGCGTACTGCTGGTGGTCGACCTCCACGTCGATCGTCGTCAGGGTGGCGTCCGGGGCGCCACGGAGCAGGTACAGGCCGGAGACGCCGAGCCCCGTACCGATCTCGATGATGCTCGTGGCGCGTGACGCCGCGGCGATGACGGACACCTGCGCGCCGATCGCGGGGGAGATCGCCTCGACCCCGAGTTCCAGGGAGTGCTCTCGCGCTCGGGCGATCACCTCGGGCTCCGAGACGATGTCCTCGGCGAACTTCCAGTTCGACTCTTTCTCTGACACGCACACTCCGTTCGGGAGTCAACTCTACGGGTGCGGCGCAGTGTGACGGGTTACGCTCGTCCCGTGTCCATCGACTTCAACAAGATCCTGATCATCGGGATCATCGCGGTGCTGCTGCTCGGACCGCAGCGCCTGCCGATGTACGCGCAGAAGCTCGCCGAGTTCGTCAAGGCCGTCCGTCGGTTCGCCGACACCGCCAAGGACCGCATGCGCGAGGAGATGGGTCCCGAGTTCGACGACGTCGACTGGCAGAAGCTCGACCCCCGGCAGTACGACCCGCGGCGCATCATCCGTGACGCCCTGCTCGACTCCGGCGGCAGCTCCGCGGCCGGCATGGCCGCGGTGCAGACCGCGCAGGTCACCGCATCCAAGGTGCGCGCCACGGCACCGACGGTGCCGCTCGCCGAGGGCGAGGCCGCACCCTTCGACGCCGAGGCGACCTGACGTACGTCACGTGACCAGGTGACGGACGGGAGGCGCGGTGCCCGCTGCCACCGCGCCTCCCGTCCGTCACCGGGTCGCGCGACGCGCCCGTTCCTTCCCGAACCGGCCGCGATGGGTGGCGGAATCGGGCGTACCGGGTGAGAACGGACGACCTGGTACGCCCGGTCCGACCAGGTACGCCCGATCGCACGAGCAGGCGCGGTTCGACCAGGTACGCCCGCCGCGAGGCACGTCAGTCCTTCGTTGCCACGATCGTGAACGTGGTGGGCACGCGGTCACGGTCCCCGGCGGGCCAGACCCACGAGCCGTGTCCGTCCTCCTCCATGCGGGGGCTGAAGCGCCACGGGAGGGTCCGACCCTCGTCGAGCCGCCGCAGGCGCAGACCGGCGCCGAGCAGGGCGTTCACCACCTCGGACAGCGGGTGCGGCCACTCGTACGTCCGAGTGTTCGCCACGGTGCCCTCGCCGACGTAGGTGCCGGCGTCCTCCCACTGCTGCGCCGTGCCGTCCGGGAAGTACCGGTAGCGCGTCACGAGCTCGGGGGCGTCCTCGTCGAGGGCGTACAGCGCCGGGTGGCCGTCGCGGATGAAGAACACCCCGCCCGGGCGCAGCAGCCCGGCGACCTGTGCCGCCCAGCGGTCCAGGTCGGGGAGCCAGCAGATCGTGCCGATGCTCGTGTAGACGACGTCGAAGTCCCCGACGACGGCGGCGCGGGCGTCCAGCACGTCGGTCTCCACCCACGTGACGTCGAGACCGAGGCGCGCCGCGAGGGCAGCACCGGACGCCAGCGCCGGCGCGGAGAAGTCGACCCCCGTGACCCTGGCGCCCTCGCGGGCGAGCGAGACGGTGTCCGTGCCGATGTGGCACTGCAGGTGGCAGACGTCGAGCCCGTCGAGCGTGCCGCCGGGCAACCACGGCGTGAGCGCGGGCAGGTCGTCGCGGACGACGTCGGACCGGTGTGCTGGGTCGTCGAGCGCGGCGACGTCGTACGCGCCCTCGTGGATCGGCACCCGGTCGTCCCAGTTCGCGCGGTTCGTGTCGCGGGCGGCGTCCCAGTCGACGGTGACGTGGTCGGTGCTGTCCATGCGGTCACGGTACCGAAGGCATCACGGCCCACGCGACCGTGCCCCACGCGACCGCGCCGGCGACCGCGCTCAGGAGAGCGTCAGCCCGAGCTTCCGACCCGCGAGCCCGCGGCCCATCGTGGTGATGCGCTCAGCGACCGCGCGCAACGCCACGGCAGCCGGGTCCGTCGGGGCGCCGAGCACCACCGGGACCCCGGTGTCGCCCCCTTCGCGGAGCGGGACCGAGAGCGGCACGCGGCCGAGCACCGGTACGGGGACGTCCTGGTCGCGGGACAGGCGCCGCGCGGTCTCGTCGCCGCCGCCCTCGCCGAACAGGTGCAGGACGCTGCCGTCGGGCTGCACGAGCCCGGCCATGTTCTCGACGACGCCGATGACCCGCTGCCCGGTCTGCCGTGCGACGACCCCGCTGCGTTCGGCGACGTCGGCCGCGGCGGCCTGGGGCGTGGTGACGACCAGGACCTCGGCGTGGGGGAGCAGCTGACCGACGGAGATCGCCACGTCGCCGGTGCCGGGTGGCAGGTCGAGCAGCAGGACGTCGAGGTCGCCGAACCACACGTCGGTCAGGAACTGCGCGACCGTGCGGTGCAGCATCGGTCCGCGCCAGGAGACCGCGGTGGAGACGTCGTCGACGAACATGCCGATCGACACGACCTTCACATCGTGCGCCACCGGCGGCAGGATCATGCTGTCCACCCGGGTCGGTCGGGGAGCGACCCCGTTCGCGTCCGTCAGCCCCATCAGGCCCGGGACGCTGAACCCGTGCACGTCGACGTCGACGACACCGACGCGCTGACCGGCTGCCGCGAGCGCGACCGCCAGGTTGACGGTGACGGTGGACTTGCCGACCCCGCCCTTGCCGCTCGTCACGGCGATGACGCGCGTGAGCGAGTCGGGGGTGAACTGCACGCCCCGCGGCCGGTCACCACGGAGCCGATCGGTGAGCGCGGCACGCGTCGCGGGTGACATCACGGAGACGTCCACGTCGACGTGCTCCACGCCGTCCACGGAGCCGGCGGCCGAGCGCACGTCGCGCTCGATCGTGTCGGCGGCCGGGCACCCGACGATCGTGAGCTGCAGGTCGACGCGCACCGTGCCTCCCGGCTGCACGTCGACCCCGCGGATCATGTCGAGCTCCGTGAGGGGACGGCGGATCTCGGGGTCGATGACGCGGCCGAGCGCAGCGAGGACCGCGGAGCCGAGCGCGGTCTCGGAGTCCTCAGCCACGGGGACGGGCGCTCCCCGCGTCCTCGTCCAGGGCACCGCCGCGCAGTGCCGCCTCCTCGGCGTCGCGACGGTCGAGTTCCTCGAGCAGCGAGCGGATCTCTGCGCGGATGAAGTCCTTCGACGCCATGTCCCGCATCGCCAGGCGGAGGGCGACGACCTCGCGCGCCAGGTACTCGGTGTCGGCGAGGTTGCGCTCGGCGCGCTGCCGGTCCTGCTCGAACTGCACGCGGTCACGGTCGTCCTGCCGGTTCTGCGCGAGCAGGATCAGCGGCGCCGCGTACGACGCCTGCAGCGAGAGCACGAGGGTCAGGGCGGTGAAGCCGATCGCGGCCGAGTCGAACTGCCAGTTCGACGGTGCGACCGAGTTGTAGATCATCCAGACGGCACAGAAGAGCGTCAGGCCGACCAGGAACCAGGGCGTACCCATCGCGCGCGCGATGCCCTCGGTCGCACGACCGAAGGTGTCACCACGGCCGCGACGTCGGGTCGGGAGGACCCGCGTGCGCATGCCCTTCGGCGAGTCGAGCCGCTCCTGGCGGGAGTCATCCGTTCGGGCCACGGGTGGTCCTCCTTCCCGTCGTCACGGGCGTCTTGCGCGGGCGTTGGCGGAGTCGCGAGGGGGCATCCCCCTCGCCCTGACTTCGCCAGTCGTCGGGCAGGACGTGGTCGAGGACATCGTCGATCGTCACCACCCCGACCAGGCGGTGGGCGTCGTCGACCACGGGCACGGACACGAGGTTGTACGTCGCCATCACGCGGGTGACCTCGGCGGCGCTGGCGTCGACCCGGACCGGTTCGGTCTGCTGGTCGATGAGCGTGCCGAGGCGTTCGTTGGGCGGGTAGCGGAGCATGCGCTGGAAGTGCACGAGCCCGAGGAACCGGCCGGTCGGGGGCTCGTACGGCGGCAGCGTCACGCAGACGCTCGCGCCGAGTGCGGGCGCGAGTTCGTGCCGGCGGATGAGCGCGAGCCCCTCGGCCACGGTGGCGTCGGCGGAGACGATGACGGGCTCGGTGGTCATGAGGCCACCGGCGGTGTCCGGCTCGTACTCCAGGAGCATGCGGACGTCCTGCGCCTCCTCCGGCTCCATGAGCTGCAGCAGGGCCTCGCTCCGGTCGTCGGGGAACTGCGCGAGCACGTCGGCGGCGTCGTCGGGCTGCATCTGGTCGAGGACGTCGGCGGCCCGGGCATCCTCGAGCCGGGTCAGGATGTCGATGCGCTCCTGGTCGGGCATCTCCTCGAGCACGTCGGCGAGGCGGTCGTCGGGGAGCTCCTCGGCGACCTCGAACCGGCGCTCCTCGGGCAGGTCGAGCAGCGTCGACGCCAGGTCGGCGGGCACCAGGTCGGAGTACGCGGCGATGACGTGCTCGGCGGACTGGGCCTCGCCGGGGAGCTCGTCCTCGGTGACCTCGTTCCAGGTGGCGAAGGTGGTCGGGCCCTTGCCGAACGGCGACGGGGTCGTCTTCGGCTTGCGGAGGAAGAGCTGCGACACCTCCCACTCGCCCTGACCGCGGTCCTCGATCGCGACGTCCTCGATCGTGGCGCGGATGCGCTGGCTCTTGATGAGCACCTTGCGCCCGAGCATCTCGGCGATGACCCGGACCTCGCCGCCGCGCTGCTCGAAGCGCCGCATGTTGACGATGCCGGTGGTGATGACCTGTCCGGCGCCGATCGACGTCACGCGCCCTATGCTCAGGAAGATGCGGCGCTTGCCCGGCACCTCGACGATCAGGCCGACGACGTGCGGGGCGTCCACCCGGCGGTAGACGACGAGGACGTCCCGGACGCGGCCGACGCGGTCGCCCGCGGGGTCGAAGACGGAGCACCCGGCGAGGCGGGCGACGAAGACCTTCGTGGCGCTCACCCGTCCAGCGTAGTCGCTGCCGCTCGGGCGGGGGACGAGCGGACCCGGTGGACGCTGAGACGACGCACGGACTCGCCGGCACGGCCGCTCCGCTCGTACCCCGGAGCTTCCCGGGAGGCGTACGTGCGATCGCAAGGTGCCCGGTGGATGATGGCTGGGTGAGCAACCAGAGCCCGTTCGCCGGACGAACCGCCCAGGCCTTCCCGACGCTGCCGCGCGGGGACGTCCTCGGTACCTACGACAGCTACCCCGACGCGCAGCGCGTGGTCGCGAAGCTGGCCGAGGCGGACTTCCCCGTCGCGAAGATCGCGATCGTGGGCAACGACCTCAAGACCGTCGAACGGGTCACCGGCAAGATGACCTACGGCCGCGCCGCCATCGCCGGCGCGCTGTCCGGCCTGTGGCTCGGCATCTTCTTCGGCATCGTCCTGACGCTGTTCTCCCCGAGCGCGGGCGGCCTGATCCTCGCCGCGGCGATCATCGGTGCGGCGTTCGGCATGCTCTACGGCATCGTCTCGTTCGCGATCACGAAGCGGCAGCGCGACTTCACGAGCGTGCACCAGGTGCTCGCCACGAACTACCAGATCGTCGTGGACCCGCAGCTGACCGGGCAGGCACAGCGGATCCTCGGCCAGCACGGCGCGACGCCGTCCACGCACTGGAACGACGCTCCGCAGCCGGGTGCGCCGGGCACGCAGTCGCGGCCCTTCCAGGGCCAGCAGCCCTGGCACCCGGGTCCGCAGCAGGGTTCCCCCTACGGTGGGCACGCCACGCCGCACCAGCCGGGAGGCCCGCAGCGCCCCGGTACGTCGGCCCCCGCTCCGCAGGCGGACGGGTCGGGCCCCGGTGTCGGACCCCGGGGAACCGGTCCGGACCGTGGGCGCTCCGGCACGGACGACGGCCCGCGGTACGGGACCAACGACGGCCCGCGGTACGGCACGAACGACGGTCCGCGGTACGGCACGAACGACGGTCCGCGGTACGGCGAGACCCCGCAGGCGGCGCAGCAGCCCGCTCCCACGACGGACCCGCGCCTGCCCCAGGCCCGCCCGGACGCCCCGCCGCAGTACGGGGAGCGCGTCACGGGGTCGGACGACCACGGCCGAGACGGCGGCGGGCAGCCGGGCAGCGACGGGCAGGACGGCACCGGGCACCGGGAGCACGACGGGGACCGCCCCGGATCGTCGGCGGAGCCGCGCCGCGACGACGACCGCGCCTGACCCACCCACGAACGCCGGACGCCCGCTCTCGACCACTGGTCGGAGCGGGCGTCGTGCGTCGCGTCGTGTGTCGCGTCGTCCGGTCGGCCGACGGGCGTCGTGCGTCGGTCGGCCGGCGGGCGACGTGCGTCGGTCGGCCGGCGGGCGTCGTGCGTCGTGCGTCGATCGGCCGGTGTCAGAGGACCTTGGAGTAGCAGATCGACCGAGCGGCGCCCACGTAGGGACCGAAGTTCGCGATGCGTCGGAACCCCTCGCGCTCGTAGAACCCGATGGCGCGCTTCTGCTGGTCGCCGGTCTCGAGCACGAGTGCGGGCGACCCGAGGTCGATCGCGGCCTCCTCGAGCCGACGGAGGATCGCCGCCGACACCCCGGCGCCCCGGGACTCCGGCCGGACGTACATCCGCTTCACCTCGGCGATGCCGTCCTGCACCAGGCGCAGGCCACCGCAGCCGAGCGGGGTGCCGTCGCCGTCACGTGCGACGAAGAACACCGCGATGGAGTCCGCCGTCGGCTTCTCGCCGGGTTCGGTGTCGCCGCCGTACGCCCGGTCGATCTCCAGACGCTGCGCGGCACGCAGCCGCTGGGCGTCGGGGGAGTCGAAGTGCTCGACGTCGATCGCCAGCCCCTGCGGGATGTCGGGCGTCGTGGTGGGGGAGGCCTCGGGCGTCGTCGTCACCGGTCCAGGCTAGCGGCCGGCACGGGCGATCCACCCCTCCACTTCCGAGGGGGTCCGGGGGATGCCGACCGACAGGTTCTCGGCGCCGTCCTCGGTCACCAGGACGTCGTCCTCGATCCGGACGCCGATGCCGCGGAACTCCTCGGGCACGGTCAGGTCGTCCTGCTGGAAGTACAGACCGGGCTCGATCGTGAACACCATGCCGGCCTGCACGACGCCGTCGATGTACATCTCGCGGCGGGCCTTCGCGCAGTCGTGCACGTCGAGGCCGAGGTGGTGGCTCGTGCCGTGCACCATGTAGCGGCGGTGGAACTGGTTGTCGGGCTGCAGGGACTCCTCGGCGGAGACGGGCAGGAAGCCCCACTCGGCGGTCTTGCGCGCGATGACCTCCATCGCGGTCGCGTGCACCTGCCGGAAGGTGATGCCCGGCTTCACGATCGCGAACGCGGCGTCGGCGGCCTCGAGCACGGCCTCGTAGACCATGCGCTGCACGTCGGTGAACGTGCCGCTGACCGGCAGCGTCCGGGTGATGTCGGCCGTGTAGAACGAGTCGACCTCGACACCGGCGTCGATGAGGATCAGGTCGCCCGGCTGCACGGCGCCGTCGTTCCGCGTCCAGTGCAGGATGCACGCGTGGTGGCCGGACGCTGCGATGGTGTCGTACCCGACCGTGTTGCCGTCGGCGCGGGCACGACGGTTGAAGGTGCCCTCGACGATGCGCTCGCCGCGGGGGTGCGCGAGCACGGCGTCGAAGTCCGCGATGACGTCGTCGAAGCCCGACCTGGTGGCCTCGACGGCCTTCCGGAGCTCGTTCACCTCGTACGCGTCCTTCACGAGCCGCAGCTCGGACAGGTCGCGCGAGAGCACGTCCTCGGTCGCCGGGGTGTCGTCCACCGCGTCCGCCCCGCCGACCGTGGTGCCGAGGCGGGTGTCGATCGCGCGCGTGAGCTCGGTGTCGGCGTCGCGGACGAGCAGGACCGACGCGTCGAGGCCGTCCGCCACCTCGCCGAAGGCGCCGAGGTCGGCGGTCGCGAGGCCGAGGTCCGCGGCGACCTCGTCGAGCGAGGGGCGGGGCCCGACCCAGAACTCGCCGATCTCGGGGTTCGCGTAGAACTCCTCGGAGTCGCGGCCGGCGGTGGCGCGGAAGTACAGGGTGGCGTCGTGGCCGGAGCCGTTCGGCGTCATCACCAGGACCGACCCGACGACGGTGTCGGTGCCCCAGCCGGTCAGGTGAGCGAAGGTCGAGTGCGGGCGGAACGGGTAGTCGCAGTCGTTCGACCGCACCTTCGCCTGGCCGGCGGGCACCACGATCGTGCGGCCCGGGTGCAGCTCGGAGACCCTGGCTCGGCGCGCGGCGGCGAAGGCGGCCTGCTCGCGGGGCTCCGGCAGCGGCCGCTCACGCTCTGCCCACTGCGACGCGATGTGGTCCTTGAAGGTCGAGGACCCGGGGGTGGTGGATCGGTTGCTCGTCGCACGGGGAGTGGTGTCGGCCATGTCACCCATCATCGCACCGAGCTGACCCTCCGGCCTGAGCGGCCGTTCACCTGTCGGTAGCATGGAGGACGTGCCCGATCCGTTCATCGACCTGCACGCCCACTCGAGCGTGTCCGACGGCACCGAGCGGCCAGCGGAGCTCGTCGCCGCGGCTGCCGCTGCCGGCCTCGACGGCGTCGCCCTGACGGACCACGACACCACCGCCGGGTGGGACGAGGCGATCGCCGCCGTCCGCGACCGCCCGATGTCGCTGCTGCCCGGCCTCGAGCTGAGCACGCGCGTCGGTCACCGCAGCGTGCACGTCCTCGGCTACCTCGTCGACCCGACCGACGACGCCCTGGTCCGTGAGACCGCCCGCATCCGCGACGGACGGTTCTCGCGGGCACGTCGCATGGTCGAGCGCATCGGGCGTGACCACCCGGTCACGTGGGAGGACGTCCTCGCCCAGGCACGCGACGGCGCGACCATCGGTCGTCCGCACATCGCCGACGCCCTCGTCGCCCGCGGGCTCGAACCCGACCGGAGTGCGGCGTTCCGCGGGATCCTGCACCCGGCGTCGGGGTACTACGAGCCGCACGAGGCGCCGACGCCCCTGCGCGGCGTCGAGCTCATCCGCGGTGCCGGAGGCGTCCCGGTGATCGCGCACCCGGCGGCGTCCTCGCGGGGGATCGTGATCGACGAACCCGTGCTCCGCGAGCTCGTGGACGCGGGGCTCGGCGGCCTCGAGGTCGACCACCGCGAGAACCTCGCCCACGGCAAGCGCACGCTGCTGGACTGGGCGGAGCGCTACGACCTGTTCGTCACCGGCTCGAGCGACTACCACGGCACCGGCAAGCCGAACCGGTTCGGCGAGCACCGGACGTCCCGCGCGTCGTTCGAGACCATCGTCGCGCAGGCGACGGGCAGCGCACCCGTGCACGGCGCGGGCTCCCGCCTGGCCTGATCCCGGCCCGGGCCTCCCGCGCCGCCGGCCACTCCCGCCGCCGACCCGCCTCGCCGTCCGTCGGTGGAGCAGGAAACGTCGGCTCGACGGGGACCACCCGACAGCTCCTGCTCCACCGATGAAGCGGGCGGGGACGACGAAGGCCCCGTCGCGTCAGCGACGGGGCCTTCCGGACGGGAGGCGCTACTCGCCTTCCCCGGCGTTCTGCGGTGCCGAGGCGGTCGCCTCGGCGGAGCCGCTGCCGCCGCTGCGGCGACGGCGACGCCGGCGGCGCTTCGCGGCGCCGTCGGTGGTAGTGCCCTCGCCGGCGGGCTGCGCGGTGTCGGTACCGGTGGACTCCTCGGCGGGGGCCGACGCGGCGGAGTCGGTGGAGCCTGCCGACCGGGTGCGCGACCGCGACCGCGACCCGCTGCGCTCGCCGGTCCGACGCTCACCGCTGCGCTCGGCGGTGCGACGCTCGCCGCCGCGACCGGCGGAGGAACCGGCCTCGGCTGCGTGCGCGGGCGCTCCGGGCAGGCGGCCCTTCGTCCCGGCGGGGATGTCGAGGTCGCTGAACAGGTGCGGCGACGACGAGTAGGTCTCGACGGGCTCGGGGATGCCGAACTCGAGGGCCTTGTCGATCAGCGTCCACTTGTGCAGGTCGTCCCAGTCGACGAACGTCACCGCGATGCCGGTCTTGCCGGCGCGGCCGGTCCGGCCCGCGCGGTGCAGGTACGTGTCCGGGTCGTCCGGGATCGTGTGGTTGATGACGTGCGTGACGTCGTCCACGTCGATGCCGCGGGCGGCGACGTCGGTCGCGATGAGCACGTCGCGCTTGCCGGCCTTGAACGCTGCCATCGCGCGCTCGCGCTGCTCCTGGTTGAGGTCGCCGTGCACGGCCGCGGCGTTGAACCCGCGGTCCTTGAGCTCCTCGACCAGCTTGGCGGCGGCACGCTTGGTGCGGGTGAAGATCACGGTCTTGCCGCGGCCCTCGGCCTGCAGGATGCGCGCGATGACCTCGTCCTTGTCGAGCGAGTGCGCGCGGTAGATGACGTGCTTGATGTTCGCCTGCGTCAGGCCCTCGTCCGGGTCCGTCGCGCGGATGTGCACCGGGCGGGTCATGAAGCGGCGGGCCAGCGCCACGATCGGGGCGGGCATCGTCGCCGAGAACAGCATCGTGTGGCGCACCGCGGGGACGGCCTGGAAGATGCGCTCGATGTCGGACAGGAAGCCGAGGTCGAGCATGCGGTCGGCCTCGTCGAGGACGACCTCCTGCACGTGCGACAGGTCGAGCAGGCGCTGGCGCTGCAGGTCGATGAGGCGACCGGGCGTGCCGACGACGATCTGCGCGCCGGCCTTGAGCTGCTCGATCTGGCCCTCGTAGGCCTTGCCGCCGTAGATCGACACGATCGTGGTCGGGCGGTTCGAGGTGGCCAGCTCGAGGTCCTCGGTCACCTGCACCGCGAGTTCGCGGGTCGGGACGACGACGAGGGCCTTGACGCCCGGGCCCGGGTCGGCGCCGAGGCGCTGGATGAGCGGGAGACCGAAGCCGAAGGTCTTGCCGGTGCCCGTCTTCGCCTGACCGATGATGTCCTGGCCGGTGAGGGCGAGCGGGATCGTCTGCTGCTGGATCGGGAAGGGCTCGGTGATGCCCTTCGTCGCGAGCGCGTCAGCGATGTCCTGCTCGATGTTGAGGTCTGCGAAAGTCAAAGAATCACCCTAGTCCTGGTGGAAGTCGAGGCCAGTCTACCGACGGCCGGCGACGACAGCGCCCGCCGGGCCGGGAGGGGGGTCCGCGGCCCGTATGCTCGACGCATGGTGTCGTGGTGGAACCGGAAGCGTGCTGCGCAGCTCGCTTCCGCATGGCTGGCGTCGCGGAACCCGCGGAACGCCTCGCCCGTGGAGCGCCTGCAGCTGGACGACGTGAGCCCCGAGCTCGACGTGTACCTGGGGCAGGCCGCCTACCTGCAGCTGTCGTTGTACGAGACCATGGGCCGTGCCGGCGCCGCTGCGCCGACCATGTCCGGTCGGCTCGTGACGGGCGTGCTCGCGACGACCGCACTCGAGCGCCACCGGACGATCGTGGCCGAGATCGAACGTGGTGGCTGGGCACCCGCGGAGCTCATGGAGCCCCACCGGGAGGCCATCGACCGCTTCCTGCTCCGGACGAGCGGTGCGGACTGGTACGAGTCGATGCTCACCGGCTACGTGACCGCCGGCATCCTCAACGACCTGTTCGGCAGCCTGCTCCGGTCGCTGCCGCTCGACGTCCGGCAGCGGCTGCGCACCGTGTTCGACGCACGCGAGGAACCGGCCGTCGTGCAGGAGCTGGCCGTGCACATCGAGCAGGAGCCGGAGGTCGGGTCGCGGCTCGCGATGTGGGGTCGGCGGCTCGTGGGCGACACGCTGCTCGTGGCCCGGTCGGCCCTGGCGTCGCACGCGCGTGAGGACCAGGAGCGGCTGGAGCCGGTGTGGACGGAGCTCATCGCTGCGCACACGCGGCGGATGGACGCGCTGGGTCTGACGGCCTGAGCTGCGCTCGGCCGGACGGCCAGCGCTGCACCGAGCCGGACGGCTCGGGCTGCACCGGACGGCTTGCACCGGACGGCCTGCGTCGCGACGGTCCGCGCTGCGCTGCGCTCGACGGCCTCGACCGCGTCGGGACTGACAGCCCGAGCTGCGGTGGGCCGGACCCGGCGGCGGTCAGGCGAGGGAGCGCTCGAAGAACGCTGCGTCGGCCGCGGTCCGCCGCCGGCCGAGCACCCACTCGGTGACCACGGCCACGACGCCGGCGCCGACCAGGGCCACCACCCAGATCCACCCGCCGTCGTACGGCAGGCCGGCCCAGGTCAGGGCTTCCCAGGCGACCGCGGCCACGACGCCGCCGACCACCGGTCCGAGCAGGGCACCGCGCGTCGACCGCCACGGCACCACGACGTGCGCGATGGCCCCCGCGATGAGGCCACCGAGCACGGCGAAGAGCAGTTCCACGTCAGGCGACGAAACCGATGCGACGCGACTCCTCGGCGCCGACCTCGACGTAGGCGAGCGAGGCGACGGGCACGATGAAGCGGCGGCCCTTCTCGTCCTTGAGGGAGAGGTGCGTCGACTGCGACTCGAGGGCCGCGGCCACGGACTGCTCGATCTCCTCGGCGCTCTGGGCGGTCTCGAACGCGATCTCGCGCGGGCTGTTGATGATGCCGATCTTGATGTCCACGAGCACAGCGTATCCGAGCACCCACGCACGGCACCGGGCGTTCGCCCCGGGCGCACTCGTGCCCGTGCGCGACCATACCGGGCGTCCGGCGGGCCGGTGCGTCGGGCCCCGCTGTCGGCCGTCCTCGGTACCGTGTCCGCGTGCCCAGGACCACGCTGACGACCCTCCCCGAGGACGTCGGGGTCGCCCGATCGCTGACCGTCGACCCCGCGCAGGACGCCGTCCTCGCGCTCCCGGACGGGCGGCACGCCGCCGTCATCGGGGCACCCGGCACGGGCAAGACGACCACGCTGGCCCGACTCGTCGCCGACCGCCTCGCGCGACCCGACGGCGTCACCCCGGACGGGCACGCCACGGTGCTCGCGCTCACCTCGGCGCGGACCGCCGCGACGGCACTGCGCGACCGCCTCGCCGCCGCGGTCGACCGACCCGTCCCCGGCGCGCTCGCGCGGACGGTCAACTCACTCGCGTTCCAGGTCGTCGCCCACGCGGCGGCACTGCAGGGGCAGGAGACGCCCACCCTGCTCACCGGCGGCGAGCAGGACCGGATCATCGCCGACCTGCTCGACGGACACGAGGTCGACGGCACCGGGCCCGAGTGGCCCGCACCGATCACCGCGGTCGTGCGGGAGCGCGCCGGGTTCCGCACCGCCCTCCGCGACGTGATGATGCGTGCGGTCGCCGCCGGCATCGAACCCGAGGACATGCGCGAACTCGCCGAGGACACCGGTCGGCCGGAGTGGCGGGCCGTCGGCGACTTCGTGGACGAGTACCGCGCGGCCGTCACCGCCTTCCGGGGCAGCAGCCTCGACGCCGCGGAGCTCGTGGCGTTCGCGACGGCAGCCGTGCTGCGCGGCGAGGTCCCGGCGAGTGTCGCGGCGCTGCGGCTCGTCGTCGTCGACGACACGCAGGAGCTCGTGGAGGGCGAGATCGCCCTGCTCGGCGCGCTGGCGCGGGCCGGCGTGCAGGTCGTGGCGTTCGGCGATCCGGACATCGCGGCGTCGGCGTTCCGCGGCGCCGAACCGGACGTGCTCGGACGGCTCGCGGTGCGGCTGGGCGTCGGACGCGTCGACGAGGTCGTGCTCGGGACGGTGCACCGGCACGCCGCCCCGGTCCGCGAGCTCGTGACCGCGATCACCGCCCGGATCGGTGCGGCAGCCGCCGGTCGACAGCGGACCGCGGTCGCGTCGACGACGGACGCCAGGAGCGACGCCGTCCTGCACCTCGAAGCCGGCAGCCGGTCGGCGCTCGTCACGGCGGTCGCCCGGCGCCTGCGCGAGCACCGGTTGCTCGACGGCGTCCCGTGGCACCGGATGGCGGTCGTCACCCGCAGCGGTGCCGCGATCCCGGAACTCGTGCGGTCGCTGTCCGTCGCCGAGGTGCCCGCCACCGCCGGTGCCGCCCCGGTCCGCCCCCGCGACGACAGCGCGGCCCGGGCGCTCCTCGACGCAGCCGCCGTCGCGCTCGGCGTGCTGCCGCTCGATGCCGACCTCGCCACCGCCTTCGCGACCGGACCGCTCGGCGGACTCGACACCCTGGCGATGCGACGACTCCGGCTCGCCCTGCGGCGTGAGGAACTCGCGGGTGGCGGCACCCGCACCGCGGACGAGCTGCTCGTCGAGGCGCTCGGGGCACCGGAGCGGCTCGCCACCGTCGACGCCGGGTTCGCCCGCCGCGCGACCCGACTCGCCCGCAGCCTCGTGCAGGCGCACGCCGACGCCGCGGCCGACGCCAGCATCGAGGAGATCCTCTGGGGGCTGTGGGAGCGCAGCGGGCTCGCGACGACCTGGGGCGGGCAGTCGGCGGCCGGAGGTGTCGGGGCTGCCGAGGCCGACCGACACCTCGACGCGGTCGTCGGGCTGTTCACCGCCGCGAAGCGGTTCGTGGAGCGCACCCCGGACGCGCCCGCCCGGGTGTTCGTCGACGACCTGCTCGGCGCCGACCTGCCCGAGGACTCGATCGGTCCGGACCGCACCGCCGGTCGGGTCCGGGTGCTGACGCCCTCGGCGACGATCGGACTGGAGTGCGACGTCGTCGTCGTGCTCGGACTGCAGGACGGCGTCTGGCCCAACACCCGCGTCCGCGGCAGCCTGCTCGACCCGGACGGCCTGGTCCGCGCCGCGGCCGGTGTCGCCCACGGCACGATCGACGACCGGGCCGCGGTGGTGGCCGACGAACTGCGCCTGTTCGCCCGGGCCGTGTCACGCGCCACCACGCAGGTCGTCATCGGCACGGTCGCCAACGACGACGAGGCGCCCTCGCCGTTCGTCCGGCTCGTCCCGGTGCCCCCGGACCGGCAGCCGACCGTCCACCCGTTGTCACTCCGGGGGCTGGCCGGCTCGCTGCGTCGCCGTGTCGTGACCTCCGGGGACCACGAGGCCGCCTCCGCGCTCGCCCGTCTCGCCGATGCCGGTGTCCCCGGGGCGGCGCCGGACGAGTGGTACGGAACGGTCGAGCCGACGACCGACGATCCCCTCGTCGACCTCGACGCCCCGCCGGCGCCCGAGCACGAGGGCGGCGACCCGGTGCCCCCGACGGTGTCCGTGTCACCGTCGCGCATCGGCAGGTTCGAGGAGTGCCCGGTGCACTGGTTCGTCCAGACCTTCGGCGGTGGTGCCCCGAGCCCGGCGATGGGCATCGGGACGATCGTGCACGAGGCGATGGAACAGGCCACCGCGATCGACGTCGAGTCGCTCTGGGCGCACGTCGAGGGGCGCTGGGACGAGCTGACCTTCGAGTCGCCGTGGGTGGCGGACCGCGAGCGCGCCCGCACCAGACGCATGATCGAGGGGCTGAGTGACTACCTGCGGACCTTCGCGAACGCGGGCCGCGAGCTGCTCGGCGCCGAGACGTCGTTCGCCCTGGTGACGGGGCCCGCCCGGATGCGCGGCAGCATCGACCGGATCGAGGTCGACCCCGACGGCCGCGTCAGCGTGGTCGACCTGAAGACCGGGCGCTCGATGCCGAGCGAGAAGAACGACATGCCGGAGCACCCGCAGCTCGGTGCCTACCAGCTGGCGGTCGAGGACGGGGCGGTCGAGGGCGTGCCCGCCGGGGCACCGATGGCGGACGCCCGGCTCGTGTTCGTGCAGAACGCCCGCGGTGGCCGGGCGTACTCGGAGCGCACGCAGCACGCGTTCGACGACGAGACGCGCGAGGCGTACCGCCGGCGGCTGCACGAGGTCGCCCGTGGCATGGCCGGTCGGACCTTCGTGGCGAAGGTGGACGACCACTGCGACCGGGCGCGCACCGGTGTCGAGTGCCGGATCCACGTGGTGGGAGAGGTGACCTGGTGACGACCGAGACCGAGACCGAGACCGCGACGACCGACGCCGGCACGGTGCGGCCCGACGGGACGCAGCCTGCCACCGGAGCGCCCGCAGCTGCCACGGACACCGACACCGCACGGCACGACGCCGACGCGATCGCGGACGCCCTCGGCCGACCCCGACCGACCGCGCAGCAACGGGCCGTGATCGAGTCGCCGCTCGCCCCTGCGCTCGTGGTCGCGGGCGCGGGCAGCGGCAAGACCGAGACGATGGCCTCCCGCGTCGTGTGGCTGCTCGCCAACGGGTTCGTCCGTCCGGCGGAGGTGCTCGGGCTGACCTTCACCCGCAAGGCCGCCGGTGAGCTGTCGATCCGCATCAACGACCGCATCCGTGCCCTCGAGGACGTCGGCCTGCTCACCGCCGGTGACGCCTTCGAGGCGCCGACCGTGTCGACCTACAACGCCTTCGCGAACGCCGTGTTCCGCGAGAACGCGCTGCTCGTCGGGCGGGACGGCGAGTCACAGGTCCTCACCGAGCCCTCCGCCTGGCAGCTCGCGCGCCGCGTCGTGGTCGCCGCGCGGGACGACCGGCTCGCCGGTCTCGACCGTGACGTCGACACCGTCACCGCGGCGGTGGTGTCCCTGGCCGGTGCGGTGTCCGAGCACCTCGTCGAGCCCTCGGACCTCCGCCGGTTCGCCATCGACTTCGCCGGGCTGCTCGAGCTCCCCGGCAACGCGCGGGGCAACCCCTACAAGGCCGTCACCGACGCCGTCGCGGCGATCGGCGCACTCGAACCGCTCGTCGACCTGGTTGAGGAGTTCCGCCGTCAGAAGATCGACCGCGGCTTCGTCGAGTTCTCCGACCAGATCGCCCTGGCGCTCGCCGCAGCCGAGTCCGCGCCGCGCGTGGTCGAGGACCTGCGGTCACGGTTCCGCGTGGTGCTGCTCGACGAGTACCAGGACACGTCGGTCGTGCAGACCCGGTTCCTCGCCCGCCTGTTCCGTGGTCACCCCGTGATGGCCGTGGGCGACCCGCACCAGTCCATCTACTGCTTCCGCGGTGCGAGCGCGGCGAACCTCGCCCGGTTCCCACGCGACTTCGGCGCCGGTCCGGGAGCCGGTACCGCTGCCGAGACGCCGGTGACCTTCGCCCTGTCGACCAGTTGGCGCAACCCGGTCGACGTGCTCGCCGGCGCGAACGCCGTGGTCGGCCCGCTCTCCGAGGCGTCCGAGGTCGCCGTCGAGCGGCTCGCACCGCGGCCGGGTGCCGACCGCGGCACCGTGACCGCGCTGTTCCCGGAGACCCTGCCGGAGGAGGCCGACGGCGTCGCGCGGTGGTTCGCCGAACGCCGCGCCGCCGACCCCGACGGCTCGATGGCACTGCTGCTCCGGTCCCGCAAGGACCTGTCGGCCTTCACCGCCGCGCTCGGGGCCCGACGGGTGCCGTTCCACGTGCTCGGGACCGGCGGGCTGCTCCAGCGGCCCGAGATCGTCGACCTCGTCGCCTGCCTGCGCGTGCTGCACGACCCCGCAGCGGGGAACGACCTGATCCGCCTGCTCGCCGGCGCGCGGTGGCGCGTCGGCGCGGCGGACATCGTCGCCCTGCACGGACTCGCCCGGTGGCTGTTCTCGCGCGACCACACACAGCAGCGGCTCGACGACGAGGTGACCGCGGCCTTCCGGGCCTCGGTCGCGGCGGGGGAGCACGGGTCCATCGTCGACGCGCTCGACTTCGTCGCGACCGCCCCGGACGAGCACGGTGCGCTCGAGGGCATCAGCCCGGTGGGCCGGCAGCGGATGCGCGCACTCGGGCAGCAGCTCGCCGCGCTCCGGTCGCGCGCGGCCGGCGACCTGGTCGACTTCGTGACCCTGGTCGTGCAGGAGATGCGCCTCGACGTCGAGGTCGCCGCGCACGAGCAGGGAACCGGGGCCTTCCTCGACGCCTTCGTCGACGAGCTCGCGGGCTTCGCCGCCACGGACGACCGGGCCGACCTCGGGGCGTTCCTGGGCTGGATCGACGCCGCCGCACGTCGTGACGACATGGGTCCGCGCTCCGAGGAGCCCGAGGCCGGGACGGTGCAGATCCTGACCATCCACGGGTCGAAGGGCCTGGAGTGGGACGCGGTCGCGGTCCCACGGCTCGTCGAGGGAGCCCTCCCGGCCCGACCGCAGGAGGGATCGTCGGGATGGCTCGGGTTCGGCCGGCTGCCCTACGAGTTCCGCGGTGACGCCGAGGAACTCCCACGCCTGGACTGGCGCGGGCACGACGACCAGAAGGGTGTCGTGGACGCGATCGAGGCCTACAAGGAGCAGGTCCGGTCCCGCAACGAGGACGAGGAACGCCGACTCACCTACGTCGCGCTCACTCGTGCGCGGCACGACCTGCTCGTCTCCGGCTCGTTCTGGGCGGGGGGTGTGCGGCCCACGCAGCCGAGCCGCTACCTGCGCGACCTGGTCGAGGCGGGGATCATCGACGCCGACGCGGTCCCCGAGGCCACCGTGCACGAGGAGGACCCGCTCGGCGAGGACGGCGCGACCCAGTCGTGGCCGCACGCGCCGTTCGGGCAGCGCGCCGCCCGTGTCCTCGCCGCCGCCGAGCGGGTCCGTAACGCCAACCCCGGAGCCGCCGGTCGCTTCGCAGCGGACATCTACCTGCTGCTCGCCGAGCGGCACGCGAACCGGTCGGCCCGGCACGCGGTCGCGATCCCGCACCGGGTGCCGGCATCCGGCTTCAAGGACTACCTGGCGCAGCCCGACGCGGTGGCCGAGCGGCTCCGGCGGCCGATGCCGGAGCGCCCCTACCGCGCGACACGGCTCGGCACGCTCTTCCACCAGTGGGTCGAGCAGCGGGCCCGCAGTGGTGGGTCACTCGAGACGCTCGACCTGTGGGACGGCGAACGCGACCTCGACGCCGACGAGGCCGTCGACGCCTCGACCGACGCGGTGGTCACCGACGACGACGCCCGACGTCTGGCCGACTTCCAGGCGACCTTCGCGCGCTCCCGCTGGGCGGGCCTGACCCCGATCGAGGTCGAGCGCGAGATCCACATCCCCTTCCTCGGCCACAGCATCGTCTGCAAGCTCGACGCGGTCTACGAGATCGACGGCCGCGCCGAGGTCGTGGACTGGAAGACCGGGAAGGCGCCCTCCGGTGCGGACGACCTGGCTGCCCGGCAGCTGCAGCTCGCGCTCTACCGGGTCGCGTACGCGGAGTTCACCGGGCGGCCCGTCGACGAGGTCGACGCGGTCTTCTACTTCGTCGCGGACGACCTCGAGGTCCGCCCGTCCGGCCTGCTCGACCGTGCCGGGCTGGAACGCGCGTGGCGCGAGGCGGTCGGCTGATCGGCTGACCCGGCGACGGACGGGAGGCGCGTGGCGGGGGTGCCCCGCGCCTCCCGTCCGGTGGGTGGGCAGCACACGCCGCGTTTGGCGCGTCGGGCGGGCAGGATCCGTCGGAGGACGGTACGCAGCGTGACGGCTCCTGCCCGCTCGGGCGGGACCGGCGGGACGGCGGTCGCCGGCCGGGTCAGCCGTGCCGGCGGGGCAGGCAGGGTCAGCCGTGCCGGCGCTCGGTCGACGACAGCAGCTGCTCGACCTCGCCGATCTCCATCGTCTCGGGGGAGACCGACTGCAGCGGCGCGGCGCTCGGTGTCTGCACCGCGTCCACCAGTCGGTGCATCATCGCGACGGCGTCGTCGACGACCTCGGTGCTCTTCGCCTGCACGCCGTGCAGCAGCCACTGGGCGGTCTCGAGCTCGTGGTACACCCGGGCCCGCTGTGCGAGCTGGCGGTCCCGACCGCCGCCGTTCGCCTCGTACGCGCTGAGCACGGTGTCGAACGCCTCGCGCCGACCGGCCAGCACCCACGCCAGGTCCTTCGCTGGGTCGCCGAGCCGGAGCTCGCCCCAGTCGAGGATCCCCGTCACGGCGTCACCCTCGACCAGGACGACGCCGGTGCCGAGCGCACCGTGCACGACGGTCGGGGTGAACTGCCAGAGCTGCTGGTCGCGCGCGGCGCCCTCCCACCGCTCGACGAGTGCCGCGGGCACGAGCTTCGTGGCCACCGCACGGTCCATCACCGACACGGCGGAACGGAGGACCTCGAACGGGGTGAGCGACGGCAGGCCGGCGTCCGTCACGAAGCTCGTCGGCAGCTGGTGCACGGCCGCCACCGCACGGCCGACGGCGGTGGCGAGGTCGGGTCGCTCGGCCAGGTCGCGGAGCGCGGGGTGCGCACCCGGCAGGTAGCTGGTGAGGATCGCGCGGGTCGAGCCGATCGGCGCCTGTCCGCGGTACTCGGCGACGGCGAAGGGCAGTCGGGTGCGGATGCCGGCGCTCAGGGCGCGGATCGCGACCAGGTCGGCGGACTGCCGCGCCTCGGCGCGCTGGTTGCGCGGGCGTCGGATCGCGCTGAGCGCGCCGTCGGCGTCGCGGAGGACGGCCGACTCGTAGTCGCCGGACGCAGCCGAGCCGAGGGTGCGCGTGCCGGTGACGACCAGGCCGGGAACGGCCGTCGTCGCCAACGCGGCTAGAGTGAACTGGGATCCCGCCATGCCCCTCAGGGTAGGTCCGCGTCCGCTGCGACGACCGCACGCCACGCTGACCTGTGCAAGCCGGGGGCGGTCCACAGGGTCCCGCCGGACCACCCTTCCCGACCGCAAGGAGCACCCTGCCGTGACCGTCGAGTTCGCCGCCCGGCTCCCGCTGTCCCGCAACGAACTCGACCGCGACGCGGAGTTCCGGACGACGCCCGACCTCGACCGCGTGCTGCGCGCCGACCCGACGACCCGGTGGCTGCCGGTGCGCGGTGCCGAACTGCTCCGCGAGGGTGACGGATCGCTCCGGTTCGTCGACGCGGACGCGGTGCCGGGGGACGCGGTGACGCTGTACCTCGGCCGCGCGGTGGTCGACGCCCCCGACGCCCCCGCCGGCACGCGGTTCGTGGCCGCGCTGCTCGACCCCGCCGCCGCCGCGGCGATCGAACCCGACGACGACGCCTGGTCGAGCCTGCGCATGTTCGGCACCGAGCTCTCCGCGCGCGACCAGGGACTGGCGGTCGAGGCCGTCGCGATGGCGAACTGGCACGCCGTGCACGGGTTCTCCCCGCGCACCGGTTCCCCGGCCGAGGTCGTCAGCGGCGGCTGGGTGCGCCGGGACCCCGAGGGCCACGAGCTCTTCCCGCGCACCGACGCCGCGATCATCGTGGGGGTGACCGACGCCGACGACCGCATCCTGCTCGGCTCGAACGCGGCGTGGGACGCCGACCGCTACTCGCTGCTCGCGGGGTTCGTCGAGCCGGGGGAGTCCCTCGAGGACGCCGTGCGCCGCGAGGTGTGGGAGGAGTCCGGGGTCCGCGTCGAGGAGCCCGAGTACCTCGGCTCCCAGCCGTGGCCGTTCCCCGCGTCGCTCATGCTCGGGTTCCGTGCCCGAGCGGTCGACGGCGACCCCTCGACCGCCCGCCCCGACGGGGTGGAGATCCTCGATGTCCGGTGGTTCACGCGCGACGAGGTCCGCGAGCGCGCCGGCGACTCCCTGCTCCTGCCCGGCAGGACCTCGATCGCCCGCGCCATCATCGAGGAGTGGTACGGCGGGCCGCTCGACCTGCCGTGACCGACGCACGTGCCGACGTCCCGCGCGGGACGGCGCCGCGCGGGGCGGCCCAGCGCGGGCCCTCGGCCGCTGCCGCGCGTCCGCCCTCGCCCGACGAGCTCCTCGCGGCCCTCGACGCCGAGCAGCAGACCGTCGCGCGGACGCTCCTCGGACCGGTCGCCGTGCTCGCCGGAGCCGGCACCGGCAAGACCCGCGCGATCACCCACCGCATCGCGTACGGGGTCGCGACGGGGACCTACTCGCCGAACCACGTCCTCGCGCTGACGTTCACCGCCCGCGCGGCGGGTGAGCTGCGGTCGCGACTGCGGGCGCTCGGCGCGGGCACGGTGCAGGCGCGCACCTTCCACGCGGCCGCCATGGCGCAGCTCAGCTACTTCTGGCCGGACACCGTCGGCGGGCACGCCCCACGGATCGTCGAGTCCAAGGGCCGGGTGATCGCGCACGCGGCGGACACCGTCGGCATCCACGTCGACACCCCGGTGCTGCGGGACCTGGCCGCCGAGGTCGAGTGGCGCAAGGTGCAGATGCTGACCTACGACGAGTACGAGGCGGCAGCCGTCGACCGCGTGATGCCGCGGGACACCCCGGCGCGGCGCGTCGTCGACCTCATGCGCGCCTACGAGCAGCTCAAGGACGACCGTCGGCAGCTCGACTTCGAGGACGTCCTGCTCGCGACGCTCGGCATGGTCGAGTCCGAGCCCCGGGTGGCGTCGTACGTCCGGCAGCAGTACCGGTTCTTCGTGGTCGACGAGTACCAGGACGTCTCGCCCGTGCAGCACGACCTGCTCCGTGCGTGGCTCGGTGGTCGCGACGACGTCTGCGTGGTCGGGGACGCCAGCCAGACGATCTACTCCTTCGCCGGGGCCTCGAGCCGGTACCTGCTCGGCTTCGGTTCGGAGTTCCCCCGCGGCTCCGTCGTGCGGCTCGAGCGGAACTACCGCTCCACGCGCGAGGTCGTGCACGCGGCGAACACGCTCATGCGCGGGCAGCCGGGTGCGCTCGACCTGGTCGCACAGACCCGCGAGCCCGGACCGGAACCCGAGGTCCTGCCGTGCGTGCACGACGGCGACGAGGCGCAGACCGTCGCCCGGCGCATCGGCGAACTCGTCGCGGCCGGGGCCTCGTTCGGTGACTGCGCCGTGCTGTTCCGCGTCGGTGCGCAGTCGGCGGCGCTCGAGTCCGCCCTCGGTCGTGCCGGGATCCCGTACCGCGTGCAGGGCGGCACGCGGTTCTTCGACCGGCCGGAGGTGAAGCTCGCCGTGCACCACATGCGCGGCGAGGCGGTCCGGCAGACCGACGACGAGCTCACTCGGCGCGTGGGGCTCGTGCTCCAGCTGAGCGGTTGGTCGCCGACGCCGCCGGAGGGCACCGGCGCGGTCCGCGACCAGTGGGAGGCGCTGCAGGCGGTCTACGGGCTGGCGGAGGCCGCGCCGGCGGGCACGACGATGCAGCAGTTCACGCAGGACCTGGTGGACCGGGCGGCGACCCACCACGAGCCGGAGCTCGACGCGGTGACGCTCGCGACCCTGCACTCGTCGAAGGGCCTGGAGTGGCCGAACGTCGTGGTGGTCGGCGCGGCAGAGGGGCTGCTGCCGATCTCGCACGCCACCACCGACGCCGAGGTCGACGAGGAACGCCGCCTGTTCTACGTCGGCCTGACCCGCGCACGCCGGTCGGTGACGATCACGTGGTCGCGACAGGGTTCCACGCGAGGGGGGGCCCGGGCACCGAGCCGGTTCCTGGCAGCGCTCGACACGCACACCGCGGGTGCGGAGCCACCGGCAGCAGGCTGACCGCCAGGTCGTCACGGTCGAACAGCACCTGCTCCGTTCCGGGTTCCTGCGTCGTCGACGGCAGCCGCTGCACGAGCATCCGGGTCGCTGCCGAGGCGATCGCGGCGAGGCGCCACGACGACAGCGGGGCTGCGGGACGACCCCAGACCTGTGCAGCGAGCGTCGGCCACGCCGGGTCCTCGTCGACGCGGGCGTACTCGAGGCACTGGAGGCACGGTCCGGCGCCCGGGACCACGACGGGCCCGAGCCGGATCCGACCGTCCCCGACGACCAGGGCGAGGTGCGGGGTGTCGCGTCGGGCCCACGCGGAGCGCAGGGCGGGGTCGACGACGTGGTCCGCGACGACGATCGCCAGCGCCGGCGCCGGATCGGGCAGCACGACCGGACCGCCGCGGGGGGCCGAGGTCCGGGCGACGGTGACGCCCTCGCCCGAGAGCAGCTCCGCGATCGTGTCGGCCAGCACCCCCGGCCCGTGGACCTCGACCCGGGCGAGTGGTTCCGGCAGGACCTCGACGACGGCGGGGGAGGCGTCACCGAGCACCCGCGCGGCGACCTCCGGCCGGCACCCGGTCGTGACGGCCAACGCGGTCAGGGCGTCACGACTCGTCTCACGGCGCAGCGCACAGAGGAAGCGTTCCTCGGCCACGGTCGGCACCGGGACGACGGCGCGCGGCGGGTCGACGCCGAGCTGCACGGTCCCCGGGTCGCGCCAGACGAACTCGAGCGTGGGGTCGATGCGGATGCCCATGTCCCCACCGTGACGGAACGGCCGGTCCCGCGGGGACCGGCCGTCGCCATCTGTGGAGAACTACTTCGAGGAGTCCGGGTCGCCCTCGATGCCACCCGACTCGTCCTCGACCGGTCGGTCGCCCGTCGTGTCGTTGAGCAGGTCCTCGAGGGCCTTGTCGAACGCGTCGTCCTCGGCGGAGTGGCCGGGGTTCCGGAGCCGCAGGACGAAGGCGTCCGGGTCGTCGACGTCCTCCGACGTCGGGACGGCGTCGAAGTGCGCCCACAGCGCGTCGCGCTCCTCGGCCCCGAGCTCCGCGGTGACCTTCTGCCACAGCGCTGCGGCCTCGCGCAGCCGACGGGGGCGGAGCTCGAGTCCGACGAGCGTGGCGAACGCGGACTCGGCGGGGCCACCCGCGGCACGGCGTCGACGGACCATCTCGGCGATCGCGTCGGACTTCGGCAGGCGCGTGGTGGCGGCCGCGGTGACGGTGTCGACCCAGCCCTCGACGAGCGCGAGCATCGTCTCGAGCCGCCCGAGCGCCGCCTCCTGCTCAGGGGTGCGCGGCGGGATGAGCGCGCCCGACGCCAGCGCGTCGCGGAGCTGCTCCTGGTTCGTCGGGTCGATCTCCGACGCCAGTTCCTCGACCCGGTCGAACGGGATGTGGATGCCGCGGGCGTAGTCGGTGATCGACGAGATGATGTGCAGGCGGAGCCACCGCGCCGACCGGAAGAGTCGAGCGTGCGCGAGCTCGCGGACCGCGAGGTAGATGCGGACCTCGTCCTCGGGCACGTCGAGGCCCTCGGCGAACTCGGCGACGTTCTGCGGCACGAGCGCCGCGACCTGCTCGTCGAGGAGCGGCACGCCGACGTCACCACCGGACACGACCTCCTTCGAGAGCTGGCCGACCACCTGTCCGAGCTGGATCGCGAAGAGCGCCCCGCCGACCCCGCGCATGGCCTTCGACACGTCGCCGAGCATCGCCTTGAGCTGCTCCGGGGCCCGCTGCTCGATCGCCTCGGTCAGCGCGTCGGAGATGCTCAGCGCGACCGGTTCCGCGATCTGTGCCCACACCGGGGTGGTCGCCTTCGCCCACTGCTCACGCGTGTACAGGCTCGGCGTGGCGGTGAGCTCCGGGACGCTGGTCGCCTCGTCGAGCCACAGCGCCGCGACCTGGAACGCCTGGTCGGACGCCTGCGACGTCGCCGGGTCGACGGGGTGGCCGCCGTCGCGGGCGATCGCGGTCGCGCGCTCGGCCGCGACCGAGAAGTCGATGCCGTCGCCGCCCGTCTGCGCCGCCCGCTGCAGCTGGCTCATCAGGTTCGCCACGAACGCCGGGTCGTTCGGCAGGCCGGCGGCGCCCGCGAGCTGCGACGGGTCGATCTGTCCCTCTCCGGAGAGCAGCTTGCGCAGCATCTCCTGGAAGTCGTCGTCCGGCCCCGGCTGCGGTTCATCAGGCATGCGGACTACGCTAATCGCTGCTCACGGGGCCGCACCTGGGACGCCCCCGTGGGGACGCCCGGAACGCTGCGCCGAGGGCGAACAGCCCGCCAGTGTGCGAGCGGACCACCGGCCTGCCTGCGTGCGGGCGACCGCTCGCCGGTGCGCGGGCGCCCGCCCGCCAGTGCGCGGGCAACCGCCCGCCAGCGCGCGGGCGAGAAGCCCCGTGGAAGGACGTCCGTGACCCTCTTCGCCCCCGAGCCCCGTCGTCGTTCCCGTGCACGCACCATCGGCTGGGCGTTCGTCGTCGGAGCGGTGGTGCTCGGGCTGCTGGCGAGCTTCCTGCCGAGCCCGTACCTGATCGAGGTGCCGGGTCCGGTGTACAACACGATCGGCACCCAGCGGCAGGGCCAGGGCAAGGACGCGAAGGACGTCGAGCTCATCCAGATCGACGGCGCCAGGACCTACCCGACGTCGGGCGCGCTCGACATGCTCACGGTCGGCATCCAGGGCGACGCGACGAACCGCCCGTCGTGGACGAGCGTCATCCGTGCGCTGTTCTCGGAGTCCGAGGCCGTGATCCCGGCCAGCGCGGTCTACCCCGAGGGCACCACGACCGAGCAGGTGAACCAGCAGGACGCGGCCGCCATGCAGTCCTCGCAGCAGTCGGCCGTGGCCGCGGCGCTCATCCACCAGGGCGAGCGCCTGCCCACCCGGCTCGAGGTCGGTTCGGTGCAGCAGGGGTCCGCCGCCGACGGGGTCATCCGGAAGGGCGACGTCATCACGGCGTTCGACGGCCGACAGCTCACCACCAACGTCGACGCGGGGTCGCTGCGGGCAGCGGTGGCGGAGCACGGGACGTCGTCACCGGCGACCGTCACCATCGAACGCGACGGTGCGAGCCGCACCGTGCAGGTCACGCCGCGCGAGGAACAGGGCACCGCGCTGCTCGGGGTCGGCGTCACCGAGCAGTACGACTTCCCGTTCGAGGTGGAGATCGCCCTCCAGGACGTCGGCGGACCGTCAGCGGGGATGATGTTCGCGCTCGGGATCATCGACGAACTGACCCCGGGCGAGCTGAACGGCGGCAAGCACGTCGCGGGCACCGGCACGATCACCGCCGACGGTGAGGTCGGCCCGATCGGTGGCATCCGGCAGAAGCTGTACGGTGCGAAGGAGGCCGGCGCCACGGTCTTCCTCGCACCGGCCGACAACTGCGACGAGGTCGTCGGGCACGTCCCGGACGGGCTCGACGTGTACAAGGTGGCCACGCTGGACCAGGCGGTGACCGACCTGCAGACCATCGCGTCGGGCAAGAGCACCGCCGGTCTGGCGCGCTGCGGCTCCTGAGCGCCACCGTCGCGACGCGGGCGGCGTGGCGGGCGCGGGTCGCGCCTCCAGGCGGTCGCCTGCTCCGGACGGGAGGCTCGGACCGCCTTCCTGAGTCCCCGTACAGTTTGACTGTCGGTCCAGACCAATAGGATCGGGGCACTGACGGCCCGCCGCGCCGGGCCCGCCGGTCCGACACGTCTGGAGCACATCAAGTGACGACAACCTCGTCCGCCTCGGGTCCCTCACCATCTGGGCGGCGTTCGCCGCGGGTCCCGATCGTGGTCACGATCATCGTGCTGGCCGCACTGGTGATCGGCTTCTTCATCTTCGCCAGCCTGTACACCGACTACGCGTGGTTCGCGCAGCTCGGCTTCCAGCAGGTCCTCACCACGCGCTGGATCGCGGGGACGCTCATGTTCGTCGCCGGGTTCCTCGGCATGGCGATCCCGGTGTACATCAGCATCGCGCTCGCGTTCCGGTTCCGCCCGGTGTACGCGAAGCTCAACTCGCAGCTCGACCGGTACCAGCAGGTCATCGAGCCGCTGCGCCGTGCCGTCATGATCGGCATCCCGGTCGTGCTCGGGCTGTTCGCCGGCCTGGCGACCGCCGGACGCTGGAGCATGGTGCTCGAGTACTTCAACCGGACGCCCTTCGGCACGAAGGACCCGCAGTTCGGGCTCGACATCGGCTTCTACGTCTTCGAGCTGCCGTTCTGGCGCTCGGTCGTCGCGTACGCGTCGGCCGTCGTGCTCATCGCGGGCATCGCCGCCCTCGCCGCGACCTACCTCTACGGCGCGCTCCGCTTCGGTGGGCGCGAGGTCCGCATCTCCCGCGCTGCGCGCATCCAGCTCGCGGTGACCGCCGCCGTCTACGTCGCGCTGCAGGCCGTCAGCCTCTGGCTCGACCAGTACGCCGCGCTGACCAAGGACAACCCGCTCATCACCGGTGCGCAGTACACCGACGTGAACGCGGTCATCCCGGGTCGCGAGATCATGGCCGGCATCGCGGCGATCGTCGCCGTCCTGTTCATCGTCACCGCCGTGATCGGCCGGTGGCGCATCTCGATCGTCGGCACCGGCCTGCTGCTCGTCGCCGCGATCGTGATCGGCGGCATCTACCCGTGGATCGTGCAGCGCATCCAGGTGAAGCCGTCGGAGCGCACCTACGAATCCGCCTACATCGAGCGGAACATCAAGGCCACGCGGGACGCCTACGGCGTGAGCGGCGTCCAGGAGCAGAACTACGACGCCACGACCGAGGCCAGCTCCGGCGCCCTGGCGCAGGACGCCCAGACCACCGCGAACATCCGTCTGATCGACCCGAAGATCGTCTCCGACACCTTCAGCCAGCTGCAGCAGTACCGGCAGTACTACCAGTTCCCGAAGGAGCTGGACGTCGACCGCTACGACGTCAAGGGACAGACCGAGGACACCGTCATCGCGGTCCGCGACATCGACCTCGAGGGCCTCAGCTCGCAGGCGAACACGCAGTACAACCGCACGTTCGTCTACACGCACGGCTTCGGGGTCACCGCGGCGTACGGCAACCAGCGCGCCAGCGACGGCAAGCCGGTGTTCCTGGAGTCCGGCATCCCGTCGAACGGCGAGCTCGGCAACTACCAGGAGCGGGTCTACTTCGGGGAGACCTCGCCGCCCTACTCGATCGTCGGCGGGCCCGAGAACGCGAAGGACATCGAGCTCGACTACCCCGCAGGTTCGGACGACAGCGACGGCGGCAACGCCACCACGACCTACCAGGGCGACGGCGGACCGAGCCTCGGCAACTTCTTCAACCGCCTGGTCTACGCGGCGAAGTTCCAGTCCGAGCAGATCCTGCTGTCGAACGCGGTGAACAAGGACTCGCAGATCCTGTACGACCGCGACCCGATCCAGCGTGTGCAGAAGGTCGCGCCGTACCTGAAGCTCGACAGCGACGCGTACCCGGCGATCGTCGACCACCGCATCCAGTGGATCGTGGACGGCTACACGACCAGCGACGCCTACCCGTACTCGCAGAGCCAGAGCCTGTCGGACACGGTCGCCGGTACCGACTCGTCGGCGTTCCGCACCGACCAGGTGAACTACATCCGCAACTCGGTGAAGGCCACCGTCGACGCGTACACCGGCAAGGTGACGCTCTACGCGTGGGACACCCAGGACCCGGTGCTCAAGACGTGGCAGAAGATCTTCCCCACGTCGACGGAGCCGGTGTCGCAGATGAGCGCCGAGCTCCTCGACCACGTGCGCTACCCGACCGACCTGTTCAAGGTGCAGCGGTCCATCCTCGGCACGTACCACGTGACGAACGCGAACTCGTTCTACTCAGGTGACGACGCGTGGAACACCCCGCAGGAGACGACCACGGGCACGTCCGACTCCGACGGCGACACCACGACGGACACGACGTCGCAGACCACGACGAACGCGCTCGGCACCAGGACGACGCCCACGCAGGGCAACCTGCAGGACCCGTACTACCTGACGATGAAGGTGCCGGGGCAGGACACCGCGTACTCGCTCTACACGACGTACATCCCGCAGCAGTCGGCCGGGGCGAACAACCGCAACGTGCTGACCGGGTACCTCGCCGTGGACTCGGACGCCGGTGGTGCCGGCAAGGGCGAGAAGGCGTCGAACTACGGCAAGCTCACGCTGCTGACCATGCCGAAGACCGACAACATCCCGGGCCCGGCGCAGGTGCAGAGCCTCTTCAACGGTGACACCACCGTGTCGCAGGAGCTGAACATCCTGAAGCGGGGCAACTCGACGGTGAAGCAGGGCAACCTGCTGACCCTGCCCGTCGGCGGCGGCTTCCTCTACGTCCAGCCCGTGTACGTGCAGTCGACGTCGAGCGGTTCCTACCCGCTGCTGCAGAAGGTGCTCGTCGCCTTCGGGGACAAGATCGCGTTCGAGGACACCCTCGACCAGGCGCTCAACGAGCTGTTCGGCGGCGACTCCGGTGCCTCCGCCGGTGACCAGGGCGCTTCGAGTGGTTCGGGTTCGTCGAGTGGTTCGGGCTCGTCCGACGGTTCCGGTTCGTCCGGCGGGTCGGACTCGTCGGGTGGTTCCTCGTCCGGCGGGTCGGACACCTCCGGTGGGTCGGACACCTCCGGTGGGTCCGAGTCCGGCGCCTCCGGCGGCTCGTCGAGCGGCACCGACAACCAGGCGCTCCAGCGCGCACTGGCCGATGCGAAGAGCGCGCTCGACGACCGGCAGAAGGCGTACGCGGACAACGACCTGGTCGCCGCTGCCGAGGCGGACAAGCGCCTGCAGGAGGCCATCGAGGCGGCCACGGAGGCTGAGAACGGCAACTGACACGCCGTGGCGGGGCACGCGATTTGTGCCCCGCCACGACCGTGTGTAGGCTGTTCAACGTGCCGCGGGGTGGAGCAGTTCGGTAGCTCGCTGGGCTCATAACCCAGAGGTCGTAGGTTCAAATCCTGCCCCCGCAACCAAGCGTCACACGAAGGCCCCGGTCCAGTCGGACCGGGGTCTTCGTCGTTCCCAGGGCCTTCATCGTTCCCGGGGCTCTCGTCGTTTCCGGGGCCTTCGTCGTTCCCAGCCCGGACTGCCGAGACCCGTGGCCTGCCGGGTACCCTCGCCGGATGGCCACCCTGACGATCGCCGCCGCGCAGTTCGCACCCGCCGACGACACCGTGGCGAACCTCGAGACCGTGCGCGTCGCCGCCGAGGACGCCGCGGCCCGCGGAGCCGACCTCCTCGTGACGCCTGAGTACACCTCGTACTTCACGGCGGACATCGACGACCGGTTCGTCGCCGCGGCGCAACCGTTGGACGGTCCGTTCGTGTCCGGCCTCCTCGACGTCGCGCGCTCGACCGGCATCGCCCTCGTGGTCGGAGTCGCCGAGACGAGTGACGAGTCCGGGCGGTTCCGGAACACGCTGGTGGCCGTCCGGCCCGACGGTTCCCTGGCCGTGACGTACCGGAAGGTGCACCTCTACGATGCCTTCGGCGCACGGGAGTCCGACCGGATCGAGTCCGGCGCCGTCGATCAGCTCCCCGTCTTCTCGCTCCGCGGTGTCCGGATCGGGCTCGAGACCTGCTACGACCTCCGGTTCCCCGAGGTCACGCGGCGCCTCGCAGCGGCCGAGTCCGGCGCGGTGGACGTCGTCGTGCTCCCCGCCGAGTGGGTTCGTGGCCCGGGCAAGGAGCACCACTGGCGGACGCTGCTGACCGCCCGCGCGATCGAGAACACCGTGTGGGTCGTCGGTGTCGGACAGACCGGTCCGGTCGGCATCGGCGGCTCGGTCGTCATCGATCCGTCGGGTGTGGCGGTCGCCGCTGCCGGTGCGACTCCGGGGACCCTGCTCGCCACCGTCGACACGGCGACGACCGAGGCCGTCCGCGCCGTGAACCCGTCTCTGTCCCTGCGACGCTTCGACGTCGTGCCGCGCGGCTGACGGCTCACCCACCACGGTTCGTCGCGCCGGCGAGACGCACGCGCTCGTGCGGTGGCACCCGGCACGTCGTCCGCGAGCGGGCGGAACCGTCGCGCCGGCGCCACGCACCGTTCCGTTCTCGCCCGCTCGGCGGAGCGGGCGGCTCCCGAACGCCCGTCGTCCTCACGCTGAACGCAGTGAGCGGACGCACGTCCCCGCCGACTGCGCGCGGCGAGGGGACGCACGCCCAAGTCGAGCGGGCGGAACCGTCCCGCAAGGTCGTCGCACGGTTCCGTTCTCACCCGCTCGATGGAGCCGGGCGGCTCCCGAACGCCCGTCGTCCTCACGCTGGACGCGGTGAGTGGACGCACGCCCACGTCGAGCGGGCGGAACCGTCCCGCACCTGGCCGTCGCCGCGTCCGTTCCGCTTGCTCGTGTCGATGTCAGGTCCGCTCGCGCAGTGAGTGGGCGGAACGAGCCGCACGTGGAGTGCCGAGCTGACCCTCCTGCCCGTTCGATGTCGTCAGCCGCGCGGGAGGGCGCGACCGCACCCGCTCGAGCTCGCTCGCCCGTCGACGACGTCCGTTCAGTGCGATGACGAGCGCTCCCGCCTGACGAGCGTGCAGAACGAGCTGCCTTCCGCTCGCTCGCGTCGGGCATCGCGAACGACGGTGCGACGAATGGGCGGAAGCGATGACCCACACCCGAGAACCGAGCAGGATCCGCCCGCTCGCGGCGTCGGTGCGGGTCCTGCTGATGGATGTGCGGGGTCGCACGGCACGAGCGGGCGGAAGCGGCGCCGTCGGAGGGGGGGAGCAGTACCGGATCTGCCCGCTCGGGGGCGGTCGGGCCGATCGGAGGAGAGGCACGCAGTCGAACGAAGCTCGAACGGGCGGGATCGGCAGCGGAGGCGACGGGCTCGCGCGGGTTCCGACCGTTCGCCGGGCCCCGGCGGCGCGTGACTCGCCGTCAGCGGGCTCGGGCAGGTTCCGCCCGTTCGCTGGGGGTCCGGCGGTGCACGGCGCGCTGGCGGTGGTCGAGCGGGCGGGATCGGCGGCGCGGGGCCGGTGCACGTGCGGGGTTCGCCCGCTCGCGGTCGCTGCGGGGAACGGGGGACGTCATGTGGTCGAGCGGGCGGTACCGGCAACGTGCGGCCTGGAGTGTCGACGGGAAGGCCCGTTCGTCGGTGCGACGGGGCGCGCGCGAGTCCTGCGGCGACGAGGGGTCGGCACGTCCCGGCGCGGCGGCCGATGTGGGGCGGACGCGACGGGCGGGGCGGGGGAGGGCGTGCCTCCCGTCCGGTCAGTCGGTGGGAGCGAGCGCTGCGAGCCGGTTGACCGCCTCGGCGAGCACGTCACGCCGCTTGCAGAACGCGAAGCGGACGAGCGAGCGGTAGCCCGGCGCATGGTCCGGGCGGACGAACGCGGAGACCGGCACCCCGACGACGCCGGCCGCGGCGGGGAGGCGCAGGCAGAAGTCGCGGGCGTCCTCGTGACCGAGCGGCCTGGTGTCGGCGAGGACGAAGTAGCCGCCGTCCGGTCGGAGGACGTCGAAGCCGGCTGACCGCAGGCCGTCCGCGAGCAGCTCGTGCTTCGACGACAGGTCCTGCGCGATGCCGTGGAACACCTCGTCTGGGAGTCGGAGACCAGCGGCGACCGCCGGCTGGAACGGGGCACCGTTGACGAAGGTCAGGTACTGCTTCACGGAGACGATCGCCTCGACGAGCGGAGCGGTGGCGGTGAGCCAGCCGATCTTCCACCCGGTGGTGCTGAACGTCTTGCCGGCGCTCGAGATCGTGACGGTGCGTTCCGCGGCGCCGGGCAGGGTCGCGATCGGGACGTGGGGGGTGGTGAACGTCAGGTGCTCGTACACCTCGTCGGTGACGATCAGGGCGTCGTACTGCTCGGCGAGCTCGACGACGGTCGCGAGGACCTCGCGGGGGAGCACCCGACCGGTGGGGTTGTGCGGCGTGTTGACGAGCACGACCCGGGTGCGGTCGGAGAACGCAGCGCGCAGGGTGGCCTCGTCCGGCAGGAAGTCCGGGGCGGTGAGCGGCACCGTGACGTGGGTGCCGCCGGCGAGACGGACGAGTGCGCCGTAGGCGTCGTAGAACGGCTCGAACGTGACGACCTCGTCGCCGGGCTCGACGAACGCCAGCAGGGTGGCGGCGAGGGCCTCGGTCGCGCCCGCGGTGACGAGGACCTCGCGGTCCGGGTCCACCTCGAGGCCGTACCAGTGCGCCTGGTGCTCGGCGATCGCGGCGCGCAGCTCGGGGGTCCCTCGGCCGGGCGGGTACTGGTTGACGCCCTGGCGGATCGCGTCGACGGCCGCGTCGAGCACGGCTGCGGGACCGTCCTCGTCCGGGAACCCCTGCCCGAGGTTGATCGCGCCCGTCGCGGCGGCGAGGGCGCTCATCTCGGCGAACACGGTCGGCGCGGGGACGCCGTCCGGGCCGAGGAGCATCGCTCCTTCGGCGGCTCGGAGCCAGGGTCCGGTGCGGTGCATGGTGGTCCCTCCCGTGCGAACGGCGCGGTCGACGTCGTGGTCGCACCCAACCTAGTGGTCACGCTGCGAGGAGCCGGGGGAGCGCCGGGTGGTCGCGCTGCGAGGAGCCGGGGGAGCGCCCGGTGGTCGTGCTGCATGGACCCGGGGAACCGCCCACAGCCCACGCATAAGATCGCCATAGGCCGCTTGCAGCCCCAGCAGGAGCACCGCTCAGGTGGGTCCGGAAGACTGCACGAGCTTGAAAGGAGCACGTCCAGCATGACCGACACCACGCCACACGGCCAGGGCGACGAGAACCGCCCCCAGGACACCGACCACCGGGCCGCAGCCGAGGACGCCACGCGCGTCACCTCCGGCGAGGGCACGTCGACGCCGGACGCCTCCGGAGAGCCGACCGACCGCCGCACCGACGACGACCGCACCGGCCACGACGGCACCGGCCACGACGGCCGCGGCCACGACCGCACCGACGGGACCGGACGCGCCGACGCGGGTGAGACCGACGTCATCTCCGCTGCGGGCGACCACCCGACGGACCGCTACACGGCCCCGTACCCGACGTTCGGCGGGACCGACGGCAGCGCCCGGCAGTCGAGCCCCTACGGATCGGACAACGGCGGCTACGGACAGTCGTCGCAGTCAACCGGTCCCTCGGGCCAGTACGCCCAGGCCCCGGGTCAGTACGGCCAGGGCCAGGGCTCGTACGGTCAGGGCGGCCAGGAGCAGTACGGCCAGGGTCAGGAGCGGTACGGCCAGGCCCAGTCCCAGTACGGCCAGGGCGGCGGGTACGGCCAGGGCGGGAGCCAGTACGGCAGCAGCCATGGCCAGTACGGTCAGGGGCAGTACGGCACCGGCCAGGGCCAGTACGGCAGCAGCCAGCCCCGCTACGGCGAGTACGCCCAGGACTCCCGCTACGGCACGAACCAGAGCGCCTCGTACCCCGGCTCCGCCCAGGCCCCGTCGTCGGCCAGCGCCTTCGGCGACGTCGACGGCACGAACCAGCGCAACGGCCACTACTTCGGCGCGGGCACGACCGGCGCCGCCTCCGGTGCCGCGGTCGGCACCGCGACCAGCGAGAAGCGCGGCCGCAACAAGCTCGTCCTGCCGGTCGTCGCCGGGCTGGTCCTCGCCGGCCTGGTCGGTGGCGGAGCAGGCTGGGCAGCGGGCGCATCGCAGGCCGGCGGCGGCACCGTCATCGGCAACAGCTCGTCGCAGGGCGGCGGCAACCTGACCGTCAACGACTACAACAACGCGACGGTCGTCACGGCCGTCGCCGCGCAGGCCACCCCGTCGGTCGTGACGATCAACGTGTCCTCCGGCTCGGAGGGCGGCACCGGCTCCGGCGTCGTCTTCACGAAGGACGGCTACATCGTCACGAACACCCACGTGGTGACGCTCGACGGTGACAGCTCGAACGGCACGATCACCGTCACGACCTCCGACGGCAAGATCTACCCGGCGAAGCTCGTCGGCACGGACCCGACCGTCGACCTCGCGGTCATCAAGGTCGACGCGACCGACATGAAGCCGATCTCGTTCGCCGACTCCTCCGGCCTGAACGTCGGGGACACCGCGGTCGCGATCGGCGCACCGCTCGGCCTGTCGAACACCGTCACCGACGGCATCGTCTCGACGCTCAACCGCAGCATCCAGGTCACGTCGAGCGCACCGAGCCAGGGCGGCGACTCGAACGAGGGCGGCAACGGCAACGGCGGCCCGTTCGACTTCTGGGGCAACGGCGACAACGGCAGCAGCTCGAGCGCGAAGACGACCGTGTCACTGCCGGTCATCCAGACGGACGCGTCGATCAACCCCGGCAACTCCGGTGGTGCGCTGCTGGACTCGAAGGGCAAGCTCATCGGCATCAACGTCGCGATCGCCAGCGCCGGCAGCTCGCAGTCGTCGGACGCGCAGTCGGGCAGCATCGGTGTCGGCTTCTCGATCCCGGCGAACCTGGTGAAGCGTGTCGCGAACGAGATCCGCGAGAACGGCTCCGCGACGCACGGTCTGCTCGGTGCCACGGTCGGTGACGCCTCCGAGGACGCGAACGCCACCCAGATGGGCGCGCTCATCAAGTCGGTCTCGTCCGGCGGGGCGGCGTCCGGAGCCGGCCTGCGCAAGGGTGACGTCGTCACCAAGATCGGCTCGGCGACGGTCTCCGACGCCACCGACCTGACGGCGCAGGTCCGGTTCTTCGCCGGTGGCGCGAAGACGACGATCACCTACGTCCGCGACGGGCAGACGCGTGAGACGGACGTGACCCTCGGCACCTACAAGGGCTGACGCGACCAGCGACGGACGGGAGGCGCGGTGCCGGCTGGCACCGCGCCTCCCGTCCGTCCGCGGGTCCTGTCCGAGACCGGTCGACGCGGACGGCGGTCGGAGCGGGCGCAAGTGGGTGCCCCGGCCCCTTGATAGGCTCGTGCCTGCTCTCCGGGGCGGTACCGTCCGCGGTGCGCCCCGCGCACCATCCCCGACCCCGAGGACCGCATGCAGACAGACGGACAGCCCCTGCCCGGGGTCTCGTACGTGATGCCGGTGCTCAACGAGGTCACCGAGGTCCGTGCCGCGGTCGCGAGCCTGCTCGAGCAGGACTACGCCGGCCCGTTCGAGGTGATCCTCGCGCTCGGCCCGTCGATCGACGGCACGAACGAGCTCGTCGCCGAGATGAGCGCCGCCGACCCGCGCATCCGGGCCATCGAGAACCCGGTGGGGTCCACCCCCGCGGGGCTCAACGTCGCCATCAGGGCGTCGGTGCACCCGGTGGTCGTGCGTGTGGACGCGCACTCCGTGCTGCCGCCGGACTACACGCGGATCGCCGTCCGGGTGCTCCTGGAGTCGGGTGCGGACAACGTCGGCGGCATCATGCGCGCCGAGGGCCGGACGCCGTTCGAACGTGCGGTGGCACTGGCGTACGGCAGCCGGGTCGGGCTCGGTGGCACCCCGCACCACGTCGGTGGCAAGGCCGGTCCGGCCGAGACCGCGTACCTGGGCGTGTTCCGACGGGACCGCCTGTTCGAGGTCGGCCTGTTCGACGAGGGCATCAAGCGCGGTCAGGACTGGGAGCTCAACCGGCGCCTGCGGCAGACCGGCGGCACGGTGTGGTTCACGCCGGAGCTCGTCGTCACGTACCGCCCACGGCCGAGCCTGCGCCGGTTGGTCCGGCAGTTCGTCGCCACCGGCCTCTGGCGCGGTGAGCTCGCCCGCCGCTTCCCCGCGAACAACGGCCTGCGCTACTTCGTGCCGCCCGCGATGGTCGCCGCGATGGCGCTCGGTGTCGTCGCCGGGCTCGTCGGGGTCGTCGGCGCCGCACTGGGCTCCCCGGTCGCGTGGGCCCTGCTCGGCTTCGTCGTGCCCGCGGTCTACCTCGTCTTCGTCGTGGTCGGCGCCGTCCTCGTGGCGCGGCGTTCCGACCTGCCGACCCTGCTCTGGTTGATCGTGGTGCTGCCCTGCATCCACGTCGGCTGGGGTGTCGGGTTCATCATCGGGTTCCTGACCCGGACCTCCGAGCTGACCACGCACACGGGACGGTGACCTGACCCCTTGATCGACGACACCTCCGGCCGCGGCTCCGCCCGCCCGACCTCGATCGCCGAACTCCGCGCGGTCGCCCAGCCCGACGAGGTCCGTTCGCGGGCGAACGCCGAGCACTGGACGGCGTCGCTGTACCTGCGCGACGTCTCGCCGTACCTGACCTGGGTGCTCCTGAAGACGCGGGTGTCGGCGAACCAGGTGACCGGGCTCATGATCCTGGTCGGGTGGAGCGTCGCCGGCGCGCTGCTCATCCCCGGCATCTGGGGTGCGCTGCTCGCGCTCGTGCTGGGGCAGCTGCAGATGCTCGTGGACTGCTCCGACGGCGAGGTCGCGCGGTGGCGCGGCACGCGGTCGCCCGCGGGCGTGTTCCTCGACAAGGTCGGGCACTACACGACCGAGGGACTCATCCCGATCGCGCTCGGCGTCCGGGCGGCGACCTGGCCGATCCACGGCGGCGACTGGATGTGGACGACGATCGGATGCGCGCTCGGCCTGGTGATCGTGCTCAACAAGGCGCTGAACGACATGGTGCACGTCGCCCGTGCGAACGCCGGGCTCGACAAGCTCGTCGACCGTCGTGACGCCGGGACGGTGCCGTCCGGCCGGCGTCTCGCCACACTGCGACGCGCGGCACGGTTCCTGCCGTTCCACCGCCTGTACCACTCCGTCGAGCTGTCGATCCTGGCCTTCGTCTTCGCCCTGGTGGCGCTGGTGATCGGTCACCCGCTCGCCGACCGGGTCCTGGTCGGCGCGCTGCTGCCGCTCGCCGTGCTGGCGACCGCGGGGCACTTCGTCGCCATCATCTCGTCGAAGCGGGTCCGCGCGTGACGCCCGGCACCGCTCGGCGCAACGCCGTACCGCACCGCGAGCGGCCGCGCATCGGCGTCGTGAGCCTGTCGCAGGGCACCCGGCCGGACGACCTCCGCCGCGGGCTCGACAGCGTGCTCGCGCAGCAGGGCGTCGAGCTCGACGTCGTGTGCGTCGGGAACGGGTGGGAGCCCACCGGGCTGCCCGACGGCGTCCGCGCGCTGGCACTGCCCGAGAACCGTGGGATCCCGGCCGGACGGAACGCCGGTGCCGACGTCGTCGAGGGCGACTTCGTGTTCTTCCTGGACGACGACGCGTCGATCCCGTCGCCGACCTTCCTGCGCGATGCCGTGGCGCTGTTCGAGCGCGACCCGTCGCTCGGGCTGGTGCAGCCGCGCGTCGTCGACCCGACCGGCGCTGCCAACCCCCGCCGCTGGGTACCCCGCATCCGCAAGGGGTCGCCGACGGACTCGTCGCCGGTGTTCTCGGTCTGGGAGGGCGCCGTCGTCCTGCCGACGGACGTCTACCGTGCGGTCGGTGGCTGGGGAGCCCCGTACTTCTACGCGCACGAGGGCATCGAGCTCGCGTGGCGCGTGTGGGACGCCGGACGCCGAGCCTGGTACGCCGGTGAGCTGGTCGCCCACCACCCCGCGATCGACCCTGCGCGGCACACGGAGTACATCCGCCTGAACGCCAGGAACCGGGTGTTCCTCGCGCGACGCAACCTGCCCGGGGTGCTCCGTCCGCTCTACGTCGGGTCGTGGGCAGCGATCCAGCTGGCCCGCTGGTGGCGGCACCCGCTCCGACTGCGGACCTGGTTCGCCGGGGTCCGCGAGGGCTGGACCGCGGACTGCGGACCGACCCGGCCCATGAGCTGGTTGACCATCGGTCGGATGTCCCTGGCCGGACGTCCACCCGTCGTCTGACCAGGCCGTGACGCCGTCAGTCATCCCGACCCCCGTCCCGTCGGACTCCGCGGTCCCACCGCTCGGACCGCACAGATCCCCGCCCGTAGCCTGAGGACCACCATGCCGATCACCAAGGACGTCCGGACCGCGATCCGCCTCGCCCGCCGCCTGCTGGTGTCGCGTCGGAGTCGACGTGACCTGGCCCGACGGTTGCCCGGCGTGCCGCCGCTCGCCCCTCGCTCGGTCGAGATCGCGGTGTACTTCGCGGACGGCCCGGTGAACATGTACCAGGTGCGCCAGTGGTACGCGCCCCTCGCCGAACTCGCCACCCAGCACCCGGTGGCGATCGTCTCGCGAAGCCCCGGGACCATGACCACGCTGCTCGACGAGTCGCCCGTGCCCGTCGTCTACGCGCGCCAGGTGGTCGACCTCGAGCGGTTCGTCGAGGAGCAGGCGCCCAAGATCGTCCTGTACGTCAACCAGAACGCCCGCAACTTCCAGATGATGCGGTACGGGCGCATGTGGCACGTCTTCGTCAACCACGGCGAGAGCGACAAGATGTACATGACCACGAACCAGTTCAAGGCGTACGACTACGCCCTGATCGCCGGGGACGCGGCCCGGGACCGGCTCGCCGCCGCGCTGTGGGACTACGACGTGGACGCCCGCACGATCGCGATCGGCCGTCCGCAGGCCGACCACTTCGCCGGCGCGGTGCCGTACCCCGCGGACGGCCGCACCGTCGTGCTCTACGCCCCGACGTGGGAGGGCGACCGCGCCGCAGCGGCCTACGGCTCGATCGCGTCGCACGGCGTGACGATCGCGGAACGCCTGCTCGCATCGCCCCGGCACCGGCTCGTCTACCGCCCGCACCCGCGGAGCGGCGTGCTCGACCCGGCGTACCGGGCCGCGCACGAGCGCATCGTCGCGGCGATCACCGCTGCGAACGCCGCCGACCCGGGCGCGCACCACGTGCACGACGACGGCCCGGAGCTCGGCTGGCAGCTGGCGGACGCCGACGTCGCCATCACCGACATCAGCGCGATGATCTACGACCGGTTGGCAGTGGGGAAGCCCCTCGTCGTGACCCGGCCGGTGTCGCCCGACGCCGACGTCGACGAGCGTGGCTACCTGGGCGACGCGAACTGGCTGCTCGCCGACGACGCGGTCGACGTCGTGGCGCGGGTCGACGCCGCGGCCAACGACGCCGAGGAGCTCGCCAAGCTGCGGCACTGGGTGCAGCGGTACTTCGGCGACACCACCCCCGGCGCCGCCACGGCCCGACTGCACGCCGCGGTCGAGCGGCTGCTGGCCCGCTGGGACGAGGTCGCCGCGGAGCGCGGCGAGCACTGACCGGGCGCGGCCGGTCACGAGGCGAGCCCGACCAGGCGGTCGCCGACGAGCGACATCCGCCAGAGGTACTCGGACCGGTCCGGCCGCCGCCAGCGGACGACGACGATCCCGGTCTGCTCCGGGTCCGCGCCGAAGACCGCGATGGACAGCGACCGCCCCGGGTCGAGCTGGTTGACCGCCAGCGGCGGGCAGTAGCCGCTGCCGAGGTGCGTGAGCGAGATCGCGTGGAGTGGTTCGGGACCGGTGTTCGTCAGGTCGTAGCGACGTGGTGCCCGGGATCGGTCGACGGTGAACGGGACTGGGTAGGCCGTGGGTGGGTGGTGCATGCCGGTCACGCTAGGGGGAGGGGCCGACGTCGGGCGGCCCGGGGACCCGGTGGCGGGGCCGTCCTGTGGAGGAGGGCGGATGCGCTCCCGGGTGTGGAGGAGGGTCGCTCAGGCGCCGTGGTCGGCTGCGTACCGTGCCAGCGCGGCGTCGATGGTGTCGTCGAGCTGCAGGCGTCCCTTGTCCAGGTACAGCCCGCGGTCGCAGAACCGCCGCAGGTCCTTGTCGCTGTGCGAGACGAAGAAGAGCGTGCGCCCACCGGCGAGGAGCTCCTCGATGCGCTTGTAGCACTTCTCGCGGAAGCTCTTGTCGCCGACCGCCAGGACCTCGTCGACCAGGATCACCGGCTCGTCGAGGCGCGAGATCACCGCGAAGGCGATGCGCACCTTCATGCCGCTGGACAGGTGCTTGTAGGGGGTGTCGACGAAGTCGCCGATCTCCGCAAAGTCGATGATCTCGTCGAAGGCGCCGCGGATCTCAGCGCGCGACATGCCGTGCAGGCCGGCGGTCAGGTACACGTTGTCGCGCACCGACAGGTCGCCCACGAACCCACCGGTGATCTCGATGAGCGGCGCGACGCCGGCGTTCACCTGCACCCGGCCCTCGTCCGGCAGCATCACCTGCGCGACCAGCTTGAGGAGCGTCGACTTGCCCTGCCCGTTGCGACCGACGACGCCGATGGCTTCGCCCGGACGGACGTCGAACGACACGTTCCGGAGCGCCCAGAACTCGTCCGCGCGCTTGCGGCGGTTGCTGCCCGCGAACAGGTCCTTGAAGCTCCGGCTCGCCCGGCGGTTCCGCTTGAACCGGATGCCGGCGTCACGGACGGAGATCACGGGCGCGACGGTCGACGGACGCGCGGACCGGTCGGTGGCGGTCATCACAGCTCCTTCAGCACGCGGTGCTCGCTCCGGCGGAACACGACGAGCCCCACGACGAGCACCACGGCGGTCACGACGACGGACACGGCGACCTCGAACCAGTCGAGCTGCCCCGGGAAGAACGCGGACCGGTAGATGCCGAAGATCCCGCTCAGGGGGTTCAGCGCGGCGAGGTCGTGCAGCTGGTCGGGCAGCGCTTGCGTGCCGTAGATGATCGGCGACGCGTAGAAGAGGAAGCGGAGCACGAGCTTGACCGCGCGCTCGAGGTCGCGGAAGAACACGACGAGCGGCGCGACGATCAGTCCGAGGCCGTACACGAGCGCGCACTGGAGCACGATCGCCAGGGGGTAGAGCGCGAGCTCCCAGTGCACCCGTGCGCCGGTCGCGACCGCGAACACGGCGAGCACCGGCAGGCTGAGCAGGAACTCGATGCCCTTCGAGGCGTTGACCCGGGCGACCCAGATGCTCCGCGGGATCGTCGTCGACCGGATGAGCTTGGTCTCCTTGATGAACGCCCGCGTCGAGTCGGAGACCGCTCCGGTGAACCACATCCACGGCAGCAGCGCCGACAGGAGGAAGACGATGTACGGTTCCTCACCGACGGATCCGCGGTGGAACACCTGCGTGAAGACGAACCAGTAGATGGCAGACATCACGAGCGGGTCGAGGATCGACCAGACGTAGCCGAGCGCCGACGTCGAGTACCGCACACGCAGGTCGCGCATCGTCAGCAACCAGAGCGCGTGCCGGTACCGACGGACCGCGCTCCGCGAGGACGCCGGGGCGGTCGACACGGGCGCGGTCGGCGCACTCGCTGTGGTCACTGCTTCCCTCCGGCCGGAACCGCCGAGGGACTCCCTGCAGGGATCAGGCGAACAGGTCGTTCGCGCGTTCGAGGTCCTCGGCGAAGTCGATCTCGACCGCGTACAGGTCGGAGATGTCGATCGGCGACCAGCGTAGCCCGTCCTCGGCGATGGCAGCCTCGATGCCACCCTCGAAGTACTCCTGGTCGTCCACCCGCCCGAGCTGGCGGATGAGCGCCTGCTTGTCCTGCGAGGAGACGTAGTTGATGCCGACGGCCTCGCCGAGTCCGCCGACGACGCGCTTCGACAGCTCCTTGATGCAGCCCTGCGCGTCGACGGTGTACTTGACCTCCTCGTCGGAGACCTTCTCGGTGTTGACGCTGACGAACGACCGGTCCTGGTCCATCATGTCCGCGGCGCGGACGAGGGCGCGCGGGTCGAAGACCACGTCGCCGTTCATCCAGAGGACGCCGCTCTTGCCGGTCGCCTTGAGTGCACGCAGCAGGCTCTTCGAGGTGTTCGTGGAGTCGTAGGACTCGTTGTAGACGAAGTTCGCCTCGGGGAAGGCCTCGACGATGTACTCCGACTTGTAGCCGACGACGATCGTGACGCGCGCGCTCGAGCCGAACGCCGCGCGGATGTTGTCGAACTGCTGCTGCATGATGGTGCGGCCGTTGCTGAGTTCGGTCAGCGGCTTCGGCAGGCTGCGGCCGAGCCGGCTGCCCATCCCCGCTGCGAGGATGACGATCTGCGTGGTCATGCTGGTCCCTTCTGGTGTCCGCCCGCGCGCCGCGTGGGGCACGGGCGGGCCTCGTCGAGTGTGCTCGCACCGGGTGCGAGTCCGCCGTGAGCGCGCGTTTCCCGTACACGGATGCAGGGGGACGAACGGCCACGGATCGCCCGTCCGAGCAGGTTTCCGAGTGGTGAACACTCCGTCGTGTCCTGGTGAATGATACGGAACGAGCGTGCTCCGGGGTACGGTGCTGCGCGCTTCGTACTCATTTCGTGACCCTGTCGACGGCCGGTCCCGGACGTCCGGAACGCGTTGGTACGGTGGGGCGGTGGCTGCAGCTGATGACGACGACGTGTACGCGACGTCCGACGCCGCCTGGCTGACCGAGGCGGACGACCCGTCCGGGGACGAAGCCGACGACGACCAGGGGGACGGGGATGCGCGCGACGCCTCCAGTGGTGACCAGGTGACGGACGACGAGACGGCGAGCGCCGCCGCGGTCGTCCGGACGCCGCGCAAGGGCAAGGGCAAGGGACGGGCCTCGCGGCCGACCGGCCCCGGCTCCACCGCGCCGGCGCCGAGCGACACCGCCGAGGACCCAGGCGACCGGCACGAGCCTGGAGGGTCCGTCGACCGCAGCTCCAGCGGCGACCCGGCCACCACCGCCGGCGTCGCTGGTGACCCAGCCGCCGCCCCGACCGGTGGGAAGCGCACCCCGAAGCGCAAGCCCACCGCCACCGCCGCCGCCGCGCAGGCCGCACAGCCGCAGCAGCCGGTGGTGCTCCGCGCGAGCGGCCTCGTGAAGCGCTACGGCCAGACCCTCGCCGCCGACGAGGTCGACCTCGAGATCCGCCAGGGCTCGATCTTCGGTGTCGTCGGTCCGAACGGCGCCGGCAAGACCACGACCCTGTCGATGATCACCGGGCTGCTGCGTCCCGACGCGGGCTCCGTGACGGTGCTCGACCACGACGTGTGGTCCGACCCGACCGCCGCCAAGCGCGCCCTCGGCGTCCTGCCCGACCGCCTGCGGCTCTTCGACCGCCTGACCGGTGGCCAGCTGCTGCACTACTCGGCGACCCTCCGCGGGCTGGACGGCGCGACCGCCCGGAAGCGCAGTGCCGACCTCGCCGAGGCCTTCGGACTGGGCGAGGCCCTCGGTCGCCAGGTCGCCGACTACTCGGTCGGCATGGCGAAGAAGATCGCCCTCGCCGCGACCCTCATCCACTCGCCCCGCGTGCTCGTGCTCGACGAACCCTTCGAGTCCGTCGACCCGGTGAGCGCGGCGACGATCACCGAGATCCTCCGTCGGTACACGCGCGGCGGCGGGACGGTGGTGCTCTCCAGCCACTCCATGGAGCTCGTCCAGCGCACCTGCGACTCGGTCGCGATCATCGTCGGCGGCAAGGTCCTCGCGTCCGGCACGATGGCGCAGGTCCGCGGGCGCCGGAGCCTCGAGGACAAGTTCGTCGAACTCGCGGGCGGCCGCGTCGTGGCAGAGAGCATGGAATGGTTGCACAGCTTCTCCGACTGAGGGTCGACCTGCTCGCGGGCGAGGTCCGCGGGGGTGCCCGACGGTCGGTGGCCGTCGTGGTCGGCAGCCTGCTCGGCCTGGCCGCCGCGCTGTTCGTGGCCGGCGAGCTGCTCGCCCTCCGCTCGGCCCCGGTCGAGGTGGCCCGCTCGATCGCGGTCCCCGTCGGCACGTTCGTCTCGGTCGCGTTCACCCTGGTGCCGCTCGTCGTCGGCCGCAGCGACCAGCTCGACCCGCGACGGTTCGCGGTGTTCGGGATCGACCGGCGTCGACTCGCGGTCGGGCTCGGTCTCGCGGGTCTCGTCGGCGTGCCGGTGGTCGCAGCTGCGATCGTCGCCGTCGGGCAGGTCGGTGCGTGGTCGCGCAGCGGCGGCACCGCGGTGCTCGCGGTGGTCGCGGGACTGCTCGGCGTGGCGACCTGCGCGCTGCTCGTCCGCGTCGGCTGCGCGGTCGGTGCCGTGTTCGTCGGGCGGCAGCGCTCGCGCGACGCCGGGTGGCTCGCCGCCCTGGTGATCGTCGTGCTCGGGTTGCCGGTCGTCTCGCTCCTGCTCCGGTCGGACTGGCTCGACCCCGCCAGCGCGGAGCTCAGCCGTGCCGCCGACGTCGCCGGGTGGACCCCGTGGGGCGCCGCGTGGGCCGTGCCCGCCGACGTCGCCAGCGGCCGCGTGGCCGAGGGGGTCCTGAAGCTCGTCCTCGCGCTGGTCGTCGTCGCCCTCCTCGCGTGGGCGTGGTGGGCGCTCGTCGGCCGTGCGCTCGAGGCCGCCGACGGTCGAACCGCCACCCGCCGCTACCGGGGCCTCGGCTGGTTTGACCGCCTCGGGTCCACCCCCGTCGGCGCCGTCGCCGCCCGTGCGCTGACCTACTGGGCGCGCGATCCCCGGTACCGCACGTCGTACCTCGTCCTCGTGTTCGTGCCGATCGTCGTCCTCCCGCTCGGGGTCGCCGGCGTGCCGTGGCACTGGACCGCACTCGTGCCGCTCCCGCTCATGGCGGTCATCGCCGGGTTCCTGCCGCACAACGACGTCTCCTACGACAACACCGCGGTCTGGCTGCACGTGGCCTCCGGTGCTCCTGGCTGGAGCGACCGGCTCGGTCGTCTCGTCCCGGTGCTCGTCGTCGGGCTGCCGTTGGTCGTGGCCGGGGCCGCGGTCTCGGCAGCACTGTTCGGCGACCCGACGGCGTTCCCGGTGCTGACCGGTGTCGCGGCTGGTGCGCTCCTGGCGGGCCTCGGGCTGTCGAGCGTCGTGTCCGTGCTCCTGCCGTACCCGACCGTGCGGCCCGGCGACCACCCGTTCCAGCAGCCCCAGGCGGCGGGCAGCACCGCTGCGGTCGCGCAGACCACGATGATCGTGGGCATCCTCGTGTCGCTCGTCCCGGCCCTGTGGCTCGCCGTGCTCACCGCCGTCGACGGTCCGGCACCGTGGGCCGTCGCGACGCTGGTGGTCGGCATCGCGGTCGGTGCGGTGCTGCTGGTCGTGGGCGTCGTGGTCGGCGGTCGGCTGTTCGACCGGCACGGTCCCGACCTGCTCGCCGCAGCGCAGCGCAACTGAGGGACGCAGCGCCGCGCCTGCGACACAGCGCAGGGCGACCGTGTCGCAGCGCAGCGCAGCGCAGCGCGACCGACTCGACGCGTCCGACGGACGGGAGGCACGTGGCGGCGTCCCGGGGCGTGCTCCGGTGCCCGTCACGGGACACCAGGCGCGTGGCGGCGCCGCACCGCGCCTCCCGTCCGTCGCGTCCTCGTCCGCTCCGACGTACCCTTGACGCATGAGCATGACGGAACCCGGCGGTGGCCTCGACGTGATGGACCGCGAGCTCGAGAAGCTCCTCGAGGAAGAGGCGATCGAGCCCGGTGACCACGAGCGGTTCTCGCACTACGTGAAGAAGGACAAGATCCTGCAGTCGGCGTTGTCCGGCAAGCCGGTCAAGGCGCTGTGCGGCAAGAAGTGGGTGCCCGGCCGTGACCCGGAGAAGTTCCCGGTGTGCCCGGACTGCAAGGCCATCTACGAGAAGATGAAGGCCGAGTAGCACCGGCCCGAGCCGCCGCTCGGACGGCTCAGACCACGAGCGTCGGGATCGCCGGGTCGCCGCGACCGATGCGCGAGGCGTCGGCAGGCAGCTCGGCCTTCGCGCGCTTGTGGTGCGCGCGTGCGGCCTCCACGCCGGCGACGCCGAGGAACACCGGGTCCACCTCGCCGTGCGTCACGACGGGGACGAGCAGCGACCGCTCGTCGGGACCGACACGGCCCGAGGTGCGGACGACCTCCGCCGTGGCGATGCCGTTGCGGAGGCGTCGACCGGCCTCCTTCCGACCGCCGGTGGACGCCTTGTCCGCGGACTTCTTCGCGACCGGCACCCACTCGTCGCCCGCGGGCGTCTGGTGGGCGACGAGCTTGAACACCATGCCCGCCGCAGGGTGCCCGGAGCCCGAGACGACGCTCGTGCCGACGCCGTAGGAGTCCACCGGGGCGGCGCGCAGCGCGGCGATCGTGTACTCGTCGAGGTCGTTCGTGACGGTGATCTTCGTCGCCGGGGCGCCGAGGCGGTCGAGCTGCGCGCGCACCGACGCGACGACGCTCGGCAGGTCGCCGCTGTCGATCCGGACGGCGCCGAGCCGACCGTTCGTCAGCCGGACGGCGGTCTCGACCGCGGCCTCGATGTCGTAGGTGTCCACGAGCAGCGTCGTGCCGTCGCCGAGGGCGTCGAGCTGGGAGCGGAACGCCGCCTCCTCGGAGTCGTGCAGCAGCGTGAAGGCGTGCGCCGCCGTCCCCATCGTGGGGATGCCCCACGTGCGTCCGGCCTCGAGGTTGCTCGTCGCGCCGAAGCCGGCGATGTAGGCGGCGCGGGCGGCGGCCACGGCGTTCCACTCGCCGGTGCGGCGGGAGCCCATCTCGGCGAGGGGGCGGCCGTCGGCGGCGGAGACCATCCGGGCCGCGGCGCCGGCGATGGCGGAGTCGGCGTTGAAGACGCTCAGCGCGAGGGTCTCGAGGACGACGGCCTCGGCGAAGGTGCCCTCGACCTGCAGGACGGGGGAGTTCGGGAAGAACACCTCGCCCTCGCGGTAGGCGCGGACGTCGCCGGTGAAGCGGTAGTCGGCGAGCCAGCGGGCGGTGCCCTCGTCGATGACCCGACGGTCGCGCAGGAAGCCGATCTCGTCGTCGCCGAAGCGGAACTCGGCCAGTGCCGTCAGGAAGCGCCCGAGGCCGGCGGCCACGCCGTAGCGGCGCCCGTCGGGCAGGCGGCGGGAGAACACCTCGAACACGCACCGTCGGTCGGCGGTGCCGTCCTTCAGGGCGGCGTCCACCATGGTGAGCTCGTACTGGTCCGTGAGGAGCGCGCTGGTCACCCCACCGACACTAGTGACGCGGGGGTGGGGAGGCGCGGATCGCGTCGTGCTCGTGTCCGGGTCGGTGCTCGTGTCCGCGATCTGCTGACGGGTCCGGCTGGGTACGCTGGGGTGGTGACGGATGCGCCGATCGGAGTCTTCGACAGTGGGGTCGGTGGGCTCACGGTGGCGCGGGCGATCATCGACCAGTTGCCGCGCGAGAGCATCCGGTACGTCGGTGACACCCTGCACTCGCCCTACGGGCCGAAGCCGATCGCCGACGTCCGGCGCTACGCGCTCGAGGTCATGGACGACCTCGTCGACCAGGGCGTCAAGGCGCTCGTGATCGCGTGCAACACGGCGTCCTCCGCGGTGCTGCGGGATGCCCGCGAGCGCTACGAGCAGGCGTACGGGATCCCCGTCGTCGAGGTCATCCAGCCCGCGGCCCGCGCCGCCGTCAAGCAGACCCGCACCGGGCGGATCGGGGTGATCGGCACGGTCGGGACGATCGCCTCGCGGGCGTACGAGGACGCGTTCGCCGTCGCCGCCGACGTCACGCTGTCGCTCGCCGCGTGCCCGCGCTTCGTCGAGTTCGTCGAGGCGGGGGACACCTCGTCCCCGGCCCTGCGCGAGGTCGCGGCCGGGTACCTCGCGCCGATCCGCGACGCCGACGTCGACACGCTCGTGCTCGGTTGCACGCACTACCCGCTCATGTCCGCCGCGATCCAGTACGTGATGGGCCCGGACGTGACGCTCGTGTCGAGCGCGGAGGAGACGGCGAACGACGTGTACCGCCGGCTCGTCGAGCACGGGCTCGAACGGACCAGCCCGGAGCCGCCGACGTACGCGTTCGAGGCCACGGGTGACGACAACAACGGCTTCATCCGGCTCGCCCGGCGCTTCCTCGGTCCCGAGGTCTCGAGCGTCGGACACCTCCAGACCGGGGCGATCACGCTGCCCCGCACCGAAAGGACCCCATGAGCACCCGCATCGACGGCCGCAGCGCCACCGACCACCGTCCGGTCAGCATCGAGCGGGGGTGGAGCACGCAGGCCGAGGGCAGCGCGCTCATCTCGTTCGGCGGCACGAAGGTGCTGTGCACGGCGTCCTTCACGAACGGCGTCCCACGGTGGATGGCCGGCAAGGGCACCGGGTGGGTGACGGCGGAGTACTCGATGCTGCCGCGGTCGACGAACGAGCGCATGCAGCGCGAGTCCATCAAGGGCAAGGTCGGCGGTCGGACCCACGAGATCTCGCGGCTCATCGGACGGTCGCTCCGCGCGGTCGTCGACATGAAGGGCCTCGGCGAGAACACGCTCGTGCTCGACTGCGACGTGCTGCAGGCCGACGGCGGGACCCGCACCGCGTCGATCACGGGCGCCTACGTGGCCATGGCCGACGCGATCGAGTGGGGGCGGGACAAGGGCTTCATCGCGAAGAAGGCGACGCCGCTCACCGACAGCGTGCAGGCCATCTCGGTCGGCATCGTCAAGGGCGAGCCGATGCTCGACCTGGCGTACACCGAGGACTCCGCGGCCGACACCGACATGAACATCGTCACGACCGGGTCGGGGAAGTTCATCGAGGTGCAGGGCACCGCCGAGCACGCCCCGTTCGACCGTGCGGAGCTGGACACGCTGCTCGACCTCGGGCTCGCGGGCAACCGCTCGCTCGCGGCGATCCAGCGCGAGGTGCTGGGGCTGTCCTCGTGACCCCGCGCACGGTCGTCCTGGCGACGCACAACCAGGGCAAGGTCGTCGAGCTGCGCGGGATCCTCGGCGAGGCGCTCGGCGAGGGCGTCGAGCTCGTCGGCTACGACGGACCGGAGCCGGTCGAGGACGGCGACACCTACGCCGCCAACGCCCTGATCAAGGCCCGCGCCGCGGTCGCCCACACCGGGCTGCCGGCGCTCGCCGACGACTCGGGCATCGCGGTCGACGCCCTCGGTGGGGCACCGGGCATCCACTCCGCGCGCTACGCGGGCACCCGGGTCGACGCCGACAACACCGCCCTGCTGCTGGCGAACCTCGAGGGTGTCGTCGAGCGCACCGCGGCGTTCGTGTGCGCGGCGGCCTTCGTGACCCCGGACGGCACGGAGCACGTGTTCGAGGCGGTGTGGAACGGCGAGGTCCTGACCGAGCCGGTCGGCGACGGCGGACACGGGTACGACCCGGTCTTCCACCCGGACGACGCCGAGGGGTCGGCGGCGCAGCTGACACGCGACGAGAAGAACGCGCTGTCGCACCGGTCGAAGGCGTTCCGCGGGATCGCCCCGATCGTGCGGGAGTACTTCGGGGTCTGAGCAGGCAGGGCGGGCGCGCACGACCCCGTCCGCACGCCCCCGAACGCACGAGACGCCCCCGGTTCCGGGGGCGTCTCGTCGGTTCCGGGGCGTCTCGCGTGGAGCGACGCGCTCGCGCCGGGCGGCCTAGTGCTCGGCGGGCCGGGCGGTGCCGTCGGCGGGGCGCTGCTCGACCGCGGCGTGCTCTGCCTCCGCGGCGTGCTTCGCCTTCCGCGCGGTGCGCCAGTAGTGCAGCCCCGCCGGGACGACCGTGACGAGCACCGCGAGGATGAGGATCACGTCGATGTAGTTGCGCACGACGTACGCGATCGGCGGGATGTAGCCGAGGACGTACCCGAGGAAGGTCACCCCGACGCCCCAGATCACGGCGCCGATCGCGTTGTACAGCGAGTACTTCTTGTAGTTCATCTTCCCGACGCCCGCCGCGATCGGCGCGAAGGTGCGCACGACGGGGACGAACCGGGCGAGGATGACGGCGAGCGGCCCGAAGCGGTGGAAGAACGCGTTGGTGCGGTCGACGTTCTCCTTCGAGAAGAGCCCGCTCTCCTTGCGCTCGAAGATCGGCGGACCGGCCTTCTTGCCGATGTAGTACCCGAGTTCGCCGCCGAGGAACGCGGCGGCGCCGATCATCAGTGCCGCGACCCAGATCGGGATGCCGCCGATCGAACCGCCGCGGTCGAAGGCGAAGAGGCCGGTGATGACGAGCAGACTGTCGCCGGGGAAGACGAAGCCGATGAGCAGGCCGGTCTCGGCGAAGACGATGCCGCAGACGACGAGCACGGCGATCGCCCCGAAGTGGTCGAGGATGTACTGCGGATCCAGCCAGGGGATCAGGGCGAGAGCGACGGAGTGCATGGTTCTTCCGGTCGTGGAGGCGGCGGCACGGGGAAGACTCCCGCGGGACGAGGGTACCGCCCGGTGCGCGCACGGCCATCCGTCGCTGGTGTGACTTCACCGAGCGTCCGGGCGGTGTGCCGTCGATCGTGCGGAAGGAGGGACTCGAACCCTCACGCCTGGGGCACAGGAACCTAAATCCTGCGTGTCTACCGATTCCACCACTCCCGCGAGCAGCGGCAGTCTACCGAGCGCGACGCGCGGGGCGGGGCCGAGCCGCGCCTCCAGGCCGAGCCGACGACGGCGCGCACTCCGCTCGCTGCGACACCCGCACCGCACGCCCCTCGCTCACCGCAGACGGCGTGGCAGGTACCGGGGGACGTACCGGAGCAGCACGCCCGCACCGACCAGGCCGAGCACGCCCATCACCCCGCTCGCGAGCGCCAGCGACGCGACGGCGGTGACACCGGAGATGACCAGGGGTGCCGCCGCGGACCCGAAGTCGCCCGTGAAGCGCCACGCCCCGAGGAACGGCGCCGGGTTGCCCCGCGGTGCCAGGTCGGCGCCGAGCGTCATGAGGATCCCGCTGCCGACGCCGTTCGCCAGGGACATGCCGACGGCGATGCCGACGAACCAGCCGACCCTCGCGTCGAGGTGGCCGCTCCACGCGAGCAGGAAGTAGCTGACCGCGAGACCGAGCATGCACGGCAGCGCGCTGGCCAGTCGGCCCCAGCGGTCCATGATCTGCCCGCTCGTGTAGAACAGCGCGAAGTCGACGGCTCCCGCGATGCCGATGACGAGCGCCGCCGAGGCATCGTCCAACCCCACGCTGACCGCCCAGAGCGGCAGGATGACCTGCCGCCCGGCGCGGAGCGCGCCGATGAGCGCCGCGCCGCTGCCGAGCCGAGCGAGGACGGCTCGGTTGTCGCGGAGCGTCCGGAACAGGCCGTGCGCCTCCTGCTGCACGAACTGCGCACCCGTGTCCGCGGGCGGCTCGGTCGGGTCGGTGCGGTCGTCTGTGGCAGGCCGGGAGGCGCGGTTCGGCATCCGCAGACCGCGTGCGCCCGTCGCGGGGTCGCGCAGCACGAGGAGCACGACCGCCGCCGCCAGGCAGCAGACGACGTGGATCCAGAAGGCGCTCTGCGTCGTACCGGTGAGGTGGACGACGCCGGCGGAGACGAACGGACCGACGAAGTAGCCGAACCGGAAGACGCCGCCGAGGCTCGACAGCGCCCGGGCCCGGATCGCCAGTGGGATCGCGGTCGTCATGTACGCGTGCCGGGCGAGCGCGAAGACCGCCGTCGAGACGCCCACCAGGAACACCCCGACCGCGAGCACCCAGGCGTCCGGGGCCACCACGCAGACCAGCAGGCCGACGACGGACACGACCGCGGCGCCGATCATCGCGTTGCGCTCGCCGATCCGACCGACGACGACGCCCGACGGCACGTCGCCGATGAGCTCGCCGACCAGGATGAGCGCGGCGACGAAGCCCGCGAAGGCCAGGCTCGCGCCGAGGGAGTCGGCAGCGATCGGGATGATCGGGATGATCGCCCCCTCGCCGATCGCGAAGAGGGCCGCGGGCAGGAACCCGGACAGCAGGACGCCGCGGCGGTCGAAGGCGTCGTTCGTGGTGCTGGTCATCGCGGGCAACGGTACGCCCGGCGTCGTCGTGGGATGCGCTTACCCTGGATGCATGCGTGTACTTGCGGCCATGAGCGGTGGGGTCGATTCGGCGGTCGCCGCGGCGCGGGCCGTGGACGCCGGGCACGACGTGGTGGGCGTGCACCTGGCGCTCAGCCGGATGCCGGGCACCCTGCGCACGGGCAGCCGCGGGTGCTGCACGATCGAGGACTCGATGGACGCCCAGCGCGCGGCGTCGGCACTCGGGATCCCGTACTACGTGTGGGACTTCTCGGCGCGGTTCAAGGAGGACGTCGTCGACGACTTCGTCGCCGAGTACCAGGCCGGCCGGACGCCGAACCCGTGCATGCGCTGCAACGAGCGGATCAAGTTCGCGGCGCTGCTCGAGAAGGCGCTCGCACTCGGCTTCGACGCCGTCTGCACCGGGCACTACGCCTCGATCGTCACGGGTGCGGACGGCGCACGCGAACTGCACCGGTCGGCTGCGTGGGCGAAGGACCAGTCGTACGTGCTCGGCGTGCTGACGGCCGAGCAGCTCGAGCACGCGATGTTCCCGCTCGGCGTGACCCCGTCGAAGGACGAGGTCCGCGCCGAGGCGGCGGCACGTGGGCTCACGGTCGCGCAGAAGCCCGACTCCTACGACATCTGCTTCATCCCCGACGGCGACACCCGTGGCTGGCTCGCGGACCGTGTGGGCACCGCTCCCGGTTCGGTCGTGGAGCGCGACGGCACGGTCGTAGGTGAGCACGAGGGCGCGACCGGCTACACCGTCGGGCAGCGCCGCGGCCTGCACCTCGGCCGTCCGGCGCCGGACGGCAAGCCCCGGTTCGTGCTCGAGATCCGGCCGAAGGAGAACACCGTCGTCGTCGGCCCGAAGGAGGCGCTGGACGTGCGGTCGATGGCCGGGTCCCGCTTCACCTGGGCCGGCACGGCGCCGACCGACCCGACGGTGCCCTTCGCCTGTGACGTGCAGATCCGGGCGCACGCCGACCCGGTGCCGGCGACCGCCCGGGTCGAGGACGGCGAGCTCGTGGTCGACGTCGACGAGCCGCTGTCGGGCGTCGCGCCGGGGCAGACCGCCGTGGTCTACGTCGGCACCCGGGTGCTCGGGCAGTGCACCATCGACCGCACGGTCAGCGCGGTCCCCGCAGCGGTCTGACCCCGCTGCGCCGGTGGTCGGCGGTGCACGGTAGAACTGAGGCATGAGCGACACGACCCCCGCACCTGCCGACTCGACGTTCGAGACGCTGGCCCCGGCCGACCTCGACGCCGCGCAGGCCCAGCGGGAGGTCGACCGGTTGCGGGTGCGCATCAACGAGCTGCGCGACCAGTACTACGAGGGCAACGGGTCGACCGTGGCGGACGCCGAGTACGACGCGATGGTGCGCCGGCTGGACGCGATCGAGCAGCGGTTCCCGGACCTGCTCACGCCCGACAGCCCGACGCAGACCGTCGGTGGTCGGGCACAGACCGTGCAGTTCGCCCCGGTCGAGCACGCCGAGCGGATGCTCAGCCTCGACAACGTCTTCAGTCCCGACGAGCTGACCGAGTGGGCCGACAAGGTGCAGCGTGACGCCGGGTCCGAGCGGGTCCGGTTCCTGACCGAGCTCAAGATCGACGGTCTCGCGATCAACCTGCGGTACGAGCACGGACGGTTGGTGTCGGCCGCCACCCGGGGCGACGGCGTGGTCGGTGAGGACGTCACCGGCAACGTCCGGACCATGGGCACCATCCCGGACCGCCTGACCGGCGAGGGGCACCCCGCCATCGTCGAGGTCCGCGGCGAGATCTTCTTCCCCGTCGCTGAGTTCGACGAGCTGAACGCGCGGCAGCGTGAGGCGGGGGAGCGCGTCTTCGCGAACCCGCGCAACGCCGCCGCGGGGTCCCTCCGTCAGAAGGAGGACGGCAAGTCCGAGGCGAAGCGGGCGCTCATGGTGGACCGCCTGCGCCGTCTCCGGATGCTCGTGCACGGCATCGGCGCGTGGCCGGTGCGCGAGCTCGAGCGGGACACCGAGGTCCACTCGCAGTCCGAGGTCTACGAGCTCCTGCAGACGTGGGGTCTGCCGACGAGCTCGCACTACCGCGTCTTCGACACCGTCGACGAGGTCCTAGGCTTCGTGCGGTCGACCGGCGAACGTCGCGCGTCGGTCGAGCACCAGATCGACGGCGTCGTGGTGAAGGTCGACGACCTGGCCCTGCACGAGGAGCTCGGGTCGACCTCGCGGGCCCCGCGCTGGGCGATCGCCTACAAGTACCCGCCGGAGGAGGTCCACACCGAGCTCCTCGACATCGTGGTGAGCGTCGGCCGGACGGGCCGCGCGACACCGTTCGCGGTGATGCAGCCCGCCGAGGTCGCCGGCTCCGTGGTCCGTCAGGCCACCCTGCACAACCAGGACGTCGTCAAGGCGAAGGGTGTCCTGATCGGCGACACCGTCGTGCTCCGCAAGGCGGGCGACGTCATCCCCGAGGTGCTCGGCCCGGTCGTCGAGCTCCGTGACGGCAGCGAGCGCGAGTTCGTGATGCCCACCGACTGCCCGGAGTGCGGCACGCCGCTCGCGCCGGCGAAGGAGGGCGACAAGGACCTCCGCTGCCCGAACGCCCGCAGCTGCCCCGCGCAGGTCCGGGGACGCGTCGAGCACATCGCGTCCCGCGGGTCGCTCGACATCGAGGGCCTCGGCGAGGTCGCGGCGGCGGCACTCACCCAGCCGTTGCGGCCGGAGCAGCCCCCGCTCGTCACCGAGGCCGGACTGTTCGACCTGACGATGGAGGACATCGTCCCGATCGAGGTCATCGTCCGCGACGCCGAGACCGGCATGCAGAAGGCGGACGAGGACGGCACCCCGAAGCGCGTGACGCCGTTCAGTCGTGCGCGGAAGAAGACCGACCCGCCGTTCGACCCGGAGGCCCGCGGGGCCGCCTACACCGGCGAGCCGAGCCGCTACCCGTCGAAGAACGCGTTCGAGATGCTCGCGAACATCGACGCCGCCAAGACGAAGCCCCTCTGGCGGATCATGGTCGGCTTGAGCATCCGGCACGTCGGACCGGTCGCTGCGCGGGCCCTGGCGAACCACTTCGGTTCACTCGACCGCATCCGCGACGCCTCGCGCGAGGAGCTCGCCGCGGTCGACGGCGTCGGTGGCATCATCGCCGACGCCCTGCTGGACTGGTTCGCAGTCGACTGGCACCGCGAGATCATCGACCGGTGGACCGCCGCGGGCGTGCAGTTCACCACGCCGGACCACCCCGGTCCGGGCGCCGCGGTCGAGGGCGGTGTCCTCAGCGGGGTCACCGTCGTCGCCACCGGCTCGCTCGAGGGGTACACCCGGGAGGGCGCGCAGGAGGCGATCATCGCCGCCGGAGGCAAGGCCGCGTCGAGCGTCAGCAAGAAGACCGACTTCGTGGCGGCCGGACCGGGCGCGGGATCGAAGCTGACCAAGGCCGAGCAGCTCGGTCTGCGGATCATCGACGCCGAGCAGTTCCGTCTGCTCGTGACCGAGGGGCCGGACGCGCTGGCGCCGGCCGGGGGTGCGGGTGACGAGGACCACGGCGATGCCGCGCCGAGCGACGCGGACGCGGCGATCGAGGGCTGACACAGCACACGGGTGCGCTGTCCGTCGGGCGCGACGCGCCCGCCGGTGTCCCCAGTCCGGGGGGCAAGTTGCACCCCGCACCCCCGCACGGGGGCATTCTCCATACACTCGTGAGGGCATCACTCGTCGCCTGGAGGGGGACGACGAGACGGCCTTCCCGGGGGAGACCTGATTGCTGCTCATCGCTGCGGCCCTGCTCACCGCCTCGATGCACTCGCTCGGAGTGGTCGAGGCCCCCGCCGCGCCCGCCGTCGTCCCGACCGTGGTCGTCGCGGCTTCGCCCGCCGTCGTCCCGCCCGCGGTCGTCGCGGCTTCGCCCGCCGTCGTCCCGGCCGCGGCCGTCGCAGGGTCGGCGGACGCCGCGCGGGTCGTCCCCGGACTCTCGACCACCGATCTCGGTCGCGACGCCGTCGACCTCGACACGCTCGCACGGGCACGAGGCCGTGCGTTCCTGGTGGACCTCGTCGCCGTCGACCGCGTGGACCTCGACCGCGCCGGCCGTGACGGTCGCGTCCTCGCCACCGCCCAGGACCACCCGCCGACGGGGGTCGACGTCGCCGCGTGGTGGGGCGGTCTGACCGCGGACACGCGGGAGCGTCTCGTGACCCTCGCCCCCTCGGTGGTCGGCAACCTCGACGGCGTGCCGTTCGAGGTCCGCGACCGCGCCAACCGCGTCGCCCTCGCGACCGAGCTCTCCGACGCCGAGGCCGCCACCGAGACCGACGCCGATGCCGACGCCGCGACCGACGCCGCACGGGCCGCGATGCTCGGCCAGGTCCGCGCCGCGTTGGCGACCGAGCCCGGCCAGGCAGCGCGGTCCCTGGTCGTGCTCGACACCCGCGGTGCGGGTCGGGCCGCGATCGCGGTCGGGGACCTCGGCACGGCCCGGGACGTCACGGTGGTGGTCCCCGGGATGTTCTTCACGGTGACCGGGCAGATGCACGACTTCACCGACACCGCGAGCGACCTGTACGACGAGCAGGCGGCCGTGTCGGCGCTCGCCGCGAGCCGGACCGGAGCGGACGCGGGGACCGGGGCCGTCCTGGCGTGGATGGGCTACCGGACGCCGGACATGTCGAACATCCTGTCGCTCGGCCTGGCGCAGACGGGTGCGGAACGGCTCGAGCGGGTCGTCGACGGCCTCGACGCCGTGCGCGGCGCCGACCGACCGCGGCTGAACGTCGTCGCGCACTCCTACGGCTCCACCACCGCGCTCATGGCGCTGTCCTCCGGACGGATGCAGGCCGATTCGCTCACCGTGCTCGGCTCGCCCGGCAGCGACGTGCGTACGGCGTCCGAGCTGGCCGTGCACACAGGCCAGGTCTACGTCGGCGACGCCCACAGCGACCCCATCGCGGGGTCGGGGTACTTCGGCACCGATCCGGGGTCGCCGGGGTTCGGGTCGACGGTGCTCGACCTGTCCGCGGACACCGCCGCGCCGGGCGAGGGGGTCTTCCGGCGGCCGGTGGGGCACAACGACTACCTGAAGCCCGGCACGGCGTCGCTGCACGACGTCGCGCTCATCGCCGTCGGTCGCGGTGACCTCGTCCGCCACCAGGCCCGTCGTGGCGAGGGCGGCGGGAACGGCCCCCGCACCGCGCCGGACATGTACCTGCTGCGGCCCCAGGACCTGCAACCGCGCGACTGATCGAGCCGGACGACGAGCCTGGGGGACTGCCCGGGAGACTTCCTGGGGGGCTTCCCGGGAGGCTTCCTGGGGGACTGCCCGGGAGGCTTCCTGGGGGACTGCCCGGGAGACTTCCTGGGGGACTTCCTGAGGACGGCCGCAGGCCCCGGCACACACCGGGCAGACCGGCCCCAGACCGTCCCCGTACCGTGCCGCCATGCGTGCGTTGCGGTGGACCGGAGCCCTCTCGACCTTCGTCGCCATGTCCGGTCTCGCCGGGCTGCTGGTGGCCGTCGCGGTGACCCCCGCCGTTGCCGTCGCGGGCGAGGGCACCTCGGGCGCCGTCTCGTTCTTCGAGGACCTGCCGAGCTACCTCGACATCCAGACGCCGCAGCAGGTGTCGTCGGTGTACGCGACGAAGGACGGCCAGCAGGTCAAGATCGCGTCCTTCTACGCCGAGAACCGCACGGACGTCGCCTCGAGCGCGATGGCCGACTCGCTGAAGCGCGCCGCGATCGACACGGAGGACCCCCGGTTCGAGGACGAGGGCGGCATCGACCTGCTCGGCACGGTCCGCGGTGTCGCCGCCACGGTCGTCGGTGGTGACGTGCAGGGCGGCTCGAGCATCACCCAGCAGTACGTGAAGAACGTGCTCGTGCAGCAGTGCGAGCAACTGACCGGCAAGGACGCCGCCGCCACCCAGGCGAAGATCGCCGCCTGCTACGAGGACGCGGCCGGGGTCACGCCGCAGCGCAAGCTCCAGGAGATGCGGTACGCGATCGCGGTGAACAAGAAGTACTCGAAGGACCAGATCCTGACCGGGTACCTCAACCTCGTCGGGCTCGGCGGTCGCGTGTACGGCGCCGAGGCCGGTGCCGAGTACTACTTCGGCGTGCACGCGAAGGACCTGTCCCTCGTGCAGTCGGCGACCCTCGTGGCGATCCTCAACAACCCGGCGAACCTGCGCATCGACCGACCGGGAAACGCCCACAACGGCAAGGCGGACGGCTACGCGGCGACCAAGGCGCGCCGCGACTACGTGCTGCAGCGCATGGCCGTGCACCACGACATCACGAAGGACCAGCTGGCACAGGCGACGGCCACGCCGGTGCAGCCCCGGATCACCGAGACGGCGAACGGCTGCTCGGCGGCCGCGAGCGCCTACGACGCCGGCTACTTCTGCGACTACGTCCGCGACCAGGTGCTGCAGGACCCCGCCTTCGGCAAGACCGCCGCGGAGCGCATCGAGACCCTCGACACGAAGGGACTCGAGATCCACACCTCGCTGGACCTCGACCTGCAGGCCCAGGCGCAGACCGCGCTGTCGACCTACGTCCCCGCGACGATGGACGGCGTCGACCTCGGCGGCACGAACGTCACGGTGGAGCCGGGGACCGGTCGGGTGCTGTCGATGGTGCAGAACACGACCTACACGCAGGGCGACGACGCCGGAGCCGGCGCGACCGCGATCGACTACAACGCGGACTCGGCGTACGGCAACTCGGGCGGGTTCCAGACAGGTTCGACGTACAAGGTCTTCACGTTGGCCGAGTGGCTCGCATCCGGGCACACCCTGTCCGAGTCGGTCCCGACGGGGGAGCACCTGTTCCAGCAGTCCGAGTTCACGAACTCGTGCGCCGCGCTCGGCGGCGAGCCGTGGCCGGTCGCGAACGCCGAGGCGGTGCCGTCGAGCATGTCGGTGCAGGCGGCGACGTCGGAGTCGATCAACACGGCGTTCGGGGCGATGGCGAAGCAGCTCGACCTCTGCAAGATCAAGGAGCTCGCGCAGTCGATGGGCATCCACCAGGCGAACGGGTCGGCGCCGGCGTCGAACCCGGCCTCGGTGCTCGGGACGAACCCGCTGTCGCCGATCGACCTGGCCGAGGCCTACGCCGGCTTCGCGAACGGCGGGGTCGTGTGCACCCCGACCGTCATCGACTCGGTGCGGGAGTCGGACGGCACGACCATCACGCCGTCGCCCTCGAGCTGCACCCGTGGGGTCTCGGCCGAGGTCGCGGGCACCGTCGACTTCGCGCTCCAGGGCGTCCTGACCGGCAACGGCACGGCGGCGTCCGCGAACCCGGGGGACAGCACGCCGAAGTTCGCGAAGACCGGCACCACGGACGGCGACGTCCAGAACTGGCTCGTCGCGTCGAGCACGAAGTACACGAACGCGACCTGGATCGGCAACGTCACGGGGAGCGTCGGGCTCGCGCACGTGTCGTTCCCGCAGGGCACGACCGGCTACAGCGCGAAGTTCGGCGTCGGCCGGTCGATGATGTCCTGGCTCGACCAGCGGTACGGCGGTGACGCGCTGCCGGAGCCCGACCCCGCCATGATCGGGTCTGCGCCGCGGACGCAGAGACAGGCGCAGACGGGGTCCCCGACGGTCCGCGGTGGTGCGACCGACCAGACGCCCGGCGCGTCCGGCGCGACCGGTCAGTCTCCCACCGGCCAGGCACCGACCGGTCAGGGCGGGGCAGGCCGGGTTGGGACCGGCGGCACCGGCCAGGGCGGGGTGGGGCAGGGGACGACGGCGACCGCTCCGGCTGCCCCTGCGGGGCGAGGGACGACGACCGGCGGGACCACCGGACAGGCCACGACCCACCGGTAGCAGCCGCGGCAGCCTGGAGGCCCGGTGCCGGTCCCATGGACCGGCACCGGGCCTCCAGGCCGTCCGCAGGCACCCCTGGCCGCCTCCGCCCGTTCCTCCGCACCCCGGGTGGTCGGGGGAGCGTCCACAGCTGGGGTCCGGCGTGGCGCCGCCGCCGGACACGGCCAATAGACTGGTGCGCATTCCACGAACCGATCGACGGAGCACCATGCCTGACATCACGAGCGAGCAGGTCGCCCACCTGGCGAACCTCGCGCGCATCGCACTGACGCCGGACGAGATCGAGAAGCTGACCGGGGAGCTGTCGCACATCGTCGAGAGCGTCGCCAAGGTCGCCGAGGTCGCGACCGACGACGTCCCGGCGACGAGCCACCCCGTGCCGCTCGGCAACGTCACCCGACCCGACGTGGTGGGGCAGACGCTGACCCAGGAGCAGGCGCTCTCCGGTGCCCCGGACTCCGACGGCGAACGGTTCCGCGTGACGGCCATCCTCGGCGAAGAACAGTAGGGCGGAAGACAGTGACCGACGACATCACCCGGCTGAGCGCAGCGGCGCTCGCCGACGCCCTCGTGGCCCGCGACGTCTCGAGCGTGGAGGCCACACAGGCCCACCTCGACCGCATCGCCGCCGTCGACGGGGACGTGCACGCGTTCCTGCACGTCAACGAGAACGCCCTCGCGGCGGCGAAGTCGATCGACGCGCGCCGTGCCGCGGGCGACGACCTCGGTGCGCTCGCGGGCGTCCCGATCGCGATCAAGGACGTCCTGTGCACGCAGGACATGCCGACGACCTCGGGCTCGAAGATCCTCGAGGGGTGGCGACCGCCGTACGACGCCACCCCGGTCGCGAAGCTCCGGGCAGCCGGTCTCGTGCCGCTCGGCAAGACCAACATGGACGAGTTCGCGATGGGCTCGACGACCGAGTTCTCGGCGTACGGTCCGACGCGGAACCCCTGGGACCTCGACCGGATCCCCGGCGGGTCCGGCGGTGGCTCGGCCGCCGCGGTCGCCGCGCACGAGGCACCGTTCGCCCTCGGATCCGACACCGGCGGCTCGATCCGCCAGCCCGGCGCCGTCACCGGCACGGTCGGCGTCAAGCCGACGTACGGCGGTGTGAGCCGGTACGGCGCGATCGCTCTGGCCTCGAGCCTCGACCAGATCGGACCGGTGTCGCGCACCGTCCTCGACGCCGCGCTCCTGCACGACGTCATCGGCGGGCACGACCCGAAGGACTCCACGTCGATCCCGGACGCCTGGCCGTCGATGGCCGCAGCTGCGCGCGAGGGCCTGCAGGCCGACACGCTGCGCGGGCTCAAGGTCGGCGTCGTCAAGGAGCTCGCCGGGGGCGAGGGCTTCCAGGCCGGTGTCACGCAGCGCTTCCAGGAGACCGTCGCGGTCCTCGAGGCCGCCGGTGCCCAGGTCGTCGAGGTCGATGCGCCCTCGTTCGCGTACGCCATCAGCGCGTACTACCTGATCCTCCCGGCAGAGGCGTCGTCGAACCTGGCGAAGTTCGACTCGGTGCGCTTCGGCCTCCGCGTCACGCCGGAGAACGGCGCGACCGTCGAGGACGTCATGGCCGCGACGCGGGAGGCCGGTTTCGGCCCCGAGGTCAAGCGCCGCATCATCCTCGGCACCTACGCCCTGAGCGCCGGGTACTACGACGCGTACTACGGCTCCGCGCAGAAGGTCCGGACGCTCGTCCAGCGCGACTTCGCGGCCGCGTTCGACCAGGTCGACCTGCTCATCAGCCCGTCGGCACCGACGACCGCTTTCCCGCTCGGGGAACGCCTCGACGACCCGCTGTCGATGTACCTCAACGACCTCACGACGATCCCGGCGAACCTCGCCGGCGTCCCCGGCATGAGCATCCCGAACGGCCTCGCGCCCGAGGACTCGCTGCCGACCGGTGTGCAGCTGATGGCCCCGCAGCGCGAGGACGCCCGGCTGTACCGCTACGGCGCCGCGCTCGAGCGCCTGCTCGAGCAGCAGTGGGGCCGGCCGCTCATCGACAGCATCCCGGACCTCGACCAGACCCAGCAGTCCGCTGCGCAGGAAGGTGTGATCTGATGGCGCAGAAGGACGCGCTGATGGACTTCGACGAGGCGCTCGAGCGCTTCGAGCCGGTGCTCGGCTTCGAGGTCCACGTCGAACTCGCGACGAAGACCAAGATGTTCTCGGACGCGCCGAACTTCTTCGGCGGCGAGCCCAACACGAACGTGACCCCGGTCGACCTCGGTCTGCCCGGGTCGCTGCCGGTCGTGAACGAGCAGGCCGTGCGCTACTCGATCCAGCTCGGGCTCGCGCTCGGCTGCTCGATCGCCGAGTCCTCGCGGTTCGCCCGGAAGAACTACTACTACCCGGACAACCCGAAGAACTACCAGATCTCGCAGTACGACGAGCCGATCGCGTTCGAGGGCGAGGTCGAGGTCGAACTGGCGGACGGCACGATCTTCCAGGTGCCCATCGAACGCGCGCACATGGAGGAGGACGCCGGCAAGCTGACCCACGTCGGCGGTGCCACCGGTCGCATCCAGGGCGCCGAGTACTCACTCGTCGACTACAACCGGGCGGGCGTCCCGCTCGTCGAGATCGTCACGAAGCCGATCTTCGGCGCGAAGGACCGTGCCCCGGAGCTCGGTGCCGCGTACGTGCAGGTCATCCGTGACCTCGTCCGCGCGCTCGGCGTCTCCGAGGCCCGCATGGAGCGCGGCAACCTGCGCTGCGACGCCAACATCTCGCTGCGCCCGTGGGGGCAGGAGGAGCTCGGCACCCGCACCGAGACGAAGAACGTCAACTCGTTCCGCGCCGTCGAGCGCGCCATCCGGTACGAGATCCAGCGACAGGCCGCGATCCTCGCCGCCGGCGGCACGATCACGCAGGAGACCCGGCACTGGCACGAGGACACCGGCCGCACCTCGGCCGGCCGCCCGAAGTCGGACGCCGACGACTACCGCTACTTCCCGGAGCCCGACCTGCTCCCCGTGGTGCCGGACCCCGCCGTCGTCGAGGAACTCCGTGCGTCCCTGCCCGAGGCCCCGGTCGCACGTCGTCGTCGGCTGAAGGGCGAGTGGCGCTTCAGCGACCTCGAGTTCCAGGACGTCGTCAACGGCGGACTGCTCGACGAGGTCGAGGCCACGGTCGCCGCCGGCGCCTCCCCGCAGGCCGCGCGCAAGTGGTGGACCGGCGAGATCAGCCGCGTGGCCAACGCGCAGGACGCCGCAGCGGGTGACCTCGTGTCGCCGCAGCACGTCGCCGAGACGATCGCACTCGTCGAGTCCGGTGACCTCACCGACCGGCTGGCCCGACAGGTCCTCGAGGGCGTCATCGCCGGTGAGGGCTCGCCGGCGCAGGTCGTCGAGGCCCGCGGGCTGAAGGTCGTCTCGGACGACTCGGCCCTCACCGCGGCCGTCGACCAGGCACTCGCCGCGCAGCCCGACGTGCTCGCCAAGATCCAGGACGGCAAGGTCCAGGCCGCCGGCGCGATCATCGGTGCGGTCATGAAGGCGATGAAGGGTCAGGCGGACGCCGCGCGCGTCCGCGAGCTGGTGCTGGAGCGCGCGCAGCAGTCGTAGCGCGACGCGGCCCGGCGCGACGCGGCCCGGCGCGGTCCGGACGCAGCGCGACCACGACACGGACGGGAGGCGCGGTGCCAGCTGGCACCGCGCCTCCCGTCCGTCCGGTGGTCCGCGCGCTCACCCGGCGGACGGGCGGCGCCGGCTGGCACGGTGCCTGCTGTCCGGTGGTCCCCGCGCCCGCCCGGCGGACCAACCTGGGGACGCGTCAGCGACCTGGTGACAGGATCAGGTGTGACCGCAACGATCCGCGCCATCGGGACCAGCGTCCCCGACACCACCCTCGACCAGGCGGCGGTGCGGGACCTGTTCGCCGGGCAGCCGGACCTCGGTCGTCTCGGCCGCCGCATCGTGCCGGCCGCCTTCGACGTGTCCGCGGTCGAGCACCGGCACACGGTGATCGACGAGCTCGACGCGACACGACCCGGTGGACTCTTCCGCGAGGACTCGGGCACGCTCGTCTCCCCGTCCACCGGCACCCGGAACGACCGCTACCGCGACCTCGCTCCGGCGTTGTTCGTCGCGGCTGCGCGGGACGCCGTCGAGCGGGCCGGCGTCGCACCGTCGCGCGTCACGCACCTGGTGACGGTGTCGTGCACCGGGTTCACGCAGCCCGGCCCGGACATCGACGTCGTCGACCGACTCGGACTGCCCGCCGGCGTGTTCCGGCACCACATCGGCTTCATGGGGTGCTGCGCCGCCTTCCCGGCGCTCCGGATCGCCGCCGCGTTCGCCGAGGCCGACCCGGACGCGGTCGTGCTCGTGGTCTGCGCCGAGCTCTGCACCCTGCACGTGCGGGCGTCGGACGACCCGGACCAGATCGTCGCGAACAGCGTCTTCGGTGACGGAGCAGCAGCGGTCGTCGTGACGAGCGGTGGCCCCGGGCTCCGCATCGAGCGGTTCGCCACCGCGACCGTGCCCGAAGGGGCGTCGGAGATGGCCTGGAACATCGGCGACGAGGGCTTCGAGATGGTGCTCTCGACCGCCGTCCCGAAGCTCGTCGGCGTGCACGTGCCAGCGGCCGTGCGGTCGCTGCTCGGCGAGGGCGAGACCTTCGCCGACGTACCGGTGTGGGCCGTGCACCCCGGCGGACGCGCGATCCTCGACCGTGCTCAGGACGCGCTCGCGCTGCCGGACGACGCGGTGGCGTCCAGCCGTGCCGTCCTGCGCGACCACGGGAACATGTCGAGCGCGACGGTCCTGTTCGTCCTGCGTGACGCGGTGGAGCGCGGGCTGCCGGACGGCACGCCGCTCGCCGCGGTCGCGTTCGGACCCGGCCTGACGGTGGAGAGCGCGAGGCTCACGGCGGTCGGGGCGTGAGCCGACGTGAACCGGCTCCGGGCGCGGTGGACCTGAGCGTCCGCGACACCGAACTCCGCGAGCTCATGGACGACCCCGGCTGCGACCCTCGGGCGCTGGACCGCACCTTCCGGCGCTTCGCGGTCGTGAACGCGCTCGTCAGCGGGTGGCGCGCCGCATGGCGGACGCACGTCGTCCCGGCGCTGCCACCGTCCGGGCGTGCGCGGGTGCTCGACCTGGGGTGCGGCGGCGGTGACCTCGCGCGGTCGCTGGTCCGGTGGGCTCGGAGCGACGGGTTCTCCGTCGAGGTCGTCGGGGTCGACCCGGACGAGCGGGCGGTCGCGGCGGCGCGGCGGTCGCGTACGCGTGGCGTGACGTTCCGCCAGGCGTCGAGCGCCGACCTGGTGGCCGCAGGGGAGCGCTTCGACGTCGTCGTGTCGAACCACGTGCTGCACCACCTCGACGACACCGAGCGCGCGGCGTTCCTGGCGGACTCGGAGCAGCTCGCGACCGGGCGGAGCCTGCACTCCGACATCCGGCGGTCGCGGCAGGCCTACCGGGCGTACGCGCTCGGGGTGCCGCTGGTGTCAGCGGGGACCTTCGTCCGCGTCGACGGGCTGCGGTCGATCCGGCGGTCGTTCACGGTCCCGGAGCTGCAGGACGTCCTGCCCGCGGGGTGGCGAGCCGAGCGGGCGGCACCGCACCGGGTGCTGGCGGTCCGCGACGCCTGACGGGCGTTGCCGTCGGCGCGAGACTCGGCCCCGCGGACAGGTTCGTGCACGTCGTGCTGCGAAGGTGTCCGCGGGGCCGAGCCTCGCGTGGGCCTGGTCGACGCCGTCGACCGGTCGTCGCTACGGCCGGAGCAGCACCTTGATCGCCCGACGCTCGTCCATCGCCGCGTACGCCTCCGCCGCCTCGTCGAGGGGCAGTTCGAGGTCGAACACCTTCCCGGGGTCGATCGTGCGCGAGAGCACGTCGGGCAGCAGCTCCTCGATGTACGCGCGGGCCGGGGCCATGCCGCCGCCGACCGTGATGTTCTTCGCGAACAGGAACGGCATCGGCAGCTCGGGGTCGCCCGCCGGCACGCCCACGTAGCCGACCGCGCCGCCCGGACGCACGACGCGGAGTGCCTGGTCCATGCTCTCGGCGGTGCCCACCGCCTCGAGCGCGCAGTCGGCGAGGTCGCCGCCGAGCAGCTCGCGCACCGCGGCCACGCCCTCGTCACCGCGGGTCTCGACGACGTCGGTCGCACCGAACTCGCGGGCCAGGGCCTGGCGGTCGGCGTGCCGGCTCATCGCGATGATCCGCTCGGCACCGAGGCGCGCGGCGGCCAGTACGGCGGACAGGCCGACCGCGCCGTCGCCGACCACGACGACGGTCTTCCCCGGTCCGACGCCGGCCGACACCGCCGCGTGGTGCCCGGTGGAGAAGACGTCGGAGAGGGTGAGGAGCGACGGCACGAGGTCGTCGTCCACCGGCCCCGGCACGCGCACGAGCGTCGCGGTGGCGTCCGGCACGCGGACGTACTCGGCCTGCGCGCCCCCCATCGGGTGCCCGTAGGCGTCCGGCGTCACGCCGAAGGTGGAGCCGTGCTCGCAGCCGCTCGTCATGCCGTGGGCGCAGGCCTGGCAGGTGCCGTCGTTGGTGGTGAAGGGGGCGATGACGAAGTCGCCCACGGACAGGTCCGTGACGTCCGCGCCGACGGACTCGACGACGCCGACGAACTCGTGGCCGATGGCGCGTGGCTCCTTCGTGTCGCGGACGCCGCGGTACGGCCAGAGGTCCGACCCGCAGACGCAGGCCGCGGTGACCTTGACGACGGCGTCGGTGGGGTCGATGAGGGTGGGGGCGTCACGTTCCTCGACGCGGATGTCGCGAGGGGCGTGGATGACGGTTGCGCGCACGGTGTGGCCTTCCGATCGGTGGTGGTCGTGGCGCGTGCGGGACGCGCCAGGGATCCGGCGCCGTTGCGGGACCCGTCGACACTACGCTTCCCGGGTGGACGACGACCGGTACGGCAGTGACGTGCTCTCGGGCGACTGGCGCTCGAAGGGCGTGAAGAAGGTGCGGCAGGTGCCGCTCGAGCGCGACATGGTCCTCGAGGACCCGGACTCCGGTTGGGCGGGCGCCGTCGTGGGCCTCGAGGCCGGCAACGTCACCCTGGAGGACTGGAAGGGACGGACCCGCGCGTTCCCCTTCACCGGGCAGTTCCTGCTCGAGGGTGTGCTCGTCACCCTCGGCCGGCCGCAGGCGCCGGTCGGTCGGTCCGGCACCGGTCGTGCGGCCTCGGTCCCGGCAGGTGGTGCGGCCGCCCCGGCCGGGAGGAACGGGGCCGCGCCCGCCGTGCGGCACGCGTCCGACGGCGGTCGCCTCCGAACCGCGTCGGGATCGTTCGCCGTCGAGCAGCAGCGCGCCCGCGTGGCGCTGCCGTCGCGGATCATGGTCGAGGGCCGGCACGACGCCGAACTCGTCGAGAAGGTCTGGGGCACCGACCTCCGCGTCGAGGGCGTCGTCGTCGAGTACCTGGAGGGTGTCGACAACCTCGCCGACGTGCTCGACGAGTTCCGCCCCACGCGTGAGCGCCGCGTCGGGGTGCTCGTCGACCACCTCGTCCCGGGGTCGAAGGAGTCCCGCTTCGCCGAGGCCGTCATGCGCGGGAAGTGGGGCGCGCACGTGCTCGTCGTCGGGCACCCGTTCGTGGACGTCTGGCAGTCGGTGAAGCCGTCGCGCCTCGGCCTCGAGGCGTGGCCGACGATCCCGCGCTCGATCGAGTGGAAGAAGGGCATCTGCCAGCACCTCGGGTGGCCCGCCGAGGAGCAGGCCGACATCGCCCGCGCCTGGCAGCGGATCCTCGGGCAGGTGCGGACCTTCGCCGACCTCGAACCGCAGCTGCTCGGCCGCGTCGAGGAGCTGATCGACTTCGTGACGGAACCGACGGCCTGACCAGGCCGACCGCCTGACCGGGCCGACCGTCTGCACCGCGCTCGCCGCGTGCCGGCGGTGATCCGTGCCTCCCGGCCTCCCGTCGCCCCGCGTGCCCGCGTGCCGACGTGCCTGCGTGCCTGCGTGCTCTGCCTCACCGCGAGCGGGCGGAACCTGCGCGCGTCCGCGTCGGGCGGCAGCCGCTTCCGCCCGTTCGCGCGACCTGCCGCAGCGCGGGACCAGCCGCAGGCCGGGACCAGCCGCAGGCAGGGAGCCGCGTGCAGGCGGTGATGCGAGCCTCCCGGCCTCTTGTCGCCCCGCGTGCCCGCGTGCCCGCGTGCCTGCGCGCTCCGTCTCTCCGCGAGCGGGCGGAACACACGCGCGCCTGCGTCGAGGGCAGCCGCTTCCGCCCGTTCGCGGCGCTCGTGGGAGCGGGCGAGCCCGACCTGCCGTGGCTGGCATCCGCGAACCGCCCCGTGCTCCGCAGCCCCTCGGCCTCGCGCGCGTCCGGGCGGAACGCGCGTGCGCCCGCGTCGGCGGCAGCCGTTTCCGCCCGTTCGCGGTGCTCGTTGGCGCGAAGGGGCGCGGACCGACCGCAGCACGCTCCCACGCGCCGCCCACCCGCCCCTTCGCCTCGTGCGCGAGCGGGCGGAACCGGCGCCTCGTACCCGCCGCGACGGGATGGTTCCGCCCGCTCGTGCCGCGCGGCCTCGGGGCTGGCGGGGGCGACACGCCTAGTGTTGAGGGATGGACGGCATCGACGGTCGCGTGCGCAGCGCAGTCGACGTCTGGCTGCGATGGCTGCCCCGCTGGCAGATCGGGACCGCGCGTCCACGCACCCGGATCTGCCGGAAGTGCACCGGTTCGCCGATCGCGACCGCGGCGGGCTTCGGTCCGGACGTGCCGCACGCCGTCCAGCACGCGCTGATCGGCCGCATCTCGACGATCGTCGAGGACGCCGTCGACGAGTACACCGCGAAGAACCTGCCGCTCCTGCAGCGCGAACTCGAGCGGGCCGCGGCGCGGAAGCGGCACGCGGGGTACCAACCGACCGAGGGCCTGTCACCCGAGTTCCAGGGTCTCGACGTCGACCCCGAGCCCTCACCGGGCGAGCCGTTCCTGTTCACCCTCGACGAGCTGACCGGGACGGGCGCGGGGGAGCCGGCACCCCGGGAGCCGCTGTCGGACGAGGCGAAGGCAGCGCTCCGGCACGAGATCGCGCTCTCGGACGAGTGCGCACGCGCGACGGGGACCGCCGTCTGCCTGGCGCTCGTCGACCACCGACCGCGCATCGCCGAGGCCGTCGAACGGCTCGTGGAGCCGCAGATCGCGGCGCTCGTGTCCGACATGTTCCGCGGGTTCGACGGACCCGAGGCACCACGCGACGGCTTGTTCTGAGCAGCCTCCCCGCGCGGGAGAATGGTGTCGTGACCCGCACCTGGAGCTGGCTGGCAGCCGTCGTCGACATCGTCCTCATCGTGGCCTTCGCGCTGATCGGGCGCTCCTCCCACGCCGAGGCCACTTCGGTCGTCGGGCTGTGGACGACGGCGTACCCGTTCCTGGCGGGGTGGGCCGTCGGCTTCCTGGTCGTCCGCGGGTGGACCCGGCCGCTCCGCCTGTGGCCGACCGGCGTCGTCGTCTGGGTGGCGACCGTCGCGGTCGGCATGCTGCTCCGTGTCCTGACCGGGCAGGGCGACGTCGCCGGCGACCCCCTGCCGCTGTCGTTCGTCCTCGTCGCCACGATCTCGCTCGCGGTGTTCCTGCTCGGCTGGCGCGCGATCGTCGGACCGGTCGTCGCCCGATCGGGTCGCCGGGGGCGCGGCCGGGCCTGACCCGACCGGCGCCGCGGGGGCCGACCGGCCGAGCGATCGGGCACCATCGCGGGAGGGCGTGCCCGGGACCCGGCTCGTCGGGGGCGGCGCGGCCGGCCGGCAGGGCACGATCGCGCGAGGGCGCGGCCGGGCCCCCTCTCGTCGTGCGGTGGCGGGCGCCGTTCACCCGGACGTCACCCGGAGGCCACCCGGTGGCGACACGATGCCGGGATGACGACGCTCGACCGTGCCACCGTCGGACCGGACCGCGACGGGCGCACCGCACGGACCCTCCCGCGGCTCGTGGCACGGCGGGGCGCGCCCCGGGTCCGACGAGAGGACACCCTGCCCGCGATCGCCGTCGCCGAGGCGCTCGGGGCGGACGTCGTCGAGGTCGACGTGCGGCGGACCGCCGACGGGGTCCCCGTGCTCCTGCACGACGAGACGCTCGGACGGCTCTGGGGCGACCCGCGTCGCGTCGCGGAGGTCTCCTGGTGCGACGTCGCCCGTCTCGGCAACGGGCTCGACCGCATCCCGCGCCTCGATGCGGTGCTCGAACGGCTCGACGGGTGCCGGGCGGCACTGCTGCTGCGGGTGGTGGACCCCGCCGACGCCCTCGTCGCCAGCCGCACCGTGAGCGCGTCGACCTGGGGCACGAGGGTGGCCTGGGCGGGCACACCCGATGCGCTCGCCGCGGTCCGTGCGGCGCTGCCGGACGCCGACACGTGGATGCCGTGGGAGTCGCTCGCCGTCCCGACCGCGGCGGACACGGCCGACCTCGGCCCGTCGACCCTCGTGCTCGACGACGTCTTCCTCACGTCGGACACCGTCGCGGCGGCGCACGGCCTCGGACTCGCGGTGGCGGTCCGCACGGTCGACGAGCCGGAACCGGTGCGGTGGGCGGCCCGGCTCGGCGCGGACCTGGTCGCCACCGACGACGTCGCCTCGGCCCGGGCCGTGCTCGCCGGCGGGGAGCGGGACGGCTGGGCGCTCCACGACCGCGAGCCCGGCGAGGAGGAGGTCGCGACCCGCGCGCAGGCGCTCGCGCACCGCATCGCGCACGAGGTCATCGCGTTCACCCGTGAGCACCCGGTCGGCCAGGTGTCCTCGAAGCGGGCCCCGGGCGACCTCGTCACGGACGTGGACCGTGCGGTCGAACGACTCGTGCGCGCGCGCGTGCGTGCCGCCTTCCCGACCCACGGGTTCACCGGCGAGGAGTACGGGGACGCGCCGGGGGACCGGTACCGCTGGTACCTCGACCCGGTCGACGGCACGACGAACCTGGTGAACGGGCTGCCCTGGACCTCGATGTCGCTCTGCCTGACCCGCGGTGGACGTCCGCTCGTGGGCGTCGTCGCGGACCCGTGGCGCGGCGAGGTGCTCGAGGCCAGGCGCGGTCGCGGTGCCGTCCTGCGCGACACACCGCTCCACCTCGACGACACCCCCCGGGCGCTCGCCGGAGCGATCGTCAGTGCGGAGTTCGGCGGACACGGTGCCTGGGTCGGGCTCGGAGCGCTCGTCGAGGCGTTGGCCGAGCGGTCCTGCGCCGTGCGGGTGATGGGGTCGAGCACCCTCACGATCGCCCAGGTCGCCGCCGGGCGCGGCGTCGGAGGTTGCGTCCCTGCGTTCGCCCCGGTCGACCACGGCGCCGCCGTGCTGCTCGTGCACGAGGCCGGCGGCGTGGTCCTGACGCGCAGCGGGCCGGTGGACGGCTTCCCGACCGAGGGCGAACCGTTCCTCGTCGCGCACCCGGGCGCCGCCGACGAGCTGCACGCGGTGTGGTCAGCGGCACTCGGGAGCCGCTGACGCCGCTCTCGGACACTTCTGTGCAGGCGTACAGTCAGCGGTCGTCGCCGCTCCCTAGGGTGGCAGTCGACGGACCGTCCCGACCGGGCCGGACCGCACCGAAGGAGCAACGACATGGGATTCCTCGACCGACTGCTCGGCCGTCCCGACCGTGACCGCGGGCAGCAGGGCCAGTGGGGCCAGCCCCAGCAGCAGACCCCCCAGCAGCCCCAGCAGCAGGGCTACCGGTACGGGCAGCAGTCGTACCAGGTGCCTCCCGTGTCGCAGGGGCAGCCGCAGTACGGCGACCAGCAGTACGGCGCGCCGCAGGGCCAGCAGTACGGTGCGCCGCAGTGGGGCGCACCCGCTCAGCAGGGCGGTGCCCAGCGGCCCGGCGCATCCACCGACGACGAGCGGGCGGTGGAGCGCTACCGGTACCTGCTCCGCACCGCGCCGCCGGAGCGCATCGAGGAGGTCCACGCCGAGGCCTTCGCGACCCTGACGCCCGAGCAACGTCGGATGGTCTACGACGAGTTCACGCGCAGCGCCCCTGACGGCGAGGCCCCGCGCGGCGACGACCCCCGGTCCCTGGCCCAGGCGGCCACCCGGTCCGAGATCCGCCAGCCCGGCTTCATGGAGCGCTCGCTGGGTGGCATGGGCGGCGGGATGGCGGGGCAGCGCGGTGGCGGGCCCTCGTTCGGCCGGATGATCGGCGCCTCGATCCTCGGCACGGTGGCCGGCTACGTCATCGGCTCGGCGATCATGAGCGCCTTCCTGCCCGACCCGGGGTCGTTCGACGGCGGTACCGATGCTGCGGGCGACGGTGGTTCGGAGGACACTGGTGCCGACTCCGGCGACGGCGGCACGACCGACGGCAGCGCAGGCGATGCGGGCGCGTCCGACGGCGGCGGGTTCGAGAGCGCGGGCTGGGGCGACGGCGGAGGAGACTTCGGCGGCGGCTTCGGCGACTTCGGTGGTGACTTCGACGTCTGAGTGACGTCGTCGCTCCCGCCGACCCCCACCACACCGACGTGGCCGACGAGGGAGCGACATGGCCATCATCGAAGCCTCCGGGCTGACCAAGACCTACCGATCGCGGTCGGGCCCGGTGCACGCACTGGCCGGGCTCGACCTGTCCGTCCCCGAGGGCACCGTCACGGCGCTGCTCGGTCCGAACGGCGCCGGGAAGACCACCACCGTGAAGGTGCTCACCACCCTGGTCACCCCGGACGGCGGACGGGCGACCATCGACGGCGTCGACGTCGTCGCCGACCCCCAGGCGACCCGACGGTCGATCGGGGTGTCGGGGCAGTACGCCGCGGTCGACGAGAACCTGACCGGTGCCGAGAACCTCGAGATGATCGGGCGCCTGTACCACCTCGGCCGGCGCACGGCCCGACGGCGGGCGCGCGAGCTCATCGAGGTCTTCGACCTGTCCGAGGCGGGTGACCGACCCGTGAAGGGCTTCTCCGGCGGCATGCGGCGGCGCATCGACCTCGCCGGCGCGCTCGTGACCAACCCGCGGGTGCTGTTCCTCGACGAGCCGACGACCGGGCTGGACCCGCGGAGCCGCTCGGCGCTCTGGGGCATCATCGAGGGGCTCGTGGCCGACGGCGCGACGGTGCTCCTCACCACGCAGTACCTGGAGGAGGCCGACCAGCTCGCCGACGACATCGCCGTCATCGACGACGGCCGGGTCATCGCCGAGGGCACCGCCGACCAGCTCAAGGCACAGGTGGGCGGCCACCGGGTGGTGGTCACCCTGGTCGACGAGGACGACCGGGAGGCCGTGGTCACCACCCTGCGTCGGCACGGCGTCGGTGACGTGGAGACGTCGGCCGACGGACGCACCTCCGGCATCGCCGTCGACGCGGGTCCCGTGGCACTGCAGCGGGTGCTCGCCGACCTCGGCGAGGCGGGCATCCGCCTGCACGACGCCGGCATGCGGCGGCCGACCCTGGACGACGTCTTCCTGCGCCTGACCGGGCACGCCGCCACGTCGGGGGACGGGGACGGGGACGCGGACGGGGGCCGGGGCGGGGACGTGCCGGACGGGGGCGGCGGGGCGGGCGCAGGGCGGGCCTCCAGGCCGGGTCGGCGTGACCACGCGACCGACGAGACCACGGATGCTGCCCCGGAGCGTGTCCGGTGACCGCCGTCGACACGCGGCAGCAGCTGCCGGTCGTGGTCACCGCGCCCCTGGCAGTGTGGTTCGAGGACGGCTGGACCGTCACGAAGCGGAACCTGACGAAGATCAAGCGGTCGCCCGACATGCTCGTGTTCGCCGTCCTGCAGCCGATCATGTTCGTCCTGCTCTTCAGCCAGGTCTACGGCGGGGCGATCCAGGTGCGGGGGACCGACTACACGCAGTTCCTGATGGCCGGGATCTTCGCGCAGACCGTGGTGTTCGGGGCGACCTTCTCGGGGTCGGCGATGGCGCAGGACCTGAAGGAGGGACTGATCGACCGGTTCCGCACCCTGCCGATGTCGGCGTCCGCGGTGCTCGTCGGCCGGACCAACTCCGATCTCGTGCTCAACGGGATCTCGATGGTGATCATGATGGCGACGGGCCTCGCGGTGGGGTGGCGCGTGCAGTCCGCGCCGCACGAGTTCCTGGCCGGGATCGCGCTGCTGCTGCTGTTCAGCTACGCGTTCAGCTGGGTGATGGCGCTGCTCGGGATGAGCGTCCGCACGCCCGAGGTGATCAACAACGCGTCGTTCATGATCCTGTTCCCGCTGACGTTCATCTCGAACGCCTTCGTGCCGAGCGACACCATGCCGCTCGTGCTGCGGGTGTTCGCGGAGTGGAACCCGGTGTCGTCGCTCGTGCAGGCCGCGCGCGAGCTCTTCGGCAACGTCGGGACCGCCCCGGTGCCCGACGTCTGGACGATGCAGCACCCCGTCCTGACCGTGCTGGTCGGCATCGTGGTGATGCTCGTCGTGTTCGTCCCGCTGGCCGTCCGGAAGTACACGCGGATCAGCGCGGGGTGATCCGCCGTCCACAGCCCTGAGCAGGGGGTCTCCGGCAGCCACCTCGACCGCTTACCATCGACTCTCGTGACCGCGACCGAAGCCGAGCGCACCGCCCAGCGCGGTGGCCCCGAGCGACCCTCCGACCGCGGCGTCCGGCTGCGCCGTTGGATGCTGGACGGTGCCGACCAGGGCGCCTCGCACCAGGGGCCCCACCAGGTCGAGGTCGAGAAGACCCACTCGTGGTGGCGGGTGATGTGCCTGACCGGTGTCGACTACTTCTCGACGCTCGGGTACCAGCCGGCGATCGCCGCGCTCGCCGCGGGCCTGCTGTCGCCGATCGCGACGATCGTGCTCGTGCTCGTGACGCTGTTCGGTGCCCTGCCCGTGTACCGCCGGGTGGCGTCGGACAGCTTCAAGGGCGCCGGGTCGATCATGATGCTCGAGAAGCTCCTGCCGTGGTGGGCGGGGAAGCTCTTCGTGCTCGTGCTGCTCGGGTTCGCGGTGACGGACTTCATGATCACGATGACGCTGTCGGCAGCGGACGCCACGGCGCACATCGCCGAGAACCCGTTCACGCCGCACTGGTTCACCGAGATCCCGGTGCCGATCACGCTCGTGCTGCTGCTCCTGCTCGGCATCGTGTTCCTCCGCGGCTTCAAGGAGGCGATCGGCATCGCCGTCGGCCTCGTCGCGGTGTTCCTCGCGCTCAACGCGGTCGTGGTCGGGGTGGCGCTCTGGCACGTCTTCGAGCGGCCCGTCGTCGCGAGCGACTGGTGGTCGAACCTGACCGCACAGCACAGCAACCCGCTCGTGATGATCGGGATCGCGCTCGTGGTCTTCCCGAAGCTGGCGCTCGGTCTGTCCGGCTTCGAGACCGGCGTCGCGGTGATGCCACAGGTGCGTGGCGACGCGCGCGACGACCCGAGCGGCCGGCCCGAGGGGCGGATCCGGGGCACGAAGCGGCTGCTCACCACCGCGGCGATCATCATGAGCACGTTCCTCATCACGTCGTCGATCGCCACCACGTTCCTCATCCCGCAGCACGAGTTCCAGCCCGGCGGTGGTGCGAACGGCCGGGCGCTGGCGTTCCTCGCGCACGAGTACCTCGGCAACGTGTTCGGCTCGGTGTACGACATCTCCACCGTGGCCATCCTGTGGTTCGCCGGTGCGAGTGCGATGGCGGGGCTGCTCAACCTCGTTCCGCGGTTCCTGCCGCGCTACGGCATGGCACCGCAGTGGGCGCGGGCGACCCGGCCGCTCGTCATCATCTTCACGCTGACCGCCTTCGCGATCACGGTCATGTTCGAGGCGGACGTCGACGCCCAGGGCGGCGCGTACGCGACCGGTGTCCTCGTGCTCATCACGAGTGCCGCCGTCGCGGTGACGCTGTCCGCCCGCCGTCGGCAGCAGCGGAAACGGACGATCGGTTTCGGCGTCATCGCCGTCGTCTTCGTCTACACGACGGTGGCGAACGTCATCGAACGGCCCGACGGTGTCCGCATCGCGGCGGTCTTCATCATCGCGATCGTCGTCGTGTCCCTCGTGTCGCGGGTGCGCCGCTCGTTCGAGCTCCGCGCGTCGTCGATCGAGCTCGACGCCGTCGCCCGGCAGTTCATCGAGGCTGACGCCGACCAGTTCAGCTCGGTCTGCATCATCGCCAACGAGCCGGGCGCCGGCACCGCCGAGGCGTACCGGTCGAAGGGGCGCGAGGAACGTCGTGACTCGGGCATCCCGGCGCGCGTGCCGACGATGTTCCTCGAGGTCCTGCCCGCCGACTCCTCCGACTTCGAGGAGGACCTGGTCGTCGAGGGCCACGTCGTCCAGGGACACCGTGTGCTGCGGGTCCGGTCCGGCAACGTCCCGAACACGATCGCGTCGACGTTGCTCGCGGTCCGGGACATCGCGGGCGTGGTGCCAAGCATCTACTTCGAGTGGAACGAGGGGAGTCCGATCCGGAACGCCCTGCGCTTCGTCTTCACCGGCGTCGGTGACGTCGCACCGGTCACGCGCGAGGTCCTGCGTGAGGCCGAACCGGACGTGAACCGCAGGCCGACCGTCCACGTGTCGTGACCGACGGGGCGGCCGTGGCGCGTTCCTCCCGGCCGACCGGCGGGGTGGCCGCGGTGCTCGTCGCCGCCGCCGTCTGGGGGACGACGGGGACCGCGACGCACTTCGCCCCCGGCGTGCCGGCCGTCGTCTTCGGGGCCGTGACCTTCGGGCTGGGCGGGCTCCTGCTCGCGGCGACGACGGGGCGTTCGACGCTCCGCGCGCTGACCCGTCCGGGTGCGCGGCGGTGGGTGGTCCTCGGGGCCGTGTCGCTGGTCGTCTACGCGGTCGCGTTCTACGCGGCGCTCGCCGATGCCGGGGTGTCGCTCGGCACCACCGTGGCCATCGGGTCCTCGCCGCTGTTCGCGGGTCTCGTCGAGTGGGTGGGGGACGCCCGGCGGGTCACCGGCAAATGGGTCCTCGCCACCCTGGTGAGCGTGGCCGGCATGGTCGTCGTGACGCTCGCGCGGTCCGAGGGGGACGGAAGTGGCGCGTTGTTGCTCGGGCTGGGCAGCGCGCTCCTCGCCGGGCTGACGTACGCGACGTACTCGTGGGCGGTGGCGCGCGGGATGCGTGCTGCGCCGTCGGCGGTGCGCGTGCCGCTGCCGGTACCCGGGTCGGCGCCGGCCCCGGGTGGCCGAGGCGGCCGATCCGGGCAGGGCGTGATCGGTGCGGTGTTCGGGCTCGCAGCGGTCCCGCTCGTGGTGCTCGCGATCGTCACGGGACGGGACGCCCTCGTGGTCGGGTCGAACTGGCCGGTGTTCCTCTGGCTGGCGCTCGTGCCGACGGTGCTCGGGCACTCGCTGTACGCGGTCGGGCTCCGGCGGGTCAGCGCCTCGGTGGCGACGGTGCTGTCGCTGTTCGAACCCGTGGTCGCCGCGGTGCTCGCCGTGCTCGTCGTGGGGGAGCGGCTCGGCGTGGTCGGCTGGTCCGGCATCGGGCTCGTCGTCGCCGGGCTCGCCCTGCTCGCGCTGCCGAGCAGGGCGGGGGCCGCCGGGGGCGACCCGGCGGCACCCGGGCCCGCTACTTCGCGGTGATCTGGTCGCGCACCTTGCGGCGCAGCACCTTCCCGATCATCGAGCGGGGCAGGTCCTCGACCACGACGATCCGCCGCGGCACCTTGTAGGCCGCCAGCTGGTCGCGGGACCACGCGCGCAGGGCCTCGGCGTCGAAGGTCCCCGGGTCCTTCGGCACGACGGCGGCGACGACCTGCTCGTTGCCGGCCTGGGTGATGCCGACGACCGCGACCTCGCGGACGCTGGGGTGCTTGAGCAGGGCGTCCTCGACCTCGGACGGCGAGACGTTGAAGCCGCCGGTGATGATGAGCTCCTTGAGCCGGTCGACGATGCTGACGAAGCCGTCGGCGTCGATCGACACGACGTCGCCGGTGCGGAACCAGCCGTCGGGGGTGAAGACCTCGTCGGTGGCCTCGGCCTTGCCCCAGTACCCCCGGAACACCTGCGGCCCGCGCACCTGGAGCTCGCCGGCCTCGCCCGTGCCGAGCACCTTCGTCTGGTCGTCCGGGTCCACGACACGGGCCTCGGTGGAGGACAGCGGCAGGCCGACCGCGCCGAGGCGCCGTTCCGGTGAGACCGGGTTCGCCATGAGCACGGGGGAGCACTCGGACAGCCCGTAGCCCTCGACCAGGTAGCCACCGGTGCGGGCCTCCCACGGCTCGACGACGCTCTGCGACAGGGGCATCGCGCCGGAGATGCCGATCTCGATTCCCTGCAGCGAGACCTTCGCCGAGTCGGCGGCGTGCTGCAGCCGCGTGTAGATCGGCGGCACGGCCGGCAGGAACGTCGGCGGGTGCTTCTTCATCGCCTTGAGCACGAGGGCCGGGTCGAACGCCGGGAAGAGCACGAGCCGCGAGGCCATGCTCATCGCGAAGGTCAGGCAGAGCGTCAGCCCGTAGGCGTGGAACATCGGCAGCACCGCGTAGACCGTGTTGTCGCCGCGCCGGATCGTCGGCACCCACGCCCGAGCCTGGGCGGCGTTGGCGAGCAGGTTGCGGTGGCTGAGGACAGCACCCTTCGGCACACCCGTCGTGCCGGACGTGTACTGGATGAGCGCGACGTCGTCCGTCACCGGTCGCGGGTGGCGCTTCGCGAGCTTCCGGGTCGACACCAGGTCGTCCCACTTCGTCGTGCCGCGGACCGTCGTCGTCAGCTTCGCGCGGGACTCGCGGGCCTTCGCGACCGGCAGCGCGAGCGCGATCCGGGTGGCGCGCGGCATGGCACGCGTCAGGTCGACCGAGACGATCGCGTCGAGCGCGAGGTCGGCGGGGAAGTCCTGCAGCGTCGCGACCGACTTGTCCCACGCGATCGCGACCTTCGCGCCGTGGTCCTCGAACTGGTGGCGTAGCTCGCGCGCCGTGTAGAGCGGGTTGTGCTCGACGACGATCGCACCGAGCCGGAGCACCGCGTAGAAGGCGACGACGTGCTGCGGGCAGTTCGGCAGCACGATCGCCACGCGGTCGCCCGCGCCGACGCCGAGCTTGCGGAGGCCGTTCGCGGCGCGGAGGATCTGCTCCTCGAGGTCGGCGTACGACGTCGTCCTGCCGAAGAACTCGAGCGCCACCCTCCCCGGGAAGCTCCGCGCGGACCCCTCCACGATGTCGTACAGGGAGCCCGTGGGCTCGTCGATGTCGTGCGGGACCCCCGGGGCGTACGAGGCAAGCCAGGGACGAGGCGTGTCGATGCTCACCCGGCCAACCTACCTGCGACGCGCGGCGCACTGTCAGGGGCACGACGGACGATGGGCGCATGCCCTCCGTGTCCGATGCGTTCCGGTCCCGCCTCAACGACACCTTCACCAACGGCGCGACCGAGCGGCCAGCCTGGATCGACGAGCTCGAACAGGGCTCCGACGCCGGCTTCTTCGGTCCCGGTTCCGCGACCTGGGCGGTGCACGGCGGCAACCACACCGTGCTCGCCGGGGTCCGGGCACTGCTCGTGCAGGCGCTCCACCCGGGCGCGCTCGCGGGGGTCGCGGACCACTCCCGGTACCGCGAGGACCCGTTCGGCCGGCTCGCGGGCACCATCCGGTGGATCTACACCGTGTCGCACGGTGACACGCAGCAGGCCACGCACGCCAGCCAGTGGGTGCGGAAGCTCCACGAGCGCGTCGTCGGCGAGTACGTCGACGGGCACGGCGTCACGAAGCCGTACGCGGCGAACGACCCGGACCTGGCGCGGTGGGTGCACCTGGCCTTCACCGACGCCTTCCTCCGCAGCGCGCAGCTCTGGGGGGAGCCGATCCCCGGTGGTGCCGACGCCTACGTGCGCGAGTGGGCGATCGCCGGACGGTTGATGGGTGTCGAGGACGCTCCCGAGTCCGACGCCGAGCTCCGCGAGCAGATGAACGGCTACCTCGACCGCGGGGAGCTCAAGGCCGACGCCCGCACGCACGACGTCGTGCGCTTCATCAAGGACCCGCCGGTCGCCAGGTTGCTGCGGCCCGGCTACCGGGCGCTGTTCGACGGTGCGGTCGCGTCGCTCGACCCGCGCCACCGCTCGATGCTCGGCCTGCGGACGCCCGCGGTCGGCCCGGTCGAGCTGCCCGTCCGCCGGGTCGCGGGCGTGGTGCTCGACGGGATCGGTGCGGTGCTCGGGACCACCCCCGGGACGGAGCGCGCAGCGCTCGTCCGCATCGCGCGGCTGGACGAGGCTGCGCGGCAGGACGCGACGGGCTGAGCCGTCCCGCGGGACGCGACGGCCGGAGCCGTCCCCCTGGGCGCGACGGCTTGCGGCGCCCGGGGACGCGACGGCTTGCGGCGCCCCTTGGGCGCGACGGCTTGCGGCGACCCCGGGAGGCGACGGCCTGCGGGGCCCCGGGACGCGACGGCCTGCGGCGCCCCTTGGGCGCGACGGCCCGCGGCGCCCCGGGGCATGTGGGCGGAGTGGCCGGAGCGTGACCACGGACGGACGGGAGGCCCGGTGCCAGCTGGTACCGGGCCTCCCGTTCGTCACGTGGTGTGTCAGAAACCGGACGGCACCCGAGGTGTGTACGCGGACTCGAGTCGCGACACCTCGTCGGCGGTGAGCTCGATGCCGACGGCGGCGACCGCGTCGTCGATGTGGTGCTCCTTCGTCGCGCCGATGATCGGCGCAGTGACGGCGGGCTTGCCGGCGACCCATGCGAGGGCGATCTGCGCCATGCTCGCGCCGCGGGCCTCTGCGACCTGCTGCACCGCGTCGACGATCGCGCGGTTCGCGTCCTCGTCCTGGCGGTAGAGCGTCTTGCCGAACTCGTCGGTGCCCGAGCGGCTGCCGGAGCCCTGCGCGTCCCACGGTCGGGTGACCTTGCCGCGGGCGAGCGGGCTCCACGGGATCACGCCGACGCCCGTCGCCTGCGCGAACGGGTGCATCTCGCGCTCCTCCTCGCGTTCGAGCAGGTTGTACTGGTCCTGCATGCTCACGAACTTCGTCCACCCGTGTAGTTCCGCGGCGTGCTGCATCTGCGCGAACTGCCACGTCCACATGCTGCTGGCGCCGATGTAGCGGGCCTTCCCGGCCTTGACGACGTCGTGCAGGGCCTCCATCGTCTCCTCGACCGGCGTGTGCGGGTCGAAGCGGTGGATCTGGTACAGGTCGACGTAGTCGGTGCCGAGCCGGGTGAGCGACGCGTCGATCTCGTGCATGATCGCGGCGCGGGAGAGGCCCGCGCCGTTGGGGCCGGGGCGCATGCGGTTGAACACCTTCGTGAAGACCTGGACCTGCTCACGCGGGGCGATCTCCTTGAGGAGCTGGCCGGTGATCTCCTCGCTCGATCCGGCGGAGTACACGTTGGCCGTGTCGAACGCGGTGATGCCGGCCTCGTGGGCGCGGCGCACGAACGGGCGGGCCTCGTCGATGTCGACGCTCCACGGGTGCGCGCCCTGGTCCGGCTTGCCGTACGACATCATGCCGAGGACGATCCGGCTGACCTCGAGCCCGGTGTTCCCGAGGCGGGTGGTGGGGACGGCATCGCGGGGGGTGTTCCCGCTGCCGTCCGCGCTGCCGTTCCCGCCCGCTGGTGCCGAGCGGGCGTTGCCTGCTGCGTTCGTGCTGGTGCTGGGTGCGTTTCCGCCCGCTGGTGCCGAGCGGGCGTTGTCTGCTGCGTTCGTGCTGGTCTCCCCGAGCGTTTCGCCCGCCGGGGTCGAGTGGGCTGGATCTGCGGTCATGCGTTCACCCTGGCATCGCGCCCTGTGACGGCGAGCAGGCGCACCTGCAGCGGTGCTCCGTCGTCGACCTCGACGGGGGCGGCGTAGAGACCCGTCGCCGCGAGGTCCTCGATCTGCGGCTCGAAGTACTCCCACACGGCCCGGACGAGCTCGTCCGGCAGCGTCTCATCGGTCCCGGTGGCGCGCGCCAGATCCCACGTGTGGATGGTGATGTCGCTCGTCTGCTCCGTGAGGTACTCCTGAGCGCGGACGACGTCGGAGCTCAGGTGCACGGGCGTGTCAGCGGGCGCATTGCGCCAGGCCTCGGACGCATCGGACGCGAACTTCGCCCACTCGGCGGCGAGGTCCGTGCCGATCGGCTCGAGGTCCGCCTCGGCCTGGGCGTAGTCGCACCCCGTGAGGAGCTTCGGGATCCACCGCTGCTCGTCGATGACGTGCGTGACCAGGTCGCGGGTCGTCCACTCCGAGTCCGGGGTGGGGGCGTCCCAGTCGGTCACGGCGGCGACGCGGCGGCCGAACTCGGCTGCGGCGAGGGACTGCAGCGCGATCCAGTCGGTGGCCATGGTGGTGCTCCTCATTCGTCGGGACGGGTGTCGGGTGTCGGGTGCAACGGGGCCCGCGAGCGGGCGATTCCCATGCCCGGGCGTACGACACCGTACGCCCGCTCGTGCTCTCGAAGCGATCGCGGATGAGGGATCGAGCCTCGGACGCGAGGTCTGGGCACGGGAGCGCCCGTCTTCCGTGCCGTGAGCGGGCGGAAACCGCGAAGAAAGCGCCCCGCGCACCGCAGCGAACGCCCGCTCGCGGTGCGCGGCGCTCGCGGTTGCGCGGCGCTCGCGGTTGCGCGTGCGCGGCGCTCGCGTGCACGTCACATGTAAGCGAGCGCGCGAGCGGGCGGAACCGGAAGCCAGGAGCTCCGTTCTCCGCAGGATCTGCCCGCTCGAGCTCGGGCCGCCGCAGGGCGTTGCGACCGTTCCTCGTGGCTCGGTGCAACGGCGAGATCCTCTCCGCTCGCGGTGCGCAGGGACAGCCCGCTCGCGGTGCGCAGGGACAGCCCGCTCGCAATTCGGTCGCTCGTGCTCGGGAAGCCCCTGTCCATGTGCGGGCCAAGCCCCGGGAACGCGGACGGCCCGGCTCCGTGGGGGTGGAGCCGGGCCGTCCGCCGGGTACTGCAGGTGCGCTTGTTCGGTGTCCCCGGCCGTCAGCGCCGCAGACGAGCGGAGCCGGCGACCGTGGTCGAGGAGTCGGGAGGTCAGGCCGCCTGGAGGACGAACTGCACGTCGAGGTTGATGGTGACGTCGTTGCCGAGCGTGAAGCCACCGGCCTCGAGCGCGGCGTTCCAGTTCACGCCGAACTCGGTGCGGTCGATCTTGGTCGTCGCCTCGGCACCGAGCTTGACCTGGCCGTAGCCGTCGGTGGTGACGCCGCCGAACTCGGTCTTGAGCGTGACGTTCTTGGTGACACCACGCAGCGAGAGCTCGCCGTCGATGAGCATGTCGTCGCCGTCCTCGCGGATGCCGGTCGACTTGAAGGTCATCTGCGGGTGCTCCTCGGTGAGGAAGAAGTCGCCCGTCGCGAGGTGCTGGTCGCGCTGCGCCTGGTTCGTGTTGATGCTCGCAACGTCGATCGAGGCCTCGAGGGTCGTGTCGAGGGGGTTCTCGGCGGTGACGAGCGTCGCGTCGAAGCGCTCGAAGGAGCCCTTGACCTTGCTGATCGCGAGGTGGCGGACCGAGAAGGTGACCTCCGAGTGGGTCGGGTCGATCTTCCAGGTGCCGGTCTGGTAGCCGGGGATGGCGGAAGCGGTGAGCGTCATGGTGACTCCTTACGAGAGCGTGGTCTGCGATTCCCGAGCAGGCACGAACGACTTCATGCGCCTGCATCGATCTGATGCTAGCCCATTCTGCACCCGATTGGTTGAAGCGTCAACCAATGTTCACGAGAACGTTGCGACGGGATCTCGGGAACGTGTGTCGTGCCTCCCGGCTGTTCCTGTCGCCAGCAGCCGTCGGATGCGGCGCGCGAACCCGTCGGCCAGGAGGCCGACGTCCTCGGATGTGGCGCGCACGAGCCACCAGTCCACGTCCTTGAGGTTCTCGCCGCGTGACAGGTCCTTGCGGAACGTCACCGGATCAGTGCGGTGGAGGTCGCTCTCGTACTCGATGGCGACCCGCGCGTTGGGGTACGCGAGGTCGACGCACGCCACCCACCGCCCGTCGACGATCACGTCGTGGTTCAGCTCCGGTTGCGGGAGCCCCCGACGGACGAGCGCCAGACGCAGCCGGGTCTCGCCCGGACTCCGTGCGCCGGGTCGGATCTCGGCGAGGGCCGCGCGCGCTCTGCGGATGCCCCTCGAGCCGCGGTGCCGGCGCACGGCGGCGGCGAGTTCTGCTGGTGTGCACCAGTTGAGCCACCCGACCAGCGCGTCGCCGACGACGATCAGCTCGTCCGTCGAGAGCAGTCGAGCGAGCATGACGAACGTCGTTGCCGGATCGATGATCGGCGTCGTTAAGGACCGGACGATGCTGGCGCGATCCGCTCGCACGCGGTGGCCGACCGTTCCGCGGACGCGGATGGCCTGGTCCTTCCCGATGGTCGTGACGTGGACGAGACGCGCTTCTTCGAGTCGTCGGGGGAGCGGGATTCCCAAGAGGTGCGCGGCGGTGGTGTGACTGAAGGCCTGGTCGGACCGAAGTCGCGGGGCGACTGCGAGAGCGCGTTCGGCGTGCGTGCGCGGCGGGGTCCAGCAGCGTGTTCCGTGGAAGGGGCGGAACAGGCGCCGTGAGCGGAGACAGGACGCTTCGACGCCGCGCTGGAGTGCCTCGCGGACACGGAAGAGGCGCCGCCGGAGGGCTGCTGGGAAGCGGTCTGCGAGGTCCATGCCGGCAGCGTGACAGGGTGCGTGCCCGCCGCGTCGACCGTCCGCGGGGACTGTGGAGAGCGTTCCGCCGGGCCGGGGTGTGGAGGGACCACGCCGGCTCGACGGAGCGCGGTGACCGATGGCGAGGGCAGATCACGCGGGCGGGCACGCGGGCTGGGCGGAACCGGCCGGGGGCGCAAGCGCGCAATGCGGGCTTCGCCCGCTCCTGTCGGCCGACTGTGGCAGAGCGCCCACGCTCGTCCGGGCGGCCGGGGCGTGTGCGGGACCGAGCGGGTGGAAGCGGGTTGGGTTGGGAGGCGCGTGGTGCGTGTTCCGCCCGCTCGCGGGACGGTCAAGGTGGCTGGGGCGTGCGTGCGGGACCGAGCGGGTGGAAGCGGGTCGGGTCGGGAGGCGCGTGGTGCGTGTTCCGCCCGCTCGCGCCGCGCCGCGCCGCGCCGCGCCGCATCGCACCGCGCCGCGCCGCTCGCGCCGCGCCGCGCCGCATCGCACCGCGCCG
>NZ_JAUCMN010000002.1 GCF_030363035.1 Curtobacterium caseinilyticum | reverse complement strand
TCAGTGTGTGGCCCGCCCGCCGCCGGGCTCGGCCAGCCCCACCCGTGCCCCCGACCCGCGGACGGACGGGAGGCGCGGTGCCCGCTGGCACCGCGCCTCCCGTCCGTCGTGGGGTCGCGTCAGCCGCGCGCGGACCGCACCCGGTCGGTGAACGCCGCGTGCAGCGGGTGCTCGGCGTCGAGCCCGGTGATCTCGGTCGCCACGTCGGCGTCCGAGCGGTCCGAGCGCAGCAGCTGCTGCAGCTCGACGCTCTGCTCGTCGTCCGCGACGTCGAAGCGGAGCGCGGCGCCCATGGCGTCGAGCAGCGCGGTCGGCTCGGTACCGTCCTCGGCGAGGGCGGCGGCGGGCGAGACGAAGCGCTCGTCCCGCGACAGCTTCCGGAGCGGCTGTCGGCCGACGCGGGTGACCGTGTCGGGCAGGTGCGGGTTCTCGAAGCGGCCGATGATCGCCTGCACGTAGGAGCGGTGCACCTCGGGGTCGAGCTCGTGACGACGCACCAGCAGGTCGCTCGTCTCGGCGAGCACCGACTCGAGCTCGGAGCGGACCGCGGGGATCGCGATCGCGTCGGAGATCTTGTCCGCGCCGGCGAGGAAGCCGTGGTACGCGACCGTCGCGTGCCCGGTGTTCACCGTGAAGAGCTTGCGCTCGATCGAGGCGGCGAGACCGTCGACGTAGTGCGCGCCGGGGATCTCCGGCTCGTTCCCGCCGAACGGGGTGCGGTCGATGGCCCACTCGTAGTAGGTCTCGACGGTGACGTCGAGGCCGCCGTCGGCGGGCTGCGCCGGCACGATGCGGTCGACGGCGGTGTTCGCGAAGACGGCCTTGGCGAGGGCTTCGTCGCGCGACTCGGCGGGGAGTGCCTCGACGATGAACTCCCGGAGCCGGTCGGTCGCGTTGATCGCGTTCTCGCACGCCATCACCGCGAGCGGCGCGGCGTCGGCGTCGCGCTGCTGGAGCGCCTTCGCGATGACCGGGGCGATGAACTTCAGGACGGTCGGGCCGACGGCGCAGGTGACCACGTCGGCGGCGGCGACCTCGGCGATGACACCGGGCTCGTCCTGCGCGCTGTTGACGGCGCGGAAGCCGGTGACCTCGTGGTCCTGGGCACCCTGCCCGACCTCGTGCACGGTGTACGAGTCGGCCGCGGCCAGGGCGTCGATGAGCGGTGCGGCGACGTCGGCGAAGACGACCTCGTAGCCGGCCTCGTGGAGCAGGAGCCCGACGAAGCCGCGGCCGATGTTGCCGGCGCCGAAGTGGACGGCGGTGCGGTCGCTCACTCGTTGACCTCGCCGAGGATCGACAGGATCGCAGCGGTGTCCGGCGCGTCGGTGAGCTTCTGGACCTCGTCCTCGTCCGAGAACACGATCGCGATCTTCGACAGGATGTCGAGGTGCTCGTTGTTCACGCCGGCGATGCCGACGACGAAGCGCACGGGGTTGCCGTCCCAGTCGATCGGGGTGGCGTAGCGGATGAACGACAGGGCGGACGACTTGATGGCGTCCTTCGCGTCGTTGGTGCCGTGCGGGATCGCGAGGAAGTTCCCCATGTAGGTCGAGACGCTCTTCTCGCGCTCGAGCATGGCCGGGTAGTAGTCCGCCGTGACCGCGCCTGCAGCCTCGAGGATCTCGGCCGCCTCCTTCATCGCCTCCGACTTGGTCGGGGCGGTGTCCTCGGTGTGGATGCGGATCTGGCTCTCCTGCAGGACGGGCATCGGGGGTTCTCCTTGCTGTTCGAGGACGTGGTGGAGGGGGCGGACCGTGGTCCGCCCCCTCCGATACTGCACTTCGTTACTGGTTCTTGAGCTGGTCGACGACCTGGTCGTACTGCGGCGCGTTCATGAAGTTGCCGACCGACACGTGCTGCGCGTTCGGGTTCTTCTGCTTCGCGCGGTCGGTCAGCTCCTCCTGCGTGATGATGAGGTCCTCGGTGCCGTCGAGGTTCGCGATCGCCTTGTTGACGACCGTGACGCCCTCGATGCCCGCCTTCTTCACCTTGTTGCGCAGGACGCTGGCACCCATCGCGCTCGACCCCATGCCGGCGTCGCAGGCGAACACGACGCTCTCGACGCGGGTCGCCGTCGCGGTGGACGCCGAGCCGACGCCACCGAGCGAGGCCTCGGCTTCCTCTTCGTTGGCCGGGGAGTTGTTGCCGAGCAGGCCCGAGGTCGCGGCATTGACGTCGCGGCCCTTGTTCGCCTGGAGCTTCGCCATCGCGGCACTCATGTCGCCGCCGTTGTTCGCCAGGTCACGCTTGCGGCTGGCGAGCAGGAAGAAGGACGCCACCGCGAACGAGACCGCTGCGGAGAGGACCACCGAGAGGATGACGCCGACGTAGCTGTCCTTCGCCGTGGCGGTGAGGACGGCGATGATCGAACCGGGCGACGCGGGGGCGACGAGGCCCGACTGGAAGGCGACGTTCGTCGCGACACCGGTCGCGCCACCCAGGATGACGGCGAGGAACAGGACCGGCTTCTGCAGCACGTACGGGAAGTAGATCTCGTGGATGCCGCCGAAGAACTGGATGAGGATCGCACCGGGAGCGGTCGAGCGGGCGATGCCGACACCGAAGAAGGTGAAGGCGAGCAGGATGCCGAGACCCGGGCCGGGGTTCGCCTCGAGCAGGAAGAGGATGCTCTTGCCGGACTCCTGGACCTGCTGCGCGCCGAGCTGGTCGAGCACACCGTGGTTGATGGCGTTGTTGAGGAAGAAGACCTTGGCGGGCTCGATGATGACGCTGGCGAGCGGCAGGAGCGAGCTGTCGACGAGGAACTTCACCGCGGCGCCGAGGCCCTCGGCGATGAGCTTGAACAGCGGGGCGAGCCAGAAGAACCCGACGAGCGCGAGCACGAAGCCGAGGATGCCGGCCGCGTAGTTGTTCACGAGCATCTCGAAGCCGGGCTTGATCTTGCCGTCCCAGATCTTGTCGATCTGCTTGATGAGCCAGGCGCCGAGCGGGCCGCAGATCATCGCGCCGAGGATCATGATCGTGCCGTTGGCGCCGATGATGACGCCCATCGCCATGATCGAGCCGACGACGGCACCGCGGGTGTCGTAGATCATCCGGCCGCCCTGGAAGGCGATCGCGAGCGGGATGAGGTAGGTCAGGATCGGGCCGACGAGACCGATGTTGGCCACGCCGTCGGTCTCACCGAAGCCGCCCAGGACGCCCACGGGCGTCCACCCGGTCTCGATGAAGAACGCGGTGATGAGGCCCCACGCGATGAAGATCGCGATGTTCGGCATCACCATGCCGGAGAGGAACGTGCCGAACTTCTGGACGGCGACGCGTGCGCCGCCCCGCGACTTCGCGGGTGCGTCGGGCGCTGCAACGGACGACGTTGTCATGTGCCTGGCTTTCTGTGAGGGGTGCTGCTGCGGGTGTGAAGGAGGTGCTGGGTGCTGCGGTGGTGCTGGGCGGGTCAGGCGGCGTGCGCAGCTGCCGCGGCGGTCTTGGCCGCCGCCGCGGTGCTCGCGGCGAGTGCCGCCTTCGCCATCTCGCGGGCCTGGTCGAGGGTGTGCTTGCCGAGTTCGGCGCGCACGTCGGCCAGGGCCGCGGGGGTCATGGACAGGGTGGTGGCGCCGAGGCCGACGAGCACGACGGCGAGCAGCGGGTCGGCTGCGGCCTCACCGCAGATGCCGACGGCCTTGCCCGCGTCGGCGCCGGCGGCCCCGAGCTGCGCGACGAGGCGCAGGACGGCGGGGTGCCACGGGTCCTGGTAGGACGCGACGGTGCCGAGCATGCGGTCGGCGGCCATCGTGTACTGGGTCAGGTCGTTCGTGCCGATCGACACGAAGTCGGCGTTCGCGAACACCTGCTCGGCCATCAGCGCCAGCGACGGCACCTCGGCCATGACGCCGGCGGTGCGGATGCCGAGTTCGCGGGCCAGGCCGACGAAGTACTCGGTCTCCTCGGCGTCGGCGACCATCGGGGCCATCACCCAGAGGTCCGCCTCGGTCGCGGCGTCGGCTTGGGCGAGCGCGGTGAGCTGGTCGCGGAGGACCTGCTCCTTGTTGCGCAGCGCCCGGAGCCCGCGGCGGCCGAGCGCCGGGTTCTCCTCGTCCTTGTCGGTGAGGAACGGCAGGGGCTTGTCGGCACCGGCGTCGAGCGCGCGCACGACGACCTTCTTGCCCGGGAACGCCTCGAGCAGCTGGCGGTACGACTCGGTCTGCTGCTCGACGGTCGGTGCCTGCGGCGCGTCGAGGAAGAGGAACTCGGTGCGGAAGAGCCCCACGCCCTCCGCACCGAGAGCAACGGCGCCCGCGGCGTCGGCGGGGCTGCCGAGGTTCGCGAGCAGCGGGACGGTGTGGCCGTCGGCCAGGGCACCGGCGGTGAGCGGCGCGGCCGCGGCGGCGAGGCGCTCCGCGATGCGCTGGTCGACGTCGGCGACGAGCTCGGCGGACGGGTCGGTCACGACGGTGCCGGCCGCAGCGTCGACGACGACGTGCGTGCCGTCGACCAGGGCGTCGGCACCGGTGACGCCGACGATCGCCGTGATGCCCTTGGCGCGGGCGAGGATCGCGGTGTGCGAGGTCGGGCCGCCGTCGCGGGTCACGAGGGCGAGCACCTTGTCGAGGTCGAGCAGCGCGGTGTCGGCCGGCGCGAGGTCACGGGCGACGAGGACGAAGGGGGTGTCCGACTCGGGGACGCCGGGGGCGGGGACCCCGCGGAGCTTCGCGACGATGCGCTGCGCGACGTCGTCGAGGTCGGCGGCGCGCTCCCCCATGTACCCGCCCATGCCGACGAGCAGGTCACGGAACTGGCCGAACGCCTCGAACACGGCACGCTCGGGGTTGGTGCCGCCGTCGATGCGTGCGTGCACGTCGTCGAGGAGGGTGGGGTCCTGCGCCATGAGCGCCTGCGCCTCGAGCACGGCCTGGGCGTCGCCACCCGCGAGCTGTCCGCGCTTGTTGAGGTCGTCGGCCACGACGGCGAGTGCGTCGTGGACCGCCTGCTTCGCGTCGTCGGCCGAACCCTCGAGCGGGGCGGTCGACGGCTCACCGAGCGGGTCCGCCATGCGGAGCACGGGGCCGTGGGCGACGCCGCGGCCGACGCCGGTGCCGAGCAGTTCGGACATTCGAGACTCCTTCATCTCCACGCGCTCACGGTGGGGGTGGTTCGTTCGGTGCGCAGCGGCACGAACGGACCACGCCCGTGCGGCTTGGCAGCACACTACCCCGATCCGCGTTGACAAACAAACACATCCGGGGATAAAAATGCAGAAACAGATGCCCGTTTGCGTCTGGCGGACGAAGCGATCCGGGCAACTCCGGCGTCGATCTGCCCGAGCATGCCCGTTCTGTTCCGAGCAGACCGATCGACCGAGACGACGAGGTCTATGTACGCACCAGAGCGCCACCAGCGCATCGTCGAGCGCGCCCGGTCGCAGGGGCGCGTCGACGTGAAGGACCTCGCCGAGCTCCTCGAGGTGACGCCGGAGACGATCCGCCGCGACCTGACGAGCCTGGAGCGCCGCGGACTGGTCCGTCGAGCCCACGGCGGGGCGATCCCCGTCGAGCGCATCACGCTGCACCCGGGCGTCGGCGACCGCGGCGGCATCAACCAGGCCGAGAAGGTGGTGATCGCCGAGGCCGCCCTCGCCGAGCTCCCCGAGAACGGCTCGGTGATGATCGACGCCGGCACCTCGACGATCTGCCTGGCCGAGATGCTCCCCACGGACCGCGGGCTCACCGTCGTCACGCACTCGCTGCCCGTCGCCATGGCGGTCGCCAACCGGTCGGGGATCGACCTGCACCTGCTCGGCGGCAACATCCGCAGCGACTCGCTCGCGGGCGTCGGCACGTGGACGCACCAGCTCATCGGCATGGTCAGCGTCGACGTCGCCTTCATCAGCATCAACGGCATCACGCCCGAGCGCGGCCTGACGACGCACAACATGGCCGAGGCCGCCGTGAAGAGCGCGATGATCAAGTCCGCGCGCCGCAGCATCCTGCTCGCCGACCACACGAAGTTCGGCCGCGAGGAGTTCGGTCGCGTCGCCCCGCTCGCCGCGATCGACACGATCATCACCGACCCCGGCGTGAACGCCGACCTCGTGCGCGAGGTCGAGGCCGCCGGCACCGAGGTCCTCTGGCCCGGTCGCGACTGACCGGTGCCGGTCCCCCGGAACCGCCCACCACGCGCTCGCTAGCATGAGCGCACCACCCGTCGACAGGAGTCCATCGATGTCCGAAGCCACCCGCACCGTCACCGTCGCGAGCGCGTCCGGCCTGCACGCCCGCCCCGCGTCCCTCTTCGTCCAGACCGTCACCGCGTCCGGTCACCAGGTGACGATCGCCAAGGGCGACAAGTCCGGCAACGCGGGCAGCATCCTCGCGCTCCTCGGCCTGGGCATCGAGAACGGCGACGAGGTCACCCTCACGGTGACCGGTGACGACGCCGAGGCGACGGCCGACAGCCTGGTCGAGTTCCTGCAGACGGACCACGACGCGGCCTGAGCGCACGGGTCGCGACGCGACCGCACGACGGACGGGAGGCACGGTGCCAGCTGGCACCGTGCCTCCCGTCCGTCCGTGCGCGCGTGCGCGTGCCGCGACCGCCGCGACCGCCGTCGTGGAGCAGAAGACGTCGAGTGCCCGCCCCGCACCCGACAGTTCCTGCTCCACCAACGGGAGGCGCGCCGACGCTCGAGGGACGCAGGCGCACGGGAGGACGGCGGCGCACGGCCGCGTCGGCGGGCCTCGGTAGGGTGTTGGGCATGACACGCCTGCGCCTCGCATCCGTCAATGTGAACGGCGTCCGCGCCGCGTTCCGGAAGGGCATGGGCGACTGGCTCGCCACCCGCGACGTCGACGTGCTGGCCCTGCAGGAGGTCCGTGCGTCGAGCGACGACCTGGCCGGGCTGCTCGGTGACGAGTGGGACATCGTGCACGACCCCGCGACGGCGAAGGGGCGTGCGGGCGTGGCGATCGCCTCGCGGCACCGCGCGCAGATCCACCGTGTCGAGCTCGGCGCCGCGGAGTTCGACTCCGCCGGCCGGTGGATCGAGGCGGACTACGAGCTCGACGGCACGACGGTCACGGTCGTGTCCTGCTACGTCCACTCGGGTGAGGTCGACACCCCGAAGCAGGACGAGAAGTGGAAGTTCCTCGACGCGATGACCGAGCGGATGCCGAAGCTCCGCGAGCACAACCCGCTCGCGGTCGTCGTCGGTGACCTCAACGTCGGGCACGACCAGCGCGACATCAAGAACTGGAAGGGCAACGTCAAGCGTGCGGGCTTCCTGCCGCGTGAGCGTGCCTACTTCTCGCGGTTCTTCGGGGCCGAGGGCGAGCAGGTCGAGGGCGCGGACGGGTCCACCGGCCCGGGCCTCGGCTGGGTCGACGTCGGACGCGAACAGGCCGGCGACGTCGACGGGCCCTACACGTGGTGGTCGTGGCGCGGCCAGGCGTTCGACAACGACAGCGGCTGGCGCATCGACTACCAGGTGGCCACGCCCGACCTCGCGGCGAAGGTCACGAGCTACACGGTCGACCGCGCCGCGGCGTACGACCAGCGATGGTCCGACCACGCTCCCGTGGTCGTCGACTACGAGCTCTGACCCGCTCCCCCTCCGCTCTCGCAGTACAGGAACAGCACCATGACCAAGACGCGCATCTTCTCCGGCATCCAGCCCTCGGCGGGGTCCCTCCACCTCGGCAACTACGTCGGGGCGCTCATGCAGTGGCGCGACCTGCAGGACGACCACGACGCCATCTACTGCGTGGTCGACATGCACGCGATCACCTCGCCGCAGGACCCGGCCGAGCTCCGCGCGAGCACGCGGGCGACCGCGGCGCAGTACATCGCCTCCGGCATCGACCCGACGAAGTCGACCCTCTTCGTGCAGTCGCACGTGCCGGCACACGCCGAGCTCGCCTGGGTGCTCAACACCCTGACGGGCTTCGGCGAGGCGAGCCGGATGACCCAGTTCAAGGACAAGTCGGCGCGCCAGGGCACCGAGGCGGCCTCGGTGGGGCTCTTCACGTACCCGATCCTGATGGCCGCGGACATCCTGCTCTACGACACCGCGGTGGTGCCGGTCGGCGACGACCAGCGCCAGCACGTCGAGCTGACGCGCGACCTCGCGACCCGGTTCAACTCCCGCTTCGGCGACACGTTCGTCGTCCCGAAGGCGCAGATCGGTACCGAGACGGCGAGGATCTACGACCTGCAGGACCCGACGAGCAAGATGAGCAAGTCGGCGGCGTCCGACAACGGTCTCATCCGGCTGCTCGACGACCCGAAGCGCACCGCGAAGAAGATCCGCTCGGCGGTCACCGACACCGAGCGCGAGATCCGGGCCGACCGTCAGGCGAAGCCGGGTGTGACGAACCTGCTCGCGATCCTGTCGGCGTTCACGCGCACACCGGTGGCGTCCCTCGAGGAGCAGTTCGTCGGCAAGGGCTACGGCGACCTCAAGGGTGCCGTCGCCGATGCCGTCGTCGCCGAGCTCGAACCGGTGCGCGCCCGGACGCTCGAGCTCCTCGACGACCCGGCGGAACTCGACCGGCTGCTCGCCGTCGGTGCCGACCGTGCCGAGTCGATCGCGCAGGCCACCCTCGCCCGGGTGTACGACCGCATCGGCTTCGTGCCCCGGACGCGCGGCTGACGATGCTCCCCGTGACGCTGTCGTCGGACCGGGTGCGCCTCACGGTGCCGACCCGGTCCGACACGGCAGCCATCACCGAGGGGTGCCAGGACCCGGCCGTCGTGCGGTGGACCACCGTGCCGACGCCGTACACCGAGCGCGAGGCACAGACCTTCGTCGACGCGCTCGTCGGCCCCGGCTGGGCGTCGGACCGCGAGTACACGTGGGGCATCCGGCGCGCGGGCTCGGACTGGCTCGTCGGGGTGGTGTCGTTCCGGACCGAGCACCGCGACCTCGGGTTCTGGCTCGCGCCGTCCGCACGCGGCACGGGGGTCATGCACGAGGCCGTCGAGCTGGTGGTCGGTTGGGCGTTCTCCCAGGGCGCTCCGGACGTGTACTGGGAGTGCTACGAGGGGAACGTCGGGTCGGCGTCGGTGGCCCGCGCGGCGGGCTTCTCGTTCACCGGCACCGGGACCGCCCGCATCCCCGCACGCGACGGCGGACCGACGGTCGCGTGGACCGGGCTCCGTCGCGCCGACGGCACGCCCGCGTCCGAGCTGCCGTGGCCACCCGCGTCGTTCCCGGACGGTGCCGAGGGGCAGCCCGCGGCCGCTGTCGTTCGCTGACAGGGGACAGTTCGGTGACGTGTCACCGACGTTCCGTCGGTAGTGTCGGAGCGTGACCACGAACCCCGACCCGACGGTCCGACCCGCAGAGGGCCGAGCCATGCGCCGTGCGCTGGAGCTCGCCGCGCTCGGGCCGGCCGTCGGCGACCACGCCCGCGTGGGCGCGGTGATCCTCTCCCCCACCGGCGACGTCCTGGCCGAGGGCTGGCACAAGGGCGCCGGGACCCCGCACGCCGAGGTCGACGCGATGGCGAAGGTGCCGACCGAGCAGCTGCGCGGCGCCACGGCCGTCGTGACCCTCGAGCCGTGCAACCACGTCGGCCGGACGGGGCCGTGCGCCCTCGCGCTGATCGAGGCGGGCATCGGACGGGTCGTGTACGCCGTCGACGACCCGGGCGAGCAGGCACGCGGCGGCGCCGACCGGCTCCGGGCCGCCGGCGTCGACGTCGTCTCCGGGGTCCTGGCAGACGAGGCCGAGGCGTTCCTCGAGCGCTGGCTGCTGTCCGTCCGGACCGGCCGACCGTGGGTGACCGTGAAGTGGGCGTCGAGCCTGGACGGCCGCGCCGCCGCCGCCGACGGCACGAGCAAGTGGATCACCGGGGCCGCCGCACGGCAGCACGTCCACGAACAGCGTGCCGCCCACGACGCGATCCTCGTCGGCACCGGCACGGTCCTCGCCGACGACCCGAGCCTGACCGCACGCGGGGACGCCGGCGAACTCCTCGCCGACCAGCCGCTCCCCGCGGTGCTCGGCGACCGGCCGGTCCCCGACGACGCCGCCGTCCGCCGCCACCCGCGCGGACTGCTCGCCCTGCCCGGGCACGACCTCGACGCCGCCCTGCGCACCCTGCGCGGCCACGGCGTCCACTCCGTGCTCGTCGAGGGCGGACCGACCGTGGCGTCCGCGCTGATCGCCGCCGGACTCGTCGACGAGGTGCTCGTGTACCTCGCGCCCGTGCTCCTCGGCGGACCCCGTGTCGCGATCGGCGACGTCGGCGTGGGAAGCATCGGCGGACGCCACCAGTTGGACGTGACATCGACCACCACCCTGGGCCCCGACCTCCTGGTCCGCGCTCGACCCCACCGCACCAGGACCGGGACCGACCGGTCGGCGCACCGGGCGACGCCCACCGGAGCAGCAGCAGACCAGGCACAGAACGACCGGAGCACCCCATGACCGACGCACTCACCTCCGCCACCCCGGGCAGTCCGGTCCAGTTCGAGGTCGCGACGAACGTGCCGACCACGCACGGCACGTTCGAGATGCGCGCCTACCGCGACCTCGTCACGAGCGCCGAGCACGTCGCGATCATCGCCCGGACCCCGGACGGCGCTGCACCCGGTGACGACGCCCTGGTGCGCGTGCACTCGGAGTGCCTGACCGGCGAGGCCTTCGGCTCGCTGAAGTGCGAGTGCGGCCCGCAGCTGGACGCCGCGCTCGACACGATCGCCGCCGAGGGCGGTGTCGTCGTGTACCTGCGCGGCCAGGAGGGCCGCGGCATCGGGCTGATCAACAAGCTCAAGGCCTACCGCCTGCAGGAGGACGGCCTCGACACCCTCGACGCGAACCTCGCGCTCGGGCTGCCCGCCGACTCGCGGGAGTACGGCGGTGCCGCCGGCATCCTGTCGGACCTCGGCATCCGGCGCGTCCGGCTGCTGTCGAACAACCCGGAGAAGCGCCGGCAGCTCGAGGAGCACGGCATCACCGTCAGCGCCCTCGTCCCGCTCGTCGTCGGGATCTCCGCGCAGAACGCGGGCTACCTCGACACGAAGCGCGACCGCATGGGGCACCAGCTGCCGGCCCACCTCGAGTCCGGCGCCGCCGGCTGACCGACGGTCGCCGTGACCGGAGGGCGCACCCGGCCGACGCCACCGACGGGCGCCACCGGAGACGTCCCTGCCGGACACGCCGGCGGACGCAAGGCGCGTGGCGGCGCCGCCCCGCGCCTCCCGTCCGTCCCGGTGACACTCCGGCGATCCTCGGCGGATTCGCAGGTGGACGACATCTGTCGTACGCTGGGTGTTCCGTCACGAGCGGTCCCACCCACCGAACGCACCCGATCAGGACTCGCGCCACCCCGCGCAGACCGGTCGGTGTCCGCAGCTTCGGCACACCGCCGCGCTCGTCCGAGCGCTCCCCCGGAGTCCTCCGCACCATGTCCGCCGCACCGGCACCAACGTCCACCACCGCCCCGGCCGGGAACCCGCGCTCCCGCGTCGTCATCGCCAGCCTCGTCGGGACCTCCATCGAGTTCTACGACTTCTACGTCTACGCGACGGCCGCCGTCCTGGTCTTCCCCGCGCTCTTCTTCCCCAACGAGGACCCGACGGCCTCGCAGCTGTCGTCCTTCGTGACGTTCGCGCTCGCGTTCTTCGCCCGACCGGTCGGCTCGATCGTCTTCGGCCACTTCGGCGACCGCGTCGGCCGCAAGGCGACCCTCGTGGCGTCCCTGCTCGTCATGGGCACCGCGACGTTCCTGATCGGGTGCCTGCCGACCTTCGCCAGCATCGGCATCTGGGCGCCGGTCCTGCTCGCCGTCATGCGCTTCGCCCAGGGCGTCGGCCTCGGCGGTGAGTGGTCGGGCGCCGCCCTGCTCGCCACCGAGAACGCCCCCGCGGGCAAGCGCGGCGTGTTCGGCTCGATGCCGCAGCTCGGCGCCCCGATCGGGTTCCTGCTCGCCAACGGCCTGTTCATCGCGATCAACGCCGCGATGCCCGCAGGCGCCGACGGCACCCCGAACGCCGACTTCCAGGCGTGGGGCTGGCGCATCCCGTTCCTGCTGTCCGCGGTGCTCGTGATCGTCGGGCTCTACGTCCGCTTCAAGCTCGTCGAGTCGACCGTCTTCCGGGGCGTGCAGGAGACCGGCAGCGTCGCGAAGGTCCCGCTGGGCCGGGTGTTCCGCACCTCGTGGAAGGCCGTCATCGTCGGCACCTTCGGCATGGTCGCGACGTACGTGCTCTTCTACTTCATGACCACGTTCACGCTGAACTACGGCACGACCGGCGCCGAGGCCGGGCCGCTCGTCCCGAAGATCGGCCTCGGGTACAGCCGCGGCGAGTTCCTCACGCTGCTCATGATCGGCGTCGTGTTCTTCGGCATCTTCACGCCGATCGCGGGCTTCCTCGCCGACAGGTACGGCCGCCGCCGCACGCTCATCCCGACCACCGTCGGCATCGCCCTGTTCGGCCTGACCTTCCAGCTCTGGTTCGCCGCGTCGACCGGGCCGATCACCGTCGTGACGTTCCTGATCGTCGGCCTGTCGCTGATGGGTCTGACCTTCGGTCCGATGGGCGCCCTGCTGCCGGAGCTCTTCCCGACGAACGTCCGGTACACGGGCTCGGCGATCGCGTACAACGTGGCGTCGATCATCGGGGCGTCGCTCGCACCGACCATCGCGCTGGCGCTCTGGCGGCCGGACGGGAACATCTTCCTGGTGGGGCTCTACCTGACGATCGCGGCGGTCGTGACGCTCGTGGCCCTGCTGTTCGTGCGCGAGACCAAGAGCGCCGCGCTCGACGACGCGGACGAGCGCGCCTGACGCGCCCGGTCCACCGACGGACGGGAGGCGCGGTGCCGGCTGGCACCGCGCCTCCCGTCCGTCGTCGTCTCCGGCTGGTGGTCCTGCTGCCGCCGCCACGCAGCGCGGACCCACGAGACGGTGGGACACTGGTCGACGGCCGCCAGCACCCTCGGCACGGGCGGCAGGAACCAGGAACGATGAGCCTCCCCTTCACACGACGCAAGCCGTCCGACGGACCCCGCGCCAGCTTCGGTCGGTTGCTGACCTACCTGTTCGAGAACAAGCCCGCGATGGTCGTCATCATCGTGCTGAGCGTCCTCGGTGCCGGTGCGTCGCTCGCCCAGCCCCTGCTGGTCAACCAGGTCGTCACCGCCGTGCAGCACGGCGAGACGCTCTCGCTCCTGGTCTGGGCGCTCGTCGTCCTCGTGGTCGTCTCCGGCCTGCTGAACGGCATCCAGCACTTCCTGCTCCAGCGCGCGGGCGAGGGCGTGGTGCTCTCCACCCGCCGCAAGCTCATCGGCCGCATCCTCAACCTGCCGATCTCCGAGTTCGACACCCGCCGCACCGGTGACCTCGTGTCCCGCGTCGGCAGCGACACGACACTGCTGCGGGCCGTGCTCACGCAGGGGCTCATCGAGTCCATCGGCGGCGCGCTCACCTTCGTCGGCGCGATCATCGCGATGGCGGTCATCGACCCGCTGCTCCTCGGCATCACCGTCGCGATCGTCCTCGTCGCGATCGTCGTCGTCGGCGGCCTCTCGCGTCGGATCCGCGTGGCGTCGAAGCGCGCGCAGGAGAAGGTCGGCGACCTGACCGCGGCCGTCGAGCGTGGCATCGGCGCCGTCCGCACGATCCGGGCTGCGGGGGCGACCGAGCGCGAGGTCGCCGAGGTCGACGGGCACGCCACCGAGGCGTACCGCCGCGGGCTCGACATCGCGAAGATGTCCGCATTCGTCGTGCCGGTCGCGAGCATCGTCATGCAGGTCGCGTTCATCGCCGTGCTCGGCGTCGGCGGTGCGCAGGTCGCCGCGGGGACGATCACGATCGCGACGCTCATCACCTTCATCCTGCTGCTCTTCATGATGGTCATGCCGCTCGGGCAGGCCCTCGGCGCAGCGGTCGCCGTCGCACAGGCGCTCGGTGCCCTCGGCCGGATCGAGGAGATCCTGCACCTGCCGACCGAGGACCAGGACGACGGCGCCGTCCGGGTCGCCGCGGCGACCGAGACCGACGACGCGATCGCGTTCGAGCACGTCACGTTCCGCTACGCGCGGGCGGCGGACGCGTCGGGCGCGGAAGGCGCGACGGCCCGGTCGGGAGGCCCGGGGGCCGTCGACGACGAACGCTCCGCAGACGACGTGGTGCTGGACGACGTGTCGTTCCGCGTCCCCCGCGGCGCACGGGTCGCGCTGGTCGGCCCCTCCGGCGCCGGCAAGTCGACGACGCTCGCCCTGATCGAGCGCTTCTACGACCCGACCGACGGCGTGATCCGACTGGGTGGCGTCGACGTCCGCGGACTCGACCGCGCCGAGCTCCGCGCGCAGATCGGGTACGTCGAGCAGGACGCCCCCGTGCTCGCGGGCACGATCCGCGCGAACTTGCTGCTCGGCTCGCCCGGGGCGTCGGAGCAGGACTGCGTCCGGGTGCTCGAGGCCGTGAACCTCGGCGAGGTCCTGCACCGCGACCCGCGTGGCCTGGACGCCCAGGTCGGCGAGGACGGCGTGATGCTCTCCGGCGGCGAGCGGCAGCGGCTCGCGATCGCCCGCGCGCTGCTGGCCGCTCCCCCGATCCTGCTGCTCGACGAGTCGACGTCGTCGCTCGACGGGGTGAACGAGCAGAAGATGCGCCTGGCGATCGACGCCGTCGCCGAGGACCGGACCCTGCTCGTCATCGCGCACCGACTGTCCACCGTGGTGGACTCGGACGTCATCGTGGTGCTCGAGCACGGGCGCGTGGTCGGTACCGGCACGCACTCCGAGCTCGTGCAGTCGACGCCGCTGTACCGCGACCTCGCGAAGCACCAGCTGCTGGTCTGACGCGGGCGCAGCTCCCGCGAAACGCAACGTGGGCGGTTCCTCGCAGCAGTACATCGCTGCGCGGAACCGCCCACGTTGCGTCTTGGGGGGGGGTCAGGCGGCGAACGGGTCCGGGGTCAGGACGTAGACCGACTCGAGGTACTCCTCGAGCCCCTCGTGCGAGCCCTCTCGCCCGAGCCCGGAGGACTTCACGCCGCCGAACGGGAACGCGGCGTTCGAGACGACACCCGTGTTCAGCCCGAGCATGCCGGTCTCCAGCCGCTCGGCGAGCCGCTGGCCGCGGCGGAAGTCCGTCGTGAACGCGTAGGCGACGAGCCCGTACTCGGTGTCGTTCGCCAGGCGGATCCCCTCGTCCTCGGTGGCGAAGCGCGTGATCGAGACGACCGGTCCGAAGATCTCCGTGGTCAGGATGTCGGAGCCCGGCTGCACGTCGTCGAGCACCGTCGGCGCGTAGAACGTGCCCGGCCGGTCGACCCGCTGCCCGCCGGTCACCAGGCGCGCTCCCCGCTCCACGGCGTCGTCGACGAGTCCGGCGGCCTTGTCCACCGCCCGGTCGTCGATGAGCGGGCCGAGCGTCGTGCCGTCCTCGGTGCCCCGGCCGACGCGGAGCTCCCCGACCTTCGCGGTGAGGGCCGCCGTGAACGCGTCCGCGATGCCCTCCTGCACGAAGAAGCGGTTCGCCGCCGTGCAGGCCTCGCCCACGTTCCGGAACTTCGCCTGCATGGCCGCGGCCACCGCCTCGTCCAGGTCGGCGTCGTCGAACACGAGCAGCGGCGCGTTGCCGCCGAGCTCCATGCTCGTCCTGAGCACGTTGTCCGCGGCCTGCTTGAGGAGCGCCGACCCGACCGGCGTCGACCCGGTGAAGGTGAGCTTGCGGAGCCGGTGATCGGCGATGATCGGCTCCGACAGGGCCTTGGCGTCCCGCGACGGGACCACGTTGAGCACGCCGTCCGGCAGCCCCGCCCGACGGAGGAGTTCGACGAGGAAGAGCGTCGTCAGCGGGGTGAGGTCGGCGGGCTTGAGCACCACCGTGCACCCGGCAGCGAGCGCGGGTCCGAGCTTGCGGGTGGCCATCGCGAGGGGGAAGTTCCACGGCGTGATCGCGTAGACCGGACCGACCGGGCGGCGGAGGACGATGCCACGGCCGGTTCCCTCGGGGTTGGTGCGGTAGTCGCCGCCGATCCGCACGGCCTCCTCCGAGAACCAGCGGAGGAACTCGCCGCCGTAGGCGACCTCGCCCCGCGACTCGGCGAGGGGCTTGCCCATCTCGAGCGTCATCAGTGCCGCCAGGTCGTCCTCGTGCTCGTGCACCAGGTCGAAGGCCCGACGGAGGACGTCCGAGCGCTCACGCGGTGCCGTGGAGGCCCAGCCCTCCTGTGCGGCGACGGCGGCGTCGAGTGCGGCGATGCCGTCCTCGGGGGTCGCGTCGGCGACCCGGGCGAGGACCGCGCCCGTGCTGGGGTCGCGGACCGGGAAGGTCGCGCCGCCGCTCGCGGGTCGCCAGGAGCCGCCGATGAACAGCCCGGTGGGGACCGCGTCCACCGAGACGTGCTCGTCGGCGACGGTGGTGGTCGTGCTGGTGTCGGTCGTGCTGGTGTCGGTCACAGTACTGCTCCTCCGGGGTTCGCGAGCCCCTCGTCCATGTCGCTGCGGTCGACGTGCCCGCCGGCCGCGCGGATCTCGTCCAGGGCACGGGCGCTGCGCTCGGGGTCGACGCCCGCGACCAGGTCCTCGTAGACGGCGACGTCGTACCCGGCGGCGCGGGCGTCGAGCGCCGAGGCGCGTACGCAGTGGTCCGTGGCGATGCCGACGACGTCGACCGTCGTCACGCGGCGGTCGGCGAGCAGGTCCGGCAGCGTCGTGCCGTCCTCGGTGCTCGCCTGGAACGCCGAGTAGTCGGGTCGCCCCCGGCCCTTGAACACGTGGACGTCGAGGACGCTCGTGTCGAGGTCGGGGTGGTACTCGGCACCGGGTGTGCCGGCGACGCAGTGCACCGGCCAGGTGTCCACGTAGTCCGGGCCCTCGGGTCCGGCGAAGTGCCCGCCGTTGTCGTCGTCGCCGTGGTGCCAGTCCCGCGAGGCGACGATCAGGTCGTACTCGTCGGCGTGCCTGCCGAGGAAGGCGGTGATGCGCTCCGCGAGGGCCGCGCCGCCGGTGACCCCGAGCGCACCGCCCTCCGTGAAGTCGTTCTGGACGTCGACGACGAGCAGTGCCCTGGCCATGCGTCCATCCTGCACCTCGCGCCTCCGGGCGCGGTGAGGTGCAGGACGAGGTGCGGCTCAGGACGAGGTCAGGCTCCCGCCGCAGCGGTACGCCGCCGCCGTCACCGCGTCGAGCGCCGGGAGGGCCGCCGCCCGCGAGGACCCGATCGCGTAGAAGGCGAAGGTCAGCCGCGTACCGTCCGCCGCGTCGATGTAGCCGCCGAGGGTGTTTGCGCTGTCGATCCACCCGGTCTTGGCGTGCACCTTGCCGCGCGCGACCGCGTTCGCCCCGGTGAAGCGGCTCGACAGCGTGCCGGAGACACCGGCCACCGGCAGGGACTGTGAGAGGGTGCCGAGGCCCTTCGCGCCCGCGGCGACCTGGACCATGAGGTGGGCGACGAACGCCGGCGACACCGCGTTCGCGGCGCTCTCCCCCGAGCCGTCCTTGATGACGATGCCGGCCGGGTCGAGCCCGTACCCGGCGAGTGCCTGCTGGTAGACCCCGGTCAGCGACGCGGCCGAGCCACCGGCACCGGACTCCCGCGACGAGACGCGGGCCAGCATCTCGGCCAGGGTGTTGTCGGAGTTCGGGATCATCTGTCCGATCAGGGTGGACACGGGCTGCGACGACACCGACGCGATGGTGTCGGTGCTCGTCGTCGCGCGCTGCACCACCTGGGCGTTCGCCGCGCCGATGACCCCGGCGTTCGCGAGCGCGGTGCGGAACGCCGCTCCGGCGCGGCCGACGGGGTCGGTCGACCGCGGCGAGGTCGCCGCGGCCGGGTCCGCCCGGTCGCCGTCGACCATGAGGGCGGTCACACGCGGCTGGTAGCCGATGGTCCGCTCGCTCTCGGGCCAGGTGGGGTCCCACGCGTCCGCGCCGTTCCAGTAGCTCGCGTCCGCGACGATCGTCGTGACCGGGGCGTCGCCGAGCTGAGCCTTCACCTGCTGGGCGAGCTGCGCCAGCGTCGGGGCGCCCGGGTAGACCGTGCCGTTGCCGGCGGAGAGCGTCGCGTCGCCGTGCCCGACGAGAGCGATCGCGCCGCCGGACTCCCGCGTCACCGTGGTCGGGATGCGGTGGTCGCCGCCGAGGACCGCCAGCGCGGTCGCGCTCGTCAGCGTCTTCATCACGCTGCCGGTCTGCGCGGCCTGCTCGCCGTTCCGCGAGAACAGCGTCTCACCGCTCTCCGCGTCCATGACGAAGCCCTCGAAGGCACCGAGCCCGGCGGCCGAGGCGGCGGCGTCGATCGTGCAGGTGCGGAGCGCGGACGGGCCGGCGGGGTCGTCCGGCACGGCCCGCGCGTCGGCGGTCGGCGTCGCGGTCGGGGCGCTCGGCGCGCTCGGCGTCGTGGAGGACGACGTCGGCGCAGCGGTGCTGGTCGCCGGAGCGGCAGCCGGTCGCGTCGGCATGGTCGCGGCGGCAACCGCCACGGCACCGCCCGATCCGAGCACGAGCACGCCGGCCAGGCCACCGGCGATCCACGGCACCGGACGCCGTGCCGCCGAGCGGCGCACCGCGGCGACCGCGCCGCGGAGGCGCCCCGGGGCGGACTGCGCGGTGGCTTGCGGATCGGACGGCGACGTGGGCTGTGGATCGGCCGGCGACGTGGGCTGCTGGTCGGACATCGCGACCGATCCTACGGAACCGCGGGAGGAGCCTCCAGACCGGATCCGGCGCGACGCGCGCGATCAGGCGACGGACGTGTGCGCCGTGTCCTCGTCGTCCGCCGCGTAGCGGACGCCGACCTGGCGGCGGGCCTCGTCCATGACGGCCATCACGGCGACCGTCTCCTCGGGGTCCATCGGACCGCCCTCGTACGTGCCGGAGGTGACCATCTCCTCGAAGGCACGCGCCTCGTGCGCGTACCCGGTGAGCTGCTCGCGCGAGTCGTACTCCTCGAGGACGGCGCCGTCGCGGTCCCGCAACCGCCACGTGGTCGGGGTGTACCAGGTGTCGTCGAGGTCGATGCGGCCGTCCTCGCCGATGATCGACGCGGAGTTCGGGCTCCGGAGGTCGAGGCCGAAGTGCACCATCGACTGCGCACCGTCCTCGTGGGTGAGCACGACGCCCATCTGTGTGTCGACACCCTGGTCGCTCAGCGTGCCCGCGGCCGTCACCGTCGTCGGGACGCCGAGGACGTCGACGGCGAACGAGATCGGGTAGACGCCGAGGTCGAGGATCGCCCCGCCGCCGAGCGCTGGGTCGTTCAGCCGGTGGTGCGGGTCCGTCGGCAGCGCCTGGTGGTGCGTCGCCTCGACCACGCGCGGACGACCGATGCGGCCCTCGGCGATCAGCTCACGGATCATCGTCGACTGCGGCAGGAAGCGGGTCCACATCGCCTCCATCACCGCGACGTCCGCGCGGCGGGCGGCGTCGACGACGCGACGGGCCTCGGCAGCGGTGATCGTGAACGCCTTCTCGACGAGCACGTGCTTGCCGGCGGCGATCGCGAGCAGGGCGTCCTCGGCGTGCCGGGAGTGCGGCGTCGCGACGTAGACCACGTCCACGCCCTCGTCGGCGACCAGTTCCTCGTAGGAGCCGTGGGCGCGGGCGATGCCGTGCTCGTCGGCGAACGCACGTGCGCTCTCCGCGGTGCGGCTGCCGACCGCGACGAACGCGATCCCCGCGGCGGTGCAGTCCGCCACGATGGAGCGGGCGATGCCGCCCGTGCCGATGACTCCCCAGCGAACCGTCATGGGTCCTGTCTACCAGCCGACGCGTCCCGCTCGCCGGAGCGTCGTTCCTGAGCGGACCCACATGGACCTGTCGGCGGACCGGCAACTAGCGTGCTCGTGTCCCCCGACCGGGGGCAGGCCCCCGACTCGAAGGTGATCAGGTCTCCATGCGCCGATCCGTCCTCACCGCCGTCGCCACGAGCGCCGCGCTCCTCGCCGCGTCCACCGTCCTCGTCGCCGCACCGGCCGACGCGCACGGCTGGGCACCACCCGGCTCCGGGAGCGGGCGGGGTTCCACGCTCACCCCGCGCACCCACTTCACGATGGCCCCCGACGGCTCGTCCGGCGCGACGCAGGGCGGCGAGGGCATCCCGAACATCGACTCGGTCAAGAAGACCATCGCGACGTACTACGGCGACCCCGGCACCGGCCTGGCGGACCGCACGGACTCGCCCTACGTCCGCGAGGTGCGGTCCGTCATCGACCGTGAGACCCGGCAGCTCCGTCGCATCCACGACGCCGCCGTGCGGCACGGTCAGCGCCCCGCCATCGTGCTCGACACCGACGACACGACGCTCTGGACGTACGACATGGAGGTCGCGGACATGCACTTCGTCTTCGACCCCGCCCGCCAGGACGAGTGGGTCCAGGACCAGCGCTTCCCCGCCGTCCCGTCGATGGTCGGGTTCGTCGACCGGGCCGAGGCGATGGGCTTCACGGTCTTCGGCCTCACCGGCCGCAACGACGACCAGGAGACCGCGACGCTGCAGAACCTGGCGAAGGTCGGCTACACCGCGTTCCAGGAGGACCGGTTCTTCACGAAGTGGACGGGGAAGGGGGCGTCGCAGCAGCCCTCGTACGTCCACTGCGCCACCGCGACGTGCACGACCGTCGAGTACAAGGCCCTCACGCGCAAGCACATCGAGCAGGACCTGGGCTACGACATCGCGCTCAACGTCGGCGACCAGTGGAGCGACCTGCAGGGCGGGTACGCCGACCGGTCGGTGAAGCTGCCGAACCCGACCTACTTCCTCCCCTCGGCGGACCTCCCGGGCGTGCGCGAGCCGCGATTGACGCCCCGGACGCGGTTCACGATGGCGGCCGACGGCTCGTCCGGCGCGACGCAGGGCGGCGAGGGCATCCCGAACATCGACTCGGTCAAGAAGACGATCGCGACGTACTACGGCGACCCCGGCACCGGCATCGCGGCGAAGACGGACTCGCCGTACATCCGCGAGATGCGTCGGCTCGTGGCGCAGCAGGCACCCGTGGTCGCCCGCCAGTGCTCGGTCGCGCGTCACCAGCACCGCAACCCCGCCATCGTCCTCGACGCGGACGACACGACGCTCTGGACGTACGACATGGAGGTCGCGGACATGCACTTCGTCTTCGACCCGGCGCGGCAGGACGAGTGGGTGCAGGACGAGCGCTTCCCCGCCACCCCGTCGATGCGCTCGCTCGTGTCCGTGGCCGAGCGCGCCGGTTGCACGGTCATCGGGCTCACCGGCCGCAACGACGACCAGCAGCGTGCGACCATCGCGAACCTGAACGCCGTCGGGTACCCCCGGTTCAGCGCGGTGCAGCACGGCACGCGGACGTACTACACGAAGTGGACCGGGACCGGCGCATCGCAGCAGCCGTCCTACGTCTCCTGCGCCGCCGCCAAGTGCACCACGATCGAGTACAAGTCGCAGACCCGGGCGCACATCGAGTCCCGTGCGGGCGGCGGGTACGACGTGGTCGCGAACGTCGGCGACCAGTACAGCGACCTGATCGGTGGGTCGGCGGACCGGAGCATCAAGCTGCCGAACCCGACCTACTACCTGCCGTAGGGCAGGTCTCCGCTGCCCGACGCACTCGTGTCGGGCAGCGGAGGGTCGCCCACGAACGACGGAACCCCCGGTCGGACACTGTCCGACCGGGGGTTCCGGTGTCGAGCCGCCTGTCGGAATCGAACCGACGACCTATTCATTACGAGTGAATCGCTCTGCCGACTGAGCTAAGGCGGCGGACGCTCCGTCTCCGGAGCGGCACGGGTCACTACTGTACAGGTTCAGACGAGCGAATGCGAAACGAGCGCGCCGAGCTCGTCGAACGACCGCCGGAGCTCGTCGACGAGGTGCGTCTCGGTCGCCCCGTCCGACCACTCCCACCACGCGTGCCGGAGGGCCGCGAGCGCGACGACGGATGCCAGTCGTGCCCTGCGACGGAGGGCATCGCGGTCGTCCGCCAGGTCCGTCTCCGTCGCCGTCAGCCGGACCGCGACGGCGTCCTCGACCTGGGCCTGGAACTCCTTCATCGACGCCATCCGCCTGCTGAACAGCTCGGGCGCGGCGCGGAGCACCTGCTGTCGTTCGGCGAGCAGCCCGCGGTCGTCGACGAGTTCCTCGGCTGCGTGCACGAGCAGCGTGCCGAGGTCCGCCAGCAGCTCCCCCGACGGACCTCCTGCGCGGAACACGTCGAGCGCGTCGCCCTCCGGCAGGGTCGGGTCGTCACCGAGGATCGCCTGCTCCTTGCTCGGGAAGTAGTTGAAGAACGTCCGCGGGGAGACGTCGGCACGACGGGCGATCTCGTCGACCGTCACCGCGGGCCAGCCGGACTCGATGGCGATCCGCAGTGCGGCCTGCTGGATCGCGGTGCGGGTGGCACGTCGCTTGCGTTCGCGCAGTCCGGGTTCGGCGTCGGGCATGTCGTGATCTTCTCACGGTGACCCGGGCGCTCGGCTGCGGGTGTGCGCAGGCTCCGGGGGGGGCGGCGGGACGGACGGGAGACCCGCGGCAGCGTCCGCCACGCGCCTGCCGTCCTCGCGTGGTGACGGGAGGCCCGTGGCGGCGTCCGCCACGCGCCTTCCGGCCTCTCGTGGCCCCGGGACGCCCGTAGCGGCGTCCGCCACGCGCCTTCCGTCCTCGCGTGGCGCCGGGACGCCCGTAGCGGCGTCCGCCACGCGCCTTCCGGCCTCTCGTGGCCCCGGGACACCCGTGGCGCGTCCGCCACGCGCCTCCCGTCGTCCGGCGGTGACGGCCCCTGTGGGGGCGCCGCCGCGCGATCCCCGCGGTGAGCGCGACCAGCGCCCGTCAGCGCGACGGGAGCGTCCGTCAGCGCGACGGGCGCGCGACGGTGACCAACAGGGCCTCGAGGGCAAGCAGCGCGGCGACGTTCGCAGCGATCCGCTGCCGGGCGAGCGCGACGGCGTCGAGCACCTCGAGCGCGGCAGCAGGCGTGACGACCTCGAGCGCCCGGTCCAGCTGGTCCCGCATCGACAGGTTGACCGGGTCGGCCGGCGCACCGAGCCCGAGCAGGAGCAGGTCGCGGTAGAGCGACGACACGTCGACGAGGATGCGGTCGAGCCCGTCGCGGAGGCTCCGGGTCGCGCGGCGTTTCTGGTCTTCCTCGAGCGCACGCAGCTGCGACCGGAGCGCCGGCGGGACCGTGCCGCCCGGCTCCACGCCGAGCGAGCGCAGCGCCGCGTCCCGTTCCTCGCTGTCACGCTGCTGGGTGATGGCCTTGGCGTCCTCGTCGGCCACGGCGAGCAGCTCGGCGGCGGCCATCACGGCGTCTCCGACGGAGCGGACCCCGAGCACGGTCTCGAGGGTGCGACGACGACGACCGCGAGCGTCCTCGCTCGTCGCGAGTCGCTGTGCCATCCCGATGTGGCTCTGCGCCTGGCGGGCCGCGTCGGTGGCGAGTGCGCGGTCGACCCCGGTGCGCGTGACGATGAGCTCGGCGACCGACGCGATGTCGGGCACTCGGAGGCGCACCGAACGGACACGCGACCGGATGGTCGGCAGCAGGTCCGCCTCGCTGGGGGCGCAGAGGATCCACACGGTGCGCTCCGGCGGCTCCTCGAGCGCCTTGAGCAGCAGGTTCGAGGTGCGCTCGGTCATGCGGTCGGCGTCCTCGACGATGACCACGCGGTACCGACCGACCGACGGCGAGTAGTGCGACGACGTGACGAGCTGCCGGATCTCGTCGATCGTGATGATCACGCGCTGCGTCGTCAGCACCGACACGTCGGGGTGGGTGCGCGCGGTGATCTGCCGCAACGTGTGGTCGTCGTCCGGACCGGGCCCGACCAGCGCCGCGGCGAAGGCTGCGGCGACGTTGGACCGTCCGGAGCCAGGCGGGCCGGTGATGAGCCACGAGTGGGTCATGCCGCCGGTGCCGTCGGGCGCCTCGGCCGCACTGCGGAGGGCGGCGACCGCCTCGTCCTGCCCGGTCAGGCCGTCCCACACGCTCACGGGGCCATCCTGGCAGGCACCACCGTCACGCTGCACCGATGCCGACGACCGGGCCCACGCCGGCACGGATCGCGCGCTGGACGTCCTCGGCGGCGGCCCCGGCATCGACGACGAGGAACCGCTCGGGTTCCGCCGCCGCCGCGTCGAGGAACGCCCGGCGGACGGCCTCGTGGAACGTCGCGGCTTCAGACTCGAGTCGGTCGAACGTGGCACCCCGGGCTGCTGCAACCCGGGCGCGCCCCGCGGTCACGTCGAGGTCGAGCAGCACGGTGAGGTCCGGCGCGAGCCCGTCGGCCGCCCACTCGGACACCGAGCGGACCCGGTCGGCCCCGAGGCCACGGGCGACGCCCTGGTACGCCACGGAGGAGTCGATGTAGCGGTCCTGCAGCACGACCTCGCCACGCGCGAGGGCCGGACGCACGATCGTCTCGACGTGGTGGGCGCGGTCGGCGGCGTACAGCAGCGCCTCGGCCCGTGGTGCCACGTGCCCCCGCTCGTGCAGGACCATCTCGCGGATGCGCTGCCCGAGCTCGGTGCCACCGGGCTCACGCGTCCGGACCACCGTGCGACCGTGTTCCTCGAGCCATGCGGTCAGGAGCTCGGCCTGGGTCGTCTTGCCCGCGCCGTCACCGCCCTCGAGGGTGATGAAGCGTCCGGTCACTTCTTCTTCGCCGCGGTCTTCCGCGCCGGCGCTTTCTTCTTCACCGGGCCCTTGGCGCGCTTGTCGGCGATGAGCTGCACGGCACGCGCGTGGTCGACGGTCTCGATGTCCTCGCCCCGCGGGATGGTCGCGTTCGTCTCGCCGTCGGTGACGTAGGGCCCGAACCGGCCGTCCTTCATCTTGATCGGCTTGCCCGACACCGGGTCGGCGTCGAACTCCTTGAGCGCGGAGCTCGCGGTGCGACGGCCGCCGTACTTCGGCTGCGCGAACAGCTCGAGTGCCCCGGGCAGGTCGACGTCGAAGATCGCGTCCTCGCTCGGCAGCGTCCGGGTGTCCGTGCCCTTCTTGATGTACGGGCCGTAGCGACCGTTCTGCGCCGTGATGTCGTCACCGGACTCCGGGTCCTTGCCGACGACCCGGGGCAGGTCGAGGAGCTTCAGCGCGGTCTCGAGGTCCACCGTCTGCGGGTCCATCGACTTGAACAGGGACGCGGTGCGCTCCTTCGGCGCCGCGGCCTTCTTCGTCGTCTTCTTCGCGGGGGCCTTCGTCGTGCCCTTCGCCGCCGTCGCGGTCGCCGTGGCCGGTGCCTGCTCGGCGACCGGCTCGACGACCTCGCCGGTGGACGGATCCACCGTCGGCTCCGGCTCGGGGGTGCGTTCGGTGACGTAGGGACCGAAGCGGCCGTCCTTCGCCAGGACCTCCTTGCCCGTCTCCGGGTTGATCCCGACGACACGGTCGCCGACGACGGGAGCGTCGACGAGCTCCTTCGCCTTCTCGGCGGTCAGTTCGTCAGGCGCGAGGTCCTCGGGCACGTTGACGCGCCGGGGCTTCTCGGGGTCGTCGCTCGGCACCTCGATGTACGGGCCGTACCGGCCGATGCGCAGGGTCAGGCCCGGGGCGAGCTCGACCGAGTTGATGTCGCGCGCGTCGATCTCGCCGAGGTTGTCGATGACGGTCCGGAGACCGCGGTGGTCGCCGCCGCCGAAGTAGAAGCCCGTGAGCCAGTCGGTGCGGTCGGCGTCACCGCTCGCGATCCGGTCGAGGTCCTCTTCCATGCCGGCCGTGAAGTCGTACTGCACGAGGTCGCCGAAGTGGTCCTCGAGCAGGCGGACCACGCTGAACGCGATCCAGTTCGGCACGAGGGCGCTCCCCCGCTGGGTCACGTACCCGCGGTCCATGATCGTCGAGATGATCGCGGCGTAGGTCGATGGGCGACCGATGCCGAGCTCCTCGAGCGTCTTGACCAGGCTCGCCTCGGTGTACCGCGGCGGTGCCGACGTGTCGTGGCCCTTGGCCTCGACGTCGCTCACGCCGAGGTGGTCGCCCTCGGCCATCTGCGGGAGCTTGGCGTCGCCGTTCTCGCCGCCGCCGTGGCGTTCCTCGTCACGGCCCTCCTCGTAGGCGTTGAGGAAGCCGCGGAACGTGATCACCGTGCCCGAGGCGGTGAACTCCGCGTCGGTGCCGTTCGCGGTCGCCGCGATGCCCGCCACCGGCTCCGTCGACGTGATGCCGAGCACGACCGACGCGGTCGACCCCTTGGCGTCCGCCATCTGCGAGGCGACGGTCCGCTTCCAGATCAGGTCGTAGAGCTTCCAGTCGTTGCCCCGCAGCACGCCGTCCATCTCGGAGGGGGTGCGGAACGTGTCACCGGCGGGACGGATTGCCTCGTGGGCCTCCTGCGCGTTCTTGCTCTTGCCGGCGTAGCTGCGCGGCTTGTCCGGGATCGTGTCCGCGCCGTACAGCGAGGACGCCTGCTTGCGCGCGGCGGTCACGGCCTGCTGCGACAGGGACGACGAGTCCGTGCGCATGTAGGTGATGTGGCCGTTCTCGTAGAGCGACTGCGCGACGCTCATCGTCTGACGCGCCGAGAAGCGGAGCTTGCGCGCGGCCTCCTGCTGCAGGGTCGACGTGGTGAACGGCGCTGCGGGCCGACGCGTGTACGGCTTCGACTCGACGCTGCGGACGACGGCGTCACCCGCACCCTCGAGCACCGCGGTGAGTGCTGCGGCGGAGGCCTCGTCGAGCCGGACGGCGTCGCCCTTCAGCGCGCCGCGGTCGTCGAAGTCACGACCTGAGGCGACGCGCGTGCCCTGCAGGCGGGCCAGCCGCGCGGTGAAGGCAGCGTCGCCGACCTTCTCGAACCGGGCGGTCAGGTCCCAGTAGTTGGCCGAGACGAACGCCAGACGCTCGCGCTCGCGGTCGACGACCAGCCGCGTGGCGGCGGACTGCACGCGTCCGGCGGACAGGCCCGGACCGACCTTGCGCCAGAGCACCGGTGAGACCTCGTACCCGTACAGGCGGTCGAGGATGCGGCGGGTCTCCTGCGCGTCGACGAGGGCGGTGTCGAGTTCGCGGGTGGCTTCCTTCGCGCGCTGGATCGCCTCCTTCGTGATCTCGTGGAACACCATGCGCTTGACGGGCACCTTCGGCTTGAGGACCTGCAGCAGGTGCCACGCGATGGCCTCGCCCTCGCGGTCCTCATCGGTTGCGAGGAAGAGCTCGTCGGCGTCCTTGAGGGCCCGCTTGAGCTCGATGACCGTCTTCTTCTTCGCGTCGGAGACGACGTAGTAGGGCTCGAAGCCGTTGTCGACGTCGACCGAGAACTTGCCGAGCGAGCCCTTCTTGAGGTCGGCGGGCAGGTTCTTGGGCTCGACGAGGTCGCGGATGTGTCCGACGGACGCCTGGACCTCGTACCCGTCACCGAGGTATTGCGCGATCGTCTTCGCCTTCGCGGGGCTCTCGACGATCACGAGCTTCTTCGTGCCTGGCACGTGACTCCTTGATCGATGGTGCGTGCCGGCCCTGGACCGTTGCGGTGTCCGGGTCGACCGGGACGACGGTGACCGGGGGCCGACGTGCACACCATACACACCCTGATCGGGCGACCCGGTCGCCGGACCGGCCACCGCGACCGCGCGCACGACGAACGGTCCGGAGCCGACGACGGCCGTCACGCGCGCGGTCGCGTCCACGGTGCGGCAGGTCCCCACCCGGGCGCCGTTCGCCGATGCGACCCGAGCGGCGACGGTGCAGGGCGAGCCCGGGACCCGGTCCACCAGGACGGCGGCCGCGGCAAGCGCTGCGGCGTCGGCGGCGGTGCGTGCGCGGGCATCGAGCACCCGACTGCGCGCGCCACCCAGGGCGGCGGAACCGACGACGACGGCGAGGGCGACCACCGCGACGAGCAGGACCGTCGCCGAGCCACGGTCACCGCGACGGCCACCGCCACCGCCCAGGCGCGTCCGACCGGTCACCGCCCGCCCTCCGCAGCGCAACCGGTCGCACGGAGCGGCAGGAGCGCGAACGGACCGGTGGCCCGACCGGCGACGACGACGCAGACGAGCCCGGCCTCGTGCCGCACGGTGGACGAGGTCCTCGGAGCGCCGTCGGCCAGCGCCGCGGCGGCCGACCGGTCGTCGCCCCGGCCGAGCGCCCGCGCCGCGACGCCCGCGGCCGCCTGGTACCGACCGAGCCGGTCGGCGAGCACGACGCCGGCGACGAGCGAGACGAGGACGACCGCGACGACGGGCAGCGCGACCGCGAACTCGACGCTCACGCTGCCCCGGTCCGCGGTCCGCCGGGCCCCTCCGGTCACGGGACGAGTGCCCCGCGGACGAGGTCGGTCAGGATCTGCTGGACCTCGCCCGAGCGCATCACCGCGACGAGGACCCCCGCGAAGGCGACCGCCGCGAGGATCACGACCGCGTACTCCGCCGTGGCCGATCCCCGGTCGTCGGCGACCCGCAGGGGTGCCTTGCGGTGCTCCTGTCGTGCCCGCCTCACTCCGCTGCGTCGTCGGTCCGGGGTGGTGGTGTCGGTCATCGCCGTTCTCCTTCTCTCTGTGGTCGTGCTGTCGTGACGTCGACGATCGCCGACCACCGCGGCGCACCGAGGTCGGCGGGAGCGGTCTGTGGACGGTTCAGCGGATGCCGTCGACGGTGGAGGAGAGGACCCCGACGACCACCGGGACGACCCCGAGCAGGACGAACGCCGGCAGGACACAGGTGCCGAGCGGCAGCACGAGCCGGACGCCCAACCGCTCCGCCGCGGCCAGCCCGGCCGCGGCGGCGTCGTCACGGAGGTCCTCCGCCGCAGCACGCAGGAGCGCCGCCGCGGGCACCCCTGCCCGACGACTGAGGTCCAGCACCTCGCGCAGCCGCGCGTCCGCCTCGGCCCGTGCGGAACCCGCGGGCCGTGCGGAACCCGCGGGCCGTGCTGGACGGGCGTCGGCCGGACGCGCAGCGAGGGCTTCGCGCACCGTGGTCTCCGCCGCCTGCCACGAGCCACCACCGGACAGTGCGACGGCCCAGGCGTCGAGCTCGATCCCCGGGACGTGTCCGTCCGGGGTCGCCCACAGCACCATGCGCCGCGACCACCGCTGACCGACGGCGACGAGCCCCGCCGCCGTCACGCAGCACGCCCAGCCGACCGGTGTGGTCAGGAGGACCTCGAGCGCCCCCGCTCCCCACACCGTCCCCAGCGCCAGCCCGAGGATCGGGAGGGCCAGGACGACCCGTGCACTCGCCCGGGGACCGGCGAGCGCGACGAGGACGGCTCGGTCTGCCGACGCGCTCCGCCGCATCGCCGCGGAGAGCGACCGCAGCGCGGTGGCCGACGGCGCCCCGGTGCGGTCGGCGACCTCGAGGACGACCCGGACGTCCTGCCACGCCGGTGAGGGGTCGTCCGGGCGGCCCCCGACGAGCGTCCAGGCACGAGGCGGCGGCACACCGGCTGCCACGAGGACCGCCACCTGGTCCAGGACGCGCGCGACGGCGACCGGGTCGCGGGCCGCGGTCGTGCGCCTCACCGGGGTGCGGTCCCCCGGGACGTGCGGACCTCGAGCCTGCCGTCGCGGTCGATCGTGCACGTGCCGATCGCCGTCACCCCGCGCCACGACGCCCGCCGCTCGACGTGCACGACCAGGTCGACCGCGCTGACGACCTGCCGGGCGAGCGCCTGCGGTCCGAGCCCCGCCAGTGCCCCGAGCGCCTCGAGCCGGGCACCGACGTCGGGGAGCCCGTTCGCGTGGAGTGTCCCGGCACCGCCGTCGTGCCCGGTGTTGAGGGCGCCGAGGAGGTCGCGGACCTCGGCGCCGCGGCACTCCCCGACCACCAGGCGGTCGGGTCGCATCCGCAGGGCCTCGCGCACCAGGCGGTCGAGGCCGAGTGCCCCGGCACCCTCGGCGTTCGCCTGCCGTGCCTCGAGCGACACGACGTGCGGGTGGTCGACGCGCAGTTCGGCGGTGTCCTCGACGGTCACGATGCGTTCGTCGTGCGGTACCGCGCCCAGTACCGCCGCGAGCAGGGTGGTCTTGCCGCTCCCGGTCGCACCCGTGACGAGGACGTTGCGTCGGTCGGCCACCGCTGCCTCGAGCACCGCACGCGGCACGGTCCGGAAGGCTCCGAGCCGCTCGAGGCCGTCGAGGGTCGGCCGCTCCGGTCGCGGCAGCCGGATGGAGAGCGCGGTCCCGCCCACCGACACCGGTGCGAGGACCACGTGCACCCGGACGCCGTCGCCGTGCCGGACGTCCGCACACGGCGTGGACTCGTCGACGTGCCGCCCGCCGAGCGCGACGAGCTCCGCTGCGAGGGCGCGCACGCGGCGTTCGGACAGCTCCGGACGCGCGCGCTCGAGCCCGTGCCCGCGGTCCACCCAGGTGCCGCGCCCTCCGAGCACCAGCACGTCGGTCGTGGCGGCGTCGGCGACGAGGGCGGCGAGTTCCTCGAACACCGAGGTGTCGAGCGCGCGACGTCGGCGGGCGCGCTCGGCGCCGGGCAGGAAGGGCACCGGCGCTGCCCGGCCGGACGTCCCCGACGCCGGCGTTCCCGACACCGACCCGGTGGCCGCCCGGTCGGTCGGACGTCGGTCGGACTCGGGGACCTCGGCGCGGTGTCGGTGCATGCGTCGACGGTAGGGCGGCGCCGGCTGCGGGCAGGAGGAGTCCGTGTGTGCTGTGCACAACGTCGATGGCCACCACCAACGGTCACGTTTGTCCCCCGAAACGCAAAGCCGTACCCCGTTCGGTCCTGCGGATCGAGGAGTCGACCGAACGGGGAACCGGGTGCCTGTCCGCTCCGCGCGAGGTGACCTCGACCGCGTCGGAGCACCCAGCGCGTGCAACGACACCGTGGACCGTTCTGTCCACCGTTCGGCGCAGCCGTGCGGATCACCCGGCGTCCGAGTCGAGGGATGCACGACACGCGTCGGACAAAAAAGAAGAGGCGGCACCGGTTGGGGGGAACTGGTGCCGCCTGACATCGGTGGATTGGGGGGAATCCGGCCCGGTGCCGCCGGAAACGAGTCCGGCAGGAACCACTGTACCCCATGAACGGCCCTGCTCGCCAACCCCCTGGCCGGATCCTCCCGGGACCACCCGGCCGTGGTCGCAGCCGCCCCGAGGCCGAGGGGTAGTCTCCGACTGCACCACTGCCGCACCGACGCGAGAGGACACCGATGTCCACACCGACCCAGGCCGACGAACGCCACGAGGACGGCCCCACGTTCGCTCCCCCGGCGGAGTTCGTGGCGGACGCCGTCGCCCGCGAGGACCTGCACGAGGCGGCTGCCGCCGACCGCGAGGCGTTCTGGGCAGCCCAGGCCCGTTCCCTGCTCGACTGGCGCACGCCGTTCACGCAGACCCTCGACTGGACGGGCGCGCCGTTCGCGAAGTGGTTCGACGACGGCACGCTGAACGTCGCCGAGAACTGCCTCGACCGGCACGTCCGGGCGGGCAACGGCGACCGGGTCGCGATCCACTTCGAGGGCGCTCCGGGCGACACCCGACGCATCACCTACGCCGAGCTCACCGCCGAGGTGCAGCGCGCGGCGAACATGCTGACCGACCTCGGCGTCGAACGTGGTGACCGCGTCGTCGTCTACATGCCGCTCATCCCCGAGGCCGTCGTCACCATGCTCGCGGTCGCCCGCATCGGCGCCGTGCACTCCGTCGTGTTCGGCGGCTTCAGCGCCGAGAGCCTCCGCGCCCGCATCGAGGACGCCGGCGCGAAGCTCGTCGTCACCGCCGACGGGGGCTGGCGTCGCGGTGCGGTCTCCCCGCTCAAGCCCGCGGTCGACGAGGCACTCGAGGGCGAGGGCACCGACAGCGTCGAGCACGTGCTGGTCGTCAAGCGCGGCGGCAACGACGTCGCGTGGACCGACCGCGACCGATGGTGGCACGACGAGCTGGCGAAGGCGGCGCCCGAGCACGAGCCCGAGGCCTTCCCCGCCGAGACGCCGCTCTTCATCCTCTACACCTCGGGCACGACCGGGAAGCCGAAGGGCATCGTGCACACCTCCGGCGGCTACCTGACGCAGGCCGCCTACACGCACCGGAACGTCTTCGACATGCACCCGGAGAAGGACGTCTACTGGTGCACGGCCGACATCGGCTGGATCACCGGCCACACGTACGTCGTCTACGGCCCGCTCGCGAACGGCGTCACGCAGGTGCTGTACGAGGGCACGCCCGACGAGCCGCAGCCCGGCCGCTGGTGGGACCTCGTCGACTCCTACGGCGTCACCGTCCTCTACACCGCCCCGACCGCGGTCCGGGCGGCCATGAAGGCCGGCCGACAGATCCCGGAGGCCCGCAGCCTCGCGACCCTCCGCCTGCTCGGCAGCGTCGGCGAGCCGATCAACCCCGAGGCGTGGCAGTGGTACCGCCAGGTCATCGGCCACGACCGCACCCCGATCGTCGACACGTGGTGGCAGACGGAGACCGGGGCGATCATGATCTCCGCCCTCCCCGGCGTCACGAAGCTCAAGCCCGGCGCCGCGCAGACCCCGCTGCCGGGGATCACCGCCGAGATCGTCGACGAGGACGGACACCGCGTCGAGCCCGGCGAGAGCGGCTACCTCACGATCACCGACCCGTGGCCGTCGATGGCCCGCGGCATCTGGAACGATCCCGACCGCTTCGTCGAGACCTACTGGGACCGCTTCCCCGGCCGGTACTTCGCCGGTGACGGCGCGCGGCTGGACGGGCAGGGCGACATCTGGGTGCAGGGCCGGGTCGACGACGTGATGAACGTGTCCGGTCACCGGCTGTCGACGGCCGAGATCGAGTCGGCGCTCGTCGGGCACGAGGGCGTCGCCGAGGCCGCGGTCGTCGGTGCGGCCGACGAGACCACCGGTCAGGCCGTCGTGGCCTTCGTGATCCTGACCGCGGAAGCCGCCGACGGCGCCGACCGCGACGCCGCCGTGAAGGAGCTCCGTGACTGGGTCGGCAAGCGCATCGGCGCGATCGCCAAGCCGCGACAGGTCGTGGTGGTGCCGGAGCTGCCCAAGACGCGGTCCGGCAAGATCATGCGCCGGCTCCTCCGCGACGCTGCGGAGGGCCGTCGCATCGGCGACACGACCACGCTGGCCGACCCGACGATCATGGCGACCATCGCGGAACTCATGTAGCGGGAACGACGCGAGCCGCGCCTCCCGACCGGGTCGGACGGGAGGCGCGGCTCGCGTGACGAGCGTCGATGACGGTCCGTCAGGCGGTCAACTCCACCACCAGCTCGACCTCCACGGGCGCGTCCAGCGGGAGCACCGCGACGCCCACCGCGCTGCGCGCGTGGACGCCGGCGTCCCCGAGGACCTCGCCGACGAGCGTCGACGCGCCGTTCGCGACCCCGGGCTGCCCGGTGAAGGACGCGTCGGAGGCGACGAAGACGGTGACCTTCACGACGCGGGCGACCCGGTCGAGGGACCCGGCGACGGACCCGACGGCCGCGAGCGCGTTGAGCGCGGCGACGCGGGCCTGGGCGGTGGCGGTCTCCGCGTCCACGCCGGCACCGACCTTGCCGGTGACGGGCAGCGCGCCGTCGACGAAGGGCAGCTGCCCGGCCGTGTACACGTACCGTCCCGTCACCACGGCGGGGACGTACGCGGCGACCGGCGCGGCGACGCCGGGGAGCTCGATGCCGAGCTCGGCCAGACGGTCCGCGACGCTCACGCGTCGGCCTTCGGACGCTTCAGGTAGGCGACCAGGCCGCCCTCCGGCCCCGTGACGACCTGGACCAGCTCCCAGCCCTCGTCGCCGAAGTTGTTGAGGATCGCGGTCGTGTTGTGGATGATCAACGGCGTCGTGCGGTACTCCCAGCGCATCATGGAGATCCTTGCCAGCCTTTCAGTCGTGGGCGTCGTTTAGGCTGCATCCTATGTCTGCCCAGAAGTCTGCCTCGCGGACCAAGCCCGTCTCCGCGATCGGCGCCTTCGTCGGTTTCGTCGGATTCAGCGCGCTCGCCGGTCTGCTGGTCACGATCGGGGTCACGCCCGCGATCGCCGTCGCCGGTGTCACGACGACCTCGACCATCGGCGTGTTCGAGTCCCTGCCGGAGTACATCGAGATCGGTGACCTCCCGCAGCGCAACGAGCTCTACGCGTACCAGGGCGGCAAGTCGGTCCACTTCGCGACGGTCTACGACCAGAACCGTCAGGAACTGAAGTACGACCAGATCAGCGACCAGCTGAAGAACGCCGCGATCGACGGCGAGGACAAGCGCTTCTACGACCACGGCGGCGTCGACCTGACGTCCCTCGTCCGCGCCGGCGTGGGCAGCGTCGCCGGCGGGCTCGGCGACTCCGGCGGTGGGTCGACGCTGACGATGCAGCTCGTCCGCAACATCAAGATGAACCAGGCCCTCGACCTCCCGACGAAGGAGGAGCAGCAGAAGGCCTACGCCGAGGCGACCGAGCAGACCATCCCCCGCAAGCTCGAGGAGATGAAGCTCGCGATCGGCCTCGCGAAGAAGTACACCCACAAGGAGATCCTGACCGGGTACCTCAACATCGCCTACTTCGGCGACCAGACCTACGGCGTGCAGGCCGCCGCGCAGCACTACTACAACAAGAACGCGACCGACCTGACCCCGGCCGAGGCAGCCTCGCTCATCGCGATCGTGCAGTACCCCGAGGCCCGCAACCTGTCGAACCCGTCGAAGTACGAGGCGAACGTCGCGCGGCGCAACGTCATCCTCAAGTCGATGTACGCGCAGGAGCACCTCACCAAGGAGCAGTTCGACCAGGCGATCGCGTCGAACCCGAAGGACTACGTCAAGCTGACCGCGCCCTCGCAGGGGTGTCGCGCGTCGGTCGGTGACGGCTCGCAGTTCTTCTGCGACTACGCGGTCAAGGTCGTCAAGGAGATGTCGCAGCTCGGCAGCAGCCAGAAGGAGCGCGACGCCGCCTGGCGCAACGGTGGCTACCAGATCCAGACGACGCTGGACATCGGACTCAACGCGCAGCAGAAGCAGATCCTGAACACGTACGACAACAAGGCGGAGGCACGGATCGCGCTCGGTGCGACCCTCAACTCCGTCGAGGTCGGCACGGGTCGGATCCTGACGATGGCGCAGAACAAGGACTACGACCAGTCCCTGAAGTCCGCGCCCACGTCGACGTCCCTGAACTACGCGGTCGACGAGAAGTACGGCAGCTCGAAGGGCTTCCAGACCGGCTCGACGTTCAAGGCGTTCACCCTGCTCGACTGGGTCAAGGCGGGCCACGGCCTGAACGAGACCGTCAACGGCACGGCCCGCACGGTGTCGCCGTGGAACATCTGCGGTCAGACGGACTACACGCAGTTCAAGGTGTCCAACGACTCCCCCGGTGAGAACGGCAACTACAGCGTGATCGGCGCCACCGCCGGCTCGATCAACGGCGCCTTCGCCTCGATGGCGCAGAAGCTGGACCTCTGCGACATCAAGACCATGGCTGAGAACTTCGGCGTGCACCGCGCCGACGGCACCGAGCTGCGGAAGAACCCCTCGTTCATCCTCGGCACGAACGAGGTCGCACCGCTGACCATGGCCGCCGCCTACGCCGGCATCGCCAACAACGGTGTGTTCTGCAAGCCGATCGCCATCGAGCAGATCACGAACGACGAGGGCAAGAAGCTCGGCGGCCAGACGAAGGACTGCAAGCAGGCCGTCGACCCGTCCGTCGCACAGACCGCGGTCTACGCCATGAAGCGCACCATCACGAGTGGTACGGCGCGGGGCGCGCAGACCTACGACGGCACGCAGATGTTCGCCAAGACGGGTACCACCGACGAGGCCGAGCAGATCTGGCTCGTCGGCTCCAGCACGCGCGTCGCGACGTCGTACTGGCAGGGCAACACCGACGGCAAGAAGCTCAACCTGCGGCACTTCAGCAACGGGGTGAACGGCACCTACGCCGGTGTCCGTGCCGACGTGTGGCGCCAGGCGCAGACCCCGGTGAACGAGGCCTACCCGGCGGGAGCCTTCACGGATCCGTCGTCCACGTCGATCCGCGGCAACAGCATCCAGGTGCCCGACGTGAGCGGGAAGTCCGCCGAGGACGCCCGCGCCACGCTCGCCGGCGCCGGCCTGAACTACGTCGACGGCGGGGCGCAGCCCGGTGGCGGACAGCCGGGTTCGGTCTCGTCGACCTCGCCGGCCGCGGGCTCGTACCTCTCGCGTGGTTCGAGTGTCACCGTGTACACGTCGGACGGATCGCAGGCGACCGTGCCGGACCTGCCGGGCAAGAGCCTGCAGGACGCCCGCGCCGAGCTCGGGGACGCCGGGTTCTCGAACGTCTCGGTGATCGACGAGTACGCCAAGGGCGACGACTCGACGCGGTGCAAGGTCGCGGCGGTCGCCCCCGCACCCGGGACGGCGACGAGCAAGGACACCGCGGTGACCGTCAAGATCTACGGCACCAAGGACGGCAAGGCGCCGAAGGACTGCAAGTGACGCGGGGTCGCGCCACGCTGGGAGTCATCGCAGCGGGCGCGGCCGTCGGAGCGGCGACGGCGGCGTGGGGTTCCCTCGTCGAACGTCGCCGTTTCGGCATCCGCTGGGAGACCGTGCCGGTGCTGCCAGAGGGCTCGCGGGACGTGACCGTCCTGCACCTCTCCGACATCCACATGGCTCCGTGGCAGGCCGACAAGCAGCAGTGGCTCCGCGACCTGAGCCTCGTCGAGCCGGACTTCGTCGTGAACACCGGCGACAACCTGGGCCACCCCACCGCGAACGCCGCCGTCGAGTACGCGCTCGAGCCCTTCCGGGGTGTCCCAGGGGCCTTCGCACACGGATCGAACGACTTCTACGGCCCCTCCCCGCGGAACCCCCTGAAGTACTTCACGGGGCCGAGCCGCCTCCATGCGGAGCGACGTCCGGTCGAACTCGACATCGACCGGCAGACCGCGTTCTTCGAGTCGCTCGGCTGGCTCGACGTCAACGACCAGGCCCACGCGATCGAGCTCCGTGGGTCGCGGTTCGAACTCTTCGGCACGTCGGACGCCCACCGCGACTGGGACCGCCTCGACCTCCTGCCCACGAACGTCGACGAGATGCGCAGCGCGGTGCCGTGGACCGAGGACGAGGACGGCCCCTCCCCCGTCGCGATCGGCATCACGCACGCCCCCTACCGCCGGGTCCTCGACGCGTTCGTCGACCAGGGCGCGGACGTCGTCTTCGCCGGGCACACGCACGGCGGCCAGGTGCAGGTCCCCGGCGTCGGTGCGCTGGTCACGAACTCCGACCTCCCTCGCCAGTACGTCAGCGGCCTGCACAAGTGGCAGCACCGAGGGCACTGGTCCTGGCTCGAGGTGTCGGCAGGGATCGGAACGTCGATCTACGCCCCCGTGCGGTTCTCCTGCCGCCCCGAGGCCGTCGTCGTGACCCTGACCGCCCGGACGTCCTGAGGCGCCGGGACGCCACGACGGCGACGCGCCCGGGTGTTCCGCAGATGGTCGTGAGCACCCTCGAACGTCCGGTAGACTTTCCTGGTCGCTCCGGTTCGGAGTGATCACACCGCGGGGTGTGGCGCAGCTTGGTAGCGCGCCTCGTTCGGGACGAGGAGGTCGCAGGTTCAAATCCTGTCACCCCGACACTGTGTTGAGACAGTACGAAGCAAGGCCCTGATCTCCGGATCGGGGCCTTGCTGCTTCTCACCCGCGAGCGCAGACCTGCCCGGCGGGACCGTGTGTCCCCCGGCACACCGAGGCGCACGGCGGCCACCGTCAACTCGCTCCAGCGTTACGCTCGCAACCGTCATGACGATCCCAGCCCCGCTCGCCGCCGTCCTCGCCGAGATCGGCGCGCGGTTCCCGGACCTCTCCCACGACCCGGTCCTCGCGCAGAGCCTGCTCGACAACGTGACGTCGATGATCGCCGACGCACACGAGCGCTACGCCTCGGACGACGGAACGCCCGGCATCGTCAGCGACCGCTACCTCGATCCGGCGCACCTGGCGACGGGCGCGCTGCACGCCGAGCACGCCCAGCACCCGGCCGGAGCGATGCTCGCCGCGGAGATGCTCTTCGACGCCTACCTGCCGGTGTTCGTCGACGAGGTCGGTGCGCGCACCACGGACGAGGTCCTGCGGGCCACCCGCGCCCTGCACGCCGGCGTGTGGAGCCGCTTCCCGGCAGGGGCGATCGCCTACACCGAAGCGCTGCGGCAGCGGGTGACGACCACGAACCTCGACTCGCGCACGCAGATCGCCCGCGACCTGCACGACCGCGTCGCGCACGGCGTCCTCGCCGGCCTGCAGCGACTCGACCTGGTGCTCCTCGCCGACCTGCCGACCGCCGCACGGACCGAGCAGCTCGAGGCCGCGAGCCGACTGCTGCGCGCGGCACTGACGGACGTGCAGGACCTCGCGGTGTCGCTGCACGCCCGGGTCGGGGACGACCGCCTCGACGACGCGCTCCGTCGCCACGTCGACGACCTGTTCCCCGGTGACGACCGGTTGACGATCACGACGACGGGCGTCGCGGGCACGCTGCCGAACTGGAAGGCCGAGGAGGCACTGACCATCCTGCTCGAGGCCCTCACCAACCGACGGAAGCACGCACCCGACTCCACGGGCACGGTCACCTTCGCGTGGTCACCGGCGGCGGTGGTGGCCACGGTCCACGACGACGGCCCCGGGTTCACGCCGGGCACTGCCGGAGCGGGGCGCCTCGGGCAGCACACGATGCGCGAGCGCGCGGGCGTGCTCGGTGCCCGACTCGACGTCGACAGCGCTCCCGGCGCCGGCACCACGGTCCGGCTCACCGTTCCGCGGGGCTCCCTGTGACCGGCGTCACACACGTCGCGATCGTCGACGACCACCGGCTCTTCCGCGAGGGGCTCGCGTCGATCCTCGGGTCCGTCCCCACGATCCGGGTGGTCGCGCACGGGGAACGCCCGTCCGACGTGCTCGACTCCCCCGAGTCCGCGGCGATCGACGTGCTCCTGCTCGATGTCGAACTCGACGGCCCTCCGGCTCGGACCACGATCGCGACCGTCCGGCGGACCCATCCGCACGTCAGCGTCGTCGTGCTGACCATGCACCGGGACGCCGTCCTGCGCCGGGCACTGCTCGACGCCGGAGCGGTCGACTTCGTCACGAAGGACACCCCGAGCCGGGAGCTCGTCGAACGGATCGTCCGTGCCACCCGCGCCGGCGCGTCGCCCGTGACGTTCCCGATCGACCTGGTCACCGAGGCGCGGGCCGGGTCGCCGCTCAGCGACCGGGAGCTCGAGGTGCTCCGGCTCGTGGCGGCCGCACGCTCGAACGCCGAGATCGCCGCCGAGCTCGGGCTCGCGATCGGCACCGTGAAGCGTCACGTCTACAACGTGTTCCGCAAGCTCGACGTCGGCACACGGGTCGCCGCGATCACCACCGCCACCCGCCTGGGCCTGCTCGCCTGACGTCCAGCGCCCGCCCGCGCCCGCGTCCGCGCACCCGTTCGCGCACGGGCACGCGCACGCGCACCGTCGGTGGAGCAGAAGACGTCGAGTCGCCGTCCGGCACCCGACGTCTTCTGCTCCATGAACGCGGAACCGGTCGTGCACGTCCACGCGCACGCGCCCGGCCGCGCACGCGGACGACCGGTCGGCGCGACCCTAGACCCTCGCGCCCGCCGGAACGAGCCGGCCCTCGGCCTGCAGCGATGCGACGACCTCGAGCGCCTGGAGCCGGTACCGTGCCTGCGCGGCCCCCGGTGCCACGATGACACCGTCCGCCCCGGTCGACGCGACGAGCTCGTTGATCTTCGCCGCCACCTGATCGCGCGAGCCGTACGCCTGGCGCTCGGTCCGCGCAGCGACGAACCGACGCTCCAGGTCCGAGAACTCGTACGCGCGGGCCTCGTCCATCGACACCGGCTCGGGCTTCGCGCCCTGCCGCATCCGGATGAACGAGATCATCCCCGGCGCGCTCTGCTCGTCCACGATCGCGGGGTCCTCGTCGGTGACGACCTGCACACCGATCAGCGCGTTCGGCGTCTGCCGGAAGCGGGACGGTCGGAAGGAGTCCCGGTACAGCGCGAGCGCCGCCTCGGTGTTGTCCGAGGCGAAGTGGTGCGCGAACGCGAAGGAGACGCCGAGCGCGCCAGCGACCTGCGCGCTGTAGCCGGACGAACCGAGCAGCCAGAACTCGGGGACGTCCCCGTACCCGGGCACGGCGCGGATGCGCGACAGCGGGTTCGACGCCTCCATGCCGGTGAAGAAGCCGATGAGGTCGGCGAGCTGCTGCGGGAAGTCGTCCACGTCGAGCCGGTCGGTGCGACGCAGCGCCATCGCGGTCGCACCGTCCGTCCCCGGCGCACGTCCGATGCCGAGGTCCACGCGGTCGCCGTAGAGCGCACGCAGCGTGCCGAACTGCTCAGCGATCACGAGCGGTGCGTGGTTCGGCAGCATCACTCCCCCGGAGCCGATCCGGATGCGCGAGGTCGCCGCACCCACGGCGCTCAGCAGGACGGCCGGCGCGGACGACGTGATGCCCGGCATGCCGTGGTGCTCCGCGACCCAGATCCGCTCGTAGCCGAGCCGCTCCGCGTGCACCGCGGTGTCGATGGTGCCCTGCAGGGCGTCGGTGTTCGACTGCCCGTACTCACGGGTCGCGAGGTCGAGGACGGACAGGTGCACGGTGGCGTCGCTCATGGAGGCGACAACCGTCGCCTGCCCACGAGCATTCCGCACCACGCAACGGACGGGAGGCGCGGGACGGCGCCGTCACGCGCCTCCCGTCCGTCCCGTCGTCACCCACCGGACGTGGGCCGGGTCAGCGCCCGAGCTCGCCGTCCAGCCGGCCGCCGGACTCGGCGAGGTAACAGTTCGCGCAGAGCGACTCGTAGGTGACGTGCACCCCATCGATCGCCACCTGCGAGCCGTCGAAGACGAAGCGACCGTCGACCTTCCGCGCGTTGAATACCGCCTTGCGGCCACAGCGGCAGATGGTCTTGAGTTCCTCGAGCGAGTGCGCGACCTCGAGCAGCCGTGCGCTGCCGGGGAACGCCTCGGTCCGGAAGTCCGTACGGATGCCGTAGGCGAGCACCGGGACGTCGTCGAGCACGGCGACCCGGAGCAGGTCGTCGACCTGCCGGGGTGTCAGGAACTGCGCCTCGTCGACGAGCACGCAGCTCACCGGACGGACCATGCCGTCGAGCCGAGCGGAGGCAGGGTCGGTGGCACCGGCGTCCGCGACGGCCGCGCGGACGTCGTCCTGCGGCGCGAAGACGACGTCGACCTCCCGCGTGACGCCGAGGCGGGAGACGATCTCGCGGTCGCCCTTGGTGTCGACCGACGGCTTCGCCAGCAGGACGCGCTGCCCGCGTTCCTCGTAGTTGTACGCCGCCTGCAGCAGCCCGGTGCTCTTGCCGCTGTTCATGGCGCCGTACCGGAAGTAGAGCTTCGCCACTACGCGAGGAACCCGTCCTCGGCGGCGCGGCGGATCAGGTCCGACTTCTTCGAGGCGGGACGCCCGACCTTGCTGTACTTCTCGCGCACACGGCGCAGGTACGTCTTCGCGGTCTCGTACTGCACGTTCATCTGCGCGGCGACCTCGTTCGTCGAGTAGCCGGACACGTACAGCCGGAGCGCCTCTTCCTCGCCCGCGCTGAGCTTCGGCCGCTGGTGGGCGTTCGCACCGGTCGGCAGCGGACGCCAGTCACGCTGCGGCGGGGTCTCGCGGGAGACGCCCATGACCTCGCGTGCGACGTCCATGACCTCGCGCATGGGCAGGGACTTCGACAGGAAGGCGGCGGCGCCGGCCGCCAGCGCACGGTCGCGGGACTCGCGGCTGTCGACGCTCGAGAGCACGATCACCTTCGCTCCGGCGGCACGGCAGGTGCGCACACGGGCCTCGATCGACACCGGCTCCTTGAGCTGGAAGTCGAGGAACACGAGGTCCGTCGGGAAGTTCTCGCTGTGCACCATCTCGAGCCACGTGTGCGCGGTGAGGGCCAGGTCGAAGTCGAAGGCGTTCACGGCGATCCAGCTCGACAGGCTGTCGAGCAGCACCTCGTGGTCGTCGAGGATCGCCAGCCGCACGCGTCGGGTTCCGGGCTGCGGGAGCGGGGGCACGCCCTCCGTGGTCCGGGTCGGGTCAGTGCTGGTCATAGGAGAACCTTAGTGCGAGGGACGATGGTCGGACGGTGACGTCGAGGTCGGGGAAGGTCACGCGGAGCACCGCGAAGTAGGGGTCGAAGGTGCGGTGGATGCCCACGTCGGAGTCGTCGACGGCGAGCTCCACCCGGACGCTCACGCGACCCGCCGGCGCGCCCGGCTCCTCGGCTCGACGAACGGTGGCGTGGAACCGTGCGGGATCGACGGTCGCAGCACCGAGGGCTGCCCGGAGGAACGTCCGGACGACGGTGCGCTGATCCGCGTCGAGGGTCGCGATCAGGCCGTCCGGGTCGTCGACGGACTCGGCCGGCCCACCGTCGACCACGACGGCGTACTCGAACCACGTCCGGTCGGCGTCGGCGACCATCGCCCTGCGGATCCCGTCGGCGATCGCGCGGGCACGCGCGCGGTCGGCATCGGTGACGACCTCGCGGTCGCGGAGCTCCGCGAAGAACGGCGCGACGTCGCGGGCCAGGATCACCGACCGGTCCTGCTGCACGCTCGCGGCGATCCCGTCCCGCTCGGCGCGTGCGACCGAGTACGACCCGGCACGGATCTGCACCCGCTCCGCCAGGCCGCCGAACGTCCACGCGAACACCACGGCCGCGCCCGCGAGCACCAGTGTCGGCGCGGCGGCGACGAAGGCCGCGACCGCCACCGGCACCTGGTGCGGGAACACCGCGGCCGCGACGCCGAAGGCCGTCCCGTCCACCGCGGCGAGCACGGCACCGCCGACCGCCAGGTCGCGCCACGGGCGGTAGGGCGCGACCACCACGATGCCCGTCGCGGTCAGCAGGCACATGAAGTCGTTGAGACCGCTGCGGTCCGGACCCCACTGCGCGGCGACGCTCGCCACCGACGCCGCCGCGAGCAGGCCGACGTGGAGCACGAACGCCCAGCGCGGGAACGGGGCACGGAACGGGGACGACGCCGTCACGACGACGGCCCCGGAGGCGGCGAGGAGCAGCACGGTCAGTGCACTCAGCGTCGGGCTCCCGGTCACGTCACGGTCGAACACGGACACGAGCAGGGCCCAGAGCACCCCGGCCGCGCCGAGCACCACGGCGAGCGGCCGCGATCCCATCGCACCGAGCGGGTCGTACTGCTGCGCGGTCCGCGAGCCCCTCGCCGCCGCGCGCACGGCGTCGACACGGCTCACCGGGCTGCTCCCCGGTCCGACTCCCCCGTCACGGCGTAGGCGCCGGTGTCGTCGGCGCGGGCGTCGACCGGCGCGTACGGCACGGTCATCATGACGCTCGTGCCGGAGCCCGGCGACGACCACACCTGGACGTCACCGCCGACCCGGGCGATGCGTTCGCGGACGGAGCCGCGGAGCCCCATCCGGTCGGCGCCGGTCTCCTGCTCGTCGAACCCCCGGCCGTCGTCGACCACCATGACGGTGCACGAGGCCCCGTCGTCGAACACGCTCACCTCGGCCGCGTCCGTGCCCGCGTGCTTCCGGACGTTGGCCAGGCACTGCCCGACCGCCCGGAGCAACGCCGTCGCCCCGGTCGCGTCGAGCCGGGACAACGCTGACGGGTCGCCGGTGACGGCGACCCGGAGCCCCTCGGCCCGGTGTTCGTCGACCATGGCCTCGAACGCGGCGGCGGCCGCGCCCGACTCCGGCTCGTCGGCCGGGTCGCTCGCCCCGAGCCACTGCTTGCCGGTGAGCATCGCGACGTCGGCCTCGACGGTCCGGGCGAGCTGTGGGTCCATCGGGCCGTCCGGTGCCAGCGAGATCGCTCCGAGGTGGTTGAGGACGGTGTCGTGCAGGATCGCGGCGGCCTCGGCCTCGACCCCGGCGCGGTAGGCGGAGACGTGCTCCTCGCGCGCGGACCGCAGCAACTCCGGCTGCACCCGCTCCGAGCGTGCGGTGTTCCGGCTGGTGAAGAGCACGAGTGCGACGACGAACCCGAGGGTGATCCAGGCCAGGACGAGCGGACGCGGTGGTCCGCCCGCCTGCAGGACCGCGATCGACGTGGCGGACCGGCCGACCAGGAAGCCGCCGATCGACCAGAGCACGACCCGACCCGCGACCGCCCCGGCACCGCCGACGAGCACGAGCGGGATCACCGCGAGCGAGAGCAGGTAGCTCGTGACCCAACCCGCGGGCACCTCGCGCTGCACGATCGTCGTGAACCACCACGTGCAGGCCCCGCCGGTGAGCAGGAACGCGACGGCCGACCGCCACGTGCCGAACTGCACGTGCACGCCGATCATCGCGAGCATCGGCAGCAGGGCGAGCACGGCGCCGGCGACCCGGACGTCCGGTTCGGCGAGCCGGTACAGCAGCAGCGTCACCGCCGCGGCGACGACCGACCCGACGGCCGCGGCGTGGAAGGCGCGCACCGTCGACCACGCGTTCACTCGCGGAGCGAGGTGCGTGGGGATGCCGAGCACGGGTCGAGAGTCCTTCCGGGAGTCGTCCGTCGCCGGCCGTCACGACCGCCTGCGGAACGGAGGTGTACCCCGGATCAGGCGCGATCCGGCGACCTGGACGATGTTACCGCCGATCACCGACACGAGGTGTCCCCCGAACGCGGAAGCCGGATGCTCCTCAGAACAGTGTCGGCTCCGCGGCGTCGCTGCCGACGCCGGCCCTCGCCGTCCTGCGGGCCCACCCGGGGTCGGCTCGCTTCAGGGGCGACGACGTCGGCCGGGACTGCTCCTCGAGCGACACGGGCACTCGGTACCCGTTCGAGATGCCCGTGCGTGCGCCCGGAGCGGGGCTGTCGGGCGCGGTCGGTACGAGGTGCGCCTGCCGGTCACTGAACCCCATCGAGCCCGTCGTCGGGTCGACCCGGCCCAACCCGAGGCCGTGGGCACGGAGGATCGGCCGGACGCGCTCCGCGAGCCACCGCCGGTAGTCCGTCGGGGCGTAGGTGTTGTCGAGGTACATCGACCGGTACCGGGCGACCAGGTCGGGCCGGGTCGCCCCGAGCCAGGAGTACCACCACGGCTTGACGCCCGGCCGCAGGTGGAGCGCCGAGTACATCACGCTCGACGCGCCCGCCTCGGCCGCGCGCCCGATCGCGTCGTCGAGGTGGGCGCGGGTGTCGGTGATGAACGGCAGGACGGGCATCAGGAAGACGGAGCACTCGAGCCCGGCGTCGCGGATGGCCCGCACGGTCGCCAGACGCGCGGCGGTCGTGGGCGTCCCCGGTTCCACCTGCTGCTGCAGGGCGTCGTCGTACACCGCGATGGACATGGCGAGGTCGACCGGCACCGACCGTGCCGCCTCGACCATGAGCGGCAGGTCGCGCCGGAGCAGGGTGCCCTTCGTCAGGATGCTGAACGGCGTCCCCGACTCCGCCAGGGCCCGGATCACGCCCGGCATCAACCGGTACCGGCCCTCCGCCCGCTGGTACGGGTCGGTGTTCGTGCCGAGGGCGACCGGGTGCCGGTCCCAGCTCGGACGCCGGAGCTCGCGGCGCAGGACGTCGGCCACGTTGGTCTTCACCACGATCTGCTGGTCGAAGTCCGCGCCGCCGTCGAACTCGAGGTAGGTGTGGGTGGGCCGTGCGAAGCAGTACACGCACGCGTGACTGCACCCGCGGTACGGGTTGATGGTCCAGCCGTACGTGCCGCTGCCGTCCGCCGCGGGGACGCGGTTCAGCGCGCTCTTCGCGAGGACCTCGTGGAAGGTCACACCTGCGAACTCCGGCGTGGTGACGCTCCGGACGAGCCCGCTGTTCGACTCGAGGCCCGGGAGCGCGTCCCCACGCTCCGCGTCGATCGCCTGTCCACTCCACCGCACGATGCCATTCGAACACATGTTCGAACGACGTGCAAGCGGGACCCGGTCAGTGGTGGAGGCCGAGCACCGCTGCGGTGTGCTCCAGCGTCCGGTCCGCCAGCTCCGGGTCCGACCCGAGGTCCTTGCCGTAGGTGGGCACCATCGTGCGGACCATCGGCGCCCAGCCGTCCCACCGGTCCGGGAAGCACCGCTGCAGCATCGTCAACATGATCGGCACGGCCGTGGACGCACCCGGGCTCGCACCGAGCAGGCCGGCGATCGACCCGTCGGCCGAGGTGATGACCTCGGTACCGAACTGCAGCACCCCGCCCTTCTCCGGGTCCGGCTTGATGACCTGCACACGTTGCCCCGCCGTGATGCGGTGCCAGTTCTCCGGCTCCGCGGTCGGCATGAAGTCGCGCAGCGCGTCGAACTTCGTCTGCTTCGACGCGAGGAGCTGCCCGACCAGGTAGCGGACCAGGTCGAAGTTCGAGAACGCGACGCTCAGCATCGGCCGCAGGTTGTGCGGACGGATCGAGCGGAACAGGTCGAGGACCGAGCCCTGCTTGAGGAACTTCGGACTGAACCCGGCGTACGGACCGAACATGAGCGAAGCCTTGCCGTCGACGATGCGGGTGTCGAGGTGCGGCACGGACATCGGCGGGGCGCCGACGCTGGCCTTGCCGTAGACCTTCGCCGCGTGCTTCTGCACGACCTCGGGCTCGTCGGTGCGCAGGAACTCGCCCGACACCGGGAAGCCGCCGTAGCCGCGGATCTCCGGGATGCCCGACTTCTGCAGCAGGTGCAGCGCACCGCCGCCGGCACCGACGAAGACGAACTTCGCCGCGATGCGCTGCGTGGACCTGCCGACCTCGTTCCGGACGTCGAGGACCCAGCCCTCGGAGACCTTCGAGCGGGTGATCTTCCCCACCTGGTGCGACGGTTCGAACTCGACACCGGCGATCTCCAGCTCGTCGAACAACTGCCGCGTGAGCGAACCGAAGTCGACGTCGGACCCGGCTGCCGAGTACGTCGCGGCGATCGGCTGGTCCTTCTTGCGGCCCGGCACGAGCGCCGGTGCCCACTTCCGGATCTGCGCAGGGTCGTCCGAGAACTCGATGCCCGCGAAGAGCGGGTGGTTCTTGAGCGCCTCGTACCGCTTACGCATGTACTCGACGTTGTCCGCGCCCCACACGAACGAGATGTGCGGGGTGGGGTTGATGAAGTTCGACGGCTGCGGCAGCGCCCCCGTCTCGACCAGGTGGGCCCAGAACTGCCGCGAGACCTGGAACTGCTCGTTGACGGTGACCGCCTTGGCGATGTCGACGCGGCCGTCGGGCATCTCCGGCGTGTAGTTCAGCTCGCAGAGCGCGGAGTGACCGGTCCCGGCGTTGTTCCAGGGGTTCGACGACTCCTGCGCGACCGACCCGAGCCGCTCGTACACGCGGATCTTCCAGGTCGGCTCGAGGCGGTGGAGGATGGCGCCGAGCGTGGCGCTCATGATCCCTCCCCCGACCAGGACGACGTCGATCGGGTCCACCTGCTTCACTGCCACCCGTCGATCCTACAAGCGCGCGCTGACAGGGTGGGCACCGACGGACGGGAGGCCCGTGGCGGTGTCGCCACGGGCCTCCCGTCCGCACGCCGGTCGCCTCGGACCCGTCGGGCGCCGGGCGACCGCTGCTCGCTACGCGGCGACCGCGCGGCGCTCGAGGATCGTCTCCGCGATCTGCACCGCGTTGAGCGCGGCGCCCTTCCGCAGGTTGTCGTTGCTGACGAAGAGCACCAGGCCGTGCCCCTCGGGCGCGGACTGGTCGGCGCGGATGCGGCCGACGAAGGACGGGTCCTGACCGGCTGCCTGCAGCGGCGTGGGGACGTCCGCGAGTTCGACGCCCGGGGCGATGGCCAGGATCTCGGTCGCCCGCTCGGGCGACAGCGGCTGCGCGAACTCGGCGTGCACCGAGATCGAGTGCCCGGTGAAGACGGGGACCCGCACGCAGGTGCCGGCGACCAGCAGGTCCGGCAGCTCGAGGATCTTCCGGCTCTCGTTGCGGAGCTTCTTCTCCTCGTCGGTCTCGCCGAGGCCGTCCTCGACGATCGAACCTGCGAGCGGGATGACGTCGAAGGCGATCGGACGCACGTACTTCACCGGCTCCGGGAACTCGACGGCGGAACCGTCGTGCGTGAGCGCTGCGGTGTCCTGCTCGAGCGCGGCCCGGGCCTGGCCGAGCAGTTCCTCGACGCCGGCGAGTCCGGAGCCCGAGACCGCCTGGTAGGTCGTCGCGACGAGGCGGCGCAGACCGGCCTCGGTGTCGAGCACCTTGAGCACCGGCATGATCGCCATCGTCGTGCAGTTCGGGTTCGCGATGATGCCCTTCGGCGCCTCGTCGATCGCGTGCGGGTTGACCTCGCTCACGACCAGCGGGACGTCCGGGTCCATGCGCCAGGCACTGGAGTTGTCGACCACGAGCGCACCGGCCGCGGCGAACCGCGGGGCGAGCGCACGCGACGCGGTGGCACCGGCGGAGAACAGCGCGATGTCGATGCCCGACGGGTCGGCGGTCTCGGAGTCCTCGACGACGATCTCCTCGCCGCGGAACGGCAGCGTGGTGCCCGCGGAACGGGCGCTCGCGAAGAAGCGGACGTGGTCGGCCGGGAAGGCGCGCTCCTCGAGGAGACGGCGCATCACGGCGCCGACCTGACCGGTGGCGCCGACGACGGCGACGGTGGTGCTCATGTGGTGCTCCTGATCGTGGTCGTGCTCGTGTCGCTGCGGCGTCGCGCCCGGGTCAGCGGCCGGTGCCGGCGTAGACGACGGCTTCCTGGTCGGCGTCGAGACCGAACGCCTGGTGCACGACCCGCATGGCCTCGTTGAGGGTGTCGGCGCGCGTGACGACCGAGATGCGGATCTCCGACGTGGAGATCATCTCGATGTTGATCGACGCCTCGTGCAGGGCCCGGAACAGCGCCGCCGAGACGCCCGCGTTGGTGCGCATGCCGGCCCCGACCAGGGCGAGCTTGCCGATCTGGTCGTCGTACTGGATGCCCTCGTAGCCGATGTCGGCCTTGGCGACCTCGAGCGCGGTCAGGACGCCCTGCCCCTGGTCCTTCGGCAGCGTGAACGAGATGTCCGTCCGGCCGGTCACCGCTTCGGAGACGTTCTGCACGATCATGTCGATGTTCGCGCCGGCACGGGCGACGATCGTGAAGATCTCCGCGGCCTTGCCCGGGGTGTCGGGCACGCCGACGACGGTGATCTTGCCCTCGGAGAGGTCTCCGGCGATCCCGGTGATGATCGGTTCTTCCACGGTTTCCCCCTCTGCAGGGTTGTAGACGATGGTGCCCTCGGCGTTGCTGAACGAGGACCGGACGTGCAGGGTGACACCGTGCCGGCGGGCGTACTCGACGGCACGGATGTACAGGACCTTGGCTCCGGACGCGGCGAGCTCGAGCATCTCCTCGCTCGTGATCCGGTCGACCTTCTTCGCCTTCGGCACCACGCGCGGGTCCGCGGTGAAGATGCCGTCGACGTCGGTGTAGATCTCGCAGATGTCCGCGTCGAGCGCGGCGGCGAGGGCGACGGCCGTGGTGTCCGATCCACCGCGACCGAGCGTGGTGATCTCGCCGGTCGTGCGGTTGAACCCCTGGAACCCGGCGACGATCGCGACGTGACCGGCGTCGAGGGCCTCGCGCACGCGCTTCGGGGTGACGTCGACGATGCGGGCCTTGCCGTGCTGAGCGTCGGTGAGCATGCCGGCCTGGCTGCCCGTGTACGACGAGGCCTCGACCCCGAGGCTCTTGATCGCCATCGCGAGCAGCGCCATCGAGATGCGCTCCCCCGCGGTGAGCAGCATGTCGAGCTCACGACCGGCCGGGATCGGCGTCACGGAGTGCGCGAGGTCGACGAGCTCGTCGGTGGTGTCGCCCATCGCCGAGACGGCCACGACGACGTCGTTGCCGGCCTTCTTCGTCTGGACGATCCGCTTCGCCACGCGCTTGATGCTCTCGGCGTCCGCGACGGACGATCCACCGAACTTCTGCACGATCAGGGCCACTGGCTGGTACTCCCGGGGACGACGGTTCCGCGACGATCGCGCGGTCTGACAATCGTAGAGGGTGTTCCGCGGATGTTGCGTGCGAGCGGGCGGCGACGCAACGATCCTGCGCGGGACGGTCTCAGTTCCCGACGACGCGACGGCCCTCGAAGGCCCGTCCGAGCGTGACCTCGTCCGCGTACTCCAGGTCGCCGCCGACCGGCAGCCCGGACGCGAGGCGCGTGGTCCGGATGCCCATCGGCACGAGCAGACGGCTCAGGTACGTCGCGGTCGCCTCGCCCTCGAGGTTCGGGTCGGTCGCGATGATGACCTCGTCGACGGTGCCGTCGGCCAGGCGCGTCATGAGCTGCTGGATGCGCAGGTCGTCCGGGCCGACGCCGTCGATCGGACTGATCGCGCCGCCGAGCACGTGGTAGAGCCCGCGGAACTCGCGGGTGCGCTCGATCGCGGCGACGTCCTTCGCCTCCTCCACGACACAGATGACGCTCGGCGAGCGGCGGGGATCGCGGCAGATGCTGCACCGCACGTGCTCGGTGACGTTGCCGCAGACCTCGCAGAACCGGACCTTCTCCTTGACCTCGGCCAGGAGCTCGGACAGCCGTGCGGGGTCGAACGACTCGGTCTGCAGGATGTGGAACGCGATGCGCTGCGCCGACTTCGGGCCGATGCCGGGCAGGCGGCCGAACTCGTCGATCAGGTCCTGGACGATGCCGTCGTACATCAGGCGCCTTCCTCGTGCAGAGCGGTCTCCTCGATGAACTGGGCACCGAGGATCTCACGGACGACCGCCTCGCCGTACCGGCCGGCCACGGGGGTGCGGCGCACCTGGGACGGTGCGGAACGCTGCGGGGCCGGGGCGGGCTGCGCCTGCTGGTGCGCCGGGGCGGGTGCCTGGCTCGGGGCCGCCTGCCGGGGTGCGGTCTGCTGCTGCGAGGAGGACCGCGGCGGTGCCGCCGGCACGGCGCCCGGGTCGGGGAACGGCGCTCCGTCGTCGTACGGGTCGTCGTCGAGGGGGTAGTCGTCGACCGGGACGTCCGGACCGCCCGTCGTCGCCGGGGCCGTCGCGGAGCCGGTCGGGGTCGTGGGGGACGTCTCCTCCGGTGCCGGGTCGACGGGCCGAGCGACCGGCTGCGGCCGCGCTGACGTTCCGCCGAGGGCCGAGGCAGGCCGGAGCTGCGCCGCCAGGGCAGCGTCGGCGGCGGGGTCGGACGCCGGCGTCACCGGAGCGACGGGCTCCCCCGTGTCCGTCGTGCCGAACGGGGCGGACCATCCCGGCTCGCGGTGCACGGCCGGGGCGCTCGCGGTGGGATCGGTGGCGGGGATGGCAGCGACCACCCAGTCGGTGACCGGGCCGGTCGACTCCGGCGCGGTCTGCTGCTGCTGCTGCGGTGCCGGCCGCTGCTGCGCCGGCTGCTGCTGCGCCGGCTGGCGCGGTGCCGGCGGCTGCTCTGCCGACTGCTGCGGTGCCGACTGGCTCGGCTGTCGCTGCACGGCCTGCGGGGCAGGCGCCTGCTGCGGAGTGGACGCCTGCTGCGGTGCAGCGGCCTGCTGCGGAGCGGTCGCCTGCTGCCGAGCAGCCGTGCGCTGCGGGGTCTCCTGCTCGTCGGGCGCCTGCTGCTGCGTCGGCTGCTGCTGCGTCCGCTGCGGCTCGGTCGAGCGCGGCACCGGTGCACCGGACGGCTGCTGATCGGTCGGGCGCTGGTCGGACGGACGCTGATCGGACGGCTGCTGATCGGTCGGACGCTGTCCGGACGAGGCAGGACCGCCCGTCTGCCGCTGCTGCCCGGGTCCGCGCGCGACGAACTTCACGCGCAGACCGAGCACGTCGATGATCGCGGACCGGAGCAGCTCGCTCACGCTCGTGGACGGGTCGGACATCTCCTTGAAGGAGGCGACGTCCTGCTGGCTCGGGAAGGTCAGGGTGAGCACGTCCTCGCGGAGGGCCGTCACCTGCGCCGTGACCACGACGGACCACGCCGAGCGCCGGGCTCGCTGCACGTGCTCGACGACCTGCGGCCAGGCGTCCCGCATCTGCTGGAACCCGACCGTGGTCTCGGGACGCACGACGGGCTCGTCGCCGACCGCGGTGCCCTGCCCGGTGGAGGACCCGTTCGCGGTCCCGGAGGGGTCGTGCGCGTCGGCAGCCGCGGCGCCCTCCGCCACCGAGCGAGCGGTGGTCGACGTCTCGTTCGCCGGGGCCTGCGCCGTACCGGCTGGCTGCGACTGGTCGGCTGCACGCGTCTGGTCGGCTGCGCGCGTCTGGTCAGGTGCCTGCGTCGTTCCCGGCGCCGGCGCCGCACCCGGAGCGACGGCCGCCCAGGACGCCGCGGCGTCACGGACCGCGGCACCCGGGTCGCGCGGCTCGGCGTCGGGTGTCGGGCCCCCGGGAGCGGTGGCGGACGGCGCCGGGGCCGACGCCGCGGGAGCGGCAGACGTCGGGGCCGCCGTGCGCGCCGGGACCGGGGCGGACTGCGGCGCGGCAGCAGGACGCGAGGACGATCCCGCCGTCGCGCCGGGTGCCTGCGCGGACTCGTGCCCGCCGACCTCGCCGACGCCGACCCGGCGCTCGAGTCGCTCGACCCGCGCCAGGGCGCCCCGCTGCGTGTCGTCGGCTTCCGGCACGAGCATCCGCGCGGTCATCAGTTCGAGGTGCAACCGGGGCGAGGTCGCGCCGGTCATCTCGGTCAGCGCCCGGTTCGCGATGTCGGCCGACCGCGAGAGCGCGGTGGCCCCGAACACGCCCGCCTGGCGTGACATGGTGTCGAGTTCCTCCGGCGACACCCCGCGCAGGACCGCGGCGGCGCTCTCGTTCGTGGCCGCGACCACGATGAGGTCGCGCAGCCGCTCGAGCAGGTCCTCGACGAAGCGACGCGGGTCCTGCCCGGTCTGCACGACACGGTCGATCGCGGCGAAGGCGGACGCCGGGTCGGCAACGGCGAGCGCGTCGACGACGTCGTCCAGGAGCGCGGCGTCGGTGTACCCGAGCAGCGCGACGGCTCGCTCGTAGGCGATGGCGCCGTCCTCGCTGCCGGCCATGAGCTGGTCGAGCAGCGACAGGGTGTCACGGACCGACCCGCCGCCCGCCCGGACCACGAGCGGGAGGACGCCCGGCGCGACCGAGACCGACTCCTGCGCACACAGCTGCTCGACGTACTCGAGCATGGTCGCCGGCGGGACCAGGCGGAACGGGTAGTGGTGGGTCCGCGACCGGATGGTGCCGATGACCTTCTCCGGCTCGGTGGTCGCGAAGATGAACTTGACGTGCTCCGGCGGTTCCTCGACCAGCTTGAGCAGCGCGTTGAAGCCCTGCGGCGTCACCATGTGCGCCTCGTCGAGGATGAAGATCTTGTAGCGGTCGCGCGCCGGGGCGAACACGGCGCGGTCGCGGAGGTCGCGCGCGTCGTCCACGCCGTTGTGGCTCGCGGCGTCGATCTCGATGACGTCGAGCGACCCGCCCCCGCCGCGTGCGAGCTCGACGCAGCTCGGGCAGACACCGCACGGCGTGTCCGTCGGCCCCTGGGCGCAGTTGAGGCAGCGCGCCAGGATGCGGGCGGACGTCGTCTTGCCGCAGCCGCGCGGGCCGCTGAAGAGGTAGGCGTGGTTGACGCGGTTCGTCCGCAGTGCGGTCCGCAGCGGGTCGGTGACCTGCGACTGACCGATCAGCTCGGCGAAGTTCTCGGGCCGGTAACGGCGATACAGGGCGGTGACCACGCGTCAAGGGTAGCCGGGACGGCCGACAGCGCGACGCCCCGGCGACCGCCTGTGGAGGCGGACCGACGGGGCGGGACGGCACCGTGCCTCCCGTCCGTCGGTGGGACCGTACGGGAGGCACGGGGCGGGACGGCACCGCGCCTCCCGTCCGTCGGTGCGACGGGCGGGAGGCGCGGTGCGGTCGGTGCGGACGGACCGGTCAGGCGCGTCCGCGGCGGCGGATGCCGCGGGCCAGGCGGGACAGGCCGAGGAGCAGGAACCCGAGGACCACGAGACCACCTGCGGCACCGGCGAGCGGTGCGACGTCGGCGCCCGTGAAGGCGAGGCCACGACCGGTACCCCTGCCGCTGCCGTCTCCCGTGCCGGCGCCGTCACCCGTACCGGTGCCGACACCGGCGCCGTTGCCGGTACCGATCCCGCTGCCGTTCCCGTTCCCGTTCCCGGCACCGTCGTCGATGCCGTCGTCGGTGCCCGAACCGTCGTTGCCCGAGCCGATCGGCGGTTCCGGGGTGCCCGGCGTGCCGGCCGCCACCACGACGACGTCCACCGTCTGCGCTGCGGAGGTCGCACCGCCCACGGTCTGCGTCACCGTGAACGTGTGCGGTCCGACCGCGAGCGGCACCGTGACGGTCCGGGTGCCGTCGTCCGCCGCCGTCGTCACCGACGCGTCACCGTCGCCGTCCGTGCGGACCGTGACGGTCGCGCCCGGCTCGGCGGTACCGGCGACCCGCCAGGTGGCGGTGCCGTCGGCGCCGGCGGTCTGTCGGGCGCCCGGCACGGGCGAGGTGACCGCGAGCGGGTCGGCGACCCGGACCACGATCGGCACGACCTGCGAGTCGGACGGCGTGCCGTCGACCGTCTGCGTCGCCTGCAGGGACCACTCCCCCGCGGGGACACCGTCGAAGGTCACCGTCCAGCGGCCGTCCGACCCCGCGTCCGTGCTGCGGACCTGCCCGTTCGACAGGCGGACCACGACCGCGGCACCGGCGGCCGCCGTCCCGGAGACCGGGAAGGACGCGGTGTCGTCGAGCCCGGCGGCCTCGATCAGGCGACCCGGCGTCGGGTCGGTGATCACGACGTCGTCCTGCTGCGCGACGACGACGCTGATGCCGCTGGTCACCGGCGCCGAGGTGGCTCCGCCGACCGTCTGCGTGACGGACACCGTGTGGTCGCCCACCGGGACGTCGGGCACGGTGACCGTCCACGAGCCGTCGCCGCCCGCCGTCGTCGTCACCGTGGTGCCGTCGACGTCCACGGTCACCGTGGCACCCGGCTCGGCCGTGCCGCTGACGGGCACCGTGACCGTGTCGTCCCCGGTCGGGAACACCTGGCCGTCGGTCGGGCTCGTCACCTGCAGGGGCGCCGCGGCGACGACCGTGAAGGCGACCTCGGGAGCCGCGGTCGTCCGGCCGTCCACGGTCTGCGTGGCGGCGACGGTGTGCTCACCGCGGCCGACGTCGGGCACGGTGACGGCCCAGGCGCCGGCGTCGTCCGCCGTCGTCGCGACCGCCGTGCCGTCGTCGACGGTGACGGAGACGGCCGCACCCGGTGCTGCCGTGCCGGCGACGCGGACGTCGGTCGTGTCGCCCACGATCCGGACCGTGCTGCCGGGAGTCGGCGTCGTGATGACGACGGCGTCCTCGTCGGCGGCGTCCACGGTGACACCGACCACGACCGGGGTCGACGTGGTGCCGCCGACCTCCTGCGTGACGGTGACGGTGTGGTCGCCCGCGCCGATGCCCGGGACGTCCGTGCCCCAGGTGCCGTCGGTGCCGACGGTCACCTCGACCGGGTCGCCCTCGTCCACGACCACCACGACCGTGGCGCCCGGCTGCCCGGTGCCGCTGACCGGCAGGTCGACGGTCGGGTCGCCCGCGGGGACCGTGACCACCTGGTCGTCGGTCGGCGAGGTCACCGTGAGGGCTGCGCCCGGCGCGACGGTGAAGGTGCTCGCGACGGGTGCGGACGTCGAACCACCGACCGTCTGGGTCGCCCGGATCGTGTGCTCGCCCGTGGCGACCCGCGCGAAGCGGACGCTCCAGGTGCCCGCGTCGGTCGCCGTCACGGTCTGCGGGTCGCCGTCGTCGAGGGTCACGCGGACCTCGGCGCCGGGCTCCGCGGCCCCGTTCGCGGTGATGGTCGCGAGCGAGTCCTCCTGGGCGACGCGGACGGTCGAGCCGTCCGCCGGGGTGGCGATCGTGACCGGGTCGGCGACCACGACCTCGATGCCGACGATGACGGGCTGTGACGTGGTGCCGCCGACCTGCTGCGTCACGCTGACGGTCGTGCTGCCCGCCGGCACGCCGGGGACCTCGACCTGCCAGGTTCCGTCGTCGCCGACCGTGGTGGCGGCGTCGCGGCCCCCGCCGAGGTCGACCACCACGGTGGCACCGGGCTCGGCCGTGCCGCCGACTGTGACCGTCGTCGTGGCGTCCTCGTCCGCGACCGTGACCTGCTGGCCGTCGGCCGGGGTGGTGACCTCCACCGGGGCAGCCGGGGCGACCTCGAAGGTGCTCTCGACCGGGCTGGTCGAGGTCGACCCGCCCACGGTCTGGGTCGCCGAGACGTCGTGCTGCCCGACGGCGACGTCCTCGACGTCGACGCTCCAGCTGCCGTCGGGACCGGCCGTGGTCTCGACCGGGTCGCGGTCGTCGACCGTGACCGTGACCGTCGCACCGGGCTGTGCGTCACCGGCGACCGTGACGGTCGTGGTGGCGGCGTCGTCCGCGACGGTGATCGGCTCGTCGCCCGGCTGGCGGATCGTGAGCTCCGCCGCCGCCACGACCGAGACCGGTCGGGTGACGGGGGCGCTCGTCGTGCCGTTCACCGACTGCGTGACCGATGCGGTCCATGAGCCCACGGGGACGTCCTCGACGGTGGTCGACCAGGCGCCGTCCTCGTCGACCGTCGCCTCGGCCGAACCGGCGTCGCCGAGGTCGACCGTGACGGTCGCGCCCGGCTCGCCGGTGCCGGCGAAGTCGACGTCGGTCGTCGCGCGGTCGTCGGCGACGGTGACGCTGGTCGCTCCGGCCGGGGTGGTGACCGTGAGCGGCGCTCCGGCCCGCACCGAGACGCCGGCGCTGACCGGTGCCGAGGTGACCCCGCCGACGACCTGGGTCGCGCGGACGGTGTGGTCGCCGACCGGGACGTCCGCGAAGGTGTGCGTCCACGCACCGTCCTCGTCGGCGTCGACCGTGGCGCGCTCACCGGTGGAGAGCGTCACGGTGACGGGGGCGCCGGGCTCGGCTCGGCCGCTCGCCACCACGTCCGCCGTGCCGTCCGGGTCGGCGACCGTGAGGACGTCGCCGTCCTCCGGTGTCGTCAGCTGCAGCGCGGCTCCGGCGCGCACCGTGACGGTCTGCTCCGGACTGGAGGCGGTGGTGCCGCCGACCGTCTGGGTCGCGGTGACCGGCTGGTCACCGACACCCACGCCCCCGACGGTGACCGTCCAGTCCCCCTCGTCGTCGGCGGTCGTGGACGCCTCGGCGTCGCCGACGCGCACGGTCACCGGCGCACCGGGCTCGGCCGTGCCGGTCACCGTGACGTCGCGCGTGGCGTCCGCGTCCGGCACGAGCAGGACCGCGCCGTCCTCCGGCGAGGTGATCGTGACGGCGTCCGCCGCGACGATCGTGACGGTCCGGGTCACGGGGTCCGACGTCGCCGGGTCCGAGACGGTGCCCGGCAGGGTCTGCGTGACGGAGACCGGGTGGGCGCCGACTCCGACACCGGGGAAGGTCACCGACCACGAGCCGTCCGCGGCCACCGTGGTGGCCTGGCCGTCGGCCGGGTCACCGTCGTCGATCGTCGCGACGACGGCGACACCCGGCTGTCCGGTGCCCCGCACCGTGACGTCACGGACCACGTCCTCGCCGGCGACCGTGATCGGGGCGGTCGACGGGGACGTGACGGCGAGCGGGGTCGCCACGTCGACCGTGAACGAGGTGGGCAGGGCATCCGTCGTGGCGCCGTCCACGTCCTGGGTCGCCTCGACCGTGTAGTCGCCCGCGGGAGCGAGCCCCTCGGCCTCGACCGTCCAGGTCCCGTCGTCCCCCGCGGTCGTGGTCAGGACGAGGTCGCCGACCGTGACGGTGACGTCCGCGCCGGGCTCGGCGGTGCCGCTGATCGGCACCGTCGCGGTCGCGTCCTCGTCGACCACCACGAAGCGCGACCCCACGGCCGGGCTGTCGATGGTGATGGCGGTGGCCGGCAGGACCTCGAAGTCCCGCGTCTCGACGGGGCCGGTCGTGCCGTTCACGGTCTGGACGGCGGTGACGGTGTGGTCGCCGGTGCCGAGCTGCACCGGGTCGGTCGCCCAGTTGCCCGCGCTGTCGGCCACCACGTCGACGGGGTCGCCCTCGTCGACCGTGACGGTCACGGTCGCACCGGCCGTGGCGGTACCGCGCACGACGACCGCGGCCTGACCGCTGCTGGTGACGGGCACCTGCTGGCCGTCGGTCGGGGTGACGATGACGAGGGCGTCACCGGCCGCGACCGCGAAGTCGCGCTCGACCGGGTCGGACGTCCGGCCGCCGACGGTCTGCGTCACGGCGATCGTGTGGTCACCGGTGGCGACGTCGGACAGGGTGACGGTCCAGGCGCCGTCGTCGTCGGCGGTCGTCGTGACGGGGTCGCCGTCGTCGAGGACCACGCGGACCTCGGCACCGGGCTGCGCCGTGCCGGTCACCGGGACGTCGATCACCGAGTCGTCGGTCGCGACCAGGGTCGTCGACCCCTGCGTCGGAGCCGTGACGGTGAGCGCGCGGGCGGCCGCGACGGTGACGGTCTGCTCGACGGCGGGCGACGTCGTCCCGCCCACGGTCTGGGTCGCCGAGACGGTGTACCGGCCGACGGGCACGTCCGGCACGGTGACCGTCCAGTCCCCGTCGTCGTCGGCGGTTGTCGTGCCGGTCAGACCGCCGCCGAGCGACACGCGGACCTCGGCACCCGGCTCCGCGGTCCCGCTCACGGCCAGGTCGGTCGTGTCGTCGGGACCGAGCACGGTCACGGTGGCCCCGTCGGCCGGGGCGTCGATCGTCAGCGGGGCGCCGGCGACGACCTCGAACCCGGAGGTCGCGGGGTCCGAGGTGGCACCGTCGACGGTCTGCCGAGCGGTGACGGTGCGTGGGCCGACCGGGACGCCGACGAACGTCGCCGTCCACTCCCCGTCCTCGTCCGCGGTGGTGACGGCGGCGAAGGACCCGCCGAGGTCGACCGCGACCGACGCGTCCGGCGCCGCGGTGCCCGTGACCGTGACGGTGGTGGTCGAGGTGGCGTCGGCGACCGTCAGGGTGCTCCCGTCGGCGGGTTCGTCGATGGTCACACCGGGGGCGGCGGTGACCGTGAAGTCCCGCGTGACGGCGCCGCTGGTCGTGCCGTCGACCGTCTGGGTCACGGAGGCCGTGTACGCACCTGCCGGGACGTCCTCGACCGTGGCGGACCAGGTGCCGCCGGACGTCGCGGTGCTGGTGGCGGTGCGGCCGCCGCCGAGGTCGACGTCGACCTGCGCGTCGGGCTCGGCCGCGCCGGTGAGGACGACGTCACGGGTGTCACCGACGAGCGGCAGGTCCTGGCCCTCGGTGGGGGTGTCGATCGTCAGACCGGCGGCGGTCACGACCGTGAAGTCGCGGGTGACCGCGCCCGACGTGGTGTCACCGACGGTCTGGGTGACGCTGGCGGTCTGGTCGCCGACCGGGACCGCGTCGACCCGGACGCTCCAGGCGCCGGAGCCGTCGGCCGTCGTGTCCGCGGTCAGCCCACCGCCGAGCTCGATGTCGATGCGGGCGTTCGCGGTCGCCGTCCCGGTGAGGGTCACGGGCGCCGTGGTGCCGGCCGTGGTGAAGCGCTGACCGGCGGTCGGCGTGGCGATCACGAGCGGGCGCTGGGCGACGATCGAGAACGTCTGCGTCGCGGAGCCGGCAGCGACGCCGGCCACCGTCTGGGTGGCGGTGACGGTCTGGTCACCGACGGGCACTCCGGCGATCGTCGTCGTCCAGGTGCCGTCCGCGCCGACGGTCGCGGTCGCGGTCCGTCCGCCGCCGGCGTCGAGGGCGATCGCGGCGCCGGGCTCGCCGGCGCCGCTGACGGTCACCGAGCGCGTGGACGAGTCCGACGGGACGCTGAACTGCTGCCCTGCGGTCGGAGCGGTGATCGTCGGGGCGACGAACGCGGTCGCACGGACCGTCGAGGTCGCGAGGTCCACCGTCGCCGCGCTTGGGCCGACGTCCGGCAGGATCGCGAGGCGGAGCGCGCTCACGCTGCGGGATCCGGCATCGGAACCGCGGGGGTCGCGGAAGTCGCCCTCGGGGTCCTGCACGTTGACGGTGACGTCGACGACCTGTCGCACGAGGGCGACGGCGGGTGCGAGGACGCCGGCGACCGCGGTGGTCGTGGCGGTCAGGGTCCGACCGAGCGCGGCGATGCCGTCCCCGCCGACGACCGGGCCGAGGACACCGGCGACGGCGGGCAGGAGGGTCGTGCCCACGAGGCCCGTGAAGAGCGGTGCGATCGCACCGCCGACGAGGCCCGAGGCGGTGATCTGGCGGCCGCCGGGGTTCGAGGCCGTGCCGAGCACGTCACCCAGCGTCGTCGCGACACGGAGCTGCAGTGCCGGGATGCCGACGGGCGGCAGGACTCCGGTCCGGAGCTGGGCGTTCGCGGAGACGTCGATGGTGATGGCGGTGGCGTTCACGATCTCGACGACCGCGGCCTGCAGCAGCGTCGGCAGCTGCCGCTCGAGGATGTCCGCGAGCGCCGTGTTGATCGCGGCGATCGTCGCGTCGGTGAGCACCGGCGTGTTCGGGCCCTGGTCGTTCAGCGCGGTGAGCTCGTCGAGGTCGACGGTGATCCGCCCCGTGCCGAGGTCGACGGTGACGGCGCCGGAGGTCAGCGGCGTGGCGGCGACCCGGTCGAGTGCCGGCCGGAGGTCGAGGTCCGCCGTCGCGGTGACCTGCGTGCCGTTCAGCGTGATGAGGCCGAGCGGCTGGACCGCCTGCTGGAGCGATCCGGTGAGGCCGTTCGCGACCCCGTTCAGCGCGCCGCCGGAACCGATCGTGGCGTCGAGCCGGTCCGAGACGGCCGACAGGTCGGTGCGCAGGCTCTGCGTGAGGCCGGCGACCGCGGGGCTCTGCAGCGTGAGGTCGGCGTCCGCGATGTCGTAGTCGGTCGTCGTGGTGACCGGTGCACCGCGCGTCGAGGTGATGGTCGACCCGAGCGCACCGAAGCTGAGCTCCCCGTTCGCCAGCACGTCGTCCGCGCCGACCACCCCGAGGAGCTGCGTCAGGTCGAGGGTGCTGCGCGGCCCGGCGTCGCTGCCGGTGCCGACGCCGATGCCGCCGTTCTCGGTGACCGCGCCCGAGGACGCAGTGGCACCGGTCGGTGTGGCCGAGGCGTACTGCCCGGCGACGCCGAGCGTCAGGATGCCCTGCGGCCCGAGCAGGTCGATGTCGTTGCCGAGGCCGACGCGGACCGCGTCGAGCGCCTGCAGGTCCACCGGCTGGCTGGTCGTCCCACCGCCCGAGGTGGCGCCGCGAGCGGCGTAGGCGCCCGCGAGCTGCGCGATGTCGTCGAGGTCGACGACACCCCCGCCGCGGAGCAGCACGCCCTCGGCCTCCGTGACGTCGGTCGGCGCCGCGGCGGCCGGTTGGATCGCCACGGTGGCGGCGATGAGCGCCGTCACCGTGGCGACGACACCGCCGCGCAGGAGGAGGCTCCGGTCGCCCGGGGCTCGTCGTCGAGCCCGGCTCCCGTCGCCGGTGATCCATCGTGTCCAGTTGACCGCTCCAGCGGGTACAGGGGTACCCCGAAGCGACACGTGCCTGCGCATGCGTGTCCCTTTTCCTGGCAGGCGCGCCTGCCACCTGATCCTCGGACTCCCCCGCTGGTGAGACGGGAGAGGGTCGGAACCCTGGTTGGGGGTTCCTGAGGCAGATCTTTGCACACGGACAGGTTCAGCGCACGCGTCGGCGCGGAATCGCGTCACGGATGCCGCGCGTCCGACGCGGCGCCGGAACGAAGAAGACTCCTCACGCACCCGCCAGAGCCCGGTTACCCTTGCTGCGTTTCCGCCCTGGGGGAGTTGGCCTGGATGGCGTCACGTGAGGAGCCTCCGGAAGTCTACCGGACGCGACGGGCAGTATCGGACACATGAAGATCGCCATCGCCGGAGGACACGGCCAGATCGCACTGCTCCTCGCCCGACTCGTCACCGACGCAGGCCACGACGCCGTCTCGATCATCCGCAACCCCGCCCACGTGACCGACGTCGAGCAGCAGGGTGCGACCGCCCTCGTCGTCGATCTCGAGCAGGTGGACGACGACGAGCTCGCACTGCGCCTGCGCGGCGTGGACGCGGTCGTCTTCGCCGCCGGCGCCGGACCGAACAGCGGCGCGGAGCGCAAGGAGTCCGTCGACCGCGACGCTGCGATCACCCTGGCGGACGCCGCCGAGCGGATCGGGATCCAGCGCTACGTGATGGTCTCGGCCATGGGTGCCGATGCCTACGACCGGGAGCGCGCGGTCGTCCCGGCCCGGACCGAGGCGGACGTCTTCCAGGTGTACCTGCGGGCGAAGTCCGAGGCGGACGCGAACATCCGGATGCGCAACCTGCGGTGGACCATCGTCCGGCCGGGCGCGCTCCTCGACACGCCGCCCCAGGGCACGGTGCACGTCGGGCGGACGGTCCCCCGCGGTTCGATCCCGCGCGCCGACGTCGCCGCGGTCGTCCTGCACGCCCTGCTCGACGACACCGCGGTCGGCGTGCAGTTCGAGGTGACGAGCGGGAACACCCCGATCCCCGCGGCCCTGCACGCCATCAGCTGACCACGCACGACACCTCCGTCGGCGCGACCGCGGATCACCGGGACGCCGCCGATCCGGCGGGGTCCCGGTGTCACCGTCGCGTCCCGAGCGGAGCGGAGCGCGGCAGCGGCAGCAGCAGCGCCGCCGCTACAGCGCCACGGCGGCCGACTGCCGCGCGATCTCGAGCTCCTCGTTCGTGGGGACGACGAGCACCGCGACACGCGACGTGTCCGTCGAGATCAGTCGCGCCTCCTTCGAGTGCAGCTCGTTCCGGTCGTCGTCGACCTCGATCCCCAGGTGCTCGAGCCCTGCCAGCACCCGACGGCGGAGCAGCGCGTTGTTCTCCCCCACGCCCGCGGTGAAGACCACCGCGTCGAGTCCACCGAGCTGCGCCGTGTACGCCCCGACGTAGCGACGGATCCGGTGCCGGTACACGGCGAGCGCCGCCTCCGCTTCCTCGTCGCCGCCGAGCGCCGCGTCCTGCACGTCGCGCATGTCCCCGTTGCCGGTCAGGCCGAGCAGCCCGGACTCCTTGTTGAGCATGGTGTCGAGCTCGTCGAAGCCGAGTCCGGCCTCGCGGTGCAGGTGGATCAGCACGGCGGGGTCCAGGTCGCCGGAGCGGGTGCCCATCACGAGTCCCTCGAGCGGTGTCAGACCCATCGAGGTCTCGATGGACCGTCCGCCGTCGATCGCGGCCGCCGATGCCCCGTTGCCGAGGTGCAGCACGATCGTCTTGAGCTCCGCGAGCGGACGGTCGAGGAAGACCGCGGTCTGCTCGGACACGTACTTGTGGCTCGTCCCGTGCATCCCGTAGCGGCGGATGCGGTGTTCCGCCGCCAGGTCGGCCGGGATCGCGTACGTGTACGCGTGCGGCGGCATGGTCTGGTGGAACGCGGTGTCGAACACGGCGACGTGCGGCACGTCCGCGAAGACCCGCTTCGCCGCCCGGATGCCCTCGAGGTTCGCCGGGTTGTGCAGCGGTGCGAGGCTGTTCAGGTCCTCGATCTGCTGCTCGACGTCCTCGGTCACGACCGTCGCGCGGTCGAACGTGGTCCCGCCGTGCACGACCCGGTGCCCGACGACCGCGGGCGGGTGCTCGTCGAAGGACGGCCCGACCTTCGCGAAGGCGTCGATCATGGCCTGGAACCCGGCAGCGTGGTCGGGCACGGACGCCGCGTCGTTCGACGATGACTCCCCCGTCACCGCGTTGGTGTGCTTCCAGGATCCGGACGACTCGCCGATGCGTTCGACGAGCCCCGAGGCGAGCGTGCGCTCGCCCTCCAGCTCGATGAGCTGGTACTTGAACGAACTCGATCCGGAGTTGACGACGAGGGCTGCGGTCACGGGGGTGTCACTTTCTGTGTCGGACGGGAGGCGCGGTGCGGCTTGTGCGTGTCGGGTCGCGTCGACCGGGCCGGTCAGGCCGCGTCGGTCGCGGTGCCGGCCTGGATCGCGGTGATCGCGACGGTGTTCACGATGTCGCTGACGAGCGCACCGCGGGACAGGTCGTTGATGGGCTTCCGCAGGCCCTGGAGCACCGGGCCGATGGCCACGGCACCGGCGGAGCGCTGGACCGCCTTGTACGTGTTGTTGCCGGTGTTGAGGTCGGGGAAGATGAAGACGGTCGCCCGTCCGGCGACCGGCGAGTCCGGCATCTTCGTGCGGGCCACGGTCGGGTCGGCGGCGGCGTCGTACTGGATGGGGCCCTCGACGAGCAGGTCCGGACGGCGCTCGCGGACGAAGGCGGTGCCGGAGCGCACCTTGTCGACGTCCGCACCGGTGCCGCTGTCCCCGGTCGAGTAGCTGAGCATCGCCACGCGCGGGTCGATGCCGAACTGGGTCGCGGTCTCGGCCGACGAGATCGCGATGTCGGCGAGCTGCTCACTGGTCGGGTCCGGGATCACCGCGCAGTCGCCGTAGACGAGGACGCGGTCGGCGAGCGCCATCAGGAACACGCTCGACACGATGGACGTGTCCGGCCGGGTCTTGATGATCTCGAAGGACGGCCGGATCGTGTGCGCCGTGGTGTGCTTCGCGCCGGAGACCATGCCGTCGGCGAGCCCGAGCTGCACCATGAGCGTGCCGAAGTACGAGACGTCGGTGACGGTGTCACGCGCGAGCTCGATGGACATGCCCTTGTGTGCCCTTAGCCGGGTGTACTCCTCGGCGAAGCGTTCGCGGAGCTCGGGGTCGAACGGGCTGACGATCTGCGCCCCCTCGAGGTCGAGGCCGAGCTCGGTCGCCCGCGAGCGGACCGCCGCGGGGTCGCCGAGGATCGTCAGCTCGCACACCTGGCGCGCGAGCAGGGTCGACGCCGCGTGCAGGATGCGGTCGTCGTCGCCCTCGGGCAGGACGATGCGCTTGCCGTAGCCGCGGGCCCGGTCGAGCAGCCCGTGCTCGAACATGAGCGGGGTGACGACGCCGGACGGGGTGAGCTGCAGGCGGTCCCGGAGGGCGTCGGCGTCGACGTGCTGTTCGAAGAGCGCCAGCGCGAGGTCGGCCTTGCGCGGTGAGTCCGCGGCGAGGCGACCCCGGGTGTGCGTGATGCGCAGTGCGGTGTCGTACGTGCCGAGGTCGTTGCGCGCGATCGGGAGCGAGCTCGACAGGCCCTCGAGCAGCCGGGTGATCTGGGGCGACGTCTCGAACCCGCCGTTGAGGATCACACCGGCGAGGCTCGGGAAGGTCTCCGACTGGTTCGCGAGCACGGTCGCGAGGAGCACGTCGCTGCGATCGCCCGGCACGACGACGATGCCGCCCTCGATGAGCCGCGGGAGCACGTTCTCCATGCTCATGCCGGCGACGACGGTGCCCAGGGCCTCGCGGTCGAGCAGCGCCTCGTCGCCGCGGACGAGGGTCGCGCCGGTGGCCTCGAGCAGCGCCCGGACCGTCGGCGCCACGAGCACCCGGTCCTCCGGGATCGCCCACACCGGGGTGTCCGGGTGGTCGTCCCGCACCGCGTGCTCGACGCTCGCGACGATCGCGGTGAGCGCGTCCGGGTCGGCGCGGTTCACCACGACGCCGAGGAGCTGTGCGTGCGCGGCGCGGAGCTCGCTCGTGGTGACGTCGGCGACCTGTGCCATGGCGTCGGGCGTCCGGGCGCCGCGTTCTGCGGAGTCACGGCCACCGAGCACGAGGAGCACGGGCGCGCCGAGGTTCGCGGCGACCTTGGCGTTGAACGACAGCTCGGTGGGGCTGCCGACGTCGGTGTAGTCCGACCCGAGCACCACGACCGCGTCGCACTGCCGCTCCACCTGGGCGAACCGGTTCAGGATCGTGCCGAGGGCCGCGTCGGGGTCCGCGTGCACGTCGTCGTAGGTGACGCCGACGGCCTCGTCGTAGGAGAGTCCCACCGCGCTGTGCTGCAGCAGGAGTTCGAGCACGTAGTCCGGCTCGGCGACCGAGCGGGCGACCGGGCGGAACACGCCGACCCGTCCGACCGAGCGCGCGAGGGTCTCGAGGACACCGAGGGCGACGGTGCTCTTGCCCGTGTGTCCTTCTGCTGACGTGATGTAGATGCGGGTCGACACGTTCCCAGGCTAGTCGCGCGGTCGCCGTGCCCTCTGGGAGCCGCCGCAGCGGTCGTGCGGGTGTTCGTGCCGGCGGTCCTGCCGGTGGTCGTGAGCACCCTCGAAGACCTGTACCATGGGGTGTCGTCACCGCGAGGTGGCCCAGGAGAATTCGCCTAGTGGCCTATGGCGCACGCTTGGAAAGCGTGTTGGGTGCAAGCCCTCGGGGGTTCGAATCCCCCATTCTCCGCCAGCACGACAACAGCACGAGAGCAGGCGCGTCCGCACAGCGGACGCGCCTGCTGCGTTCCGCGGTCCCCCACCTGCCCGACCCCGCCGCACCCCGTCCGGTCACGGTCTGGCCGGGAAACGCCCATCGGGGGTGGAACGCACTGTCCTCCACCCCCGTTCCCCCCTAGTCTGAGCAGACGGTCGACCCCGGGACGGGTCGACCACGGTGCAGCGGGCGGCAGGGGCGTCGCCTGCGGGAGGCGTCTTCGGCCTGCCCGCGCGCCCGAGGGCGAGGAGAGCCACGTGGGGGAAGCGACGGTACCTACCGCCGGACGGCTGCGGACGCCGGTGTTCGACGTCGTCCTCCGACCGCGGCGCTCGCTCGTCCGGTCGACCGCGCTGAGCGTCCTCTGCTCCGCGGTGCCGCTCGCGGTCGCCCTCGTCTGGGTCTCGCTGCCGGTGCGCTGGTGGACCCTCGTCGCCTCGCTCGTCGTCGTCCTCGCGGTGCTCGTCGGTGTCCTGTTCGTCCGGCTCGGCCAGGCGTTCCTCGGCATCGATGCCGACGCCGTCGTCATCAACGCGGTCCTCTCCCCGAGCCGCCGCATCGCCCGCGCACGGGTGCACCGGGTCGTCGTGGCTCCGGTGTACGGCGCGTCACCCGACCGAGCGACCCGCGAGCTGCTGGCGTTCGACGCCGGGGACGGACACCTGTTCCGGATGCGGGGCGACGTCTGGGGCGAACCCGCGCTCGACCGCGTGGTCGAGGCCCTCGACGTACCCGTCGAGCACGAACGGCGTCCGGTGCACGTGCGCGAGGCCGCCCGACGCTGGCCCTCGAGCCGCACCTGGTACGAACGTCGCGCCGGCGTGCTCCTGGTCGGCGCCGCCGCGGCCTGTGTCGTCGCCGGGCTGCTCGCCGTGGAGACCGTCGGCCTCCTCGCACGCTGACCGACGCGCGTCAACGGCGTCGGCGCAGCGTCGAGAAGATGCCGCGCACGACCTCCTTCGCGATCGTCCCGCCGAGTCCCGACCCGCCGAGCAGGTCCGACAGCGGGTCCTCGGCCCGTCGCCCGGTCCGGGTCCGCGAGGACCTCGTCCCTGCGGACATCGTCCGCGACCGTCGTTGCTCCGCGGCCCGCTCGGCACGCTCGAACTCGCGCTGCGTCCGCTCGTACGCCGCCTGCGCCGCGGCCCGCTCCCGCTCGTCCCGCACCGCCTGCGCGGCGGCCTCCTCCGCAGCGGCGGCGGCCGCGCGGGCTGCCTCGCGCGCGGCGTCGGCCGCCGCAGCGACCGCATCGGCCTGCGCCTCGACCGCCGCGGCCTGCGCGGCGGCCGACTCCATGCGGGCGGCCAGGACCTCGCGAGCGGACTCGGGGTCGACCGGGGTGCCGTAGGTGGCGAGGAGCGGGGACGAGGCGACCCGCGCCTCCAGTTCGGCCGGCGGCAGGGGCGCCATCGACCCCTGCGGCGCTCGCAGCCGCGTCCAGGCCACCGGAGTCGGCGCGCCGTACTCGTTCATGACCGTCACGATCGCCTCGCCGGTCGCCAGCGAGGTCAGGACCTCGGCCAGGTCGTAGTCGCTCGTCGGGTACGTCGAGACCGCAGCGCGCAATGCCTTCGCGTCATCCGGGGTGTGTGCCCGCAGTTGGTGCTGCACCCGTGACCCGAGCTGCGCGAGCACGTCGCCCGGCAGGTCCTCCGGTGACTGCGTGACGAAGACGACGCCGACGCCCTTCGACCGGATGAGGCGGACGGTGCGGACGATCTGCGCGGTGAAGTCCTTCGAGGCCCCCGCGAACAACAGGTGGGCCTCGTCGAAGAAGAAGACCAGCTTCGGCTCCTCGGTGTCGCCCACCTCGGGCAGCTCGTTGAAGAGGTCGGCGAGCAGCCACATGAGGAACGTCGAGAAGACCTCGGGCTGGTCCTGCACCTCAGGCACCTCGAGCAGGCTGACGATGCCGCGACCGTCGGCCGCGGTCCGGAGGAACTCCCGCGTGTCGATCTCCGGCGCACCGAAGAAGCGGTCCGCACCGGCGTCCGCGAAGGTGACGAGCTCGCGCAGGATCACCCCGGCCGTCTGCTTCGACAGGCCGCCGAGCTCGGCGAGCTCCGCCTTGCCCTGGTCGCTCACCAGGTACGTCAGCACCGCGCGGAGGTCGGACAGGTCGACGAGCGGCAGCCCGGCGCGCTCCGCGTGGTGGAACACCAGACCGAGCGACGACTCCTGCGTCGGGTTCAGCCCGAGCACCTTCGCGAGCAGCAGCGGGCCGAAGCCGGACACCGTCGCGCGGATCGGCACACCGGTCCCCTGCCCGCCGAGCGAGTAGAACTCCGCCTGGCTCGCGAGGGGCGCCCACTGCTGCCCGATGCCGGCCGTGCGCGCCAGGAGCTGCTCGCTCGGCTGCCCGGCGGCGGCGAGCCCGGACAGGTCGCCCTTCACGTCGGCGGCGAAGACGGGGACGCCGTTCGCCGCGATCTGCTCGGCCAGGAGCTGCAGCGTGCGGGTCTTCCCCGTCCCGGTCGCGCCGGCGACCAGCCCGTGGCGGTTGAGCATGCCGAGCGGGATCCGGACCTGGACGTCGGGCAGGGCCTCACCGTTGACGAGGGCGCCGAGTTCGAGGGCGGTCCCCTGCACGGAGTAGCCGGCGCGGACGGCCGCGACGGCGTCCGGGCCGAGTGGTCCGGCGGGGGCGGCAGGAGCGGCGCTCGGGGCCGGTGTCGGGCTCGCGTCGGCCGTCGGGCTCGCGTCCGCCGTCGGGCTCGCGTCGGCCGGGCCGGGAGGCGCGACGACGGCGTCCGAGGTCGACCCAGCGTCCGGGGCGGTCGCGTCCGGAGCCGCCGACCCCGGATCGGTCCCGCCGGCAGTGGTCGTGCCCGACGCCGGGGTGGTCGCTGCCGGCACACCGGCCGCGTGCTCGAGCGCCGCGGCGAGCTCCTCGGCCCGTCGGGCTGCCTCGTCAGCGAGGCGCCGCGCTTCCTCCGCCGCGGCCTGCGCCGCCGCTGCCGCCGCCCGCGCCTGCTCCACCGCGTCGCTCATCCCCGCAGCCTACGGACGCGCAGGTCCCGTGGTGCGGGCGCCGGCGAACGCGGTCGCGCGACGACACGACCGTCGTCGTTCGACAGCGAAGTCGTCGTTCGAGCCGATGCCCCGGGCCGCCCGGCCGTTCCCAGCCCGTGACACGGTCGGACGGGCGCGGAACGACACTGCCGCTGTCGTTCGACAACGAAATTGTCACTCGAGCCGACGCCCCCGAAGCGCCGAACCGTCACCAGCCCGCGACCCGCTCGACCGCGGTCGCGGAACGACACCGCCGTTGTCGTTCGACGACGATGTCGTCGTTCGAGTCGACGCCGCCAGAGCGCCGGACCGCCGGACCGCCGGACCGCAACCCGCCCGAACGCCAGCGGACCGCTCGACGTCAGTGGGTGAGTGCCGGGACCGTCCGCGGCCGCACGACCACCCAGAGCACGAGCACGGCGACCGCCGCAGTGCACGCCATCACGGCGGCCATCGGCGTCGCCGCGGTGATGCCGAGCCACCCGACGATGGGCGAGACCAGACCGGCGACACCGAAGTTCAGGGCACCCAGCAGCGAGGCGGCGGTACCGGCCTCCTTGCCGTGCGCCGCGAGACCGATCACCTGCACGAGCGGGAAGGTGAACCCGCAGGCCGCGATGAAGAACCACAGCGGGACGAGCACACCGACCAGGCCCGCGCCGAGCTGGTCGAGCACCACGATGGCCACCGCGGCGGTGAACAGCGTCGCCGTCGAGCACGCCAGGATCCACTGCGGTCCGACGCGCTGGGCGAGCCGTGACGACACCTGCACGCCCACGACGACGCCGATCGAGTTGACCGCGAAGAGCAGGCCGTACTGCTGCGCGTCGAGGCCGTACACGGTCTGGAACAGGAACGGCGACGCGCTCAGGTACGAGAACAGCCCGCTGAACACCATCGCGCCGATGAGCGCGACGCCGACGAAGATGCGGTCGGAGAACAGCGCCCGGTAGCGCTGACCGATCGTGGAGTGCCCCGCCTCCTGGCGGCGGGCCGGCGGCAGGGTCTCGACGATGAGGAGCGACGACGCGATCACCACGGCGGCGCCGTAGCAGGCGAGGAAGACGAAGACCCCGCGCCAGCTGACGAACTGCAGCATCTGCGAACCGATGAGCGGCGCGAGGATCGGCGCGAGGCCGTTCACCATCGCCAGGCGCGACAGCATCCGCACGAGCGGCTTGCCACCGAACAGGTCGCGCACGGTCGCCATGGCGACGACGCCGCCGGCCGCGGCGCCCATGCCCTGGAGGACGCGGAACAGCGCCAGGACCTCGACGTTCGGCGCGAGCGCCGCCCCGACGGACGCGGCGACGTGCACCGAGGTCGCGATGATGAGCGGCAGACGCCGACCCACCTTGTCGCTCCACGGTCCGACGAGCAGCTGGCCGACCGCGAAGCCGAGCGTCGTCGCCGTGAGCGTGAGCTGCACGGCGCCCTCACTGATGCCGAACTCGCGCTCGAGCGACGGGAACGCCGGCAGGTACAGGTCGATGGTGAACGGGCCGAGCGCGGTGAGCGCGCCGAGCACGAAGACGTAGACGAGGCGCTGGTTCCGGGTGAGGGCATCACCGGGGTGCAGTACGACGCGGAGCGAGCCGGTGGTGGCGGGCGCGGTCACGAGGGGTCCTTCACGGGGCAGGTCGGGCACGGGCAGGGGCCGATCGGGCACGCGACGGAGTCGGGCACGGGGCGAGGGTCGGGCACGAGAGCTACGGCTCTCGACGGTCGAATCGAATCGATTCGGTGACGGAACCATCGTACGGCCAGCGTGAGCGCTCTCGGAACGCCTCTCGCGGATCCTCGCGTCACACTGCGCTCTCCGACCCGTCCGCCTGGTCGGCATGCGGTAGCGTCGGACTGCTCGGACCGGCCGTCGGCCGCCCGGGCGCACCGGACGAAGAAGGGGTGGTGTCGTGGTCGACGCCCGGATCCTGCACACCACGGCAGCGTTGCGCGAGGCGATCCTGCGGCTCGCCGCCGACCGCCCGGTATCGGCGATCACGGTCGCCGACGTCACCCGGGCAGCCGGGATCAACCGTGCGACGTTCTACTCGCACGCGGTCTCCCCCGGTTCGCTCCTCGCCGACGTGCTCACCCCGGAGCTCGACCGCATCCGTGAGGACGACGTCGAGGCCCGCCGTGCGGCGTCGGCGCGCGGTGCCGGGCCGGACGAGCTCGCCGCGATCACCCGACGGGGCATCGACGCCGTCGTCGAGCACGTCGTCGCACACCGCGACATCTACGCGCGCGGACTCCCCGACACGGAGGACGCCTCGCTGCACCGGCTGCTCGTCGAGCACTTCACCGTCTCGAGCGCGCAGCACATCCGCGAGCTCGACCCCGCGTCCCGCCCACCCCTGCTGGACGACGTCGCCGCCGGGTTCGTCGCCCAGGGGTTCGTCGGTGCGATCGAGGCCTGGCTCGCCGGGCCCCGTCGGTCGCGGAGGTCGCTCGTCGAGACGATCACGCTGTCGTTCCCCGCCTGGTGGCACTGACCTGTCGGCAGTCGTCACACAGGCGCTGACGTCATCCGGCCGGTCGGTCGTCGGCGGGCTGCTCGCCACGCTGCAGTGACCGCACGACGTCGACGGCCGCTCGGGCCGTGACCGCCGGGTCACCGGACGCCCGCACCCGGTGGTCCGCGGAGACCCCGTCGCCGCCGGTCCCGCTGGCCGGCACGGCGTCGCCGAGCGAGACCACCACCACGCCGGCGTCGTGCGCCGTCTGCACCGCACCGGTCAGGGCGCCGGCGTCCACCGCCCGGACGAGCAGCGCCTTCGCACCGCCCCGCACGAGGTCGTCCACCGCACCGCGCTGCGCAGCCGCCGCACCGTCACGTGGGGAGACGCGGACGTCCGGGCGGAATCCGGCGTCACGGAGCCCGTCCTCGAGGTCGGACGCGAGCGCGTCGTCACCCGCGGCGAGCACCACTCCCACCACCGCGTTCCGGTCGAAGCCGCCGTCGGAACTCGTCAGGTCCGTGCTGCGCACCGGCGTCGGCGCAGCGGTCGTCGCGCCCTGACACCCGGTCAGCGCGAGGACGACGCCCACCAGGACGGCCACGACGGTGATGCGCACTCCGGTCCCTCCGCTCGTCGGGACACCACGCTACCGCTCGCGCGCACGACCGGCCGGGTCGTCAGGTGCCCTGCGTCACCGTCGGCGGCGGGACGGGTCCCAGCCGGTGCACGGCCGCCGAGGCCACGAGCGCGATCCCTGCCATCGCCACGAAGACGAGCGGGAACGACCAGTCGCCCGTCGCTCCCCCGCTGCCGACGAACAGCAACCCCGTGACCGCGAGCCCGACGACGCTGCCCGAGGCGTCGGCGATCGTGAGCGCCGAACTCGCGAACCCGTCGTCACCCTCGCGCGAGAACCGCAGCGTGAGCATCGACAGCCGCGGGTACATCCCGCCCATGCCGGCCCCGCCGACGAACCACCCGACGACGAGCACCCACCACGGCAGGTCCCACACCGCGACCGCGAGCGCGACCAGCACGCTCAGCAGCACGAGCGCGGTACCGATCCCGAACGTCCGGGTCGCGGTGAGGCGCTGCTCGCCGAGCCGACCGTGCAGCCAGCTCGCCCCGGCCCAGCTCACGGCCGAGACGGTCAGTGCCAGTCCGGCGGCGGACGCGGACAGCCCGTGCTGGGCCTGCAGCAGGTACGGCACGTAGGCCTCACTCCCGAAGAACGCGGCGGCGACCAGCCCCCGGAGCAGCACGACCGTCGGCAGCCCGGGGGCGGCGCGGAACGTGCCGGACGGCAGGAGCGGGCGCAGCGCCGCCCACGTGCCGACCACCCCGACGACGACCGCGAGGACCCGCCCCCGGACGCCGAGGTCGGGCGCCACGTTGAGCAGCAGGATCGCGACGGCGGCCCCGATGGACCACGCGATGCGGCCCGCCTGCCAGGCGGGCCGTCGGTCGACGGGCGGCGCGTGCAGCCGGGACAGCGTCGGGACGAGCAGCGCGAAGGCGACGAGCGCGATCCCGAGCGCCCCGGCGAACACCCAGTGCCAACCCCACACCTCGGTCACGACCCCGGCGACAGCGGGACCGACCAGCGCGGGCACCACCCACGCCGCGGCGAACCCCGCGAACACCGGACCGTGCAGCTCCGCGGGGAAGATCCGCGCGACGAGCACGTACAGCACGACGTCGATCGCTCCGGCGCCGAAGCCCTCGACCAGACGCCCGACGAGGAAGACCTCCATCGTCGGCGCGGTCATCACCACCGCGGTCCCGATCGCGAAGAGCGCCGCGGACATCCAGGCGACGACCCGTCCCCCCGACCGGTCCGACCAGGTACCGGCGAGCACCATGCCCGGGACCCCGGCGGCGAGGGGTGCGGCGAAGGCGAGCGCGTACAGCGTCTGCCCGTCCAGGTCGCGGCTGATCTCCGGCATGACCGTGGTCATCGCGAGGTTCTGGAACGCGGCCACCCCGACGATCGCGACCATGCCGAGGGTGGCGAGCGCGTAGCGCCCGCCGAGGATCCCCGACCTCGTCGCCACGCTGCTCACCGCACCAGCCTAGGGGCCGGCACCGACGGACCGGCGGTCGCCGTGACGGACGGGAGGCTCCCCACCGGCCCGGTGGGGAGCCTCCCGTCCGTCACGGCGTCAGCGGGACAGTGCCTGCAGCACGTCCGCGACCAGGTCGCCGGCGTCCTCGATGCCGACGGACAGCCGGACGACGTTCTCCGGGACGGCGAGCTCGGTGCCCTTCACCGACGCGTGCGTCATCTCGCTCGGGTACCCGATCAGCGACTCGACGCCGCCCAGGGACTCGGCGAGCGTGAAGACCTCGGTCGACTCGACGAAGCGCTTGGCCGCCTCGGGGCCGCCGGTGAGCGCCACCGACAGCATGCCGCCGAAGCCGCGCATCTGCTTCGCCGCGACCTCGTGGCCGGGGTGGTCGGCGAGACCCGGGTAGAACACGCGCTCGACGCCGGGCGCGGACACCAGCGCCTCGGCGACCGCCTGCGCGTTCGTCGAGTGGCGCTCCATGCGGACGGGCAGCGTCTTGATGCCGCGGGTGGTCAGGAACGCGTCGAAGGGCGAGGCGATCGCACCGGCGCCGAACTGCAGGAAGCCGACCTGCTCCGCGAACGCCGGGTCGCGGAGCACGACCGCACCGCCGACCACGTCGGAGTGCCCGCCGAGGTACTTCGTCGTCGAGTACGACACCGCGTCGGCACCGAGCGACAGGGGTTGCTGCAGGGCGGGCGACGCGAAGGTGTTGTCCACGACGACGAGCGCGCCGGCGGCGTGCCCGACCTCGGACAGCAGCGCGATGTCGGCGATCTTCATGAGCGGGTTCGTGGGGGTCTCGACCCACAGGACGGTCTTCGCCGGGGCCCCTTCGAGCGCGGCACGCACCCGGTCGACGTCGCTCATGTCGACGACCACGAGCTCGACGCCCCACGGCACGTGCAGCCGGTTCACCAGGCGGTGCGTGCCGCCGTACACGTCGTTGCCCATCACGACCCGGGCGCCCGGCTCGAGGTACGCGCGGAGCAGGGCGTCCTCCGCGGCGAGGCCCGAGGCGAACGAGTACGCCGCGACGCCGCCGTCGAGGTCTGCGAGCAGCGTCTGCAGCGCGTCCCGTGTGGGGTTGCCGCCGCGGGAGTACTCGTAGCCGTTCCGCATGTTCCCGACACCGTCCTGCACGTAGGTGCTGGTGACGTGGATGGGCGGGATGACGGCACCGGTCGTGGCGTCGGGGTCCTGGCCGGCGTGGACGGCGCGGGTGGCGAACTCGGTCATGCGTGCTTCGGTTCCTCGGGCTTCGGGGGTCACTGGGACTTCTGGGTCACTCGGGCTGCGGGGGTCACTCGGGCTTCGGGGGTCACTCGGGCTTGGGGTCACTCGGACTGCTGGGCTCACTCGGAGAGCGACGTGAGCAGGTCGTGCCTCGTCAGGACGGTGACCGGCTTGCCGTCGTCGACGACGAGCAGCGCGTCGACGGCCTCCAGCGCACGACGGGCCGCCGAGAGCGACTCACCGGTGCCGATGAGCGGGAGCGGGTCGCCGACGAAGCCGCTGACCGCGTCCGTCATCGATGCACTGCCCGTGAAGACCTGCTCGAGCAGGTCCTTCTCGGCGACGGCACCCACCACCTCGCCGATCACGACGGGCGGCTCGGCGCTCAGGACGGGCATCTGCGAGACACCGTACGTCGACATGATCTCGACGACGTCGCGGACGGTGTCCGACGGGTGCGCGTGCACGAGGTCGGGCAGACGGCCGTCCTTGCCGGCGACGACCGATCCGACGGTGCGGGCGTCGTCGGCCTCGGCGAAGCCGTAGGAGCGCATCCAGCGGTCGTTGAAGATCTTGCCGAGGTAGCCGCGACCGCCGTCGGGCAGCAGCACCACGACGACGTCGTCCTCCGTCAGGTCGCGGGCGGCCCGCAGCGCGGCGACGACGGCCATGCCGCTCGAGCCGCCGACGAGCAGGCCTTCCTCGCGCGCGAGCCGCCGGGTCATGGCGAAGGACTCGGCGTCGGTCACGGCGATGATCTCGTCGGGTACACCGGCGTCGTAGGCGGACGGCCAGAAGTCCTCGCCGACGCCCTCGACCAGGTAGGGGCGTCCGGTGCCGCCCGAGTACACGGACCCCTCGGGGTCGGCGCCGACGATGCGGACGCGGCCGTCGGACGCCTCCTTGAGGTACCGTCCGGTGCCCGAGATCGTGCCGCCCGTGCCGACGCCGGCGACGAAGTGCGTGACCTGCCCCTCGGTGTCGCGCCAGATCTCGGGACCGGTGGTCTCGTAGTGGCTGCGCGGGCCGTTCGGGTTGGCGTACTGGTTCGGCTTGTAGGCACCCGGGATCTCGCGCACCAGGCGGTCGGACACCGAGTAGTAGGACTCGGGGTGGTCGGGCGCGACGGCGGTCGGCGTGACGACGATCTCGGCGCCGTAGGCCGTGAGCACGTTGCGCTTGTCCTCACCCACCTTGTCCGGCAGCACGAAGACGCACCGGTACCCGCGCTGCTGCGCGACCAGGGCGAGCCCGACGCCGGTGTTGCCCGACGTGGGCTCGACGATGGTGCCGCCGGGTCGGAGGTCGCCGGAGGCCTCGGCCGCGTCGATGATCCGGGTCGCGATGCGGTCCTTCGACGAGCCGCCCGGGTTCAGGTACTCGACCTTGACCAGCACGGTCGCCCGGAGACCCTCGGTGACGCGGTTCAGCTTGACGAGCGGGGTGTCGCCGACGAGGTCGACGACCGAGTTCGCGTATCGCACGCGGCCGAGTCTAGGCGGGACCACCGGCGCTCGGCTGGGATGCGACGAACGGGGTCGTCGCCACGTCGTGGTCGTGCGCGGTGGCGTTCTGCTGACGGAACAGGGAGGCGTAGACCCCGTCGCGGTCGAGGAGCTCGTCGTGGGAGCCCCGCTCGACGATCCGCCCGTGGTCGAGCACGAAGATGACGTCGGCGTCGCGGATCGTCGACAACCGGTGCGCGATCGCGATCGTCGTCCTTCCTGCGGCAGCGGTGTCGAGTGCCGTCTGCACCACGTGCTCGGAGATCGAGTCCAGCGCGCTCGTCGCCTCGTCGAGCACGAGCACCGGTGGATCCTTGAGGAGCACCCGGGCGATCGCGATCCGCTGCTTCTCGCCGCCCGAGAGCCGGTACCCGCGCTCCCCGACCACCGTTTCGTAGCCGTCGGGGAACGACGCGATCGTCTCGTGGATGTTCGCCGCACGCGCCGCCCGCTCGAGCTCCGCGTCGGTGGCGTCCGGCTTGGCGTACCGCAGGTTGTCGCCGATCGTGGCGTGGAACAGGTACGTCTCCTGGCTGACGATCCCGACGTGGCGCATCAGGTCCTCGTGCTCGAGGTCCCGCACGTCGGCCCCGGCGAACCGGACGGACCCCGCCGAGGCCTCGTACAGCCGCGGCACCAGGTAGGAGATCGTCGTCTTGCCCGCGCCCGACGGTCCGACGAATGCGGCGAACTGCCCGGGCTCGAGCTCGAACGACACGTTGCGGAGGGTGGGCTTGTCGGGCTCGCCGTCCGGGTACGCGAACGTCACGTCGTCGAACGCCACGTGCCCGACCCGGCGGGCGTCCACCTTGCGGGCTGCAGGTGCGTCGGTGATCGCCGGCTGCAGGTCGAGGTACTCGAAGATGCGGGCGAAGAGCGCGCCGGAGGTCTGCAGGTCGAGGACGACCCGGAGCAGGCCGACGGTCGGGAAGAGCAGCCGGGACTGCACCGTCGTGAACGCCACGATCGTGCCGGCCGTGATCGGCACGTCGCCGATGATCAAGTACGCGGCGACCAGGTAGATGACCGCCGGGATGATCGACAGGAAGACCTGCACGATGGCGAAGAACCACTGCCCCGACATCTGCTGGCGCACCTGCAGCTGGATCTGGTTCCGGTTCTCGTCCTCGTAGCGCTTGGTCTCGCTGCGCTGCTGGTTGAAGGACTTGGCGAGCAGGATGCCGGAGACGCTCAGTGCCTCCTGGGTGATCGCGGTCATGTCGGACAGCGACTCCTGCGTCTGTCCGGCGATCCGGGCACGCACCTGACCGACGCGACGCTGGGCGACGACGAGCAGCGGGAGCAGCACCACGGCGACGAGCGTCATCTGCCAGCTCAGCAGGAGCATCGCGACGACCGCTGCGATCACCGTCACGGTGTTGCCGAGCACCGACGAGATCGTGTTGTTGAGCACGCTGGCGACGCCGCCGACGTCGTTCTGCAGGCGCGACTGGATGACACCCGTCTTCGTGCGCGTGAAGAACGCCAGCTCCATGCGCTGCAGGTGCGCGAAGAGCCGCATGCGCATCGCGCCCATCACCTTGTTGCCGACGGTCGCAGTCAGGTACGTCTGCCAGATGCCGATGCCCGCGCTCGCGATCCAGAGCGCGACCATGCCGCCGACGAGCTCGAGGAGCACCGGGACGTCAGGCCGCCCGGACGGCGGGAAGAGCCCGCGGTCGAAGGCCTGCTGCGTGAGGAGCGGCGGGATCACCGACAGTGCCGCTCCGACCAGCACGAGCGTCACGGTCAGCACGATGGCGCGCCGGTGCGGTGCGAACAGCCCGGCGATACGGCGGAGCAGGTGCGGGATCCGCGGCGCCTCGGCGTTGGCGGCCCGCTGCGCCGCGACGTCCCCGCTCGAGATCCGCCCGCCGCCGCGCAGCCCGCCCGCCGCGCCCGGTCGCATCCCGTGGCCCATGCTCATGTGGCCAACCTATCCCCGGCTGGGGACACCGGCGGGATGCGCAGTATTTGACCCCGTTCAGGGGCCGTGCAACGATCGTCCGTCCGCGTCCCCCGCACCACCAGAGGTCCCATGACGTCCGCGTCCCCCCGCCCCACGTCGCTCCGCCAGCAGCTCGCACGCCGGAAGCCGATCGACCAGCTGCAGGCCGAGGCCGCGGCGGGGGTGGACGGGGTACCGCTCCGGCGGTCGCTCGGGGTCTGGCACCTGACGATGATCAGCGTCGGCGCGACCCTCGGCACGGGCATCCTCGTGGTGCTCGGCACGGCGGTCCCGCTGGCCGGGCCGGCGGTCTGGATCTCGTTCGTCCTGGCCGGCGTCGCCGCCCTGCTCTCCGCGCTGTCGTACGCCGAGATGGCCGGGGCCGTGCCGACCTCGGGCTCGAGCTACTCGTACACCTACGCCACGATGGGCGAGGGCATCGCCTGGGTCTGCGGCTGGTGCCTCGTCCTCGAGTACGCCGTCTCCGTGGCCGCGGTCGCGGTGGGAGCAAGCGAGTACGTCGACGAGACACTCCGCGTGTTCGGTCTGCACCTGCCGGCGGCGATCGCCGCCCCACCCGGTGACGGCGGCGTCGTGAACCTCCCCGCGGCGGTGCTCGTGCTCCTGGCGACGGCCGTCCTGCTGCCCGGTGCCCGTGAGAGCGCCTGGGCGAACACGCTCATGGTCGTCGTGAAGATCGCCCTCCTGGTCTTCTTCGTCGTCGTCGCCTTCACGGCGTTCCGGTCCGGCAACTTCGCGCCGCTCGCGCCGATGGGAGCAGCTGGTGTCACCGCCGCCGCGTCCCGCCTGTTCTTCTCGTACATCGGGTTCGACGCCGCGTCGACCGCCGGAGAGGAAGCGAAGGACCCCCGGCGCGACCTCCCGCGCGCGATCATCGCGTCGATCGTGATCGTCACGACGCTCTACATCCTGGTCGCGGTCGCCGCGATCGGGGCCCGCCCGTGGACGTCGTTCTCCTCCGACGAGGCATCGCTCGTCCGCATCGTCGTCGACGTGACCGGTCAGCCGGTGGTCGCCCTGGTCTTCTCGGTGGGGGCCGTGATCGCGATCGCCAGCGTCGTGCTCACCGTGCTGTACGGCCAGACGCGCATCCTGCTGACCATGGCCCGCGACGGCATGGTGCCGAAGGTCTTCGGCACGGTCTCGCGCCGCACCGGGACCCCCGTGCCGAACACCCTCATCGTGGGCATCGTCGTCGCGGTCGGCGCCGCGCTCGTGCCCCTCGGCGAGCTCGCCGACGCGACCAGCATCGGCACCCTGGTCGCGTTCGCCCTGGTGAACGTCTCCGTCATCGTGCTGCGCCGCACCCGTCCGGACCTCGAGCGCTCCTACCGCGTGCCGCTGTTCCCCGTCGTCCCGGTGCTCGGAACGCTGTGCTGCGTCCTGCTCGCGGTGTTCCTCGGCGCCGGCACGTGGATCGCGTTCGGCCTGTGGATGGTCGCCGGCGCCGTGCTCTACCTGGCCTACGGCCGCCGCCACAGCACCCTGCGCTGACGCGCGCGCTGCCGAGGCTCGGCCCAGCGGACACTTTTGTGGCCGCTCGAACGCGAAAGTGTCCGCTGACGCGAGTCTCGCGTTCCGCCCACAGGCTGTGCACTGGACCCGCTCCTCCACAGGTCGGCACGCTGCCGCTCAACCGGATCGCTCGGCCGCCAGCGTGGGTGCATGCGGTACCACCGGGAACGCCCTGCACTGCTCCGCGCAGACGACGACTCACGAGCGCGCACACTCCGGCGACGCCACCGCGCGGGAGAGGTGGTGCGGCTGCACAACGGCGTCTACCTCCCCCGGAGCATCTGGGAAGGACTCGACCCAGCCGACCGACACCTCGCTCGGGTGTGGGCCGTCGCGCCGGTGGTACCCGCCGGTGGGGTGTTCACACACCTCACGGCCGCGCTCATCCACGGGTGGCCGCTGATCGGTCCCGCGCCCGACCGGGTCCACGTCACCGTCCCGACGATCGAGCAGACGGTCCACCGAGCCGGCGTGATCCTGCACGCTCCCGGCGCCGGAGCGCTGCACCTCGCGGCGGCCCGCCTCGACGGCGTGCCCGTCGGCGACCGAGCGACGACCGCGTCCCTCGTCGCGCGGACGGAGCCCGTGCACGTCGCGGCGGTGGCGATCGACGCGGCAGTACGGGACGGCAGCCTCACCGCCGCACAGCTGGCCGACGCTCTGCCTGCGGGCCCGGGACGAGGGTCGCGTCGTGCGCGCACGGTCCTCGCTGCCCTCGACGCCCGCCACGAGACCGCCGGCGAGTCCTACACGGCGATCCGGCTCGTCCAGATCGGCGTCGGGCAGGTCGTGCCGCAACACGAGTTCCGCCACGACGGCTTCACGGATCGGGTCGACTTCTGGCTGCCCGACATCCGGGTCGTGGTCGAGTTCGACGGCAAGCAGAAGTACACGGACCCGGCGATGCTCGCAGGGCGGCACCCGGGCGACGTCGTCTGGACGGAGAAGCGTCGGGAGGACCGTCTCCGTCGTCGCCGAGAGGTCCGGACGGTGGTCCGCGTCACCTGGTGGCACCTCGAACGACTCGACCGCTTCCAGGCCCTCTTCCGCTCGCACGACCTGCACGTGGGCGGCGAGACTCGGCCGGGCGGACACATTCGCAATGCCTGACACGCGAAAGTGTCCGCAGAACCGAGTCTCGCGCCCCGGCCGCCCCGGCCGCCCCGGCCGCCCGCCGCGCACGACGAAGGCCGCCGCCCCGAGGGGCAGCGGCCTTCGTGACCAGAGGTCGAGACTACGCGAGCTCGATCGTGGCGCCGGCGGCCTCGAGGGCCTCCTTCGCCTTGTCGGCCGTCTCCTTGTTGACACCCTCGAGGATCTTGGCGTCGGCGGTCTCGACGAGGGCCTTGGCCTCGCCCAGGCCGAGCGACGTGAGGCCACGGACCTCCTTGATGACCTGGATCTTCTTGTCACCGGCCGACTTGAGCACGACGTCGAACTCGGTCTTCTCCTCGACCTCCTCGGCGGGGGCAGCAGCGCCACCGGCCGCGGCGACCGCGACGGGGGCAGCAGCGGTGACCTCGAAGACCTCCTCGAACTTCTTCACGAAGTCCGAGAGCTCGATGAGCGTGAGCTCCTTGAAGGCCTCGATGAGCTCGTCCTGCGAAAGCTTCGCCATGATTTTCTCCTACTACTAGCTAGTACGTGTGGTTGATGAACGCGTGCCTGGTCAGGCCGCGGACTCCTGCTTCTCGCGGAGGGCGTCCACGGTGCGGACGGCCTGCGAGAGGGGTGCCTGGAACAGGTACGCAGCACCGAACAGCGAGGCCTTGAAGGCGCCGGCGAGCTTGCCGAGCAGGACTTCACGGGACTCGAGGTCGGCGAGCTTGTCCACCTCGGTCGCGGTGAGCGGGTTACCGTCGAAGTAACCGCCCTTCACCACGAGCTGGGGGTTCGCCTTGGCGAATGCACGCAGCGACTTCGCGACGGCGACGGTGTCACCGTGGACGAAGGCGAGAGCGGACGGACCGGCGAGCTCGTCGTCGAACGACGAGATGCCGGCGTTGTTCGCCGCGATCTTGGTCAGCGTGTTCTTCACCACGGCGTACGTGGCGTGCTCACGGATCGAGTTGCGGAGCTCCTTGAGCTGCGCCACCGTGAGACCGCGGTACTCGGTGAGCAGGACGGCGTTCGAGCTCTGGAATGCTTCCGTGAGCTCGGCGACCGCAGCTTCCTTGTTCGCCATGGTTCTCCTTGGGGTTCTTGCCGGCTAGCCCCTGGTCACCACACGAAAAAAGCTCCGGCGCAGAGGCTCGGAGCTGCTCCCCCGCGAACGGGAGGAGTTGTTCTGAACACCTGCGCTGGCTGCCCCACGAGTGAGGACCTTCGGTCTGTGCGCGAGCGCACAGACGACCGGCGGTCTTTGGCTTCGAAGAAGGTACCACAGGATCGGGACCGCGACCAACCGCCGGACGGGAGGAACGGGGCGGGCCCCGCCCCGCGCCTCCAGTCCGTCAGGCGGTCGCCGCCACCGCGCCGGCTGCGCCCGCACCGGCTGCCGCCGCCGGGCGCGAGGTCGGCAGGTGCACCGTGAACACGGTGTCCCCCGGCACGCTCGCGACCTCGACACTCCCGCCGTGCGCCTGCACGACCGCGTCGACGATCGCGAGCCCGAGGCCCGTCGACCCGGCGGTGCGCGACCGCGAGCTGTCCGCCCGGGCGAACCGTTCGAACAGCTTCGGCAGGAACTCCGGGTCGATCCCCTGACCGGTGTCGCGCACCGTCAGGTCGACCCCGTTCGGGGACGGCGCGAGGCCCACCGTGATGCGGGTGCCGTCCGGGGTGTGCGTCCGCGCGTTGGTGACGAGGTTCACGACGACCTGGTGGAGTCGGGCTGCGTCGCCCTGCACCTCGACGGGGACGTCGGGCACGTCGACCTCGATCGGGTGGTCGGGCGAGGCTGCGTGGGCGTCGTTCACCGCGTCGAGCACGAGACCGGTGAGGTCGACGTCGGCGAACTGGACCTCGCGGCCCTCGTCGAGCCGGGCGAGCAGCAGCAGGTCCTCGACCATGCTCGTCATGCGCTTCGACTCCGACTCGATGCGGCTCATCGCGTAGACGACGTCCTGCGGCAGGTCCGCGCCCATCCGCCGCGTGAGCTCGGCGTACCCGCGGACCGACGCGAGCGGTGTCCGGAGCTCGTGCGAGGCGTCGGCGACGAACTGTCGCACCTTCTGCTCGGAGCGCTCCCGGGCCTGCATCGCGCCGGCGATGTGCCCGAGCATCCGGTTGAACGCGGTGCCGACGCGGCCGACCTCGGTGCGCGGATCGGCGTCCGGGACCCGCACGCCGTCGAGGGCGTCGCTCCGCTCCAGTGGCATCCGCGCGACGGACGAAGCGGTCTCGGCGACGCGCTCGAGCGGGCGCAGCGAGCGACGGACGACGACCGCGGCGACCCCGGTGGCAGCGAGCAGTGCGAGTGCGGTGACCACGAGCACCCATCCGAACAGCTTCCACACGCTCTCGTACACGGGCGCCATCGGGAGACCGACGACGAGCACGGCGGGCCCGACGGGCGCTGCGGTGACCCGGTAGCGACCGAGGTCGTGCCCGAGGTCGACCGTGTGCGCGGCGCCGTCGATCGCGACGCCACCGAGCGGACGCACCGAGGACCCGGTGAGGCGGTCGATGTCGCCGGCGTTGTCGAGCACGCTGCCCACCGCCGCGGTGCCGTCGAGGAAGTAGACCGTCAGGGTCCCGGCGGCCTGCCCGGAGGGCCGGCCGATCTCGAGGCTCGGGCCGTTCGGACCCTGGTCCTGCAGTGACTTCTGTGCGCGGCTCGTGGCGTACTGCAGCTGCTGGTCGATCGCCGATCGCTGGATCGAGAACAGCGCGACGATGCTGCCCGCCCCGATCACCGCGCTCACGGCGACGACGAGCGCGACGATGCTCAGGACGAGTCGTCGGCGGAGTGTCACGCGGCAGCCCTCACGAGGTCGGCTTGATGACGTACCCGACGCCGCGCACCGTGTGGATCATCGGGGTCTCGCCGGCGTCGATCTTCTTGCGGAGGTAGGAGATGTAGATCTCCACGACGCTGGACTTGCCGCCGAAGTCGTACGACCACACCCGGTCGAGGATCTGTGCCTTGCTGAGCACACGCCGCGGGTTGCGCATGAGGAAGCGGAGGAGTTCGAACTCGGTCGCGGTCAGCTCGATCGGACGGCCGGCACGGGACACCTCGTACGACTCCTCGTCGAGCACGAGGTCCCCGACGACGATGCGGGAGTCCCCCGCCTCGGAGATCGAGATCTGCGAGCGGCGGATGAGTCCGCGGAGCCGTGCCACGACCTCCTCCAGCGAGAAGGGCTTCGTGACGTAGTCGTCGCCGCCCGCGGTGAGACCGGTGACGCGGTCCTCGACGGAGTCCTTCGCGGTGAGGAACAGCACCGGGGTGTCGTCGTTGTTCTGCCGGAGCCGGCCGAGCACCTGCAGCCCGTCGAGGTCCGGCATCATCACGTCGAGCACCATCGCGTCGGGCTTCCACTCGCGTGCCGTCGCCAGGGCCTCCTGGCCGCCGTTGGCGCTCTTGACGTCCCAGCCCTCGTAGCGCAGCGCCATCGAGAGCAGGTCGGTGAGGCTGGCCTCGTCGTCCACGACGAGGATGCGCAACGGGGTGCCGTCGGCGCGGGTGAGACGAGGGGCTGCGGCGGGCTGCGAGATGGTCACGTCATCGAGGATCGGTGCGATTCCTATGAGCCGCCTGTGCCTGACCCTGGTGCGGTCTGGGGATCATCGTGATCCGATCCGCGCGGTTCCCGTACGTTCGGAGGCATGCTCAGCAGTACCGCGTGGCCCGCATCGGCTCGCGATGTCGACACCACCGACATCGACCGGACGGCCGGGAGGACCGGCTCGGCCCCGCAGGACCGCCTCGCGTTCGCGCGGTGGCTCGCGTCCACCGCCCCGCTCCTGTCCGCAGGTTCGGCCGGCGGTGCGTTCGCCGCCCTCGCGGCCGTCGCGGCGAGGGACGTGGCCCTCGCCCGCACGGTCGAGCCGCACCTCGACGCGCTCGGGATCCTCGAGCAGGCCGGCGTGCCGGCCCCGCCCGGGTCGACCTGGGGCGTCTTCGCCGCTGAGGCCCCCGGCACCGTGCTGACCGCGACCCCCGACCCGGACGCCGGGCCGGACGCCTTCCGGCTCGCCGGAACGAAGCCGTGGTGCTCGCTCGCATCGTCGCTCTCGCACGCGCTCATCACCGCACACGTCGGGGACGGCCGGCAGCTGTTCGCCGTCGATCTCGACCAGGACGGGGTCACCGTGCACGACGGTGCATGGGTCGCCCGCGGGATGCCCGACGTCCCGAGTGGTCCGGTGGACCTCGACGGGGTGCGCGCGACACCGGTCGGTGCTCCCGGCTGGTACCTCACCCGGCCGGGCTTCGCGTGGGGCGGCATCGGCGTCGCTGCGTGCTGGTGGGGCGGAGCCGTCGGGCTCGCGCGGGTGCTCCGCCGGACGGCTGCAGCGCACCCGGAGTCCGAGCTGCTGCAGGCAGCCCTCGGCGCGACCGTCCTCGACCTCGCCGACGCCGAGGACGCCCTGGCCACCGCGGCCGCACGGATCGACACACCCCTGCCCGTCGACAGCGGACCGGGCGACGGCGACCCCCGGGACGGGGCGTCCGACGGGAGCACCGACTGGCGCCTGATCGCCCAGGTGACCCGGTCGCGGGTGCGCCGGGCGGTGGACGCGGTCCTGCACGGGGTCGTCGCGACGATCGGTCCCGGGCCGCTGACGAGCGACCCGGCCGTCGCCGCCCGGGTCGCCGACCTCGGGCTCTACGTCCTGCAGGACCACGGGGAGCGCGACCTCGCCCGGGTCGGCCGGATCGTCACGGAGCGCGGGGGTGTCGCGTGGTGAGCTTCGACCACCGTGACGCCGGGACGGACCCCGCGGCGTGGACGGCCTTCCTCGAGACGGTGTCCGCACCGGCGGTCGACCTGCGCGGGGTCGGCTCGGTCGTGGTCGTCGCGCCGCACCCGGACGACGAGACCCTGGGCGCGGGCGGGCTGATCGCCACGGCGGCCGACGCGCAGGTGCCCGTGCACGTGCTGCTCCTCACCCGCGGCGAGCGCTCGCACCCCGGTTCCCCCACCGTGACACCGGAGCAGCTCGCCCCGCGCCGGTCCGAGGAGTTCCGGCACGCCCTGCGCGTGCTGCACCCCACGGCGAGCGCCACCGAGCTCGACGTGCCCGACGGCGCGGTCCGGGAGCACGCCGACGTCCTGCGCACCGCCCTCGGACACCGGCTCGCGGGCGCGGCGCGGCCCACCCTGGTCGTGGCGCCCTGGCGGGGCGACGGGCACCGGGACCACCGGGTCGCAGGCGAGGTCACCGAGCAGGTGGTCGCGGCGACACCGGGGACCGAGCTGCTCGCGTACCCGATCTGGGCCTGGCACTGGGACGACCCGTCCGTGCCGACAGCGCCCTGGGACCGTGCGCGCAGGCTGCCCCTCGGCCCGGACGTCCGGGACCGCAAGGCGAGGGCGCTGGCCGCCTACCCGTCCCAGACGATGCCGCTCTCCGACGCGCCCGGTGACGAACCGATCGTGGACGGCCGGCACGCCGCGCACCACCTGCGCGCCGAGGAGTGGCTGTTCGCCCCGCTCCGCTCGCGGTCGCGTGCGTCGTTCGACGCGCACTACGCCAGGAAGCCCGAGGGGTGGGACTTCGACGGCTCCTGGTACGAGCAGCGGAAGCGCGCCGTCACCCTGGCGGCGCTGCCCCGGGCGCGCTACCGCTCCGCGCTCGAGCTCGGCTGTGCGACCGGTGTGCTCACGGCCGCCCTCACCGAGCGCGCCGACACCGTGACGGGCACCGACCTCGCCGAGGCCGCGATCGAGCAGGCCAGGCGCCGGGCTCCGTCGGCGCGCTTCGAGCGGGCGGCCTTCCCCGGCGAGTGGCCGGCGGGACGCTGGGACCTCGTGGTGCTGTCCGAGGTCGGGTACTACCTGTCGCCGGACGACCTCGACCGGACCGTGGACCGTGTGCTCGACTCGCTCGACGACGACGGCGTGCTCGTCACGTGTCACTGGCGGCACCCCGACGACGAGGCGGTGACCGACGGCGACACCGTCGACGCCCGCGTCGCCGCACGGTGGCCGAGACCGGCGCTCGTGCGGCACCTCGAGGAGGACTTCGTGCTCAGCGTCCTGCCCGGCCCTGCCGTCACCTCCGTGGCCCGCGCGCAGGGCCTCGTGCGGTGAGCGGCGCGCGGATCGACGTCGTGGTGCCGGTCCACGACGAGGAGGCGTCCGTCGGCGGGTCGCTCGAGGCGCTGTCCGCGGCGGTCGAGGCGCTCGGGTGGGCGCACCCCGCCGTGCCGGTCGGCGTGACGTTCGTGCTCGACGGCTGCACCGACGGCACCGCCGACGTGGTCGAGTCCGTCCGGCACACCGACGTGACCTGGTCGGGCGGCGCGCTGCACGTGCGGACGTCGGCGCACGTCGGGGTCGGACGCGCCCGTGCGATCGGCGCCGCGCACGCTCGCGGCCGCGCAGCGGACACCGTCCCGACGCGGCACTGGCTCGCCCACACCGAAGCGGACTCCCGCGTGCACCGCGAGTGGCTCGTGCAGCAGGTCGACGCACTGCTCGCCGGGGCGCACCTGCTCGTGGGCGCAGTCGTCCCCGACCCGGACGACCTCGCGCCCGCCGTGCTCGACCGCTGGCGCCGCGCACACCCGCCCGGGGCGACGCTCGGGCACGTCCACGGCGCGAACCTCGGCGTCCGGGCCGACGCGTACACAGCGCTCGGCGGCTTCGACCCGGTGCGCGAGCACGAGGACGTCCGCCTGGTCGAGCGGGCTCGGGCGCTCGGGCTGGACGTCCGCGCGACGACCGAGCTCCCGGTCGTCACGAGCGGCCGCTTCGCCGGCCGGACCCCCGGCGGCTACGCGGAGCACCTCCGGCGCACGTACGGGGACGCGGGGTGAGCGTCGCCGTCAGTCCGCGGTGACCGGGTAGTCGCAGTACGCGAACCAGCGGGAGTCCGGGGACCACGGCGGGACGTTCACCGTCCCCTGTCCGCCGTCGAGCACGACGAGTGTCTCCGGCACGGCGGCGATCCGTGCGCCGCGCGCCAGAGCGCCGGGGAGCAGCCGGAGCTCCACGCGGTGGTCGGCCGGGTGTCCCTGGACCCCGGGCTCGTAGGACAGGTGGAGCAGGTGGGCGCCGTCCGGCGACAGGTGCGGGAACCAGTCCACCCGCTCGTCGTTCGTGATCTGCACGGGGTCGCCGCCACCGAGCCGGAGGGCGGCGAGCTGCGCGGTCCCCGGGGTGAACCGCTCGGTGTTGAAGAGCACCGTGCCGCCGTCGGGCGTGATCGCGCAGCCGTCGTCGGGGTGCTCGTCACGGGTCAGGAACGTCGTCTCGCCCGAGGCCGGGTCGACGAGGGCGACGTCGGTCGTCCAGACGCCGTCGGGGGTCCGCTCCCCCACGATCGCGGCGAGCGCCGAGCCGTCCGGCGCGATGCCGTGCAGGTAGTACTTGCGGACGACCGGCAGCACGGCCGCCGTGTCGGTGATCCGCGTCGCCGAGCCGCCGTCGGGCAGGGGCACCCGGTACAGCTCGCCGTCGCGGGCGCTCACCACGACGGAGTCACCCGACGGGTCGAGCACGTGGTCGTTGTTGATCTCGTCGACGCCGGGCATCGGCACGCGGACCAGGGCGGTCTCGTCGAGCACGGTGTCACTGCCCGGCGCCGGTGGTGTCAGGAGCCAGAGGTCCCCGTCACCGTTCAGCACGAGCGTGCCGTCCGCACGCACGTTCGGCGCCTCCACGAGCACCGAGCGCGACTCGAAGACGAGCCGGCTCGTCCGGGTGTCCACGTCGTACACGTGCACCCGGCTGGTCTGTCCGGGCAGCAGCTGTCGCCCGCGCGTCCCTGTCATGCATCCATCCTGTCTGATCGGTCTCGCTGTACACGGAACGAGACTCGGGCTGAGCGACGACTCTCGGCCCGGAGGCCGCGAGGAACGTCGCCCAGCCCGAGTCTCGGGTCGGCTGGCGGAGCGCCCTACTTCACCGCACCCGCGGTCAGGCCGGCCACGAACTGCCGCTGCACGATGAGGAACGCCAGCACCACGGGGATCGACACCACGAGGGACGCCGCCATGACCTGGTTCCAGTACACGTTGGTCTGCGTCGAGTACTGCTGCAGACCGACCGCCAGGGTGGAGCCGAGTCCGTTCGTCATGACCGAGGCGAAGAGGACCTCGCCCCACGCCGTCATGAACGAGTAGATGCCGACCGCCACGAGCCCCGGACGGGCCGACGGCAGGATGACCCGGAACAGTGCGCCCATCGGGCCGGAGCCGTCCACCATGGCGGCCTCGTCGAGCTCACGCGGGATGGTCTCGAAGTAGCCCGCGAGCATCCAGATCGAGAACGGCAGCGTGAAGGTCAGGTAGGTGATGATCAGGCCGAGCCACGACCCGACGAGCTGGACGCCGATCGCGTTCCCGAGGTTCGTGAAGATCAGGAACAGCGGGAGCAGGAACAGCACGCCCGGGAACATCTGCGTGGAGAGCACCGCGGTGGTGAAGGCGCTCTTGCCCTTGAAGTTCCAGCGCGAGACGCCGTAGGCGGCGAACGTCGCGATGATGAGCGAGAACACCGTCGCGACCGTGCACACCACGAGCGAGTTGATGAAGTACCGCCCGAGCGGCACCGTCGACCACATGTCGACGAACGGCTGGAAGGTAATGTTCGTCGGGATCCACGTGAAGTTGTCCTGCACGTCGCCGAGCGGCTTCATCGCGGTGGTGACCATCACGTAGAGCGGGACGACCGTGAACAGGGTCAGGACGACCAGGGTGACGATCTTGAAGGACTTGGCGCCGACTGTCTCACGCACGGACGGACCTCCGGTTGGTCACGGCGAGGTAGATGCCGGTGACGATGAGCAGGAAGATGAGGAGCAGGACGCTCATCGCGGCACCGGAACCGAAGTTCCAGGTGATGAACGACGCGTTGTAGATGTGGAAGCTGAGCAGGTCGGCGGCCGGCGGCTGCGCGGTCGAACCGAAGAGCACGAACGGCGTGTTGAAGTCGTTGAACGTCCAGAGGAACATCACGAGCACGAGCGTCACGTTGACCGGGCGGACCATCGGCAGCGTGATCGAACGCCACTGCCGGAAGGGCTTCGCGCCGTCGACGGACGCTGCCTCGTACACGTCGTTCGGCACGGACTGCAGGCCGGCCATGAGCATCAGGAACGCGAACGGCCAGGTCTTCCAGATCGCCACGACGACGACCGCGACGAACGCGTTGTTGCCGATCAGCCAGAACGGCGCGTTCCCGCCGAACATGCCGAGCTGGTCGACCAGCAGGTGGTTCAGCGCACCCGTGTCGCGCTGGAACATGAACTTCCAGGTGATCACGCCCGCGTACATCGGGAGCGCGTACGGCACGAGGAACAGCGTGCGGAAGAGGCCGCGACCGGCGAACGGCTTCTGCAGCGCGACCGCGGCGGCCATGCCGAGGGTCCAGGAGAGCCCGACCACGAGCACCGTGAAGGCGCAGGTGATGAGGAACGAGTTGAGGACGCCCTTGCCGATCGCCTGGTCGAAGTCGACCACGACGGAGTAGTTCCGGAACCCGGCGAAGGGGGCCGCGCCCCAGTTCGCGATGAAGTACTTGGTGAGCTGGATGAACGAGATCCAGATGCCGACGAGCATCGGCACGATGTGGATGAGCAGCTCGAACAGGATGGCCGGCGCGACCAGCGCGTACGGCAGCCAGTGGCGCTTCGGCTTCCGACCCGGCTGCGGCCCCGACAGGGTCGGTGCCTTCGTGTGGGTCAGGTCGATGCGCTCGGAGTCGGGCAGGACCGAGGTGGACATGGGTGGTGGCCTTTCGGCAGGAGGAGGATCGGGGCTTCGCGTCCGGTGACCGTGGCAGCGGCCGGGAGGCGCGGCATGCGTGAGCCGATGCGCTCACCCCCGGCGCGTGGCCGGGTGCGGGAGGTGGAGGCCCGGGCGCGTCCTGACGGACGCGACCCGGGCCTCCCGGCGGATCAACCGGCGGCCTGGGAGACCTGGTCCTGCGCGGTCTGCAGCGCCGACTTGATGTCGCTCTCGGACACCTTCGAGCCGGTGGCGATCTTGGCGAACATGTCGTTCATCGCCTTGCCGACCGTCGACTCGAACTGGTCCTCGGCGGGCACCAGCGGGAGCGGCTTCGCCTTGTTGTTGTAGATGTCGAGGAACGTCTTGGTCTGCTCGTCCGTCACGGAGTCAGCAGCCTCGGCGAGCACCGGCAGCGCCGAGTACGGCTTGTCCAGCGTCGTCTGCGTGTCCATGCTCGTCATGTACTTGACGAACTTGAGCGCGCCGTCCTTGTTCTTCGTGTTCTTGAAGATCGACAGGTTGATGCCGGCCGGGAAGCTGGCGATCTGCTCGCCACCCTCGGGAGCCGGGAGCGCCACGACGCCGTACTCGTCCGACTTCATCCCGAGGGACTCGATCGTCGCGTTGGCGTTGTTCTGGTTGAGGATGAACGCGGCCTTCTTCTTGGCGAAGTCGGTGGTCGACTGCGTCGCGTTGTCGTACTGCGCGTTCGACGGGTTCGCGACCTTCGCGTCCTGCATGAGGTCGAGGTAGCGCTTGATGCCGTCGACGTTCGCCTTCGACGTGAAGGTCGGCTTGCCGTCCTTGTCGAACCACTCGCCGCCGTTCTGCGCCGAGTTGATGAACGCGAAGTGCGAGTTCTCGGTGTAGGAACCGCCCGCGAGGCTGAAGCCGTACTTGCCGTCGGCCGTCAGCTTCTCGGCGTCGGCGACCATGTCCTCCCACGTGGTGGGGGGCGTGATGCCGGCGTCGGCGAGCATCTGCTTGTTGTAGTAGAGGCCGTAGGCGAGGCCGTAGAGCGGGACGCTCGTGACGGTCTCGCCGGGGGCGCCGCCCGTGGAGAGCGCGACCTTGCCGAACTTGTCGGCGCCGCCGATGGCCTTCATCTCGGCGTCGCCGAACTCCTGGAAGGCGCCCGTCGCCTGGAGCGAGGTGGCCCAGGTGTTGCCGATGTTGACCACGTCCGGGCCCTGGCCCGAGGTGACGGCGGTCTGGATCTTGTTCTGCAGGTCGTTCCAGCCGATGACCTGGAGGTCCACCTTGATCCCGGTCTCCTTCGTGAACTTCTCGAGGACGGGGGTGAGCACCTCCTTGTCGTTCTGGAGGGACGTGCCCTGGTTGGACGCCCAGTAGGTGAGCGTCTTCGAGTCGCCGGACGAACCGGACGATCCCGAGGAGCAGGCTGCGAGGCCGGTCACGGTGAGTGCCGCGGCCGCGGTGATGGCCAGTGCGCGGATGGCAGTGCGCATGACTCTCTACTTTCTCGTCGTTGAGGTGGTGCAGGAGGTGGTGCTGGTCGTGCTGTCGGGTGCTGCTGTGTGGTGCGGTGTCCCGCCCCCGGTCGGCAGCGACCGGGGACCCTGGCCGTCAGGCCAGGGTGGACGCTGCGGGGTCCCAGCCCTCCGGGAGGGTCGGGGAGGGTGCGACGGTGCTCTCCACGAGCACGGTCTCACCACGTTCGGCTGCCTCGGCGATGGAGACCATCACGTCGAGGACGTGGAAGGCGAGGGCACCGGGGACCCGGTTCTCCTCGCCGGCGCGCAACGCACGGGCGAGGTCGACCACGCCGGTACCACGCGAGTAGGTGGAGCCGACGGCGGGGATCGTCTCGGGCTCCTCGGCGCCGTGCGAGTAGAGCTCGGTGTCGCCGTCGAACTCGTTCGGGTCCGGGAACACGACGGTCCCCTGCTCCCCCGCGATCTCGACGAAGCCGGTGCGGCCGCGGTCGGACTCGAACGAGAACACGCTCTGCGCGCTCGCGCCGGACTCGAACTGGATCAGCGCGGAGTGGTTCGTCGGGACCTCGACGGGGAACTCGGTGCCCGCCTTCGGGCCGGAGCCGATCGTGCGGGTGGCGCGGGACGTCGACGCGGTCGCCGTTACCTTCGCGACCGGGCCGAAGACCTGCACGAGCGTGGTGATGTAGTACGGGCCGATGTCGAACAGCGGGCCGGCGCCGTACGCGAACAGGAACTCGGGGCTCGGGTGCCACGACTCCGGGCCGGGGCTCTGGAAGAGCGTCAGGCCGTTGAGCGGGGTGCCGATCCGACCGTCACGGATCGTCCGGAGCGCGGTCTGCAGACCGGCACCGAGGAAGGTGTCCGGCGCGACGCTGACGGTCCTGTCGGCCGCGGCGGCGGCATCGCGGAGCTGCGCGGCGCTCTCGCGGTCCAGCGCGTAGGGCTTCTCACCCCAGACGTGCTTGCCGGCGGCGAGGGCCTGCAGGGCGACCTCGACGTGGGCGGCGGGGATCGTGAGGTTGACGACGATCTCGATGTCGTCGTCCGCGAGGAGCTGCTCCACCGAGCCGGATCCGGCGACGCCCCACTTCTCGGCCTGCGCGGCCGCACGCGGCTCGTCGATGTCGGCGATGAAGCGGACCTCGACGTCCGGGAACACCGTGAGGTTCGAGAGGTACTGGTCGGAGATGACCCCGGCGCCGATGACGCCGACGCCGACCGGGCCGGTGCGGCGGGTGGTGTCGCCGGCCTGCTGCGTGCCGGTCGCGGTGCTGGTGTCGGTCATGCGCGGGCCCCCTGGAGGAACGTGTAGGAGTCGGCGACGGCCTGGAAGACGTCACCCTCGTGGTCGTCGAGCTCGACGACGTGCTGGGCGTCGGGAGCGGCGGCGACGATGTCGGTGATCGGCATCACGCCGTTGCCGACCGCGACCTGCTTCGTGTCGTCGTGCGAACCGTCGCCGTCCTTGACGTGCAGGAACTGCACCTTGTCGCCGTACTTGCCGATGATCGCGACCGGGTCGTCGCCACCGACGGTCACCCAGTAGGTGTCGAGCTCGAGCACGACGTCGTCGGACAGGGCGTCCGCGAAGACCTCGTAGGCGCTCACGCCGTCGATGCGGTTCGAGAACTCGAACGCGTGGTTGTGGTAGCCGAGCACGAGCCCGTGGTCGGCGGCACGCGGGGCGAGGGCGCTCAGTTCGCGGGCGACGGCCTCGACGTCCTCGCGGGTGGTCCAGCGGGCTTCGTCGATGTGCGGGTCGATGAGCGTGCCCATGCCCAGGGTGGTGCTCGCCCGCATGATGCGCTCGAGGTCCTGCTCACCGGCGTCCAGCAGGCGGGCGTGACCGCTCGGCGCCTGCAGGCCGGCGGCAACCAGTGCGTCCCGCAGCTCCTCGGCGCGCTCGACGTAGCCGAAGGCCTCGACGTTCGTATAGCCGATGGATGCGATGCGCTGGAGCGTGCCGGGCAGGTCCGCCGAGAGGGCGTCCCGCACCGTGTAGAGCTGGACCGACAGGGGTTGCGTCACCAGGGGTTCTCCTCGTCGAGATGGTGGATCGTCAGTGATCGAGCGTCACACTACGGACGCTTCTGTCGCCGGTCAAGCAAAAGTTGTCGACTTCTCGACAGCCTTCGTTGCGTGGAGCGTTCGATGTGTGCTTCACTCCCGACATGGTCGACTTCACCCGGACGGCAGCGTCGCCCCCGGTCGGCACGAGCGAGCTCTTCCAGATCCTCCGCGACGGCGTGCCGCGGACCCGGGCGGAGCTGGCCGCCCTGACCGGACTCGCACGCTCGACGATCGCCGTGCGCCTCGACGCCCTCATCGACGTCGGGCTCGTCGGTCCCGTCGAGACCGCCGCGTCCACCGGCGGCCGTCCGCCCGCGCAGGTCGCACTGGTCCCTCGGGCGCGGCTCGTGATCGCCGCCGACCTCGGCGCCTCGCACGGCCGCGTGGCCGTCACCGACCTCGTCGCGGCGTCGCTGGCCACCCGCGAGGCACGGATCGACATCGCCGCCGGTCCCGTACCCACGCTGACGTGGCTCGTCGAGACGATCGACGACCTGCTCGCCGAGGTCGGACGCACCCGTGACGACGTCGTCGCGATCGGCATCGGCGTCCCCGGACCGGTCGAGTTCTCCACCGGACGCCCCGCGAACCCCCCGATCATGCCCGGCTGGGACGGCTTCGACGTGCCCGGGTGGCTCCGTGGCCACGTCGCCGCGCACGTCCTGCTCGACAACGACGTCAACATCGCGGCCCTCGGCGAACGCGAGCACGGCTGGCCGGGGGTCGACCACCTGCTGTTCGTGAAGGTGGCGACGGGCATCGGCTCCGGGATCGTCTCGGACGGGCAGCTCCGCCGGGGGGCGCAGGGCACCGCCGGTGACATCGGGCACGTGCGGGTGTCCCGCGCGGGCGACGTCCCCTGCCACTGCGGCAACACCGGCTGCCTCGAAGCGGTCGCCTCCGGACCTGCGATCGCCCGTGCCCTCCGCGCCAAGGGCCACGACGTGCACACGAGCGGTGACGTCATCGACCTGGTGAACCGGTCCGAGCTCGACGCGATCGGAGCAGTCCGCCAGGCCGGGCGGGACATCGGCGAGGTCCTCGCCACCTGTGTCTCGCTCGTGAACCCGTCCGTCATCACCCTCGGCGGCTCGATCACCCGTGCCGGGGAACACCTGCTCGCCGGCGTCCGCGAGGTCGTGTACTCCCGCTCGATGCCGCTCGCGACGGAGCACCTCGTCATCGCGCAGTCCCGTGCCGGTTCGGTCGCCGCGCTCCAGGGGGCCGCCGCGCTCGCGATCGGCTACGCGCTCTCCCCCGCCGGGGTCGACCAGCTCGTCGCGCCCGCCGAGGGGCGCGCGCTCGTCTCCTGACCACGCGCTCGCGCGCGTCGGTTACCGCCGTGTCGGCGCGCGGGGTGAGAATCGTCGGGTGACGATCGTGCAGCCCACCCTGTGGGGCGACCTTGACCCCGGCCTGGAGGAACGCCCCGCGTCCTCCGCGTCGGTCGCGTCCGACGCACGGTCGGCTGCGCCCCGCCCCGCGTCGGGCGGACGATCCGCCCTGGCGTCCGGCGGGCGGTCCGCCGCAGCGTCGCCGTCTGCCACCGCGTCCGGCGCGCGGTCCGCCGCGGCCAGCGCGCACGACGCCTTCACGGCGCTGCGCGGGCACACCGAACGCATCGTCGCGCACTCCTCGGACCGCGTCGCGTGGCTCCGTGCCCGCGCGATGGGCATCACCGCGACCGACGTCGCCCGACTCGCCTCTCTCCGCGCGGTCGAGGCCGTCGTCGCCGAGAAGCGCTACGGATCACGGTTCTCCGGCAACGCCTGGACGGAGCACGGCAAGGACCGCGAGCCGGTCATCGCCGCCTGGGTCGCCGCCACGCACGGCATCGAACCATCCGCCCACCTGTTCCACGCCAGCACCAACCGCGCGCATCTCGCGACCCCGGACGGCGTGGGGTACGACGCGTCGCAGCGGCTCGTGCTCGCCGAGATCAAGACCACGGGCAAGGGGTGGCGCAGCATCCCGCGGCACTACCTGCGGCAGGTCTGGTGGCAGCAGTACGTGCTGGGCGCCGACCGCACGCTGTTCGTCTGGGAGCGCCACGACGACTTCGTGCCCGTCGCCGACGAACCCGAGTGCCGCTGGGTCGACCGCGACGACGACCAGATCCGCGGCCTCGTGCAGCTCGCCGACCGCGTGCTCGACAAGCTGCGGGCGTACCGGGTCTAGACCCGCACCAGGCGGAGTCGGCTCATCCCGACCACCAGGATCCCCGTCAGCGCGATGAACACCGCGACGCCGCAGCAGTACAGCGCCACCACGCCGTAGCCCTGCGCGGGGGCGAGGAACGGGTACGGCACCCAGCCGTCGGTGGCACCACGCACCAGGACCACCACGAGCCACACCGCGGGGTAGAGCAGGAACCACCACACGTGTCGGAGCAGCAGCCGCGCACGATCCGAGAACAGCAGCCAGTCGAGCACGGCGTACAGCGGGACCCACCGGTGCAGCAGGTCGTTCGACCACGGGACGGAGTTCGCGACCCCCACACCGACGAGCAGGGTGTTGTAGACCACGCCGGTCGTGGCGATGTACACCGTCGCAGCGCCGCGGAACCCGCTGACCAGCACGTCGGTGCGCTTCCGCCGGGCTGCGGCGACCAGGGTCAGCGCGAGCGCGACGCCGACGGCGATGTTCGACTGGATCGTGAAGTACCCGAAGAAGTTCCAGGACAGGTAGTCCGGGGTCCGTGCGCTCTCGAGCCACTGGCCGAGCACGGCGGCCGCGACCGCGATGACGGCGACGAGTCGGAGGCAGTTGACGAAGGTCCGCACGGAGCAACGCTACCGAGGCTGCTCCCGGACGTGCAGGAAGGCCCGCACCGGTTCCGGTGCGGGCCTTCCTGTCGCGATCAGCCGATCAGGCTCAGATGGCGTTGACGTCCAGCGGGATGCCGGGGCCGAAGGTCGTCGAGACGGCGCCCTTCATGATGTAGCGGCCCTTCGAGGCGCTCGGCTTGAGGCGGACGATCTCCTCGAGCGCGGTCGAGATGTTCTCGTCGAGCTGCTCCGGCGTGAACGAGGCCTTGCCGACGACGAAGTGCACGTTGGCGTGCTTGTCGACGCGGAACTCGATCTTGCCGCCCTTGATGTCGTTGACGGCCTGCGCCACGTTCGGGGTGACGGTGCCGGTCTTCGGGTTCGGCATGAGGCCACGCGGGCCGAGCACCTTGCCGAGACGACCGACCTTGCCCATGAGCTCGGGCGTCGCGACGGCGGAGTCGAACGCGGTGTAGCCCTCGGCCACCTTCGCGATGAGCTCGTCGCCACCGACCTCGTCGGCACCGGCGGCGATGGCGGCCTCGGCCGCAGCGCCGACGGCGAAGACGATCACGCGGGCGGTCTTGCCCGTGCCGTGCGGGAGGATGACGGTGCCGCGCACCATCTGGTCCGCCTTGCGCGGGTCGACGCCGAGCTTCAGCGCGACCTCGACGGTGGAGTCGGTCTTCGCCGAGCCGGTCTCCTTCGCGAGGGCGACGGCCTCGGTCGGGGTGTAGAACTTGTCGGCCTCGATCTTCGCGGCCGCGGCCTGGTAGGCCTTGGACTTCTTCGCCATGGTGTTCTCCTCAGGAGCTACGTGGTTGGCGAGCCGGCGAGGCTCTCCCACGGAAGGGTGATGGGGTGTGTGCCTGAAGCGGCGAGGCTCAGGCCTCGACCGTGATGCCCATCGAGCGCGCGGTGCCGGCGATGATCTTCGCGGCCTGCTCGATGTCGTTCGCGTTCAGGTCGGCCTGCTTGGTCTCGGCGATCTGACGGACCTGGTCCATCGAGATCTTCGCGACCTTGACCGTGTGCGGGGTCGAGGACCCCTTCTGCACACCCGCGGCCTTCTTGATGAGCTCCGCGGCTGGCGGGGTCTTCAGGACGAACGTGAACGAACGGTCCTCATAGACGGTGATCTCGACCGGGACGACGTTGCCGCGCTGCGACTCGGTCGCGGCGTTGTACGCCTTGCAGAACTCCATGATGTTCACGCCGTGCTGACCGAGCGCCGGACCGATCGGCGGGGCCGGGTTGGCGGCGCCCGCGTTGATCTGCAGCTTGATCAGGCCCGTGACCTTCTTCTTCGGTGCCATGTTGTGCTTCCTCCTGGAATCGAACGCACGGGGATCCGTGCACTCTCCCGCTGGCCCGGCGGATCCGGACCGCGGTGAAGCCCCGCACGCCGGGCGCGCGGGGCCAAACCTCAGTAGTCTACCCGATCCGTGGGGGCCGGGCAGTGTGTGGGACGGCTAGAGCTTCGTGACCTGGTCGAAGCTGAGCTCGACCGGGGTCTCGCGCTCGAACAGCGAGACGAGGACCGTGAGCTTGCCGCTCTCCGGCTTGATCTCGGAGATCGAACCCGGCAGGCCCGCGAACGAGCCTTCCTTGATGGTGATGGTCTCGCCGATCTCGAAGTCGACCTCGGCCTGCGGCTGCGCCTGTGCGGCGCCGCCGGACTTCGCGCCACCCTTGGTCGGAGCGGCCTCGGCGACCTGCACGAGGGACTTCAGCATGCCGAACGCCTCGTCGAAGCGGAGTGGGGTCGGGTTGTGCGCGTTGCCGACGAAGCCGGTGACACCCGGCGTGTGCCGGACGACGGACCACGAGTCCTCGTTCAGGTCCATGCGGACGAGCACGTACGAGGGGATCCGGACGCGGGTGACCAGCTTGCGCTGCCCGTTCTTGATCTCGACGACGTCCTCCATCGGGACCTCGACCTGGTAGATGTCGTCCTCCATCGACATCGACACCATGCGGTTCTCGATGTTCGACTTCACGCGGCGCTCGAAGCCCGCGTAGGAGTGGATGACGTACCACTTGCCGGGCTTCATCCGGAGCTCGGCCTTGAACGCCTCGTACGGGTCGACCTCCGCCGGCTCGTCCTCGGCTGCCTCGTCGTCGTCGAGCGCCTCGTCCGCGGCGAGCGTCTCGTTCGCCTCCGCGGCGGTGGCGTCCTCGAGCTCGGACTCCTCTTCGTCCTCGACCGCCTCGACGGCCGCCTCGGCCTCGTCGACGGAGTCGATCTCGAGCGCGTCGTCCACGACGGCGTCGGCCTCGGGGTCGCGGGACTCGGCCAGCGCCGTGAGGGCCTCGTCGATGGAGGTGTCGACCGTGCCGTCGTCGGGCTCGTCGCTCAGGCCGAGGGACTCGTCGTCCTCGTCCTCGACGGAGATCGCACGCTCCTCGGCGGACTCGACCGAACGGCCCTCGGCGGTCTCGACGTCGCCTTCCTGGTTCTCCTCGACCTCGGAGGACTGCTCGGCAGCCGTGGCGAGGTCGATGTCGTCGCGGGAGTAGTCAGACACTGCGGTTCTTTCCGTTCGGTGGTGCGGATCGGGTGTGCGGCCGGAGCGTTGCGCATCCGTCGCCGTCTCGGGGCGACCGTACTCCTGTCGGCATCAGCCCAGGTCGGAGGACGACGGCCCGGCCGTGTCGGATCAGACCGTGGGACCGTTGCCGAAGACGTAGCCGACGCCGAGACCGAAGACGAAGTCGAGGATCGACACCAGGATCATCATGACGACCACGAAGACGAGCACGACGCCCGTGTAGCTGAAGAGCTCCTTGCGCGTCGGCGTGACGACCTTGCGGAGTTCGCCGATGACCTGGCGGATGAAGAGGGCGATGGCAGCGAACGGACCGCCGCGCTGGGCGCGATCGGCCTTCGCCTTCGCGACGACGTCGTCCGCCGTCGTTTCCATGTCCTTGCTCGCCAACTTCACACCTTCCAGACTTGCAGGGCGGACAGGACTCGAACCTGCAACCTGCGGTTTTGGAGACCGCTGCTCTACCAATTGAGCCACCGCCCTAGGAGGGGTTGAACCCCCGGGCACGTCCCGTCACCGTTCCGTGCACCGGTGGTCGAGTGTACGGGAGTCCGTCACACGCTGTCCACTTGACCGGCTCCCCGGCGTGCCGCGCCGGTAGGCTGGCGCCCGTGAGCACCGCAGCCCCCGGCCCCGAGTCCACCGCCCCCGAGTCCGTCCGCAGCCCCGCCGACGCGACGTCCGACCACGCGCGCATCGCCTCGCGCATCGCGGCGATCGCCGAGTCCGCGACGCTCAAGGTCGATGCGAAGGCCAAGGCACTCAAGGCCGCTGGTCGTCCCGTCGTCTCGTTCGCCGCCGGCGAGCCCGACTTCGCGACGCCCCAGCACGTGGTCGAGGCTGCCGTGCTCGCCGTGCAGGACCCCGCGAACCACCGCTACACCCCGGCGACCGGCCTCCCGGAGCTGAAGCGCGCCGTCGCCGAGAAGACCGCGCGGGAGTCCGGCGTGACCGTCGACCCGTCGCAGGTGATCATCACCAACGGTGGCAAGCAGGCCGTGTACCAGGCGTTCCAGACGATCGTCGACGCCGGTGACGAGGTCCTGCTCCCCGCTCCGTACTGGACCACCTACCCGGAGGCGATCCGCCTGGCCGGCGGCACCCCCGTCGAGGTGTTCGCGGGCAGTGACCAGGACTACCTCGTCACCGTCGAGCAGCTCGAGGCCGCCCGCACCCCGCAGACCAAGGCGCTGCTGTTCTGCTCGCCCTCGAACCCCACCGGCTCGGTGTACTCCGCCGAGCAGACGAAGGCCATCGGCGAGTGGGCCCTCGAGCACGGCATCTGGGTGATCAGCGACGAGATCTACCAGGACCTCGTCTACGACGACGTCCGCTTCACCGGCATCCTCGAGGCGGTCCCCGCCCTCGCCGACACCACGATCCTGGTGAACGGCGTCGCGAAGACCTACGCCATGACGGGCTGGCGCGTCGGGTGGTTCATCGGCCCGGCGGACGCTGTCAAGGCCGCGTCGAACCTGCAGTCCCACCTGTCGTCCAACGTCGCCAACGTCTCGCAGCGTGCCGCGATCGCCGCGCTCACCGGCCCCCAGGAGCCCGTCGAGGCGATGCGCCAGGCGTTCAACCGCCGACGCCGTGCGATCGTCGAGGGCCTGAACGCCATCCCGGGCTTCGTCACGCCGACGCCGAAGGGCGCCTTCTACGTGTACCCGGACGTCACCGCCCTGCTCGGACGCGCGTGGGCGGGATCCACGCCGACCACGACCCTCGAACTGGCGGACCTGATCCTCGAGCACGCCGAGGTCGCGGTCGTGCCGGGCGAGGCCTTCGGGCCCTCCGGCTACATCCGCATGTCGTACGCGCTGGGCGACGACGACATCGCCGAGGGCGTCCGCCGCCTGACGGAGTTCTTCTCCGCGTAGGCCCCCTCCGCAACACGCAACGTGGGCGGTTCCTCACGGCGCAGTACCGCTGCGCCGAGCCGCCCACGTTGCGTTTCGCAAGGCCGCGAGGCCGCGAGACCGCGATGGCCGGGAGGCACGGCGTGCGTCCGGCGGTCAGCTCACGCTGAGCAGGTCCCCCACCACGACGGGCTCCGGGACCAGGGAGACCCCGAAGCGGTTCAGGACGGTCACCTGCACGTACCGCGCGAGCTCAGCGACCTGCGCCGCGGTCGCGCCGCCCCGGTTCGTCAGGGCCAGGGTGTGCTTCGACGAGATCGCCGCGCGGGAACCGGGGACCGCGTACCCGCGGTGGACCCCCGCGTGCTCGATCAGCCAGGCGGCGCTGAGCTTCACGTCGTCGCCCGCCGGCCAGCGTGGGGCGTCGGCGGGCAGTGTCTCGGCGAAGTCGGCCGACACGATCGGGTTCGTGAAGAAGGAGCCTGCGCTCCAGGTGTCCGGGTCGACGTCGTCGAGCACCATGCCCTTCGAGGAACGGAGGCGGAGGACCGTCGCACGGATCGTCCCGGGTGCGACGGGCGCGCCGAGGTCGACCCCGAGCGAGCCGGCCAGCTGGGCGTAGCGGACCGGGACCCCGGCCTCCGGAGCGGCCCCGAGCCGGAACTCGACCGTCAGGACCACGCCCCTGCGTCCGTGCTTGAGCGTCGAGGTGCGGTAGCCGAGCGCCAGCTCGGCCGCGTCCACCCACGCGCGCTCCCCCGTCGACGCGTCGAGGAACTCGATGCGGGTGAGCACGTCGGAGAGCTCGACCCCGTAGGCGCCGATGTTCTGCACGGGGGCGGCCCCGACCGTGCCCGGGATGCCGCTGAGGGCCTCCAGACCGGTCCACCCGTTCTCGACGGTCGTCGCGACGAACCGGTCCCAGGGTTCACCGGCCGCGACGCGGACGGTGACGCCGTCCGCGTCCGGATCGGCGTCCACGCCGCGCGTCCGGACGAGCACGACGGTGCCGGCGAAGCCCTCGTCGGCGACGAGCAGGTTGCTGCCGCCACCGACGACGAGCCACTCGTCGTCCTGCCACGCGGTCTGTGCGTGCGCGACGAGCTCGTCGGTCGTGTCCGCGACCAGGAGGGTCGCCGCAGGACCCCCGACGCGGAACGTCGTGAGGTCGGCCAGGCGGTTCGACACGCTCAGCGGAACACCACCGTGACCTGCGCCTTGCCGAGCACGGTCTGCCCGGCGGCGGTGACGGTGAGGTCGATGCGCTGCGGACGGCCCTGGTCGTCGACCGTGCCGACCTTGGCGACCACACCGACGGTCGCGCCCTCTTCCGGATCGACGACGACGGGACGGGTGAAGCGCACACCGTAGCGTTGGACCCAGCCGCGGTCGCCGAGCCACTCGGCGACGGGCTGGACGGCGAGGCCCATCGTCAGCATGCCGTGCGCGAGGACGCCCGGCAGCCCGACGGACGCGGCGACGTCGTCGCGGTAATGGATCGGGTTGAAGTCGCCCGAAGCGCCGGCGTAGCGGACGAGCGCGTCGCGGGTCAGGTGGACCTCGCGCTCGGCGACGACCGTGCCGACCTCGAGCGTGGTGGGTGCGGTGGTCATGCGTCGTCTCCTCGGACCACGAGGGTGGAGGTCGCCGTGACGACGTGCTCCCCCGTGGCGTCGTCCATCGTGCTCTCGGCCGTCACCATGGCGTTGCCGCCGAGGGTCTTCACGCTCGTGACGGTCAGCGTCGCGGTGAGCTCGTCCCCGGCGACGATCGGCCGGTCGTACGTGAAGGACTGCTCGCCGTGGACCACGCGCGAGAAGTCGATCCCGGCGTCGGGCTCGGCCAGGAGCTGGGCGAGCGTGGCCTCCTGCACGACGACGGCGAAGGTCGGCGGCGCGACGACGTCGGCGTAGCCGGCGGCGCGAGCGGCATCGGGCTCGTGGTGGATCGGGTTCGTCGCGAACACGGCGCGTGAGAACTCGCGCACCTTCTCGCGACCGACCAGGTAGGGCTGGGCCGGCGGGAACGTCCTGCCGACGAGCTCGGGGTTCACTGACACGGGTGTGAGTCTACCGAGCACCCGCGACACGTCCCGGATGATGAGGTTGCATCGGCTATGCTCGTTGCACGGCTTCCGGGGGGAGGCCGTGAGGACGACTCCGGGGTCGGGGAGGAACGCATGGAGCACACAGCGCAGTACGCGGTGCACACGGGAGACCGGTGCACGGCCATGGAGGTCGCCGGCGCGGCCCTCCGGCAGAGCGGTCACCGGGTCGAGTCGACAGGGGGCACGATCACCGCGACCACCGGCAACCGGCTGCTGACGATCCTGCTCGGCGCCCTGGTGCACCCGTCGCGCGAGTTCCGACGCTACGAGCTGTCGACGACCGTGACGGGGACGTCGACCACGATCACGCTCCGGCACGCGCGGCACGGGACGGCGGTGGCGGGCGGGGGCATCGGCGCCGGACGTCGGCGGAGCGCCTGGCAGCAGGTCGAGGCGACGCTCGAGCGCGCCCTCCGCGCCGCGGGCGTGCTCACCGCTCCCCCGCGCTGAACGGGCGTCCCGGGCCGGGCGTGCCGAGTCGGGTCGGACGTACCTGGCCAGCGCGGAGGTCCTGACGAGCGCGGGCGTGCCTGGTCAGATCGGGCGTCCCTCGTCAGATCGGGCGTCCCTCGTCAGATCGGGCGTCCCTGGTCAGACCGGGCGTACCTGGTCAGATCGGGCGTACCTGGTCGAATCGGGCGTACCTGGTCTGTCGGTTCGACCTGGCATGCCCGATCCCACCAGGCACAGCACCTGTGATGGGAAGGAACGGGCGTACCTCATCGGAACGGGCGTACCTAGAAGGGACGGGCATACCTCGGCAGAACGGGCGTACCTGGTCTGTCGGTTCGACCTGGCATGCCCGATCCCACCAGGCATGGCACATGTGATGGGAAGGATCGGGCGTACCTGATCGGAACGCGCGTACCTGGTCTGCATGGGCGCATCAGGTCGGCACGACGAGCACCAGCAGTCGGTGCAGCAGCCAGCGCGGGCCGCAGTCGGTGCAGCAGCAGTCGGGGCAGACCGGGAACGACGAAAGCCCGGCGATCTGGCCGCCGGGCCTGTGGTAGCGAGGACGGGACTTGAACCCGTGACCCCACGATTATGAGTCGTGTGCTCTAACCAACTGAGCTACCCCGCCAGAGATCCGGAGCGCCAACGGCTCCGGGTCGGAGCCCCGAGTCAGGATTGAACTGACGACCCCTTCCTTACCATGGAAGTGCTCTACCACTGAGCTATCGGGGCGAGTGCCGCTCGGCGGCACCACACGAGAGTAGCAGACGTGCGGCGGTGGTCAGGAACCGGACGTGACGCCCGGGCGTGCCGCCGCCCCTCCGCTAGTTCGCGTTGGCTCGGAGCCAGGCCAGCGGGTCCACCGGGACGCCGCCGACGTGGATCTCCAGGTGCAGGTGCGGACCCGTCGAGTTGCCGGTGGAACCGACCTCGCCGAGCTCGTCGCCGACGGCGACCTGCTGACCGGTGACGACCTTGAAGGTGCCGTCCTTCATGTGGCCGTAGACGCTCGTGAACTGCTTGCCGTCCACGTCGTGCTGCACCCAGACGTCGTTGCCGAAGCCGCCGTCGTGCGCCTGCACCTTGATGACCGTGCCCGCGGCGACCGAGCGGATCGGCGTGCCCTCACCGGGGGCGAAGTCGACGCCCATGTGGTTCGTCGAGCAGAACGAGCAGCCCTCGACCTGACGGCCACCGAAGCCGGACGTGATCGGGACGCCGGTCAGGAACGGCCACTGGATGGTCCCGTTCGGGTCGTTCGAGAACGACGAGGAGTCGACGTTCCGGTACTGCGTGGCCGCGGTGACCGAGTACTGGTCGCGGGCGGTCTCGGCGTCCCCCGCGGCGGCACCCACGCTCAGCGACTGCGCCGCACCGTCGGCGGACCGGGCCGAGGTGGTGTCCGCCGGCGGTACCCAGAGGGCCTGCGCGGGCAGGGAGGTCGACACGACCAGGCCGGCCGCGAACAGCAGCGCACCGACGGCCGTGACGCGCGACGCAGCACGACGGAAGGACGCACCGTGGTGGGCCTGGGGACGGGACGTCGCCGTCGGCACGGCACCGAGGTGCCGGGTCGCCCGGTCCACGTGCGCGGGCGCGGCGGCACCAGCAGCACGGGCCGGTCGGCGCGCGGGCGGGACCTGACCGAGCACACGTCGCGGCGACGCGGCGGGCAGCGTCGGCGCACGCTCGGCCTCGACGACGGGTGCGACGTCCGGCGACACCGGAGCCGGCGGCGTGACCACCCCGGACGTGGCCGCCGGCAGCACGGGCGACGCCGGCGCCAGGTCGACCGGTGACATCGGCGCCGCAGGCGTCGCCGGCGTCACGAGGTCGTCGAAGGACGGCGTCCCGCTGTGGACCGGGAAGCCGTCGCGTACCGCGGCTGCGCGGCGCTCCGCCTCGATGCGTGCGCGTCGGGTGAGGTGCACGACCGGCTCGGGAGCGGTCGTGGTGTCGGTCCGGGTGGGCACTGTCGACTGGGAGGCGTGGGGCATGTGTTCGGGGCTGATCCTGATCGGGGCACGGGGCGCTCGTTGGTAACGAGCAGGTAACGGGACTGCAGAACGCTAGCAGGGGCAGTCGCCCTCCGCCAGTCGCGTGCACGACCGTGCAGTGCTCCGGGAGCGTGGAACCGGCGTGCTGGCCGCGGACTCGCGGGCGCTCAGTCGGGCAGGACGTCGCCCTCGAGTCGACGCAGCAGCGTCTCGAGCTCGTCGGCGATCGCGGGCGCGGCGAACAGGAACGAGCGCGTCCCGCCCGCTTCCCAGATGCGGACGGTTGCGCCGGCCTCCGCTGCGACGACGGCGCCGGCAGCCATGTCCCACGGGTTGATGCCCCGCTCGTAGTAGGCGTCGACGGTCCCGGCACCCACCGCACAGCAGTCGAGCGAGGCCGCCCCCGCACGGCGCACGTCACGGACCTCACCGATCAGTCCGGCGAGCACCGCGACCTGTTCCCGACGACGGTCGGCGGTGTACCCGAACCCGGTGGCGACGAGGGTCTCGGCGAGCGATGCCGGCGTCGCGACGCGCAGTGGGTCGCCGTCGCGCGTGGCGCCCTCCCCCACGACGGCGCGGTACACGGTCCCCGTCGCGGGTGCGACCACGACCCCGGCAACCGGCTCCCACGTCGTCGGGTCGGCGCTGCCCTGGACGACGCCGATGCTCACGCCGTACTGCTCGCTGCCGTACAGGTAGTTGACCGTGCCGTCGATGGGGTCCACCACCCACGTGATGCCGGTCGAGCCCGCGCCCGAGCCGGACTCCTCGCCGTGGAAGCCGTCGTCCGGACGTGCCGTCGCGATCCGGGCGCGGATGAGCGCCTCGACCTCGCGGTCGGCGGCCGTGACGACGTCGGCGATGCTCGACTTGCGGTCAGCGACCTCGACCCCCTCGCTGCGGCGCCTGGCGGCGAGAGCGGCGGCCTCGCGCGCGATCGACTCGGCGAGGTCGGCGAACTGGGCGGGGGTGAGGGTGGCGGGCATGACACCAGCCTGCCGCAACGAGAACGGCCCCGTCCGCAGGGACGGGGCTGTTCTCGGCGATCGCGTGTCCGGTGGACACCGTGGCAAGTGAGGGATTCGAACCCCCGAAGGCTACGCCGGCTGATTTACAGTCAGATCCCTTTGGCCGCTTGGGTAACTTGCCGTGTGCGCACCCGGCCGGTGTGATCACCAACCGAAGGCGCGCTGAAGAGCATAGCGGATACCGGAGGGTGCTCGTGACCACCGACCGCATCGTCGGCTGGTCGTTCCTGCACGAGCGGTCGCGACCACGCGCCCGTCCCCACCCCGCCTGCGGGACCGGAACCGCGCCTCCCGTCCGCCGTTAGGCTGTCCGGCATGGCAGACAGTTCCTTCGACGTGGTCAGCAAGGTCGACAAGATGGAGGCGGAGAACGCCCTCAACCAGGCCGCCAAGGAGATCGAGCAGCGGTACGACTTCAAGGGTGCCGACGCCTCGATCGCCTTCAGCGGCGAGGACGTCCTCATCAAGGCGAACTCCGAGGAGCGCGCGAAGGCCGTCCTCGACGTGCTGCAGAGCAAGGCGATCAAGCGCAACATCTCGCTCAAGAGCCTCGACGCCGGTGACCCGTACCCGTCGGGCAAGGAGTACCGCATCGAGGTGAAGTTCAAGAACGGCATCGAACAGGACGTGGCGAAGAAGATCGGCGCGTTCCTCCGGGCGAACGCACCCAAGAGCGTCAAGAACCAGATCCAGGGTGACGAGCTCCGCGTCTCCTCGAAGAGCCGCGACGACCTGCAGAACACGATCCAGCTCCTCAAGGGTGAAGAGTTCGACGTGCCGCTGCAGTTCATCAACTTCCGCTAGCGCCGGACCCCGTGGAGCACTGGCTCGGCGTCGCGGTCACGATCCTCCTGGTCCTGCTGGACCTGGCGATCCGCGTCTTCTCGATCATCTACGTCCCGTACAACCGGAAGCCGCAGACCGCCACGGCCTGGCTGCTCGCGATCTTCCTCATCCCGTACATCGGGTTCATCGTCTTCCTGGTCATCGGGTCGACGAAGCTGCCGAGGGCGCGACGCGAGAAGCAGACCGAGATCAACGCGTACATCCTCGAACAGACCGAGGGCATCGAGCGGGTGCGCCGCGACCACCCCTGGCCGCCGTGGCTCGAGAGCATCACGAAGCTCAACCGCGAGCTCGGCGCGATGCCCCTGGTCGGCGGGAACTCCGCGGAGCTCTACCCCGACTCGTACGAGTCGGTGCAGGAGATGGCCGGGGAGATCGACCGGGCGCGGCGCTTCGTGCACGTCGAGTTCTACATCGCCACGCTCGACGACACCACGCGGCCGTACTTCGAGGCCCTGGCACGGGCACAGGCCCGTGGCGTGACCGTCCGCTTCCTGCTCGACCACTGGGCCAGCCGCGGGTACCCGGGCTACAAGGACACCCTCGCGTTCCTCGACCGCGCCGGCATCGAGTGGCACCTCATGCTGCCGCTCCAGCCCCTCCAGGGGAAGTTCCAGCGCCCAGACCTCCGCAACCACCGCAAGATCATGGTGGTCGACGGGTCCGTGGCGTTCACCGGCTCGCAGAACCTGATCGACCCGTCGTACGACCTGAAGTCGCACATCGAGAAGGGCATGGTCTACAAGGACCTGTTCGCACGCTTCGAGGGCCCGGTCGTCGCCGGCCTCAACGCCCTGTTCGTGACCGACTGGTACAGCGAGACCGACGAGCTCCTGCTCCGCGAGAGCGACCCGGTGCAGCGGGCGGACCGCGGTGACGCCCTCGACTGCCAGGTCGTGCCGTCCGGACCCGGGTTCGACGGTGAGAACAACCTCCGGCTCTTCAACGCGCTGCTCTACGCCGCGCAGGACAAGGTGTCGATCACCTCGCCGTACTTCGTACCGGACGACTCGATGCTCTACGCCATCACCACGACGGCGCAGCGCGGGGTCGAGGTCGAGCTGTTCGTCGGCGAGATGGGCGACCACGCGATGACGTGGCACGCGCAGCGCTCCTACTACGAGGAACTCCTCCGCGCCGGTGTGCGCATCTGGCTGTACCGGGCACCGACGATCCTGCACGCCAAGCACTTCACGATCGACGACGACGTCTCCGTCATCGGGTCGAGCAACATGGACATGCGCTCGTTCAGCCTGAACCTCGAGGTGTCGGTGATGGTGCGTGGTCGACGGTTCGTGGACGCGCTGCGCGAGGTGCAGGCCGCGTACAAGGACGCGTCCTTCGAGTTGACGCTCGACGCGTGGCTCGAGCGCCCGCGCCGGTCACAGGTGCTGGACAACGTCGCGCGACTCACCGCGGCCCTGCAGTAGCGGACCGTCGGACGAGCCCGGAACCGGCGCACGACGACGACCCCGCCCGATCCCCGTGACTCAGCGCGGCGCCGGCACCAGCCCCGTCAGCCGGGCGACCAGACGTTCGAGCGGTCCACGGCCGAGGAACGCGCGCCAGAGCATCGCGAACAGCACCGAGCCGAGGGCGAACGCCGCCCACGCGGTCGTCGACTCCGGGTACTCGGGCAGGAACGCGATGACGACGATGTGCCCCGCGTAGACGGTCAACGGCATCGAGCCCACCGCGGCCAGGGGGTACGCGATCCGGGCGACTGCCCGCCCACGCCGGTCGACGAGCAGCGTGCAGAGGGCGATCACCGCGACCGCGACCCCGGCCGTGCCGACGACGTCGACCACCGACGACGAGTGGTCCCGCGGGGACAGGAACAGCTGCGCGAGGGCGACGGACTCCGAGCTGCCGAGCGGAGCCCAGGGGACGCCGGGGAAGGCCAACGCGGCGTCGGCGGGCACGGGCGCCAGGGCGTTCCCGACGGCGTACGCGGCCGCGGCGGCCACCGCGCCGGACGCGAGGAGCGCGACCTGGGTGCGCCGCGCCTCCAGTCCGGCCCGGGCGACCGCGAGACCGACCAGCACGTACGCCAGGAAGGTGACCACGGGGTAGACGAGTCCGAGCTGGACCTCCCACGTGCCCGCGCCGGCGTAGAGCGGCGCGGTCGCGAGCGCGACCGTCGGGGACGCCAGGGCGCACGCACCCGCCAGCAGGAGCAGCCAGGCGGACCGCAGGCGCAGCACCGGCACGACGAGCAGGAAGAGCGCGCCGTACGTCGGCAGGATCACGTAGACGGGCGTCTCCAGCGCCATCAGGACCAGACCGACGGCGATGACGACGACCGCGCGCACCGCGAGCCGGGCCCGCACACGACCGATCGCCGGAGGACCGGGAGGGGACGTCCGGCCGCTCGTCAACCCGATGGAGACGCCGGCGAGCACCGCGAAGAGCGTCGACGGGCGCCCGTGCGCGACCGCGGACCACGTCGCCGGGTCTGCCCAGTCGAGCTCGTCGGCGATCCCGCCGATGTGCGCGGCCATCATCCCCAGGAGCGCGAGCGCGCGGGCGACGTCGACCCCCTGCAGCCTGCCGGGCGCGACGAGCACGCCCCGCATCGCGGTCGGCGGTGCGGGGCGTGCCGTGCTCATCGGTCGGCGCTCAGCTCGTCGTCGAGCCGGCGCGGCGGAGCGAGACGTCGACCATCTCGTCGCGCGGGACGACCTTGACGCGTTCGCGACCCTCCGCGGCACCGAGCCCCTGCTCGTGCTCGTCGAGCGCGTGCCAGCCGTCGAGGTCGGTGTAGTCCACACCGCGTTCGCGGAGCAGGGCCGGCACCGCCTCGGGGGACGGGTCCGCCGGGGTCCACCAGGAGGCCTGGTCGTTGACGATGTGCTGCACCGTCTCCATGGCGTCGGACTTCGTGTGTCCGATCAGGCCGACGGGTCCGCGCTTGATCCAGCCGGTGGCGTAGACGCCCGGGACCGGCGAGCCGTCCTCGTCGAGCACCTGCCCCTCACGGTTCGGGATCACGCCCGTGCGCTCGTCGAACGGGACGCCGGGCAGCGGCGATCCGAAGTAGCCGACCGCGCGGTACACGGCCTGCACGGCGAGCTCGCGGACCTCACCGGTGCCCTCGACGCCGCCCTCGCCGTTCGGCCGGGTCCGCTCGTACCGGATCGCCGCGACGCGGCCGTCCTCGCCGACGAGCTCGAGGGGCTTCGCGTAGAAGTGCAGGTGCAGACGGCGGCTCGCCTGGCCGACATCGCGGGTGCGCCACTGCTCCAGGACCCGGTTCATCACCATGACCTGCTTGTTCGTGCGGATCGCGGTGAGCGAGGCCTCGTCGTGGTCGAAGTCCTCGTCGTACACGACCATGTCCACGTCGCGGAGCTCGCCGAGCTCGCGCAGCTCGAGCGGGGTGAACTTCACCTGCGCCGGGCCCCGACGGCCGAAGACGTGCACGTCCGTGACGGGGGACGCCTTGAGGCCCTCGTACACGTTGGCCGGGATCTCGGTCGACAGCAGGTCGTCGGCGTGCTTGGCGAGGATGCGCGACACGTCGAGCGCGACGTTGCCGTTGCCGATGACCGCCACGCTCGACGCGGCGAGCGGCCAGGTGCGCGGGACGTCGGGGTGGCCGTCGAACCAGCTGACGAAGTCGGCGGCACCGTACGAGCCGTCGAGCTCGATGCCGGGCAGGTCGAGGTCGGCGTCCTTGATCGCGCCGGTCGAGAACAGGACCGCGTTGTAGTGCTGCTTGAGGTCGTCGAGGGTGATGTCCTCGCCGAAGCGCACGTTGCCGAACAGCCGCACGACGCCGCGGTCGAGCACGTCGCGCAGGGCGTTCACGATCCCCTTGATGCGCGGGTGGTCGGGCGCGACGCCGTAGCGGACCAGGCCGTACGGCGCGGGGAGCTGCTCGAAGAGGTCGATCGACACGTCGGTGCCGTGGGCCTCGCGCAGCAGGATGTCGGCGGCGTAGATGCCGGCGGGTCCGGCGCCGACGATGGCGAGTCGGAGGGTGGGCACTGATGTCTCCAGTTCGTTCGGGCGGGGTGCTCCCGGTGGTTCAGCGGCTGCGCTCGACGACGGACTCGGCGAACCGGGTCAGCGCGCGCTTCACGGTGCCGTCCGGCAGCGGTTCGAGGGCTGCGACGGCTTCCTCCGCCCAGCGGACGGCGACGGCCCGTGTGGCGGTGGTCGCCTCGTGGTCACGCAGTGCGGCCACGGCGGACTGGTACGGAGCCGACGCGACGGCGTCGTCGTCGGCGTCCTTCACGTCGTGCTCGATCCGGGCGAGCAGCGCCGCTGCACCCTCGTCACGGGCAGCGAGGCGACGGAGCTGCAGGAGCGGGAGCGTGTCGACGCCGGCGCGCAGGTCGTTGCCCGCGATCTTCCCGGTGCGGTCCTTCGCCGGTGCCAGGTCGATCACGTCGTCGACGAGCTGGAAGGCGACGCCGACCTTCTCGCCGAACGTGCCGACGGCGTCGAGGTAGGCCCGGTCGGCCCCGGAGAACATCACGCCGGCGCGGGCAGCGGTGGCGATGAGCGAGCCGGTCTTGTCGCTGAGCACCTGGATGTAGTGCTCGACCGGGTCGTCGTCCGGCTGGGGGCCCGTCGTCTCGTGCAACTGCCCCATGCAGAGCCGCTGGAAGGTCTCGGCCTGCATGCGGATGCCCTCGGTCCCGAGGTCGGCCGTGATGAGGCTGGCTCGTGCGAACAGCAGGTCACCGGTCAGGATCGCGACGTTGTTGCCGTAGGTCACGTGCGCGGCCGGCACCCCGCGCCGCACCGGCGCCTCGTCCATGACGTCGTCGTGGTACAGGGAGGCGAGGTGCGTCGTCTCGATGCTGACGGCGGCCTTGACGACCGCGTCCGTCACACCGTTGCCGAGCTGCGCGATGAGCAGCGTCAGCGTCGGCCGGATCCGCTTGCCGCCCGCGGACAGCAGGTACCGGCTCGTGGTGTCGGCCAGGGTGTCGGTGGAGCGCATCGCCTCTTCGAGGCCCTGTTCGACGAGCTCCAGCCCGTCGTCGACCGCGGTGATGAAGCGTCGCTCGGACGGCGTGGCGAACAACCGCTCGCCGATGCCCAGCGAGGCGCGGAGGCTCGGTGCGCGACGTGCGACCGGGACGCTCGGGTTCAAGTGGTGCTCCGTGTTCGGGGTCGAGGGACCGGTCAGGCGTCGGCGGCGTCGACGCTCGGCTGCTCGCCGGTCTGCTGGTGCTCGCGGCGTGCCTTCGCGCGACGGGCGACGGACTCGCGGACCTCGCCCGCGACGGGCTTCCGGCCACGGTGCAGCGCCACGATGCCGGCGGTGAGGTTGCGGTGCGCCACCATCGTGAAGCCGACGCCGCGGAGCCACTGACTGAGGACCTGCTGGTCCGGCCAGGCCTCGATCGACTCGGCCAGGTAGCGGTAGGCCGCCGGGTTGCTGCTGGACAGCCGCGCGATGCCGGGGAGCACGCGCTTGAGGTACGCGCCGTAGCCGAACCGCAGGAGCGCCATCGGCGGGGTCGAGAACTCGCAGATGACCACGCGGCCACCGGGCTTCAGCACGCGGAGCATCTCGGTGATCGCCTGCATCGGGTCGTTGACGTTGCGCAGCCCGAAGGAGATCGTCACCGCGTCGAACGTGTCGTCGTCGAACGGCAGGTGCTCTGCGTCACCCTCGACGAAGGTGATCTCGGGGTGCCGCTCGCGACCGACGGCGATCATGCCCGCCGACAGGTCCAGCGCCGTCACCTCCGCACCCTTCTTCGCCAGCGCCGCCGCGCTCGTCCCGGTGCCGGCGGCGATGTCGAGCACCCGCTCCCCCGGCTGGGGGTCGACCGCACGGACCGTCGCGACGCGCCACAGCGGGGCGTTGCCCGCCGAGAGGATGTCGTTCGTGAGGTCGTACTTCGCGGCGACGTCGTCGAACATGGCCGCCACCTCGTCCGGCCGCTTGCTCAGGTCCGCTCTGCTCACCGCACCATCCTAGAGGGCCGGGCTCCGGGGTGACCGGACGCCCGGCCGGTCCGGCGACGGAGGGGTGGCACGGACTCGCCCGGGGTCCGCCGTCCGACCGCGCGCGTACGATCGGTCCGTGACCCGAACCACCACGGCGGCCCCATCGCTCACGGTCTCGACCCGGATCCTCGACGACCCGGGGGACGTCCTCCGCCACACCCTGCGGGACACGCCGCTGGCGTTCGTGCGGAACGGTGACGGGATCGTCGGGATCGGTGAGGCGCTCCGGTTCACCTTCACGGGGCCCGACCGGATGCGCGAGGCGTCGGCGGTGTGGCGCGACCTGGTCCGCGACGCCGTCGTGGACGACCCGGTGCAGGTCCGCGGCACGGGGCTCGTCGCGTTCGGGTCGTTCGCGTTCGCCGACGACTCGGCGGAGGAGAGCGTGCTCGTGGTCCCGCGGGTCGTGATCGGCAAGCGTCGTGGCCGCGCCTGGCTCACCGCCGTCGACACGACGCCCGACCCGGAACCGCTCGCGTTCTCGCGCACGTCGGTGCCGGTGCCGGCGGTCGGCGGACACGTCTCGGTCGCCCTCGCGCCCGGCAGCATCGACGAGGACGCGTACGCCGCTGCGGTCGCGGACGCCGTGCGCCGGATCGCTGCGGGAGAGGCCGAGAAGGTCGTCCTCGCCCGTGACCTGGTCGGCACGCTCCCGGCCGGGTCGGACCGCCGTGCGGTGTTGCTGGACCTCGCCGCCGCGTACCCGCAGTGCGTCACCTTCGCCGTGGACGGACTGGTCGGGGCGACCCCCGAGACCCTCGCCCGCACCGACGGCACCGAGCTGTCGGCGCGGGTGCTCGCCGGCAGCGCCGCCCGCGGCTCCGACCCGGTGTCCGACCGGGCGGCGGCCGAGGCCCTGGCGTCGAGTGCGAAGGACGTCGAGGAGCACGGCTTCGCGATCGCGAGCCTGCTCGAGGCGCTGCGCCCGATCGCGAGCGACCTGCGGGCCGACCCGGAGCCGTTCCGCCTGCAGCTGCCGAACCTGTGGCACCTCGCCACCGACGTCCGCGCGACCCTGCCGGTCGGGACCACCTCGCTGGACGTGGCCGACGCGCTGCACCCCACGGCTGCGGTGGCGGGCACCCCCACCGACGTGGCGGTGCGCCTGGTCGCCGAGCTCGAGGGCGTCGACCGGGGTCGCTACGCCGGTCCCGTCGGCTGGCTCGGCGCGAACGGGGACGGCGAGTGGATGCTCGCGCTCCGCAGCGCCCGGATCGACGCCGACGGCTCGGTGCGGGCATGGGCCGGAGCCGGCATCGTCGGCGGGTCGGACCCGGCGCGCGAGGTCGCCGAGACCGCCCTGAAGTTCCGACCGATCCGCGACGCCCTGGCCTGAGCCGGACGCCCTGGCTCGAGCCGGACGCCCTGGCTCGAGCCAGACGCCCGGGCCAGGCCCGGGCGTCCGGGCCGGGGCAGCAGGACGCCCAGGCCGCAGGACGCCCGTCAGTCGGTCAGCGGCACCTCGACGACGAGTCGCTGCGCCGGATCGGTGAGCACGGCCTCCAGGTCGCCCCAGGTGGCCGCACGCCGGTACTCCCAGCCGAGCCCCGTGACGACCCGCTCGACGTCGACGTGCTGGGGTGTCGTCATCATCCGGCGCATGTCGGCGTCCGGGGTGGTCGCCGCGACCTCGAGGCCGCGGAAGATCGCCCCGCCGTCGTCGTTGCCGACGACCACCTGCACGCGGTGCGTCCGCTCCTCGGACCCGGTGACGAACGCGCCGAGGTCGTGCAGGAACGTCAGGTCCCCGACGAGCACCCGCGTCGTGCCGACCGAGTCCGGCGTCCGCTCGAGCGCCGCCGCGATGCCGAGTGCCGTCGACACGGTGCCGTCGATGCCCGCGAGCCCCCGGTTCGCGTGCACGCGCAGCTTCTTGCCCGGCACGTGCGCGTCGGCGACCCGGATGAGCTGCGAGGCGCCGAGCACGAGCCGGTCGTGCGGCCACGTCGCACCCCAGACCGCGTCGACGAGCATGGTGCGGTCCACCGCTCGACGGCGGAGCGCGACCTCGTCCCGCAGGAACCGGTTCCGCTCGGCGCGGTCCCCGGACCGCTTCGCGTCGAGGTCCGGCCCGGCGTCTCCCCCGCCGAGGAGCGCGCGGCTCGTCGTCACCCAGCGTCCCACCCAGGCGCGGTGTGCGGGGGTGGTCCGGCCCGTCACCCGGACGTCGGACACGAAGGTGGTCGCGGCGTCCGGACGGGAGGCACGGGCCGGGTCGTACGGGTCGGCTCCCGGTCCGCGCACCACGATCGTCTCGACGTCGGGCCGCTGCAGGAGCGCCGGGACCTCGCGGCTGAGCGTGGGGTGCCCGAGCACGACGGCGCGGCGGACCGCGCCGCCGAGCTCGGGGTCGCGGAGCAGCTCGCGGTAGGCGACGACCAGGTTCCGGCCGAAGCGCGCTCCGCTCGAGACCTCCGCCAGCAGCGGTGCGCCGAGCTCCCACGCGATGCGCTCGGCGTCCTCGCCGGCGTCGTGTCCGGCGACGACGACCGTCGCGGGTGCGTCGTCCGGTGCGAGCTCGGCGACCGGCAGCCCGGAGTGCACCCGACGTCGGGCGTGTCCCAGGTCGACCTCGTCGTCGGGGACGCCTGCGACGTCCTCGGCGCGCAGTCCGGCCGAGAGCGGTTCGCGGAACGCGACGTTGAGCTGGACGGGGCCCGGCTGGCCGGTGTGCCCCGCGGCGACCGCCACGGCTTCGCGCGCGAGCTGCCGGAGGGTGTCCTCGTCGATGCCGCCGGCCGTCGGGGCCTGGACGTCGCGGACGAACGCGACCGCGGGGCCGAAGATGCCCGGCTGGACGGTGGTCTGGTTGCTGCCGATCCCCCGGAGTTCGTCGGGCCGGTCTGCGCTGAGGACGACCATCGGCACGCCGGAGTGGTGCGCCTCGAGCACCGCCGGGTGCAGGTTCGCGACGGCCGTGCCGGACGTCGTCACCACTGCGGCCGGCCGGCCGGACTCGACCGCGAGCCCGAGCGCGAAGAAGCCCGCGGTCCGCTCGTCGAGGCGGACGTGCACGGTGAGGCCGCCTGCCCGTTCGAGGGCGACCGCCGCGAGGGCGAGCGCCTGGGACCGGGAGCCGGGGCTCACCACGACGTCGGTCACCCCCGCGCGCGCCAGGTGCCGCAGCAGGGCGAGTGCGTGGTCGGTCGCCGGACTGCCGGAGCCCGCGGGCCCGTCAGCGATCGGCGGGGCGGTCGTCGTCTCGTTCGTCCCGGTCGCGGAACCGGTCTTCGAGGTCTCGGAGGATTGCGTCGTCCTGGTCCGTTCCGGTTCGGGGTGACCCGGCGGCACGGGGTCCGCCGAGGAAGTCCGGGTCGTCTTCGGGTCCACGGTACCGGGGCCCGGGGCCGGGGGTCGCCGGTGCACGACCCAGCAGGAACCAGAGCACCCCGCCGAGCACGGGCAGGACGACCACCAGGAGGACCCACCACCCGCGACGCAGGGAGCGGATGCGCTGGCGCGGCATGGTCGCGCAGTCGATGACCGCGTAGACCGTGAAGGCCACGGCGGCGACGACGACGATCAACCACAGACGGACCATCCCCAGAGCCTAGGTACTGCGCCTGTGACCGACCTGCTCGTCAGCCGACGCACGACCGACGTTCCGTAGACTCATCGGGTGAAAGCGTGGCTCGTCTACACCCTTGCCCGACTCGGCATCTTCGCCGCGGCGCTCGCCGTCCTGCTCGTGATCGGCCTGCGGTGGTACTGGGCCGCGATCGGCGCCGCCCTCATCGGCCTGCTCGTCTCGTACATCGCCCTGCCGGGGCTGCGCGGTCGGGTGACGTCGGACATCGCCGCGCGGCGGGCTCGTCCGGAGCAGGACACGGACTCCGACTTCGAGGACGACTTCGTCGACGCCGCCGACACGGACGCGGCAGGTGAGCAGCCGGTCTCCGACGCCGACCGACACCGCGCCCGGACCGAGCCCGACAACGACTGAGCCGGCGCCGGCGCCGGCGCCGGACGACCGTCGACCGTGCTCCTACGGCAGGAGCACCAGGGTGAGCCCGAGCACGACGCCGTAGGCGAGCGACGCGAACGACGACAGCTGCAGCGCGGTGATGAGCTCGCGCGGCTTGCTCGACGACACGCCGATCGCGAGCGCGGGCAGCGCCAGCAGCAGCGAGAAGTAGGCGAAGCCCGTGCGGAAGTACAACAGCACGAACCAGAGCAGCACGACGTACGGCAGCATCAGGAAGAGCGCGAAGAGCACCCGCGCGACCGGACGCCCGACCACGACGGCCAGCGTGCGCTTGCCCGCCTGTCGGTCCTCGTCGACGTCGCGGATGTTGTTCACCATGAGCACGGCGCAGGCGAAGAAGCCGGCCGCCACCGCGGCGGCCCAGCCGCTCGGCGTGACCTCGCGGATCTGCACGTACTGGGTGCCGAGCACGGCCACCAGGCCGAAGAACACGAAGACGAACACCTCGCCGAGCGCGTTGTACCCGTAGGGCTTCCTGCCGCCGGTGTAGTACCAGGCGGCGACGATCGCCGCTGCGCCGACCAGGAGCAACCACCACAGCCCGGTGAGCAGGACGATCACGAGACCGGCGACGGCCGCGAGGCCGAAGAACGCGAGCGCGACGGTGAGCACCGTGCGGGGCTTCGCCCGGCCGGCACCGGTCAGGCGGGCGGGACCGACGCGGAACTCGTCGGTGCCACGGACCCCGTCGGAGTAGTCGTTGCTGTAGTTGACGCCGATCTGCAGGAACAGCGCCACGGCGAGGGCGAGGAGCGCGACCGCCAGGTGGTGGTCACGCGCCAGGTACGAACCGAGGTCGCCCGGCTCGCCGGAGTCGACGAAGGCCACCCCCGTGCCGAGCACGACCGGCACGACACCGAGGGTGAGCGTGCGGAGCCGGGCACCGCCGATCCAGTCACGGGCGGTCGCCCGCTGCCTCGTGCGCTGCGGTGCAGCGGCCTTCGCCGGGTTGCCGCTGCGGCCCTTCACCGGGGTCGTGTTCTTCGTACGTGCCACGGCCGACCATCGTATCCGCGCTGGCTACGCGGTCGGTGCGCCGTCCGGGTCGGCGATGGTGCGGACGGCCCGGCGGTCGGGTTTGCCCGAGGCGAGCACGGGCAGCGCGTCGACGACCAGGACGTCGGCCGGGCGCGCGGCACGGCCCAGTGCCCCGCCGACGTGCGCACGGACCGTGTCGAGGTCGAGCGCGCGCTCGGTGACGACGACCGGCACCTCGCCCCACTCCCCCGAGGCCCGACGCGTCACCACGGCGGCGTCCTGTCCGGGCAGCTCGCGCACCAGGCGTTCCACGGCACCGAGCGGCACCTTCTCACCGCCGGACACGATGACGTCGTCGAGGCGTCCGAGCACCTGGAGTCGTCCGTCCGCACCGGTGGTCGCGGCGTCGCCGGTGCGGTACCAGCGGTGCCCGTCGCGTTCCGTGAAGGTCCGGGCGGTGCGCTCCGGGTCGTCGAGGTAGCCCTCGGCGAGCATCGGTCCGGCGAGTTCGAGCGCACCGTCGACGAGCGCCGTGCGCACGGTGCCGAACGGCGTGCCGTCGTAGACGCACCCGCCGCTCGTCTCGCTCGCGCCGTAGGTGGTGACGACGCGGACGCCGGCATCGAGGGCACGGCGCCGGAGCGGGGCCGGGGTCGCCTGCCCTCCGACCAGGACGGCGTCGAACCGAGTGGCGGCCGCCGTCGCGACGGGGTCGTCGAGCACGCGGGCCAGCTGGACGGGGACGAGCGAGGTGTACCGCCTCGGGGCCTCGGGGCCGACGTCGAGCCGGTCGACCGCCTCGGCGAGTGCCCGCGCGTCGAAGTGTCCCGGCGGCACGACGACGGGCGTCGTGCCCGAGGTGATCGACCGCGTCAGGACGTTGATGCCGGCGATGTAGTGCGTCGGCAGCGCGAGGACCCAGCGGCCGGCACCGCCGAGCGCGGCGTCGGCCGCCGCCGCTCCGGCGAGGAGCGCGTCGGCGGACAGGGCCACGCGCTTGCCGGTGCCGGTGGACCCGCTCGTCTCGACCACCAGGGCGACCCGCTGCGCGACGTGCGCCGGAGCGGGCGACGGCAGGGCGGGAGCCCCCTCGGCGACGGGCAGGAGCGCGGGGCCGCCGGCGAGCGCAGCCTCCAGGCCGCGCAGCACGACCATCGGGTCGGACGCGCCCAGCGCGACCAGGGGGCGGGTCACCGGGAGCGCTCGGTCGTCAGTAGTGCCACGGGAACGCGGTCCAGTCGGGGTCGCGCTTCTGCAGGAAGGAGTCACGGCCCTCGACGGCCTCGTCGGTGCCGTAGGCGAGGCGGGTCGCCTCGCCCGCGAAGACCTGCTGGCCGACCATGCCGTCGTCGACCGCGTTGAAGGCGTACTTGAGCATCCGGATCGCGGTCGGCGACTTGCCGAGGATCGTCTCGCCCCAGCGGAGTGCCTCGCGCTCGAGGTCGGCGTGCGGCACCACCTTGTTGACGGCCCCCATCTCGTACGCGCGCTGGGCGGAGTACTCCTCGGCGAGGAAGAAGACCTCGCGCGCCAGCTTCTGCCCGATCTGCCGCGCGTAGTACGCACTGCCGTAGCCGCCGTCGAAGGAGCCCACGTCGGCGTCGGTCTGCTTGAAGCGGCCGTGCTCGGCGCTCGCGATGGTGAGGTCGCAGATGGCGTGCAGGGAGTGCCCGCCGCCGGCCGCCCAGCCCGGCACCACCGCGATGACGACCTTGGGCATCATGCGGATGAGCCGCTGGACCTCGAGGATGTGCAGGCGGCCCATCGACGCCTGGGCGGCGGCCGGGTCGACCCCCTCGGGCGGGGCACCCTCGTCGCCGACGTACTGGTAGCCGCTGCGGCCGCGGATGCGCTGGTCGCCGCCGGAGCAGAACGCCCATCCGCCGTCCTTCGGGCTCGGGCCGTTGCCGGTGAGCAGGACGACGCCGACGCGGGGGTCCTGACGGGCGTCGTCGAGGGCACGGTACAGCTCGTCGACGGTGCGGGGACGGAACGCGTTGCGCACCTCGGGGCGGTCGAACGCGACCCGGACGATGCCCTGCGACACGTGCTTGTGGTACGTGATGTCGGTGAACTGCTCCGCGACCGGGGCCGCGGTCCACACGTCGGGGTCGAACAGGTCGGAGACGGGAGCAGCCATGCCCCCCACCGTACCGCTCGGCTACATGCCGGTCAGGGCCTCCGGGGCGACGACCACGAGCAGCACGATGAGGATGACCGGGTTCGCGAAGAACGCCAGGACGACGCCGGCCGCGCCGTACCAGCGGCCGAACGAGCCGACCGCCGCGATGAAGCCGAGCACCGCCGCGATCAGGGTGAGGAAGACGACGACGAAGCAGATGCCGAACGCGAAGGTCGTGTCCCCGCCCATGAAGACGGCGAACGCGCTGGCGTCGACCGCGGCGGAGACCACCGCGAGGCCGAGGGCGATCTTGCCCGTGATCGGGTTCCGGCGCCGGCGTTCGGCCTGTCGGAGCGTCCGGGTGTCGACCGTGCCGCGTTCCATCAGGCGTTCGAAGTCACCCGTCGAGCTGGTCCCGGAGCCCGCGGTGCGGGCCCGCGCCGTCGACGGGGATGCCGCGCGCTGCGCTGCCGAGCCGGGCGCCGGACGCTGTGCCGTCGACCGCTGCGCCGCGGCGCGCTGGGCGGCCTGACGCTGGGCGGCCTGGCGCTGCGCCGCTGCGCGTTGCGCTGCTGCTGCCCGCTGGACCTCGTTCGAGGAGGGGCCGCCCGTTCGCTGGCCGCGCTGCTGCGGATCCGACGCCACCGGCCCTCCCTCTCCTCGGTCGTCCACGGTCGTGCCGCGAGGTCCCCCACGGCGGAGCCGACGCTGCGCCGACCGGTGCATGCTAGTGCCCGGCGCTGGCGGTCGGCTCCGAGGAACCAGCGCGTGCGCTGGGCACGTCGGGCCGGCACGACCCGGCCGCGGCTCGGCCGGGTCGTCTCGGCCGCGGCGCGCTGCGCGCCAGGTCGCCGTCGGCGCACCGTCGGCCCGGCGTCGGCGCACCGTCGCCCCGCCGTCGGCTCACCTGCGGGAGGATGGGGTGTGCTCCCCGATCTCGACGACCTGACCGCCGACGCCCACGTCGTCGCCCTGCCGATGCGCGTCCGGTTCCGCGGCATCACCGTCCGTGAGGCCCTCGTGCTCCGCGGCCCGGCGGGCTGGACCGAGTTCTCGCCGTTCGTCGAGTACGACGACGCCGAGTCGGTCGCCTGGCTCCGGGCCGCTGTCGACTTCGGCTGGACCGACCACGAACCGACCGTGGACTCGGTCCCGGTGAACGCGACGGTCCCGGCGGTCGCGCCCGACGACGTCGCCGCCCTCCTGGCGCGCTACCCGGGCTGCACGACCGCGAAGGTCAAGGTCGCCGAGCCCGGCACTACCATCGACGACGACGTCGCACGGGTCGCCGAGGTGCGCCGGGTGATGGGAGCGGAGGCAGCCGTCCGTGTCGACGCGAACGGGCTGTGGTCGGTCGACCAGGCCACCGTCGCCCTGGAACGCCTGGCACCCCACGGGCTGCAGTACGCCGAGCAGCCGTGCCGGACGGTGCCGGAGCTCGCGGCGCTGCGCACCCGGATCGCGGGCCTCGGCGTGGCGATCGCCGCGGACGAGAGCGTCCGGAAGGCCTCGGAACCGCTCGCGGTCGCCCGCGCGGGTGCTGCGGACGTGCTCGTCGTCAAGGCGCAGCCGCTCGGTGGCGTGACCGCGGCACAGGCCGTCGTCGCCGGGGCCGGTCTGCCGTGCGTGGTGTCCAGCGCGCTCGACACCTCGGTGGGACTCGGCATGGGAGCGTTCCTGGCCGCGGCGGCGATGAGCCCCGGGTACGCGGCGGGCCTCGGCACGGCGGCGATGTTCACGGCCGACGTGACCACGTCACCCCTGCTGCCGGAGGACGGGCGCGTGCGGGTGCGGCGCGTCGAGGTCGCACGGGACCTGCTCGAACGGAACGCGGCGTCGCCGGAGCGCAGGGCGTGGTGGCTCGCCCGCCTGGAGCGCGTGCACGCGCTGCTCGCCGCAGCCTGACGACACCGCCTGGCGCTCGGCTCGACAGCGCCGGACGGGCGCGAACGGGCAGGACCTGCCGCTCACGTCCGCGCAGCGGGCGGGAACCGTCGGCGCGGAGCGCCGAGCGTGACGGATCGTGCGCACTCGCTGCGCCCGACCGGCCACAGCCAGGGCCTCAGCCAGGGACACAGCAAGTGCCACAGCCCGACGACAGCGCCCCGGCAACCGCCACCGAGCGCCGGACCGGACGGGAGGCACGGTGCCAGCTGGCACCGTGCCTCCCGTCCGGACGCGGTCGCGTCGACGACGCGACCGGTCAGGGGTTCACAGGCCCGAGTAGCTGTGCAGGCCCTTGAAGAACACGTTCACGACGGAGAAGTTGAACATCACGGCCGCGAAGCCGATGAGCGCCAACCACGACGAGCGGGCACCACGCCAGCCGCGGGTCGCACGCGCGTGGATGTACCCGGCGTAGACGACCCAGATGATGAAGGTCCAGACCTCCTTGGTGTCCCACCCCCAGTACCGACCCCAGGCCCGCTCGGCCCAGATCGCACCCGCGATGAGCGTGAAGGTCCAGAGCACGAAGCCGACGAGCAGGACGCGGTAGGTCAGGACCTCGAGCCGGTCGGCGTCGGGCAGGGTCTCCATGAAGCGGAGCTGCTTCGAGACCGGACGACCCTGGCGGTACGTCTGCACGAGCTGCGCGACCGCGAGGCCCGCGCCCAGGGCGAAGAAGCCCGTGCCGGCGATCGCCACGAAGACGTGGATGACGAGCCAGTAGGACTGCAGCGCGGGCTGCAGCGGGACGACGGGCACCCAGTAGTTCACCGTTGCGATGCCGAGCAGGATGATCGTCAGGCCGGTGATGAAGACACCGAGGAACTTCAGGTTCTGCCAGAACTGCACGAGCAGGAAGATCAGCGTGATGAGCGCCGTGCCGGTCAGCGAGAACTCGAACATGTTGCCCCACGGCACGCGATCGGCCGCGATGCCCCGGAGCACGGTGGCGCCGACGTGCAGCACGAGCGCGAGGATCGTCATGGCCATGCCGACGCGCTCGAACTTGGTCCCGCCACCGCCCGACCGGCCGGACGTCGTGGCCACCTTCTCGAGCACGACCGTCCCGCCCTGCACCGTCGCGACGGTGCGCTCCTCGGGCGCAGCCGCCGCGCCCCCGGCTGCTGCGGTCACCTGACCCGAGCGCTTCGCCATGTCGAGTGCGAACGAGATGAACGCGACGACGTAGACCGCCATCGCGGAGTACGTCAGGACGACCGAGTAGGTCGCGAGGTTGGTCGTCATGTCCGGGTTCACGCAGGAATCCTAACTCCGAGGTCCGACAGGTGCCGGCGGGCGATGTCGTCGACGGCGCGCTCGAGGTTGGGGTCCTCGCCGCGCGCCAGGCCGGCGTACTCCAGGTCGTACTCGCCGTGCTCCGCGCCCCGACGAGGGACGGCCTTCACCCACACGCGACGGCGCGGGACGAACAGCGACGTGAGCAGGCCGAGCACCGCCAGCACGGCGAACCCGGCGACGAAGAGCTGCGACGGGTCGTGGTGCACGTCGAGGGAGACGTACCGCTTCACGCCGTCGAAGGTGATCGACCCCGTGCCGTCCGGGAGCGTCTTGGTCTGACCGGGCTCGAGCTCGATGCTCGCCGTCTTCGACTGCCGACCGGCGATCTGCTCGAGACCGCTGGTGTCCAGCGAGTAGACGCTCTGCGGGACGCCGCTGTCGAGTCCGAGGTCGCCGCGGTAGACCTGCAGCGTCAGCAGCGGGTTCTGCGCGTCGGGGTAGGCGCTCGCGAACGCGCCGGTCGACAGCTTCGAGGCGGTCGGGTAGAAGAAGCCGACCAGGCCGAGCTGCGACGGCGACGCGTCCGGCACCTTGATGACGCCGGTCGAGGTGTAGTTCGCGTCCTCGGGCAGGAACGGGACGACGTCCTGGAACGCCACGTCGCCCTTGCCGTCCCGCACGGTGACCTGCATCGCGTACCCGTTGCCGAGCAGGTAGACGTTCGTCCCGCCGACGGACAGTGGGTCGTTCACGCCGATGCGGCTGGTCTTCGCCGGCCCACCCTTCTCGCGGCTCGTGACCGTGGCGGAGTAGTCGAGCGCCTGCCCGAGCGCGTCGAGGTTCTTCTCCTCGTAGGTCGTCGTGAACTTGTCGAGCGTGAGGTTGTAGCCCTTCAGGTCCGACTGCTCGAACCACCGACCCGGGTTGAACGAGTCGTACGAGCCGAGCACGTTCGAGAACGTCTGTCCCTCGACGAGCAGCCGCTGCCCGGTGTAGCTGAAGCCGCCGCCGAGCCCGACGGCTACGAGCACGCCGACGAGCGCGGCGTGGAAGACGAGGTTGCCGGTCTCGCGCAGGTACCCGCGCTCCGCGCTCACCGAGTCGCCGAACCGCTCGACGCGGTACCCGGAGCGCTTGAGCACGGTCGCCGCGCGGGTCACGGCGTCATCGACGGACGGGAGGCTCGTGGTCGCGTCCGCCGCGACGGTCACGCCCGTCGTGCTGGTCCCGGACAGTGCGTCGGCGTCCACCGGGACGGACCGGTAGCCGGCCAGTCGGCCGAGGCGCACCGGCGTCCTCGGAGGTCGCGTCCGGAGCGCCTGCCAGTGGTGCTTCGTGCGCGGGACGATGCAGCCGATGAGCGACACGAAGAGCAGCAGGTAGATCGCGGAGAACCACACCGAGGTGTAGGTGTCGAAGACCTGCAGGGTGTCGAGCACCGGGAAGAGCTGCGGGTGGTCCGCCTTGTACTGCACCACGCCGTTGGGGTCGGCGGTGCGCTGCGGCACGAGCGAGCCGGGGATCGCGGCCAGCGCCAGGAGCATGAGCAGGAAGAGCGCGGTGCGCATGCTCGTCAGCTGGCGCCAGAAGAAGCGGACGTAGCCGGTGAACCCGAGCTTCGGCTGCGTCGGGCCGTCGTCTCCGCCGGCCGTCGGCACGGCGCTGTCGACGTGGTCGGACGGACGCATCGGGTCGGCGCCCGAGGTCGTGTCGTCCACGGGTGCTCGTCCGGCGTCCGGATGCTCGGGGGTGGCGTCGTGCTCAGACCGCGGGGACAAAGCTCTGGATCACCGCCCCGACGCTCGACATGACGGCCGACCAGATGCCGGTGACCATGAGCAGACCGATGACGATCAGGATCGCTCCTCCGATGATGTTGACGGTGCGCATGTGGCGCTTGACGGCGCGGATCGCGCCGGTCGCCCAGCCGGCGCCGAGCGCCACGAGCACGAACGGGATGCCGAGGCCGAGGCAGTACGCGACGCCGAGCCACATGCCCTGCCACGCACTGCCCGACTGGACGCTGAGCAGGTTGATCGCGGCGAGGGTCGGCCCGAGGCACGGGGTCCAGCCCAGACCGAACACGATGCCGAGCAGCGGCGCGCCGACGAGGCCGGTCGCGGGGGTCCACGACGGCTTGATCGTGCGCTGCAGGAACGTGAACCGTCCGATGAAGACGAGCCCCATCGCGATCACGACGACACCGAGCACCTGGGTGATGAGGTCCCGCCAGCGGACGAGCCAGAAGCCGAGCGCGCCGAAGACCGTCGTGTACGCGACGAACACGGCCGTGAAGCCGAGCACGAACAGCACCACGCCGAGCACGACACGACCCCGACGCTGCCCGCCCTCGGCGATGCCCCCGACGTAGCCCAGGTAGCCGGGCACGAGCGGCAGCACGCACGGGGACAGGAACGACACGAGCCCGGCCAGGGCGGCGACGGGCAGCGCCACCAGCATCTGCCCGCTCAGGATCGCGTCGGCGAAGGGGTTGCCGGGCACGGGTCAGGACGCCTTGCCGTCGAGCTCGTCCCCGACGAGGGTCTGCAGGATGCTCTTCCCGTCGATCGCGCCGAGGACGCGGGCGGCGACACGGCCCTGCTTGTCGAGCACGATGGTCGCGGGGACCGCGTTCGGGGCGATCTGCCCGGACAGCGCGAGCTGCACCGTGCCGTCGCGGGCGTCGAGCACGGTCGGGTAGTCGACACCGAAGGTGCGCTCGAACGCGGCGGCGGTGCCTTCCTCGTCGCGGACGTTGACGCCCACGAAGGCGACGTCGTCGTCGGCGTACTGGTCGTGGACCTGGTTCAGGTACTTCGCCTCGGCACGGCACGGCGGGCAGCCGGCGTACCAGAAGTTGAGGACGACGACCTTGCCGCGCAGGGCCTTCGCCGAGACGGTGTCGCCGTTAGTGTCCTTCGTCGTGAAGTCGACCGGGTCGGCACGCTTGTCGGCGGCGACCTCGGTCACCGCGCCGGTGCCGGAGATGTAGTTCTGGGTCGTACCGCTGCCGTACTGTCGCGACAGGTCGTCGTTCGAGGACGAGCACCCGGCGAGCGCCAGGGCTGCGATCACCACCGTGGCCGCGGTGGCTGCGATCCGGGTCCGGGTGGTCATCAGACTGCTCCTTCGTCGACGGCGGACGCACGCAGTGACTGCGCGGGGTCCGCGTACCCGACCTCGGTGAACCGACCGGACGAGGTGGCGGGCACACGCTCGAGGGTGGTGATGCTGGAGAGGTCGCAGCGACGCTTGCGCGGGTCGTGCCAGAGCGGCTCCCCCGCGAGCTTGCGGTGCACGGTCCAGATGGGCAGCTGGTGGCTGACCAGGACGACGTCGCCGTCGTCGACGCTCTCCCACGCGGACGCCACCGCGGCGAGCATGCGGTTCGCGATCGACTCGTACGCCTCGCCCCAGCTCGGTCGGAAGGGGTTCGCGATCCACGGCCACTCGCCCGGGCGGGTGATCGAGCGCTTCGTGAAGCCGGGGCGCTGTCCCTCGTAGCGGTTCGTCGGCTCGATGAGCCGCTCGTCGAGCGAGACGTCGAGCCCGTACGCGGCGGACCACGGCGCGGCGGACTCCTGCGTGCGCTGGAGCGGCGACGCGACGATCCGACGGACGTCGACCCCGGCGTCGTGCCACGCGGTCGCCGACGCGGCGGCCATCCGGGCGCCGAGGTCGCTCAGGCCGAAGCCGGGCAGACGGCCGTAGAGCACTCGCCCCGGGTTGTGGACCTCGCCGTGCCGGACGAGGTGGATCCGTGTCGCGGGCATGGGTTCCAGTCTAGGTCGCTCCACCGTCACCACCCGCCCCACAGGGGATTCACCGGATGTGCGACCGTTCAGCCCCGCCCCGTCAGCCCCGAGCGGTCAGCCCAGCCGTCCGGTGAGTCGCCCGTGCAGCGCCACCGACCCTGTGTTGAGGTTCACGACCTCGACCGACGAGCCGTGCCGTGCGTACCGCTGCTCCACGCCGTCGAGCGCCGCCACCGTGCTGGCGTCGAAGACGTGGGCATCCGACATGTCGACGATGACCCGCTCCGGGTCCTCGGCGTACGAGAACCGCGTCACGAGGTCGTTGGACGAGGCGAAGAACAGCGCACCGCGGACCCGGTACCGCACCGTGTGCTCGTCGACGGGTTCACGGACGACCGAGACGACGTGCGCGGCCCGACGGGCGAACACGAGCGCCGCGACGACGACCCCGACCAGGACCCCGGTGGCGAGGTTGTCGGTCGCCACCACGACCACGACCGTGATGACCATGACCGCGGTCTCGCCGAGCGGCATCCGACCGAGGGTACGGGGTCGGACGCTGTGCCAGTCGAACGTCGCCACGCACACCATGAGCATCACGGCGGTCAACGCGGCCATCGGGATCTGGGCGACGAGGTCGTGGAGCACGATCGTCAGGACGAGCACCGAGGCCCCTGCGGCGAAGGTCGACACCCGTGTCCGCGCACCCGCGGTCTTGACGTTGATGACGGTCTGCCCGATCATCGCGCAACCGCCGGTGCCGCCGAAGAACGCGGACGCGATGTTGGCGATGCCCTGCCCCCACGACTCACGCCACGCACTCGATCGCGTCTCGGTGAGCGAGTCGACGAGCTGCGCGGTCAGGAGCGTCTCGATGAGCCCGACGATCGCGACGCCGAACGCGTACGGCGCGACGATCTGCAGGGTCTCGAGCGTCAGCGGCACGGTGATGCCGCCGAATCCGGGCAACGCGGTCGGCAGGGCGCCCTCGTCGCCGACCGTCGGGACCGCGACCCCGAACACCATCGTGATCGCCGTGACCACCACGACCGCGATGAGCGGCGCGGGGACCGCCTTGGTGAGGAACGGGAACGCCACGATGATGCCGACGCCGAGCGCCGTGAGCGGCCACACCACGAGCGGTACGTCGTCGCCGAACAGGTTCGGCAGCTGCGCGGTGAAGATGAGGATCGCGAGCGCGTTGACGAAGGCCACGTTGACGCTCCGCGGGATGAACCGCATCAACCGGGCCACGCCGAGGAACCCGAGGACGAGCTGGAACACCCCGCCGAGCACCACCGCCGGCACGAGGTAGGCGACGCCGTGGTCCCGCACGAGCGGCGCGATCACGAGCGCGACCGAACCCGCGGCGGCGGAGATCATGGCGGGGCGGCCGCCGACGATCGAGATCACGACCGCGATGACCACGCTCGAGAACAGACCGACGGCGGGGTCGACGCCCGCGACGACCGAGAACGAGATCGCCTCGGGGATCAGGGCGAGCGCGGTGACCACGCCGGCCAGGACCTCACGGGTGAGCAGACGGGGCGATCGGAGCGCGCTGACGACGCTGGGCGCCGTGGGAGCGTGGGGTGCGAGGGACATCGTCCGCAACCCTACCCTGACGTGAGGGTAGGGTTGTACCCGGCACCGAGCGACGACGGAAGGAGGTCTGCCACCATGACGACCGTGAGCCCCTCCTCTCCGACGCCCGACGACCGGACGGCAAGCGACACGATGCACATCGGCGAGCTCGCCGAGCGCGCCGGGATGTCACTGCGCACGATCCGGCACTACGACGAGGTCGGCCTCCTCGTGCCGAGCGGCCGGACCGCCGGGGGCTTCCGCGTGTACACCGCGCAGGACCTCGAACGACTGCTCGTCATCCGCCGCATGAAGCCGCTCGGCTTCACGCTCGACGAGATGGCCGAGCTGCTCCGGGTCGTCGATGCCCTGGCCGGTGCCGCGCCCGCGGACCAGGCGGCACTCGCCGCCCGGCTCGACGCATCCCTCGAGGACGCCCGCGCCCGGCACGCCAAGCTCGTCGAACGGGCCGGCATGGCCGAGGAGTTCATCGGCACGCTCAGCACCCTGCGCGCCGCGCTCCCCTGAACGGCGGAGGACCCAGCACCGTCACCGGTCGACCTGCAGTTCGCCAGCCTCGATGAGCCGCGCCCGCTCGCGCCGCGCCTCTCGCAGCTCTTCACGCCAGCGGAGCAGGTCGTCGTGGAGCCGGATGATCCGCCGGGCCTTCCAGGGGCGGAAGCGGTACTGCCGTCGGATCTGCTGCCGCCACCGCTCACGGTCGCGCTCGATGAACACCTGCACCGGGTCTTCCACCGTCATCTCCGTCTCCTTCCGTGATGAGGTCGAGCACGATCTTGCCGACCGCGGCATGCTCGTCGCGAAGGATCTGCATGTCGGACATCGCTTGCGCACTGAGGCGACCGATCTCTGCCCGCCCGACGTCGTCGTCGCTCGCGTGGTCGACCGTCCACACGAACCGCGCCCAGGCCCGGTCGCGCTCCTCCCGCACCACGTCCCGCCGCCACCGCAGCACGGCCCAGAGCCCGCCGACCAGGGCGCCGACCATCGTCATCCCCGACCCGACCGCCGCGGCGACGACCGCCGCCACCGCGACGGGCGGCCAGGCCGCGAGCCCCGCCCCCGTTGCCGTCATCGGGGACCCCTCTCGACTCGCGACCCGACCACACGGACGACGCTACGGAGCCGCCGGAGCCGGGTCGTGCCTCCCGGCCGGAGTTGTGGAGAGGACGCGCCGCGACCCCACCTGTGGAGGAGGCCGTAGACTCGACGACCGTGATCGAACGCACCCGCATCGCCGACCTCGCCGCCCTCCCCGACGGCCCCGTTGCCGTCGCCGGCTGGGTGGAGACCGTCCGCGACCAGAAGAAGGTCCAGTTCGTCGTCCTCCGCGACGAGACCGGCGCCGCGCAGCTGGTGAACCCGGCGACGCGCGAGGCCGAGGACGGCGACGACGACGCCCAGGCGCGTCTCGCCATCACGAACGAGATCTCCGGACTGGCGCACGGCACCTTCGTGCACGTCCGCGGGACGCTCAAGCACGACGAGCGCGTCAAGCTCGGCGGGCTCGAGGTCAGGGTCGGCTCGCTCGAGGTGGTCAGCGCCGCGAAGCCGGAGACGCCCATCGCCGACGACTCGTCGCTCGACAAGCGGCTCGACTGGCGCTTCCTCGACCTGCGCAACCGCAAGCAGAACCTGATCTTCCGCATCCAGACCACGCTGGAGCACGCGTTCCGCACCTACTGGGTCGAGCGGGACTACATCGAGATCCACACGCCGAAGCTGATGGCGTCGGCGTCCGAGTCGCGTGCCGAGCTCTTCCAGCTCGAGTACTTCGAGACCACCGCGTACCTGGCGCAGTCGCCGCAGAACTTCAAGCAGATGGCGCAGCCGGCCGGCTTCGGCGCGGTGTTCGAGATCGCCGACGCCTTCCGTGCGGACCCGTCCTTCACCAGCCGTCACGCCACCGAGTTCACGAGCGTCGACGCCGAGATCTCGTGGGTCGAGTCGCACGCCGACGTCATGGCGATGCACGAGGAGCTCCTCGTCGCGGGCTTCACCGCCGTCAAGGAGAAGTACGGCAAGGAGATCGAGGAGGTCTTCGGCTTCGAGTTCGCCGTGCCGACCGCTCCGTTCCCCCGCGTGACCCTGGCCGAGGCCCGGAAGATCGTCGCCGACAGCGGCTACGAGGTCGTGCGTGCCGACGGTGACCTCGACCCCGAGGGCGAGCGCCGCGTGAGCGCCTGGGCCAAGGAGACGCACGGCTCCGAGTTCGTGTTCGTCACCGACTACGACGCCTCGATCCGCCCGTACTACCACATGCGTCACGCCGACGACCCGACGCTCACGAACAGCTACGACCTGCTGTTCAACGGCGCCGAGATCTCCACCGGCGCCCAGCGCGAGCACCGCGTCGACGTGCTCGAGGCGCAGGCCGTCGAGAAGGGCCTCGCCCCCGAGGAGCTCGGCTGGTACCTCGACTTCTTCCGCTACGGCGTGCCGCCGCACGGCGGGTTCGGCATGGGCCTGGCGCGCGTGCTCATGCTCGCGCTGCACGAGCCCTCCATCCGCGAGGTCACCTACCTGTTCCGCGGACCGACGCGCCTCACCCCGTAGGCACGGCAGGAGGCGTACACGCGCCGCGTCGTTCATGGAGCAGAAGACGTCGCCTCCCGGTCTGGGAGGCGACGTCTTCTGCTCCACGGAGACGACCGGACGGCGATCGGGCGGACGGCCGGTCGGGAGGCGCGGCTCAGCTCTCCCAGTCGATGGCCGCCCGCCCCGTGACCAGTCCGCGGATCTCGGCCGCGGCTGCCTGGTGCTCTGGGTGGACCTGGTACTCGTCGAGCCCCGTCAGGTCCTCGAACGTCGCCACGACGGCGACGTCCTGGTTCTTCCCCGGGTAGGCGACGTTCTCGACGACCTCGAGCGAGCGGATCGAGTCGATCCTGCCGACCAGGCCGGTGAGCAGCTCGCGGATGTGCGTGACGACCGTGTCACGGTCGAGGTCCTCGCGGACGGTCCAGGAGACGACGTGGTGGATCATGCGCGGGCCTCGGCCTGCTCGAGGGCGCGGTGCAGCCGGTCGGCGTCGACGTGCCAGTTGCTGTGGACCCGCCCGTCGACGAGCACGACGGGGATGTCCTCCGCGTACTCCTCGCGCAGCGCGTCGTCGTCGAGGATCGACCGCTCCTCGAGGGTCGCACCGGGATGGGCCGCCACGACCTGCTCGACGACCGGACGTGCGTCGTCGCAGAGGTGGCAGCCGGGCTTCGTCAGGAACGTCACGGCGGGCATGGACCCACACTAACGCGCGCCGGGCCCACCCCCGGGAACACGAAAGCCCCGGCGGACCGGGGCTTCGGGTGCAAGTACTGGACTTACTTCTTGTTGCGACGCTGGTGACGCGTCTTGCGAAGGAGCTTGCGGTGCTTCTTCTTCGCCATGCGCTTGCGACGCTTCTTGATGACAGAACCCATAGTGGACCTCGCTCGGAACGATGCTGATGTGTGGACACCGGGCCCGAAGAGACCGCGGAAAATCAACCCGGCCGAGTCTAGCGGAGCGCAGCGGTCCTGTCGAACGAGCGTCAGCCGACGTCGGCGATCCCGCCGCGCAGGAGCTCGGCGACGGCCGACTCCGGGACGCGGAACGAGCGACCGAAGCGGATCGCCGGGAGCTCCCCGGCGTGCACCATCCGGTAGACCGTCATCTTCGACACGCGCATCATCTCGGCCACCTCAGCGACGGTGAGGAAGCGCACGTCGTCGAAACTGCCGGTCATGGTCCGCCTTCGGGTGGCCGTGCTGGTGCACGGAAGTGGTGTGACCTGTGTGGTCAGTGGCGAGTGTAGGGGCGCGTGGGACCGCGTGTCCAGGAGACTCCGAGCACGCACACGGCCGACCTCGTCAGTCGTCCTCGCCGCGCCGCGTGAAGCGCTTCCGGCCCCGGTCGACGACCCGCTCCCAGCCCTGCTGCGCGCCCGTGAACGCCGCGGTTGCACGGTGCGACGCCTCGGCCATCACGCGACCGAGCTCGGTGCCGACCTCCACGGTCGAACGCCCTCCGTTGCCCGAGCGACGGACCGAGACCGGCTGCCCGTCCGGCGTCCACGCCGTCGTCGCCGGGGTGCCGTCGGCGTCGACCGCACCGGTGAACGGGACGACCCAGTCCTCGAGCCGGACGAGTGGCTCCGGGTCGAGCCGGTAGTAGCGGTGCTGCCCCTCCTCGCGGCTCGTCACCAGGCCGTGGTCACGGAGGACCCTCAGGTGCTTCGACACGGTCGGCTGGCTGACGCCGATCTTCTCGACCAGCTGCCCGACGCTGAGCTCCCCGCCGGTCACGTCGGACCCGTAGGCCGTGAGCAGCGCCCCGAGCAGCTCGCGCCGGGTCGGGTCCGCCACGACGGTGAAGATGTCGGCCATGCGGCAAGGCTAGCCGGACCCACGCGCATGTACGATGACCGCTGACCTGCCCACGGCTCCGGAGGCACAGGATGCTCGACCGCACCGAGCCGCTCAACCGGCACACGCCGACGAGCGGGGCGAGACGGCGTCTCGACGGCGCGCTCGGCGTCCTCCGGTCGTCGCCGTCCCGGCTCGCGATCCTCGTCTTCGTCGCGCTGATCCTCATCTTCACGGCCCTGTTCACGACGCCGTGGGCCGCCGCCGACCGGACCCCGACGCACTTCGCCGACGCCCTGTTCACCGCGGCGTCGGTCGTCTGCGTCACGGGGCTGTCGACGGTGGACATGGCCACGCACTGGTCGGTGTTCGGCAAGGTGCTCATCGTCGTGGGGACCCAGATCGGCGCCGTCGGCGTCCTCACCTTCGCCTCGATCCTCGGCCTGGTCGTCACACGGCGGCTGGGGCTCCGTGCGAAGCTCATCGCCGCCGGCGACTCGAACCCGCTCCGCACGCACTCCGGTGCCGTGCCCGAGGGGCAGGCGGTCCGGCTCGGCGAGGTCGGCACGCTCCTGCTCACCGTGGCGGTCAGCACCCTGACGATCGAGATCGCGATCGGTGTGCTCCTGCTGCCGTCGGTGCTCGCCGCGGGCTACCCCTTCTGGACCGCCGTCGGGGACGCCTTCTACTACTCGGCGATGGCCTTCACGAACACCGGGTTCTCCCCCAACGCCGAGGGGCTGACCCCCTTCGCGAACGACTACTGGTTCCTGTCACTCCTCATGGTCGCGGTCGTCGCCGGGTCGATCGGGTTCCCGGTCATCCGCGCGGTGACGAAGCAGTTCCGCACCCCGCGCCGGTGGCCGATCCACGTCAAGCTGACCCTGGCCACGAGCGCGGTGCTGCTCGTCCTCGGCGCGGTCGTCTACACGGCGCTCGAGGCCTCGAACCCCCGCACACTCGGGGACGCCGGTGCCGGGCACACGGCGTTCCAGGCGCTGTTCTTCTCGACGATGACGCGCTCCGGCGGCTTCGCCACGATCGACGTCGAGCAGATGCACGGCGCCAGCCTGCTCGTCACCGACATGCTCATGTTCATCGGTGGCGGGTCGGCGTCGACGGCGGGCGGCATCAAGGTGACGACCCTGGCGGTGCTCTTCCTCGCCGCGGTCGCCGAGGCCCGCGGGCGCCAGGGCATGGAGGCGTTCGGGCGACGCATCCCGGGCGACGTCCTGCGCGTGGCCGTCGCGGTCGTGCTCTGGGGAGCGACGATCGTCGCCGTCATGACGGTCGTCCTGCTGCAGATCACCGGCGACTCGCTCGACCGCGTGCTCTTCGAGGTCATCTCCGCCTTCGCGACCTGCGGGCTGAGCTCCGGGATCTCCGCCGAGCTCCCCGAAGCCGGCAAGTACGTCCTCGCCGCCACGATGTTCCTGGGCCGGGTCGGTACAGTGACCATCGCCGCCGCGCTGGCCGCCAGCCAGAGCCGGCAGTTGTTCCGCCGCCCCGAGGAGAGGCCGATCGTTGGCTGACCGCCGCCCCCGCGCCGACCGCCGCGCACCCCACCCCGTCACCGGGGCCGTGAGCCACGACGCGCCCGTGCTCGTCCTGGGCCTCGGTCGCTTCGGCGCCGCCACCGCCGGGCAGCTCGAACGCCAGCACCGCGAGGTCCTCGTCGTCGACACCGACGCCGGCCTGGTGCAGAAGTGGTCCGACCGCGTGACGCACGCCGTGCAGGCCGACGCGACGGACATCGACGCCCTGCGCCAGATCGGTGCCCAGGACTTCGCGATCGCGGTCGTGGCCGTCGGGTCGCACCTGGAGTCGAGCGTGCTCATCACGTCGAACCTCGTCGACCTCGGCATCCCGCAGATCTGGGCGAAGGCCGTCAGCCGCTCGCACGGCACGATCCTGTCCCGCATCGGTGCGAACCACGTCGTCTACCCGGAACGCGAGGCCGGCGAGCGGACGGCACACCTCGTCTCCGGTCGGATGCTCGACTTCATCGAGTTCGACGACGACTTCGCCGTCGTGAAGATGTTCCCGCCGCGCGCGGTGCGCGGCAAGGACCTCGCGACGACGGTGATCCGCACGCGGCACGGCCTGACCGTGCTCGGCATCAAGTCGCCGGGCAAGGCGTTCGTGCCGGCGACGCCGGACAGCGTCATCGGCGAGGACGACGTCATCATCGTCTCGGGCACCGAGACGGACCTGGAGCGCTTCGCCGCGCTCGAGTAGCGGCCCCGAGACGGACGGGAGGCCCGTGGCGGCGTCCGCCACGAGCCTCCCGTCCGCCGCTCGGTCACCCCGACAGCCGCAGCGTCACGACGCCGCGATCTCCTCGGCCCGCGCGATCGCCGCGCGCGACGCGCGCGTGAAGGTGTCGGCCAGGTCGGCCTCCTGCAGCACCGCGACCGCCCGCTCGGTGGTGCCCTTCGGGCTGGTGACCGCACGACGGAGTTCGGCGGGACCGCGACCCGAGGCGGCCAGCAGTTCGACGGCGCCCCGCAGCGTGCCCTGCACCATGGTGGCGGCCTGCTCGGGGGTGAAGCCGAGGCCCTCGGCCGCCTGCTGCCACTGCTCGACGAGCAGGAAGACGTAGGCGGGCCCGGACCCGGAGACGGCGGACAGTGCGTCGAGCTGGTGCTCGGGCACCTCGAGCACCTGCCCGGAGACGGCGAACACCGAGGAGGCCAGCGCGACCGCGTCCGCGTCGGCGGTGGAGCCCGCGCTGACGCCGGTGACGCCGTGGCCGACGCCGATCGGGGTGTTCGGCAGCGCGCGGACGACCCGGACGCCGGCGGGCACACGGGCCTCCATCGACGCCAGGGTGGTGCCGACCGCGACGCTCACGACGACCGCGCCCGGGTGCAGGGACGCGGCGACCTCGTCGAGGACCTCGCCGACCAGGTACGGCTTGACGCCGAGCACGACGAGCCCGGCGCCGCGGACGGCGGCCCGGTTCGCCTCCGGGTCGGTGTCGGTCGCCGTGGCGGCGAGACCGCGCTCCCGCCACGCCGCCGCCGAGGCCTCGGACCGCGTCGTGAGCGCCACGGTCGCGGGGTCGAGACCGGCCGCGAGGAGTCCCTGGAGGACGCTGCCGGACATGGAGCCGACGCCGAGCATGGCGGTGCGGGGCAGTTCGATCGTCATGCTCCCGACCCTACCCAGCGCCCACGCCTAGGATCGGGACAGGTCGGGAGAAGGGACCCCTGTGAGCGCTTCGGGAGGCACGAAGGCGATCCTCGCCGCCCTCGCCGCGAACGTCGGCATCGCGATCGTCAAGTTCGTCGCGGCAGCGATCAGCGGATCGGCGGCGATGCTCGCCGAGGGCGTCCACTCCCTGGCGGACTCGGCCAACCAGCTGCTGCTCCTGCTCGGCGGACGCCGTGCCCGTCGCGCAGCGGACCAGGAGCACCCGTTCGGCCACGGTCGCGAGCGCTACGTGTACGCCTTCGTCGTCTCGATCATCCTGTTCAGCATCGGCGGGGTGTTCTCGCTCTACGAGGGCCTCGAGAAGCTGCGCGAGCCGCACCCCCTGACGAACTGGTGGCTCCCCGTCGCCGTGCTCGTCGTGGCGATCGGGCTCGAGGGCTTCTCGCTCCGCACCGCCCTGCGCGAGGCCCGCCCGCAGAAGGGGTCGCAGTCGTGGGTGCAGTTCGTCCGCCGTGCGAAGGCACCCGAGCTCCCCGTGGTCATGCTCGAGGACACCGCCGCGTTGACCGGCCTCGTCCTCGCCCTGTTCGGTGTCGGCCTGACCGTGCTCACCGGCAACGGGGTCTTCGACGCCATCGGCACGATCCTGATCGCCCTGCTGCTCATCGCGGTGGCCGTCGTGCTCGGCATCGAGACGAAGAGCCTGCTCGTGGGCGAGGGGGCGAGCGCCGCCGACGTCGAGCGGATCCGGGCAGCCGTGCTCGACGGCCCCGAGGTCGAGTCGATCGTGCACCTCAAGACGCTGTACCTCGGGCCGGACGAGCTGATGGTCGGCATGAAGGTCGCGGTCGACGGCGACCGACGACTCGGCGACGTCGCGGCGGGCATCGACGTCGTGGAGCAGCGCATCCGAGCGGCCGTCCCGATCGCCCGGGTCATCTACGTCGAGCCGGACGTGCTCCGGACCGGTCCGCGGCCGCCCACCGAGGCGATCGTCATCCGCGCCGCCGACTGAGGCGCGCCGTCCGACGGGGCGGGTCAGCGCCGTCCGCGGAAGAAGTCGTCGAGCAGTCCGGCACACGCCTGCTCGCGCACCCCCGCGACGACCTCGGCCCGGTGCGGCAACCGCCGGTCCCGCGCGATGTCGTACAGGCTGCCGCTCGCCCCGGCCTTCGGGTCCCACGCACCGAACACGATCCGCGGTACCCGGGCGGCGAGGGCGGCACCGGCGCACATCGGGCACGGCTCGAGCGTCACCACCAGGGTGTGCTCGGCGAGGTGCCAGTCGCCGGTGACCTCGGCAGCGGCGCGCAGCGCGAGCACCTCGGCGTGGGCGGTGGGGTCCTGCCGTGCCTCGCGCTCGTTCCGCCCGACGGCGACGACCGCGCCGCCGGCGTCGAGCACCACCGCGCCGACCGGGACGTCACCGGTCGCCAGGCATGCCCGCGCCTCGTCCAGCGCACGGTCCATCGCGGCGGTGAAGGGGCGGCCGGCAGGGTGTTCCACGCATCGATCCTGCCCCATCGGCACGGTACGCTCGACCCCATGCGTGTCCACGTCGCCGACCACCCGCTCATCACCCACAAGCTCTCGGTGCTCCGCGACCGGACCACACCCTCCCCCACCTTCCGCGCCCTCACCGAGGAGCTCGTCACGCTCCTGGCCTACGAGGCCACCCGGAACGTCCGCGTGACGGCGACGCCGATCGACACGCCGGTCGCGCGCACGACGGGCGTCGCGATCGCGAAGCCCCGCCCGCTGGTGGTCCCGATCCTCCGGGCGGGTCTCGGCATGCTCGAGGGCATGGTCAAGCTCGTCCCCACGGCCGAGGTCGGGTTCCTCGGCATGGCGCGCAACGAGGAGACCCTCGAGCCGCAGACCTACGCCGAGCGTCTGCCGGACGACCTGTCCGGCCGGCAGTGCTTCGTGCTCGACCCGATGCTCGCCACCGGTGGCACCCTCGCCGCCGCGATCGACTTCCTGTTCGACCGCGGAGCAGAGGAGGTCACCTGCGTGTGCATCCTCGGTGCGCCCGAGGGCCTCGCCGCCGTCGAGCAGGCCGTCGGCGACCGCAACGTGAGCATCGTCCTCGGCGCCCTCGACGAGAAGCTCGACGAGAACGGCTACATCGTCCCGGGCCTCGGCGACGCCGGGGACCGCCTGTACGGCCTGGCCGAGTAACAGCCCCGCTGCCCGACGCCCCCGTCGGCGCGGACCCCACCGGGACCGCGCCGACGGGGGCGTCTCGTGTCCGCGGGCAGGGCGGGGCCCCTGTGCGACGCCGGCGTCCCACCTGCCCGGCGGGACGCGGCGCCTGTCCGCTCTCGTCACCGTCCGGGCGGACGGTTGACAGCACGTTGGTATACCGCCGATACTCGTCCCATGACTGCAACCGTGTCCACCCGAGTCCTCTGCGAGGCCCTGGGGACCGCCGGCACGATGATGCCGGCGACGGCGGTCATGCGTTGTCGAATGTGTGCCTGATCGGTACCCGTTCCAGCCGGATCCCCCGCGACACCACCCCGGTCGCGCGCGTGTGATCCCCGGGTGACGCCACCTCGACGACGCGCAGCCACTCCAGCGCTCGAGGCGGTCGACACCCGTACCTCCCGGGAGGCCCCGGTCCACCGCAGGACCGCTGGGCGACACGGCGATCCGCCGTACCCGGACCGACGCATTCGACACCGCCGCGGTGCACCACACCGCAGCCACCCGCCCGAGGAACCGCCATGTCGCTCACCATCGCCCAGCCCCGTACCGCACACCGGACCGCTGCCCCGGCCCCGACCGACCTCGGCACCGTCACGCCGATCCGCCCGCGGCGCCAGCCGGTCGCCCCTCCGGTCCCGAGCGGCGTGCCGACCAGCCCCGTGGTCGCGCCCCAGCGGAACCGCGCACTGCCCGAGGGCACCGAGGCCCGCGGCTTCGCGCTCTACGTCGGCATCGACGAGGCCGCTGCCGCTGCGGCCGGCACCACCCTCGCCGCGGTGGTCGAGCAGCTGAAGGCCCTGACCGCCCAGCTGGTCCCGTCGTCGGAGACGTACGCCGCGGTCGCGGTCGCGGCCGAGGGCTCCGGCGGGCGTGACGTCGACGTCGTCCGGCTCGCGCTGCAGGACCGCTCCGCCGTCGCGGCACGCAAGCAGGCCGAGAAGCCCGAGCCCGAGGAGACGGGCGTCGTGATCGACATCTCGCGGAAGCGCGTGACGCTCGACGGTGAGGCCGCTCCCCTGACCTACAAGGAGTTCGAGCTCCTCCAGTTCCTCGTGCTGCGCGAGGGCCAGACGGTGGACCGCGCGGCCATCATCGACGGCCTGTGGTCCGACGGCGAGGACGAGACCCCGAACGAGCGCACCATCGACGTGCACGTGCGTCGGCTCCGTTCGAAGCTCGGCGCGTTCGAGGAGATCGTCCGGACCGTGCGCGGGGTCGGGTACCGCTTCGACCGGCATGCGGACGTGGCGGTGCGCTACGCCTCGACGCCGTCGCCCGACCTCTTCTGATCCACTCCGCGGGCACTCGGTGAACTCGCAGGGAACAGCACCGGGACACGCTGGCGCACCGTTACCTCGCCGTTATACAGTCGGTGGTGCAGGCAGTGTTTGCTGTGGCACCGTCTGCGGAATGTGATTGCAGGACACTCTTGGTGCAAGGGAGGAGGCCGGTCGCTCAGAAGGCGACCGGCCTCCGTCCTGTCCGGGCCACCCTCGTCTTCTCGTCACACCGTCCCCCGGGTGCCGTCGGGCCTCCGTCCGCCGTCGCGGCGCGTCGGTAGTGTGGACCGACGCACGACCGGAGGGATGGCGACCGTGGACGACGCACGCCGCAGTGACAAGGCGACGGCTGTCGCGGCCTGGGAGGCACTCTTCCGGGCGCAGGTGACCGTGATGCGCGCACTCAACGCGGACTTCCCCGGCGGGGAGATCTCGTTCAACGAGTACGACGTCTGCTTCAACCTGTCGACGCAGCCCGGACGCCGGTGCCGGATGCGCGACCTGACGGGCCACCTGCTCCTGACGCAGCCCAGCGTGAGCCGCCTGGTCGAGCGGCTCGCCTCGCGTGGGATCGTCGAGAAACAGCCCGATCCGAGCGACGCACGCGGGGTCATCGTCGCGCTCACCCCGCACGGCTTCGACGTCTACCGGTCCGTGGCGGTGCAGCACGCGCAGACCATCGCGGAGCAGGTGGGCGCCGGGCTCGACGACGACGAACTCCGCACGCTCACCGAGCTCTGCACGAAGATCCGGACGACTGCGGGCAGCGGGACCGACGGCCGGACGCGCCGCGACCGCCCGACCGAGGCGGTGTCCGCGTGAGCGGCGCGATCGTCTGGCTGCGCGAGGACCTGCGTCTCGGCGACAACCCTGCGCTCCGCGCGGCGATCGACCACGGCGGCACGGTTACGGTCGTCGTCGTGCTCGACGAGGACACCCCGGGTGTCCGGCCGGTCGGTGCCGCGAGCCGCTGGTGGCTGCACCACTCCCTGAGCGCGCTCGACGCCGACCTGCGCGACCGGCACTCGCGGCTCGTCCTTCGTCGCGGGCCCGCGGCGCGGGTGATCCCGGAACTCGTCGCCGAGTCCGGCGCCGACGCCGTGTACTGGAACCGCCGGTACGGCCGTGTCGAACGGGACCTGGACGCCGGCATCAAGACCGCGCTGACCGAGGGCGGGACCGAGGCCCACAGCTTCGCCGCCAACCTGCTCTGGGAACCGTGGACGGTGCTCACCGGGCAGGGCGAACCGTTCAAGGTGTTCACGCCCTTCTGGCGCGCGGCCCAGGCGATGCCCGAGCCCCGACACCCGCTGCCGGCGCCGGACGACCTGCCCGGTCCGGCCGACGTCGCGTCCGACGACCTCGACGACTGGGCGTTCCTGCCCACGGCGCCCGACTGGGCGGGTGGACTGCGCGACGCGTGGGAGCCGGGCGAGGCCGGGGCCCACCGGAAGCTCGAGCAGTTCGTGCACGACGCGCTCGAGGACTACGACAAGCGCGACGAACCGGCGATGGCCGCGACGAGCGACCTCTCGCCGCACCTGCGGTGGGGCGAGGTCAGCCCGTACCAGGTCTGGCACCGGCTGCACGGCGAGCTCGAGCCCGCACAGCGGCGGCAGGCTCCGGCCTTCCTCCGGCAGCTCGCGTGGCGCGAGTTCAACTGGAACGAGTACTTCCACTGCGATCACCTGGCGACGGTGAACGTCCGGCGCGAGTTCGACGCGTTCCCCTGGCGCCAGGTCGACGAGGACGAGCTCGACCGCTGGCGGCACGGCCGGACCGGCTTCGACCTGGTCGACGCGGGCATGCGGGAGCTCTGGAGCTCCGGCGCCATGCACAACCGCGTACGGCTGGCGGCGGCGAGCTTCCTCGTCAAGAACCTGCTGGTCGACTGGCGCATCGGCGAGCAGTGGTTCTGGGACACCCTGGTCGACGCCGACCCGGCGAACAACGCCGGCAACTGGCAGTGGGTCGCGGGCTCGGGCTTCGACGCGGCGCCGTACTTCCGCGTCTTCAACCCCGACCGGCAGCTCGAACGGTTCGACCCGCACCGCGAGTACGTCCACCGCTGGGTGCCCGCGGACGAGGACCGTCCGGAGCCGATGGTCGACCTCAAGGCCTCGCGGCAGCGCGCACTGGACGCCTACGCCGAGATGCGCCGCGCGTGACCCCGTCGACGGCGGTGCTCGACGCGGTCGACGCCCGGTTCCGCGACCGGGTCACGGCAGGCACGGCTCCGAGCAGCGTCTGGGGTGTGTTCGACCGGCAGGGCCTCGTCGCATCGGGCGGGCACGGCGACCGCGGGGACGGACGGGCGCCCGACGCCGACACGGTCTACCGGATCGCGTCGTGCACGAAGAGCATCACCGCGGCCACGCTGCTCACCCTGGTCGCCGAGGGGGCGGTCGACCTCGACGCGCCCGTCTCCGACACGGTCCCTGCCTTCGCCGCGGTCGAGCTGCCCTCGGTGGACTCCCCCGTCCCGACGCTCCGGATGCTCCTGACGATGGCCGGCGGCCTGCCCACCGACGACCCGTGGGCCGACCGGCAGGAGTCGATCAGCGACGAGGACCTCGACGCCGTGCTCCGTGCGGGCCTGCTCTTCGACTCGGTCCCCGGCACGCGGTTCGCCTACTCGAACACCGGGTACGCGCTGCTCGGCCGGGCGGTGGCCCGGGCCGCGGGCGTGCCCTACCCGCAGGCGGTGACCGAGCGGGTGCTCCGTCCGCTCGGGCTGGACGACACCGTCTTCAGCGCCGAGCAGGCCCGCGGGTACGTCGTGACCGGGCAGCGCGACGACGACGGCTCCTGGACACCGCAGCCGATGACCGGTCCCGGCGCCTTCTCGCCGATCGGCGGGTTGTTCTCGACCGTGCGCGACCTGGCCCGCTGGGGCCGGCACCTGGCCTCCGCGGCCTCCGGTGCACCCGAGCCCGGTCCGTTGTCCCCCGCCGACCGCCGGCTGATGCAGCAGGCGATGCGTGTCGTGCCGCCGTCGGTCGTCCCCACCGCCGCGCGTCCGACCGCGTACGGCTTCGGGCTCTTCGTCGAGCAGGACACGCGCTTCGGCGAGATCGCCTCCCACTCGGGTGGCTACCCGGGGTTCTCGGCGCACGTGCGGTGGTCCGTCGAGCACGGGCTCGGTGTCGTGGCGTTCGAGAACGCCACGCAGGCGAAGGTCTCGGTGCCGGCGGAGCAGGCGCTCGACGCACTGCTCGCCGACGTCCTGGGCGGCCGGAGCGGCCCAGCCGTCCGGTCGACCAGCGCCGCTGCACCGGGGGTGCGACGGACCGTCGAGGCCACCCGGGCAGCGCAGGTCGCCGTGACCGGACTGCTCCGCGCGTGGGCGACGGACGGCCTCGACGACGACGCGGCAGCGGAGCGCGGGGCTGCGGTGTGCACGCCGAACGTCCCGATGGACCGGCCGTGGGAAGCACGACGACGGGCGCTGCTCGGAGCCCTGCAGGCCGTCGGCGCGGACCTCGGAGCCGATCCCGTCGAGGAGTCGTCGACCGTGCCGTCGCAGCTGCGGTGGTGGCTGCCCGGCAGCGCGGGACGGCTCCGGGTCGAGATCCGGCTGGCCCCGCTGGCCGCTGGTCGGGTGCAGACCCTGACGATCACGCCCGAGCCCGCGGAACACTAGACCGGCGGCCGCCCGCCGACGAACCCGAGGGCGCGCGAGGCGACCCGCGTCCCCTCACGAGCCGCCGCCCCCACCCGCACGGGATCGGTCGCCCACGCCCGGAGGAACCCGGCGGCGAAGGCATCGCCGACACCGATCGTGTCGACCACGGTCGTCGCGGTCGCCGCGACACGGAGCGGGGGGCGACCGGGACGACCGACGACGGCACCCTCGGCCCCGGTCGTGACGACCACGAGCGGGACGACCTCGGTCAGTCGGCGGACGGCCTCGGTCACCCGGTCCGTCCCGCTCAGGGCGAGCGCCTCGGCGACGTTCGGCAGGAGCAGGTCCACCCCGGTGAGCACCCGCGCCCACGCCTCCACCCCGAGATCGCGGACGACGGCGACCGAGGACGGGTCGAGCGACACCCGTGCGCCTCCGGACCCCGCCCGCGCGACGAGCCCGGCGACGCGGTCGGCGCCGCCACCGCCGAGCATCGCGGCCCCGGTCAGGTGCACGACGTCCGCCCGCTCGACCAGGTCGTCGGTCAGGTCGTCCGCGGACAGCGTGCCGCTCGCCGCAGGGTCGGACATGGTCGTGCGTCCCTCGGCACTCCGCACGGACACGAGCGCACCGGTCACGACGCACGGGTCGTACCGGACGTGCGCGCGCACCCCGGCGTCCGTCAGCGTCCGCTCGTGACGGTGGACGTCGTCCACGCCGACCCGCGTGACGACGTCGACGTCAGCACCCAACCACCCGAGCCAGGTCGCGGTGTTGCCGGCAGCTCCCACCGCACGGTGCCGGATCACGGCCGCAGGGTCGTGCACGCCCGTGGTCGCGGCGGTGGTCTGGACGAGCACACCGTCGAGCACGTCGCCGACGACCAGGAAACGCTTGCCGACGCCGCGGCGACGCCCCGCGTCCTGCCGCACGGGGCGCGGCTCTCGGTGCGCTGGGGCCGCCGGGACCGGCTCGGGAGGAGGTGACACGTCCGCCATCCTACGAGGAAGCGAGCATTGCTCCCCTTCGATCGTCGAACGGCGCGCGGAAGAGTGTCCGCTTCCCGGCATGATCCGCTAACATTTCAGATGACCCTCGTCCGCCAGCACGACCGCCGCCCGCTCGAGACCCCGCCGGAGGGACCATGCCCAGGAGACCCGACCCGACCCTCAAGCCCGCGATCGTCGCGAAGGTCGCCCGCCACCTGCAGCACACCAAGCTCGAGGACGCCTCCGTCCGGAGCCTCGGCCGGGTCCTCGGTACGAGCGCCTACCCGATCGTCTACCACTTCGGCACGCGCGAGGCACTGATCGACGCCGTCGTCGACCACCTGTGCGGCGACGAGCACCGGACGCTCGCTCCGGACGCGGACCCGTGCGCCCTCGCGGAGCACCTCGTCGCGGTCTTCGGCGGGCTCGGCAGCCCCGACCGCCGACTCGCAGCACGCCTGACGTTCGAGATCGGCTGCGTCGAGTCCCTCGACGGTCGCGACCGCCAGCAGCGCACCCACCGCCGACACGTGGCCGAGCTCGCGGCCTGGTGCCGTGCGCACGGGCACTGCGACGTCGAGGCCGACCGGATGGCACGCGCAGCGGTCGCGGCTGCTCGTGGTGCGCAGTGGGGCGCCCTGGTCGACCCGGAGCGCACCGACGTCGACGGCGCGCTCCGCGCGATCGCCGGACAGCTTGCTGCGGGCGTCCGCCTGGCGGCCGCCTGACGTCGGACCCGCACCGACGACGGACGGGAGGCGCGGTGCCGACCGGCACCGCGCCTCCCGTCCGTCAGCCGGTCGCGGTGGCGACCGACGTCACGTCACCTCAGAGCGTGACGAACGACTGCGACTTGGCGTTCGCGAAGCGAGCGGCCACGTTCTCCCAGTCGACGATGTTCCACACGGCCTTGACGTAGTCCGCCTTGACGTTGAGGTAGTCGAGGTAGAAGGCGTGCTCCCACATGTCGAGCATGAAGATCGGGACGACGCCCAGCGGCACGTTGGCCTGCTGGTCGAACAGCTGGAACGTGGTGAGCTTCTGGCCGACCTGGTCCCACGCGAGCACCGACCAGCCGGAGCCCTGGATGCCCGTCGCGACGGCGGTGAACTGCGCCTGGAACTTCTCGAACGAGCCGAAGAACTCGTCGATCGCCGCGGCGAGCTCGCCCTCGGGGACCTTCGTGTCCGGGCCGAGGTTGGTCCAGAAGATCGAGTGGTTGACGTGGCCGCCGAGGTTGAAGGCGAGGTCCTTCTCGAGCTTGTTGACGTTGGCGAGGTTGCCCGACTCACGGGCCTCGGCGAGCTGCTCGAGGGCGGTGTTCGCACCGGTCACGTAGGTCTGGTGGTGCTTGTCGTGGTGCAACTGCATGATCTTGCCGCTGATGTGCGGCTCGAGTGCGGCGTAGTCGTACGGCAGTTCGGGCAGGGTGTACTCGGCCATGACGAGGTCCTTTCGATCGGTGGTGGTCGTGATGGGCTCCGCGGCGCTCAGGAGAGCCGGGAACGATCGGTCAGGGAGTGGAACTCCCGGTTGTGGTAGACCAGCGGCTCGCCGCGGTCCGTGCCCACGACGATGTCGAGCACCTCGGCGACCACGACGGTCGACGAGCCGATGGGCGTGGTCGACAGCGGGCGGCAGCGGAGGGCGCTGGCGGCTCCGGGCAGGTACCGGTCCCCCGACGGGAGCGTGCCCCAGATCGGGTCGTCGGCCGCGGGGCTGCCGGTCGCTGCGAAGCGCTTGGCGAGTCCGACCCCGAGCGAGTCGACGAGGTGCACGACGAACAACGGCGCACCGAGGACGACGCCGGCCGAGCCGGAGTTCGTGGACAGGGAGAAGACGAGCACGGGCGGGTCGACCGCGACGCTCGCGACACTGGACGCGGTGAGGCCGGTGGGACCGTCCGGCCCCTCGGCGGTGATGACCGCGACACCGGCGGGGTGTCCGCGGAAGGCGGCCTTGTACGCGTCGGCGATGGTGGCCGGTGCTTCGTCGGGCATGGCAGTCGTGGCGTTCCTCCGGGGTGGGTGGGCCGCGGCTGCGCGGCCACGTCCCAACGTAGGACCTCAACCGTGGTTGAGGTCAACGATTCCCAGGTTCGTCCGATCCCGGGCGCGCCGGACGCGCTCTCCGGGCCGCCCGCCGGGCCGCCCGTGCCACCCGTGCCGCCGTGCCGCCCGTGCCGCTCGTGCCGCCGTGCCGCCGTGCCGCCGTGCCGCCCGTGCCGTCGGTGGAGCAGAAGACGTCGAGTACGCGCGGGCGACCCGACGTCTTCTGCTCCATGGACGTGGCGCGCGCGTGGACGGGGTGCGCGGACGTGGCGCGCGCGTGGACGGGGTCCACGGACGGGGCCGGACGCGTGCCCGCCGGAGTCGGGGCGGGCTCAGTCGCGCTTGAGCATGACCACGGACGCCGCGGCCGCGACGAGCATGAGCACGGCGGCCACCGCGCCCGTGATCGTCACGCCGGAGTCGAACGCCGCGCGGGCGCTCTCGAGCAGCGCCTGCCCCGCCGTCCCGCCGAGGTCGGCAGCCGCCGACACCGCACCGCCGAGGGTCTCCTGCGCCGCGGTGTGGGCGGCGCCACCGAGCTCGTCCGGCACCACGACGTGCGCCCGGTACGCGGTCGCGAGGATCGTCCCGAGCACGGCCGTCCCGAGCACGGCGCCGATCTCGTACGCGGTCTCGGACACCGCCGACGCCGCTCCGGCCTTGGCCGCCGGGGCCGTCGAGATGATCAGGTCGTTCGTCACCGTCTCGGACGCACCGATCCCGATGCCGAGCAGCACGAACGCGAACGCCAGTGCCACGATCGACGCGTGGTGCCCGAGCACCGAGACCATGGCGTACGCCGCGGCCGAGAAGGTGAGGGACACGGCGACGACCCACCGCGGAGCCACGCGGGCGACGATCGGCACGACGACGAGTCCGGCCACGATCGTCAGCACCGATCCGGGGACGAGCACCAGGCCCGAGGCGAACGGGTCGAGCCCGGCCACGAGCTGCAGGTGCTGCGCGATGAAGAAGAGGAAGCCGGTCAGCGAGAACATCGCTGCCATGTTCATGAGCACGCTGCCGGTGAAGGCCGTGCTCCGGAAGAGCCGGAGGTCGAGCATCGGGGTGCGTGACCGGAGCTGGCGTCGGACGAAGGCGACGCCGCAGAGGACGCCGACCGCGAGCACCGCGATCGCGAGGCCACGCTCCTCCGGGTGCACGAGCGACTTGATCGCCCAGGCCACCGGCGCGAGCGTCCCGAGCGACAGGAGCATGCTCGGCACGTCGACCGGCCCGGGCGCGGGGTCGCGCGACTCGGGCACGAAGAAGGGGACGCCGACGAGCATGAGCACGAGGATCGGGACGGCGACGAGGAACACCGCCCCCCAGTGGAAGTGCGCGAGCAGGACGCCGCCGACGAGCGGGCCGAGCGCGTTGCCCGCGGCGAACATCGTGGACCAGACGGCGAGCGCCATCCGCCGCTCCCCCGCGTCGACGAAGACGTTGCGGATGATCGACAGGGTCGCGGGCATGAGCATCGCCCCGAAGACGCCCATCACGGCGCGGGCGGCGACGAGCATCCACGCCTCGGTCGCGAAGGCCGCGGCGACGGAGAGCAGCGCGAAGCCGGTGGCGCCGATGACGAGGATCCTCCGGCGGCCGATGCGGTCACCGATGCTGCCCATCACGACGAGCAGGCCGGCGAGCACGAGCGGGTAGGCGTCGACGATCCACAGCTGGGTCGTGGCGCTCGGGTCGAGGGCGCGCGCGATGGTCGGCAGCGCGAAGCTCAGCACGGTGTTGTCCACGGAGATGAGCAACACCGGGAGCATCAGCACGGCGAGGGCCGCGAACCGTCGGGCGCGGCTGCCGGTGACGGCGGTGGCGACGGGGCTGGTGAGCAGTGCGGACACGGTGACTCCCTGGGGAACGAGCCGGACCAGGTCGACGGCGGACACTTCGGAACGGGCAGACGAGACGGGGCGCGGAAGTGGTCACGCGCCCCGTCAGGACTCCGTAAGTGTACCGTCTGGACGGTCATGGTTGCAAACGCAACCAATGCCGGACCGGAGGCTCGTGGCCCGGTCCGCCACGGGCCTCCCGTCCGCCCTCCGGTCGCCCCGTCCCGCGGTGTCGGTCAGGCGGACTCGCGCAGCAGCAGCCGGTGGCGGACCGTGCGCTGCACGGCCGCGCCGGAGCGCGGCAGGCCGCCGCTCAGCATGCCGAGCGCCAGGTCGAGCGCCTCCCGCGCGACGGCGTCGAGGTCGACCGCGAGCGTCGTCAACGCCGGGGCGACGAGCGTGCCGAGTGCGAGGCCGTCCACCCCGACCACCCGGACGTCACCGGGCACGTCCCTGCCCGCCCGGCGGCACGCGGCGAGCACGCCGAGGGCCATCAGGTCGTTGAACGCGAGCACGGCGTCGACCCGACGGAACCGTTCGAGCGCGCGAGCGGTCATCGCCGCGCCGTGCTCCGAGGTGGGGGCGTCGGCGATGGCGACCTCGGGGAGGTATCCGCGGCGGCGGAGGGCGTCGAGCATCAGCCGTCCGCGACTGCTCGGCCGCCCGGTGTCCGATGCGTCGACGATGACCGGGTGCCGCACGCCCGTCCGCACCAGGTGGTCGGCGAGTTCCTCGATCGCCGTGCTCGGGTCGATCCGGACCGCGGCCCGCAGCACCTCGCCCGCGGGGTCGAGCTCCACCACCGGGACGCTGCCGAGCCGTTCGATCCACTCCGGTGCCCGGGCGCCGAGGTAGCCCACGACCACGTCCGTCTGCTGCCCGAGCGCCTGGACGGCCCGGTCCGAGTCACCGGCGAGCCCCACGTCGGCGAGCATCACGTCCCACCCGCGACCGGCCGCCAGCCCGAGCACCGCAGCGGCGAGCTCGGGTGAGTAGGGGTTGCGGAGGTCGTTGACGACGAGGCCGAGCTGGCGGTCACCACCCGTGACGAGCCCGCGACCGAACCGGGACGGCCGGTAGTCGAGGGCCGCGGCCGCCGCCAGCACGCGTTCCTTCGTCGCCGTGCTGATGCCGTACAGGCCGTTCATCGCCCGGGTCACCGTCTGGCGTGAGACCCCCGCAGCCGCGGCCACGTCGTGGATGGTCGCGCGCGTGGACGAGGGCCCCACCGTCCGGGGAGCGCCGCGGAGCGAGGCGGGCGCGGCCGGTCCGGCCGCGCCCGCCTCCTCGCCCGCACCGGCGACGCGCGTCAGGCGCGCAGGTCCAGCCACGCGACCTGCTCCGGGCTGAGCTCGACCGACAGGCCCGTCATCGAGGACCGGGCCTCGGCGATGGTCCGCGGTCCGAACAACGGGAACGTCGGGAACGGCTGGTGCAGGACGTACGCCAGGGCGATCGCGGTCGCCGGCACGCCGTACTGCTCACCGAGCTCGCGCGCACGACGCAGCCGTTCGAAGTTGGCGTCCGAGTAGTAGCAGCGCACGAGCTCGGCGTCGCTCGTGTCCTCCGGGGCGGCGCGACCGGTGAAGAAGCCCCGCGCCTGCGAGGACCAGGGCAGCAGCGGGACCTGGCGCTCCTCGAGCCACCGCTTCGACGCCGGGTCCGTGGCGTGCTCGCAACCGTCCCACGGCACGTCGTACGCCTCGGCGAGCCCGAAGTGGTTGCTCAGGACCTCGAAGCCGTGCCTGCCGTTGGCCGCGGCGTAGGCGTTCGCCTCGTCGAAGCGTGCCGGCGTCCAGTTCGATCCGCCGAACACCCGGATGCGACCGGCACGACGGTGCTCGTCGAGGACGTCGACGAACTCCCCCACCGGTACGTCCGGGTTGTCCCGGTGCATCATGTAGACGTCCGCGTGGTCGGTCCCCTGGCGCTCGAGGCTCTCGAGCAGCTGCCGGGTCAACGACTCCGGGTCGCAGTACGGGGTGTGCGCGCCCTTCGTGATGACGACGACGTCGTCACGGATGCCGCGGTTCTGGATCCACTTCCCGAGCCGCCCCTCGAGCACCCCACCCCCGTAGATGTACCCGGTGTCGAAGACGTTGCCGCCCTGCTCGACGAACATGTCGAAGAGGGCGCTCGCGTGCGCCAGGTCGGGCTGGTTGTCGACGCCCATGACCAGGCGGGACATCCGCTTGCCGACGCCGGGGACCTCGCCGTAGCGCATCGGGGCGTCGTCGCGGACGCGCAGGGTCCGACCGCTCACCGTCGGGACGTCGGCCGTCTCCGCCTCGAACGGGTAGCGCAGACCGATCGCAGCGCGCCAGCGGTCGAGCGTGCGGGCGGTGGCGAGGGTCTCGTCGAGCGTCATCTGCGCCGCTTCGACACCACCGGCTGCGAGGGCCGCCGTGGTGGCGTCGGCCTCGAGCGCGTAGGGCTCCGCGCCCGCGAAGGACAGCGTGCGCGGGTCCCCGTCCACCGAGTGGATCCGGATCGTCGGGTCGTCGGACAGCGTCCACGGGTCGGTCAGGACGATCCGACCGCGCGTGCCGTGCACGGTGACCGTGTTCTCGTCCTCGACCCGGACGCCCGTGCGGACGCTCGCGGTCGTGCCGTCACGGTAGGTCAGGTGCGCGACCGTCCACTCGTCGACGCCGGTCGGGCCGAGGGTGCCCGTCGCGGTGAGCTCCACGGGCTCGGCGACGGCCACCCCGGTCGCTGCCTGCACGATCGCTGCCGCCATGGTGACCGGGTACCCGCCGACGTCCAGGATGCCGCCGCCGGCCGTGGCGACGTCGAACAGCCGACCGGTGCGCTCCCCGGAGCGGAACGCGAACGAGGCGTCGACGTGCGTGACCTCGCCGACCGCACCGTCGCGGACCAGGTCGAGCAGCGCGGCGGTCTGCGGGTGGAAGCGGTACATGAACGCCTCGACGAGGGGCAGGCCCGCCTGGCGCGCGGCGTCGACCAGGGCCATCGCGGTGCCGTGGTTCGGGGCGAGCGGCTTCTCGCAGAGCACGGCCTTGCCCGCCGCGAGCGCCCGGAGCACCAGGTCGGCGTGCCCGGTGTGCACGGTCGAGACGTACACCGCGTCGACCGCGTCGTCGGCGAGCACGGCGTCGTACCCGCCGGCACGCACGTCGGCGAAGCCGTGGTCGGCGGCCTCGTCGGCGAAGGCCTGCGCGCGCTCCGTCGCGGAGCTGCCCGCGGCGACGAGCGTCCCCGTGCTCGCGGAGAGCTGGGAGAGGAACCGGCGGGCGATGCCCCCGGGGCCGAGCACCGCCCAGCCAGGGGTCGGGGCGCCGTCGGGCGGCGTGGTCGAGGGGGTCGCGGTCTGCGCTGACATGCGGATCCTGTTCCTGTCGTGAACCTTCACGGTCACGGCGACGCTAGCCGGGGCGCTCCTGCGGGACAAGGCGTTCGTGAACGTTCACGGAACCCGGTGTTCGTCACGGTCCGGACGGTTCCCTAGACTCGTGCGCATGGCAAGTGCCCGCGACCGCGTCCTGGACAGCTTCGTCGCCATCGTGTGCGAGGAAGGCGAGCGTCCGGCGACCCTCGACGCCGTCGCCGCGCGGGCCGGGGTCTCGAAGGGTGGACTCCTGTACCACTTCGGGTCGAAGGCCGCGCTGGTCGAGGGGCTGTGCGAGCGACTGTCGGACCTGTCGGCGATCGACGTCGACCGCATGCGGGACGCCGAGGACGGTGCGGCGCGGTACTTCGTCCGCAACTGCCTCTACGTCGGCAGCGAGCTCGACCTCGCCCTGCTCGCGGCCAGCCGGCTGCAGCAGGCCGGGTACGAGGAGGCCGGACGCACCCTCGACGAGACCGAGAACGCGTGGCTGGAGACCCTCGTGCACGCGCTCGGCGACGTCCCGACCGCCCAGGCCGTCAAGCTGCTCGGTGACGGGCTCTACCACCAGGCGTCGCTCGGCGCGGCGATCGCGACGGACCTCCGCCCGAACCGCGGCACCGTCGACATGGACGCCCTGCTCGCGGTGGTCGACCGGCTCATCGCGACCCGTCCGGGTGCGTGATCCGGCGCCCGGCCCGTCGCGGGTGAACCGGTCGCGTCCGTCCTGGGGATAGACTGGTCCCGATCCACCCGCTCGAACCGGAGGTACCACTGTGGGCCGCGTCATCGCCGCTTTCTTCTCGATCCTGCTGCTGCTGGTGTCGATGTACCTGTTCGGGTTCGCGTTCCAGGTGGAGTCCGGTCAGGCCTTCGTCTTCATGGGCGGCCTGCTCCTCATGAGCATCTCGTTCTTCCTGCCGATCCACGTCTTCGGCAAGAAGTAACCGCAGCTCCACGACGAACGGCCCCGCACCTCCTCGAGAGGAGCGGGGCCGTTCGTCGTCTCCGGCGCGGGCGCTCGTGTCGGTTCGAACCAGGAAACCGACGTCGAACCGGCCGGGGTGACTGGTTCGACGTCGGTTCCGAGGTTCGACGCGGCGGGCGCCGGCGGGCGCGGGCCGGCGCCGGCGCCGGCGCGGGCGGGAGCGTCAGCCGAGCTGGCGGAGGCTCCGCAGGGACACGGCCGTCGCGATCGCGGCGTGCGCGGCCTCGGCCCCCTTGTCCTCCTTCGACCCCGGCAGCCCGGCACGGTCGAGTCCCTGCTGCTCGTCGTCGAGGGTGAGGACACCGAAGCCGACGGGCTTGCCGGTCTCGATGGCGACCGTCGTCAGTCCGCTCGTCGCCGCGCTCGACACGTACTCGAAGTGCGGGGTGCCGCCGCGGATGATGACCCCGAGGGCCACCACCGCGTCGAAGCCCGACTCCAGGGCGGCCTTCGCCACGACCGGCAGCTCGAAGCTCCCCGGCACGGGGACGACCTGCGCCGTCGCCCCGAGGCGCTGGACCTCGCGCTGCGCCCCGGCGAGGAGTCCCCCGGCGATCGTCTCGTGCCACTGCCCGGTGACGATCGCCACCCGGATGCCCGAGCCGTCGACGTGGTCGCGCTCCGCTGCTCCTGCTCCGCTCATCGTGTCGTTCCTTCCGTGGGCACGGACCCTGCCGCTGCCCGGTCGGCCGCGTCGAGCCAGTCGACGAGTGCGGCGATGGTGATGACGGGCACGCCCTCGCGTGCCCCGAGTTCGACGAGGCCCGGCAGACGCATCATCTCGCCGTCCTCGCCGACGATCTCGCAGATCGCCGCGGCGGGCCGGAGCCCGGCTGCGGTGACGAGCTCGATCGCGGCTTCGGTGTGCCCGGCGCGCTCACGGACGCCCCCGGGTCGTGCCCGCAGGGGGACCACGTGTCCGGGTCGGTGCAGGTCGTCCCGCACGGACGCCGGGTCGGCGAGGACCCGCAGTGTGCGCGCCCGGTCGTGCGCACTGATGCCCGTCGTGACGCCGACCGCCGCGTCGACCGTCACGGTGTAGGCGGTCCCGCGGACGTCCTCGTTGTGCGCGACCATCGGGGGCAGGTCGAGGGCGTCGGCGATCTCCGCGCTCACCGGCGCGCAGATGAACCCGGACGAGTGGGCGACCGTCCAGGCGACCCACTCCGGCGTCGCGAGCTCGGCGGACAGGATGACGTCGCCCTCGTTCTCGCGGTGTTCGTCATCGGCGACGATGACGGGGCGACCCGCAGCGATCGCGGCGACCGCGTCGTCGACGGTGGACAGGACCGGGCCGACCGCCTGCGCCGCGTGCGCGGACCCGACGGCGGTCACCGTGCCTCCAGGACGGGCGCCGTCGGGGCGTCGAGCCGCAGCATGCGGCGCACGTGCCGTGCGAGGACGTCGGTCTCGATGTTGACGCGGTCGCCCGGGGTGCGGCTGCCGAGCGTGGTCGCCTCGAGCGTCTCCGGGATCAGGCTCACCTCGAACCAGGCGTCGGCGGGTGCGGTGTCCTCGTCAGAGACGGCGCTGACCGTGAGGGAGACGCCGTCGATCGCGACGGAGCCCTTGTCGACGACGAGCGGGCTGAGGTCGGGCGCGAGCGAGAACCGCACGCGTCGCCAGCCGTCGCCGTCGGCGGTCTCGAGCACGGTCGCCGTGCCGTCCACGTGCCCCTGCACGATGTGGCCACCGAGGCGGTCGCCGACCGAGGCCGCGCGCTCGAGGTTCAACCGGTCCCCCACGACGAGTGTGCCGTGGGCGCTCATGTCGAGCGTCTGCTTCATGACGAAGGCGGTGAAGGTCTCGTCGGTCTGCTCGACCACGGTCAGGCAGACGCCGCTCGTGGCGATGGAGTCGCCGTGGCGGGCGTCGGCGACGACCTTCGGGCCGCGCACGGTGAGCGCGACGGAGTCGCCGTGCTGCTCGACGGCGGTGACGGTGCCGAGTTCCTCGATGATGCCGGTGAACACTGGTGTCCTCTCAACGGGACTCCGGGGGCGTTCGACGATCGTCGGCATCGACGGACGGGTCGTGGCACCCCGCGTACGAGGACACGTCCTGTCCGCCAGCGCTTCCTCCCGTCCGGACTCTCACCGTCGGTCCCGGAGTTCCGCCGGGTCAACATCGGCGGGGTTCGCACCCTGCGTCAGCTCGTGGACTGTCACCACCGGTTCGGACTTGCACCGACCCCGGAGCGCTTGCGTACCTGAAATGATACCCCAGACGCCGGGGGCCGTCCGGGGCTGTTGCCCCGCGTGACGCCGACCACGGACCGGACGGGAGGCGCGTGGCGGCGCCGTCACGCCCCTCCCGTCCGCCCGTCCGCCCGTCCGCGCGTCCGCTGACCCGGTGGGACCGGCACCGACGCGGCCGGTCCGCTACGGGCCGTCGCTCAGCTCCGGCCGCGCACCAGCGACACGGCCTGGCGCAGCGACAGGTCCGGCAGGTACGCCCGCACCACCGCGACGCCGATCGCCGGCAGTGCCACCGGGTCCGGGTACGCGAGCACGAGCGGGTGCAGGTCGGGCCCGAACTTCGCCTTGAACCGCAGCAGCGACCGGAAGCCGTAGACCGGCTCGAGCACCCCGCCCACCAGGTCGAGCAGGTCCTGCACACCCTCGGCGGCGGGCGCGCCCTCGACGGACTGCGCGAGCGGGGCGGCCGACAGGCTGAGCCGTTCGACGCCGTCCTCGCGCATCCGGTCCGCCGCGCTCGCGACCAGGAACTCCATCACGCCGTTCGGCGCGGCGCTCGTCCGACGCATCACGTCGAGCGTCCAGCCGACGACCCGACCGGCCCGGTGGCTCGGGAGCCAGCTGGTCACGGCGAGGACCGTGCCCTCCGGGTCGAGTGCGACCAGGGTGCGCACCGCGGGGTCCCGCATCTCGTCGACGCCGCCGAGGGTGAAGCCCATCTCGGGCAGCTCGCGCTGCGACACCCACTCCTCGGAGATCGCCTCGATCTGCCGCACCGTCGACGCCGGGAGGTCCTGCCACGACGACCAGCGGGCCGTGATCCCCTCACGGCCGGCCTTGTTGACGGCGGTCCGGACGTCCTGTTTCTTCTTGCCGGTCGTGGTCCACGTGCGCGGGTCGAGGTCGGCGTCCTCGGCGACGGGGAGCGTGTCCCAGCCCTGCGCGGTCAGGGTCGCCGCCGCCTCGGTGCCGATCCCGTAGAAGACCGCGGTCCACCCGTTGTCGTCGCACCACCGGGCGAAGCCGGTCATGGCCGCGTCCCGGGCGTCGGGCCACCCGAACGGCCCACCCACCGTGACCGCGACCCGGCCGTTGCGGCGGAACGCGACGCCGGCGCGACCGTCCTCGGCGAACCAGTAGGCGTTGCCCTGCCACGTCGTCATCCACCCGAAGGTGTCGCCGCCGGCCGCCTCGAGCAGGGTGCGGGCACGGAGCCGGGCCTCCCGCAGCCCGTCGGCGTCGGCGTCGGGTTCGACCGCGCCGGTCGGTCGGATCGCGGCGACCGCGACCACGAGCCAGAGCACCGGCCCCGCGGCGCCGAGCACGAACCGGAGCGCGGGGTCGAGCGCCGGCAGGTGGTCCCACAGGACGACGGGTGACAGCGGCCCGAGTGCGGCCACGACGAGCCGGAGGGGATCGGGCACCGGGTCGGGTGCCGAGGCAGCGGTCACGAGCACCACCGTCGCGACGACGGCGAAGGTCACGACAACCACGACGGCGAAGGTCACGACCCGACGCCGAGCGGGCAGCACGGTGAACGACCGCCGGAGGAGCACGAGCACGAGCGCGGTCGCGAGCGGGACGACGATCGACGCGATCACCGACACCGTGACCACGAAGCGGTCCTCGGCGCCGTGCAGCTCGGCCACGCGCGACGGCAGCACACCGTAGGTCACGGCCGCGGCCACGGCCAGCGCCACGTCGACGACCACGGCGAGCCACACCGCGAACCGACTGCCGCGGAAGAGCCCGAGCCCGGCGACGACGAGCACGAGCAGCGGCGCGATCGCGAGCACGAGCGTCCAGGGGTCGGTCGCACGGAAGGACAGCAGGCCCCGCAGGCACTCCCCCGACACCCCGTCGGCGCGACACCCGTGGACCGGCGTGACCGGTCCGGAACCGACGACGGCGGCGATCGGGGCGAGCAGCCCGACGCGCGCCCGCGACACGAGCGCGATGACGGGTCCGACGGCCGACACCAGCACCACGGTGCCGAGCAGCACGCGGGTCTCACGGTGCGAGCTCCTGGTCCAGCCGAGGCGCGCCGGACCACGTCGGAGCAGGTCGCCGAGCAGCCACCCGGCCGCCGCGGCGAGCGCCGCGTAGAGGTCGGACGCGTGCCCGGCGTAGAGCAGCAGGGCGGCGACGACCGCGACGGCGTTGACCCGGATCCGGCGTCGCCAGAGCGGACCGGCGAACGCGCTCGCGGTGACGATGGTGCCGACCAGGGCCGTCCAGGGGTCGAAGCTGGTGGCGCGGCCGAGCAGGAGCGGCCCGACCTCGCGGCCGTCCTGGTCGGCGAAGGCGGTGAGCGCGCCGAGGCCCGTGCCGACGACCGTGGTCACGACGAACGCCAGGGCGGTGCGTCGGCTGCCCATCAGCCGCTCCGAGGCCCCCACGAGCACGACGACCCCGGCGACGGTGAGGACGAGCGCCACCGCACCCGTGGTGACGGCGAACACGCGGAAGGGCCCGAAGTGCACGGCGTCCACCGATCCGGTGCGGCCGACGATGCGGACGACCAGTCCGGTCACCGTCGTGGCGAGCACCAGGACCGCGACCACGGCGGTGACCGGGTACCGCCGGACTGCCCGCGCGCTCCGCGACCAGACCGCCGCCAGCGGCCCGCCCGACCTGCTCACAGTGCGCCCTTCGCCAGCGGGAGACCGAGGTGTGCCAGGACCGCCGGCAACCCGTTCGCGAGCACGTAGCGCACGGTGTTCCAGTCGTGCGCCGACCCCGGCGACACGATGACCTGCGTCTGCATGCCCGCCCGGACCGCGGCGGCGTGCAGGGTCTCGGTCGACACCCGGTACGGGGCGTCGTCCTGACCGTAGCCGAAGACGGTGAGGTGGTCGTGGTACTGCCCGTGGGCCGCCATGACCGCGACGGGTGCGGCGGCACGGTACGCGGCGGCCGAACCGCCGAAGGCCAGTGCGGTGCTCGTCTGCGCGTTGCCGGTCACGGGCGCGAGCTCGCTCGAGATCGCCAGCGCCGTGCCGAACACGTCCGGGTGCTCGGTGGAGAACTGCATGGTGCACGTGGCGCCCTGCGAGAAGCCGACGATCCCCCACGCGCTCGGGCCGGTCGCCACGGGCAGGTGGTGCTCGATCCACTGCACGGTGTCCGTCATCACGTACGTCGCGCTGCGGCCGAGCCGCCGCGAGTCCACGCACATCGGGTTGCGGTTCGGGGCCCCGAGCTGGTCCGGGGACACCACGACCGGGGCGAGGCCGTCGTGCGCAGCGGCGTACCGGTCGAGGAAGCTGCCGAGGTCACCGGTCTGGAACAGGTCGGCGGGCTGGCCGGGTTGGCCGGAGAGGGCGATGAGGACGGGCAGACGCGGCGGGTGGGCCACCCGGGCCGCCGGCGGCAGCCAGACGACAGCCTTGCGCGCCCGGAAGTGCGACACCGTCCCGGGGATCCGCACGCTGAGCGTCTCGCCGTCCTTCGGCATGCCGACCGGCGCGTGCCAGTGCGCCGCGGTCACCTCGTGGCCCGACACCGGCCGCGCCGTGACCGGCAAGGTCCGCGACGCGTAGGGGTTCGTCGCGACGGCCTGCTCGACGTCCTTGTAGAACCCGAAGTCGACGTTCACACCGAGCCCCGCCGACAGCACCAGCGCGCCGGCCGCGGCGACGGCGAGGATGCGGGCGAGCCATCCGCCCTGGACCACCACGACGAGCAGGAGCGCGACCCCGGCGAACGCGAGGGCGACCCACATGCGGGTCACCGGGGTGAACTGCACCCCGAAGTCGTCCTGCACGTCGCCGGTCCACCACACGACTCCGAGCCCGACGCCGGCACCGACCAGCACCGCTCCCACCCGGACGGCGGCGCGACGCAGGCGGTGTCGCTCGTGCACGGGTCCGAAGACGACCCAGGCCGCCAGCGCGGCAGCGAGGAGGTACACCGGGACGAGGAGCCTCGTCCCGGTGATGGGGATGCGCAGGAGTTCGTGGAGCACGGCTTCATCGTGGCCCTGCACCACCGCTCCACAGCCTCGGAAGCGCTTCCACTGCGCACAGGTTGGGTACCGAGCGCTCCCAGGAAGCGGTCGGGTCGCCCTCAGGCAAGCGCGACCGCCGGGCACGGGTCTGAGGGGCACCGCGGACGGTGCCCCTCAGACCTCCGAGGATCAGGCGATGCGCTTGCGGAGCACCAGTGCCCCGGCTCCCAGGAGCAGGAGCAGGAGCGCGATGCCCGCGGGCGTCGTCTGGGATCCCGCACCGGTGTACGCGAGCGTGGGCTGCGTCCCCGAGGCGGTCCCCGTCGTGGTGGCGGCAGCGACGTCCGTCACGGCCGGCCGGGAGGCGCCGGTCGCCACGACCGCGCCGGCGGCGGTGGTGCCGGTGGTCGCCACGGGCACCGTGGTCACCCCCGGCAGGACCGTGTCGGTCCCGCCGGTGCTGTCACCGGGAGTGCCGGTGCCCGGCGTGGTGACCGGGTCGGTGCCAGGGTCCGTGCCGGTGCCGGGGTTCGTCCCCGGGTCCGCGCCCGGGTCCGTGCCGGGGTTCGTGCCCGGGTCCGCGCCCGGGTCCGTGCCGGGGTTCGTGCCCGGGTCCGCGCCGGGGTCCGCGCCCGGGTCGGTGCCGGGGTTCGTGCCCGGGTCGGTGCCGGGGTTCGTGCCGGTGCCGGGCGTGGTGCCGGTGCCGTCGCCGACGATGCCGATGCCGTTGCCGCCGACCGAGATCGGGATGCTGATGACCGGGGTCACCTGCGTGCCCGAACCGATCCCACCGGAGCCGGAGGTCGTCCCACCGGTCGTCGGGGCCGAGGAGCCGGAGCCGGCAGCAGGCGTCGAGCCCGTGGCCGTACCGTCACCGACGACACCGATGCCGTTGCCACCGACCGAGATCGGGAGGCTGATGACCGGGGCAACCTGCGTGCCCGAACCGATCCCGTCCGAACCGGAGGTCGTCCCACCGGCCGTCGGGGTCGTCGAACCGGTGCCGGAGCCGGCAGCAGGCGTCGAGCCCGCAGCCGTGCCGTCACCGAGCAGGCCGATCCCGTTCCCACCGACCGTGACCGGCACGTTGAGGACCGGGGACACCTGCGTGCCCGAACCGATCCCGTCCGAACCGGACGTCGTCCCACCCGCCGTCGGGGTCGTCGAACCGGTGCCGGAGCCGGCAGCAGGCGTCGAGCCCGCAGCCGTACCGTCACCGAGCAGGCCGATCCCGTTCCCACCGATGGTCACCGGCACGTTCAGGACCGGGGACACCTGCGTGCCCGAGAGCACACCGTCCGAACCGGACGTGGTCGGAGCGGCCGGCGCCGACGCCGCCGGTGCCGGAGCGCTCGACGCCGGGGCCGCCGGGGCGGTGGCGTCCGCGTCGCCGACGACGGCGACCGCGTTGCCCGTGGCCGTCACCGGGGCGGTCACGTTGCCGACCACCTGCGTGCCCGAGGCGATGCCGTCCGAGCCGGACGTGACCGGAGCAGCGGCCGCCGGAGCGGTCGCCGGAGCGGGCGCGGGCACCGGTGCAGGAGCGGGAGCCGGGGCGGTCGAGACGGCGTCGCCGCCCACCGCGACCGCGTTGCCGGCGGCCTGCACCGGAGCGGTCACGACCGGTGCGACCTGCGTGCCGGAGGCGACGCCCTCCGAGCCCGAGGTCACCGGAGCAGCCGCCGGTGCAGGGGCAGGGGCAGGTGCCGGAGCCGGCGAAGCGGCCGGTGCCGGAGCGGACCCCGCGGAGACGGCGTCACCGAGCACCCCGAGGGCGTTCCCGGAGACGGACACCGGCGCGTTGACGGCCGGAGCCACCTGGGTGCCGGAGACGAGGCCGTCGGCCCCGGAGGTGGTCGCGGCGTTCGCGGCCGCGGTCCCTCCGAGGGTCAGGCCGCCGACGAAGAGGGTGAACCACAGCCCTCTCGAGACGTACTTGTTCATGGTCGTTCCTCACTGATCGAGATCTGTCTCCGACCGCGATCGCGGTCGGGTGGTGCGTGCCTGCCGAGCAGGACAGGCGCACCGACCTCAGTCAGGAGCGACGTCGTGGTCGCCGACGACGGACGCGGGGACCACGACGTCGGCGAGGGTGCCGCGAGACCCCGCGGCGAGGGAGAACCGGACCACGGAGGCACCATCGACGCCGACGGGCGCTGCGCCCGCGGAACCGGAGGAGGTGCCGCCGGCGGTGCCGGTGGCTTCGGGGCCGACCGGGAGGCCGGGTCGGCCGTTCCCGTCCGCCGGCACGAGCAGGGCGTCCCCGCCCAGCGTCGCCGCTGCGGGCGCCGCGCCGACGACGGCCCCGGTGGTCCCCGCTGCGGCGGGCACGGTCACGGTGCGGCCGATGGTCGTGGACGCGACCGCGGTCTCCCGTGCGGCCACGGGGCCAGCGGTCACGCCGGCGACGACCGTGGTCGACGGCCGGTCGGCGACCGGAGCGGCGCCGGACGCACCCGTGACCGGAGCGGTCCCCACGGGCGGTGCGACCGGGCCACCCACCGGGGTCGGCAGGATCCCGGGGACGGGGGTCGCGCCTCCCGGCAGGAGCGGGGGCAGCGGGGCGGGCAGCACCGGCGGGACCGTCACGGGGAGGATCGCCTCGACGGGCGGGAGCACCTGCTCGACCGCGCCGGGAAGGGTGCCGACCGTGCCGCCGACGCTGCCGACGACGTCGTCGACCAGTCCGGTCACCGGTGCGGTGACCGTGCCGATCGTGTCGTCGCCGAGCAGGTCACCCGCGACGGGCAGCGCACCGACGACGCCGTCGACGGTGTCGACGACGGTGGTGACGGGACGTGCGTCGGTGAGCGACTGCACGGCGCTGGTGACGGGGCGGAGGACGCCGGTGACGGTGTCGGTGACCGGCCGGGAGGCGGTGGTCGCCCCGTGCGCGGCACCGCTCGCCGTCGGGGTGGTCGCGTGCGTCGCGGGGGCGGCGGCAGCTGCCGGCGCGGGGGCCGACACGTGCGGTGCGGGCGCGGCGTGCTGCGGGGCGGCGGGCGCAGTGTGCGGCGCCGGTGCGGTGACCGGCGCGGGGCGAGCAGGCGCGGGCCGGACCGGCGCGGGCGCCGGACGGGCCGGGGCGGGAGCGACGTGCACCGGCGCCGGAGCGGGTGCCGGCGCTGCCGGGGCGACGGGCGCTGCCGGCGCGACGGGCGCTGCCGGCGGCGCGGCGGGAGCCGTCACGGCACCGAGTGTCCGTCCGACGGTGCTCGTGGTGCCCTGGACGGTCTGCCCGACGTCCTGGACCAGACCACCGACCAGCCCGCGGTGCTGCGAGGAACCCTCGACCGCGGAGGCCGGGCGGGCACCGAGCACGAGCGTGAGCAGCACGAGGGCAGCAGCGACCCCGACGCCGGCGACGGCGTACCGGAGCAGCGCGCGCCAGGGGTCGCGCAACGGCTGGTCCATGCGCTCACCTCCTGATCTCGGCTGCGCACGTAGAGTGGTTGACCGGCACTGTACGCCGATCGACCCCGGACCGGAACCGGTTCTGGCAGGAATTCTCAGGAAAGGCCGCACGTGGTCTCGATCTTCTCCGCCCCGACGCGCAACCTCGACATCGTGACGCTGCACGAGATCCTCCGGCTGCGGCAGGACGTGTTCGTCGTCGAGCAGGAGTGCGCCTACCCGGACATCGACGGCCGCGACCTCGAACCCGGCACCGTGCAGTTCTGGGCAGGACAGGGCTCCGTCGACGCCACGTTGCGCCTGCTCCGTGAGGACGACGGCACTGAGCGCATCGGCCGGGTCGCCACCGCCCGCCACGCCCGGTCCCAGGGCCTCGGGGCGCAGCTGATGGAGGCCGCGATCGCCGAGTCACGCTCGCCCTCGATCGCGATCAACGCGCAGGCGCACCTCGAGCAGTGGTACGGCCGGTTCGGCTTCGTCCGTTCGGGCGACGACTTCCTCGAGGACGCCATCCCGCACGTCCCGATGACGCGGACGCGCTAGGACGTCCCGCTCCCGAGCCGGTGCCGACTCGTCGGGACCGGCTCGTCGCGTCAGCGGCCGGTCAGGCCCGCCAGCGCCGGAGCTCGTCGAACGAGCGCCCCTGGTGCGCGCGGTCGGCGACGAGGCGCTCGAACACGATGTTCGTCTGGGTCGTCGCGACGGCAGGGTCCCCGCTCAACTCGTCGGCCACGAAGTCCCGCAGCTGCTCGGTCGACGTGCACGCGATGTGCACGAGGAAGTCCTTGTCACCGGCCAGGAACGACACGTCCTGCACCACCGGCACGCGGAGCAGCCGCTTCGCGAAGTCCCGGAGCTCGTGACGGGCCGCCGCGTGGACCCGCACGGACACCATCGCCTCGATCGCGAACCCGAGCTTCGCGACGTCGACGTCCGCGCGGTAGCCGCGGATGAGCCCCGCGTCCTCGAGCGCCCGGACCCGGGTCAGGCACGTCGACGGGGCGACGCCCACCGCGGCGGCCAGGCGGTTGTTCGGCATGCGAGCGTCGCCGGCGAGCGTCCAGAGGATGCGTTCGTCGACCTCGTCGAGACGCGGGGCGGGGTCGGGGCGGCGGGCTGGGCGATCGGACACGCTCCGACGGTACCGCCGCACGCCACCGCCGGCGCTACATCGCCAGGGTCATCCCGACCACGGCGACGGTCATCGCGAACACCTCGCCGCTGCGCACGGCACGGCGGTCCTCGCGCGCCCACTCGTGGCGGAGCAGCCAGCCGCTGAACGCGCAGTACCCGATCACGCCGGCCCCGAGCACCGCCGACAGGGCGATGCCGTGTCCGGCGTGCCCGTCGGTCAACCCGGATGCGTGCCCCATCAGGAGCATGCCGGCCATGACGACCGCGGACAGCGCGCGGTGCACGTCCATCGGTTCGGCCCGACGCCCGTCGGGTCGTCGTCGGCGCATCACCGGGAGCGGCGCGAGGAGCAGCAGCGCGGCCGCGGCCAGCAGCGTCCACGACGCTCCGACCTGCACGACGGGCAGCACCATCGCCACGAGCATCACCGTCGCGGGCACGATCACGCCCGGCCGGGGACGGTAGCGGTCACCGACGATGCAGCAGACCGACGCGAACTGCGGCACGACGAGCATCGCGTCGGCGACGGTCTGGTGCACGGCGGTCACGGCTGGAGGGGTCGGTGCGGGATCCGGTCGGAGTGGGTCCGGTCGGTCAGTCCTGGGCGCGCGCGGCGGCCTTGTCGGCCCGCTCCTGCTTCACGCGGGCGTTCTCGGCGTGCACCTCGGCCTGCGTCGCACGCTCGCGGACGAGCCACTCGGGCATCTCCTGCAGCAGGGCCTTGATCTCGGCCGTGGTCAGGGGCTCCTCGACCCCGGCGCGGACCAGGCCCGAGATCGACACGCCGAGCTTCTGCGCGACCACCGGACGCGGGTGCGGTCCGTCACGACGGATCTCCTCGAGCCACGTCGGCGGCTGGGTGCGGAGCTCGTCGAACGCGGTCCGCGTGACCGGCTCGGCGCGGAACGACTCCGGAGCCGCCGCCAGCAGGATGCCGAGCTTCTTCGCAGCCGTCTCGGGCTTCATCGTCTGTTCCTGCGCCATGGGTACAAGGGTACGGCCCCTACACTCGGTTGCATGACCGTGGCCCTCACCATCGCCTTCGTCCCGGGGGTCTCCCCCGCGAAGTGGGTCCGGGTCTGGCGGGAACGCTTCCCGGACGCCGAGCTCGGCCTGCTGCCGATCGGTCCCGACGACGTCGACCAGGCACTCACCGGCGAAGCGGACATGGCCTTCGCGCGGATGCCCGTCGGCACCCACCTCAACGCGATCCCGCTCTGGACCGAGACCGCCGTCGTGGCGATGCCGAAGGACTCCCCCCTCGCCGACCGTGACACGGTGACGGACGCCGACCTCGACGAGGTCCACGTCGTCGACGCCGGGCCCGTCCCGGCGGACGTCTCCGGTGCGCTCGACCTGGTCGAGGCGAACGTCGGTGTGGTCGTGCTCCCCCAGTCGCTGTTCCGCGCCGCGAGCCGTAAGGACCTGGTCGCCCGGCCCCTCGAGGGCGCCGCCGGCACCCGGATCGCGCTCGTCTGGCGTGACGCCGACGCCTCGGACACGACCGAGGAGTTCATCGGCGTCGTGCGTGGCCGCACCGCCAACAGTTCGCGGAACACCGCGGACCGACCGGGAGGCACGACGAGCGCCGACGACGACGGCTCGCGCGGCGCGCGTGGCGGCTCCGGCGGCGGCGGCGCCCGCTCCGGCGGTGGCGGCAAGGCCACCGCGAAGCAGGCCTCCGGCGGCAAGGCGGGCGGCAAGGGCGCCCGCAAGCCCCGAGGGTCCGGACGACCCGGCACGCAGCGGCTCGGCAACGGCAAGCCGAAGCGCGGCTCGAAGGGCAACCGGTGACCGACACGCGGCTCGTCCCGATGCCGGCCACGCGCCTCCCGGCCTGGCTGGACCGTACGATGGCGGAGTACGTCGGATCGCGCATGCGCGCCGGTGAGACCCGCGAGCAGGCCGAGGCGAACAAGCAGAAGTCGCTCGACCAGTGGTTCCCGGACGGGGTGCCGCTGCCCGACCACTTCGTCTGGGACCTGGTCGACGACGAGGACACCGTCGTGGGGTACCTCTGGATCGGGCCCTTCTCGTCGGGCAGCACCGAGTGGTGGGTCTTCGACGTCGAGGTCGACGAGGGCCACCGCCGTCGCGGCCACGCACGACGGGCGCTCGAGGCCGGGCAGCGGGTCGCCCGCGAGCACGGCGCGGCAAGCATCGGCCTGAACGTGTTCGGCTACAACACCGGCGCACAGGACCTGTACGCCTCGCTCGGCTACCGCGTCACGGCGACGCAGATGCAGCTCCCGCTCGACTGAGCCCGGACCGAGTCAGCCCCAGACGCCGGACGTGCCGCGCCGGTGGCTGCCGACGAGGTGCGTGTCGACGATGCCCAGCGCCTCCATGAGCGCGTGCATCGTCGTGGGTCCCACGAAGGCGAACCCGCGCTTCCGGAGCGCCTTCGACAGTGCGACGGACGCCTCGCTCGTCGTCGGGACCTCGGCGATCGTCCGTGGCGCCGGTGTCACGTCCGGCTTGAAGGACCACACGAGGTCGGCGAGGCCGCCGTCGGCGCGCAGGGCGATCGTCGCGTTCGCGTTCGTGATCGTCGCGGTGATCTTCGCCCGGTTCCGGACGATGCCGGCGTCCGCCATCAGGCGTTCGACGTCGTCGTCCCCGAAGGCTGCCACCACGTCCGGGTCGAAACCGGCGAAGGCCGCACGGAACGCCGGGCGCTTCGCCAGGATCGTGCGCCAGGACAGCCCCGACTGGAACGCTTCGAGCGACAGCCGCTCGAACACGCCGCGCTCGCCGTGGACCGGCATGCCCCACTCGGTGTCGTAGTACTCGCGCAACATCGGGTCCGCCGCGGCCCAGGCGGGGCGCGCGAGGCCGTCGTCGCCGGTGACCAGGCCGTCGGGGATCGTCGTCGGGTCGTCGCTCACCGGTCCATCCTGGCGGAACGCACCGACGACGCAGGGTCACCCCTCGGTGTCGTCGCCCGTCATCGCAGCCTGGTCCATCCACACGTACTCCCAGCGGTGCCCGTCCGGGTCCGTGAAGCTCCGCTGGAACATGAAGCCGAGGTCCATCTGCGGGCGGTCCTCGTTCCCGCCGTTGCGCACAGCGGCGTCGACGATCCGGTGCACCTCGTCCTTCGACGCGGCGCTGAGGGAGTTGATCACCTCGATCGTGCTCGGGTCGGCGATCGGCTTGTCGGTGAACTCACGGAACTTCGCGTGCGTGAGGAGCATCACGTACACGGCGCTGCTCACCACGATGCACGCGGCGGTCTCGTCGGTGAACTCCGGGTTGACCGAGTAGCCGAGGGCCTCGTAGAAGCCGACCGCCCGGTCGAGGTCGGCGACGGGCAGGTTGATGAAGACCATCTGTTCCACTGCAGTTCCCTCCTGCTCCTGGTGGGACCAACCTGGCGCAGCCACACGCCGAGCGCAACCGTTCTGTGCCGGAACCACCCCGTGCCTCCCGTCCGCTCGCGCCCGTTCGTTCCCAGAACAGGTGCGACGGAGAGTGAGAACGGGCGTACCCGGTCGGATCGTCCGACCGGGTACGCCCGTTCTCACCAGGTACGCCCGTTCCTGCCGGGCGAGCGCCCGCCGCGCCCAGCGGCAGGTCAGACCCGCTCGCGCCCCTCGCCGGCGGCGCGCTGGTCGGCCTCGGCCTCGGCCTGACCGACGATGTCCTCCGCCGGCACCGGGTTCAGCCGGTCCCACAGGAAGAAGAGCAGACCGCCGACGAGCAGCGAGAGCCCGACCCACAGGTTGATGTGGATGCCGCCGGTCTTCTGCGGGTCGGTGTCCCAGTGGACGATGCCGACGATCGTGGTGATCACGCCGTAGAGCACGAACAGCCCGCCGAGGATGCGGCGCAGGTCGAGTCGACGGGTGGAGCGGACGAGGGCCGCCTGCTCCGCGGTGAGCTTCGTGGTGTCCTCACGCATGGGAGTACTCCTTCGGATCCGGGCCTAGAGGAACGGCAGGTAGAGGGCGACGCACAGCACGAGCGCGACGGTGCCGAGCAGCGCGGGCGAGCGGTACCAGGCGGTGTCTGTCGCGACGGCCCCCGCGGACATGTCGATCCTGCCGACGCCGTAGACCAGGCCGCCGAGCTCGGAGACGTCCTTCGGCTTCGTGGCGAGCGAGACGAGCACGCCCACGACGAGCACCGTGACGAACGAGATGATCGCGCCGTACATCGTCTCCGCGGTCGCCGTCGAGAACAGCGACGGGTTCACCAGGTAGGCGATCCAGGTGATCGTCGGCGTGACGATGCCGAGCACGTAGCCCCACAGCGCACCCTGCGTGGTCATCCGCTTCCAGAGCAGACCGAGGATGAAGACGCCGAACAGCGGTGCGTTGAAGAACGAGAACAGCGTCTGCATGTACGTCATGATGTTGCCGGCCTGCGCGGCCAGGAACGCCGTGCCGATGCCGACGAGCACGCCGACGACGGTGACCCAACGACCCGTCTTCAGGTAGTGCAGGTCGGGCATGTTCGGCTTGATGTAGCGCTGCCAGATGTCGTACGTGAAGACGGTGTTGAAGGACGACACGTTCGCCGCCATGCCCGCCATGAACGAGGCGAGCAGGCCGGTCACCGCGATGCCGAGCACGCCGGTCGGCAGGTACATCTGGATGAGCTTCGGGATGGCGTCGTTGTAGGTCAGCTCCCCCGAGGCGAACTGGTTGCCGACGACGGCGGCCGCGATGAGACCGGGCACGACGACGATGAACGGGATGAAGAGCTTCGGGATCGCCGCGATGAGCGGGGTGCGGCGGGCTGCCGACATGTTCTTCGCCGAGAACGCGCGCTGCACCTCGGTGAAGTTCGTCGTCCAGTAGCCGAAGGAGAGCACGAAGCCGAGCCCGAGCACGATCGCGAGCCAGTTCGCGCCGATCGGGTTCGTGACGTCGCCGATGCCGGTGCCGGCCCAGGTCTGCAGGTGCTGCACGCCCTGGGTCTGCTTGATCGCCTCGGTCAGACCGCCCCAGCCGCCGACGCGGTGCAGGCCGACGATCGTCAGCGGCACGAGACCGGCGATGATCACGAAGAACTGCATGACCTCGTTGTAGATCGCGCTGCTCAGGCCGCCGAGGGTGATGTAGGCGAGCACGAACGCTGCGGACACCAGGATGGCGAGCCACTCCGGCCAGCCGAGCATGGCCTCGATGACGATCGCCATCGCGTAGAGGTTGATGCCGGCGATCAGGACGTTCGACACCGCGAACGCGATCGCGTTCACCAGGTGCGGCGCCTTGCCGAAGCGGCGGAGCATGAACTCCGGCACCGAGCGGACCTTCGAGCCGTAGTAGAACGGCATCATCACGAGGCCGAGGAACACCATCGCGGGCACCGCACCGATGAGGTAGTAGTGCAGCGTCGCCATGCCGATCTGCGCGCCGTTCGCCGCCATGCCGAGGATCTCGGTCGCCCCGAGGTTCGCGGACACGAAGGCCAGACCCGTGATCCAGGCCGGCATGGAGCGCCCGGACAGGAAGAAGTCCATGCTCGTCCGGACCTGCTTGCGGGCGGTGAACCCGATGCCGATGACCACCGCGAAGTACACGATGATCATCAAGTAGTCGACCCAGCCCAGTTCGAGCCGGATCCCGTTGGTCGCCGCAGCGAGAACCATGCGATCTCCACATCCCTGTGTTGCAGTCGGCAACTGCGCCGACCCGGACGGGAACGTTACACCGCGATGTGACCGTTCACATAGCCAGGGCATGCATCACCGACGTGTCGACCCCGCTCGGTAGGCTCTCCCCCATGAGCGAGCCGGCCACCGACACCACGACACGCCCGCGGCGGATCCTCGTCCTGAACGGGCCGAACCTCGACGTCCTCGGGCGTCGCGACCCGGCGCAGTACGGCACCGTGACGCTCGCCGAGATCGAGGCGATCGTGCACACGGAGGCGGCGGTGCACGACCTCGAGGCGGACTTCCGCCAGACCAACCGCGAGGGCGAACTGGTCGAGTGGCTGCACGAGGCGCTCGACGACTTCGCGGCCGTCGTCATCAACCCCGCCGCCTACGCGCACACCTCGATCGCGCTGCACGACGCGGTCGAGGCACTCAGCGTCCCCGTCGTCGAGGTGCACCTGTCGAACACGTGGAAGCGCGAGCCGTTCCGGCACGTCGACCACGTCGCGACGGCCGCGACGGCGGTGATCGCCGGCGCGGGCGCCGACGGCTACCGGCTGGCGGTCGCGCACGTCGCGTCGCTGCTGACCACCGACACGCAAGCAGACTGAGGCACGACGACGGCCGTCCGACAGGGCCGGGGTGCGTCAGAAGTCGGCGGGACGCCGGACGTCGGCCGCCCCGACGGCGGCGAAGCCACCGCGGACGATCGGCAGCGCCCGGCGCACGGCCTGGTCGATGCGGAGCTCGAGGTCGACGTTCGCGATGTCGTACCCGCCGTCGCGCTTCGTGAAGTCACGCTCGTTGCCGAACACCCCGAGCGGCAGCGTCGTCGACTGGAAGAACCCGAACAGCGGGCGCATCTGGTGCTCGACGAGCAGGGCGTGTCGGTCGCTCCCGCCCGTGGCCGTCAGCAGGACCGGGGTGTCGACGAGGTCGTACTGACCGACCCAGTCGAAGAACAGCTTGAAGGCGCCCGAGTACGCAGCACGGAACGCGGGGCTCCCGACGACCAGGACGTCCGCGGCCTCGACGGTCTCGAGGGCGTACCGGGTCTCGGCGGACATGGCCTCGCGCGATCCGGCGGCGCCGAGGTCGGCCAGCAGCGGACCGATCTCGACGGTCGCGGTCCGGGCGTCCGGGAGGTCCTCGGCCAGCCGGGCCACCGTCGCGGCGACGAGGGTCGAGGTGCGAGAGGGGTCCGATGGGCTGCCGCTGACGCCGACGACGAGTGCTCCGTCCATGCCCCGATGCTCACACGGTGCTCGGGACCGCGCCCGGGTGTGACGACTTGTGTCACGTGCCAGCGGTCGCGGGTAGCGTCCGGGTGATGCAGACGTTCCTGCCGTACGCCGACTTCCGCGCCTCCGCCGAGGTGCTCGACGACAAGCGGCTGGGCAAGCAGCGCGTCGAGACCCTCCAGGTCATGCGGGCCCTGACCCTGCCGGACTACGGCTGGCAGCACCACCCCGTCACCGCGATGTGGCGCGGCTACCGGCCGGCCCTCATGGCCTACCAGGACGCCACGTGCCGGGTGTGGCTCGAGCGCGGCCACGCGGACACCTGTCTGGAGAAGACCCTCTTCGACCTCGGCCGGGTGCCGGAGGACCTGGCAGCGTACGAGCGCGGCGACTTCGCGGTACCGGCGTGGAACGACGATCCCGCCGTGCACCGCTCGCACCGCTCGAAGCTCGTGCAGAAGGCGCCGGAGCACTACCGGCCGCTCTTCCCCGACGTGCCCGACGACCTGGACTACGTCTGGCCCGGGGTCCCGGAGCCGCCGGCACCACGGTCGACGACACCGCAGCCCGTCGTGGACTGACAGGGGGGTGCGGCGCCGCTCAGGGTGCGGCACCGCGTCCACGACGGGCGCGGCGTCGACGCAGGGCACGGCGACAGGGGGTGCCGCGCCCTGCTCCGGACACGGTCAGGGGATCCCGCGTCCGGTCAGCGCACCGCGGGTCCCGCAGGGGGACGGGACCGCGCGGTGCTGGTCCTCGGGTGGTTCCTCGGGCTGGTTCCTCAGGGGTGTTCGGTGTCCCGTCGGTCCCGGGTCGCCGCACGGCGCTGGTCCGACTCGCGGTAGCGGTCCGACTCCTGTGGCGCGGGCATCGTCCGGCGTCCCGCCGCGGGCAGCACCATCGGGAGCAGGGCGCTCGCGACGGTCGCGACCGCACCGACGGTCGCGATGACCCCCAGGGGGGCACTGCCGAGGTCGTGCTGCGCGGCGAGGGCGAGCGCGACGACGGTCGCGGGTGCCGGGAGGAGCTGGACCGCTCGGAAGTGGTCCTCCTGCCGGACCCGGGTCGTGATCACGTTCGCCATGCACCCATCGTGGCGGACACCGGCTGTCCGCAGAAGGGGGGACACGACCCCAACTATGGAGTAGAACGTCTAGTACACCTTCGCGCAGTGCGCTCACCCGAGCGAGCGCACCGCGTCGACGGACGCGGCCACGGCCTCGACGACCACGCGGACGTCACCGTCGCTCAGCGCCGCGTCGAAGGTGAGCCGGAGCGCGGTCCGTGCGGTCGTCTCCGACAGGCCGAGCGCCGTCAGGACGTGCGACGCCTCGGTGCTCCCGGCGGCGCACGCGCTCCCCGACGAGGACACGACGTCGCGCTGCTCCAGCTCGAGCAGGACGGTCTCGCCGTTGACGGCCGGCACCGCCGCCCCCGACGCCCCGGACCCCGACGCCCCGGCCCCTGGAGCCCCGGCCCCGCCGGACGACACCGCCGGGAAGCAGAACGACGCGTGCCCGGGCAACCGTCGGTCCCGCGAGCCCGTGAGCAGCGCGCCCGGCACGGACGCGAGCACGCCGTCGACCAGGGCGTCCCGCGTCACGCTCGCACGCCGGGCGTCGGCATCCCGCGTCCGGGCGACGAGCCCGACGGCGGTCGCCAGCGCCACCGCTCCGGCGACGTCCTCGGTGCCCGAACGTCTCCCCCGCTCCTGTCCGCCACCGTGCAGCAGCGGCTCGAGGGGGACGCCGCCCCGCACGGCGAGCGCACCGGTGCCCTTCGGCGCCCCGAGCTTGTGGCCGGAGAACGAGAGTGCGTCGACGCCGAGCCGGTCGAGGCCGACGGGCAGCCACGGCGCGCTCTGCACGGCGTCGGTGTGGAAGCGCGCCCCGACGGCGTGCGCGACCCGGGCGAGCGCCGGCACGTCCTGCACGGTGCCGATCTCGTTGTCGGCGTGCGCGATCGACACGAGGGTCGTGTCCGGACGCAGGGCCGCAGCCAGGACGTCGGGCGCCACGAGCCCGTCGTGGTCCACCGGCACGACCGTCAGGCTGAAGCCGTGGTGCCGTTCGAGGTACCGGCAGCTCTCGAGCACCGCCTCGTGCTCGATCGCGCTCGTGACGACGTGCCGACCGCGGGGTGCGGCGAGCGCGATGCCCTTGACCGCGGTGTTCGCTCCCTCGGTGCCCCCGGTGGTGAACACGACCTCCCCCGGTCGGCAGCCGAGGAACGACGCCACCGCCGCCCGGGCGTCGGCGAGGCCCCTCGCCGCCGCGTCCCCCACGCCGTGCGTCGACGAGGGGTTGCCGAAGACGCCGGTCAGGTACGGCCACATCGCCTCGAGCACCTCGCGACGCACCGGGGTGGTCGCGGCACGGTCCAGGTAGAACACGCGCCGGTCAGGACGGGGTGCCGACGGCCACGTCGACGTCGAGCCCGAGGTCGAGTGCGCGCGCCGAGTGCGTGAGCGCGCCGACCGAGACCACGTCGACCCCGGTGCGGGCGATCCGGCCGACGGTGTCGAGGGACACGCCCCCGGAGGCCTCGACGAGCGCCCGCCCTGCGACGAGCCGCACGCCCTCGACGAGCTGCTCGGGGGTGAAGTTGTCGAGCATGATCGTGTCGACCCCGGCGGCGACCACGGGCTCGACCTGGTCGAGTCGGTCCACCTCGACCTCCACGTGCACGGTGTGCCCGAGCCGGCTCCTGGCGTCGGTGATCGCGTCCCCGATCGACGTGCCGCCGGCGAGCAGCACCGCCAGGTGGTTGTCCTTGGCGAGGACGGCGTCGGAGAGCGAGTTCCGGTGGTTGTGCCCGCCGCCGCAGCGCACCGCGTACCGCTCGAGCGCGCGGAGCCCCGGTGTGGTCTTCCGGGTGTCGGCAATGCGCGTGCCGGTACCGGCGACCGCCTCGACGTAGCGGGCGGTCACGGTCGCGATGCCGGACAGCCGCTGCACCAGGTTGAGCGCGACCCGCTCGGCCCGCAGCACCGACCGCGCCGACCCGTGCACGGTCGCGAGGACCGCTCCGGCGGCGAACGTCGCGCCGTCCGCCAGGTGCACCTCGGTCCGGACCGCCGGGTCGACGGCGTGCACGACGGCCGCGAAGACGCCGCCGCCGCTCAGCACGCCCGGCTCGCGCGCCGCGAGGACGGCGGTCGCCGTGGCCTCGGCGGGGATGAGGGTCTCGCTCGTGACGTCGCCCCACGGCGCGTCCTCCTCGAGGGCGGCCTCGACGACCCGGCGCAGCGCGTGCGGTGGGATCGTCCCGGGGTCGGTGGTCGCCGTGACGACGGGCTCGGTCGTGCTGGTGGTGGTCATGCGAGGACTCCCTGCGGGGTGGTCGTGGTCGTGGTGCCGGCTGCGCCCCGTCGGGTCGCGTCGCCCGGTCGCGTCACCCGGACCCAGGCGGTGCTCACGGGTGCGGTCGGATCCGTGGCGGGGTGGTCGGTCCGGGCGTGCGCGCCGCGGGACTCGGCGCGTGCCTCGGCAGCGACGGCGGTGATCCGGGCGAGGTCGAGCAGCGCCCGGTCCTCGTGGTCGCGGACGCTCCGCGGGACGGGCGGCCGCAGCGCCGCGAGCGCGCGCCGCGCGACGGCCAGTCCTGCCGCGTCACGCAGCAGGCCGACCCGTTCCGTCATCTCGGTCTGGACCACCCGCCGGACGTCGACGGCGCCGACGGGGTGCGCCGCGCCTCCCGGCCGGGTCGGGTCCGGACGGGAGGCACGGGTCACCCCCGCCTCGTCGCGCACGTCGGTCGCGACCTCGGCCGGCACCCGGTGGACGGGCAGGTCGGGGTCGCCGCGGAGGCGCAGGTGCGCGGGGCGCGGCGCGCCGAGCGCGTCCGCGGCCCGCACGCCGAAGACCAGCCCCTCGAGCAGCGAGTTCGAGGCGAGCCGGTTGGCGCCGTGCACGCCGGTGCAGGCGGCCTCGCCGACGGCGAGGAGCCCGGGAAGACTCGTGCGCCCCTCGGCGTCGGTGACGACGCCGCCCATGGCGTAGTGCGCGGCCGGGGCGACGGGCACGCCCTCCCGGGTCCAGTCCAGGCCGGCCGCCCTCGTGGCGCGCGTGAGCCCCGGGAAGCGCGCGACCAGGCGCTCGGCACCGAGCCCGGTGGCGTCGAGCAGCACGGGGGCACCGCCCTGCGCGCGGACCGCTGCCGCGATGCCGCGGGCGACGACGTCCCGCGGCGCGAGCTCGGCGTCCGGGTGCACCGCGGTCATGAAGCGTCGGCCGCTCCCGTCGCGGAGCACGGCGCCCTCGCCCCGGACCGCCTCGGAGACGAGACCGCCGCCGGGCACGGCCAGGCGTGTCGGGTGGAACTGCACGAACTCGAGGTCGGCGACGACCGCGCCGGCGCGCCACGCCGCCGCCGTGCCGTCCCCGGTGGCGACGAGCGGGTTCGTCGTCTCGCGGTACAGGTGACCCGCTCCCCCGGACGCGAGCACGACGGCGTCCGCGTCGATGCGCTGCGGCTCGCCGAACAGGTCGAGCACGTCGACCCCGACGACGGCATCGGCGCGGACGACCAGGTCGGTCAGGCAGGTGCGTTCGAGGATCGTGACGTGCCGCCGGTGCAGTGCGGCGACGAGGGCCGCCTCGATCGCGGCACCGGTCGCGTCCCCGTCGGCGTGGAGCACACGCCAGCGACCGTGCGCCGCCTCGCGCCCGCGGGCCAGGTCGTCGCCGTGGCGCTCCAGGCTCGCGAGGTCGCTCGTCCGGTCGAACGGCACCCCGAGCGTCAGCAGGTCGCGGACGCGGGCCGGGCCGTCCGTGCAGAGGACGTCGACGGCGCGTCGGTCGGCCGACGCTGCCGCGGCGGCGTGCGTGTCGGCGGCGTGCAGCAGCGCCGAGTCGTCCGCGCCGAGGGCCACCGCGACACCGCCCTGGGCGTACCGGGTGGCGCCGTCGGTGATCGCGCCCTTCGTCACCACGGTGACGTCGTGGCGGGCGCTCGCGCGGATCGCGGCGGTGAGTCCGGCGATGCCGGACCCGACGATGACGACGTGCACGGTGCGCTCCTCGTCGTCCGGGCCGCGGCCGTCAGCCCCGCGGCTTCGCGGCGAGCATGCGCTCGAGCGCGACGCGGGCGTCGGTCTGCACGGCGGCGGGGACCACGATCTCGTTGAGGACCTCGCCACGGACGAGCGCCTCGAGCACCCAGGCGAGGTAGCCGGGGTGGATGCGGTACATCGTCGAGCAGGGGCAGACGACCGGGTCGAGGCAGAAGATCGTGTGCTGCGGGTACTCGGCGGCGAGCCGGTTCACCATGTTGACCTCGGTGCCGATCGCGAACGTGGTCGGCTCGGTCGCGGCGGCGACGGTCCTGCGGATGAGGTCGGTGCTGCCGGCAGCGTCGGCGGCGTCGACGACGTCAGCCGGGCACTCCGGGTGGACGACGACCTGCACGCCGGGGTGTGCCTGCCGCGCCTCGGCGATCTGCTCGACGGTGAACCGCCGGTGCACCGAGCAGAAGCCGTGCCAGAGCACGACGCGCGCCGCCTCGAGGTCGGCGGCCGTGTTGCCACCGAGAGGCTTCCGCGGGTTCCACATGGGCATCAGGTCGGTGCTGATCCCCATCGCCTTCGCGGTGTTCCGGCCGAGGTGCTGGTCGGGGAAGAACAGGACGCGCTGGCCGCGCTCGAACGCCCACTCGAGCACGGTGGCCGCGTTCGACGACGTGCAGACGATCCCGCCGTTCCGGCCGCAGAACGCCTTGAGGTCGGCAGCGGAGTTCATGTACGTGACGGGGATCACGGGGACCCGGCCGTCGGCGTCGGGCTCGGTGCCGTACACCGCGGTCAGCTCGGCCCACGCCGCCTCGACGCTGTCGATGTCCGCCATGTCGGCCATCGAGCACCCGGCGGCGAGGTTCGGCAGGATCACGTGCTGGTCGTCGCGGGCGAGGACGTCGGCGGTCTCCGCCATGAAGTGCACGCCGCAGAAGACGATCGCCTCGGCGTCGGGCTTGGTCAGCGCCGCGTTGGCGAGCTGGAACGAGTCGCCGACGAAGTCCGCGTGCCGGACGACCTCGTCGCGCTGGTAGAAGTGGCCGAGCACGACGACACGGTCCCCCAGCGTCGCCTTCGCCCGTTCGATGCGCTCGTGCAGCTCGTCGTCGCTCGCCCGGCGGTACTCGTCGGGGATGACGCCCTGGCGGGGCGCGGCGGTCGGGATGACGTCGGACATCGACGAACCCGGGCCGTACCCGGGCAGGGCGTCGACGTCCCAGGTGGGCATCGCGAGGTCGGGCGTGCAGGTGCTCCCCGCGACCTTCCCGTTCGAGATGCGGTCGATGGTCAGCGCGATGGACACGGTCGTTCCTGTCGGGTCGGGGGCGTGAGCGGGCCGTTGTCGGCGTACGCCAGGTCGGGGTTCGAGCGGTAGAGCCGGGCCGGACGGTGCCGGTCGCCGCTCGTGGTCTCGTCGGTGGCCAGCACGGCGTCGCCCTGGGCGACCTGGCGGCGGAAGTTCGCGGGGTCGAGCGTCCGCCCGAGCACGGCCTCGTACACGCCGCGGAGTTCCGCGAGGGTGAACCGGTCGCCGAGGAAGGCCTGCGCGATCCGGGAGTACGACACCTTGTTCCGCAGGCGCCAGAGCGCGTACTCGACGATGCGGTCGTGGTCGAAGGCGAGCTGCGGGTGCTCGTCGGCCAGGAACCACCGGACGTTCCAGTCGTCGGGCACGGAGTCGGCCTCGTCCGGGTGCACGAGCGCCCAGTACACGATCGACACGACCCGGCTCGGCGACCGGTCGACGTCGCCGAACGCGTAGAGCTGCTCGAGGTAGCGGGGCTGCACGTTCGTCGTCTCGCGCAGTCGTGCCGCGGCGGAGTCCTCGAGCCCCTCGTCCGGGCCGACCCAGCCGCCCGGCAGCGCCCAGGAGCCCTCGAACGGGGCGGTCACGCGACGCACCAGGGGCATCCACAGCGCCGGCGCCCCCGTGTCGGGGTGCGGGCGCAGGGCGACGATCACGGTGGACACCGCGACGCGGATGCTGGTGGGGTCTGTTTGTGTCATCTTGACTCGAAGTGTTCGGGTTGCGATGACACTATCACCGTTCACGAGACCGGAACAGTCCTGTAACGCGTCAGGGACCGCTCGTGCCTAGATTGACGGCATGACGACGGTGACGAGGGTGCACGCCGTGGTGTCCGGCTCGGTGCAGGGGGTCGGCTTCCGGTACTGGACCGCACGCAAGGCAGACGGGCTGGAGCTCGACGGGTACGCCAGGAACCTGTTCGACGGGACGGTCGAGGTCGAGGCCGAGGGGCCGTCCGAGTCGGTCGAGGCGCTCATGGCGTTCCTGCGCACCGGCCCGCCGACCGCCACCGTGACCGAGGTCGCCCGGCGTGACGTCGTGCCGCACGGCGACGGCGACGGGTTCGCGATCCTGCGCTGACCACGCGCGGGATCGATCCGTTCACGAGGACGACACACGGAAGCGGAATACTCGGATCCGTTCAGGCTGTTGCCTCGTCTGCGCAGTCCGCGCCTCCCCGCACGCCGTCACTCCCCAGGAGCCCCGCATGACCCAGGCCGTCGATTCCGCCCCGCGCACCGGGAGCGTCTCGCAGCCCTCCGCCGGTGAGACCCGACTCGTGATCGGGCTGCTGCTCGTCTCCGCGTTCGTCGTCATCCTCAACGAGACGATCATGGGCGTCGCCCTGCCGCGGCTCATGGAGGACCTCGACATCTCCGCCGCGACCGGGCAGTGGCTCACCACGGGCTTCCTGCTGACGATGGCGGTGGTCATCCCGATCACGGGCTTCCTGCTGCAGCGCTTCAGCACCCGTCAGGTGTTCATCACCGCCATGGCGCTGTTCTCGGTCGGCACCGCCGTCGCCCTCGCAGCCCCCGGCTTCCCCGTGCTCCTCGTCGGCCGCATCGTGCAGGCGAGCGGCACCGCGATCATGATGCCGCTGCTCATGACGACGGTCCTCAACCTGGTCGAGCCCGCGCACCGCGGACGGATCATGGGCAACATCTCGATCGTCATCTCGGTCGCCCCCGCCGTCGGACCGACGATCTCCGGCCTGATCCTCAACGCATTCACCTGGCGCTGGCTGTTCGGCTTCGTCCTGCCGATCGCCGTCGCCGCGCTCGTGCTCGGCGCGCTCAAGGTCCGGAACGTCACCACGCCCCGCAGGGCACCGCTCGACGTGCTCTCGGTCGTGCTCTCCGCGGTCGCGTTCGGCGGCATCGTGTTCGGCCTGTCGAGCTTCGGCGAAGCCGGTTCGACCGGACCCCTCGTCCCCGTCCTCGCGCTGGTCGTCGGCTTCGCGGCCCTGGCGGTCTTCGTGGTCCGACAGACGCGCCTCCAGCGCACCGACAGCGCCCTGCTCGACCTCCGCACCTTCCGCACGAAGGGCTTCACCGTCCCGATCGTGGCGATGGGACTCAGCTTCATGGCGATGTTCGGCACGCTCATCCTGCTGCCGATCTACCTGGAGCGCGTGCTCGGCCTCGAGGTCCTGACCGTCGGCCTCCTGCTGCTGCCCGGCGGCCTGATCATGGGTCTGCTCTCCCCCGTCGTCGGACGGATCTACGACCGTCGCGGCCCCCGCGTCCTGCTGGTGCCCGGCTCGATCATCATCAGCGCGGTGCTCTGGGCGCTGTCCACCGTCGGCGTCGGCACCAGCGTCTGGTTCGTCCTCGGCGCCCACGTCGTGCTGAGCATCGGCCTGGCCCTGACCTTCACGCCGCTCTTCACCGCCGCGCTGGGCGGTCTGCCGCCGAAGCTCTACTCGCACGGCAGCGCGGTGCTCGGGACGGCGCAGCAGCTCGCGGGCGCGGCCGGCACCGCGCTCTTCGTGACGCTGCTCACGATCGGTGCGGCCTCGGCCGGTGCCGGTGCGGATGCGTCCGGTGTGGCGGCGGCGACGGCCTCCGGCGTGCAGACCGCGTTCCTCGTCGGTGCCGTGATCTCGCTCTTCGGGATCGCGACCTCGGCGATGGTGCGCCGCCTGGAGACGCCCGAGGGTGCCCCGGCCGGTGCGCCCGCGATGCACTGACCCCGGCCGCGGGGTGCCGCGTCGGTGACGGCGCCGCACCCCGACGACCCGGACGTGGCATCGTGGCCGCATGCGGGCGACGATGCGCGAGCTCAACTGGTCCGGCACGGTGACGTACTCGGCCGAACGGGTCGAACGTCCGCGGACGATCGACGAGGCCGCCGAGCTGGTCGCACGGTCGCCCCGCGTGCACGGACTCGGCACCCGGCACTCGTTCAACGACGTCGCCGACGGTCCCGGTGTGCTGCTCGACCTGACGGGCATCCCGACCGACCTCGTCGTGGACACCGCCGCCGACAGCGCGACGATGGGCGCCGGGACGCGGTACGGCGTCGTCGCCCCCGACCTCGAGGCGGCGGGCGTCGCCCTGCACAACACCGGGTCGCTCCCGCACATCTCGCTCGGCGGCGCGATCGCCACCGGGACCCACGGCTCCGGCACCGCACTCGGTTCGCTCAGCACGGCGGTGCGTGCGTTCGAGGTGCTCGGACCGGACGGCGAGCGGCGGACCGTGGCGCGCGGCGACGACGGCTTCGAGGGTGCCGTCCTGCACCTCGGCCTGCTCGGGATCGTGACGCGCGTCGAGGTCGACGTCGAACCGACCTACCGGATGCGGCAGGACACGTACGGGCCGATCCCGTGGGACCGGTTCGTGGCGGACGTCGCCGAGGTGCACGCGGCCGCGTACTCGGTCTGCTCGTACACGGTCTTCGGGGACGAGGTGAGCGAGGTGCTGCTGAAGTCCCGCGTCCCGGAGGGAGCGGACGACGTCGCCGTCCCCGACGCCCTGCTCGGTGCGCCACGGCTGCCGGGACGCCCCGCGGACGGCCACCACACCGCTCGGGACGGCTCGGTCGGCCCCTGGTGGGACCGTCTTCCGCACTTCCCCATCGACGCCGTCCCGAGCGTCGGGTCCGAGGTGCAGAGCGAGCACTTCGTCCCCCTGCGGCACGCGGCCGCCGCACTCGAGGCGGTGCGCGGGCTCGCGGAGCGGATCCAGCCGCACCTGCACGTGTGCGAGCTCCGGACGATGGCGGCGGACCCGTCCTGGCTCAGCCCGACGCAGGGCGAGGACGTCCTGTGCATCGCGTTTACGTGGCGCAAGCACCCCGTCGAGGTCGCGGCGCTGCTCCCCGACCTCGAGGCGCGCCTGGCCCCCTTCGACGGCCGACCGCACTGGGGCAAGATGAGCTCGCTCGACGCCGACGCCGTCGAGGCGCTCTGGCCCAGGCTGCCGGACTTCCGCCGCCTCGTCGCCGCGGCCGACCCGGACCGGACGTTCGCGTCGGCGTTCGGCGAGCGGGTCCTGCGGACCTGACCCGGGCCTCCAGGCCGACGCGGCACGCGGCACGCGGCACGCGGCACGCGGCACGCGGCACGCGCCACGCGGCCGCGACACCGACGCCCGACGCCCGACGCCCGACGCCCGACGCCCGACGCCGTCAGGCCACGGGCGTGACGGTCTTCGTCTCCCCGTCCCAGTGACGCACGCCACCGACGGCCAGCGAGTCCGGGAGCGGCACCGAGCGGAGCGCGGCGACCGCCGCGGGCAGGTCGGCGTCGCGGACGCGGCGTGCGAAGGTCACGTGTGGCGACCACGCGCCGGGCAGGGAGGTCTCGACCGCGCCCGGTGCGTTCCGGAGCACCGCGTCGTGGAACGCGGCCAGCGCGGGGTCGACGACGACCGCGCGGACGAGCACCGACCGTTCCGGACCAGCGGGGAACAGCAGGAGGCCGCCGAGCCGCAGCGACGTCGGGACCGGCGCGTCGAAGCCCTCGGGCACGGGGAGCTCGTCCCCCGCGGCCAGTGTGACGTGCGGACTGTTCGTCCCCGAGCGACCGAGGCTCGGCAGGTCGGCGGCGGTCAGGGCGTCCCAGGCCGCACGGACGGCCGCGTCGGAGTCGGGGTCCAGGACGAGTTCGATGCTGCGCACGGTCCGAGTCAACCAAGCGGTGCTGCGTCCGTGGCTTCCCGGGCAGCGCCTGTGGACGAGTCCGCGCGATGTAACACGGCGGAACGGATTGGCCCCCGCTCGCCGATGCCCGTCACACTCGGATGCACCGCGGACCACCGCGACCCCCACAGCACGGCCCACGAGGAGCACCCATGTCCGCAGCACCCGTCCTGCCCCAGAAGCCGAAGGGCAAGCGCCCGATCGGCTGGATCATCGCCGCGGCGGTGGTCGTCGTGGCGATCGTCGTCGCCGTCGTCGTGGCCGCCGTGCGCTCCGGCGGGTCCGACGACGCAGCGGCCGGTGGTGGTGCCGACAAGACCGTGACCATCGGCGTCGCCGACAAGTCGCTCGGCTACTGGAGCACGTACACGAAGCTCGCGAAGGACGAGCTCGGCGTCACCGTGGAGCTGACGAACTTCTCCGACTACTCGCTGCCGAACCCCGCGCTCAAGGACGGCCAGCTGGACATCAACCAGTTCCAGCACATCCAGTACCTGGCGGACTACAACGTCACGTCGAACGACGACCTGCAGCCGATCGGCTCGACCGCCGTGTACCCGCTGCCGCTCTACGCGACGGAGTACGACAAGACGAGCGAACTGCCGGCGGACGCGAAGGTCGCGATCCCGAACGACTCGATCAACCAGGCGCGCGCGCTCCTCATCCTGCAGGCTGCCGGGCTCCTCGAGCTGAAGGACGGTGGATCGGCGTTCTCCACGGCCACCGACATCGAGTCGTCGAAGGTCGACGTCCAGCCGCTCGACGCGTCGCAGACCGCGAACGCGCTGCAGCAGGGCTCCGTCGCCGCCGCCGTCGTGAACAACAACTTCGCCACCGCCGCGAAGCTGCCGACGAGCGACATCATCTACCAGGACGACCCGTCGAGCGCCAGCGCAGCCCCGTACGTCAACGTGTTCGCGGTGCGGGACGCCGACAAGCACAACGAGACGTACCTCGACCTGGCGAAGCTCTTCCAGGACACGGCCGTGCAGGAAGCCTTCGAGAAGGACCTGCCCGAGGCCGTCGCCCGCGACGAGAGCGCCTCGGAGCTCCAGGCGGAGCTCGCGAAGGTCGAGCAGGACGCGAAGGCGGCCAAGCAGTAGTGCCCGCCCTCGTCGAACTCCGCGGCGTCTCGAAGCACTACCGCCGCGCCGACACCGGCGAGACCGTGGTGGCCGTCGAGGACGTCTCCCTGGACGTGCACCAGGGAGAGGTCCTCGGCGTCATCGGGTACTCCGGCGCCGGCAAGTCCACCCTGGTCCGTCTCGTCAACGCGCTCGAGCTGCCCTCGTCGGGCAGCGTCACCGTCGGCGGTCAGGTCCTGACGGCGATCCCCGAGCGGGACCGCCGTCTGGCGCGTCGGAAGATCGGCATGATCTTCCAGCAGTTCAACCTGTTCCGCTCGCGCACCATCGCCGGGAACGTCGCGTACCCGCTGAAGGTCGCCGGCGTCGCGAAGGCGGAACGGGACCGCCGGGTCGCCGAGCTCCTGGACTTCGTCGGCCTGCTCGACCGCGCGCACGCTTACCCGGAGCAGCTCTCCGGCGGCCAGAAGCAGCGCGTCGGCATCGCCCGGGCGCTCGCGTCGAACCCCGAGCTCCTGCTCGCCGACGAGGCCACGAGCGCCCTCGACCCGGACACGACGTCCGAGGTCCTCGCGCTGCTGCGTCGGGTGAACCGCGAGCTCGGCGTCACCATCGTCGTCATCACGCACGAGATGGACGCCGTCCGGCAGATCGCCGACCGGGTCGCCGTCATGGAGCAGGGACGCGTCGTCGAGGTCGGCGACGTCTACGACGTGTTCGCGCACCCGGGGACCGGCGCGGCGCAGCGGTTCGTCCGCACCGCCCTGCACGACCGTCCCTCGGCGGAGCAGCTCACCCGGCTCCGCGAGCACCACCGCGGACGACTCGTGACGGTGCAGATCACCGACGAGGTCGGCCTGCAGAACCGGATCGACGCGGCCTTCCGCGCTGCGGGCGTGTCCGCGGAGCTCGTCTTCGGCGGCGTCGGCGAGATCCGCGAGCGCCGCATCGGCTCGCTGACCTACGAGCTCACGGCCGACGACCCCGCCGCGGTCGACCGGGCCGTCGGCGCCCTGCGCGACGGACGGATCACCGTCGACGAGGAGGTGGCAGCGTGAACAACGGCAGCTTCCAGAGCGTGATCGACACCTTCGACGTGTTCCTGGCGTCGGTGCGCGACACGATCGTCATGTCGCTCGTGTCGCTCGTCATCGCGGGCATCATCGGGCTCGCGCTCGGCCTGGCGCTCTACGCCACCCGGCCGGGCAACCTGCTCGGCAACCGCGCCGCGTACACGATCATCAACCTGGTCGTGAACATCGTCCGGCCGATCCCGTTCGTGATATTCCTCGCCGCGATCGCCCCGCTGTCGCGCGTCGTCGTGCAGACCACCATCGGCGTGCCCGCGGTGACCTTCGCGATCTCGTTGGCGGCGGCGTTCGCGGTGTCGCGCATCGTCGAGCAGAACCTGCTCGCGGTGGACCCGGGCGTGGTCGAGGCGGCACGCGCGTCCGGCGCCCACCCGCTGTCGATCCTGCTGACGGTGCTCATCCCCGAGGGCCTCGGGCCGCTCATCCTCGGTTACACCTTCATCTACATCGGCATCGTCGACATGACCGCCCAGGGCGCCCTGGTCGGTGGCGGCGGCCTCGGCGAGTACGCGATCACCTACGGCTCGCAGCGGTACGACTGGTGGATCGTCTACGTGTCGGTGGCCGCGATCGTGGTGATCGTGCAGCTCGGCCAGTTCATCGGCAACCGGTTGGCGCGGGCCACGCTGCGTCGCTGACGCGACCGGGGGACGGACGGGAGGCGCGGTGCCGGCTGGCACCGCACCTCCCGTCCGTCACGGGGTGCGTCGGCCGCGGGGCGGGCGTGCCGAGCTGGCCGTCTCCGTCACGCTCGGCGCACCTCGGCGACGCCTCCTGCGCACGCTGCGACACGTCGACGGCGTGTCCTGCCCGCTGAGCGGGACGTGGCCCGCGTGGGTCAGGCGGCCGGGGTCTCCGGGACCTCGACGGCGGCCGTCGCCGTGCCCGGGTGCTCGTAGTGGGCACGCACGAGGATCGGGCGGTGGTCGGAGATGCCCGCGGGCAGTGTCTCCACGCCGGCGATGTGCAGGCCGGCGCTCGTCGCGAAGTCGAAGTGCCCCGTGAACTTCCGGTACCGCAGGTACGTCGGCTGGTCCGAGAGCGACAGCGCGAAGCCGTGCTGCTCGATCTTCCGGCGCAGGTTCGTCTGGAACCACGGGTAGTTGAAGTCGCCGACCATGATCGCCGGGGCCTCGTCCGACAGGTCGCGGACGAACTGGTGCGCGGCCTCGATCTGCTTGCGGCGCAGGGAGTTGGTGGCGGTGAGCGGCGAGGCGTGGAAGGACGCGACGATCACGTCGGCGTCGGCCTCGGTGTCCCGCAGGCGCATGGCGATGAGGCGCTCGTGCGCCGGTGCGAGGACGCGGTCGTGCAGCGACTTCTGCAGCGAGTGGATGCTGAAGTCCTGGACCTCGAACCGGTCGTCCCGCTTGTAGATCGCGAGCCCGAGCCGGTTCGCCTTCGTCGAGGCGGCCAGGGACAGCCCGGCGACCGACGGAGCGAGGTCGTTGCTGTCGCACTCCTGGACGCAGACCACGTCCGCCTGGGACGCTTCCGCGAGGGCGGCGAGCTCACCGTTCGCGGTGTGCTCGCGGAGGTTGTAGCTGACGACGCGCAGCTCGGTGGGCTGCACGGCGGTCTCGCCTGCGATGGTCCCCTGCTGCTGTGGCCCGGCCATGCTGCCTTCCGTCCTGGGTGTCTCGGTCACCCTGCCGCGGCAACCGTACTCGGGCGTCGCGGGCAGTTGCTGTGACCGTAGCGCACCCCGGGTTTCCTGCGTGTGACCGTGGCGGGAACGGGCGTCGTCAGGTCCGGGCACGGCGGACGGGCCGCACCCGTGGCGCCGGTCGGACGGTGTCCCCCGCCGTGCGGCTCATCAGGAGCCCCTCGACGCAGGCCACCACGAGCAGCACGACGATGACCCCGAACGCCACGTCGTAGGGCCCGGTGCCGCCGAGCCCGGCCGCAGCGCGGATCGCGACGGCGGCGACCGCGACGCCGAACCCGGCCGCGACCTGCTGCAGCGTCGAGGACAGCGTGTTCGCGGGGGTCATGTCCGCCTGCTCGACGTCGGCGAAGGCGATGGTGTTGTACGCCGTGAAGCCGACCGACCGCGCGGCACCGCTCACCACGAGCAGCACGGCGAGCAACCAGAACGGGGTGTCCTCGGTCAGGAACACCATCGCGACGACGCTCAACGCCGCGACCGCGCTCGACACGACGATCACGGGCCGGTAGCCGAACCAGCGGAGGAACGGCGTCGTCATCGGCTTGATCCCGAGGTTGCCGACGAAGACCCAGAGCACCGCGGACCCGGCGAGCACGGCGCTCCAGCCCCAGGCGTCCTGGAACAGCAGGGGCAGCACGAACGGCACCGCCGACACCGCGAGCCGGAACAGGCTGCCGCCGGCGTGCGACACCCGGAAGGTCTCGAGGCGGAAGGAGTCGAGCCCCATGATCGGGTGCGGTGCCCGGCGGAAGTGCCGGACCGCGAGCCAGCAGCACACGGCCCCCACGGCCCCGGAGACGACGACCGTGACGAGCGGGATCGTGTCGAGGGCGAGGAGCGAGGCCATCACCACGAGGGACCCGAACCCGAAGCACGCCAGCAGGGACCCGAGCCAGTCGAACGGCACCCGCTCCGGCGCGCGTTCCTGGGGCACGAGCACGAGGGCCGCGACGAACGCGACGACGCCGAGCGGGATGTTGACCAGGAAGATCCAGTGCCAGCTGAGGGTGTCGACGAGCACGCCACCGACGAAGGGCGCGATGATCGGCGCCGCGAGCGCCGGCCAGGTCAGGATCGCGATCGCGGTGACGAGCTGGTCGCGACCGGCGCTGCGGAGCACCACGAGCCGCCCGACCGGCACCATGAGCGCTCCGCCGAGGCCCTGCAGGATCCGCCAGAGCGTCAGCTCGACGAGCCCGGTGGAGGCAGCGCACAGCGCCGAGGCCACGGTGAAGAGCGCGATCGCCCCGGCGAACACCGTCCGTGAGCCGATCCGGTCGGTCAACCACCCGCTCACCGGGATGAACACCGCGAGCGTGACGAGGTAGGCGGTGATCGCGACGCCGATCGCCGCCGAGTCCACGCCGAGGTCGCGGCCCATCGCCGGTGCCGCGGTGGCCAGGATCGTGCCGTCCAGGAGCTCCATGAAGAAGGTGCCCGCGACGAGCACGGCCACCGCCGTGCTCCCCCGTCGCCGTGTCGTCGTCATCGTCGCCATGTCACGTCGAATGCTATGCCCGCTCGGTCCCCGGCCGCGCGGGACAGCGGGGCGACCGCGCCGCCCGACCAGGACGGCGCCCGTCGGGCAGCCCCGGTGAGGTTCCGTTCAGGAAGGGCGGGACGTGGTCGGCCGGGAGGCGCGGGTCGTCCCCGGCGGTGCGACCCACCCGCGGCACGGCCGGCTCCACCCCGCCGGCTCGGCCCCGCCGGCTCCACCCGGCCGGCTCCACCCCGCCGGCTCCACCCCGCTGGCGGAGCGGGACGGCGGCGCCGGCCACGCGAGGTCGGCCGGGCACCCGTGCAGGCCGAGCGGTCGTCCGGGTGGCGGGACGCGCCTCCCGGCCGGTGCGGTGGATGTCAGGTCGGGCTGGGTACCCTCGTGGGGTGCCCACCATGAGCCTCGCGCGCGTCGGAGCGGGCCGGTGAGCCGGACCGACGGCGCCGTCACCGGGTCGCTCGCGAACGGTCGCCGTCGGATCGTCGACCTCGCGACGAGCCTGCCGGTCTGGGCGGCCGTGCTGCTCGTCTGGGGCGGTGGCCGCGTCGTCTCGACGTCCTGGCTCGCGCTCGCGTACCCGCTGATGGGACGCGCGATGCCGGACAACGCGATCTGGGGCAACGAGCACGGCTTCCTCGCGTTCCTGACGGCATGGGACGGCCAGTACTACGAGCAGATCTCGGTGCACGGGTACCCGACGACGCTCCCGCTCGACGCCGGTGGCCACGTCGCGCAGAACGCGTGGGCGTTCCTGCCCGCGTTCCCGTTCGCGATCCGCATGCTCACGGCCTCGACCGGGGTGCCCTTCGAGCTCGGCGCACCGCTCGTCGCCCTCGTCTCAGGGCTCGTCGCGGCGTTCCTGCTGCACCGGCTCGTCAGCGATCACGCCGGTCGCGCGGCGGGCATGTGGGCGGTCTTCTTCTTCACGTGCGGCCCGCTGTCCTTCCTGCTCCAGGTCGGCTACGCGGAGAGCACCTTCCTCGCGCTGAGCTTCGGGGCCCTGCTCGCGCTGGAACGCCGGCGCTACGGGCTGCTGACGCTGCTCGGCGTCGTCGCGGCCTTCACGCGACCCGGAGCGCTCGCGTTGCCGCTGCTGCTCGGCGTCGTCGCACTCGTCCGCTGGGTACGCGCCCGACGCGCGGCCGCGGGCACCGGGGTGCGGTCGCTCGACGCCTTCCCCGTCGCAGAGCGCCTGCGCGTCGTGGCCGCGGGCCTGGCGATGGCCGCGGCCGGGCTCGCGTGGCCCGTGATCGCGTCGCACGTCACCGGGCGACCTGACGCCTACCTCGAGACGGAGATGTCGTGGTGGGTGAACTTCATCGGCCGGGTGGAGTTCACGCCGATGACCCCGTGGTTCCTCATCGCCGGGCGGTGGCTCGGCGTGGGCGGCGTCCTCATCGTGGTGTTCCTGCTCGTGGCCTACCCGGTCTGGCTGCTCCGACGGTCGACCCGCGCGCTCGGCTCGACGACGGTGCTGTACTCCGCGGCCTACGCGCTGTACATCTTCGCGGTGTCGCTGCCGATGGCCTCGACACCCCGGCTGCTCATGCCGCTCGCGCCGCTGTTCGGGTCGCCCGAGCTCGTCGCCCGCCCCTGGATGCGGTGGACGTTCGTCAGCTGTGCGCTGCTGGGCCAGCCGGTGCTCGTCGCCGTGCTCTGGCTGCTCGGCCCGCCCTGACGCCGGACCACACCCCGCCGAACGCCGCCCCGCGAAACGCAACGTCGGCGGTTCCTCGCAGCGGTACTGCGCTGCGAGGAACCGCCGACGTTGCGTGTTGCGACAGGGGCTCGGGGTCAGAGCTCGACGGTGCCGTGGTGACCGGTGTCGGGCTGGCTCTGCTTGCCGAGCGCGGCCTTGAGCGTCTGCACGAGGCTCCCGACCGGGCCGGTGTCCTGCGTCCAGTACTCGACCGAGTCCCCCTCGACGGTGAGGAGTCGGATCGTCGGGTCCTGTCGGCCGTCCGGGAACCAGGCCTCGGCGAACGGTGACCACAGCTCGTCGATGACGGATTCGTCGCGGGTCACGGTCGCGGTGCCGGCGATCGACAGGTACCCGCCCTGCGACTCGATGGCGACGTTCACGTGCGGGTTGCGCGCGATGTCCTCCACCTTCTCGCTCCCGTCCTGCACCAGGAAGCGGAGCGTCCCGTTGAACGCCTTGTCCTGCACGGCCAACGGTCGGGCGTGCAGCTGTCCGTCGTCGCTGACGGTGGTGAGCAGGGCGGTTCGGGCGCCGTGGACGATGTCCGAGATGGCTGCGCGGTGGTCTGCCTGCGTGTCGGTCATGATGCTCCTGTTCGTCGTGCGCCCCGTTGTGCTCGACGTCCGGCCGGGCACTGCCCGGGCGCGTTCCGTTCCGGCCAGTGTGCCCCTCGACGCTGGGACCCGCCCGTTGCCGCCGACGCCGTCGGTGGCGCCGCATCCAGGCCTGGCGGCGACGGGCGTGCTTGGCGCAGGAACGGGCGTACCTGGCGGGAACGGGCGTACCGGGCAGGAACGGGCGTACCTCGCGCGAACGGGCGTACCTCGCGGGAACGGGCGTACCGGGCAGGAACGGGCGTACCTGGCCCTCCGAGAACGGGAGGTACGCCCGGAAGAACCAGGCATCGCGGGCGTTCTGGGAAGGAACGGGCGCGAGCACCTCGCAGGACCCCGACTGAGGGCGACGCGTCAGGCAGCGGGTTCGCGGATCGTCGTCTCGACGTCGACGACCTGGGGCACCTTCGGCATCGAGGCGAAGCCGAACGCCACGGGCGGGTCGAGCGGGGCCAGTGTCCCGAGTGACTCCCCCGCCCACGACCCCTGCACCGCGGTGACGTCGTGGGCACCGGTCACGCCGTAGTACTCGCGGCGACCGCCACCGGCCGTGCCCGCAGTCCCCGCACCGGGCGCGACGAGCCGGGCGATCGGGTCGATCACCGTGAGCCACCGGGGGTCGCGCGCCACCGGCTTCGGCACGATGCGCAGGACCCGCCCGAGCGGGGAGATCGCGCCGACGTCGATGGTCGCGCGGAGCGGCCCGGCATCGAGCTCGATGCCCCGCGCCGTCCGTCGGGCGGTGACGTCCACGACCGACACGGTGTCGAACCGGTAGGTGCCGGAGACGTACGCGGCCACGATCTCGTCTGGCGCGAGCAACACGCTCGATCCGTCCGGCAGCTCGACGAACACGTCGGTGAACGCACCGAAGGGCGACTGCTCCCACATCCCGATGACGAACCGGACGCCGGAGGTGCTCCCGACGCCGGTGATCCGACCTCGGAAGCGACGCTCGACGGTGTTGGTGCGGGGCGACATGCCCTGGACCGTACCCGGCGCCGCCGTGAGCCGACGTGGCGAGGGCGGGACGAGCCTCCCGACCGGACCGACGAACGGTCGAGCCGAACGGCCGGCCGACCCGGCCGCACGACCGACCGAGCGCCCTACGGCACCGGCACCGGCTCCGCGAGCAGCTCCCGCACCCGCGGGGCGACCCGCGTGCCGTAGAGCTCGATGGACCGCATCATGTCCTCGTGCGGCAGCCGACCCGTCGCGTACCGCATGTCGAACCGGGAGACGCCGAGGATCCGCATGTTGCGCGCGATCTTGCGCGCCACGGTCTCCGGCGACCCGACGTACAGTGACCCGCCGGCGGAGAGTCCGGCCTGGTACTGGGCGGTGTCGAGCGGGGGCCAGCCGCGCTCACGGCCGAGTCGGTCGGTGACGGCCTTGTGGTACGGCCAGTAGCGCTCTGCAGCTTCCTCGTCGGTCTCGGCGACGAAGCCCGGCGAGTGCATCGCGATCGGCTGCTGCGGGATCTCGAGCTGGTCGAGGGCCTGGCGGTACAGCCGCGAGAACGGCGCGAACTGCGCGGGCTGTCCACCGATGATCGCGAGGAAGAGCGGCAGGCCGTACGACGCCGCACGGATGACCGACTGCGGCGAGCCGCCCACGCCGATCCACGTCGGGATCGGGCCGTGCTCGAGCTTCGGGAAGACGTCCTGGTCGGTGAGCGAGGCGCGCTTCGTGCCGGACCACGTGACGGGGTCCCCGGCGCGGAGGGCGTTCCAGAGCTGGAGCTTCTCCTCGAACAGGACCTCGTAGTCGGACAGGTCGTAGCCGAACAGCGGGAAGGACTCGGTGAACGACCCACGACCGAGGATGACCTCGGCGCGACCGTCGGACAGCGCGTCGACGGTGGCGAAGCGCTCGTAGACCCGGACCGGGTCGTCCGAGGACAGCACGGTGACGGCGCTGCCCATCCGGATGCGCGAGGTCCGGGCGGCGATGGCGGCGAGGACGACCTCGGGCGCGCTCACCACGAAGTCCTCGCGGTGGTGCTCACCGACGCCGATGAAGTCGATGCCGACCTCGTCCGCCAGGACCGCCTGGTCGATCACGTCGCGGATGCTCTGCGCGTCCGACCGGAGGGACCCGTCGGGGCGCTCGGTGACGTCGCCGAAGGTGTCGAGACCGAGCTGCACCGGACCGATCCGCTCGGGTGCGGGCGGCGGGACGTCCGAGGGGCGGCCGGTACCGAATGCGTTGCTCATCGCGTCCTCCATTTGAATGCGTTCGCATGAATCTAGCACGGCGCTCGGCGGCGTGCCAGACCTGCCGCGTACCGTCCCGCGCATGCCGAACATCCCCGACCAGACCGGCCGTCGCATCGTCGTGACCGGCGCCAACAGCGGCACCGGCGAGGAGACCGCGAAGCGCCTGGCCGGCGCCGGCGCGCACGTCGTGCTCGCGGTCCGGACCCCGTCGAAGGGCGACGCCGCGGCGGACCGCATCCGCCGCGAGCACCCGGACGCCGAGGTCGAGGTGCGCGAGCTCGACCTCGCCGACCTCGCGAGCGTGCGTCGCTTCGCCGCGGGCATCGCGGACGACGACCGCCCGCTCGACGTCCTCGTGAACAACGCCGGGGTGATGGCACCCCCGCAGCGCTTCGAGACGGCCGACGGCTTCGAGCTGCAGTTCGGCACGAACTTCCTCGGGCACCTCGCGCTGACGAACCTGCTGCTGCCCTCGCTGCTGCGCGCCGGTCAGGACGGTGCACGTCCGGCGCCGCGGGTCGCGACCATGTCGAGCCTGGCCGCGATCCCCGGCAGCATCCGGTTCGCCGACCTGCAGTGGGAGCACGGCTACAACGGCTGGCGTGCGTACGCCCAGTCGAAGCTCGCCGACCTGCTCCTCGCCCTGCACCTGCACCGACTGTCCGTCGAGCGGGACTGGCCGCTCGTCAGCACGGCAGCGCACCCCGGGTACACGCGGACGAACCTGCAGTCGGCCGGGCGCTCGCTCGGCCGCGCACGCCCGGTCCGGTCCAGCGACCGCGCGCTGCCCTTCACGCAGGCCGTGGAGCAGGGCGCGGAGCCGCTGCTGTACGCCGCGGTCGGTCCGGCGGCGGCCGGCGGGGCCTACTACGGGCCGTCCGGGTTCGGTGGGCTCACCGGACCGACCACCGCGGTGTCGGTGCCCCGCTCGGCGCGGAGTGCGGACCTCGCCCGGTCGCTCTGGACGGTCGCCGAGGACCTGACGGACACGCGCGCACCGGCCTGACCCGGGAGTTCACTCCGACGAGCCGCTCGCCGTGCGGCCGGTCCGGCCGGCGGAGCGCGCAGCTGCTCGTCCAGCCCGGCATCCAGCGGGTGGTCCGTCCCCGCGTCCGGTGGGTGCTCCGGCCGGGAGGCGCGCCCGCTCTGCCCCGCCGCCGTCAGAACCGCAGGTGGTCGCGCGCGAAGGCGTCGATCACCCCCGCCTCGAGGGCGCGCTGCCCCCGGGCGGTCGGGTGGACGTCGTCGGACTGCATCCAGTCGCGGTGGCCGGACAGCGGCTGCCCGACGTCCACGTAGGTCCCGCCGTCCCGCCGGACCGCCTGACGGAGCGCGTGCGAGATGGTCGTGAGCTGCGCCGGCGGCGACTGCTCGTTCCAGACCGCGCTGAGGCCGATCACCCGGGCCGCTGGCAGGTCGCGGTGGACGAGCGCGACGAGCTGGTCGGTCGCGCTCGCGACCTGGGCGTCGTCCTCCCCCAGGTCGTTCGAGCTGGCCTGCACGAGGACGACCCGGGGCCGCAGCCCCACCGCGCGCTCCACGAGGCCGGGGTAGGCGCTCGCGCACTCGTCCGCGTCGCCCTCGGCGATGACGCCCGCGCCGTCACAGGACAGGTTCGTGAGCTGCCACCGCTCGGTCCGGGCGAGGAGCGCCGGCCACGCCTGCTCGGGCGTCAGACCGTGTCCGCCGCTCACCGAGTCACCGATGACGACGATCCGCTCGCCGGGAGCGTGGTCCCACGCGCGGCCCGTGGGCGTCGGGGTGGGCGCGGCGGCGACGGAGGAGTCCTCGCTGCAGGCGACGAGGGCGAACGCGGTCAGGCCGGCGAGCGCCGTCGCGAGGACGGTGCGGGCCAGGCGAGGGTGTCGCGGCGTGCTGGTGCCGCTGGCGGTCACGGGGCCCGCGGTCGGCAGGGTGCTCGGGGTCACGACCGGGACCGTACGCCGCTCGACCACGTCCGGACCGCCCCTGGCGCTGCTGCTCCTCACAGCATCGAGGACGCGTCAGGAACCTCACCCGGAGCGGGTGCGGCCCGGCGCGGCCGGTCGCCCGGCGCGGCCTGTCGCTCGGCGCGGCCGGTCGCTCGGCACGGCCGGCCGCTCGGTGCGGCTGGTCACCCGGCGCGGCCCGGCCGGGCGGTCAGGCGCGGTGCAGCTCCACGGAGCCGTCGAGCCGTCCGGGGTGCGCGAGCCGTGCGTGCTGCAGCACGGTCCGGTCGTGCCCGACGGCCGCGGCGACGACCGAGAGCGTGGCGACGTGTCCGTCCGGCTCGACGGCGTCCCGCAGGATCGCGTCGGGGTCGTCCGCGGGCAGCGAGGAGGACGCGGCGAGGACGCCGAACCAGCCGGCCCAGCCGTCGCCGGGGTCGGCACCCGCACCGGCGGCGCGGAGCTCGTCGAACGGTCCGAGCGCGGGCGGGCCGGTCGGGGCGGGGGCGTCGCGGAAGGCGTCCAGCCACCGGCCGATGCGGGGCGCCGAGGGGTCGTCCGGGGCACCGTGCGTGATCATGTGCACGCCGGGACCGAGGGTCTCGCTGTGCACCGTCGCACCGTCCCACGTGTCGACCGTGACGCCCTGTGCACTGGCCCGGACGAGGTTGAACGCCCGCGTCGTCGGCAGCGCTCCGCCCGCGCCCGGCACGGTCCCGGTCACGGCGTCGAGCGGCAGCACCCCGCGGGTCGTCCACGTGCCGTCCTCGCTCGGCACGGGTTCGGCACGGTTGAGCACCACGGCGAGCCCGGCGCGGTCGGACACGGCGAGCCACGCGCCCCCGGCCGAGCGGTCGCGGACACCCCGGACGGTCGGGTCGAGGTCCGGCCACCACGCGGCCGGCGGGTCCCACGGACGCTCGGGGGACTCGTCGCGGAGCGCGAGCACGGTGACCGGCCACGCGCCGCTGGGGTCGACGCGGACGACGACGGTGCACATGGGCTCGATCCTCGCACGCGGCGTCCGGGTAGCGTGACCGACGTGGATGCTGCAGCAGGTCGCCGTCTGTCCGTCGTCGTCGGGATCACCGGGGGCATCGCCGCCTACAAGGCCGTCGGGGTCGTCCGCGACCTGGTCAAGCGCGGCCACGACGTCCACGTCGTGCCGACGGAGGGCGCGCTCCGCTTCGTCGGGCTGCCCACCCTCGAGGCCCTCAGCCGGAACCCGGTGACGACGAGCGTCTGGGACGACGTCGCCGAGGTGCGTCACGTCGCCCTCGGTCGCCGAGCGGACCTGGTCGTCGTCGCCCCCGCGACCGCCGACTCGCTCGCCCGGATGGCCGGCGGACTGGCCGGAGACCTGCTCGGCACCACCCTGCTCGCGACCGAGGCCCCAGTGGTGGTCGCCCCCGCGATGCACCCGCAGATGTGGGAGCACCCCGCCACCCGCGCCAACGTCCGGACCCTGCAGGGCCGCGGCGTCCGCTTCGTGGGGCCCGTGGTCGGTGCGCTGACCGGGGACGACGCCGGCATCGGCCGGATGGCGGAGCCCGAGGACATCGTGACCGCCGCGCTGGCGGTGCTCGAGCCGACGGCGGAGGCAGGGCGGCACGACCGGAGCGAGCCGCGCCTCCCGGCCGGCACGACCGCGACCGGGTCCGCTGCGACCGGCGCACGCGGCGACCAGGGTGACCTGGCCGGGGTACGGGTGGTCGTGAGCGCCGGCGGCACACGCGAACCGTTCGACCCGGTGCGCTTCGTCGGCAACCGCTCGAGTGGTCGTCAGGGCGTCGCGATCGCGGCGGACGCCGTCCGTCGCGGTGCCACCGTCACGCTGGTGGCCGCGAACGTCGACGCCGGGCTGACCGACGGCCTCGGTGCCACGGTCGTGCCCGTCGGCTCGACCCAGGAGCTCGCCGAGGCCGTGCACGCGGCCGCGGCCGACGCCGACGTCGTCGTGATGACCGCTGCCGTGGCGGACTACCGACCGGCGGAGGTCCGGCCCGACAAGCTCAAGAAGGACGAGCAGGGCGACACCATGACGCTCGAGCTCGTCCGCAACCCCGACGTGCTCGCCGAACTGGTCGCCGCGCGCCGCACCGGGCAGATCGTCGTGGGGTTCGCGGCGGAGACCGAGCCCGACCGCGAGGCGCGCATCGCCCTCGGCCGGGCCAAGATCGCCCGCAAGCCGGCCGACCTGCTCGTCGTGAACCACGTCGGGTGGGACGCGGGCTTCGAGCGCGAGGAGAACGCGATCGAGGTGCTGGTGCCCGGCGGGGAGGTGGTGCGCGAGACGTCGGGCAGCAAGGCGGACGTCGCGACCGCGGTGCTCGACCTCGTCGCGACCGCGCTCACCTGAGCACACCGGGGCGGTCCTCGGTGCCCGCTCGGGCTGCGGCGGGCACGATGGGGGCATGCGACGACGCGAGCGTGCCCGGCGCGCCACCCGGACGGCCACGATGCTCGCCGTGCTCCTGGCCGGAGCCGGCGTCACCCACTTCCTCCGCCCCCGCGGCTACGACCGGATCGTGCCGGAGGGCCTGCCGCCCCGTCTCACGACCGTCGCGTCCGGCATCGCCGAGCTCGTCGTCGCCACGGGGCTGCTCGTCCCGGCGACCCGCCGCGCGTCCGGGTGGGCCGCGGCCACGCTGTTCACGGCGGTCTTCCCCGCGAACGTGAAGATGGCCGGCGACCTGCTCGACAGCCCGCGCTCGACCCGGACGGCACGGCTCGTCTCGGTGCTGCGACTGCCCCTGCAGGCACCGCTCGTGGCCTGGGCCGTGCGCGTCGGCCGACACGCGCCGAAGCGGTGACCGAGGTGGCACGGGAGCGCGCCGCGGTCCCCCTGGTGCACCGACCGGTGGCGGTGCACGCATGGGAGGACATCGTCTTCGCGCACTGGCGGCGCGAGCCCGGCGCCCTCGCGCGACTCGTCCCACGCGGGACCCGTCCGGACGTCGTCGACGGGAGCGCCTGGGTCGGACTGACCGCGTACGTCTTCCGTGAGACGGCGCTCCCGCCGTTCCCGCCGTCACGACGACTCGGTTCGATGACCGAGGTGACCATCGAGATCCCGACCGTGGACACCCGGGGCCGGCGGGGCATCGTGTACCGCACGGTCGACACCGGCCACGTGCCCGCCATCGTCGCCGCGAACACGCTCCTCGGCGTGCCGTACACGTTCGCGCACGTCCGGGCGACCCGCCGCGGGGACACGCTCGACCACCGGTCGGTGCGCCACCCGGCCCGTGCGGCGCACCCGGTGCGGTGGGTGCGGGACCTGGTGCGCTCCCGACGACCGAGGACCGCGCGGCCGCGACACGACACCGTGGTCCGCGTCACCGCGGGTGACGTGGTCGACTCCCCGCTCGCCGTCGACCTCACGACGCGCGCCGGCATCCACGCGCGACACCTCGCGCAGACGCTGTTCTGGCAGCGCCAGCACCCGCCGCTCACGATCCGCTCGGCGACGCTGGAGCGGCTCGAGGGCGACCTGCCCGACGCCGTGGGCCTGCCCGGGCTGTTCGACCACGACCCCGACTCGGTGCTCGTCGTCGACGGCACCACCGTGCGGTACGCGTGGGGAGACGTGGTCCGGTGAGCGGCGACGACCTCGACCGGTTCGTCCGCGCGCAGGACGGCGTGCACGAGCAGGCGCTCGCCGAACTCCGCGACGGGCGGAAGCGGTCGCACTGGATGTGGTTCGTCTTCCCGCAGGTCGCCGGGCTCGGTCGGAGCACCACCGCACAGCGCTACGCCATCGACGGACTCGACGAGGCCCGTGCGTACCTGGCACACCCGGTGCTCGGCCCCCGCCTGCTCGAGGCCGCACGGGTGGCGGCAACCGCACCGGCACGGAGCGCCGACGACCTGTTCGGGGGCATCGACGCGATGAAGGCCCGGTCGTCGATGACGCTCTTCGCGCGCGCCGCCGAGGACCCGGCCCCGTTCCACGCGGTGCTCGACCGCTGGTTCCACGGCACCGAGGACCCGCTCACGGTCCGCCTGCTCGAGCACGACGACTGACCGCCGGCCACACCGGCGGACGACCGCTCACATATCAGGTACGGTTGTGACGCGTCCGCACCGAGCGGTCCGGCGCAGTCACGATCGTCCACCGACCACGAGGACACCCGCATGCCGGTCCCCAGCAGCGCCCCCACCGAGCACCAGCTGCTCCGCGACACCGTCCGCCACAAGATCCACGCCGCCATCATGGACGGCACCCTCGAGCCCGGCGAGCGCCTCAACGACGACGAGCTCATCGCGTGGCTCGGTGTCTCCCGCACGCCGATCCGCGAGGCCCTGAGCCAGCTCGCGCGCGCCGGACTGATCGAGATGGCACCGAACCGGTACACGCGGGTGACCACGCCGAAGCCCGAGGAGGTGGTCGAGGCGATGCAGACCCTCGGCGTCCTGTTCGGCGGAGTCGTCCGCCTGGCGGTCCCCCGGCTGACCGCGTCGAGCAGGAAGAAGATCCTCGCGCAGCTCGACCGGACCATCGGCGAGCTCGAGGCGCACGACGTCTCCGCGGTGAACCACGACGCACTCGACGTGTTCGGTCGCTACGTCGACGCGTGCGGCAACGAGAACCTGCAGCGCGTCTGCCGCGACACGATGGACGGACTCGCGTTCCGCCTGCGCCTGCCGAACCTCGACGAGCTCATCGACTGGGACCAGCTCACCGCCGACTTCCGGCGTCTGCGTCAGGCGACCGAGTCGGGCGACAACGTCGCGGCCGAGCTCGCGACCGAGGCCATCCACCTGCTCCCCGGCGAGAAGCAGCACGTCCGGAGCTGAGCCGCCCTGTACTGACGCACAGGAACGCCCGTCCCGCCGCTCGGGGCGGGCGTCCGTCGTCGCACCACGGGCCACGCGCGGCTCGCCGTCACAGGGCTCTGATGACCGGTAGCATCGCTCCGACCCGCCTCGACCCGACGCCCGGGAGCACCGCATGAGCCACCGTCAGCCGGACCGCACCGAGATCGCAGCACGCCTCGCCGCAGCGGTCGGCCGGATCAACCGCCGGGCCCGCACCGACTCGGCCGCACTGGGCTACGGACTCGTCTCCGCACTCGCGACGATCCAGACCGACGGACCCCTGCGCCCCGGCGACCTGTCGCGGATCGAGGTGGTCACGAAGCCGACCATGACCCGCATCCTCACCGAGCTCGAGCAGCGCGGGTTCATCGAACGCGAGGCCGACCCCCGCGACGGCCGGGCCTTCATGGTCTCGGCCACGCCGGAGGGCATCGCCGCGGTCGAACGCGCGCGCTCGGACCGCACCGGCATCGTCGCCGGGCTCATCGCCGACCTGCCTGCGGAGGACGTCGCCGCGATCGCCGCGGCCCTCGGCGCCCTGGAGCGGATCGGGCAGGGCGATCGCACCCAGGAAGTTCCCACCGGCGACCGCTGAACGGACCGTTACCGAACCGTTACCAGGGGGTGGACGGACGGTTCTGCCAGCGGTCCTGGACAGGTCGTCCAGGCTGACGCGTCATCGTGTCGGCTTCGCCCGAGCAGGCGGCCGACCGGTCGCCCAGTGGCGGACGGACGGGCCCCACACCACCGTCCGGTCCTCCCCCGGCTCGCGCTCCCCCACGACGACCCGTGCACGCTCCCCCACCCGCGTGCCCGCAGGTGCGCCGTGCCCCGGGACCGCAGCAGCAGCCGGCCGACCACCGGAACCGATGACGCGCACCACCCCCGAACCCCACACCACCACTGCGACCACCCGACGCCAGGCGCTCGACACCCCCGGCCGCCGCTTCCGCCGTGCACTCCGCGGACGCTCCGCCCTCGTCGTCGGGGGTGCCGCCGCCGTGGCGCTCGTCGGCGGCGTCGCCACCGTCGGCACGCAGCCGGCGATCGGCGAGGCCATCGGCATCCCCTCCGCCAGCGCGTCGAGCGTGCCCGCCCTGCACGGTGCCTCGCTCGACCGCGCCCAGGCCGCGGCGACGATCGCGACCGCTCGCACCGTCCTCGCCGACGCGAACGACAAGACCGACACCACGGCGCTCGAACGCCGGGTCGACGCGCTGTCCGACTACCGGCAGCTGTCCGGTGCCGCGATCACCTCGCGCATCGCCTCGACCGTCGACGCGACCGCCGAGGTCGCCGAGGCCAGTGCGTCCCAGGACAAGGCGGACGCGGACGCCGCCGCGAAGGCAGCGGCTGACGCGAAGGCTGCCGCGGCAGCGAAGGCCGCCGCCGCAGCGAAGGCCGCCGCCGCAGCCGAAGCAGCAGCCGCAGCCGAACGACAGGCAGCCGCCAACACGGTCGCCGGGGCGAAGGCCACCGCGTCCTCGATGGCGTCGTCCCGGTACGGCTGGGGATCCGGCGAGTTCCAGTGCCTCGACAACCTGTGGACGAAGGAGTCGGGCTGGAACTACCAGGCCGTCAACCCGAACGGCGGCGCGACGGGCATCCCGCAGGCGCTCCCGGGCTCGAAGATGGCGACCGTCGCCGCCGACTGGCGGACGAACGCCACCACGCAGGTCACCTGGGGCCTGCAGTACATCAGCGCCGCCTACGGCACGCCGTGCGCGGCATGGGCCCACTCGCAGGCGAACGACTTCTACTGAGCCGACCACGGTGACGGTCGTCACCACCCACCGGACGGGAGGCGCGGGACCGGACGGTACCGCGCCTCCCGTCCGTCACGTGGTGCGCGGGACCGCGGTCGACACCGTCAGCCGACGCGCGCGACGCGCACGTCGACCCGGCTGACCGCGACGCCGTGCGCCGTCGCGGCCTCGAGCGCCGCAGCGTGTGCGGCTCGCGCCGTCGCCGGGGCGGGCACGGATCCGTCGGTGCCGATGACGATCCGCAGGACGTCGTCGTCGAGCACGACGCGGGCGAGCGGAGCACGCGTGGCGATCCGCCTGGCGGACTCGAGCGCGCTGCCGAGGGTCGGCCTCGCCCGGTACAGCTCGGCGACGCCGGGCACCGCCGCGACGGCAGCCTCGATCGCGGCGACGGTGGTGTCGTCCAGGCTCATGCGCGGTCCTCCTCGGCGGTCTCGTGTGCGTCGTACACGCCCGCGTCCACGGCGGTGGCGGGCAGCAGGTCGCGGACGCGGACGTCCACCGCGGCGACGTGCAGGTCGGTCTGCTCGGCGAGGACCCCGACCACGGTCTGCCGGACCTGCTCGGCCACCGCGTGGATCGGCACGCCGGAGCGCACCGCCAGCTCCACGAGGACACGGACGGGTGCGTCGAGCTCCGTGACGTCACCCTCCAGCGAGCACCGGGCGATCACCACCCCGGGCACGACGTCGCCCGCGGTGCGGACGAGGGAGCGGATCGCACCTTCGGTCATCACCGGACGCTCGGTCGGCGCGACCGGGCGCAGCGGGACGTCCCGGCCGGCCCGCGCCTCGAGCGAGATGTTGGCCAGCACACCGCCGATCCACGACTCGTCGGCAGGCTCCTCCTGCGCCGCCGCCGCATCGAGCGAACCGAGCGACGACTGCCGCAGGCGCACGAGCGCGGCGAGCGCGTTCTGGCAGGCTGCCGAGTCGTCGATGGACGGGTCGGCCGGCAGCATGCCCGCGTCCAGGTAGTCGGCGAGCTCGTCGATCGTGTGACCGTCGAGGTCGTCGGGCTCGAGCGCGTCGAGCCGCACGTCGTCGGGTCCGGTCATCGCCATGCCTCCATGAGACGGATCATGTTCTTCCTGGCCCGGGACAGCAGGCCCCGCACCGTCGACACCGGCAGGTCGAGCTGCTCGGCGATGTCCTCGTAGCGGTACTCGAGCACCTCCTTCATCACCCAGCAGCGCCGCTGGGCCTCCGGCAGCTCGGCGAGCGCGGTCTCGACGGCCTCCTCGCGCGACCGCGCCTCGGCCACGCGCTCCGGAGCGTCGTCGCGGGGCGCAGCCACCTCGATCTCGGTGACGTCGAGGTGCTCACGGCGGGCACGGATGCGGTCGATGCACTTCCGGCTGAGGATGCGCATGAGCCACGACTTGACCTTCGCGCCGTCGTCGAGGCCGTCGAGGCGGCTCCACGCGGTGATGAACGTCTCCTGCACGACGTCGTCGAGCTCGTCGGTCGAGCCGAGCGTGCGTCGTGCGTACGCGCGGAGCAGCGGCGTGTACCGCCGGATCAGGACCTCGAACGCCCGGACGTCGCCGTCCGACGACCGGCCGGCGAGGACGGCGTCGTCGAGGTCTGCGAGGGGCTGGTGCTGCACGGGTTCCTTCTACTGGTCAGGACTCGGGGAAGGCTGGACGCGACGGCGAGGGGGTCGCCGTCCGCACCCGCAACGGGCCGACCGGGCGGGTCCCGAGCGTGCGGATCCGCACCTGCGCGAGGCCGTGGGCCGGTGTGGTGCGCGGGGGTCGTCGTGCAGCGGTGGTGTCGGTCATGGTCGGTCGCTCCTTCGTCCACCGGTGTGACGTGTCGAGCGGCTCGATCGTCACACGGCGGCGCGGACTTCCTCGACGGGCTGTGGTCAGGCCCCGGGGTTGCTGCGTCGTGCCGCGTCGAGCGGCCGGCGAGCCCGCGGGAGGCCGGCCACGACGAGTTCCCAGGAGTTCGCCACGAGGTCCTCGACCATCGTCTCGTCGAGTCCGTCGCCCGGTGCGAGCGTGATCCAGTGCCGTTTGTCCATGTGCCACCCCGGCGAGACCTCCGCGAGGTCACGGACCAGTGCGGCGCCGTGCGGTGGGGCGCACTTGAGGTTGACGATCGGCACGCCGCGCAGCTCGGTCGCGAGCACGAACATCCGGCCGACCACCTTGTAGACCACGGAGTCCGCGCCGAACGGCTGGGTCTCCTCGACCGCGGGCAGCGCCAGGGCCGTCCGGACCGTCACCTCGTGCAGTGTCGCGCCGTCCACCGTCCCAGCATGCCGCACCGACCCGATCGGGGGTACCCGAGGATGAGCCCTGCTCGGGTACGATCGAGCCGCCGCGCACCCGACGCGGCGGCCGCACCCGCGGCCACGCTCGTCCCCAGGGGGAAGAACCCGTGCGCACCATCCGTACCCTCGGCGTCGCCGCCGCCACCACCGCCCTCGCAGCCTCCGTCGTGCTCGGCGGGGTCACCTCCGCCTCCGCCGCGCCGAAGGTCTACGCGAACTGCACCGCCGTGCAGAAGGTCTGGTCCGGCGGCATCGCGAAGAAGTCCGTCACGAAGAACCGCGTGACCTCCGGTGGCAAGACCACCTACCGCCCACTGAAGGGCACCGTCAAGAAGGACGACGCGCTCTACAACGCGAACAAGAAGATGGACCGCGACGGCGACGGGATCGCCTGCGAGAAGAGCTGACGCCCCGGTCAGAGCGTCGGGACGCCCTCGTGTCCCGACCTCGGCCTCGACGTCCCCGCCACGCCGGTGACGACCGAGCCGGCGGGGACGTCCTTCGTCACCACGGTGTTCGCGCCCACGACGGAGTCCGCCCCCACCGTGATGGCGCCGATGAGCGACGACCCCGCACCGAGCACCACCCGGTCGCCGACGGCCGGGTGCCGACGACCTCCGGGACCGTGCTCGCCGCCGTGGTTGCCCCGCCCGCCGAGCGTCACGCCGTGGAACACGAGCACGTCGTCACCGATCACGGCCGTCTCGCCGATCACGACGCCCATCCCGTGGTCGATGAAGAACCGACGGCCGATCCGGGCGCCCGGGTGGATCTCGATGCCCGTCACCGTCCGCGCCAGTTGCGCGATCAACCGCGCGGCGAACCGCGACCCCGGCAGGCCCTCGGCGAGCCAGAGCCGGTGCGTCAGTCGGTACGTCCAGATCGCGTGCAACCCGGAGTAGACCACGGCGTTTTCCAGGTCGCTCCGAGCGGCGGGGTCACCGCGACGTGCTGCGGCGAGGTCCTCCCGGACCGTCCGCAGCACGCCGCGACGGACGGCTCGCGTCACGCAGTGAGTCCCTCGAACAGCGGCGTCGACAGGTAGCGCTCACCGGTGTCGCAGACGATCGCGACGACGCGCTTGCCAGCGTTCTCGGGTCGCGCGGCGATCTCGACCGCGGCGTGGATGATCGCACCGGACGAGATGCCGGCGAGGATGCCCTCCTCGGTACCGAGCGCGCGGGCGAGACGCAGTGCGTCGTCGAGTTCGACGTCGAACACCTCGTCGATGACGTCACGGTCGAGGACCTCCGGCACGAAGTTCGCGCCGATGCCCTGGATCTTGTGCGGGCCGGCCTTGCCCTCGGTCAGGAGCGGGGAGTCCTTCGGCTCGACGGCCACGATCTGCACACCGGGGACGCGCTCCTTGAGGACCTGGCCGACACCGGTGATCGTGCCGCCGGTCCCGACGCCCGCGACGAACACGTCGACGTGGCCCTCGGTGTCGCGGAGGATCTCCTCCGCGGTGGTCCTGCGGTGGATCGCCGCGTTGGCGGCGGTCTCGAACTGGTGCGCCAGGATCGCGCCGGGCGTCTCCTCGACGATCTGCTCCGCGCGTGCGACGGCGCCCTTCATGCCCTCCGGCCCCGGGGTCAGGACGATCTCGGCACCGAAGGCACGGATCAGGGCGCGGCGTTCGACGCTCATGGTCTCGGGCATCGTGATGACGACGCGGTACCCGCGGGCGGCGCCGACGAGGGCGAGCGCGATGCCGGTGTTGCCCGACGACCCCTCGACGACGGTGCCGCCCGGACGGAGCTCACCGGACTGCTCGGCCGCGTCGATGATCGCGACCCCGAGACGGTCCTTGACGCTGGACCCGGGGTTGTAGAACTCGAGCTTCGCCAGGACCTCGGCGCCGTCGGCCTTCGGCAGGCGGTTGAGGCGGACGAGCGGGGTGTTGCCGAACGCCTGCGAGATGTTGTCGTAGATGGTGCCGGTCATCCGTTGTCGTCCTCCGGGTCGGGGCGCGCCACCGACGGTGGAGGCGCTGCGGTTCCCCGCGATCCTAGCGACGGCGCCCGGCGGTCCCCTGTCGATGACGCCCGCTGACGTACGAGGGCCCGATCGTGCCGCCGAACCTGACGATCGGCGATCGCCTCGCGGATGAGGAACCGCTGTGCTCACGGGTAGCTCACGACCCACAACAGCGTGATCGTCACCGGCTGCAGGAGCGCGCCGGACGACACCGTCAGGACCCGTCGAGCGCGGGACGCGGTGAACATCCGTGCGCCGAGCAGCGGTGACACGGGGAGCAGCAACCGCAGGGTCGACTGCTGCGGGAGGAACACGGCGAACAGGTAGAGCGCGTACGAGGAGACCGTCGCGAGCACGTCGCTCCCCAGCTCGCGCCGACCGCGCCCGAGGAGGAACCAGCAAGCGATCGCCACTCCGGCGAGCACGAGGACGATCCCAGCCGGTCCCGCGACCTTCGATCCCATCAGGAACCACGGAGAGAGCGGAACGAAGTGGTCGACACCCGGGACGACTTGCCGCCACCAGGCCATCTCGGTCTGGAGGTAGCCGTCCGGATCACCGGTGACGGCCCCGACGACGACCGGCCAGGCGAGACCCGCAGCGGCGCTCGTGCATCCGACGACCGCGATCGCGACGACGTCCGGTACACGGATCCCGTCACGACGGACGAGTCGGAGGAGTCCGTGGAGCGCGAGCGCGAGCGTGAGCGCGACCATCCCGGGCCGGGTGAACGCCCCGAGGAGCATGAAGGGCAGCATCACCCAGTACCGGTGCCTGCGCATGGCGAGGGCGCCGGCGAAGAACGAGAAGAGGAACAGGCTCTCCGCGTAACCGACCTGCAGGACGAACCCCATCGGTCCGAAGGCGAAGGCCGCGACCGCCCAGAGCGATCGCGTTCGCCCGATCGAGGGCTCGAGCAACATGAAGAGCACGAGCGAGGCGGCTCCGCCGGCGAGCGTGGCCACGACGACGGCGCCGACGCTGTAGTCACTCGCGAGGAGTGTGGCCGCCGTTCGCGCCAGCACGGCGAACACCGGCAGGAACGCCCACGAGTTCCCGGTGACGGCACCGTCGGCGTCGTGCGGGAGTTCGGTGCCGTACCCGTGCTGCGCGATGTCGCGGTAGTACCAGGCATCCCACACCGACCCGGTCAGGTCGAAGAAGCCGTCGAGGGCGACGCCGTCTCGGGCGATCCCTGGCGGGCGCGGCGCGAGGGCGAGTCCGGCGGTGAGCAGCAGCGAGGACCAGAGCCTCGAGAGTGCGTAGAGCGTGAGCACGATGACGGTCGGCGGCAGTCCTGCCGCGAAGGTCGCCACGCCTCGACCTCGGGCCCTCGTCGTCGCTCGACGTTCGCACGAACTGACAGTCATCGGTTCCTCCAGAACAGGGCGCAGCCCGTCCGAGCCGCCGCACGAGTGTACAGGAGGAATGTGATGTTCACATATCAGGTGTCGGGCATCGCGCTCGTCAGCGCATTGCGCTCCGCGCGTACCGCTCGTCCGTCGCCTCGAGCACGCGCAGCACGTTCCCACCGGCCAGCGCCCGCAGGTCCTCGTCGCCCCAGCCGCGGCGCCGCAGTTCCTCCGCGAGCACCGGGTACCGCGACACGTCGCGCAGGTCCGGCGGCAGCACCGGCGTGCCGTCGTAGTCGCCGCCGAGCCCGAGGTGCCGAACGCCCGCGACCGCGCGCGCGTGCTCGACGTGGTCGGCGACGTCGGCGACCGTGACGAGCGGCGGCTCCCCCTCGGAACCCGACTCCTCCCAGTCCGCCCACGCGCGCGACACGAACTTCGGCACGAAGGTGATCATCACGACGCCGCCGTTGTCGGCGAGGCGTGCGAGCACGTCGTCGGGGACGTTCCTCGGGTGGTCGTCGATCGCGACCGTGGACGAGTGGCTGAACACCACCGGCTGCGTGGCGACGTCGAGCGTGTCCCGCATCGTCGCCGGTGCGGTGTGCGACAGGTCGACGAGCATGCCGATCCGCTCCATCTCCGCGACGACCTCGCGCCCACGGTCGGTCAGGCCCCCGTGCGCCCGCGCACCGGTCGCCGAGTCCGCCCAGGTGGTGTCGTCGTTGTGCGTCAGCGTCATGTACCGGACGCCGAGCCGGGCGAAGGACCGCAGCACGGCCAGGTCGTCCCCGATCGCGTGCCCGCCCTCGGCGCCGAGCATCGACGCGATCCGTCCGGCATCCACCGCGTCGCGGAGCTCCGCCGCGGTCCGGACGAAGGCCAGGTCGTCGGGGTACCGCGCGATGATCCGGTGCGCGGTGTCGATCTGCTGCAGCGTCGTGCGCACCGGGTCGGGGTCGTCGGACGGCACGAACACGGACCAGAACTGCCCGACGACCCCGCCGGCGCGGAGCTTCGGCAGGTCGGTGTGCAGGGTGCCGTCCTCGGTGTCGATCCCCTCGACACCGGAGTCGTGGGACTCGCGGCGCTCCCACGGCAGGTCGTTGTGGCCGTCGATGACCGGGAAGGCGAGCGCGTCGAACGTCATGTCCCGACGCTACCGCGCCGCTCCCCCGTCGCTAGGCTCGCGGGTGTGCACCCCGTGACGCTCCGCACCGAACGGCTCGTGCTCTCCCCGCCCACGGCCGCCGACGCCGAGGACGTCGTCGCGTACGCGAACGACCCGGACGTGATCGCGTTCACCCCGGTGCCCGTGCCGTACGGGCACGCCGAGGCGCGGCGCTGGACCGAGGAGGTCGTCGCCGCCGGCTGGCGCGACGACACCCGGTACGAGTTCGGCGTCCGCCGCGCTGCCGACATGCGCCTGCTCGGCACGGTCGGCCTGTTCGGCATCACGGACGGCGCCGCGGAGATCGGGTACGCGCTGCACCCGGACGGGCGCGGGGACGGGCTGGTGACCGAGGCCGCCGACCGGGTGCTGCGGTGGGCCTTCGCGGAGCCCCCGTCCGGCCTCGGGCTGGTCCGCGTGCAGTGGCGCGCGATCGCGACCAACGCAGCGTCGGCGGCCACCGCCCGCCGCATCGGCATGCGGTACGAGGGCCGAGCGCGCTCGTCCGTCCTGCACCGTGGTGTGCGGCACGACCAGCTGCTCGCCGCGGTGCTGCGGGACGACGACCGGTCGACCACACCCGCCTGGCCGACGTCGTGACCGTCACCTTCCGCGTGGTCACCGGGATCGTGGTGCCGCCGGAGCGCGTGTTCGCGCTGTCGCTCGACATCGGCGCGCACGAGCGCTCGATGGCGGGCACCGGCGAACGCGCGGTCGCCGGCACGACGTCCGGCACGATCGGCCTGGGCGAGACCGTCACGTGGCGCGCACGGCACTTCGGGGTCGTGTGGCGGATGACGAGCCGGATCACCGCACTGGAGGCACCGGGTCGCTTCGTCGACGAGCAGGTGCGTGGTCCGTTCGCCCGCTTCCGACACGAGCACCGCTTCGAGCCGTCGGCCGGCGGCACGCGGATGGTGGACGACATCACCTTCCGGGCTCCGCTCGGTCCGCTGGGGTGGGTCGCGGAGCGGGTCGCGCTCGCGCGCTACCTGCCGCGGCTCATCGCGGCCCGCAACGCGTCGCTGCGCGACGAGCTCGAGGGCGGCGGTCCCGGCCGCGGCCACGACGGCGGTCGCCCCGGCAGCGGCGGTCCCGACGCTGCCGGTGCCGACGGCGGTCAGGGCGCAGCGAGCTCGCCGAGCACGTCGTAGGCCGCCGCCACGGCGTCCACCCGGGCACGCCCGGCGGGACCGGAGGCCTCGTACACGTCGTTCGCGATCGCCGCGACGACCGCGAAGAGCGCCGCCATCGAGTCGAACGCCGACGGTGAGTCCACCGGACAGAGCACCGCGGTCGCTGCGGGAGCCGCGATCACGGCGGCGGTCGGGTCCCCGAGCACGACGACGTCGGCCCCGGTCGCGACACAGTGCCGCACGAGTCGTTCGGCCCCGGCTGCGTGTCGGCGCACCGTGACGAGCACGACGAGGTCGCGGCGGTCGAGGTCCGCGACCTCCTCACCGAGACGCTGCCCGGGCGCCGGCCCGATGCGGACGTCCGGGCGCACCTGCGCGAGCTGCGACCGGAGCTGCATCGCCACCGGGTGCGCGCCGCGCTCCCCGAACACGAGCACGCGCCGCGCCCGGACGATGCGTCGGGCGAGCCGGACGCGGTCCGCACGGGCGAGCGAGGCGAACGCCGCGTCGAGGTTCCGCGCCTCGACGGCGCGCTGGTCGACGTGCGCAGCGTCCTCGGCGGCCCACGGCAGACCGCTGCCGCGTGCGGACATGAGCTCCTGCCGGACCTCGGCGGCGTCCTGGAACCCCAGGGAACGCACGAGCCGGGACACCGTGGCCTTCGACGTGCCCGACTCCGCCGCGAGCTCGGCGGAGGTACCGACGAGCAGCAGCTCGGGGTCGTGCCGGACCATCGCGGCGACCCGGCGCTCCGCGGGCGACAGCCGGTCCCAGACGGCGTCGACCCGCGCGCGCACGTCGGGCACGGCGGTCACGCGGTCACCGCCCGGTCGTCGGCGATCCGCTCGACCGCCACCGCGAGCGCGTCGAGGCCGAGGGCGACGTCGTCCGCCGAGACGAACTCGTCGGGGTGGTGGCTGATGCCGTCCGGGTTCCGGAGGAACAGCATCGCGACGTCGGTGACGAGCCCGAGGGACATCGCGTCGTGCCCGGCACGCGAGAACAGCTCAGCCGGTGCGGCCTCACCGGTCGCGGCGATCCCGGCACGGACCGCGTCCATCAGCGCCGGTGCGCAGAACACCGCAGGAGCGCGGTGCACCTCGGTCGGTGTGACCGCCACCCCCCGTCGGGTCCCGATCTCCTCGAAGGCCGCGGTGATCGACTCCCAGACGCGGTCGCGCCCCTCGTCGAACTCCCCGCGCAGGTCCACGCTGAACCGGGCGAGCCCCGGGACGACGTTCACGGCGCCGGGCTCGACCGACATCGTGCCGACCGTGCCGACGTGCTGCTCGGCGCGGCAGACCCGCTCGACGGCGAGCGCCGCCTCGGCCGCGGCGAGGAGCGCGTCGTGGCGCCGCTCGTACGGCGTGCCCCCGGCGTGCCGGGCCTCGCCGACCGCCTCGACGGAGAACCGTCGGGCGCTCGCGATGCTCGTCACGACGCCGAGAGCCTGTCCGGCCTGCTCGAGGTAGGGGCCCTGCTCGATGTGCGCCTCGAGGTAGCCGACGAGGCGGTCCGGCGGCAGTGCGGCCTCGGCCACGCGCTCGGGGTCGAGCCCGAAGTCGGTGAAGGCCCGGCGGAGCGTGGTGCCGTCAGCGTCCTCGAGGTCCCACCACGACTCGTCCCAGACCCCGGCGACGGCGGACGAGCCCAGCAGGGCCTTGCCGAAGCGCGTGCCCTCTTCGTCGGAGAACGCGATCACCTGCAGCGCGAAGGGCAGCGGCCCGGACGCGGCGAGCCGGGCTGCCGTCCGGATCGCCATGAGGACCCCGACGACGCCGTCGTAGCGGCCGGCGTCGACCACGGTGTCGAGGTGCGAACCGAGCAGCAGCACGGGTGCGTCCGGCGTCGCGCCGTCGACGATGCCGTGCAGGTTCCCCGCCGCGTCCTGCCACGTGCGGAGCCCGGCGTCCTGCATCCACTCCGCGACCACGGCGTTCACCCGGGCGTGCTCGGGCGACAGGTAGACGCGCGTGGTGCGGCCGTCGTCCTGCGAGATCCCGGCGAGCGTGTCGCACCACCGGACGATCGTCGCGGCGTCGGCGATCGCGCGGGCGCTCGCCGTCGGCGCAGCCGGTGCTGCCGGCGCCTCGGCCGTCGAGGGCCCGGTCGTCGGCGTCACGCCGGTGCTCCGACCGGTGCGGTGCGACCGGTCTCGACGTCGAGTCCGGCGTGCACGTCGAGCGCGGCGTCGACCCCGGCGCCCTGCGGGACGGCGTGCTCGGCGCGGCGCAGGCAGTGCTCGAGCGCGGCGAGGGTCCGAACGACCGTGTCCTTCCGGGCGTTGTAGCCCATCGTCCCGATGCGCCAGACCCGTCCGTGCAGCGGCCCGAAGGACGTCCCGATCTCGATGCCGTGGTCCTCGAGCATCGCGCCCCGGACCTGGTCCCCCACGACGTCGTCGGGGATCTCGACGGCGACGACGTTGTGCATCTTGTGCGCGACGTCACCGAAGACCCGCAGCCCGAGCGCCTCGACCCCGGCGAGCATCGCCCGCCCGGCGGTCGCGTGGCGCTCGACCACGGCCTCGCGCCCCTCCTCGAGCAGGATGCGGGCGCACTCGTTCGCGGCGTAGAGCATCGACGCGGCCTCGGTGTGGTGGTTGAGACGTCGGGGGCCCCAGTAGTCGAGGATCATCGCGAGGTCGAGGTAGTTCGAGCGGATCGGGTGCTCGGACACGACGTCGTCGGCCTCGCGGATGCCGGCCTCGATGCTGCGACGGCCGTCGAGCACCGCCACGGCGCGCGGTGACAGGGTGATCGGTGCGCTGCCGGACGGTCCGCCCAGGCACTTCTGCAGACCCGCGCTCACGACGTCGATCCCCCAGGCGTCGGTCTCGAGCGGGTTGCCGCCGATGCTCGCCGTGGCGTCGGTGTAGAGCAGCACGCCGTGCCGCTCGCAGATCGCCCCGAGCTCGTCGAGCGGCTGGTTCATCGTCGTCGAGGTGTCGCCCTGCACGACCGCCAGGACCTTCGGCCGGACCCGGCGCACCGCCTCCTCGATCACCGATGGCGGGAACACCTGCCCCCACTCGGTCTCGATGGTGTGCACCTCGGCGCCGGCACGCGTGGCGATCTCGGCGAGCAGGTGTCCGAAGCGTCCGAAGACCGGCACGAGGACCCGGTCCCCCGGGGCCAGCAGCGACACCAGGGCCGCCTCGATGCCCGCGCGGGAGGTGCCGTCGACGAGCACGGTGGCGTCGTTCCGCGTGCCGAAGACCTGCCGGTAGAGCTCCTGCGTCGCGGTCATCGTGGCGGTCATCCACGGGTCGTACTGCCCGACGAGCGGCGTCGACAGCGCCCGGAGCACCCGGGGATCGGCGTCGATCGGCCCGGGTCCCATGAGGAGACGGGCGGGCGGGTTCACTGGCTGGGTCATGGTGCCTCCGTTCCGTTCAGGACTGTAGCGGAACGTCCGTTTCGTGCGTGTTGCGGCGCCACCGAGCGGTCGACCAGAAGCCCCTCGACGGCGGTGACCCCGTCGACGGTCGCCACGAGCCGTCCGCGGAGCCAGGTCTCGGTGACGACCCCGACCGTGTGCAGACCGGCGTAGGCGGAGACCGGGTTGCGGTGCGCGAGGGCGGCGACCTCGACGACGCCCTCCGCCGCCGGGTCGAGGACCGCGAGGTGCGCGACCGCGCCCGGCGCGATCCGCCCGCGGTCGGTGAACCCGACGAGCTCGGCGGGGCCGGTCGTGAACCACGGCAGGACTGCCTCGAGCGGGATCCCCCGGCGCACGGCCTCGGTCCACACCGCCCGGAAGCCGACCTGGAGTCCGGCGATGCCGCCCCACGCCGACCCCCAGTCGTCGGTCTTCAGGTCGGCGGTCGAGGGCGAGTGGTCGGACACGACGCAGTCGATCGTGCCGTCGAGCAGTCCGGCCCACAGCGCGTCGCGGTTCGCGTCGTCACGGATCGGCGGGCAGCACTTGTACTCGGTCGCTCCGTCCGGGATCGACCCGGCCTCGAACGCCAGGTAGTGCGGACACGTCTCGACGGTCACCCGGACGCCGTCGGCCCTGGCGGCCCGGATCATCGGGAGGACCCCCGCGTCGGACAGGTGGAGGACGTGCACGCGGGCGCCGGTCGCCCGGGCGCCGTCGAGGACCCGGGCGACGGCCGACTGCTCGGCGCTGCCCGGACGGGTGGCCAGGAAGTCGGCGTACTGGCCGCCGAGGTCCTCGTGCGGTACCAGGAGGTCGGGGTCCTCGGCGTGCACGATGAGCAGGGCGTCGAGCTCGGCGACCTCCTCGATCGCAGCGCGCAGCTGCGCCGGGTCGAGGTGCGGGAACTCGTCGACGCCGCTCGGGGCGGTGAAGCACTTGAACCCGAACACCCCGGCGTCGTGCAGCGGACCGCGAGCCCCGGCGTTGGCGGGGACCGCCCCGCCCCAGAACCCGACGTCCACTGCAACGCGACCCTCGGCGCTCGCCCGCTTCACTGCGAGGGCGTCGACGTCCACCGTCGCCGGGATCGAGTTCAACGGCATGTCGATGATCGTGGTCACGCCGCCGAGTGCCGCCGCCCGGGTGGCGGAGGCGAACCCCTCCCACTCGGTGCGGCCGGGTTCGTTGACGTGCACGTGGGTGTCGACGAGCCCCGGCAGCAGCACGTGCTCGACCGGGACGGTCCGGTCGACGGCCGCCGCGACCTCGGCGTCGAACGGCAGGACCGCGTCGACCACGCCGTCGCGGACGACCACCGCGGCCGGCCGGAGGACGCCGTCGACCCAGGCCCGCCGAGCGCGGAGCACCAGGTCGGCGACCACCGCGGCGCTCATGCCGACACCCCGGCGAGGTCGAGCGGCGCGGGGGTCACGTCGGACGACGGCAGCGTGAAGCCGGACAGCAGTCCCGTCACCGGCTTCGGCGGCGGTGGGGCGTACTCGCCGGTCTTGCCCGTCCGGAGCCCGAGCCGGACGAGCGACTCCGCGAGCACCGTCGCCGCGGCCACCCCGTCGACCACGGGCGCACCGATCTCCCGCGAGACCTCGGCGCAGAAGTCCGCCATGCCCGCACAGCCGAGCACGACGGCGTCGGCACCGCCGGCGAGGACGGCACGGCACTCCTCGACGACGAGCGCACGCGCCCCCGACGCCGGGTCGTCGAGCTGCAGCACGGGCACCTCGCACGCCCGGATCTCGGTCACCAGGGACGCGAACCCGTAGCGCTCCGCCAGCTCGTGAGCCCTGCCGGTCGTGCGGGCCAGCGTCGTGACGACACCGAACCGTCGCCCGAGCATCGCGGCGGCGTGGAACCCGGCCTCCGCGATGCCGATCACCGGACCGGCGGCGAGCTCCCGTGCCGCGTCGAGCCCCGGGTCGCCGAAGCACGCGACGACGTACGCGTCCACGCCCTCCTGCTCACCGAGCGCGATCTGCTCCAGGAGGCCCGGGACCGCCAGGGCCTCCTCGTAGTGGCTCTCGATCGAGGCCGGACCGGTGGTGGGCGTGACCGCCTCGACGACGGTGCCGGGGCCGGCGACGGCGGCCGCCGCACGGCCGATCGTGGCCGTCATCGACGCGGTGGTGTTGGGGTTGACGATGCGGATGCGCAAGCGGGACCTCTCGGGCGGGGCTGGGACGGGCGTGGAGCGTGGGGGTCGGGAAGGCGACGATCCGGCCGGGAGGCGGGTCGCGCCTCCCGGCCGGTGACGGTGTACGGGGTGTGTCGGACCGCTCAGTCGCGTCCGACGGCTGCGCCGTCGTCGACCGTCGGGTCGTCCGCGGCCAGCAGCGGCATGCGCGGCGACCGACGCTCGAGCGCCCAGAAGACGACCAGCCCGAGCCCGCAGCCGATGAACCAGCTGTAGTTGCTCAGCCAGGGCAGCACGCCCGTGGCCGGCGGCAGCACCGCGCTCGCGACCGACACGGCGCCGGCGGCCAGCAGGGTCCACATCGCATTCGGGTTCCAGCCCGCGCGGTACCAGTACCGGGCGGTGGGCTCCTTCGTGTACATGTCGTCGACCGCCACGCGCTGCTTCGCGACCAGGTAGTAGCCGGCGATCAGGATGCCGAACAGCGGACCGATCAGCGCGCCGAGGATGCCGAGCGTGTACAGGATCGCCTGGTCGTTGCCGTACCAGTTCCACGGCGTCAGGAGGACCGAGCCGACCGCCGCGATCATGCCGCCCGTCCGCCAGCTGATCTTCCGCGGGGCGACGTTCGAGAAGTCGAACGCGGGGCTGATGAAGTTCGCGACGATGTTGATGCCGACGGTCGCGGTGACGAACGTCAGACCGCCGAGCAGGATCGCGAAGGGGGCGTCGATGGCCTGGACGGTCTCGATCGGGTCGGTGATGAGCTTGCCGAAGACCGGCACCGTCGCGCTCGCGCAGAGCACGGTGAGGACCGAGAAGAACAGGAAGTTGACCGGCAGTCCCCAGAGGTTGCCGCGCTTCACCGACCGGAACGAGCGACCGTAGCGCGAGAAGTCACCGAAGTTCAGCATCGGGCCGGAGAAGTAGCTGACGACGATCGCCACCGCCGAGAGCATCACCGGGATCGAGGCACCGAACGACATCGGCGCACCGGTGTGGAGGGTCAACGAGATGTTGCCGATGCCGGCCTTCGCGACCAGGTACACGGCGAGCGCGATCATCACGACGTAGACGGCCGGGCCGGCGAAGTCGATGAAGCGGCGGATCGCCTCCATGCCCATCGAGAACAGCGCGGCCTGCGCGACCCAGAGGATGCCGTACGAGATCCACCCGAGCGCGGAGAGCCCGAGGAAGGAGTGGTCGAGCAGCGCGGCCGAGCCCGGCAGGAACTTGAGGAAGACGATGTTGAGCGACTGCGCGGCGAGGAAGGTCTGCACGCCGTACCAGGCGGTCGCGATCAAGCCGCGGATGACGGCGGGGACGTTCGCCCCGATCACGCCGAACACGGCGCGGTTGATGACCGGGTACGGCACGCCGGTGCGCTGGGACGGCTTCGCCACGAGGTTCGCGAACACCTGCACGATGAGGATGCCGACGACGAGGGCGACGAGCACCTGCCAGCTCGCGATGCCGAGCGCGAAGAGCGACCCGGCGGTGACGTACCCGCCGACCGAGTGCACGTCGGACATCCAGAACGCGAAGATGTTGTAGCTCGTCCAGCGCTGTTCGCGCAGGGGGGCGAGGTCCGCGTTGGTGAGCGCCGGGTCGTACCCGGGCTTGACGACGCCCGCGCCGGCGGCTGCCGACGACGTCGTTCGGGGGGCGTGGGGCGCGGCGACCGGGGTCGCGATCTCTGTGACCAAGGCGTCCTCCGTGGGAGTGGGCGGCGGGGGTCCCCGCTCGTGGACGACGCTATGGAGGCTCTTCGCGCCGCCCGTTTCCCTCGTGTAACGGTCGTGTGACACGACACGGACGCTGGAACGGACGTTCCGACGCGGGCCTGAACAGCGGCACAGGCTGTGCGGGATGCCGCAGGGAATGGCGCAGCCTCCGCCGTCCTCGCGGTCGGGCGTTCCCCGGCGGCCGCATGATCGATCCATGAACAGGGGCATCCGGATCGACCATGTCGGCGTGACCGTGCCGGACATGGGATCGGCGACGGCGTTCTTCGTCGCCGCCTTCGACGCCGTCGTGCTGTACGACGTGCGCCGCACCACCGACGAGCCCAACGGCACGCCGGAGGCACACCGCTACCTCGGCATCCCGTCCTCGATGGCGCAGGGGGCGATCCGCATGCTCGCACTGCCCGAGGGCCCCGGTCTGGAGCTCTTCGAGTACCGCGGGCCGGACCAGCGCGACGCCGCTCACCCGTCCGACCTCGGCTGGCAGCACCTGGCCCTGTACGTCGACGACCTCGACGACGCCCTCGCACGGGTCGAGGCGGCCGGTGCGGTCCGGAACTCCGACCCGCGCCCGCTGCGTGGCGAGGAGGCCGGCGAGGGCAACCGCTTCGTCTACACGCGGACGCCGTGGGGGTCGACGCTCGAGCTCGTCACCTACCCGACGCCGCAGCCCTACCTGCTGCACGCGCCGCGAGCGAAGTGGGCGCCGTGGCCGGACGTCGACCAGCTCCGGCAGTTCGACCCGGCCTGACGGGGTCCTCCCCTTCCCCGCCAGCCGGGAGGCGCGGCTCGCGTCCGCCTCGCCGCTGGCCGTGGGCGCCTGGTCGCGCCCCGGCGGTGGACAGCTGCGCAGGGTGCCTTGCTCGCTGGACGCCGTCGTACGACATCCTGGTGGTGAGCGTGATCGTCCTCGTGATGGCCGAGTACATGGTCGGCGACTCCCCGCTCTGGTACCGGGGATCGCGGTCCGGTGAGCACTCCGGCGCCGCAGAGGCCACGGAGCTCGGGCTGAGCGCGTCCCTCCGGCGAGATCTCCAGGCGTGGAACGACGTCTTCGAGCAGACGTGGGACGACGTCTTCGACGACCGTGACCAGTCCCGCCCTGTCCCGTCGCCCTCGGTTCCCCCTGCCGCGGTGGCTGCGCACAGGGTCGAGGCGTTCACGCTCGCGAGCCGCGTCCAGCTCGAGCTCGGTGACGACGTGCACGTCTGGTGCGGCGCGGGCGAAGGCATCGACCTGGTGACCGAGTCGGGGACGGCCGTGGTGCTGCCGAGCAGGAGAACAGGACGGATGTCGAGTTCCTGCGTGACGGGGAGCGCGACGTCAGATCAGCGCGCGCAGCGGGCGCCCGTGCGGGAACAGCCAGAGCCGTCGTGCACTGGCGTTCCCTCACTGGACGACTCGGAACGCCGTTCGGCGACGCTGAGGCCCGCGCTCTCGGGCTCCGGACAGCCGGGCGCCTGCAGAGCGACGTCGGGCCGCACGCTCAGGTCGTCTTCTACGCTGGCGCGTCAGCCCCGTACCGACCCGACGGGTTCGACTGAGGTCGACATCGACACTGCCCGGAAGCGGATCGTGTCGTCCTGGACGATGCGCCACGGGCGGGTCGGTACTCCGACCTACAGCCCCCTGCGCTTGTCGGTCTCCCAGGAGCCGAGCACGACATCGTCTCCCTCGGGCAGTTCTCGTTCGACGAGGAGGAGCCGACGACGCCCTCGACCTTCGCCCGTCAGAGCGCGTGCGTCCCGAGCAGTGCCCCCGCCACGAACGTCGCGGTGAGCGCGAGCGCCCCGCCCACGACGACCCGGATCGCCGCACGCCCGCGACGGGCACCGCCGAGCACGGCACCGGTCGTCCCGGTCAGCGCGAGCGCGACGAGCGACGCGACCACGGTCACGGGGACGCGGAGGGCCTCGGGTGCGAGCAACATCGCGAGGAACGGCAACAGCGCGCCCACGGTGAAGGTCGCCGCTGAGACCCAGGCCGCGCGCCAGGGACTGACGACCTCGTCCTCGGCGTCCTGCAGGGCCGCCTCGGCGCGACGGCGTCGGACCTCCGGGCGGGTGAGCTCACGGGCGACGGCGTCGGCGACCGAGTCGTCGACCCCGAGCGACCGGTAGTGCGCGGCGAGCGCCGGGGCGTCCTCGGCGTCGGCCTGGAGCTTCGCCTGCTCCGCCGCCTGCCCGGTGCGCTGCGCGTCGCGCGCGCCGCTCACCGAGATGTACTCGCCGAGCGCCATCGAGATCGCGCCGCCCACCAGGGCTGCGGTGCCGGCGGCCACGACGGGCCCCGTGCCCGCTCCGGCGCCCGCGACGCCGACGAGCACGGCGGCGACGGACACGATGCCGTCGTTCGCGCCGAGCAGTCCGGCACGGAGCCAGTTGAGCCGCGCGGCGCTCGTGGCGTCGTCGTGCTCGGAGACGGGGAGCGAGAGGTCCGATGCGGTCGACATGTCCGCCATCGAACCACTCCACAGCCGACCGCGCCAGCAAGGTGAGGCAGGCCTGACCTGGGCTTTTCGGGTGAGGTTTGCCTCACCTCACCCGCGGGCGTCCGCTCTCCAGACACGGGTCGGGCGACCGTTCAGCGCGTGCGGGAACGGGTCACCGACCGGGTGGAACCCGGCGCTGGCGTAGAGCGCGAGTGCCGGGGCGTTGTCTTCGAGTGCGTGCAGTTCGCAGTGCCCGAAGCCGGCCTCGGCGGCAGCGGACACCGCGGCGGCGAGCAGCCGGCGGCCGAGCCCGTGGCCCTGGGCAGCCGGAGCGACGGCGAGCAGGCTCAGGTACGCGACACCGCTCGAGGCAGCACCGGCTGTGGGCCCACCGCCGGTCCCCGGGGCACTGACCAGGGCGAACCCGGTGACGACACCGGGAGCGGTGCCGTCGTCGGCGACCACGAGCGCGACGCGTTCCGCCGCGAACTTGGCGCGGGCCCGGTCACGCACGGCTCCGGACGCGGACACGCCGTCGCGGTCCGCCACGGCGGCCACCCACAGGTCGACGCAGGCTGCCGCGGTCGTCTCGTCGTCCGCGGTCCGCACGACGAAGGACGACCCGATCACCGGACCACCCTACGTCGCGGCCGGAGCGAGCGGCTCAGACGGTCGCCCGCGCGTCGACGCGGTAGCGCGCACCGCGGTGCTCGTCGGGCAACCGGTCGCCGCGACCGAGCAGCTTGTGCCGCAGCGACCCTTCGACGTACTCCTCGGGGTAGGCACCGCGCGCCCGGAGCTCCGGGACGACGAACTCGATGACGTCCTCCCACGTGCCGGGGGTCACCGCGTACGCCAGGTTGAAGCCGTCGACGTCGGTCTGCTCCTGGATGTCGAGCAGCTGCTGGGCGATCGACGCTCCCGATCCGACGGCGACGGGGCCGAGGCCGCCGATCGCGGTGTGCTTCGCGATGTCGCCGACCGTCCAGTTCGCGCCGTCCTCCCCCGTCGCCGCGGACAGGTTCGCGGCCGCCGACTGGATCGCGTTCGACTCGATGTTGCCGAGCGGCTCGTCGAGGTCGTACTGCGACAGGTCGACGCCCATCCAGCCGGAGTTGAGCACGAGCGCTCCCTCTGCCGAGGCGTACGACAGGTAGTCGCGGTACTTGGCCTGCGCCGCCTCGTCGGTGGCGTCCGTGATGACGGTGAGCAGCGTGTAGACGCGGGCGGCGTACCGGTCGCGACCAGCAGCCTCCAGGGCGTCGCGGATCTTCGTGACGGTCGCCGCCAGCTGCGGCAGGGTCGGTGCCCCGACGAAGACCGCCTCGGCGTTCTCCGCCGCGAACCGGATGCCACGGGGCGACGCCCCGGCCTGGTAGACGACGGGGCTCCGCTGGACCGAGGGCTCGGACAGGTGGATGCCCGGGACGTCGAAGTGCGCACCGTGGTGCTCGATGGGGTGCACCTTCGCGGGGTCGGTGAAGACGCCGGTCTCGCGGTCCTCGACGACGGCGTCGTCCTCCCACGAGCCCTCCCACAGCTTGTAGAGGACCTCGAGGTACTCGTCGGCGACGTCGTACCGGTCGTCGTGGCTCAGCTGGTCGGTCTGGCCCATGTTCCGGGCCGCGCTCGGCAGGTAGCCCGTGACGACGTTCCAGCCGATGCGGCCCTTGGTCAGGTGGTCCAGCGTCGAGATGCGCCGGGCGAACGGGTACGGGTGCTCGTAGGCGGTGCCCGCGGTGATCCCGAAGCCGAGGTGCTCGGTCACCGATGCCATCGCCGAGACGAGCAGGATCGGGTCGTTCACCGGCACCTGCGACCCGGTGCGCAGCGCGGCCTCGTTCGTCCCGCCGTACACGTCGTACGTCCCGAGGACGTCGGCGATGAAGATGCCGTCGAAGCGCCCGCGCTCGAGCAGCTGCGCGAGGTCGGTCCAGTAGGACAGGTCGTTGTAGTGCCGCGAGCGGTCGCGGGGGTGTCGCCACAGGCCGGAGGACTGGTGCGCGACGCAGTTCATGTCGAACGCGTTGAAGCGGATCTGCCGGGGCTCGCCGTTCTGCTGCTGGGTCACGCGCCGAAGCTACGTCGGTCGCTCCACGGCGTCACGCACGGTGACGTCGTGTGACGCGCGGTCCTCCGCGGCGTGGGCGTGGCAGCATGGCGACGTGCCCGTCGTCGAGTCCCGCTGCGTCGTCACCGTGCCGGTCGAGGTCGCCTTCGCCGTGTCCCAGGTGCAGGGACCGGTGCGGAAGCGCTGGGACCCGTTCATCCGTCGCCAGCACCTGATCGGGGCCGACGTCCCGGCGAAGGGCGTCCGCACGTTCACGGTGCAGCGCACGGGTCTGCGGATGGAGAGCGAGTACGTCTCGTACAACCCGCCGTCGAACGTCGGGATGAGGATGACGAAGGGCTCGTGGTTCTTCGAGAAGATGGGCGGCGGCTGGCGGTTCACGCCCGTCGACGGACACCCCGACCGCACGCTCGCCGTCTGGCGGTACAACTTCACCTGCCGCCCGGCATGGCTCGCGCCGCTGGCCGAACGCATCGGCGTGTTCGTCCTGCAGCGCGACATCGACCGCCGCATCGCCGGGTTCGCCCGAGGGTGCAGCGACCCGGTCGTGCTCGCACACGTCGGAGCCGCGCCGGCCGGCTGACCGCGGGTCAGGACCGGGCGGGTGACGGCTGGGTCAGGACCGGGCGGCCGCCGCCTCGCGCGCAGCGGCCTCGGCGGCCACCCACGCGAGCATCCCGCACTTCACCCGCATGACGAACTTCGAGACGCCGTGGAAGGCGACGAGGTCCTCGAGGACGTCCTCGTCGGGCTCCCCCGCGCCGCGAGAGCGCATCATGTCGCGGAAGGCGTCGGTCAGCTGGAGCAGCTCCGGGACGGTCCGGCCGCCGGCCATGTCGGTGAGCACCGACGCCGAGGCCATCGAGATCGAGCAGCCGTCGCCCTGCCAGCCGATCGCGGCGATGCGGTCCGTACCGGGCTCGAGCCGGACGCTGACGGTGATCTCGTCGCCGCAGGTCGGGTTGCGCTCGAAGTGCGACGCGTCGGCGTCGTCGAGCACGCCGTCACCGTGCCGGGCCTTCGCGTGGTCGAGGATGACCTGCTGGTACAGCGAGTCGAGGCCGCTCACGAGGTCGCCCCGAAGTAGCCGCGGACCTCGCCGACGGCCCGGACGAAGCGGTCGACGTCGTCCTCGGTGGTGTACACGTACGTGCTCGCGCGGCTCGTCGCCGTGAGCCCGAGACGGCGGTGCAGCGGCTGGGCGCAGTGGTGCCCGGACCGGACGGCGATGCCCTGGGCGTCGAGGTACTGCGACACGTCGTGTGCGTGCACGCCGTCGACGTCGAACGACACCAGTCCGGAGCGCGGGACACCGGCAGGCGACCCGACGACGCGGATGCCCGGCACGGCGGCCAGGCCGTCGAGCATGCGCTGCGCGAGGTGCTCCTCGTGCGCGCGGACCCGCTCCATGCCGATGCCCTGCAGGTAGCGCACCGCCTCGGCGAGCGCCACGGCCTGGGACACCGGCTGGGTGCCGGCCTCGAAGCGCTCCGGGGCGGGCATGTACTCGGACGACTCCATCGTCACGGTCGTGATCATCGACCCGCCGGTGCGGAACGGCGGCAGGGCGTCGAGGAGCTCGCCGCGGCCCCACAGCACGCCGATGCCGTTCGGACCGAGCATCTTGTGCCCGGAGAACGCGGCGAAGTCGACGCCGAGCTGCTGCACGTCGAGGGGGCGGTGGGGCGCCGACTGGCACGCGTCGAGCACGACGAGGGCTCCGTGTGCCCGGGCCGCGGCGACCACGGCGGAGACGGGCGCGACCATGCCGGTGACGTTCGAGACGTGCGCGAACGCGACGACCTTCGTCCGGTCGGTGATGTGTGCGACGGCTTCCTCGGCGGTCCACGTGCCGTCGTCGGCGACCGGGACCCAGCGCAGCGTCGCCCCGGTCAGCGCCGCGAGCTCCTGCCACGGCACGAGGTTCGCGTGGTGCTCGGCCTCGGTGACCAGGACCTCGCCGCCCGGGCCGATGCGGAAGCGCTCCGCGGCCGCTCCCCCGCGCCCCCGGCTGGCGTTCGCGATGCCGTACGCCACCAGGTTGAGGGCGTCGGTGGCGTTCGCCGTCCACACGACCTCGGACGGCGACGCTGCGCCGACGAAGCCGGCGACCGTGGCGCGCGCGTCCTCGTAGGCGTCGGTGCTCAGGGCCGCCAGGGTGTGCGCGCCACGGTGCACGGCCGCGTTGTCGTGCTCCAGGAACCGTCGCTCGGCGTCGAGCACCTGGCGCGGCCGCTCGGCGGTGGCGCCGGAGTCGAGGTAGGCGAGCGGCTGCCCGGCGACCTCCTGCTGGAGGATCGGGAAGTCCCGCTTGATCGCGGCGACCTCGGACTCGGTCAGCGGCTGGTTCGGAGCGAGGACGGTCACCCCACAATCGTGGTCCGTGACGCCCACCGCGTCCAATCGCCCAGAGCGGACAGGCGTCGGGACTACTCGTTCCCGATGCGCTTGTCGGCCTGCTCGCGGGCGCCGTCGATCTTGTCGTCGTACTTGCCGCCGGTGGCCTTCTTCACCGCGTCGGCCACGCCGCCGAGGATCTTGTCGCTGACACCCTCGGCCTTCTCGCTCTTCAGGGCGTCCTGGACCTTGCCGTCCTTCAGGAACTCCTGCGCCTTCTTCGTGATGTCGTCGAACCCCGCCATGGGCGGCTCCTCACCTCGTGCGGGGCCCGTCGCCCCGTCCTGCCGCCGATGGTAGGCGCGGCCGTCGCCGGTGTCCGCGGACGCCGGTCGCACGACCCCGGACCAGACCCGCCGCACGACCCCGGACCAGGCCCGCCGCACGACCCCGGACCGGCCCCGGCCGTCGGGGTCCGGTCGGCCGTTCAGGCCATCTGCGCGCTGCGACGTCGGGCGAGCAGGTAGCCGACGGCCACCGATCCGGTGATCGCCAGCAGCGACGGGATGAGGATGTCCGTTCCCTCCTGGGTGAACTCGACGACCAGCACGAGGGCGGTGAACGGCGCCCGCATCGTCGTCGCGAGGAACGCCGCGGCACCGACGAACGCGAACGCCGCCAGGCTCGACCCGTCGGCGGGCCAGAGCAGCACCCACAGGCCGCCGAGCGCGGCGCCGGCGGCCGAGCCGATCGCGATGGACGGGGTCAGCGTGCCGCCGACCGCACCGGCACCGATGGTCGCCGAGGTGGTGATCGTGCGGATGACGGCGAGCAGCAGCAGGAACACGATCGGCGACAGGCCGGCGAACTCGGGGGACGCCGTCGTGGCGTTCATCGCGACGAGCCCGAGGGCGCGCCCGTTGCCGAGGATCTCCGGGAACGGCACGGCGATGAGTCCGACCATCGCGAACACGACGGGCAGCACGACGAGCAGGTGCCACCCCTTCGGCGCCATGCCCTGCAGCCGGTTCGTCAGCTTCACGAAGCCGACGCCCGCGAAGCCGAGCAACGGTCCGACGACGAGCGCCCAGACGACCAGCGACGGCGACATGTGCATCGCGGGGACGTGGTACAGCACCTCGTCGGGGATGACGAGTCGCGCGGTGAAGGCCGCGATCGCACTCGTCGCGAAGGCGGGCAGCGCGGTCGCGAAGGTCAGCTCGCCGAGCAGGACCTCGACGGCGAACAGCGCACCGCCGAGCGGTACGTCGTACACCGCCGCGAGACCCGCTGCTGCTCCGCAGGCGACGAGGATCCGCGTCTCGCGGCCGGTGAGTCCGGCCCGGGCGGTGACGACCTGCGACAACCAGGCACCGATCTCGCGCGGCGCGACCTCCTTGCCGATCGAGGCGCCGAGCCCGACGGCCAGGATCTGCACGGCCGCGTTCGCGACCGTCGCGAGCGCGGGCATCCGCTTCCCGCCGACGGCGGCGGTCACCGACACGACGGGCTTCGCCCAGCGGCGGATCGCCCACCACGCGACGCCGGTCAGCACGCCTGCCGCGGTCAGCGCGAGGAAGCGGTTCATGCCGGACGGCGCGTCGGCTGCCTCGCGGTGGCCGCCGAACGGGTAGCCGAAGGCGACGTACTGGATGGCCTGCAGCGCGAGCCAGACCGAGATCCCGGCGACACCGCCGGCGACGCCGACGAGCGCGGTGATGACGGCGAGCTTCAGGGCCCAGACCGGCGTGGTCGTGCGTGTCGCGTTCCCGGTCTGCGGCATGACGGGAAGCCTAGCGGGCCGCCGGGGCGGGCCACGGACCGCCGACGCGACCGGTGGACGGACGGGAGGCGCGTGGCGACGCCGCCACGGGCCTCCCGTCCGTCCGCTGGTCACCCCCGGTCAGACGGCCGTCACGCGGAACGGCACCACCCAGTCGGCCGGCACGAGCGGCGGCTGCAGACCGACCTGCTCGAGCGTCCGCCCGGTGAAGACGCGGTCACCGGACCACCACGTCGGTGGCCGGACGTCGTGGCCCTCGCCGACGACGACCGGGTCGACCCGGTACCGCGTCTCGGGGTCGAGGTCGCGGAAGACCACGCGGCCGACGCCCGACACCTCGGAGCGGCCGGTACTGGCGACGAAGAACGCGGCCTGCCGACGGTCCTCGGCGACGACGCCGTACACCAGGCGGGTCGGGTCGACCTCGTCGACGCGGACGAGCAGGCCGCCGTGCAGGAGCGCGCGCCACTCCTTGTGCAGGGCGATCCAGGACGCGAGGGTGCGTTCCTCGTCCTCGGTGGCCTGCGCGAGGTCCCACTCGATGCCGAAGTGCCCGATCAGCGCGGTGCCCGCACGGAACGAGACGTCGTGGGAGCGACCGGTCGTGTGGTTCACGCCGCTCGCGACGTGCGCGCCGAGGAGCTCCGGTGGCAGGAGCTGCTGCGTCCACCGGTGCATCTGCTGGCGTTCGGACGGGTCGATGTCGTCGGACACCCACACGCGGTCGGTGTGCTCGAGGACCGCGAGGTCGACGCGGGCCCCACCCGACGAGCACGACTCGATCTCGAGCGCCGGGAAGCGTTCCTTGAGCGTCGCCATCAGCCGGTACGTGGCCAGGGTCTGCTCGTGCACGGCCGCACCGCCGCCCGGGTGCCCCGCCTCGACGAGGTCGCGGTTGTGGTCCCACTTGACGTACTCGATGCCGTACTCGCCGATGATCGCCGTCATCCGCTCGAGCACGTGGGCGAAGGCCTCGGGCACCGCGAGGTTGAGCACCTGCTGGTCGCGGGACCGGACGGGGAGCCGGCCGTCGGCCTGCATGATCCACTCCGGGTGGGCGCGGGCGAGGTCGCTGTCCTCGTTCACCATCTCCGGCTCGAACCACAGGCCGAACTCCATGCCGAGGGCCCGGACGCGGTCGACGATCGGACCGAGGCCGTCCGGCCAGACGTCCTCGTCGACGTACCAGTCGCCGAGGCCGGCGTGGTCGTCACGGCGGCCGCGGAACCAGCCGTCGTCGAGCACGTACCGCTCGACCCCGAGCCGGGCGGCGCGCTCGGCGAGGTCGGTCAGGCGTGCGAGGTCGTGGTCGAAGTAGACGGCCTCCCACACGTTGATCGTCACCGGGCGCGGCGTCGACGGGTGCTGCGGTCGGCTGCGGAGCCAGCGGTGGAACCGGCGGGCCTGGTCGTCGAGGCCGTCGCCCCACGCGCCGTACACCCAGGGCCCCTCGTACGTCTCCCCCGTGCCGAGGCGGACCTCGCCCGGCAGCAGGAGTTCGCCGCCGCCCGCGACCTGCCGTCCGGTCGCGAGCCGCTCGGCGAAGTGCCGGTGGTTGCCGCTCCAGGCGGTGTGCACGCCCCAGACCTCGCCGCGGGCGAAACCGAAGCCCGGTTCCCCCACCGTCAGCACGGTGGCGGCGTCGGCACCGGTGCGGCCCTTGCGGCCGTCGCGCTCGTGGGTGCCGACGACGAGCGCACGGCGCTGCGGAGTGCGCTCCTTGCCCCAGTGGCCGGCGAAGTCGAGGACCTCGCGGGCGCGGGAGGGCACCGGGAACGCGATCGTGAGGTCGTCGACGGTGTAGACGCCGTCGGCGGTGTTCGTGACGGCGGCGCGGGCACGGACGAGCCCGGAGACCAGCACCTCGACGGTGAGCCGGACCGCGAGCCCCGCCGTGGTGTCCTCGGCCTCGGCGACGATGCGGTCGACGTCGACCTCGAGCGCGGTCACGGTGAAGGCGGGTGACCAGTCGCGGCCGTCGCGGTGGCCGGACAGGCCCGGTCGACCGGTCCATCCCCGGTGGGGTTCCGGCAGCAGGGCGAGGCGGACGGGGACGTCGGCCTCGTTGTTCGCGACCACGGCCACGTCGGCGTCGGCGAGGGCGGCGAGTTCCGCGTCGGTGAGCTCGCCGAGGGCCGCACCCCAGTGCACCACGGCGGGCAGCGCCCGGTCGCGGCAGTCGAGGACGAGCGACACACCCCCGGCGGACAGGTGGACGAGGTCGTGCGCGGGCGGGGTGGTGGTCGGCATCGTTGCTCCGGTCGGCGTCGTTGGCGGTGTCGAGCCTTCCGGTCCGGGAGCGCTCCCGCAACCCGACGCGCATGCCGGGATCAGAACCAGCGCTTCACCTTGAAGACGACGAAGAGCGCCGCGGCGAACGCGATCATCGCGAGGATCGACAGGGGGTAGCCCCACGTCCACGACAGTTCGGGCATGTGGGTGAAGTTCATGCCGTAGATCGCGGCGATGAGCGTCGGCGCGAACAGGATCGCAGCCCAACCGGAGATGCGCTTCGTGTCGTCGTTCTGCTTCTGTGCCGCCAACGTCGAGTCGACCGTCAGCGCGTTCTGCAGCAGCTGCCGGAAGGTGTCGAGGCGCTCGACCGTGCGGATGACGTGGTCGAGGACGTCGCGGAACCGGCGCTGCAGCTCCACGGGCAGGTGGTACTTGTCCGCACCGCGGTGCAGGTTCTCGATCATGCCGATGAGCGGACGGGCTGCGCGCTGGAAGTCGACGACCTCGCCGAACAGCTCGTAGATGCGTCGGGACACCCCGGCGACCCCCGCGAACAGCTGGTCCTCGATCTGGTTGATGTCCTCCTCGAGCCCGTCGATCACCGGCGCGTACCCGTCGACGATCGAGTCCATCAGCGCCCAGAGCTGGGCCTGCGGTCCCGCGGTGACCAGGCCGGGCTTGCCGCTCATCCGCTGCAGTGCGCGCGGCACCGCCTGTCGCCCGCGCGGGTCCGCCGCCACCACGGCCAGGAAGAAGTCCTGTCCGACGAAGGCGTGCACCTCGCCGAACTCGACCTCCTCGGCGCCGTCGTGGTAGACCGCGGGCTTGAGGACCGCGAACAGCGTGGAGCCGTAGCGCTCGAGCTTCGGCCGCTGGTGCCCCTCGGCTGCGTCCTCGACCGCGAGCTCGTGCAGGCCGAGCGCGACCGCCACGTCACCGAGCTCGGTGGCGTCCGGCTCGTTCAGGACGATGCACGCGCTCGCACCCTGCTCGCCCACCATGCGGAAGGTGTCGTCGAGGGACGGGCACACGATCGGTGCGATGCGGTCGACGTAGACGGTGTTCAGCTCGACGGTCACGACGCCACCGTACGCACCGGCGGGGTCTGCCGCGCCCGCCGTCCCCCTGCCACCTGGATGCGGGCTGCGCGCCGCGCGACCCCCCGGGCCTAGCGTGCAGGTCATCAGCATGCTGACGAACGGAGCGGACATGAAGAAGACCTGGAAGCGCATCGCGGTCGCCGTGAGCGCCGTCGTGGCGGTGGTCGGCGCGTTCGTCGGCTCGGGAGCTGCCGGTGGGACCCCGATCGCCGAAGCGGCCGGCGGCGCCCTCTCGGCGTCCTCGACGGCCATCGCACCGGGCGGCCCCGCGTTCTCGATCTGGAGCGTGGTCTACGTCGGGCTCATCGCGTACGCGGTGCGGCAGTTCTTCCGCACCGCGGACGACGAGCGCCACGAGCGCCTGTTCGTGCCGGCCGTGCTGTCCCTGCTGCTCAACGCCGCGTGGATCCTGTCCGTGCAGTTCGGGTTCCTGTGGGCCAGCGAGCCCGTCATCGTCGCGCTGCTCGCCGTGCTGGTGTGGGCGTTCGTCGTGCTGCGGCGCACCCGGCCGTCCGGCACGGTCGAGGCGGTCGTCACGGACGGCACCTTCGGGCTCTACCTCGGGTGGGTGTGCGTCGCGACCGCGGCGAACACGGCCGCGGTGCTGACCGCCGCGGGCTTCCGCGGCTTCGGCCTGGGGCAGGACGTCTGGGGCGTCCTCGTCGCGGCGGTCGCCGGCTTCGTCGGCGTGCTGCTCGCGGTGTGGGGCCGCGGGCGCCTCGCCCCGACCGCTGCGCTCGGCTGGGGTCTGGCGTGGGTCGCGGTCGCGCGGCTCGACGGCCCGCTCGTGTCCGTGCCGACCGCCGTGACCGCGGTGGTCGCCGTCGCGGCAGTGGTGGTCGTCACGCTCGCGGTGCGCGCCCGCACCGGATGGTCCCGCGCACGGGTGGTGCCGCACGCCGCGTGACGGCCGCCGGCCCCGGCCGCGCGCCGGCCCCGCGCCCGCCCCGGCCCCGCCCAGCGCCCGCCGGCGATGCCGAGCCTCGGCCTGGCGGACAGTCTCGCGGCACGGGCGCCGCGAAACCGTCCGTGGCGACGAGTCTCGCGCCCAGCGGCGGCGGTGCGGCGCGCGTCAGCGTTCGGCGGGCACCAGGCCGTGCGCGGTGGCGACGGCCGCGTTGACGACCCCGCCGGCGTGCACGTTCACGCCCGCCGCGAGCGCCGGGTCCGCCGCGATCGCCTGCTCCCAGCCCTGGTCGGCGATCGCGAGCGCGTAGGGCAGCGTCGCGTTCGTCAGCGAGATGGTGCTCGTGCGCGGAACCGCTCCGGGCATGTTCGCGACGCAGTAGTACACGGCATCGTGCACGCGGAAGGTCGGGTCGTCGTGCGTGGTCGGCCGGGAGCCCTCGAAGCAGCCGCCCTGGTCGATCGCGATGTCCACGAGCACGGACCCCTGCCGCATGTCGGCGACCATCGCGTCGGTGACGAGCTTCGGCGCTGACGCCCCGGGGATGAGCACCGACCCGATCACCAGATCGGCGTCGCGCAGGGCGTCGGCGATGGCGTGGGACGAGGACCGCAGCGTCGTGATGCGTCCGTCGAACCGGGCGTCGAGTGCCCGGAGTCGGGGCAGGCTGATGTCGAACACCGTGACCTCGGCACCGAGGCCGAGCGCCATCGTCGCGGCGTGCTCGCCGGCCACGCCGCCGCCGATCACGACCACACGCCCGCGCGGTGTCCCCGGTACGCCGCCGAGCAGGAGCCCACGTCCACCGTTCGTCCGCATGAGCTGGTGGGCGCCGACCTGCACGGACAGCCGCCCGGCGATCTCGGACATCGGTGACAGCAGGGGCAGGGAGCGGTCCGCCAGCTGCACGGTCTCGTAGGCGATCGCCGTCGCGCCGGACGCGACCAGGGCATCGGTCAGCGGCCGGTCGGCGGCGAGGTGCAGGTAGGTGAAGAGCACCTGCCCGGGGCGGATCGACGCGTACTCGGACGCCACCGGCTCCTTGACCTTGAGCACGAGGTCGGCCCGTTCCCAGACCTCGGCAGCCTCGTCCACGACGGTCGCGCCCGCAGCACGGTACTCGTCGTCGGAGAAGGACGACCCCGCCCCGGCTCCGGCCTGCACGAGCACCTGGTGCCCGTGCAGCGTCAGCTCGCCCACGCCGGCTGGTGTCGCGGCGACGCGGTACTCGTTGTTCTTGACCTCGGTGGGGACGCCGATCAGCATCACGGACTCCTTCGTGGGCGGTGCAGGTACCGCTCACGATGCGCCCTCGTTCGCCCGCGCACCCGTCCCACCGAACATCTGCGCAGCAGGACGGTATTCGATGCGACGACGTTCGTCACGGACAGCCCGGACGCACGGTCGGCCGAACGTGGGGTCAGCGTGCGCGGAGGGACTCGCTGGGGAGTTCGCCGAACCGCTCGCGGTAGGTCGCCGAGAACCGGCCGAGGTGCCCGAAGCCCCACGAGCGGGCGATGTCCGCCACACTCGTCGCGTCCCGGTCGCCGCGCAGCAGGTCTGCCCGCGCACCGTCGAGCCGGACGCCGCGCAACAGGTCGCCCGGGGTCTGGTCGAGGTGCCGCCGCAGCGACTGCTGGAGTCCGCGCGCGCTCAGCCCGGCCGCGGCCGCGATCTCCGGCGTGCCGATCGGATCGCGTGCGTGCGCGTGCACGAACTCGAGCGCCCGGCGCAGGCGGTCGTGTTCGGGTCCGCTCCCCCGGACGGCCGACTGCCACCGGTCGCGACGCGGGAACGCCTCGACCGCAGCCGTGACGAACGCGTCCGTGATGGTCCGCTCTGCTGCCGGTCCGAGCTCGTGCTCGACGTCGAGCCAGGTGGAGGTGTGCGCACGGACGGCGGCCTGCCAGACCCTGATGCCCTCGGCGGTCGGACGCCGCATCGGGTCGAACGTGAACTCGGGGTCGCCGACGACGGCCCGCACGTGCGCGCGGTCGAGTTGGACGAGGTTGAGGCCGATGTCCCGGTGGTGGAGCTCGTAGGCGTCGGGCAGCACCACGGGCACGCCCGGCTCGAGCTGGACGGACCGGCCGCCGAACGTGATCGTGCTCGACCCGGACCGGAGCCACGCCACGATGAACTGGTCGTCGACCACGCTCTCGGTGCGCAGGTCGACGTAGAAGCGCGACGACCGCAGCGACATGCGGTCGTCGCCCACACCCGCGAAGTCCCACTGGGGCCGCTGCCGTGTCCGGCGGACCCGGGGTGCGCGGAAGTCGTAGTCGCCGCCGAAGAACGAGAGCGCCTCGTCGACATCGGTCCCGACGAGCCGTCGGAAGGCGCGCCCGCCACGGCGCGCGTCCTGGGGGTCCTGGGTCGACGGGGCGGAGCGGTCGGGCTCCGCTTGTCCGCGGGAACCGAGGGAAGACACCATGCACCAGAACGTACGAGACGCCACCGACAAAGTAGGTCAGCGCCTGACTCAGGGCTGCAGGATGGCCTGCCCCACGCTCTCGTCCAGGATGAGGTCGGTGACGAGCCCCGCGGCCAGTGCGCCCTTGAGCGATGCCGCCTTGGACCGTCCCGCCACGACGCACACCCGTCTCGGCGCACGCTTGATCGTGTCGAGGTCCGGCGCTCCGGCCCGGGCGTTCACCCCGATGTCCTTCCACGACCCGTCCGCGCGGTAGAACACCGTCGACACGTCGCCGACCACACCGGCCTCGGTCAGTTCGTCGCGGTCCTCCGGGTCGAGGTACCCGCCGGAGTAGACGTGCGACGGCACCGGGGCCTGCGGTGCACCGACGCCGAAGACGACCAGGTCCATCCGCTCGTGCAGGTCGAGGACGCGGCGGATCGACCGCTCGCGGAAGAGCATCTCCTTCGTCGCCGGGTCGTCGAAGAACGCCGGCACGGGGAACTGCTGCACGAACGCACCGTAGGCCTCGCCGAAGCGCCGCAGGATCTCCGAGGCGTAGACGATGCCGGTGGTGCGGGTGTTCGCGGCGCCGTTGATCTGCACGACCGTGGACCCGTGCGTGGTCTTCGGGACGAGGTACCGGCTGACCGCGCTGACGGTCGACCCCCACGAGATCCCGATCACCATGTTCGACTCGACGTACTGGGTCAGGATGCGGGCGGCAGACAGGGCGACCCGCTCGAGCCGGTCGACGTCGCTCGTGTGGTCCGGCACCGGCACGACGTGCGCGTGCACGCCGAAGCGGGCGCGGATGTTCCGGCTGAGCGCTGCCGCCTGGTCGAGCGGCGAGCGGATCTGGATGTCGACGAGCCCGGTGTCCCTGGCGTACTTGAGCAGGCGCGAGACCGACGAGCGCGACGTCCCGAGCTCGTCGGCGATCGCGTCCATCGTCAGGTCCTGCAGGTAGTACAGGTGCGCTGCGCGCAGCGCCTGCTGCGTGCGCATGGGCTGCGCTGCGTCGCTCATGGGAACCGAGCATGCACGGACGTGCACGGCCTCTGCAACCCCTGTCGCGCCTCCCGGCCGCCGCCCCGGCCGCCTGCGAGCCGCACGACACGTGTGCTGCACGTTCGTGCACACGAGTTGCCCGACCTCTCACACAGGCGCACCATCGGAGTCGTCCCACGGAACCGACCCAAGGAAGCGACGCACCAATGTCGAAGAAGACGCAGCCCCGGAACACGGTGACCGCGCTCACCGAGCGCCCCAACGCACAGGTCCTCATCGTCGGTGGCGGTATCAACGGCATCGCCACCTTCCGCGACCTCGCCCTGCAGGGCGTCGACGTCGTGCTCGTCGAGCGCGGCGACTACGCCGGCGGTGCATCGGCCGCCTCGAGCCACATGATCCACGGCGGCATCCGCTACCTCGAGAACGGCGAGTTCCGCCTGGTGCGCGAGAGCGTCCAGGAGCGCAACGGCCTCATCCGTATCGCGCCGCACTACGTCAAGCCGCTGCAGACCACCATGCCGATCTTCTCGACGTTCTCCGGCATCATGAACGCCCCGCTGCGCATGCTCACGCACAAGCAGCGCTCCACCAAGGAGCGCGGCGCGATGCTCATCAAGATCGGCATGACGATCTACGACTCCTTCTCGCGCGACGGCGGCTCCGTCCCGAAGCACGTCTTCCGCACCAAGAAGGCAGCGCTCGAGGACATGCCGGCGCTCAACGAGGACCTGAAGTACACGGGCACCTACTACGACGCCTCCGTGCACGAGCCGGAGCGGCTGGCGCTCGACGTGCTCAAGGACGGCATCGCCGCCGGCACCGGCACCGGGTCGGCCAGCACCGCGCGTGCGACCAACTACGTCGAGGCCGCCGGCACCCGCGACGGCGGCGTGCTCCTGCGCGACCGCGAGACCGGCGAGGAGTTCGCGTTCCACGCCGACGTCGTCATCAACGCTTCCGGTCCCTGGACCGACCTGACGAACCAGGCCTTCGGCGGCGAGACGAAGTTCATGGGCGGCACGAAGGGGTCGCACATCGTCGTGCACAACGACGAGCTGCTCGAGGCGACCAAGGGTCGCGAGCTGTTCTTCGAGAACAACGACGGCCGCATCGTGCTCATCTACCCGCTCAAGGGCCGGGTGCTCATCGGCACGACGGACATCGACGCCGACCCCTCGAAGCCGGTCACGACGACCGAGGAGGAGATCGACTACTTCTTCGGCCTGGTGAAGCACGTCTTCCCGCAGATCGAGGTCACCCGCGACCACATCGTCTACAGCTACTCGGGCATCCGACCGCTCCCCCGCCACGAGGACACCGCCCCCGGCTTCGTGTCCCGCGACTACCGGATCGTCGACACCCCGATCGCCGGGCTGCCGGACAGCACGGTCCTGTCGCTCGTCGGCGGCAAGTGGACGACCTTCCGCGCCCTCGCCGCACACCTGTCGACCGAGGCCACGCAGAAGCTCGGGGTGGCCCGCAAGGTCGACACGACCGGCATGCCGATCGGCGGTGGCAAGGACTTCCCGACGACCGACGCGCAGCGTGCGCTCTGGATCACGGCGCACCGGGACGGTCTCGACGAGTCCGTCGTCGAGGGTCTGCTCGAGCGCTACGGCACCCGCGCCGCAGAGGTCGTCGACGTGCTGATCGACGGCCCGGTCGAGCCACTCGAGTCCGACCCGTCGCTCACCCGCGCCGAGGTCGCGTACTTCGCCCAGCACGAGCAGGCCGTGCACCTGGTCGACGTGGTGCTCCGTCGCACGAACCTCGCCTTCGTGGGCGGCGTCACGATCGACCTGCTCGACGAGCTGGCCGACGTGCTCGCCGAGGCGCTCGGCTGGACGACCGAGGAGCGCGCGGACGAGGTCCAGCGCACGCTCGACGTCCTGCGTGAGTCGCACGGCGTGGTCGTGCCGCTGCACTCGGCGGCGCAGCCCGCGTAGTCCCCAGGACGGTTCCGCAGGACGCAACGTCGGCGGCTCCCCGCAGCGAAGTACCGCTGCGGGGAGCCGCCGACGTTGCGTTCTGCGGACGGGAACGCGACCACGCAACGGACGGGAGGCGCGGTGCCGGTCGGCACCGCGCCTCCCGTCCGTCGTGTGGGCGCCTCAGAACGCGTCGCCGGTCGGGTCCTGCGCCGTCCGGTCGACGAGCTGCTCGCCGCCGACCGGCTCGCCCTCCCAGTCCACCAGGCGCCAGCCGTCCTCGAAGGAGCCCTCGACCTCGACGATCCCCGTGTTCTCCAGGTGGCGCTGGGTGCCGAACTCGTCCGGCGTGTTCTGCGACACCGCACTCGCCCACGTCCGGATCGCGGCACCGTGGCTGAACGCAGCAGCGACCTCGACACCGGTCGCCAGGATCTGCTGCACCGCGTCGTCGTAGCGCGCGAAGAAGTCGTCCCCGCTCTCGCCACCGGGCATCCGGCTCGCGCGGTCCCCCGCCGACCACCCGTGCACGGTCGAGATGTACAGCTGCACCGAGGTCCGGTCGCGCTGGCCCTGCAGGTCACCGGCCTCGATCTCGCGGAGCCCCGGCAGCTCGACCGGCTCGAGCCCGAGCGCCGCGGCGAGCGGCGCGGCGGTGACGTGCGTCCGGACCATCGACGACACGAACAGCCGCTCGATGCCCCGGTCGGCCAGGGCCGCCGGCAGCGCGTCCGCCTGCTGCTGCCCGAGCTCGGTGAGCCCGGGGCCGGGCACCTCGGCGTCGAGGACACCGGTGACGTTCGCGGGGGTCTGGCCGTGACGGATGAGCAGGAGTCGCATGGCCCCAGCGTACGGACGCCCGGTGGGCTACCCCTGGCGGGCCTTCCAGCGGGGGTCCTGCTTGTTGATGACGTACACGCGACCACGGCGTCGCACGATCTGCGAGCCGGGGATCTTCTTGAGCGCCTTGAGCGAGTTGCGGACCTTCACGGGACTTCCTCCTCCACCGCCTCCTTGTTGAGAACGGTTGTCATGTAGGGTACCCGACATGCGTCCCGCCGCCACCACCCTCGTCACCGCCCTGCACGACGCCGACGCCGTCCGCGTCGCCGCCCGGATCAGCGCCGGCCATCGCATGCACGTCACCGGCCACGCCCTCGCCGCCGCCCGGGGCATCGCCGCGCGGCGTGACCAGTTCGACCGCGTTTGCGGCCCGGACGCCGACCACGACCTCGTCGTGACGCTCGCGCCCGAGGTCGACGTCCGCGCGGTCGGCATGATGCTCGCGAACGCCGCCCGCTCGGAGACCGGGGACGACCGGATCCTGCGCCACGTCGTCGCCGTGCTGCGCGCCGACGACGTCGCCCACCTGCTCTGGTCCGACGTGGACGACGCCTTCGTCGCGGCGGAACGGGTGGTCGCCGCCGTCGAGTACGCCACGGTGATTGCGCTCGACCGGGTCGAGCCGCTGTCCGGCCGACGGCGTCGTGCCCTCGTGTCCCTGCTCCACCGCATGGCGCCGCACGCGGTGATCGTCGCGGCGCCAGCGCTGCGAGGCCCGCTCGACCTGCCGGCGTCGAACGGCGGCGCCGCCCGCCTGCTGGCCTCGGGCGCGGGAGGGATGCGCGCGCTCTCGTCCGACGCGGGCCGGGAGGACACGGCGCGCGGTCCGCGGGACGAGCTGGTGACCCTGCGGTACCGGGAACCGCTGCCGTTCCACCCGGGACGCCTCGCCGACGTCATCGCGCACGACCTCGCGGCGGGGGCGAACGGCCGGGTCCTGCGCTCGAAGGGGTTCTTCCGGCTCGCGTCACGACCGGACCACGTCGGGTCGTGGTCGAGCTTCGGGGCGATGCTCGCGCTCGACCCGACCGCGAACCCGTCGTGGGACGAGGACGCCCCGGTCGGTCAGGCGATCTGGTTCGTCGGCGAGCGGCTCGACGTGCACGCGGTCGAACGGGCCCTCGACGGCGCGCTGCTCACGCCGGACGAACTGCTCGCCGGCCCGGATGCGTGGCGGCGGTGGCCGGACCCGTTCCCGGTGTGGCCGGCGCTCGACGCGTCGCACGAGCAGCGGCACGACCGACCCTGACGCCGACCGGTGCGACCGGCACGCGAGGGCCGCGCGCCGACCGGGGCGCAGCGCGGACTGCGCCGTCGCACGCGTCGATCGACACGCGCGACGTCGCAGACCGGCTGCCGAGCGCCGAGCGCCGAGCGCCGGTCACCCGGGCGGACCGTTCCGGTTCAGCGTCGAGCGGCCACCTCCGTCTGGTCCTGCGCCGCGAACGGCAGGTCTCCCAGGTCGAGGTTCGGGTTGGTGTCCTGGGTGAGCACGAGTTCGCGTGCCTCGTCCAGGGACTCCACGGCGGGCATCGACCCGGGGAGCGGCCGCTGCGACGACTCCCGCATGCAGAACACACCGATCGCCCCGACGACGCTCATCGCCACGAGGAAGTACGCAGGCGCGAGCTGGTCCCCCGTGGTGGTCAGGAGCGCCTGCACGATGAGCGGCGTCGTCCCGCCGAACACCGCGATGGCGATGTTGTACGCGAAGCCCATCCCGCCGTACCGGGTCGACGTCGGGAAGAGCGCGGGCAGCGAGGCCGCCTGGTTCGACACCCACAGCGCGGTCATCAGCGCCAGCAGTCCCAGTCCGGCGAGGGTCGACCACTGCGCGCCGTGCCCGATGAGCAGGAAGGCGGGCACGGCGAGCACGACCGTCGTGCCGGCGCCGATCCACATCACGGTCCGGCGACCGATGCGGTCCGACAGCCGTCCGGCGACCGGGAGCATGACGGCGAGCAGCACGAGCACCGGGATGGTGAGGAGCGTGCCGTCGATCGCCGAGTAGCCGAGCGAGTCGGTCAGGTACGTCGGCATGTACGAGGTCAGGGCGTACCCGACGGTGTTCGACGCACCGACGAGCATGATCGCGATGACGATGGGACGCCAGTGGTCACGCACCATGACGAGCACGTTCGCCGGACGACCGCCTTCGGCGTCCTCGCGGGAGGACGCCGCGGCCTCCTGCGCGGCCTGGGTCGCCTGGAACACCGGCGACTCCTCGATGCGCAGGCGGAACCAGATCGCGACCACGCCGATCACGCCGGCGAGCAGGAACGGAATCCGCCAGCCCCACGCGGTCATGGTCTCGTCTCCGAGGGCGACCTGCAGCGCGGTCACCACCGTGGCGCCGAGCGCGAAGCCCATGTAGCTGCCGAAGTCGAGGATGCTCGCGAAGAAGCCCCGCCGGCGGTCGGGGGCGTACTCCGTCACGAACGTCGTGGCGCCGGCGTACTCACCTCCGGTCGAGAACCCCTGTGCGAGTTTCAGCACGACGAGGACGACCGGGGCGACCGCGCCGATCGTCGACCACGCGGGCAGGACCCCGATCAGGAAGGTCGAGGACGCCATCAGGATCAGCGTCGTGGCGAGCACCTTCTGCCGACCCAGCCGGTCCCCGAGCCGCCCGAACACGATGCCGCCCAGGGGCCGCGCGACGTAGGTCGCCGCGAACACCCCGAGGCTGAACAGGATCTGCACCGACGGTTCGGCCGTGGGCAGGAACACCTTGCCCATCGTGACCGCCAGGTACCCGTAGACGCCGACGTCGTACCACTCCATGGTGTTGCCGACGACCATGCCACTGACGGCACGGCGCATCATGCTCTTGTCGACCACCGTGACGTCGCTGACCCGCAGGCGTCGTGGCGGTCGAGTGGTACTGCTGGGGTCGGAACCCATGCGCGATCTCCTCGTGGTGGGGGGCGGGCCGATCCGTACCGGCCCGGAACAGCCAGCAACGGTACCGAGCAACCGAAATGTCATCGGCAGGTGATTCTCAGGTAGCGGCGTGTCACCCGGACGGGGGCCACGCTCGATCCCTACGCCCGCGCCGATGTGCCCGGAGGTCACGAGGCGGTAACGTCTGCCCCGTGGCGATCGAACCGGACACGAAGAACTGGACCTGGGTCATCGAGGCCGCGTGCCCTGACTGCGGCTTCGACGGCGCCGCCCTGGCCTTCCGGGACGTCCCGACGGTCATCGCCGAGAACGCCGCGGCCTGGCCGGAGCAGCTCGGCCGGCCCGACGTGCGCGACCGCCCCGACGACCACACGTGGTCGCCGCTCGAGTACGGCGCGCACGTGCGCGACGTCCACCGGAAGATGACGGAACGCCTCCGGCTCGTGCTGTCCGAGGACGACCCGGCGTTCCCGAACTGGGACCAGGACGCCACCGCCGTCGAGGAACGGTACGGCGAGCAGGACCCGGCGCTCGTGTCCCGCGGACTCGCCGAGGCGGCCGAGGTCGCCGCCACCGCCTTCGCCGCCGTGCCGGACGCGGCGATGACACGGACCGGTCGCCGGTCGGACGGCAGCGTCTTCACGGTCGCGACCCTGGCCACCTACTACGCGCACGACCCGGTCCACCACCTGTGGGACGTGCGCCGCACCGCCGACGGCACGGCCTGACGGTCGCGACCCACGGCCGGACGGGAGGCACGGTGCCGGCCCGGACCGCGCCTCCCGTCCGTCCGTGGTGTCGTCACCCGCGCAGCAGGCACGTCGACGACACGGCGGGCAGCGCGACCGACGCGCTCAGGCGAGCGCGTCGAGCAGGGCTCGCGCCGTGGCGGCGTCGGTCACGAGCTCGTTGATCATCCCGGCGCGGACCGCACCGGTGATGCTCGGCACCTTCGCCGCCCCCACGGCGACACCGACGGCGTGGGGCACCCCGGCCAGGACCTCGCGCGAGGTGCGGACCATCCGTTCGCTTCCGGGGAACTCGATCGGCGAGCCGTCGGCAGCGAAGAAGTTGAGGCAGACGTCGCCGGCTGCCTGGTCGAAGGCCGCGTCCTCCACGGGGATGCCCCGAGCCAGCGCGTCCCGCGTCGGGGTCGGGGCGCCGACGCCGAGGATCGCGCCCTTTGCCCGCCCCCAGAGCCCGACCACGTGCTGGAACGCCGGGTCCTCGTCGAGGGTGGCCCGCATGGCGTGGGACGGCAGCGCCTGGGCGAAGAGGAACGCGGGGATCGCGCCGGAGTGCTCGGCCGCGGTGCGCGTGATCTCGTTGGTCTGGAACCACGGCATCGGGTCCGCCTGCCCGCCCACCGTCGGCACGAGCTGGACCCCGGCGAGCGGTGGCATGCCCGCGTGCGCGACGTCGTACACGGTCCGGCCCGAGGACATCAGGACGGCGTCCCCGGGGACCAGGCCCATCCCCTCGACCGCGGTCGCGATCGGGCCGGCGAGGTCGGCGCCGAGGGTCGCCTGGTGTGTGACGGCCGCCAGGTGCACGGCGCGCAGGCCGAGCACGACCTGCAGCCGTTCGGCGAGCGCGACGGTCTCGTCCTGGAAGGGGTCGACGACCTCGATGCGGACGAGCCCGGCACGCCGGGCCTCGGCGACCAGCCGGCTCACCGTCGGCCGGGAGACCCCGAGGCGCGAAGCGATCTCGACCTGGGTGGCGTCCTCGAGGTAGTACATCCGCGCCGCCTGGTAGACGGTGTCGAGCGGGAAGCGGGCCCGGGACCCCTCGGCGCCGGTGGTGCTCTCGGAGGACATGCTGCGGGACCCTTCGGATCGGTCGGACACTGGGATCGTAGTCCGACCGCGGATCACCGGATCGTGAACCCGCCGTCCACGCGGAGGTCGGCGCCGTTCACCATCGCCGCGCCGTCGCTCGCCAGGAACAGCACCGCTGCGGCGATCTCGGCGGGCGTCGCGAAGCGGCCGGTCGGGATCTCGCGCTGGTGACGGATGCCCGCCTCGTTCGCCCAGGCCGCGCGCCCGAGGTCGGTGAGCACGACGGTCGGCGAGACCGTGTTGACCGTGACCCCGCGCCCGCCCCACTCGAGCGCCAGCACCCGGGTCAGCCCCAGGACGCCGGCCTTCGACGCGCAGTAGGCCGCGTGCCGGTCGAGTCCGACGTGCGCCGCCTGCGAGGCGATGTTCACGATCCGCCCGGTGCCGGCGGCGAGCATGTGCCGACCGACGGCCTGGGCGAGCCGGAAGGTGCCGGTGAGGTTGACGTCGAGCGTCCGGGCCCAGGCGCCGGCGTCGAGGTCCTCGGCGGCGTCGAGCGCGACGATGCCGGCGCAGTTGACGAGCACCTCGATCGACCCGGCCGCGTCGACGACCGCCTGCACCGTCTCGGCCACGGACACGTCGTCGGTGACGTCGCACGCGAGCCCGAGGTGCGCGCCGCTCGCGACCGTCGGCAGGTCCGCCGCGGCGGACGACGCCCCGTCGGCGCGGACGTCGAGGATCGCGACACGTGCCCCACGGGTCGCGAAGGCGCGGGCGATCGCGTTGCCGATGCCGGACGCGCCACCCGTGACGACGGCCGTCCGGCCCGTCAGGTCGTTGGTCAGGTCGACGGTCTGCGGGCCCGGTCGGAGGGCCGTGTCGAGGTCGGTGGTCATGTTCGCTCCCTTGCGCGTCGTGGTCGTGCGGATCGGAACGCTAGCAGAAATTGTGTTCTGGACATCTGTTCTGCCTCGTGTACAGTCGTCGCCGACCCATCGGAACGGGCACCCGCCCGGCTGACCAACGGAGGACCAGCGCATGTCGACGACGACGACCGAGACGACGACGACCACCCCGGGGCACCTCCCCGGACACGACGCCCTGCCGAGCACGATGCGAGCCGTGGTGGTGCACGGCCCCGGTGACTACCGGCTCGAGGAACGCCCCGTGCCCGTGCCCGGACCCGGTGAACTGCTGCTCCGCACGGACGCCGTCGGCATCTGCGCGAGCGACCTGAAGTGCTACCACGGCGCCGCGAAGTTCTGGGGTGACGAGCACCGCCCCGCGTGGGCGGAGGCCGACCGGGTCCCCGGGCACGAGTTCGTCGGCACCGTCGTCGCCGGCGACGACGAGGCCCTCGGCAAGCGCGCCGTGTCCCTCGGCGACCGCATCGCGTGCGAGCAGATCGTCCCGTGCCGGGAGTGCCGCTACTGCCTCGAGGGCGCCTACTGGATGTGCGCCGTGCACGACATGTTCGGGTTCAAGGGCTTCGACGGCGCCATGGCCGAGTACGTGCTCGTCCCGTCGAGGGCCCTGACCCACCCGGTCGACCGAACGCTGCCGGGCCAGGTCGCCGCCTTCGCGGAGCCGCTGTCCTGCGCCTTCCACGCGGTCGAGCGCGGCGACGTCGGGTTCGGCGACACCGTGGTGATCGCCGGTGCCGGCCCGATCGGCCTGTCCGCGATCGCCGGCGCCCGCCAGAAGAACCCGCTGCGGGTCGTCGCGCTCGACGTCGTCGACGAGAAGCTCGCCCTCGCCCGCAAGGTCGGCGCCGACGTGACGATCAACATCGCGCGGGAGGACGCGGTCGCCCGCGTGCGGGAACTCACCGACGGCTACGGCGCGGACGTGTACATCGAGGCGACCGGCCACCCCTCGGCCGTCCCGCAGGGTCTCGCCCTGCTCCGCAAGCTCGGCACGTTCGTGGAGTACTCGGTCTTCAAGGACGACGTCTCCGTCGACTGGTCGATCATCTCCGACGACAAGGAGCTCGACGTCCGCGGTGCCCACCTCGGGCCGCACACGTGGCCGGCCGCCATCAAGCTGCTCGAGTCGGGCACGCTGCCGATGGACGAGATCTGCACGCACCAGTTCCCGCTCGAGGACTTCCAGCAGGCACTCGACCTGGTCGGCGACTCGGCCGGCGCATCGGTGAAGGTCTCGATCGTCCCGTCGCTGAGCGCGCCGACCACGTCCGGGTCGACCACGTCCGCCGCGCGGGCCTGACACAGCGAGGAGTCCCCGCGATGTCGACCACGGCAGCACGCGCCACCACGGCGCCCACGTCCACCCCGACCCGGCCCGAGGGCCGGCTCGACCGGATGGGCATCCCCCGTCCGCTCGCCCTCGGCTTCGTCGCCGTGCTGGTCTTCATGACCGGCAACGGGGTCGAGTCGAACTTCGTCACCCCGCACATGGTCGCGGTCCTCGGCAGCCCCGAGGCCACCGTCGCCACGATCGTGACGTTCTACAGCCTCGCCGCGCTGATCGGCAGTTACGTCTCCGGCGCCCTGTCCGACCTGGTCGGTCCGCGCCGGGTGATGATCCTCGGGTTCGCCGTCTGGGTCGTCCCCGAGGTGATGTTCCTGCTCGCGCTGGACGCCCGGAGCGTGCCGTTCGCCGCCGTCGCCTACGCGGTGCGCGGCTTCGGCTACCCGCTCTTCGCGTTCGCGTTCCTGGTCTGGGTGAACATCACCACGCCGGTCGAGCGCAACGGTGCCGCGGTCGGCTGGTTCTACGTCGCGTTCACCGGCGGCCTGCCCACCCTCGGTTCGCTGTTCGCCATCGGGGCCATCCCGGTGTTCGGGGGCGGCACGGCCGGCGAGACCGGTGCGATGGTCGCATCGATCGGCCTGGTGGTCGCCGGGTTCCTGATCATGCTGTTCGGCGTCCGCCTGCCCAACGGCTTCACCCGGATCGCGCCGGCGGGAGAGAGCGCCTGGCGGGTCCTCACCAGCGGCATCCGCCTGACGGCGACGCGGCCGAAGATCCTGATGGGCTTCCTCGTCCGCCTGATCAACACCGCACCCGAGTTCGGCATGTTCGTCGTGCTCCCCGCGATCATCGCGAACGACCGCGGGTGGGGCCAGGGCCGCTGGCTGCTCATGACCGTCTGCGTCTACGCGACGAACATCCTCGTCAACGCCCTGTTCGGCTGGGTGGGCGACCGGATCGGCTGGCAGCGCACCGTCAAGTGGTTCGGCATCGTCGGCTCCGCGACCGGGCTCGTCGCCTGGTGGTACGTGCCGCAGCTCGTGCCCGCCGGCTCGGACTGGGGCTACGTCCTCTCCGTCGCCGCGGGTTGCGTCTTCGGGTGCCTGCTCGCCGGCTTCGTGCCGATGGGCGCGATCATGCCGGCGCTCGCTCCGGAGCACAAGGGCGCCGCGATGGCGATGTACACCACGGCGGCCGGCGGCGCGGCCTTCCTCGGCACCGGCGTCGTCGCAGCGGTCTTCGCGCTCGGCGGCGGCGGTCAAGCCGTGACCTGGACCTTCGTCGGCCTCTACGCCTGCGCCTTCGTGATGATCCACTTCCTCGACGTTCCCCAGGGACGCCCGCACGGCGGCGCCCGCTGACGCACGTCGACCCGACCCCGGGCGGCGGTGGCCGTCCCACCGCCGCCCGGTCCCCCCGACGAGACCAGCCGGACGAGACCAGCCCGACGAGACCAGCCCGACGAGACCAGCTCGACGAGACCAGCCCGACACGACCCCTCCGACCCCGACCGACGCACCCGGTCGCCCGACCCGATCCCGTCCCCTTCCACCCTGATCCACCAGACGACAGGAACGCACTGCCATGACCACGATCCACGACGACCCCGAGGACTTCGCCGACGACCAGCTCGCCGGCTGGCTCGCCCTCTACGCCGACCGGGTACGCGGCGTGCACGGCGGGGTGGTCGCCCTCCCGACCGAGGGCGCCGACCCGCAGGTCGCCGTCGTCGTCGGCGGTGGCTCCGGGCACTACCCCGCGTTCTGCGGTGTCGTCGGCCCGGGCTTCGCCACCGGCGCCGTGGTCGGCAACGTCTTCACCTCGCCGTCGGCGGCGCAGGTCTACTCGGTCGCGAAGGCCGCCGACCAGGGGCGCGGCGTGGTGCTGTCGTTCGGCAACTACGCCGGCGACACGATGAACTTCGGCCTCGCCGCCGAGCGACTCCGCGCCGATGGCATCGACACCCGGATCGTCGTCGTCACCGACGACGTGGCGAGCGCCGACGAGGTCGCGAAGCGGCGGGGCATCGCCGGCGACTTCTCGGTCTTCAAGGCGATGGGCGCAGCTGCAGCCACCGGCGCCGACCTGGACGAGGTCGAGCGGGTCGGCACCGCCGCGAACGCCGCGACCCGCACGATCGGCGTCGCGTTCTCCGGCTGCACGATGCCCGGCACCACCGAGCCGCTCTTCTCCGTCCCCGACGGGCACCTCGGTCTCGGCCTGGGCATCCACGGCGAGCCGGGCATCCAGGACGTCCCGGTGCTGCCCGCCCGGGAGCTCGCGACGCTGCTCGTCGGCAGGCTGCTCGCCGAACGCCCCGAGGGGGCCGGACCGCGGGTCGCACCGATCCTCAACGGCCTCGGCGACACCAAGTACGAGGAGCTCTTCCTGCTCTGGGGCCGGGTGCTGCCCCTCCTCGAGGACGCCGGGCTCGAGGTCGTCGAGCCGGAGGTCGGCGAACTGGTCACCAGCCTCGACATGGGCGGCTGCTCCCTCACGCTGCAGTTCCTCGACGACGAGCTCGAGCGCCACTGGCGCGCAGACGCCTACACACCGGCGTACCGCAAGGTCGCGGCGCCGGTCGCGGCGCTCGTGCCGGCCACGGCGGTCGCCGAGGCCGCGGCGGAGGTGACGGTCGTGCCGGTGGCGACCGGTGCCTCCCGGCGGGCCGCCGACACGGCGCGCGTCGCCGTCGCGGCGATGGACGTGCTGCTCCGTGCCCAGGAGGAGACACTGGGGCGCATCGACGCGGTCGCCGGGGACGGTGACCACGGACGCGGCATGGTGAAGGGGATCGGCGCGGCCCGTCGGGCGGTCGAGCAGACCGACGGGGAGGCCGGGGTCGCCTTCGTCCTCGGCCGCGCCGGTGCGGCGTGGGCCGAGTCGGCGGGCGGCACGTCCGGCGTGCTGTGGGGTGCGGCCCTCGAGGCCTTCGGGCGCGCGCTCGGCGACGACGCCGAGCACGTGGGCGCGTCCGAGGTCGTCGCGGCGGCGCAGGCGTTCGCGGACTCGATCGTGCACCTCGGCGGCGCGTCCCGCGGCGACAAGACGCTGCTCGACGCGTTGCTCCCCTTCGTCGAGGCGCTGCGGTCCTCGGTCGACGACGGCGCCGACCTGGCCGAGGCGTGGCAGGCGGCGGCAGGGGTCGCGGTCGAGCAGGCCGCGGCGACGGCGGACCTGCGGCCACGGGTCGGGCGTGCCCGGCCGCTCGCCGAGAAGAGCGTCGGCACCCCTGACGCCGGGGCGACCTCGATGGGGATGGTCCTCACGCGCGTGGGCGAGGTGCTCGCCGCGCGCGCGCACCAGCACGAAGGAGTGGCGGCATGACGTTCCGTCTCGTGATCGGCTCGGACGACGCCGGGTTCGACTACAAGGAGGTCCTCAAGCGTGACCTCGAGGCGGACGACCGCGTGGTGAGCGTGGTCGACGTCGGGGTCGGTGCCGACGGGCACACCGCGTACCCGCACGTCGCGGTGGACGCGGCACGGATGGTCGCCGACGGCGAGGCAGACCGGGCGATCCTGGTCTGTGGCACCGGACTCGGGGTGGCGATCAGCGCGAACAAGGTGCCGGGGATCCGGGCGGTCACCGCGCACGACTCGTTCAGCGTCGAGCGCTCGGTGCTGTCGAACGACGCGCAGGTGCTCTGCCTCGGGCAGCGCGTCGTCGGGATCGAGCTCGCACGGCGTCTGGCGAAGGAGTGGCTCGGCTACGAGTTCGACACGGCGAGCGCGAGCGCCGAGAAGGTCGCGGCGATCTGCGGCTACGACGGCTCGGCACCCGTCGGCACCGATGCCACGGCGGTGGGCGGCGGTCCGGTGCGCTGACGGCGGATCCCCAGCCGGTTGTCGGTCACCGGACGTACCGTTCTCGCGAGCCACCACTCGACCGCGAGCACGGCTCGACCGAGGGAGATCCGATGAAGAAGTCAGCCTGGCTGCCCGCCGTCATCGCACCGGTCGTCGTCGCCGGCGCCGTCGCCGCGCCGATGATCGCGAACGCCGCCGCCGACCCCGTCGCGGGCAGTGACCCGAGCGCCGCGGACGTCCTGGCCAGCGTCGCCGCGTCACGGGACGCGCAGTACTCGGGGAAGCTGTCGCAGACGAGCGACCTCGGGCTGCCCGAGCTCCCCGCCGGCAGCGGCGGGTCCTCGCTGCAGGGTGACGCATCCGACGCGCTCGGGCTCCTCACCGCGTCGCACACCGCCCGTGTGTACGTCGACGGCCCGGACAAGCAGCGGTTCCAGCTGACGCAGCAGCTCGCCGAACAGGACGTCGTCCGCAACGGTTCCGACGTGTGGACGTGGGACTCGGCCGAGCGCGCGGCGGTCCACGTCACGCTCCCCGACGGCAGCGGCGGGACGTCGACCGGCGCTCCCTCCGCCGGCACGACGACGCCGGCCGAGGTCGCCGACCGTGCGATCGCGGCCGTCACGCCGAGCACGCGCGTGTCCGACCCGACCGCGGTCCGCGTCGCCGGGCACGCCGCGTGGCAGGTCACGCTGACGCCGAGGTCCTCGGACACCCTGGTCGGGACGGTCCGGCTCGCGGTCGACCAGCAGACCGGCCTGCCGCTGCGGGTCACCGTGACCGCCGCCGGACAGGACGACCCGGCGTTCCAGGTCGGGTTCACCAGCCTCGACTACGGCGCGCCGGCCGCACGCCTGTTCGACTTCACGCCACCGACCGGTGCCGACGTGACCACGAAGGACCTGTCCGACGCCGACAGGCACCGCTCGGGCGGGCACGGGGACACCGGCGACCGCGGTGCCGAGCCGACCGTCACCGGGTCCGGCTGGGACACCGTGGTCGAACTGCCCGCGGGCGGCACGGCCCGGTCGTCCGAGGACGGTGAGGCCTCGGCGCTCCTCGACCAGCTGACGAAGCCGGTCGACGGGGGTCGTGCCGTGCAGACCTCGCTCGTGTCGGTCTACCTGACCGACGACGGGCGGGTCCTGACCGGTGCCGTTCCGGTGTCCGCCCTGGTCGCCGCCGCCAAGTGACGTCAGGAACCGTCCCGGACGAGCAGGCCGAGCACCCCGACCCGCCGCTCGCGGTGCGCACCGAGGCGCTCGTGAAGGTGTTCCGGAAGCAGCGGGCGGTCGACGGCATCGACCTCGCCGTGCCCCGCGGTTCCGTGTTCGGCTTCCTCGGGCCGAACGGGTCCGGCAAGACCACGACGATCCGGATGCTGCTCGGCCTGTCGTCGGCGACGAGCGGCTCGATCGAGCTGCTCGGACGGCCGGTCCCCGGCGCCCTGCGCGAGGTGCTCCCCCGCGTCGGTGCGCTCGTCGAGGGGCCCGCCGCCTACCCGTACCTGTCCGGCCGTGCCAACCTGCAGCGCTTCGACGCCGCCGACCCGGCGTCCGATCCGCGCACCCGGCGGGACCGCGTCGCGGCGGCGCTCGACCGCGTCGGGCTGACGCACGCGGCGGACAAGAAGGCGCACGCGTACTCGCTCGGGATGAAGCAGCGCCTGGGCCTGGCGAACGCCCTGCTCGCGCCGCGGGACCTGCTCGTGCTGGACGAGCCGACGAACGGCCTCGACCCGCAGGGCACCCGCGAGGTCCGGAACCTCATCCGGTCGCTCGCCGACGACGGCACGACGGTGTTCGTCTCGAGCCACCTGCTCGCCGAGATCGAGCAGGTCTGCACGCACGCCGCCGTGATGCGGAGCGGTCGGCTCGTCGCCCAGGGCTCGCTCGACGACCTGCGGGCCACCGGCGGACGCACGCTGACGATCCGCACCCCGGACGTCGGCCAGGCCGGTACCGTGCTCGTCCGGCTCGGGCTCGAACCGCGGCGCGACGTCGGCGCGGACACCCTGGTCGCCGACCTGCCCGCCGACGTCCTGCCCGAGGCGGTCACCGCCGAGCTCGTCCGCGCCGACGTCCGCGTCCGGGGCGTGGCGGTCGGCGGGGGCACGCTCGAGGACCTGTTCGTCGCGCTCACCGGGGAGGGGTTCGATGTCGCAGCCTGAGGCGGTCCGCCGCCGGACGCGCCCGTTCGCGCTGCTCGGGTCCGAGCTCGCGCTCGTGTTCCGGCGTCGACGGACCTGGGCGATGCTCGCGGCGCTGGCCCTGGTGCCGGTGCTCATCGCGATCGCGGTGCGGCTCACGACCGACCGCGACTCCGGTGGTCCGGCGTTCCTCGGGGACATCACGAACAACGGGTTGTTCGTCTCCTTCACCGCGCTCACCGTGTCGATCCCGCTGTTCCTGCCGCTCGTCGTGGGCGTGGTGTCCGGCGACACCGTCGCGGGCGAGGCCTCGCACGGCACCATCCGCTACCTGCTCGTCGCCCCGACCGGTCGCCTGCGCTTCATCCTGGTCAAGTACGCCGGCGCGGTCGCGTTCTGCCTGGCAGCGACGCTCCTGATCGTGCTCGTGGGCGCCGCGGTCGGGGCCCTCCTGTTCCCGATCGGTCCGGTGACCCTGCTCTCCGGTACGCAGGTCGACGGGTGGTCGTACGCCGGCCGGGCGGTGCTGCTCGCGCTCTACGTGACCCTGTCGATGCTCGGCCTGTCCGCGATCGGGCTGTTCGCCTCGAGCCTCACGACGGTGCCCGTCGGTGCGATGGCAGCGACGGTCGTGCTCGCCGGGGTGTCGCAGGTGCTCGACCAGCTCCCCCAGCTCGACTGGTTGCACCCGTTCCTGTTCTCGCACCTGTGGCTCGGGTTCGGCGACCTGCTCCGCGACCCGGTCTCGTTCGACTCGTTCGGCGCGAACGCGCTGCTGCAGCTCGGGTACGTCGCGGTCTTCGGTGCGCTGGCGTACGGCCGGTTCGCCACCAAGGACGTCCTCAGCTGACCACCGCCGTCCGCGCACGGATCGGGCCCGGCCTCCTGCAGGAGACCGGGCCCGATCGTGCGGGGGGCTGGCTCAGGCCTGCGGGCTCGCCGACCCGCCGGCCATCGTCTCCGTGTCCGCGCCGCGCTGGTCGGCGTAGCGGTCCCGCAGGTCGCGGGCCTTCTCCGACCGGTACCAGTCGAGCCGCGCGCCGGTCTCCACCGTCTGCATGCCGATGACGACCTTGCCGCGCGAGCGCATCTCCGCCAGGTCCTCGTACGCGTCGACGATGTACTCGAACGGGTAGAAGCCCGAGATCAGCACCTGGACGCGGCGGTCCTGCACGGCCTTCGCGAGCATGGTGAGCAGGTCGCGGGCCTCCTCGTCCTCCGCCGGTGCTCGGAGGAAGCGGATCTCGATGTCCCGCCGTTCCTCGGAGGTCACGAGGCGGTCCGAGGGCACGCCGAGCCGCGCGGCGAGGTCCGCCGCACCGCCGCCGCCGTGGTTGTCGATGAAGGCGGTGATCGGTCGACCGCCCGCGATCTGACGGATGCGGTCCTCCTCGCCGTCGCCGTACGCCACCGGCAGCGTGCCGATCTGACGCAGGTAGTCGTGGTTCCGCGGGCTGCCGAGTGCGATGACGGTCGCGCCGGCGTCGTGGGCGAGCTGGCACTCGATGTGCCCGACGCCGCCCGCCGCCGCGGAGACCACGACCGTGTCGTCCGGTCCCAGCCGCAGGCCGCGGACGACCGTCACCGCCGTCGCACCGGCCAGGTACAGCCCACCGGCGACCTCCCACCCGACGTGTTCGGGCTTCTTCACGACCGCTCCGCGCGGCACGCGGACCCACGTCGCGTGCGCGCCGCCGTCCGGGGCGTGGCCCATGACCTCGTCGCCGACCTTGAGGTCGCGGACCTCGGCGCCGCGCGCACGGACGATGCCGGCGAAGTCGACGCCCTGGTGGGCCGGGAACTCGAGGTCGATGTGGTCGCGCAGCTTCCCCTCACGGAGGAAGCGTTCGACGTGGTTGAGACCGGCCGCGACGACCTCGACGACGACGTCGCCGGGTCCGGGTTCGGGACGTTCCTGCGGGACGAGGTCGACGACGTCGAACCCGCCGTACCGGTCGTACTGCACTGCACTACCGATGCGCATGGGTGACTCCTTCCGTGGGCATGGCTCCGGTGTACTCGCGGCTCCGGGGCGGCGTCCGTGAAGCAGGGGTACTGCTCCGGGACGCGCGGCACCGGTCGCGGTGCGACCGGTGCGGAGGACGGACGGGAGGCACGGTGCGGGCCGACACCGCGCCTCCCGTCCGTCAGGTGGTGGGTCCTCGCCGCGCGCCGGTCACCGAGCGTCCTCCGGTCGTCGACCGCCCGCCGGTCGGCGCGCGGTCAGCGCAAGCCGGGTCCGGCCTGCCGCGCGATGCGCGCCACCGTCTCGGCGTCGAGCACGAACGCGAGCGGGTCCGAGTCGGGCCGCGGCACGCGGACCGGCGTCGACCAGACCGAACCGTCCGCCGCGACGTCGACCACGAGGGCGCCCGCGGCGACGTGCGCGGACTCCTCGTCGTACGGTCCGACCACGTCGGTGTCGTTCGCGACGGCCGGCGCGACCAGCACCGGGACGCCGGCCAGGGTGCCCGCTGCGTGGTGGTGCTGGTGACCGCCGAGCACGACCCGGACGTCCGATCCCGCGAGCACCTCGGCGAGGTCCTCCGGGTTCTGCAACCGGAGCGCCTCGTGCAGCAGCGTCGGGGACGGCAGCGGCGGGTGGTGGAGCACCACGATCGTGCCGTTCGGGACGGGGTCGCCCGTCAGGGCCGCGCGCAGGCGTTCGAGGGCGGTCTCGCTGACCTCGCCGTAGCCCGCCCCGGGGACGCTCGTGTCCACCGTGACGACACGGAAGCCCGCGACCGTCGTCCGGCCGGACACCGGGACGCTCGGCGGCAGGTACTCCATCGTGTGGGCGAGCGGGTGACCGCCCTCGCCGAGCACGTGGCCGTTCGCGAACACCTGTCGGAACCCCTCGCGCTGGTCGTGGTTGCCCGGCACCACGACGAACGCGGCCCCGTGCCGCTCGGCCCAACCGCCGACGCGCTCGCGCACGGACCGGTAGGACTCGGGGCTGCCGTCCTCGGACACGTCGCCCGAGACGACGACGAGTCCGACGCCGGGCACGCCGTCGACGTGGGCGAGCACGGCGTCGAGCGCAGCGGTCGTGTCGACCGACCCCTGGTGCAGGGCGCCGTCACCGGTCAGGTGCGTGTCGGACAGGTGGAGGATGCGGAGGGTCCCGGCTGCTGGCGGCTGCATGCGGCACACGCTAGCGACGCCGGTCACCAGCGGTCTGGGCGGCGCGTTAGCGTTGCCTGGTGACCGACGCCACGATCGACCTGCGCTCCGACACCGTCACCCGCCCCACGCCCGCGATGCGCCGGGCGATGGCCGAGGCCGAGGTCGGCGACGACGTCTTCGGCGAGGACCCGGAGACGAACGCTCTCGAGCGCGAGGTCGCCGACCTGCTCGGGCACGAGGCCGGCCTGTTCACCCCCACCGGGTCGATGGCCAACCAGCTCGGGCTGCGGCTGCACGTCGCCCCCGGCGAGGAGCTGCTCGCTGACGTCCGCGCGCACGTGGTCCGTGCCGAACTCGGTGCGGCCGCGGTGTTCTCAGGCATCACGACGCGCACGTGGCCGTCGGAGCGCGGACGGCTCGTCGCGGCCGCGGTCGCCGAGGTCGCGGAACCGAACGCCGGTGCCTACAGCGTGTCGACGACGGCGATCGCGATCGAGAACACGCACAACTTCGGCGGCGGGACCGTCCAGCCGGTCGACGAGGTCCGTGCGGTGCAGTCCTTCGCGCGCGAGCAGGGCATCGCGGTCCACCTCGACGGCGCCCGGCTGTGGAACGCGCACGTCGCGTCGGGCACCCCGCTCCGCGAGCTCGCCGCCGGCTTCGACACGGTGTCCGTCTGCCTGTCGAAGGGGCTCGGCGCGCCGGTGGGCTCGGTGCTGGTCGGCTCCCGTGAGCACGTCGCGGCGGCCCGGATCTGGCGGAAGCGCTACGGCGGCGGCATGCGGCAGACGGGCTTCCTGGCGGCGGCCGGGCGGTACGCGCTCCGGCACCACGTCGACCGGCTCGCCGAGGACCACGCGAACGCCCGCGTGCTCGCCGCCGCGCTCGACGTCGACCCGGCGACGGTGGACACGAACATCGTGTTCGCCGAGGTGTCCGACCCGGCGGCGTTCGTCACCGCTGCTGCCGAGCGGGGCGTCCGCGTGATGCAGCTCGGGCCGCGCAGCGTCCGGCTCGTGACGCACCTCGACGTCTCCGCCGAGGACGCCGCCCGCGCCGCCGAGGTCCTGGCGGCGCTCCCCCGCTGACGCCGGGTGGGTCAGGCGGGCAGGGCCGCGGCGGACCGGGCGTACCTGGTCGAAACGGGCGTACCGGGTCGAACCGGGCGAACTCGGTCGAACCGGGCTTGCCTGGTCGAACTGTTCCGTCGGGTGTGCCCGGATCCGCCTTCCATCGCACGCGTCCGGGGAAGGATCGTCACCGGATCGAGACGCCGGACGGACTCGGGTCGTGCTCGACTGGACGCATGCGGCGACGACGGAGAGCGGTGGCGGCCGTGGCTTCGGCCCTCGCGACGACGGCGCTGCTCCTGACGGGGTGCACCGAGGCGAGCAGTTCCGCCGGGTCCTGCGCGGCGAACGAGGTCGAGCTCGGCGACTCGGACCTGCGGCCAGGAGGCTCCGTGCAGCTGACGGTGGACTGGCTGTACCGGACGTGCGAGGACACCGGTGGGACCGCCCGCGCCTCGGACGACGTGACCGTGACGATCACCCCCGCGGCCACGGGTCGCAGCGTGTTGCTCGGCCGACCGAGACCGGAGGGACCCGCCTTCACGGTGTCGGGCCGCTTCGCCCTGCCCGCGGACCTGGCACGCGGCGAGGCGGTCCTGGGCGTGCACTCCCACGACGGCGACGGCTCGGGTGCCGATGTGCCGGTCACGATCCGCTGAGCAGGAGCGGACCGGCGTCAGGCAGTGACCGACTGACGACGATCGAGCTCGTCGAGCAGGGTCGAGGTCGTGCGCAGGGTCCTCGGTGTCAGGACGAGCACGGCCACGAGGAGCCCGCAGAACGCCACCGCGGCGAGCCACCAGAGCGGGTGCGAGGTCACCGCCAGCACCACGTACAGCACGGTCGCGGCGCCGAAGGAGAGGGGTGCGGACCACCGCTGTCGGAGGGTGACCGTGCGACGGTGCTCGACCGCGCGACGCCAAGCGACCACGTCGACGTCCGGCGGCAACACTCCGGTGCGCAGCGCACGGCGGAGCGACCGGTCACCCGCCGCAGGACCGGCGGCACGTCGCTGTCCGGCGGTCCAGCCGCCGAACACCACGCCGAAGAACACCGCCGCGACGACCGTACCGAGCGCGAGCTGCAGCGTGGGGACGTCGGGCAGCACCAGCCGCACGGCGACGAACCACGGCAGGCCGAACAGGAGACCCGACAGGAGCATCGTGCGGACGGTCGAGTGATCAGGGCGAGGACGCACCGGCTCAGCCCGCCAGGATCACCCGAGGGACGCTCAGGCGGGAACGGTCGAGCGGGCCACCGGGAGCGGGAACGCGAACGGGTCGGCGTGCACGACGTCGAGCGCCCGGGTGACGGTGCCGAGCACGACGACGTCGCCGCCGAGCCGGGAGGCCACGACCTCGGGCGTCGGGTCGTACCCGCCCGTGGCCAGCTGCTCGCGGGCGCGCTCGATCACGGGGGCCGCGGCATCCGCGATCGCTCCGGCCACGACCACGCGGTCGATGTCGAGCAGGCTCGCGAGCAGCACGCAGACGCGGGCGAGGCGGTCGCCCAGGCGGTCGACGACCTCGAGCGCGACCGGGTCGAGCAGCGCCGCTGCGGCGAACACCGCCTCGGCCCCGGGCTCCTCGTCACCACCGAGCAGGGACCCCGCGTCGACGCGCCCCTCGGCGCGTGCCTCGCGGACGAGCGTGCGGGCCGTGCGCCCGATGCCGTCGGACGACGACACGCCGTCGACCAGGTCGAGCACGCGGAGCTCCCCGGCACCACCACGGGCGCCGCGGAGCAGCACGCCGTCGACGACCAGGCCGGCTCCGAACCGCTCGCCGGACAGGAGCGCGGCGAACGACGCGTCCCCCGAGGACGGCCGTTCGGCGAGCGCGGCGGCGTTCGCGTCGTTCTCCACCACGACGAGCCCGTGCGGCACGACGTCCGCGAAGCCGGGGTTCATGCTGTCCCAGAAGCCGCCGTCGTCGGGCGAGATCCCTGCGGCGTCCACGGGCGCCGGGATCCCGACGACGGTGACGAGCACGCGCTCCGGGTCGACGGCGGCCGCGGCGAGCGCCGACGCGATGGTCTCCGCCGTGGTCCGGAGCCGGACGGGGACGTCGAGGCCCGACTCGCCGAGCGCGCCCTCGCTCCGACCGAGCACCCGGCCGCGCAGGTCGGCGACGAGCGCCGTGACGCGGTGCTGCCCCGCGTCGACGCCGACGACGAACCCGGCGCGCGCGTCGAGCTCGTAGCGGCGTGCAGGGCGGCCCTTCCGGTACTCCCCCGCGGCGCGGGCGTCGTCGAGGTCACGCAGCCACCCGAGCCGGGTGAGCTCGGTGCAGGCGGCGAGCACGGTCGACCGGGTCAGGCCCGTCGCGTCGATCGCCTCGGTCGCGGTGAAGGCCCCGGCGCCGGACGCGGCAGTGTCGAACGCGAAGGCCAGGACCGTCTCGGCGCTGGTCGCGCGGGTGGTCTCACGGCGCTGTGGCATGCGGTGACCCTACCGCGCACCGACTTGCTTGCGCGATTAGATTTTCTGAGTACATTTAGTCCCGCGAGCCGACACAGACGCCGGCACGCGGACCGGAACGGCAGGGACGCCGGGTCCGGACGGACGGAGACGACGTGCAAGCACACGCCATTACCAGGGGCACGGCCGGGGTCACCCGCCGCGGGTTCCTGCTCGGTGCGGGCGGCATCGGCGCCGGCCTGGCACTCGCCGGGTGCGCCCCGCTCGGAGGATCGAGCAGCCGACCCGAGACCATCACCTTCTACGTGTCGAAGCCCGAGGTCATCGGGTACTTCGACGACGTCATCGCGAAGTTCCACGACAGCCAGTCGAAGATCCGGGTCGTCCGCGACTCGACGTCGAACATGTCCGCGAACTTCGTCCGGAACCGGCCGCCGGACCTCGGGTGCCTGAACTACAACTACGCGATGGTGTCGTTCGTCGAGCACGGGGCACTCACCGACCTGTCGGACATGCCCGAGAAGGACACGATCAACCCGGACCTGTGGCCGCTCATGCGGCAGACCGCCGAGTACCCGGGTCGCACGAGCGTCCTGCCGTACTCGGTGACCGCCGCGTCGGTGATCTACGACAAGACCGTGTTCGCCCGGCAGGGGCTCGAGGTGCCGACCACGTGGAGCGAGTTCCGGGCCGTCTGCGAACGGCTCGTCGCAGCCGGCATCACGCCGATGTACGGCACCTACAAGGACAACTGGACGATCGCCCAGGGCATGTTCGACTACTCGGTCGGCGGCATGCTCGACGTTCCGGCCACCTTCGCCGCCCTCGACCGCGAGGGCACCTCGGTCGGTCGGGGCTCGGAGGTCTCGTTCGAGCAGGACTTCGCCGCACCGGTCGACCGGATGGTGGACCTGCTGCAGTGGCACCAGCCCGGTGCCGCGAGCCGCGCGTACGGCGACGGCAACCTGGCGTTCGCGCAGGGCAAGGCCGCGATGTACCTGCAGGGGCCGTGGGCACTCGGTGAGATCGCGAAGACGAACCCGGAGGCCGACCTCGGCACCTTCCCGTTCCCGGCGACCGACGACGCCGCCGACAACAAGGTCCGCGTGAACGTCGACCTCGGGCTGTGGATCCCCGAGGCGTCCCGCAAGCAGGAGGCGGCGCGCGAGTTCCTGTCGTTCCTGATGAGCCCGGCGGTCAGCGACCAGTACAACGCCGACAACAACGGCTTCGGTGTCCGCAAGGACTCGCCGCCGGTGTCGAACCCCGCACTCCGCGGCATGCAGGACTCGTACGACCGCGCCGCCTTCTACCTCGGCGCCTCGCAGCTCATCCCCGCCGAGATCCCGGTGGCGAACTACCTGCAGTCCATCGCCTTCGGCGGTGCGCCCGAACCGCAACTCCGCACCCTCGACGGCGACTGGGCGCGACTCGCGCTCCGGTCGGCCGCGTAAGGAGACGACCTTGGCCACCACGACCACCGAATCGATCACGACGGCGGACCGCCGCCGACGGGGCGGAGCCGCACCGCGCCTCCAGGCCGGCAGCCGCGGACGCGGGAAGCGCGTCGACCCGCTCTTCCTCGTGTTCCTCGTCCCCACGCTCGTGCTCTTCACGCTCGCCATCACGCTCCCCGCGGTGATGGGCATCGTGCTGAGCTTCACGAACTCCGTCGGCTTCGGCGAGTTCCGGTTCACCGGCCTGACGAACTACGTCGCGGTGTTCTCCGATCCCGCGATCCTGCAGGCGTACCTGTTCACGATCGGGTTCTCGCTCGTCACCGTGCTCCTGGTGAACGCGGTCGCGTTCCTGCTCGCGATCGCGCTGACGTCGAAGATCCGCGGCAAGATCGCGCTCCGCGCGGTCTTCGTGCTGCCGATGGTCATCTCCGGCATCGTCATCGCCTACGTGTTCTCGTTCCTGTTCGCGAACTCCCTGCCGGCACTGGCGACCACACTCGGCTTCGCCCCGCTCGAGCAGAGCATCCTGGCGAACCCCGACCTGGCGTGGGTCGCGATCGTCGTCGTGACCGCGTGGCAGGCGATCCCCTCGACGCTCCTCATCTACATCGCCGGCGTGCTGTCGATCCCGGGCGAGGTCTACGAGGCCGCGTCACTCGACGGTGCCAGCGCGTGGCGGCAGCTGGTCTCGATCACCGCGCCGCTGACGGCGGGCTACATCCTCATCAACCTCGTCATCGGGTTCAAGAACTTCCTGAACTCCTACGACATCATCGTCGGCCTGACCGACGGCGGCCCGGGCACCTCGACCACGTCGGTCGCGATGTCGATCTTCAAGGGCTTCAGCGGCGGCGACTACGCGTACCAGATGGCGAACGCGACGATCTTCTTCGTGATCGCCGTGGTCATCGCCGTGATCCAGCTGCGGGCGACCCGCGGGAAGGCAGCGCTCTGATGACCATGCAAGCACCCCTCCGCCCGGGCACGACCGCCACGGGCACCATCCGGTCGGTCGACGCCGACCGCACCGCCGGGCGCCGCGGCGAGCGCTCCAACTGGCCGGTCACGATCGTCCTGACGCTGTGCACGCTGTCCGTCCTGGTCCCGCTGTACGTCACCGTGACGATGGCGTTCAAGACGACCTCGCAGGCGGTCGACGGCAACGCCTTCTCACTGCCGGCGCCGTTCAGCGTCGACGGCTTCGTGCAGGCCTGGGAGCTGACGGACTTCCCGCGGGCCTTCGGCGTCTCCGTGCTCGTCGCCGCGATCACGGTCGTCGGCACGATCCTGCTCGCCTCGTTCACCGCGTACGCCATCGCCCGGAACTGGGACCGCCGGTTCTTCCGCTGGTCGTTCTTCTACCTGCTCGCGGCGATGTTCCTGCCGTTCCCGGTGCTCGCACTGTCGCAGGTGAAGCTCACCGGTCTGGCCGGACTCGACAACCCGTTCGGCGTCGCGATCCTGCACGTCATGTTCCAGCTGTCGTTCAGCGTGCTGCTCTTCACCGCCTTCCTGCGGTCGATCCCGGCCGAGCTGGAGGAGAGTGCACGCATCGACGGTGCGAGCACGGGGCAGGTGTTCTGGCGACTGGTGTTCCCGCTCCTCGCACCGATGAGCGCCACCGTCGGCATCTTCGCGTTCCTGGCGTCCTGGAACGACTTCGTGATGCCGTCGCTGATCACCTCCGACCCGGCGCTGCAGACCCTGCCGGTGCTGCAGCAGATGTTCCAGACGCAGTTCAGCAACAACTACAACGTGTCGTTCGCCTCGTACCTGATGGCGATGGCCCCCGCGATCATCGTCTACCTGGTCACCCAGCGATGGGTGATGGCCGGTGTGACCCAGGGCGCCATCAAGTGATTCCCGCCACCGCGGCCACGAGCGAAACCGCGGCCGCCACCGCGACCGGCACGTCCGACACCACCACGACCATCACCACCCGCACGACCAACGAAAGGCCCGACGTGACCGACACGCTCGTCCAGCCCGCAGCACCCACCGACGCCGAGACCTGGTGGCGCCAGGCGAGCGTCTACCAGGTCTACCCCCGCTCCTTCGCGGACGCGGACGGCGACGGCATCGGCGACCTGCCCGGCGTCACGTCCCGCGTGCCGTACCTCGCCTCGCTCGGCATCGAGGCGGTCTGGCTCAGCCCGTTCTACCCGTCCGCCCTCGCCGACGGCGGCTACGACGTGGACGACTACCGTGACGTCGACCCGCGCCTCGGCACCCTGGACGACTTCGACGCCATGGTCGAGGCCCTGCACGGCGCCGGCATCCGCGTGATCGTCGACATCGTGCCGAACCACACGAGCGACCGGCACGCCTGGTTCCAGGAGGCCCTGGCGTCCCCGAAGGGCAGCGCGGCCCGCAACCGCTACGTCTTCCGCGACGGTACCGGCCCCGACGGTTCCGAGCCGCCCGCGGACTGGGTGTCGATCTTCGGCGGCCCGGCGTGGACGGCGGTCGGCGACGGCCAGTGGTACCTGCACAACTTCGCGAAGGAGCAGCCCGACCTGAACTGGGCGAACCGCGAGGTCCGCGACGACTTCCTGCACACGCTGCGCTTCTGGTCCGACCGCGGGGTCGACGGGTTCCGCATCGACGTCGCGCACGGTCTGGCGAAGGGCCTGCCCGACGGGCCCCTGCCGAGCTGGGCCGAGGTGCTCGCCGCGCCGAAGGACGGGACGCACATCCTCTGGGACCGCGACGACGTGCACGAGATCTACGCCGAGTGGCGGCAGGTCTTCGACGAGTACACCCCCGCCCGCACCGCCGTCGCCGAGGCATGGGTGGCCGCCGATCGTCGTGCCCGCTACGCCAGCGCCGAGGGGCTCGGCCAGGCGTTCAACTTCGACCTGCTCGAGGCCGACTTCGACGCGCAGCAGTTCCGCACCATCATCGAGTTCAACCTCGGCCTGGCGGAACAGTCCGGCTCGTCGACCACGTGGGTCTTCTCCAACCACGACGTCGTCCGGCACGCCACCCGCTACGCGCTGCCCGCGCGCAACGGGTCGGAGCAGAAGCAGGGCGCCGCGTGGCTGCTCGCCGGCGGGTCGCAGGACGACCTCGACCGCGCGCTCGGTCTCCGGCGTGCGCAGGCCGCGACACTGCTCGAGCTCGCACTGCCCGGGTCCGCCTACCTGTACCAGGGCGAGGAGCTCGGCCTCCACGAGGTCGGCGACATCCCCGAGGCCGAGCGCCAGGACCCCGCGTTCTTCCGGAACCCGGGCGTCGACGTCGGCCGTGACGGCTGCCGCGTCCCGATCCCGTGGACCAGGACCGGCGAGAGCTTCGGGTTCGGCCCCGGCGGGTCGCACCTGCCGCAGCCGTCGTGGTTCGCGCAAGTCTCGGTCGAGGCGGAGGACGCCGACCCGGACTCGACGCTCAACCTGTACCGCAAGGCCCTCGGGCTGCGCGGCCAGCTGCAGTCCGAGGAGCACCTCGAGTGGCTCGAGACCGGTCGCGACGACGTGCTCGCCTTCCGTCGGCCGAACGGTTGGACGAGCGTGACGGTGTTCGGTGACGAGCCGTACGCACTCCCCGCCGGCGAGCTCCTGCTCGCCTCCGCGCCGGTGGCAGACGGCGCACTGTCGGGTGTGGGGACCGCCTGGTTGCGTTCCTGACGCAAGCGGCTGGCGGACGGGCGCGCCCGGCTGGGTGGCGACGCGGAGCGTCGTGCCGGGCGCGCCGACCGAGCCTGCGAGGGAGGACGGTGCGGGCAGGCACCGCGCCTCCCGTCCGTCGTGGGGTCCCGTCGGCCCTCGCGCGCCGGGCGGAACCGGGCGTACCAGGTGGGAACGGGCGTACCTGGTCGAACGAAACGACCAGGTACGCCCGTTCTCGCTTCCCACCGCGGACGGGATGGGAAGGAACGGGCAGGCGGAACTCGCTGCCGCCGCCGGTAGGGTCGGCGGCATGAGCGGTGCCAGCATCAGCGTGCGGGACTTCGTGATGCGCTTCGGCGACCGCGACGTCGTCGACGGACTCTCCTTCGACGTCGCTCCCGGCGAGACCTTCGGGCTGCTCGGCAGCAACGGCTCGGGCAAGACCACCACGATCCGTGCCCTGCTCGGCATCACGACGCCGACCGCGGGCACCCTGACGATCGACGGGGTGCCGTACCGGCCGGCCACCGGGGGCATCGGGTACCTGCCCGAGGAGCGCGGGCTCTACCGCAAGGAGTCCGTCGTCGACGTGATGACGTACTTCGGGATGCTCCGCGGGCTGCGCCGATCCGAGGCCACGGCGTGGAGCACGGAGTACTTGGCGCGGGTCGGGCTCGCCGACCGTGCGAAGCTCCGCGTCGACAAGCTCTCCGGCGGCCAGCAGCAGAAGGTGCAGCTCGGCATCACGATCATGGACCGCCCGCGGCTGCTGATCCTCGACGAACCGACGAAGGGCCTCGACCCGGTGAACCGGCGGTTGCTGCTCGACCTGGTGGACGAGCGGAAGGCCGACGGCGCGACCGTGGTCCTGGTGACGCACCACATGGACGAGGTCGAGCGGCTGTGCGACCGGATCCTCCTGCTCAAGGACGGACGGTCCGCCGCCTACGGCACGATCCCCGACGTGCAGGAGGCCTTCGGCGGCGCCGTCGCCCGGGTCCTGCTGGACGGCAGCGTCCCCCGGTCCGAGCTGTACCGCCTGGCCCGGCACGAAGGGCACGTCGCCTACCTCGTGCCCACGCCTGCTGCGGCCGCGGACGGGTCCGACATCCTGGCCTCGCTCGTGTCCGCCGGCGTGCACGTCACCGGGTTCGAGATGCGCCGCATCCCCCTCGACGAGATCTTCGTGCAGGTGTACGGCCACGATGCCGGCGCCGACGACGGCACGCCCGGGCCCGTCCGGGTGCCGGGACCGACCCGCGCCGGGGCCGCCGCATGAGCCGCCTCGGGACGGTCGTGCGCTTCGAGTTCGTGCGCGCCGTCAAGAAGCCCGCGTTCTGGATCGGCACCCTCGCGCTGCCGATCGTGGTGGTCCTCGTCTCGGTGCTCGTCGGCGTCGGACAGGCCGCCGGGTCGGACTCGATCTCGTCGAGCACCTCGGCGGCGAAGACCCCGTTCCGCTACGTCGACCACTCGGGGCTGGTCTCCGCCTCGGTCGCCGCGCAGTGGGGCGGCTCCCCCTCACAGGACCCTTCCGCCGACCGTGCCGCCGTCCGAGCCGGGACGCTCGAGGCGTTCGTCGAGTACCCGGCGAAGCCGTCGAACCAGACCATCCGCATCGACGCCGCGGACCGGGGGCTCTTCGAGAACGGCGGGTACTCGTCGCTGGCCGAACGGGTGCTCGAACGGAGCGTCGCGGCATCGGTCGACGACGACGAGGCGGTCGCCCTCCTCCGCTCCCCGCCGTCGACCGAGCTCACCGCGTACGCCGACGGGCGGATCGCCCCGGGATGGCTGTCGATCCTGCCGCCCTTCCTCTACGTCGCCGCCTTCTTCGGGATCGTGATCCTGCTCGCCACCCGCATGGTGACGGTGGTGGTCGAGGAGAAGGAGAACCGCATCTCCGAGATGATCCTGACGACCGTGACGGCCGGCGACCTCATCCGCGGCAAGGTGCTCGCGATGCTGCTCGTCGGGCTCGTGCAGGTCGGCGTGGTCCTCGTCCCCGGGCTCGCCGTCGCGCTGGCGGCGTTGCCGTTGGTGGCGTCGCGACTCGGTGGTCTGGCGGTCGACCCGTGGCGCATGGTGGTGGGCGCGCTCCTGCTGGTCGGCGGGGTCCTCCTCGCCTGCGGCCTGTTCGTCGCGGTCGGGGCGGCGGTGCCGTCGATCAAGGACGCCTCGACGCTGCAGTCGGCAGCGATCTTCGCCCTGATCATCCCGCTCTACGCGGCGTTCTTCGTGATGACGACGCCCTCCTCGCCGGTGGCGGCGTTCTTCACGTACTTCCCGACCTTCACCCCGATCACGGCGATGGTCCGGAACGCCGTCGGCACGCTGAGCGTGACGGAGTCGGTGGTCTGCATCGTCGAGGTCTTCGTGACCGCCGCCGTCCTGCTGTGGTTCGCGGAGTACCTGTTCCGGCACTCCGTCGCCCAGTACGGGTCGAAGGTCACGCTGCGGCAGGTCGCCGGGTGGCGCCGCGGACGGTCACGGGCACGCTGACACGGAGGCCGCGGCGGGCACCCTGGCGCGGCCACCGCAGCAGACCGCCTGCGCCGTCCGGCCGCGGCCGTCCTCGTCCGGCCGTCAGCCCCGGGCGAGCGCCGCGTCGAGGTCCCACGACGCGTGCTCCGGCTCGCGCCAGCCCTGCCGGAGCGTCCGCACGGTGCGGTCGAACTCCACCAGGACGTCGATGTACGGCCGGACGAGCATCTGCACCTGCAGCCCCTCCTGGACCGCCAGCAGCTGGGTCGCCGCCTGGTACGTCGGGATGCCGATGTGCTCGGTCCCGGCGTCGACGTCACGCTGCAGCCCGACGGTGATCTCCTCGACGTGCTCCTCGAAGCGCTTCCGGAACAGCTCCGCGAAGTCACGCTCCGACGCGGCGATGGTGACGACGCCGGCGAGGACCCGCACGAGCCCCGGGTCGGCGACGTCCTCCGCCAGGGTCATCCGCACGTGGTCGACGGTGCAGGTCGGCACGGCGGCCCGGCGCGTCCCGCGCAGCTGCGTCCACCGGTCGTAGGTGACGAGGAGCAGTGCGTCCCAGGTGGGGAAGAGCCGGTCGACGACCTCCGGTGCGAGTCCGCACGTCTCCGCCACCACCGGCCCGTCGACCTCGTGGTACGGGTGCAGCCGGTAGGCGCGGATCGCCCCCCGGACGATGCGCTCTGCAAGGGAGGCGTCGTCCTCGACCATCCCGCCACGCGTGTCAGTCACCACCACAGTCCACAGGATCGACGGTCAGGTGTCTCCACCCCGTGTGGGGGGCAAGCGACACCTGTCGAGCAGGTCAGCCGACGGTCACCGGGGCGGCGGCGGGCTTCCGGCCCTGCAGCATCCACACGAAGAACCCGGTCAGGGTGAACGCACCGTAGAACACGTACATCAGCCCGGACGCGTAGTACCCGGCCGAGAACAGCAGCGGCACGCCGACCAGGTCGACCGCGACCCAGATCAGCCAGAACTCGACCCAGCCCTTCGCCATCCCGTACGTCGCCAGGACCGACCCGACGAAGATCCACGCGTCGCTCCACACCGGCTCGTAGGACCCGAGGGCGCGGAACAGCGGGGTCAGGACGGCGGTGCCACCGACCAGGGCGAGCACCAGCAGTCCGCGGGTCGGCCAGGAGGCCCACCTCGGCTCGATCACGGTCGTCGCCTCGTCGGCGCGGTGCGTCCACCGGTACCAGCCGTAGACGCTCACCACGATGAACATGACCTGCCGGCCCGCCTGGCCGAGCAGGTTGACCGGGTTCGGGGTGTCGAAGAGCACACCCATGAAGACGGTGAAGAGCAGCGCGTTGCCGAGGATGCCCACCGGCCACGCCCACACCCGGCGACGCATGCCACCCAGGGCGCTGAGCAGGCCGAAGACGTTGCCGATCACCTCGCGCCAGAGCACGGTCTGGTCGCCGATGACGAGCTGCGCGTCGAACAGCCAGCGCACGATCCCCATGGGGTCCTCCTCGTTCCGCGACGGTGCAACGGTAGGGCCCCGCCCGGCATTCCGCCGACCCGACGACCCTGTGTGACACCGCGGTCTAGGCTCGGGGGTCGTGACGGACGAGGTCGTGGCGGACGCGGTGCGGCGGACGCGGGAGCTGCTCGACGCGGCGGCGGCACGGCTCCGGGACGCGAGCGTCCGCGACGAGGCGCTCGGCGAGTACGTCGAGCCGCGCGCCGTCCTCGGGATCCGGCGTGAGCCGACGATCCGGTCCCTCGGTCGTGTCTGGCGCGTCGGGGCCCTGCTCCTCGGGTCCTCGCCGGAGACGTCCGGCCGGGTCTGGGCGACCGGACGGATCACGCGGGTCACCGATCCGGGGCGCCAGCAGTTCGTGTCGGTGTCCGCCGAGGTGCGTCGCGCCTACCGGGCGGCCGCGACGAAGGGGCACTTCCGCGACGGCGACACGGTCAACCACGGCACGGTGCCGATCCCCCTCGACGCCTCGCTCGTCGGGGCCGACGGGGTGCTCGCCGTGGTGGACGACGAGCCGGTCGTCCGCTGGTCCCCCGTCGCCGGCGCGACGGTGCCGCTCGAGGCGTACCTGCGCGACCGCATCGCCCTGCTGGTCGACCCGCCGCGGGGCGCGACCGACTGACGCTCCGGACCGGCTCGACGGTGCGTCAGGCCTGTCCGGGCACGGGGGCCGGTGCCTCCACCACGCGGTCCAGCCACTCCGCGAGGACGGCGCGCTCGGCTGCCGTCAGTCGGTGGAGTTCCTCGACGCCGGCCCGCAGGGTCAACGCCGCCGTGCGGAGCGCCCGGTCGGCACCGGGGACGTCGTCGCGCTCGGGGACGAGGACCTGCGCCTCGACCGCCGCCCACACCGCGTCGGCCAACGCAGGGTCGCGTGCGCCCTCCGGTTCCCCGAGGATCGCGAGCACGGCACCGGTACCGGCCGCATGCACCAGCCGGATCGCATCGGACTCACGGACGAGGAGGCGTCCGGCCGCCGCGACCCGTCGCAACCGTTCCGCGAGCACACGCAGCCCGGCTGCCACAGCGGGCGACCCTCGTCCGCGACGCGGGTCGCTCATGATGACGAACAGGTCGGGATTGGCGAGCCCGAAGGCGATGGTCGCATCCCACCCCGCGCGGAGCGCTTCGACCGGATCGGTGCCGTTCGCACCGGCGGCATCGACCATCGCAGCCTTCTCGGTGCTGAACACCGCCATGACGTGTTCGGCGACCGCGTCGAGCAGTCCGTCCTTGTCGCCGAAGAGCCGGTAGATCGTGGGCGCCTGCACGCCTGCCCGCGCGGCGACCGCTCGAGTCGTGACCGCGTCGACGCCGTCGTCGTGCAGGAGGTCGGCAGCGGCGAGCACGACGCGGTCGCGGACGTCCTGACGACCGTCGGGTTTCGGGGCAGTACTGCTCACGGAGCAACGCTAACAGGCGCTTGCTTCCGCCGGAAACCAGCGCTACGGTTCAAGTGTTTCCACCGATAACAGGAATGAGCGAGCCATGATCACGATCACCGGGGCGACCGGCGCCCTCAACGGCGCGACCGCCGACCACCTCCTCCGACGACTCCCGGCCTCCGAGCTCGTCGTCGTGACCCGGGATCCCGCCCGCGCGGCTCGTTTCGCCGAGCGCGGTGCGACGGTCCGACAGGGCGACTACGACGATCCGGCGGGTCTGACCACAGCCTTCGCGGGCACGGACCGCCTGCTGCTCGTCTCGTCGAACGACCCCGCCGGGGACACCGTCGCGCAGCACCGGAACGCCGTGCAGGCAGCGACGGACGCGGGCGTCGGCCACGTCTTCTACACGAGCCACCAGGGCGCAGGAGCGGGATCACCGTTCGTCCCCGCGCAGCACCACGCTGCCACCGAGTCCGTGCTCGCCGCGTCCGGCCTCCGCTGGACCTCGCTCCGGAACGGCTTCTACGCGCACAGCCTGCAGTGGCTGCTCGGGCCGTGGGCAGCGACCGGGATGGTCGCCCTGCCCGCTGACGGACCGGTCTCGTGGACCGCTCGCGAGGACGCAGCCGAGGCTGCCGCCGCCCTGCTGTTGCAGGAAGCGCCGGCCGAGGGTCCGCTGACCATCACCGCGTCCGCGGCGCCGACCTTCGCCGAGCTGACGGACCGGCTGGCCGAGCGCGTCGGACGCGACGTCGGCTTCACGCTCGTGGACCCCGAGCGCTGGGTCGAGCGCGCCGTCGGGGCCGGGCAGGACGAGCGGATGGTCCGCTTCCTGCTCGGCATGTACCAGGCGGCGGGCGACGGGTGGTTCGCGGGCACCGACCCGACACTGCGGACGCTGCTCGGTCGCGAACCGCGGCCCGCGGACGACGCGCTCGACGCCGTCGTCGCCGCCACCCGTTGAGCGGACGCCGCCGTACCGGTCGGCCTGCCGCGCGCGCGACGCCCCGGCCGAGGGGCATCAGTGACGCGGCCGAGCGGAGAGCCACTCGTCGAAGGACGGTCCGACCAGCTCCGTGCCCACGTCCGGCAGGAGCGCGCCCGGCTCGCACTCCTCGTCGAGCTGCGGGACGACACCGAGCTCCGCGCTCCCCTGACCGGCGCCGACCCCGTGCGTGACGACCTCGTCCGGGCCGCACGGTGCCTGCTCGACAGCATCGGTGTGGTGGACCCGGACGGCTCCGCACAGGACCTCGTCGGGACCGTCGGCGCCCTGCTGCTCCACTCGGTCGGCGCGGTCGCGGCCGTCGATCCGACCGCGGTGCTCACGGCCTACGTCGCCGGGCTCCCGCGGAGGTGAACCCCGAGGGGGTCAGCCAACGTGACGATCGACCACCGCCGCACGGGCCATCGCATCGAGACCGTCACCCATCGCTCCCCTGCTCGCTGACCACAGCGCCGACTCGACCAGCCGCGCCGTGCACCAGGCGGCGACCCGGTCCGCGGGTTCGCCGGTCGCGTCCGCGAGCACGGCGAGCCGGTGCCGGACGACGCGCAGGGGGTCGTCCGCACGGAACGGGTGGTCGACCTGCGCGAGCAACGGGCACAGGTCGTACGCCGGGTCGCCGACCATCGGTTTCGGGTCGATGACGAGCCACGGTGCCCGCGCCGCGGCGAGCACGTTGCCGGGGTTCGCGTCGCCGTGCACGACGACCGATCGCGCGGCGTCGCGCGGCAGGGCACGGAGCAGGTCGACGCCGCGGCGGACGAGTCCGGGGTCGAACGGCGGTGCGAGCTCGTGCATCCGGACCTCGGCGAGCGCCGCCCACTCGGCCGTGACGTCGGCGACGGACTCGAAGGGGGCCTCGGACGGCACACCCGTCGCCCAGAGCCGGGTGAGCAGGCCGGATGCGGTGCGCAGGCGCTCGGCCGCCGGCAGGTCGTCCCGGTCGACGAGCGGAGTGCCGGGGCGGCAGTGCTCGAGCAGGAGCACGAAGGGGTCGTCCGGACCGACGTCGAGCAGGCGGACGGATCCGGCACCGTCCCACCACGCGAGGGCCGCTGCCTCGTGCTCGGCCTCGCGGTGCGGGTACGAGAGCTTGAGCACGGCGTCGTCGCCGTCGGGCAGCCGCACGGGAACGACGTGCGAGACGCTGCCACCCGGGTACGGTGCGCTCGGCCGCAGGTCCCAGCGGTCCACCGCACGCCGGAGCAGCCGCGGGACGGACGCACGCCAGTCCTGCTCGGTCGGCCACATGCGGTGAGCGTACCGATGGCGGAGAGCGAGCCGCGGGACGGAGCCGCACCGCGCCTCCCGACCGTGTCGCCCCCTCCGTTCGGGGTACGGACTTGTCCACCCGAGCACCGACTGCCGCGACCCGGACTCGGGTCTACCGTCTGTTGCGGGCGGCAACGGGGCCGCCCGACGACGAATCGAGCATCATGCAACGACGGATGAGCACGCTCCTCGCGACGATCACGGCGGTCGGCCTGGTCGGCGCCCTCGCGCCGGCACTGCAGGCCCAGGCGGCCCTGCCGACCAGCGACACCCCGGACCTCGGCAGCAACGTCAAGGTCTACAGCCCGTCGACACCGACCTCGACCATCCAGGCCGACGTCGACGCGGCGTTCACCGCGCAGCTCCGCAGCACCACCGCGCAGTTCGGGTCCCAGCGGTACGCGTTCCTGTTCAAGCCCGGGAGCTACGGACGCGTCTGGGCGAACCTCGGGTTCTACACGTCGGTCGCCGGCCTCGGGAAGAACCCGGACGACGTCACGATCAACGGCGCGGTCAACGTCGACTCGGGCTGGAACGCCGGCGACGAGAAGAACGCGACGCAGAACTTCTGGCGGTCGGTCGAGAACCTGGCGATCGTGCCCGAGGGCGGCACCGACCGCTGGGCCGTGTCGCAGGCCGCGCCGATGCGGCGCGTGCACGTCAAGGGCAACCTGACGATGGGGCCGTCGAACCAGGACGGCGGTCAGGGCTACTCGTCCGGTGGCTACATCGCCGACACGAAGGTCGACGGCACCGTCACCTCCGGGTCGCAGCAGCAGTGGTACACCCGCAACTCGACGCTCGGTTCGTGGCAGGGCGGCAACTGGAACATGACGTTCTCGGGCGTGCAGGGCGCCCCGGCGAACGACTTCTCGAAGAGCTACACCACGCTGGCGAGCACGCCGGTCACCCGCGAGAAGCCCTACCTGTACGTCGACTCGTCGAACAAGTACCACGTGTTCGTCCCGTCGCTGCGGACGAACTCCGCCGGGGTCACGTGGCCGAACACCGCCGGCACCGACATCCCGATGCGGAACTTCTACGTCGCGCACCCGGGTGACTCGGCGGCCACGATCAACAGCGCGCTCGCGCAGGGGCTCAACCTGTTCTTCACGCCGGGCACCTACCAGTTGAACGCGGCGCTCAACGTGACGCGGGCCGACACCGTCGTGACCGGGATCGGCTTCCCGACGCTCGTGCCGACGGCCGGCAACGCGGTCATCACGTCGAACGACGTCGCCGGCGTCAACGTGTCGAACCTCGTCGTCGACGCGGGCACGCAGAACAGCGCGCAGCTCGTCCGCCTCGGCACGAGCGGCTCGCACGTCGACCACGCGGCCGACCCGCAGAGCATCCAGGACGTGTTCTTCCGGGTGGGGTCGAGCATCCAGGGCAAGGCGTCGACGACGCTGCAGGTCAACGCCGACGACACCCTGATCGACCACATCTGGGCCTGGCGCGCCGACCACGGCGGAGCGGCCACGGGCTGGACGGTCAACACCGGTGCGACCGGCGTCGAGGTGAACGGCGACGACGTCCTGGCCACCGGGCTGTTCGTCGAGCACTACCAGAAGTACGAGGTGCTCTGGAACGGCAACCGCGGTCGGACGATCTTCTTCCAGAACGAGATGCCGTACGACGTGCCGGACAACGCCTCGTGGCAGAGCCCGACCGGGGCCGGGTACGCGGCGTACAAGGTGGCGTCGGGTGTGACGAACCACGAGATCTGGGGCGGTGGCGTGTACTGCTTCTTCAACACCAACCCGGCCGTGCACGCCGACCGGGCCTTCGAGACGCCGATCACCTCGGGCATCCGGGCGCACGGGCTCGTGACGGTCTCGCTCGGTGACACCGGCACGATCTCGAGCGTCATCAACGGGGTCGGTGGATCGGTGCCGACACCGGCCGGCAACACCGCGCCGAACCGGCTCGTGTCCTACAACTGAGCGGGTCGTCCGGCCGCAGCGGGGCCGTCGACGACACCGGTCGTCGGCGGCCCCGGTCGCAGGACCTGCCGTCCGCGGACGTTCCGGTCGCACGACGCGCCGCACGTCGTGCGACCAGGACGCCGGGCGCACCACCGGGCGCCGGCAGCTGGTCGTCGGGGCACACGCTCCGTCAGCCGGTCGACACGCGTCGCCGGTAGCGTCCGGGCATGACACCCGACCGCGGCAGCACCGGACGCACCAGGCTCGTCCTGCCCGGTCAGTACGGCCCGCTGTTCGACGACGGCGGCCCCGCCCTCGTCGTCGAGGCCCGCGAGTTCTTCACCGCCCGCCCGGTGCACCGCGCCAAGGCCCACCTCTGGCTGAGCGCCCTGCGGCACCGGGTGCGCGAGCTCGGCGACCGGGCCGAGCACGTGCAGGTCGACTCCCTGCAGGACGCCCTGGTCGGCCGCGACGACCTCGACGTGGTCGACCCGCCCTCCCGGACCCTCCGCGCGCAGGTCCGGCACTGGGGACGCGGGACCGAGATCCTGCCGAGCCGCGGCTTCATCACCGACGAGGCCGAGTTCGCCGAGTGGGCGGCGCAGGGCACCGGACGCTTCCGGATGGAGACCCACTACGAGCGGGTCCGCCGTCGCGAGGGCTGGCTGATGCAGTCCGAGCAGCCGATCGGCGGGACGTTCAGCCTCGACCACCAGAACCGCGAGCCGCCACCCAAGGGGGCGACGACCCTCGGCCTGCCGGAACCCTGGTGGCCCACCGAGGACGACATCGACGACGAGGTCCGACACGACCTCGACCGCTGGGAGCGCGACGGCACGGCTCGGTTCGTGGGGCGCGACGACACTCGCCGCTTCGCGGTCACCGCCGACGAGGCCCGGCAGGCCCTCGACGACTTCGTGCAGGTCCGGCTCGGAGACTTCGGCCCGTTCGAGGACGCCACGCTCACGAACGACTGGACGATGGCGCACTCGCTGCTCAGCGTGCCGATGAACCTCGGCGTGCTCGACCCGTTCGAGGTCGTCGAGGCAGCGCTGACCGCACACCGCGACCACGACGCCCCGCTCGCGAGCGTCGAGGGCTTCGTCCGCCAGGTGGCCGGCTGGCGCGACTACGTCTGGCACCTCTACTGGTGGTTCGGCGACGACTACGGTGCGTCCGAGAACGCACTCGGCGCGCACGAGCGACTCCCCCGCTGGTGGCAGGAGCTCGATGCGTCCGACATCGACGCGGTCTGCCTGTCCACCGCCATCGAGGGGCTGCACGACCACGGCTGGCTGCACCACATCCAGCGGCTCATGGTGCTCGGCAACTGGGCGTTGCAGCGCGGCTACGACCCGGTGCACCTCACCGAGTGGTTCACCGACGTGTTCGTCGACGGCACCGACTGGGTGATGCCCGCGAACATCATCGGGATGTCCCAGCACGCCGACGGCGGCTTGGTCGCGACCAAGCCCTACGCGTCCGGCGGCCGGTACATCGACCGGATGTCGGACCACTGCGGTGGGTGCCGGTACGACCCGACCAAGCGCGTCGGTGCGGACGCCTGCCCGTTCACCGCGGGCTACTGGGCGTTCCTGTCCCGTGCCGAGCCCGCGCTGCGGGACAACAACCGGATGGTGCGACCGCTCCAGCAGATGCGCCGGCTCGCGGACCTGGACGAGGTGGTGGCGCAGGAGGCGCGACGCGGCACGCCATGACCGCTCACGCGTCCCGTCGTGACCAGGCGTCGGACGGGAGGCGCGTGGCGGCGCCGCCACGCGCCTCCCGTCCGCCGCCCGTCACCACCGCGCTCGCAACCCGCGTGCGTCCACGGCGCAGCAGACGTCGGGTCGCCCCCGTCCACCCGACGGTTCCTGCTCCACCGACCGAGGGAGGCGGCCACCCGGGGCGCACCGGTAGGGTCGGCTCGTGGGCAGCAACGACGCATTCGACGACCGCTACGACCTGCGCGAGTTCGCGCCGACGACCGATGCCGAGGGGGCACCGACGCCGGAGACCGAGGCGTGGATGCGCTCCGTCGGGTTCGGCTTCCACGAGCCCCACCCCGATGCCGAGGGCGCGGCGCGGATGGCGGCGCACTTCCTCGAGGACCAGGAGACGTTCCTCGGCGTGTACCTGCGCGACCCGCTCCCCGGCTCCGTCGACGAGACGTGGCCGGCCGGCACCTTCACGTGGTTCCGCAAGCGGCTCAGCTGGGGTGACGGAGCGACGATCGACACGCAGGCGATCTCCGCCGTGACCGTGCGACCGACCGAACGCCGACGTGGGATCCTCCGTCGGATGATGACCCACGCCCTCGAGCGCGGCGTCGCCGAGGGGTACGCCGTCGCGTCGCTCACCGCCTCCGAGGGCACGATCTACCGCCGCTTCGGCTTCGGCTGCGCGATCCGCGAGCGCGCGGTGCGGGTCCGTCGCGAGCGCGCGCTGCCGTTCCTCGCGCCGACCACCGGCACCGTCACGATCGTCACGCCCGAGTGGCTCGCCGAGGGCACCGGGCGCGCCGTCTTCGACCGGTTCGATGCCCGCACCCCCGGTTCCATGGTCCGGAACGCCGGTACGTGGCCGATCGTGTTCGGGCTCCGCGACGGCGAGGGCAAGCCGGCGAAGGACGTCCGTGCCGCGGTGCACCGTCCCGAGGGCGCCGGGTCCGGCTCCGACGAGGTCGACGGCTACGTGACCTGGCGGATGAAGGAGGGCAAGAGCGACACCGTGCTCGAGATCGTCGACCTCGTGTACGCGACCGACGAGGCGTACCTGTCCCTGTGGGAGTTCCTGCTCTCGATCGACCTGAACGACGTGGTCACGTACAACCGGTCGCGACTGGACGACCCGATCGTCGCGGCGCTCGGCGACAACCGCGCGTACGACGTCGACCACGAGGAGGACCACGTCTGGCTCCGGGTGCTGGACGTGGCGGCGGTGCTGACCTCGCGCCCGTACGCGGTCGACGGCTCGATCGTCCTCGCGGTGTCCGACGCGATGGGCTTCGCGACGGGCACCTACCGGCTCGACGTCGTCGACGGGCAGGGCACCGTGACCCGGACCGCTGCGGACGACGGCGGCGAGGCCGACCTCCGGCTCGACGTGGCGGACCTCGGCGCGGTGCTCATCGGGTCGGTGTCGCCGGTGACGCTCGCGGCGGCGGGCCTCGTGCGTGCGGCGGACCCGGCGGCACCCGCGCTGCTCCGGGCGATGCTGACGCCGGCACGGACGCCGCACGGCATCACGTACTTCTGATGTCCGCAGAGGGACTGCGCACCTCGGTCGGGCGGGCGCGGCAGGCCGTCGCCGTCCTGGCCGCTCCGACGCTCCGTGCGGCCCTCATCGGCGGTGCGGAGCTCGACGACCGCACCCGGGCGTCGCTGGCGGCGTTCGACTGGCTGGGCGACGACGGTCCGGACAGCGCGGCGCTCGGACGGACCGCGGAGGACCTCCGGCGCCTGCAGGGCGCAGCCGCGCTCCTGGAGTTCGACCGGATCGAGCGGATGCCCGTGCCGGAGGACCAGCGGCACCCGCTCTCGGTCCGGATCGTGCGCATCGTCGCCGAACGGCTCGGGCGCTCGCGGCCGGTGTCGGAGCGTGAGCTGAACGCGGCGATCGCGATGGTCTGCGCGGACGTCGCGATCGTGCGGCGTGACGCGGTCGACCTCGGCGTGCTCGAACGCACGGACGACGGCTCCGCGTACCGGTTCGTGGAGGAGCGGGGGGCTGCCCGCTGACCGATCCCGGGTCAGACCGGGTTCGACCGCAGCAGCCGCCGCACGGCGATCATGGCGCCGCCCACCACCGCGGGGACGCCGCCACCGGGGTGCACCGAAGCGCCGACCCGCCACAGCCAGGGGCGCCAGGGGTCGTTGTACGACGGTCGGTGGAAGGGCCCGCTCAGCCACGGCGGCCGCGCTGCACCGTACAGCGCGCCGTGCGGTTCGCCGCCGGCCCCGTAGTACTGCGGATCGAGCACCACCTGCTCGTCGAGGAGGTCCGTGAGGGGCCCGTCGAGTCCCATCGCCCGCGAGACGCGGTCGACCTCACGACGCACGAACGGGTGCTCGACCGTGTAGTGCTCGCCGTCGGCGGGCGCCGTGAGCAGGATGCCCGCGGTGCTGCGCGCGTTCGGGTAGACCTCGCCCGCGCGGTACTGGTTGACGAACACCATGGTGTCCGCCGGTTCGTCGCCCGCCTCGAGGCTGCGGTGGAGCGCATCGGGCTTCGTCGGGAGGACCACGCTGTGCGCCGACAGGTGCGCCGGCAGCTCCTCGCGCAGCACGCCGTAGACCGCGACGGCCGAGCAGGACAGGGTGCGCGGGCGCCGACGCGGGACCGCCGGGAGCCGTGACGGCCCCGTCAGTGCGGTGAGCCGATCGGCGTCGACGGCGCTGACGACGATGTCGGCGTGGTGGTGTCCGACGTCGGTCGTGACCGAGCCGCGCTCGATGCGGGTGACGGCCTCGCTGGTGCGCACCTCGACCCCGGCCGCCTCGGCCAGTCGGCCGAGCGCGAGCACGACCTCGTACACGCCGCCACGCGGGACCCAGGCACCGGTCTCCGCCATGATCGCCGGCATGCTCGCGTAGAGCGCGGGGGTGCGGGCCGGCGAGACGCCCGCGTTCAGGGTGTGGATCGCGATGACCTCGCGCAGGCCGTCCGGCAGCCAGGCCAGGCCGTCGAGGTACGCGCGCGTGGTGAGGCGTGAGCCGTAGACGGCCAGCATGCGGCGGAGTGCCGGCAGGGCGGCCCGGTCGAGCGGGTCCGCGAGCAGCAGCTCGGTCACGTCGTCGGCGAGGGGCGCGTGCAGGTCGGAGAACCGTCGCCACGCGGGGTACCAGGGGTGGTCGGGCGCCACCGGCAGGGACGTCTCCTCGCCGCGGTGGTAGTAGCGACCGACCTCGGGCATCCGCACCAGGTCGAGGTGGCCGTCGTCGTCGGGACGTCCCGGGGTCCGCGCGCCGTCGCCGAGCCGCCGCAGCAGCTCGTCCCACACCGCCGGGAACGTCACCAGCGACGGGCCGGTGTCGATGCGGTCCGACCCCAGGAGGATGCGACGGCTCTTGCCGCCGAGCTCGGCACCGGCCTCGAGCAGGGTGACCCGGTGGCCCGCGTTCGCGAGCAGCGCGGCGGCGGCGAGCCCGCCGATCCCGCCACCGACCACGACGATGCGGCTCACCGGGCGTCCCCCAGCACGATCGAGACCATGAGCAGCACCCCGGCGAACGTTCCGGCGATGTACGGGAAGGCGACGGACAGCCGGTACAGACGGTGACCGGTCTCCGGTGTCGGGTCCCGCAGCAGGCGTACCACGAGGACGCCGGCGATCAGCAGGTCGACGACCGCGACCGGCACGCTCACCACCGCGAACGAGGCCGCGGACACGACCCACCAGGCACCGCTCCACAGCGCCGTCCCGCGCGCACCGAGTCGCACCGCCGTCGTGGTGATGCCCGCGTCCCGGTCCTCGACGATGTCCTGCACCGCATCGAACGCGTGCTTGGCCACGCTCCAGGCCATCAGGCCGAGGGCGGCGGGCCAGACCGGCGTCACCGACAGGGCCGCGGGCACGATGACCAGCGGCAGCGCGTAGGCCGCGTTGCTCAGCGAATCGAGGAACGGCCGGGCCTTGAACCGCAGCGGTGGTGCGGAGTAGAAGACGAAGACACCGACGTAGAGCAGGATCGCGGCGTTCGCGAGCGGCGGCAGCACCATGAGGAAGACGACGAGGAACGGGGCGTTGACGGCTGCGACCGCCCAGGCGATGAGCCGCACCTCGGACCGGTGGATCCTGGCACCCTCGATCGAGCCCTTCCGCGGGTTCGTCGCGTCGGTGTCCTGGTCGTAGATGTCGTTCACGCCGTAGATGAGCAGGTTGAACGGCAGGGTCAGCCACAGCAGGACCGGCAGCGCCCGCAGGTCGAACAGCGTGCCGGTCAGCCAGACGGCGACGAGACCGGAGCCGATGGTGTTGATCCAGAGCACCGGGCGCGAGACGAGCACGAGGCGACGCAGGGAGACACCCACTCCCGACGGCGCGACGCTCGACATCCGCTCGGCACCGTCGGTCACCACGCCGACAGTACCCGCCGCCGATGGGCGTCGGGTGATCTTCCCCGGTCAGACTGGATCGATGCGCCTGATGCTGCTCACCGCCGGCACCCGGGGCGACGTCGAGCCGTTCGCAGCCCTCGCGCGACACGCCGCGTCGCGTGGTCACGACGTCCGGCTGGCGCTTCCCGACGACGCGGAGCCACTCGACGGGGTGGACACCGTGCCGCTCGGACTCGACGTCCGGCGGATGTCGTCGCCCGCAGGGCGCACCCCGCTGGCGCTCGCTCGTCACCTGCGCACCGAGGTACGGCCCGCGATGCGACGCATGTTGGCCTCCGCGGTCCGGGAGACCGTCGCCTTCGATCCCGACGTGGTGGTGCACCACCCGCTGGTCCTCAGCGCGCCGATGGCCGCAGGAGCACTCGGAGTCCCCCGCGTCCTGGCGGAGTTCGCGCCGGTCGCGACGCCGAGCGAGCGCTTCCCCGCCGCCGGCGGTCCGACAGCGACCCGCGACCTCGGCTCGGCCAACCGGTTCACCTACGCCGTCCCGCGCGCCGTCGCACGCTGCTTCGACGGCGACGTCGGACGTGCCGCTGCCGAGCTGCCGGGCGGTCGTCGTCCCGCGCGGCGGTCGCCGTCGAGCGCGACGCTCATGGCCGTGAGCCCTGCGCTGCTGCCGCGGCCCGACGACTGGCCCGAGCGGGTGCACCAGACCGGGGCCTGGTACGGGGAGTCGCCGGCAGCGTCCCTCGACCCCGCCGTCGCCGGGTTCCTCGACGACGGCCCCTTCGTGGTCGCCTCGTTCGGCTCGATGTCCGCCGGGGACGCTGACGGCCGTGGGCGCGCGGTCGTCACGGCCGCGCGCTCCCACGGCCTGCGGGTCCTGCTCGTCACCGGATGGGGCGGGCTCGCGCTGCCCGCGGAGTGCCGCGGTCCGGACGTCCTGGCGGTGCGGTCGGTGCCCTTCGACGCCGTGCTGCCGAGCGCGACCATCGCGGTGCACCACGGTGGGGCCGGCACCGCACACGCGGTGGCGCGAGCCGGCGTACCCGCCGTCGTCGTGCCCGTCACCGCGGACCAGCCGTTCTGGGCCGCCCGGCTGCACCGACAGGGGGTGGCCGCCGCCCCGGTCCCGCTGCGCCGCGCGTCCGGCGGCGCGCTGGCGTCCGCGATGGGCGACGCCCTGTCCCGTCGCGAGCGGGCGTCCGAGGTGGGTCGGCTGGTACGGCGTGAGCACGGGGTGCGGCGGGCGGTCGACGTGCTCGAGTCGCTCTGAGGCGACCGTCGGGGCAGCCGCTCTCCCGACGACGACCGACGGCTACGCCCGGCGGCGCACCCGCGGGTCGACGAACGCGTAGACGATGTCCACCACCACGTTCGCCGTGACGATGAGCAGCGCCGAGAACACCGTGAACCCGACGACCACCTGCAGGTCGAGCGTGTGCACCGCGTCGATGAGCAGTGCGCCGAGGCCCTGCATGGAGAACACCTTCTCGGTGATGACCGCACCGCCGAGCAGCGACCCGAGGTCGAGCCCGAACAGGGTGACCACCGGCAGGATCGCCGTCCGCAGCCCGTGCCGCACGACGACCTGGCGTTCACGCAGGCCCTTCGCGCGGGCGGTCCGCACGAAGTCCTGCGACATCGACTCGAGCATCTCGCCCCGGGTCAGACGCGCGTAGATCGCCGCGCTGATGAAGGCGAGCACGCACCACGGCAGCACCAGGTGGGTCACCCAGCCGACCGGGTCCTCGGCGAACGGCACGTAGCCGCTCGTCGGCAGCCAGCCGAGCGTGAACCCGAACAGCAGGATCGCCAGCAGCCCGATCAGGTACGCCGGCGAGGACACACCCGCGACCGCCACCGTCATCACGGCCCGGTCGACGAGCGTCCCGCGCCTGAGAGCGGACGCGGCTCCGCCGGCGACCCCGGTGACGAGCCAGAGCAGGGCGGCGCCGACCGCGATGGACGCAGTGACGGGCAGGCGCGAGACGATCAGGTTCGTCACGCTGTCGTGGAGCTGGAACGAGTACCCGAAGCACGGCGCTGCGCACGTCACGGTCGAGGCACCGGAACCGAACGTGCGCCCGGTGAAGATGCCCGCGAGGTACGCGCCGAACTGCGCGAACCAGGGCTTGTCCGTACCGAGGAACGCCTGCACGTCGGCCAGCCGCTCCGGAGTGCACGGCTTGTCGCAGATCGCCCGGGCCGGGTTCGTCGGGAGCAGCATGAACAGTGCGTACGTGATGGCCGCGACGACGAACAGCACGACGACCGCACCGACGATGCGGACGGCCAGGAAGCGGAAGGTGTTCACCGGTCGCTCCCCCGCGGGTCGAGTGCGTCGCGCAGGGCGTCACCGAGCACGTTGAAGGCCAGGGTGATGAGGAACAGTGCGGCTCCGGGGAAGACGAGGTACATCGGGTCGGTCTGCACCCAGCCGATCGCGTCGCCGATGCTGCGGCCCCACGAGGGCGTCGGCGGGTTCACCCCGACGGCCAGGAAGGACAGCGCCGCCTCGGCGCCGATCATCGACGGGATCGAGATGGTCGCGTAGACGGTGATGGTCGCGGCGAGGTTCGGCAGGAGCTGCTTCCGGATGACGTGCCAGCGTCCCGCGCCCATCGCGGTCGACGCCACGACGTAGTTCCGGCTGACCAGCGAGAGCGTCTGACCGCGCACGACACGGGCGACCGCCGGCCACCCGAAGAACCCGATGACCAGCACGACGAGCACCGGCTTCGGGAACGACGTCGGCACGACCGCGGTGAGCGCGATCATGAAGACCAGGGACGGGAACCCGAAGATCACGTCGACCACGCGCGAGAGCACCCGGTCGTACCAGCCGCCGAGGAACCCGGTCGTCACGCCGACGAGCACGCCGATCACGATGGACAGGACGGTGGCGGCGAGGCCGATGCCGAGCGAGGTCCGCGCACCGTACGTCACGATGGCGAACAGGTCGCGGCCGGTCAGCGGCTCGACCCCGAACCAGTGCTCGGCGCTGACGCCACCGGCGGCACCGCGCGGTGCACCGAAGTCGTTCAACGCGTCGACGTTGTAACCGTACGGGTCCTGCCCGGTCACCGCGGCGATGAGCGGTGCGCCGATCGCCACGACGACGAACACGGCGATGACGACCGCGGCGGCCACGGCCCAGCGGTCCTGCCGGACGCGGCGCACGACGGCGCGGAACCCGGTGGTCCGGCCGGCCGCGGCCGGCACCGGACGGTCGACGACGTTCGCGGTCACGGTGCGACTCCTTCCCAGGCCCGCCACGCGGCTCGGCGTTCCGCCTGTCGTGTCGGGTCGGCGACGGGCGCCGCCGCGAGCAGCATGCGCGTGTAGTCCTGCTGCGGGTCGTCGAGCACCGCGGACGTGGCACCGCGCTCGACGATGCGGCCCTCGTGCAGGACGACGACGGCGTCCGCGAGCTGCCGGACGACGGCGAGGTCGTGGCTGATGAGCAGCATGCCGAACCCGAACTCGTCCTGCAGGTCTGCGAGGAGGTCGAGCACGGCGGCCTGCACGGTGACGTCGAGGGCACTCGTCGGCTCGTCGGCGATCACCAGGGCGGGCCGGAGCGCCAGGGCACGGGCGACCGCGACCCGCTGGCGCTGCCCACCGGAGAGCTGGTGCGGGAACCGCTCGGCCCACGTCGGGTCGAGCTGCACGGCGGTCAGGAGCTCGCGGGCGCGGGCTGCGCGCGAGGCAGCGTCGCCCTCGCCGTGCACGAGCAGCGGTTCGGCGATGCTCCAGCCGATGGTCTGCCGCGGGTTGAGCGACGACGCGGGGTCCTGGAACACGATCCCGACGCGGCTGCGGAGCTCACGGAGGCGTCTCCCGCGCGCGGTGCGGAGGTCGCTGCCGTCCACCTCGACCGTGCCCGCGACGACGGGGACGAGGCCGGCGAGCGCACGCCCGATGGTGGACTTGCCGGAGCCCGACTCCCCCACCAGACCCAGGGTCTCCCCCGCGTGCAGCTCGAGGTCGACGCCGGACACCGTCGGGTCACCGCGGCGCGCGTACCGCACGGCGACGTCGCGCAGGCGCGCGACCACCGGCCGGGAGGCGCGGCTCGCGTCGTCCGCGCCCGCTGCGGCCGCGGGGCCCGTGCTGGGCGACGCCGCTCGCGTCCCGGAGCGCGAGGACCGTCGCTCGGACCGCGACTCGTCCCCGGCCGCGCCGTCGGCGACCGCAGGCTGCGTGGCGGGGGCGGGTCGCGCCTCCAGTGCGGGGACCGCTGCCAGGAGCTCGCGCGTGTAGTCGGCGCCCGGGTGGGCGAAGACCTCGGCGACGGCCCCGTGCTCGACGGGGTCGCCGCGGCGCATGACCAGGACCTCGTCCGCGACGTCCGCGACCACGCCCATGTCGTGGGTGATGAGGAGCACGGCCAGCCCGCGCTCACGCCCGAGCCGACGCAGCAGGTCGAGGATCCCGGCCTGCACGGTCACGTCGAGCGCGGTCGTCGGCTCGTCCGCCATCAGGGCGACCGGGTCGCCGGCGAGCGCCATCGCGATCATGGCCCGCTGGAGCTGCCCGCCGGACAGCTCGTGCGGGTACGCCTTCCGGATCCGTGCCGGATCGGTCAGGCCCGCGGCGCGCAGCAGCTCGTCGACGCGCGCCGAGACGCCGGCGCGGTCGAGGTCCGTGGGGTGCGCCCGCACGGCCTCGGCCACCTGCGTGCCGATCGAGAGCACGGGGGTGAAGGAGTTCATCGGCTCCTGGAACACCACGCCGATACCGGCCCCGCGGACCGCACGCAGGACGTCAGCGGACGCACCGATGAGCTCGGTGCCCTGGAACCGTGCGCTGCCGGACACCTGCGCGCCCGGCGGCAGGAGCCCGAGCACGCTCATGGCGCTGACCGACTTGCCCGACCCGGACTCGCCCACGAGGGCGAGCACCCGGCCGGGCGTCAGACTGAAGGAGACGTCACGGACGACGGGCTCCGCGTCGCCGAACGCGACGCGGAGCCCCTCGACCTCGAGCAGCGGTGCACTCACTGGGCGAGCGAGACCTTGAGGTAGTTCGGGTACGCCGGGAAGTCCGCGATCCGGAAGTTCTCGACGTTCGAGCCGGCCAGGAACGACTGCTTCGCGTAGATCAGCGGGACGACGGGGGCGTCCTCCATGATGCGGCGGTCGGCCTGCGCCCAGACCTTCTGCGCCTCGGACTGGTCGACGGTGCCGGTGGCCTTCGCGATCAGCGCGTCCACCTCGGGGTTGCTGTACTTCGAGACGTTGTAGCCGCCCCCGCCGATCTGCGACGAGTCGTACAGCGGCTGCAGGTTCGCGTTCGCGCTCGGGAAGTCCGGCTGCCAGCTCGACAGCGACAGGTCGAAGTCGGTGCCGTTCGTCGTGGCCTGGGTGAACGAGTCGTAGTCGAGCGGCTTGAGCGTGACCGTGATGCCGGCACGCTTCAGGCCGGCCTGCAGGGCCTGCGCCTGGGACAGGTACGTCGGGTCGTTCTGGGTGACCAGCGTGAGCTTCAGGTCCTCGGCCCCGGCCTCCTTCAGGAGCGCCTTCGCCTTGTCGACGTCACCGGTGGCGCTCGTCTCGTACAGGTCGTAGTCCTGGCGCCCCGCGATGCCGGGCGTGATCAGGGTGGAGGCGTACTCACCGGCGAGCGCGCCGCCCGCCGCGATGCGGAAGGACTTGCGGTCGACGGCGTACTGCAGGGCCTGGCGGACCTTGAGGTCCTTGAGTTGGCCGCGCTGGGTGTTGATGGCCATGTACGTGATCGGGCCGGCCTTGCTCGTCGCGAGGCGGTCCTGGGCGGACGGGTTCGCGCGCACCTGGTTGAGCTCGGCGGCACCGAGGTAGATGGCGCCGAAGGAGTCCTTCGCGTCGCCGTTGTCGGCGATCAGGCTCTGCGTCGTGGTCGACGCGTCCTGGCTCTCCTTGAAGACGATCTTCGACGGGCCGGCGGTGCGGATCGCGTCGGTCTTCGCGGACCACTCCTTGTTCCGGACGAGCGTCACCTGCGAGCCCTGCGTGTTCGACTCGACCTGGTACGGGCCGGAGGACACGGGCTTCGCGTCGTACGCGCCGGTGTCCTTGCCGTCGCCCTCGGGGACCGGCGCGAAGGCCGGCATCGAGGCGAGCCACGGCCAGTCGCCGTAGGGGGCGTCGAGCTTGAAGACGATCGTCTTGTCGTCCGGCGTCTCGATGCTGTCGAGCGTCTTCCCCTCGAACGGTCCCTGGTAGTCGGAGCCGCCGACGAGCAGCGACTTGTGGTAGCTCAGGCCACCGGTGAGGTTCGGTGCGAACGAGCGCTCGATCCCCCACTTGATGTCCTTCGTGGTGATCGGGGTGCCGTCCTGGAACTTCAGGCCGTCCTTGAGCGTGTACGTCCAGGTCTTGCCGCCGTCGCTCGACTCGCCCGTGGTGGTCGCCAGGTCGGGGACGACCTTCGCCGTCTTGCCGGGCTCGACGTCCCAGGTGGTGAGGCGACGGGCGACCAGGCCCATCGACGTGATCCCGAGGCTCTGGCTCGTCGCCGGGTCGAAGTGCAGCGCGGTCTGCGGCGTGAGGATGTTGAGCGTGCCGCCCTTGCTCGTGCCCGACGAGGCGTCGTCCGACGCTCCGCCACCCGAGCAGCCGGTCAGCACGAGTGCTGCGGCGGCAGCGACGGCGGCCGCGGTGATGGTCAGGCGCTTGGGGCGGTGCATGGCGTGCTGCTCCTCGTGGGGGGGGTGGTGGTGTCGTGCGTGGTCCGCGGACGACCGGTCGGCATCCGGACCGTCGCCGGTCCGCCCGGCGGTCGAGCCGGCGCGGGTGGCCGGGCGGTCCATCGTGGCACCGGTCGGCCCGCGGGTCCGAACGCCCGCGGGGTCCGGATGACACGCGGCGCAACATTGCATGGTGCAACCGTGCGTGCCGGAGCAGGACAACGCCTGCAGCCCGAGCGTATTCCCGCGGTGCGTCCCGGGACCCGGGATGGAGGCACGACCCGCGCCCGTCAGGCGGCCGCGGTCGTGCGCGCCACCCTCCCGGCGATCGCCGCCGTCCCGAGTGCGGCGCCCAGGAACACCACGGCGAGGACCGCCCAACCGGGGGTGCCGAGGTCGATCGCCGTCAGCGTGACCACGGCGGGCGCGAGCATGGCGGCGACCGCGTAGCCCGTGCCGTACACGCCCTGGTACGCGCCGATCCGGTCGGCCGGCGCCAGCTCGAAGCTCAGCGCCCACCCCGCGGCGCTCGAGGTGATCTCGGCGAGCGAGTGCGCGACCGCGGCGAGCACCAGGACGACCGTGGCGACGGCAGCGGGGACCCAGTCGTCGCCGCGCACCCAGCCCGCAGCCGCCCACAGCGCGCAGGCCAGTGCCATCACCCACCCCGCGTGGCGCATCACCCGCGCGGCTCCGGCGACCGTGTCGGTGCCCCGGCTCATCCGCACCTGGAGCAGGACGACCACGACCGTGTTGACGAGGAGGAGCGGGGACACGAGCACGTCCGGTGCGACGGTGTGCTGGACGACCCAGAGGGGCACGGCGACCTCGAAGAGCCCGAACTGCATGCCGAACACGCCGGTCAGCGCCGAGACCGCCAGGAAGCGCAGGTCGCGGTAGGGGCTCCGACCCGCGGGCTCCCGGCGCACGATCGTGCCGGTGTCCGTCCGGTCGGCGGGGGCCGGGTCGACGCGGGCACCCGACAGTCCGGCCACCAGGAACGCCGAGGAGACGAAGAGCAGCCCGGAGAGCACCATCGTCACCCGGTAGGCGTCCCCGGTGCCGACGGCGAGCGGGATCGCGGCGAGCGCGGTGCCGACGCCGATGCCGACGTTGGTCACGGTCCGCATGGTCGCCCGCACCCGCACGCGGTCGGGGCCGGGGAAGGCGCGTCCGATCGCGGCGCTCCGCACGGATCCGCCGCCCTGCTGCGCGAGGGTGACGACCGAGGCGGTGACGATCAGCGTCGGCAGGTCGTGCACGAGCACGTACGCGACGAGTGCGAGTCCCTGGACGACGTGCAGCGCGACGAGCATTCGGCGGGCGCTGTACCGGTCGGCCAGGTGCCCGAACACCAGTGACGCAGCCACGCCGACGGCCCCGGCGACCGTGAGGCCGAGCCCGACGGCGACCGCGGGGATGCCGACGATCGTGATGAGGTACAGCGACGTCAGGGTGAAGAACGCGCCACGCCCGAGCGTGTCCACGAGCGTCACCGTGAGGAGCCTGCGGAGGGTCACGTCCTGCCGGACCATGGTGCGGATCGACGTCTGCTGCGCGGTGGTGCTCACCACACCGTTCTCCCAGCACACGGCGTCGGAGCGAACGGATGTAGGTTCTGGCTTCATGATCCGGTACCGACTGGAGCCAGGCGACGTCTCCGCCGTCCGTTTCGGCATCTCGCCGCTGTCCGAGCTGGGTCTCGGGCTCCGCGCGTTCCGCGCCCCCGAGCGCTACCCCCTGCAGCAGCCCTGGCTCGAGCGGATCGCGGGCGCGCTGCCCGTGCTCGACCGTCCGGTCCTCGCGGGCCTGGTCGACGAGCGTCGGTGGGTCGCCGACTTCGTGAACCCGCGACCGGAGTCACCGTTGACCTCGTTCGACCACGAACTCCGCGTGCTCGGCCGGATCACGCCGTCACGGCTGCGCGACGACCTGGAGCGGGTGCACGGCACCGTGCCGGACGCCTTCCTCGGTCGGCACGAGGACGTGGTCGGGCGCCTGCAGCGTGCCCTCGCGACGACGTGGGAACTCTGCTTCGCGCCGTACTGGCCCCGGATGCGTCGCGTGCTGCAGGCCGACGTGACCCACCGCGGCCGGATCGCCGCACACGAGGGCGTCGGTGCGGTGCTCGGCGGGCTGTCGGAGTCGGTGCGGTTCGACGGTCGGCACCTCGACGTCCGGTTGCACAGCCCGATCGCCCGCGACCGGCCCGTGCAGGGCGAAGGGGTGACGCTCGTGCCGTCGGTGTTCGTGGTGCGGGCATCCACCCCGATCGACGACGACCTGCCGCCGACCGTGATGTACCCGGCTCGCGGCCAGGGCGCGATGTGGTCGACGGCGTCGCACCCGGACATCGGCGCGGTCCAGGACCTGCTCGGCCGGACGCGGGCCGCTGCTCGAGGCACTCGGCGAACCGTCGTCGTCGACGGACCTGGCGATGCGGTTCGGGGTGTCGACGTCCGCCGTCAACCAGCACCTGCGGGTGATGGAGCGCGGCGGCCTGCTGAACCGCACGCGGTACGGGCGATCGGTGCTCTACTACCGCAGCACGGTCGGCGACGCGCTCGTCCGTCGGGAGTGAGCGCGTCGCCGGCTCCGGTCAGCGGTCGAACAGCCCGCCGAGGAAGTCGTTGCCGAGGTTCGAGGCTTGCTCGCCCAACCCGCTCGCCTGCTCGCTCAGCCCGCTCGCCTGCTCGCCCAGGCCGCCGAGGAACTGCTCGCCCTCGGCCGCGAAGCCCTCGACACCACCGCCCAGGTCGGCCAGTCCGAGGTCGCCGATGCCCGAGGCGATCCCCTCGAAGTCGACGCCGAGGTCGGCTGCCCCGGCCAGGACCGGTGCAGCGGCAGCGCTGACGACCGCGCCACCGGCCACCGCGACCGCGAGCCCGCCGACGGCCATCGCGCCGGCACCCACCGCGGCCCCGCCGGCGAACGAGCCCGCGCGACCGCTCCCCGACCGGCCCGATCCACCGAGCACACGCCGGATGAGCCCCGGACGCGACATCTCCCCGCGCGTCATCGCCCGGGCCATGCCGCCGGACGAGTCGTCGCGCACGTGCTCGTGCGGCGGCAGCTCGGAGTTCAGGCGGTCGCGGACCTGCTGTCGCTGCGCCGGGGTCAGTCGAGCGAAGGCGTCGTGGTGGACCTGCTCGAGCTGGTCGGGGTTCGACGTGCGGAGCAGGTAGTCGTACTTCGCCAGGGCGACCTTGTCCGGGTCGGCCGGTCCGCGCTGGTGCGCCTGCGGCCCGCCGTACTGCTGCTGCCCGTACTGCTGCTGGCCCGGCTGACCGTACTGCTGCTGGCCCGGCTGACCGTACTGCTGCTGTGGCTGCTGTCCGGGCTGTTGCGATCGCGACCGATCGTCGCCGGTCAGCTTGTCCGCCGCGGTGCGCACGATGTCCCGCCAGTCGCTCCCACCCGACGGCTGCTGGTTCCCAGCGGCGGCGTTCCCCTGCCCGCGCTGCTTCTGCATCTGCTTGTCGATGACCTTCGAGGCCATGCCGAGGATCCGGTTGAGGTTCGCCATGCACCAACCTTTGTGATCACACATGTGAGCACTCAGCGACGCAGCACGACGCCAGCCGTCGATCACGTCCGAGAACCCTGGGAACGCGGGTGCCCTCGTCGCAGCCGGCGGCGAGGGGCACCCCGTCGGTCAGGCGAGCAGCCGCGCCAGGAACGCGTTCCGGAACCGCCCCGCCGGGTCGAGGTCCCGTGCCAGCGCCGCGAAGTCGTCGAGCCGCGGGTACGCCTCGTGCAGCCGCTCGACGCTCGCCGCCGACACCTTGCCCCAGTGCGGCCGGGGGTCGAACGGTGCGAGGACCTCCTCGATCCGCTCGACCGCCGCCGCGACGGCCGCGGGGTCCCGCCGGAAGGTGAAGTGGATGCCGACCGACTGCCGTCCGGCGGAGGGCGCCAGCCACGCAGTGTCGGCCGCGATCGTGCGTACCTCGGCCGCGATGAGCAGCGGGGCGAACACGTCGGCGAGGGGTCGGAGCGCCTGGAGCGCCGCGACGGCGTGCCCCGCCGGGATCAGGTACTCCGCCTGGATCTCCGCGCCCGTCGACGGCGTGAAGGTCGACCGGAAGTGCGGCAGCCGTTCGGCCCAGGGACCGGGCACGCCGCCCTGCTCGGTGACGCTCGCCGCGTCGTTCTCGCCCGGGTGCACGGGGCCGTCGGCGGTACGCGCACCGAGTGCGACCAGGTCGACGGTGGGTGCTGCTTCGTCCACCCGGTGCTTCGTCCAGACCTGGCGGGCGCCGCGGTCGTCGAACGAGGTGAACATCGACACCGAGTACGCGTCGGACATCACCTCGTCGAAGCGTGCGGACACCGCGTCCCACGGCAGGTCGAGGTGCACGGTCGTCGCGACCTGGAACGTCGGCTCGATCGCGAGCTCGACGGCGGTCACGACGCCCAACGCTCCGAGTGCCACGCGGTGCGCGTCGAGGGCGCCATCGGGCGTGGACGCGTCGACCGACGCCAGGTCGCCGGATGCGCGGACGACCTCCAGACCGACCACCGCCTGCGCGAGGGACGGGTTCCGCACACCGGAACCGTGCGTGCCGGTCGCGACCGCGCCGGCGACGGAGATGTGCGGCAGGGAGGCGAGGTTCGCGAGGGCCCAGCCACGGGCCTCCAGTCCGGCCGCGACCTGACTGTGCGTCATGCCGGCGGCGACCCGCACGACCCGACGCGTCTCGTCGACCTCGAGCACCGGGGGCAGGCCGGCCAGGGTGACCTGGACGGCGTCGGTGTCGGCGATCTCGTTGAACGAGTGCGTCGACCCGAGCGCCGTCAGGCGCGGCGTGGCCGCGACGAGCTGCTGCAGATGGTCCACCGAGGTGGGACGTTCCAGCGCGGAGGCACGGTAGGTGACGTTCCCCGCCCAGTTGGTGCGGGTCGTCGCGGCCACGGTCACGGTCCTAGAACCCGCGGTCGAGACGGTGCCACGCCTGCTGCAGGCGCAGCTCGTCGCGGAACCCACGAGCCGTGGTGTGCTCGTCGATGACGAGGAACTCGGTGCCGACCATGGTCGCGAGGTCCTCGACGACCTGCAGGCCGACAGCCGTCGTCATCACGGTGTGGTGCGCGGCACCGGCGGTGAGCCAGGCCTCCGCGGCGACCGGGAACGACGGACGCGGCTCCCAGACGGCACGGCCGACGGGGAGCTTCGGGAGCGCCTCGGTCGGCGGCACCACGTCGACGACGTTCGCCGTGAGGCGGAAGCCGTCGCGGGTGTCGGAGAGCGCGACGACCACGGCCTCGCCGGCGTCGGCGGTGAAGACCAGGCGGACCGGGTCGTCCTTGCCGCCGATGCCGAGCGGGTGGATCTCGAGCGTCGGCTTCGTGGTGGTGAGCGTCGGCGAGACCTCGAGCATGTGCGCACCGAGGATCTTCTCGGCCCCCGGGGTGAGGTCGTACGTGTAGTCCTCCATCAGGGAGGCGCCACCGGGCAGGCCCGCGCCGGCGACGTTCATCGCCCGGACGAGCACGGCGGTCTTCCAGTCGCCCTCCGCGCCGAAGCCGTAGCCGTCGGCCATCAGCCGCTGGACCGCGAGGCCGGGCAGCTGCTTGAGCGTGCCGAGGTCCTCGAAGTTCGTGGTGAACGCAGCGGACCCGTTCTGCTCGAGCAGGGCGCGGAGACCGAGCTCGATCGCGGCGCCGTCGCGGAGCGCGCTGCGCCGCGCGCCACCGTCCTGCAGTTCCGGGACGAGGTCGTACGACTCGTCGTAGACGGCGACGAGCGCGTCGACGTCCTGCTCGGTCGCGGCGGACACGGCCTCGGCCAGCTCGTTCACCGCCCAGGTGTTCACCTGCACGCCGAGCTCGATCTCGGCCTCGGTCTTGTCGCCCTCGGTGACGGCGACGTAGCGCATGTTGTCGCCGAAACGGGTCAGCTTGAGCTCGCGGACGGCCGCGGCGCCGGCTGCCGCGCGGGTCCAGTTCGCGACCCGCTGCTGCACCCGCTCGTCGGACACGTGCCCGACGGCCGTCGCGTGCCGCACGCCCAGGCGGGCCAGGGCGTACCCGAACTCGCGGTCGCCGTGCGCGGCCTGGTTGAGGTTCATGAAGTCGAAGTCGATGTCGCCCCACGGCAGCGCCACGTTGGCCTGCGTGTGCAGGTGCAGCAGCGGCTTCGTCAGCGCCTGGAGGCCGCCGATCCACATCTTGGCCGGGCTGAACGTGTGCATCCACGTCGTGACGCCGATGACCCGGTCGTCGGCGCTGGCCTCGATGAGCGCGCGGCGGATGCCGTCGGCGTCCGTGAGGACGGGCTTCCAGACGAGCTTCACCGGCACGTGCGGTGCGAGTTCGGCGTGCACGGCACGCGACTGCTCCTCGACCTGGCGGAGGGTCTCCTCGCCGTACAGGCCCTGGGAGCCGGTGAGGAACCAGACCTCGTAGCTGTCGAGGGTGGCCTGGGGGTTCACCTGCGTCATCGCATGGCTCCTTCGGGGTTCTGTCCGTAGACGTTCTGGTAGCGATCGAAGAGTCGATCGATGTTCTCGGGCGCGATCGGCACGAGCTCGCCGCCCTGCTTCGCGATGTGCACGGTGCGCGCGACGTCCTCGCACATCACCGCGGCCTTCACGGCGTCCTTCGCGTCCTTGCCGATCGTGAAGACGCCGTGGTTCTGCATGAGCACCGCACGCGATCGGTGGCCGGACAGCGTCTCGACGATGCCGCGGCCGATGGTGTCGTCGCCGATGATCGCGAACGGGCCGACCGGGATCGGCCCGCCGAACTCGTCCGCCATCGCGGTGATGACGCACGGGATCTCCTCGGCACGGGCCGCCCACGCGGTCGCGTAGGTCGAGTGCGTGTGCACGACGCCGTTCACCTCGGGCATGTTCCGGTACACGTAGGCGTGCGCGGCGGTGTCGCTCGACGGGCCGTGGGCGTTGCCCCAGCCCTCGGCGGGCACGCCGTCGAGGGTGCAGACGACCTGGTTCGCCGGCGTCAGGTCGTCGCTCGAGACCCCGCTCGGCTTGATGACGAACAGGTCGGTGCCGGGGACGCGCTCGGAGACGTTGCCGCCGGTCCAGATCACCAGGCCGTAGCGGACGAGCTCGCCGTGCAGGGACGCGACGCGCTCGCGGGCCCGGGCGACGGCGGCCGCCGTCTCGTCGGTCGTCCCGTCCGGGGTGGCTGGGTTCGCGGATGCGGTCGCGTCCGTCATGCGGTCGGCTCCTTCTCGGTCTGGAGGCTCGGCTCGGCCTCGTCGCTCGGCTCGCCCTGGTCGGTCGGTACCGCCGGGTCCGGTGCGTCCTGGTCGGTGTCGGCGTCCTGCTCGGCGGGCGCGCCGGTCCGGGTCGCCGCTGCCGCCACGTCCTGCACGGGCAGGGCCGCGCGGTACCGGGCGAGGTAGTCCTGGAAGCCCTCGACGTCGCGCTCCTCGGGCTCGGCGACGTGGACGGCGTCGCCGCCGAACACCGTCTCGGCGAGGAAGTCGGCGAGGGAACGGTCGGTGTGCTCCAGGTAGGCCGCGAGCACCGCGATGCCCCAGGCACCGCCCTCACCCGCGGTCTCCTCGAGCGCCACCGGCACCCGGAGCGCGGCGGCGAGCAGGCGCTGGGGTGCGCCGGGGGTGCGGAAGAGCCCGCCGTGCGCGGTCATCCGGTCGACGGCGACGTGCTCGCCGTGCAGGACGTCCATGCCGATCGCGAGCGTGGCGAACGCCCCGTGCACCTCGGAGCGGACGAGGTTGCCGAGGGTGAACCGGGCACCGGGGGTGCGGAGCAGCAGGGGTCGGCCGTCGACGACGCCGGTCACCGGCTCACCCGCCAGGTAGTTGAAGGACAGCAGGCCACCGGCGTCCGGGTCGGCGTCTGCCGCCTCGGCCAGGAGCGTGGCGTAGACGTCGTCGATGCTCGGCGGGGTCGTGCCGGCGCGCTCGCCCGCCGCCTCGGCGAAGCGGCCGAACACGCGGGCCCACGCGGCGATCTCGCTCGCGCCGTTGTTGCAGTGCACCATCGCGACGGCGTCACCGGCGGGGGTCGTGACCACGTCGAGTTCCTCGTGCGCGGTGCCGAGCGCGCGTTCGAGCACGACCATCGCGAAGATGCTCGTGCCGACACTGACGTTGCCGGTCCGGGGAGCGACGGCGTTCGTCGCCACCATGCCGGTACCCGCGTCGCCCTCGGGCGGGCAGAACGCGACACCGGGCTGCAGGGTGCCGGTCGGGTCGAGCCACGCGGCCCCCTCGGCGGTGAGCGCACCGGCGTCCTCGCCGGCGACGAGCACCTCGGGCAGCAGGGCGCGCAGGTCGGGGACGCGCTTGCCGAGCAGGTCCTGCGTCGTGGCGAGCATCCCGGCGTCGTAGTCGCGTCGGCCGGGCTCCCCCGGGGCGCTGTCGACCGGCGACGAGTCGATCGGGAACATCCCGCTCGCGTCGCCGACGCCGAGGACGTCGCGACCGGTGAGCATGCGGTGCACGTACCCCGCGAGCGTGGTGATCCCGGCGACCTGCGCCACGTGCGGCTCGTCGTCCAGGACGGCCTGCGCGAGGTGCGCGATCGACCACCGCTGCGGGACGTTGAAGTCGAGCGCGGCGCTGAGCTGCTCCGCTGCCGGGCCGGTCGAGGTGTTGCGCCAGGTCCGGAACGGCACGAGCAGGTCACCGTCGGCGTCGAACGCCAGGTACCCGTGCATCATCGCCGAGACGCCGGCGGCGCGGAAGGTCGTGGGGCGGACGCCGAACTGCCGCTCGACGTCGGCGACCAGGTCGGCGTAGGCCGCGCGGACGCCGGTCTCGACGGCCAGCAGCGGGTAGGTCCAGCGCCCGTCGACGTACTCGTTCTCCCACTCGTGGGAACCGCTCGCGATCGGGCGGAGGTCCTCGTCGACCAGGACGGCCTTGATCCGGGTCGAGCCGAGCTCGATGCCGAGGGTGGTGCGGCCGTGTTCGACCTGCTGTCGGCGGTCGTCGCTCATGTGTCCTCCCGAGACCTCGTCGTCCTGCGTGAGCGCTCACATCATGGCAGGTGAGCGCTCACGCGTGCAACGCGGCGGCGTGCCGTGCCGTGCGGGGTCGCGGTCGCGGTCGACGGGGCGGCTGTGCACCGCGTCGAGCGGGCCGGTTCCGTCACGCTCGACACGGCAGGGTGCCCGATCCCACCCGCACACGACCCGCGCGTGGCGTGTCCTGCCCGCTCGCCGATCGCCGCACGTACGTCCGGGACCGTCGGTGCGACGGCCGAACCCCCGTCGAGCGGGCCGTTCTCGTCACGCCCGGCGCCGCGCGACGACGGCTCCCGCCCGCTCGACCATCGGCATGCGGCACGTCCTGCCCGCTCGACGATCGGCATGCCGCACGTCCCGCCCGCCCGCCGATCGCCTCGCGGCACGTCCCGACCGCTCGACGATCGCCTCGCCCTCGCCCTCGCCCTCGCCCGACACGTCCGGGTCCTGCTCGCCGAGGTCCCGCGACTCGCCGCTCGCGCGACGTCGAGGTTCCGAGGAGGGGCGCGCGCGTCGCCGAGATGCCGCAATTGCGGAACCTGGAGGGCGAGGACGCTGGCCGGGCTACGCGCCGAGGGTGCTCTCGCGCACCACCAGCGACGGCGTGACCGACACCGACGCGGGGTGTCCGCCGGCGACGAGCTCGAGCAGTGCCCTCCCGGCGATCCGGCCGAGCTCGTCGAGCCGCATGTCGACCGTCGTCAGGGGTGGTCGGCTCGCGAGCGCCACGACGTCCCAGTCGTCGTACCCGGTGACGGCGACGTCGCCGGGAACGCTCCGCCCGGTCTCCCGCAGCCGGTCGCACACCCCGCGGGCGATCTGGTCGTTCCCGCACAGGACGGCGTCGACGGCACCACCAGCAGCAGCACCAGCACCGACCCCGGGACCCTGGTCGAGCAGGTCGACTACCTGCCGCCCCCACCGCTCCGACCACTCGCCGTGCATCGGCTCGCCCACCATCCGGTCGCCGAGCGCCACGCGCGCTCCCTCCGCCCGACTCACGGCGGAGCGGGCCCCGGTCGGACCGGTGACGACGGCCACGCGCCGCCGCCCGAGCGCGACCAGGTGCGACGCTGCCGCGGCGGCACCCCCGGCGTCGTCGAGGGTGACCGACACGTCGGACGCCGCGGTCGAGGGGGTCAGCGCGTAGACGACCGGCACGGGCACGGGCACGTCGATGGGCGGCCTCGCGTCGGCCGAACGCCCGGTGACGATGATCCCGTCGACGCCGCGGGCGACGAGCGAGCGGAGGTAGTGGGCCTCGCGCACGTGGTCGTCGCGGGTGTCGCAGACCAGGACCATGACCTCGCCGGCAGACAGGGCGTCCTCCGCACCGAGGAGCACCGGCATCGTGAACCGCCCGAACGAGTCCGTGGTGATCATGCCCACCGTGTACGTGCGCCCGGACGACAGCGCACGAGCCCGGGCGTCCCCGACGAACCCGAGCTTCTCGGCGGCGTCCTTCACCCGTGCACGGGTCTCGTCCCGCAGCTGCCCGGTGTCGTTGAGTGCCTTCGAGGCCGTCCCGATCGACACCCCGGCGAGCGCGGCGACGTCGGTGATGCGGACGGGGCGGCCACTGCGCGCGTGCGGCACGGCAACGTCCTTTCCGGTGGTCGGCACCGGTACGAGCATACGCACACCGGGGGTTGCGCAGTCCCGCACCCTGCCGTAGCGTCTGAATCGGAAAGCGCTTTCCGTACCGATGGGCGCCAGCCACACCGCAAGGCCAGTCAGACGCAAGGAGGCGCCATGACCACCACCACCGCGACCGACAGCCGCGCACGCACCGCGACCCCGGTCCTCCCGACCGGCGACGCCCACGTGGCGTTCCGTCCGCTGCCGACGGGAGCAGCACGGATCACGGGTGGCACCTGGGCACTGCGCCAGGAGCGCAACGGCCGCGACGCGGTCCGCAGTGGCCACCACCAGCTCGACGCGGCGGGCAACTTCCGCAACCTGCGCATCGCCGCCGGCGACGAGCAGGGCGAAGCCGTCGGCCCGGTCTTCATGGACTCGGACGTGACGAAGTGGCTCGAGGCCGTCGCGTGGGAGTACGGCCGTGCTCCCGCCGACGACCTGCTCGAGCTCCAGCGCGAGGTCACCGCCCTGTACGCCCGGGCGCAGGCCGAGGACGGGTACGTCGACTCGGTCCAGCAGGTCCGCGGTGGTGGCGAGCGGTACACCGACCTCAAGTGGAGCCACGAGATGTACTGCGCGGGGCACCTGTACCAGGCAGCCGTCGCGCAGCACCGTGCCACGGGCGACACGGCCCTGCTCGACGTCGCCGTCCGGAACGCTGACCACCTCGTGCGCACGTTCGGCCCCGGTGCCGACCGGACCCAGGACATCGACGGCCACCCCGTGGTCGAGATGGGCCTGGTCGAGCTGTACCGCGAGACCGGCACCCGCGCCTACCTCGACCTGGCGCACTGGTTCGTCGACGCCCGCGGGCACGGCATCATCGAGCGCGCCGGCGGCGAACCGACCTACTTCTCCGACCGCGTGCCGGTGCGCGAGGCCACGACCGTCGAGGGCCACGCCGTCCGCGCCGTGTACCTGGCCGCCGGGGCGGTGGACGTCGCGATCGAGACCGGCGACTCCGAGCTGCTGGCCGCGAGCGAGCGGCAGTTCGCGGACATGATGTCGACGAAGGCCTTCATCACCGGCGGCCTCGGCGCGCGGTGGGACTGGGAGGCGTTCGGTGACCCGTACGAGCTCCCGACCGACCGGGGCTACGCGGAGACCTGTGCGGCGATCGGCGGGATCCAGTGGGCCTGGCGCCTGCTGCTCGCGACCGGCAGGCCGGTGTACGCCGACGCCATCGAGCGCCTGCTGTGGAACGCGTTCCTCGCCGGGGTGAGCCTCGCGGGCACGGAGTACTTCTACGTGAACCCGCTGCAGCACCGCGACGGCGCACACCGCGACGAGAACCGCTCCCCCGCGCACGGCCGCCGCGGCTGGTTCGACTGCGCCTGCTGCCCGCCGAACATCATGCGGACCTTCGCGAGCCTGGACGGGTACCTGGCGACCGAGACCGACGGCGGCCTGCAGGTGCACCAGTACGCCACCGCCGAGGTCGGGCCGGTGTCCATCGAGACCGGCTACCCGCACGACGGTCGCGTGGTCGTCACGGTCACGCAGGACGGTCCGCTCGCGCTCGGCCTGCGCATCCCCGCGTGGTCGGACACCACGACGGTGACGGGCGCCGGCGGTGCGGCGAGCCCGGCCCCCGGCACGCTGCACGTCGTCGAGCGCGTGTGGACGGCGGGTGACACGATCGAGCTCGTCTTCGACACCACCCCGCACCGGTACGTCGCCGACACCCGCATCGACGCGGCCCGCGGCCAGGTCGCGGTCGAGCGCGGCCCGCTCGTGTACGCGGTCGAGCAGGCGGACCAGCAGGGTTTCACCGTCGACGACCTGACGGTCGACGCGCACGCCGCGATCACCGAGGAGCGCCGCGACGACCTGCTCGACGGCGTGGTGACGCTGCGCGTGTCCGGGCACGCCCCGGCGACGCACGAGCAGCCGGCCTGGCCGTACCGTCGGCTGGACCAGCCGGGAGGCGCGACTCACCTCACCGACGCACCCACCGTCCGTGACGGGGCCGGCTCCACGACCGCAGCCGACGTCGACGACGCGACCACGGGCCTCCCGTCCGGCGGCGGCAGCACCGCGGTGACCGCGGTCGCCGTGCCCTACTACGCCTGGGCGAACCGCGGTCCCGCGCCGATGCGCGTCTGGCTGCCGCTGGAACACCGAGCCTGACCGCCTACGGGCGTGGGGGGGCACGCCCCCCCGGAGCGGCCCCCCCCCCCCGGGCGCGGGGGGGGGCCCCGCCCCCCCGCGCCCCGCGGCGCGGGGCGGGTGGCGCCGGCGCCACCCCCCCCCGCCCCCCCCGGGGGGGGGGCCCCCCCGCCCGGGGCGGGCGCCCCACGCCCGTCCGGCGCGCTCGGAGGTCCCACGACTCGCCGCTCACGTCCGTCGAGGTCGCACTGGAGCACGTTCATCCCGCCCAGATGCCGAAGTCCCGGAACCTCGGCCGCCGAGCCGGGTGCAGGTCAGGCGGAGCGACGCACCACGAGCTCGGGCAGCAGCAGCGTCTCGTCCCGCGGTTCCCCCTCGACCAGCGCGCGCACGGCCTCGAGCACCCGCTGCCCCATCGCCATGAAGTCCTGGCGGACGGTGGTCAGCGGCGGGGTGAAGTGCGCGGCCTCCGGGATGTCGTCGAACCCGATGACGGCGATGTCGTCCGGGACCCGGAGCCCCTCCTCCGCGAAGGCGTGCAGCACCCCGAGCGCCATCTGGTCGTTGCCGGCCAGGACCGCGTCGACCGCGTGCACGTCGAGCGACCGCGCAGCCGCGTAGCCGCTGGCCGGGGTCCAGTCACCGTCGAGCACCACCGGTTCGAGCCCGGCGTCGCGCATCGTCCGCGCGTACGTCTCGCGACGGACCTCGGCCTCCTGCGAGACCGACGGCCCGGTGATGTGCACGATCCGTCGGTGGCCGCGAGCGAACAGGTGGTCCATCGCGAGGGTGGTGCCGGCCGCCTGGTCGATCGACACCGCGGCGACGCTCGTCGCTGCGGGCGTGCGGGCGGCGTCGCGCTGCACGGCGTTGGCGACGACGACGGGCACGCTGACCGGGATCGTCAGCGACGCCAGCGCCTCGAGCACCCGGTTGTCCGCGGCGACCAGGACGATCGCGGCGACGTCCTGCGCGAGCAGTGTCGTGAGCGCGCCGGACAGGTCGACCGGGCGGGGGTCGTCGGGCAGCGTCGAGAGCAGCACGTGGTAGCCGGCCGACCGGGCGGCCCGCTCGAAGCCGACCGCGGTGCTCGACGGACCGTAGAGCGCATCACCGGCGGTGATGATGCCGAGTGCCCGGCTCCGGCCGCCGGCGAGCGCCCGGGCGGCTGCGCGCGGGCGGTACCCGAGCGCCGCGACGGCGTCGGTCACCTGCGACCGGTAGGCCTCCCGCACGGTGGGGTCGCCGTTGATCACGCGGGAGACGGTCTGGTGGGAGACCCCGGCACGCTCGGCGACGTCGAAGATCGTCGGGGCCTTGCGGCGTCTGCCGCCGGGCCCCCCGAGCGCGGTCGTGGTCGTCACGTGGCAGAGCGTACCGTCCGGGTCGCTCGGCGAGGCAAGATCCCGAAACGGTCACGACGAGTTGACACCCCGGTACGGAACCCTCAGTATGTGAGCGCTCACACGAGCACAATCCCACGGGGCACAGCAGCCCCGGCACCCGAGTGCGTCGATGTCGACGCGCAGGAACAGAGGAACTTCGATGATGAAGCGCAGGATCGTCGCGGGCGTCGCAGCCTTCGGCATCGCCATCGCACTGGCCGGCTGCTCCGCCGGCGGACGCGGCGCCACCGGCAGCGGTGACGGCGGCGGCGACAACAAGGGCGCCCTCGTCGGCGTCGCCATGCCGACCAAGGTCTCCGAGCGGTGGATCAAGGACGGCGACGCCGTCAAGAGCGACCTCGAGAAGGCCGGCTACAAGGTCGACCTCGAGTACGGCGACAACAAGGTCCAGCAGCAGGCCCAGCAGGTCTCCAACATGATCACCAAGGGCGCCAAGGTCCTGATCATCGCGTCGATCGACGGCGGGGCCCTGTCCGACCAGCTCGACCAGGCCGCCAAGGCCGGCATCAAGGTCATCTCGTACGACCGCCTGCTCACCGGCAACAAGAACGTCGACTACTACGTGTCGTTCGACAACTACAAGGTCGGCGTCGACCAGGCCACCTCGCTCCTCACGGGCCTGGGCGTCCTCGACGACAAGGGCGAGAAGACCGACAAGAAGGGCCCCTTCAACATCGAGGTCTTCGCCGGCTCGCTCGACGACAACAACGCGGGCTTCTTCTTCAACGGCGCGATGGACACCCTCAAGCCGTACCTCGAGGACGGCACGCTGAAGATCCAGTCCGGCCAGGACCAGCTCTCGCAGGCCGCGACGCAGCAGTGGGACCCGGCGACCGCCAAGGCCCGCATGCAGAACCTCGTCGCGAAGTCGTACTCCGGCGGCACCACGCTGAACGGCGTGCTCTCGCCCTACGACGGCATCTCGATCGGCATCATCTCGGCCCTCCAGGGCGCCGGCTACGGCACCTCGGACCGCCCGCTCCCGATCGTCACCGGTCAGGACGCCGAGGCCGCCTCGGTCAAGTCGATCATCGCCGGCCAGCAGTACTCCACCATCTACAAGGACACCCGCAAGCTCGCGAAGCAGTCCGTCACGATGGCCGAGGACCTGCTCAGCGGCAAGAAGCCCGAGGTGAACGACACCAAGAGCTACGACAACAAGGTCAAGGTCGTCCCGACCTACCTGTTCCAGCCCACCGTCGTGACCAAGGACAACTACAAGGAAGTCCTCGTCGACAGCGGGTACTACACCGAGGCCGACCTCAAGTAGGTCCCTCGACCCGCGGCCGGCGCACGCCGGCCGCGGGAGCGACACGGTCGCAACCACCCACAGGACGGGAGGCGCGGTGCACGCCCGCACCGCGCCTCCAGTCCGTCTCCACCCGCGCGCACGCGCGGACGACGGAAAGGCGGTCCCACATGGCGGACACCATCCTCGAGATGCGGGACATCACCAAGACCTTCCCCGGTGTGAAGGCGCTGCAGGGCGTCTCCATCGAGGTGGAACGCGGCCAGGTCCACGCGATCTGCGGCGAGAACGGCGCAGGCAAGTCGACCCTGATGAAGGTGCTGTCGGGCGTCTACCCGCACGGCTCCTTCGACGGCGAGATCCTGCTCGACGGTCAGCCGGTGAAGTTCGGCACCATCAACGACTCCGAGGCAGCTGGCGTGGTCATCATCCACCAGGAGCTCGCCCTCAGCCCGTTCCTGTCGATCGCCGAGAACATCTTCCTCGGCAACGAGCGCGTCAAGGGCGGGCTCATCGACTGGAACCAGACGAACCTCGAGGCGGCGGCGCTCCTCAAGCGCGTCGGCCTCAAGGACAACCCCGTCACGAAGATCGTCGACATCGGCGTCGGGAAGCAGCAGCTCGTCGAGATCGCGAAGGCGCTCTCCAAGGAGGTCAAGCTCCTCATCCTCGACGAGCCGACCGCCGCGCTGAACGACGACGACTCCGAGCACCTGCTCGAGCTCATCCGCTCGCTGCAGGCCGAGGGCATGACGGCGATCATCATCAGCCACAAGCTGAACGAGATCAAGGCGATCGCGGACAAGGTCACGATCATCCGTGACGGCAAGACCATCGAGACGCTCGACATGCACGGCGACGAGGTCTCCGAGGACCGCATCATCCGCGGCATGGTCGGCCGCGACCTGTCGAGTCGCTACCCGGAGCGCGAGAACCCCGTCATCGGCGAGGAGCTCCTGCGCATCGAGGACTGGACCGTCCACCACCCGCTCGACGGCTCGCGCGAGATCATCCACCAGGCGAACCTCAACGTCCGCGCGGGCGAGGTCGTCGGCATCGCCGGGCTCATGGGCGCCGGTCGAACCGAGCTCGCGATGAGCGTGTTCGGGCACTCGTACGGCACCGGGATCTCCGGCACCGTCTACAAGCGCGGCGTCCCGATCAAGACGAACACCGTCACGCGGGCGATCGACAACGGCATCGCCTACGCCACCGAGGACCGCAAGCGCTACGGCTTGAACCTGATCGACGACATCAAGCGGAACATCTCCGGGTCGGCGCTCGGCAAGCTCGCCGACTGGGGCTTCGTGAACGCCTCGAAGGAGACCACGGTCGCCGGGTCGTTCCTGAAGAGCATGAACATCAAGGCCCCGTCGGTGAACGCCGTCACGGGCAAGCTCTCCGGCGGCAACCAGCAGAAGGTCGTCCTGTCGAAGTGGATGTACGCCGACCCCGACGTGCTCATCCTCGACGAGCCCACCCGCGGCATCGACGTCGGCGCGAAGTACGAGATCTACACGCTCATCAACAGCCTGGCCGACCAGGGCAAGGGCGTCATCGTGATCTCGTCCGAGCTGCCCGAGCTGCTCGGCATCTGCGACCGCATCTACACACTCTCCGAGGGCACCATCACCGCCGACGTGCCCCGCTCCGAGGCCACCCCAGAGGTCCTCATGCAGTACATGACCCAGGAACGGGAGACCCCTGTCAATGAACGCGCTTAAGTCCGCCGCCAGCTACCTCACCGGGCAGCTCCGACAGATCGGCCTGTTCATCGCGCTGATCGTCATCGTCATCTTCTTCCAGGTGACGACGAGCGGCATCACGCTGGCCCCGATCAACGTCTCGAACCTGATCGTCCAGAACAGCTACATCCTGATCCTCGCCATCGGCATGGTGATGGTGATCATCGCCGGCCACATCGACCTGTCCGTCGGTTCGGTCGTCGCCTTCACCGGCGCCATGGCCGGTGTGATGATCACCCAGTGGGGCATCCCGTGGCCGATCGCGGTCGTGCTCTGCCTGGTCATCGGCGGTCTCGTCGGCGCGTGGCAGGGCTTCTGGATCGCCTACTTCGGCATCCCGGCCTTCATCGTGACCCTGGCGGGCATGCTCGCCTTCCGCGGTGCCGCGCAGATCGTCCTGCAGAACCAGCAGATCTCGCCCTTCCCGGACGGCTTCCGCTCGCTCGGCTCGGGCTTCCTGCCGTCGTTCGGCACCTCGGGCTACGAGCCGCTGACGATGATCCTCGGCCTCGCCGCCGCGGCGATCATGGTCGTCGTCTCGCTCCGTGGTCGTGCCACCCGTCGCAAGTACCAGCTCGAGAGCGAGCCGTTCGTCTGGTTCATCGTGAAGCTCGCCTTCGGTGTCGCGCTCGTCGTCTACGTGGCCCTGCTGCTCGCCAGCTACAACGGCACCCCGATCGTGCTCGTCGTCCTCGGCCTGCTCGTCGTCGTGTACTCGGTCGTCATGCGGAGCGCGGTCTTCGGCCGCCACGTGTACGCCATCGGCGGCAACGTCCTGGCGGCGCAGCTGTCCGGTGTCAAGACGAAGCGCGTGACCTTCATGCTCTTCGTCAACATGGGCGTCATCGCGGCGCTGGCGGGCGTGGTCTTTACCGGCCAGCTCAACCTCGCCGCTCCGGGTGCCGGCAACGGCTTCGAGCTCGACGCCATCGCGGCCGTGTTCATCGGTGGCGCAGCGGTCACCGGCGGCATCGGCACGGTGCCGGGCGCGATCATCGGTGGTCTGATCATCGGTCTGCTCAACAACGGCATGTCGATCCTCGGTGTCGGCACCGAGTACCAGTCGCTCATCAAGGGCCTGGTGCTGCTCGCCGCCGTCGCGTTCGACGTGTTCAACAAGCGCCGGGCGGCGTCCGCGCGCAAGTAGCGTCCGGCTTCCCTGCCCCGAGACTCGGGCTGGGCGACACATCTCACGCCGATCGGCGCGAGAACGGTCGCCCAGCCCGAGTCTCGTTCCGTCGGGCCTCGTCCGGTCAGGCCGTCAGGACGGCCCACCCGCCGGCCGGGAGGCGCAGGGTCCCGTCCCGCAGGTCGCCCCCGCCCGCCTCCACCCGCGTCGCGTCGGCCGCGGGCACCTCGACGGGGTCGTCCGCCAGGTTCAGGGCGGTCACCACCGCAGCGTCGGCCGTCGCGGTGCGCAGGACCACCGCCGTGTTGGTCAGGTGCGCGACGTCGGTGTGCGCGCGGTGCAGCCAGGGGTTGCGCCGCCGCAGGGCGACGAGCGCCTCGACCGCGTGGGTCAGGTCGGTCGGTTCCGGCGGGTCCGCCGGGAGTTCCGGGCGGACCGCGTCGTCGCCGCCCTCGCGCTCCTCCTTGACCGCCGTCCAGCCGTACTCGTCGCCCGCGTAGACGACCGGCGTGCCGGCGACGGTGAACAGCACCGCGGCGGCGTGGCCGGCGAACCGCTCCCCCACCGCGCTGGCGATCCGGGTGACGTCGTGGTTGCCGACGAACGTGGTGGGGACGAACGTGGCGAGCAGGGCGTCGTGGCGCTCGACGGCGTGCGCGAGCTCGAAGCAGTTCCGGTCGGCGATCCCGTGCCAGACCGCCTGCCACAGCTCGTACTGCGTCGTCGAGTCCATCGTCGACGCCCCGACGATCGCGGCCGCGTCGCCGTGGATGACCTCGCCGCTGAACCAGGCGTCCGGGAACCGCTCGCGCACGCGGGGCAGCACCCGGGCCCAGAACTCCGGCGGGACCGCGTACGCCGCGTCGAGCCGCCACCCGTCGACGCCCCGGCCGAGCCAGTACGTCATCACCTCGACGACCAGGTCCTCGGCGGCCGGGGAGCCGTGGTCGAGTGCGACGAGGATGTCGTGGCCCTCGAAGTCCCCCACCGGGACGGGCTGCCCCGGATGCCAAGCGGACCAGTCGACGGCGAACAGGTCGGCGGTCGGTGCCTCGCGGCCGTGTTCCTCGAGTGCCCGGAACGCCGGGTGCTCCCTGCCCACGTGGTTGAAGACGCCGTCGAGCACAACGCGGACGCCGCGCTCGTGGGCGGCGGCGACGAGCGCGTCGAGGTCGGCGTCGTCACCGAGACGTGGGTCGATGCGGAAGTGGTCGACCGTGTCGTAGCCGTGCGTCGAGCTCGCGAAGACCGGGCCGAGCAGCAGGCCGTTCAGTCCGAGGGCGACCACGTGGTCGAGCCACGGCACGAGCCGCTGCAACCGGTGCTCGACTGGCCGCTCGTCGACCGGTGTCGTCGGACGGACCTCGGCGCCGACGGCGCCGAGCGGGTAGACGTGCCACCACATCACGTGCTCGACCCAGGCGGGCTCGGGCGGGCGGGAGCTGTTCGGGTCCGGGTTCACCGGTCCGATGCTGCCAGCCGTGCCTGGGCTGTGCGCGGGACCGGACAGCGGGACCAGGATGGACGCCATGGGCAGAGCGATCAGGACGGCAGTGGACGCGTCGGCATCGGAGCAGGCGCACGCGGAGCGCACCTGCGCCTCGTGCGGTCGACGGATGCCGTCCTCCGCCGCAGCCGACGCGAAGTACTGCTCCGCCGCCTGCCGCGGGCACGGCCTCGACGACACCGACCGGGCACTCGAGCAGCGGATCGACGAGCTGCTGGCCGCACGTGCGCGGACGTCGAGCATCTGCCCGTCCGAGGTCGCCCGGTCGATCGCGCCGGACGACTGGCGTCCGCTCATGGAGCCGGCTCGTCGGGCCGCGCGCCGGATGGTGGCGCGCGGTGAGGTCGAGATCACCCAGGGCGGCAGCGTCGTCGACCCGTCCACGGCCAAGGGACCGATCCGGATCCGTCGACCCCGGTAGGGAACACCTGTCGTCCGCGGGTGTTGCACCCGACGATGACGACCACCACAGAACCGACTCCCACCCGTCCCGAAGCCCTCGTCGTGGGTGCCAGCGGCATCACCGGGTCCGCCCTCGTCGACCACCTGCTCGCGCTCGGCTGGTCCGTGACCGCGCTGTCCCGACGACCCCTCGCCCGCGACGGCGTCCGCACCGTCGCCGCCGACCTGCGTGACCCGGAGTCCCTGCGCGTGGCACTGGCCGGAGAACGACCGACGCACGTGTTCTTCACCGCGTGGCAGCGGCAGGAGACCGAGTCCGAGAACATCCGCGTGAACGGCGGCATGGTGCGCGACCTGCTCGCCGCCCTGGCTCACGCGCCGCTCGAGCACGTCGCCCTGGTCACCGGGCTCAAGCACTACCTCGGGCCGTTCGAGGCGTACGCCGCCGGGGAGATGCCGGACACGCCCTTCCACGAGGAGGAGCCCCGTCTCGACACCCCGAACTTCTACTACGCGCAGGAGGACGAGCTCTTCGCCGCCGCCGAGCGCCAGGGGTTCACGTGGTCCGTGCACCGCTCCCACACGGTCATCGGGCACGCGGTCGGCAACGCGATGAACATGGGGCTGACGATCGCCGTGCAGGCCACCCTCGCGAAGGAGCTCGGCCTCGACTTCGTGTTCCCCGGCAGCGAGGCGCAGTGGAACGGGCTCACCGACATGACCGACGCCGGCATCCTCGCCGAGCACATGGTCTGGGCGGCGACCAGCCCGGAGGGCGCCGACGAACCCTTCAACGTCGTGAACGGCGACGTGTTCCGCTGGCGGTGGATGTGGCCGCGCCTGGCCGCGCACCTCGGGGTCGACCCGGCGCGCGTCGTGGGGTTCCAGGACCGCGCACGGCCGCTCGAGGAGCAGATGGCGCCGTACGAGTCCGCGTGGGCCGGGATCGCCGAACGCCACGGCCTGGCCGAGTCGGACATCACCCGCCTGGCGTCGTGGTGGCACACGGACGCGGACCTCGGCCGGGCGATGGAGGTCGTCACCGACATGGGCAAGAGCCGCGAGGCCGGGTTCACCGCCTTCCGACGGACGGAGCGGGCGTTCACGGAGCTGTTCGACCGCTACCGAGCCGAGCGCCTCATCCCGTAGGGCGCAGCAGGCCGTACCCCGCCGGAGTGGAGCGGGGTACGAGAACCTCAGCCCCAGCCGCGAAACGCGGTGCGCGCCCTGGTTGTGTCGGTGCCACAGACGCCGGGAGCCCTCGGCGGTTCCCGGAGGAAGGAAGACACCATGTCGCTCGGAGACAAGGCCAAGGACGTCACGCAGAAGGTCGTCGGCAAGGTCGAGGAGGCCGTCGGCAAGAAGACCGACGACGCCGAGCTCACCCACCAGGGCCAGAAGGACCAGGTCATGGGCGAGGGACGCCTCGACAAGGAGAAGGCCAAGGACGCGTTCGACGGCAAGTGATCGTCGCGATCCACTGACGCCCGCACCGCCCGTCGGTGCGGGCGTTCGTCGTTCGTGGGCGTTCGTCGTTCGTGGGCGGTCGTCGTTCGCCGGCGGTCGTCGTTCGCGGCCGGTCGTCGTTCGCGGGCGGCCGGGGTCATGACCGCGACCGTGTCAGAAGGCGTAGCGGATGCGGCAGGACGGCAGGTGCTCGGCGACGAGCTCGCGGAAGCGCTCGACGAGCTGGCCCTTCATGCCGGACCGGTAGCGCACGTTCACGGCACCGTTCTGCGACACCTTCTGCTCCTGCAGGTCCGGACGCCACAGCAGGTCCTCGGCCTTCGGGTGCCAGCCGAGGTTCACCTGGTGCAGGGGCTCGTTGTGCGTGAGGAAGATGACCTCGGCCGCGAGCTGTGCCTTGGCCGCCGGCGACAGGACGTCGTCGACCTGCCGCAGGAGCTCGGCCCAGTCGGACTCCCACGTCGGGGTGAGGATGACCGGTGAGAAGTTGAGATGGACCTCGTACCCGGCGTCCACGAAGTCGTTCACGGCGGCGATGCGCTCGGCGATCGGACTCGTGCGGATGTCCGTCACCTTCGCCGTCTCGTGCGGCATGAGGGAGAACCGGATGCGGGTGCGCCCCATCGGGTCCCAGTCGAGCAGGTCGCGGTTGACGTACTTCGTGGCGAACGACGCCTTCGCCGTCGGCGTCATCCGGAACAGGTCGCAGAGGTCGCGCACGTTGTCGCTGATCATCGCGTCCACCGAGCAGTCGCTGTTCTCGCCGATGTCGTACACCCAGGCATCGGGGTCGCACTGGTTCGGCTCGGCCTTCGGGCCCTGCTTGGCGATGTTCCGCGCCACGTGCTTGGTGATCTGCTCGATGTTCGCGAACACCGTGACCGGGTTCGAGTACCCCTTGCGCCGGGGCACGTAGCAGTAGGCGCACGCCATCGCGCAGCCGTTCGCGGTGGACGGGGCGATGAAGTCCGCCGACCGCCCGTTCGGCCGGGTGACGAGCGACTTCTTGACGCCGAGGACGAGCGCCTCGGTCTTGATCCGGACCCAGCGCTGCACGTTGCGCTCGTCGCCGTGGACCTCGGGGATGTTCCAGTGCGACGCGACGGGCACGATCTCGGCGTCCGGCCAGCGCCCGAGCACCTCCTGCCCCCGCGGGAGCTCGAGGGCGGCGTCCTCGGCGTAGATCCGCTTGACGTCGAGCATCGGACGGGTGCGCGCTTCGGTCATCCGCACCTGTCTACCGCCGACCACCGACGGTGCAGACTCGGGAGCATGACCGCCGAACCCGACGACCACTTCTTCGTCGTCGACGGCCGCCGCTGGCGCCGCACCGACCCCGCGCTGCCCGAGGACCTCGCCGCCGCGCTGCGCTCCCACCTCGGCCGCGGGCGGAGCAGCGCCCGGCAGGCGAAGCGCGCGGGCGACGAGGACGCCCTGGCCGACGCTCGGCACCGCAACGGCCTGGCGAAGCACGGGCTCGGCGAGCGCGGCCCCGAGTGGTGGACGCGCCCCGAGGCCGACCGCATCGCCGACGCCCGCCGCGCCCTGGCCGACCTCGACGCCCTCGACGCCTGACCTCGCTCGATGTCGCCCACCCGGTCCTTCCCAGAACGCCCACGATGGGAAGCGAGAACGGGCGTACCTGGTCAGAAGTTCTGACCAGGTACGCCCGTTCTCGCCAGGTACGCCCGGAAGCACCCGGTGCCCCTGAGCGCCCGGTACCCCCGGAAGCACCCGGCGCCCTCGAGCGCCCGGCGCGGGCTACGCCTCGGTGTGGCCGAGGTCGGGCTCGACGAGCAGGCACACCGTGCGGGATGCACTCGCGTGCAGCTCCAACACGACGACCTCGTTCCGACCGGCGCGGAGCACCGGCCCCGGCACGGCCAGGGTCTTCTGCGGCCCGCGCGACCAGTAGCGACCGAGGCAGAACCCGTTCACCCAGGCGACGCCCTTGCGGAAGCCGTCGAGCGACAGGTACCGGTCCCCCGGCGCCGCGAGGTCGAACGACCCCGCCGCGAACGCCGGACCGGCCAGCACGTCGCCGTCGGTCGGTTCGGTCGCGGCCAGCACCGACAGCGCCGCGGGGGCGATCGGGTCGAGGGCGAGCGGTGACGCGGTCCACCGGGCGAGCGGGACACCGTCGACGGCCACGGCGCCGATGAGACCCTTCGGCTCGCCGATACGGGGGCCGTAGTCGACGCGGCCCTGGTCCTCGACGAGCAACTCGAGCGTGCCGGTGACCGGCGGGAGCGTGATCGCCCGGTCGTGGTGCTCGCGCTCGAGCACCCCGACGACGACCCCGTCGACCGAGACCACCGCGCGGTCGCGGACCTCGGTGCCGACGGTCAGGACGCCGCCGGAGGGCAGGTCGACCTCGGTCCGGTAGAGCACGAAGCCGCTGGCGGCCCCGAGCGCGTCGAAGGTCGGCGGCTCGTCGTGCGCCGACCAGTCCGTGAGCGCGGGCAGCAGGGATCCCAGCGACGCGGCCCGGTCGAGGCGGACGGCGACGTCCGCGACGGGGGCGGGGCGTGCCTCCCGGCCTGCGTCGACGGCGACGTCGAGGCGACCCGACCCACCCGGCTGCATCGCAGCAGGCAGCGGCGGGACCGGTGCGTAGCGCTCGATCACCGACCGGAACGCGTGGAACTTCTCCGTCGGGCGGCCGGCCTCGTCGAGCGGGGCGTCGTAGTCGTACGACGTCGAGATGGGCCGGTACACCCCCTTGTCGTTCGCGCCGTTCGTGAAGCCGAAGTTCGTGCCGCCGTGGAACATGTAGATGTTGACGGAGCCACCGGCGGCGAGCAGGTCGTCGAGGTCCGCAGCCGAGGCCGAGGCCGGCGTCGTGTGGTGGTGCTCGCCCCAGCTGTCGAACCAGCCGTCCCAGAACTCGGAGCACATGAGCGGGCCGGTCGGCTGCGCCTGGCGGAGGCGCGCGAGGCGCTCGACGGAGCGGGACCCGAACGAGCCGGTCTTGTGGAGCGAGGGCAGCGAGCCGTCCTCGAGCATGGTGCCCATCGGCTGGTCGACGCTCGTGAACGGCACCGTGAGTCCGATGTCGCGGTGCATCTGCTCGAGCTCCCGCAGGTACGACGGGTCCGAGCCGTACGCGCCGTACTCGTTCTCGACCTGCACGAGCACGATCGGCCCGCCCTGGTCGATCTGTCGCGGGACGAGCACCGGCGCGAGCTGCTCGAGGTAGCCGCGGACGGCGGCGAGGAAGCCCGGCTCGTTCCGGCGGACGCCGACGGTGCCGTCGGTGAAGAGCCAGTACGGCAGGCCACCGTTCGACCACTCGGCGCAGATGTACGGGCCGGGGCGGACGATGGCGTGCATGCCCTCCGCGGCGACGAGGTCGAGGAAGCGGCCGAGGTCGAGCCCGCCGTCGAAGCTGAACGCGCCGCGGGACGGCGCGTGCGCGTTCCACGCGACGTAGGTCTCGATGGTGTTCAGGCCCATGAGCTTGGCCTTGCGGATCCGGTCCTGCCAGAGGTCCGGGTGCACGCGGAAGTAGTGGATCGCGCCGGAGAGGACCCGGTGCGGCTCGCCGTCGAGCAGGAAGTCGGTGTCGCCGATGGCGAAGCGCATGGACTGGAGCCTTTCAGGGGTCGGGGCCGTGCGGATGATCCGCACGGCCCCGGAGGTTGACGAGTCGGGCGACTACTTCGAGGTGACCGTGAAGCCCTGGTCGTTGCCGTACTTCACGAGGGCCTTCTGCCAGGCCTCGAGACCGCTCTCGAGCGAGGTGCCGTTCTGGTACGACTGGCCGACGGTGTCCGCGTAGACGCTGTTCGCGTAGACCTGGTACGGCAGGTAGGTGAAGTCGTTGGCCGAGGTCTTCGACGCGTCGACGAGCACCTCGTTGATCTCCTGGCCGCCGAAGTACGCCGGCTTCTCCTGCAGGAACGCGCTCGAGTCGAGGTCGGCGGTGGTCGACGGGAAGCCACCGGACTCCATGAAGACCTTGGTCGACTCGGTCGACGAGTTGAGCCACTTGAGGAAGCCCGCGGCGAGTGCCGGGTTCTTCGACTGCTTCATGACGACCTGCGAGCTGCCGCCGTTGCTGGCCGTCTGGGCCTTGCCGCCGTCGTAGGTCGGCATCGGGGCGACGCGCCAGTCGCCCTCGGCGTCCGGCACGCTGGCCATCAGGTTGCCGGGCATCCAGGCACCGGTGACCATCGTGGCGATCTGGCCGTTGCCGAGCTGCTTGTACCAGTCGTCGGTCCAGCCGGTGGTCTTCGAGAGCAGACCGCCCTCGACGAGCTGGTCCCAGGTCTTCGTCCACTTCTTCGTGCCCTCGTCGGCGAGGTTGATCGTGACCTTGTCGCCGTCGGTCGTGAACGGCGTGCCACCGGCCTGGGCGATCATGCTCGTGGTGAAGCCGGCGTCGCCGGAGTCCGCCGCGATGTACTTCGACGGGTCTGCGGCGTGCAGCTTCTTCGCCGCCGCGATGTACTCGTCCCACGTCTTCGGGACGGCGATGCCGTACTCGTCGAAGACCTTCTTGTTGTAGAACAGCGCCATGGGGCCGGAGTCCTGCGGCAGGCCGTAGACCTTGCCGTCCATCGAGACGTTGCTCCAGGTGCCCTTCGAGAACTTGCTCTCGAGGTCGTCGAAGCCGTACGACGACAGGTCGACGAGCGAGTCGGACAGCGCGAACTGCGGCAGGGCGTAGTACTCGACCTGGGCGACGTCGGGGGCGCCCGAGCCGGCCTTGATCGTGTTCTGCAGCTTCGTGTACTGGTCGGCACCGGTACCGGCGTTCACGAGCTTGACCTTGACCTTCGGGTACTGCTTCTCGAAGGCGGCGATCTGGTCCTTGGCGGACGGGGTCCAGGACCAGTAGGTCAGCGTGCCGCCGTCCTTGAGCGCCTTGTCGATGTCGTCGGACGAGCCGCCGGAGGACGAGCCGCCGGAGGCGCAGGCCGCGAGGGCGATGGCGGCGGTGACGCCGATGGCGAGGGCGCTGAGCCCGCGCCGGATGCGCTTGTGCATGGTGCCTTCCACTTCTTCGTGATGGGGGTGTGCTGTGGTGCTGGGGGTGGGACCGGCGGGCAGTCCGTGGCGGACGCGCACCGTGCCTCCCGGCCGGACGGTCCTGGCGGCGGACCGGCGGCCGGGCGGCGGGGTCAGGCCTTGACGGACCCGGCCGCGAGGCCGGACTGCCAGAAGCGCTGCAGGAAGAGGAACGCGACCACGATCGGGATGATCGTGAGGAGCGATCCGGTGACGACGAGGTTGTAGATCGGCTGCGCGCCGGAGCCGGTGGCCTGCGCGTTCCACTGGTTGAGGCCGACAGTCAGGGGGTACCACTTCGGGTCGCTCAGCATGATGAGCGGCAGGAAGTAGTTGTTCCAGGTCGCGACGACCGCGAAGAGCAGGACGGTGACGACACCGGGGGTGAGGAGCTTCAGCGCGATGGTGAAGAAGATCCGGAACTCGCCGGCACCGTCCATGCGGGCGGCCTCGATGAGCTCGGTCGGGATCGCGTCGATCGCGTACGTCCAGATGAGGTACATGCCGAACGGGCTGATGAGCGAGGGCAGGATGATCGCCCACGGGGTGTTCGTCAGGCCGAACTGCGAGAACAGCAGGAACGTCGGGACGGCCAGGGCGGTGCCGGGGACGGCGATCGCACCGAGGACCACGGCGAACACCGCGCGGCGACCCGGGAACTGGAACTTCGCCATGCCGTATCCCGCCACCGTGGCGAGCAGCGTCGCGCCGCCGGCACCGACGACCACGTACAGCAGCGTGTTGCCGAGCCACTGCATGAAGATGCCGTCGTTGTACGTGACGGTGTCGACGATGTTCTGCCAGAGGGTGAAGTCGCCGCCGAACCACAGGCCGAACGTCGACAGCAGCGACGCCTGCGTCTTCGTGCTGTTCACGAGCAGGTAGAAGAGCGGGGCGAACGAGTAGACGACGAAGACGACCATCACCGCGGTCAGGAGACCGGAGCGCTTGACCTTGCGTCCGTCGACGGGCTTGCGGTTCTTCCTGGAGGCACGGGGCGACCGGTCGCGCGGGTCGCGCTGCGTCGTGGTCGCCTCGGTGACCGTGGCCGGGGTGGTCGCGCCGGCGGCGGGCTGCTGCAGGGTGCTCATCGGTTCTCCTGGCGGGTTCCGCGGACCTGGACGACGTACGCGATCACGGCGGTGATGACACCCATGACGATGGCGACGGTGGCGGAGTAGTTGAACTGCTGACCGCTGAAGGACAGCGAGTAGGCGTACATGTTCGGGGTGAAGGCGCTGCCGATGACGTTCGGGGCGAGGGTCTTCAGCAGGTTCGGCTCGTTGAAGAGCTGGAAGCTGCCGATGATCGAGAAGATCGTGGCGATGACCATCGGGCCACGGAGCGCGGGCAGCTTGATCGAGAAGACGGTGCGGAGCGGGCCGGCGCCGTCGAGCTCGGCGGCCTCGTACAGCTCGCCGGGGACGACGCGGAGGGCCGCGTAGAAGATCAGCATGTTGTAGCCGAGGAACTCCCACGTGACCACGTTGCCGATCGACGTGAGCACCCAGGTCGGGCTGAACGGCTGGAGCAGGTCGATGCCGAGCGCACTGTTCGCGGCGCCGGTGAGGCCGAACTGGTTGCCGTAGATGAAGCCCCAGATCAGCGCTGCGACGACGCCGGGGACCGCGTAGGGCAGGAACACCGCGATGCGGAAGAACCCGGTGCCCCACAGACGTGCACTGTCGAGCGCGAGGGCGGCGACGAGCGCCAGGCCGAGCATGATCGGCACCTGCACGAGCAGGAAGAGCGTGACCCGGCCGAGGCCCTCCCAGAACTTGCTGTCCTGGAAGAGCGTCACGTAGTTGGCGAACCAGACGAACTGGTTGCCGCCGACGAGCTGGTCGCGGAACAGGCTGAGCCAGAGGGCGTACCCGATCGGGACGATGAGCATCGCCACGAGGACCACGACGAAGGGACCGACGAAGAGCCAGCCGGTGTACCGCCCCCGGGGCTTCGGGCGGCGTGCGGTCGGCCGCGGGGCGGACGCCGCCTCGGCCGGGCGCGCTGCGAGCGTGCTCATGTGACTCCCTTGTCTGCTGCGTTCGGGTCCTCCGGGTCGAGCGGCTGCGCTCGTCCGCGCGGTGGCGGCGATCCGGAGGGACGTCGATGTTGACGTCAACATCGAACGACGTCACCGTAGCATGGCAACGTCAACATGCGCTAGCGTGCGGGCATCCCGGTCGTCGTCCCCGCGACCGGCGGACCGGGGAGGAGCGTGCGTTGAGCACCGAGCTGACCGCTGCGCGACGCGCTCCGTCGATGGCCGCCGTCGCCGATGCCGCCGGCGTCTCCATGCAGACCGTCTCGCGGGTGGCGCGCGGCTTCGACAACGTCAGCCCGGAGACGCGCGACCGGGTGCAGCGCGCCATGGCCGAACTCGGCTACCGACCGAACCGGGCCGCGCGGGCTCTACGGTCCGGACGATTCCGGACCATCGGCGTGGTCATGTTCACGCTCGCGTCCTTCGGCAACATGCGCACGCTTGAGGCCATCTCCGCCGCAGCGGCCGCCGCGGACTTCACCATCACGCTGCTCCCGATGGCGTCCCGTACCGGCGAGGGTGTCCGCTCGGCACTGTCCCGGCTGCACGAGCAGGCCGTCGACGGTGTCGTGATCGTGATCGAGTCGCACATCATCGACACCGCCGAGGTCGCGCTGCCCGACGGCGTCCCCCTGGTCGTCGTCGACTCCACGGGCACCACCGACCGGCCGTCCATCGACATCGACCAGGCCGAGGGTGCCCGGCTCGCGACCCAGCACCTGCTCGACCTGGGCCACGAGACCGTCTGGCACGTCGCCGGCCCGGTCGGGTCGTACTCCGCAGACCGACGGCTCGCCGCCTGGCGCGACACCCTCGAGCACGCCGGACGAGCGGTCCCCCCGGTCTTCACCGGCGGCTGGGCGAGCTCGGACGGCTACCGGGCAGGGCAGGAGATCGCGGCACGGCCGGAGGTCACGGCTGTCTTCGCGGTGAACGACCAGACGGCGCTCGGGGTGCTCCGCGCCGCGCACGAGGCCGGTCGGTCCGTGCCGGGCTCGCTCAGCGTGGTCGGCTTCGACGACTTCCCCGAGTCGGAGTCCTTCTGGCCGCCGCTCACCACCGTGCACCAGTCGTTCGACGAGGTCGGCCGCCGTGCCGTCGCGACGCTCCTGGCGCAGATCGAGGGCGCGCCGGCCGGACCGTCGACCGACCTCGTGCCGGTGCGTCTGGTGGAGCGCGCGAGCACGGCGCCGCCTGCCTGACCATCCCCCGCTCCCGGTGCCGGGCGCGGCCCGGACTCGCGGCTTCCTGGTCGAACCGGGCGTACCAGCTCCTTTCGGGCGAGACCGGGCCTCGCGGCTGCCCGGCCGAACCGGGCGTACCAGATCGTTCCGGGCGTACCGGGTCGTTCCGGGCGCGGCCGGGCCCGGCGGCGGCCTGGTGGATCCAGGCGTACCGGGTCGTTCCGGGCGTACCTGGTCCTCCAGGACGACCAGGTACGCCCGAATCCGCCAGGTACGCCCGATCCCACCTGGTGAGCCCGGCACGCCCGGCACGCCCGCGTCGCCGCCCGCCCGCCTGACCGCGCCGATCACTCCGCCCCGCGCTTCGCGCCCCGCGCCTGGCCGGACACCGCCCCGCGCTTCGCGCCCCGCGCCCCGCGCCCGGCCGGACACCGCCCCGCGCCCCGCGCCCGGCGCCCCGCGCCCCGCGCCCCGCGCCCGGCGCCTGGCGCCTGGCCGGACACCGCCCGGCCGGACACCGCCCACCGCGGAGCAGACTGGGCGCATGACCACCTTCTCCACCGTGAGCGTGCTCGGCGCCGGTGTCCTCGGCACCCAGATCGCCCTGCAGACCGCGCGGCACGGCATCCCCGTCGTCGTGTACGACATCAGTGACGACGCCGTCGCCGCCGGGCGTGAGCGCCTGGCCGGCATCGTCGAGCAGTACCTCGGCGACGCCGGCCAGGACGCACGCCCCGACGCCGAGGCCGCCGTCGACCGGATCTCCTTCGCCACCGACCTCGCCGAGGCCGTCGCCCAGGCCGACCTGGTGATCGAAGCGGTCCCGGAGCGACTCGACCTCAAGCGGGACGTGTACGCACGGCTCGCCGAGGTCGCACCCGCCGACACCGTGTTCGCCACGAACTCCTCGACGCTGCTGCCGAGTGCGATCGCCGACGCCACCGGCCGCCCGGACCGCTTCCTCGCGCTGCACTTCGCGAACCACGTCTGGCGGCAGAACACGGCCGAGGTGATGGGCACCGAGCAGACCGATCCCGCGGTGGTCGACCGCGTGGTCGCCTTCGCCGAGGAGATCGGCATGGTGCCGATCCGCCTGCGCAAGGAGCAGCCGGGGTACGTGCTCAACTCGCTGCTCGTCCCGCTCCTCGACGCCGCCGCCGGGCTGGTCCTCCGCGGGGTCGCGGACCCGGAGACGATCGACACGACCTGGCGCATCGGCACCGGGGCACCGGTCGGTCCGTTCCAGATGTACGACGTGATCGGTCTCCGCACGGCGCACGCCGTGGCGAGCGCCTCCCCCGAACCGGGCGCGCGTGCCTGGGCGGAGTACCTGCGCACCGAGTACCTCGACCAGGGCAAGTACGGCGTGGAGTCCGGCGAGGGGTTCTACCGCTACCGCTGACCTGAGCACCCCTAGGATCTCGGGATGGAACTCGTCGCCCCCTCCCCCGAGTACCACCCGTCCTTCCGCCGTGCGCTGCAGGAGTGGGACGGCGCGCACCAGGACGGTGCCGGCATCCGCGACGCCGCCGAGCTCGCCGACCGCGCGGGCTTCGAGCGCTGGGTCGGCCAGCTGCTGGCGGAGGAGACCGTCCCGGCCTCGCCGGCGCACGTCACCTGCACGTACCGCTGGATGGTCGAGGGGGACGAGTACCTCGGCAGCATCGCCCTGCGGCACGAGCTGAACGACTTCCTCCGCTCGTACGGCGGGCACGTGGGCTACAGCGTCCGTCCGTCCGCCCGGGGCCGGGGCCTGGCGTCCGCGGCCCTGGCCGAGGTCGTCCGCACCGCAGCCGATCGCGGGATGCCCGAGGTGGTGCTGACGTGCGACGCGACGAACCCCGCGTCCCGCCGGGTCATCGAACACGCCGGCGGCCGGTACGAACGCCGGGTCGTCGACCCGGACGGGCACACCCTGCTCCACCACTGGATCCGCACCGGTGCACACGCGCAGCCCGACGTCACCGACGTGGACGTCGTCGGCGGCCCCGAGCCGCTCACCGTCGGGCTCCACGAGTACGACCCCGCCTGGCCGACCCGCTACGAGGAGCACCGCGCCCGGATCGCCCACGCCCTGGACGGCCAGCACGTCACGATCGAGCACATCGGGTCGACCTCCGTACCCGGACTCGCCGCGAAGCCGATCGTCGACGTCGCGGTCGCCGTACCGGACGTCACCGACGAGGCCGCGTACCTCACCCCGCTGCTCGAGGCCGGGTACGAGCTCCGGGTCCGCGAACCCGGTCACCGGCTCGTCCGCACGGCCGAGCGTGATGCACACGTGCACGTCTACGAGCACGGCGCCCCCGAGCTCGACCACTACCTGCTGCTCCGCGACCAGCTGCGCCGTGACGACACCGACCGGCAGCGCTACGAGGACACCAAACGTGCGCTCATGGAGCAGTCGTGGGACGACACGAACGCGTACGCCGACGCGAAGACCGGCGTCATCGAGGACATCAGGGCTCGTGCACGTGCCGCGACGGTCCGGGTCCGACCGGTCCGGTCGACGGACGCCGACGCCTGGCAGGCCCGGTACGACGGCTACCGTGCGTTTCACCGTCTCCCCGAGGACGCCGAGGCCGTCCGCACCACCTGGGAGTGGATCTCCACGGGTGCGCACGGGCTGAGCGGTCTGGTCGCCGAGGACGCCGACGGCCGCCTGCTCGGGCTGGCGAACGTGCGCCGGTTCGCCCGCCCGTCGTCGGCGACGACCGGCCTGTACCTCGACGACCTGTTCACGGCTCCCCACGCCCGGGGCCGCGGTGTCGCGACCGCGCTGCTGCACGAGGTCGCCGCGACCGCAGCCGCCGAGGGCGCGAGCGTCGTCCGGTGGATCACCGCCGCGGACAACGCGACCGCGCGGGCGGTGTACGACCGCGTCGCCGCGGCGACCCCGTGGATCACCTACGACATGCGGCCGTCCGCGGACTGACCGACCGGCGGACGGGAGGCGCGCGGCCGGACCGCGCCGTGCCGTGCGTCCGGTGTTGCTCGGGACGGGAGGCCCGTGGTGGCGCCGCACCGCGCCTCCCGTCCGACACGGACCGGCCACGCCGTCACGGTCCGGACACGAGCGGAGGGCGCCGGCCCGCTCTCGCGGACCGACGCCCTCCGTGCTCACTCGACGCTCACCGTGGCGCTCGCCGAGGCGCTCTGCCCCCTGCTGGTTCAGCCGATCGACACCGCGGTCCAGGAGACCGGCGGCAGCTCGATCGTGATGGTGTCGCCCTCGCGGCGGACGGTCTCGTTCGTGCGGAGACCGACGCGCTCACGGTTCCCGAGGTCGTTCACGGCGTGCACGTCGTCGTCCCACACGCCCTCGGCGTGCACGTCGCCCTCGACGGCCAGGCCGGCGAGGTCGATCGTCACGGTGGTGGACTCGGTCTGGTGGCGGTTCACGAGGAACACCGCGGCCTTGCCGTCCTCGACCGTGGCGGCCGAGTCGACGACCGGGACCTCGCCGTACTTGCCGCCGTCGACGGTGTCGCCCGAGGCCTTGACCTGCAGGGACGTGCCGTTCGCCAGGCGCGAGGTGAGCGAGAACGGGAAGAACGTCGTCTGGCGCCACGCCGGGCCGCCCGGCTCGGTCATGATCGGGCCGATCACGTTGACGAGCTGCGCGAGGCTCGCCGAGGCGACGCGGTCGGCGTGCCGGAGCAGCGAGATGAGCAGCCCACCGACGACGACGGCGTCCGCGACGGTGTAGACGTCCTCGAGCAGGCGCGGCGCGACGGGCCACTCGTCGAGGGTGAAGGTCTTGGCCTGCGCCTCCCAGCGCTTGATCGACCAGACGTTCCACTCGTCGAACGAGATGTCGATGCGCTTGTCCGACTTCTTGTGCGCCTTGACGTGGTCGGCAGCCGTGGTGACGGTGTCGATGAAGTGGTCCATGTTGACACCGGAGGCCAGGAACGACGGCATGTCGTCGTCCTCCTCGTAGTACGCGTGCGCCGAGATGTAGTCGACGTCGTCGTAGGTGTGCTCGAGGACGGTGCGCTCCCACTCGCCGAACGTCGGCATCGACGCGCCGGACGATCCGCAGGCGACGAGCTCGAGGTCGGGCTGGATCTGGCGCATGGCCTTCGCGGTCATCGCGGCGAGCTTGCCGTAGTCCTCCGCGTTCTTGTGACCGAGCTGCCACGGGCCGTCCATCTCGTTGCCGAGGCACCACATCTTGACGGCGAAGGGCTCCTGCCGACCGTTCGACCGGCGGTACTCGCTCAGCGCGGTGCCGGCGTCGATGTTCGCGTACTCGAGGAGCTCGATGGCCTCCTGCGTGCCGCGGGTGCCGAGGTTCACGGCGAGCATGAGCTCCGAGCCGACCTGGTCGAGCCAGTGCTGGAACTCGTGCAGGCCGACCTCGTTCGTCTCGGTGGAGTGCCACGCGAGGTCGAGGCGGCGGGGGCGCTGCTCGACGGGGCCGACGCCGTCCTCCCACTTGTAGCCGGAGACGAAGTTGCCGCCGGGGTAGCGGATGGCGGAGACGTTCAGCTCCTTGACGAGCTCGACGACGTCCTTCCGGAAGCCGTGCTCGTCGGCGGTCTCGTGCGCGGGCTCGTGGATGCCGTCGTAGACGTGGCGGCCGAGGTGCTCGACGAAGCCGCCGAACAGGCGACGACGCACCGGCCCCACGGTGAACGCGCTGTCGAGGACGAGGTGTGTGCGGGGCATGGATCTCCTTCGATCTGCTGGCGGCTCGTGCGGTGTCGTGAGCGGCCCGTCACGAGAGTGAGCGCTCACGTCCCTGAGAACGCTAGCGGGTTCCGCCCGGTTGGGGAAGCGGCACCGCGCCGGTGTCGTGACGTTCACGGAAGGGGTGGCGGTCACCCCGGTCGAGCACTAATGTGAGCGCTCACGGAGCACCGACCCTGCTCCGACTCGGCCCGTCCCGATGGAGTGATGCCATGCCGATCCGACCAGCTGTACCCACCCCGCAGTCCCGCGGTGGTGCCTTCACCAGGCGGACCCTGCTCGCCGGCGCTGCCGCCGGCGCCGCGGTCCTGCCGCTCGCGGCCTGCTCGAGCCCGCTCGCCGCCGGCATCGCCGGTGCCCCGCTCAACCCGGAGACCCTCGTCTTCTGGAACCTGTTCGGCGGCGGCGACGGAGTCCGCATGCAGACGATGGAGGACGGGTACGCGAAGCAGCACGGCGGCTCGTCCGCGCTGCAGGCCACCACGTTCGCGTGGGGCAACCCGTACTACTCGAAGGTGACACTGGCCACCGTCGGGAACAAGCCGCCGGACGTCGCCATCGCCCACCTCACCCGCGCGAAGCCGCTGTGGGACGGCGACCTGCTCGACCCGATCACCGAGGACGACCTGGCGAGCGTCGGCCTGAGCGCCAGCGACTTCAACCAGAAGGCGTGGACCGCGCAGAAGACCGACGGCAAGAACATCTGCATCCCGCTCGACACGCACCCGTTCGTGCTCTTCTACAACGTCGACGTGTGCCGGAAGGCGGGGCTGATCGACGCCGACGGCACGCTCAAGGACCTGAACGGGCTCGAGAACTTCGAGGCCGCGATGGCCGCCGTCGCGAAGGTCACCGGCGGCACCGCCCTCAACGTGGCGAACGTCGTGCCGGAGACCGCGACCCCATGGCGGTTCTTCTGGTCGATGTACAACCAGATCGAGGGCGCGACGCCGTTCATCAGCGACGGCGGAGCGAAGCTCACGGTCAACGAGGACGCCTACGGCAAGGTGACCGAGATGACCCAGAAGTGGGTGAAGAACGGCTGGCTGAACAAGGCGCTCGACTACGCCACGGCGCAGTCGCTGATGTTCGACGGCAAGGCCGGCTTCTTCATGCAGGGCGAGTGGGAGATCAGCACCGCCCAGTCGATCAAGGGCCTGGAGTTCGGCATGGTGCCGCTCCCGCAGCTCTTCGACAAGCCGGCCACCCAGGCCGACTCGCACACCTTCATCCTGCCGAAGAAGGCCCGGACGCCCGAGCAGCGCAAGGCGCACATGCTCTTCATCAAGCAGATGCTCGAGCAGAGCCTGACCTGGGCCGAGGGCGGACACGTGCCGGCCTACATGCCGACCTTCGACAGCAAGCAGTACAAGGACCTCAAGCCGCAGTCGAACTACGCGTCGGCCGCCGAGTCCGCCGTCTTCGACGACCCGGCCTGGTACGGCGGCTCGGGCTCGACGTTCGAGGGCATCGTCGGCGCGCAGCTCGCCCTCGTCCAGCAGGGCAGCAGCTCCCCCGCCCAGGCGCTCTCGGCGATCAAGGGCCAGCTCGCGACGTACCTCAACACCCCGAGCCCGCTGTGACCCGCCGCACCACCTCCCTGATCCCCGTGGACCCCGCACGAGAGGCACGATGACGTGACCGCTGCACCAGTTCTCACCCGCCCCACGGACGCCGCGACCGTCACCCGTCGTGCGCGACCCCGCGCGAACTCGACGAACCGCGGGCAGGGCCGCTCCGGCTGGCTCTTCCTCGCGCCGTTCGGGCTGTTCTACGTGGCCTTCCTGCTCGGCCCGACGGTCTGGATGATCGTCACGAGCTTCTTCAACACCTCGACCGTGCGCACCGGGCTCGGCAGCTTCGCCGGGTTCGCCAACTACGCCGAGATGCTCGGGCGCAGCGACTTCTGGTCGTCGCTCTGGCACACCCTGCAGTTCACGCTGTACACGACCCCGCCGCTCGTGGTCCTGGCGTTCGTGTTCGCCGTGCTGACGAACCGGATGAACCGCGGCCAGTGGTTCTTCCGCCTGGCGTTCTTCCTGCCGTTCATCCTGCCGTCGGCGACGATCTCGCTCATCTGGGTGTTCATCTTCACGCCGGCGACCGGCCTCTGGGCGAGCCTGCAGACCGCGCTCGGCATGACGCCCGGGTCCGGCATGCTGTCCAGCCCGAACACCGCGATGATCGGCGTCGCCATCGCCACGATCTGGTGGACCCTCGGCTTCAACTTCGTGCTGTACCTGGCCGGCCTGCAGGAGATCCCCCGCGAACTCTACGAGGCCGCGGCCGTCGACGGGGCGTCGAGCTGGCAGCAGATCAAGTCGATCACGCTCCCGCTGCTCGGCCGGACGACGACGCTCGTCATCCTGCTGCAGATCATCGCGAGCCTGAAGATCTTCGACCAGGTCTACCTGATGACGAACGGAGGCCCGGGCATCTCGACCCAGGTCTCACTGCAGCTCATCACCGGCGTCGGCTTCACCGACAACCGCCTCGGCGCAGCGTCCGCCGCGTCGGTACTCCTGTTCATCGTGATCGTCGCGATCGCGGTCATCCGGCAGCTCGTCGAGCGCGCTGCCGCCAAGCGAGAGATCGGGGCCTGACATGACCGCCACCGAGAGCATCACGACGTCGCGGCCGCGGAAGCAGCGGTCCGGCGTCTCGGCCGCCGCACCGGCGAACGCCGCGAAGATCGGCGTCTCCGGCAGGGGCTTCAACGTCGTGGCAGCGGTCATCCTGACGGTGTTCGCGATCATCTGGCTCATCCCGAGCCTGTTCGCCCTGAAGACGTCGCTGTCCGACAACGGCGTCGCCGCGCTCGGCGCGAACGCCATCCTGTCGAACTGGAACCCGACGCTGCACTCCTACGCGTCGCTGTTCCAGGCCGGCGACATCTGGAACTGGTACCTCGCGAGCGGCATCACGAGCCTCGTGACCGCCGCCCTGACCGTGCTGTTCGCGTCGATGGCCGCCTTCGCGCTGTCGCGCCTGGTGTTCCGCGGCCGGAACGTGGCGTTCCTGCTGATCATCCTGGGCATCATGATCCCGACGCAGGTCCTGATCATCCCGATCTTCCAGGAGCTGAACGCCGTCGGCCTGCTCAACACCTACTGGTCGGTGATCTTCCCGCAGGTGCCGGCCGTCATCGCGGTGTTCATCTTCAAGCAGTTCTTCGACGGCATCCCGAAGGAGCTCGAGGAGGCCGCGCGCATCGACGGTGCGGGCATGTGGAAGATCTACTGGTCGGTGATCCTGCCGCTGTCACGTCCGGTGATCGCCGCGGTGACGATCCTGACCTTCGTGGGCGTCTGGAACAACCTGCTCCTGCCGCTGTTCGTGCTGTCGAACCCGGACCTCATGACGATCCCGGTCGGGCTCGCCACGGTCCAGGGCAGCTTCGGTCAGCGCTACGCCGACATCCAGGCCGGCGCCATCCTGGCCGCGCTGCCGCTGATCATCCTCTACCTGGTCTTCCAGCGGCAGATCGTGGAGGGCGTGACGGGCTCCGGCCTCAAGGGCTAGACGCTCCGCGTCGACGGACGGGAGGCACGGTGCCAGCTGGCACCGTGCCTCCCGTCCGTCCCGCGCCTGGTCGAGGCGGGCGTCCCTGGTCGGAGCGGGCGTCCCTGGTCGGAGCGGGCGTCCCTGGTCGAAACGGGCGTCCCTGGTCGGAACGGGCGTCCCTGGCCGGAGCGGGCGTACCTGATGTGCCCGAACGACCTGGTACGCCCGGGAACGCTTCCCACTGCACGCGCGACGGGAAGGAACGGGCACCGCGGCGCGCGGGTCAGAGGGGGGCGACGCGGCTGCGCAGCAGGCAGAACTCGTTGCCCTCGGGGTCCTGCAGCACGTGCCAGGACTCCTCCCCCGTCTGCCCGACGTCGGCCGGGCGGGCACCGAGGGTGAGCAGCCGTTCGAGCTCCGCGTCCTGGTCCTGGTCGACCGGGGACAGATCGATGTGCAGGCGCAGGGGCTGCGCCTTCGCGTGCTCGACCTTCGCCAGGATGATCGTCGGCGTGGCACCGCCGAAGCCCGACTCGGGGCCGATCTCGATGCCGTCCTCGTCCTTGCCGAGTTCGACGTAGTCGAGCACGCCGCACCAGAACCGGGACAGTTCCTCGGGGTCGTGGCAGTTCAGGACGAGTTCGCTCAGTCGGACGCTCATGCCCGCACGCTACGCGGTCCGCGCCGGACGAGGTCGTCAGGCGGGGACGGCCTGGCGGGCGTCGTGCTTCCAGAAGCCCGAGAACGTGATCCGGGTCTTCGGGAGCCCGGCGCGGTGCAGGTGCCGTCGACCCTCGGTCGCGAGCCGCGACTCCCCGACGACGAAGGCGTAGCCGCGGTCGTCCGCGGGCACGTACCGCTGCAGTTCGGCGAGCGCCGCGCGTCCGGGGACGTCGTGCTCGGTGTCCGCACGGACGATCCACGTCACGGTGACGCCGGTCGGGGCGTCGAGCACGCGGACGTCGGCGGCGGTCGGGACCTCCTGGATGATCCGGCCGACGGCGTCCCGGGGCAGCGATGCGGCGATGCCGACGACGGCGGGCAGGCCGGTCTCCTCGGCGGCGACGACGACCTCGCTGGCATCGTCCGGGCAGTCGAAGATGCAGCCCTGGTCGAGCATCGCGAGCTCGTCGCCGGGCCGGGCGCCGCACGCCCAGATCGCCGCTCGGCCCTCGGGCTCGCCGTCGTGGTCGCAGTGCACGACGAAGTCGACGTCGAGCTCGCCGGTCTCGGGACGGAAGGCCGCGACCGTGTAGTTCGCGCAGTGGGGACGGACGGCCTCGGGGATGGCGAGGAACGAGGGCCACCAGCGGCGGCCGTCCAGGTCGGGCATCCGGAAGGCGTCCTGGTCGGGCCGCGGGACGAACAGGCGGAACCAGTGGTCGAACCCGAGGAAGGGGAACTCGTGCAGGTCGTCGCCCGTGACCGTCACCCGTTGCACCGACGGCGTGTGCCGGACGGAGCGGAGCACCCGGGCGCGGAAGAGCCGGGGCGCCTCGGGCATCAGCCGCGGGATCTTCGCCATGAGGCAAGGCTACCCTAAGCTGGTCCGCGTGCCATCCCCAGAAACCGTCCTGACGCCCGCTCGGGCCGCCCGTGACGCTGCCTCCGCGCGTCCCGACGGTGTGCACCGCGCAGCGGTCCGCCGACGGCTGCTGGTCGTCGTGGTGCTCGTCGTCGCGCTGGTCGGTGCCGCCGTAGCGAGCATGCTGTTCGGGAGCAACCGACTGGGCGCCGACCAGGTCGTCGCGGGACTGACCCGCACGGGGTCGAGCACCGCCGAGGCGGTCGTGTGGGGCTCACGCATCCCGCGCACGCTCATCGGCGCAGCCGTCGGCGCGGCCCTCGGCGTCGCGGGCCTGCTGATGCAGGGACACACGCGCAACCCGCTCGCCGACCCCGGCCTGTTCGGCGTCTCCTCCGGCGCGGGGCTCGCGGTCGTGCTCGGCGTCTACGTCTTCGGCGTGACGAGCACCGGTGCGACGGTGTGGTTCGCCCTGGCCGGCGCGGTCGTCGCCAGCGTGGTCGTCTTCTCGGTGACCGTCGCGGGCAGCGGGACCGCGAGCCCGGTGCCGCTCGCCCTCGCCGGGGCCGCCGTCTCCGCGCTGCTCGGTGCGATCACGTCGTTCATCGTGCTGACCGACCAGGACTCCCTCGACGCCTACCGCCTGTGGGTCGTCGGCTCGCTCGCGGCACGACAGCTCGACGTGCTCACCGCCGCGGCACCGTTCCTGCTCGTCGGCGCGGCCCTCGCGGTCTGGAACGTCCGGGCGCTCGACGCGCTCGGGCTCGGCGCGGAGCTCGCCCGGGGCGTGGGTGAGAACGTCCTCGTCGCTCGACTCGTCGGACTCGGCGGCATCACGCTCCTGGCCGCCGGCGCGACGGCGGCTGCGGGGCCGATCGGCTTCGTCGGGCTCACCGTGCCGCACGTCGCCCGGGCCCTCGTGGGCACCGGACACCGGTGGACCCTGCCGGTGTCCGCCCTCGTCGGCGCTGCCCTCGTGCTCGTCGCCGACGTGGTCGGACGGCTGGTCGGCGGGTTCTCCGAGGTCGAGGTCGGCATCGTGCTCGCCGTGCTCGGCGGCCCGGTGTTCGTCGCCGTCGCCCGTCGCCGATCGCTGGTGTCGCTGTGAGCGCCGCGACCGACACCGGACGCGCGGTGAAGCCGCAGGGCCCGATCGGCCCCGACGCCGAACCCCCGACCGGCCGCGCGGCCCCGGGCCGGCGCGGCATCCGCGTCGGGCCGGTCGGCCTCGCCTGGCGCCCCCGCGTGTTCGGGTACACCGTCGGCACGGTCGCCCTGGCACTCGTCCTCGTGGTGCTCGGCGTCGCGGTCGGCAGCACGTGGATCGCGCCGGGCACCGTCGTCCGTGCGCTCCTCGGCGCCGAGGACGGTCCGGACGGCTTCATCGTCACGACGCTCCGCCTCCCCCGCGTCCTCACCGGTGCCCTGGTGGGACTGGTGCTCGGCACCGCGGGCGCGCTGACCCAGACCGTCACGCGGAACCCCCTCGGCACGCCGGACATCATCGGCGTGACCTCGGGCGCGAGCGTCGGCGCGGTCGCCGCGATCGTGCTCGGTGGCGGCACGTACTCGGTCTCCGCCGTCGTGCTCAGCGGCGGCATCCCGGTCGCCGCGACCATCGGTGCCCTCGTCGCCGCCGCCGCGGTGTACGGCCTCGGGTGGCGCGGCGGTGTGCAGAGCTACCGGTTGGTGCTCGTCGGCATCGGGGTGAGCGCGACGCTCGACGCCCTGACCAGCTACCTGCTCGTCCGCGCGAAGATCACCGTCGCGACCGCCGCGTCGCAGTGGCTCGTCGGCAGCCTGTCGAGCACGTCGTGGTCGACCGTCTGGCCGCTCCTCGTGGTCGCCGCCGTCTGCGTGCCGATCGCCCTCGCCACGAGCGCCGCACTCGGCATCGGCCAGCTCGGGGACGAGGTCGCCACGGGCGTCGGTCTCGGCGTCCAGCGACACCGGCTGCTCGTGCTCGCCCTCGCCGTCGTGCTCACCGCCGCCGCGGTCGCCGCCGCCGGGCCGATCGGCTTCGTCGCGTTCGTCGTCCCGCAGGTCGCCCTGCGGCTGGCCGGCACGAACCGTCCGCCGCTGCTGCTCGCCGGCGCACTCGGCACGGTCCTCGTGCTCGGTGCCGACCTGCTCGCCCGCTCCGCCTTCCCGTGGCAGGTGCCCGTGGGCATCGTGACCACCGTGGTGGGCGCGCCGTACCTGATCTGGCTCCTCGTCCGCCACCGCAAGGAGATGTCCCGATGACCGCCACCACCGCGAACCGACGTGACGCACGCACCCCGGGGACGGACGCGACCGCAGCCGGTCCTCACCGGGCCGGAGCCGACGGCGTGACCGGCACCGTGCCTCCCGTCCTGGAGGCCCGCGGGCTCTCGGTCGGCTACGACCGCGATCCCGTGCTCCGCGACCTGGACCTGCGCATCGAGCGCGGCAGCGTGACGACGTTCCTCGGCGCGAACGGCTGCGGCAAGTCGACGCTCCTGAAGGCCTTCGGACGCGTGCTCAAGCCGCAGGCCGGCGAGGTCCTGCTCGACGGGGTGCCGATCCGCAAGGAGCCGAACCGGGCCGTCGCGCGCCGCCTGGCGATCCTGCCGCAGACCCCCGTCGCGCCCGCCGGCACGAGCGTCCTCGACCTGGTGATGCGCGGGCGGAACCCCCACCAGTCGTGGGCGAAGCCGTGGACCGCCGAGGACGCCGACGTCGCCGAGCAGGCGATCGCCGCGACCGGCCTGACCGAGGTCGCGCACCGCGACGTGGCGAGCCTGTCCGGCGGGCAGCGGCAGCGCGCCTGGATCGCGCTCGTCGTGGCGCAGCAGGCCGAGACGCTGCTGCTCGACGAGCCGACGACGTACCTCGACCTCGCGCACCAGCTGGACGTGCTGCGCCTGGTCCGGCGCCTGAACCGCGAGCAGGGGTCGACGGTCGTGATGGTGCTGCACGACCTGTCGCTCGCCGCGCGGTACTCCGACCGGCTCGTCGTGCTGCACGACGGTGGCGTGGTCGCGGACGGGACGCCGCACGACGTCCTGACGCCCGCGGTGCTCGAGACCGCGTTCGGCCTGCACGCCCGCATCGTGCCGGACCCGGTGACCGGCGCGCCGATGATCGTGCCCGAGGCCGACGAGCACGAGACGCTCCCGCCCGCCTGACCCCGAAGGCCGACCGAGAGCATCCGATGCGGTCTCAGGCTGGCGGAACGCACAGACTTAGGTTAGCCTCTCCTAACGTGAAGATCCCCCGCCGCGGCTCCCTGCGCGCCGCCCTCGTGACCTCCGTGGCCGTCTCGGCCCTGCTCCTGACCGGCTGCTCCGGTACGAACGGCTCCGCCGGCTCCGGCGAGACCGCCGGTGCCAGCTCGGCTGCGTCCGGCCCCTGGTCCTACACGGACGCGACCGGCAAGACCGTCGAGGAGGACAGCACGCCGAAGCGCGTCGTCGTCCTCAACGACGTCGCCATCTCCTTCATCGAGTACGGGCTGAAGCCGGTCGGCACCTTCGGACAGCTGACGATGGCCAAGGACAAGCGCTTCACGGACCTCGACACGTCCGGCATCGCGCAGCTCGGCGAGGCCTACGGCGACATCGACCTCGAGGAGCTGGCTGCGCTCAAGCCCGACCTCGTCGTCACGTCGGTCTACCCGAAGGACGAGCAGGGCACGCTCGACGACACCCAGCCCGGCTACGGCTTCAAGGACAAGGAGCAGCAGCAGCAGATCGAGGCCATCGCCCCGGTCGTCCAGGTGAAGTGGGGCGGCAAGGGCGAGGACGTCATCGAGAAGATCGCCGGTCTCGCCGAGTCGCTCGGTGCGCCGGAGTCGACGATCGAGGCGGCCGAGAAGCGCTTCGACGCCGCCGAGGAGACCCTCGAGCAGGCCGCCGAGCAGAGCAAGGTCTCCGTCGTCTCGATGTTCGCCGACGGCTCCGGTGCGTACGTCACCCGCCCGTCCGACGAGCCGACCCTGCAGATGTACTCGTCCTTCGGGGTCGACTTCGTCACCCCGAAGCCGAAGGGCTTCTACTGGGGCATCTACTCGTGGGAGAACGCCGGCCAGATCTCCGGGGACGTCCTCCTGCTGTCGCAGCAGGGCTACCAGGTCGCCGACCTCGAGAAGCAGCCGACCTTCGCCGACAACGCGGCGCTCCAGGCGGGCCAGGTCCACAGCTGGACCTTCCCGGCCCTCGACTACGCGTCGCAGGCCGACTACATGACGAAGCTCGCGGGCTGGCTCGAGGACAGCAAGAAGGTCTCGTAGCCCGCAACCGGGTGACGGACGGGAGGCGCGGTGCCAGCTGGCACCGCGCCTCCCGTCCGTCCGGGGGTCGCGCCCTCCGCGCGCTCGCCCGCCCGCCTCCGTCCGCACGCACGCGCCCGACCGCACGCGCGCCCACGTCCGCACGTCGGTGGTGCAGAAGACGTCGGGTCGTGGGCACGCACCCGACGTCTTCTGCACCACCGACGACGGCGAGCCGGACGCACGCGGGCCAGCACGCACGGCGGTCAGCCGGCGGGCAGTGCGGCGTTGATCGCGGTCTGCGCCTCGCGCCACACGGCCGCGCGCGACCCGGCGTACGTACCGCCCTGCCCGCTGCCGACCGTCCGCAGGCTCGTCTGCCCACCGTCGGTGTTGCCCTGCCAGTACGCGGTGACCGCCCGCGAGGTCCCGCCGACGAGCCAGATCTGGTCCGCCGCGTCAGTGGTGCCGGTCTTGCCGAAGAGCGTCGCGCCGTCGGGCGTCTGTCCACCCGTCGCCGTGCCGCCGCGGAAGGCTCCCTGCATCACCTCGACGGCCTGTGCCGCGACCGTCGCCGGGACCGCTCGGGTGCAGGACCGTGCCTGGCCGCCGAGCTCGGTGCCGTCCGGTCCGGTCAGCTGGTCGACGACGACCGGTGCGCAGTACACACCGCCGTTCGCAACGCCCGCGTACGCAGCCGCCATGGTGAGCGGGGCGATGCTCGTCGTCCCGAGGATCGCTGCCGGGTTGGCGGGCAGGTCGCCTCCGGTCGCCGGGTGCACCCCGAGCCGCGCAGCCGTGTCGCGGATGTCGCACAGGTCCAGTCGCGACGCCATGTCGGCGTAGGCGGCGTTGACGGACTGAGCCGTCGCAGACCGGACCGAGTACGGACCGGTCTGGCCCGGCGAGTCGTTCTTCGGGTCGTACGGCACGTCGAGCGTGATCCGCTCCCCGCACTGCGTCCACGTGCTGCGCGCCTTCCGCGTCCCGTCGACGACCGTGTCCGCGCTCCGACCCGACTCGAGCCACTGCAGCAGGGTGAACATCTTGTAGGTCGACCCGACCTGGAACCCCTTCGAGCCGCCGTTCGACTCGTCGGTGGCGTAGTTCAACGACGTCGCCGTCGCCGGTGCCGCTGCGGAGCGGTCGAAGTGCTTGTTCTGCGCCATCGTCAGCACCCGACCCGTCCCCGCCTCGACCGTGTCGAGCGTCGCACCGAGGGCGAGACGCGACTCGGATGCCGGGTCGTGGCGGTCGAGCAGGCTCTTCTGCTGTGCGTTCAGGTCGAGGTCGAGCGTGGTCTGCACGCGGTACCCGCCGGTCCGCCACGCGGCTGCTCGGGCGTCCGCGTCGGCGCCGAGCTGCGGCAGGTCCCGCGCGACCTGCTCGGCGTACGCGCAGAAGAACTCGGCACCGCGCACCGCCGACTCGCAGCCCTGCCGCGGCGGGGTGAGGCGGACGTGGTCGGCCGGTCGCGACGCGAGTGCGGTGGCGAGGTCGGCGTCGCTCAGGTGCCCCTGCTCGTGCATCGAGCGCAGGATGACGTCCCGACGCGCCTGGTTGTCGGCGTGGTGCGCGGGCGTCGACAGGTCGCGGCGCTCGGGCCACTGCACGATCGCGATCAACGACGCCGCCTCGGCCGGGCTCAGGTCGGTGGCGTCCTTGCCGTAGTAGTGCTGGGACGCCGCCTGCACGCCGTAGGTCTGGTCGCCGAAGTACGCGATGTTGAGGTACGCCGCCAGGATCTCGTCCTTCGAGTACTCCTTCGCGAGCCCGATCGCGAGCTTGACCTCGGCGAGCTTCCGGTCGGGGCTCTTCCGCGTCGCCTCGCGGTACCCGGCCTCGCGCTCCTCGGCGGTGGGGAGCTCGCTGGCCTGCTGGATCTTGATGTTCCGCACGAGCTGCATCGTCAGCGTCGACCCGCCGGAGCCGCCCTTCCCGCCCGAGGCGATGACGCTCACGACCGAGCGCACCAGGCTGGTGGCGTCGACACCGCCGGTCTCGCGGAAGCGCTTGTCCTCGCCGTCGATCGCGGCGTGCTCGAGCGTGTCGCTGATCTGGTCGAGGGTGAGCTCCTGCCGGTTCTGGTCCCACACGTCGACCAGGTGCACGGGATTCCCATCCTGGTACGCCCAGATCTCGTTCCGCGCCGGAAGTTCGCCGATCTCGATGTACTCGGGCATCGAGTCGAACAGGTCGATCGCCGACGTCGTCCCCACGCCGGCGGCCGCGAGCACCGGCGTCACACCGACCCCCACCAGCAGCCCTGCCAGCACACTGCCGCCCACGAAGCCCAGCGCGGCCCCCGTCACCCGTCGTACCGTCACGTCGTCCCCCTCGTCGTCCCGCCCCGGTGGTCCGGCGGCGTCCGGGCGACCCTCCCAACGCTCCCGGGACGTCCACCTCGCGTTCCCGGTGCAGGAACGGCACGAGCGCTGGGAAGTGCCCGAGTCGGCACGGATCGTTACCGACCGCACCCCGATCGTCACCGTGCCGTGATCCCCTCGTGACCGGGCCGTGACCCTGACCGGGCCACCGCCGGTCCTGCCGTCAGCCCAGCCGCTGCACCACCAAGCGCGTCGCCGCCGCCACGACCACGTCCGACGGCTCGGCGTCCTCGCGGTCGTGGGTGGTGAAGACGACGAGCACGACCGGATCCCGACCCGGCGGCCGCACGAGGGCGATGTCGTTCCGCACGCCGTACGACGCCGTCCCGGTCTTGTCCGCCACCGACCAGCCGCCGGGCACGCCGGCCCGGATCGTGCCGTCGCCGGTCGTCGTGCCCGCCATCGCCGAGCGGAGCAGCGCCCGGTCGTCCGCTCCGAGGGCGTCCCCGACGAGCACCGACCGGAGGTCCGCGGCGGACTGCGCGGGCGTGGTGGTGTCCCGCGGGTCGCCGGGCACGGCCGTGTTGAGCTCCGGTTCGACCCGGTCCACCCGTGTGACGTCGTCCCCGATGCCCCGGAGGCACCGGGTCACCCCGTCCACACCGCCCAGGCGCTCCACGAGCAGGTTCGCCGCCGTGTTGTCGCTCTCCCGCACCGCGGCGTCGACGAGCGCGCGGACCGTCATCCCCTCGCCCACGTGCCGGCTCGTCACGGGCGCGTACGCGAGCAGGTCGCCGCGGTCGTAGTGCACGACCTCGTCCAGGTCCGCGGTGCTCGCTGCGTCGAGGACCGCGGCGGCGATGAACGCCTTGTTCGTCGAGGCGAAGGCGAACCGTTCGTCGGCCCGGTAGGCGATCGTGCTGCCGTCGGCGGTGTCGAGCGCGACGACCCCGACGCGTGCGCCGTACCGCTGCTCGAGGGCGGCGAACGCTCGTGTCGTCCCCGCCGCGGCGCTCGGCGTCGCGCTCGTCGTCGGCGTCGCGCTCGTCGATGGACGGGTGCCGCCGGACGCGGTGCCCGTCGCCGTCGGTGCACTCGTGCTGCACCCGGCGAGGGCCAGCGTGACCGCCACCGCGGTGGTGGTCAGGACCGTCCTCGTCATCCGCACGACGACGAGCATGCCGGGTCCGACCGCGACCTGCCTGCACGTCGTGGTCACCCGTGCTCCGTGTCCGTGATCCGACTACGGTGGCCGGCATGGGGCTCGCGGGGTGGCACGAGGACGTCCTCGGCACGCCCTTCGAGCGCCTCGAGCTCCCGCTGGCCCCGGACCGCGAGGGCGAGGTCGTCGCCACCCTCGTCCGCCGCCGTCGATCCCCCACGGACCTGCTCCTGCACGCGCACGGCCCGTTGCACGGCGTCGACGTCCTCTACGTGCACGGCTGGTCCGACTACTTCTTCCAGGTCGAGCTCGCAGAACGCGTCGAGGCCCTCGGCGCGCGCTTCCACGCCCTCGACCTGCGGAAGTACGGCCGCAGCCTCCGCCCGCACCAGACCCCCGGCTTCGTCGACGACCTCACCGTGTACGACGAGGACATCGCCGCCGCCCTCGACGCGATCTTCGCCGAGCACAGGGGTGGCCCGCGCCGACGTCTCGTGCCGATGGGTCACTCCACCGGCGGCCTGACACTGTCCCTGTGGGCGGCTCGCCACCCGGAGCTGGTGGACGGGCTCGTGCTGAACAGTCCGTGGCTGGAGTTCCAGGCGAGCGCGGTCGGCCGGGCCCTGGTCGCGCCGGTGATCAAGCTCGGGGCGCGGCGGAACCCCCTCGCGCCGATGCCCGCCGTCGACCCCGGCTTCTACACACGGACGGTCTCGGAGACGTGGACCTACGACCAGCACTGGCGCCCGGACCGCGGCTTCCCGCTGCACCCGGGGTGGCTCGCGGCGGTCTTCGACGGGCAGGCCAGGGTCGAGGCGGGACTCGGCATCGCGGTGCCGGTGCTCGTGCTGCTCAGCGACAAGAGCATGCTGCAGCCGCGGTGGGATGACGGCATGGCCCGGGCGGACGTCGCGCTGAACGTCGACGTCGTCGCCCACCGGGCGCTCTCCCTCGGCTCAGAGGTCACGGTCCGCCGGGTCCGCGACGCCGTCCACGACGTGGTGCTCTCCGCGCCGGAGGTCCGCGAGCACGTCTACGACGCGATCGCCCGCTGGTCGCGATCACTCCCCCACGACGACGAACGACAGGACGGGCCGTGACCGGACGACGAACCAGACGTCACGCGACCGTCGGGACCGTCCGGCTCGTGCGGATGGACCCGACCGGGGCCGACCGCGACGATCTGCTCGCCTTCCTCACCACCGAGGAGTTCCCGTTCCACGTCCGCCGCACGATCGCCCGCGAGGACGCCGCCGCCGCGGTCGACGCGGGAGCGTTCCGCGACGACGAGCACGACTCGTGGTGGCTGGAACACGACACGTCCGGCCGGATCGGCATGGTCCGGCTCGAGGACCTCGCCGACCCGGTCCCGCTGTTCGACCTCCGCATCGCTGGACGGTCCCGTGGCCGCGGGCTCGGTGTCCCGGCGCTCCGCGCGACGACCGCGCACGTCTTCGGGACGATGCCGGCCGTCACGCGGTTCGAGGGGCAGACCCGCGAGGACAACACCGCGATGCGGCGCGTCTTCGACCGCGCCGGCTGGGTGCAGGAGGCGCACTACCGCGAGGCGTGGCCGGTCGAGGGCGGTGACCCGGTCGGTTCCGTCGGCTACGGGATGCTCCGGCGCGACTGGGAGACGGGCACCACGACCCCGGTGCCGTGGCCGCCGACGACGGCGTGACCGCGGTCTGGAGGCGCGTGGCGGGCCGGCAACGTGCCTCCGGAGTGACCGTCCGCGGTCTGGAGGCGCGTGGCGGGGCCGCCCCGCGCCTCCCGTCCGACCGTGGGCCGGCTCAGGTCCGCGACAGGCGCGTGACGGTCGTGTGCGCGCCGTCGGCGATGAGTCCGTCGAGGGCGTCGCGGTACGCGGCGACGAACCGGGCGTCGTCGACCAGGTCGCCGAAGACCTGCCGGTCCTCCAGGAAGGCGAGCCGGTCATCGCGCTGCCGCTGCGCCGTCGCGGTCAGGCGGTCGGCGAGCCGGTCGACGACCTGGATCGGGGCGCCGTCCTCGTCGGTGCCCTCGGCGTAGCGCGCCCACGAGGCGACGATGCCGGCGGACAGCGTGACCGGTCCACCGGACGCGAGGTTCTCGCGCACGACCGGGAGCAGCCACTTCGGGATGCGGTCGCTGGACTCCGCGCAGAGCCTGGCGAGGGTGTCGCGGACCTCGGGGTTCCGGAACCGCTCGATGAGCGTCGCCTTGTAGTCGTCGAGGTCGATGCCGGGCACGGGGTGCAGCGTGGGCGTCGCCTCCTCGTCCATGTAGCGGCGGAGGAAGGTGGCGATCGCCTCGTCCTGCGTGGCCTCGTGCGCGTACCGGTACCCGGACAGGTACCCGAAGTAGCACAGGCCCTGGTGGCTGGCGTTGAGCAGGCGCAGCTTCATCAGCTCGTAGGGCTCGACGTCCGCGACGAGCTGCACGTCGGCCTGCTCGTACGGCGGGCGTCCGGCGGGGTGGTCGTCCTCGAGCACCCACTGGAAGAACGGCTCGGCCACGACCGGCCAGGCGTCCTCGATGCCGAGCTCGTCACGGACCCAGGCCCGGTCCTCGTCCGTGGTGACCGGCGTGATGCGGTCGACCATCGAGTTCGGGAACGACACGTGCTCGTCCATCCACTCGGCGAACGCGGGGTCCTGCAACCGGGCGTAGGACGTGAACATCTGCCGGGCGACGTGCCCGTTGCCCTGGATGTTGTCGCAGGACATCACCGTGAACGGGGCGAGTCCGCGGTCCCGTCGGCGACGGAGCGCCTCGACGACGAGGCCGAACACCGTGCGCGGCGAGGCGTCCCCACGGAGGTCCGCGGCCACCCCGGGCTCGTCGGCGACGAACTCGCCGGTGACGTGGTCGAAGTTGTAGCCGCCCTCGGTGATGGTGAGGCTGACGATCCGGGTGTCCGGGTGCGCCATCTTCTCGATCACGGCGTCCGCGTCGTCGACGGCGAGCAGGTACTCGACGATGCTGCCGACGACGCGGGACTCGCGCGTGCCGTCCGGGTGCTTGAGGACGAGCGTGTACAGCCCGCCCTGCTCAGCCATCGCGGTGGCCATCCGACGGTCCTGCTCGAGCACGCCCACGCCGCAGATCCCGTAGGACCGTGCCTCGCCCTGCTGCAGGAGCCGGTCGACGACCATCGCCTGGTGTGCCCGGTGGAAGCCGCCGACGCCGAAGTGCACGATGCCCGTGGTCACCGCCTGCCGGTCGTAGGTGGGGACGGCGACACCGCTCGCGGCGATCTCGTCGAGGGTCTCCGGGCTGAGGCGGACGGGCATCGGGTACTCCTTCGTACGACGGTCGCGGGTGCCCAGTCTGACACTCGGAACGCCTGTGCGGAACCGTTGTTCCCAGGACGCCACGGTGGAGCGCTCCGGGTGGGGGACGAACCTGGGGAAGCACCCACAGATGGTGCACCGAGTGCATCGATGCACCTAGTGTTGGCACACGTGACCACCACCGACCGCCGCGCCGCCCTGAAGGCGAAGCACCGTGCGGCGATCCTGCAGGCCGCTCGCGACCTCGTCGACGAGCGAGGGGGCCGCGGGTTCGGCGTCGACGACCTCGCCACCCGGGCGGACGTCGCCCGGCGCACCGTCTTCAACCACTTCGCCTCGCTCGACGAGGTCCTGTTGGCCGTGTGCGAGCAGGAGCTGTCGGTGATCATCGACCGGTTCCTGGCCGACATGGCGCGGACCCCGGTCGGAGACGGCAGCCGGGCCTCGATGTTCGAGGAGCTCGAGTCCGCGGCCCGCGGTGCCGACCTCGCCCCGGCGATCTCCGGCATGTACCGGATCATCGGCGAGCCCGGGCACGAGGACCCGAAGGCGGCCGTCCTCACCCAGACGGCGTTCTCACGGGTCACCGAGCGGCTCCGCGACGAGGTCGCCCGGCGGCACCCGGGGGCAGACACCCTCGACACCGCGCTGCTCGTCGACTCGCTGATGAGCGGGATCGTCGTCATCGCCGACCACTGGCTCACGCACGACGGACCCGAGGTCACCCCGACCACCCTGGCCGCCTGGGACGCGCTGCTGAGCAGACTCGTGCACAGCGTCCGCTCGGGCTACATGCCCACCTCCTGACCACTCCCCTCGGGGTCCACCGGCGCACCCCGCACCTCCACAGCACCTGACACGAAAGGACGGGGCAACCGCATGGCCGGTCTCCTCTACCGTCTCGGACGGTTCTCCGCACGACGCCACTGGCTGGTGATCATCGCCTGGGTCGTCATCATGGGCATCGCCGGCCTGACCTACAGCCTGTTCGCCGGCACGATCTCGTCGTCCATCACCATCCCCGGGACCAAGACCAGCCAGGTGCAGGACCAGCTCGCCGACAAGTTCCCGTCGGCGAACGGCGGCAACGGCACGCTGGTGTTCGAGACGACCGACGGGAAGGCGTTCACCAGCGCGCAGAAGGACGACGTCAAGGAGTTCCTCGACGGCATCGCCGACCTGGACGGGGTGAAGGAGGTCCGCGACGGCTTCACCACCCAGGCCCAGCTCGACGAGCAGCGGCAGAAGATCGTCGACGGACGCAAGCAGATCGAGGACGGCCAGGCCCAGCTCGACCAGCAGAAGGCGGAGCTCGAGTCCGGCAAGCAGCAGATCGAGGCAGCCCAGGCGCAGCTCGACCAGCAGAAGGCCCAGGCACAGGCACAGGCACAGGCAGCCGGGGCGGCAGCCGCCGCGAGCGCAGCAGCCCGGGCGCAGGCCCAGGCGGGTCAGCAGCAGCTCGCCCAGGCGCAGGCGCAGATCGACGCCCAGCAGCAGCAGATCACCTCGGGTGAGCAGCAGCTCGCCCAGGCCCAGCAGAAGATCGACGACAGCACGAAGGAGCTCGAGCAGGGCTCCGACCTGCTCGAACTGTCGAAGGACATCCGCTTCGTGTCGTCGAACGACTCCGCGGCGATCGGCACGGTGCAGTTCACGAAGTCGACCTACGAGGTCCCCCAGGAGACGAAGCAGACCATCTCCGACCGGGCCGAGAGCGCGGACATCGACGGCGTCGAGGTGTACGTCTCGAACGACATCGCCCAGGGCGTCCCGTCGATCCTCGGACCCGGCGAGATCGTCGGCGTCATCATCGCCGCGCTCGTGCTCTTCCTGATGCTCCGCACGATCATCGGCGCCGCGATCCCGCTGCTGTCCGCCGTGCTCGGTGTCGGCGTCGCGACCCTCGCCTCGCTGTCGTTCTCGAGCCTGGTCGAGTTCATCTCGGTCACGCCGGTGCTGGGGGTGATGCTCGGCCTGGCGGTCGGCATCGACTACTCGCTCTTCATCCTGAACCGACACCGGACCCAGCTGAAGGCCGGCATGAGCGTGCACGAGTCCATCGGGCTCGCGAACGGCACCTCCGGCAACGCCGTGGTGTTCGCGGGCACGACCGTCATCGTCGCCCTGCTCGCCCTGAACATCACCGGCATCCCGTTCCTCGGCCTGATGGGCACGGTCGGCGCGGTCGCCGTGCTGTTCGCGATCCTCATCGCGACGTCGTTCACCCCGGCGCTGCTCTCCCTGCTCGGGATGCGGATCCTGCGCAAGAAGGAGCGCCAGCAGATCGGGCACACCGGCTCGGTGCGGGTGCCGAACAAGCCGATGTCGACCTGGCGCGCCGTGATCACGCTCGTCGCCGGTGTCGCGGTGCTCGGCACGATCGCCCTGCCCGCGACCCAGATGCGCCTCGGCCTGCCGACCGGTGCGTCCGAGGCCACCGACTCGTCGCAGTACAAGGCGTACAAGGCGCTCGAGGACGAGTTCGGTGCCGGTCAGAACGGCCCGCTGCTCGTCGTGGCCGACCTGCCGGAGTCGGTGGCGAAGGACGACGTCACGGCGACCGAGGTCACCATCGGGCAGGCGCTGGCGAAGAACGACGACGTGGAGGCCGTGCTCCCGATCGGAGCATCGGAGGACCGCGACATCATCGCGTTCCAGGTCAAGCCCGCCGGCGGCCCGGACAGCGTCTCGACCGAGGACCTCGTCAAGGACCTGCGCGAGCAGACCGTGCAGACCGACGACGGGACGGTCACCCTCGGCGTCGCCGGCAACGCGAGTGCGAACATCGACGTGTCCGAGAAGCTCGCGAACGTGCTGCCGCTCTACCTCGTGGTGGTCGTCGGCCTGTCGCTCATCATCCTGATCATCGTGTTCCGGTCGTTCCTCGTCCCGATCACCGCGACGGCGGGCTTCATCCTGTCCGTCCTCGCGTCGTTCGGTGGCTTGACGGCCATCTACCAGTTCGGGTGGCTCGGTTCGGTGTTCGGCGTGCACGACCCGGCGCCGATCCTGAGCTTCCTGCCCATCATCGAGATCGGCATCCTGTTCGGGCTCGCGATGGACTACCAGCTGTTCCTCGTGTCGGGCATGCGCGAGGCCTACGCGCACGGGGCGTCGGCGAAGGTGGCGGTCCAGCGCGGTCTGCACGCCGGACGCGCGGTGGTCACGGCGGCCGCGATCATCATGATCTCGGTGTTCGCGGGCTTCATCTTCTCGGAGTCCTCGACCATCAAGCCGATCGGCTTCGGCCTGGCGTTCGGTGTCCTCGTCGACGCCTTCGTCGTCCGGATGCTGCTCATCCCGGCGGTCATGCACCTGCTCGGGAAGAGCGCGTGGTGGATCCCGAAGTGGCTCGACCGGATCCTGCCGGACGTCGACGTCGAGGGCGCGAAGCTCGAGCGGTCGCACCCCGGCGACGCCCGTGGCACGCACGCCGACGCCGCGCACGCGGACGGTTCGGGGCACCACGGCGCGCACGCCGCTCCGGTGGAGCCGGACGCGAACCCGCACGAGGGTCACACGCCGACGCACCGCGCGTAGGCGCCAGCCCCGCGGCACCGCCTGGAGGCCCGGTGCCGGTCCACGAGACCGGCACCGGGTCTCCCGGCCGTTCCAGGCGTCCCTGCCGCTCCAGGCGCACCTGGTGGGAACGGGCGCACCTGGCGGGAACGGGCGTGCCTGGTGGGAACGGGCGTGCCTGGTGGGAACGGGCGTACCGGGCGGGAACGGGCGTACCGGGCGGGAACGGGCGTACCGGGCGGGAACGGGCGTGCCTGGTCATCCCGAACGACCAGGTACGCCCGTTCCGACTTTCCATCGCGGGTGTTGTGGGAAGGATCGGGCGCTCCCCACGAGCATCAGCACTCGCGGAGCGACCCGGGCACTGCGGATCGTTCGTGGACGAAGTACCGTGGGGGCATGACCGCGACCGACGTCGACCCCCTCGCCCTCGACCGGCAGCTCTGCTTCGCGTTGGCCGCGACGAGCCGCAGCGTCATCGGGCTCTACCGCGACCTGCTCGACCCCATGGGCCTGACGCACCCGCAGTACCTCGTCATGCTCGCCCTGTGGGAGCACGATCCGCGATCCGTCCGCGCGATCGCCCGTGAGCTCCGGCTCGACTCGGCCACCCTGAGCCCACTGCTGAAGCGCCTCGAGGCGTCCGGCTACGTCCGCCGACTGCGGAGCACCGCCGACGAACGCCAGCTCGAGGTGTCGCTCACCACCGCAGGGCGGGCGCTCCGCGAGCAGGCCCGGGCCGTCCCGGTCGCCGTCGCCGACCGCCTCGGCTGGCCCGTCGAGCGCCTCGAGCGCCTGAAGGACGAGCTCACCGAGCTGCTCGTCCGCGTCGACGCCCTCGACTGACGCGGTACTTCGTGGCACAATGATTCGTGTACGAACGAAAGGACGGACCGTGGGTCGCTTCGGCAGCTGGTACGACCGCTGGAACCGCACGCTCATCGAGAAGATGGGCCCGTCGCAGATCGGTGCCGGGCACGCCGAGGGCGTCGACGACCGCACCGTCGACCGACCGTGCCCGATCTGCCGGCAGCCACTCTCGCAGCACCGCGTGATCCGGCCCGAGGGACAGGTCCGGTCGAGCACCCTGGTGTGCCCCGGACGCTGAGCATCCACCGCACAGTCGGAATTGCTCCGCGCAACACGTGGTTCAACGGAGGTGTGAAGCTCTTCGAAGCCGCCGACCTCGGCGCACTCCACCTCCGCAACCGCATCGTCATGGCGCCCCTCACCCGGACGCGCGCCGGTGAGCAGGGCATCCCGAACGACCTCCTCGTCGAGCACTACGCGCAGCGCGCCGGTCTCGGCATGATCATCACCGAGGGGACCTGGCCCGTGCAGGAGGGCCGCTCCTACCCCGGTCAGCCCGGCATCGAGACCGATGAGCAGGTCGCCGGTTGGCGGCGTGTGACCGACGCCGTGCACGAGCGCGGCGGCACGATCGTCATGCAGATCATGCACGGTGGACGCGTCTCGCACACCGACATCTCCCAGACCCCGCGCATCGTCGGCCCCTCGGCGGTCGCCGCCCCCGGCCAGACCCACCTGGCGGACGGCTCCAAGGCCGACATGCCCGTCCCGCACGAGCTGACCACCGCCGAGGTCCGCGAGGCCGTCCAGGGCTTCGCCCAGGCCGCCCGCAACGCGATCGCCGCCGGGCTCGACGGCGTCGAGGTGCACGGCGCCAACGGGTACCTGGTGCACGAGTTCCTCTCCCCCGTGTCGAACACCCGCACCGACGAGTACGGCGGCTCCCCGGAGAACCGCGCGCGCTTCGCCGTCGAGGTCACCACGGCCGTCGCCGAGGCGATCGGCGCGGACCGCGTCGGCATCCGCCTGTCCCCGCAGCACGACATCCAGGGCGTGCTCGAGGAGGACGACGCCGACGTCCGCGCGACGTACACCGCCGTCGCCGAGGGCCTGGCGCCGCTCGGACTCGCCTTCGTCGACGTCCTGCACGCCGAGCCGGGCAGCGAGCTCGTGCAGCACATCCGCCGGACCGCCGGTGCGCCGTTCATCGCCAACTCGGGCTTCTCGGCGATGACGACGCGCGACGAGGCCATCACCCTGCTCGACGAGGGACTCGCCGACGCCGTCGCGGTGGGCCGCGCGGCGATCGCGAACCCGGACCTCGCCGACCGGTGGGAGCAGGACGCAGAGCTCAACGAGCCGCGTCCGGAGCTGTTCTACGGCGCGTCGGCCGAGGGCTACACCGACTACCCGACGCTGGCCGAGGTGCGCGAGCGCGTCGCCTAGTCGACGCGACTCCTGACGGACGGAAGGCGCGGTGCCAGCCGGCACCGCGCCTTCCGTCCGTCTCCACAGGCGTCCCGGGCCCGCCACCCACCCCGCCTAGGATCTCCTGGTGAGCACCGCCACCGCACCGCCGACGATCCTCGACCGGACGGGTGACGACCCGCTGTCGGACCGGGCGGCAGCCCGCGACGAGCGCCGCCTGCGCGGTGTCCGCGGCACGCTGGTCGCGCTCGCGATCTGGGCGGCCGCGCGCATCGTGCTCGAGGGTGCCGCCGTCATCGCCTGGCTGGTCGAACGCCCCGGGCAGCTCCGCCTGACGACCTTCCCGACGGTGCTGCACCACTGGGACAGCGAGCGGTTCGCGCACGTCGCGCAGTTCGGGTACCGCACGTTCGGGCAGGTGCCCTACGAAGAGGCCTTCCTGCCCGGCTACCCCTTCCTGTCGCGGTTCGTCGCCGAGGGGCTGTTCTTCACCGTCACGCCCAACCCGACCCAGATCGCGGCGGCGATGTGGCTCGTCACCGGGGTCGGCGCAGCCGTCGCTGCCGTGCTGCTGTGGAAGACAGTCCGCGACCGGTTCGACCCCGTGGTCGCCGCGGGAGCGGTCGCGATCCTCGTCGCCGGGCCCTACGCGCACTTCCTCGTCGCGCCGTACGCCGGCTCCCCGTACCTGGCCCTGGCGATCGGGGCGTGGCTGCTCGTGCAGCGCGGTCGCTGGCTCACCGGGGCGCTGCTCTGCGCCGTGGCCGGGGCGATCCGCGTCGAGACCGTGTACCTGGTGGCGGCGCTCGTCGTCGCGCAGCTGATCGGCCCGCGCGTCCGCCCGTTCGCGTCCCGGCTGTGGCGCGCGGTCGTCTTCGGGGCGATCGGGTCGCTCGGCCTGACGTACTACCTGGCGTGGTTGTGGCACAAGACCGGCGATCCCACCCACTGGTTCCTGGTGCAGAAGCTCGGCTGGAAGCGCGAGACGCTCTGGCCGTGGGAGACCTTCCAGAACACGTTGCGCATCGCCACCGGGACGACGGGGTCCGGACAGTTCCAGGAGTGGTCGGACATCGTGATGGTGGCCGTCTACGTGGTCGCGGTCGGGTTCCTCGTCGCGAAGCGGTGGTGGCCGGAGCTCGTCTACACCGGCTTGATGCTCGTCTCGATGGGCACCAGTCACGCGTGGACGTCGATGGCCCGCGAGAGCTCCGTGCAGTTCCCGCTGATGATCCTGGTGGCGACCACGCTGCGGGGACGCCGGTCCCGGTGGGTGTTCTGGGTGGTGCTCGGGATCGGCATCGTCGACGCGACGTACCAGTCGTACCGGTTCGCGCTCGGCGACTGGGGCGACTGAGTCCCGCGCGGTCGTGCGGCCGGCCGGGTGGTCCGGCCGGCGGGTGGTCCGGCTGGCGGGAGTGGTCCGGCTGGCGGGAGTGGTCCGGCCGGCAGCGTCAGGGGACGTCGGAACCGGGTCGGTCCTGGTCGGCGCCGTCCCACAGGTCGTCGCACGGCACCGCTTCGACACCGGCACCACGGAGCCAGGCGCCCGCACTCCGGTCCCCCGGTTCCCGCAGCACGGCGGCGAGCAGACGCGCGCGGTGCCCCGGTCCGACCAGCACCGGGTGCCCCGGGTGCCCGGCGTGCACGGCCCGACGCAGGACGCCCTCGGTCCAGGGACCGGCCAGCACCCGCCGCACCACCTCGGCCGGCAGGCCGGGCAGGTCGACGAGCGAGATGCACGCGGCGGTCCCGTCCGGGAGCGCACGGAGCCCGGCGGCGAGCGACGCTCCGGGGCCGTCCGCCCAGTCCGGCGCGACGACGATCCGCACGTCCGGCCGTGCCGGTACGAGCTCCCGAGCGGCCTCGGCAGCGGCGCCGAGCACGACGACGACCTCGTCGCACCCGCCGTCGAGCAGGGCGTCGACGCCGAGCACCACCCACGGCGTGCCAGACGGGTCACGGACGAGGGCCTTGGGACGCCCCATCCGCGTGCCCGCCCCGGCCGCGAGCAGGACGCCGACGACCGTGGGCCGCGCCACCGGACCGACCGGCACGGCTGCCGCGGTCAGACGAACGCCGGCACCGAGGCCCATGCTGCCGGGGCATCGGCGACGCCGTCGCGGACGACGGTCCCGGAGATCAGGCCGTACGGGCGGTCCGCCGCGAAGAACACCTCGCCCGGGTTCTCGAGCCCGAACGGGGCGAGGTCGACCAGGAAGTGGTGCTTGTTCGGCATCGAGAAGCGGACCTCGGCGATCTCCGGGAACGCCTCGATCGCCGTGCGTCCCATCGCGAACAGGGTCTGCTGGAGTGCGAGCGAGTGCAGGTCGGCGAAGGTCGCGAGCATCCGGTCGAGGACCCCGGCGTACACGGCGTCGTAGTCGATGCCCGCCGCCACGGCCTCGGGCGTGTAGCGCCAGCGAGCCGTCACCGAGGTCGCGAGGATCCGGTCGTCCGTCTCGGCGAGGGTCGTGTAGCCGTCGCGCGGGAACCCGTGGAACTCGCTGCCGGTCGACTTCAGCACCGTCAGGTCGGTGACGCCGGCGAGCACGTGCACGTCCTCGCCGTCGACCTGCACCACGGCCGTGCGGGTCCCCCGGCCGGCGCGCACGAAGGAGTGGTCGTGCTCGCGACCGTCGACCGCGATCCGCTCCCAGCTGTGCTGCTCGGCGGACAGGGTCGCCCCGTCGTACCAGTCGAACGCGGTCGTGAAGTGCCGACCGAGGCGCAGCAGGAACTCCTCCGGCGTGCCGACGCCGTGTTCCTTCGCGAAGGCGTAGACGGTGTTCTTCTGGGTGTCGGTCGCGACCACCTTGCCGTTGTCACCCTCGGTGTACGAGTCGGCGAGCGCCACACCGCGCAGCTGGGTCGTGACGGTGAGGTCCTCGATCTCGTGCCGGTCGCTGTCGCGGGTGACCCGGACGAGCCGGACCTCGGCCTTGCCGTACTGGTTCGCACCGAGGCGGACGGACGTGGTGGTGGGGGCGGGCAGTGCGTCGGTGATCTCCATGGGGCGACGATGACAGCCGCGTGTTACCGGGGTGGGTCGAACAGGTCACGAGCTCCCACCGCGGTGCCCGTCCGGTCGTGACGCGGCCGTCGAACGCCCGAAACGACGCCGAAACACCCGTTCCCTAGCGTTGCCGCCACAGCGCACCCGACGCGCTCCACACCGCACCAGCGCTCGCAGTCGCACGCGCAGCACGACAGGAGGTCCCCGTGGCGCACCCCACCGCACCCCGGCCCTGCTCGGCGTGGAACCGCGGGATGATCGCGCACGGCCGACGGTCCGACGGCACCACCGCCTCCCGTCCCGCCACCCCGATCGGACCCCTGCATGGACCTCGTCTCCGTCCGCACCGTGCGGACACCGTCGCACCGCGACGACCTCGACCTCGCCACCGGTGAGCACCTGCTCGCCGGGGGCACCTGGCTGTACTCCGAGGAGCAGCCAGGGATCACCGGCCTCGTCGACCTGACGACGCTCGGCTGGCCGGACACCGAACGGCTGCCGGGGGCCCTGCGCGTCGCCGCGACGTGCACGATCGCCGCGCTGCTCCGCGCGACACCGGACCCCGGGTGGCACGCGTGGCCGCTCGTCGACCGGTGCGCGAACGCCCTGCTCGCGTCGTTCAAGGTGTGGAACGCGGCCACCGTCGGCGGGAACGTCGCGACGGCCCTGCCCGCCGGAGCACTCACCGCCCTGCTCGTCACGCTCGACGCGACCGCGCTCGTCTGGACGCCGGACGGCGGGGAGCGCCGCGAGCGGGTCGCCGACCTCGTCACCGGTCCGCGCACGACCACGCTCACCCCGGGTGAGGTCATCCGGGCGTTCGACCTGCCGGAGTCCGCGCTCACCGCGACCACCGGGTACCGCCGGGTGTCGCTCAGCCCGCACGGTCGGACCGGCACGCTCGTCACCGCGCGTTGGTCGGACGCGGGGTCGGTGCTCGTCGTGACCGGGGGGACGCCCAGGCCGCTCGTCCTCCGGCTGCCCGCGGTCCCCGACGCAGCCGAGGTCGACGCCCGCCTGGCCGCCCACGACGACTGGTACGACGACCCGCACGGCTCGCCGGCCTGGCGCCGGGGTGTCTCGCGCCGCTTCGCCGCGGAACTCGTGGCGGAGCGGTCGGCCGCCGTGCGTGCAGGGGGTGCGGCATGAGGTTCGAGGTCGACGGCACGACGGTGGACGCGGACCCGCAGCCCGGCCAGGTCCTCCGCACGCTCCTGCGGGAACACGGCGTCACCTCGGTCAAGAAGGGCTGTGACGCCGGGGACTGCGGCGCCTGCTCGGTCCTCGTCGACGGCACGCCCGTGCACTCCTGCATCACCCCGGCACACCGCATGGACGGCCGGTCCGTGACCACCGCCGCCGGGCTCGGCACGCCGGAGGACCCGCACCCGGTGCAACGCGCCTTCGCCGAGGCGCCCGGCTTCCAGTGCGGTTTCTGCACCGCCGGGTACGTCGTGACCGCCTCCGCCCTCGAGGACGACCAGCTGACCGACCGGCACCGCGCCCTGAAGGGCAACCTCTGCCGCTGCACGGGGTACCGCGCGATCGAGGACGCCCTCGACGGGGTCCGGAACACCGCGTGCGCGAGTGCCGGCGACGCCGTCGGCACCTCGGTCGCCGCACCGGCCGCGATGCGCATCGTGACCGGGCAGGAGGAGTACACGCTCGACGTCCGACCGACCGAGGCGCTGCTGCACGTCGCCGTCCTCGGCAGCCCGCACCCGCACGCGCGCGTCACCGCGATCGACACCAGCGCCGCCGAGGCGCTCCCGGGCGTCCACGCGGTGCTCACCCACCGGGACGACCCCGGCGTGCTCTTCTCGACCGGGCGGCACGAGTCGCGACTCGACGACCCGGACGACACCCGCGTGTTCGACCGGGTGCTCCGGTTCCGCGGACAGCGCGTCGCGGCCGTCGTCGCGGACAGCGTCCGGATCGCCGAGCAGGCGTGCGCACTCCTCCGCGTCGACTACGAGGTCCTGCCGAGCGTGCACGACGTCGACGCCGCCCGGCTGCCGGGCGCTCCGCTCCTGCACGGTGACAAGACGACCGAGGAGCACCGGATCGCTGAGCCGGACCGCAACGTGGTCGCCGCGCTGCACGGCGAGACCGGTGACGTCGAGGGCGCGCTGGCAGCGTCCGCCGCGACCGTCGAGGGCACCTGGACGACGAGCCGGGTCTCGCACGCCGCGCTCGAGACGCACGCAACGCGCGGTTCGCTGGACCGGGACGGGAGGCTCGTGCTGCGGACCGCCACGCAGGTCCCGTTCCTGGTCCGGGACGAGATCGCGCACGTCTTCGGTCTCGACCCGTCACGTGTCCGCGTGGTCGCCAAGCGCGTCGGCGGCGGGTTCGGCGGCAAGCAGGAGCTCCTCACCGAGGACCTCGTCACCCTGGCGGTGCTGCGCACCCGCCGGAGCGTGCAGTACGAGTACACCCGCCGTGACGAGTTCACGATCGCGCCGACCCGGCACCCGATGCGCGTGCGGGTCCGGCTGGGCGCCGACGCGGACGGCCGGTTGACCGCGCTGCACGTCGACCAGACGATGGACACCGGCGCGTACGGCAACCACGGTGTCGGCGTCATGTTCCACTCGGTGAGCGAGTCGGTCGCCGTCTACCGCTGCCCGTCGAAGCGCGTCGACGCGGAGTCCGTGTACACGAACAACCTGCCGTCGGGGGCGTTCCGCGGCTACGGCCTCGGGCAGGTCGTGTTCGCGATCGAGTCGGCGATGGACGAGCTCGCGCGGCGGGTCGGCATCGACCCGATCGAGCTCCGGCGGCGGAACGTCGTCGTGCCGGGCGACCCGCTCGTCGTGACCGACCCCGACGAGCAGGACGACCTACGGTGGGAGGGCAGCTACGGCCTCGACCAGTGCCTCGACCTGGTGGAGGACGCCCTGCGCGCACCGCTCCCCGAGGTCCCCGCGATGGACGGCCCCGTGATGGACCCGACCTCCGGGGACTGGGCGTTCGGTACCGGGGTCGCCCTCGCCGCGATCGCGACCATGCCGCCCCGCGGACACCACGCGCACGTGTCGGTCGAGGCCACCGCCGACGGCCGGTACCGCATCGGCGTCGGCACCGCCGAGTTCGGCAACGGGACGACGACCGTGCACACGCAGCTCGTCGCCACCGCGCTCGGCACCACACCGGACCGGATCGACGTCCACCAGTCGGACACCGACGCCGCCCGCCACGACACGGGCGCCTTCGGCTCGGCGGGCGTCGTCGTCGCGGGCAAGGCCCTGTACGCCGCCGCGCAGGACCTCCACGAGCAGCTGACCGCGCGGGCACTGACCCTCGTGGCCGCACGCACGCCGCGCACCGCGTCCGGGGTGCTCGGTCCCGCCGTCGAGGTCCTGCCGGACGGCGTCCGGATCGGCGACGAACTGGTCGGGCACGCCGAGCTGCTGGCCGACGGACCGCTCGTGGCACACGCCAGCCACGACGGCACGCCGCGCTCCCTCGCCTTCACGGTGCACGGCGCCCGCGTCGCGGTGCACCGGCCGACGGGCGAGGTCCGCGTGCTGCACAGCGTGCAGGCGGTCGACGCCGGTACCGTCCTCAACCCCGAGCAGCTCCGAGGCCAGGTCGAGGGCGGTGCCGCGCAGGCGATGGGCTCGACCCTCTACGAGGAGGTCGTCCTCGACGACACGGGCCGAGTCACCACCGACGCGTTCCGCTCGTACCGGTTGCCGAAGATCTCCGACGTGCCCCGCACCGAGGTCCGCTTCGCGGTGACCCACGACCCGCTCGGCCCCCTCGGCGCGAAGTCGATGAGCGAGGCGCCCTACAACCCGGTCGCGCCGGCCGTCGCGAACGCCGTGCGCGACGCGATCGGGGTCCGTCCGTACCGGTTGCCGATGACCCGTGACCGGGTCTGGGCGTTGCTGCAGGACCCGGTGGTGGACCCGACCGACCCGACCGACGCCGGAGGCGCGTGATGTTCGAACTGGCACCGCGCCTCCTGGCCGTCCTCGACGGCGGCGACCCGGTGGTCGTGGCCACCGCCGTCTCGATGACCGGCAGTGCGCCCAGCGGGGTCGGCACCTCGATGGCGGTGCTGCCCGGCGGTCAGGTCGTCGGGACGATCTCCGGTGGCTGCGTCGAGGGGGCGCTGTTCGGCACCGCGGAGCAGGTGCTCGAGACGGGTGTGCCGGTGCTGGAACGCTTCGGCTTCGACGTCGACCCGGACGACCCGGACGCCGTGTGGGCACCCGCGCTGCGGTGCGGAGGCCGGGTCGAGGTCCTGGTCCGGCGGGTCACTCCGCACGACGCCGTGCTCGTCGGTGCGCTGCGCGACGCCGCAGCCGGCGTGCCGACGTCGGTCGCGCTCTCGCTCGACGCGGTCACGCTCGGAGCGGTCGTCACCGCGCCCGACGGCTGTCGCGGTCGCGTCTTCGTCGAGCGGGCGGACCACCGGCCGCGGTGCGTCGTCGTCGGAGCCGTGGAGACCGCCGTCGCCGTGACGAACGCCGCCGCGGTGCTCGGGTACGCCGTGACCGTGGTCGACCCGCGACCGGTGTTCCTGACCGACGAGCGCTTCCCCGCCGCCGACGAGCGGATCGTGGGCTGGCCGCCCCGGGTGCTCGCGGGCCTGCCGGTCGACGCGACGACGGTGGTCGTGGTGCTCTCGCACGACGACCGGTTCGACGCCGAGGTGGTCGACCAGGCGCTCCGCCGGGGTGCCGGCTACGTCGGGGCGATGGGATCGCGGAGCACGCACGACCGGCGCTCGGCGGAGCTGCGAGCGCTCGGGACGCCCGACCTCCACCGACTGCGCTCCCCGATCGGCCTCGACATCGGAGCCCGCACCCCGTCGGAGCTGGCCGTCGCCGTCATGGCCGAGGTCATCGCAGCCCGGACGGGCTCCCCCGGCAGCGCGCTCACCGGTGGCTCCGGCCCGATCCACCGCCGTCCCACGCCGGCCCCGGCCCGCACCGCCTGACCGCGCCGCCCGCGCGGTGGTCGACGCCGCCGCCGAGATCGAACCACGGACACGACGTCGAACCAGCCCCGCGCCCTGGTTCGACGTCGGGAACGTGGTTCGACACGACACGACACGACATGACCGCCCGGCGCCGGCGCCCCCGGCCCGGCCGCAGCGCGCCGGTCAACCGACGGGAGTGCGCGCGAGCCGCTCCCCGAGGCGGGCCGCCAGCTCGCGCTCGTCAGCCGTGACGAGCCTCCCGTCCCGCACCACCACGCGCCCACCGACGACGACGTGCCGGGGCCGGCGCCCGGGAGACGCCCACAGGAGCCCGGCCACGGGGTCCGCCACGCCGGCGTCGGCGACGCCGGAGACGTCCCACACGCAGAGGTCGCCCGCGCTGCCCGCGCCGAGGTGGCCGAGGTCCGGCCGCCCGAGCCCCACCGCGGAGCCCTCCGTCGCCGTGCCGAGCACCTGGCGGGCTGGCAGCTGCGGGCCGACCAGCGCGGAGACCTGCATCGCGAGGCGGGCGTCGGCCAGCAGGTGTCCGGCGTCGTTGCTGCCCCCGCCGCTCGTCCCGAGGCCGACGGGCACGCCGGCGGCGGCGAGCCGGGCGACCGGTGCAATCCCCCAGCCCATCGGGACGTCGCACCCCGGGGCGTGCGTCGCGCACACGCCGGCGGCCGCGAGCCGGGCGATCTCGTCGTCGGTGACGTCGCACAGGTGCGCGATCGTGACGTCGGGGGCGAGCCAGCCCCACGCCTCGAGCAGGTCGAGCGGCCGCCGCCCGTACCGCTCGAGCGCGATCACGGTGTCGACCTGCTCGTTGGCCTGGGTCCGTCGGCGGAGGCCGTGCTGCGCCGCGACCTCGCCGAGCGCACGGAAGGTGGCCTCGCCGTCGGAGTGCACGCCAGCGGGCCCGACGGCGACCTGCAGCATGCCGTCGGGGTCGACACCGCCGACGGCGTCCTCGTGGAGCAGGCGCGAGGCGATCGCGTCCGCCGACGCGGCGGCCCGCTCGGCGTCGTCCCGCGCCGACCCGCGGACGAACACGAGTCGTCCACCGACGCCGCGCACGGCGTCGACGGTGGCCGCGGCGAGCGCCACGGTGTCGTCGGTGGTCGCGTCGGCGGGCCAGTTCAGGTGGTGGTCGGCGATCGTCGTGACACCGGACAGGAGGCCCTCCGCGGCTCCGGCGGACGCCGCCAGTCCGTAGAGCTCGGGGTCGTGGCCCACCCGGCCGTACGCCGCCGCCATCGTCGGCAGCCAGTCGGCCATCGGCACGCCGCGGGTGCCGGGCAGGGTGCGGAAGGCGGTCTGCAGCAGGTGGTGGTGCGCGTTCACCAAGCCCGGCGTGACGACGCACCCGGAGGCGTCGAGCGTGGTCGCGACCTCGCTGCCGTCGTCGACCACGACGTCGCCGTCCCGTTCGGTCCGAGGGTCGACGAGGACGCGGAGGGCACCGGTGACGGTCAGCATGACCGAATGCTGACAGGGCGCTGTTTCCGGGTCGTGACGAGGACGTGTCGCACGCCGTCGTCCGCCCTCGTCCGCACCAGTCGCGCCCCGTCGTCGGTACGCTCGTACGGTGCCGCGCCGACCCACGTCCCTCACCGCGGATCCGCGGGTCCGTGTCGTCGCCTTCGTGGTCGTCGCGATCTGGGGCCTGTACCAGTGCACCTGGAACCTGCTCGGCGCGAACGTCACCGGTGACGAGGCGATCTACGTGCGCTCAGGGTGGGCCTACGTGCACGGCGACCTCAGCGCGAACCGCGAGCACCCGCCGTTCGCCAAGTACCTGTTCGGCGCCGCGCAGCTCGTCTTCGGGCAGGGCGTCCTCGGGCCCCGCATCGTCGTCGCCGTCCTGGTGCTCGTCGCGGGTGCGGCGATGTTCGTGTGGTTGCGCCGGCACATCGGTTTCTGGGCGGGACTCTCGGCCGCCGGGCTGTGGCTCCTGACCCCCCGCGACGGTGCCGGCCCCGGCCCGCGACTGGACCACCTCGCGCTGCTCGACCCGGTGATGGCGGTGTTCGCGCTCCTCGCCCTCGGTGCCGCGTGGGCGTGGATCCGCTCGGGGCGGTGGTGGCTCGTCCCGGTGTCCGCGACGCTCATGGCGATGTCGGTGACGTCGAAGGTGTCGACGGTCGTGCTGCTGCCGGCGTTCCTGCTGCTCCCGCTCCTGCACCGCGACGTGCGCCGACTCGTCGTCGGAGGGCTCGTGTGGGCCCTGACGTTCGGCGTCGTCGTCGTCCTGCTCTACCTGCCGATGGGGATCCGCTCGGCCATCACCTACATGATCGACTTCCAGGACGGGCAGAACACGAACGGGCACCCGATCAGCATCGACGGGCACGTCTTCACGTTCGCACCCTGGTGGGCGAACCTGCGCTTCTTCGGCGACGGGGTCGGTGCGGTCATGGTGGTGGTGATCGTCGTCGGACTCGTCGCGGCCTTCGTCGTCCGGCCGGACCGGTTGGTCGCGTACCTCGGCACCGCGCTCGGGCTGCTCGTCGTCTTCTACGTGGTCGTCGCGCGGATCGCGCTGCCGACGTACTACGAGGCGTGGATGCCGCTCACCCTGCTCCTCACCGCGATCGGGTACGCGCGACTGGCGTCGTTGCGGCCCCGCGTCTGGTGGTCGTCCCTCGCCACGGTGCTCGTGCTCCTGAGCGTCGTGCCCGCCGCGCGGGTCAGCCACGTCGCGTGGACGGAACGACCGACGGGGATCGCCCGGGTCGACGGCTGGCTCCGGTCGCAGGGCATCAACGGCGGCAGGGTGCTCTTCGTCTCGGCGACGCCGACGCTCTACAACCCGTACTTCCTCGGCCGCGGCACCATGGACCCCGGCGCCGGGCCGTTCGTCGCGGTGGTCGTCGGCAGCGACGTCCGTTTCCCCGCGCCCGGCGCCGTGACGACGTTCCTGCGGCAGGAGCGGGGGTCGCTCGAGGCGACCGACCTCGACGGGCTGCGGGTGTACGCACCCGAGGACGGCGAGATCCGCAACGAGGGCGGGGTGCTCGGCGTCTCGCGGTGACGCCCCCACCGATCACCCGCCGAGCACGCGGCGCACGGCGTCGTACGCCGGGGTGGGCTCGCCGTCGCTGAACAGCAGGTCGTGCCCCTGGTGCAGGTCGCCGGCATCGTCGAGCCACCGGTCGTACCGGTCGTCGACGCCCCACGTCGTCCACGAGACGCAGGCGTCCGAGTGGAAGCAGGTGTCGAGGATCGTGGCGTACTGCTCCGCCTGGGCGTCCTGCCCCTCGCTGTCGTCGACGTCGGTCTCGGAGATCCGGACGAGCAGCCCGGCGTCGGCGAAGGTGTCGAGGGTCTGCGCGAGGTCGTCCGCGGTCACCGTGTCGGTGTCGAGGTCGTAGACGTGCGTCTGCAGGCCGACCCCGTCGATGTGCCCGCCGTGCGCGTTCGTGTCGAGGACGAGCCGGAGCAGGGCGTCCTGTCGCGGGCCCGGGACGTCGGCGCCGTTCTCGTTGACGAACTGCCGGACGTCCGGATCGGCGTCGTGGACCGCCCGCGAGACGACCACGGGGTAGGACGCCCCGAAGACGCGGTACCAGACGTTCTCCTGCAGCTCGGTCCCCTGGTCGACGTCGAAGGGCTCGTTCACGACGTCGAGCGAGGCGAGCCGACCGCGGAAGTGCGTGACGACGGTCGAGACGTAGCCGAGCAGCGCATCGGCGCTCGCGGACCGCTCCTGCTCGGACCCGGTGGGCAGGTCGCGCATCCACCGCGGCATCGCCTCCGAGAAGGCGATGGTGTGCCCGTGCACCGCCATGCCCTTCCGTTCCGCGACGTCGAGGAGCGCATCGGCCTCCTGGAAGGTGTACTCGCCCTGCCGCGGGGAGAGCGCCTGCGGCTTCATCGCGTTCTCGGGCGTGAGGGCGCCGAAGTTCCGCACGAGGTCACGCGCCAGGTCCTCGTCCGCGGCGAGCGGCCCGAGGGCGACCGCCGCGCCGACCAGGAAGTCGGGGCGGGACCGGGCGGCGAGCGCCTGCAGCCCCTCCGGATCGCGTTCCGCGTGCTCGACCACGGGCCCCGCGGTCGCCAGACGGGTGCCGACGGGCGCAGAGGCGTGCAACGAGTCGACGGTGAAGGACCCGCGCTCGCTCGACAGCCCCAGCCAGAGCGTGCCCGGGTCGAGGACGTCGCCGGACGGCAGGGACGCCACCGTCGCTCCGTCGCTCGTCACCTCGAGCCGGTCGCCCGAACGGTGCACGGCCAGCTCCGCCTCGGGGTCGTCGACCCGCACGTGTTCCTCGTGCACCGGCTCGAGATCGCGCACGTCCTGGTCCTCCGCGCCGTCCGAGACCGCGATCCGCAGGTCGTGTCCGCGCAGGGTGAGGGTCACCCCCGCAGACTCGATCCGGAACTCGTCGGCGATCACCGGCGGAGCGTCGAGGACCGCCAGGGTGGCGTCGGCGGTGACGTCCCGGAACGATGCGGCGACCGTGACGTCCCCCGGGGCGACGAGGTGCGTGCCCGCGAGGTCGACGGGCGGGTCCGGCACGCCACCGCTGCCGTCCTGCTCGACGATGCGCCGTCCGGTCGCGGTGACGTGCAGGACCCCGTCGCGTGCGTCGACCCCGGGGACGTGCGCCCAGTCCTGCCGCACCAGGTCGACGACGGTGCCGTGCTCGGGCGGCCGGTCCGCCGAGCTGCACCCCGCGACGGTGAGGAGGACGCCGACGACCGTCGCGCACACGACCCCGCGGACCGCGCGGACCGCCACGGCGGTACCGGACGCCTCCGCCGCGGCGGGACCGGACGCGGTACCGGACGCTCCGGCGGCGGAGACCGGTGCCGTCGCACGGCGGAGGAGATCACGCATGAGAGGACCGTAGCGTTCCGACCGCCCCGCCCGGCCCCGGCGGGAAACCCCGCGGTGACACCCGCGAAACACGGGCACCCTAGGTTCACCCCATGACGCAGACCCTGATCCGCGCCGGCTGGGTGCTCACCGCCGCGCCGGACGAAGCCCCCACGCCCGCCGCGATCCGTGACGGGGCCGTCCTGCTCGACGGGGACCGGATCGCCGCCGTCGGCACCTTCGCCGAGCTGTCCGCCGCGCACCCCGACGCCGCGGTCCGCGGGGGTGCGTACGACATCGTCACACCCGGCTTCGTGAACACGCACGGGCACTTCAGCGAGGGCCTCATCACCGGCATCGGCTCGCAGTACACGCTGTGGGAGTGGCTCACGGCGCTGATCGGTCGCGTCAACCCGGTGATGACCCGCGACAAGGCGTACGCCGGCACCGTCCTGCAGGGGATCCAGCTGCTGCGGAGCGGGGTGACGACCGCGAACGACATGTTCTGCGCCGACCCGGTGCCGGACGAGCCGGCGACCCCCGGTGTGGTGCAGGCGCTCGAGGACCTCGGGCTGCGGGGTGTCGTGTCGTTCGGCTCCGGGGACGTCGACCGCGACTTCGGCGCGACGCCGATCCTCGAGGAGTTCGAGGCCCTGCGCGAGGCCGCCGCCGCCAGCCGGTACAGCACGTTCCGCGTCGGGGTCTCGTCGATCGGCCGGTACACCGACGACACCTGGCAGGAGCACGTCGACTACGCCGTCGCGGGCGGGCACGGCGTGCACGTGCACTTCCACGAGGTCCGCGAGGAGGTCACCGCGGCCCGGCAGCGCACCGGCCGCACGGCGATCGGGCACGCCGAGGCGACGGGCATGTTCCAGGTGCCCGTGATCGCGGCGCACAGCGTGTGGGTGGACCGCGAGGACCGCGAGTGCTACGCCGCGCACGGGGTCGGCGTCGCCCACAACCCGGTCGCGAACGGCATCCTGGCGAGCGGCATCGCGCCGGTCGCCGAGCTCCGTGCGCTGGGGATCCCGGTCGGCATCGGCGTCGACGGCCCGGCGTCGAACGACTCGCAGGACTTCCTGCAGGCGATGAAGACCGCGGCGCTGCTCGCCCGCGTCCGCGACCTGCAGGCGACCGCGATGAGCGCCCGCGAGGCGTTCGAGATGGGCACCATCGGGGGCGCCCGAGCGCTGCGGATGGAGCACGAGATCGGGTCGCTCGAGCCGGGCAAGCGTGCGGACCTGGTCGTCCTCGACGGCGACTCCCCCACCCTGGCGAACGTGCACGACCCCTACCAGGCGGTCGTGTTCGTCGCGGGCAGCCGCGAGGTCCGCGACGTCTGGGTGGACGGCGACCTCAGCGTCGCGGACGGCGACGTCACGAAGGTGGACGTGCGCGAGGCGGTCGCGCGGGCGCGTCCGCTGGCCCGCCAGCTGGTCGCCGAGGCGGGGCTGGAGCGTCTGTCGGCGCTCACCGGCGGCGCGCTCGACGACACCGAGCGTCCCTAGCGGCGCACACGGTCCGGGTCGGGGACGGTCCGGACGGGAGGCGGTGCGCGCGTCGTGCGCACCGCCTCCCGTCCGTCACGCCACCGGGCGGCGACCCGTCACAGTTCCAGCACCAGGCGCGGGCAGCCGCGCCGGGCGCGCGAGACGCACACCATCATCGTGCGGTCGTCGGCCTGTTCCTCGGGGCTGAGCACGGTGTCCCGGTGCTCCACCGCGCCCTCGAGGACGGGGGTCTCGCAGGTGCCGCACGTGCCCTCACGGCACGACGACAGGACGAAGGCACCGGCCTCCTCGGCGACCTCGAGCAGCGTGCGGTCGGACGGCACGGTCACGGTGACGCCGGTGACGGCGAGCTCGACCTCGAACGGTTCGCCGGGGGCGTCGACGTCGGCGACCGGTTCGAACCGCTCGACCCGGACGCTCCCAGCGGGCCAGTGCGCGGCGGCCGTCTCGACCGCGTCCATGAGTGCGCGCGGGCCGCAGCAGTACACGACGGCGTCCCGCGGTCCGGCGAGGATGCCGACCACGTCCAACCGCGGGTGCTCGTCCGCCGCGGCGACGACGACCCGTTCGGGGTGTGCCGCCACGAGCTCGTCGACGAACGCCATCCGGCTCCGGCTGCGACCGGCGTAGTGGAGCTCCCAGGGCGTGCCGGCGCGCTCCGCGGCGCCGATCATCGCCACGAGGGGGGTGATCCCGATGCCGCCGGCGACGAACACGGCGGGCCTGGTCGGGTCGAAGCCGAAGTGGTTGCGCGGCCCGGCGACCACGACCTCGGCACCCACGGTGAGAGCCTCGTGCACGGCGAGCGATCCCCCGCGGCCGTCCGGCTCCCGGAGCACGGCGATCCGCCAGTTGCCCTCGGGCGTGGTCGTGACGAGCGAGTACTGCCGCTCGGTGCCCGGCACGACCTCGACGTCCACGTGCGCCCCGGGCTCCCAGTCCGGCAGCGGTGTGCCGTCGAGCGGTGCGAGGTCGAGTGCGACGACGTCGGTGGCGACCGCGTGGCGTGCGGCGATCCGCATGCGACGACGCTCCGGCGCGGCGGTCACGCGACCACTCCGGCGCTCGGGCCCGCTGCGGCGTTCGGGACCGCGACGGCGCGCGGGGTCTCCTTGACCACGATCATGTGGAAGCGGCTGCCGTCCGCGCTGCACCAGCGGTGCCCGGTGCCGCCGCGGTAGTACGCGGAGTCACCCGGCCCGAGGCGCAGGGGATCCTGCCCGCGCAGGTCGAGCAGGACGTCGCCGGCGAGCACGGTGAGGAACTCGTCCTCGCGGTGCTCGAAGTAGTCGCCGAGGTCCGTGTTGTCCCCCGTCCACTCGAGCGGCTCGAAGGCGTGCGGTCCGGCGTGCACGAGCAGCCGGGCCTCGCCGCTCGAGAACGGGCCGCGGGCACCCTCCCCGGCGCGGATGACCTCGGGGGCGCGCACGTCGTGGTCCGGTCGTTCCGGGGCACCGGCGGCGAGCAGCTCGACCTGTGTCGTCCCGAGGGCCGCGGCGATCTTCTCGAGGGACACCATGCTCGCGCGGGAGTGCCCTCGTTCGACCTGGCTGAGGAACGGGTGCGACAGTCCGGTCTGCTCGGCGACCTGCACGAGGGTCAGCCGTGCGGCGCGGCGGCGGGCGCGGATGTGCTCGCCGATGCGCTGGGTCTGGTCGTCGACGACGCGGTCGGTCTCGGTGGTGGTGCCGGTGGTCACGGCGCACTCCTCTCGGCCTGGACGGGGTCTCCGGCGCGGTCTGCGGCTGGTCCGACGAGCCCGATCCGGAACCGTCGTTCCGGCTCCCGGGTCGGACCGGGACGGGTGTCACACACGGCAACCGCCTCGAAACGAGAGGGAAACACTGCCGCCCTAGCATCGGAGATGTTGATGCGATCAACATTCTCACACACGACCGAGAGGCTCCGGATGGACTCGTCAGCACCCCGCCCGGTCGGGCTCCTGCGGTCCGCGCTGCTGCCGGACGGTCGCCTGGTCGACGTCGCCATCGACGGTGACACCGTTTCCGCCGTCGCTCCCGCCGGCACGCTCACCGCACCAGCCGACGCCGTGCTCGACCTCGACGGGCGCCTGCTGCTCACCGCCCCGGCGGAACCGCACGCGCACCTCGACAAGGCCCTGAGCGCCGACGCGATCCGGCCGCCGCTCGGGGACCTCGGTGCCGCGATCGCGTCGTGGTCCGCGTACGCCACCACGATGACCGTCGACGAGATCGCCGACCGTACACGGACGGCGGCCCTGACGTTGCTCGCCGCGGGCACCACCGCGGTCCGCAGCCACGTCGACGTCCTGAGCGGCCGTCGGACCGCGGCCGACCCCGCCGCCCCGGTCGAGGCAGCCACCCGCGGCGCACGAGCGCTGGTGCAGGTCCGCGAGGAACTCGCCGGCCTCATGGACATCGAACTCGTCGCCCTCGCCGGTCCGCTCGCCCCGGATGCCCACGTCGAGGCCGTGCTCGACTGCGGCGTCGACCTGGTCGGGGGCGCTCCGCACCTCGCCGAGGACCCGCTCGCCGACGTCGACCGACTGCTCGCGATCGCCGAGCGGCACGGGGTCGGCGTCGACCTGCACACCGACGAGAGCCTGGACGGACCGGTCACCCTCGACCACTACGCCCGGGCGGTCAGCCTCCTGCGCTCCCGACGGCCCGACGGGCACCAGTACTCCGCCGGGCACTGCGTCCGGCTCGGCACGCTCGGCCCGGAGCGCCTGGCCGAGGTCGTCGCCGACGTCGCCGCGGCCGACCTCGGCGTCATCACCCTGCCGATCACCAACCTGTACCTGCAGGGGTGGCAGCACCCGGTGTCCACCCCGCGGGGACTCACCGCGATCCGCGCCCTGACCGAGGCCGGCGTGCGGGTCGCCGCGGGCGCGGACAACGTCCGCGACCCGTTCAACCCGGTGGGGCGGAGCGACGCCCTGGAGACCGCGAGCCTGCTCGTGACGGCCGGCCACGTGACGCCGGACCAGGCGTACGCGATGGTGAGCGACACCGCTCGGAGCGTGATGGGCCTCCCGGCCGCCGGCCCCGTCCCCGGACGGCGAGCCGACCTGCTCGCGATCGCCGCGACCAGCGTCACCGACGCGGTCGCGAACGCCCCGGTCGACCGCATCGTCCTGTCCCGCGGGCGGCTCGTCGCCCGCACCGAGGTCCGCACGACCGTCGCCGCCCCGGCGCCCGTCCGTGCGACCGCCGCCGTCCCCGCCTGACCCTCGCCCCATCCCCGCGAACCCGTGACCCGAGAACCCGAGGTGCCCGTGACCACCACCGCCCCGCCGCCCGTCACCACGACGGACACGCTGCTCGACTTCCGCGACGTCGAGATGACCTTCCCGAACGGCACCGTCGCCCTGCAGGGCGTCGACCTGACCGTCGACCGCGGCCAGTTCGTCTCGGTCGTCGGCCCCTCCGGCTGCGGCAAGTCGACCCTGCTCCGGATCGCCTCCGGCCTCGAGTCGGCGTCGCACGGCACCGCCGAGGTGGCCGCCGACCGCATCGGCTACGTCTTCCAGGACGCCACCCTGCTGCCCTGGCGCTCGGTGCAGGGCAACGTCGAGCTGCTCGCCGAACTCGGACACGTGCCGAAGGCCGAGCGTGCCGCCAAGGCCGCCCACGCCATCGACCTGGTCGGGCTGAACGGCTTCGAGACGAACCTGCCGAAGCAGCTGTCCGGCGGCATGCGGATGCGCGTCTCGCTCGCCCGGTCGCTGACGCTCGACCCCGAGCTGTTCCTGTTCGACGAGCCGTTCGGTGCCCTCGACGAGATCACCCGCGAACGCCTCAACGACGAACTCCTCCGGCTCTTCGTGGAGCAGCAGTTCGCCGGGCTGTTCATCACCCACTCGGTGTCCGAGGCCGTGTACCTGTCCACCGAGGTCGTCGTCATGTCCGGCCGCCCGGGCAGCATCGTCGGCCGGTTCGAGGTGCCGTTCCCGATGCCCCGCGACCCCGACATCCGCTTCACCCCCGAGTTCGCCGAACTGGTCGGCGAGGTCTCGCACGCGCTCCGGGAAGGACACCGCTGATGGTCACCCTGCAGGAGGTCGCGGAGACCCGCGCCGTCCGGACCGCTGCCCGTCGCTCCACCCCTCGTGCGCGCCGCACCGTGTCGTGGTGGCAGCCGCTCGTCGTCCTCGCCGCGCTCGTCGGCGTCTGGTACGCCGCAGCCGCCTACTACGACCACGTCCGCGGGCTCGCGTTCCTGGTGCCCTACCCGCACCTCGTGGCGAAGGCGATCGTCGCCCCGACGATGCCGGACGGCTCCCCCTCGACCTTCGGGTCCGACCTGTGGTCCGCCCTCGGCCGCACCACCGTGGTGTCCCTGGTCGGCCTCGGCTTCGCGATCGTGATCGGCGTCGTCTGGGCGATGGCCATGGCGCAGGCGAAGTGGCTCGAGCGCTCGCTCTACCCGTACGCGGTGGTGCTGCAGTGCGTGCCGATCCTGGCGCTCGTCCCGCTCATCGGCGCCCTGTTCGGGTACGAGTTCGCCAGCCGGGTCATCGTCACCGTGATGATCGCCCTGTTCCCGATGGTGTCGAACACCCTGTTCGGGCTGCAGTCCGCGGACCGGGCGCAGCGCGAGCTCTTCCGGCTGCAGCGGGCGAGCCGCTTCGCCCAGCTCGTGAAGCTCCAGTTCCCCGCCGCCCTGCCGTCGATCTTCGTCGGCCTGCGGACCTCGGCCGGCCTGAGCGTCATCGGCGCCATCGTCGGCGACCAGTTCTTCCAGCGCGGCAACCCCGGCCTCGGCGTGCTCATCCAGGTGACCGCCTCGCGCCTGATGGGACCGGAGCTCTACGCAACGATCATCATCGCCTCGCTCTACGGCGTCGCCGTCTTCCTCGTGTTCGGACTGGTCGGCCGTCTGGCCGTCGGTCGCTGGCACGACTTCAGCTGACCCGCGTCGCGGCAACCTCCCCCCGGTCGCCGCGGCCCGGGTCGCCCCCTCCAGACCCCCGGGCACGTCCGCGGCCACAGCGCCCCGCACCGTCGACGTGCCCGGTCCCACCACCCCATCCCGACCCGACAGCACCACGAGACCCGCACCACGAACGGAGCCTCCATGCGCACCACCCGAACCACGACGCGGATCGGCGTCGCGACCGCAGCCCTCGCCGCGACCGCGCTCGCCCTCACCGGATGCGCCGCCGGCTCGTCCGCCGGCACCGCCGCGTCGAGCGCCCCCGCGAAGGCCGCGTCCGGCCCCGCGATCGACCTGTCGGGCGTCTGCCCGTCGACCGTCGTCGTCCAGACCGACTGGAACCCCGAGGGCGAGCACGGCCACCTGTACGAGATGCTCGGCCCGGACCCCTCCATCGACGCCTCGGGCAAGACCGTCACGGGCGACCTGTACGCCAACGGCAAGAGCACGGGCGTGAAGCTCGAGATCCGCGCCGGCGGCCCGGCGATCGGCTACACGAAGGTCGCCTCGCAGATGTACCAGGACAAGTCGATCACCCTCGGCTACATGTCCACCGACGAGCAGGTCCAGTTCTCCGGCAACCTGCCCACCACCGCGGTGTTCGCCGAGAACGACTCGTCGCCGATGTCGATCATGTGGGACCCGAAGACCTACCCCGACGTCGACAGCATCGAGGACCTCGGCAAGGAGCTCGAGAAGAACGGCGGCGTCGTCCGCTACTTCAACGGCGCCGCGTACATGACGTACCTCGAGCAGTCCGGCATCCTGCCGAAGAAGGTCCTCGACGGCAGCTACGACGGCACCCCGTCGAAGTTCGTCTCCGCCGGCGGCAAGGACGCCCAGCAGGGCTTCGCCACCGCGGAGCCGTACATCTACCAGAACCAGGTCGCGGCCTGGGGCAAGAAGGTCGCGTACAAGCCGATCTCGAGCACCGGCTGGAACCCGTACCCCGAGGCGATGTCGGTCCGCACCGGCGACCTGTCGAAGCTCACGCCCTGCCTGAAGAAGCTCGTGCCCGTCATGCAGCAGGCGGACGTCGACTACCTGAAGGCGCCGCAGGCCACGAACGACCTCATCACGCGGCTCGTGCAGCAGTACAACAACGGCTGGACCTACGACTCGAAGGTCGGCGCGTTCGCGGCGAAGCAGCTGGTCGAGCTCGGGCTCGCGAAGGACACCGACGGCTACATCGGCTCGATGGACGAGCAGCGCATGCAGGACTTCATCGAGAAGGCCACCCCGGTCTTCGCCGGTACCGGTGACGTGAAGAGCGACCTCCAGCCGTCCGACCTGTTCACCAACGAGTTCCTCGACAAGTCCATCGGTCTGGGGAAGTGACCCGGGTCGGCTGAGCCGACCGACCACCGGACGGGAGGCGCGGGGCACGCCCGCCCCGCGCCTCCCCCCACCGGCACGGCCGGTCCGCCGCTGGCGCGTCGCACCGGAACCGGCGGCGTGGGCCCCGTCCTCCGTCTCCGCACCACCCACCCCACAGGAGTCAGCATGACCACCGTCACCCCCGCCTCCACCACCGTCGCCCCCGAGAACCTCGCGGCGCTGCGCGCCGACCTCGTCGACCTCCTCGGCGAGCGCGGCGTGAGCGCCGACGAGCGCACCCGCGCCCGTGCCTCCGTCGACGAGGCGACCATGAGCCCGATCCTCAGCGCGCAGCTGCCGCTCGGGCTCGCCGACCTCGTCGCGTACCCGGCGTCGGCGGACGACATCGCGGCCACGCTGCAGGCCGCCGTCCGGCACAACGTGCCCGTCACGACCCGCGGCAAGGGCACCGGCAACTACGGCCAGGGCATCCCGCTGCACGGCGGCCTGGTGCTCGACACCTCGCGCGCCCGCGCCGTCGTCGAGGTCGGGGACGGCTGGGTCACCGCCGAGGCCGGCGCCTCGATGGTCGCCATGGAGCAGGCCGCGGCCGCCACCGGCCAGCAGCTCTGGATGTACCCGTCGACCGCCCAGTCCACCATCGGCGGCTTCCTGTCCGGGGGCTCCGGCGGCACCGGCTCGATCGCGCACGGGTCGAACTGGCAGGGCTTCGTCACCGCGCTCGACGTCGCACTGCCCGGCTCCGACGAGCTGCTGCACGTCGAGGGCGACGAGGCGCAGCCCTTCGTGCACACCTACGGCACCGCCGGCGTCATCGCCCGGGCGACCGTCCGGCTCGAGCCGCTGCAGGAGTGGCGTGCCGTGTACGCGTCCTTCCCGACCTTCGAGGACGCCCTGGTCGCGGTGCGCACCCTCCGCGGTCTCGACCCGGTCCCCCGGCTCGTCAGCGCCGACCGGGCCGAGGTCGCCGCGACCCTGCCGTCGGACACGGCGATCCCGGACGACCGGGCGAGCCTCCGCGCGATCATCGACGACGTCGTCCTCGACGAAGCGCGCATGCTGATCGAGCAGGCCGGCGGGACCGTGTCGGACGTCCGCGAGGGACTCCAGCAGACCACCAAGGTGTCGATGCTCTCCTACAACCACCCGATCTGGTGGCTCAAGCGGAACACCCCGGACACCGAGTACTTCCACGTCGAGGTCGGTGGCGAGGCGCTGATCGACCGGATCGCCGAGGTCGAGGCGGTGTACCCGGGCGGCATGCTGCACATCGAGGCGGCGCACGTCGGCCCGATCGGCATGCTCACCGCCCCGTACACCGGGGCCGAGGACGTCTACGCCGGCTACCCGCTGCTCCGCGACCTGGGCGTCCGGGTGCACAGCCCGCACCAGTACTACGTCGACCACGGGGTCGAGGAGCTCGTGGCGCTCAAGCGGCGCACCGACCCGGACGGGCTGCTCAACCCGGGGCACGTGATCGATCCGTCGCTCGTCGTCAGCGGTGGTTCGACCGCATCGGCGCAGCCTGTCGTGCCGGGGTTCGGCAAGTGAGCGGCGGGGCTGCTCGCTCGGGCGTGGACGGCTCGGGCGTGGACGGCTCGGGCGTGGCTGGCTCGGGCACGGCCGGACCGCGCACGACCGGACGCTCGCGTCTGCTCGCCGAGCTGTCGGGTCCGGCGGTCGCCGCCGGGCTCGGTCCCGACTCGATCGTCGTGCAGCCGACCGGGGCCGTCGAGCACCACGGTCCGCACCTGCCGTTGGTCACCGACTTCCTGCTCGCCGACCGCATCGGCGGCGCGGCCGTCGAGCGTGCCGCTGCCGAGGGGCTCGACGTCTGGCAGCTGCCCACGCTGGCGTTCACGAAGTCCGACGAGCACAGCTGGGCGCCGGGCACCGTGTGGCTCGACGAGTCGACGATGTTCGACACCGCCGTGCAGATCGGCCGGGCCGTCGCGCTGACGGGTGCCGGGTCGCTCGTCTTCGCGAACGGGCACGGCGGCAACGTCGCGCTGCTGCAGGTGGCGCTCCGGGAGATCCGGAAGCGGTACGGGCTGAAGACGTTCCTGATGCCGACGCTCGCGCGGATGCCCGGCCCCGACGGCGAGGACGCCGACGAGCGCGGGCTCGGCATCCACGGTGGAGCGGCGGAGACGTCGATGATCCTGCACCTGCGGCCCGACCTGGTCGACATGTCGCTCGCCGAGCGCTGGGTGCCGGACCACCTGGCGGAGTTCGAGAAGATCCGGTTCAACGGAGGACCGGTGTCGTTCGGGTGGTTGTCGAACGACTTCGGCACCCCCGGGGTCGTCGGTGACGCCAGCCGGGCGACCGCCGCGTACGGGCAGGCGCTGTGGGACCGGTCCCTCGACGAGGCCGTGGCGTCCCTGCACGAGATCGCCCGGTTCGACCCCGCGGTGGCGAAGCCAGCTGCCGGTGCTGCCGGCGCGAGTGCTGCCGGCGCGAGTGCTGCCGGCGCGAGTGTCGCCGGCGCGGGTGCGCTCGCGTCCGACGCGGTGGCGGTGTCGTGACCGTGCTGCCGGGGCAGGTGGCGGCATCGACCGACGGCGCCGCTGCCCCGGCTGACCCGCTCGTGCTGGCAGCGTCCTGGTTACCGTCCACCGAGGACGGCCCGGGTCCGACCATGACGCTGTCCACGCTCGGGCTCGACGGGTACCCGGCTGCCCGGACCGTGCTGCTCTCCCGGTTCGACGGGGAGCGCCTGCACTTCCACACCGACAGCCGGAGCCGCAAGGCCGCCGAGCTCGCCGCACTCCCCCGCGCCGCCGTCACCCTCGTCTGGCCCGAGGTGGCGCGGCAGCTCGTGGTCGTCGGCGACGTGGCACGCGTCACCGATGCCGAGGCCCGCGCCGCCTACGCCGCGCGGACCCGGTACCTGCAGGTGCTCGCCTGGGTGAACGATCACGAGGCCGCCGCCGACACGGCCGACCGGCGACGGGAGCTGTGGGCGGCGTTCGAACAGGACCGTCCGGAGCTCGAGCCGCCGGACTCGTGGGTGGGGTTCGCGCTGACGCCGGTGCGGATGCTGTTCTGGCGTGGCTCGACCGACGCCGCGAGCAACCGGCTCGCCTACGAGCGGCACCCGGACGGCGGGTGGTCGCAGGAGTCCTGGCCGGGCTGACCCTGCCGAGGCTCGGTCGTGGCGGTTCAGGCCGACGGCGCGATCTCCACCTGGCGCTCCGAGAGCGCGCAGCGAGCGGCGGCTGCGCGGGCGAGCGGCACCACGCCGCTCGACCTCGCGAGGAGGTGGTCGACGGAGCACCGGGGTCAGCGGAACGCGACCTCCTGGATCGACGCCTCCACGCTCGTCGAGTCGTCGACCCTGGTCTGCGCCGAGCACGACCACCGGACCGCTTCCGTCGCCGTCCTGTCCTCGTCCCGCTGGACCGAGGACTCGCCGGACACGGAGAACACGGCCGCCCCGCTCGGACTCCCCGACTCCTGCTCGACGTCGGTCGAGTGGACGTCGAGCACCTTCCACGGTGTCTCGCCGTACTGGTCACGCCACCAGACGACGATCGCCGGTCCGACCTTCTTCTCGCACGCCGCCTGCGCGACGCCCCGCAGCGGGGACGGCTGGGTGCAGCCGGCGAGCGCGACGAGGACGAACGCGGCGGCCGTGGCTGCGACGATGCGTGTCCTCATGCACTCATGGTGCTCCTCGCACGCCGGTCGCCGCCGAGCGCCCGGCGAAACCGCGACGGTGGAGCAGAAGACGTCGACTGCGCGCGGCCGACCCGACAACGACTGCTCCATCGACGGAGGACCACGCAGACGCGGGAGCACGCGGACCCCTGCCCGGGAACGACGAAGGCCCCGCCGCAGTGCGACGGGGCCTTCTCAGATGTGCGCTCGAAGGGACTCGAACCCCCAACCTTCTGATCCGTAGTCAGATGCTCTATCCATTGAGCTACGAGCGCATCCGGTCTTCCGACCGATCCGGCCTTGCGGCCGTGGAAGACTCTACAACAGGTGCGGCGGGGAACGCGAATCGAGCCGGCCCGACCAGAGCCTTCGGCGTGTCGCGGCCTCAGGCGACGGTCGGCTCCTCGTCGAACACCTCGGCCAGGAACACCTGCAGCGCCTGCCACGACCGACGGTCCGCCCGCTCCTGGTACTGCGCCCCGTGGTCCGGCGCGTCGGTGCCCGGTACCGCGAACGCGTGCATGGCGACCGCGTACGTCACGACCTGCCAGTCGACGGACGGCACGGCCCGCATCTCGTCCTGCCACTCGGCGATCTTCGTGTCCGGCACCATCGGGTCCGCTCCCCCGGTGAGCACGAGGAGCTTCGCCCGGATCGCGGACGCATCGGACGGCTCGTGCACGATCAGCCCACCGTGGAACGAGACCGCCCCGGCCAGGTCGGCACCGGTGCGCGCGAGCTCGATCGCACCCGAACCGCCGAAGCAGTACCCCATGACGACGATCCGCGAGTGGTCGACGTCGGGGTCGGCGCGGAGCTGCTCGAGTCCGGCGGTCAGGCGGGCACGGAAGAGCGGCAGGTCCTGGTAGTAGGAGCCCGCGACCTGCCCGGCGGTGTCGTCGCCGGGACGGACGCCCTCGCCGTAGACGTCGGCGCCGAACGCGACGTAGCCGAGGCGGGCGAGCATGGTGACGCGGGCCTCGACGTGCTCGTTGACGCCGTGCCAGTCGTGGATCACGAGCACCCCCGGGCGCGGGCCGGACACGGCGTCGTCCTTCGCGAGGACCCCGAGCAATGCCGTGCCCTCGTGGTCGTAGCGGACGGGCTCGACGCGGACGTCGGAGCCGGCGGGTGCGGGGACGGTGGACAGGACGTCGTCGGTGGTCTTCACGTCACCGGACGCTACGCCGCCGGGCTCCGATGCGTCGGGACGCCGCCCACCCGCCGGGACGCGTCCCTCGCGCGACCAGCAGACGGACGGGAGGCGCGGTGCCAGCTGGCACCGCGCCTCCCGTCCGCCGCGGGGTCAGCAGTCGATGTTGTCCCAGTTGTCGGGACCGGCGGAGCCCGCCGCGTACTCGTCGAGCGGCGTCTTCCCGTCACGCCAGGCCTGCAGGAACGGCTCGACGACCCTCCACCCCTGCACGGCGCTGTCGCCGCGCACCGAGAGCGTCGCGTCGCCCTCGAGCACACCGGCCAGGACCTCGCCGTACGCGCTCAGGCGCCCCGGGTTGAAGGTCGTCGACAGGGCCGTGTGGTCGATCGTGTACGGGTCGCCGGGGCCGTTGACGTTGAGCTCGAGCTGCATCTCGTCGGGGGCGATCCAGATCCGCAGCTTGTCCGGCCGTTCGGCACCGGTCAGCCCGTTCGGCACGTGCGGTGAGTCCTTGAACGTGATCACGATCTCGCGGCGCTGCTGCTCGAGCGCCTTGCCCGAGCGGAGCGTGAACGGCACGCCGGCCCAGCGCCAGTTCGCGACCTCGAGCGTGAGCTGCGCGAGCGTCTCGGTGCCGAGCGAGGGGTCGACCCCGTCCTCGTCGACGTAGGACGGCAGCGACCGGTCCCCGACGGTCCCCGCCGTGTACCGAGCGCGCTTGCCGGCCGTCGCGACGTCGCCGCCCCACGGTCGGACCGCGCGGAGCACGAGCTCCTTCTGCGTGCGGAGGTCGTCCGCGTCGATCGAGGCCGGGGCCTCCATCGCGACGACGGCCATCACCTGGAGCAGATGGCTCTGGATCATGTCGACGAGCGCGCCGGCCTTGTCGTAGTAGCGGGCGCGGCCCTCGAGCCCGAGGGTCTCGTCGTAGACGATGTCGACGCGGGCGACGTGCTGCGACGACAGCAGGGGCTCGATGATGCGGTTCGCGAAGCGCAGGCCGAGCAGGTTGAGCACCGTCGAGCGCCCGAGGAAGTGGTCGACGCGGTGGATGCGCTCCTCGGGCAGGAACGAGTGCAGCACGTCGTTGAGGTGCTCGGCGCTCTCGGCGTCGGTGCCGAACGGCTTCTCGAGCGCCAGGCGGGTGCCCGCCGGCAGGTCGAGGTCCTCGAGCACGGCGCAGCTCTTCTCGGTCACGGCCGGCGGCAGCGCGAAGTAGATCGCGGGGTCCTGCTCGCATGCAGCGAGCAGGGCCTTCAGGTCGTCCGCGTCGGTCACGTCGGCCTTGCGGTAGGTCGACGCGTCGATGACCGCCTGCAGCCGTGCGCTGATCCGGCTCTCGCCCTCGGCGCCCTCGTCCTCCTCGTTCTTCGACGCCTGCGCGTTCTCGAAGGACTCGCGCACCTGCGCCTTCCAGTCCGCGTCCGAGATGTCCTCGACTCCGGCGCCGACGAGCTGGACGTCCCAGTCGTCCTTGACGTCGAGGAGGGTCGCGAGACCGGGCAGCAGCAGCCGCTTGGACAGGTCACCGCTGGCACCGAGGATGAGCAGACTGGTCTGGAGGCTCGACATGCCCCAGACCGTACTCATCGGTTCCGGCACGTGGCCGGGTTGCGTCGGTACGGTGGTGCTGTCCGGCGCGAGGGAGCACCATGAGCAGTGGGTACGGAGGGCGACGCATCCGCGTCGCCGTGGTCGGGACCGGCATGATCGCCGGCGTCCACGCGCGGGCGGCCCGCGCCGCCGGGGCCGAGGTGGTCGGCGTGCTCGGCCGGACGCCGTCCCGCTCGGAGCAGGTCGCGGCGCAGCTCGACGTCCCCCGCGGGTACGCCTCCCTCGACGAGGTGATCGCGGACGCGCCCGACGTCGTGCACGTGTGCACCCCGAACGACCAGCACCACCCGCAGGCCCTCGCGGTGATCCGCGCCGGCATCAACGTCGTGTGCGAGAAGCCGCTCGCGATCAGCGCCGCGCAGGCCGCCGAGCTCGTCGCCGCCGCCGACGAGGCCGGGGTCGTCGCGACCGTGCCGTTCGTGTACCGCTACCACCCGGTCGTGCGGGAGATCCGGGGCCGGATCGGGGCCGGCGAGCTCGGTCGCCTGCTCGCGGTGCACGGACACTACCTGCAGGACTGGATGCTGGACGAGGACGCGTCGAGCTGGCGCGTCGACGCCGGCGCCGGCGGTGCGTCGCGGGCGTTCGCCGACATCGGCTCGCACTGGTGCGACCTGGTCGAGTTCGTCACCAGTCAGCCGTTCGCCTCGGTCTCCGCGGCGACCGACATCGTCTACCCGACCCGTCCGGCGGCCTCGGGCCCGTCGTTCTCCGGCTCGCCCGACCCCGACCCGGTGGCGGACGCCGGGCGGCGGTCCGAGGTCACCACCGAGGACACCGCGGTCGCGACCTTCCGCACCGCCTCCGGCCGGATCGGCAACGTCGTCATCTCGCAGGTCGCCGCCGGGCGGAAGAACCGCCTGTGGTTCGAGGTCGACGGCACCCTCGGGTCCGCGGCCTTCGACCAGGAGCAGCCCGAGTCGGCGTGGTTCGGCAACGAGCGGGGTGCGCAGATCGTCGTCCGCGACCCCTCGCTCGGGTTCCCCGACCAGCGTCGTCTGGCGGTCGTGCCGGCCGGGCACCCGCAGGGGTACCTCGACGCGTTCGCCGCCTTCGTCGCCGACACCTACGCGGCGGTCCGGAGCGAGGGCGGTCCGTCGTCGTGGCCCGAGGGCCTGCCGACGTTCGCCGACGGGGCGCGCGCCGCGTCGGTCATCGAGGCCGTCGTCGGCAGCGCTGCCGACGGGGCGTGGAGGGAGATCCGGTGAAGCTCGGGATGCTCACGGCGTGCCTGCCCGGTTGGTCGCTCGACCGGATCGCGGCGTTCGCGGCCGGGCAGGGCTACGAGCGGCTCGAGGTCGCGGTGTGGCCCGGTACGGGGTCGCGCGACTTCGAGGCGGCGCACCTGCCCGTCGCCACGTTCACCGAGTCCGACGCCGAGGCCACCCAGCAGCTGCTCGACCGGCACGGACTGTCGATCTCGGCGCTCGCGTACTACGAGAACAACCTGCACCACGATCTCGAGCACCGCGCCGCCGTCAAGGAGCACCTGTTCCGCGCGGTCGACACCGCCGCGGTGCTCGGCGTGCCGTACGTCGGGACGTTCATCGGCCGTGACAACACGCTCTCCGTCCGCGAGAACATGCGACTCGGCGACCGGGTGCTGCCCGAGCTCGTCGAGTACGCCGGCGAACGCGGCGTACGGCTCATCATCGAGAACTGCGTGATGGAGGGCTGGCACCCGGACGGCTACCCGGGCAACCTGGCGTACTCGCCGGAGCTCTGGCACTGGGTGACCGGACTCGGGTTCGGGCTGAACTGGGACCCGTCGCACCTGACCTGGATCGGCATCGACCCGGTCGAGACGATCCTGCCGTTCGCGGAGCACATCGTGCACGCCCAGGCGAAGGACCTCGAGCTGTTCCCGAGCAAGCGGAACGAGTACGGGTTCTTCGGCAAGGTCGACAAGCAGGGCGACCCGTGGGACATGGGGTGGTGGCGCTTCCGGGTGCCCGGCCGCGGGGTCGTCGACTGGCCGCACGTCGTCGACCGGCTGTACGAGGCGGGCTTCACCGGCACGCTGAGCGTCGAGCACGAGGACCCGCTGTGGGGCGGCACGGACGAGAAGGTCCTCGAGGGCCTCCGGATCGCCCACCGCACCCTGCGTCCGCTCATCGCCGAGGAAGCCTGAGCGCGTACAGGATCGACCGAGCACGGTGGTCGCATGAGCACGACCGTGAGCGACTTCGTCATCGACCGCATCAAGGCGTGGGGCGTCTCCCGCGTGTTCGGCTACCCCGGTGACGGCATCGGCGCCTTCGACGGTGCCCTCGGCAAGGCCGACGGCAGCGAGCGCGAGCTCGAGTACGTCCGGCCGACGCACGAGGAGATCGCCGCGCTGATGGCGACCGCTCACGCCAAGTTCACCGGCGAGGTGGGTGTCTGCGTCGCGACGTCGAGCCCGGGCGCCTTCCACCTGCTCAACGGCCTGTACGACGCGCAGATGGACAACCAGCCGGTCGTCGCGATCGTCGGGCAGCAGGGCCTGGCCTCGATCGGCACCTTCACGCAGCAGGAGTCGAACCTGGAACGGGTCTTCGCCGACGTCGCCTGCTACGTCGAGACCGTCGCCACCCCGGACGCGGTCGGCGTGGTCGTCGACACGGCCTTCCGCACGGCGATGCTCCGGAAGCAGCCGGCCGTGGTCGTGCTCCCCCACGACGTGCAGGCGATGACGTACGAGGCACCGGCCGCCGAGCACTGGGTGTCGCGGTCGAGCGATGCCGCCCCGTCGACCCGGATCGTGCCGCCGCAGGACGAGATCGCCCGGTTCGCCGAGATCCTCAACGCGGGTGAGCGCGTCACGTTCCTGGTGGGTGCCGGTGCGCGTGGAGCGACGGACCTCGTGCTCGCCGCCGCCGAGAAGACCGGCGCCGGCATCATCACCGCGCTGCGCGGCAAGGACGTCGTGCCGTCAGACGTGCCGTACCACACGCAGCAGGTCGGGCTGCTCGGATCGCGCCCCAGCCTGACCCAGATCAAGGAGTGCGACACGATCGTGCTCCTCGGCTCGAACTACCCCTACGGCGAGTACCTGCCCGCCTCCGGCCAGGCCCGCGGTGTGCAGGTCGACATCAAGCCCGAGCAGATGGGGCTGCGCTACCCGACCGAGCTCAACCTCTGGGGGGACGTCGGTGCGACGCTCGAAGCCGTCCTGCCGCTGCTGCGCGACAAGCAGGACACGGCGTGGCAGGACAAGCTCGCCGACGAGATGCGCGAGTGGGAGGCGGAGATGGGCCGCCAGGCCGAGGTCGCCTACGACGACGGCGTCAACCCGCGCCGGGTGATCCGTGCGGTGAACGAGCGACTGCCCGAAGGGGTCACGGTCACCTGCGACGCCGGGACGACCGCCGACTGGTACGGCCACCACATCCGGTTGCGCCGCGGCATGCACGGCGACATGTCCGGCCGCCTCGCGACCATGCTCGCGGCGATGCCCTACGCCGTCACGGCGAAGTTCGCCTTCCCGGATGCCCCGGCGGTGTGCACGATCGGCGACGGCGCGTTCCAGATGCTCGGCATGAACGAGCTGATCACCGTGAAGAAGTACATGGCCCAGTGGCCGAACCAGCAGCTCGTCATCGTCGTCATGCACAACGACGACCTCGGTCAGGTCTCGTGGGAGATGCGGACCGAGGACGGCAACCCGATGTGGTCCGGGTCGCAGGACGTCGAGTCGATGGACTACGCCGGGTACGCGCGGCTGCTCGGCTTCGAGGGCATCGCCGTCCACAGCGACGACGAGGTCGAGGCAGCGGTCGAGCGAGCCTTCGCGAACCCGGGCGTGACGCTCATCGACGCCCACGTCAGCCGCAACGTCCCGCCGCTGCCCCCGCACATCACCGCGGAGTACGCCGTCAACACCGCGAAGAGCCTGCTCAAGGGCGACCCGGCGGAGCTCGGCGTCATCAAGGACTCGGCCAAGGCGATGGCCGCCGAGGCGGTCGAGCGGGTCAAGGGCGCGCTCGGTCGCGACTGACCCGGCGGTTGTCCCCCGATCGGGAGGACCGTCCCCCGTGGTGTGAACAACACATGACGTGTTGCGGCAACGCCTGGCGCGCCGCCTGTGCGGTTTCGTAGGTTCGGCGCCGATGAACGCTCACACTTCCCCACGCCGCCGGCGCCTGGCCGGGGCCTCCGCCCTGGTCGCCGCCGGCGTCCTCTCCGCATTCGCCGTCCCGTCCGCAGCCCTCGCCGCCGAGGGCGACACGACGATCGACATCATCGACGTCAACGACTTCCACGGTCGCATCGAGTCCGAGGGCACCGCCGCCGACAAGGCCGCCGGTGCTGCGAAGCTCGCCGGCGTCGTGCAGTCCTACCGCGAGGCCAACCCCAACACGATCTTCGCCAGCGTCGGCGACAACGTCGGCGCCTCGACCTTCACGTCGCTGATCCAGCAGGACGCCCCGACGATCGACGCCCTCAACGCGATGGACCTCGACGTCAGCGCCATCGGCAACCACGAGCTCGACAAGGGTCAGGACGACCTGACCGGGCGCATCGAGGACCGTGCCGAGTGGCCCTACGTCTCGTCGAACATCGTGAGGGCCGGCACGACGGACCCGGCCTTCACGCCGTGGTCGATCGTCGAGCGCGGCGGGGTCAAGGTCGGCTTCATCGGTGCCACCACCGAGGACCTGATCCCCGGGCTGGTCAGCCCCGGCGGTGTGCAGGGCCTCGCGATGGCCCCGATCGTCAGCCAGGTCAACCGGTACGCGGACGAGCTCACCGACGGCAAGGCCGAGAACGGCGAGGCCGACGTGCTCGTGCTGCTCGTCCACGAGGGCGCCACGACCAGTGCGCTCTCCGACGCGACCGGCACCGGCGCCTTCGGCAAGATCACGTCGGGCGTCTCGTCGAAGGTGTCCGCGATCGTCTCGGCGCACACCCACGCGACGTACGACCACGAGATCGCTGGCCCCGACGGCACCCTGCGCCCGGTCATCCAGACCGGGTCGTACGGGGTCAACTACGGACACCTGCAGCTCACCGTGGGTGCCGACAAGAAGCTGAAGACGATCACCTCCGAGGTGCAGTCGGTGAACGGCTCGTCCCGTGTACCCGCCGACCAGTCCTCGGTGCAGGCCGTGTCCGGCATCGTCACGGCCGCGAAGGCGAAGGCCGACGTCGAGGGTGCGAAGAAGCTCGGCGACATCACCGCCGACCTGCGCCGAGCCGTGCAGTCGGACCGCAAGGCCGAGAACCGCGGCGGCGAGTCCGTCCTCGGGAACTACATCGCCGAGGTGCAGCGCGCCGCGACGAGCCGACAGGGCTCGCAGGTCGCCTTCATGAACCCCGGCGGCCTCCGCACGGACATGCTGTTCGCGTCGAGCGGCGCGAACGACCCGGACGGGCAGGTGACCTACAAGGAAGCCGCCCTCGTCCAGCCGTTCGCCAACACGCTGGTGACGCAGGACATGACCGGCCAGCAGATCAAGGACGCCCTCGAACAGCAGTGGCAGCCGGACGGCCTCGAGCGTCCGTTCCTGAAGCTCGGCGTCTCCGACGGGTTCGCCTACACCTACGACCCGGACGCGGCTCGCGGCTCGCACATCACCGCCATGACGCTCGACGGCGACGCGATCGCCCTCGACGACACGGTGAAGGTGACGGTCAACTCGTTCCTGTCGACCGGCGGCGACAACTTCGCCGCGTTCGCCTCGGGCACGAACAAGGCCGACTCCGGCACCGTCGACCTGCAGGCGCAGGTGGACTACTTCGTCGCGAACCCCGTCGTCACCCCGCCGACCGACCAGCGCGCCGTGGGCGTCGTGACCACCCCGGTCCCCGCCGAGGGCTTCCAGCCGGGCGACGAGGTCTCGGTCTCGCTGTCCTCGCTGGTCTTCAGCAGCGACGACCCGGCCGCCGCGGGCTCCGTGTCCGTCAGTGCCGGCGATGTCGTCCTGGCCGAGTCCGCCATCGACCCGACCATCGTCGACAAGCGTGACGAGCAGGGTCGCGCGACCCTGACGTTCACCGTCCCGGGCGCCCCCGCTGACGAGACCCCCGCTGCGGAGCCGACCGGCGACGCCCTGCGTGCCACCGCGCTCGCCGCCGAGGCCGCCCCGACCGCGACGACCGACGAGCCCCTCGTCGTCACGCTGCCGAGCGGCCAGACGATCACCCTCGCGGTGACGGTGCCGATCGAGACCGCCGCCGAGCCGACGGACCCGACCGACCCCACCACCCCGGTCGAGCCCACGGACCCGGCCGACCCCGGTACCGGTGACCCGACCGACCCGACCACCCCGGGTGCCGGCGTGCCGGGCGCCGGCGACACGGACGGCGACGGCGTCGCCGACGGTTCCGACGGCACCGGCAACGGTGTCGCGGACGGTGACCAGCCGGACACCGCCGGTGGCGACCTCGCGTACACCGGTGCGGACCTGGTCGTCCCGGGCATCGCCGCAGGTGTCCTGCTGCTCGCCGGTGCCGTGGCGCTGGTGCTGGCTCGCCGGAAGCGCGCCGAGCAGGACGGGACCGTCCTGACTGACTGACCCCGCGCCTCCAGGCCGACGACGCGACCAGCGCCGACGGCGCGACCAGCGCGAACGTCGCGACCAGCACCGAACGGCGCCAGCAGCAGCAGACGGGCCGCTCCACCGACAGTGGGGCGGCCCGTCTCGCTGTCCGTTCCCAGAAGGCCCCTGCTGCGGCACGGCCCTGCGAGGTACGCTCCCCCTGTCGCATCGCGACGCGTCGCGCCGGGTCGCCCCCAGGGCCGGGCGGTGGTTCCGCCCGTCGGACCCCGCGGCGCGGGTGCTCTCCGTCTCCAGGGAAACGACGGAGGGCACCCGTCTCACCGCCTCGGTGTCAGCGGAAGAGCTGCTCCCCCACGTACGAGCCCTTCCGGGGCGCGGGCGGCACCGCGAACACCCCGGACCCGATGTGCGACACGTACTCGTTCAGACGGTCGGAGGCACCGAGCCGCCGCTGGATGCGCGTGAAGTGCTCCGGGTCCTTCGTGTAGGCAGCGAACAGCAGCCCGGCGTCGAGCTGGCCGTACTGGTTCAGGCCGTCCGTGTAGTTGTACCCGCGGCGCAGGATCTTCACCCCGCCGTTCGCCTCGTGCGCGGCGAGCGCGATGTGCGAGCGCGGGTCGATCGCGGTCCCGCCGTCGCCGTCCGCCCCGTGCGGCGCGCGCGCGTGGAAGTCCGGCGTGGTGTGCTCGGACCCACCGGACAGGGGCGCGCCCTCGACCTTCGTCCGGCCGAACACGCGCTGCTGGTCGCTGACGACGTCGGCGTCCCAGGTCTCCAGGTTCATCCGGATCTTCCGGACCACCTGGTACGTGCCGCCCGCCATCCATCCGGCGCTCCGGTCGAGCCAGACGAACCGGTCGTACTCCTCGTCGGTCGTGACGTTGCGGGTGCCGTCCTTGAACCCCATCAGGTTCCGCGGCGTCGACTGCGTCGGTCCCGCCGAGGCCCGACCGAAGCCGATCACGGTCCACCGGACGGTCGCGGTGCCCCGCGCCATCCGTGCCAGGTCCCGCACCGCGTGGTACGCCACCTGGGGGTCGTCCGCGCAGGCCTGCAGCGACAGGTCGCCGCCGGTCAGCTGCTCGTCGAGGTTGTCGCTCGGCAGGGACGGGATCGCCGACAGGTGCGCCGGGCGCTTCGCCGCGAGCCCGAAGCGGTCGTCGAAGACGCCCGGGCCGAGGCCGACCGTGACGGTGAGCGACGCCGGGCCGAGGTCGAGCGCCTCGCCGGTGTCCTGGCCGACACCGTTCCCGTGCGCGGGTTCGACGCTCCCGACGGTGCGACCGGCCTGCAGCTGCGCGATCGCCGCCGACCAGCGGGCGAGCAGCACCTGGAGCTCGGTGGCGGTCGACGCGGTCAGGTCGAACACCATGAACACGCAGTGCCGCTGCGGGGTCGTGCGGATCCCGCCCTGCGGCTGCCGCGCTGCGGTCGCGTAGAAGGGCACCGACTGCGACAGGTCGATCGACTCGTCGCCGTTCGCCGCCGCCGTGAACGGGTCGACGCCGGTGGCGACCGCGGAGCCCGCGACGCCCGCGACCGCACCGACGCCGGCACCGGCGGCGGCGAGACCGGCGCCGATCAGCCCCCGGCGCGAGAAGCGGGAGGCGCTCACGCCGTCGCGACCTTCTCGGCCAGTCGGGACAGGGGGTCCTGCAGCGCCTGGACCTGCTGCGAGAGCCGGTTGGCGTCCTCCGCCTTCGCCGCCGCGTCCCACGTGGCGAACCCACCGAGGGAGTCCGCGTCGCGGAAGCCGTCCATGAGCGTGTTCGTGGCGTCGAACTGCGCGGCGATCTGCTTCGTCAGCGTCGGGTCGACCTTCGTGAGTCCCGGCTTGAGGTACGCGAACGCCTGCCGGGCGCCCTCGACGTTGGCGGCGAGGTCGACGAGGTCGATGTGGCTGTACGCCTCTTCCTCCCCGGTGATCTTGTTCGACTGGACCTCCTCGAGCAGCCCGGCGGCGCCGTTCGCCAGGTCCTCGGGCTTGTACCGGATCGACGGCACGCGCTGTGCGAGCAGCTGCACGTCCGCGGTCAGCGCGGCGGCGGTCTCCTTCGTCGACGCGGTGATCGCGCCGGCCTCGAACAGGTCCTTCTCGACGGCGTGGAAGCCGCTCCACCCGACCGCGGTGTCGAGGTTCGAGGCGCGCATGTCGATCAGGTAGTCGAGGTTGCCGGCGTTGTCGGTGGCCGTGAAGCCCTTCTTGACGAAGCCGTCGACGTCGCTCTCGACGTGCTCGTAGAACGGGCGGGCCGCCGCGTAGTCGCGCTTCGCCGCGTCCAGGTCGCCGGCGTCGACGTCGTGCTGCAGCTGCTGCACGGCGGCCACCATGTCGGTCACCTGGCCGTCGACGTAGGTCGCGTAGCCCGTCGCCCCGTCGGCGAGCAGGGTCGCGGCACTGCCGTTCGCGGTCGACGCGACCTTGCCGGTCACCGTGAGGTCGGTGAGCTCCTTCGTCGCGCCGGGGCAGTACACCTGGTAGTCGCCGCCGGTCAGCGTCGCGGTGAAGCGGACGGCGTCGAGCCCCGGTGCGAGGTTCTCCTTCTCGCCCAGGATCCGCTGGTCCTGCAGCAGCTCCACCTCGGTGATCGCGGTGGACGACTCGTTCTTCACCGTGAACGTGACGGGACCAGCGGGGACCTTCGTGGTCGACACGGTGCAGGCGTCGGATCCGTCGTTGGTCAGGGTGATGGTGACGCGGGACACCTTGCCGGCACGGCCGGACGCGTCGTCGGCGTGCGGACCGCCGGCCGAGCAGCCGGTCAGGGCGAGGGCGGTGGCGGTGACGGCACCCAGAGCGAACAGGGGGCGGGCGAACAGCGGGCGGGCGGTCAGGGGGCTGGCGTTCCTACCGAACGGCATGGTCGAGGCTCCTTGCAGGGACGTCGGCGGGTGGGCCGCGCGACGGGTCGGTTCCGGGGGTGGTGGTACGGGGTGCCGCGTTGCGGCGCGTGTCACGGACGGCGAGCAGCGCCTGGGCAGCAGCGACGACGAGCAGGGCGATCGGCAGCCAGGTGTCCCAGAGGCGCAGCTCGGCGGCGCGTGCCTGCGCCGCGGCCACGGTCGCGACCGCCTGGTCGGCGCGGTCGGCGGGGACGCCCCAGACGGTGCGTTCCAGCGTGGTCGTCCGGGCGGCCGGGAGGCCCCCACCGCGCAGCGTGAGCACGTCGCGTTCCGACCGGGTCGCGTCCAGGACTCCCCCACCGACGGTCGTCAGGGCGACGGTGTCGCGGACGACCCAGCGCGCGGTGAACGGGCCGGGGTTCGTGCTCGGGGAGATGCCCACCGGGACGCGTTCGAACAGGTCGACCAGGTCGTCGAGCGTCAGTGTGGTCGGTCGGTCCGGACGCGCGACGTCCTCGGTCACCTGCCAGCGGTCGGCCGCGACGCCGGAGCGGGTGACGCGGCGGTGGGCCGACGCGGGCAGGGTGACCCGTGCCTCCCGTCCGGTGCCGGCCACGCGCAGGACAGCGGCCGCGCCGTCGACGGTGGCCGTGACGGACCGGGCGTCGCCGCTGACGGTCGCGGTCCGGGGCAGGTCGGCGCCGCCGGTCGGCACGCCCACGGCGAGTGCCGCGGCGGTGACGGCCAGGCCGCCGGCGACGAGCGCACGCACGGTCGGGACGCGCGCGGGAGCCGGTCGCCAGGCGCGCGGCCAGACGGCGAGGGCCAGGACGGGGACGACGTAGAGGACCCACCCGAGCACCTCGATCACCCGCGGGTCGGCGGGGATGCCGAGCACGCCGGTCACGAGTGCACCGCGCAGGGACCCGTTCGGCGCGAGCCAACCGAGGTCCACGGTGCGCTGCTGGCCGATCACGACCCACCCCGCCTCGTGCGCGTGGCGGAGGGCGGTGAGCACGAGGCCACCGGCGACGAAGACGAGGAACACACCCGTGGCGGTGAAGAACCTGCCGAGGTCGAGCCGCACGCCGCCGGTGTAGATGCCGTACCCGATGACGACCGCCACGGCGATGCCGAGCACCGCCCCCAGGGCTGCAGCGCCGGTGTCCGACGACGCCTGGAAGGTCGCGAGCAGGAAGACCGAGGTCTCGAAGCCCTCCTTGAGGACGGCGAGGAACGCCATGCCGGCGAGGGCCCACGCCGTGCCGCGCCCCAGAGCGGCGGACGCGCTCGCCTGCAGGTCGCGCGACAGGGTGCGCGCGTGGGTGCGCATCCAGACGATCATGCCGGTGACGAAGACCACGGCGACGGCGCCGATGACGGTCTCCATCCCCTCCTGCTCCGCCTGCGGCAGGGCCTGCTCGACGGCCTGCAGACCGAAGCCGACGGCGATGCTCAGCAGGACCGCGAGGCCGACGCCCGCCCACATCGGAGCGAGGGGCGCGCGGTTGCGACGCAGGAACGCGGCGATGATGCCGACGATGAGCGTCGCTTCGAGGCCTTCGCGGAGGCCGATGACGAGTGTGGCGATCATGGCGAAGGTGAGGCTAACCTAACCGCGGCGCGACCCGCCACTCCTGCGGTGTGGGGTTTGATTGTTCTCATGAACCTGCTGACCCCCGAGGGCCTGGCGTCGGTCACCAACGTGCTCGACCTCGCCGGCGTGTTCGCCTCGGCCCTGCTCGGCGGTTCGCTCGCGCGCACGATGGACTTCGACCTGTTCGGCTTCCTCGTCGTCGGGTTCGTCTCGGGGCTCGGTGGCGGCATCCTCCGCGACACCCTGCTGCAGAACGGCCCGCCCGTCGCGCTCGTCGACCCGCTCTACCTGCCCGTCGCGATCGCCGGCTCGCTCATCGCGTTCCTCGTGTCGTTCTCCGAGCTCACCTGGGACCGGTTGTTCACCGTGCTCGACGCCGCCGTGATCGGGTTCTGGTCCGTGGTCGGCGTGCAGCGGACCTTCGACGCCGGACTCGGGTGGCCGGCCGCGATCATCATGGGCACGGTGACGGCGGTCGGCGGAGGGGCGATGCGCGACCTGCTGCTCCGTCGCGTGCCGGCGGTGTTCGGCGGCAACGCGCTCTACGCGACCGTCGCGGTCGCGGCCTCGGCGGTCATGGTCGTCGCCTCGCACCTCGGCTCGCCCACGATCGGCATCATCGCCGCCATCGTGCTGTCGCTCGGGCTCCGGTACGGCGCCGTCAAGCGCGGCTGGGGACTGCCGAACGGGCGCGACTGGCAGCCGCAGTCGACGCTCGGTGCGCTGTTGCAACGCGGACGCCGCCTGCGGCCGGACGCGATCCGACTGCTCCGCCGGCCCGGTCGACGCACCGGCCGCGGCAGTGTCCGGAGCAACCGGGACACGCCCGACGACGTTTGACGCCGCCGTGCGGATCCCGCGCCCTGCGGCTGGTGGGGTGGTCTCGACCTGTGCCCGGAGCAGGTCGCGCGGTACGATCGCTACCGCCGGGTATCGACCCGGCGACCACGTCAGCCGATGCACCGACACGACCCGAACGTGCCGGTCCACAGACCGACGTGGCGGGGGCTTCGCTGGTGCCGTGCGCGGTCACAGCGCGCGGCACGGCAGGTCCCCGACGGTCGCACCACGGGTGTGACGGTCGCAGCGCTCGCGGCGTGGTCGGACCAGCCGCCCGGTGACGCACCGTCCGCGGTGTGACGGAACCCGCACGCCACCGACGAGCGGGGATCGACAGTACGGCGAACCACCGCACGACCGCGACGACCAGGGATCAGGACCACATGAGCGACGACGCCTCCGCCCCCACCCCCAGGACACCACGAGCCGAGGTGCGTGAACGGTTGCTCGTCGCGGGCGCCGACGTCTTCGCCGAGTCCGGCGTGCACGGCGCACGGCTCGACGACGTCGCCGCTCGGGCGGGCTTCAGCAAGGGTGCCGTCTACTCGAACTTCTCGTCCAAGCAGGACCTCGTCGCCCAGGTCATGCAGCGCTCGACGAACATGGTGCTCGCCTCGCTGCAGGAGGTCGTGCGCGCCGACGTCGACGCCGACCGCATCGCCGACGTCGTGCGCGCCGCGTTCGGCGGGCACGACCAGGGCCGCCAGTTCGCCCTGGTCTCCGAGTTCCGCGGGTACGCGATGCGGCACCCGGAGTTCATGCCCGAGTTCGTGCGGCAGCGGCGGGAGCTGCACGACGGCGTGCTCGACCTGGTCCGGCTGTGGTTCGGAGCGCACCCGGAGGTCGAGCCCGGCATGGCGCTGGAGGACTTCGCGGCGGTGCTGGTCGGGGCGAACGTGGGCATCGTGTTCGACGCCCCGGCCCTGCCCGGGGTGGACCCGGGCGCCGTGATCGCCGGCGTCGTCGAGGCGGTGGTGCGGCCGCGTCGCTGACGTGCCACGCCGTCCGCCGGTGTCTTCACACCGCGCGGCCACGAGTGGTGCGGGCAGCCCCGCGCGCTACTCCGTGCGGCGGCGCCTGCCCTCGTGGGACGACTCGCACGGGCAGCCCCGCGCGCTACGCCGTGCGGCGGCGCCTGCCCTCGTGGGACCACGCGGACGACGGCAGCAGGCTCGGCGGGAACAGGCGCGACCGCAGCACGCGTACACGGGGGACGGAAGCGTCGAGGGCGATCCGTGCCTCTCGGACGGCGCGGTCCAGCGCGGCCGTGTCCACCCGCGCCGCCCCGTCCGCCGCGAAGCGCTCCACGTCGACCGCGTCGACCACCGCCCTCAGGTGCGGGAGCACCGTCGAGGGCACGGTCCCGGCCAGCCGACCGAGCACCGCACGGGCCGTGCGCGCCGCTGCCGCTGGGTCGCCCGGCGGCGCGAGCCCCGGGGCGTAGCCGTGGTCGGCCACGTCGTCGAGCACCTCACGCCAGGCGTGCACGGCGGGCGACCGGCCGGCCCGCACCGCGGCGAGGCGCTGCCTGCGGCGCAGGGCACGCACCGCCCCGGGGGCGACGAGCACCGCCAGCAGGAGCACCAGGCCCACCACGAGCCCGAGGGGCCCGGTGCCGGAGCCGTTCGTCGGCGCGGACGCTCCCGGCTCCGCCGACGCCGACGGGGTCGGGGTCGGCGACGCCTGGTCGGTCGCGGTCTCGCCGGGAGCGGGCAACGGCGTCTCCGTCGGCGCCGGCGCCGGGGTCGCCGTCGACTGGTCCGCCGCCTGGGCCGCCGCGTCCGAGCTGGGGGTGGGCTCGAACGACACCCAGCCCGCGCCGCGGATGTACAGCTCCGGCCACGAGTGCAGCTGCCGGTTCGAGACGGTGTACTCGCCGTCCTCGGTCTGCTCGCTGCTGGCCCGGTAGCCGACCGCGATGCGCGAGGGGATACCGAGCGTGCGGGCCATCACGGCCATCGACGACGCGAAGTGCACGCAGTACCCCTGCCGGACGCGCAGGAACGTGTCGACGACGTCCATGCTGTCGCCGTCGTAGCCCTGCTCGACGGGAGCCGTCTCCGAGTAGGTGAACAGGTCGCTGCGGAACCACTGCTCGAGCGCCCTGGCCTCCTCGTAGTCGGTCGACCCGCTGCCGGCGACCCGTCGGGCGGCCGCGGCGATGTCCTCCGGCAGGTCGTCGGGGAGCGACAGGTCGGTGCGGAGCTGGGCGGCGCTCGGCTGCTGGAACCCGCGACCGCCGCCGCGGCCGAGGAGCCCGCTCGCGGCGATGGCGTCGAGGTACTCCCCCGAGGACGTCGAGGCGCCGAACGCCTCGTACGTCGATCCGCGCTGCGTGGTCGGTCCGGTCGACCGGACGGTGCTCGAGTTCCCCATCCACCGCCACTGTGCGAGGTCGAGGTTCGTGGACTGCGACTCGAGCGACGCCGCCCCGGCCGGCACCGGCAGGTAGTTGCTCGACAACCCGGTGATCCGCACGGTCAGGTCGCCGCGGCTCGCGAGTCGGGGGTTCACGCCGACGGCCCACTGCGGGCGGTCGGCCGTGTCGGAGGTGCTCGCGTCGGTGACGGTCGGCACCCAGTCGCCGCTACCGAACTCGTCCAGGTCGGCGAGCTTGAGGTACTCGGGTTGCCCGTCGGCGGTGCGGTACCGCAGCACCTCGAGCTCGTTCGGCTGCCGCAGGTCACGGCCGAGCTCGAGCAGCGTGCCCGGACGCCCCGGCTGGACCGGGGACTGCAGCGCACCGGTCACCCCCGACAGCCAACTCGCGTTGAGCGGTACGAGCGCGGGCAGCCCCACGGCGACGACGAGTCCGATGGCCCCGACGACGGCTGCCGGGAAGGCTCGTTGCACGGGACGCACCGAGAGCCACAGGAGCCCGAGGAAGGCCGCGCCGACCAGGACGACGAGCACCGGCGACGCGGGTTCGCCGGTGACGACGCCCGGCACGATGAGCACGACGAGCGCCGGGACGGCCGCGAGCGCCACCGTCGGGGCGATCGCGGCCAGGAAGAGCGACACGCCCGCGACCCAGCCGATGGCGATGGTCACGACGAGCCGGACCGCATCGGTCTGCGGCAGTGGCGCCGGGTTGAGACGGATCGCCGCGAGGGCCTCGCCCAGCGCGCCCTCGCGGTCGAGCCAGCCGAGCGGGTGCACGTCGTTCGCGACCGCGGCGACGCAGGACCCGATCACGAGCGTGGTCACGAGGGCGATGAACCGCACGCCGGGTGCACGACGCCGGACGGCGAGCACGACGCAGACGAGCACAGCCGCGAACACCACCCCGGAGACCCACCACGCGATCCCCTGCACGAGTGGTCGCATCGCGAGCGCGCCGATCAGCACGGGCAACGGCGCGAGTGCCACGACCCAGGCGCTCGGGGTGTCCGGGCGCTCGGCGGGGCGGTCAGCGCCGGGCAGCTGCTGCCACGTGCCGGGGCGGTCGGTGGTCGTCGTCCCGGTCACCGGGTGCTCCCCTGGTGCTGCGCGCCGGGCACCGGCACGACGAGGGTCCGCCAACCGGCGCGGTCGAGGATCCCGCGGACGACCGGGTCGGGCGGCACGATGGTGGCCAGGATCCCGCGGCTCGACCCGCTCGTCGCGGCGACGAGTCCGGCGGCCTGCTCCGCGGTGCACCGACCAGTGACGACCGCGGTCATCCCGTGCACGTCGCGGCCGCGGACGTCGGGCAGCACCTCGGTCACCGGGCGGGCGTCGGAACGCACCCGGACGTCCGCCAGCCCGACGAGCACGTCGGTCAGGCTGCCCGCGTCGCCGGCGTGCCGGGGACCGTCGAGCCGGTCGTCGCTGACGAGCACGACGCGCGAGGTCCGCGCGCTCAGGGCGCGGGCGACGCTCGCGGCCACCACGACGGCGTGCTCGAACGCCGCGTCGCCGCCCAGGTCGGACAGCTCGGCCAGGTCGTCGCGCCCGAGCGCCTGGTACGACTCGCGCCGGACGTCGATCGCGATGACGGCCTCCGGCGGCTGCGCCTGGGTGGTCTGCCGGACGTGGAGTTCCCCGCGGCGGGCGCTCTGGCCCCAGTGCACGCGGCGGATCGGGTCGCCCTGACGGTAGGGACGGAGTTCGCTGTCGTCCGCGGAGCCGCCCTGACCGACCCGCCCCTCGTCGGCGGACACCGCGCCGGCCAGTGCCCCGGTGTCGATCGCGCCGAGGGTGGTCGACGTCGGGACGACCACGACCTCCTCCGCGGGGACGACCGGGCGGTCGATGCGCAGCAGGCCGAAGGGGTCCTCGACGCGGATCGTCACCGGGCCGACGAGGGTCCGTCCACGGTGCATCGCCAGGGCCTCGACGTCGAGCACCGCCGGCGGCTCGTGGGGTCCGACGAGCGCGTACGTCTCGGCGTCCGTCACGCTGGCGAAGGCGTCCTCGAGCTGTTCGCGCACGAGCAGCGTGGTCCGCGGCCCGATCGGGAGCGAGGTGCCGCGCAGCGTGATCCGCTCGCGGTAGACCTCACCGACCTGCACGACCGCACGCGCGCTGGCCCGGGTGGCGCGGAGCGGCGCTGCGACCACGAACGCCATCACGACGCCGAGCACGAGCAGGACGAGCAGCAGCAGCCCCGCGGAGACGGCGATGCTCGTCGTGGCGACGAGTCCACCGCCCACCAGCGCGACCCCGGACCCGAGGACCGTCCAGCCGCGGGCCGTCGGCCGTGGGAAGGGGGTCCGACGCAGGAGCGCCGCGCCCCGTCGTCCGTACCGGGTCGCCCAGGACCGCACCGCGCCGGCGCGCAGCGCGAGTGTCGAGGGGCCCGGATCGTCGGCCATCAGGACCGGACGGCGGCCGCGGTGAAGGGCACGGCGGTGTCGGAGACGATCCGGACCACGACGTCGCGTGCGGTGTCCTCGGCCCCACCGCCGAGCCCGCGGGCCACCGGCACCAGGCGGTGGGCGAGGATCACCGGGGCGAGCTGGGCGACGTCGTCCGGGGTGACGAACGGTCGGCCGAGCAGCGCGGCGTGCGCCCGGGCGGCCTGCGCCAGGTGCAGCGTCGCACGCGGGCTCGCGCCGAGCACGAGGTCGGGGTGCGAGCGTGTGGCGCGGACGATCGCGACGATGTAGGCCTCGACGTCCGGCGCGACGTGCACCGCGCGCACGGTCTGCACGACGGCTCGCAGGGTCTGCACGTCGACGATCGGGCGCAGCGCCGACAGGGGGTCGCGGACACCGCGGTCGGCGAGCATCTGCCGCTCCGCGTCGGCGCTCGGGTACCCCATGGTGATGCGAGCCATGAAGCGGTCACGCTGGGCCTCGGGCAGCGGGTAGGTGCCCTCCATGTCGATGGGGTTCTGGGTCGCGACGATCATGAACGGCGACTCGAGCGGCCGGGTGACCCCGTCGACGGTCACCTGCGACTCGGCCATCGCCTCGAGCAGGGCGGACTGGGTCTTCGGGCTGGTGCGGTTGATCTCGTCGCCGATGACGACGTTCGCGAAGACGGGCCCGGGTGAGAACCGGAACGTGCCGGACGACTGGTCGTAGATGTTCACACCGGTCACGTCGGACGGCAGCATGTCCGAGGTGAACTGGATGCGGTTCACCGATCCACCGACCGACGCGCCGAGGGCCTTGGCCAGGACGGTCTTGCCGACGCCCGGCACGTCCTCGACGAGCAGGTGCCCCTCGGCGAGCATCACCGTGAAGGCGGTGCGGATCACGTCGACCTTGCCGTCGACGACGGTGGAGACGGCCGCCACGACGTCGTCGCCGACCGCTCGCACGTGGTCGATCGGGAAGCCTTGGTCGGTCGGGTCCTGCACGCAGGCCTCCTCGTCTCGGGACAGGTGTCGTGCATGCTACAACGGCGCGGTGACAGGCACCGGAGGATGTGTCACCGGTCATCCGGGAGGCACGGGTGCCCACGTGACCACCGGCCGGACGGGAGGCGCGGTGCGGGCCCGCACCGTGCCTCCCGTCCGGTCTCGGTCACCTCAGGACGCGGGTCGCTCCGTGCCACCCGGCGCGTCACCCGCGACGCGCGCCGCCTCGGCGGCGAGGAGGACCTCCGCAGCGACCGCGACCCCCTCCTCGCGCCCCAGCTCGGTGTCCTCGTGCTCGATGTTGACGAGCATGTCGGGGTCCACCTCGTGGAGCGCCCGCAGGAACGCCGTCCAGTACTCCGTCGGGTGCCCCTTGCCGAGGGCGACGAAGTCCCACGACGAGGGCGACGGCCATGCGTTCGCCCACTCGTCGCCGCCGAGGTTCGTCCGCGGCTCCTCGGGGGACAGCCGTCGGAAGGAGTTGTCGAGCACGCCGTTCAGCGCGACCGCGGGGTTCACCCGGACGTCCTTCGCCGCTGCGTGGAGGACCAGCGGACCGAGCTCCCGGACCACGGCGACCGGGTCCATCTGCTGCCAGAACAGGTGCGATGCGTCGAGCTCCACGCCGACGTTCGTCAGTCCACCGCGCTCGACGAGCTCGCGGATCGTGGCGACGTTGAACACGAGGTTCTGCGGGTGCAGCTCGAGCGCGACGTGCACGCCGTGCTCCCGCGCCAGGGCGTCGACCTCCTGCCAGAACGGCACGGCCACGCTCCACTGGTGCTCGAGCACGTCGAGCGCCGCCGAGTTCCACGCGTTGACGATCCAGTTCGGCCGCGTGCCGCCGGGCTCCCCCGCGGGCAGGCCGGACATCGTGACCACGCGCGTCTGTCCCAGACGGGCCGCGAGTCGGATGCTGCGCCGGACGTCCTCGGCGTGCGCGGGACCGATGGCGGGGTCGGGGTGGAGCGGGTTGCCGTTGCAGTTGAGCCCGGCGATCGCCACCCCCGTGCCGTCGAACTGCGCGAGGAAGGCGTCGCGGGCGTCGTCGTCCTCGAGGATCGCGTCGATGTCGGGCACGTGCACCGGGGGCAGGAACCCGCCGGTGTTCAACTCGATGCCGGTCAGGCCGTTCGCGGCGATCGCGGAGAGCGCGTCGGCGAGGGGCCGGTCGTGGAAGACCGCGTTGTAGAGACCGAGCTTCATGCGTGCTGCTCCTGGGTGTCGGGGGTGGTCGTGGCAGGAGTTGCCGGGGTGTTCGGCGTGCCGCCGGTCGTGGGGCGGCTCTTCGCGCCGCTCGCGGCGGGGACGGTGGCGGTCGCGCCGCTCGCGGCGGGGACGGTGACGGTCGCCCCGCCGGCCGCGGCGGACCGCGCCACGGCGTCGAGGACCTCCATGTTGTGCACGCCGTCGTCGAACGTGGCGTTGCGCGGCAGCGGGTCGGCGACGCCCGCGACCTCGTCGAGGAAGGCGCGCGCCTGGTACTCGAACATCTGGTTCTGGCCCCACCCGACGCCCGGGGCGTCCATCGCCATGCCGCCGGCGACGTACGGGTGGTCCGGCCCGAGCACGACCTGCCGGTACCCGCCGGTGCGCGGCCCGTCGGACTGCAGCGCGAGGCCGATCTCGGACGGCCGCTCCTGGTCCCAGCGCGCGGCACCGTGCTCGCAGAAGACCTCGACGACGAGACCGTTCGGGTGGCCGGCGGCGACGCGGGACACCTCGAGCGACCCGACCACGGAGCCGTCGCCGAACCGCGCCGAGAACGTGGCGTAGTCGTCGTTGCCGACCGCCGCACGCTCGCCGGTCAGCGGGACGTCCTGGCCGCGGAGCGCGAAGCCCGCGGCGACGGGACGCTCGGTGATCGCCGTCGTGAAGGTCCCGCCGCTGACGCTCCGGACCGGACCGGCGAGGAACTCCGCGACGTACGTCAGGTGCGAGCCGACGTCGGCGAGCGCACCGGTGCCCGGAGCACCCGTGAAGCGCCACGAGGTCGGGACGTCGGGCGAGGCGCCGTAGTCCGTCCAGTACCGACCCGAGACGTGCAGGACGCGGCCGAGGGTGCCGTCGCCGACGAGCTGCTCGATCGCCGCGAGTCCGGGGGCCCGACGGTAGGTGAACCCTACGCGGGCGACGAGCCCACGGGCAGCCGCTCGACCGGCCGCGTCGGCCATCGCCCGGGCGTCGTCGAGGGTGTCGGACAGGGGCTTCTCGCAGAGCACGTGCTTGCCCGCGTCGAGCAGTCCCGCGACCACCTCGCGGTGCAGGTGGTTCGCGACGACGACGCTCACGACGTCGACGTCGTCCGCTGCGGCGACGGCCCGCCAGTCGGTGTCGTGCAGCTCGTAGCCGAAGCGTCGCGCGGACTCCTCGGCGACGGGCTCGTACGCGTCGCACACCGAGACGAGCCGCACGGGCGGCAGTGTCGGGGCGAAGAGGGACGGAGCGTTGCGCCACGCTGCTGCGTGCGCCTTCCCGGCCATGCCGGCGCCGATGACGGCGACACCGATGCTGTCGACCATGCGTGCTCTCCTTCGAGACGTGGTGTTGGTGTTTGCTCTGGAACGTTCCAGAGCGCACTAGACTGTAGCCGCAGGCGACCATGTCCTGTCAAGCCCTGCCGTACGATCGGAGCCTCCGTGCCGCACCGTCCGCCGACGATCATCGACGTCGCCGCCCGGGCCGGGGTGTCGAAGTCGCTCGTCTCGATGGTGATGCGCGACGACCCGGGCGTCTCGGCCGCGCGCCGTGCCGCCGTGCTCGCTGCCGCCGAGGAACTCGGCTACCGGCCGAACCGCGCCGCCGCGATCCTCGCCGGCACCCGGACCCGCACGGTCGGCATCGTCGTCGACGACTTCCGCAACCCGTGGTTCGTGCCGATGCTCGACGGCGTCCGGGCGGCGCTGGCACCGCACGGGCTGCGGCTCACCCTGGCGGACACGCAGGCGAACGCACACCTCGGTACCTCTCCGCTCGACGACCTGCTCGCCCTGCGCGTCGACGGCGTCCTCCTCGCCGCCGAGGGCGTCGCCGACTCCGTGGTCCCGCCGGACACCCCCGTGGTCGTCGCCGGTGAGCGGGTCACCGTGCCCGCGGGCCTCGACGTCGTCGCCTCCGACGAGGCCGCAGGCGGCCGCCTGGCGACCGACCACCTCCTCGCGCTGGGTCACCGGCACATCGTCCACGTCACCGGCTCGGGAGGCCCGGCTGCCGCCCGGCGCGCAGCCGCCGTCGAGCGGATGGTCGCGTCGGGATCCGCGCCGCTCGTCTACGGCGGCGGTCCGACCGCCGAGTCGACCGGGTACGAGGGCACCCGCCGCGCACTGGCCGAGCACCCCGAGACGACGGCGGTGTTCGCCGCGAACGACGTCATGGCGATGGGTGCGATCGCCGCGGTGCGCGACGCCGGTCTCCGCGTGCCCGAGGACGTGTCCGTGGTCGGGAACGACGAGACACCGCTCGCGTCCTCGCCACTGCTCCGCCTGACGACGGTGGACCCGCACAACGACGAGGTCGGGCGGCTCGCGGCCGAGCGGCTCGTCGCGTTGCTCGGCGTTCCGGCCAGCGGGACCTCCCCGATGCGGACCCTCGTGGCCCCGTCCCTCGTCGTGCGGTCGACGACGGCGCCGCCGCGCGGCTGACACGGCGCGCCGGACCCGGGCAGCCAGGCCGGGCCCGGCCCGCGCGTGGCCCGCGTGCAGGTCGACGCGGCCTCGACCCTGTGCGTCGGCGCGGAGTCCGGCCTGCTCGACGGCGCGAACTCGGGCCTGCGCATCGGCGCGAGCCCGGGTCTGGTCTGGGCGTCGGCGCGGCTGGGCGGTCTCGTCAGGCGGGCAGGGCCTGCGTGCCGAGGGACCAGTAGGCGACGCCGTGGAGCCCGAGCGTGCGCGCCAGCGCCACCCGCGCGCGGTAGGACCGGGCGTCCGACCAGTGCAGCTGGCGACCGTCGTCGAGGACCGCGGACCACTCCCCCGAGTGGTCGGACCAGCGCGCGGCGGCGCCGGCGAGGTCGCGAGCACGGGCGGGTGACACCTGACCCACGTCGGCGGAACGCTCGTCACCGCCCCACACGTACCCGTAGCCCGCGATGCCGAGGTCGATCCGGTCGGCCGACACCCCCTCGTGCTCCGCGGCCTCGACGACACGCTGCGCCCACGGCAGGGCGCCGATCGTGCCCGGCTCGCTCCACGGGCCGTGCTCGTCGTAGGTCATGAGCACGAAGCGGTCGACGTGCTCGCCGAGAGCACGCAGGTCGTAACCGGTGTCCCGGAAGCCCGAGGCCGACGTGGACGCCATCACCGCCATGGACACGGGTGCGTCGTCCCCGAGCTCGTCGTGCACGGCCGTCTCGAGGGCGGCGGCGAAGGCGACGAGTCCGGCACGGTCCCGTCCGCGCAGGGACTCGAGGTCGATCTGCACGCCGTCCAGGTGGTGCGCCGCGGCGAGGGCGGCGAGCTCGTGGGCGATCTCCGTGCGGGTGGCTGCGTCGCCGAGCAGCGCCGTGCCGATCGCGGGCGAGAAGTCACCGAGCGACTCGGAGTAGTTGCTGACGAGCAGCTCCGGTACCGCTCCGCCGCGGGTCGCCGTCCGGACGAGGGAGTCGATCCCGTCGGGCAGGGCGTCCAGCCCGGTGCCGTCCTCGGTCAGGGTGACCCCGTCGATGCCGATCGTCGCGGCGTGCTCGGTCGCGGCGCGGACCCGGGTGGCAGCGTCGTCGCCGGTCTCGGTGTACGCCTCGACCACCGGGCGGTCGTCGGTCGTCGCAGCACAGCCCGCGAGCACCGTGCCGGCCAGGACGAGGGCGGTGACGAGGACAGACCGACGCAGCACGCGCCAACGGTAGTCGACCGCCGGAGGCTCCGACGACGAGACCCCCGCACTCGGCGGGGGTCTCGGTCAGTGCGGGTAGTTAATGAGTGCCTTCGATCGCTGTGTCTGCGGGACTTTCCCGCTCTGCTTGGAAGTCCCTGGCACAGCCTTGCTTGCCCTTCTGGCACAGCGTGGCCATCCGAACCGACGAGCAGCCAACAGCCAGGCATCGTCGAATGGCCGGGCGTCCTGCAGAATCGGGGGGTGACCGACGGCAGGAAAGAGCAGCTCCCGGTGGCGAGCTTCGGGGGCCGCGCGAAGCGGGTCGAGCAGGATGAGCTGAGGGCGTACCTGGTCAGGCTCGATGCGATGTGGGCCTCCGCCGATGACCGCGTGGATCAGGCCGACGCATTCCGGAACCGACTCGGCAGCAGGTACGCGGACGGATTCCGATTCTTGGAGCGGATGCTCGACGAGGCGATGGATGCCGCTGATTGGGCGTCTTCGGCGATGGACGGCCTGCATGCAGACGCTGGTGACGGTCAACAAGAGCAGTACTACGCAGTGATCAAAGGATTATGCGCTCGGGCGTTGAAAACCTTCGGGGAGGTGCTGTGGCTACTCAAGGGCGGCTACCCGGATGGCGCCACGGCGCGCGTTCGGACGCTCCATGAGATCGCTGTGACCATCACCGTGATCGCCGTGTACGGCGGCCCCGGTCGCAAGCACCCGGAGCTTGTCGATCGCTTCGTAACCCACCGCGAGGCGATGGTGCCAAGATTCGCGCGCTCGCTCGTTGCGTCGGGGATGCGCGAAGCTACCGACATTCTTGATGAGGAAATGCTGGTGGGCTTGGACGCGCGTCGGCATGAGCTGGCGGAGCAGTACGGGAAGGATTTCGTACAGCCGAACGGTTGGGCTGCACCGCTCTTCAAGCCGAAGACGCGCATCACGATAAGCGCGCTGATGAAGCTCGTGTCTCCACGCTTCGAGTTCTACTACTCAATGGCGAGCCATCCAGTACATGCGGATTCGGACGGATGGCACAGCGCGATTGTGCGTGATGGCGAGGAAGTCGTCTTCTCGGCGGGCATGACAAATCTTGGGCTTGGTCTACCCGCGGAGGTTGCATCCCTCCTGCTGCTGCACGTCCTCGACGCGACTGTGCCCTCGCGCGTCGTGACCGGGCAGCGTGTTGACGTGTCCGGGGCCTTCCTACTCGCAGGCGTCGAGCACTTCCGTGACATAGGCATGCAAGCAATTAAGACGGCGGAGGAGGCAATTCTCGCTGCGGAAGCAGCGCTCGGCCAAAGGTCGGCGGGGCCAGACGGCACAGAGTCTGCTTCGCGATAGTCTGCAGCCGAGACCGACCAGGCGCGGCGCGGCGGCGAGTCCCGCCCGAACACTGAAGGCTATTGAGGCATACGCGATGACGCAGTGGATACCGCGCGGCGAGGATCCCGCCACGCGCGAGGTTCTCGTGGACGGTGTTCCGTCCTACATGAAACCCGCTCTCCTGGAGTTCCTGAAGCCGCACTTCGCGAGGGCATCGAGCGTCACAGACACTTGGTACTTTCGGCGCGAATCGCTGATGATGTTCGACCTCGTTGCGCGCCTTCGGCCGTCGTACGTCGATCGTCTCGACGGCACATCCTGGCCAGGCTTCTTCAACCGGCTGCCGGAGGAAGAGCTTCTCGACGTCGCCGACTGGGTCGTGCATCAAAACAACCGCGCGGTCGCCCAGAGTCTCGACCGCATTCTTGAAGCGGCTGGATCGGCGTGGACGATCGGCAAGCGAAACCGTAGCGATGGACTCGTTCGACGCATGCCGGAGAGCGTGCAGGTGGCCGTCGACGCGGCTATCTCGCGCAGCTCATCGGGGAGGCTGCTCGGCGAGGCGTGGGCGGCTGCGTACGGCCGGGTGCCCGATCCCGAGGAAGCGTACGAGAAGGCCGTCAAGGCGGTTGAAGAAGCGGCCGCGCCCGTGGTGAGTCCGAAGAACTCGTTGACGACGCTCGGCACCATCATCCGAGACATGAAGGCTCAGCAAGATTGGTCGATCGACCTTCCGGGTCGTGCGACAGACGTCGCGATCCCCTTGGCTGAAGCGCTTTGGAGTGGGCAGGAGTCCCGCCATGGTGGGAACGGATACCGCAGGCCATCGCAGGGCGAGGCGGAGACGGCCGTGATCCTCTCGGTGACGCTCGTCCAGCTCTTCTCGAGCGGATCGCTGAACCGTCGCGGGTGAGGTGGTGGTCACCTCTTCAATCAGACGCGCCTGAAGCGGCAAGATGGAACCTGTGAGTGGGAAGTCGGCCAAGGCCAAGCGAAAGTCCGTGGTGGAGACAGCTGAGCAGCGGCGTGAGTTGGACGCGGTGATGCTCCGCGACGATGTGTCCTGGTGGACCTCGTTGGTGACATCGGCGGTCGGCACGGACTGGGAACCGACGGTCGGGTTGTCAATCCTCCCGCAGGTGGCACGCGTTCTCCATGAAGGACTGGACCAGCTGAAGCGCGTTGACCCTGGAGCCATCGACCGCGTCACCGCAGGTTGGGACGTGGACATCGCCACAGCTCGACACACGGTGAAGCTCCTCGATGACGACAAGAAATCTGTGGACTCCGTGCTCGACCAGTTCGCATCGATTGCCGCCGAGCACACGGCGGCGTTCTCGTCACTGAACGACTTCGCGTTGCTGGAAAGCGACGGGCGTGCGCTTGCCTCCACCCGATTAGCGTCCTATCAGGCGGCCGCTAACCTCAACGACCGGTGGGCCACTGACGAGGACTCACGGTCGTTCAACCTGGGGCAGACGATGGGGCAGCGCACGGTTGAGCTTCAACGCGCCTTCGGCATGGGCGATCCCGTCATTCGTCAGGTCACGTTGCCAACGGTTGCTGAGCCTCGCCTCGTCGACACGACAGCCGTCCTGTTCGACGCGACCTCCTATCGCGACTTCGGATCCACGTCCGTGAAGGACCTCCTACTGATGGTGGAGTGCTCGGTGAACGCCGCACTGTGGGTGTTCGCCCCCACGGCCACCACGCACCGGTCAAGCCTTTTCCGCGTCCGCTTCGTCGTGGCCACGCACGCACTGAGTGCGCTCACCCAAATCTTCGAACGCTTTGGCGCCGACGCCGGCTCAACTGCCCAGCAGCAAGTGAGAGCAGTCCTGCAATCAGAGCAGGCCACCCGAGTCCTCAACATGCGCTCCCTGCGCAACCGCTCCATGCATTACGGTGTTCCGAAGTCCATGACTGGACTCGCTGCAAGCAAACCTGCGTACGGCCTTGTGGAAGCGACGACCTCGGGTGCATCAAGGTACACAGAGGTCGAAGCAGACGTCGTGCACCTCCTGACGAAGCTCTCCGACGCGCTTCGAGCGTGGCGGCGCTATTGAGTCGGATGGCGTGCAGTCGCTGTTCCATCCCTGGGCACTTCGACGCTGAGGAGCGAGCGAGCGCTGAGTTATGACCACTCTTCCCGATCCGGGGCAGAACCCCCTGGAGGGGCATGACCAGGAAAGTGAGATTGTTCGGGGTCTCCTCTTTGCGCAGGTCCCCGCGGGCTCCACTCGCGCGGAGCAATCGGTGATGCACTAATGGTCGAGTGAGGCGAAAGAACAACCACGCGAGCGGTACGGGCATGGCGGAGTGGCGGGTGGCGTAGAACGTATAACGGAAAAGCGACCGAACGCTACTTCAGCCAGCTAGGGTCGCGACTTCGGCTTCCTGCTATTCAGGGCGGCGCGCAAGCCCTTATAGCGATCCTCGAGTTCCTCCATAGCGGCCTCAATAACATCAAACTTCTTCTGAGGCCAGGCTTGGTATTGCTTAAACAGCTCATTCATACGAGGAATCAGGCGGAACGCCAACTCTGTTGTCGCTAAAATCATCTTGTCTCGAAGGTCGAGCACTGCGCCAAAGTGGAGACCACTGTCATAAATCGAGAATCCACCATCGAGCCAGAGCTTCAGTGAATAAGTCCTCTGCTCTGAGCCGTAGGTGTGTACAAACGACAGTTCGATAGGTCCCAGCGTGTCCGATTCGGCGACCGCCGTCAAGAAATTTGGGCGGGTGAAATCGACCCCTGACCGCAGATCGGCAACCCGGTCAAAGGAATCCGTGCCACTGATACCAAGCACCGAATCCAACCTCAGTTCGGGAGCAATTTGCGCATTATCACGAACTCGGACGGCCAGCCAGAGAAAAACATCAGCACTAGACAGCTCGAATGCGGACGAACGCCAATCGACTTTCACTGCTGAGTCCTTGGTCTGAAAGATTTTCTGCAGCGATACCACTGCGCCATCTTTCCGGTGCGTCAATACCGCGCTCCGAGACGTGACAAGTATGCTTACATGATCGGCGTCCGGCTTGTGAAGGATCACATCAATGGCATCGAGACGCCGGACGAGATGCTGGCTAAGATTTGACTGCTGCTGTTGCAGTCCGGCCGGTGCTGGTTTCCAATAATAGAAACGCGCGCGAAGAGTTTCGGGCACAACGCCGTTCGACTGCACAATCTCGGGATCCGACACCGGCGGGGCTACGTTAGGTAGACCAATATTCGACTGCGCGTCGTCGTTGCTTGCCCATCCCCCAGCGTGTGCGCTCAAGTCCGGGCGGCGGACCATCATCTCTTGACGAATCTCAGACAGACTCATCTTTGATGAACTCATGACGGGCTGCACCTTAACCGACGATGCACTAATGGTCGGCATACCTATTTCCTAATGACGCGTAAAAGGCGGACGTTGGACGATTTGATAACAAACATCATCAGCAGCCGTCGTACTCGGGACTCATGATGCAGGCTTAGATATATGTTGAACGGCACGTCATCCGGTATTGCGTCTGCTTCCCAGCGAACGCGCGCCCAATGCCACTCGCCGGCGCGCCTCGGGACGGAGCCGAGGTCAACATCGAATCCGTGAGTTCCATCATTGGGGACCACAGTGTCAGCCTCATTTTGCTCAGAGCTACCGTCGACAAACGGACGCAATGACGACTCGTTCAGCTCAACACGCAAAACAGATTCCCCACCGACGAGCAGGCGGAGCAGAAAGTGCCCCAACCATCCATCGCTGGAGGCAGTGACATTCAGACGCATCACCCCGGTAACCTTCTTACGCAAGGTCATCCGAGCGATCAGTTCACGCCTGGGAACTACGGGCTCACCTTGTTCAACCCACCTTATTGTGAGTTTCGGCCAGCCGAAAACTAATTGGAGCACGACCTCCAACACGAAGGCACTTACAAGCGCGCTAAGCAGATATCGAAATCCCAGCCCGAGCTTCGGTAGAACCTGCTCTACAAACGGGTCCAGAAAAGAAACAACCCAAACTAAGACCGCGACTTTCGCTGATTCAGAAGCGATGACCCCCCATCTGGTTTTCACCTCAGACTTCGCTCTTTCCACGCCGAAGTAAGCAAGCTCTCCGCTTCTTCGACGATTGATGTGTCGACAAAACCGCGTCGACGAACCGTTATGCGCATGCCAGAACGCTTGGAAATCAGGGCCACGCCGACGACGTAAAAACCGTCGAACTCATCTTCCATGGCACTACGTAATTCGCGTGCTCCATAGGTGTTGAGCAGCTGGATCATGCGCTCCGAGATAAACCGCTCTTCCTCGCTATCGAGCGGAGAAAGGTACGGGTCCGCGACGAAGAACTGCGACACTTGGAAGCCGTTTTCCTGAGCGAATCCAGCGAGGCGGATCAGGTCCTGGGACCCAAGGTGAAAGCTCTCCGCGCTCCCCGGGTGCTCTCCCGTGCCCCTCGGCAGGCGAACAGCAGCGGTGTCCCCCTCGCGCTGAAGCACTGCCTGACTGACCACGAACATATACTGCATCGAACCCCTGTCATCTCCTAGTGTCCCGGGGAAAACCCTGATCGCGCCGCGCGTGTCAAGTTCACCTCACGTCCGTTACCCGACGGCCGGTACACCGGCGGTGGAGTGGCCCGTACTGGTCCAGAGTCCCCCTCGAATCTTTGGGCGGTACAAGAAAAATTGCCTGGTCTATGTTTCTTCGATGATTCTCAGACGTAGGTGAACGACATATCAATCGACCGCAGGCCGTTGTGGCCGCCGGCCGGCACAGTCGCCTGCAGCACCGGCAGCGCTGTGACCGCCTGCTGGGTGAGAACCCTCCATCTGGGAAAATCTGCAGGCGCTTACCCGCCTCTTCGTGTAGCAATCAAGCGGGCACGCTAATCCGACGAGCGGGATGTGGCCTCCTTCGCGCGTCTGCGATGCCGCCCACGCGCGCATTGCGCTGAATAATGGGATGTTCCGTATGAGCGCTGCTGCACACGCCGCAGCGCCCACCACAATCCTTGACGAGTACCCACGGCAGTTTGATCCCCCCTACGAGCGACAGAACGCAGTCCTCGAAGTGCTGACGATGTCAGAGTTTCGCGGCGGTGATGGCGCTGAAGAGAGTCGTGGCGTGCGGAAGGTAGTCCGTGGATAGCGAGGCGCCACCGAGGAGTGTTGCGGCCGTCAGAACCTTCTTCGCCGGGTCACCACCTCCGTAGATCCACGCCACCGCTCGAGCACGTTGCAGCATTCCTTCCAGCCGCTGCGGGTCCGGGTTCGCCGTCCAACTCATGACAAGGACCACAGCGATGTGGACGATGGGTGAGGTGTTTCCTCCGATGGTGACGGTCGCGAGTCCTTCGCTGGCGCACAACTCCCACCGCGCGAGAGCTTCGGGTTCCTGGTGAGCAGCTGCGCCGGTGAGAGCGTGTTGAAGCCACTGGAATGGTCTCTTGGTGGCGAGCCACCATGCTGGGCGAGACATCTGTGGTGCCGCAGTCGTACCGGACCAGGCTTCGGCCTCGCCAAGCTCGTTGAACTCCTCCCGGCTGAGGGCGATGCCGGTGGCGCCGAGGCTGATCAGAGAGAGGCGGTTGTCGCGGTCCAGTTTGTAGTGATCGGTCGTGGTTGGGTGGGGTTGTGCTTCGGCTGCGGCTTCGAGAACGGCGTCAGTACCGAATGCGGCGATGCCGAGTTGGCGCGCTATGGCCCGTTGACCGGCGTCATCAGACCACAGCGGCGCATCGCGCTGAGCAGCGAGCAGCAGCGCATCCGACCAGGGGGCAGGGTCGTCGGTGGGGAGCTTGAGGGTGGCGGTGAGTTCTCGAGAGTCGATGTCGAGCGCGTTCACGATTCCGGCGTAGAGACTCGCATCAGAACGGCACTTGACCCGCTGCGCCTCCGTATTGTCGATCCAGATCATTCCGCCGATTCGGTGGTCGTACGCAAGGACACCATCATTATGAGCGTCGAGCCGGCGGTTGTTGGCGGAAGCGAACAGATCGTGGACTACGGACGGGGTTACGAGCGCCGACGAGAACAAGCTGCGCAGTTCTGCCCACCGCTCAAGTCGGTGGCCGATGATCAGCGCTGAGGCGTCGACGACGACGGCTTCGTCGAGCGCATCGCGTGCAACGGTGACTTCGGTTTGGTGGGTGTCGTCGTCGCCGGCACCGACCGGGTACCCCGGTAGTGATGTTCGGTCGTAGTAGGCGCTGTAGGGCTCGCGTTCGGCGTCCGCGACGAACCCGATGGGGGCTCCGCGTCGGAGCGTCCGTTGCACGCGGCGCCGACGTTCCTGATCTTGCTGCGCTTGATCCGTGGCCGCAGCAAGTTCTTCCGACAGGTTCGGGACCGGGCGAAGCGGTGCTCCTTCCGTTGACGTTGCATGCTGCGTGACCAGCGCTACGAAACGGTCTCGCCACGAGGAAGCTGCGCCAGGTTCGACTTCGTCCCAACCTGCGTCGCTGAGGTCGACTCGAGTGACCACATTAGACGTGAGCGTCGCCGCGATCTGCTGGTCGGAATGCGCTTCGGCGGCACGGATTGCGGTGCGCGCGTCCGCGAGTTGCCACTCGGATGCCATACGTGCGGACAGCCAGAGTTCAGCCTGGTAGTCCGTGGCGGGCTCAAGGCGTTCTTCATCGATGAGTTCGGCTGCTCGGTCGTATCGGTAAAGGCGCAGCCGGACGAGGACGAGATTCCAAGCGTCCTCGACCGCGAGGACCGGCTGTTCAGCTCGCGAATCGAGATAGTGAGCTTCGGCGGCGCCCCACTGTCCCTTGGCGGCAGCGCGTTGGGCGAGCGCGCGGTGCAACGTCGGACGTACCTCGGGAACGACCCGTCCGGTCTGCAACGCGCCCGAAGCCACGGTCGCGGCGTCATCGATACGGCCGAGGTGGAGAAGCGCTTTCACTTCGAGGTCGACCAGCTCGACTGTGTCGAACCGCACCGCCGCGGCTCGTGCCACCGAACACAGCTCAGCCAGCTTGCCTTCGCGCTGGTGGAGGATCACGAGGTTGGAGGCTGCTTCCAGTCGCTCACGGGCGAGTCTTCGGAGGTGCGCTCGACCGCCGGGCTTCCCTGCTACCGCGTCGGCGTCAGCGCCCACAATCTCGACGAGGGTGGCCTCTATCTGGCCCGCGTCGACGAATGGTTGCAACGCGAGGGTGTGATTTTGTCCGGCCCAGGCCAGCTCTTGAACAATGTCGAACGCCTGAGCGATTTCACCGCCGCGGACAGCAGCGTCGAGCTGTTCCACCCAGTACGCCACGTACTGATCGCTTCCGTGTGGGGCAGGCTCGAACGTGAGTTCGATACGTCGAGCGGCGTCACGATCGCCGACTGCGCCGATGATCGCTGGCCGAAGATCACACCGGCCCAGGTTGGTCGCCGCCGCCATGGCCATCTGCGCGACCTCTGGCCGGATTGCTTCTTCAGGGTGCGCTTGTCCGACCGGGGGAAGGCAGCACAGACGGAGGACCGCGTCGTTGCGTCCGTTCAGCCCGTACAGGCGCGCGAGGAGGTCGAGGTAGCCGGCGGTGCTGCCATGCCAGGACCGCCGTTGATCGACCGCTGCCTGCAACGCGTCGATTGCCTGCGCTACGTCGGTGCGTTCGGCGTGCACTGTTCGGGACCGGGCAAGGAGAAATTGTGCCAGCATCCGCATCGTGGGGCTGCTGAACGGTGCTCGGCGGAGCGCGTCGTTCGCGTATCGCACTGCGTCGTTGACATTGCCGGCGCGGTAGGCGAATTCTGCGCGCATCGCGAGGATATGAATGTTCTCCAGCGCCTCGGGAGTGGTGAGATCAACGGCGTCGAAGGCTCGCTCCCCGTGTTCAGGTTCCTCAGCCCAGAGGCGGAGAATCCGAGCCCACACCCCATCGGCGGCGGCGGCGCTGAGACGGTCGAGGATGCGGACTACTTGCTTTGGACTGTTGTCCATCTCGAGGGTTGCTAGCCGGATATTGGCGCGGTCCGCGGCGTCGCGATCGCTGCCCGTCCCGATCCGTTCGAGCGTGCGACGAGCGTCATCCCACAGGCCGTGCTCTTCTGCGTAGCCGGCGATCGCTGCCCACAGTGGGGCGGCGTGAGCGGTGAGCCAATGTGGCGGCTGATCGGCGAGGGACCGGCAGATTGCTGCCGGGTTGTCGGCTGTGGACAGCAGCCTGGTGAGTCGTTCTGCACTGCGCCGATCGTATTGCTCCGCGTCGCGGAGACGGTGAGCGGCAACCGGCGGAAGCTTCGTGAGGTCGTCAGTGAAGGTTCTGTACTCGGCGCTCCAGCGCGCGAGTTCCTCGAGACGATTCCAGGTTGACTCGTGTCGGACGGAGTGTGTCTCGGGGACGTCGATCGCGACGCCCTTCCCGGTGCCGCGCAACGCGGCGGGAGTGACTTCTTGCCAGAATGCTTCATCCCGATCGAGGTCAACGAGCACCAGGATCACCGGCAGGGTTCCCTGCGTCCAATAGGTGGCGTGACGTTGTGAGGGCCGATACCGCCATCCACTAGCGGTTGGTTCACTGAAGTAGGACGGTCCCGTCTTCACTTGCACGGCGATGAGCTGCCCTTCGCCGATGCCGTCGGTGCCGATCTCGATCTGCCCGTCGATGCCCTGGTCGATTGCGCTTGTCTCTCGGAAGATCCATCCGCGCTTCATGACCGCTTGCGCAAGCAGATTGACGCCGCGCTGCGCGAGAAGATCTGTTGCCTGCGTCATCGTTGCCCTCCAGCCGGGAAGGTGCAGAGCACCTGATCGGATGTGGGCAGCCTAACGTCGACCGCGGACGCACCCGGTCGCACATCGTCGCCTGTGACGGACCAGCCGGGTCGCGACTCGCGCGCGGTCGTGAGGCGCATAAGGAGCAGTTACTCGTGGCGCTGCCATCGGGCAGCTTGCGCCGCGAGCATGGAGCGGGCTGCTCGGCTGGTTGGCGCTTTGTCGATGTTGATGGGGGATCCCTCTTATGGATGAGCACAGTTTTGACGTCCGTGAGCCGTGCTGTTGCGTCCGGTGGGTAGGGCCACACGGACAGGGTCAGGTGCTCGTGCATCCAGGCGGTGAGTTTCGCGTCATCGTGCGGGTCCAGCGCCTAGTGCGCAAATTGACTGGGCCGCTGCGTGTTCCTCGGGACGCCGCGCAGATCGAGTGTTGCAGCCAACAGTGCGGCGAACGATCGTCGGACGGTGGAGGAGCCCGTCTTTGAGGCCGTGCCGCTGCCTGCATCGAAGTGAATGTTAATCTCTCGTCCGCGGAGAGTGCGTTTGGCTTTGCCAATGTAGAGCGGTGTAGAGTCGTGAAAGGTGAGGCTCAGCTGGCGCCACGCTGGCTCGTCGCCCCAATTGGCGTACACCCTTAATTTACGGGGACAGTTTCTGCCGCTGTGATGGCGAAGGATTGCCGCGTCGAGTGCGTGTGCGCGGCCTAGGCACGCGTGGCGAGTTCGTGGCTGGACGGTAGCGGCCGGGGAGCTGAGGAGCCGGCTGGGCGCACCGAAAGCAGCTGGTGTTGATGGGCTCACCTAGCGATGCGCGGGGCGGACCCTTAGTGTCCAAGCATGATGCTCACTGGCTTCGTTGCTGCCTCTCAGGTGCCCTTCCCTGTCGATGTCGCAGCCCACGATGATCTCGTGGTCAGCGGAGTGGAGGTGGTTTCTGGGTTGAAGCCGGGCGGCGGTGCGTTCCGTGTCGTGCTCGATGCGCTTCCGGCTGCGGTCGCGGAACGTGGGCTGAGGATCGTGGTACGAGCAGAGGTACTGGATCCTTTCTCGAACGCCACCATGTACCCGGCGGTCTACGACGAGTGGTTGCCTCCGGCTCTATCGGATGCGTCGGCGACGTTCGATCTGCCGCTTCCGATGTCGCTCCCCTACTTCCTGGCGCCGATCTCGATGACGGTCGACGCAACGGCGATGTGACGAATCATCCTGGGGCGCGGGGGCCTCCCATCGGCCGCCATCATGAGCTGTTGAGGAGATCAACGCTCTCCCGTGGGGTGCGCCGACGAGAGCATGGGCATCGCCGCCATCCGCGGAGATTTGACTAGCAGGCAATGTGCATTCGCCCGTGAGAGATGATAGCTAGCCTACGCTGTGTGCGTACTTGGGTCGCACTTGCGTATTGTATACGCGCGTTCTCCGGCGGCCTATCCGCGTACGTTACTCGCGTTCCACGAGCTCTAACGGAGCGGGCTGTCTTGCAGACCAGCGATGTGCTTTGATGGCTTTTAGGAGGAGGTGCATCATGCCGGACGGGCGATCATTCGACTCGGCGCCAATCTACCGCCCAGCGCATGCATTTGACGCGGACAGTACCGAGGAACTGATCCTGGTCGCGGGTGACTGGCATTCCGACCTCATACACATAACGAGCGTGATCCCGGCGGTACTTGACGCGCACTTCCCGCCGCATGCTGCTCGACCGACGACGATGCTCCATCTCGGTGACTTTTCCATTGGTTCCGGTTCGCGAGGCGCCAAGCGGTTTCTCCGAAAAGCCGCCGAACTCGCTGCGGTACGGGGTTTCCGCATCTTGATCACCCCGGGCAATCACGACAGTTGGGGACGCTTGGACTCCCGTTCTGACTTCGCCGCGGGCACGCCCACCCAGCTGGCTGAACAAGTGTGGGCCCTGCCGCGCGGCTTTCGGTTCCGCGTCGGAGGGCGCAGCGTGCTCTCCTTTGGCGGCGCCGGTTCGATTCGGCGACCGCCCGAGGCGGAGGGGCGCGCCTGGTGGCCCCGTGAGATGCCGACCGCCGCCGAGGTGGCGGCAAGCGTCCTCGGTGGCAGCGCCGACATTGTTCTGACCCATGAAGCACCGGTCGGGGGTACGAAACGCGTTGACGCGCTGCTTGCGCGCCGCCCACTCCGAAACGTCGAGGATGACGTGTACACGGGCCAGGGACGTCAGCGCATCACCGAGCTGTGGGAGGGTGTCCGCCCACAACTGCTATTCCACGGACACCATCACCTACAGGCCGAGGGGCACCACGGTGATGGCCGCTCGGTGTACTCGTTGAACCAGAATCAGCAGGCGGGCAATCTCATAGCGCTCAGGCTTTCGGACCTGAACGTTCGATGGCTCGCAGCGCCTGAGTCCCCAACTACCGACCTGGGCTCATCGTGACCGACTAGACCGACGGTCTCAGTCGCAGTAGCTAGTTGCCAGCAAGGCGGGCGGTTGCGTTGACCTCCCGCAGGTAGGGCAGCATCTCGCTGACACGCAAGCTTCTCACTCCCGCTGCTTGAAGGAGCGGGAGGAGCGCCACACCTCTGTCGAGATGCTCGCACAACCAGGTGTTCCGAAGTCGCCGAGGATCCAGCGGCGGCAAGGAAGTCGGGAGTCGCAGTTGCCCCCGGATTTTTGCCAGCGGATCGTCTGGGTCGTCGTTGTATCGTCCTGCGAGAGCTCCCGCCGGTCGGTCGATCCGTAGCTGAGCTACGGCTCGGTCGTAGCGGCGGAGGATCGGGACGGTCCTCCCCCGATCAGTCCCCCGTGGGCGGGCATGAACCAGCCATCCGACCTCTTCCGAAGCGCCTGGGGTGATGTCCGCAGCGGTGAGTGCCCGAATCTCGATGCTGCGGAGCCCCGCCCCGTGCGCGAAGATCAGAAGACACATCATGTATTGCCGCAGCCGTACGGTCGGTTGCAGCAATGCAGCGTCCCAGTAGTGCTCAATTTGCGCCGGGGAATATGGCGGAAGGAAGCGGTTTGGACGCAGGTAAGCGTGATCGGTCTCGGCGGGCCAGGGGGCCGTGCGGGTGGTAGCCCGCGCGACGCGACGTAACTGCGTGCGCAGCGTCGCGCGGGTGCCTGGTGCAAGGTCACGTCGGCGTCCGGTTGAGAGGTACTCGTCGACGCGGTCTGGGGTGAGGACGCGATCGGGTGCGAGGGGAAGGTCCTGCCCCAGCGCCCAGGTGGTGAAGCCGGCAAGGGCAGTGAGGAGCTTGTAGGCGGTTTTCGGGGTCTTGGGGTCGACTGCGCGGACAGCGTTGCGGACGAACTCGATGTGCTGCGCCTCCCAGAGCACAGCTTGCTGAACACGCGGGAACCCATCGATGGTTGCGAGAACGGTCGCCGAGTGCGGGCCCCGGTAGACTGGCGACGCTTCTTCCGGCTCCTCGGCGGTTGTCGGTGCCGCATTTCGCGGTGACGTGTGTTCGCTCATGCGATTGGTCCGGGCGGTGTCGAACCGAAGCGGCCGGGGTCATCGCCGAGTGCCCGCGCACTGTCCCGCGCGGCGGCGTGTGCGACGACCGTGCGGCGAGCCCACCCTGGGTCGGCTGCCTCTCGTTCGGTTGCTTCGCGGAGCGCGGCCGTGTACTTGGTGGTGGTGCTGCCGGTGCTGCGTTGCAGGATGCGAGCAGCGCGCTGCAGGTGGCTTGGTGCGGTCATGCGGGAGTGTCCGTTCTCGTGGTGGTGCGCTGGCGTCGTGGCGTGCTGCGGAGGTGGCGTGCGACGACGGCGGGAGTGCGGCGGCGACGCGGAGCGGTGTGCGACGTGGAGGTGGTGCTGGTGGGGTCGATGTCGCCGTAGGCGTCGCGGAGCATGCTGATGTTCACCGCGATGCTGTTCAACGCGAACACGAGCGTGTTCGCCGTGGTTCCGAACATCGCCGTGCTGTTGCGGCGCATGGACCCTCGCCAATACTTGAGCTGAGCGTTTTGACTCTCGACGAGGTTCCGGAGTCCGTAGTGGGCGGCCCACTTGGTGGTGCCGTAAACGAACGTCTGTCGCTCCCACTCCGCTTCGGTGGCTGAGATGACGACTGTCTTGGCGCAGACGCACGGCGCCCCGGGTTCGCAGGCTGTGCGTGGGATTTCGCTGCCCAATCGAGTCGAGGGCGGGTAGTTGACGCAGCGGACGTGGAGGGCTCGTGCGGGACCCTTCAGTTGGACGCTGCCGTCGGGGTAACGGCGGTTGGGAACGAAGGCCCAGGTGGCGCGTTCGTCGTATGCGGCGTGGAGTTTGTCGCGCTTTTCGGCGGAGGTGCGCGCTTTGAAGCCGGGGAGCTTTCGCATCCGCTGCGGCAGCGAAGCGGGGAACAGTGATCCGTCCAGCCAGAATGCGCCGAGCAGCGTGTCTGCTGGGTGTGGTCGGCGTTGTGCGGTGTGCAGGTCATGCACGATGCGCAGGCCGCGCGTGCGGATCTGCTGGGCCCATGCTTCGGGGACGGCGTAGCTGTATCCGCGGTCGACGACGAGGGTGTTGAAGGTGATGCCGCCCAGAAGTGAGTCCAGCAGTGCGATGCCGGCCGCAGCTTTGTAGCTGCCGGCTGCGCGCAGCAGGACACCGCGGATCAGTGGAACCCAGAAGCGGCTTCCGGGTTCGCCGGCGTCGACGATGAGGTGCCCGTCTCGGCCGTTGAAGGAGTTTGCTCCGCGTTCCATGGTCTTGGTCCGCCATCCGATGCGGGCCTCCAGGTCGGCGCTGACAATCGCTCGGCCGTCGGCTCCGGTTTTCGGCCAGATCGCTGCGTCGTGGGTCCACTCACTGCTGGGCGCGGCGTCGTTGGGGGCGACTGGGTCAGGGCCGTCCGGGGTGGCAGTCCATGCCCGAGATTTCGCGCTGGTCTCGACGTCGGTGGAGTCCATCGCCTGTACCGGAGTGGGTGGGAGGATTTCTCGCCAGCCGGGCAAGCGACACGAGGCGCCGACAAGGGCATTGGCGAAGACGTCGAGGCTCGGTAGCCAGCCCAGCCGCGGCGTGAGGAGTGCTCCGTCGTCGTCGAGGCGGAAGATGCTGTCTTCCGGATCGAGTGCTGCGCACAGTTGCCGCCACGGCACCTGCAAGCGGTTGTACGTGAATCGGTTGGACAAGCCGATGCGGCGTCGTTGCGCGCGATTCAAGGTTGCCGCCCACCGGGTGAGGTCGGAGAGCAGGAAGTCCCGCTTGGGGTCCTGCACCTTGAACGCGATCCCGAGCTGCAGAACTGTGGCCATCGGCACCGTGGCGGTCAGTCCGGGGCGAGAGTGCTGTAGTCGGTCGAGGACTGGTCGCATTCCAGACCATTCGAGTACCTCGACAGCGATGCGGATCGCTTCCGCGTTAGTGGGGATGACGCCTTGGGGAAGATGTCCGGGCATCCGTCGGAAGCCCTCTGGGAGCGTGGAGTCGATCATCAGTTGGTACCCGTCAGCTGCGCGATGACAGCCGCGGTGTCCTCTCGGTGTAGGTGCGGAAGTAGAGACCCAAGGCGCAGGTCGGTGACGCCTGCGGCTGGGGCGAAGTCGCCGAGGGGAACGCCGTCGTTGAGCACGTCGACCATCCACGACATGCGGAGCCGCCGCAGCGACAGCGCAGGGGCGTTGTCGGGGATGATCAGCCTCGCTTTCATCCGCGACATCGGCGCTTTCTGCTCATCCCGGTAGGGCCCGAGCAGCGGCCCCTCGGGATAATCCAGGGCGAGCTGCAGTATCGACTGCGTCAACTCAGCGCGCGCAGGCACGGTCCGGGGATACTCCCCTCGAACCCGAAGGTGGAGCGCCCCGCGGTGCTCGAACAGGTCAGTGGCATGCACGTAGCGCATCTCGACGCCACGCAACCCGAATCCGAATCCAAGTCCGAGAACGCCAGCGAAGAAGCGACGCCGCGCTTCAGTGGGCTGCACGGGAACGAGGCAACGAAGCCCGCGTCGCTCGTCGGTGCAGTACGGCTCCGCGGCCGGGGGCTTTCTAAAGCGCGTGTCCGGGGGCGACCAGGCGGCGCGCCGTGTGCTGGCGCGCCCAATCTGCCGCAGGGCGCCGCGTTTCGTGGAGCGAGAGTGCTCCCCGAGACGCTGCAGTTGTGTGGCGCAGTACCACTCGACGTTTTCCGGTGTGAACACCGCTTCGGCCTCGAGCGGAACGTCCTGGGCACTCAGCCAACGCACGTAATCACAAGCGGCGACCATGGCCTTGTACGCAGCCGTGGGAGTCTGCAGTCCTAGTGCGGCGACGAGCGGCCGGACGAACGCGTTCTGCTGCTTCCATGTCGGTTCATGGGCGTGCACAGAGCGGTACCGATCGATGACCTCGGCGGCAGAGTAGACCCAAGCTCCGCCCACCCAAGCGCGGCTCACCATGAGGTCCTCCGCGTCCGACGGGCAGGCCGTGGCGCCGCTGGGCGGCGCTGCACTCGAAGGGGTGCGCGTCGGGTGCGGTGAGGCACATTGCAGGGCGGGGCCAGCGGACCGGGAGGTGACGTGCTGGTACTCAGATGCGGATGCGGTGGAACCAGCTCTTGCGTGCAGGGGCGCACGCCATTAGCATCGAGGTGACTTACCACAGTTCCTCGAAGGCCATCAGTCACTCTCCCGACCAGGGGGCGGTTGGTGGCTTTTCTGGTTCCGCCGTCGTAACGACGGTGATTCATGAGATGAAGCGTCTTCCTTTCAGGGGCTGGTGCGCCGCCAAACGCCGCGGACGTCGGTTCGTTCGATCAGACCCGAGCGACGTAGTCCGCTGATCGCTTGCGCGATCTGGGTGGCGGTGCATTCGATTCCTCGCGCGTGCAGCGTTGTCCGGATTGCTCCGGTTGCGGTGCCTTCTGCGGTGACCAACCGCAGAACGCGTTGCCGCAGTGGCATGCGTGCGAGCGAGGTGGCTCCGAGTGAGCCTCGATCCAAGCGCAGCCGTTCTGCTTCCCAGGACTCGGGCCCCGGGTCGCCGCCTTGCTCGGTGACAGCGCGCTGCAACTCCGCCGCAACGCTCATGAGCGTGCGGATCGTCTCGGCCACATGACCGAGTCGTTCCTCCTGCTCGTGCACGTCGTGCATCGTTCGCGCTTTCACGGTCTCCACGATTGCTTGTTGCATCAGTTGTGTGAAGGGGCTGCGGATTGAAAGCCGCACGTCCTGGACCGCTTTGTGTAGCACCACAGATCCCGAGAGCACCGCCTGTAGTCGAAGCCCGAGGATGCTGTGGCGGAGGAGCCGGGCGTAGTCCGACGGCTGCAACCAGCGTTCGCCCTTGCGCAGGTTGTTGAACTGATCTTCGGTAAGACCAAGTTCTCGGCGGAGAGCGACCCGAAGCGCTGCAGTCTCGTGCCTGCTGCCTGAAACGTTGAGACGCTGCTCCGCATGGCGGATGTATTGCACTACGACCCCGACCGCCTGGAACTCCGACCCGATGGCTTCACAGCGCTCGCACCACGGATCTACGCAGGGCCACTGCATCCGGTGGTGGAGGGCAACCTCGAAGGGCCACCCACCTTGTTCCATGACGCCAGTCTGTCAGCAACACCACAACAAGTCACAACAAGCTGTGGCCCAGAGACACAGCATCCTTGTTGCCTACAACAATAATCTCCGAGGGGATGCGGCGCGTGGACGTCGTACTCAGTAAGGCGTTCTGCTCTCGATGATCTGCGCTGGTGTCGCGTCTTGCGATCACAACCTTCACCCGCGGGCTTGATGCTTCGGACTGCCGCCCGCGCACGCGAACATCGTGTTCAGGCGGCACACGTCGTTCGAGCTGATAGGGGTCTGCTGAGTAGCCAGAGTCCCGAGGAACCGGCGCGGCTTAGATTGGGCCGATGATCGATCTCAGGCCTGGCGTACCACTCGCGGCCGCGCGTGCCCTTCTCAGAGACCTTGCTCGCGAAGCGGCGAATCTGTCGAATGGCACGCAAGCAGTCGAGCGCCTGGATGCTTGGCGCAGTTGGTCCCCTCGAGCTGCTCTCCGCGCCGGGAGCGCTCTCAGCCAGAGAACCGTGGATTCGATTGTGCGAGGTCCTCGGTACGCGATGCTCCATGAGATTGCTCCCGCCGTCCAAGGCGCTAGCCTCGCCGTCCTCATCGACTCGGAACTCGATGAGCTTCGAGGTCGTATCGCTCACGCAACTGCCGAAATTGAGGACGCGCTGAAGTATTGGGGCCACGAGGCCGTTGCCGTTCTCCTTGACACCAACCTGCTCATGCATGCTGGACCCCGACTCGCAGGAATCGACTGGGATGCACTGCTTCGGCATCCGACGAGCAACGTCGCGTTTGCCATCCCGATTGTTGCCGTGGAAGAACTCGACAAGCTCAAGTTGAATCGCAGTTCGGATACGCGAGGTAGAGCCATCTACGCTCTGAAGTGGCTCCGGCAACTCCTGGCCGACTCGCCGACACCGCGTCCGTTCAAGACCCAGGCCCCAGGCACAACCCTCCGAGTATGGGTGGACGACAACCGCCGGCCTCCGCTGCCTGAACCTGACCGCGACATCATCGACCGCGCACAACAACTGGCGATGATGACGAAGCGCACCGTCATCGCTTCAATGGATCAAAGCATGATCCTGCGAGCCAGGGCGTACGGTGTCGACGCTGTTCTCGTCACAGAAGAAGACATCCCGGCCCGTACTGAAGGGCAGTCCTGACGGCCGCGCGTCCAATTCGGTGTCGACGACCCGTAGGTCTACCTTCTCCCCACGGTGCCCATCGAGAAGGAGTGCCGATGGGTGACGGAAGGTCCCGCCCCGATTATAGAAATTATAGATTTGGTGGTAAGTCGGTGACGGGAGCGTAGGTCGCCGGACGACTCAGCGCTGCCGGTACCGTAAGACCACTGCCGAGCGGGGGTTCCCGGCTTCGGCCCCGCGCGACCGAGAACGGACCCCATGGCATCGAAGCCCAGCGCCAAGCCGAAAGTACTCTCCACCACGGAGATGACCCGCCGTGCCCAGAAGTTCGTCGCGACCTGGAAGGGTGCAAGTAGCGAGCAGGCCGACTCCCAGACCTGGTGGAACGACCTCTTTGAGACGTTCGGGCTCGACCGTCGCACCGTCGCCGTCTTCGAGCAGCGCGCCAAGCGAGCCTCAACAGGCGAACGCGGCCGCATCGACATCTTCATGCCCGGCGTGATGATCGGCGAGTCGAAGAGCCTCGGGAAGGACCTCCAGGCCGCCGAGGACCAGGCACTCGACTACCTCGCCACCGGCGACATCACCCCGGCTGAGATGCCGCGCTACGTCGTCGCCTCGGACTTCGACGTCATCCGCATCCGCGACCTCGAATCACCCTCCGACGACCCGATCCAGTTCCGGGTGCAGGACCTGACGAAGAACATCCGCCACTTCGCGTTCCTCTCCGGTTACCGAGCACCGAAACGCGCGATCGAGAAGCAGGAAGCAGTCACGGTACAGGCGGCGCGCACCATGGGCGCCCTCTACGACACGCTCCTCGGCGATGTAGACGCTATGGCCGAGGGGCATGACTCCGAGCAGGCAGCGGTGTTCATGACCCGCCTGCTGTTCTTGCTCTACGGCGACGACGCGGGCGGACTCTGGGACCAGGGCCTGTTCGAGCGCTTTGTCCTCGACCACACCGCCGAAGACGGCTCCGACTGCGGCGCACTCATCACGCAGCTCTTCCAAGTGCTCGACACACCGAAGCAGCGTCGCTCCCCGCACCTCGATGACATCTACCTTGCTTTCCCGTATGTGAACGGCGGCCTGTTCCAGGATCGAGTTGACATCCCCACCTTCAACCGCGATATGCGTGCCGCCCTCCTGGTCGCATGCCGGGAGGAGTGGAGCGGCGTCTCGCCCGCCATCTTCGGCTCCCTGTTCCAGGGCATGTCGAGCCGTGAGGCGCGCCGGAAGCAGGGCGAGCACTACACGACCGAGACGAACATCCTGAAGACCCTGCGGCCCCTGTTCCTCGACGCCATTGAAGAGCAGCTGAAGGCTGCCTGGCCATCGGAAGCGGCCCTCCTGAAGCTGCACGACTCCTTCGAGGCAATGCGCTACATGGACCCGGCGATGGGCTGCGGGAACTTCATCATCATTGCCTACCGCGAGATGCGCGACATCGAGCTGCGGCTCCTCGAACGGCTCCGTGAACTCCGCGGCGAGACCACCGCTTATACGCTCGACGGCACCTGGGACCTGAAGGTCAGCCCCGATCAGTTCGGCGGCATCGAAATCAACTGGTGGCCCGCGAAGATCGCTGAAACGGCCATGTTCCTTGTCGACCACCAGGCGAACCAGCGCATGGCAGAATCGCTCGGCGCCGCGCCGGAACGTCTGCCGATCAAGCTCGCGCCGAAGATCGTCCACGCTGACGCCCTGACCGTCGAGTGGGTCGACCTGTTCACTCCCTCGCCGCACGTCTACGTGTTCGGCAACCCGCCCTTCCTTGGCAAGAAGGTCCGCACCGCGGCGCAGCGCGACACGATGGACCGCGTCTGGTCCAAGCACGGCAAATACAGCAAGCAGATGGACTTCGTCACCTCCTGGTTCGCGGCCGCGATGACGTACTTCCAAGACCCCCGCGCGCAGGGAGGCGGCCACTTTGCCTTCGTGGCAACGAACTCGGTCACGCAAGGCGAACCCGTCGAGTCTCTCTTCGGAACCATGCGCAGACTCGGTTGGCACATCCGCTTCGCCTACCGGAACTTCGCCTGGACATCGGAAGCCGCGGGAGCCGCCGCCGTCCACTGCGTCATCATTGGGTGCGACCGCAACCCGAGCGACCCCCGCCGCATCTTCACCGCCACGGCGTCCGGCGACCGCGAGGAGTGGGTACAGGAGATCAGCCCCTACCTCACCGAGGGTGCTCAAATCCCGGTGACGAAGCGGATGACCCCGCTGAGCCCGGCGCTGAGCCCCGCGATGGTCGGGTCGCAGCCGAGCGACGGAGGAAATCTCCTGCTCGACGCCGAAGCTCGCGACGAGGCCCTCCGCGACCCGATCGCGGCACCCTACGTCCAGCGATACGTCGGCGCGGACGAGCTGATCTCCAACAAGGGGCGGTGGTGCTTGTGGCTCCGCAACGCGGACCTCGCGGAAGCACTGCGCAGCCCGTTCATCGCAGACCGGCTCGCGAAGGTGCGCGAGATGCGCGAGGCCAGCACCTACCCCTCGACCCTCGCGATGGCGCAGACCCCTCACCTGTTCTGGAACGACCAGCAGCCGAGCGTCCCGTACATCTGCATCCCTGCACACTTCACCGCAGCGCGCGACTACGCGACCGTGGCCCGCTTCGAGCCGAACGTCGTCGCCAGCAACGCCAACTTCACCGCTGTCGACCCCGACGGACTGCTCTTCGCCGTCATCTCGTCAAAGATGTTTCTCGCGTGGCAGCGCCTTGTCGGGGGCCGCATCAAGTCCGACCTTCGCTTCGGCAACACGTCCACCTGGAACACGTTCCCGTTCCCGAGCATCTCCGCGGCCGAGCGCGAACGGATCATCACGGCAGGGCAAGCGGTGCTCGACGCCCGAGAGTCACTCGCCGGACAGTCCCTGGCGCAGATGTACAACCCGATCGCGATGGACGCCGAGCTGCTGAAGGCGCACATGCATCTGGACAAGATCATCGATCGGCTGTTCGGATTTGCGAAGGTACCCTCCGAGCAGGCTCGGGCGCAGCGCCTTTTCGAGCGGTACGTGCAGATGACCCAGCAGGGGCAGCTCGCCGCGTAGACACCGAGCGTCCGGGACAGCAGAGTGCCCGCTGCCTGGCAGGCAGCGGGCACTTCGCTTTGGTCGCCACGCAGCGCTGTCCGTCGATGGATTGCGATCAAACGCTCTCCTTGCCGGCGCAAGGCACAGCCGCGGCTCCGCTCGCGGCCTAGGAACTTCTGTGACACGCGCCAGAACTGCGAATGAACGGGACGCCGCAAGCATCCAAAAAGCGCTGCTCAGATCCGCAAAGCCAAAGGGATGTGCGGCCTCGACCCATCAATGCGGACGGGTCGAGGTCGTTAACATCCCCAGTGCGGAGACGGAGGGATTTGAACCCTCGGTCCCCTCAAAGGGGACTCCACCTTAGCAGGGTGGTGCACTCGGCCGGACTATGCGACGTCTCCGTGCGCTCTTGCGAGCGCGCACCCCACCATACAGGAGGACGAGCCCCGTCTCGACCTCACGGCAGATTGGACACGCGGAGCGGTGGTGCCCTCGGAACGCGGACCGGTGACCGTCTGCACGGGCGGTCCCCTGAAGTGGGGACACAGGGGGGTTGTCGGGTCGTACCCCGACGCCTAGCATCGACGGGACGCGGCGATCACGTTCCGGAGGGCCTCCTCCGCAGTCGCGACACAGCACCAGACGTCATCCCCCCTTCTGCCGAGCCCGACGCGCCCGATCGCGAGGAGCTCGGACGGGGACGACCAGGGGGCGCGGACCCGGTCCGCGCCCCCGCTCTGGGTGCCGAGCACAGCGTGTCCCGCCCTGCTGGCCACCGGGCCGGAACAGCTCCGATCACGCAGCCGAGCGGAAGCGGTCCGGCAACGCGATGAGGTCGTCCGCGAGGCCCACCAGCTCGCTCGCGCACACATCGAGCCGGTCGTGCTCCGCCGCCGCCACCGCCCGTTCGACCTGCCGCACCCGGGCACGGCGCCCCACGACCGCGTCGATGCCGTTCGCCGCGGCGACGTCGTCGGTGAAGAAGGCGTCGAGCACCGGGCGTTGGGCGATCATCCAGTCGGCGCTCACGACCGCGCCGCGCCGCCGCAGGTACCACGCCCCGAGCTCGACGAACGCGCCGGCCTCGGTCAGGCAGGACCGGAGGACGTGTGCGTCGAACGGCTCGCCCGATCCCTGCCCACAGGCGGCCGGTTCGGCGATCATGGCCCGCGCGACCCGGAGCCGCTCGACCATCTGCCCGACCGACCACGGCGCCACGACGACCCCGACGTACCGCTGCACGCTCACGAGCCGCAGCGACTCGAGCGGGACGAGCGCTTCACGCACCGGTGTCCGCGACACCTGCATGTCCTTCGCGATGTCGTCGAGTCGGAGCCGCTGCCCCCTCCGGTACACGCCCCGCAGGACGTTCTCGAGCAGCTTCAGGAAGACGGCGTCGCGCAGCAGGCTGCGACGGATGCCGCTCGGGTCGGGGACCCGGCCGCTCCCCGAGGACGAAGACGGTTCCATCCACCCAGCGTCACGCACGGTGTCCGCCGGGGGTTCCGGGAGCGGTCGACCGGTGGACCGTCCCGGTCGGTGTCGGGATGTGGAGGAGTGCCATGCCGAGACCTTCCCAGCGGTCGGACCCCGGCTCTAAACATCACGTATACGAAATGCTACTTCTTCGATTCGCCGGTGAGCACGGACAGCGGCTGCGTGATGTCCTCGAGGCCCTTGCGCGCCGCGTCCACCCCGAACACCAGGGCGACGATGCCGCCGATGATCATCACCCCGGAGCCGAGCAGGTAGCCCCAGAACAGCGGCTCGCGGGACGAGCCGTCGCCGATGAACGCGCCGTAGATGGTGGGCGCGATCGCACCGAAGACCTGCGCGAGGGCGAAGAAGTACGAGATCGCCTGCGATCGCAGCTCGAGCGGGAAGATCTCGCTCACCGTCAGGTACGCGCTCGAGGCGCCGGCGGAGGCGAAGAAGAACGACACGCACCAGAACACGACCTGGACGGTTGCGCTGATCGCGTCGGCACGGAACAGGAACGCCGAGGTCGCGAGCACCAGCCCCGACACCAGGTAGGTCAGGAAGATCATCTGGCGACGGCCCCACGTGTCGAAGAACCGGCCGAGCAGGATCGGCCCGAGCAGGTTGCCGATCGCGAACGGGAAGAAGTAGACGGCCGTCTCCGCGGTCTTCAGCCCGAAGAAGTTCGTGAGCACCAGGGCGTACGTGAAGAAGATGGCGTTGTAGAGGAACGCCTGCGTGATCATCATCGTCGCGCCGACCAGGGTGCGCGTCGGGTACTGCTTCAGCAGCACCTTGGCGATGGTGGGGAACCCGACCTTGTCCAGCGGCGTGACGGTCATGGCCTTCGACTGGTCGACCTCCGGCAGCCGGTGACCGGTCGACTTCTCGACCGAGGCCTCGATCTCGGAGACCGTGCGCTCGGCCTCCTCCTCGCGCCCGTGGGTCATGAGCCACCGGGGGCTCTCCGGGATGTGCCGCCGCAGGAAGATGATCGCGATGCCGAGCACCGGGCCGAGGAAGAACCCGATGCGCCAGCCGATGTCCTCGGCGAAGATCGACGTGTCGAGCAGGTAGATGTTGGCGAAGGCGCCGAGCGCGGCACCGCCCCAGTACGTGCCGTTGATCGCGATGTCGACGTGGCCGCGGTACTTCGACGGGATGAGTTCGTCGATCGCGGAGTTGATCGCCGCGTACTCGCCACCGATGCCGAGGCCGGCGACGAAGCGGAACACCGCGAGGAACCAGAAGTCCTGCGCGAGCCCGGCGATGCCGGAACCGATCAGGTAGATCGCGAGCGTCAGGATGAACAGCTTGCGCCGACCCAGCCGGTCGGACATCCGACCGAAGACGAGTGCACCGATCACCTGACCGAACAGGTAGATGGTGCCGAGAGTGGTCACCTGCTGGGTCGACAGGTCCAGGTCCGCCTGGAAACCGGCATTGGAGACGATCTGGATCTCGAGGCCGTCGAGGATCCAGGACACCCCCAGACCCACCACCACGCTCCAGTGGAACCTCGTCCACGGCAGTCGGTCCATCCTGGCGGGCACCAGGCTCTTGATCGCCCCGTTCGTCGTGCTGCTCACGAGAGCGGACCGTACTCCGGAGATTCCAGGCAGGTTCCCAGTAGCGCCGCAGCTTTACAACCTCACAGATTCAGGAAGGTGTGCAGGCGGACGGGAGGCGCGGTGCCGGCCCGTCCCGCGCCTCCCGTCCGTCTCCTGTCTCACCACGCGACCCGCGAGATCACGTCCGCACGCTGCCGGGCCGTGCGTCGGTACGGTGGCGGGATGTCGCTCCAGCGCTCGACCGACCGCATCCTGACCACCCACACCGGGTCGCTCCCCCGGACGCCCGAGCTCACGGCACTCCTGGTCGCCCGCGACCAGGGGAAGCCGTACGACGAGCAGTCGCTGCGCGAGGAGATCGCCGCCGTGCTCGCCCGGACCGTCGACGCGCAGCTCGACGCGGGGATCGACGTCGTCAACGACGGCGAGGTCCCGCGCGTCGGTTTCTCCACCTACATCCGCGAACGCCTGTCCGGCTTCGGCGGGACCGCACACCGCAAGCCCACCCTCGACTCGCTGGAGTTCCCCGAGTACGCCGCGTTCCAGGCGCGCCAGATCGACGAGGGTGCCGAGTTCGCCCGGGTCTGGGACACCCCCGTGGCACAGGGCCTGCTGCAGTACGACGAGGAGCGCGCCGGCATCCGTGAGGACCTCGACGGCTTCGACCGCGAACTCGCGCGCAACGCCGCCGCCGGCCGCACGCCCGCCGGCACCTTCATCTCGGCTGCGACGCCCGGGATCGTCGCGACGACCCTGCTGCTCGACGACGAGAACCCGCACTACGCCGACCACGGCGAGTACGTCTTCGCGCTGGCCGAGCAGCTGCGCGTCGAGTACGAGGAGATCGTGGCCCGCGGGCACGTCCTGCAGCTCGACGCCCCGGACCTGGCGATGGAACGGGTGATCCACTTCGGCGACGCGTCGCTCGACGAGTTCCTGGCTGCCGTCGACCTGCACGTCGACGCGCTCAACCACGCGCTGCGGAACATCCCGAAGGAGCAGACCCGGCTGCACGTCTGCTACGGCAACTGGCAGGGCCCGCACCAGGACGACGTCCCCGTCGACGTGCTGCTCCCGCACCTGTACCGGGCAGAGGTCGGGTCCTTCAGCATCCCGTTCGGCAACCCGCGGCACGCGCACGAGTTCCCGGCGTTCCGGGAGCTGCCGCTGCCGGCGGACGCCGTGCTCGTCCCCGGGGTCATCGACGTCACGACGAACTACCTCGAGCACCCGCAGCTCGTCGCGAACCGGATCGTCGAGGCCGCCGAGGCCGTCGGTGACCCCACGCGCATCGTCGCCGGGACGGACTGCGGCCTGGCGACCTTCGCGAGCTACGAGTTCGTGGCCTCGGACGTGGCCTGGGCGAAGCTCCGCTCGCTCGTCGAGGGCGCCGAGATCGCCTCGGGCCGCCTGTTCGGCTGACGCTCCCGCCAGCCGGTCCGTCGCAGCCCGCTCCTTCCGCAACGCAATTCCGCAAGACGCAACCCTGGCGGTTCCTCGCAGCGGTACAGCGCTGCGAGGAACCGCCGGGGTTGCGTTTCGCGGAGACGCACGGCTCCCGTCCGTCTGTCGGTGCGCGGGCGTAGCGTGCGCACCGTGACCCGACCAGACATCCACACGGTCGGCGAGCTCCGCGCTGCTGGGCACGTCCAGAAGTCGGTCCGCGCCGAGATCCGCGACAACCTCCTCCAGGCCCTCCGCGAGGGCCGCGACCCGTGGCCCGGTCTCCACGGCTTCGAGACCACGGTCATCCCGCAGCTCGAACGGGCCCTCATCGCCGGGCACGACGTCGTGCTGCTCGGCGAGCGCGGGCAGGGCAAGACGCGCCTGCTCCGCACCCTGACCGGCCTGATGGACGAGTGGACCCCGGTGATCACCGGGTCCGAGCTCGGCGAGCACCCGTTCGAGCCCATCACCACCGCGAGCCAGCGGCGGGCCGAGGACCTCGGCGACGCCCTGCCGGTCTCGTGGGTGCACCGCGACGAGCGCTACGTCGAGAAGCTGGCGACGCCGGACACCAGCGTCGCGGACCTGATCGGCGACGTCGACCCGATGAAGGTCGCGGAGGGACGCAGCCTCGGCGACCCGGAGACCATCCACTTCGGCCTGATCCCCCGCGGCCACCGCGGCATCGTCGCGATCAACGAACTCCCGGACCTCGCCGAGCGCATCCAGGTCGCGATGCTCAACGTGATGGAGGAGCGCGACGTGCAGATCCGCGGCTACGTGCTGCGCCTGCCGCTCGACGTGCTCGTCGTCGCGAGCGCCAACCCCGAGGACTACACGAACCGCGGCCGGATCATCACCCCGCTGAAGGACCGCTTCGGCGCCGAGATCCGCACGCACTACCCGATCGAGCTGGCCGACGAGATCGCCGTCATCCGCCAGGAGGCCCAGCTCACCGCCGACGTGCCGGACGCGCTCATCGAGATCCTCGCCCGGTTCACGCGTGCGCTCCGGCAGTCGAGCGCGGTCGACCAGCGAAGCGGCGTCAGCGCGCGGTTCGCGATCGCCGGTGCCGAGACCATCTCCGCGGCCGCCGTGCACCGCGCCGCGCGGCAGGGCGAGGAGCACGCCGTCGCCCGCCCGATCGACCTCGAGACCGCGGTCGACGTGCTCGGCGGCAAGATCGAGTTCGAGAACGGCGAAGAGGACCGTGCCGACGAGGTCCTCGAGCACCTGCTCCGGACCGCGACCGCCGAGACGGTCCGCTCCCGGTTCCGCGGGATCGACTTCGGCGTCCTCGTCGAGGCGCTCGACGGCGGCACGATGGTGACCACCGGCGAGCAGGTCAGCGCTCGGGCGTTCCTCGAGGGCCTGCCCTCGATCGGCGAGTCCGACGTCTACGACCAGGTGTGCGAGCGACTCGGGGCGACCGACGACGGCGAGCGGGCCGGCGCGATCGAGCTCGCGCTCGAGGGGCTGTTCCTCGCGCGACGGATCAGCAAGGAGTCGGGGGGCGGCGAGGCCGTCTATGGCTAGTCGGCAGAACCGCCGCCTGACCCGCGACGCCCGGTACGGGAGGTACGAGGGCGGGCCGGACCCGCTCGCTCCCCCGGTCGACCTGTCCGAGGCGCTCGATGCCATCGGCGAGGACGTCATGGGCGGGACCTCGCCCGAGCGCGCGCTCCGCGAGTTCCTCCGCCGCGGCGGCCAGACCCAACGCGGGCTCGACGACCTGATGCGCCGGGTCGCCGAGCGGCGTCGCGAGCTCACCAGCCGGAACAACCTCGACGGCACCCTGCAGCAGGTCAAGGAGCTCCTCGACCAGGCCCTGCTCGCCGAGCGCGGCGAGCTCGCCCGGAACGTCGACCTCGACGACGGCGACCGTGCCCTCGCCGAGATGCAGCTCGACAGCCTGCCGCCGTCGCCCGCTGCCGCCGTGCAGGAACTCGGCGGCTACGACTGGACGAGCCCGACCGCGCGGCAGAAGTACGACGAGATCAAGGACCTGCTCGGCCGCGAGGTGCTCGACCAGCGGTTCGCGGGCATGAAGCAGGCGCTCGAGGACGCGAGCGACGAGGACCGCGCCGCCGTCTCGGCGATGATGCGCGACCTGAACCAGCTGCTCGAGGACCACCGCCGCGGCACGGACACGCCGGAGCAGTTCGACGCGTTCATGGCGCAGCACGGGCAGCACTTCCCCTCCGACCCGCAGAACGTCGAGGAACTGCTCGACGACCTCGCCGCCCGGGCCGCCGCAGCCCAGCGGATGCGGAACTCGATGACCCAGGAGCAGCGGGACGAACTCGACGCCCTCGCCCAGCAGGCGTTCGGCTCGCCGGACCTGATGGGCCAACTCGGGCAGCTCGACGACAACCTGCGCGCACTCCGGCCCGGTGAGGACTGGGGCAGCTCCGAGCGGATGGACGGCGAGCAGGGGCTCGGGCTCGGCGACGGCACGGGCGTGTTCCAGGGCATCGCCGACCTCGACGCCCTCGCCGAGCAGCTCGCGCAGTCCGGACCCGGCTCCGACCTCGCCGACCTCGACCTCGACGCCCTGCAGCGGCAGCTCGGCGACGAGGCGACCGTCGACGCGCGGACCCTGCAGCGCCTGGAGCAGGCCCTGCGGAACTCGGGTGCCGTCAAGCGCGGCACCGACGGACAGCTGCGCCTGACCCCGAAGGCGATGCGCCAGCTCGGCAAGAGCCTGCTCAAGGACGTGGCCGAGCGGATGTCCGGCCGCCAGGGCGCTCGTGACCTGCGCCGGTCCGGCGCGTCCGGTGAGCCGTCCGGAGCCACCCGGCCCTGGGCGTTCGGCGACACCGAGCCGTGGGACCTCCCCCGGTCGATCACGAACGCACTCGTGCGCACCGCCGCCGACGGTCGGTCCGGCCCCGGCGTCCGCTTGACGATCGACGACGTCGAGGTGCAGGAGACCGAGGCGCGGACGCAGGCCTGCGTGGCGCTGCTCGTGGACACGTCGTTCTCGATGGCGATGGAGGACCGCTGGGTCCCGATGAAGCGCACCGCCCTCGCGCTGCACACCCTCGTGAGCACGAGGTTCCGGGGGGACGACCTGCAGCTCATCGCATTCGGCCGCGAGGCCGAGGTGATGGACGTCGAGCAGCTCGTCGGGCTCGACGCGATGTGGGACAAGGGCACGAACCTGCACCACGCCCTGCTCCTGGCGAACCGGCACTTCCGGAAGCACCCGACGGCGCAGCCCGTGCTGCTGATCGTGACCGACGGCGAGCCGACGTCGCACCTCGAGCCGAACGGCCAGGTGTGGTTCGGCTACCCGCCCGACCCGGTGACGATCGCGGTGACGGTGCGCGAGCTCGAGAACGCCGGACGCCTCGGCGCGCAGACGACGTTCTTCCGGCTCGGGGACGACCCGGGCCTGGCACGGTTCATCGACGCGATGGCCCGGCGCGTGGACGGCTCGGTGGTGGCACCGGAGAACGACGACCTCGGGGTCGCCGTGGTCGGCTCGTACCTGGGCGCGCGTCGGGGCGGAGCATCCCTGTTCAGCGACGGCTGGTCCGGCTGACGGGACCGGACTTCTCGCAAGACGCAACGTCGGCGGCAGCTCGCAGCAGAACACCACTGCGAGCTGACGGCAACGTTGCGTCTTGCGGAGGGAACCGGCGGCAGGAGCCCGCACCGTGCCTCCCGTCCGTCAGACCGTCACGTCCGTCAGACCGTCACGTCCGTCAGACCGTCACGTCCGTCAGAACAGGGGCCAGGGGACGGCCGGGCCGTTCCCGGGCGGCGGCGGGAACATCCCGACGGCGCGCAGGGCTGCGCAGCGCGCCCGGGTGTTGTCGATCTCGGCCCGCGTCAGGTGCTCGGCCAGCGCGACGCCGAGGTCGCCGCGGAGCGCCTCGGACACCCGGTCCAGGCCCTCGAGCTCGTCCGGGTCGAGCGGCTCCCCGATCCACCCCCAGAGCACGGTCCGGAGCTTGTGCTCGACGTGGAAGGTCAGCCCGTGGTCGACGCCGTACCGGTGCCCGTCGGGCATGGCGAGCACGTGTCCGCCCTTGCGGTCCGCGTTGTTCACCACGACGTCGAACACCGCCATGCGTCGGAGCGCCGCGGTGTCCTCGTGCACGAGCGTGACGGGCCGGTCGTGCTCGTCGATCGCTTCGAGCACGGGCAGCCACGGGGTGTCCTCGGCCTCGGCGTCCTCGGTCGGCACGAGGTCGACGGCGTCCTGCTCCGGGTCGACGTGCTGCCAGCGCTGCACCATGCCGGGTCCGAACGGACCGTCGCCGATCCACGTCGGCGGCACGATCCCCCAGCCGAACGCCTCGGACACCAGGTGCGCGGCGACCTCGCGGCCGGCGAGCGTGCCGTCGGGGAAGTCCCAGAGCGGCCGTTCGCCCTCGACGGGCTTGTAGACGACGGACTCGCCGTCGAGGTCCGCCAAGAAGGTGGCGTTCGAGGCCTCGCGGATGCGCGCCCGGATCGTCAACGAGCCGTCCGGCACCGCGCCGCCGTCCGGGACCGGGCCGCCGTCCTGCACCGCGCCGCCGTCCGGCACCACGCCGCCGTCCTGCGCTGTGGCGTCGCTCATGCGTCGCCGGGGCGACGACCGGCTGCGACGACCTCGCGCGTGCGCTCGACGAACGCGCGAGCGCTGCCGACGGGGATCTTCACCTGGAAGACCTCGGCCGGTTCGGGGATCTCGACCACCGTCTCGACCTCGTCACCGTCCTCGTCCGTCTCCGTCAGGACCTCGAGCTCTTCCTCGATCGGGTACGCCTCGATGACGACCTGGGCGGTCGCGGGGTCGAACCCCAGGCTGAGGGCGCCGGCGCGGAACTCGGGTTCCACCGGCTGGTCGAGCGGGGCGGCGTCGCGGAGCTCGGACGGTGCCGCCTCGGGGACGCTGAACCGGTTGTCCTCGACGGTCGCGACCTCGTCCAGGAGCTCGGCGACCTTGTCCGCGAGCACCGCGGACTGCTCCTTCTCGAGGGCGACGCTGGTCACCCGCTTGCCGTCGCGCGCCTGCAGGTAGAAGGCGCGCTCGCCCGGGCGGCCGACCGTCCCGACGACGAGACGTTCCGGCCAGTCGAAGCCGTGCACGATGGTGGGCATGACCCGATTGTAGGAGGGGCTGCCGACGCCCGTTCAGGCTCGGGCGCTCCCTGGCTCGTCGTGGCCCGCTCCCCCGCCGACCGCGGCGTCGCCCGTCGGCGCGGGGGCGGCTGCGAGCCAGGACAGGTCGCCGGAATCGGTGTTCGTCGCGACGACCTCGGGCCGGTGCTCGCCGTAGCGCACGACGGACACCGAGGCCGGGCCGACCGCGATCCGCTGGAACAGGTCGAGGTGCATCCCGAGGGCGTCGGCGAGCACGGACTTGACGATGTCGCCGTGGCTCACCGCGACCCAGACGGCCGACGGACCGTGGGCCGCCTCGACCTCGGCGTCGATGCGCCGGACCGCAGCCACCGCCCGCGACTGCATCGTCTGCATCGACTCACCGCCGGGGAAGACCACGGCGCTGGGGTTCGCCTGGACGGTCCGCCAGAGCGGCTCCTTCGCCAGGTCGGCGAGCTTCCGTCCCTGCCACTGCCCGTAGTCGGCCTCGGTGATGGCGCGCTCGACACGGACCTCCGGGCTCCCCTGCTGCTGCGCGAGCACCGCGCGGGCGGTCTGCCGGCAGCGCTCGAGCGGGCTGGTGACGAGGGCGGCGAGGGGGATCGGTGCGATGCGGGCAGCGGCCCGGTCAGCCTGGTCGCGGCCGACGCGGTCGAGTGCGACCCCGGCGGTCCGACCGGCGAGCACACCGGTCGCGTTGGCCGTGGTGCGCCCGTGCCGGAGGAGGAGGACGGTCGCCATGCGGTCGATCCTACGGGCGGGGCCGGGACGCGGAGAGCGGATAGTGGACAGGGATCGGTGTCCCCCGGCCGATGCACCAGGATGGTCCGGTGCTCGTCTCCATCGTCTACATGAGCCGGTCCGTCGTCCCCTTCGACGACGACGCGCTCGCCGAGCTGCTGCGCGAGTCCCGACTCCGCAACGAGGCACTCGGCGTGTCCGGGCTCCTGGTGGCGAAGGGCGGGCGCTTCATGCAGCTGCTCGAGGGTCCGGCGTGGAGCGTCGACGACCGCTTCGGGGCGATCGCGCGCGATCCCCGGCACAACGAGGTCAAGTCGCTCGTCCGTGAGGACATCGAGCGCCGACGGTTCGACGGCTGGTCGATGGCGTACCGGTCGCTCGACGAGACCGACGTGGCGACCGAGGCGGGCTTCAGCCCGTTCCTGTCCGGCACGATGGACTTCGCGCCGGAGTTCGACGGCACGAGCGCCGCATGGCTGCTGAAGTGGTTCCGCGACCGCGAGCTGCTCGACCGCTGACGCTCGCACCCCGCGGACCCGGCCGACACGGGCAGAGCGCTGTCGCTCAGCGCGTGCGGAACGTCTCCGCGACCACGCCGAGCAGCCGTTCCCGGTGCGCGGGGGCCGCGATCGCGTGGACGACCATGCGCCACATCACGGCGAGGGCGGGGTCGAGGTCGGCCCGGCCGCTGCGGACCTCGGCGACGAGCTGGACGCCCGTGAAGTACGGCACGACCGACCCGCCGAGTTCCTCGGCCGTCAGGTCGGTGCTGAGCTCCCCGGAGCCGAGCGCCAGCCGGAACACGTCGACGATGCCGCCGATCCACTGCTCGTAGAACGACGACGTCGCACCCGCGAACTCGCCGCGCTCGAGCGACAGCCGGATCCCTGCCCGCACGATCGGGTCGGTGCGCAGCAGGTCCGCGATCCCCTTCGACGCGCCGACCAACGCTGCGAGCGGCGACGCGTCGGTGTGACTGACGACGGCGAACGTCCGGGCGTTCTGCTCGTCGATGACCCCGAGCGCGAGGGCGAGCTTGGTCGGGAAGTGGAAGTGCAGGGTGCCCTGCGCGACGCCGGCGCGGCGGGCCACCGCGGCGATCGCCGTGGCGGCGTAGCCGACACGGTCGAACTCCTCGGCCGCGGCGACCAGGATCTGCTCACGTCGTTCCACGTCACCAGTGTGACGGACGGGAGGGACGGTGCCAGCCGGCACCGTCCCTCCCGTCCGGACGCGGTCGCGTCTACGCGGCGTGACGCGCCAGGGTCATCTGCTCCTCCGGCACGTCCTGCAGGTCGCGTCCGCGGAACCAGCGGAGCAGCCAGTCGGCGGGCGAGCCGGCGAGCTCCGCGGGGAGCCCGGAGCGTCCGGTCAGGAAGGTGTTGAAGCCGGGTTCGTCGCGGACGTCGGCGTCGGACGGGTTGCCGAACGCCATCGACCAGCCGTCGAAGCGTCGCGTCTCGATGGACTCGCGGGAGAGGGACTTCACGTCCCGGTGCCGCGGGTCGCGTTCGATGGCGGCGTAGCGGTCCTCGACGCTCCAGGCCGGACCCTCGAGCACCTGCATGAACCGGCCGCCCTTGGCCAGCAGGAGCCCGGAGACGCCGAGCGCGTCGTTGCGCAGGCGGGCTTCACGGAGCATGGCGACCAGCTGGTCGTCGGTCATCTCGTCGACGGCGACGGACATGTACACGAGTGAGGTGAGTTGGGTCATCGGCGCCAGTCTGTGTCGCGCTCCACGATCGGGTCAACGCGGTCATCCGCACACCGCAACGGTGTGCGCAGAGCGGACGGACGCGCCGGACGGACGGCGTCACCCAGGTGCTTCTACGTCTTGTAGAGTCGAGGCTCGTGCGACACGCTGTCGCGCTCGACCCCGACAGGACCCGCGCCCCGATGCCCAGCACCGCTCCGCCGCCGTCTCGGGGCTGGTTCGCCCAGCTCCTCCTCCGCCTGCACTTCCTGGCCGGGCTCTTCGTCGGCCCCTTGATCCTGGTCGCCGCACTGTCCGGCGCGGTCTACGCCGTCGCGCCGACCATCGAGCGGGTCGCGTACCAGCACGAGTTGACGGCACCGTCGACCGCGAGCGCACGCCCCCTGGCCGACCAGGTCGAGGCCGCGCAGCAGTGGGTCGACCGGCACCACCCCGGCGACACCGTCGTCGAGGTCCGCCCCGCTCCCGCCGCCGGCGAGACCACACGCGTGATGTTCAGCGAGGCCGGGCTGCTCGAGTCGCAGACCCGCGCGGTGTTCGTCGACCCGGGCGACACCGAGGTCCGCGGCGACCTGCCCGTCTACGGCACCTCGGGATCGCTGCCGTTCCGCACGTGGATCAGCACGTTCCACCGCAGCCTGTTCCTCGGCGACGTCGGACGGCTCTACAGCGAGACCGCGGCGTCGTGGCTCGGCATCGTCTCCCTGGCCGGCATCGGCCTCTGGGCGTTCCGCATCCGGCGCGCGCGGCGGAAGCGCGACCTCGTGCTGCCGGACAACCGGGTGACGGGGTACCGGCGGACGTTCTCGTGGCACGCCGCGACCGGTGCGTGGGTGCTCCTCGGTGCGGTGTTCCTGTCGGCGACGGGCATCACGTGGTCGCACTTCGCGGGCGACAACGTGACCGCGCTCCGCTCGGCGCTCAGCTGGCAGGCGCCCGCCGTCGACACCGCGCTCGGCGGCGCGATGCCCGCGATGGGCGGGGAGCACGCGGGGCACCACGGCGGCGGCTCGACGACCTCCGGGGCTGCGGCGACCGTGACACCCGAGCAGTTCGACCAGGTGCTGGCGGTCGCCCGGACTGCCGACGTGCACGCCGCCGAGGTCCGGATCCGCCCTCCGGCGACGACCGACACCGCGTGGACCGTCGAGGAGATCAAGCTGAGCTGGCCCGTCGCGATGAACGCCGTCGCGGTCGACCCGGGCACGATGACCGCGGTGTCGCAGGTCACGTGGTCCGACTACCCGCTGATGGCGAAGGCCGCGAAGCTCGGCATCAACACGCACATGGGCGCGCTGTTCGGGCTGCCGAACCAGCTCGTGCTGCTCCTGGCGGCGCTGGGGATCGCGGCGATGGTCGTCTTCGGCTACCTGATGTGGTGGCAGCGTCGGGCCCCCGGTGCCCGCGTCGGTCGTGCTCCCGCGGCGGGGGCGCTGGCCCGGGCCCCGTGGTGGGGCACCACCGCCGTGGTCGTCGTCGCCGTCGGCCTCGCGCTGCTGCTGCCCGTCGTCGGGGTCACCCTGCTCGGGTTCCTGCTGGTCGACGCGTTGGTCACCACGTTCGGCCGCCGCACCCGGTGACCACGTGACGGACGGGAGGCGCGGTGCCCGCTGGCACCGTGCCTCCCGTCCGTCGTGTGGTGCAGATCAGGCCGAGGCCGACTCCGAGATCGCGTCGCGGAGCGCGGACGCGGCGGCAGCCACGTCGTCGGCGCTGTAGATCGCACTGCCGGCGACCGCGATGCGGGCGCCGGAGGCCTGCACGGAACCGATCGTGTCGGTGGTGATGCCACCGGCGACCGAGAACGGGACGCCAGAGGCCTCGCCGTCGCGCAGGAGCGTCTCGAAGGTGAAGCCCTCCTCGGCCTGCTCGTCGAGGCCGGCGTGCATCTCGACGAACTCGGCGCCGAGCGCGACGACCTCCTTCGCGCGGGCAGCCTTGTCCGGCACGCCGATCAGGTCGACGACGATGCCCTTGCCGTGCGCCTCGGCGGCCTTCACGGCGCCGGCGATGGTCGAGTCGCCGGCGACGCCGAGCACGGTGACCAGGTCGGCGCCGGCCGAGAAGGCGATGTCGGCCTCGAGCTCGCCGGCGTCCATCGTCTTGAGGTCGGCGAACACGACCTTGTCCGGGTGCGCCTCCTTGATCGCGGTGATCGCGGAGAGCCCCGCGCTCTTGATGAGGGGCGTGCCGAGCTCGATGACGTCGACGTACGGCGCGGCCTTGCCGGCGAGGTCGAGGGCGGCCTCGGTGGTCAGGGTGTCCATGGCGAACTGGAGCTGCATGGTGGTGTCCTTCCGGTGGTGGTTCGTGGGGTCTCGGTGGCGTTCACGCGCTCGACGGCGCGCTCGGGGTCACTCGAGGTTGGCGTGCCGCGGCCACAGGTCGTCGGCGGAGTGCCCGCTGCGCTGCCAGAGCGCGTGGAACAGCGCGTCACCGAGCAACGCGACGCCCTGCTCGAACAGGCTCCCCGCGTACTGTGCCGATGCGGTGCCGGAGCGGTCGGTCTTCGTCGCAGCGGGGAGCACGAGCGTGGCGGCGGCCGTCTCGGCCAGCGGGGAGTCGTCCGTGGTGCTCACGGCGAGGACCTGCGCGCCGACCTCCGCCGCGGTGCGGGCCGCCTGGACGATGCCGCCGGTGGTCCCGGAGCCGCTCGCCACGAGGAGCAGGTCGCCCCGCCGGATGGCCGGGGTCGTGACCTCGCCGACGACGTGCACGTCGAGCCCGAGGTGCATGAGGCGCATCGCCGTCATCCGCAGCGCGAGACCGGAGCGTCCCGCGCCGTGCACGAAGACGCGATCGGCGTCGGCGAGCAGGCCGATGGCACGCTCGAACGGTGCCTGGTCGGCACGGCGAACGGTCGCGATCAGGTCCTGGAGCTCGTCGCCGATCAGCCCGAGGGCGTCGGCGGTGGTCGTGGTGGCCATGTCGTCGATGCTCCTCGTGCGTCGTCACGAGCGCCGCTGCCCACGCAGGCGGTCCGCTCACCCGATCGGGTGGGACCGCCCGTCCGGGTGGGACGGGTACGTTCAGTCCTCGTGGAGAGGGAACCGGACGCACCAGCCAGCCGGACCGCGGCATCCGAGCACGCCCGGACCGTCGCCGAGCAGGCCGACCGGCACGCCCTGACGCTCGAGTCGGTGCTCGCCGCGCTGCGGGCCTCGCGACTGTCCGACGCTGCCGCCCGGGCCGAGGCCGTGGAGATCGCCTCGGCCGCGCTGGTCGAACTCCGGACCGTGACCGACCGGCAGCGCAGCACCCTGCTCGAGCCGGTCACCGGCGCGTTCTCACGGCTCCGCGCGGACCTCCGGCCGCTCGTCCGGTTCGGCGACCTCGACGTGCAGTTCGTCGAACCGCCCGCCACCGGCCGTGCGCTCCCCGGCGACGTCGCGCACAGCGCCCGTGCCATCGTCCGGACGGCCGTGCTCGCCCTGGTCGACGACGGCGTCGCGCGACGCGTCCGCATCCAGTGGGACTGCGACGGGCGGAACCTGCTCATGCAGCTCCGCGACGACGGTGCCGGCACGCTCGACACCCACGACGACGCGGTCCGGCCGATCGCCGAGCGGGTCGTCGCGCTCGACGGCACGGTGCACGTCGACTCGACGCCCGGCTGGGGCTCGACGCTCGACATCTCGCTGCCCCTCGACCCCGCGCCCGGCGTCGTCGAGGTACCCGAGGACACCGGACTCACCGAACGGGAGCGCGACGTGCTGCGACTCGTCGTGACGGGCGTGGGCAACCGCGAGATCGCCGAGGGGCTCGGGATCAGCCCGAACACGGTGAAGTACCACGTGGCGAACCTGCTGCGGAAGCACGGCGCCCGCACCCGCGCGGAGCTCGCCGCGCTCGGCGCCCGCGCCTGACCAGCGGTCAGCCGCCCGGCGCGAGCACCTGGAACATGACGTGGTCCCGCCACTCCCCGGCGATCTGGATGTACCGCCGCGCGAAGCCGTAGCGCTCGAACCCGTTGCGCTCGAGCGCCCGCTGCGACGCCGCGTTCTCCGGCAGGGTCTCCGCCTGCACACGGTGCAGCCCGAGCTCCCGGAACGCGTGCTCCACCGCGAGGCCGACCGCCCGGGTCGCGTGTCCCTCGCGGGTGCGGTCGGCGCGGATCCAGTACCCGAGCGCACACGACTGGAGCGCGCCGCGCGTGACGCCGCTCAGGGTGATCCGCCCGAGCACCTCGTCGTCGTCCCCCAGGATCGTGAACGGCACCGAGGATTCGTTCGCTGCCGACGCCAGCGCGGCGCCGAGCGTGGCACGCGGGCCCGCCTCGGTGAAGTACGCCGGCGGACGCGTCGGCTCCCACGGCCGCAGGTGCTCGGCGCTCGCGCTGACGATCGCGGCGATCTCGGCGGCGTCCGCGAGGTCGACCAGGCGGATGCGGGTGCCGGCGCTCATGGTGCGGAGGGTGTGGGATTCGAACCCACGAGACATCTCTGCCCACCTGTTTTCAAGACAGGCTCCATCGGCCGCTCGGACAACCCTCCGTGACGCGACCACGTGGCGAGACGTGACCGCGTCCCGGGAAGTCTACCGGGCCTCCCGACCGTCAGCGCGGGAGCGTGTCGAGGGCGGCCGCGAGGCCGTCGTCGGTGACCCCGCCGGTGAGCTCGTTGCCGGCCTCGACCACGTCGTCCGGCGCCTGCCCCATGACGACGCCGCGCCCGGAGGTCGACGCCCAGCGCAGCATGTCGATGTCGTTCCGACCGTCGCCGGCGGCCAGGACGCGGGAGCGCGGGATGTCGAGCCACTCGCGGACGCGCTCCATGGCGGTGGCCTTCGTGACGCCCTCGGGGGCGATGTCGAGCCACGACGTCCAGCCGACCGAGTACGACACCTTCGACAGGCCCATGCGCTCGACGACCTGCAGGAAGTCCTCGGTGTCGTGGCCGGGCGAGATGACGACCACGCGGGTCGCCTCGGTACCGAGCAGCTGTTCGAACGGCACGTGTTCGCCCGATACCGTCATGGTGTCGTCGGGGAACTCGCCGGACAGCAGGAAGTGGCCGGTCTCGTCCTCGACGCCGAAGGCCGCGTTCGTGAGGGCGCCGTGGATGACCTGCAGGACCTCGGTGGGGTCGAAGCGCTCGACGTGCACGCGCTCGTACGACCCGTCGTCCCGACGCGCGAGGGTCAACGCACCGTTCGCGCAGACGACGTACTTCGACCGCAGGCCGAGTCGTTCGAGCAGCGGGATCGTCATGCCCTCGCTGCGGCCGGTGGAGAGCATGACCTCGTGCCCGGCGGCCTCCGCCTGCTGCACCGCCGCGATCACGGTGTCGGTGATCACGCCGTCCTCGCGCATCGTGGTGCCGTCGACGTCGAGCGCGACGAGCCAGCGCTTGACGCGCGCCGGTGCCGAGCCGGCGTCCTGCGAGGAGGCAGAGGACCCGCCCTGGGCCGATCCGTCGACGAACCGCTCGTGCGCGCTCATCGGGGCTCGATGACCTCGACGCCGCCGAGGTACGGACGCAGCACCTCGGGCACCACCACCGAGCCGTCGGCCTGCTGGTGGGTCTCGAGGATCGCGACGATCCAGCGCGTGGTGGCGAGGGTGCCGTTCAGCGTCGCGACCGGAGCGGTCTTGCCGCTCTCGGTGCGGTACCGGGTGTCGAGACGGCGGGCCTGGAACGTCGTGCAGTTCGAGGTCGACGTGAGCTCGCGGAAGGTGCCCTGCGTCGGGACCCACGCCTCGATGTCGTACTTGCGCGCGGCACTCGTGCCGAGGTCACCGCCCGCGACGTCGATGACGCGGTAGTGCAGCCCGAGGTCCTGCATCATCGACTCCTGCATCGCGACGAGCCGCTGGTGCTCGGCCTCAGCGTGCTCGGGCAGGACGTACGCGAACATCTCGAGCTTGTTGAACTGGTGCACGCGGAGGATGCCGCGGTTGTCCTTGCCCGCCGAACCGGCCTCGCGCCGGTAGCAGGTGGACCAGCCGGCGTAGCGGATGCCCTCGCCCGACTCCGGGAACGACAGGATCTCGTCGGCGTGGAAGCCCGCGAGGGCGACCTCGCTCGTGCCCGTCAGGTACAGGTCGTCCGCCTCGAGCCGGTAGACCTCGGCAGCGTGCTCGCCGAGGAACCCGGTGCCCGCCATCGTCTCCGGACGCACGAGGGTCGGGGTGATGAGCGGTTCGAACCCGTGCTCGATCGCACGGTCGAGCCCGAGGTTCATGAGCGCGATCTCGAGCCGGGCGCCGAGGCCGCGCAGGAAGTAGAAGCGCGAGCCGGAGACCTTCACCCCGCGGGGGATGTCGATGATGCCGAGGTGCTCGCCGAGGTCGGCGTGGTCCTTCGGCTCGAAGTCGAACTCGGGCTTCGTGCCGACGGTTCGGAGCGTGACGAAGTCGTCCTCGCCACCCTTCGGCACGTCCGGCAGCACCACGTTCGGGATGGAGCGGACGACGCGGTCGAACGTCTCCTCGGCCGCGGTGACCTCGGCCTGGGCCTCCTTGACCTTCGCGGCGAGGGCCTGCGCCTGCTGCACGAGGGCGGCCTTCTCGTCCTTCGGGGCCTTCGCGACGGTCTTGCCGAAGGCGTTCTGCTCAGCGCGGAGGGCCTCGAACGCGGTGATCGCGCTGCGTCGCGCTGCATCTGCGGACACCGCGTCGTCGACGACGGAGACGGAGGCGCCGCGCGCCTCCTGCGAGGCCTTGATGACGTCCGGGTGGTCGCGCAGGAGCTGGAGATCGATCACCGGCTCATCCTAGCCAGCGCCCGTTGCGCGAGCGGTGTCCGCACCGGACGGGAGGCCCGTGGCGGGGCGGCGCCGCGCCTCCCGTCCGTCAGGCGGTCGCGTCCGACGGCGGCTGGTTGCGCAGGGCGTCGACCATCCCGCGGAGCAGGCGGAAGGCCGCGGCGCGGCCCTCGTCGTCGAGGTCCCTGGTCATCCGGAGCTCGACCTGCCGGACCGCTGCGCTCGCCGCCTCGCGCTGTCGTCGTCCGGCGTCGGTGAGCGTGGTGGGGAGCACCTTGCCCGTCGTCGGGGCGGACGGGCGGCTGACGATGCCGTCGCGTTCGAGCTGCTGCAGGAGCGTGTTCATCGACTGCCTCGTGACGAAGGTGCCGCGCGCGAGCTCGGAGTTCGACATGCCGGGGCGCTGAGCGAGCAGTTCGAGGCACGAGTAGTGCGTCACCGTCATGCCGAGGGGCCGGAGGGCGTCCTCCATGGCGGCGCGGAGGGCGCTCGCGGCTTCCTTGAGGGCGTAGCCGACCGAGCTGTCGAGGTCGATCCGCGCTTGACGCATGTCAGGAGTCTGACACATACTGCTCGTGTCAGGCATCTGACACGTACGAAGGAGCACACCATGCCCGCCACCGGGATCGACTTCACCTCACTGCAGGTCCGCGACCTCGACGCCTCGCAGGCGTTCTACGAGCGGTACCTCGGCCTCGTCCGCTCCCCCGCGGGTCCGCCGCACGCCGTGGTGTTCGCGACCGAGCCGATCGCCTTCGCGCTGCGCGACCTCGTGCCCGGGACGGACCTGTCCGCCGGGCAGCCCGCACTCGGCGTCGCGCTCTGGTTCCACGCCACCGACGTGCAGGCGATCCACGACGCACTCGTCGCCGACGGCCACAGCATCGTCACCGCACCCGTCGACGGGCCGTTCGGCCGCACGTTCACGTTCGCCGACCCGGACGGCTACCCCGTCACGCTGCACGACCGGCGGTGAGCCGGTCGGCCGCCGCCCGTGCGGCTGATCGCTCGCGAGCGTCCGTGCGACGCCGGCCCGTGCGGCTGGTCGCTCGCAGGCGTTCGTCGGTAACGTCGGGACCATGTCGACACCATCGGAGACCGCGCCCGCGGACCAGGACGCCCTCCCGACCGAGCAGAAGACGGCCGCGGTCGTCTACAACCCGGTCAAGGTGCACCTGGAGACCTTGAAGAGCACCGTGACGAAGCACCAGCAGGAGGCCGGCTGGGCCGAGACCCTGTGGTTCGAGACCTCGGAGGAGGACCCGGGCGGCGGCATGGCGAAGGCCGCGCTCGAGGCCGGAGCCGACGTCGTGGCCGCAGCCGGCGGGGACGGCACCGTCCGCGCCGTCGCCGAGGTCGTGCACGGGTCCGACGCCGCCCTCGCCCTGCTGCCGAGCGGCACGGGCAACCTGCTCGCCCGCAACATCCCCGCCCCGATCGACGACATCGGCGCGAGCGTCCGGACGATCTTCCGCGGCGAGGACCGCGCGATCGACTTCGGGCAGCTCGAGGTCGAGCGTCCCGACGGCGAGCGGGAGCAGTTCGGCTTCGTCGTGATGGCGGGGCTCGGGCTCGACGCACGGATGCTGGTCAACACGAACGACGACCTGAAGAAGAAGGTCGGCTGGCTCGCCTACGTCGACTCGCTCTTCCGCTCGGTCCGCGACGCCGACGCGTTCGAGTTCCGGTACCGGCTCGACGACGACGGCAACCACTCGGCCCGCGCGCACTCGTTGATCGTGGGGAACTGCGGCATGCTGCAGGCCGGCGCGACCCTGCTGCCCGACGCCGAGATCGACGACGGGGTCTTCGACGTCGTCGTCATGCGGCCGCGTGGCTTCCTCGGCTGGGTCCGGATCGGAGCCCGGGTGTTCTGGGAGAACGCGATCCTGCGCTCGTTCCGCCGGTCGAGGGCCGGACAGACCGAGGTCGGGAAACGCATCACGTCGAAGGCCCGCGAGGAACGCCCGCTGCGCTACATCCGCGGGCAGGAGTTCGTCGCGCGGCTCGAGCGTCCGGATGAGTTCGAGATCGACGGCGACCCCGTGGGTGAGGTCGTCGCGTTCAAGGCGAAGATCGACGCCGGCGGCCTGCGCGTCCGTGTGGCCGGCCCGCAGGACCAGACCCGGAACACGCGCCGGGTCGAGAACGCCCACAGCTGACGGGGCGCCCTCCTCCGCGGGACGCAACACCGGCGGCAGTGCGCAGCGCTGTACCGCTGCGACGAGTCGCTGACGTTGCGTCTTGCGGAGGTGGGGTGGGGCCGGGCCGGGGTCAGCCGGCGTCGGGCTCGCCGGAGACGATCGCGCGGAGCCAGTCCCGGGCCTCGACGAACGCCTCGTCCGAGTAGCGCGCCGAGACCTCGGGGCGGAAACCGTCTGCCCGCGGGTAGGACCCGAGGAAGGTCACGCGCGGGCTGAAGCGGCGCAGACCCAGCAGCGCGTCCGCCACGCGCTCGTCGTGCACGTGCCCGTCGAGGTCGATGACGAAGCGGTACCGCCCGAGCTCGTCGCCGATCGGCCGCGAGGACAGCAGCCCCATGTTGATGCCCCGCGTCGCGAACTGCTCGAGCATGTCGACCAGGGCACCGGGGTGCTCGCTCGGCAGCTCGACGATGACGCTCGTCTTGTCCGCTCCGGTGCGCTCCGGGATCGCCAGCGTGCGCGACACGAGCACGAAGCGGGTGACCGCCGAGGCGTTGTCGCCGATGGACGACGCGAGCACCGCCAGGTCGTGGTGGTCGGTGATACCGGGCGGCGCGACGGCCGCGTCCGCGACCGGGTGTTCCTCGAGGAGGGCGGTGGCCGCCGCCACGTTCGACGAGGCCGGGATGTGCCCGTGCCCGCGGACGTTCGCCTCGAGCCACCTGCGGGTCTGGGCGTACGCCACCGGGTGCGCGTTCACGGTCCGCACGTCGGCCAGGGCGGTGCCGTGGCGGGCGACGAGCACGAAGTCGACGGGGACCAGGTACTCCCCCACGATCCGCACGCCGGGGATCCGCGCGAGCGCGTCCTGCGTGGCACTGACCCCGCCGTCGACGCTGTTCTCGATGGCGATCACCGCGCCGACGGACCGTCCGGTGACGACGTCGTCGAGCGCCTCGCCGACGTTGTTGACGCTGCGCCACGGCTTGCCGGCCGCCGCCTCGACGAGCTTGAGCGCGGCCTCGGTGAAGGTGCCGGCGGGTCCGAGGTAGGAGTACGTGTCGGACGGCGTGGCACGGTCGGTCATGCGCCGAGCCTACTGGTGTACCAGCGCCGGCCCCTCCGTGCCGAGCGCCTCAGAGCCGGGTGAGCATCGTGTCCGAGTCGCCGTTCCGCCCGACGGTGCGGAACCCGACCCGCTCGTACAGGATCCGTGCCCCGGTGTTGCCGTCCTCGACGCTCAGGCTGACCCCGGGCCACCCGGCCGAACGCCCCGCGGCGAGCAGGCGTGTCAGCAGCGCCGTGCCGATGCCCCGCCCACGGCCGCGGGGCTCCACGGCCATCGTGAGCTCCGGCACGTCCTCGGACACGAACCCGTAGCCCGGGTCGTCGGCCGGCAGGAACCGCACCCAGGCGACGCCGACCGGTCCCTCGCCGTCCACCGCGACGAGGCCGCCGTCGCGCGACGGGTCGTAGCCGGTGAAGTAGTGCGCGAAGTCGGGACGGTCGAGGTCGGCGTCCGAGAAGGTCTCGGTCCGCCAGTTCATCGCCGCGAGCGTCGCGTGTCGGAGCAGCGCCGCGTCGTCCGCGGTGACGTCCCGGAAGAGCGCCCCGGCGGGGGCGGCAGCTCCGGCCTCGGCGCCGGTCAGGCGGTCCTCGCAGAGCACCTGGTCGTCCTCGTCGCGCGGGTAGGTCAGCGCGGCGAAGCGTCCCTCCGGGTCGAGCCGTCCGAGCAGTGCGCGGGTGATCCCGTCGAGCTGGCCGACCTGCTCGTCGTCCAGCGCGTCGATGACGAAGCGGCGAGCGGTCCGCACGTGCTCCGGCGCCGCGGTCACGATGGCGTCGTACCCGGCGTCCGTCAGGCGGACGTCGGTGGCGCGGCGGTCGTCGACGGACGGGCAGCGCGTGACCAGCCCGCGCTTCTCGAGCCGCGACACGACGTGCGACAGCCGGGGCAGCGATGCGTTCGTGGCCGCGGCGAGCGCCGACATCCGCAGCGTCCACCCCTCGGTCTCGGACAGCATCGCCACGACCATGTAGTCGAAGTGCGTCAGGTCGGCGTCGCGCTGCAGCTGCTGGTCGAGCGCCGCGGGCAGGAGCTCCATGACGGCGACGAGCTTCATCCACGCGCGCAGCTGGTCGCGCGTGAGCCAGGGGGTGTCGTCCGTCATGCGCCCATGCTAGCCATTGGTTGTCGATGCAACCAGTGTTCGCGGCGATCGACGGGCCCGCGCGACGCCGATGACGAGGGCGACCACCACCACGGCGAGCAGGACACCCTCGACCACGAGCAACCGCGTGGTGTAGTCGAACGGCAGCACGGTCGGGTTCTTCTGCCCGTGGTGCTTCGCGGCGATCTCCGGCAGGACGACGAGGGCGAGCACGCACCCCAGCACGACGGCGGTCTGCACGACGACGAGCACGCCGGCTCCGAGTGTCCGGCCGGTCCGGCGGAGCAGGAGTCCGGCGCCGACCACGAACGGCGAGAGCACCGCGTCGTGCAGGACGACCGCGGCGAGCAACCACGTCGCCAGGCCCCAGATGCGCTGCGGCCGCACGGTCGTGACGAGCACGTACGCTCCGAACGCCATCACGAGCACGCCCAGCACGACGAGCACGATCCTCGCGGTCCTCATCGGATCACCTCGATCTTCCCGATCCACTTGGTCTGCAGCACGCCCGGTCGTCCGGGTGCGATGACCCGGGCGGGGAACCCGTGGTCCAGGTCGAGCGTCTCGCCGTTCACCTCGAGCGCCACGAGGGTCGTCGGGTCGGCGGCGTACTCCGCCCCCATCTCGGTGACGCGGTAGCCACCGCTCTTCTCGAGGCTCGTGATCCGCAGCGCCGACGCCGGGTCGGCCTGCACCGACGCGAGCAGGTCGCGCATCCGGACCCCGCGCCACGAGGCCACCTGGCTCCACCCCTCGACGCACGAGATCGGCAGGTCCGCCGTGGCGGTCCCGAGGGCGACGAGCTCGGCACGGGAGAACGTCCGCGTGACGTCCTTCCCGACGACGGTGAGCGTCCAGTCGGCTGCCGTCGCGGTCGCCAGCACCCCGGCGGCCCGCGCGGTGCGGTTCACCGGCAGGCTCTGCGGTCCGACGTGCCGCTGTCGCGCCCCGAAGAGGTTGAGCGGCTCGAGCAGCCGGTTCGACTGCCCCGCGGTGAGCGCGACGACGCCGACGGTCGCGGCGGTGACGCCCGCCACGAACCCGCGGCGGGCGATCCGCTGGCGCGGCCCGCTGAGCGCGTCGTCCTGCTCCGGCCGGGAGGCACGCCCCGCCTCCGCCGCGTCGGCGCCGTCCCCGAGTCTCGGCTCCGCGGACACGTTCACGGTCCCGAGATCGCGAACCTGTCCGCCAGGGCGAGCCTCGCGCTCCGCGCGAGCAGCCGGCGCGGCCGGGCCGTCCACCCACCGCAGCAGGCGGCCGGTCAGGCCACGGGGGTAGGAGCCGGCCGTCTGCGCGGCCGCGCTGCGCTCGCCCACCGCGGGGCGGGCCTCCCGGCCGTCCGGCAGCAGCTCGCTGCCCACCGTCGGGTCCGCGACGAACCGACCCTCGGCGTCGTAGGCGTCCCGCGCCCGCCAGTAGCGCACGATCACGGGCAGCTTCGACGCGACGTGCAGGATCAGCGATCCGATGATCAGGTACGACAGTGCGTAGTGGACCTGCCGGAACGGGAAGGGCCACGGGTACCACTGGTACGTGTTGAGGAGCCCCGTGCCGACCTGCACGATCGACGCCGACACGAGCACCGCGATCGACAGCCGCTCGAGCAGGTGGAGCACGCCGCGCACCGGCGGCACCTGGGCGAGCGCCGGCATGACGACGTTCAGCTTGGCGAGCAGCAGCGGGATGATCGCGATGCCCGCGGTGATGTGCAGGCCCTGCGTGAACTGGTACAGCTGCACCGGCCGGGTCGGGAACCGCATCCACGGCAGCGGGTCCTGCAGCAGGTGGCTGTACACGCCGGTGCCGAAGCAGACGACGAACGCGACGCCGAGCAGGCGACCCCAGACGACGGCGGAGCGGGCGTTGCGGTTCGGGGACGCCATCGTCGCCCGGGCGTCCAGCAGGAGCCGCCGGACGATGGATAGCCTCGGGGAACCATGAGCAGACGACCGCGCGCCGCCTCCGTCCCGACGACCGCGGTCGTGTCGACCGTCCTGTCCGTCGTCGGCGTGCTGGCGCTGGCGGGTGTCATCGCCTTCGGCATCACGCATCTGGGGTTCCTCCGTGCCGGTCATCGTGCACCATTCGTTGCATGGACGCTCATCGCTTGGGCGGTCTTCGCCGGAGCGGCCCTCGCGTTGCGCTTCGTGCCCCGCGAGTGGATGACCCGGATCGTCCTCGGCGGCGCAGTGGTGGTCGGGGTCGCGGCGCTCGTCGGTCCGCCGAACACCAGCACCGACTCTGCCCGGTACGCCTGGGACGGCATCGTGCAGCACGCGGGCATCTCCCCGTACGCGCACACGCCGCAGTCGGACACACTGGCCGGTCTGCGTCCCGACTGGCTGTTCCCGGACAAGATCGACGGCACGTGCAAGCCGCTCGAGCCACGGATGCGGGGGCTCGGTGACGGGGCCGACGGGCACTGCGTCGCGATCAACCGGCCGGACGTCGTGACGATCTACCCGCCGATGGCGCAGCTGTGGTTCGCCGGTGTGCGCGCGTTCGTGCCGGCGACCGCGCAGTACCTGCCGTTCCAGGTCGCCGGACTCCTCGTCTCGCTCGGCGTCACCGTCGGTCTGGTGATGGTGCTCCGCCGCACCGGCCGCCCGACGTGGTGGGCCGCGCTCTGGGCCTGGTCGCCGCTCGTCGCGTCCGAGGCGGTCACGAACTCGCACGTCGACGTCGTCGGCGCCGCCCTCGCCACCGCGGGCGTCGTGCTCGTCGCCTTCGGTCGACCGATCTGGGGCGGCATCGCCCTGGGCGCCGCGACGGCGACGAAGCTCATCCCCGCGATCGTGTACCCGCCGCTGCTCGGTCGGTGGCGGCACTGGTGGGCGGTCCCCGTCGGCATCGCCGCGTTCGGGCTGCTCTACGTGCCCTACGTGCTCACGACCGGGGTGAAGGTCCTCGGGTACCTGCCCGGCTACCTGTCCGAGGAGGGCTACGAGGACGGCTCCCGCTTCGCCCTGGTCTCGCTCGTGTTCCCCGGCGACGCCGCGACGGTCGTCGTCGGGCTCGTGGTGCTCCTCGCCGCCGTCGTGTCCTGGCGGCTCGCGGACCCGGCACGTCCGTGGTCGGCCGAGGTGCTCATGATCGGCGTGACGTTCCTCGCCGTGACCCCGCGCTACCCCTGGTACGCGCTGCTCCTCATCCCGTTCGTCGTGCTCTCCGGCCGGTGGGAGTGGATGGCCCTGAACCTGGCGATCGCCCTGCGCGGGGTGTGGCCGTCGGCACCCGCGTTCCGCTGGTGGCTCCTCGCCGCGGTCCTCGTCATCCTGGTCGTCACCCTCGTGCGCACCCGGCGCGAGGACTGGCGGCGCTGGGGCCGGCGGCTCGACCCGCGCAGGCGGCGGAGCACCGACCCCGAGCCGCGACGCCCCGTCGACGCGAGGTAGCATCGGCCGGGTGACGGCGCGGATCCTGCCCTCGACCGGCCTGCTGCGCCGGGTGCGCAGCGAGTCGCCGGTCCTGCCCCGGCGTCCCGGTGACGACCCGGGGCTGGTCGACCGGTTCGCCCGGCGCGCCGTCGACCTGCGGGTGTCGCTGACCGAGCGGTGCAACCTCCGCTGCACCTACTGCATGCCGGCGGAGGGCCTGCCGGTCATCCCGTCGGACGCGCTCATGACCGCCGAGGAGATCGACCGACTGGTCGGCCTCGCCGCGGGGACGCTCGGCGTCCGCAAGGTCCGCTTCACCGGCGGCGAGCCGCTCCTGCGCGCCGACCTGGTCGACATCGTCCGTCGCTGCTCCGCGCACGACGTCGAGCTCTCGATCACCACGAACGCGATCGGGCTCGCGAACCGCGCACAGGCCCTCGCCGATGCTGGACTCCGTCGCGTCAACGTCTCGCTCGACACCGTCGACCCGGACGTCTTCGCCGAGGTCACCCGGCGTCCGTTCCTCGACCGCGTGCTCGAGGGCATCGCCGCCGCAGCTGACGCGGGACTCGGGGTGAAGGTGAACGCCGTCCTGCTCCGCGGGGTGAACGACCACCTGGCGGTCGACCTGCTCGCCTGGTGCCTCGAGCGCGGCCACGAGCTGCGGTTCATCGAGCAGATGCCGCTCGACCCGGGTCACGCCTGGGACGGCGCGACGATGGTCACCGCCGAGGAGACCCGCGCGCTGCTCGGCGAGCACTACCGGCTCGAGCCCGACGAGGCCCCGCGCGACGGCGCCCCCGCCGAGCGGTACCGGGTGTCGACCCCGGCGGGCGAGCCCCTCGGCACGGTCGGGGTCATCGCGAGCATCACCGAGTCGTTCTGCGCCGACTGCACCCGCACGCGCCTGACGGCCGAGGGGCACGTCCGGTCCTGCCTGTTCTCGGACGACGAGGTCGACCTGCTCGGTCCCCTGCGCGCCGGCGCGGACGACGACGTGCTGCTCGACACCTGGCGGCAGGCGATGTGGGCGAAGCCCCGCGACCACGGCGACGACGCGGACGGCATCGTGCACCCGGCCCGCGGCATGAGTGCGATCGGAGGGTGACCGTGACGTCGATGCGGTTCTTCGCGGCGGCCCGCGCGGCCGTCGGACACGACGAGGTCACGGTCGACGGCCCGACGCTCGACGACGCCCTGCGGAGCGTCACGGCGGCCGACCCGGCCCGGTGGACGGCGCTACAGGAGCGGTGCTCCTACCTGGTCGACGGGGTCACCACCCGCGACCGCTCCACGTCGCTCGACGGGGTCGGCACGGTCGACGTGATGCCGCCCTTCGCCGGCGGCTAGGTCAGGCGACCTCGGGCTCGTAGACGGCGACCTCGTCGGGGTCGACCGCGATCCGCACCGGCACCCCGGGCGCGACGCCGAGCGCCGCGGCCCTCGCCACGGTCACGTCCGCCACCAGGTCGCCGGCACGCACGCGCACGAGTCCGTCCCGCGGCTCCACCCCGGTCACGATCCGCGCGAGCCCGGCGCCGGCCCCGCTGATGCGTGCGGCCGTCGGGTGCACCGCAGCGACGACGCGACGGCCGGGAGGCACGGCGTGCGTCGCCGACGCCAGCTCGCCCCCGCCGTCGGGCGCGATCCCGGTCGCGGTGGCGGTCCCCGGCACGAGCACGAGCCCCGAGAAGGACGCCGAGAACGGCGTGCACGGACGGCGGAGGACCGCGTCGGTCGCGCCCTGCTCGACCACCCGTCCGTCCTGCAGCACGACGATCCGGTCGGCGAGCGCGACGGCCTCGAGCGGGTCGTGCGTCACCAGGAGCGTCGGCCGGCCGGCCCGGGCCGTGCGGAGGGCGTCGCGCACCTCGGCGCGGGCATCGACGTCGAGCGCCGTCGTGGGCTCGTCGAGGAGCAGGAGCGCGGGGGCGGTGGCGAGCGCCCGGGCCACGGCGACGCGCTGCGCCTGCCCGCCGGACAACGTCGTCGGTGAGCGGTCGGCGAGACCGGACGCACCGACGGCGGCGAGGGCCGCGGCGGACCGGTGTCGCGCCTCCCGTCCGCTCGCGCCCGTGGCCCGCGGACCGAAGGCGACGTTGCCGGCGACCGTCCGGTGCGCGAACAGGTCCGGGCGCTGGGCGACCAGCCCGACCCGTCGGCGGTGCGTCGGCACGGCCGTCAGGTCGCGTCCACCGAGCACGACGCTGCCCGCGCGCATCCGGAGGAGTCCGGCGAGTGCCTCGACCACGGTCGACTTGCCGGCGCCGTTCGGACCGACCAGGGCGACGCACTCGTCGGGGTCGATCGCCAGGCGGACGTCGACGCCGCGTGCCGGGACGACGACGTGGGCGCGCAGACCGCCGGTGTCGGCGCTCACGCGACCACCGGCCTCGTCCGCAGGGTCGTCGTCCCGATGACGACCAGCGCGACCACGACCAGCACCAGCGCCAGGGCGACGGCGGTGTCCGGGTCGACCTCGCGCTGCAGGTACACCTCGAGCGGGAGCGTCCGCGTGACGCCCTGCAGGCTGCCGGCGAAGGTCAGCGTCGCCCCGAACTCGCCGAGCGCCCGTGCGCCGCAGAGCACCAGGCCCGCGGTGATGCCGGGCAGCACCCGGGGCGTCGTCACGGTGAGGAAGGTGCGCGTCGGCCCGGCGCCGAGCGTCGCGGCGATGCGTTCAGCCCGGTCGCCGCCGGTGCGGAGCGAGCCCTCGATCGACGACACCAGGAAGGGCATCGACACGAAGACCTGCGCCATCACGACCGCGGTGGTCGTGAACGCGATGCGCAGGCCGTGCTCGTCGAGGAGCGCACCGAGCACGCCGAGCCGCCCGAAGACCGCCAGGAGCGCGAGGCCGCCGACGACGGGCGGGAGCACGAGCGGCAGCAGGACGAGCGCGCGGAGCACGCCGACCCAGCGCGACGTCGAGCGGGCGAACAGGACGGCGAGGGGGTAGCCGAGGACGAACGCCACCCCGGTCGCTGCGGCGGCGGTGCCGAGGCTGAGCCCGAGGGCGGTGGTCGACGCGGGCGACGTCACCAGTGCGACGAACGAGGTCCAGTCGACGCGACCGACCATCGCGAGGACCGGGACGACGACGAAGAGCCCGCCGACCACGGCCGGGACGGGCAGCCACCACGGGACGGGCGTGCGGTGGTGTGCCGCGCGGTGGTCTGCCGCGCGGTGGTACGCCGTGTCGTCCTGCGTGGGCATCGTCAGGGGGTGCCGAAGCCGGCGTCGGTGAGCACCGTGCGACCCGGGTCGGAGCGGACGAAGGCGGCGAACGAGGCGGCGAGCTCCGGGTCCGCCGACTCCTCCAGCACGCCGATCGGGTAGGTGTTGACGGCCTCCGCCGCCTCGTCGAACGGCACGCCGTCGACCTTCCCCCCGGCACCGCGGACGTCCGTGACGTAGACCAGTCCGGCGTCCGCCTGCCCTGACTCGACCTTGCCGAGGACGTCGGTGACGGACTGCTCCTCGCTCACCGGGCGGAGGTCGATGCCGGCCGCGCGCTCGACCTCCGCGGTGGCGGCACCGCACGGCACCGGAGCGGCACACGTCACGAGCTGCACCCCCGACGACGTCAGGTCCCGCAGGCTGCGGATGTGCTCGGGGTTGCCCGGCGCGACGGCGATCTCGAGCACGTTCGTGGCGAAGTCGCGCGGCCACCCGCTGGCCAGGTCGGTCGGCGCGAGCTTCGCCATGTTCGCCTGGTCGGCCGAGGCGAACACGTCCGCGGGGGCGCCGTTGGCGATCTGCGACACGAGGTCGCTCGACCCCGCGAACGAGAACCGGATCGTCGTGCCCGGGTGCTCCTGCTCGTACTGCTCGCCGAGCTCGGTGAAGGTCCGTTGCAGCGAGGCGGCTGCGAAGACGGTGATCGAGCCCGTCGGCCCGGTGCCCGTCGCACTCGTCGCGCTCCCCCGGCCCGGAGGAGCGTTGCCGGCGGGGCTCGTCGAGCACGCTGCCAGGGTCAGCGCCGCCGCGACGACGATCGCGAGGACGGCAGGACGCAGGAGCGGCTTCACGCCGTGATCCTAGCCGCAGGTGCGGTCAGACCGTCGGGAGGCCTTCGCTGCGCCACGCGGTGATGCCACCGTCCAGGACGAGCGGTACCGCACCGTCGGGCCGAGCCGCCGCGACCGTCCGCGCCCAGGCGGTGGCACGCACCCCGGACGCGCAGACGACCACGAGCTCGGCGTCCTCGCCCGCGACGTCCACGGTGTCCGGCGTGCGGGAGCCGGGGACGACACCGGACGCGCGCTCCTGGTCGGTCCGGACGTCGACCAGCACCACGGGCGCGCCGGTACGGAGGCGGGCGTCGAGTGCCGCTGGCGCGATCCGCGGGGGCTCGACGAGCGCCGGGGCCGACGGACGGACGGAACCGGGGCCGCGGCGGAGCGGGCTCTCGGTCCACCGCCACCGGCGGGCGTCGACGGTGAGCACCCGGCCGAGCAGCGGGGCGCCGAGTCCGGCCACGAGCGCCGTGACCTGCGCCGCCATCACGGCACCGACGGCACCGCACAGCGCCGGCAGCACGCCGTCGGCCGCACAGGAGCCCTCGTCCGGCAGGGCCTCGGGGTGCAGGTCGTGGAAGTCGACCGGCTCCGGGGCGGCGTCGTGGAAGACCGAGACCTGCCCGTCGTACCCGAGCGCGGTCCCCCAGACGAACGGCAACCCGGCGTCGGCGCAGGCGTCGGACACCGCGCGGGTGACCTCGACGCTGTCTGCGGCGTCGACCACCACATCGTGCCCGGCGACGTGCTCGGGGCGGAAGCGCTCCGCCAGGGCGACGACCTCGACCACCGGGTCCACGCCGCGGACGCGCTCGGCGGCGACCACGGCCTTCTGTCGGCCGACGTCACCGGAGGCGAACAGGGTCTGGCGGGCGAGGTTCGACGTGTCCACCACGTCGTGGTCGACGATCGTGATCCGACCGAGTCCCGACCCGGCCAGGTACGTGAGGACGGGGGCACCGAGGCCGCCGGCGCCGACGACGAGCACGCGGGCCGCGGCCAGGGCGTCGACCGCGGGCTGCCCCGCACCGGCGAGCGCAGCGGTGCGGGAGGTGATCCGGCGGCGGGCGTCGCGTGCCGCGGCGTCGTGCGCCGCCTGGACGGGCGTGGTCCCGCTCATCGTGCCCGCTCCGGGTGCTCGGGCACCTCGACCGTCACCATCGTCGCCTTGACCGACGCCACCGCGACGGAGCCGACCTCGAGCCCGAGGTCGCGGACCGCCTCGGCCGTCATCAGCGACACCACCCGGTTCGGACCCGCCTGCAGCTCGACCTGCGCCACGACGCCCTCCACCACCAGTTCGGTGACGATGCCGACGAACCGGTTCCTCGCCGAACTGCGCACACCGGAGGGGTCGTCGAGTCCGGCGTCTCGGCCGCGCACGTACGCGGCGAGGTCCCGCCCCTCGACGACGGTACGGCCCCCGGCATCCTCGGACCGGGGCAGCGTCCCGGCGTCGACGAGTCGTCGGACGGTGTCGTCGCTGACGCCGAGGTACCGCGCGGCGTCTCGGATGCGGAGTGTCGTCATGGTGTCCGCGACCCTACGGCATCACGAACTCTCAAGGACGGGGCGGCGCGCACCGGGCACCCGTCCAGCCGTGGACGCTACCGTCGCCACCGTGACTGCACCTCAGACCGGCACCATCCACGTCCCCGCATCCGCAGGGGTCGCGCCGGTCCGTGCCCGCCTCCGGTCCGCCTCGTCGGCGGTCCGCGTCGCTGCCGTCCGCACCCCCGAACTCACCGTCGGCGCACTCGGGGTCGTCTCCGGTGCCCTCTTCGCCTGGGTGCCGTCGGTCTGGTACGACGAGGCAGCAACGGTCACGAGCGCCCAGCGCAGCTGGCCGCAGCTCTGGGCCGAGTTGCAGAACGTCGACGCCGTGCACGGGCTGTACTACGCACTGGTCCACGTCTGGTTCTGGCTCGTCGGCTACACGCCGTTCACGCTCCGCTTCCCGAGCGCCCTGGCGATCGGCGTCGCCGCCGGACTCGTCGTCGCGCTCGGCCGACGGCTCGGCGGCCGTCGTCTCGGCGTCACGGCCGGCCTCGTCTTCCTCGCACTCCCCCGTGTGCAGTGGGCTGGTTCCGAGGGTCGGCCGTACGCCACGATCACCGCCCTCGCCGTGGCGCTGACGCTCGTCGGAATCACCGCCGTCCGGCGCACCCGGTCGTCGTCCGGTCGGCGGTGGTGGATCACCTACGGCGCGCTGGCGCTCGTGGCCGTCACGTTCAACGTCTACCTGTCGCTCGCGGTCGTCGCCCACGCGGTGACCCTCGCGTGGACGCTGCTCGCCCAGCGGTCGGCCCGTCGGGCGGAGCAGTGGTCCGAGCGTGACGTCCGTGCGCCGCTCGTCACCCGTGGGGTCCTGGTCCGCTGGGTCGTGGCGGCCGGCGCTGCCGCACTGGTCGCGTCACCGCTCGTCCTCGAGGTGATCGCGCAGTCGAAGCAGGTCGCGTGGATCTCCGGCATCGGCCCCCGCACGTTCTCCCAGGTGTTCGCGACGTCCTGGTTCGGCGGCATCGACGCCTTCGCGGCCGTCGCCTGGGTGCTCCTGGTCGTCGGCGTGGTCGGCGCGCTGGTCGCCGTCCGCCGCCGGTCCGCCTCGGTCCGGTCCGTGCTCCGAGCGCAGGCGGTCCGGGTCGGGCTGCCCCTCGCCGTCCTGCCGACCGCGGTGCTGCTCCTCGCCACGGCGCTCGGGAAGCACCTGTACTCGCCGAAGTACGCGTCGCTCAGCCTGCCGTTCGTCGCCCTGCTCATCGCCCTTGCGATCACGATGGTGCGCCCACGGGCGGTGCTCGCCGTCGTCCTCGCGGTGTTCCTCGTGATCAGCGTGCCGAGTGCGATCGACGTGAAGACCCCCCGATCGAAGCAGGAGTCGACGTGGGCGGATGCCGCGTCGATCATCAGCGCCGAGCGCAGCGGTAACCCGGGCGCCAACGAGGGCGTCGTCTTCGGCAGCGTCTACGGCCACCCGGGGGCCACGGCCGAGATCATCCGGGTGTCCTACCCGTGGGCGTTCACCGGTCTCACGGACCTGGGGGTCCGGAAGGACGGCGCGGAGACCGGCGTGCTGTGGAACCAGAACGGCGACCTGGCGAGCACCATCCCGGCCCGCCTCGGCTCGATCGACACCGTCTGGTTCGTCGGCGGCACCCCGAAGGCGCGGAACATCCAGCCCGAGACGGCCTCGGTCCTCGCCGAGCACGGGTTCCACGCGGAGCAGCGGTTCCGCACCGGTCGCGTCGTCATCACGGAGTACGTCCGCGGCTGAGGGGCGTGCTGCGCACCCCGGTGCGTGCTCGCCTCAGTGCACGACGCGCGCGCCGTGCACCGGGCCCGTCGCCCGGAGCGCGACCAGCCCGGCGGCGCTGAGCTCCACCTGCACCTCGAGCGCGGCGTCGCGGTCGGCGACCAGGAACGCCACCGTCGGCCCGCTGCCGGACACCAGCCCCGCGAGCGCCCCCGCCTTCTCGCCGATCTCGAGCGTCGTCGCCAGGCCGGGCTGCAGCCGCATCGCCGGGGCCTGCAGGTCGTTGTGCAGGCAGTCCGCGAGCAGGTCGGGGTCACCGGCACGGAGGGCCTGCAGCACGTTGGCCTCGACCACGGGCGTCGTCGGCGCCGGGCGGATGTCGGCGCGGTACCGCTCCCGGTGCTCGTCGAGGGCCCGGTAGACCGCGGGGGTCGACAGGCCCGAGTCGCTCAGGGCGAGCACCCAGTGGAACTCCCCCTTCGCCAACGCCGGGCTGAGCTCGTCGCCGCGACCCGTACCGACGGCGGTGCCCCCGGCGAAGGCGAACGGCACGTCCGCACCGAGCCGGGCGGCGAGGCGCAGGAGTTCGTCGCGCCCGAGGCCGGTGCCCCAGAGCGTGTCGCACGCGAGCAGGGTGGCAGCGGCGTCGGCCGACCCCCCACCCATCCCGCCGGCGACGGGGACCTGCTTGTCGATCGTCAACCGGACGCCGCCGCGGTGCCCCGCGGCCTCGGCGACGAGTCGGGCGGCCCGGATCGCGAGGTTCGAGCCGTCGGTCGGCACGGCGCTCGTGTCGATCGGACCGGTGAACCGGATCGAGAAGTCGTCGGCCGGCTCGGCCGTCACGTCCTCGTACAGCGAGACCGCCTGGTACGCCGTGGCGACGTCGTGGTAGCCGTCGTCCTGCAGCGCACCGACCGACAGGAACACGTTGATCTTGCCGGGAGCGCGCACCCGCACGCGGGTCGGTGCGGCCAGCGAGGTCATGCCCCCAACCTATCCCGCTGCGGCCGCCGCGAACCCCCGGGCCAGGTCGGCGAGGATGTCGTCGACGTGTTCCAGGCCGATCGACAGGCGGATGAGCCCCTCGCCGACACCGGCAGCGGCACGTTCCTCGGGTGTCATCTGCACGTGCGTCGTCGACGCCGGGTGGACGACGAGCGAGCGCACGTCACCGATGTTCGACACGTGGTCGAAGAGCTCGAGCGCCGCGACGAACCGGCGACCGGCCTCGACGCCGCCCGCCAGGTCGAACGCCAGCACCGCGGACGGCCCCTTCGGCACGTAGCGCTGCTGCAGGTGGTGCCACGGCGAGGACGGCAGCCCGGCGTAGTGCACGCCGGTCACCTGGTCGTGGCCGTCCAACCACGTCGCCACGGTCGCGGCGTTCGCCACGTGCCGGTCCATGCGGAGCGACAGGGTCTGGATGCCCTGCAGGACGAGGAAGGCGTTGAACGGTGCGATCGCCGGGCCGAGGTCGGCGGACAGCTTCGACCGGGTGCGCTGGATGAACGCCCGACGCCCGAACTTCTCGGTGAAGGCCGTCCCCGCGAACCCGGACTGCTCGACGGTCGTCAGCTGCGGGTACTTCTCCGGGTGCGCCGCCCAGTCGAAGTTCCCGCTGTCGACGACGAGCCCGGCGATCGTGCTGCCGTGCCCGGCCAGGTACTTCGTCGCCGAGTGCACGACGATGTCCGCGCCGTGCTCGATCGGCCGGACCAGGTACGGCGTCGCGATGGTGTTGTCGACGATGAGCGGCACCCCGGCCTCGTGCGCGACGCCCGCCACGCCCGCGAAATCGAGCACGTCGCCGCGCGGGTTCGGGATCGACTCCCCGAAGAACGCGCGCGTCTCCGGGCGGACCGCCGCTGCCCACTCGTCCAGGTCGGTCGGGTCCTGCACGAAGGTGAAGGAGATGCCGAGGTCGCGGAGCGTCGACGCGAAGAGGGTGTAGGTCGCCCCGTACAGCGAGGCGCTCGACACGACGTGGTCACCTGCGCGGGCGACGCCGAGCACGGCCAACGACGTCGCTGCCTGCCCGGAGGCCAGCGCGAGTGCGCCGATGCCACCCTCGAGGTCCGCGATGCGTCGCTCCAGCGCCGCCGCCGACGGGTTGTTCACGCGCGAGTAGGTGTGCCCCGGCGCGTCGAGCATGAACCGCGCCGCGGCGTCCTCGCCCGACGGGTAGACGAACGCGGCGGTCTGCGCGATCGGCGGGACGTTGCCGCCGAAGCCCGGGTCGGCCTTGTAGCCCGCGCGGATCTGCCGGGTCTCGAAGGCCCAGTCGTCCTCGGCGGCCATCAGGCGACCGGCTCGGCGGGGACGGACGAGCGCACGAGCGGGATGACCTCCTCGCCGAAGCGCTCCATCTCCTCGGCCTGCGGCGAGAACTGGAGCAGGAGCGTGTCGACCCCGGCGTCCTCGAACTCGCGGATGCGGTCCGCGACCTGCTGCGGCGTGCCCACGAAGCCCGGGCGCAGGCCGCGGTTCGACACGGAGTAGTCCTCGAGGGACGGGACGTGCTCGAGCTGCGACTTCGAGATGAAGTCCTGGTACGACTCGTACGCCTTCCCGTGCTGCACGTCGGTGATGCGCGCCAGTTCGGCCTGCGCCTCCTCCTCGGTCTCGCGGACGATCACGTAGGCGGCCATCCCGAACGCCTCGAACGGGGCCGCACCGGCGTCCTCGCGGCGGCGCTTCATCTCGTCGATCTTCGTGCGGAGCTCGTCCACCGTGCCGCCGTGCGTCAGGTACGCGTCGGCGAACCGCGTGATCGAGCTCTTGCCCGCCTCGCTCTCGCCACCCGCGTAGATGCGCGGCGTCACCCGCGGCTTCGGCTCGAGGTGCGTGTTCTGCACGTCGTAGTAGTCACCCGTGAACGAGAACGGCGTCTCCGCCCACAGCCCCTTGAGGATCGCGACGAACTCCTCGGTCCGCGCGTAGCGGTCGTCGTGCTCCGAGAAGATCCCGCCGTACTGGCGCGCCTCCTCCGCCCACCAGGCGCTCACCACGTTGAAGGTGAAACGCCCACACGAGATCTCGTCGATGGTCGCCGCCTGCTTCGCCGTCACGGCCGGCAGGTGGTAGCCGGGCCGCATGGCCGCCATGATCTCGAGGCGCTCGGTCGTCGCCGCCAGCGCGGCCGCGAGCGACCACGCCTCGAGGCTCGGCGCCGCCGTGCCCTTGATGTCGTTGAGGTTGAGCTCCGGGACGAGCGTCAGGTCGAAGCCGATCCGTTCGGCTCGCTGTGCGAGCCGCTTCACGTAGTCGAAGGTGACGGGCATGTCCTCGTCCTCGACGTTGCGCAGCCAGCCGCCGAAGAGCGGGGTCCAGTATCCGAATCGCACGTGTGGTTCCTCAGGTGGGTCGTGACGGTCTGGAGGCGCGGGCGGGCCCGCCACGAGCCTCCAGGCCGGTGGGTGGTGTCGTCTCAGGCCGTGGTCGCCGCTGCGGCGGACGCTGCGTACTCGCGCTCGAGGAGCGCGCCGGTGAAGCGCGCGATCGCGCGCGGGCCGGAGACCGGCGCGACCGCCTCGACGGCGGGGTTGTAGTTCGTGTTCGTGTTCACGTCGTAGACGACCGTGCGGCCGTCCGTGGTCTCCATGAACTCGACCCCGGCGACCTGGATGCGCTGGTCGGCGAGGAACGTCCGGAGCTGCTGCACGAGCGGGTGCTCGGCGGTGACCTCGTCGCGGATGCTGAACGCCGCCGGTGCGCCCGGTGTCTCGGTACCGGGCACGTCGCAGACGGCTCCGGCGATGACCTGCGGGACCTCGCACGCGTCCGCCGGGCAGAGCTCGAAGCTGCCGGCGCTCGTGTCGACGCGGACGGCGTAGACGAACTCGCCGCCGACGAACTCGGCGCGGGTGATGAACGGCTCGCGAGCGGTGAGCAGCTCCTGCAGCAGGGTGATGCCGTCGACCGGGGCCTCGAACTCGGGGCCGTCGACGTACGCGTCGAACTCGGCGAGGGTGTCGAAGCGACGGACGCCGAGGCCCTTGCCGCCCTGGTTGTGCTTCGTGATGAAGGGGACGTCCTGCCCGTCGGTGAAGGTGCGCGCGGCGGCCTTGAGCGACGCCGACCCGAAGACCGCGGTCGTCCGTGGCACGTCGAACCCAGCGTCGCGGAGCAGCCCGTGCTGGGCGACCTTCGACACCTCGAGTTCGAGCACGTGGCTGCCGTTCACGACCGTGCGGCCAGCGCGCTCGAGCCAGCCGAGCAGCGCGCGGGCGTACTCCTTGCTGTGCTCGTTGCCGCGGGTGTGGCTCGAGGCGGACATGCGCGACCAGTAGACGCCGGGAGCGGGCTCGGCGGTCAGGTCGATGCTGCCCAGGGCGCCACCGTCGGTGAGCAGGAGTTCCTCGACCGGGACGCCCTCCGCCTCGAAGGCAGCGGCGAACGGCGGGAACCACTCGGGGTTCTCGTGGATGACGTACACGCGCTGAGTTGTCACCGGGCCACCCTAGGCACGCCGAGCCTGGGCGTGCCAGGTGTGTGACGCGGGGTTGCGCTCGGTGCCCCCGGGGGCAGGGTCGAGCGCGCTGGTGGTCTGTGCGAGGGTGGAGGGCATGCACGACGACGTCCACCAGGAGACCGTCCGATCCGGACGTTTCATGATCGTCATCGGCCTGTCCACCGTCGGGCTCGTCCTGGCGATCGCGGCGCTCGTCGTCGCGGCGCCCTCGGGGTGGCAGGAGTGGCCGCCGTCGGCCTCCGACGTGGGCGTCCTCGTCGTGACGCTCGCCCTCACCCTCGCGGTCGGCGTCGGGACCGCTCTGATGCGCATCCAGGTCCGCGTCGACCAGGTGCTCGAGGTGCGCGTGCGCCCGCTCTGGTACCGACGCCGGATTGCGCCCACGCAGATCACCTCGGCGACCGTCGTCCAGATGACCGGCGCGAACTCGGGCGGGTGGGGCATCCGGCTCGTGCCGGGCGGGACCGCCGTGCTGCTCGACGGTGGACCGGGCGTGCAGGTCGAGGTCGCCGGGGCACGGTCGCTGCGGTTCCGGTGCAACGACCCCGAGGTCGTCGTCGAGGCGCTGCGGGCCCGGGGCGCGTCGGTCGACTGAGGATCAGCGCGCGACGCTGTCCGCGCCGAACTGCTGCGTGCCGACGACGCCGAGCAGCTCGAGCTTCTGTGCGTCCTCGCTGCCGGGCGGCGCGGTGAAGAGCAGGAGTGCCTGCGTCTGGTCGTCCGTGTGCAGCACCTGGCAGTCGACGGTGATCCGTCCGAGTTCGGGCTGCACGATCGTCTTGTTGTCCGACCAGCGGGTCGCGACCTCGTGCCGCTCCCAGATCTCGCGGAAGGCCGGGCTGCGGCGTTGCAGCTCGGTGACGAGCTCGGTCGCCCGGCGGTCCTTCGGCCCCGCCAGGCCCACGGCCGCCCGGAGCGATGCGACCACCACCCGGGCGAGCCGCTCGTGCTGTTCCGGCGCGTACTTCGCCAGCTCGGTGCCGGTCACGAACCACCGCCAGGCCTGGTAGCGCTCGTTCCCCGGCAGGTCGACGGATCCCCCCAGCAGCGCACGGGCGAGCCGGTTCTCCACGAGGGTCTCGCCGAGGTGGCTCACCACGATGGCCGGGGTGTCCTCGAGCCGGTCGAGCACGCGCAGGATCGCCGGGTCGACGTGGTCGGCGCGGTGCATCCGGACCGGGGCGGTGTGCCCGGCGAGGTGGAACAGGTGGTCGCGTTCGTCGAGGCTGCACCGGAGCGCCCGCGCGATCGCTGCGACCATCTGCTCGGACGGCTGGGGTCCACGCTGCTGCTCGAGCCGCGTGTAGTAGTCGACGCTCATCCCGGCGAGCGCGGCGACCTCCTCGCGCCGGAGGCCCGGCGTCCGCCTGCGAGCGCCGGCGCCGAGGCCGACGTCCTCCGGACGCAGCAACTCGCGGCGGCGGCGCAGGAAGTCGGCGAGGGCAGGTCGGTCCATGCCCCCATCGTGCCGCGTACCGCTCACGCGAGCCAGGGATCGGCGGTCCCCCGATGCACGCGTCCTGGTGGCCGGGACGCCACGGGAGCATCGTGGACGCCATGGACACCACGAACAGCACCGTCTTCATCTCCGGCGCCACATCGGGCCTCGGGCTCGCCCTCGCCCAGCGGCTGCAGGCCGCGGGCAGCACCGTCGTGATCGGCGGCCGACGCCAGGACCGTCTGGACGCCCTCGCCGCCGAGCACGGCTTCGGCACCGTGGCGATCGACGTCGCCGACGCGGACTCGATCGCCTCTGCCGCAGCCGACGTGGTCGACCGCTTCCCGTCGCTCGACGCGGTCGTGACGATGTCGGGGATCATGCGGAACGAGGACCTCCGCGATCCCGGTCACATCGATGACGCACTCGAGACCGTCCAGACGAACCTGGTCGGCACGATCCGCCTGATCGACGCGTTCCTGCCGCACCTGCTCGCGCGCCCCGCGGCCACGCTCATCACGGTGTCGTCCGGGCTGGCCTTCGTGCCGCTCACCGCCACCCCGACCTACAGCGCCACGAAGGCGGCCGTGCACTCCTACACGCAGGCGCTCCGGCAGCAGCTCGTCGGCAGCTCGGTGGAGGTGCTGGAACTCGCGCCGCCGGCCGTGCAGACGGACCTGATGGGCGGGGCGGACTTCGGCGGGATGCCCCTCGACGAGTTCACCGACGAGGTGATGGGCCTGCTCGGGTCCGGTGCCGCGCCCGAGATCCTCGTGCAGAACGTGCAGCCGCTGCGCTGGGCCGAGCGTGACGGGACGCACCAGCAGATCCTCGAGGCGATGGCCGGCCGCGGCCACTGAGCCGTGCACCACGGGCGGGAGCGCGTCGAGCAGGGGAAGTCCCCCGCTCGACGCGCTCCCGCAGCTCAGCGACGGCGACGGCGAGCTCGTGTGCATGTCGACTGCCAGACCGTAGTCGGGGCGAGCGGGAGCATGCTGCTCCGTCAGTCGACCTCGCCGGCGGCGCGCCGACGCCGGATCCGAGCGTCGAGACCCCGGTTCAGTGCCCAGAGCCCCAGCACGATGGCGGTCACGAGGAGCGACTCGGCCAGCGTCCGGTCCAGCGGTCCACGGAGCACCCAGAAGGCACCTCCGGCCAGGACAGCGACCATCGCGAGGGTCCCGATGGAGCTCCTCGCGGCTCGCGGCTCATCCCCGGTGGACGCCCGGCCCTCGTCCGCGTCCGCGAGCTGGTTGAACCAGAGTCCCCACGCTGCCAGGCCTGCTCCGAACAGTGCGGCTGCCCAGGCGGCATCGTCGCCGGCGTCACGGACGAGGGCGACGACGGCGAAGACCACGACGAGCGCACCGCCCGCAAGGACGAGGAGCGTGATCGCCAGGGCGAGGCGGGAGGTCGGAGCGTGCACACGGTCAGCCTAGGGCTCCCTGGGCGGCCGACCGATCCCCAGAAGGCGGCACGTCCGCACGACGGCCGATGAACGTGCAGCGAGGACGGACGCGATCCCGGACGAAGCGGGGAAGTGTGGCTGGATCGACCCAGGCAACTCGCCACGAAGCTCATGTCGACGGCGAGGCTCTGCCGGAGCACGCGGCTGCGGCCGATTGCCTGCGTGCCCGCCTCAGCGTCGAACGATCGTGATCGTCCGACGATCGCGCCGTGCCGCAACGCCCAACACTTCGTGTCCCGCAGGCGCACCGTCAGCCGGCGGCGAGGACCGTCCGTCCGAGCTGGACGAAGTCGTCCGGCGACAGCGCCTCGCCCCGGGCGGTCGGGTCGAGACCGGCGGCGGTCAGCAGCTCCGACGCACGGGCGCTGGACCCGAGCACACCGGACAGGCTCTGCCGGAGCATCTTCCGGCGCTGCTGGAAGGCACCGTCGACGAGCGCGAACACCTGTTCCCGCAGGGCCTCGTCACCCGGGCGCTCTCGTCGGTCGAAGCCCACGAGCACACTGTCGACGTTCGGCACCGGCCAGAAGACCTGGCGGCTGATCTGCCCCGCGGTCGACCACGAGCCGTACCAGGCGGCCTTGACGCTGGGCGCGCCGTAGACCTTGCTGCCCGGCCCGGCGGCGATGCGGTAGCCGACCTCGGCCTGCACCATCACGAGCACGCGCTCGATCGTCGGGAAGGTCGCGAGCAGGTGCAGGAGCACGGGGACGGAGACGTTGTACGGCAGGTTCGCCACGACGTGCGTCGGGGCCTCGGGCAACTCGTCCGCGGTGACGGCGAGCGCGTCCTGGTGTACGACCTGCAGCCGCGCCTCGGGCTGCATCGCCGCGACGGTCGCGGGCAGCTGCGCCGCGAGCCGACCGTCGATCTCGACCGCGGTCACGGATGCGCCGGTCTCGGTCAGTCCGAGGGTGAGCGAGCCGAGGCCGGGACCGATCTCGAGCACGCGCGAGTCGGACGTGACCCGGCCGGCCGTGACGATGCGACGGACCGTGTTGGCGTCGTGCACGAAGTTCTGGCCGAGCTTCTTCGTCGGGGTGACGTCGAGCTTCGCCGCGAGGTCCCGGATCTCCGCCGGGCCGAGCAGTGCGCCCACGACTACTGGTCCACCGTGACCGGCTCGGCGTCCCACGCGCCGTAGACGAGCTCGGTGGTCGAGGCGATCTGCGCCGCGAGCATCGAGGCGTCGGTGCCCAGGGTCTCGGCCATCGACCGCAGCGTGAGCGGGACGAGGTACGGCGCGTTCGGCCGACCCCGGTACGGCGTCGGCGTGAGGAACGGTGCGTCGGTCTCGATCATGACGAGGTGGCGCGGAGCGACCCGCAGTGCCTCGCGCAGGGGCTCGGCGTTCTTGAACGTCACGGTACCGGCGAACGACATGTACCACCCGCGCTCGGCGCAGAGCCGGGCGAGGTCCGGCCCGCCGGAGAAGCAGTGGAACACCGTCCGCTCCGGAGCGCCGACGCGGTCGAGGACCTCGACCACGGCGTCGTGCGCGTCACGGTCGTGGATCGTCAGTGCGAGGTCGTGCTCCTTCGCGATGCGGATGTGCTCCTCGAACGAGCGGACCTGGGCCGCGCGGCCGTCCTCGCCGGTGCGGAAGAAGTCGAGCCCGGTCTCGCCGATCGCCCGGACGCGGGGCAGCGCCGCCAGCCGCTCGATGCCGGCGAGGTGCTCGTCGAGGAGCCCCTGCTCGTCGAGCACGGGCGCCTCGTTCGGGTGCAGCGCGACCGCGGCCAGCACGCGGGGTTCCCGAGCGGCGATCTGCGCCGACCACTCCGACGTCGCCAGGTCGGTGCCGACCTGCACGACACCGCGGACGCCGACGCTCGACGCGCGGTCGAGGTGCTCCCGGTAGTCGAGCGGACCGTCGCCGCCCTCGCCGACACCATCGGCGATCTCCATGTGCGTGTGGTTGTCGTACACGGGCACGACGAGCGCCTGCGGCAGGGGCGGGTAGCTCAGGTCGCGCTTCGAGCCGCCGGACGATCCCTCGCCCCGGGCCCGGACGTGCGACGCGTCGGCCGCGTCGGTCACGCCGCGCCCTGCTCGGGCTGCTGCTCGATGCGCGGGAACAGCCCCGACCCGAGCGGCACGACCGTCTCGGCGCCCTGCCACTCGTACGCCCGGTCGACGCGCTGCTCGGTGACGGAACCGCCGGCACCGATGGACGCCCAGAGCTTCTCCGTCGCCTTCGGCATCACCGGGGAGACGAGGACGTTCACGGTGCCGAGGCCCCGCAGCGCGGTCGCGAGCACGGTCCCGAGGCGCTCGCGCTTCGCCTCGTCCTTCGCCAGGGCCCACGGCTCCTGCTCGGTGATGTACCCGTTCAGGGCGTCGACGAGCTCCCACACGGCGGCGATCGCCTCGTGCGGGGCGAACGCCTGGACAGCGGCGTCGGCGCGCTCGGTGACGGCCACCGCCAGCGCGTCGATCGCCTCGTCGGAGTCGGTCAGTGCACCGCGGGACGGTACGGCACCGTCGAAGTACTTCTGCAACATCGCGACGAGGCGCGATGCCAGGTTGCCGAACCCGTTCGCGAGGTCGGCCGAGTAGCGCGCCGAGATGTCCTCCCAGCTGAAGTTGCCGTCCTGCCCGAAGGTGATCGCGCGGAGGAAGTAGTACCGGAACGCATCGGAGCCGAAGGTGTCGGTGATCTCCGACGGCGCGATGCCGGTCAGCTTCGACTTGGACATCTTCTCGCCGCCGACGAGCAGCCAACCGTGGCCGAAGACGCGCTCCGGGACCGGCAGGTCCGCCGCCATGAGCATCGCGGGCCAGATCACCGCGTGGAACCGGGCGATGTCCTTGCCCACGATGTGCACGCTCGGCCAGAGGCGCCGGAAGGCCTCGTCGTCGTCGGTCCCGTACCCGAGGGCGGTCACGTAGTTCAGCAGGGCGTCGAACCACACGTACAGCACGTGGTCGTGGTCCCACGGGATCTGGATGCCCCAGTCGAAGCTCGACCGCGAGATCGACAGGTCGCGCAGCCCCTGCTTGACGAAGGAGACGATCTCGTTGCGGACGCTCTCGGGCTGGATGAACTGCGGGTTCGACTCGTACAGGTCGAGCAGGCGCTGCTCGAAGTCGCTCATGCGGAAGAAGTAGTTGCGCTCGGCCAGCACCTCGACCGGGATCGAGTGGATCGCGCAGACCTGCTGCCCCTCGTACGCGCCGGTGCCGGGCACGAGGTCGCTCGGCTGCTTGTACTCCTCGCACCCGACGCAGTAGAAGCCCTCGAACTCGCCGGCGTAGATGAAGCCGTCGTCGTACAGCTTCTGCAGGAACGCGGTCACACCACGCTCGTGGCGTTCGTCGGTGGTGCGGATGAAGTCGTCGTTCGCGACGTCGACGGTGTCGAGCAGCGGCTTCCACGCATCGGTGACCAGTCGGTCCGCCCACTCCTTCGGCGACACGTCGTTCGCGCTGGCGGTGCGGAGGATCTTCTGTCCGTGCTCGTCGGTGCCCGTGAGCAACCAGGTGTCGTCGCCGCGCTGCCGGTGCCAACGCGCCATGAAGTCCGCGGCCACCTCGGTGTAGGCGTGCCCGATGTGCGGCACGTCGTTCACGTAGAAGATCGGCGTGGTGATGCTGAACGAGGACCCGTCGGACATGCGGACCATCCTACGGGCGGGCGGCGGGCGCATGACGCGCCCCGCGCGCCGCCTGTGGAGAACCGGACGGGAGGAACGTGACGGGGCCACCCCGCGCCTCCAGACCGACGCTGGTCGGCCCTACCGGGCCGCCAGCGCGCCCTCGTAGAGGTCGCGCTTCGACAGCCCGGTCGCGTCCGCGACCGCTGCCGCGGCCTCCTTCATGCGCGACCCGGCGGCGACCCGCTCGAGCACCAGGCGGACCCCGTCCTCGATGCTCGTGACGTCGAGCGCGCCGGTCGAGCCCTCGACGACGACGCAGATCTCCCCGCGCACCCCGTCGGCCGCCCACGAGGCGAGCGCGGCGAGCGAGTCGCGGCGGACCTCCTCGTGCAGCTTCGTGAGCTCCCGGCAGACGACCGCGCGGCGGTCGTCACCGAACCCGGCGGCCATGTCGGCGAGCGTGTCGGCGAGCCGGTGCGGCGACTCGAAGAAGACCATCGTGCGCTGCTCCCCGGCGAGGGACGCGAACAGCCGACGACGCTCGCCGCCCTTCCGTGTCGGGAAGCCCTCGAAGCTGAACCGGTCCGTCGGCAGGCCCGACACGGCGAGCGCCATGAGCACGGCGGACGGACCCGGCAGGGCGGTGACGGTGACCCCGGCGGCCGCGGCGGCCTCGACGAGCGGGAAGCCCGGGTCGCTGATCGCGGGCATGCCGGCGTCGGTGAGGACGACCACGTCCTCGTCGCGGGCGAGTTCGACGACCTCGGACGCCTTCGCCCGCTCGTTGTGCTCGTGCAGCGCGATGAGCCGCGGCCGGTTCTCGATGCCGAGCGCCCGCATCAGGTGGATCGCGGTGCGGGTGTCCTCGGCGGCGACGACGCTCGCGTTCGACAGGGTCTCGACGAGTCGGCGCGACGCGTCGCCGAGGTTGCCGATGGGCGTTGCTGCGAGGACGATCACGTCCCCATTCTGGTGGCAGGTCCGTCATCGGGGCGATCCGTAGGATGACGCCGATGACCAGCGAGCTGACCGACGACCGCACCGCCCTCGTCGACGGACCGGTCGGCTCCCGCCTCGACGACTGGTGGGGCCGGGTGCTCTCGACGTCCCGCCGGGTGGCCGTGTGGCGCTGGACGGGGCCGCTCGCGGTGACGCTGCTGGCCGCCGTGCTGCGGCTGGTCGGGCTCGGGCACCCGCACACGCTGGTGTTCGACGAGACGTACTACGTCAAGGACGGCTGGTCGATCGTGCACCTCGGGTACGAGGGCACGTGGCCGGCGAACTCGTCGGAGGACGGCGCTCCGACCACGGACCAGCGCTTCGCGGACGGTGAGACCGACCTGTACTCGCGGGCGGCCGAGTTCATCGCGCACCCGCCGCTCGGCAAGTACCTGATCGGCCTGGGCATGCTGCTGCTGGGCCCGGACAGCTCGTCCGGATGGCGGATCACCGTCGCCGTGCTCGGCATCGCGACGGTGTTCCTGACGGCCGTGATCGCGCGCTCGTTGTTCCGGTCGACCGCGATCGGCACGCTCGCGGGCCTCCTGCTCGCGATCGACGGGCAGGCGATCGTGCTCTCGCGCGTGACGCTGCTCGACGGCATCGTGACGTTCTTCGTCCTGCTCGGGGCCGGTGCCCTGCTGCTCGACCGGAGGTGGGCGCAACGACGGCTCGACGCGTGGGTGGAGCGTCGCGCGGTCGCCGGCCGCGACACGCTCTGGGGTCCGGTGCTGCTGTGGCGGCCGTGGCTCCTCGCCATGGGGCTCGCCCTCGGGCTGGCGTCCGCGACGAAGTGGTCCGGGCTGTACTTCCTGGCGTTCTTCGCGCTGTACTCCGTGCTGAGCGACATGATGATGCGCCGCCGGGCCGGTGTGACCTTCTGGTCGTCGAGCGCGTTCCTGCAGCAGGCACCCGTGTCGTTCCTGCTCACCGTGCCGATCGCCGCCGTGACCTACCTGGCGTCGTGGACGGGGTGGTTCCGCACGTCGGGCGGCTGGGACCGGAACTGGATCGCCACCGGCGGGGAACGCTGGACGGGCGTGCTGGCGTGGGTGCCGGACTCGTTGCAGAACTGGTGGCACTACCAGTCCGAGATCTACGGCTTCAACATCGGCCTGCACACGCCGCACTCGTACCAGGCGAACCCGCTGCTCTGGCTCGTCATGCAGCGCCCGACCTCGATGTACTACGTCGGGACGAACGCGGGCCAGGACGGCTGCTCGGCCAGCCGGTGCGGCGAGGCGATCACCGGCATCGCGAACCCGTTCATCTGGTACGCGTCGGTCATCGCCGTGGTTGCCCTGCTCGTGCTCTGGGTGCTGCGCCGGCGGTGGGAGTACGGCTTCGTCCTGATCGGCGTCGCCGGTGGCTACCTGCCGTGGCTGATGTACACGGACCGGACGGTGTTCCAGTTCTACACGGTGGCGTTCGAGCCCTACATGGTGATGGCGCTCGCGGCCGCGATCGGGCTCGTGGCCGGGTCGCGTGACGACCCGCGGCCGCGCCGGACGAGGGCGCTCGTGTGGATCGGCGTGTACCTCGGCGTGGTCGTGCTGGCGTCGGCGTACTGGTACCCGATGTGGACCGGCCTCCAGATGCCGTGGGACTTCATCCGGTCGCACTACTGGCTGCCGAGCTGGCTGTAGCCGCGCGGGCCGGCGGGCGGTCGCGCGGGCCGGCGGGCGGTCGCGCGGGCCGGCGGGCTGTCGCGCGGGCCGGCGGGCCGGCTCGCGGTCACGGTCGCGCCGGTCGGTGGCGGACGGGAGGCGCGTGGCGGTGCCGCCACGCGCCTCCCGTCCGTCGCCGGCTCGCGCGCCGTCAGCGCCGGGTCGGGCCTGACGACTGCTTGCCGGTCGGTTCAGGGCTGACCGTGCAGTGCGCGCTCGATGGCGGTGCGGTCGAGCGGGCTGCCGATCATCGGTGCGGTGGTGCCGCCCGGCAGCACGCCCTCGAGCACGACCTCGGCGTAGCGCCGCCAGGCGTCGGGGTCGGTGGCCCGGGTGGTGTCGGCGACGGCGCCGACCATGGTGGTGAGCATCGGGAGGTCGGCGTAGCTGAACCCGGCCCGCACCACCCCGGCCGCGGTGGCGCGCTCGATGATCGTCGCGACCTGGCGCTCGAGCCGGTCCCGCTCGCTGACGATCGACGGCCGCGCCTTCCCCGCGCGGACGATGGCGTCGGCCAGGGCGCGGTCGCGCGCGCGGAACTCGAACACGCCCATCAGGTAGACGCGGAGGGCCTCGCGCGGATCGGTCTCCTGCGCGGCACGGGCGGCGGCGGCGTTCATCGCCTCGAACTTCGTGGCGAGCAGCGCCTCGATCAGGGCGTCCTTGTCGGCGAAGCGGCGGTAGACCGTGCCGACGCCGACACCGGCCTCGTGCGCGATGTCGTTGAGCGTGACCGACAACCCGCGTTCCGCGAAGCACTTGCGTGCGGTCTGGAGGATCAGCTCGCGGTTGCGCGCGGCATCGGCGCGCAGGGGACGCTCGAGGTCGGACGCCGAGTCGGTGGTGCTCACGAGGTCGACGGTAGTTGACGATTCTGGGAACAAACGGATGCACCTGCTCCGTTTCGGTCTACACTGACCACAAGCGGATGCCGAGCATCCGGTTCCACCTCCTCGCGAAGCGCTCGACGGCGCGTGCTCCGCCACCTCCACCCTTCCCAAGAAGGAGGCTGCCGTGACGGCAGAACACACCGTGCCGACCCCGACCGGGTCGGCACCCACGACGACCGGCCCCACCGCCGGCACCGGTCCCGCCGCGGGCCGACCCGACCACCGCTGGATCGCCCTGGCGGTCATCGCCCTCGCCCAGCTCATGGTCGTGCTCGACGCGACCATCGTGAACATCGCGCTCCCGTCGGCCCAGTCCGACCTCGGCTTCGGTACCGACCAGCGGCAGTGGATCGTCACCGCCTACTCGCTGGCGTTCGGCTCGCTGCTCCTGCTGGGCGGACGACTCGGTGACCTCTTCGGTCGGAAGAACACGTTCATCATCGGCCTGGTCGGCTTCGCGCTGGCGTCGGTCCTGGGCGGTCTCGCCGACTCCTTCGGCCTGCTCGTCGCCGCTCGTGCGCTGCAGGGCGTGTTCGGCGCGCTGCTGGCCCCGTCGGCGCTCGGCATGCTGACGACGACCTTCCGCGACCCGAAGGAGCGCGGCCGCGCGTTCGGCATCTTCGGCTCGATCGCCGGCTCGGGTGCGGCCATCGGCCTCCTGCTCGGCGGGGTGCTCACGGAGTACGCCTCGTGGCGCTGGTGCCTGTACGTGAACGTCGTGTTCGCGGTCCTCGGCGTCATCGGTGCGCTCGTCTTCATGGCGAAGCCGCCGAAGGTCGAACGCCCCCGCATCGACGTCGCCGGCGTCCTCACGATCACCGCCGGCCTGGTCGGCATCGTCTACGGCTTCTCGAACGCCGAGTCGAACGGCTGGGACGCCCCGCTCACGATCGCGATGCTCGCGGGTGGCGTCGTGCTCGTGGCCGCCTTCGTGTTCATCGAGACGCGGGTCGCGCACCCGCTGCTCCCCCTGCGCGTCGTGCTCGACCGTGACCGTGGCGGCGCGTTCATCGCGATCGGTCTCGTGGCGATCGGCATGTTCGGGATCTTCCTGTTCCTGACCTACTACCTCGAGCAGACCCTCGGGTTCAGCTCGCTGCAGACGGGCCTGGCCTTCCTGCCGATGCCGCTGTCGATCATGATCTCGGCGACGCAGATCGGCGGGCGTCTGCTCCCCCGGGTCGGACCGAAGGTGCTCGTCTTCGCCGGCGGTCTGGTCGCGGCGACCGGGCTCCTGCTCCTCCTCCGCACGGACGTCGACAGCACCTACGCCGGGACGGTCCTGCCGGCACTCGTCGTGATCGGGCTCGGCATGGGCACGATCTTCTCGTCCGCGATGAACACCGCGACGACCGGCGTTGCCCGCGCCGACGCGGGCGTGGCCTCGGCGACCGTGAACACCATGCAGCAGATCGGTGGCTCGATCGGCACCGCGCTGCTGTCGACGATCTTCGCGGACGTCGTGAAGGACAGCCTGTCGGGGCTGTCCACGGCACCGACGAAGCTCCAGCAGGCACAGGCGGTGATCGACGGCTACCACGTCGCCTTCGGCATCTCGGCGGGCGTGCTCGTGCTGGTCGCCCTCGCCGGCGGACTGCTGATCAACCGGCAGTCGGTCCGGCTGGCGAAGCTCGAGCACGCGTCGTCCGCCACGACGGGCAGCATCCCGGCGGCAGCGCACTAGCACGCGGCCGGCCGGCGGCCGCCGGCGGCAGCGCACTAGCACGCAGCCGGCCAGCGACCGGTGCAGGTCCTGCGACATCCCACGCGTCGATCGACGCGTGGGATGTCGTCTCGCCGGGCCCGCACACCGAACGACTGCGTTCCGAGAGCCCGTTCTCGTCCCACGTGGTTCGGTGTCCTCGTGGTCCGGACAGTGGCGTTGCGCACTGTGTCGATCCTCGTGGGCCGCGTCAGGGGACCCGGTTATCGTGAGCGCCATGGCCCCCGTCCTGACCTCGCCGCTCGTGTCGACGCAGTGGCTCGCCGACCACATCGGTGCCGACGAGCTCGTCGTCCTCGACGCCTCGGTGCACACGGCCGGGGTCGGCACGGCGATGCAGTGGCAGGGCGCCCGCGACGCGTACGAGCAGCGCGGGCACGTCCCCGGCGCCCGGTACGCAGACCTCGTCGACGCCTTCTCGGCCCCCGACACCGGTCTGCCCTTCTCCCGCCCCAGCGCCGAGCGCTTCGAAGCCGCGGCGCGGGCCCTCGGCGTCACCAACACCTGCACGGTCGTGGTCTACGACGACGGCATCGGCGAGTGGGCCGCGCGGCTGTGGTGGATCTTCCGTGCCTTCGGCTTCGACGAGGTCGCGGTCCTCGACGGCGGCTTCGCGAAGTGGCGCGACGAGGGACGGCCCGTCCGCGTCGGTCCCCTGCGCACCGAGGCCTCGTCCGACGGTGCCGCTCCGTTCCTGGCGGGCGAGGAACGACCGGTCTGGGCCGACCACGACCGGGTGCTGCGTGCCGTGCAGGGCACGGAGCCCGCAGCGGTCGTGCTCGCCGCCCCGCCGTCCGCCCTCGGGAGCGACCACCCGGGTGTCGTGCCGGGCAGCACGGCGATCACGACGGACGACGTCGTCGACCCGGACTCGAACACCCTCCGTCGCCGTACCGCCCTGGCCGAGGTGTTCGCACCCGTGCTCGACGCCGACGAGATCGTGACGTACTGCGGGGTGGGCAGTGCCGCGTGCGTCGACGCGCTCGCGCTCACGGTGCTCGGCCACGACGGGGTCAAGGTCTACGACGGGTCCCTTGCGGAGTGGTGGCGGCTGGAGCCGGAGCTCCTCGCGTCCTGACGGACGGCGTCGCCGTCGGTGCACGGCGCGGGCGACGAACGGCGCTGCGACGAACGGTTTCGGACGTCGAACGGCGCTGCGACGAACGGCGCCGACGGCGGACGGCGACGCTCGACGCGGTCGACGACCCAGGCGGGCGACGACCACCGCTAGCGTGAGCGCATGAGCACCAGACGCGCGGTCGTCCTCGGCGGTACCGGCGGCATCGGATCGGCGGTGGCCCGACACCTGCTCGACCAGTCCGGGCGCGGCGGGGACGACTGGCAGGTGGACGCCGTCGCGCGACGCGGCGGCCCCGCTGCCGACACCCTGACCGCCACGGGCGCCACCTTCGTCGCCGGCGACCGACGGGACACGAGTGTGCTCCGCGACCTCCTGCGCCCCGGCGCCGACCTGCTCGTCGACACCGTGGGCACCTCCCGCGACGATGCCCTGCAGCTCCGACCGTTCCTCGACGACGTCGGCTCGACGGTGTTCGTGTCGTCGAAGGCCGTGTACGTCGACGACCGGGGCCGGCACGCGAACTCGGTCGACCGCCCGGTGTTCGGCGGCGCGGTCACCGAGCTGCAGCCGACCGTCACCGCCGGTGACGGCGACCCGACCTCCCGTGACGGTTACGGCGCTGCGAAGGTCGCGGCCGAGCAGGTCCTGCTCGACCACGGCGCACCCGTCACGGTGCTCCGTCCCTCGAAGGTCCACGGCCCGGGCGCCGGACGGCCGCGGGAGTGGTTCGTGGTGCGCCGGGCGCTGGACGGTCGGGAGCGCATCCTGCTCGCCGACCACGGCCGCGGAGTCGACCACACCACCGCCGCGAGCGGGATCGCGTCGCTCGTGCACCTCGTCGCCGACGCCCCGGACCGCCGCATCCTCAACGTCGCGGACGAGACCGCGCCGAGCGTCCTCGAGATCGTCCGGACCCTCGCCCGCCTGGTCGACCACCGCTTCGACGAGGTCCTGCTCGACCAGGACGCCCCGGCGTTCGTGGGCACCACCCCGTGGAGCTCGCCGTCCCCGTTCGTCCTCGACACCTCGGCGGCACGGGCGCTCGGGTGGGAACCGCCGCAGTACGCCGAGGCGGTCCGTCCCGCGGTCGACTGGCTGCTCGAGACCGCGCACGCCGTCCCGGCCGGTGGCGACGTCCCGTGGGCCGGCGACCCGTTCTGGGACCGCATGTTCGACTACGGTCCGGAGGACGCCGCCCTGGCGTTGCTCTCCCTCGGCCGCGACTGACGTGACCCCGCGGTCGGAGGTGCTGTTCATCGGCGGCCGCTCGGGCGTCGGGAAGTCGACCGCCGCCGAGGCACTGCACGACCTGCTCGTCGAGGCGGACGTGCCGCACGCGGTCATCGAGGGCGACCTGCTCGACCTGGCCCACCCGGCACCGCACGTGGCGCACCCCGGAGTGCGGCTCGCGGAACGGAACCTGCGGACGATGTGGGCCGCGTACCGGGAACTCGGGCACCACCGGCTGGTGTCCACGAACACCGTGGCCGTGCTCGAACACGCGCGGCTCGCCGCGGCGATGGGCGACGACCCCCTGGTCACCGCCGTCCTGCTCCGGGCCTCGGACACGACCACCGCGGACCGGCTCGGCCGACGGGCGGGCGGCCCGGTACCGCAGGCGCAGCTCGTGCACAGCACGGCGACGGCAGGGAGGCTCGACGCGGCCGTCGCGAGCGCGGTCACGCGGGTGGACACCGACGAGCGGACGCCGCGGGACCTCGCACGTCTGCTCGCGTCGCTGACGGGGTGGCTCCCCGCCTGACCGCTGTGGACAGGAGCGAACTGTCCACTGATCGTCCCGCCAGGCGGACCGCCCAGCCCTGGCGGGGCACGCTGGAGCCATGGACGACAACCGGCTCGGGACCGCGGTCAGCCCGTACCTCCGACTGCACGCCGACAACCCCGTCGACTGGCGCGAGTGGGGCCCGGACGCCTTCGCCGAGGCTCGTGAGCGCGACGTGCCCGTGCTCGTCTCCGTCGGGTACGCCACCTGCCACTGGTGCCACGTCATGGCGCGCGAGAGCTTCTCCGACCCGGAGATCGGCGAACTGCTGCGGCGGGACTTCGTCGCGATCAAGGTCGACCGTGAGGAACGTCCCGACGTGGACGCCAGCCTGATGGCGTCGGCCAGTGCGTTCACCCAGCAGCTCGGGTGGCCGTTGACGGCGTTCACGACGCCCGAGGGGCGCGTGTTCTTCGCGGGCACCTACTACCCGCCCACCCAGGTCGGTCAGGTCGGGTCCTTCCGTCAGGTCCTGGCGGCGGTGCTCGACGCCTGGCAGCAGCGCCGGGCCGAGGTCGACGCGAACGCCGGTGCGATCGCCACGGCGATCCGGCAGGGGGCCGAGGCGGACACGGCCGCACAGGGTGGTACGGCACGAGGTGGTGCGGCTCAGGGTGGTGCGGCGACGGACGGGGGCGAGCCGCGCCTCCCGTCCGTCGACGCCATCCGGGCGGTGACCGCGCAGCTGGTCTCGGCGGAGGACACCACGTACGGCGGCTTCGGTGGTGCGCCGAAGTTCCCCAGCGCCCCGCTGTTGGAGTTCCTCGGCGACGTCGGTGCGGACGGCGACGACGTCGCCCGCGCGCTGCTCGACCGGAGCCTGCACGCGATCCGGTCGACCGAGCTGACCGATGCCGACGGCGGCGTCTTCCGCTACGCCACCAAGCGCGACTGGAGCGTCCCGCACTACGAGCGCATGCTCTACGACAACGCGGGGCTGCTCGCCGTCGCCGGGGCGGAGCAGGCGCGCGGCATCGCGGACTTCCTCCGCGACACCCTGCGGCGTCCTGACGGTGCCTTCGTGGCAGCGCAGGACAGCGAGTCGACGATCGACGGTCGCCGGGTCGAGGGTGACTGGTACCGGCTGCCGCTCGACCAGCGCGGTCGGTTCGACGCCCCGCCCCTCGACGACCAGGTGCTGACCGGGTGGAACGGGTTGGCGATCCGCGGGCTCGCGATCGCGGGCGCACGACACGGTGACGACGAGATGATCGCGCTCGCCCGCAGCGCTGCCGACGCGGTGCTCGCCGCGCACGTGCGGGACGGCCGGGTGGTCGTGCGCTCGAGCACCGGCCACGGCACGTCGTCAGCACCGCCCACCGTCGAGGACGTCGGGCTGCTGGCCGAGGGGCTGCTCGAGCTCGCACTGGTCACCGGCGAGGTCGGGTACGCGACGACCGCACGGTCGCTGGTCGAGGTCGGCCTCGCCGGCCGGTTCGACGCGGACCCGGTGCTGCAGGCGGCGGGGACCGCGACCGGGGAGCAACCGCAGACCGCGATGCGCTCCGGGACCGCGGGGCTGGCGGCGGCAGCAGCACTGCTGGCGGCGCTGACCGGTGACGACCAGCTGCGGGGCGCGGCGGCCACCCTGGTCGCCGACCGTGCCCGGACCGGCACCGAGCGGCCGCTCGGGCACGCGGACGCCCTGGGGATCGCCCTGGCGCTGCACCGTCCGTCGCGGGAGATCGTCGTCGTGTCCGGACCGGAGGACCCGCTGCGCGCGACCGCGCGCAGCGCCCGGCGGCCCGGCACGGTGATCGCGACGGTCCTGCCCGAACAGGCCCGAGCGTGGGCGGACGCCGGCTTCTCGTTGTTCGCCGGTCGTGACGGCGCCGCACCGACGGCCTTCGTGTGCCACGACCACGTGTGCGCACTGCCCGCGCACTCGGCAGCCGAGCTCGCCGACCAGCTCGCCTGACCGACCCGCTCGCCCGACCGCCCCGCTCGCCCGACCGCCCCACTCGCCCGACCGCCCCACTCGCCCGACCGCCCCACTCGCCCGGCCGAACCACCCAGCGCCCTTGCTCGCCGGTCGGCGGGCTGGGTTCCGCCGCAAGCGGACTGCCGCACCGCCACCACCCGGACCGCTATCCTGGAATGCTCATGTCTGCCACGCCCGTCATCACGTACCCGCCCGAACTGCCGGTGTCGCAGCGGCGGGACGACATCGCCGCAGCGATCCGCGACCACCAGGTCGTGATCGTCGCGGGTGCCACCGGGTCCGGCAAGACCACGCAGCTGCCGAAGATCTGCCTCGAGCTCGGTCGCGGGTCCATCGGGCACACCCAGCCCCGCCGGATCGCCGCGCGGACCATCGCGGAACGGGTGTCCGAGGAGCTCGGCAGCGAGCTCGGCGACCTCGTCGGCTACCAGGTGCGGTTCACCGACAAGGTGTCGGGCAACACCCGGATCAAGCTCATGACCGACGGGATCCTCCTCAACGAGATCCACTTCGACCGCGACCTGACGCGCTACGACACGATCATCATCGACGAGGCCCACGAGCGTTCCCTGACGATCGACTTCCTGCTCGGGTACCTGAAGCGGCTGCTCCCCCGCCGTCCGGACCTCAAGGTGATCATCACGAGTGCGACGATCGACCCGGAGTCGTTCTCGCAGCACTTCGGCGGTGCGCCGATCATCGAGGTGTCCGGTCGCACCTACCCGGTCGAGGTCCGCTACCGTCCGCTCGTGGCCGACGCGGACGCGGATGCGGACGACGCCGACGAGACCGACCCGCGGACCGACGACAGCGGCAGCAGGAGCGGCACCGCCGACGACCGTGACGTCGTGCAGGGCATCACCGACGCGCTCGACGAACTGGCGCGCGAGGACCCGGGCGACGTCCTCGTGTTCCTCTCCGGCGAGAACGAGATCCGCGACGCGCAGGACGCCATCGAGGGCAAGCGCTACCCGGGCACCGAGGTCCTGCCGCTCTACGGCCGTCTGTCGGCCGCCGACCAGCACCGCGTCTTCGAGCGGCGCAGCACCCAGGGCGTCCGTCGCCGCGTCGTCCTCGCCACGAACGTGGCGGAGACGAGCCTGACCGTGCCGGGCATCAAGTACGTGATCGACACCGGCACCGCCCGCATCTCGCGGTACTCCCCTCGGGCGAAGGTGCAGCGCCTGCCGATCGAGGCGATCAGCCAGGCGAGCGCGAACCAGCGATCGGGTCGCGCCGGCCGCACCAGTGCGGGCATCGCGATCCGGCTGTACTCCGAGGACGACTTCGACCGCCGCCCCGAGTTCACCGACCCGGAGATCCTGCGGACCAACCTCGCCGCGGTGATCCTGCAGATGATCTCGCTCGGCTTCGGCGACATCGAGCGCTTCCCGTTCCTGCAGCCGCCGGACTCCCGCGGCGTGAAGGACGGACTCGACCTGCTCCGCGAGCTCCGTGCGGTCGACGGCGACGGGCGCATCACGAAGACCGGACGGCAACTCACCCGGCTGCCGATCGATCCGCGCCTCGGCCGCATGGTGCTCGAAGCGGGACGCCAGGGCGTCGGACGCGAGGTCATCGCGATCGTCAGCGCCCTGAGCATCCAGGACCCTCGGGAACGTCCGCTCGAGAAGCGCGCGCACGCCGACCAGCTGCACGCGCGCTTCGCGGACCCGACGAGCGACTTCCTCACCCTGCTGAACCTCTGGAACCACCTCGAGGACAAGCAGGACGAGCTCTCGTCGAGCGCGTTCCGGCGCCTGTGCAAGGCCGAGTTCCTCAACCACCTCCGGATCCGCGAGTGGCAGGACCTGTACCGCCAGCTGTCCCGTGCCGCGAAGCAGGTCGACGTCCGCGTCGGGCAGTCCCGCTCCGAGGACGGGGACGCCGTGCACCGGTCCCTGCTCGCCGGGCTCCTCAGCCAGATCGGACTGCGGGACAAGGAGAAGCGCGACTACCTCGGTGCGCGCAACGTCCGCTTCGTGGTGTTCCCCGGCAGCGTCCTGGCGAAGAAGCAGCCGGACGCCGTGATGGCCGCCGAGCTCGTCGAGACGAGCCGGCTCTTCGCCCGCACCGTCGGCCGGATCGACCCCGCGTGGGTCGAACCGCTCGCCGGGGACCTGCTCAAGCGGACGTACGGCGAGCCCCACTGGGAGAAGAAGCAGGGTGCGGTCGTCGCGTACGAGCGCGTGACCCTGTTCGGCGTCCCGATCGTGCAGCGCCGCCGCGTGCAGTACAAGCGCGTCGACCCCGAGCACTCGCGTGAGCTGTTCATCCGGCACGCCCTGGTCGAGGGTGAGTGGGACGCGCAGCAGGCGTTCGACCGGGCGAACCGGAAGCTGCGGCGCGAGCTCGAACAGCTCGAGGAACGCACCCGACGGCGCGACATCCTGTTCGACGACGAGCGCGTGTACGAGTTCTACGACGCCCGGATCCCCGCCGACGTCGCCACCACGCGCGACTTCGAGGGCTGGTGGCGATCGACCCGTCGCGAGCAGCCGGACCTGCTCACGATGCGCCGGCAGGACCTGCTCGACGAGGACGCCGCCGAGGCCGCCCAGGACGAGCAGGAGTACCCGACGCAGTGGCGCTCCGGAGACCAGCGCCTGGCGATCAAGTACCGCTTCGAGCCGGGCGCACAGGACGACGGCGTCAGCGTGCAGGTGCCGCTGGCACTGCTCCCCCGCATGCGCGAAGAGGGGTTCGACTGGCAGGTCCGCGGCCTGCGGAAGGAGCTCGTCACCGCGCTCATCAAGTCGCTGCCGAAGCAGATCCGGAAGAACGTCGTCCCCGCTGCCGACTGGGCCGAGAAGATCGTCGCCGAGCTGCCCGACGACGCACCCACCGAACCGACGGAGTCGTTCCGCGCGACCCTCGCCAAGGCCATCCAGCGACTGACCTACGTGCCGGTCGAGGAGTCCGACTTCGACCTGTCCCGCGTCCCCGCACACCTGCAGCCGACCTGGGCGGTCGTGGACGAGCGGGGCCGCCGGGTCGAGTCCGGTAAGGACCTGTCGGCGCTCCAGACGAAGCTGAAGGACCGCACGCAGGAGAGCGTCGCGGCCGCCACGGCGAAGGGCGCGGCACGGCCGGGAGGCGCGGCTCGCGTCGCCGGGGCGTCCTCCGGCGCGCAGGTGGAACGGTCGGGCCTCACCGCGTGGCCCCCGCAGGACCTGCCGCAGGTCCTCGACACGAAGCAGGCAGGCGGCGTGATCCGCGCCTACCCGTCACTGGTCGAGGAGGGCGAGGGCCCGAAGGCCACCGTCGGTGTCCGGCTCCTGGCGACTCCCGGTGACCGCGCAGTGGGCATGCCCGCGGGTGTCCGACGCCTCGTCATGCACGCCGTGCCGTCACCGGTGTCCTACGTCCAGTCGCACCTCACGGCGCAGGAGAAGCTCGCGCTCGCGGCGAGCCCCTACCCGTCGACCGCGGCGTTGTTCGACGACGTGCTCGCGGCCGTCGTGGACGCCGGCATCCGTCGGACGCACCCGGACGGTCTGGTCTTCACCAAGGCGGAGTTCGAGGCGGTGCGGGACGCCGTCTCCTCCACCGTCGTCGACACGATGTTCACCGCCGTGTCCGAGGTCGCCGCCGTGCTCACCGCGCAGCGAGCGGCCGACAAGGCGATGAAGCAGGCGAACACGATGGCACTGCTGCCTGCGCTGACCGACATGCGGCAGCAGGTGGAGCGCCTGGTCTTCCCGGGCTTCGTCGCCGTCACCGGTCTCGACCGGCTCCGACGCGTCCGCGTCTCCCTGCAGGGGATCGACGCCCGCGTGCAGAAGCTGCTGCAGAACCCCGGCCGCGACGCCACGTGGATGCGCGAGGTCACGGTCGCCACCGACCGCTACACCGACGCCGGTGGGACCTTCCCGCCGACGGTCGGTGCGCACCCCGCGCTCGTGCACGCCCGGTGGATGCTCGAGGAGTTCCGCCTCAGCCTGTTCGCCCAGGAGCTGGGGACGGCGGAGACGGTGTCACTGCAGCGCATCACGAAGGCCCTGGCGGCCGCCCGCTGACCTCGGTCGGTGTGTCCTCGGAGACCCGCAGGACGGGGTAGGTTCGTCGTGCGCGTGCTGTCCGCGCTCCGGGAGTGGAAGAGGGGTCTCGTGACCGTCGCGCCGTCGCGTCCGCGCGCTCGCAGGGTCGCCGACTCCCTCGTCGAGTCCGTCACCGGCTCCGTCTCCCCGATCGCCCGTCACCGCGCCGGCCGCGCCGGCCGCTCCCGCCGCCACCCCGGCGCCGCAGCCACCACGAAGAACCTGCGACTGGAGATCCAGGCGGCCCGTGCCGTCGCGATCGCCTCGGTCGTCCTGTACCACCTGTTCCCGGACCTCGTGCCCGGTGGCTACGTCGGCGTCGACGTCTTCTTCGTCATCTCCGGCTTCCTGATCACCGCGCACATCGCGAAGCCCCTCGCGGCGGGCCGGTTCAGCTTCCGGACCTTCTACGCCAGGCGTGCGTGGCGGCTCCTGCCGGCCTCGCTCGCGACCCTGCTCGTGACCGTGGTGCTGACCGCCGTGTTCGTGCCGAAGACACTGTGGCAGGACTTCACCCAGCAGATCATCGCGTCGTCCCTCTACGTCGAGAACTGGGCGCTCGCGAGCAACGCGGTGGACTACTCCGCGCTGGCATCGGACTCGAGCATCGTGCAGCACTTCTGGTCGCTGTCGACCGAGGAGCAGTTCTACCTGTTCTGGCCGGTCGCCCTGTGGCTCTGCGCGCGGCTGCGGTACGGCCGCCGTCGACGCGGCGGCAGGTCGCTCGTGCCCGCGATCGCCGTCGCCCTGGCCGCGGTGTTCCTGCTGTCCCTGACGCACTCGATCGTCCTCACCGAGCTCTCCCCCGCGGCGTACTTCGCGACCACGACGCGAGCGTGGGAGTTCGCCGCCGGTGGGTTGCTCTGGCTCGGGTTGCACTTCGTCCGCATCGCTGACCGGACCGCCGCGGCGATGAGCTGGGCGGGGCTGGCGCTCATCGCCACGACCACGCTGACCTTCGACGCCTCGACGCCGTTCCCCGGGTGGACGGCGATCGTCCCGGTCACGGGCGTCGCGCTGGTGATCGCCGGCGGCATGCCCGAGGTCCGGTGGGGTCCGGCTGCGCTCTACCGGACGCGGGCCGTGCAGTGGCTCGGTGACGTCTCGTACTCGCTGTACCTCTGGCACTGGCCGCTGCTCGTCGTCGTGCCCTTCGTCATCGGGCTGACCGCGGGCGACCCGACACCGGTGTGGGCGAAGCTCCTGGTGCTGGCGATCGCCCTGGTGCTCGCGCACTTCTCACGCCGCCTGGTCGAGCTGCCCGTCATCGCCTTCGCGGACACCCGGATGCGCGCCCCACGGCCGCGCCACCGCGGCGTCCTGGTCCTGGCGGTGGCCGGCATGCTCGTCGTCGCGGTGCCCGCCGCGGCGATGTACGGCTCGGTGGTGCGGGAGCGGTCGGCGCCGGCCGCGGCCGTGCCCGACGTCCGGACGGCGGCGGACGGCACGCTGACCACCGCCGCGTGCCACGGCGCCGCCGCGATGCAGCCGGGGGCGGACTGCCCGCAGGTCGACGCGGCCGACATCACCCCGAGCCCCGTGCAGGCGGTGGACGACTCCTTCGCCGACCAGGACGGCACGGGGTGCCAGGTCCAGGGCACCGACGTCTCGGTCACGACCTGCCAGGCGGGCGACCCCGACGGCACCGTCCGCGTCGCGGTCGTGGGCGACTCGCACGCCGCGAACCACGTGCCGGCGCTCTCGCTCATCGCGAAGGCGCACCACTGGAGCCTGACGACGTACCTGCACTCCGGGTGTCCCCTGACGACGGCGCCGATCGCCGCAGCGTGCAACACGTGGAAGGACGCGACGCTGCAGGAACTCGAACGGCAGCGCTACGACGTGGTGTTCGTCGCCGCGATGTCGCGGACGCCGTGGCCGCACGGCATGGTGCACGAGGCGTCGCAGCTCACCCCGGTGGTCCGTGACGACTCCGCTGCCGCGTACTCGGCGGCCTGGAAGCAGCTGCAGCAGGCGGGGTCCGCCGTCGTCGCGATCCGCGACAACCCGGACGCCGGGCTCGCAGGTGTCGGTGACGTCCCGAGCTGCGTCGAACAGCACGGTGACGGTGCCGCGTGCGACGTCAGCGAGGCAGCCGGCCTGCTCGACGACCCGGTGGCACGCGCGGCCGCCACCACTCCGGGCGTCCGGTTGCTCGACACGACCCCGTTGTTCTGCGCGGACGGCACCTGTCCTGCGGTCATCGGTGGTGTGGTGGTCTACCGGCAGGTCCAGCACGTCACCCGCACGTACTCGCGCTCGATGGCCCCGTTCATCGAGCCGGAGGTCGTCGCAGCGGTCGACGCCGCCCGGGCCGGCTGAGGCGACCGCAGCGGGCCGTCCTGACCGGGGACGGCGGTCCTCAGGCTGCTGCGACGGCGAGTCCCTCGACCACGGTGACGTCGGGCAGCGACGCCAGGAGCGCACCGGGCAGGAACACCTTCGCGCCGCGCAGCCCGGCACCGATCACGACCTCCGGGGCGTCGAGCACCCGGGCGTCCACGTAGACCGGCCAGTCGGCAGGCAACCCGATCGGCGTGATGCCGCCGTACTCCATGCCGGTCAGCGCCACGGCCTGGTCCATCGGCGCGAAGCTCGCCTTCCGCACGTCGAGCAGCTGCTTCACCACACGGTTCACGTCGAGCTTCGTCGACGCGAGCACCACGCACGCCGCGTACCGCACCTCGTCACCACGCTTCCCCGCGACGACGATGCAGTTCGCGCCGCCCTCGAGCGGGTAGCCGTACGCCTCGGAGAAGGCCGCGGTGTCCGCGAGCTCCGGGTCGATGGGTGCCGCCTGGATGCCGGCGAGCACATCGCTGGGCAACGCGACGAGGGCCTGGGCGACGGGGATCGCGAGGAACCCGGTGGCGACGAGGGCGGGGGAACGGTCGAGCGTCGGCATCCCCCGAGCCTAGGGAAGACGCTTCGCGAGAGCGATCAGGAGCGTGCCGCCGCGGTCCTCGGATCCGCCCGAGCACGCGCTCCGCCGTCCGCCGTCCGCCACCCGCCGCCCGCCGCCCGCCGCCCGCCGTCCGCCACCGGCCGCCCGGGGGACGAGACTGACGGGGTGAACGAACTCCGCCCGATCGACCTCGACTCATGGCCCCGCCGCGAGCACTTCGCGCACTACCGCCGAGAGCCCTGCGCCTGGGAGATGACCGTCGACGTCGACGTCACCGCCTTCGTCGACGCCGCCCGGACGGCGGGCGTGAAGACCTACCCGTCGCAGATCTGGGTGCTCTCGACCGTGGTCAACCGGCACGACGAGTTCCGGATGCAGCTCACCGACGACGGCCGACCCGCCGTGTGGGACACCGTCCACCCGACGTTCACCGTCTTCCACGCGGACACCGAGACGTTCTCGGTGCTCGTCGTCGAGCACGACCCCGACCCCCGGACGTTCCACGACGCCGTGGTCGCGACGACGGAGCGGTACCGCGACGACCACCGGATGTTCCCGCAGGGCACCGGCCGCACGGACACGTTCGACGTGTCGACGATCCCCCGCACCTCGTTCACGGGCTTCGCGCTGCACCTCACGGGTGCCGAGGACCACCTGCTGCCGATCGTCACCCTCGGTCGGTACCGCCGGGTCGAGGGCCGCACGCGCATGCCCCTGGCGCTGCGGATCGACCACGCCGCGGTCGACGGCTTCCACGCATCGCGCTTCGTCACCGAGGTCGAGGACCTGTTCGCCGACCCGTCCTGGCTCGGCTGACGCGCGCAGTGCCCGACCGTCCCCTCGTCGCCGCGTCGCGCGAGCAGGAGGGCGAGCACCACCGGACGGGAGGCCCGTGGCGGCGCCGCCACGGGCCTCCCGTCCGGCACACGGCGCGACCACCGCGGTGACCCGGTCTCAGGGAGCCGGCGTCAGTCGGTAGAGCACCTGCGGCCGCCCGCGGCGGCCGTACCGGTGGGCCAGGTCGATCGCGCCCGTCGCGACGAGGTGGTCGAGGTACCGCCGAGCAGTGGCGCGTGACGTGCCCGTCGCCGCCGCGACCTCGTCCACCGAGCGAGCGACGACGGGGTCGAGCGCGGCCACGACCCGGCCGAGCGTCGTCGCGCTCACCCCCTTCGGCAGGTCCCGCTGCGGGTCCCGCGACGTCCCTCGTGCCGGCCCGACGACCCGCACCGACCCCGTGGCGACGAGCCGGTCGACGTCGCCCTGTCCCATCGGGACGTCGTGCTGCGGTCCGTCCGCGGACCGACGCTCGGCAGCGTAGGCACGGAGCCGGTCCTGCAGGACGTCACGGTCGAACGGCTTCAGCAGGTAGCCGACCGGGTGCGCCGCGAGCGCCTGCCGGACGGTGACCTGGTCGCGGGACGAGCTGACGACGAGGACGTCGGTGTCGTCGACACCGGCGACGTGCATGCGGTGCAGCACCTCGACGCCGCTGATGTCGGGCAGCCGCATGTCGAGCAGCACGAGGTCGACGCCCCGCTCCACGGAGGCGAGCGCGGCACCGCCGGACGCCACCGCACCGACGACCGTGAAGCCCTCGGTGGCGGCCACCCAGCGGGTGTGCAGGGCCCGCGCGCCGGCGTCGTCGTCGACCACGAGGACGCGGAGCGCCGCGGTCACGGCTCCACCGCCATCTCGACGTCCAGGCGGGCACCGCCCAGCGCGGCCGAGCGTCCGACGACGACCGAGCCGCCGCGGTCGGTGGCCGTGCGTCGGACGACGGCCAGCCCGATGCCGCGCCCGAGGCCGGTGTCGTCGGTCTTCGACGACCATCCGCGGTTCAGGACACGGTGGGCGTCCGCCGGGGCGATGCCGGGCCCGTCGTCCTCGACCGTGATCGCCACCGAGCCGTCGTGCACCGCGACGGTGCAGGCCACGGTCGTCGCTCCGGCCTCGGCGGCGTTGCGGCAGAGGTTGGCGATGACGAGCAGCACCGCGTCGTCGAGCACGACGTCGTCGGCGACCCGCAGGTCGAGCGTGGTCCCGGCGGCGGCGAGCTCGGAGCGCACCGCCGCGACGGACGCCGTCGCCACGGCACCGCGCCGTGGCGATCCGGCACCTCCGCCGCTGGTCAGGCCCGGCGCCACCGCGTCGATGTACGCCACGGCGTCCTCGTCGTCCCCCTGTGCGACGAGCCCGCGCACGACGTGCAGACGGGTGCCGAACTCGTGCGCCTGCTCGCGCAGCGCATCCGTCGTCCTGCGCACCTGCCGGCTCTCCGCGTCGACCACGTCGGCGCGGCGCAGCCGACGGGCGATCACGAGCGAGAGCAGCACGCTCGCCAGCGTCGCCGCGACGAGGGCACCGGTGCTCCACGGCAGCAGGGTGCCGAGCGCACGCTCGCGGTCGGCGGCGATCGTCGACTCGAGCACGCCGACCGCCACGACCCCCACGACCCGGCCGTCCGTGTCGACGACCGGCACCTTCGCGCGGAGGGTCGTCCCGGACGGGCCCGTCTCGGTCCCGACGAACCGCTCGCCGCGGAGCACGGGTGCGATCGTCGTCGCCACGGGCTCGCCGCGTTCCGCCGGGTCCGGGTGGGTGATGCGCACGCCGTCGTCGTCGGTGACCACGACGTAGGAGACGCCGGAGGCACCCTCGACGAGCGTCGCGATCGGTTGCAGCGCCGTGGTGGCCGGGGCGAGGTCGTCGGCGTCGGCGAGCGCGCCGGGAGCGCCCCGGTCGACCACCGACGCCACCGCATCGCGCACCTCGGGCAGCTCGGCCAGGCTCGATGCGACGCCGGACACCTGCTCGACCACGGAGGAGCGGATGCTGCGTTCCTGCACCACCGCGGCGACCCCCGTCGTGACGCCCGTCGCCGCGAGCACGATGACGCTCGGCAACGCGAGCACCGCGGTGCGCCGCAGCCGCCCGGCACGTGCCCTGGTCACCGTGGCGTCCTCCTCCGGCCGCGACGCCGTGAGCGTCAATGAGCACATCTCCGCCGCCGGCTGCTCGTCCGGTCGGCGGCTGCCATCGTACTTCTCGACCTGCGCCACGACGACGTGCGCAGGAGGGAGTCGTCCATGCCAGAGCAGCCAGTGCCACAGCAGTCCGTGCACGAGCAGGCAGCGCCACAGCAGGCAGCGCCACAGCAGTCCGTGCCACGGCAGTCGACGACGGCCACGTCGGCCCGGCCGCGAGCCCGTCGCCCCGTCGCCCGCGGAGTCGGCGCGGCCGTCGCCGCGGTGTCCATCGCCGTCGCCGCGTTCGGCTCGGTGACGTCGGCCGCCGCCGGCGGCGACCCCACCCGTTCCGTGACGCTCGTCGCGCCCGCCGCGGCCGGCGGTGGTTGGGACGGCGTCGCACGGTCGATGCAGCAGGCGCAGCGCGCGAACGGCATCGTGAACTCCGTCCAGGTCGTGAACATGCCCGGCGCCGGCGGCACCATCGCGCTCGGCAACGTCGCGCGGCTCGCGGGGCAGACCGACACCCTGCTCGTCGGCGGCACGGGGCTCCTCGCCGCCGAGATCCAGTTCGGCTCCGCGGTCACCCACGACGACATCACGCCGCTCGCGGTCACCGTCGAGGAGTACGACGTGATCGTCGTCCCCGCCGACTCGCCCTACGAGACGCTCGACGACCTCGTCAGCGCCTGGCGCGAGCGTCCCGGGTCGGTGCCGTGGACGGGCGGCGGGTCGTTCGACCAGCTCGTCGTGACGGACCTCGCCGTCTCGGCCGGGATCGACCCGAAGGACACGAACTACATCCCCTCGGACGGTGGCGGCGAAGCGATCCAGGCGTTGCTCAACGGCACGGCCGCCGCGGCCTCGGGCGGCTACCCGGACAACATCGACCAGATCGAGTCCGGTCGGCTGCGGGCGCTCGCGCTCGTCGCAGCGGAACCGGTCGAGGGCATCGACATCCCCACGGCCGTCGAGCAGGGACACGACGTCACGCTGACGAACTGGCGCGAGATCGCCGCCCCCGGCGGACTCGACCGCGAGCAACGGGCGCAGCTCACCGACATCGTGCTGGACACGCTCGACACCCCCGAGTGGGCGGACGCGATGGAGCGGTACCACTGGACCGAACGGATCATCACCGGCGACGACCTCGACGCGTTCATCGACGAGGAGCGCGCGCGCATCACCGCACTGTACGAGGAGCTGGGCCGGTGACCCGTCCGAGCAACCCCACGTCGTCCTCCGCGGTCGTCGGGCAGCGGCTCACGCTGCGGGCGGATCCCGGCCGGATCGCCGCGGTCGCGAAGGAGCTGACCACCCCCGCGCTCTTCACCGCCTTCGCGGTCTACCTCGTCGTCGGCATCGTGACGATGGAGGTCCCCGACGGCACCGCATTCCCCGGGCCAGCGGTCTTCCCCGGGCTCGTCGCCGCGGCACTCCTGCTGCTCGCGGCGCTGCTGGTCGTGCGGTCCGTCCGGGCCGCGCGCGGGCGACGGGTCGGGTCCGTCGGGACGCTGCCGGAGGCCCTCGACGCGGCTGCCGCAGCCGCCGACTCCGGTCCCGGCACCGTCGCCGACACGACCGGCACCTCGGTCGAACAGCGCTCGGTCCGCGTCGACTGGCGCTCCCTCGCCTGGGTCGTCCTGTCCTTCGCCGCCTTCGCCCTGCTGCTCGGCGTGCTCGGCTGGATCGTCGGCGCCGGGTTGCTGTTCCTCGGTGTCGCGAAGGGGCTCGGCGCCCCCGGCTGGCTGCGTCCGCTCGTCGTCGGGCTGACGGTGAGCGCGATCAGCTACATCGCCTTCGACATGCTGCTCGACCTGTCGCTGCCCTCGGGCATCGTCGGATGGGAGTTCTGACGTGGACGTGCTCGGTCTCCTCGGCGACGGGTTCGCCGGCGCCCTGACCCCCGCCAACCTGCTCTGGGTCGTCGTCGGGTGCCTCCTCGGCACCGCCGTCGGCGTGCTCCCCGGCCTCGGCTCGTCGATGGCGGTGGCGCTGCTGCTGCCCGTGACGTTCTCGCTCGACCCCACGGCGGCGTTCATCATGTTCGCCGGCGTGTACTTCGGCGGGCTCTTCGGCGACTCGACGATGGGCATCCTGATGAACACGCCGGGGCAGGCCTCGGCCATCGCTTCGACGTTCGAGGGCCACAAGATGGCGCTGAACGGGCGGGCAGCGCAGGCGCTCGCGACCGCCGCGATCGGCGCGTTCGTCGGCGGAATGATCGCGTCGGCCCTCGTCGTCTTCCTCGCGCCCGCGCTCGCCACGTTCTCGTCGAGCTTCGGTCCGGCGGAGTTCTTCGCCCTCGCACTCTTCGCGTTCGTGACGACCTCGTCGGTCGTGACCGACGACGCGCTGAAGGGACTCGGGTCGCTGTGCCTCGGCCTCGGCATCGCGGTGATCGGCGTCGACGGCATCTCCGGCGCCCCGCGCTTCACGATGGGCGTGCCGGAGCTGTTCGACGGGATCTCGCTCGTCACCGTGACGGTCGCGGTCCTCGCGCTCGGCGAGGTCATCTACGTCGCCTGCCTCGCCCGCCACCTGAAGGACGGACGGATGGTGCAGGCCACCGGGCGCCCGTGGTTGTCGCGGAAGGAGCTGCGCGAGGCCGCTCCCGCCTGGCTGCGCGGCACCGCGATCGGCCTGCCCTTCGGCGTCGTGCCGGCCGGCGGGTCCGAGATCCCGACCTTCCTGGCCTTCGGGCTCGAGAAGCGACTCGACGCCCGTCGGAAGGACCCGCAGTTCGGCAAGGGTGCGATCCGCGGCCTGGCGGCGCCCGAGGCGGCCGGCAACTCGACGACCGGCATGGCGATGGGCGCGCTGCTCTCGCTCGGCCTGCCCGTGTCGGCGACCGCCGCGATCATGCTCGCCGCGTTCCGCCAGTACGGCCTGCAGCCGGGCCCGCTGCTGTTCGACCGGTCGCCCGACCTCGTGTGGGCACTGCTCGCGTCGTTCTTCATCGCCATGGTGGTGCTGCTCGTCATCAACCTGCCGTTCGCGATGCTCTGGGCGAAGCTGCTCCGCATCCCGCGGGCGTACCTGTACGCGGGCATCGCGGTCTTCTGCGGGCTCGGCATCTACGCCACGAGCGGCTCGGTGTTCGACCTGCTCATGCTGCTCGGGATCGGCCTGGTCGGCTTCCTCATGCGGGCGCTCGACGTGCCGCTCGCGCCGCTCATCATCGGCATGGTGCTCGGGCCGCTCGCCGAGACGAGCCTGCGTGACGCGGCGCTGAGCGCTGACGGTGACTTCTCGGTACTGGTGGCCGGACCGATCCCGATCGTGCTCTACGCCGTGCTGGCGGTCGTGGTCGCGGTCACGGTGACCGGGCGCGTCCGGGCGCGCCGTGCGGCGCGGCGCGAGCTGGTCGACGCGTAGACGCGTCCGACGGGCGTCGACTCCGGGACGTCCGGTGCCGCCGCGAGCGGCACCGCGTCGGACGGGAGGCGCGTGGCGGCACCGCACCGCGCCTCCCGTCCGGCACCGCACCGGACGGGAGGCGCGTGGCGGCACCGCACCGTGCCTCCCGTCCGGAGTACCCGGCCAGCGGGCAGGCAGCGGCTCCGCACGGATCCTCCCGTCGACGGGCGGCGCGCTACGCTCGACCGGTGCGCGCGACCGTGCGGGACGTGGCGGCCCTCGCCGGGGTCTCCCCGAAGACCGTCTCCAACGTGGTGAACGGCGGCGTGCCCGTGCGACCTGCGACCAGGGACCGCGTCGAGCGGGCGCTGGCCGAGCTCGGCTACGTGCCGAACCTGTCCGCGCGCGGCCTGCGCAACGGACGCTCGGGTGCGATCGCGCTGACGCTGCCGGAACTCGGCAACGCGTACTCCGCGGAGCTCGCGCAGTGGTTCGTCGAGCTGGCGCGCGAGCGTGGCTGGACGGTGCAGCTCGACCAGACGGGCAACGATCCCGACCGGGAACGCGACCTCGTCTCGCGTGCCCGGGCGCACCTGGTGGACGGACTCGTGCTGAACCCGGTGTCCCTCAGCGCGAGCGTCCTGGCCGAGACCGAGGGTCTCCCGCCGACCGTCGTCATCGGTGAGGTCGAGCCCGAGCACGTCGACCAGGTGCACGTGGACAGTCGTCGCGCCGCCCACGAGGTCACGACGTACCTGCACGGCCGCGGGCACCGGCGGATCGCCGTCGTCGGAGCAGCGCGTCCGACGGACGCCACCGCCACGAGCGAGCTCCGCGACCAGGGGCACGCAGCGGCACTGCGGGCGGCAGGGCTCGCCGTCGACCCGGACCTGCGCGTGCCGCTGCCCGCGTGGACGACGAGTGCCGCGGCGACGACCTTCGACGCGTGGCTCGACGAGCACCCGCTACCGGACGCGGTCTTCGCGTACACGGACTCGATCGCGTTCGGCGTGCTGCACGTCCTGGCAGCACGAGGTGTGCGCGTGCCCGAGCAGGTCAGCGTCGTGGGGTTCGACGACGTCGACGCCGCCGCCTTCGCGATCCCCGCGCTGACGACGGTGTCGTTCGACCGGCGGGCCTTCGCGGACGCGGCCCTCGACCTGCTCACCCGACGCATCGCCGACCCGACCGCGGCGCCCGAGACCGTCGTCGTGCCGCACCGGATCGTCGAGCGCGCGAGCGTCACCGACCGCTGAACCGTCGTCCGTCCGGTCCTCGCGCTGCTGGGTCGTCGCGCCGCCGGAGCCGGGTACGGTCCGCCGCATGAGTGCCGACGACCCCGCGATGCCCGTGCTGACCGCGACCGTCCTGCAGTCCCCCGATCCGGTGCGCCTCGCGCGCTTCTGGGGCGCGCTGACCGGTTGGACGGTGCACGAGGACGGCCCGACCTGGCTGCGGGTGCGTCCCGACGACGGCGGGGTCGGGCTCTCGGTGCAGTACGACGACGCCTACGAGTCGCCGACCTGGCCGCCGGCCCCGGGCGCACAGGGCATGCAGCTGCACCTCGACCTGCAGGTGGAGGACCTGGCGGCGGCGACCGCCCGCGCCGTGGAGCTCGGTGCGACGGAGGCCGCGTTCCAGCCGCAGGACGACGTGCGCGTGCTGCTCGACCCGGACGGGCACCCGTTCTGCCTGTTCCTGCCGGGCGCCTGAGCGGACCAGCGTGCCCGGTGGGCGGCGCGAGACTCGGCCGAGCGGACGACCCTCGCGGCCCTGGCGCGGGGAAGTGTCCGCCAGCGCGAGACTCGCGACGACGGCGACGGCGCGCGCTGTCAGCCCGCGGCCGCGTCGAGCACGGCGTCACGGGTCTGCTGGGCGCCGAGGATCCGGAAGTGCCCGCCGACGGGGACCCGCACGTTCGTGGCCCCGGCCAGCTCGCTGCCCCCGGGGATGAGCGTGTCGAACACCCCGTACACCGAGGTGATCCGCGCGTTCACCGCCAGGTCCCGTCCGAGCGCCGCGAGCACCGGGTCCGCCGCCCGGAAGGCCCGCAGGTGCGGCACCGGTGCGAGGCGCGCGTAGACCGATCCGCCGAAGGGGGTCGACACCGCGACCATCCGGTCGATGCGCTCCCCCTCGGGCAGCGTCATCGCGTACTTCCCGATCAGGCCGCCCTTGCTGTGCGCGACGACCAGGACGTCACGCAGGTCGTGCTCGTCCAGGTGGGCGAGCACCTCGCGAGCCGACTCCGGCACGGGCCGCAGGTTGTGGCGGAGGACGGGCAGCACGTGCACCGGGTGCCCGGCGTCGTGCAGGGCGTCCATCAGCGGACGCATGAAGTGCCAGGTCTCGTAGACGCCCGGCACGACGACGACGGGCTGCCCGTCGCCGGTCCGGTAGTCCTCGGCCGTCGTCGGTCCGGCGCTCCGCAGCTGCCACCTGGCCGCGTACCACCAGTCCAGGACGGCCCACCACGCGCGCCGGAGCAGCGGCACCCGGACGGGAGGCCCGTGCCGCGTCGCCCGCGCTGCTCCGGTCCCCGGAGCGGTCGGCTCCGTCACCGTGCGTCGTCCGTCATCGCGTCCTCCGTCGTCTGCACCCGTCGGAACTCGTCGACCAGCCGCGCGAAGGCGGCTGGCTGCCGCTCCTGGACGTGGTGGCCGCCCGGCAGCTCGACGAGCGCACCGCGCCGGGCCGAGCCGGCGAGCGCCGCTGCCCAGTCACGGCGGCCGATCGGGTCCTGGTCGCCGCGGACGACGAGCACCGGCTGGCCGAGGGTCGGGACGGCGTCCTCGAGCCGGTGGCGGAGCATCGGCCGGAGCTGCCGGACGTACTGTCGGGCACTCCGGAGGTAGTCGGTCAGCACCACGGCGTTCATCCGGAGGTCCTCGGCGAACAGGTCGCGGCCCAGGTCGAGCGCCTGCTGCACGAGCGTCCGACGGGCCGGGTCCACGACGGGTCCGACGAGCACCAGTGCCGTCACCGCGTCGGGGTGGCGTCGGCCGGCCTCGACGACGACCTGGGTCCCCATCGACTGCCCGACGAGCACGAGGTCCCCGGCGCCACGGGAGCGGACCGCCTCGACCACGAGGTCGCCGAGCTCCTCGAGCCGCAGCGTCCGACCGGCCGGCGGAAGTCCACCGAAACCGGGCAGGTCCACCGCGACCGTGCGGTGCGTCCGCGCGAGGTGCTGCTGCGACCGGGCGAAGGACCGGTGCGACATCCCGATGCCGTGCACGAGCACGACGGTCGGCGCGAGTGCGTCGCGCAGCCGGCCGGCCGGGGCCAGGGTGCGCAGCCGCACGGGCAGGCCGCCGATCTCGAAGGACTCCACCCGTGCTCGCACGCTGCGAACCTACCCGCCGGTCCGCAACGCGCAACCAGCCTGCTCTCGACGCCGAGCCGTGGCAGCCCTATGCTCCGCAGCATGCGCAAGGTGACCTCGGGCCTCTTCACGTCGGTGGACGGCGTCGTGCAGGATCCGTACACGTTCCAGTACGACTCGTTCGACGCCGAGCTCGGCACGGCCATGACGGCGTGGATGGACCGGACCGCGACCGTCCTGCTCGGCAAGCAGAGCTACCTGGAGTGGTCGGAGTGGTGGCCGTCGCACGCCGACGACCCCTTCGGGCAGTGGATCAACCCGATCGAGAAGCACGTCGCGTCGACCACGCTCGGCGACGACCTGACGTGGCAGAACGCCCACCGGATCCAGGGCGACGTCGACGACTTCGTACGCGAGCTCAAGGCCGGGGACGGCGGGGACATCGCGGTCACCGGCAGCGTCACGCTGGTGCGCCACCTGCTGTTCGCGGGGCTGCTCGACGAACTGCAGCTCATGGTGCACCCGGCGATCGCCGGCGCCGGTCGGAAGCTCTTCGAGCCCACCGACCCGCCCACGCGCCTGCGACTGGTGCAGAGCGTGGTGACCAGCAAGGGCAACGTGCTGAGCACCTACGCGCCGTTCGCCGACTGACAGAGGCGAGCCGAGCCTCCAGGCCGGCGCAGCGGGACCCGAGCGACGGACGGCGAGCCGGGTGCCGGTCCGGAGGAGCGGGACCGCTCCATCGGCAGCGGGACGGGCAGGTGGACGGAGCGGGTGCCGGACCGGCGTACCCTTCTGGGTGGCCGTCGACCGCACCACCCTGGAGAACACCATGTCCGAGGACACCCGCCCGCACGTCGTCATCGTCGGGGGTGGCTTCGCGGGCATCGCCGCCATGCGCGAGCTCGCGGACGCCCCGGTCCGGGTGACCCTGGTCGACCGCCACGTCTACAACATGTTCCAGCCGCTCATGTACCAGGTGGCGACGGGTGGTCTGAACGCCGGGGACGTGACGTACTTCCTGCGGAGCCTCCGCGCCAAGCAGGCCAACGCCGACTTCCGGCACGGGCTGCTGACCGGCATCGACACCGAGCACCGCGTCGCGGAGATGTCCGACGGCGAGCACCTCCACTACGACTGGCTCATCCTGGCGAACGGCGTCAACACGAGCTACTTCGGGACACCCGGCGCCTACGAGTACGCGTACTCGATGTACTCCCGCTCGCAGGCGCTCCGCATCCGCGACGAGCTGTTCACCAGGCTCGAGCAGGCCGCGGCGAAGCAGGGGCCCGACGAGATCCGCGTGGTGATCGTCGGCGGCGGGGCGACCGGGGTCGAGATGGCCGGTGCCCTGGCCGAGCTCCGCGACCAGGCGCTCGTCGGCGCCTACCCCGAGATCGAGCGCGGCAACATCTCGATCACGCTCGTGCACCGCAGCGGTGAGCTGCTCAAGCCGTTCGCCCCGCGCCTGCGTCGGTACGCGGCGAAGATCCTCCGGAAGCGCGGGGTGACCCTCCGGTTGAACACGGGTGTCGCCGAGGTCAAGCCCGACGGCGTCGTCACGGCGTCCGGCGAGTTCATCCCGGCGTCGCAGGTGATCTGGGCGACCGGCGTCGCGGCGCACAAGGAGGTCTCGGGCTGGGGCCTGCCGCAGACCCACGGCGGGCGCATCCAGGTGAACGACGACCTCAGCGTGAAGGGCGTCGAGCGCATCTTCTCGGCCGGGGACATCGCCGCGCAGGACGACGCGCTCGCCCAGCTCGCCCAGCCCGCGCTGCAGGGCGGCAAGCACGCCGCCCGACAGATCGTCCGGCAGCTCGAGGGCAAGCCGACCGAGCACCTGCGGTACTTCGACAAGGGCACGATGGCGACGATCGGCACGAACGCCGCGGTCGCCCAGCTGCGCGGCGGCATCACGATGGTCGGGCCGGTGGCGTGGCTGGCGTGGGTGGGCGTGCACATCGCGTCGCTCCTCGGGAACGGCAACCGGCTGTCGACCCTGTCCCACTTCTTCGTCCGCTACCTGTGGTTCATGCGGAAGCGTTCGATCCCGATCGTCGGCGACGTCCGGCCCGTGCGCCCGAACGGCGACCGCGAGCCCGAGCCGTGGCAGATGCAGAAGGCCGAGTAGCGCCGGCTGCCCGGCCGACGGCCGCCGAGACTCGGCCATGCGGACACGTTCGCGGCCGACGAGTCGCGAACGTGTCCGCTGAGCCGAGCCTCGGTGTCGCCGGCGTCAGCGCTCGGCCACGTGCGCGTACGCCCCGGCGGCGATGTCCTCGAGCAGCGTCGGCCCGGTGGGCTCCCACCCGAGCAGCTCGCGGGTGGCCCCGGAGGTCCCGGACATCTCCATCGCGAAGAACCCGCCGATGAAGCCGAAGTGACCGGCCGCGTCAGCCGGGTCGATGCTCGCGACGGGCACGCCCAGCGCCTCACCGATCGCGGCCGCGACGTCCCGTGTCGCGATGCCCTCCTCGGCGACGGCGTGCAACCGGGTGCCGGCGGGAGCCAGCTCGAGTCCGAGCCGCACGAGTCGCGCGGCGTCCGTCACGTGCACGGCGGCCCAGCGGTTCGTGCCCTCGCCGACGTAGCCGGACACGCCCCGCTCCTGCGCGACGCCGGCGAGGTACGCGATGAAGCCGTGGTCGCCGACCCCGTGCGTGGTGGGGCTGAACCGCGCCGCGATGCTCCGCACGCCCTGGTCGACGAAGTCGAAGCCGCGGTTCTCGCTGCCGCCACGGGGGCTGTCGACACCGGTGAACGGCGACGGGTCGTGCTCCGTGGCGGGGCGGTCGGGGGCGAGCGCGGCGATGCCGGAGGCGACGACGAGCGGGCGGTCGCTGCCCACCAGCGCCGTCCCGAGGGCCTCGACGGCGGCCCGCTCCGCGGCGTTCGTCGCCGCTTGGTCGGACCAGTCGTGCTTGTTCGCCAGGTGCAGGACGCCCTCGGAGCCGTCCGCGCCCCGGCGGAGCGCGTCGAGGTCGTCGAGGTGGCCGCGCAGGACGGTGACGCCCTTCGCCTCGAGCGCGGCGGCGGAGGCGTCGGACCGGGCGAGGCCGGTGACGTCGTGTCCGGCGGCGAGCAGGTCGTCGACGGTGTGGGAGCCGATCCAACCGGAGGCCCCGGTGACGAACACGTGCATGAGTTGTCCCTTCACAGGTGTCCGTGGCGTGATGTCACGAACTGACATCACCGTAGCACTCGATGTCAGCGACTGTCATCAGTAGACTCGACCCATGGTGCGATGGCAACCGGGGACCCGGGAGCGACTGCAGGCGACCGCGCTGCAGCTCTTCACCGAGCACGGGTACGACGAGACGACCGTCGCCGAGATCGCCGCGGCCGCCGACGTCACCGAGCGGACGTTCTTCCGGCACTTCGTCGACAAACGCGAGGTCCTGTTCGCCGGCCAGGACGACTTCGTCGGCATGTTCACCGGCCCGGTCACCGACGCCCCCGCCGGCACGCCGCCGTTCACCCTGGTCCGCCGCGCCCTCGACTCGGCCGCCGGGTTCTTCCCCGACGACCGCCGCGCGTGGTCCCGCAGCCGGCAACGGGTGATCGACGGCGTCCCCGCACTCGGTGAGCGCGAACTCGGCAAGCTCGCGAACCTGAAGGTCCACCTCGGGACCTCCCTGCGCACGCACGGGATCGGCGAACCGGCCGCCACGATCGCCGCGGAGACGGCGGTCACGGTGTTCCACCTGTCCTTCGCGCAGTGGATCGCGGACGGCGAGGACCGCGACTTCGCGACCATCGTGCACGAGCGGCTCGAGGCCCTGACCGAGGTCGTGCACCCCGCATCTTGAGCGTCCTCTTACCCGAGGGGGGCACGCTGGTCGTCATCCGTACGAACGATCCTCACAGGGAGGAACCGTGGCGACGAACACCCTCGCGCCCGAGCAGGCCCGCACCGCCCGGACGACCGACCGCAGCACGCCGGTCGGTCGCGGGGGCGGCGCTGCCCGGACGACCCCGCCGCCGCCGCTGACCCACCGCGCTCCGGCCCTCGACGGCCTGCGCACGATCGCCATCCTCATGGTGATCCTCTACCACCTGCACGTGCCGCAGTTCGAGGGCGGCTTCATCGGCGTCACCGTGTTCTTCGCGCTGTCCGGGTTCCTCATCACGACGCTGCTGCTCGGCGAGCACCGGAAGACCGGCCGGATCCGGCTCGGGAACTTCTGGCTCAAGCGACTCCTCCGTCTCTACCCGGCACTCGTCGCCCTCGTCGTGGTCGGCCTGCTGCTGTGGAACTGGGTCGGCGACTACAAGGGCGCGTCCTTCGGCCCCGGCGAGGCCGCGTTCATCGCGCTGACCTACACCGGCAACCTGTTCCGCTCGTTCTGGGACACGACGCAGGGCGTGTTCGCACACACCTGGTCGCTGTCGATGGAGGAGCAGTTCTACCTGGTCTGGCCCCCGGTCCTCGTGCTGCTGTTCCTGCTCCGCACGCGTCGACGGTGGCTGATCGCCGGTCTCGCCACCGTGGTCGTCGGCTGCTCGGTCGTGGCCGGACTGGTCTACCGCACGCCGAACGGCGGCGCGACGCCCGACGTGTACTTCTCCCCCGTGCTCGGGGTCGTACCGCTCGCGACCGGGTGCCTGCTCGCGCTGCTCCTCGACGACGAGCGCGTCCGCACCTGGGCCGCCGGTCTGACCGGTCACGTCGCGACATGGGCAGGCATCGCGATGCTCGCCGGCGTGATGGTCTGGATCGGCGACGACTGGGCCCAGCACGCCTGGACCTTCAGCGTCGTCCTGCCCCTGACCGGCGTCGTCTCCGCCGTGCTCATCGGCGGGCTCGTCTCGGTCCGGTCACCGCTGTCCGCCGCGCTCGCCTGGTCGCCCGTCTCGTGGTTCGGCCGGCGCGTCTCGTACGCCGCCTACCTGTGGCACCCGCTCGTCATCGCGCTGCTCGACCCCTTCGCGGTCGGCCCCTGGGGCAAGGTCTGGCTGCTCGGGGTCGCCGTCGTCGTCGCCGTCGGTGCCGCACACGCCGTCGAGGTGCCGGTCGAGAAGGCACAGAAGCGCTTCCGCGAAGCCCGCCGGCTGGTGGCCGCGGACCGCGCGGCACGCAGCCACGTCACCACTTGACGGACGGCGGGACCAGACACCGGACGGGAGGCACGTCGCGGTCCCGCCACGTGCCTCCCGTCCGACGGCACGCCTGGGCGACCGCATCGCGACGTTCCGTAGGCTCGCCTGCGTGACCACGGAGCGCGTCGACGTCCTCGTCGTCGGCGGTGGGCCCGTCGGCCTGTTCGCTGCCGCCCTGCTGCGCGCGCGGGGGCTCGTCGTCGCCGTGTGGGAGCGGCGTGACGCGCCGCCCGTCGGCTCGCGTGCGATCGGCATCCACGCGCCGTCGCTCGACGCGTTCGCCGCGATCGGTCTCGACACCGCCGTGCTGGCCGAGGCCGTGCTCGTGCGCACCGGTGTCGCCAGGAGCCGCGGACGGGTGCTCGGGACCCTGTCGTTCGACCGGGCGTCCGCCACCCACCCGTACGTCGCGACGCTCGACCAGCACCGCACCGAGACGCTGCTGCGCGATCGGCTCGAGCTGGGCGTGCTGCGCACCGGGACGAGCCTGACCGGTCTGGACCGGCACCGGACGCACGTCCGCGCCCACGGCACCGGACCCGGCGGCGAGCCCGTCGTCGTCGAGGCCGCGTTCGTCGTCGGCGCCGACGGTGCACGGAGCGCCGTGCGGGACCTGCTCGGCATCGCTGCGACCGGGCGGGACTACCGCGACCGGTACGTGATGGGCGACTTCGCGGACCCGGAACCGGTCGGTGCCCGGTCCACGGCGCTCGTCGACGTCGGGCCGGACGGCGTGGTCGAGTCGTTCCCGCTCCCCGACGGCCGGCGGCGGTACGTCGCGCTCGTGCCGGACGACGTCGCACCCGCGGCCCGCGGCGGCGCGCCCGACCAGGAGGTGGCGGCGCGGCTCGCCGCGATCGTCACGGAGCGTACGGGCGCGACACCGGACCCCCGGACCTGCACGATGACCAGTGGGTTCCGGGTGCGGCGGCGCCAGGCCGCACGGATCGGCGTCGGTCGCGTCGTGCTCGTCGGGGACGCCGCGCACGAGATCAGCCCGATCGGCGGGCAGGGCATGAACCTCGGCTGGCTCGACGTCGCCGAGCTCGCCCCGGTGCTCGCGGACGCGGTGGCGACCGGCGTCGCCGGGCCCTGGCCGGAGTACGCCGCACGACGGCAGACGGCCGCGCGGCGGGCGGCGCGGCAGGCGGAGGCGAACATGGCGCTCGGCCGACCGACCGGGGTGCTCGGCTCGGTCGGGCGGGAGGCGGTGCTCCGGTCCGTCCTGGCGGTCCCGAGCGCGGCGCACGGCCTGGCCGCCGTCTACGCGATGCGGTGGGCCTGAGCGGGTCCCCGCGCTGCGGACCGGCGGGGGTCAGGCGACGAGTCGCGCGCCGGCCACACCGAGCTCCACGACGAGCACGAGCGACGACGCGATCACGAGCCGGAAGAGCGCCCGCGTCGGACGACCGGCGAACACCAGGCGGACACCGGCCGCTGCCAGGACGACCACCACGACGGCCCCGACGACCGCCAGCACCACGCCGGTCCCCCGCGCCGGGTCGTCCCCGAGCAGCTGCCCGCCGAGCACGAGCGCGGCGGCGACCACGAGCGACGCGAACGCGAGCGTGCCCGCTCCCCGCAACCCCAGGCGGTGCGGGAACCCCCTGACCCCGGTGGCGGCGTCGTCGAGCAGGTCGGGCAGGACGTTCGTGCAGTGGATCGCGATGCCGAAGACCGCACCGGTCGCGATCGCCCACCACGCCGGCCACGAACCGTCGCCGCCCGCCGCGACCGCGACCACGGGCAGGAGCCCGAACGCGACCACGAAGGGCACGACCGACCACACCGTGCGCTTGAGCCCGGCGTCGTAGGCCCACCCGGCCGCCACCAGGACGACGTGCGCGACCGCGGCGACGGGGCCGAGGAACACGCTGAGCACGACCGCCGCAGCCGCCGTGACGACCGCCGCGGTCCGGACGGTCGAGACCGCGACGAGCCCCCGCGCGACGGGCTTGTCGCTCCGGCCGACGGCGCGGTCGCGGTCGGCGTCGATCCAGTCGTTCGCCAGACCGATCGACAGCTGCCCGGCGACCACGGCGAGCGCCACCAGGAGCACGAGCCACCACGGGTGCCGGACCGCGGCGGCGACGACCGCGGCCAGGACCGTCACGGTGACGGTCGGGCCGGGGTGCGACGAGGCGAACAGCAGGCGGAGGGTCGAGGGCCGTCGGGTGTCGCTCACACCGCGAGCGTACGGAGGGACGGCTGCACGGGCGCGACGGGCGGAGACCCTCGGGACGTCGGCGACGCGTCCTGACGGACTTCCTGTGCCCTGCTCGGGCACACCCGGCCTACGGTCCGACGGGCGCCGACCCCTGCCGACGCAGGAGGAGCGACGACGATGACGATCAGCTCGACCACCGAGGCCCCGGGCCGCGCCGGGTTCCTGCGCCGCATGACCTTCGCGTGCGCCTGGGGCGAGGGCCTCGACGGCTTCGACCTCGGGCTGATCAGCGTCGTGCTGCCGTCGCTGACCATCGCACTCGGTCTCGACCCCGTCCTCGCCGGTCTGATCGGGGCGAGCTCGCTCATCGGCATCTTCGTCGGCGCCCCGCTCGCGGGCTGGCTGACCGACCGGTTCGGCAGGAAGCGCGTCTTCACGATCGACGTCCTGGCCTTCATCGTGCTCGGGTTCGCGCAGGCGTTCGTGGCCGACGGCTGGCAGCTCTTCGTCGTCCGGGTGCTCCTCGGCATCGCGATCGGTGCGGAGTACGCGATCGGCGCCGCGATGCTCGCCGAGTTCGCCCCCTCGCGGGACCGCGGCCGACGACTGTCCGGGTTGCTCGTGTGCTGGTACGGCGGCTACCTCGTGGCCGTCGTGACGGCGTACGCGATGATCGACTGGGCGGGCATCAGCTGGCGTTGGGTCCTGGTCGTGAGCGGCGTCCCGGCGATCGTCACGGCCATCGCCCGGATCGGCTTCCCGGAGTCGCCGCGGTGGCTGCTCTCCCGCGGCCGCGTCGACGAGGCGCGGGCGATCGTCGCCGAGCACCTCGGCGGGGATGCCTACTTCCGTCAGGAGCAGTACGCGGCCGAGGAACAACGCAGCGGCGGGTACCGCGTGCTGTTCTCGAAGGAGAACCGGCAGCGCCTGGCGTTCATCTCGCTCTTCTGGGCGTGCAACGTCGCGCCGTACTTCGCCATCTTCACGTTCGCGCCGACCGTCCTGGAGTCCCTGCAGCTGCGCGACGAGGCGACGGGCACGATCATCGTCAACGCCATGGCGGCGATCGGCGCCCTGGTCGGCATGCTGACCATCGAGCGGATCGGCCGACGCCGACAGCTCGTCCCACCGTTCTGGATCATGGCCGGCGCCCTGGCCGTCGTCGGGCTCTGGGGCTCGGCACCCGGCATCGTCGTCGTGCTGTGCTTCGCGGTGTTCTCGTTCATGAACGCCGCGCAGGGCAACCTGACGGCGGTCTACCCGATCGAGGTGCTGCCGACCGAGGTGCGTTCGACGGGCGTCGGCTTCGCGGCGGCGTGCAGCCGGATCGGCGCGGCCGCGGGGACGTTCCTGCTGCCGGTCGGCATCGACGCCATCGGCATCGGACCCTGCATGCTCATCGCCGCCGCGGTCTGCGTCGTCGGTGCCGTCCTGTCGCAGGTCATGGCGCCGGAGACGACGGGGAAGGGTCTGCACGACACGAGCACCCAGCCATTGCGCCAGCAGGCGAAGGTGCCCACCGCACGCTGACCGCCCGGACGGGCGAGCAGGTACCTGCGAGGATGCCCTCGTGGAGTGGGACGAGAGCGGACTGGACGCGGCGCAGATCGCGTTCATCACGCGCACGCTGCCCGGCGCGGTGATCGCGTCGGACGACTCGTGGGGTCTGCTCGACACCCGGGTGCTGCACGTCCGGAGCGAACACGGGGACCACACCGTCAAGGCGTCCGGCCCGGACAACTCGCACTTCCCCCGCGAACTGCTCGCCCACCGCGAGTGGACCGGTGACCTGGTCCGGGACGGCGACACCCCTCCGCTGGTGGCGGCGGACCCCGGCGCCCGGGTGCTCGTCCTCCGACGCGTTCCCGGCCACCTCGCCCTGGGCAGTACCGAGGAGACGTCCGCGGACGTGCACCGGCAGGCCGGGCGGATCCTTCGCCGCTTCCACGACCAGACCGCCCGGCTCGACGCCGAGCACCTGCGTGCCGAGACCGCGAAGTCCCTCCGCGCGCTGGACGCGCCGCACCGGATCGACCCGGCCACCGCCGACCGCGCTCGCGCGCTGCTGCGGTCCGCCGAGCCGCACCCGGTCACGCTCGTCCCGACGCACGGTGACTGGCACCCGCGCAACTGGATCGTGCACGAGGGGCGCCTGCACGCGATCGACTTCGGCCGCTTCGCGCTCCGCCCGGCCGCGTCCGACCTGACCCGGCTGGCGGTCCTGCACTGGGACCGGTCACCCGGACTCGAACGGGCCTTCTTCGACGGCTACGGCGACGACCCGCGGGACGCCGACGACTGGCGGTGGCTGCAGCTGCGCGAGGCGGTCGGGACGGCCGTGTGGGCGTTCACCGTCGGCGACGGGGCGTTCGAGGCGCAGGGCAGGCGGATGCTGCAGGACGCCCTCAGCGCGTTCTGACCGGCGCGGCCGCTCCCGCGGCAGGTGACGATGTGCGCCGGCGGCCGAGCACCCCGGACGCGAGCGCGATCCCGAGCAGCACCACCAGACCGCCCACGGGCTCGTTCCACCGCAGCGGCTCCCCGAGCACGAGGACGCCGAGTGCCACCCCGACGACGGGCGTGAGGTACGTCACGGTCGACGCGCGACCGGCGCCCCACGCGCCGACCAGGCGCGTGTTCCAGGCGTAGGCCAGCCCGGTGCCGACCGCACCGAGCGCGACCATCGCGGCCACGATCCTCCAGTCCAGCCGGACCGGACCGGTCGCGATGACGGGCGCGACCAGCAGCATGAGCACCGCTGCCAGGGTGAGCTGCACCGTCGCGACGGTCGTCGGGTCTTGCCCGCTGCCGACGCCGAAGCGGCGGAGCCAGGCGAGGCCGATGCCGTACGAGGCCGTCATGCCGAGCAGGGCGAGCTGCCCCGGTAGGGTCGCGAGGACGGCCGGGTCGCCGACGAGGTCCCACGGCCCGACGAGCACGAGCACGCCGACCACCCCGAGCGCGATCCCGCCGAGCTGCCGCCGGTCGAGTCGTTCCGACGGCACGAGGACCGCGAGTGCGAGCAGCGTCATGATCGGCGTCGTCGCGTTGTAGATGCTCGCCAGTCCCGACGGCACCGTCTGCTCCGCCCATGCCATCAGCGACGACGGCACCGCGTTGAGGAACACCGCGACGACGAGGAGGTGTCCCCAGACCCGACGGTCCCGCGGCCACCGGCGCCGGGTCACGAGCAGCACGACGACGAGTGTGACCGCCCCGAGCACGGTCCGCACCGTGGCGACCTGCTGTGGCGCGAGTCCCTCGAGCCCGATCTTCGCGAAGAAGAAGCTCGAGCCCCAGGTGAGGGCGACCAGGACGTAGAGGAGGGCGTTCACAACGCCTAGTGTCGACACCGACGGCCCATGCGGCAAACGAATGGGCTGCATGAGCCCATGAGGAGTACGCATGCCGCTGTCGATCGCCCAGCTCCGCGCGTTCGTCGCCGCGGCGGACGCCGGCTCCTTCACCGGGGCGGCGGTCGCGCTCGGCGTCGGCCAGTCCGCCGTGTCCCACGCCGTGGCGGGCCTCGAGCGCGAGGTCGGCGGTCCCGTCCTGCGCCGCGGCGGCGCCGCGCTCGTCACGCCGCTCGGCGACCGCATGCTGGCCCACGCCCGCAGCGTGCTCGCCTCCGTCGACGCACTGGAGGCAGTGGTGCGGCCCGCCACGGCCCGCGGCACCGTGCGTCTCGCCGCCGTCCCGACGGTCTGCCAGGGCCTGCTGCCGCGGCTCCGCGAGCTGTGGACTGTCACGCTGCCCGACGTCGACGTGCAGGTCTACGAGGGCGACGACGACGAGATGTCCGAGTGGCTCGAGGGCGGCACGGTCGACGCCGCCGTCCTCGTCGACCCGTCGCCCGTGCCCGAGGGCGGCGTGGTCGTCGCACGGGACGAGATGGGGGCCGTCGTGCGACGGGACCACCCGCTCGCGGCGACGGCGGCGCTCACGCTCGACGACCTGCACGAGGACGGCCTGGTCGCGGGCGGCGGCGGGTGCGAGCACCAGATCCAGCGGATGCACGAGCTCGCCGGCCAGCCGTTCCGGTGGGCGCACCGGGTCCGGGAGATGAGCACGATGTTCGGCATGATCCAGCGGGGCGAGGGCGTGTCGATCGTGCCGACGCTCGGGCGGGTGATGCTGCCGGACGACCTGGTGATGCTGCCGGTGGAGCCCCGGTACGTGCGGACGCTGGTGCTGAGCGGGCCGGCGTCGCGTCCGTGGCACCCGTTGGCGCAGGCACTGGTCGACGCGGTCTGACGGCACCCGTTCGCTTCTTACGACCTTCGGACGATCCGCGCCGACCCGGGTGTTCCTAGGCTCGAGGGCATGACGACGACCGTGATCCGCCCACCCGTGCCCGTTGCGCGCCGCGTCTGGGCCGAGACGTGGCGGCTCGTCGTCGTCGTGCTCGTCGGGCTGTTCCTGTTCGCCACGGTCTGGTCGACGACGGATGTCGGCACGATCAGCGACAGCCGCCTCGGCGCCCACCTGCTCGTCGACTTCGCCGTCGGGGTCGTCGCCGTCGTCCTCGTGCCGTTCCGCCACCGGGCACCGCTCCTCGTCGGCGTGCTCGTCGTCGCCGCCAGTACCGTGTCGACGCTCGCGGTCGGTGCGGCCGCGCTGGCCCTCGTGTCGCTCGTCACCCGTCGTCGGCCGGTGGAGATCGCGATCGGCAGCGCTGCGCTCGTCGCCGCGTCGATGGCCGGCGAGGACCTGTTCCCCGACCAGGAGGCGACCCCGCTCTGGCAGGTCGCGATCGCGGCCGTCGTGTGCACCGCGCTGCTCGTCGCGATCGGCATCGCCATCGGGCAGCGGCGGGCCCTGCTGGACGGGCTGCGCGAACGTGCCGCCCTGCTCGAGCGGGACCAACAGCTCCGCGAGGACCGAGCCCGCGGACAGGAGCGCGCGCACCTCGCTCGGGAGATGCACGACGTGCTCGGGCACCGGCTCTCCCTCGTCGCCCTGCACGCCGGGGCGCTCGAGTACCGCGGTCGCTCGCTCTCGCCCGAGGAGACCGTCGAGGCCGCCGGCGTGGTCCGTGCCGAGGCGCACTCCGCGCTGACCGAGCTCCGCGACGTGCTCGGTGTCCTGCGTGACCCGGCCGACGCGACGACGGGCACCGCACCCCCGCAGCCGACGCTGCGGGACCTGCCGGCCCTGCTCGACGAAGCGCGCCGCTCGGGCGCCGACGTCGCGGCGACGACGGACCCGGCGAGCGCCGACGCACCGGACGCCGTCGGCCGTCACGCGTACCGGGTCGTGCAGGAGGGCCTGACCAACGCCCGGCGGCACGCGACCGGACAGCCGGTCACCGTCACGGTGGACGTCGTGCGCGGGCCGGCGCTCCGGGTCCGGGTGACGAACCCGACGTCGCAGCTTGCCGAGCACGACACGCCGACGCCCGACACGGCGGCGCCCGACGCGGCTCCGGCGGGGCACGGCCTGCGCGGGCTGGCCGAGCGGGCGAGGCTCCTCGGCGGGTCCTTCTCCGCCGGTCGGAACGCCTCCGGCACGCACGTCGTCGAGGCGGTGCTCCCGTGGACGGCGTGACCGCGCCCGTGCGCGTCGTCCTGGTCGACGACGACCAGCTCGTCCGGGCCGGTCTCCGACTGCTCCTGAGCGGGGGCGACGGCATCGAGGTCGTGGGCGAGGCCGGCGACGGGCTGGAGGCCGAGGACGTCATCGCCGCGGCCGGACCGGACGTCGTGCTGATGGACATCCGCATGCCCCGGTGCGACGGCCTGGTCGCGACCGAGCGGGAACTCCGGAGGCGTCCGGAGCTCGCCGTGCTGGTGCTGACCACGTTCCAGGACGACGAGCTGGTGCTCGGCGCCCTGCACCGGGGAGCCCGCGGGTTCCTGCTCAAGGACACGCCACCGCACGAGCTCGTCCAGGCGGTCCGGGCCGTGGCCGCCGGCCGGTCGATCCTGTCGCCGTCCGTGCTCGACCGGGTTATCGCGGTCGCCGCCGGGAACGGCTCCGGGCCGGGCGCCGGTGCGACCCCGACCGACGGCGCGCACGAACGGCGACTCCTGGCGACCCTGACCGAGCGGGAGACCGAGGTCGCGCTCGCCGTGGCCGCCGGCGCCTCGAACGCGCAGATCGCCGCCGACCTGTTCGTGACCCTCGCGACCGTCAAGACGCACGTCGGGCACGTGTACGAGAAGTTCGGCGTCGACAACCGGGTGCAGCTCGCCCTGGTCGTGCACGCTGCCCGCCGGGGAGCCTGAACGCCCGACGAGCGCCGTCGGCAGGATGGGCACGTGCCCGAGATCCACGTGAAGACGTTCCGCGACCCCGACGAGGCGACCGCCGAGGCCGCCGGACTGGCCTGGCTCGCCGAGGCCGAGGGGACCGGCGGCACCCGGATCGCCCGTGTGCTCGACCACCCGGAGCCGACCCTGCTCCACCTCGAGCAGATCCGTGACGGCAGCCCGACGAAGGCCCAGGCCGAGCGCTTCGGACGGTCGCTCGCACGGACCCACGCGGCCGGTGCCGCCCACTGGGGCGCGCCGTCACCCGGGTTCCCGACGCGCGGGGGCCTGCGGATGGGCCGGTCGCGGACGCCCTTCACGAGCGCCGCCGACGCACCGGCGACCTGGGGCGCGTTCTTCGCCGAGTACCGCATCCGGGACTTCGTGCAGCGCATCGTCGACCGCGGTGGCTTCGACGCCGCCGAGGCCGCGGTGTTCGACCGCGTGGCCGACCGGCTCGAGGACGGCACGCTCGGCTCGCCGCAGCCCGCGCTCGTCGGTGACGCACCGGCGCGGATCCACGGCGACCTCTGGGCGGGCAACGTGCTGTGGCCGACGGACGCCTCGGAGCCGACGGGCGCCGTGCTCATCGACGCGACGCCGCACGGCGGGCACGCCGAGACCGACCTCGCGCTGCTGGCGTTGTTCGGGCTCCCCCGGCTCGAGACGGTGCTCGCCGGGTACGACGCCGAGTCGCGGTTGGCGGACGGCTGGCAGGAGCGCGTCGAGCTCCACCAGCTCGCGCCGCTGCTGCTGCACGTGTTCCTGTTCGGCGGCTCGTACACCGAGCACGCACTGCGCGCCGCACGCCGCTACGCCTGAGGACCCTCCTGCGGGTGAGCACTGCTCGTCGTCCGTTGACTTTGCGTTTACAGCGCTGTAAAACAGAGCGAGCGCGACGGAGCGCGAGAGGGAGCAACGATGGTCACCAGCAGGACGACGGCACGTGCGGCGCTCAGCCGCCGCGGGTTCCTCACGGGCGCCGCGGGCGGGATCGGCCTCGGTGCGCTGGCGCTCACCGGCTGCTCGGCGCCGTCCTCGGGCACCGCGGCGGCGGGCGGGACGACGCTGCGCTTCTACGAGCAGAAGCAGGAGGTGATCGCCTACTTCGACGACCTCCTCCGACGGTTCGAGCGGGAGCACCGCGGCCTCCGGGTCGTCCACGACAGCACGACCGCCATCGCGCCGCAGTTCGTCCGCGGCGAACCGGCCGACGTCGGCTGCTTCAACGACAACCTCGAGCTCGCCCGCTACATCGAGCGCGGGGTGCTCCGCGACCTCGGCGACCTGCCGTCGGCGGGCAGGGTCCGGAAGAGCATCGACGGCCTGACGAACCAGTACGCGACCTTCGAGGACCGCACCAGCGTCCTGCCCTTCTCGCTCGCCGCCGCGGGCGTCATCTACAACAAGCGGATCTTCGCCGAGCAGGACCTCCCGGTCCCGACGACCTGGAGCGAGTTCGTCGACGTCTGCACGGCACTCTCGAAGACGGACGTCACCCCTGTGTACGCGACCGACCGCGACACCTGGACGCTGTGGCAGGGCCTGTTCGACTACTCCGTGGGCAGCCTGGTCGACACCGGGGCGTTCTTCCGCAAGATGAAGGCGCTCGGCACGGACGTCGGACCCGACGCCGAGGTCTCCTTCGAGCGCGACTTCGCCGTGCCGATGGAGCGCGCGAAGACGATCTCGACGTTCTTCAACCCGGACCACGCGACCCGCTCCTACGCCGACGGCAACCTGGCGTTCGGACAGGGGAAGGTCGCGATGTACCTGCAGGGACCGTGGGCGCTCAGCCAGATCGCGCTCGTCGATCCGGAGCTGCCCGTCGGGACCTTCGCGCTGCCGGTGTCCGACGACCCCGACGACCGGCAGGCACGCGTCAACATCGACCTCGGGCTGTGGATCCCCACGACCACGACGCACCTCGACGAGGCGCGGGAGCTCGTCGAGTTCCTCATGCAGCCCGACGTCATCAACGCCTACAACCTCGACAACCTCGCGTTCGCGACCACCGAGGACGCGGCTCCCCAGACCGACGAGCGCGTGGCCGGCCTGCAGCAGTACGTCGACAGCGGCGCCTTCTACCAGGGCGCCGGCACCTTCATCCCCACCTCCATCCCCCTCGGCAACTACCTGCAGACGGCGATCCGCAGCGGCGACTTCGAGTCGATGCTGCGGCGGCTCGACACCGACTGGCGACGCCTCGCCGGCCGCTCGGCGACGGTCTGACCGCCGCGACCCCGGCACCGCCGACCAGGACCCCAGGAGCGCTCATGACCGTCCAGACCCCGCTGACCCCCGGCACACCGGACACCGGTGGACCCCGCCCCGGACCCGCGACCGTCGCGTCCCGCGTGCACCGTCGCGTCGGCTCGCTGCGCCGCACCGAGGGCGTCTACTACCTCTTCCTCGTGCCCGCCCTCGTGCTGTTCACGGCGTTCGTCGTCGCCCCCGCGTGCGTCGGCGTCTTCTACAGCTTCACCGACTACCTCGGCTTCGGGCAGTGGCACTTCCTCGGGCTCGAGAACTACCGTGCGCTCGTGTCCGACCCGGCGATCCTGGGCTCGTACGGCTTCACCCTCGGCTTCGCCGTGGTGACGGTGATCGTCACGCAGGTGATCGCCCTGGCACTGGCCATCGCGCTGACGAAGCGCGTGCGGTTCGCGAGCGGGCTCCGCGCCGTGTTCGTCATCCCGATGGTCGTCTCCGGCATCATCGTCGCCTACGTCTTCAACTTCCTGTTCTCGAACACCCTGCCGGCCCTGGCGACCTCGGTCGGCTTCGGCCCGCTCGAGCAGAGCATCCTCGGCGACCCGGACCTCGCCTGGCTCGCGATCGTGGTCGTGTCCGCCTGGCAGACGATCCCCGGCGCGCTCCTCGTCTACACCGCCGGACTCACCTCCATCCCGACCGACGTCTACGAGGCCAGCTCGCTCGACGGCGCCGGCGCCTGGAAGCAGCTCCGGTCGATCACGCTGCCGCTGATCGGCGGCTTCATCGTCATCAACACGGTGCTCGGCGTGAAGGGCTACCTCGGCGCCTACGACGTCATCGTCGGCCTGACGAACGGCGGACCGGGCTCGGCGACGAGCAGCGTCGCGATGACCATCTTCACGGGCTTCACGAGCGGCGACTACGCCTACCAGATGGCCAACGCGACCGTCTTCTTCGTCATCACCGTCCTCATCTCGGTCCTGCAGCTCGCAGTGACCCGCGGAAGGAACCTCCGACTCGCATGAGCGCCATCGACACCCGGTCCCCCGCCGCCGCACGCACCACGCCCGACCAACCCCGCCGACGCCGGCTCGGTCGTGTCGACGTCCCGCTGACGATCGTCCTGGCGATCGCGTCCCTCACCGTCCTGGTCCCGCTCTACGTCACCGTCGCCATGGCGTTCAAGACGAGTGCCCAGGCCGTCGACGGCAACGCGCTGTCCCTGCCGTTCCCGTTCAACCCCGCCAGCTTCGCCGAGGCCTGGACGCTCACCCGCTTCCCGGTGTCGTTCTCGGTCTCGCTCGGCGTCGCAGCCCTCACCGTCGTCGCGACGCTGCTCCTCAGCTCGCTCGCCTCGTACGCGATCGTGCGGAACTGGCACCGCCGTTTCTTCCGCTGGTCCTTCGTCTACCTGCTGGCGGCGATGTTCCTGCCGTTCCCGGTGGTCGCCCTGCCGCAGATCAAGCTCACCGCGATGATCTCGCTCGACAGCCCGGTCGGCGTCGCGATCCTGCACGCCATGTTCCAACTGTCGTTCAGCGTGCTGCTCTACTCGGCGTTCCTGCGCTCGATCCCGGTCGAGCTCGAGGAGAGCGCACGCATCGACGGGGCCTCGACGTGGCAGATCTTCTGGCGCGTCATCCTGCCGCTGCTCGGGCCGATGAACGCCACCGTCGGCATCTTCGCGTTCCTGGCCTCCTGGAACGACTTCATGATGCCGTCGCTCATCACCGCGGACCCCGGTCTGCAGACCCTCCCCGTCGTCCAGAACATCTTCCAGAGCCAGTTCGGCACGAACTACAACGTCGCCTTCGCCTCGTACCTCATGGCGATGGCCCCGACGATCGTCGTCTACCTGTTCGCACAGCGCTGGGTGATCAGCGGTGTGACGCAGGGCGCCGTCAAGAGCTGACCCGAGCCTCCCCACCGACACCGGCCGGAACGGCCGAGACAGGACCGAACCGACGTGCACACCCCCACCGACGGCCCGCTGCCGACCATCCGCCCGTTCCCGGGTTCCGACCCCGTCGCCGACGACGACGCCGTGGTGCGGGGCGACCACTGGCGGGTGACCGTGCTGCAGGACGGGCTCTTCCGGATCGAGTGGAGCGACGACGGCGGCTTCGAGGACCGCGCGTCGACCTTCGCCGTCCGTCGACGTCTCCCGGTGCCCGAGTACACCGTCGTGCGGCGGGGCGACGGCGTCGAGGTGACCACGGACCGCGCCACCCTCCGCTACGACGGTCGCCCCTTCAGCGCCACCGGGCTCGTGGTCGAGACCTCCGGTCCCGACGCGAACCGGTGGCGGTGGGGGCAGGAACCCCGCGACCTCGGCGGCACCGGTCGGACCCTCGACGACGTCGACGGGCGGATGCCGCTCGAGTCCGGGGTGCTCGCCCGCGACGGCATCGTGGCGCTCGACGACAGCGACTCGTTCCTGTTCGAGGACGACGGGTGGGTCGGCAGCCGTGTCTCCGGGCGGCGCGACGTGAGCGTCTTCGCGTACGGACGCGACTACGACGCCGCGCTCGGTGCCCTGCACGCCGTCTCCGGGCCGCCGACCCTGCTGCCCCGGTGGGCGCTCGGGAACTGGTGGAGCCGGTACCACCCGTACTCGGACGCCTCGTACACGGCCCTGCTCGACCGGTTCGACGAGGAGGGACTGCCGTTCTCCGTCGCGGTGATCGACATGGACTGGCACCGCGTCGACTCCGTCCCTCCGCGCTTCGGCAACGGCTGGACGGGGTACTCGTGGGAGCCGTCGCTCTTCCCGGACCCGCCGGCCTTCCTGGCCGAGCTGCACCGGCGCGGGATGCGGACCACGCTCAACCTCCACCCCGCGGACGGCGTGCGGGCGTTCGAGGACGCCTACCCGGCGATGGCCGCTGCGACGGGGATCGACCCCGACACCGAGCAGACGGTCGCGTTCGACCCCACGGACCCGGACTTCCTGCGTGCGTACTTCGCGGTGCTGCACCGGCCGCTCGAGGAGCAGGGCGTCGACTTCTGGTGGATCGACTGGCAGCAGGGCCGGACGTCCGGCATCCCCGGAGTCGACCCGCTCTGGGTGCTCAACCACTTCCACCTGCTCGACTCGGCGCGCGACGGCGGGGCCGGCATGACGTTCTCGCGCTACGCCGGGCCCGGCAGCCACCGGTACGCGGTGGGGTTCTCCGGCGACGCCGTGGTCTCGTGGGCCTCGCTGGCCTTCCAACCGGAGTTCACCGCGACCGCCGCCAACATCGGGTACCCCTGGTGGAGCCACGACATCGGCGGCCACACGCGCGGGGTACGCGACGACGAACTCGCCACCCGCTGGGTGCAGTTCGGCGTGTTCTCGCCGATCATGCGCCTGCACTCGGCGAACAACCCGTTCATCCGGAAGGAGCCGTGGCTGTTCCCGGCCGAGCCCCGGGCCGCGATGGGCGACGCCCTGCGCTTCCGCCACCGGCTCGTGCCCTACCTGCACACGATGAACCACCGGGCCGCCGCCGGGACCGCGCTCGTCCGGCCGGTGTACCACCTCGAGCCGCACCGCGACGAGGCGTACCGGGTGCCGAACGAGTACGCCTTCGGGTCGGAGCTGCTCGTCGCGCCGATCGTCGAGCCGCGTGACCCGGTGACGCTGCGGGGCCGGGCGTCGGCGTGGCTGCCGCCGGGCACCTGGACCGACGTCTTCACCGGCACGACGTACGCCGGCGACCGGTTCGTCGACCTGCACCGGACGCTCGACACGATCCCCGTACTGCTGCGCGCCGGCGGGATCCTGCCGCTCGCCGCTCCGGACGAGCCGGACGTGACGGTGAACCCCGCCGCGCTCGAGGTGGTCGTCGCCCCGGGCGCATCGGGAGCGTTCACCCTCGTGGAGGACCGGGAGGAGCGGACCGACGTCGGTACGGGCACGGGCACGGACGGCGTGTGCCGGACCACGCTCACGTGGGACCACGACGGCGGCGTGTTCCGGATCGACCCGGCCGAGGGCGACCTCGGCAGCGTGCCGGCCCGGCGTCGGTGGCGCGTCACGTTCCTCGGGGTGCCCGCGGCCGGGCAGGAGGTCGACGCGGTGTCGGCCGACCGGTTCTCGGTCGACCTGGACGTCGCGACGGACGCCGGCGCGGTCCTGACCCTCGCCGGGGCACCCACGATCGGTGTGGACGCCCGCGACGCCGCACGCGAGCTCCTCGAGGGTGCCCAGGCGGGCAATGCGGAGAAGCTCACCGCGTGGGAGGTCGTCGACCGCGACGCACCCCGCGCCGACCGGATCGCCGAGCTCGAGACCGTCGCGCTGCCCGGGTCGCTGCGGAGCGCCCTGGTCGAGCTGCTCGGGAGCGTGCACCCCGGGGAGCGGTGACGGCGGCTGCACGTCGTGCGACATCGCACGCGTCGATCGACACGCGGAACGTCGCAGCCGAGCCGGCAGCCCGCCCGACCGGCAGCCCGCCCGACCGGCAGCCCACCCCGTCCGGCAGCCCGCCCCCGGCCGCGGGTCGTGGCCCGCAGCCCCGTCGCCTGGCCTGGTCCGGTGGCGGACGAGCAGGCGGGCACCCCGGTCCTCGCGTTCTTCGACGTGGACGACACCCTCGTCCACGGTGCGAGCGCCTTCCACCTCGTGCGCGGCCTCCGCGCCGCCCGCCTCACCACCCTGCGCGACATCGTCAGCGCCGGCTGGAAGCACGCCCGCTTCACGGTCCGTGGCGAGGACGACCGGCACCTGGCCGCCGCACAGACCCGTGGACTCGAAGTGATCACGGGCATCACGGTCGCCGACATGGCGGCGCTGTCCGACGACGTCCGGGCCCGCCACACCGAGCCGTCCGTGTGGCCGGAGACCGCCGCCCTCGCGCGGGAGCACCTCGCGAAGGGCCACCAGGTGTGGCTCGTCACGGCGACACCGACGTTCCTGGCCGACGTGATCGCACGCAGCCTCGGCCTGACCGGCGCGCTGGGCAGCGTGTTCGAGGTGGAGGACGGCGCACACACGGGCCTCCTCGACGGGGCGTTCCTGCACGGGGAGCACGAGGCGGTCGCCGCGCGTGCGCTCCTGGCCCGGACCGGCGCGGACCCCGAGCACTGCTGGGCGTACTCGGACTCCCGCCACGACATCCCCCTGCTGTCGCTCGTCGGGAACCCCGTGGTGGTCGACCCGGACCAGGGGCTCGCCGCCCACGCGCGGGCGGCGGGGTGGCCGACGATGCGACTGCAGCGCACGAGCATCAGGGAGGCCCGGCGCCGGGTCCGACGGGAGGCTCCGGAGGCGTCCCACCGGCACGACGGCCGGACGACGGTCCGCGGGGATCAGTCGACCGAGCCGTCCGGGTAGGGCGCGCTCTCCCCCACCAGCAGCCGGTGGCCGACCGTCACCGCCCGCCCCTCGCCCGGGCGTCCCTCGATGCGCTCCTGCAACCGGTCGAGCGCGGCCTCGGCGAGCGCGACCGTGTCCGGCGCGACCGAGGTCAGGCTCGGCACCAGACTGGCGGCCAGCCCGATCGCGTCCCACCCGACCACCGCCACGTCCCGGGGCGCCTCGAGTCCACGCAGGCGCATCGCCCGCAGGGCACCGACCGCGGCCAGGTCGTCACGGCAGAGCAGGCCGTCGATCCGGAGCCCGTCGTCGAGGGCACGGCCGAAGGCCTCCTCCGCCCCGCGGGCGTCACCGATCTCCCGCGCCACCATGAGCGACGGGTCGAACGGTAGCCCGACCGCGGAGAGGCCGTCGCGGTAGCCCTCCGTCCGGAAGGCCGAGGTGCGGGACTGCTCGCCCACCTCGTGGCCGAGGAAGCCGATCCGGTGCCGCCCGAGGGCCGCGAGGTGCGCGACGGCCTCGGCCGCGGCCCGCACGTTGTCGATCGCCACGAGGTCGGCGCCCTCCGGCCGGACGTCCTCGCCGAGGAACACGACGGCGGTGTCCCCGCGTTCGCGGTCGATCTCGGCCGGGGTCAGCACCTGCGGGTGGATGACGACGCCGTCCACGACCCCTGCCTCGCGCCCACGCACGGCCGAGAGCTCAGCGCCCGGCACCCCGGCGGTCTCCTCGAGCAGGAGCTGGTATCCGCGGGCGGCGCACACCTCGGAGAACACGTGCGCGAGTTCGGCGAAGTAGGGCCGGCGGAGGTCTGGGAAGGCGAAGGCGAGCATGTCCGTCCGGCCGGTCGCCAGGCGTCGCCCGGACACGTTGGGCCGGTACCCGAGTGCGTCCACGGACGCCTGCACCCGCGTTCGCATGGCGTCGCTGACGTGCCGGTACCCGCGGACGACGTTCGACACGGTCTTCATCGAGACACCCGCGTGCTCCGCGACGTCCTGCAGCGTGACCCGGTCCACGCGCTCACCGTATCGTTGACGAGGGCTTTACAGCGCTGTAAATTGCCGGAGCATGAGCACTGTCGCCCCTGCCCCGTCCGCTGCCGCCACCGTGGTCCCCCTCGCGAGCCGGCAGGACGGGCGGTACCCGCGTCCGCAGCTGCTCCGTCCGGACTGGGTCGACCTCAGCGGACCCTGGGACTTCCGTCACGACGACGAGGACACGGGGCTCGACGCCGCCTGGCCCGCCGGACTGCCGGCACCGCGCACCATCACCGTGCCCTTCCCGCCCGAGTCCGAGGCGTCCGGCGTCGCCGAGCCCGGATTCCACCCGGTCGTCTGGTACAGCCGCACGATCGGCCGGGCCGAGCTCGCAGCGGCCGGGCACGGCGCCGGACGGCCCCGCCTGCTGCTGCACTTCGGCGCGGTCGACCACCGCGCTCAGGTCTGGATCGACGGCAGGTTCGTCGGCGAGCACGAGGGCGGCCACACCCCCTTCACCTTCGACGTCACGGCACTGCTGGTCGACGCCCCGGACGGAGCGACCGAGCACGTGCTCGTCGTGCGGGCGGAGGACGACCCCCACGACGTGACCCAGCCGCGCGGCAAGCAGGACTGGCACGAGGAGGCGCACGCGATCTGGTACCGGCGCACGACCGGCATCTGGCAGCCGGTGTGGCTGGAGGCCGTGCCCACCACCGCGATCGACGCGCTCCGGTGGACGCCCACCTCCCCTGCTGCGACGGCCCTGACCGTCCGCTTCCGCGGTCGGGTCCCCGCCGGTGCCCGCCTCCGGGTCGCCCTGCGGTTCGACGAACGCGACGAGGACCTCGGCACGACCGAGTGGGACGCCACCGCCAGCCGTCCCACGCTGGACGTCACGGTGCCGGTCGCCCGGCAGCGGAACGGGCAGGCGGAGGACGAGCTGACCTGGTCACCGGAGACCCCGCGACTGGTCGACGCCGTGCTCACCCTGGTCGACGCGTCCGGCTCGGTCCTCGACGTCGTCGCCAGCTACCTCGGCATGCGCAGCGTCGGGGTCGGCGGTGGCCGGTTCCTGCTCAACCGACAGCCCTACCCGGTGCGCAGCGTGCTCGACCAGGCGTTCTGGCCCGAGTCGCACCTGGCGGCCCCGCACCCGCTCGCCCACCGGCAGGAGGTCGAGCTGATCAAGTCCCTCGGGTTCAACGCCGCCCGCATGCACCAGAAGATCGAGGACCCGCGGTTCCTGTACTGGGCCGACCGCCTCGGACTCATGGTCTGGGGCGAGGCACCGGCGGCCTACGAGTTCTCCCCGACGGCCGTCCGACGCTTCACGGCCGAGTGGACCGCGGCCGTCGAACGGGACGCCTCGCACCCGGCGATCGTCACCTGGGTCCCGTTCAACGAGTCGTGGGGCATCCAGCACGTCGTCTCCGACCCGGCGCAGCAGGCGTACGCGCGGGCGCTCGTCGACCTGACCCGGGCGCTCGACCCGTCCCGACCGGTGATCGGGAACGACGGCTGGGAGCAGCAGGACACCGACGTCGTGACGATCCACGACTACGAGGGCGACGGGGCCGTGCTCGCCGGCACCTACGCCGACGACGCCGCGCGCGCCCGTGCCCTCGAGGGCCTCGCGCCGTCCGGCCACCCGCAGTTCGTCGGTGGCGCGGTCGACCGCGGCCAGCCGGTCATGCTGACCGAGTTCGGCGGCGTCCGCTACCAGGCCAGCGGGCACCGGACGGAGGGCTGGGGGTACACGGCCGCCACCGACGGCGACGACTGGGTGGCGCGGATCACGGCGCTCTACGACGGCGTGCGGGCGAGCTCGTTCCTCGCCGGGTCGTGCTGGACGCAACTGACCGACACGATGCAGGAGACGAACGGCCTGGTCCACGCCGACCGGTCACCGAAGGTCCCGATCGAACAGATCCGCCGCGCGGTCACGGGTGCCTGACGTCGAGGTCGGGCCCGCACGGTCTTAGGAACCGCCAAGCCGTCTCATCGGGAGTGTCGGTCCGGGCCCGTGATGCTCAGCCGCATGACCACGTACCCGACCCCCGTGACCGACCGTCCGGGCCGCGCCCACCCCGGCGGCAGCACCGCCGCGCGGGGTGGGCGTCGGCCGCCCCTCCTCCGCCTCTTCGCCGGTGAGCGCGAGGACGCCCGCTGGCTCCGCCCGGCGTTCTGGGCGCTCCTCGTCCTGACCGCCGTCGTGTACCTCTGGGACCTCAGCGTGTCCGGGTACGCGAACAGCTTCTACGCCGCGGCCGTGCAGGCCGGCACGAAGTCGTGGGAGGCGTTCTTCTTCGGATCCCTCGACTCCTCGAACTTCATCACGGTCGACAAGCCACCGGCCTCGCTCTGGGTGATGGTGCTGTCGGCGCGCGTGTTCGGCTTCTCGTCGTCCAGCCTGCTGCTCCCGCAGGCGCTCATGGCCGTGGCGTCGGTCGCCCTCGTGTGGGGCACCGTCCGCCGGACCCTCCGGCGCCTCGGTGCGACGACGGCGAACGTCGGCGCGCTGCTCGCGGGCTTCGTCGTCGCGGCCACCCCGGCGGCCGCGCTCATGTTCCGCTTCGACAACCCGGACGCGCTCCTCGTCCTGCTCATGACCGCGGGCGCGTACTGCACCGTCCGAGCGCTCCCGAAGGGCAGCTGGCGGTGGATCGCCCTCGCCGGTGTCGCCCTCGGCTTCGCGTTCCTGACGAAGATGCTCCAGGGGCTGCTCGTCCTGCCGGCGTTCGGCCTGGTCTACCTGTTCGCTGCGCGCACGAGCTGGGGCCGGCGCGCGATCGGCCTCGGCATCGCCGCGGTGTCGCTCGTCGTGGCCGCCGGGTGGTGGGTGGTCGCCGTGGCGCTCTGGCCCGCGGAGTCCCGTCCGTACATCGGCGGGTCGACGGACAACACCGTCCTCGACCTGGTGTTCGGCTACAACGGGCTCGGCCGGATCTTCGGCGGCTCCGGCAACGGCGGCGGCGGGGGCGGCGGTATGGGCGGCGGCACCGCGGGCTCGTCCTTCGGCGGCTCGACCGGGTTGAACCGCCTGTTCTCGTCCGAGATGGGCCTCGAGATCTCCTGGCTCCTGCCCGCCGCGCTCATCGCGCTCGTCCTCGGCCTGGTCGTCGTCGGCCGTCGGCACCTGGCGGACCCCGCCCGCGCCGGCCTGGTGCTCTGGGGCGGCTGGCTGCTCGTCACCGGACTCGTCTTCTCGTACATGTCCGGCACGATCCACCCGTACTACACCGTCGCCCTCGCTCCGGCGATCGCCGGCCTGGTCGGCACCGGCGGCGCGCTGCTCTGGCACGCCCGCGAGCGCATCACCGGTCGCCTCGGCCTCGCCGCGATGATCGCGGTGACGGCGTTCTGGGGCTGGTGCCTGCTGAACGAGAACCCGACCTGGCTGCCGTGGCTGCGCTGGGTGATGCTGGCCGGCGGGCTCCTGTCCGCCGCGGCGATCGTCGTCGGCAGCGTCCCCACGCTCCGCAAGGCCGTCACGGTCGGTGTCCTCGCCGGCACCCTGTTCGGGCTGGCCGGCACGACGGCCTACGCCCTCGCCACGACGACCGTCGCGCACTCCGGGTCCATCCCGAGCGTCGGCCCGGCGGGCAGCGGTTCCGGCGGGACGGGCGGCTTCCCCGGTGGCGGCGGACAGCCGGGAGGCGCGGGAGGCCCCGGCGGATCGGCCGACGGTTCCGAGGACGGCGGGGCTCAGGACGGTGGGTTCGGGGGCACGGACGGCACCCAGCAGGGCGGTACCGAGGACGGCCAGCAGGGTCCGGGCAGCGGCGGCCAGCCGCCGAGCGGCTCTGTACCGGAGGGCATGACCGGTGAGATGCCCACGATGCCGGACGGCGCGACCTCCGAGGGTGGGACCGGCTCGACCGGGAGCGGCTCGGACTCGACCTCCGAGCGCGGCACGGGCGGCATGGGCGGTGCGACGACCTCGTCCGCGCTGACGAAGCTGCTCGCCGCCTCGGACGCGAAGTGGTCCGCCGCGGTGAACGGCTCGCAGTCCGCCGCACAGCTCGAGCTCGACACCGACACCGCCGTGATGGCCATCGGCGGCTGGTCGAGCGACCCCGCCCCGACCCTGGCCGAGTTCCAGGCCTGGGTCGCCGCGGGTGACATCGGGTACTACGTCTCCTCGGGCTCCGGCGGCGGTGGGATGGGCGGCGGGTCCTCCACCGCGAGCGCCATCCAGGAGTGGGTGGCCGCGAACTACGAGGCGACGACCGTCGGCGGCCAGACCGTCTACGACCTGAGCACGTCGAAGTGACCGACGACGAGGACACGGCGGCAGCTAGGCTCCGGGACATGTCGGACCGATCGCTGCAGCGCGCCGACGGCTCGCCCGCCCGTGTCCTCGTCGTCGACGACGAGCACGCCCTGGCCGATGCCGTCGCCCTCGCGTTCGAGGGCGACGGCTGGGCCGTGCGGGCAGTGCACCAGGGGCGGGACGTGCTCTTCGCGGCGCGGGACTTCCTGCCGGACGTGGTCGTGCTCGACGTGATGCTGCCGGACATCGACGGCTTCGAGGTGCTCGAGCGGCTCCGGGACGCTCGCAACCCGGTGCGGGTGCTGTTCCTCACCGCGCGGGACGCCCCCGAGGACCGCCTCGCCGGGCTCACCGGCGGTGGGGACGACTACCTGACGAAGCCCTTCGGCATCGACGAGCTGCTCGTCCGCGCCCGCATCCTGGCCCGGACCGCACCCCAGGTGGTCGCGGCGCCGGGGTCGTCCGCGGTCGTCGTCGGCGACCTCCGGCTCGACGAGGAGGACCGCTCGGTGCTGCGCGACGGTGAGCCGATCGAGCTCACACCGACCGAGTACGAGCTCCTCCGCCACCTCGCCCGCAACGCGAACCGGGTGCTGTCCCGCGAGCAGATCCTGGCGAGCGTGTGGGGCATGGACTTCGGCACGTCGTCGAACCTCGTCGACATGTACGTGTCGTACCTGCGGCGGAAGCTCGACGCCGGACGCGAGCCGATGGTGCAGACGGTCCGCGGTGCCGGCTACGTGCTGCGGCCGACGACGTGAGCCGCCCGGACCGGGCGGGGCGGGCCTCCCGGCCGGTACGCACCCCGTCGCTGCGGTGGCGGATCGTCGGGGCCGTGGCGCTGCTGCTCGTCGCGACCAACGTCGTCGTCGGCGCGGTGACCGTCGTCGCGTACCGCGGGTACCTGGTCGGGCGACTGGACGCGGAGCTCGCGACAGCGGCCGGACGGACGCCGGGAGGCGAGCCGCCGAGCGGAGCGCCCACGGGGCCGCCGCCGGGGTCGTCCGGGTCGGCGCAAGATCCGGAGAACCGCTTCATCGGTGCGCCGGGACAGGCCGCCGACACCGTCGTCGCGATCCTCCGGGACGGGGACGCCGTCCTCGCCGGGTACACCGACAGCGCGGGCGAGCAGCACCGGCTGACCCGGACGCAGCAGGCCGTGCTGGCGGACGTCACCCCCGGCGCCGACCCGGCGACGGTATCGCTCGGCGGGCTCGGCGCCTACCGGGCGCAGGCGGTCGCGCGGGACGGCGACGTCTTCGTGACGGCGTTGCCGCTCGGCGACCTGCAGGCCTCGATCGTGCGGCTGGTCCTGCTGATCGGCGGCGTGACACTGCTCGGACTCCTGATCGCTGCATCGGCCCTCACCCTGACGGTTCGTCGTGCACTGCGGCCGCTGGAACACGTCGCCGCGGTCGCGTCGGGCGTCACGGCGCTCGACCTCGAACGCGGCGACCCGGAGATCCCCGCCCGTGTGCACCCTGCCGACCTCGCTGCGAACCGCGAGGTCGGGCAGGTCGGGACGGCACTGAACCGCCTGCTCGGCCACGTCGCCCGCGCGCTGACCGTCCGCCGCGACGCCGAGCGGGGCATGCGGACCTTCGTCGCGGACGCCTCGCACGAGCTCCGCACGCCGATCGCGACCGTCCGCGCGTACGCCGAGCTCTCCCGCTCGTCCGACGACGTCGGCGCACTGCACCGGAACGCCGAGCGGATCGAACGCGAGGCCCTGCGCATGGGCGACCTGGTCGAGGAGCTCCTGCTCCTGGCCCGGCTCGACGCCACCGCGCTCGCGTCCGGCCCGGAGCCCGTGCGCGAGGACGTCGACCTCACCGCGCTCGTCGTCGAGGCGACGGTGGACGCCCGCACCACCACCCCCGACCACAGGTGGGTGCTGCAGGTGGCCGACGACCACCCGCTCCGGGTGTCCGGCGACGCCGCCCAGCTCCGTCGTGCGGTCGTCAACCTGCTCGTGAACGCGCGGACCCACACGCCGTCCGGGACGACCGTCGTGGTGTCGCTGCAACGAGTACCGGCCACGGTCGGTGCCGGACAGGCCGGTGCCGTGCACGCCGGTGCCGGGCAGCGCGGTGCCGTTCGGGTCGTCGTGGCGAACGACGGGCCGCCGGTCGACCCCGAGGTGCTGCCGGTCCTGTTCGACCGCTTCACCCGGGGGTCGTCGTCGCGCAGCCGGGACCACGGGACGAGCGGCCTCGGACTCGCGATCGTCCGGGCGGTCGTGTCGGCGCACGACGGCACGGTCCGGGTCGTCTCGGAGCCCGGCCGGACCGCGTTCACCGTCGAGCTGCCGGAGACCGCGGCCCCGTCCGACGCCTGACCGTACGGGTCGGCGACCCCCGGCGTTCCGTGACCAGGACGGTCACATCCCGGCACCGGTGCCCTGCGCGACGCACAGCGGTACGCTGCGGACACCAGCGGAAGGGGAACGCCATGGACCAGCGGTACGGACACCTCCCGGAGCGCGCGCGGCCCGAGGACCTGGTCATCGAGGTCCCCGCGTTCGAGGACGACCGCCCCCAGCCCGAACCCGAGCCGCCGGCGGCCGCGCCGGAGCTCGTCGCGGCGACGCGGATCGCGCAGACCTCGCACGCGGCGCCGACGATCCGGCGGACGCAGATGCGCGCAGGGGCGTGGATCGCCGGGGTGCCGATCGCCGCGCTCGCCGTGATCGCGGTCGTGCAGGTCCTGCTCGGCGACTGACCGACCGGCCGCGTCGGCAGCGGGAGCGGCGTCGGCGTCGGCGTCGGCGTCGGCGCCGCGCGCTTCTTAGGGGGACCACAGGGTCCTGCTGCGGGGCGCATCGGGGCGCTGCCGAGCCTTGGCGGCATGACGGAACCGGACCAGACCCTCGACATCGACATCGTCGTGCCCTGCTACAACGAGCAGGACACGCTCGCCGCCCACGTCCGGCGGCTGCACCAGTTCTGCCGGACCTCGTTGCAGCACTCGTGGCGGATCACGATCGCCGACAACGCCTCGACCGACGACACCGCTCGGATCGCAGACGACCTCGCCGCCATGCTCCCCGAGGTGCACGCCGTGCACCTGCCGCTCAAGGGACGCGGGCGCGCGCTCAAGGCGGTGTGGGGCGAGTCGCCGGCATCCGTGCTCGTCTACGTGGACGAGGACCTGTCGACGGACCTCGCGGCCCTCGAGCCGCTCGTCGCACCGTTGCTGTCCGGACACTCCGACGTCGCGATCGGCACCCGGTTGGCGGGCTCGTCGCGGGTCGTCCGGGGCGGCAAGCGCGAGTTCATCTCCCGCTCGTACAACCTGCTCCTCCGCAGCACGATGGGCGTCTCGTTCTCGGATGCGCAGTGCGGCTTCAAGGCCGTCACCCGCGAGGCCGCCGAGCACCTGCTCCCCCTGTGCGAGGACGAGGCGTGGTTCTTCGACACGGAGCTCCTCGTGCTGGCCGAGCACGCGGGCCTGCGCATCCACGAGGTGCCGGTGGACTGGGTGGACGACGTGAACTCGTCGGTGCACATCGCGTCCACCGCGACCGAGGACCTCAAGGGCATGTGGCGGGTCTCGCGCGGACTGGCGAGCGGGCGCATCCCGATCACGCCGGTGTACGACGCGATCGGACGACGACCGTTCGCGACGCCGCACGTGGGCATCGTCGGACAGGTCCTGCGCTTCGGCGCGATCGGCGTCCTCAGCACGGTCGCGTTCGCCCTGCTCTACGCGCTGTTCCGCCCGGCGATCGGTGCGCAGTCGGCGGACTTCCTCGCGCTCCTCGTGACGGCGATCGGCAACACCGCGCTCAACCGTCGGTTCACGTTCGGCGTCCGCGGTCGGGCCGGCGCGGGACGACACCACGTGCAGGGGCTCGTGGTGTTCGGCATCGCGTGGGCGATCACGTCCGGGTCCCTCGTGCTCCTCCACACGAGCACGCCCGGCGCCTCGCACGGTGCCGAGGTCCTGGTGCTCACGGGCGCGAACCTCGTCGCCACGGGCGTCCGCTTCGTGCTGTTCAAGGCGTGGGTGTTCCGCACGCGGCGTCGCCCCGTGCTCGTGCGGCCGGGCGACTCCACCGCTCCCACGGCCGCGACCGCGCCCGCGCCCACCGACGGGCGCCCGGTCCTCGAGGAACGCGCGAGCTGATCGCCCTGTCCGTCCCGCCCCGCAGAACGCAACGTGGGCGGCTGCTCGCAGCGGAGTACCGCTGCGAGCAGCCGCCGACGTTGCGTCTTGCGGAACCGGCACCGGCACCGCGGCGGACGGGAGGCACGTGGCCGGGGCCGCCACGCGCCTCCCGTCCGGTCGGTCTGTTGCGTGCGCGGTATACCAACCCGTAGCATCGGCTCACCGCACCACCCCCACAGGGCCACGACTGCCACCACCGGTCCGCCCGCGGCGAGCGCTCCACCGATGCAGCCTGGCCGTCCGCTGCTGGCTACGCCCCACTGGACCCGCACGTGAACCCCTCTCCCTTCGGTCTGTACGACCCTGCCCGCGAGTCGAGCGACTGCGGCGTCGGCTTCATCACCCGACTCGACGGCACCCCGAGCCATGACGTCATCGTCCGCGGCGACGAAGCCCTGTGCTCCATCCCCCACCGCGGCGGCAAGTCCGCCGAGGGTGTCGGCGACGGTGCCGGGGTGAGCATCGACCTGTCGGTCGAGTTCTTCAGCGCGATCACCGGCGAGCTCCTGCGCGCCGGCCACTTCGGCGTCGCGAACTGCTTCGTGCCGGCCGACACCGATGAACGTGCCGCGGCCGTGCAGACCGTGACGACCGCGATCGAGCACGAGGGGTTCGCGCTCCTGCTCGTCCGTGACGTGCCCGTGGACCACTCCGTCGCCCGGCCGGAGGCGGAGCAGTACCAGCTGCCGATCATGCAGTGGGTGTTCCGCGCCCCCGAGGACTGGACGCGCACCGAGGTCGACGCGGCGGCGAACCGTGCCCTGCTCGCGGTCGAGGCCGTCTCGTACGCCCAGGCCGCCGAGCAGCACGCCGCGCACGCTGCCCTGTACCCGCTGTCGCTCAGCGCCCGCACGCAGATCCTCAAGGGGCGCCTGAACTCCGGCGAGGTCATCGGGTACTTCCGCGACCTGCGGGACCCGCGCCACTCGGTCCGCACGCTGTACTTCCACACCCGCTTCTCGACGAACACCGAGCCGCACCCGACGATGGCGCAGCCGTTCCGCCTGATGGCGCACAACGGCGAGCTCAACACCGACCGGAAGAACCGGCTGTCGGACGAGGCGCTCGCCGCGGCCCGCACGCGCAGCATCGTCCGGCCGCCCGGCCAGTCAGACTCGAGCCGGCTCGACCAGACCCTGCAGAGCCGGGTGTTCGACGACGGGCTCGAGATCGTCGAGGCGGTCGTCTCGCTCATGCCGCCGGCGTGGGAGAACGACCGCACGCTGACGCCGGACGTGCGGGACATGCTCGAGTACTTCTCGCTCTACGAGGAGAAGAACGACGGACCCGCCGCGGTCATCTTCAGCGACGGCGACGTCGTCGGGGCCCGTCTGGACCGCCTGGGTCTGCGTCCGCTGCGTACCGTGCAGACCGCCGAGTACCTGATGGTGGCGTCCGAGGCCGGCCAGGTGACCTTCCCCGCCGACGAGGTCGTGCACCGCGGACGCATCGAGGCGGGCGGGATGCTCGTCGTCGACCACCGGTCCGGCACGATCATGCGCACCGACGACGTCCTGCGGATGCTCGCCGCCCGCCGGTCCTACGCGGACCTGCTCGAGGCCGCCCGCGTGCACCTCGACGACCTGCCCGCGCCCGACTACGACCGCGGCACGGACACCCTCGGCTACGACGGCGACCTGTCGCTCGCGGGCCGCTACGTCGCGTACTCACTGAACCAGGAGAGCTTCCGGTTCATGCTCGACCCGATGCTCGCGAACGGGACCGAGCGGATCTCGGCGATGGGCTACGGCAACGCCATCAACGCGCTCAGCGACACCGAGGGCGGCATGGCGAAGTACTTCTCGCAGCGCTTCGCCCAGGTGACGAACCCGCCGCTCGACTCGATCCGCGAGGCCGACGGCATGTCGATGCGCGTCGCGCTCGGGGCCAAGCCGGACGGGACGGGCAGCACGAGCCGCCAGATCGTCGTGGACTCGCCGGTCCTCGGCCATCTGGACATGGTCCGCCTGCGCGACCAGACGATCGTGCCCCTCGAGCGCTTCGACATGCTCTACGTGCCGGTCCTCGGCGACGAGCAGGCGAACGCCGCCGCGGTGCGTGACGCGACCGAGCAGCTCGCCGACGCCGTGGCGGCCTTCGCCGAGCGCCAGGGCGGGATCGCGGTCCTGACCGACCGCTCGGTGTCGTCGACGCACGCGCCCCTCCCCGTCATCCTCGCCGTGGCCGCCGTGAACCAGCGGCTGATCGAGACCGGTCTGCGCCTGCGGGTGTCCGTGGTCGCGGAGTCCGGTCAGCTGCCGTCGTCACACCACGTCGCCACCGCTCTCGGGTTCGGCGCCTCGGCTGTGTACAGCTTGTCCGCGCGGCTCCGTGCGGAGGAGAAGTACCCTGCCGCCCCCGCGCCCGCCGGGCAGCTCACCGAGACCGACGCCGCGCTGAAGCGCTTCCGCAAGGCCGCCGAGAAGGCCCTCGCGAAGACGATGGGTCGGGTCGGACTGTGCACCGCGGAGAGCTACATCGGCGGCGAGTTCTTCGAACCGAACTACCTCGACACCCGGGACGACCTGTTCGCCCGCGTCTTCCCGCACATGGACGCCCCGGTCGGCGGCGTCGGCTTCGCGCGCATCGCCCAGGCGTCGACCGAGTGGCACGAGCGCGCCCGCAGCGTGCAGACCGAGGGGCAGATCCCCCTGCTCGGCCTGTTCAAGGAGCGCTCGGACGGTGCCGGGCACTCGTTCGGCGTCGCGAGTGTGCGGGGCTTCGGCGGCATGACCGAGGAGCGCCCGGCCTTCGAGCGCTCGGGCGACTCCGAGGCGCTGCGCCTGCTCACGCTCGGTCAGCTGGACGACGCCTTCGGCATCTCCGACACGGCGTACCGGAACACCGGCTACGACCGGCTGAGCGACGCCGAGGTCGACGCCCACCGGATCACCCCCGGCTACGTGACGTTCCTGCAGACCACGCACGACGAGCGGTCGCGTCGCCCCGCGGCGCTCCGTGACGTGCTCGCCCTGCCCGCCGACGTCACCGGCATCGACGAGGCCGAGGACTTCGCCCGCGAGCTCGGCCGCTTCGCGACCTCCGGCAACGCCAGCATCACGGTGCGCGGCCTGTCCGGTTCGCGTCCGACGTCGTCCGAGGGTCTGCCGGGAGGGACAGGGCCCACGCCGCCGGTTCCGGGTCGACGCGCCAGCGGCGGACCGGCCGTGCCGGTGGGGACGCGCTTCGAGCTGCAGCTCACCTCGACCGGCGCGACGGGTGCACAGCGCCACCGCGCCCTCGCGGACGGGCTCGCCCTGCTGCACCCCGGCCAGGTCGACGTCGACGCCGTCGACGACACCCGGGTGACGCTCCGCGCCACCGGCCGCGCCGCGGAACTGCTCGCCCTGCTCGAGAGCGCGCCCGCCAGCGTCGACCTCGACACGGTGCAGCCGGCGCACGAGATCACCCGCACGCTGGCGTCCGGCGCGATGAGCCACGGTGCCCTCGTCGCCACCGCGCACGAGGCCGTGGCGCACGGCACGAACATGGTCGGCGGCATGTCGAACTCCGGCGAGGGCGGCGAGCACCACTCCCGCTACGGCACGATCCGCGGCTCCCGCATCAAGCAGTTCGCATCGGGCCGGTTCGGCATCTGGGCGGGCTACCTCGCCGACCCGATGCTCGAGGAGCTCGAGATCAAGATCGGCCAGGGCGCCAAGCCCGGCGAGGGCGGGCAGCTGCCCGCGCCGAAGGTCACGGTGGACATCGCCGCGGCCCGAGGCGGCACCCCCGGGGTCGAACTGATCTCGCCGCCGCCGCACCACGACACCTACTCGATCGAGGACCTCGCGCAGCTCATCCACGACTGCAAGGCCGCGCGCGTCCGGGTGGTCGTGAAGCTGGTGTCCTCCGAGGGCATCGGCACCATCGCGGTCGGCGTCGCCAAGGCCGGCGCCGACGTCATCAACGTCGCGGGCAACACCGGCGGCACGGGCGCCGCGGCCGTCACGAGCCTGAAGTACGCCGGCCGTTCCGCGGAGATCGGCGTGGCCGAGGTGCACCAGGCCCTCGTCGCGAACGGCCTGCGCCAGAAGGTCACGCTGCGCTGCTCCGGCGCGCACCAGACCGGCTCGGACGTCGTGACGAGCGCGCTGCTCGGCGGCGACTCGTTCGAGTTCGGGACGACGGCGCTCATGATGCTCGGCTGCGTCATGGCGAAGAACTGCAACGTGAAGTGCCCGGCGGGCCTGACCACGAACGCCGAGGCGTTCGAGGGCGACCCGCGTGCGCTCGCGCAGTACCTGCTCAACATCGCGCACGACGTCCGGCAGATCCTCGCGCGCCTCGGTCTGCACTCGCTCCGCGAGGCGCGGGGCCGCACGGACCTGCTCCAGCTCCTCGACCACCCGGCCTCCGTCGGGCGGCTCGACGTGCGGGCACTCCTCGCGCAGGTGCCGGAGAAGGTCGTGACCGACCCGGAGTACCTGGAGAAGGACTACCGCACCGACGACGCCCTGATCGAGCGGGTCCGCGCGGCCCTCGTCGACGGGCACGACCACACCCTGCACGTGGACGGCCTGGTGCTCGGCAACGCGGACAAGTCGGTCGGCGGGCAGCTCGGCATCGACGTCGAGCGGCTGCTCAACCACGAGCTGCGCGGCGTCGACCTGTCGGCGCACCCGGCGATCGCCACGGACGACCGCGGCCGCCGGCGACTCGTGGACGGCGCGGTCACGATCCGCACCTCGGGGTCGGCGGGTCAGTCGTACGGCGTGTTCACGAACGACGGCATCACGCTCGAGCACACCGGCACCGCGAACGACGGCGTCGGGAAGAGCCAGAGCGGCGGGCGGATCGTCGTCCGTGCACCCGGCGGCGGGAGCGGCACGCGGGGCGGCAACGTCCTCGTCGGCAACTTCGCACTGTTCGGCGCGACCGGCGGCCGCACCTTCGTCGAGGGCGAGGCGGGCGACCGCTTCGCGGTCCGGAACTCCGGCGCGACCGCCGTGGTCGAGGGGCTCGGCGACTTCGGCTGCGAGTACATGACCGGCGGCACCGTGTTCAACCTCGGCGCCTTCGGCAAGGGCCTCGGCAACGGCATGTCCGGTGGTTTCCTCTACCAGTACGACCCCACCGGCCAGGTCACCGGGCGCGCGAGCACGGACTCGCTCCTGGTGTTCCCGGTCACCGACACCGACCGTGGTGCCTTCCACGAGGCGTGCGCTCGGCTGCTGCTCGAGTGGCACCTCGAGGCGACGGGTTCGGCCGAGGCCGCGCGCCTGCTCGCCGACTGGGACACCGCCCGCGAGCACGTGTACGTGGGCATGCCGCGCGCGCTCCTGCTCGCCCAGGACGCCGACGAGATCCTCGCCGCCGCGACCCGGAACGAGCTCCTCGACGAGCTCGCGACCTCGACCGCGACGGACCGGATCCGCTCGTTCAAGGTGGCGTACCGCGACCAGCGGACCGTGCTCGACGGCCGGGCCCCGGCGCTCGGCGACCAGGGCGAGGACATGTTCTCGCTGCTGTCCTCGTACACCGTGCTCGGAGTGGCGCAGGACGTCGCGCTCGAGCGGGTGCCGGGCGCGCTCGGGGCGGACGACCCCCGCGTCGCCGAGGCCGTCCGCAACCTGGTGCTCACCGAGGACTTCGCGGTGCAGCAGCGCGTCGTGAAGTACCTGCGCGGCACGCTCGACCGGTTCGCCGACGACGAGCTCGCGACCCTCATCGCCGTCAAGCGCCTCGGCGACCACAAGCGTGCGCTCGCGCAGCGGAACAACCGCAGCACGGAAGCACCGAGCACCACCGGGTGGATCATGCACCAGAACGCCAAGAACGACGGCCGCGTGCGCCGTGCCCGCTTCGACGAGCTGCTCGCGACCGCGGCGCTCGAGGACATCGCCCGCCGCGCCCCGCAGGCGCCGACCGAGGCGGTGACGGCGTGAGCACCCTGCCCCCGACCGGCTCGCTGATCCCGGTCGACGCCCCGTTCTCCGCCGCGCAGGAGTCGTGGCTCGCCGGCTTCATCGCGGGCATCGCCGCCGCCGGCAAGCGGGCGACGGCCCCTGCGCCGACCACGACCGTCGACGTGCTGTTCGGCACGCAGACCGGCAACGCCGAGGCCCTGGCCGACGAGCTCGTGGCCGGTGCGCGGGCCCGCGGTCTCGGCGGCCGGGCGACACCGCTCGACGCGGTCACGCCCGAGCAGCTCGCCGCGATGTCGCACGTGCTCGTCGTCACCTCGACGTACGGCGAGGGCGAGATGCCCGACAACGCCGGCCTCTTCTGGGACGCGATCCAGGCCACGACCGTCCCGCGGCTCGAGGGACTGCAGTACGCGGTGCTCGGGCTCGGGGACACGAGCTACGACGAGTTCTGCCAGGCCGGCAAGCTCATCGACCTGCGCTTCGAGCAGCTCGGTGCCACCCGGGTGCACGACCGGGTGGACTGCGACGTCGACTTCGAGGACCCCGCCGCGCTGTGGACCGCTGCCGTGCTCGACCGGCTCGCGGCCGAGGCCGGAGCCGTGCCCGTCGCCGGAGCCGCACCGGCGGGTGCCACCGGCACCGGCCCGGCCGCGTCCGCGACCGCGACGGGCGGGGCGGGCGCGGGACGTGCCTCCCGGCCGGGTGCGCAGTGGAACAAGCGCAACCCGTACCCGGCACGCCTCGTCGAGAACCGACTGCTCTCGTCGCCGCGCAGCGCGAAGGAGATCCGACACCTCGAGTTCGACCTCGGCGACTCGGGCATCGAGTACACCGCCGGAGACGCCCTCGCCGTCGTGCCGCACAACGACCCGGTGCTCGTCGACCGGCTGCTCGGACACCTCGGTGCGGACGGGTCCGAGGAGTTCGACGGTCGGCAGCTCGCCGAGGTGCTGCGCGTCGACCGCGAGATCCGGACGCCGTCGAAGGACCTCGTCGCCGACCTCGTGCAGCGAGCCCCCGCGTCGGAGCTCGCGGCGGTCGTGGCGCACGGCGACAAGCAGGAGCTGGACCGCTGGCTGTGGGGACGCGACGTGCTCGACCTGCTCGAGGACGCCGGTCCGGCCGCACCGTCGCTCGACGAGCTGCTGCCGAACCTGCGCGGGCTGCAGGCACGGCAGTACTCGATCTCGTCGAGCCCGGCCGCGCACCCGGGACGCGTGCACCTGACGACCGCGAGCGTCCGGTACGGCGACGCTCGACGCACCCACGGCGGTGTGGCGTCCACGTACCTGGCGGACCGCGTGCAGGCCGACGGCGAGGTCGGCGTGTACCTGCAGCCGAACGCGGCGTTCGGCGTGCCGTCCGAACCGGGTGCACCGATGGTCATGATCGGTCCGGGCACCGGAGTCGCGCCCTTCCGCGGGTTCCTGCACGAGCGGGCGGCGACGGGAGCGACCGGGCGGAACTGGCTGTTCTTCGGCGACCAGCACCGCGACACCGACTTCGTGTACGAGGACGAGCTGACCGCGCTGCAGGAGCAGGGCGTGCTCGACCGGCTGGACCTGGCGTTCTCGCGCGACCAGGCCGAGAAGGTGTACGTGCAGACCCGGATGGCCGAGCGGGCGGCGGAGCTGTACGCCTGGCTCGAGGAGGGCGCGCACGTGTACGTGTGCGGTGACGCATCACGGATGGCGAAGGACGTCGAGGCGGCGCTCCTGCAGGTCATCCGGACGGGGCGCGGTCGCGGCGAGGACGACGCACAGGCGTACCTGGCGGACCTGCGGCGCGCGAAGCGCTACGTGCGCGACGTGTACTGAGCCGCCGAGCGGGCGGGCGTCCCTGACGAGGACGGGCGTACCTGATCGACCCGATCGACCAGGCACGCCCGTTCCCGCTCCCCGTCCCGACCGGCACGGGAAGGACCGGGCGGGCGCGCCGCGCCCGCAGTGCACGCGCTCCGGCCGTCGAAGGGGGCACGACGGCCGGAGCGCAGGAGGGGCACCGTCACCCGGTGACGGCCGGCGCTTCCGCACGTCCGTCGACGAAGAAGTCCGAGTACAGCGTGCACCCGTCCGGCTCGACGAGGAGGCCCCTGATCCAGACCTCGTGCCGATCCTCCGCGGCGACGACCGTCCCGACACGGTCGTCGTGCGAGCTCTCCGGCGCGGACATGCGGTTCCCTCCCCTCGCGGCCGTGCCCGGCGGCGCCCTGTCGCCGACCCGGGGAGCACGACCCGCGGTACAGAGAGGGTACGGAGCCCGACGGAACCGTCGGTACCCGTTGACCCGCGCCGGAGGCTGTGCTACTCCCTGTCGCCGGCGGTCGAGGACTCCTCGTCGCCAGGGACCACCGCGTCGGACCACGCCGAGTCACCGGCGGTGCTCGTGTCGATCGGCTCCGGGGTGAGCACGAGTCCCGATCCCGACGTCGCGGTGGCGTAGAGGTCCTCGAGCCAACTGCGGTTGATCGAGGGCACGCGGCTGCCCGAGAACGTGAAGCGCAGGCTGACGTTCGGGTGCAGCCAGACGGAGCTCCGGCCGTCCCCGTGCAGCACGTCGTCCTTCCACGAGAACACGAAGCGGTGGTCGCGCCGCAGCATGTTCACGATGACGATCTGCAGGTGCGTGAGCGAGCGGTCGTCGACGCGGAGGTCGAGCACCTCGCCGTCGTAGATGAACTGACCCATGAGCCTCCGTCTACACCGACCCGGCTGGCGTCGCGCGGTCAGACCGTCGGGAGGCCCGTGGCGGGGTCGCCACGGGCCTCCCGTCCGCCACCGGCCGTGCCTCGGTGACGGGTCGCTCAGTCCTGCCCGGTCGCCTCGTAGTGCCGTGCGCCGCCGCGCACACCGACGAAGCGGTACGGCGCAGCGGTGACCCGGGGACGCTCGACGTCCACGCTCGTCGCCGCGCCCGAGGCGTGGAGCTCCCGGTAGGCGTCGACCGACAGCGGCACGCGCGCCGCGAGCAGGGCGCCGACCCGGCCCTGCCGACGGTGGTCGCGGTAGTCGGGTCGCACGATGCCGGTGACGAGCTCGCCGACGCTGCCCGAGCCGTAGCTGAACAGCGCGATCCGCTCGCCCCCGAGGTCGTCGTCGAGGTCGAGCAGCGCGGCGAGCCCGATCCAGAGCGACGCCGTGTACGTGTTGCCCGTCTGCCGGTTGTACGTGAAGCCGGTCGCGAGCTCCGACTCGTCGAAGGGCACACCGACGTGCTGCGTGAGCTTCCGGTGGGCCTTGAGCGCCATCTTCGTGAACGGCTGGTGGTGGACGAACCGGACGATGTCCTCGTACGCCGGGCCGCCCTGCGCCGCCAGGTCGTCCCACGCACCGACGAAGGCGTCGACGTAGGCGCTGACGGACAAGCGCCCGTCGACGAGCGCGGTGGAGCGGTCGTTCGGCCGCCAGAAGTCGTCGACGTCGGCGGTGAAGACGCCCGCGGCCGGCTCGATCTCGACCAGGTCGGGGTCGGCGGAGACCAGGATGGCGGCGGCGCCGGCGCCCTGCGTGGGCTCAGCGGCGGTGTCGACGTCGTACCGGGCGACGTCGGCGGCGATGACGAGCACGCGCTCGTGCGGGGCTCGGGCGATGATGCCGAGGGCGAGTTGCACCGCGGCGGTCCCGCCGTAGCAGGCCTGCTTCAGCTCGACGACGCGGACGTTCTGCGGCAGGCCGAGCAGCCCGTGCACGTAGACGCCCGCGGCCTTCGACTGGTCGACGCCGGACTCGGTGGCGAACAGCACCGTGCGGATGCCCTCGACGCCGTGGCGGTCGATGACCTCCTTCGCGGCGGCGGCGCCCATCGTGACGATGTCCTCGTCGGGGGCGGGCACGCTGAAGGCGTCCTGGCCGATGCCGACGTGGTACTTCGCCGGGTCGACGCCGAGGCGTTCGGCCAGGTCGTCGAGCTCGAGGACGTGGTGGCCGGTCGCGATCGCGATGTCGTGGATGCCGACGGACAGCGGCTGCTGCTGGGCGGGCTGCTGCTGGGCGGGCTGCTGCTGGGCGGGCTGCTGCTGGGCGGTCATGCTGCACCTCCGGCGGGCTTCGACCCGCGACGTTCCATGGCGACGTGCGCCGCCATCAGCTCCCCCGGGTTGGTCTGCGCGGCGAGCAGCGACAGCTCACCGCAGAGCACCGTCGCCGCGCACAGGGCGGCCAGGCGCCGGGCGTTCGCACCGGGCTCGCGGTCCTCGCGGCAGCCGAGGCGCACGAGGGCGTCCTCGACGACGGGCAGGTCGCCACCCTTGCCGTTGCCGACCGTGCCGACGATCAGGTGCGGCAGGGCGGTGGAGAAGTACAGGTCGTCGCCACGGGCCTCGGCGTACGTGATGCCCTGGGAGCCCTCGACGATGTTCGCGGCGTCCTGCCCGGTCGCGAGGTAGAAGCCGAGCAGCATGTTCGCGTAGTGCGCGTTCGCGGAGCGCAGGGCACCGGCGATGGTCGAGCCGACCAGGTTCTTCGCGACGTTCAGCTCGGCGATCCGTGCGGCGGACGAGCGCAGGCGCTTCTCGACGATCTCACCGGGGACGACGATCTCGGCGATGGTGTTCCGGCCGCGACCACGGATGCCGTTCACCGCGGTCGCCTTCTTGTCCGTGCAGAAGTTGCCGGAGACGCTGACGTACCGCAGGCCCGGCTCCCAGGTGAGGATCGCCGGCAGCAGCTTGTCCGCCGCCTGCGTCACCATGTTGTGGCCGGACGCGTCGCCCGTGGTGAACGCGAAGCGCAGGAACAGCAGGTCGCCGACGATCTCGGGGTGCACCTCGATGAGCTTCGCGAACCGGCTCTGCCCGGCGACGATCTGCTCGAGCTCGTCCTGACGCGCCAGGATGCGACCGGCGGCGATGTGCGCCGCGGCGGCGCTGTCGGCCTTCACGACGACCGAACGGGTCATCCGCTCGTCGACGACGGTCGCGACGATGCCGCCCTCGACCATGCGCGAGATGCGGGCTCCGCGACCGACGGACGGCCACAGCGGCGACTCGTACGTGGCGAGGGGCACCTCGTGCTCGCCCTCGACGGCGTTGCCGCTCACGCGGATCGGCCCCACCCACTTCGTGGGGATCGGGGTCAGCAGGTCGGTCATTCGACGCTCCCTTCGGGTGCTTGCACCGCGACGCTGAGGTGTCTGATGTCGTGCGCCTCCCAGGCGCGGTGGATGCCGGCGAGGTCGGTGTCCGCCGGGACGAGCGCGATGCCGCAGTCGCCGCCGCCGGCGCCGGACGGCTTCGCCGCCCCACCGGCCGCCTCGACGACGTCGCACAGGGTGGCGAGACGCTCGGTCTCGATCTTCGAGCCGACGGACGCGCCGAGGCGCTGCAGGAGCGTGCGCGCGCGACGGAGCGCGTCGAGCGTCATCGACGCGTCGCCGGTTTGGAGGCCCGTGGTCAGGTCGTCGACGCAGGCGCGGCTGTCGTCGAGGAACGCCTGGTACCCGCCGTTGCGGTGCTTCCGGACCACGCTGACCAGCTTCGTCGTCGACGCCGGTGACCCGGTCCAGCCGACGAGCAGTTCGAGGTCCGTCGGAGCGGGCAGACGCTGCACGTCGAACCCCGCCCACGCGTCGACGTCGTCGAGGATCGCGGTCACGCTGCGGGCGTCGAGCATGCCCACCAGGCGCTCGCGGTCGGGTGCGCTGTAGCGGAGCCACCCGCCGAAGGTGCTCGCCGCGAGGTCGCCGCCCGAGGCGCGCGGGTTGACCCGGACCGTCGCGAGGAGGGCGACGCGGAACCGGTCGCGCTGTGACAGGCCGATGCCGTAGAAGCGGTCGAGGGCCCCGACGGTCGCCACGGTCACCGCGGCGGACGAGCCGAGCCCGAACTTCCGCCCGCTGGCGTCGTCGAGCTGGCTCTCGATGCGCAGGTCGTGGAACCGCGGGGCGATCCCGCGCTCGGCACGGAGCTTCTCGACCAGGTCGATCGTCGCCATGACGTAGTCGTACGGGTGGTGCTCGCGGTCGAGCGCGAGGCCGTCCTCGTCGCGCGTCCACGTGAGCGGCAGGTGCCCGTACTCCTCGGAGTGCACGCTGCCGGCTCCGTGCCCTTCGGCGACCCGGGCGGTGATCGCACGGTCCAGTGCGATGAGCACGGACGGCTGCCCGGGCTCCACGACGGCGTACTCGCCCGCGACGAACAGCTTGCCGTGGGCGCGGAACTCGATCACTCGGCGGTCTCCTCCGGTCGGGCGGCGCCCGCTCCGGGCGCCTCCGTCCCTTCGGAGCGGACGACCCGCGCGCCTGGTCCGGTGCCCGACTCGATGACGTCGCCGAGGTCGGCGAGCGCGGTCGCGACGGCGGCCCGGTCCTCCGGCTTCGTGAGCACGACGACGTTCGGACCGGCGTCGGCGGTGGCGTACGCCTCGGTCCCGGCGGCGCGGAGCGCCGCGACGGCGTCGAACACGGCGACGCTGCGGGCGTTCAGGTAGCGGATGGGCGGGAACGCACCCTCGATCGTGGCGTGCATGCGGAGCGCGTTGCTCTCGGTGAGCTCACCGATGCGGGTGAAGTCGCCGGCGGCACAGGCGTCCACCATCTCGCCGACGGTCTCGGTCGTGCTCGTCACCCACGCGGGGTAGAACGGCGACGTCGCGATCGTGCGCCGCATCGCCTCGCGGGACCCGATCGCCTTCTCGCCGGCGGAGATCGTCACGACGACCATGGCCATGGGCGGCGCGGCGATGCGCTCGGCGTACGAGCCCTGGTCGTCACCGGCGTGCCAGACGGACACGCCGCCCGGGATCGACCGGGTGGCGGAGCCGGAGCCCCGACGGGCGAGGCGGGACAGGTCGCGCTCGGACAGGTCGAGCCCGTACGCGGCCGAAGCCGCCGTCGCGAGCGCCGCGAAGCCCGAGGCGCTCGACGCCAGGCCGGCGCCGGTCGGCACGGTGTTCTCGGAGTCGACCGTGGCGCGGACCGGCGACCCGGCGAGCTCCCGCACGAGGTCGAGGAACTGCTGGACCCGCAGCAGGGCGCCGTCGGGTGCGGCCCCGCCGTTCAGCACGAGCGAGTCGGCGTCCGCCGCGGTGTCGAGCGTCACCGTGGTCGTCGTCGGGAACACGTCGAGCCCCATCGAGACGCTGCCCGTCGCCGGCAGGGCGAGCCGTGCGTCGGCCTTGCCCCAGTACTTCACGAGCGCGATGTTGGGGTGCGCGACGGCGGTGGCGGTCATCAAGCGCGGGCTCCGATCGTGGTGGTCCAGGTCTCCGTCGCACCGGCGGCGCGGAGTGCGGCGGCCACGCGGTCGGCGTGCTCCCCGTCCGCGGCGAGCGCGAGGACGCATCCGCCGCGCCCACCTCCGGTGAGCTTCGCGCCGAGGGCGTCCGCACGGCGTGCGGCGTCGACGAGCCGGTCGAGGTCCGCGCTCGACACGTCGAGCGCGGTGAGCAGTTCGTGCGCGGCGTCCATGGTGGCACCGAGGGCCTGTGCATCGCCATCCACGAGTGTCCCCCGTGCGCGTCGCGCGAGGTCGCCGATCGCTGCGATCACGGCATCGACCGCCTGCGGGTCCCGGTCGTGCTCGGCACGGACGGCGGCCACTGCCTGCCGCGTGTGCCCGGGGACGCCGGTGTCGGCGACGACGAAGGTGAAGACGGCCCCGAGCGGCACGGGCTCGACCACGCCGTCCTCGAACCAGACCGGGACGTCCGCGACCACGCCCCGGGCGTCGAGTCCGGACGGGCGACCGTGCGCGACGCGCTCGCACTCCTGCACGAGCTCGTGGTGCTCCTCGACGTCGAGCGTCCGACCGAAGACGTCCGCGACGGCTGCCGTGACGGCGGCGGCCACGGCGGCGCTCGACCCCATGCCGCGCGCGGTCGGGACCGCGCTGTCGACGACCACGTGCAGGTGCTGCTCGGGGGCACCGAGGTGGCGGAGGGTGGCGGTCACCGCGGTCACGGTCGGCAGCACGGCCGCCGGCGCGGTGTCGAGCGGCCCGGTGTGCACGGTGGACTCGAGCCGGCTGCCCGCGTCGAGGGCCACGGGTGTCGCGGTGGCCGTCACACGGACGTCGAGCACCGGGAGCACGAGCGCGGGGACGCCGTAGACCACGGCGTGCTCGCCGATCAGGATCGTCTTGCCGTGGGACGACGCGGTGCCGGTGCGGAGGGTGGTTCCTGCTCCCGGGGTCGCGGCGTGGTCCGCGGTGCTGTCGGTGTCGTGGTTGGTCATCGTGGCTCGGGTCAGCCTAACCGGACCGTCCGTCGCGCGTCGCGTCGCTCGTCCTGGCTGGGCGGGAGCACGGCTCGCGCGGTGCACCATCGACGGACCCGACGGAAGGCTCCGATGACGCACGTGTTCGAACCACGCCGGCCGTTCCCCGTGCCGCTGCACGTCGTGGCGACCGCCGCGGGCACCGCCCACGACGGCGACGAGCAGGTGACGGGGGTCGCGGTCTCGGCCGCCGACGTCCGGCCCGGCGGCCTCTTCGCCGCACTGCCCGGACGCCGCGCGCACGGCGCGGACCACGTGTCCGTCGCAGTCGCAGCCGGTGCCGTCGCGGTGCTGACGGACGCCGAGGGCGCGGCGCCTGCGGGCGGCACCGGCCTCCCGGTGCTCGTCGTCCCCGACCCGCGAGCGGTGCTCGGGGCGGTCGCCGCGACGGTGTACGGCACGGCCGTCCTGCCCTTCCCGGTGTTCGGCGTCACCGGCACGAACGGCAAGACGACCACCGTGCACGTCCTGGACGCCCTGCTGCGGCGCCTCGGACGCCGTACCGCGCACAGCTCGACGGTCGACCGCCGGATCGGCGACACCGCCGCGGCGAGCGCCCTGACCACGCCCGAGGCGCCCGAACTGCACGCGTTCCTGGCGGCAGCTGCCGAGGCCGGGGTCGGCGGGGTCGCGCTGGAGGTCAGCGCACAGGCGCTCACCCGGCACCGCACGGACGGCGTCGTGGTGGACGTCGCCGCGTTCACGAACCTGTCGCACGACCACCTGGACGACTACGCCGACATGGACGCCTACCTGGCGGCGAAGGCCGAGCTCTTCACCCCGGAACGCTCACGAGCGGCGGTCGTCTCGCTCGACTCCCCCGCCGGACGCCGCATCGTCGCGGGTGCCGGCGTCCCGGTGACGACCGTGAGCACCCGTGCGGACGCGGCCGCCGACTGGACCGTCCGCGTCACCGACCTGCGGGCGGAGGGCACCAGCGCGACGCTGACCGCGCCGGACGGCTCCGTCCTGCGCTTCTCGGTACCGCTGCTCGGGGTGCACGCCGCCGCGGACACGGGCCTCGCGCTGGTGGTGCTCGCGGTGTCCGGCGTGCCGTTCGACGAGCTGCTGGCGGCCACCGCGCGGCCGCTCGACGTCGACGTGCCCGGGCGGATGGCGGACGCCTCGGCTCCGACCGGGCCGCGGGTCTGGGTCGACTTCGCGCACACGCCCGACGCGTTCGCGAAGAGCCTCGCGGCCGTGCGGGCCGTCGTCCCGGGCACCGTCGCGATCGTCCTCGGTGCGGACGGCGACCGTGACCCGAGCAAGCGACACGCGATGGGCGTCGTCGCGGCGACGGCGGCGGACGTGGTCGTCGTGGCGGACCACCACCCGCGGACCGAGGCTCCCGACCCGATCCGGGCGGCGATCCTCGCCGGAGCACGCTCGGTCAGCACCGGGGCCGTGGTCGTCGAGGAGCCCGACCCGGCGCGCGCGATCCGCCTGGCGATCGGAGCGGTCGGCGACGACGGGGCCGTGTACTGGGCCGGACCGGGACTCACCGACTACCGGGACGTGGCCGGCGCGCACGTGCCGTACTCGTCGTTCCGCGACGCGCAGCGTGCCCTGGTCGAGGCGGGTCACCCGCAGGAGTCGTGCGAGCTGGCCGCGCGCTGAGAAGAGTTGTGCACAACCGGCTTGCGTGCAACACTTGCGACGTGCCGGTGACCGACGAGATGGTGTGCTTTTCGCTCTACGCGGCGTCCCGGGCCACCACCCAGGCGTACCGGGCCCTGCTCGAGCCCTGGGGGCTGACGTACCCGCAGTACCTCGTCCTCGTGACCCTTTGGATCGAGGGCGACCAGACCGTGTCCGGTCTCGGCGACCACCTGCAGCTCGACTCCGGCACCCTGTCGCCGCTGCTCCGCCGGATGGAGCAGGCGGGCCTGGTCCGTCGCGAACGTCGCAGTACCGACGAGCGCGTCGTCACCGTCACCCTCGGCGAGCGCGGCCGCACGATCCGCGCCGAACTCGCCCACGTCCCGGCGCAGATCGCCACGGGGATGGGCCTGCCCGACGAGCAGGCCGCCCTCGAGCTCATCGCGACGCTGCAGCGCCTCACCGCGACCATGCACGCCGCCGTGGCACCTGCCCCGGGCGCCGCCCCCGAGTCCCGCGCCCAGCGACCGTCCTCGGGCTGATCGCCGCGAGACCGGTCGCCCAGCCCGAGACTCACCCCCGGCCCCGGCCCCGGCCCCGGCCCCGGCCGCGCCGGCCCACTGACCCCACGAAGGAAGGAAGGACCCACATGGACGTCCTCTACACCGCCGAGGCCCTCGCCACGGGCGAAGGCCGCAACGGCCACGTCGCCACCAGCGACGGCCGCGTCGAGCACGACCTCGCCATCCCGAAGGAGATGGGCGGATCCGGCAACGGCGCGAACCCCGAGCAGCTGTTCGCCGCCGGTTACGCCGCGTGCTTCCACTCCGCACTGCAGGGCGTCGCCCGCGCGCAGAAGGTGAAGATCGCCGACTCGACCGTCGGCGGTCGCGTCTCGATCGGTCCGAACGGCCAGGGCGGCTACCAGCTCGCCGTCATGCTCGAGGTCGTCATCCCCGACATGGAGCACGACCAGGCACAGGCCCTCGCGGACGCTGCGCACCAGGTCTGCCCGTACTCGAACGCCACCCGCGGCAACATCGACGTCACCATCGTCGTCTCGGAGGACTGACCCGTGACCGACTCCGTCCCCACCACCATGCGTGCCGTGGTGCACGAGACCTTCGGCGAGCCGGCCGACGTCCTGACCGTCGCCGAGCGGCCCGTCCCGCAGCCCGGCCCCGGCCAGGTGCTCGTCCGCACGGTCCTCTCCCCGATCCACAACCACGACCTGTGGACCATCCGCGGCACCTACGGCTTCAAGCCCGAGCTCCCCGCCGCCAGCGGCACCGAGGCGCTCGGCGTCGTCGAGGCGCTCGGCGAGGGCGTCGACCGGCTCCAGGTCGGCCAGCGCGTCGCCGGCGGCACCTTCGGCGTCTGGGCCGAGTACTACGTCGCCGACGCCGCCGGGCTCGTCCCCGTGCCGGACGCCATGCCCGACGAGGCCGCATCGCAGCTCGTCTCGATGCCGTTCAGCGCGATCAGCCTGCTGCACTCGCTCGACCTGCACGAGGGCGACTGGATCATCCAGAACGCCGCGAACGGTGCCGTCGGCCGCATGGTCGCGCAGCTCGGCAAGGCCCGCGGCATCAACGTGATCGGCCTGGTCCGTCGTGCCGAGGGGGTCGAGGAGCTCCGCGAGCAGGGCATCGACCGCATCGTCGCCACCGACGCCGAGGGCTGGCAGGACCAGGTCCGCGAGCTCACCGGTGGAGCGCCGATCGTCGCGGGCGTCGAGTCCGTCGGCGGCAAGGCCGCGGGTGACATCGCGTCGGTCATGGGCGAGGACGGCACGCTCGTCGTCTTCGGCGCCATGGCGTCGCCGACGCTCGAGATCCCGTCCGGCAAGGTCATCTTCGGCCAGCTCACCATCAAGGGCTTCTGGGGCGCGGTCGTCAGCAAGACCATGCCGGCCGAGACCAAGGGGCAGCTCTTCGGCGAGCTCATCACCCGTGTGCTCGACGGCTCGCTGACGCTCCCCGTCTCCGAGACCTTCGTCTTCGAGGACGCCCGCGACGCCGCGCGTGCCAGCGACACCGCCGGCCGCGTCGGCAAGGTGCTCCTGCGCCCGTAGACGCGACCACACGACCGACGGGAGGCCCGTGGCGACACCGCCACGGGCCTCCCGTCCGCCACCGGGCGCGCAGGCGACGTCACATCGCCTCCTTCAGCCCCTTCCGCACGAGCAGCGCGTTCATCGGGTACGAGCAGACGAACCCCGCGACCATCGCGACCTGCATGGCGACCCAGTACTCGGGCGTCAGCACGCCCACCCGGCCGCCGAGCAGGGCGGGCAGCATCGCGAACTGCAGCACGGCCATCGCGCCGTACATGCCGACCTGCCATGCCGTGATGCTGAGCGTGTCGGCCTTGAGCGCGGCGACGATCCCGGCGCGCCAGCCCAGTCCCCGCATCGGCGCGATCGCCGCGTACTGGAACGCGATGCCCACCGCGAAGGCGATGACGAAGTCGATGATCCACCCCGCGACGATGCGGTCCTGGTAGAGCGTCCCGAGCCCGACGAGCGTGCCCAGTGCCGGGAAGGCGACGAGCCCGAACTCGCCCACGAGGTCACCGAGCGCGCACCCGGCCCCGCAGTGGCTCGTGTCGATCGCCGTCCCCGCCGAGCGCCCGTGACCGTCCACCGTCGCACGGCCCCGGCGCAGGTAGAAGACCAGCCACACCACGCTGCCGAACAGCATCGTCAGCGGCCAGACCAGGGTCATCACGCGCATGTGCGGCGGGTGCCGGAGGACGTCGACCGTGACGAACACCGCGCACCCGATCGCGACGGCCAGCAGCACCGCGCAGACGACCGTCAGCGCCGTCGGCAGGTCTCCCACCTGCAGTTCCGTCATCGTGCACGCCTCCCGGTGATCGTCGTCCCCTGACGACCGTGCAGGCTACCGACCCGGCGAGCGCCCGGGGTCAGTGACGTGTCCCCCGGCCACCACACGACGCGACGGGAGGCACGGTGCCCGCTGGCACCGTGCCTCCCGTCCCGTCGTGTGGGCTGCTACCGCCGCGACTGCTTCGCGGGGACCGTGAAGATGTTGCCGGTGGTGACGCCCTCCTCGACCTCCTCCAGGGTGCGGCCGCGGCTCTCGGGCACGAACTTCCAGATGAAGAGGAGCGCGAGGACCCCGACGGCGGCGAAGCCGAAGAAGGTGCCGGTGATGCCGGTCGCCGCGACGATCGTCGGGAAGTACAGGCCGAGGAACGCGTTGGCGATCCAGAGGCAGAAGACCGCGATGCCCATGCCGAGCGCCCGGATCTGCGTCGGGAAGATCTCCGAGAGCAGGACCCAGACCGCGATGTTGAGGAAGGTCTGCATCGAGCCGACGAACGCGACGACGAGGAACAGGATCACCCACGGACGAGCCGGGTTGCCGTCGACCAGGGTCATCGACGCGATGCCGATGAGGAAGTGGCAGACCGTCGTGAGCGAGAACCCGAGGATCAGCGTCGTGCGGCGGTTGATCTTCTCCATGTTGTAGATCGCGATGAAGCCACCGATCACGGCGATGACACCGGGGGCGATGTTCGCGATGAGGGCCGCCGACGCCTGGAACCCGGACTCGATGAGCACCGTCTGGCCGTAGTACATGATCGAGTTGATGCCGGTGAGCTGCTGCGCGACGCCGAGGCCCGCGCCGATCAGCACGATGCGGATGAGCCACTTGTTGCCGAGCAGCACCCGCCAGCCGCTCTCGCGCTGGACCTTCGCCTCGAGCTCGTTCGTCCGCTTGATGTCGTCGAGCTCGGCCTTCGCGCGCTCCTCCGAGCGGATCTGCGAGAGGACCCCGAGGGCCTCGCCGTAGCGCCCCTTCGAGGCGAGCCACCGCGGCGACTCCGGGACCCGGAGCATGCCGACGAAGAGCGCGATCGCGGGCAGGGCGCACACGGCGAGCATGACGCGCCACACGCCGTTGCCCTCGCCCCAGAGGTTGCCGATGATCGCGTTCACCACGAAGGCGGCGAGCTGACCGACGACGATCATGAGCTCGTTGCGGCCGGACAGCGACCCGCGGATCTCGTACGGGGCGAGCTCGGCGAGGAACACCGGGACCACCGTCGACGCACCGCCGACCGCGAGGCCGAGCAGGACACGTCCGACGACCATGACGCCGAAGGCCGGCGCGAAGACGCAGGTCAGGGTCCCGACGAAGAAGACCACCGCGAGCAGGATGATCGTCTTGCGACGCCCCCAGCCGTCGGCGATCCGGCCGCCGAGCATCGCACCGATCGCCGCGCCGAAGAGCAGCGAACTCGTGACGACGCCCTCGGTCAGGTTCGTCAGGCCGAGCTCCTCCTTCATGGGGAGCAGGGCGCCGTTGATCACGCCCGTGTCGTAGCCGAAGAGCAACCCGCCGAAGGTCGCGACCAGGGCGAGGACGCCGAGACGGCGGCGGTGCGGCCCCTCGCCGACCGGGGGCAGTGCGACGCTCGGTTGCGTCGGCTTGATGTCGACCATTCGGATGACTCCTTCGTCGGGTGATCGCGTCTTCGCGTGAGCCGATCGTAACCCGAATCCATGTCCTGTCAATTGGACATTCTGTCGATGTGACGTTTGGACCGGTCCACGAAACACCTGGTCAGCGAGGGAGCGGTCCAATGTGTCACGGCCCGACACCATCATGGCGCAGCACCGGGCGCGGGCTGGTGGCGGTGGGCGTCAGTCCGTACCGCCGGGCCCGTCACCGAGGACGTCCCCCAGGGAGGCCATGCCGGCACCGTGGTCGGTGTACCGGCGGACGGTCCGGCGCGCAGCCGCACTCGCGGCACCGCCGAGGGCCGGGTTCCGCCGTGCTGCGTCCGCCACGCGACCGGCGTGCCCGGCGGTGGACAGGAGCACGTTCGCCAGGGCGCGGGCGGCCCCCGGCTCCGGCACCCCCGTGACCGTCCAGGCGCTCCGGAGCTGCTCATCCGGCGTCACACCGCGGCGGGTGCCCATGCGGTGCCAGTCGGACAGGGCGCCCTCGGTGCGCTCGGCCGCCCGCTCGACCTCGCCGGCGCGTCGACGCTCGACGGCCCGTGCCGCATCCGCCGCGCCCTCGTCGCCACCGTGCTGCCGCCCGTCGACCGCTGCCGCTCGCTGCCGGGCGGCGGTGTCGTCCCCTCCTGCTTCGGCGATGCGCGCGGCGTGGGCGGCGGCTGCTGCGGCGAGGATCTCGTGGCGGTCCATGCCTCGACGCTAGCCGCTCGGACCGACAGCTCCACCTCAGGACACATCCCGGCCCCCGACGAGCCGGTCGCTCCGTCTCCGGCAGTACCATCGGGACCCGAGGGGGAATCATGAACCGAACCGTTGCGACCGGCGCCGCCTGCCTGGTCACCGTCGTCGCGCTGTCCGGTTGCTCGCTGTTGCGCGGGTCCGACGGAGCGCTCCCGGCGCCCTCGGACCCGCCGACGGCGACCCGCACCGCCGAGGCGACCCCGACCGCGACGCCGGACGGCGGATCCGACGCCGACCTGCTCGAGGCGTCGGCCACCCCGGTCGCGCCGACCCCGGTCCCCACCGAGGCCGCGCTCCCCGACCCGGTGCTCACCGCCATCCCCGCGGGCACCGTCCTGAGCGAGGGCGACGTCGCCTCGCCGAAGGGGAGCATCCACTTCCACTACCGCGTCGTCGCCGACGGGGACGACACCTTCACGGCGCAGTACAGCGGCGTCACGTCGACGCTGCCGGTGCCGATCGACGTCGGGTTCTTCGAGCGGTCACGCCAGGTCGGCGACGGGTTGACCTACCACGGCGTCGGCGACGTCGTGCTCGGCGGTCCGACCTCGGCACCCCTGGCGACGTCGGTGCCGCTCGACGGTTCCGGGGTGGACCCGTCCGGGCTCGTCACACTCGTGGTGTCCTCGGCCGCACAGCCCGGCCAGGCGGACGTGCCCGTCGAGATCGCGACGGACAAGGTGCTCGCGGTGGCGCCGGTGCGGTGGTCCGTCCCGGCGCGGCAGACGAACGTGCACCCGGTCGACGGGGGTGCCCGGGCGAACGCCGCGGGACAGCTGACCGCCGCGACGGCATCGGGCGCGCCGCGCTCCTACACGGTGGCGCGGAACGACCTGATCGGCGACGTCGCCGCCCGCTTCGGCATCAGCGTGAAGGCGTTGGTCTGGCTGAACGAGGGCGTGCAGGTCTTCGGCGACGACCAGTACCTCTACGAGGGCACGTCGCTCAACCTCGACCCGCTCGCCCGCTGAGGCGCGCGCTCGCCCGAGCACGCGCTTGCCGAGTCTCGCGCAGGCGGACAAGTTCGCGGCCCGCGAGCCGCGAAGACGTCCGCGGGGCCGAGTCTCGGGGCCGGGTCGCTCAGGTGCCAGCGCGAGGACGGACGGGAGGCGCGGTGCCAGCCGGCACCGCGCCTCCCGTCCGTCCCGTGGATGCGTCGCTACGCGCCGCGCAGCTCCAGGTACTTGGCGATGAGCGCCTTCGTGGACGAGTCCTGCGACGCGAGGGCGTCCTGGTCGCCGTCGACCGCCGGGGCGATCTGCAGCGCGAGCTGCTTGCCGAGCTCGACGCCCCACTGGTCGAACGAGTCGATGCCCCAGATGGTGCCCTCGGTGAACACGATGTGCTCGTAGAGCGCGATGAGCTGGCCGAGCACGCTCGGGGTGAGCTCCGGCGCGAGGATCGACGTCGACGGCTTGTTGCCCGTGAAGGTGCGGGCCGCGACGATCCCCTCGTCGGTGGTGCCCTCGGCGCGGACCTCGTCGGCGGTCTTGCCGAACGCCAGCGCCTTGGTCTGCGCGAAGAAGTTCGCGAGGAACAGCGCGTGGACGTCCTGCCCGGGCTGCACGGCCTTCCCGTCGCCGGACTCGTCCTTCAGCGGGCGGGCCGGCTTCGCGACGGTGATGAAGTCCGCCGGGATCAGGCGCGTGCCCTGGTGGATCAGCTGGTAGAACGCGTGCTGGCCGTTCGTGCCCGGCTCTCCCCAGAAGACCTCGCCGGTGTCGGTCGTGACCGGGGTGCCGTCCCAGCGGACGCGCTTGCCGTTCGACTCCATCGTGAGCTGCTGCAGGTACGCGGCGAAGCGGTGCAGGTACTGCGTGTACGGCAGCACCGCGTGGCTCTGCGCCCCGAGGAAGTTCGTGTACCAGACGTTGAGCAGACCCATCAGCACGGGGACGTTCTGCTCGAGCGGCGTGGTGCGGACGTGCTCGTCGATCGCGTGGAAGCCCGCGAGGAACTGCTCCCAGTTCTCCTGGCCGATCGCGATGATGACGCTCGTGCCGATGGCCGAGTCGACCGAGTAGCGGCCGCCCACCCAGTCCCAGAAGCCGAAGGCGTTCTCCGGGTCGATGCCGAACGCGGCGACCTTGTCGAGCGCGGTCGAGACGGCGACGAAGTGCTTCGCGACGGCATCGGACTTCTCGTCGTCGCTCGCACCGGTCAGGCCCAGCTTCTCCCACAGCCACTGGCGGGCCAGGCGGGCGTTGGTGAGGGTCTCGAGCGTGCCGAAGGTCTTCGACGCGACGATGAACAGCGTGGTCTCGGGGTCGAGGTCCGCGGTCTTCTCGTAGATGTCCGCGGGGTCGATGTTCGAGACGAAGCGCGCCTCGAGACCGGGCTGGACGTACGGCTTGAGTGCTTCGTAGACCATGACCGGGCCGAGGTCCGAGCCGCCGATGCCGATGTTGACGACGGTCTCGATGCGCTTGCCGGTGACACCGGTCCACGAGCCGTCCCGCACCTTCGACGCGAAGGCGTAGACCTTGTCGAGGGTGGCGTGCACGTCGGCGTCGACGTCCTGGCCGTCGACGACGAGCGCGGGCTCGATGCCCTTCGGACGACGGAGCGCGGTGTGCAGCACGGCGCGGTCCTCGGTCACGTTGATGTGCTCACCGGCGAGCATCGCCTGGAAGCGCTCGGCGACGTTCGTGTCCTTCGCGACCTGCAGCAGGGCGCCGAGGATCTCGTCGTCGACCAGGCCCTTCGACAGGTCGACGGTCAGGTCGGCGGCCTGGAACGTGTAGCGCTCGGCGCGACCGGGGTCGCTGTCGAACCAGCCGCGCAGGTCCGGGGTGAAGCCGTCGGCGATGCCGGCGAGCGTCTTCCAGCCGTCGGTCGATGTGGGGTCGACGGGAGCGGATTCGGTCACTTCGGTCCTCCTGGGTACCTTCAAGACGTACTGGACCGCGGGTCACCGCAGCGCTGCGTCGCGGACCACGTCCGAGCGTAGTGCCGTCGCGGTGTCGCCGCGCACAGGCCACCGGGTCACGCGGTGGGGGCGAAGCGACGGAGTCGCAGGCTGTTCGTGACGACGAACACCGACGAGAACGCCATCGCCGCGCCGGCCAGCACGGGGTTGAGCAGTCCGGCCATCGCGAGCGGGATCGCCGCGACGTTGTACGCGAACGCCCAGAACAGGTTGCCCCGGATCGTCCGCAGGGTCGCCCGCGACAGTCGGACCGCGTCGGCCACGACGGTCAGCCGACCGCTGACGACCGTGATGTCGCTCGCCGCGATCGCCGCGTCCGTCCCCGCCCCCATGGCGATGCCGAGGTCTGCCGCCGCCAGGGCTGCCGCGTCGTTCACGCCGTCGCCGACCATCGCGACGGTCCGTCCCTCGGCCTGCAGCCCGCGGACCGTGTCGAGCTTCGAAGCGGGGGTCGCGCGGGCGTGGACCTCGTCGATCCCGACCTGCGCAGCGACGGAGCGGGCGGCGCCCTCGTTGTCGCCGGTCAACAGCACCGGGCGGAGGTCGAGGGAGACGAAGCGCCGGACCGCGTCCGCCGCCTCGGGCTTCACGGTGTCGCCGACGACGACCGCGCCGAGCACCGTCCCGCCCCGAGCGACGAGGACCACGGTTCCGCCGCCGTCCTCGGCCGCAGCGACCTGTGCCGCCAGCGCCCCGGGCACGGTGACGGCCCACGACCCGGCGAGCCAGCGCGCGGTGCCGACGACGACGACCTCGCCGTCGACCACGGCCTGCACCCCCGCGCCGGGCGTCGCGGCGAACTGCTCCGCCGTGGGGACGTCGAGGTCCCGCGACTGCGCGGCCAGGACGACCGCCCGCGCGACGGGGTGTTCGGACCCGTCCTCGACGGCGGCGGCCAGCGTCAGCAGCTCGCCCTCGTCGACACCGGCGTCGGGGACCACCGACACCGCCGCGACGCGCATCTCCCCCGTGGTCACGGTGCCGGTCTTGTCGAGCACGATCGTGTCCACCGTGCGGGTGCGCTCGAGCGCCTGCGGTCCGCCGATCAGGATGCCGAGCTGCGACCCCCGCCCGGTGCCGACCAGGAGCGCCGTGGGCGTCGCGAGGCCGAGCGCGCAGGGGCAGGCGATGATGAGCGTCGCGACGGCCGCGGTGAACGCCGCGGTCAGCGAGCCGCCGGCCACGAGCCACCCGACGAAGGCGAGCACGGCCAGGCCGATCACGATCGGGACGAAGACCCCGGAGACCCGGTCGGCCAGACGCTGCACCGCGGCCTTGCCGGTCTGTGCCTCCTCGACGAGCCGACCCATCCGGGCGAGTTCGGTGTCGGCACCGACCGCCGTCACCTCGACCACGAGCCGGCCGCCGACGTCGATGGTCGCTCCGGTGACCCGGTCACCGGGCCGGACCTCGACCGGGACGGACTCGCCCGTGAGCATGCTGAGGTCGACCGCGGAGGACCCCTCTCGCACGACGCCGTCGCTGGGGATCCGCTCCCCCGGGCGCACGACCACGAGGTCGCCGACGACGAGCGACGCGGTCGGCACCCGGCGCTCGACCGTGCCGGTGGGACCGTCGCGGAGCACCGCGGCGTCCTTGGCCCCGAGTTCGAGGAGCGCACGGAGTGCGGCACCGGACTGCTGCTTCGCCCGGGCCTCCATGTACCGACCGGCGAGGATGAAGACCGTCACGGCCGAGGCGACCTCGAGGTAGAGGTCGCTCGCCTCGGGGTCGGTCGCGAACCACGAGAAGGTCATGTGCATGCCGGCACGTCCGGCGTCACCGAGGAACAGGGCGTACAGCGACCACCCGAACGCAGCGAGGACGCCGACGCTCACCAGGGTGTCCATCGTGGCGGCACCGTGGCGGGCGTTCACCCACGCGGCCCGGTGGAACGGCAGGGCACCCCACACGGCGACGGGTGCGGCCAGTGCCAGGGCCGCCCACTGCCAGTTCGGGAACTGCAGCGCGGTCACCATCGACAGCAGGACGACCGGCAGGGCGAGGGCCGCCGAGACCACGAGTCGCTGGCGGAGCGGCGCGGTGGGGTCGGCGGGAGCGGTGTCGTCGGGCGCGTCGGGCTCCGGCCGCTGCACGCGAACGGTCGCGCCGTAGCCGGCCGACTCGACGGCGGAGACGAGCGCCGTCGGGTCGACCGAGTCGGGTTCGGTGACCGTGACCTGCGCCTGCTCGGTCGCGTAGTTCACGGTCGCGCTGACGCCCGGCAGCTTGCCGAGCTTCCGCTCGATGCGGTTCGCGCACGAGGCGCAGGTCATCCCCGTGATGTCGAGCTCGACGACGCTCTCGTTCACCGGTCCACGACCTCGTACCCTGCCTCGGCGATCGCGCCGCGGAGGGCCTCGTCGTCCAGCGGACGGTCCGAGGTGACGGTGACGGACGACGAGCCGCCCGGCACGAGTGCGACCGCGACGTCGGTGACGCCGGCGAGCTCGGAGACCTCCTCGGTCACACTCGCCACGCAGTGCTCGCACGTCATCCCGGTCACGGCGACGGTCTCGGTGGTCATGGGGTCCTCCTCGTGGTGGTGGTGGTGGTGTGGAGCGGGCGTCACGTCAGGAGCGGACGAGCCGGGCGATCGCGTCGCTCGCCTCGCGCACCTTGGCGTCGGCGGCCTCGCCGCCCTCGGCGACGGCTTCGGCGACGCAGTGGCGCAGGTGGTCCTCGAGCAGCGAGAGCGCCACACGCTCGAGCGCTCGGTTCGCCGCGGAGATCTGCGTGAGGACGTCGATGCAGTAGGTCTCGTCCTCGACCATGCGCGCGATGCCGCGCACCTGCCCCTCGGCGCGGCGCAGTCGCTTGAGCAGGTCGTCCTTGTCGTCGATGTACCCGACGTGCGTGTGTTCCGTCACGGTGCCCTCCGTCCTCGTGCAACAGGGTACCCCCCTGGGGTATTTCGAGCACCGAAACCTGTACTGCTCCCTGAGAATGTGTCAGCACACTGCACCGCTGGTGCCGGACGACGGAGACCTCCGCCGTGCTCGCGCGATCCGCTCCGGCGCGCGGATCGGCGGGTGCCGCACCGGACGGGAGGCGCGGTGTGCGTCCCCCTGCGCCTCCCGTCCGGCCGCGGTCGCGTCCCGCAGGAGCGCGCTTCCCGGACAGGGCTGCGATGATGCCCCGGTGAGCACCTCGTCGACGAACGGATTCCGCCGACTGCGGTTCACCGACGGCGACGGCACCGACTACGCGCGCATCTTCTCGGCCGAGTACAACGGCAGCGACCTCGGCTCCGACACCTTCGTCACCGACGGGACGCGGTACGAGTACACGATCGTCGGGGACGACGACGTCACGCTCCGCACGATGCGCTCCGAGGGCGGACGTCGTGGTGGCCTGATCGGACCGCGGACGGACCACGTCGTGTTCTGGCTCACCAGGGGGCGCCTCGAGATGCACTTCGCGGACCGCACGCGGGTGATCGAGCCCGGCAGTCCCTACATCGCCTCGGCATCCGAGGCGTACCGGTTCGCGTCCGCCGACACCGTCTACAACGGCCTGCACCTCTCCGACTCGTTCCTGCGCTCCGTCGGCGAGGAGCTCGGGTACCGCATGCCGAGCGGCCCGCTGCTGTTCGACCAACAGGACGCCGCGGTCGCCCAGCAGGAACCCCTCCGTCGACTCGTGCAGGACCTCGCGCCCGCACTGCTCGACGACCGCGTCGTGGGGAAGATGCGGACGGCACTGAACCGCCGGTTGGCGGTCGTCGTCCTCGACACCTTCCCGATCCGGAACCGCGGCGAGGACGTCCCGGTCGCGAACCGACTCCGCGACGCCGTGCGGTACATCGAGGCGCACGCGCAGGACCGCCCCTCGGTGCCGGACATCGCCGCCGCCTGCGGGCTCAGCCAACGCGGCCTGCAGGACGTCTTCGCGCGGACGCTCGGAACGACCCCGAACCGGTTCCTCCGCGACCACCGCCTGGACTGCGTGCGCCGCGAGCTCCTGCGGGCGCCCGGCGATGACGGCGTCACGCCGATCGCCCGCCGGTGGGGCTTCACGAACCCGGGCCGCTTCGCCGCGGCCTACCGGGACCGCTTCGGCGAGGACCCGGCGGCGACGCTCCGGACGTCACGGGCCGCCCGCCCGGAGGCCGGGCGGACGTCGTGGCGGGTGCGTCGCGCGATCGCGTACATCACCGAACACGCGGGCACCGACCTGACCGTGGAGGCCATCGCCGCCGCAGCGGGCGTCCGACCCCGTCGGCTGCAGCAGCTGTTCCAGGAGGAGTGCGGGCAGTCCCCGATGGCCTACGTGCGGTCCGTGCGCGACGCCGCCCCCCGCAACACCGAAGCCGGAATCGGCGGCCGCGCCTGAGCCGTGTCCCTCCGGGGTACACGGAGAACCGGCGTTCTGGCATTTTTCCTGGAAGTGCGCTGGATCCCGTGACGGTGGCGTGACGAACCTCGGTGCCAGCCCGTCCCATCCGTGAACAGCAACCGCTGGGAACGTGTCCTGGCGGGCATCGAAGGGAGCACACCATGGCTGACACCACCACGACCACCCCGGCATCGACCCGCTCGACCGGCACCCACGCCTCCGGCACCGCGGGCAAGACCACGATCGACGACACCGTCGTGTCGAAGGTCGCGGGCATCGCTGCTCGTGAGGTCAACGG
>NZ_JAUCMN010000001.1 GCF_030363035.1 Curtobacterium caseinilyticum | reverse complement strand
CTAAGCCTCTCAGCGCCGATGGTACTGCAAGGGGGACCTTGTGGGAGAGTAGGACGCCGCCGGACTCAAACATTGCATCACCAGGAAACCCCTGACCATCACTGGTCAGGGGTTTCCTGCGTTTGCGGGCAGGTCGACCCGGCCAGGACGCCGGTAGGATCGAGGCGTCATGACTGCGCCATTCACCACCGCCACCGGCTCCGACGTCCGAGTCCGCTTCTGCCCGAGCCCGACGGGGACCCCGCACGTGGGTCTCATCCGGACCGCGCTCTTCAACTGGGCCTACGCGCGCCACACCGGCGGCAAGCTCGTCTTCCGCATCGAGGACACCGACGCCGCTCGCGACAGCGAGGAGTCGTACCAGCAGATCCTCGACGCGCTCCGGTGGCTGCGGCTCGACTGGGACGAGGGTGTCGAGGCGGGTGGGCCGCACGGACCGTACCGGCAGTCGGAACGGTCGGACGTCTACGACGAGGTGATCGCAAAGCTCCGCGCGTCCGGCCACGTCTACGAGTCGTACGTCACGCCGGAGGAGATGGAGGCCCGCAACAAGGCCGCCGGTCGTGACCCGAAGCAGGGTTACGACAACCACGAGCGTGACCTGACCGACGCCGAGCGACAGGCCTTCCGCGACGAGGGCCGCGAGCCGGCGCTCCGTCTGCGGGTGCCGGACCGCGACCTGAGCTTCGATGACCTGGTGCGCGGGGAGATCACGTTCAAGCAGGGCACCTTCCCGGACTTCGTCGTGGTCCGTCCGAACGGCAAGCCGCTCTACACGTTCACGAACCCGGTGGACGACGCCCTCATGGGGATCACGCACGTGCTCCGCGGTGAGGACCTGCTGTCGTCGACGCCGCGGCAGATCGCCCTCTACGAGGCGCTCGTCGAGGTCGGGATCGCCGAGTCGATCCCGCTCTTCGGACACCTGCCCTACGTGATGGGCGAGGGCAACAAGAAGCTGTCCAAGCGCGACCCGGAGTCGAACCTGTTCCACCACCGGGCCGCCGGCATGGTGCCCGAGGGCCTGCTCAACTACCTGGCGCTGCTCGGCTGGTCGATCGGGCCGGACCGCGACGTCTTCTCGTCCGACGAGATGATCGCAGCGTTCGACGTGGTGGACGTCAACCCGAACCCGGCGCGGTTCGACCACAAGAAGGCCGAGGCGATCAACGGGGACCACATCCGTCTGCTCGCGCCGGACGACTTCCGCGCTCGCCTGGTCCCGTACCTGTCGGACTTCCTGTCGGAGCCGCCGACGGCCGAACAGGAGCGCGTGCTCACCGCGGCTGCGCCGCTCGTGCAGGAGCGCATGCAGCTCCTCGGTGAGGCCCCTGGCATGCTCGGCTTCCTCTTCACGGCCGACGACGCCCTGGTGGTCGAGGACGACGCCCTTGCGACGCTCAAGGCGGACGCCGGCGACGTCCTCCGGACCGGCTCGACCGCGCTCGAGGGCGTCACCGACTGGAGCACCCCGGCGATCGAGGCCGCGCTGCGCGAGGCCCTCATCGAAGGCATGGGGCTCAAGCCGCGTGTCGCCTTCGGGCCGCTGCGCGTGGCCGTCTCCGGGCGCCGTGTCAGTCCGCCGCTGTTCGAGTCGATGGAGATCCTCGGCAAGGACTCGACGCTCGCGCGCCTCCGTCAGCTCGCGGACCGCTGACGCCGTCGTGGTGACGACTGCGGGGGAGCACGGGTCTACGCCGATCGAAGCGGGGACCGACGAGGTGCTGTCGGTCGACGTCGCGGTGGTCGGCGCCGGACCCGCCGGGCTGAGCGCCGCGCTCAACCTGGTGCGGGCACGGCGGACGGTGTTGCTCGTCGACGCCAACCGGCCGCGGAACGCTGCCACGCTGCGGTCGCACGGGTTCCTCACGCGGGACGGCATCCCGCCGCTCGAGCTGCGGAAGCTCGGGCGGTCCGAGGTCGAGGGGTACCCGGAGGCGACGGTCGTGCAGTCCGTGGTCGACCGGGTCGCGCCCGACGGTGACGGCTGGAGCGTCCACGGCACCTGGCGCGGCGCGGAACTCCGGGCCCGTGCACGGGCGGTCGTGGTCGCCACCGGGCTGCGTGAGGAGTTCCCGGCCCTGCCGACCCTGCGGGCGTTCTACGGGACGTCCGTGCACAGCTGCGTCGAGTGCGACGGGTACGAGCACGCTGGTGCCTCTCTCGCGTTCCTGTGCGAGACGCCCGACGTGGTGGACCGGGCGCTGCTCGTGGCCTCGTGGACCGACGACCTGGTCGTCTACACGAACGGAGCCGCGACCCTCGACGCCCGCGGACGCGAGCGTCTGGCGGCTGCGGGTGTCAGCGTGGACGAGCGTGCGGTGGCGGACCTCGAGGGGGACCGGAGCGGCTTGACCGGCGTCCGGCTCGCGGACGGCGACGTGCGGCCGCACACGGGCGCGTTCGTCCGCCCCGTGTGGCACGCGGACCTCGACTGGGTCGACGCCCCGATCGAGCGTGACGCCGAGGGGCTGGTGGAGGTCGACCGACTCGGGCGCACCGGTGTCCCCGGGCTGTACGCGGTGGGGGACGTGACGCCTCCGGGCCCGGAACAGCTCGTCGTGGCGGCCGGTCACGGGGCATCGACGGCGGCCGCGGTGCACCGGGACCTCGTGGGTGGTCTCGAAGACCTCCGGGATGCTGTACAGTAGTTGATCGTGCCCCGGACAACGGGGAACGAAGGCCGACAGGCCTTTGGGGTATGGTGTAATTGGCAACACAGCGGTTTCTGGTACCGTCGTTCTTGGTTCGAGTCCAGGTACCCCAGCTCGAGAAAGGCCCCCGGGATCTCCCGGGGGCCTTTCGCGTTCCTGCTCCGGATCGTGCAGCGCGCAGCGGCAGGGGACACGCCCGGAGTGCCGACGGCGCCCGATCCCGGGCGGGCCGACGGGCGCGCGCCGCGCCGCGCTGGCTGCGCGCCGCGCTGGCTGCGCGCCGCGCCGGCTGCCTGCCTGGCGGTCGGCTCGCGTGGCGGTGGGCCTGCGTGGCGGTCGGCTCGCGTGGCGGTGGGCCTGCGTGGCGGTCGGCTCGCGTGGCGGTGAGCCTGCGTGGCGGTGGGCCTGCGTGGCAGTCGGCTCGCCTGGCGGTGAGCCTGGGTGGCGGTGAGCACGGGTGGCGGTGAGCCCGCCTGGCGGTCAGCCCGCCTGGCGGTACGCCACCACCCAGTCGACGAGCACGTGCCCGTCCGAGTCAGCAGGCACCTGCGAGTCGTCGATCGTCGTCTCCGCCTGCAGGGTCACGCGCATCGGGACCGTCGGCACGGCGCCGGTCGTGGTGGCCACCAGTCGGCCGTCCCACCAGAAGCGCACGGCGTCGGCGGTCCACTCGACCGTGGCGACGTGCCAGTCCTCCTGACCGCCGGGCAGCACCGGCGGGTCCTCGGGCAGGAAGCGCATCGTGCCGGACGTCGGGTCGAAGCTCCCGGGCACCGCCGACACCGGCCGCACGTCGCCGCCGAGGTCGCCCTCGGGCCAGTCGATCTCGCCCTCGTTCCACTCACCCGAGAGCGGCCAGAGGATCATCACGAACTTGTAGCCGGGGGCGTGGTCGGCGCGGTAGCGGATGGAGACGCGCTGGTGCGTCCACGACCGGTACCCGGCCGGCAGCACGGTCGCCACGAGGGGCTGCCCGCCCTCGGAGCGCAGGTGGAAGTCGAGGACCGAGTCGTGCACCGAGACGACCTCGTCCGGGTGGTACAGCCCCTTGCCGGAGGTGTCTCGGATCCCCGTGTACTGGGCCATCGCGGGGTAGACCGACAGGAGCTCGCCGTGGGCGGCGTCCCGGTCGAAGTCCTGCGCCAGGTACGGGATCCAGCGCACGTCCCCGGACTCGAGTGCGCCGGTGGGCATCCGCTCCGCCTGCGCCTGGTCGGACCGGCGCGCCGAGGTGGGCAGCACGACGGCGACCGTCCCGGTCAGGGCCGCGGCGCCGACGAGTCCGGCCACCACGGCGCCCCGACGCAGCACCGCACGCCGCGTGGGCGTGCGGTGCCGGGCGCCGGGCTCATGCTGCACGCGCGACCTCGTACACGCGGACACCGTCCCGGTCGTAGCGGAGGACACCCTCGGCGGCGACCGAGCGCTCCATCGCGTCGACCTCGGCACCCGTGAGCACCCCGCGGTCGACCACGTCAGCCCGCTGTGTGTCCGAGAAGACCAGCCAGGCGTCGCCGCCGTGTGACCGGTCGACGATCGACTCCTGCAGGTCGGCCGGGGTCATGCCGTCCGGGTACCAGGCGGTCGTGTCCGCGACCGAGGCGACCTGCGCCCAGTGGTGCAGGTACGCGGGGTAGTCGGCGCCGATGAGCGCCGGGAAGCTGCCCACCGTCGTGAGGGTGTCGTCCGCGTCGAAGCGGCCGTCGAGCCACCGTGCGGCGGCGACGTCGCCGGCCGGGGTCTGGCTCGCCTGCTCCGCCTGGAACGTCGTGCCGACGAACAGCGCGGTCGTCACGGTCACGAGGGCGGCCGTCGCACCGAGTCGCAGCCGTCGCCCGTGCAGCGCGTGGACCGCCGCGGTCGCGAGGAACGGCGCCGAGAACAGCACCACGCGGTACTTCCCCTCGCCGCCGTAGCTCTGGCCGAGCACCAGGACCATCGGGCACGCCGCCAGCCAGAGGAGGACGAGGGCACGTTGCCCGTGCCCCGAACGCACCATCCGGACGATCCCGACGACGGCGACGACGGCGACGAGGGCGGTGATCGCGAGCACACCCCGGCTCTGCAGCGTCGTCGCGAGCGACGGGATCGAGATCGAGGTGGAGGCGGCGGTGACGTTGCTGACCGGGTCGAACCCGGTGGTCAGGCCGAACTTCTCCTGCACGTAGTCGAGGTTCGGCAGCAGGTAGAGCAGCGGAGCCGCGGTCACCGGCAGCGCGACCCACCACGGCCGGACCACGCCCACGACGACGAGCGGTACGAGGGCGGCGACGAGCACGAAGGGTGTGAGCTGGTGCGACGCGGTGATCACCGCCTGCAGCAGGACGACGACGAGCACAGCGGCGATCGTCGCCGTGCTGCCGACGGGTGCCGCCGGCGCGGGGGCGACCGGTGCGCGGCGTGCCCGGAGGAGTCGGGAGACACCGCCGACGAGTCCGCGGCCGAGCGAGTTCGGAGACCGGCGCAGTGTCGTCACGACGACGAGCACCGCGGCGAGGAACAGCGCGAAGGCGAGCGCCTGCGGCGAGTAGTAGTCCTGTCCGACCCAGTTCGCGGTGCTGAACAGGACGGCTGCGGTGACCGCCCAGCGCCCCCTCGCACCCAGGGCACGGGCGATCCCGTACACCAGGGCCGCGTCGAGCAGGGCGAACGCGATCTCGACGAACCGCACGGGAGCGAGGGCCTCGAGGTTCCCGGTCGCGGAGCCGAGGAAGGCGCTGAGCGAGAAGAAGCCCGGCCACCGGTTGTAGATGTCGATCGTGGGGTCGACACTGCCGTGCTGCTGGATGGCGGCCGTGACGGCGATGTGCTTGAAGACCCACGGCGGTCGAGGCTCGGTGGCGACGAGGTTCGCCGTGCCGTACACGACGACGACCAGCACGGCGGCGGATGCCGTGCGCAGGGCCGCCGGGAAGCGACGGTCGACGAGGGCGAGCACGGTGACGGCGACGACCGCGCCGGCGCCGAGCCACCACGTCGGGGTGACGGCGGTGAGCAGCCCCCACTCGCCGAGGGCGGTCGCGTCGGTCTGCGCCGTCCCGACCGCCCACAGCGCGACGCCCGTGACGAGGACGCCGCCGCCGGCCACGAGCCGGACGAGGGTCCCGTCGTGCCGCGCCGACCACGCCGCGCGCAACGAGCGGACCGACGGCCCCCGGTCACCGGCGCGGACCGTGACGACGCCGTGCGCCAGTGCTGCCCACCCGCTGACCACGAGGACGAGCCCGGCCGCGGGGACCGGCGTCCACCGGTCCGACCAGACCATGACGAGGGCCACGACCGCGTCGACCGCGGCACTCGTCGCGACGACCAGGCCCGCCCGGCCGATCGGCTCGACGAGTCCGAGCGGACGGACGACGGCGAGACCGGGCACGACGAGGAGCGCGGCGAGCACGACGGCCGTCTGCACCGGGCCGGTCGTGCCCGTCACGAGCACACCGGCCGCGACGAACGCGAGGACCGCGGCGGACAGGGCGGGCACGGGGGAGCGGGGGATCCGGCGTGTCCGGCGGACCGCCACCCGCGCCGGGGTGGTGGTCGCGGTCACGGTGCGACCTCCTGGGTCGTACGGTCCATCGAGGGTTCCTTCGTGTCGGGAGCGTCCTGGCACGCTAACCAGCGCGGCGACCGCCCCACGAGGGCCCGCAGCCGGTTGTGCGGGTGCCCTGCGGCATTGCGGGATCGCGCACCCGCAGCCGGGCCGCGACGGTCGAAACCGCACGCTCGGCCGACGCGCGTTGACGTCCGGAGGGACGCCCGGCGACGGTGGATCCATGACCCACACCGCCCCGCGACCGTCGTCGTCCCGTCTCGTGCTCGAGCGCACGATGGCGAGCCCCGAACCGCCCACGTGGGCCGGGGCCGTCTGGGTCGGCGCCGTCGACGTGCACGAGGTGCCCGTCGACGACCTCCCGATCACGCTCGCCGACGCCGCCGGCCACGGCAGCGCGCGGCTCCTGGTGCGCGAGGGCACCTCGCCCCGGGGCTTCGTCGACCTCCCGGTCGTCGACGGCACGGTCGCCGCAGCCGCACTCCGCGCCGCCGTCGACACGCTCCCGGCGGCCGAGCACCCGCCCGTCCCGGTCCGGCTGCCGAGCACGAGCGTGGTGCTCTGCACCCGGGACCGCGCGGACCAGCTCGCCGATGCGCTCCGGTCCGTGCTGGCAGTCGACCACCCGGACCTCGAGGTCGTCGTGGTCGACAACGCCCCGTCGGACGACGCCACCCGCCGACTCGTCACCGCCCCCGGCACCGACCCCCGCGTCCGGTACGTGCTGGAACCCGTCCCCGGGCTGTCGAGCGCCCGCAACGCCGGCGTCCGCGCCGCTCGCGGCGAGGTCGTCGCCTTCACCGACGACGACGTCGTCGTCGACCGCGGGTGGCTGCGTGCCGTCGCCTCCGGGTTCGCGCGCGGCGAGGACGTGGTGTGCGTCAGCGGACTGGTGGCGAGCGGCGAGCTGCGGACCGCTGCCCAGCGCTGGTTCGACGAGCGCGTCACGTGGTCGCGCAACCTGACGCCGCGGGTCTTCCGACTCACCGCGCCGCCGCAGGACCGGCCGCTGTTCCCGTTCTCGGTCGGCGACTACGGCACGGGCGCCAACTTCGCGATGCGGCGCGACGCCGTCCTCGCGCTCGGTGGGTTCGACGAGGCCCTCGGCGTCGGGACCGTCACCGGTGGCGGCGAGGACATCGACATGTTCGCCCGTGTCGTGCTCGGCGGTTCCGCCCTCGTCGTCGAGCCGTCGGCCCTGGTGTGGCACCGCCACCGGGCCGAGGTCGCTGCGCTCCGCACGCAGGCGGTCGGCTACGGGACGGGTCTCGGCGCCTGGCTCACCAAGACCGCCCTGCGCCCCCGGACCCTCGGCATGGCCGTGGTCCGTGCCCCGCGCGCCCTCCGCCACCTGCTCGCCGGCCCGGTCACGACGGAGGTCGCGGGCGGACCGGCCGTCACGACGCCGGCACCTGCCGCCGGTGACGCGGCCTTCGACCGGGAGGTCGCCGCGGTGCGCGGCACCGAGCTCCGCGCCGTCGTGCGCGGCGTCGCACGGTACGCGCGCTCCCGCCGCACGGTGCGTGCACGGACCGCCGCGGCACGTCGCTCGGCCTGACACGCGTCGGACGGGAGGCGCGTGGCGGGCCGGCCACGCGCCTCCCGTCCGACGCGTCACGACGTGGCACCGCTCGACGCGCCTCGGCGTGCACCGGTCCCCCGCGACCGCGACCAGCGGCGCCGCCCGACGGTCCGGACCGTCCGGCGCACCCGGAACGATCGGCGGTCGGTTGCGGGTTTCCGTATCCACCGTGGGGGGTCCGCAACGCACCCCGCGCCGCATTGACCGAGGGTGTCGGCGCGCACGAAGGTGGGAATGCCCAGGGAACGGTGTACCCCCGTTCCGGACGGCCGCCGAGGCCGCTCCCGGGCCTCGCCGCCGGAACCTCCCCGTCTCCCCGCCGCCCACCCAGCGGCGGGACCAACGAGACACCGCCAACGCCGCCTGAACCCGACAGGAGCACCATGTCCACCACCGTCCGGCCCCGTGACCCCCGCGTCTCGGTCGTCATCCCTGCGAGGAACGAGGCACGCAACCTCGAGATCATCCTCCCGATGCTGCCGCCCGTGTACGAGGTGATCCTCGTCGACGGCAACTCGGTCGACGACACCATCGCCACCGCGCAGCGCATCATGCCGTCGATCAAGGTCGTGCAGCAGACCCGCAAGGGCAAGGGCAACGCGCTCGCGTGCGGCTTCGAGGCCGTCACCGGCGACGTGGTCGTCATGTTCGACGCCGACTGCTCCGCGGACGCCGCCGAGATCCCGCGCTTCGTCGACGCGCTCGTCGCCGGCGCCGACGTCGCGAAGGGCAGCCGCTACGCGCCCGGCGGCGGCAGCGACGACATCACGATCATCCGCGGCCTCGGCAACAAGGGGCTCAACATGGTCTCCAACCTGCTGCTCCGCGCCAAGTACACGGACCTCTGCTACGGGTACAACGCGTTCTGGGCGGACACGCTGCCGACCGTCGGCCTGCTGTCCTCGACGCTGCCGCAGCCGTCGGACGGCTCGATGCGCTGGGGCGACGGCTTCGAGATCGAGACGATCCTCACCTGCCGCTGGTCGGCAGCGGGCTTCGCGATCACCGAGGTGCCGAGCCACGAGAAGCTCCGCGTGCACGGCGCGAGCAACCTCAACGCCGTGAGCGACGGCATCCGCGTGCTGACGTCGATCATGCACGAGCGCCGCCGCGCCCGCGAGGCCGCCGCACGCGCCCGCCTCGCCCCGGTGCCGGCCCGCATCGTCCCGGAGCCGGTGGCGGTCCTCGACGAGGAAGCCGCGTGACGCTCCCCACGGTCGCGGTCGTCATCTGCGCCTACACGCAGCAGCGATGGGGTGACCTGCAGGCCGCCGTCGAGTCGGCGAAGCGGCAGCCCGAGGCGACCGAGGTCATCGTCGTCATCGACCACGAGCCGGAGCTGCTGCTCCGGGCCGCAGCCCGGTGGCCGGAGCTGTCCGTGGTCGCGAACGCCGAGGAGCGTGGCCTGTCGGGGGCGCGGAACACGGGCGTCGCGCTCGCCGCGTCCGACGTCGTGGCGTTCCTCGACGACGACGCGGCCGCCGACCCGGACTGGCTCGTGCACCTGGTCGAGGCGCTCGACCTGCCGGACGTCGTCGGTGTCGGTGGTCGGGCCACCCCGTCGTGGCCGGACGCCACCGGTGCCGGCCCGTTCCCGGACGAGCTGCTCTGGATCGTCGGCTGCAGCTACACCGGGCTGCCCACCGCGGCCGGTGACGTGCGCAACGTCATCGGGTCGAGCATGGCGTTCCGTCGGGACGTCCTGCTCGCCGCCGGTGGCTTCCGGTCCGGCATCGGTCGGGTCGGCAACCAGCCCCTCGGCTGCGAGGAGACGGAGCTCTGCATCCGGATCGCCCAGATGCGTCCCGAGTCGCGGATCCGCTACGAGCCGCGGTCGAACGTGTCGCACCGCGTCTCGCCCGACCGGGTGTCGATGCGGTACGTCCGGCGGCGCAGCTACTACGAGGGGATCTCGAAGGCCGTCCTCAGCCGTCGGGTGGGTGCTCGGGACTCGCTCTCGAGCGAGGGCACCTACCTCACGCGGGTCCTGCCCGGGGCGCTCCTGCGGGAGCTCGGAGCGCTCGGTCGTGGCGGCGGTGTCCGAGCCCTGGCGATCGTGACGAGCGTCGTCGCGACCGTCACCGGCTACGCGGTCGGCCGCACCCTCGGCACCGTGGTCGTCCGGACCCCGGCCACGGCCCCGGCACGCGAGCGCGTCACGGCCTGAGCCGGACCGCCGCGCCGCGGTGTCGCGCGCGCCGGTCCTCCGCGCGCCGGTCTCGCGCGCGCCGGCGCGTCGGCGCCCTGTGCGCCGGTCCAGCGCGCCGGCGCGCGGCAGAGCCGAGCACGCGGCGCGACCCACCACAGCACGACCCACCACAGCACGGCAGCACCCACCACCCGCAGTACTCGTGGCCCAGGCACCCGACCCGGTGTCGGGGCCACGGCGCTCTGCCTCCGCGGTCCCACCGCGTGCAGGCCGGGCCACCCGGACAGGACCATCGACCATGCGCCACCCCGACCCGTCGCACCCCTCGCAGCCCCGGCAGCCCCACGCCGCCTTCGCTGACGACCCGGACGCATCCGGCGGCACGTCAGCAGACGACACCGCCCACCTCCGCCGGCGGCGGCGGGGCCCGCTGACCGGGACGGCCGGTCGGGCGGTGCTCGCCGTCGCCGCGGTGGCGGTCGTCGGCACACTCTTCGCCGTGCCGTCCTTCGCCGGCCAGGGGACCGGAGCCACTGCTCCGACGGGTGCTCCGTCGGCGACCGCACCGGGCCGGACGGCGTCGGACGGTCCCGCCGGCGCCGGAGCCGGAGCCGGAGCCGGGGCGTCGTCCACCGGCCCGGCGGCACCGACAGCGGGCGGACCTGCGGCGGGCGCGGACTGCTCCGCCGGTCGTGTGCTCACGGTCGTCGCCCACGCCGACGACGACCTGCTCTTCGACGGCACCGAGCTCCGGCGCGACGTGGACGCGGGGCGCTGCGTCCGCTCGGTGGTCGTCACCGCCGGCGACGCGGGGAACCCGGCGGGCTACTGGCGCGGGCGCGAGGAGGGACTCCTGGCGTCCTACGCGAGCCTGGCGGGTGTGGCGTCGGCGTGGACCGCGAGCGCGCCCGTGGTCGCCGGCGCACCGCTGCGGACGGAGACCCTGACCGCGGACCCGCGGCTCAGCGTCGTGTTCCTGCAGCTGCCCGACGGCAACGTCGACGGGACCGGTTTCGCCGCGGACCGGTACGAGAGCCTGCAGCAGCTGTACCAGGGGTCCATCGGCACGATGCACACCGTCGCGGGGGCGGACCACCCCGCGACGTACACGCTGCGACAGCTCGAGGCCCTGGTGACCGAGCTCGTCCGCGCCTGGGCGCCGACCGACGTGCACACCCTCGACCACGCGGGTCACTACGGCGACGGGGACCACAGCGACCACCACACCGTCGCGTACCTGACCGACGCGGCGCAGCGGGCGTTCGGTGGCGCGCACACCTTCAGCGGGTGGCTCGGCTACCCGATCGCCGACCGCCCGTCGAACCTGACACCGGCCCAGACGCGCGCGAAGGGCGACGCGTTCTTCACGTACTCGGCTCACGATCCGCTCACGTGCGCCTCGGTGGCCGCGTGCTCCCCGAGGCCGGAGGGCACCTGGCTCAGCCGTGAGTACGCGGTCGGGTCCCCGGCGACCCCCGTCCCCACGCCCGGTCCGACGGAGCCGCCCGGCGACGGGACCTCCGGGGGTGGGTCGGGCGAGCCCGCCCCGACCCGGGGGAGCGACGTCACGGGCGGCGCGACGGTGACCGCCAGCTCGGACAACCCCGCTGACGGTCAGACCGCGGCGAAGGCGGTCGACGGCGTCGTGAGCGGGTACCCGGACGCGCCGACCGCCGAGTGGGCGACCCGCGGTGGCGGGGTCGGTTCGTGGCTCCGCCTCGACTGGGCAGCGCCCGTCACGCTCGGCGAGGTCGACCTGGCCGACCGACCGAACCCGGACGACCGCGTGACCGGCGGGACCCTGACCTTCTCCGACGGCTCCACCGTCGACGTGCCCGCGCTCGACGACGGCGGCGCCGTCCAGCGGGTGTCGTTCACGGCCCGGTCGGTGCGCTGGGTGCGCTTCACCGTCACCGGCGTGAGCGCGACGACGCGGAACGTCGGGCTCGCCGAGGCCCGGGCGTACGCACCCGCTGCCGTGGGCACGACGACGCCCACCCCGACGCTCCGTGACCGCACCGACGGCGCCACCGTGCACGCGGCCTGGGACGACCCCGCCACGGGACAGACGGCCGCGAAGGCGGTGGACGGTGTCGTGTCCGGCTACCCGGACGACCCGACGGCGGAGTGGGTCGCGCCGTGGGGCGGGCCCGGCGTCTGGATCCAGCTGGACTGGTCGGCGGCGGTGTCCCTGCGGCGGATCGTCCTCGCCGACCGGCCGAACACCGCCGACCGGGTGACGGGTGGCACGCTGACCTTCTCGGACGGCAGCAGCGTCCGCGTGGGGGCGCTGCCGGACAGCGGCACCCCGACGGCCGTCGACTTCACGGCCAGGACCGTGACCTGGGCGCGGTTCACCGTGGACAGCGTGTCGCCCACGACCGTCAACCCCGGCCTGGCCGAGCTGCGCGCCTGGGGCGACTGAGCCGACGCCCGCACGGGCCGGTACACCGAGCACGGGCTGACCAGCGCGCCGTCCACTGCACCGACGAGCGTGACGACCATCGGGCAGGCCGCGGTGCCGTCGCACCGACGGCGGTGCCGCCGCGGCTGCACGGCCGCAGGCGGGCGTCCGGCGTCCGGGTCGGCGCCGCACGCCCGTGGCGGGCGGCGAACCGCCGCAGGCGGGTGACCGGCGGGCGGGTCAGCGCCGCGCGTGTTCCCGCAGCGTGCGCAGGAGGGCGGTCACGTGCCGGTGTCGCCCGTGGTGGTCGCGCACGAAGGCCCGTGCCCGCTCGCCCAGTCCCGGTTCGTCGACGGCCTCGTCGAGCGCGGCGAGGACGGTCGCGGCGAGAGCCGGGCGGTCCTCCGGGTCGACGGTGAACCGTGCCCACTCGCCGGCGAGGATCTCGCCCGTGCCCCCGGCCGTGGCTGCGACGACCGGGACGCCGGCGGACATCGCCTCGACCACGGCGCGACCGTAGCCCTCCGGTTCGATCGACGGCGCCACGACGAGGTCGGCCGCGTGCAGGAGCGGGACGACGTCGTCACGCTCGGGGAGCACGAGCACCGCTCCGTCCGGCAGCGCCGCGACGGCTCGGCGGACCGCATCCTCCTCACCCGGCAGCATTGCGCCCGCCAGGACGAGCAGCGGACGGTCCTGCGCGGCGTGCCGCGACCGGTCCGGGGCCTCCGAGCCGTCCGCTCCGTACTGCCCGCCCGACCGGCCGGACCCGCCGACCGCGGTGCCGGAGGCGACCGGCTGCCGGGCGTCGACGGTGTCGAGGAGGTGCTGCCACGCCTCCAGGAGGGCGAGCACGCCCTTCGAGCGCGTGAGCCGCCCGTAGTACAGCACCGTCCGCGCGTCCGGTGCGATGCCGAGCCGTACCCGCGCCCGGGCACGGTCCGTGCTGGAGGCCGCGGGGAAGGCGGCCGGGTCGACGCCGTTCGGCACCACGCTGATGCGGTCCACTGGGACGCCGACCTCCGCCCAGGCTCGAGCCATGGTGTTCGAGACGGCGGCGAAGTGGGTGCGGCCGCCGGCGAGCGGTGCGACGCGCCGGTAGTTCGGCGCGTGGTGCAGGTGCACCACGAGCGGCGCGCCGGACAGCACCGACACGACGCGTCCCCACGGCAGGTGCTCGGGGCGGTTCAGCCACAGCACGTCCGGACGCGCTCGGCGCAGCCGGACGCCGTCACGCGCGAACCGCACGACGTCGCGGAGCGCGCTGCGGACACCGAAGCGCTGGTCGCCGACGCCGTGGAGGGTGACGCCGAGCGCGCGGAAGGGCGCGTCGGGCACACCGGCCAGGTCGGGGTCGGTCCGGTCGGCCGCGGGGCCGGTCAGGTCGGGGTCGGTCCGGTCGGTCGCGGGGCCGGGCACGGGCCGGGAGGGACGGTGCCAGACCGACACGTCGTGTCCGGCCGCGACGAGCTCGCGGGTGTCCTCGAGGACGCACCGTTCGACCCCGCCGGTGAGCGCGAGCCCGCCCGTGACGACTGCGATGCGCAGCGGTCCGTCGACGACGCCGACGGTCGCCGGGCGTCCGCGCCGGCCCCCGGCGGTCACCGGGAGCCCCCGCGCGCCGCGCGCAGCCGCTGGACGAACCAGGGCAGGCACGCCACGACCCCGACGACGCGGACGACGTTCCAGACGAGGTCCTGCGGCGCGAGGAGCGACGCGGCGGCCAGGACCACCGCCGGGACGACGACGAGGAACACCCGGCGCCCGGGTCCGCGCCACTCGCGGCGATCGGGCAGCATCGCCTGCTGGAGCACGGCGAGCACCCCGTACGCCACGACCGTGGACAGCGCGGCACCCGCGATGCCGAGCGGCGGGACGAGGACCAGGTTCGCAGCGATGTTCACCACACCGGCGACCGCGGCGATGACCCCGATCGAGACCCCGCGCCGCTCGATGAGCAGGAGGCGTCCGGTGGCGCCGCTCGCGACGACCGGGAAGGCGGTGAGCGCGACGACGAACACCACGACCGTCAGCTCGTGCACCCGGTACGACGCCGGTGCCAGGACCGGCAGCGCCACCGGGGAGACGAGGGTGACCGCGAGCAGGACCGGCGCGAGGAGCAGGTAGAGCTCGTCACGGGCGTGCATCGCCAGCCGGCGTCGAGCGAGGGCGTCGCGCAGGGCGGCGAAGTGCGGGGCCCACGCGCCGTTCGTGAAGGTGAGGAGCAGGATGACCGCCGAGCCCACGACGTAGGCGATCTGGTACCGGGCGACCTCGTCGGGCCCGAGCAGCCGCTGCACGATGATGCGGTCGCCGGCGTTGAGGACGAAGTACGACAGGTTGCCGAGCGCGACGGGGACGCCGAGCCGGAAGGCCCTGGCCGTCGTCGCACGGTCGAGGAGCCCGCCGAACCGCGGCCGGACGGCGATCACGCCGATCGTCATCGCGGCGGCCTGGGCGACCACGCCGCCCCACGCGTACGTCGTCGCGTCGGCGTGCACGAGCAGGAGCAGGGCGAGCCCGATGAGCGAGCCACCCACCGAGGACAGCAGGCTCGTCAGCGCGAACACGCGGATGCGGTCCTGCGCGACGAGCAGCGCGAGCGACATCTGCACGAGCGCGGCCGGCAGGGTCCAGAGCACCGCGACGAGCAACAGGGGGTGCTGGCCGACGAAGCCGGCGGCGTCGCCCCACAGCGGGATCGACCCGAGCGCGGCGACGGTGACGACCGTCGCCAGCACCGCTCCGACGGCGACCAGTCCGCGGGCCTTCCGTTCGTCGCCGTCCTCGGCGCGCTGGAGCACGGCCGCCTGGTCCAGGCCGGCCACGGCGAGCACGCCGAGCGCCTGGTACAGGGCGATCGCCGAGGCGAGGACGCCGAACTCCGACGGCGGCATCAGGTGTGCGAGGACGGGGGAGACGAGCGAGCTGACGACGAGCTGCATGGACCAGACGACGACGTAGAGCATGCCGCGCCCGAAGAGGACCGAGGCGCCCCGCTGGACGTCGGTGCTGCCGGTGTCGGTCGTCGCGGTGTCGCCGGTGTCGGTGTCCCTGGCCGCTGCGTGCCGTCCCCGTGGTGCCGACGGCTCGGCTGCCGAGGCCCCGGGTGTCGTCGCAGGTACCGCCGCCTCGGGCATCGCGGTCGCGGGTGTCCGGGTCGGCGTCCCGGTGGTGTCCGGTGTGGTGCTCACGGAGCGACGACCTCCGACCGAGGGTGGTCGAGCAGACCGACGGCCGCGACGGGGCGGCGGACCTGCTCGGGGTCCTCGTGGGCGAGGACGACGCAGGCGGGAGCCGCGGTGGGGATGGCCATGCACGCGACGCTAACCGCGCCGTTCCGGGGCGGACAAGGCGGCGCCGGAGCGGCTGCGGGGATGCGGCGGTTTCCCGCACGCTGGGTGGACACGGTGTGTCCGCCGGCGTCGAGGTCAGCGCTGGCGCCGGAACCGCGGGCAGTTGCAGAGGGCGCAGTCCGACCCCGGGCGGTAGTGCTCGTGCGCCTCCTGCCGGTGCCCGCACACGCACGTGGCGGCGTCGGCGGTCACGGCTGCGGGCAGCGGCGGCACGGCCGTCAGGACCGGCGGCAACGCGCCGACGGGTCCACGGTGCCCGGTGTCGGTGCCCAGCAGCATGCGTCCTCCTCGCGCCCGACGCGCGGTCGCCGGGTCGTGCCCGATCCTACGGGGACGACCCGGCGCTCGACCGGAGGCTCAGCGTGCGTGGAACCGACCGGCCTCGACGTCGCGCCAGCGGCGACGGCTGCGGAACCAGGCGGCGGGACCGGCCGGGAAGCCGCGGAGCTCGTGCCAGGCGAGGGAGCGCGGCACCGGAGTCGACGCCGCGGCCGGTGCACCCGCGACCGCGGCCGGCGCCGCGGCCGTGGTGCCGGTGCCTGCGGTCGTCGCGCGACCACCCCGCAGGGCGCGCAGGGCGTCCTGCGCCTTCACCGACGCCGCGAGCGGCACCAGGCGGGCCAGGACCGCGGCGTGCCGTCGGTCCTTCGCCACGAGGGCGCAGAGGAAGGCGGTGAAGCCGACACCGTTCCCGTGGAGCTGTCGGTGCAGCTCGTCGACGGTCCGGCGGTGCCGGTGGTGCACGACCGCGCGCGGTTCGAAGCCGACGCGGCCGCCGCGCCAGAGCGTCTCGACGAACATCGCCAGGTCCTCCCCGCCCCGCGCCGGCGATCCCGCACCGAGCGTGGTGTCGAAGCCGCCCACCGCCTCGAGCAGCTCACGACGGAACGCCATGTTCGCCCCCGCACCGTACGCGCCGATGCCGTAGACCGCGAAGCGCTTGCGGACCGTGCCGTCCGGCCGCACCGCGGCGACGCGCGCGTGCCGCATCGTGCCGGGGACGTCGTCAGGGACGATCGTCACGGGGTCGAAGGTGCGCTCGCCGCTGAAGCCGCCGTAGTACGCCTCGTACCAGACCTGCGCCGGGGTGCTCAGCTCGGTGGGCAGGATCACGCCGCTGACGGCGTCGAGCGAGGGCTCCCGCACGAAGCGCTCACCGAGGGCGCGGAGCCAACGGGGGTCCACCTGGACGTCGTCGTCGGTGAAGGCCACCACGTCGCCGCGGGCCGCTGCGACGCCGGCGTTCCGGCCGGCGGACAGGCCCGGGCGACGCTCGGTCACGAGCCGGACCGTGCGTCCGGCGAGCAGCGCGGGCAACGCGTCGTCGGCGGGGACGCGGACGCGGTTGTCGACCACCACGACCTCGTGCCGCGGGTAGTCCAGGTGCTCGAGCACGTCGAGCAGCCGACCGAGGTCGTCCACACGGTCGACGACGGTCGAGACCACCACGGAGACCGTGGGCAGGGCGTCGTCCGGGACGGGGTCGGCGGACGCGGTCGCCGGGGTGTCGACGAGGCCTGCGAGCACCCGGGCGGCATCGGACGGGTCCGCCGTCAGGGTGACGTCCGTCGTGCACACCGGGCGTCCCTCGCGGTAGCCGACGACCAGCGCAGACGAACCGGTCGCGTCGGCGACGAGTTCGGGCAGCGGGGCGTCGAGGTCGACACGGACGACACGGCGGGGTCCGGGCAGGGCGACGGCGGAGGTGGTGGCCATGTCGTCGGACGCTACGGCCGCGGGTCGGCCCGGACAATGGCGTCGGTCGACAGTGGCGGGGTCGGTGCGGAACACCGCAGTGGACGGCCACGATCCCCGTCCCCGCCCCGGAGTGAGCGCTCACCAGGGAAAACCGTGCGCCGGGAGGAGATCACGACGCGGTCACGACTTGGATGCAACCGGTTGCACCGGCCGTCGGGCGGGCGTAGCTTCCTCCTCCAGCAGGCAGCGTCGCCTGCTCCAGGTGCACGTCGTCCGCGATGCGGACGGCGTCCCCCTGGTGATCTCGATGAGGAGACAACGCTGTGAAGACATCTCGCGCCAAGGTGCGCCTCGCCTCCGTCGCCGGGCTCGCCGCCGTCGGACTCGTGCTGACCGGCTGCTCGGCGGGCGGCTCCGCGAACACCGACGCCGCGAAGTCGGGCCAGGACAGCCGCGGCCCGATCACCTACGTCCAGGGCAAGGACAACTCGAACGTCGTGCGTCCGCTGATCGAGAAGTGGAACGCGGCCCACCCGGACGAGAAGGTCACGTTCAAGGAGCAGTCCGACCAGGCCGACCAGCAGCACGACGACCTCGTGCAGCACTTCCAGGCCAAGGACGAGAACTACGACGTGGTCGACGTCGACGTCGTGTGGACCGCGGAGTTCGCCGCGAAGAGCTGGCTCACCCCGCTCACCGGCGAGATGAAGATCGACACCTCGAAGCTCCTGCCGTCGACGGTGAAGACCGCGACGTACAACGACACGCTCTACGCGGCACCGCAGACCTCCGACGGCGGGCTGCTCTACTACCGCAAGGACCTCGTCAAGACGCCCCCGACCACGTGGGACGAGATGATGCAGGACTGCTCGATCGCGAAGGACGCCGGCATCGGCTGCTACGCGGGGCAGTTCGCCAAGTACGAGGGTCTCACCGTGAACGCCTCCGAGGCGATCAACGGTGCAGGCGGTTCGATCCTCGGCAAGGACGGCGCGCCCGACGTGGACACCACGGCGGCGAAGGCCGGCCTGCAGAACCTCGTCGACGCGTTCAAGGACGGCAACATCCCGGCCGAGGCGATCACGTACCAGGAGGAGCAGGGCCGTACCGCGTTCGAGAACGGCAAGCTGCTGTTCCTGCGCAACTGGCCGTACGTGTACAACCTCGCCAAGACCGACGGCTCGTCGAAGGTCAAGGACACCTTCGGCATCGCCCCGCTGCCCGGCAAGGACGGCGTCGGCGCCTCGACCCTCGGTGGTCACAACGCCGCGATCAGCGTCTACTCGAAGCACAAGGCGACGGCGCACGACTTCCTCGAGTTCCTGATCTCGAACGACACGCAGAAGTTCTTCGCCACGCAGGGCTCCCTCGCACCGGTCGTCGGTGACCTCTACACCGACTCCGAGCTCACCGCGAAGCTGCCCTACCTGCCCACGCTGCTCAAGTCGATCGAGTCGGCCGAGCCGCGTCCGGTCACGCCGTTCTACCCGGCCGTCACCAAGGCGATCCAGGACAACAGCTACGCGGCGCTGAAGGGCTCGAAGAGCGTCGACGAGGCCGTCAAGGACATGCAGGCGGCCCTGGAGTCGGCAACCAGCAGCGGCAACTAGTCGCGACCCCCTGACGGACGGGAGGCGCGGGTCGACCCCGCCCCGCGCCTCCCGTCCGCCCCTTCCTGCGTCCCGACACCCGCCCGAGGAGGCCGTCGAAGTGTCAGCAGCAACCGAGATCCCAGCAGCGATCCCGAACCCCACCGGCACGGAGCCGAAGCGCCGGCGCGGCGGACTCAACGCCGAGCACGGCCGCTGGGCCGTGTACCTGATCGGCCCGACGATCGTGCTCCTCGCCGTCGTCATCGGCTACCCCGTCGTCAGCGCCGTCATCCAGTCCTTCGAGCTCGACCAGGGCCTCGACAAGGCGACCGGTCTCTTCGTGCAGGGCGGCTTCGCCGGCATCACGAACTACCTGCACTGGCTCGGCCAGCGGTGCGGGGAGACCACCTGCCCGCCCGGCAGCCTCGGCTCGCAGTTCTGGGTGTCGATGGGCAACACGTTCTTCTTCACGGTCGTGACCGTCGCCCTCGAGACCGCCATCGGCGTCTGGATGGCGATCATCATGAACCGCGACTTCAAGGGCCGCGCGCTCGTCCGTGCCGCGATCCTCGTGCCGTGGGCGATCCCGACGGCCGTCACCGCGAAGCTCTGGTACTTCATCTTCGATGCGAACGGCGTGCTCAACCACGTGCTCGGCCAGCAGGTCCTCTGGACGAGCGGCGAGTGGGCGTCCCGATGGGCCGTCATCATCGCGGACACCTGGAAGACCACACCGTTCATGGCGCTCCTCATCCTGGCGGGCCTGCAGCTGATCCCGGACGAGGTCTACGAGGCCGCCAAGATGGACGGCGCGTCGACCTGGCAGCGCTTCTGGACCATCACGCTGCCGCTCGTCAAGCCGGCGCTCATGGTCGCGGTGCTGTTCCGCGTGCTCGACGCCCTGCGCATGTACGACCTGCCCGCGATCCTCACGGGTGGCGGCGGTGGCTCCGGCAACGCGACCACCACGCTGTCGATCCTCGTCGTCGACCAGATCCGGCAGGGGTTCAACTCCGCGTCGGCCCTCTCCACCATCACGTTCCTGGTGATCTTCGTCGTCGCGTTCGTCTTCGTCCGGTTCCTCGGCGCGAACGTCGTGCAGACCCAGGCCGCCCAGCAGAAGGGTGAGCTCAAGTGACCATCGCAGCCGACCGCCCCCGTGCGGTCCCCAACCCTCGCGAGCGCGCCGACGAGCGCGCCGAGGTCCGCGTCCGGCGGCACACCGGACAGAAGCTCCGGACCGCCATCCAGGCCGTGGTGATCGCCGTGTGGTGCCTGCTGCCGTTCTACTGGATGGTGGTCACGAGCTTCCGGGACGTCGGGTTCACGTTCGACGCCACCCCCTGGCCGACCCACGTCACGCTGGACAACTACGCGACGGCGTTCTCGACCGCGCTCGGCAACCACCTCGGCCGGGCACTGCTCAACAGCGTGCTCATCGGCGGGGTCGTCACGGTCATCGCCCTGCTCGTCGGCACGAGCGCCGCGTACGCACTGGCCCGGCTCGAGTTCCGGGGGAAGTCGCTCATCGCGGGCGCCATCCTCGCCGCGTCGATGTTCCCGGGCGTCGCGCTCATCTCGCCGCTGTTCCAGCTCTTCACCGACATCGGGTGGATGGGCACCTACCAGGCGCTGATCCTGCCGAGCATCTCGTTCGTGCTGCCGCTGACGGTCTACACGCTCGCCAGCTTCTTCCGCGAGATGCCGTGGGACCTCGAGGAGGCCGCGCGGATCGACGGGTGCACCCGCGTGCAGGCGTTCCGGCGGATCATCCTCCCGCTGGCCGCACCGGCCGTCTTCACCACCGCGATCCTGGCGTTCATCTCGTCCTGGAACGAGTACCTGATCTCGTCCCAGCTGTCCTCGGACGCCACCCAGCCGGTCACCGTCGCCATCGCGTCGTTCGCCGGGTCCCAGCCGCACCAGGAGCCGTACACGGCGGTGATGGCGGCGGGCACGATCGTCACGATCCCGCTCGTCGTCCTCGTGCTCGTGTTCCAGCGGCGGATCGTGGCCGGCCTCACCGCCGGCGGCGTGAAGGGCTGAGGGCCGTGGCACAGCGCGCACCGCAGCGGCCGACCGCACGGATCGAGGAGGCCATCGGCTTCGTCGGGATGTTCGGGGTCCTGTTCCTCGGCGTCACGGTGTCCTGCGAGGTCACCGGCCGTCCGGCACTGGGATGGGCGCTCGTCCTGCTCGTCTGCGTCCTGGCGGTCGTCGCACTCGACCGGTGGCGGATCGCCGTGCTGCGGCGGCACGCCGCCGCGACGGGGGTCGTCGACGGCGTCGGCGCGGCCGGACCGGCGTCGGGCCGTGTCGGTCCGGTCGGTGGGCGACGCACCGGCCACGCGGTACGGAGCGGCCGCCGCGCCGACGTGTCGGACGGCTGACGGGCCCGGCGACCGTGCACACGGGGATCCAGGAGATCGCGACCGTCACCGGCCTGTCGAAGTCCACGGTGTCCCGGGCGCTCCGCGGCATGCCGACCGTGGCGGACACGACGATCGACCAGGTGCGGCGGGTCGCCGACGAGCTCGGGTACGTGCCCAGCTCGGCGGCGGCCGGTCTCGCCACCGGGCGGCAGCGTGCCGTCGGGGTGGTCGTCCCGGTGATCGACCGCTGGTTCTACGTCAAGGCGCTCGGTGGCGTCGACGCCGAGCTGCGGCGCGCGGGCCACGACCTGGTGCTCTACAACCTCGGCGGGCCCGGCGGCGACCGCGGACGGGCCTTCCGACGCTCGATGCTCCGGCACCGGGTCGATGCGCTCGTGCTGCTCTCGCTGGTCCTCGACGAGACCGAGCGATCGGAGCTCGAGTTCACGCACCACCCGGTGATCGTGATCGGCGGGCCCGCACCGGGGTTGCGCAACGTCGGTGTGGACGACCTCGCCGTCACCGAGAGCGCCGTCGCCCACCTCGCGGGGCTCGGACACCGGGAGATCGCGTACCTCGGCGGACAGGACGAGGACGGGATGAACGTCGCCGTGCCCCACCTGCGGCGCGACGGCTTCGTCGAGGCCGTCCGGTCCCGCGGCCTGACCGTCCGCGAGGACCGCATGCTCGACGGTCGGTTCTCGTTCGCCGGGGGAGCCGCCGCCGGGGCGTACCTGTTCGACCGTGCTGCGTCCGACCGCCCGACGGCGGTGTCCTGCGCCTCGGACGAGATGGCGCTCGGGGTGCTGCTCGCCGCCGCGCAGGCGGGGCTCGCGGTCCCCGGGGACGTCTCGGTGATGGGGATCGACGGGCACGAGTACGGCGCGGTGGTCGGGTTGACGACCGTGGCGCAGGACCCGGCGGCGCAGGGCCGGGCGGCGGCGCGGGCCGTGCTGGCCGAGGTCGACGGCGGGTCGGCGGGGCCGCTGCCGGCAGCGCCCACGGAACTGGTGGTGCGGACGACGACGGCGCCGCCGCGGGTGCAGCGCGGCGAGGCGGCGCGCGGTGCGCGCTGACGCCGTGCCCGCTGACGCCGTGCCCGCTGACGCCGTGTTGGGCGCGTCGGACCACGGGAGCGACACCGGACCGGACACGACGGCCGGTCCGATGTCGGGAACGCGGTCCCACCGAGCTCGCGGACCGGGTGCGCACCCCGCCGCGTAGGGTCGCTGCATGGAGGTCACCAAGCTCGAGCACGCCTGCCAGGTCGTCACCTCGGGCGGCGCCCGACTCGTCATCGACCCGGGTGGCTTCACCCGACCCGTCGACGTCACCGGGGTCGTCGCCGTGGTCGTCACCCACGAGCACCCCGACCACGTCACCCCCGAGCAGGTCCGTGGGATCCTCGACCGCAACCCGGGTGCGGTCGTCCTGGGGCCCGCGGGCGTCGCCGCAGCGCTCGCCGAGGACGGCATCGACGTCGCGGTCGTCACCGACGGCGACCACCGTGAGGTCGGCCCGTTCGCCCTGGACTTCCACGGCAGCCGCCACAACGTGATCCACGCGTCGGTGCCCGTCGTCGACAACACCGGCGTCCTCGTGGACGGCCGGCTGTTCCACCCGGGCGACGCGTACACCGTCCCCGGCGTGCCGGTCGAGGTCCTCGCCGCCCCGGTCGGCGCACCGTGGCTCAAGGTCGCCGAGATGATGGACTGGATCGCCGCGGTCGCCCCGCAGCGTGCGTACCCGATCCACGAGGCGACGCTGTCCGACGTGGGGTTCGCGATGCACACGGACCGGCAGCGGCAGGCGATCGGGGACGGGGAACTCGTGGTGCTGCAGCCCGGCGAGTCGCTCACGATCTGACCATGGGTCGGCCGGGAGGCTCGCCCCACCACCGGCAGACCGGCCCCCCGCCGTCGCGGCACACCCGGGCGACACGCCTCGTTTTGGCAGCGCGCCGCTGCTGTGCCATACTTATCGGGTTGTCGGAACGGCCCCATCGTATAGCGGCCTAGTACGTCGCCCTCTCACGGCGGTAACGCGGGTTCGAATCCCGCTGGGGTCACCACAGGTGGCTAGCCTCCGAGTCCGACAACACGTGTGCTCCGCCCTCGGTCGGAGACCACGGCCCCATCGTATAGCGGCCTAGTACGTCGCCCTCTCACGGCGGTAACGCGGGTTCGAATCCCGCTGGGGTCACACACACCACGAACCCCCGTCGAGCTCCGGCTCGGCGGGGGTTCGTTCGTTGCCGGCCAGATCGCGTCCGGCCCGGATCGCTTCTGGCCCACGTCGCGTCCGGAGCAGATCGCGTCCGGCCCGATCGTGCTCGGCCCGGCTCGGACCGCTCCCGGCCCGGGCCCGCCCGGCGCGTCCCCGGCCCACTGCGTCGACGGCCAGCTGATCCCGACCCGACGAGTCGCCCCGCCCGACGAGTCGCCAGCCCCAGGGGCTCCGGCTCGATGCGTCCCCGGTCGGCTGGCCCGGCCCGACGAGTCGCCCCGCCCGACGAGTCGCCAGCCCGAGGGGCTCCGGCTCGATGCGTCCCCGGTCAGCCGGCCCGGCCCGGCTGGTCCCCGGCCTCGCTCCGGAGCTGGGCCGATCCGGTCGCGCGGCGAGCCAGGCGGAGGTTCGCCGCCGTGGCCGCCGTGGTCATCCGGTCGACGAACGCCAGTGCGGCGCGGAGCTCGTGGGCGTCGGTGTCGCGCAGCGTCCCCGCGATCTCCCGACCCGCGAACGCGAGGAAGGCCTCGTTCGCGGACCGTGCCGTCTCGGTCGTGCGGAGGGTGACGCGACGCCGGTCCGCACTCTCGCGGTGTCGGGTGACGTGGCCGGCCGCCTCGAGCCGGTCGACCAGGACCGAGGTCGCCCCCGAGGTCATGCCGATCTGTCGGGCGAGCTGGGCGGGGGACAGCGGGTCCCCGGCACGCTCGGCCCAGAGCACCTGCCCGAGTGCGTTGGCGTCCGACGAGGGCAGCCGCACCCAGGTGCCGAGGTGTCGGTTCAACTCGTCGAAGGCGACGGCCCAGTCGCGCAGCCGGTGCATGACCGCCACCTCGTCGTCGTTCCACGAGGCCTCGAGCGGGTCGACGTCGGGCATCCAGGTTCCTCCACAGTCAAGTCGCTTCACTGTAAAGCACAGCGGGCGACACGAGCCGACCGCACCGCACACGAGGAGCAGGACATGTCCGCACCACACGCAGTGATCTCAGGAGCGAGCATCGCAGGTCTGTCGGCAGCCTGGTGGCTCCGCCGCACCGGATGGGCCGTCACGGTGATCGAGCGCGCGCCCGCCTTCCGCGACGGCGGTCAGAACGTCGACGTGCGCGGGGTCGCGCACGAGGTCCTCGAACGGATGGGCCTCGTCGACGCCGTCAGGACGGCGAACACCACGGAGACCGGCACCGTGCTCGTCAGGAAGGACGGCTCCGTCCGCGCCGAGGTGCCGAGCGACGGGCCGGACGGTGCCACCGCCGAGCTCGAGGTCCTGCGCGGCGACTTCGCCCGCATCCTCCTCGACCACCTGCCCGACGGGGTCGACGTCCGGTACGGCGAGACCATCGCATCGGTCTCCGACCGCGACGACGCCGTCACGGTGACGACGAGCGCTCGCCGACGACTCGACGCCGACCTGCTCGTCGTGGCCGAGGGGGTGCGGTCGACCACGCGCGACCTCGTCTTCACCGACCCCGACGACGTCGACCCGCGCGACCTCGGCGTCACCATGGCCTTCGGCACGATCCCGCGCACCGCCACCGACGACGACCGCTGGCGCTGGTACACGGCGGTCGGCGGCCGCCAGGTGCACCTCCGCCCGGACCCCTACGGCACGATGCGCGCGATCCTGGCCCACGTGGGCCAGGACGACCTCGTCGGCCGGGACCGGCAGGACCTGGTCGACACCCTCCGCCGCCGCCACGAGGGCGTCGGGTGGGAGGCCGACCGCGTCCTCGAGGGGTTCGCGACCACCGACGACCTGTACGTCGACCAGCTCACCCAGATCCGGATGCCGTCCTGGCGTCGGGGTCGCGTGCAACTGGTCGGGGACGCGGCGTGGTGCGTCACGCCGATGGGCGGTGGGGGAGCCTCGCTCGCCTTGACGAGCGGGTACGTCCTCGCGACGTCGTTCGCGGACGTGACCGGCCGGGGCGCCGTCGACCGAGCGGCCGTCGACCGTGCGCTCGCGGCTTTCGACGACTGGATGCGTCCGCTCGTCGACGACGTGCAGGGCATCCCGGACGCCGTGATCCGGTTCGCCTTCCCGCGCAGTCGCCTCGGCCTCGCCGCGCGCCGGGTCGCCGACGCGGTCCTGCTCGGGACGCCGCTGCGGAAGCTCGCCGCCCGGGTCACGCAGGTCGCCGACACCGACCGGCCCCTGCCGCCGCTCGTGACGGTGTCCTGAAACGGACGGACGGGAGGCTCGGGCGGGCCCGCACCGCGCCTCCCGTCCGGCCACGGTCACCTCGGGAAGGTGCCGGGCGCGACGCCGAGCAGGCGTGCGACCTCACGGGCCGCGGCCCTGCCGGCGCGGTTCGCACCGATCGTCGACTGCGACGGGCCGTACCCGACCAGGTGCACCCGCGGGTCCGCGGCCGTCCGGGTGCCCACCACCGGGATCCCACCGAGCGGTCCGCGCAGCCCGAGCGGGGCGAGGTGGTCGAGGTCGGCGCGGTACCCGGTCGCCCAGAGCACGACGTCGACCGAGGTGGCGGAGCCGTCCTGCTCGACGACCCCGTACGGACCCATGCGGACGAACATCGGACGGCGCTCCAGCGCTCCACGGTCGCGGGCGGAGCGCGCCTGGTCCGTCCAGATCAGCCCCGTGTACGAGACGATGCTCCCGGGCGCGCGGCCGGCCGTCACGTCCGCGGCGACCCGTCGTTCGACGTCGACCCCGTCGAGCTCGTGCACGAACTCCCCGGGAAGGAAGACGGGCTCGCGGCGCGTGTACCAGACGGTGTCGGTCACACCGCTGATCTCGTCGAGCAGCTGCACCGCGGAGATCCCACCGCCGACGACCGCGACCCGGCGTCCGCGGAAGCGATCGGCGTCGACGTAGTCACGGCTGTGCAGCTGCTCGCCGCGGAACCGCTCGGCGCCGGGGACCACGGGGACGACCGGGGTGTCCCACGTGCCCGTCGCGTTCACCAGGGCCGACACCTGCCAGTCGCCGCGGTCCGTCTCGACCAGCAGGGGCCCGGTCGTCGCCGCGTCGATCGACCGCACGCCGTGCACGTGCACCGGGCGGAGGACCGGCAGGTGCTCGTGCTCCTCGTACGCGGCGAAGTAGCGCGGGACCGCGGTACGGCTCGGCTCGTCGGGGTCGATCGGCGGCAGCGCCATGCCGGGCAGGGCGAAGATCCCGTTCACGGTGCGCATGCGCAGCGACTCCCAGCGGTGCTGCCAGGCGCCGCCCGGGTGCTCGTTGGCGTCGAACACGACGACGCTCGGTGCAGCCGGTGCAGCCGGTGCAGCTCCTGCACCGGAGCCGGACCCCACGGCGGCCGGGCCGACGGGCGCGAACCCGCGGGCGACCAGGTGGTGTGCCGCCGACAAGCCCGCCTGACCGGCACCGACGACCGCGACGGTCGCGGTGTGGTCTGCGGTGGGCACGGTCCAACGCTAGCGGGCACGGGACCGGGGGACAGTCCGGGCGGAACGATCGTTCTTCCCCCGTTCGCGGTTCTGGTCGGCCACGAAGTGAGGTTAGCCTTGCCTAACGTGAACAGCGTCAATCCACTGCTCGAGATCCTCACGTCCGACCGTGCCCACCGCTACCGAGCGGTCGTCCGGGGCGCCGTCGACCGGACCGCCGACCGTCTGGCGGCCGTCACGACCCCGACGACCGACACGCCGGCCCCGGTCCTCCGCGAACGCGTCGCAGCCGTCGACCTCGACCGGCCCCTCGGGTCCGCCGAGGCCGCAGTCGCCGAGGTCGACGCCCTCGTCACCGCCGAGACCGTCTGGTTCCACGACCCCGGCTACCTCGCCCACCTCAACTGCCCGGTCGCCGTCCCCGCGGTCGCCGCCGAGGCCGTGCTCGCCGCGGTGAACCCGTCGGTGGACACCTGGGACCAGTCGCGGATCGGCACCGAGGTCGAACGCCGCGTCGTCTCGTGGGTGACGGAGACGATCGGGTTCACCGCCGGCGACGGCGTCTTCACCTCGGGTGGCACCCAGTCGAACCTGCACGCCCTGCTGCTCGCGCGACAGGCCGCGACGACGGACGGCCGGCGGCCGACCGCCCTCGACGACCTGGTCGTCTTCGCCACCGCGTCGAGCCACTTCAGCGTCCGGAAGTCCGCGATGCTCCTCGGGCTGCCCGAGCGGGCGGTCGTCGACGTCGCCACCGACACCGCGGGCCGGATGCTCCCGGACGCGCTCGCGCACGCGATCGCCGAGGCCCGACGAGCGGGCCGCGCCTCGATGGCCGTCGTCGCGACCGCGGGCACGACCGATCGCGGCTGCATCGACCCGCTCGAGCCGATCGCGGACGTGTGCGATCTCGAGGACGTCTGGCTCCACGTCGACGCCGCGTACGGCTGCGGGTTGCTCGTGTCCCCGACCCGTCGGCACCTGCTCGACGGGATCGAGCGTGCCAGGAGCGTCACGGCCGACTTCCACAAGTCGTTCTTCCAGCCGGTGTCCTCGAGCGCGTTGCTCGTCCGCGACCCCGTCGACCTGCGCCGTGCGTCCTGGCACGCGGACTACCTCAACCCCGAGGACGCCGACGAGCCGAACCAGGTCGACAAGTCGTTGCAGACCACGCGGCGCTTCGACGCGCTGAAGCTCTGGACGACGCTCCGGGCGAGCGGCGCACCGGCCATCGGGCGCGCGTTCGACGCCGTGCTCGACGTCACCGAGCAGGTGCACGACCACGTCCGACGTCACCCGGGGCTGGTGCTCCTCGCGCCGACGCAGCTCAGCACCGTGCTCTTCCGCTGGCAGCCGGACGGGGTGTCCGACGCCGAGGCCGACGCGCTCGTCGCCCCGCTGCGCGCGACCCTCCTGGCCGAGGGACGGGTGCTGATCGCGAAGACGGTCGTCGACGGGCGGCCGGCCAGCAAGCTCACGCTCCTCAACCCGGAGACCACCGCCGAGCAGGTCGTCGCGTCGTTGGACCACGTCGTGGCGACCGCGGAACGCCTGCACGAGGCGCACGCCCGGTCCACCGAGACGACGGGAGCGACCCGATGAGCACCAGCACCAGCACCAGCACCGGCACGACCGTGCACGACGTGGTCGGCATCGGGATCGGCCCGTTCAACCTCGGTCTCGCGTGCCTGACGGACCCGATCGACGACCTCGACGCCGTGTTCCTCGACCAGGCCGACGGCTTCACCTGGCACCACGGCATGATGCTCGACGACGCCACGATCCAGGTCCCGTTCCTCGCCGACCTGGTCACGATGGCCGATCCGACCTCGCGGTTCTCGTTCCTCGCCTGGCTCAAGGAGACCGGCCGCCTCTACCCCTTCTACATCCGCGAGGACTTCCACCCCCTGCGCGCCGAGTACGACGCGTACTGCCGGTGGGCGGCCGACCAGCTCGACACGCTGCGCTGGGGTCGCCGCGTCGTCGCGGTCGAGCACGACGAGACCACCGACCTGTTCACCGTGCACGCGGAGACGGCGAACGGCCCGGAGCGGTACGTCGCCCGACACGTCGTGCTCGGCATCGGCACCGAACCCGCGGTGCCCGAGGCACTCCGGGACCTCGCCGGCCCGGTCGTGCACTCCGCTGGCTACCTCCCGGCGCGCGACGACCTCCGGCGCGCCGACTCGATCGCCGTCGTCGGCAGCGGGCAGTCCGCCGCCGAGGTCTACCGCGACCTGCTCGAGGGCATCCGCGACGGCGGGTACCGCCTCGACTGGATCACGCGCTCGCCCCGGTTCTTCCCGATGGAGGACACCAAGCTCACCCTCGAGATGACGAGCCCGGAGTACACGGACCACTTCCACGCCCTGCCCCGCCCGGTGCGCGACCGCCTCGGTCGCGAGCAGCGGGGCCTGTACAAGGGCATCAGCGCCGACCTGGTCGACCAGGTCTACGACGCGCTCTACCGGATCAGCGCACGTGGCCCGGTGCCGACGACCCTCCGGACCGACACGAGCGTGGTGGCCGCCGAGTGGCTGCCCGAACGGGACCGCTTCCGGCTGACGCTCCGGCACGCACAGCTCGGCACCGAGGCGGCGCACGAGGTCGCCCGGATCGTCCTGGCGACCGGGTACCGGCCGCGGACCCCGGACGTCCTCGCACCCGTCGAGCACCTGGTCGCGCGCGACGACCGCGGCCGGTTCGCGGTCGCCCGTGACCTGCACGTCGACACCCTCGGCGGCCGCATCTGGGTGCAGAACGCCGAGGAGCACACGCACGGCCTGACCGCGCCGGACCTCGGCATGGGTGCGTGGCGGAACGCGTCGATCATCCGGTCCGTCACGGGGCGCACCGTGTACGGCCTGGAGGAACGGATCGCCTTCCAGGAGTTCGGCCTGCCCGGCGGGCAGCCGGCTCCCGGCCCTGCGGCGAGCGCCGACGGCGACGCCGCGGCGGGCACGGAGGGCGCCGCTGCGGCGAGCGCCGCGGCTGCCACGGCAGACCGCCGGGCGGCGAGCGTCGGGGTGTCGGCGTGAGCGCCCCGGTGACCGTCGCCCGCGCGACGGACGCGACCACGGGCCTCCCGTCCGTCCAGCCCGTCGACCCGGACCGCGACGCCACCGTCGTGCAGGCGTGGCTCGCGCACCCGGCGTCCGCGTGGTGGTCGATGACCGAGCACGACGTGCACGCCGTCCGCGGGTACCTCCGGTCGGTGCAGGAGGACCCGGCGCAGGCGGGGTGGCTGCTCCGGTGGGACGGCGACCCGATCGCGTACGCCGAGACCTACGACCCGCGCCAGGTGCTGCTCACCGACGTGTGGGACGCCGAGGCAGGTGACGTCGGGATGCACCTGCTCGTCGCGCCGCCGCCCGCGGACGGTCGCGTGCACGGGCTGACGAGCGCCGTGATGCGGGCCGTGGTGGAGCACTGCCGTGACGCGCTCGGTGCCCGTCGCGTCGTCGTCGAGCCGGACGTGCGGAACACCGCCGTGCAGGTGAAGAACGCCGAGGTCGGCTTCCGCGCCCTGCGCGAGGTCGACGTGGACGGCAAGCGGGCGCTGCTCTCGGTGCTCGACACCGACCGGATCGGCGTGCCGGACGACGACGGGCCCGCTGCGCACCTGCGGCCCGAGCACCTCGAGCCGGCGCAGCGCCACCTCGTCGCGAAGGCGATCGCCGAGTTCACCCACGAACGGCTCGTGGCACCGCGTCCCGACGGCGACGGGTGGGCGCTCGACGCGGGGGACTCGACCTACCGGTTCCGCGCCCGGCGGTACGAGCTCGAGCACTGGGTCGTCGACGAGTCGTCCCTGACCCGGAGCCGCGCCGGTCGGTCGGGACCGGCGCCGCTCGACGCGCAGCAGCTCGTGCTCGACCTGCAGGACGCACTCGGCATCCCTGACGAGATGCTCGGGACGTACCTCGAGGAGGTCGCGTCCACCCTGGCGTCGGCCGCCGCGAAGCACCGCCGTGGTGGGCCCTCCGCCGCGCAGCTCGCCCGCGGCCGAGCGGACGGCGACGTCGTCGCGGCGTTCCAGGACGCCGAGGCCGCGATGACCGAGGGGCACCCGGCCTTCGTCGCCGCGAACGGTCGGATCGGCTTCGGCCTCGACGAGTACCGACGCTACGCGCCGGAGTCCGGCGGTCGGTTCCGGTACCGGTGGCTCGCCGCCCGGCGGGAGCACACGCACCTGGCGCTCGCCGCGGACCGCACCGAGCAGCAGCACTGGGACGCCGAGCTCGACCCCGCGACGGTCGACCGCTTCCGCGACACCCTCGAGCGCCGCGGCCTCGACCCGGACGACCACACCTGGTTCCCGGTGCACCCGTGGCAGTGGCAGCACCGGATCGCCGTCACCTTCGCGCCGGACCTCGGTCGGCAGGACCTCGTCGACCTCGGCGAGGGGCCGGACGACCACCAGCCCCAGCAGTCCGTCCGCACGGCCTTCAACCGCTCCGTCCCCGGGCGTTCGTACGTCAAGACCGCGCTCACCGTGCAGAACATGGGGTTCCTGCGGGGGATGTCGCCCGCGTACATGCGCACCGCTCCCGCGGTGAACGACTGGGTCGCCGGCCTGGTCGAGGCCGACCCGGTGCTCGCCGACGCCGGGTTCGGGGTGCTCCGCGAACACGCCGCCGTCGGCTACACCGGGGACGTCTACCACCGGATCGGGTCGGGACCGGCGCAGCGCGGTGCACCGCAGCGCAAGATGCTCGCGGCGCTGTGGCGGGAGAGCCCCGTGCCGCGGCTGGAGCCCGGCGAGCGGCCGGTCACCATGGCGGCGCTGCTGCACCGGGACGCCCGCGGCCGGTCCGTCGCCGCCGCGCTCGTCGAGCAGTCCGGGCTGGACGCCGCCTCGTGGGTGGCGCAGTACCTCGACGCGTACCTCCGGCCCGTCGTGCACTGCCTGACCGAGCACCAGCTGCTGTTCATGCCGCACGGCGAGAACCTCGTGCTCGTCCTCCGTGACGGCGTGGTGTCCCGGGTGTTCATGAAGGACATCGGGGAAGAGGTCGTGGTCGTCGGTGACGTCGCGGTCCCGGCCGGCATCGAGCGGATCGTGCACCCGGTGGGCGACGACGAGGCGGCACTCGGGGTGTTCACCGACGTGTTCGACGGGGTGCTCCGGTACCTCGCGGCCGTCCTCGACCAGGACGGGGTCCTGCCGAGCGCGGTCTTCTGGCGGCTCGTCGGGTCCTGCGTCGACGCTGCGGGAGCGGGTCGTGCGCGGCCGCTCGACCTGCGTGTGCCGGACTTCGAGCACTCGTGCCTGAACCGGCTGCAGCTGCGGAACACCCTGCAGATGGTCGACCTGACGGCGCAGACCGACTCGCTCATCAGGGCCGGACGGATGGCGAACCCGATCGCGCACTGAGCGTCCGTACACGAACCGGGCCCGCGGGCGGTCCCCGTGGCCGCCCGCAGGCCCGGTTGTGTCAGGCTGGCGGGGTGACCCGTGCCGTGCAGCTCATCCGCTCCGACCGACTCAGCGACGTCGCCGAGTACGCGTACGCCGCGACCGCTCCGGCCGACGCCCGACTCGTGTTCCTCGCCGGCGCCTGCCCGCTCGACGAGCAGGGCCGCACAGTCGCTGTCGGCGACCACCGCGGCCAGGCGGTCCGGTGCATGGCGAACCTCGAGACCGCCCTCGCCGCGGCGGGTGCCGAACTCGCCGACCTCGTGCACACCCGCGTGCTCGTCGCCTCCTCGGAGCAGGCCGACCTCGTCACCGTGTGGGAGGTCGTGCGAACTGCGATGGGGGACCACGACGTCCCGAGCACCCTGATGGGCGTCACCGTCCTCGGCTACGACGACCAGCTCGTCGAGGTCGAGGGCGTCGCCGCGGTCCGGGACTGACCCCGGTGGATCCGCGGCCCCCGCACCGGCAGTGGCGGTCCCTCGGCCTCGTCGCGCTCGGCGGCGCGGTCGGCACCGGCGTCCGTGCTGCGCTCGCCAGTGCGCTGCCCGCGGTCGACGGCGTCAGCTGGACGATCCTCGGGATCAACGTCGTCGGGGCGTTCTGCCTCGGTCTGCTGCTCGAGGCGCTCGCCCACCGCGGCCCGGACGTCGGTCGTCGCCGGGCCGCGCGCCTGTTCGTCGGCACGGGCGTGCTCGGCGGCTCCACGACGTACTCGACGCTCGCCGACGACACCGCGAAGCTGCTCGACGCCGCGCGCTGGGGTGCCGGGACCGGGTACGCGCTGCTGTCGGTCCTGCTCGGACTGGCCGCGGTCGCCGCCGGCACGTGGGTCGCCGGTCGGGTGCGTCCGCGGCGTACGGGGGCGTCGTCGTGACGCCGGTCGAACTCCTCCTGGTCTCCCTCGGCGGCGGCGCCGGCGCGGCGCTCCGCTGCTGGTTGGACGGCGTCGTCAAGGCCAGGGTCGGTCGGTTCCCGCTCGGGACGTTCGTCATCAACGTGTCGGGCTCGCTCGTGCTCGGGTTCCTCACCGGGCTCGGCGAGACCGGGGCACTCGGTCCCTCGACGGTCGCCGTGCTCGGCACGGGCATGATGGGCGGGTACACGACGTTCTCGACGGCGAGTGTCGAGACCGTCCAGCTGTTCCGGTCCGGGAGACCCCGGGCTGCCGTGCTGAACGGGCTCGGGATGCTCGTCGTCTCGGTCGGCGCAGCCGCGCTCGGCCTGTACACCGGAAGGAACACATGACCTCGGAACGCCCCGGCGAACTCGTCCTCGTCCGCCACGGAGAGACGGAGTGGTCGAAGAGCGGCCAGCACACCGGCCGCACCGACATCCCGCTCACCGAGAACGGCATCGAGCAGGCGAAGCGCGCCGGCCGGTACCTCGCCGACCGGACGTTCGCGCTCGCGCTGTCCAGCCCGCTGCAGCGCGCGCGGGACACGGCGGAGCTCGTGGGCGTCGACCCGGAGCTCGACGAGGACCTGTACGAGTGGGACTACGGCGCGTACGAGGGCCTGACCACCCCGCAGATCAAGGTGCAGCGCCACGGCCCGTGGGACCTCTGGACCGACGGCGTGCCGGCGGGGGACACCCCGGGCGAGAGCGCCGCCGAGGTGCGTGTGCGCGTCGAACGCGTGCTGAACCGCGTCCGGCCGGTCCTCGCCGAGGGCGACGACGCCATCGTGGTCGCCCACGGGCACGTCCTCCGCGCGCTCGGCGCCGCCTGGATCCGGCTCGCCCCGCAGGACGGTGCCGTGCTGAAGCTCGGCACGGCGACGGTGAGCTCGCTCGGCTACGAGCACGGCCGCCCGGTCATCGACTCCTGGAACGTCGCGCCGCGCGACTGACCCGCCAGCCCGGAACCAGGTTCCGGACACGACACCGCGCTTCTTCCCGGTGCTGTGTCCGGAACCAGGTTCCGGGCACGGGCACGGCAGCGGGCGTCACGCCCCACGAGCGCCCCGGCTCAGACGGTGCGGATCGCGCTCGTCGCGCCGAGCGCCCGCCCGCGCCGACGCTCGACCCCGCGACCGACCACGAGCAGCGCCACGCTGACGAGGGCACCGAGCAGCGTCTGCGCGACGCGGTCCACCGCAAGCAGCTCCGGGGCCTCGGGCACGCTCAGCCACGACACCGCCAGCGCGAGCGGCGTGAGGAACAGCAGCGTCACGGCGTAGTGCCGCGCGACGAAGATCTCCGCGAAGAACTGGCCGACCACGGCGATCACCACGATCCACCACGCCGAGGGCTCGAGCAGCAGGATCCCCACGGCGATCACCGTCCCGCCGATGGTGCCCACGAACCGCTGCACCGCTCGGACGACCGTGTGTCGCTGGCGGATCGCCGGCAGGGTCGAGACCACGGCGATGACCGCCCAGTACGGGTGCCCGAGCCACGGGATCGTCTCGGCGACCGCGCCGGCGACGAGCGCCCCGACGACGTTCAGGCCGACCGTCTCCCAGAGCGCCGACCTCCGCAGCACGGCCAGGGAGCGGTGCTTGCGCTGCGCGATCGGGCGGAACACGTGCGGCGCGTGCGGGTGCAGCACGAGCCGGATCACCGCTCCGGACATCGCGACGAGCCACGCCCACACCACCGAGCCGACGATGATCGTCGCGACCAGGGGCAGGTCGGTGGCCCGCACGGGCACCAGGGCAGAGACGCAGAACGCGAACACCGGGAAGATCGGCTGGGCGGGGATGGTCTGCAGCGCGCTCAGGGTGCAGACCGCGACGACGAGGACCACCACGAGTCCGACGCCCTGCAGCCAGAGCGGCGCGCCGGACAGCGACACCGCGATCCCGGCAGCCATGCACGCGGCCTGCAGCGCCCCGGCGACACCGGTCGTCACCATCCGCTGCCGGTAGGGCTCGGTCGCCCCGAAGATCGCGGTGAACCCGGCGAACATCGCGAAGGCCGCGTACCCGGGCATCCCGAGGGCGATGAGCAGGGCGAGCGGCGCACCGCCGGCGATCGCGGCGCGGGCTGCGCCCTCGAGGTTGGTGGTCCGGGTCGAGTGTGCAGGCGTCGTCATGTCGGCTCCATCCTCCCACCGCGACAGGTGTCGCCGACGTGACCGACCGTCGGACGGGAGGCGCGTGGCGGGCCCGCACCGCGCCTCCCGTCCGTCGCGCACCCCGTCGGAGCACTCGACCCGCGTTGGTATACCAACCTGCTAGACTCACCGGACCGAGCCGCGGGAGCGGCGCATCGACGTCAACGAGGAAGGGTCGTACCCGATGGGAAAGACGCTCGCCGAGAAGGTGTGGGACGACCACGTCGTGGTCAAGGGTGAGGACGGGAACCCGGACCTCCTCTACATCGACCTCCACCTCGTGCACGAGGTCACGAGCCCGCAGGCGTTCGACGGCCTCCGCCAGGCCGGCCGCCCGGTCCGCCGCCTCGACCTGACCATCGCGACCGAGGACCACAACACCCCGACCCTCGCGATCGACCGGCCCATCGCGGACCCGACCAGCCGCACCCAGATCGAGACGCTGCGCCGCAACTGCGCGGAGTTCGGCGTCCGCCTGCACTCGCTGGGCGACAAGGAGCAGGGCATCGTCCACGTGGTCGGTCCGCAGCTGGGCCTGACCATGCCCGGCGTCACCGTCGTGTGCGGCGACTCGCACACCTCCACCCACGGCGCCTTCGGCGCGATGGCGTTCGGCATCGGCACGTCCGAGGTCGAGCACGTCCTCGCGACGCAGACCCTGCCGCTGAAGCCCTTCAAGACGATGGCGATCACGGTCGAGGGCACCCTGCGTCCCGGCGTCACGGCGAAGGACATCATCCTCGCCGTCATCGCGAAGATCGGCACCGGTGGCGGCCAGGGCTACGTGCTCGAGTACCGCGGATCGGCGATCCGCTCCCTCTCGATGGAGGGACGCATGACGATCTGCAACATGTCGATCGAGGCCGGTGCCCGCGCCGGCATGGTCGCCCCCGACCAGACCACCTACGACTACGTGCAGGGCCGCGACCACGCCCCGACCGGCCAGGACTGGGACGACGCCGTCGCGTACTGGGACACCCTGTCGACCGACGACGACGCGGTCTTCGACGCCGAGGTGTTCATCGACGCCGACGAGCTCGAGCCGTTCGTCACCTGGGGCACCAACCCGGGCCAGGGTGTCTCGCTGTCCGAGTCCGTCCCGTCGCCGTCGGACTACACGGACCCGAACGACCAGGCAGCAGCCCAGCGCGCGCTCGAGTACATGGACCTGGCAGCGGGCACCCCGATGAAGGACATCGCGGTCGACGCGGTCTTCATGGGCTCGTGCACGAACTCGCGCATCGAGGACCTCCGGGCCTTCGCTTCGGTGATCCAGGGCCGTCAGAAGGCCGAGGGCGTCCGGGTCATGGTCGTGCCGGGGTCCGCCCGGGTCCGGCTCGAGGCCGAGGCCGAGGGGCTCGACAAGGTGTTCACCGACTTCGGCGCCGAGTGGCGGTTCGCCGGCTGCTCGATGTGCCTCGGCATGAACCCCGACCAGCTCGCCCCGGGGGAGCGCTGCGCGAGCACCTCGAACCGCAACTTCGAGGGCCGCCAGGGCAAGGGCGGCCGGACGCACCTGGTCTCCCCGCTCGTCGCCGCCGCCACCGCGGTCCGCGGCACCCTGTCGAGCCCGTGGGACCTGGAGACCGACGATGCGATCGCAACGGTGACGGACGACGCCGCCGCGACGGCCGCGACCGCTGAAGGAGCCAATTGATGGACAAGATCACCACCGTCACGGGGATCGCCGCGCCGCTCAAGCGCTCGAACGTGGACACCGACCAGATCATCCCCGCGGTCTACCTCAAGCGCGTGACGAAGACCGGCTTCGAGGACGCCCTGTTCGCCGGGTGGCGGCAGGACCCGGACTTCGTGCTCAACCAGCCCGTCTACCAGGGCGCCCAGGTGCTCGTCGCCGGTCCGGACTTCGGCACCGGGTCGAGCCGTGAGCACGCCGTCTGGGCACTCCGCGACTTCGGGTTCCAGGTCGTGGTCTCACCCCGTTTCGCGGACATCTTCAAGGGCAACGCGGGCAAGCAGGGCCTGGTCACGGCGATCGTGACCGAACCGGAAGTCGAGCGGCTGTGGGCCGAGATCGCGACGAACCCGGGCATCGAGGCGACGGTCGACCTGGTGACACAGCGCGTGTCGCTCGGCGCGGTGGACGTGCCCTTCGAGATCGACGCCTACACTCGTTGGCGGTTGATGGAAGGGCTCGACGACATCGGGCTCACCCTCCGTGACGAGACCGCGATCACGGAGTTCGAATCCCGCCGCTCCCGATGGCGGCCGAAGACATTGCCGGTGAAGTAGTGAACTCCCTCGTACAGGACGCAGCAGCAGCAGGGGCCCGTGTCGGCCTCAAGTCGGACGAGATCGTCATCCGGGGCGGCAAGCCGCTCGTGGGACGCATCGAGGTCCGCGGCGCGAAGAACCTCGCCACGAAGGCGATGGTCGCGTCGCTGCTCGGCGACACCCCGTCGATCCTCAAGGACGTCCCGGACATCTCCGACGTCAAGGTCGTCCGCGGCCTGCTCGAGGTGCACGGCGTGCGGATCACGGACCCGGCACGAGGCGAGCTCATCCTCGACCCGGCGAACGTCGAGTCGGCGCACTTCGCCGAGATCGACGCGCACGCGGGCTCGAGCCGCATCCCGATCCTGTTCTGCGGCCCGCTGCTGCACAAGCTCGGCGAGGCCTTCATCCCCGACCTCGGCGGCTGCCGCATCGGCGACCGTCCGATCGACTTCCACCTCGACGCCCTCCGTGCGATGGGCGCCGTCGTCGACAAGCAGCTCAACGGCATCCACCTGACGGCGCCGAACGGGCTCAAGGGCGCGAAGATCGAGCTGCCGTACCCGAGCGTGGGCGCCACCGAGCAGGTCCTGCTCTCCTCGGTCCTCGCCGAGGGCGTCACCGAGCTCCGCAACGCGGCGATCGAGCCCGAGATCATGGACCTCATCGCCATCCTGCAGAAGATGGGCGCGATCGTCACGGTCGAGCCGAGCCGCACGATCTTCATCGAGGGCGTCGAGTCGCTCCGCGGCTACACCCACCGGGCGATCAACGACCGCAACGAGGCCGCGAGCTGGGCCTCCGCGGCACTGGCGACGAACGGCGACATCTTCGTCGAGGGCGCGGACCAGCAGGACCTGATGACGTTCCTCAACGTCTTCCGCAAGGTCGGCGGCGGGTTCGACATCCAGGAGGACGGCATCCGCTTCTACCGGGAGCGCGAGACGCTGCGCCCGGTCGTCGTCGAGACCGACGTCCACCCCGGGTTCATGACCGACTGGCAGCAGCCGCTCGTGGTCGCGCTGACGCAGGCCGAGGGCACGAGCATCGTGCACGAGACCGTCTACGAGAACCGCTTCGGCTTCACCGACGCCCTCAACGAGATGGGTGCCGACATCGTCGTGCACAAGGAGGGACTGCCCGGGCACGACCGTCGCGTCGCCCGCCGGCCGTTCGAGCAGGCCGCCGTCATCACCGGTCCGACGACGCTGCACGCCGCGAACGTGCGGGTCCCCGACCTGCGCGGCGGCTTCAGCCACCTCATCGCGGCGCTGACCGCCGAGGGCGAGTCGCACATCACGAACGTCGGCATCATCAGCCGCGGCTACGAGCACTTCATCCCGAAGCTCCGCAAGCTCGGCGCCGACTTCGACTTCGCGGGCTAGGCGCGTGTCGGGCTCGCCTCGTCACCCGGACCCGTCGTCGGACCGGCCCGGTGACGGCCTGGAGGCGCGGCGTGCGTCCGCCGCGCAGGTCACCACGGGACTGCCCACACCGGGGCGCCGGTGGCGCCGCGGGGAGCTGAACCCCGCGTTCCGCATCACCGCGTCGGTCGTCATCCCGATCTTCCGGTTCTCCGCCCGGTACCACTGGCACGGACCGAAGCGGCTGCCCGAGGACGGCGCGTTCGTGCTCGCGCCCAACCACTTCACGAACATCGACCCGCTGGTGGTGGGCACGGCCGTGTGGCTGTCACGCCGGGCGCCGCGGTTCCTCGCCAAGGCGTCGATCTTCAAGGTGCCGGTCGTGGGCAAGCTCATGACGGGCATGGGGCAGATCCCGGTCGAACGGTCCGGACGCACTCGGATGAGCGACCCGCTCGGCGGCGGTCGATCGCTCGTCGAGCAGGGCGGCGCGATCATCGTCTACCCGGAGGGCACGCTCACCCGCGACCCCGACCTGTGGCCGATGCGCGGCAAGACCGGTGCGGTGCGGATCGCGCTCGAGAACGACGTGCCGATCATCCCGATGGCCCACTGGGGCACGCAGCGGATCATGGCGCGCTACTCGAAGAAGCTCCGGCTCTTCCCGCCCTCGCGCGTCGACGTCATCGTCGGCGACCCCGTCGACCTGTCGGCGTACCGCGGACGTCCGCTCGACCAGAAGATGCTGCTCGAGGCGACGGAGATCGTGATGCAGCGGATCACCGAGCTGCTCGAGGAACTGCGCGGCGAGCCGGCTCCGGCGACCCGCTGGGACCCGGCGGCCAACAACCAGAAGGAGACGGGCCGCTTTGAGTGAGCACGCCCCGGGTCTGCGCCCCCACGACGACCACCCGGACCGTGTCGTCGCCGCGCCCGGCGCGGTGGACACCGCCGCCATCCGCGTGGTGATGCAGTCCACCGACAAGCCGCGGGTCGCCGTGATCGGCGCCGGCAGCTGGGGGACCACGTTCGCGAAGGTCCTCGCCGAGGGCGGCGCCACCACGGTGCTCTGGGCACGCCGCCCCGAGGTCGCGCGCGAGATCACCGAGACGAAGCGGAACTCGGAGTACCTGCCCGGTATCAACCTGCCGCGCACGCTCACGGCCTCGACCTCGCTGTCTGCCGTGCTCGACGGCGCGGAGCAGGTGTACGTCTCGGTGCCGTCGCAGTCGCTCCGGTCGAACCTGTCCGCGATCGCCCCGCTGCTGCCGGAGGGCGTCCCCGTCGTCAGCCTGATGAAGGGTGTCGAGAAGGCCACGGGCCTGCGGATGAGCGAGGTCCTGCACGAGGGGCTCGGCATCGACCGCGACCGGATCGCCGTCGCGAGCGGCCCGAACCTGGCGCTCGAGATCGCCCGGCGGCAGCCGACCGCCGCCGTGGTCTCGTCGACGTCGATCGACACCGCCACGGCGGTCGCGGCGGTCGCGACGAACCCCTACTTCCGGTCGTTCACGAACACCGACGTCATCGGGACCGAGTTCGGCGGCGTGCTCAAGAACCTCATCGCGGTCGCCATCGGCATCGTCGACGGTGTCGGGTACGGCGAGAACACGAAGGCCTCGATCATCACCCGTGGCCTGGCCGAGATGACCGACTTCGCGGTCTCCCTCGGTGCGCAGCCGTCGACGTTGTCCGGGCTCGCCGGCCTCGGTGACCTCATCGCGACGTGCCAGTCGCCGCTCTCGCGGAACAACACCGCCGGACGGCTGCTCGGTCAGGGGTACCGCTTCGACGAGGTCGTGCGGCAGATGAACCAGACCGCCGAGGGCCTGGCGTCCGTCGCACCGATCCTGGAGCTCGCGTCGGCGAACGGCGTCGACATGCCCATCGTGGGTCAGGTCGCCGAGGTCCTCGCCGGTAGGCTCGATCCGCGCAACATCGCGCCGCACCTCACCGAGACCGACGAGCCCCAGGGCGAGTGACCGGTCCGCTCCCGACCTCCGAGGGGACTCCCATGCCCACGATCGCTCCTGCCCCCACGACCGTCGCCGTGCTGTTCGGTGGACGGTCCAGTGAGCACGAGATCAGCTGCGTGACGGCCGGCGGCATCATGGACGTCGTCGACCGGTCGGCCTACGCCGTCGTGCCGATCGGCATCACGAAGGAGGGCGCGTTCACACTGCAGGCGGACGACCCCGCGCAGTGGGCGCTGCGCGACGGGGCACTGCCCGTCGTGCCGGACAACGGTACCCGTGTGGCGTTCCCGACGTCGCCCGCGACGAACGAGCTCGTCGTCTCGCACCCGGACGGCTCGGTCGAGACGATCGCTGTCGACGTGGTGTTCCCGATCCTGCACGGCCCGTTCGGCGAGGACGGCACGGTGCAGGGCATGCTCGAGGTCGCCGGGCTGCCCTACGTCGGCGACGGCGTCCTGGCGAGTGCGCTGGCGATGGACAAGCACACTGCGAAGGCCGTGCTCGAGCACGCCGGACTGCGGGTCGCCCCCTGGACGACCGTCCTCCGTCGGCAGTGGACCGCCGACCCCGACGCCGTCGCGGAGTCCGTCGCGGTGCACGGCTGGCCGCTCTTCGTGAAGCCGGCCCGGGCCGGGTCGAGCATGGGCGTCTCGCGGGTCGACGAGCCGTCGCAGCTCGCTGCCGCCATGGAGCTGGCGTTCGAGCACGACGCGAAGGTGATCGTCGAGCCGCGCGTGGTCGGCCGCGAGGTCGAGGTCGCGGTGCTCGAGGGCCGCGACGGCGTGCCGCGCACGAGCCTGCCGGGCGAGATCGTCGTCGCCGAGGACGGCTTCTACGACTTCGCGTCGAAGTACCTGGGCGGTGACGAGGCACTCCTCTGCCCCGCACCCCTGACCGACGACGAGACCGAGGCGATCCGCTCGGTGGGCGCCCGTGCCTTCGAGGCGATCGGCGGCGCCGGTCTGGCGCGCGTCGACTGCTTCCTGACGGACGACGGCTTCGTCGTGAACGAGGTCAACACCATGCCGGGGTTCACCCCGCTGTCGATGTACCCGCGCTGCTGGGCGGCCTCGGGCGTCTCCTACGGCGAGCTCGTCACGGAGCTCATCGAGCTGGGGCGCACCGCGGTCCGCTGACGCGCGTGGGCCGCTGCGCGTGCGGGGCGGCCTGCCCGAGGCTCGGTCTGAGCGACACTCCTCGCGCTCCGGCGCCCGAGACCTGTCGCTGTTCCCGAGTCTCGGCGGTGCCCAACCGAGTCTCGGCAGGGCGTCGTGGCGTCAGCCCTGGACGTCCGAGGGGTCGAGGCACTCGTGTCCGTCCTTCGGCAGGATCGAGACCACGTCGGACAGGTCCTGCACGACCTGGTTCGTGGTCTTCGTCGAGTCGATGACGACCTGCACCGCGGGGGAGCGGCCGAAGGTCGTGTAGACGACCTGCTCGCCGCGGTCGTCGCGGATCCAGTCGACGCCGCCCTGGCTGAAGCACGGCAGGTCGGAGACCGTCGGGACCGCGACCCCGCAGTGGTACAGCGCCGCGGCCGGGTCGCCCCACGCGGCGGTCGACTGCGCGTTCGTGTTCCGCAACGGCAGGTCGTTCCCGACGGTCGCGGGGAGCCGGACCTGCACGGCGGCACACGCGGCGGAGTCCGCCGAGGGCGCGGAGGCCATCGACACGGCGTTCGTGCACCCGGTCAGGCCGGTGGCGAGTGCCACGGCGACGCCCGCGATCGCGGTCCAGCGGAGGGGTCGGCGCGCGGTGTCCATCGCGGTCCAGGCTACCGTTGCGGGCGTGGACGAGATGGACGACGCCTGGGCAGGACCGACCGTGGGACAGGTGGGGGAGCTCGCCGTCCTCGACCGGATCGTCCGCCGGCTGCCCGCGGGCGCGCCGGTGCTCGGCCCCGGTGACGACTGCGCGGTGGTCGCGGCGCCTGACGGCCGGTTCGTCGTCACGACGGACATGATGGTGCACGGACCGGACTTCCGCTGGGCGTGGTCCTCACCCGCGGACGTCGGGTGGAAGGCCGCCGCGACGAACCTGTCCGACGTCGCAGCGATGGGTGCGACGCCGAGCGGCCTCGTGATCGCCCTCGCCGCGCCGCAGGACACGCCGGTCGCGGTGCTCGAGTCCTTCGCCGACGGAGTGCGGCAGGCGGTGGACGCCCTGTCGCCCGGCTGCGGGGTCGTCGGCGGCGACCTGTCGACCTCGGCCACCTTCACGGTCTCGGTGACGGCGTTCGGCGACCTCGGCGGACGAGGTCCGGTGCTGCGCTCCGGTGCCCACGTCGGGGACGTGCTCGCGGTGTCCGGCGAACTCGGGCGGGCGGCGCGTGGCCTCGCCCGGCTGTTCCGCGACGGCGTCGACGAGCACCGGGAGCCGTCGCGGGCCGTGACCGTGGCCAGTGGCGCCGACGCGGACCCGGACGTCGACCGGCAGCGCCGCCCGGTCCCGCCGATCGCTGACGGTGTGCACGCGGCCGCGGCGGGTGCGACGGCGATGCTCGACCTGTCCGACGGCCTGGCGATCGACGCCGGTCGACTCGCCCGCGCCAGCGGGGTGTCGCTCGCGCTCGACCCGCTGCCCGAGCTCGACGCGGTCGCGCTGCACGGCGGCGAGGACCACGGCCTGCTGGCGACCTTCCCGCCGCACGTCGCGCTGCCCGGGGGCTTCCGGCGGCTCGGCCTCGTCGTCGCCCGCGGCGACGCTGACCTGGTCCGCGACGGCGAGCCGGTCCCGACGACCGGGTGGGACCCGTACGCCGACTGGGACGGTGCCGCGGGCTGACCGCCGGAGCCGCACCGGGCCTCCCGGCCGTCGGCTGCGGGCTCGAGCCGCCCTGCGGGAGCACGCACGCCGTCTGCGACGTTCCACGCGTCGATCGACGTGCGCCGTGTCGCACGATGCACCTGCATCGACTCCGGGCGCATGTCCCGACGTTCCGCGTGTCGATCGACGCGCGCGGTGTCGCGCGAGCCGCGCGCGCCGGCACCCACAGCCGCACCGGGTCAGGCAGGCGTGACGGCCTCCCACGCCACGGTCTCGCCGTAGCTGCGCTTGCTGAACGGCTCGAGCCCGGCCGGCCACGTCGGTTCGGGGGAGCGCTTGCTCCGTTCGACCACCACCACGGCGCCGGCGGTCAACCGCGGCACGAGCGCCTCGAGCACGTCGGCGATCTCCTGCTCGGCGACGTCGTACGGCGGGTCGATGAAGACCAGGTCGAAGGTGCGCACCGTGCTCCGCAGGTACCCGAGCGCCGGCTGCGGCTGCACGTCGATCCGGACGCCGGGCACCCGCTGCTGCACCGCCTTCGCGTTCGCCCGGCACGCCTGCGCCGCGGCGGACGCCCGGTCGACGAGCACGACCTCCGCGGCCCCGCGCGACGCCGCCTCGAGCCCGAGTGCTCCCGTCCCGGCGTAGAGGTCCGCGACCGAGGTGCCCTCCACGAGCCCGCGTGCGCCGAGCGACGAGAACAGGGCTTCCCGCACGCGGTCGCTCGTCGGCCGGGTGCCGGACTTCGGCACCCGGAGCGTCGTGGAACCGGCGGCGCCGGCGATGATGCGGGTCATGCAGCCACCGTAGCGGCGTGCGCGGCCCCCACCGGTCGCTCCGGTCCAGCGGGTCCGTGCGGTCGGTGCCGGTCCGCGCGGTCTCCACAGGGCGGCCGGGAGGCGCTGTGCGCGTCGGACGCGCCCGGTACCGTGGTCGCGTGGTCACCTCCGACACCTCCGACACCGCGGTACCGACGGTGCCGCCGGACCTCGGTCCCGCGCCCCTCGACGCCCGGCTCGGGGGCGTGCTCGGCGGGCGGACCGCGAAGGCGATCGAGAAGGCCTTCGGCTACCGCACGGTCGGCGAGTTCCTCGAGCACGCCCCCCGCCGGTACGCGGAGCGCGGGGCCCTGACGGCGCTCGACTCGCTCGCGATCGGCGAGTCCGTGACCATTGTCGCCGAGGTGATCGACGTGCGCGAGCGGACCATGCGCGCCAGGCGCGGTTCGATCCTCGAGGCGAAGATCGGCGATGGCAAGGGCCTCCTGACGCTCACGTTCTTCAACCAGGGGTGGCGCACGAAGGACCTGGTGCCCGGCGCGCGCGGCATCTTCGCCGGCAAGGTCAGCGACTACCGGGGCGCGCGGCAGCTCGCCCACCCCGACTACGAGCTCTTCGAGCGCGACGACCCCCGCGCGACCGCCGACCCCGAGGACGAGGAGGCGATCCGGTGGTCGCGGCAGCCGATCCCGATCTACCCGGCGACGGCCTCGCTCACCTCGTGGCAGATCGCGAAGGCGATCGCCGTCGTCCTCGACACGTTGCCCGACCTGCCGGACCCGATCCCGGCACAGGCGCGGACGCGGCTCGGGCTCGTGCCGTTCCGTCGCGCGCTCGAGCTCCTGCACCGCCCGGAGAAGGTCGCCGACTTCAAGCGCGCCCAGGACGCCCTGCGCTACCGCGAGGCGTTCGTGCTGCAGACGGCGCTCGTGCAGCGGCGGATCGCGGCCCGGGCGACCGCGGCCACCCGGCGGACGGCGTCCCCCGGCGGGATCCTCGAGCGCTTCGACGCCTCGCTGCCGTTCACGCTGACCGACGACCAGCGGGCCGTGGGCGGCGAGATCGCGCACGACCTGGCAGGGGAGTGGCCGATGCACCGGCTCGTGCAGGGCGAGGTCGGGTCCGGCAAGACCCTCGTCGCGATCCGGGCGATGCTCACGGTGGCGGAGTCCGGCGGGCAGTCGGCGCTCATCGCCCCGACCGAGGTGCTCGCCGCGCAGCACCTCCGCTCGATCGTGAAGTTCCTCGGGCCCGACCTGGCGGCAGAGCTCCGACCGGTCATCCTCACCGGGTCCCAGTCGACCGACGAGCGACGCCGGGCCCTGCTCGCCGCGGCGTCCGGCAGCTCGCGGCTCGTCGTCGGCACGCACGCCCTGCTGGGCGACCGCGTCGACTTCGCCGAGCTCGGCCTGGTCGTCGTCGACGAGCAGCACCGCTTCGGCGTCGAGCAGCGCGAGGCCCTGCGCACCAAGGGCGCGACCCCGCCGCACGTGCTCGTGCTCACGGCGACGCCGATCCCGCGCACCGTCGCGATGACGGTGTTCGGCGACCTCGACGTGTCGACGATCACCGGGCTGCCGTCGGGCCGCGCGGGCGTCGAGACCTTCGCGGTCGGCCTCGCCGAGCACCCCGGGTGGGAGGGCCGCATCTGGAGCCGGATGGCCGAGGAGCTCGCCGCGGGGCGCCAGGCGTTCGTGGTCTGCCCGGCGATCGACGACGCCCACGCCGAGGACGACGGCGGCCCTGCCCCGGACGCCGACCCGACGGCCGAGGGCGCGGAGGCACCGCGGCGTGCTCCGGCCACGGTCCTCGCCACGGCGGAGCGGATGCGTGCGATGCCGGTGCTCGACGGGCGCCGCATCGAGGTCCTGCACGGCCGCATGGCGGCAGAGGACAAGGACCGCGTGATGACCGCCTTCGCCGCGGGGGAGGTCGACGTCCTCGTCGCGACGACCGTGATCGAGGTGGGTGTCGACGTGCCCAACGCGTCGATGATGGCGGTCCTCGACGCCGACCGGTTCGGCGTCTCGCAGCTGCACCAGCTCCGCGGTCGCATCGGCCGTGGGCGGTACGCCGGCGTGTGCCTGCTCGTCACCACGGCCGAGGCCGAGACCACCGCACGCGAGCGCGTCGACGCCGTGGCGGCGTCCGACGACGGCTTCGAGCTGGCGCGTGTCGACCTGGAGCTCCGGCGCGAGGGCGACGTCCTCGGCGAGCGGCAGTCGGGTGGGCGCTCCTCGCTCAACCTCCTCCGGGTGGTCGAGCACGCCGACCTGATCGTCGACGCCCGGGGCGAGGCCGAGCGGGTCCTCGAGCCCGACCCCGAGCTCCGGGACCACCCCGCCCTGCGCGAGGCCCTGGCGCGTCGGCTCGACGAGTCCGACGCGGCCTTCCTCGGGAAGAACTGACCCGGCCGCGGCACGGACGGACACGCCCTCGGCACAACCGACACCGGTCTCGACACGGACTGACACCGGGCCGCCGGTATCGTCGCGGGCATGGCACAGATCGCGGTCGTCCCCGGTTCCTTCGACCCCGTGACCCTCGGGCACCTCGACGTGATCGGCCGCGCCGCCCGGTTGTTCGACGAGGTGCACGTGCTCGTGGTGCACAACCCCGACAAGCAGCCGGCGATGTTCACCGCCGCCGACCGGGTGCGGCTGATCGAGCGATCCCTGGCCGAGGTCGGCGTGGCGGACACCGTGCGCGTCGGTGAGTGGACGTCCGGGCTGCTCGTCGACTACTGCCGCCAGGTCGGCGCCGGCGTGCTCGTCAAGGGCGTGCGCTCCGGCGAGGACGTCGCCTACGAGACCCCGATGGCGATCATGAACCGGCACCTCGCGGACGTCGAGACCGTGTTCCTGCTCCCCGACGCGTCGCGCGCACACGTGTCGAGTTCGCTCGTCCGCCAGGTCGCGACGCTCGGCGGCGACGTCACCCCGTACGTGCCCGGCGTGGTCGCGGACGCGCTGGCGGAGCACCTCGGGCGCTGACACGCCGCGATCCGGGCGTCCTCGACGTCCGTCGCGGATCGCGGTAGACTCGTCGATCGTGTCTTCCCCCGTGAACAGCCCCTACGCCCTGCGCGTGCGTGACCTCGCGCACCGTCCGGGCGAGATGCGCGAGCACTCGCTCGACATCGAGGTGCCGGACGCGATGGGCGCCGGCGTGATCGCCGTGCGCGCGGGCGCTGCGATGCACCTGGACCTCAAGCTCGAGGGGCTGCACGAGGGTGTCCTCGTCTCCGGCCACGCCTCGGCCGAGGCCACGGGCGAGTGCTCGCGGTGCCTCATCGACATCAGCGAACCGGTCGAGGTCGATTTCGCCGAGTTGTTCGCGTACGATGTCTCGGAGGATTTCGACTTCTTCGTTCGCGATGACCACGTGGACTGCGAACCGGTCGTTCGAGATGCGGTGGTGCTGTCGCTGCCGTTCCAGCCGGTCTGCCGACCGGACTGCCCAGGACTCGACCCGGTGACGGGTGAGCGACTGGCCGACCTCGACGAGCACCCCGTGCACGAGGTCCTGGACCCGCGCTGGGCCGCGTTGACCGGCTTCCAGGGCACCGAGTCCGACGACAGCAGCACCACCCAGAGCCCCGAGGGCGACGGCCGCACGGCCTGACGCACCTCGACCCTGACCACCGACCAACCGAAAGAGAACCACCATGGCCGTTCCCAAGCGCAAGCAGTCCCGTGCGAACACGCACGCCCGTCGATCGCAGTGGAAGGCCGCGCCGGTCCAGCTCGTGAAGACGATCGAGAACGGCAAGGTCACCTACAGCCTCCCGCACCGCGCGAAGGTCGTCGAGGACTCGGCCGGCACCGCCCTGTACATGGAGTACAAGGGCCGCAAGGTCGCCGACGTCTGATCGGACACCGCACATGACAGCGACGTCCGGCGCCGCGGGGTCCCGCCCCGTGGGGTCGGACGTCGTTCGTCTGCAGGGCATCCTCGGCGTCGACCTCGACCCCGAGCTGCTCCAGCTCGCCCTGACCCACCGCTCGTACGCGTACGAGCACGGCGGGATCAAGCACAACGAGCGCCTCGAGTTCCTCGGGGACTCCATCCTCGGCCAGGCCGTGACCGTGAAGCTCTTCCGGTCCTTCCCCGACCTCGACGAGGGCGAGCTCGCCAAGCGGCGCGCCAGCCTCGTCTCGACGGTCGCCCTCGCCGAGATCGCCCGCATGATCGGCCTCGGCTCCTACCTGCGCCTGGGCAAGGGCGAGGAACAGACCGGCGGCCGCGACAAGGCATCGATCCTCGCCGACACCGTCGAGGCCGTGATCGGTGCGACCTACCTGTCCGCGGGCCCCGACGACGCCACTGCGCTCGTGCTGCGTCTGGTCGAGCCGCTGCTGGTCGACCCGGACCGCTTCGGCGCCGCGATGGACCCGAAGACGAGCCTGCAGGAGCTCGCCGCGAGCCTGTCCCTCGGCAACCCCGCGTACCGGGTCACCGAAGAGGGTCCTGACCACGACAAGACGTTCCACGCCACGGTCGTGCTGCAGGGCGAGGACGTCTCGACCGGCTCGGGCTCGAGCAAGAAGACCGCCGAGATGGCCGCCGCGCTCGAGGCGTGGACGCGGCTGTCCGGCCGGGCGGCCTGACCGCGTGCCCGAACTCCCCGAGGTCGAGGTCGTCCGCGCCGGCCTCGAACCCGCCGTCAGCGGCGCGCGGGTGCGGCACGTCGAGGTCGTCGACGACCGGGCCCTGACCCGGCACGACGGTCCGGCGGAGGACTTCGTCGAACGACTGACCGGTCGCACGATCGCGGCCGCCGTCCGCCGCGGCAAGTTCATGTGGTTCCCCCTCGTCCCCGAGCGCGTGGGGGACCGACCCGAAGCACTCGTGACCCACCTCGGCATGAGCGGGCAGGTCCTGCTCGGCCGCGGGCGCGAGGTCGCGAAGCACCGGCGCATCCTCATCGACGTGCAGCCAGCCGGCACCGACCGCGACGGCACGCCGGAGGAACCGGTCGAGCTCGAGTTCGTCGACCAGCGCACGTTCGGATCGATGGCGATCGACACGATGGTGCCGACGGTCGACGGCGCCCCCGCGGGCTCGGCCGGCGCGGTCGACGAACGGGACCCGGACGCCGCCTGGCGCCGCAGCATCCCGACGCAGGTGTCGCACATCGCCAGGGACCCGCTCGACCCGGCGTTCGACGACGACCGCTTCGTGGCGATGGCCCGGAAGCGCTCGAGCGGCATCAAGCGCGTCCTGCTCGACCAGGGCGTGGTGAGCGGCATCGGCAACATCTACGCGGACGAGTCGCTGTGGGCCGCGAAGCTGCACTTCGACCGTCCCGCGGAGCGCCTGCCCCGGGCGGACGTGCACCGGCTGCTCGCCGAGGTCCGCAGCGTGCTCGCACGCGCGCTCGAGGACGGCGGCACGAGCTTCGACGCGCAGTACGTCAACGTGAACGGACAGTCGGGGTACTTCTCGCAGCGCCTCGCCGTGTACGGGCAGCAGGGTCAGCCGTGCCCCCGGTGCGGCACCGAGATCGTCCGCGAGGCCTTCATGAACCGGTCGAGCCACCGCTGCCCCGTGTGCCAGCCCGCCCCGCGGCAGCGCAGGCGTTAGCCTGACGCGCAACCGAGCAGCCGGAGTCCCGCCATGTACTTGAAGAGCCTGACCATCAAGGGGTTCAAGTCCTTCGCGCAGCCGACGACGTTCGCGTTCGAGCCCGGGGTCACCTGCATCGTCGGCCCGAACGGGTCCGGCAAGTCGAACGTCGTCGACGCGCTCGCCTGGGTGATGGGGGAGCAGGGCGCGAAGACCCTCCGCGGCGGCAAGATGGAGGACGTCATCTTCGCCGGCACCTCGACCCGGGGACCGCTCGGTCGTGCGCAGGTGCTCCTGACGATCGACAACACCGACGGCCTGCTGCCGATCGAGTACTCCGAGGTGACCATCTCGCGCACGCTCTTCCGCAACGGCGGCAGCGAGTACGCGATCAACGGGGAGAACTGCCGACTGCTCGACGTGCAGGAGCTCCTGAGCGACACCGGCCTCGGACGCGAGATGCACGTCATCGTCGGGCAGGGGCAGCTCGACAAGGTGCTGCACGCCACGCCGGAGGACCGTCGCGGCTTCATCGAGGAGGCCGCCGGCATCCTCAAGCACCGACGCCGCAAGGAGAAGACGCTCCGCAAGCTCGACGCGATGCAGACCAACCTGACCCGCTTGTCCGACCTGGCCGGGGAGATCCGGCGGCAGCTCAAGCCGCTCGGCCGGCAGGCCGAGGTCGCGCGGAAGGCGCAGTCCGTCGCCGCCGTCGCCCGTGACGCCAAGGCCCGCATCCTCGCCGACGACGTCGTCCGGCTGCGCCGCGAGCTGCACGAGCACCAGGAGGTCGAGGCCGGCCGGAAGTCCGAGCGGATCGTCCTGCAGGAGCGCCTCGACCAGACCCGTGCCCGCCAGCAGCAGGTCGAGCAGAGCATGGTCGGCGACGACGTCGACCGTGCGCGGACGGTGGTGCACCGGCTCGAGAGCGTGCAGGAGCGCCTGCGTGGGCTGTCGAGCCTGGCGAACCAACGCCTGATGTTCCTCGCGCAGCAGGCCGATGCCCCGCAGCAGGGGCCGACGATCACACCCGAGCGGGTGCAGGGCGTCCGTGCCGAGGCCGAGCGGCTCGACGCCCGCGCCGCGGAGATGGCCGCGCGGTCCGGTGCCGCAGCCGCTGCCGTGCAGCAGGCCCGGGCCCGGCTCGACGCCCTCGACGAGCAGATCGCGGCGCAGGCGGCGCTCGTCTCGCAGCACGACCTCGAGGCCCAGCGCCTCGGCGGCGCCGTGGACGTCGCGCGGTCGCGGCGCGGTTCCGTCGTGGCCGACCGTGACCGCCGAGCACGCTCCCTGGCCGAGGCCGAGGAACGCGCCGCCCGAGCCGCCGCAGCGCTCGAGGCGGTCGGCGTCGACCCCGCCGAGGGCGTGGACGTGGACGCCCTCGCGGCGGCGCACGACGCTGCACGCGAGGCGCTCGAGACCGCGCAGACCGAGCGGGACGCCCTGCGCGACCGCCTGCACGGGCTCGAACGCGAGCGGGACGCCCTCGACGCCCGGGTCGCCGCCCTCGGCATGTCGATCGACGTCCGCGACGGCTCGCAGGCCGTCATCGACGCACGGCGCGACGGCGTGCTCGGCCGCCTCGCCGACGCGCTGACCGTCGAGCCCGGGTTCGAGGGCTCGATCGCCGCGGCGCTCGACGGGCTCGCCGACGCGGTCCTCGCCGCCGACCGCGGCACCGCCCTCGACACGATCGCGCACGCGCGCGACGCCGACCTCGGCCGCGTCGACGTCGTCGTCGCGGACGCGACCGTCGACGGCCCCGCACTGCCCGGCACGCTGCCGGCCGGCGTCCGGCCGGCGCTCGACCTGGTGCAGGGCCCGGCAGCACTGACGACGGTGCTGCGGACCACGCTGGTGGCGGTGGACGACGACGTCGACCTGGAGGCCGTGCTCGCCGCCGCCCCGCAGGCGACGGTCGTGACGCGCTCCGGTGACCTCGTCCGCACGGTCCGTGTCACCGGCGGCGGTGCCCGCACGGTGTCGCGCATCGAACTCGTGGCCGAGCGGGACGACGCGCAGGGCCGTCGCGACGTGGTCGCGACCGACGCGGCGGACGCGGCCACGAGCCTCCAGGCCGCGCGCACCGCCGTCGACGACGCACGCCGCCGGGCGGAGGAGGCCGACCGCGCGCACCGCGCGTACACGGCGGCGAAGGCGGAGTACGACCGGTCGAGTGCGTCGACCCGGGCGAAGGCGGAGAACGCCGCGGCCGAGGTCGAGCGGCTCCGTGGCGCCCTCGCCGAGACCGACGGCGCCGTCGAGGCGGCCGACCGAGCCGTGGCCGAAGCCGAAGCCGCCCAGCGGGCCTTCGCCGAGCAGCCGCGGCCCGTCGTCGACGCGTCGGAGCGCCCCGCCCTGCAGGACGCGCTCGATGCGGCTCGGGCCGACGAGATCGAGCAACGGATCCAGGTCGAGACCGTCCGGGAGCGCGCCCGTTCCGAACGGAACCGCGCCGCCGGACTGCAGCGGCAGCTCGAGGCCGAGCGGGCCGCGGCCGAGGAAGCCGCGCGGCTCGCCGTGATCCGCCGCGGGCAGATCGCCGTCGCCGAGGGCGTGCTGGCCGACCTGCCCGGTGTGCTCGGCGCGGTCGACCGCTCGCTCGCCGAGGCCCGCGTGCGGCTCGCGACCGAGGAGTCGGAGCGCACCAAGCGCAACACCGAGCTCCAGGTGATCCGGAACGAGGAGCGCGAGCTCCGCGACCGGCTCCAGACCGTCACCGACGGGGTGCACTCGCTCGAGATGGAGATCTACGAGAAGCGGCTCCACGTGTCCGGCGTGCTCGACCGGGCGCAGAGCGAGCTCGGCCTCGGCGAGGCCGTGCTCGTCGCCGAGTACGGGCCGGACGTGCCGGTGCCGGTGGACGTGCTCGTCGATCCGCGGGTGCTCGCGCGGCGCCACCGCGAGGCCGAGCGGGAACGCGCGGCGGCAGTGGCGGCCGCGGAACCCGCAGCAGCCGACGCCGGAGCGGCCGTTGTCGGAGCGGCCGATGTCGTCGCCGGAGCGGCTGGCGCCGACACCGCGGCCGCCGGGTCCGGGGACGCCGACGACGCCGACTTCCCCGCACTCGTGGACGCCGAGTCGACGCTGCCTGGTGGCCCCGCGCTGCCCGAGTTCGACGCCACCGACGAGGTCGACCCGGCCGACGTCGAGACGGTGCCGTACGTCCGTGCCGAGCAGGAGCAGCGGCTCGCGGCGGCGGAGCGGGACCTCGGTCGACTCGGCAAGGTGAACCCGCTCGCGCTCGAGGAGTTCCAGGCGCTCGAGCAACGGCACGCGTTCCTCGCCGAGCAGCTCGACGACCTGCAGAAGACGCGCACGGACCTCCTCACGATCATCGAGGAGCTCGACACGAAGATGCAGACGATCTTCGAGGCCGCCTACAACGACACGAAGGCCGCGTTCGACGTCATCTTCCCGATCCTGTTCCCGGGTGGCACCGGGTCGATCACGCTGACGAACCCCGACGACATGCTCGCGACGGGGCTCGACGTGCAGGTGAAGCCCGCCGGCAAGAAGATCGACCGCCTCACCCTGCTGTCCGGCGGGGAGCGGTCGCTCGCCGCGGTGGCGCTCCTCGTGGCGATCTTCACGGCGCGCCCGTCGCCGTTCTACATCATGGACGAGGTCGAGGCGGCGCTCGACGACGCGAACCTCGGCCGGCTGCTGACCGTGTTCGAGCGGCTGCGCGAGTCCTCGCAGCTCATCGTCATCACGCACCAGAAGCGCACGATGGAGATCGCCGACGCGCTCTACGGCGTCTCGATGCGGCAGGACGGCGTGTCCGCGGTGGTGGGGCAGCGCGTGCAGCGGCGCGAGCCCGCCGACGCGGTCGCGTAGCCGCGCCCGCGCCGCGCTGGCGCGCGTCGCGCCCGCGGCCGCACGGCGAGACTCGGCCCGGCGGACACCTTCGCGATCGGAACGACGCGAAACCGTCCGCGGGAGCGAGTCTCGGGGTGCGCGCCGAGACGGACGGGAGGCGCGGTGCCAGCTGGCACCGTCCTCCCTCGCAGGCTCGGTCGGCGCGCCCCGCGCAACGCTTCGCGTTGCCGCTGAGCGGGGCGCGCCCGTCCGCAGACCGTCGCGACTACTTCGCGTCGGCCTCCACGGGCTCCCGCGGCTCGCCCGTCGGCGTCAGGCCGCGCTCCTGGCGCTTCTTCGAGACCACCAGCGACGCGACCGTCGCGACGGCGATCGTCAGCGCGATGAAGCTCAGCGAGAACCAGATCGGGATCTCCGGCGCCCACTCGATGTGCTCGCCGCCGTTGATGAACGGCAGCTCGTTGACGTGCATGGCGTGGAAGACGAGCTTCACACCGATGAAGGCGAGGATGACCGCCAGGCCCTGGCCGAGGTAGATGAGGCGTTCGAGCAGCCCCGCGATGAGGAAGTACAGCTGGCGCAGACCCAGGAGCGAGAACGCGTTCGCGGTGAACACGATGAAGGCGTCCTGCGTCAGACCGAAGATCGCGGGGATCGAGTCGAGCGCGAACAGCACGTCGGTCAGGCCGATCGCGACCATGACGAGCAGCATCGGCGTGAAGAGGCGCTTGCCGTCGACCTTCGCGGTGAGCTTGTCGCCGTGGTAGTCGTCGGTGGTCGGGATCACGCGACGCAGGACACGGATGAGCCGGGAGTCGCCCTCCTCGGCGCCGTGGTCGTTCCCACTGCGCGCCTGCGACCAGGCGAGCCAGAAGAGCAGCGCGCCGAACAGGTAGAACACCCACGAGAAGTTCTCGATGATCGTGACGCCGAGGGCGATGAAGACGCCTCGGGCGACGAGTGCGATGGCGACACCGACCAGCAGGACCTTCTGCTGGAACTCCTTCGGCACCGCGAAGCTCGACATGATGATGAGGAAGACGAACAGGTTGTCGACCGACAGGGCCTTCTCGGTCAACCAGCCGGCGAAGTACTCACCGCCAGCCTGTCCGCCGCCGAATACCAGGATGCCGACACCGAACAGGATCGCGAGACCGACGTAGAACGCCGACCAGAACGCCGACTCCTTGATGTGCGGCACGTGCGGGGTGCGGACGTGCGAGTAGAAGTCGAAGACCAGCAGCGCGAGGATGCCCGCGATGGTGAGGAGCCAGACGAAGAGGGGAACGTCCAATGGATGTCCTTCAGGTTCGGGGCGTCCCGGTGTGCGGGTACGCCGATGCCTGAAGGTCTCCTCCGCCGTGTCGACCGAACGGTCCGACACGACCGGCGTCCCGGGTCTGGATCGTCCCAGACCGTACTGACGGGTGCGCCGAAGTGGAGTACTCCCCTTCAGGGATCGAGGATAGCGGGCTCGGCTCCCACGCGCCGCGCCCTAAGCTGGGAGCATGGCGAGTTCCTGGTCACTGTCCACCCGTCTCCGCGGCCTGTTCCAGCGGAAGACCATCGACGAGACCACGTGGGACGACCTCGAGACCGCGTTGATCGGTGCGGATTTCGGCCCGGACATCGCGGACGAGGTCATCGAGGACCTGCACGCACGGGTCGACCGGTACGGCACGACCGACCCCGCCGACCTGCAGCGCATGCTCCGCGAGGTCCTCGAGGAGCGTCTGTCGAAGCTCGACACCACCCTCAAGCTCAGCAACCGTCCGGCCGTCGTGCTCGTCGTCGGGGTGAACGGCGTGGGCAAGACCACCACGATCGGCAAGTTCGCGAAGTTCCTCAAGACGTACGACCGCACGGTCCTCGTCGGGGCGGCGGACACATTCCGCGCGGCGGCGGTCGAGCAGGTCGCGACGTGGGCACAGCGCGCCGGCGTCGACGTCGTCCGACCGGCCCAGCCCGGGCAGGACCCGGCATCCGTCGCCTACCAGACCGTCGAGAAGGCGATCCGCGAGGGCACCGAGATCGTCGTGATCGACACCGCCGGCCGGCTGCACACCAAGGCCGGGCTGATGGACGAGCTGACCAAGATCAAGCGCGTGGTCGAGAAGCAGACCGAGATCGCCGAGGTGCTCCTCGTGCTCGACGCCACCACGGGGCAGAACGGCCTGGCCCAGGCGCAGGCGTTCATCGAGGGCGCCGGCGTGACCGGCCTCGTCATCACGAAGCTCGACGGCTCCGCGAAGGCCGGGTTCGTGCTCAGCGTGCAGGAGAAGACCGGCATCCCGATCAAGCTGATCGGCCAGGGCGAGGGCATCAACGACCTGACGGGCTTCACGCCGCACGTGTTCGTGCAGAACCTCGTCGGCTGAGGCAGCAGCGAACGTCGTCAGCGCGCGGCGAGTAGCGTCTCCGACGGCCCGGGCATCCGCTCGGTCTCGTTCCAGGGATTGGAGACCCTCATGCCCGCACTGCTGATCATCGCGATCATCGTCGGCCTCGTCCTGCTCTTCAGCGGCATCTTCGTCGGTGCGCTGAAGTTCCTGCTCTGGGTGGGCATCGTGCTCATCCTGCTGGCGGTCATCGGCTGGCTCCTCCGGAGCATCCGCGGTCGCGCGTAGCGACCGCCGGTCACGTCACGACGTGACCACCTGACGGACTGGAGGCCCGGTACCAGCTGGTACCGGGCCTCCCGTCCGTCGTGTGGTGCCGTCGACCGCCCTACACGGCCTGACGACCCGGGGTCGCCTCGAGCAGGTGGGCGAGGTGTGGCGGCACCGTGCCGCCGCGTGCCACCGTCGCGCGGGCCCACAACCGGCCCGCGCGGTAGGACGAGCGCACCAGCGGGCCGGCGAGCACGCCCGAGAAACCGATGTCCTCGGCGATCTCGCGCAGGTCGACGAACTCCTCCGGCTGCACCCAGCGCGCCACGGGCAGGTGCCGCGGGGACGGACGGAGGTACTGCGTCAGGGTGATGATGTCGGTGCCGGCCTCGTGCAACTGCTCGAGCGCGTCGACGACCTCGTGCCGCTCCTCGCCCATGCCGAGGATCAGGTTCGACTTCGTCACGAGTCCGGCATCGCGCCCCTGGGTGATGACGTCGAGGGAGCGTTCGAACCGGAACGCCGGACGGATCCGCTTGAAGATCCGCGGGACCGTCTCGACGTTGTGCGCGAAGACCTCGGGGCGGGCGTCGAACACCTGCGCGAGCTGGTCGGGGCGTCCGGTGAAGTCGGGGACCAGGATCTCGACGCCGGTGCCGGGGGAGTGCTCGTGGATCGCGCGGATGGTCTCGGCGTACAGCCAGGCGCCGCCGTCCTCGAGGTCGTCGCGGGCGACGCCGGTGACGGTCGCGTACTTCAGGCCCATCTCGGCGACCGAGTCCGCGACGCGACGGGGCTCGTCGCGGTCGAGCGGCTCGGGCCTGCCGGTGTCGATCTGGCAGAAATCACACCGTCGGGTGCACTGCGAGCCGCCGATCAGGAAGGTGGCCTCGCGGTCCTCCCAGCACTCGAAGATGTTCGGACAGCCGGCCTCCTGGCAGACGGTGTGCAGCTGCTTGTCGCGGACCAGGGCGGAGAGCTCGCGGAACTCCGGGCCCTGGGTCGCCCGGGTCTTGATCCAGGCCGGCTTGGTCTCGATCGGTGTCTCGGCGTTGCGGGCCTCGACCCGGAGCATCCGTCGGCCTTCGGGGGCGAGGGTCATGCGGCGACCTCCTGTCGCGTGGTGCTGCTGATGCGGGTCCCGGCGTGCATGCCGTCCACCGCCTGCTGGATCCGGGGTCCGACGACGGCGGCGACCTCGTCGACCGTCACGTGCCGTCCGGTCGCGTGGGTCAGGGTGGTGACGCCGGCGTCCGCGATCCCGCACGGCACGATCGCGGCGAACGGGGTGAGGTCGTTGTCGCAGTTCACGGCGATGCCGTGGCTCGAGACCCCCTCGGCCACGTGGAGCCCGATCGCCCCGACCTTGTCGTACGGGCCGCCGTCCGGGCGGGGGAGCCACACACCGCTCCGACCCGCGACCCGCTCGGCCGTGAGTCCGACGGCGGTCACCGTGTCGAGGACGACCTGCTCGAGGTCGCGCACCCACGCCACGACGTCGAGCGGCTCCGGCAGGCGCACGATCGGGTACGCGACGAGCTGCCCGGGGCCGTGCCAGGTGATGCGACCGCCGCGGTCGACGTCGACGACGGGGGAGCCGTCCGTCGGCAGGTCGGACGGCTCGGTCCGCCTGCCCGCGGTGTAGACGGACGGGTGTTCGCAGAGGACGACCGCTCCGGGGGACCGCCCCGCGACGACGTCCGCGTGGTACGCCCGCTGCACGGCGAGGCCCTCCTCGTAGGCGAGGAGGCCTGGCCACCGGATGATCTCGAGCTGGGGCACGTCGAGCACGCTACATCGGTTCCTGGACGCAGTCCAACAACCTGTCCACAGGCCGTCCGAGGCGGTCGGAGGCGGCCCTGTAGAATCGTCGGACCATGGCACAATTCGGCTCACTCTCCGATCGGCTGACCGAGACCTTCCGCAACCTGCGGAGCAAGGGTCGGCTGACCCCGTCCGACGTCGACGGCACCGTCCGCGAGATCCGCCGGGCCCTGCTCGACGCGGACGTCGCGCTCGAGGTCGTCAAGGCGTTCACCGCCTCGGTGCGGGAGCGCGCGCTCTCGGACGAGGTCAACAAGGCGCTCAACCCGGCGCAGCAGGTCGTCCAGATCGTCAACGAGGAGCTCGTCGGCATCCTCGGCGGGCAGCAGCGTCGCCTCGAGTTCGCCAAGCGGCCGCCGACGGTCATCATGCTCGCGGGCCTGCAGGGTGCCGGCAAGACGACCCTCGCGGGCAAGCTCGGCAAGTGGCTCAAGAAGGACGGCCACACCCCGATGCTCGTCGCGGCGGACCTCCAGCGTCCGAACGCCGTGCAGCAGCTCCAGGTCGTCGGCGAGCAGGCCGGCGTCCACGTCTTCGCGCCGGAGCCCGGAAACGGCGTCGGTGACCCGGTCAAGGTCGCGAAGAACGCGATCAAGGCTGCGGTCGACCAGCAGTACGACACCGTCATCGTGGACACCGCCGGTCGACTCGGCGTCGACGCCGAGCTCATGAAGCAGGCCGCGAACATCCGCAAGGCGGTCGACCCGGACGAGGTCCTGTTCGTCATCGACGCGATGATCGGTCAGGACGCCGTCGCCACCGCCCGGGCCTTCCAGGAGGGCGTCGACTTCACCGGCGTCGTCCTGTCGAAGCTCGACGGTGACGCGCGCGGTGGTGCGGCCCTGTCGGTCGCCAGCGTGACCGGCCGTCCGATCATGTTCGCGTCCACGGGCGAGGGCCTCGACGACTTCGAGCCGTTCCACCCGGACCGGATGGCGAGCCGCATCCTCGACCTCGGTGACATCCTGTCGCTCATCGAGCAGGCGCAGTCGGCGTTCGACGAGGACGAGGCGCGCAAGGTCGCCGAGAAGATCGCGAGCGACTCGTTCACGCTCGACGACTTCCTCGCGCAGATGCAGCAGCTCCGCAAGGCCGGCTCGATCAAGGGCATGCTGGGCATGCTCCCCGGTGCCAAGGGCATGCGCGAGGCGCTCGACAACTTCGACGAGGGCGAGATCGTCCGGACCGAGGCGATCATCCAGTCGATGACGAAGCAGGAGCGCCAGCTCCCGAAGCTCCTCAACGGCTCGCGTCGCCTCCGCATCGCCAAGGGTTCCGGCACGACCGTGACCGAGGTCAACGCGCTCGTGAACCGGTTCGAGCAGGCGGCGAAGATGATGAAGACGGTCGCCCGCGGCGGCGTGCCGCAGATGCCGGGCATGGGCCCGATCCCGGGCATGCACGGCGGCAAGAAGAAGCAGCAGCAGGGCGGCGCGAAGAAGAAGAAGGTCGGCAACCCCGCGAAGCGTGCGGCGCTGGCCTCCGGTGCCCCGGCTCAGCCGCAGCAGCAGGCGCCGAGCGGGTCGGGCTTCGGCTTCGGTGGCGGCAAGGGCGGCAAGGCGCCCACCGAGGAAGAGCTGGCCAGCCTGCAGAAGTTCCTGGGTCGCTAGTCGCGACCCCCTCACGGACGGGAGGCCCGGTACCGGCTGGTACCGGGCCTCCCGTCCGTTCCGTGGTGGCGTCTAGAGCGACTCGCGCAGTTCCGCGACCAGGTGGCGGACCACGGCGCGCAGGTCGCCGCCGTTCTCCTGCGCCACCCGGAGCTGCCGCTGGTACGAGGCGCCCTCGGCGATCATCGTGTCGAGGTGGTGCAGCTCCTGCTGGCACCCGAGGCGCTCCGCGATCGGGTCGAGCCGGGTGACCAGGTCGTGCACCTCGTCGGTGACCAGGCGTTCGTCGCCGGCGGCGTTGGTGATGATCTCCGCCTCCATGCCGTAGCGGGCGGCGCGCCACTTGTTCTCGCGGATGAACCAGGGCTGCATCGACGGCAGCGTCTCGCCGCGGTCGAGTCGGTCGGAGAGCGCGGTGACCAGGCACTGCACGAACGCGGTGACGGCGCCGACCTCGTGCAGGGTCGAGATGCCGTCGGAGACGCGGTTCTCGAGCGTGCCCCACCCCGGCGAGGGGCGGATGTCCCACCGCAGGTCCTTGAAGCCCTCGATCACGCCGGTCTTCGTCAGGTCGTCGACCACCGCCTCGAAGCCGCGCCAGTCGTCGATGCCCGGGGGCAGCCCACCGGTCGGCAGCTGCTGGAACATGAGCGCGCGGTTCGAGGCGTAGCCGGTGTCGGTGCCGCCCCAGAACGGGCTCGACGCCGTGAAGGCCTGCAGGTGCGGCACGTACGCGAGCATCGCGTTCATGATCGGCACGGCCTTGTCGCGGTCGTCGATCCCGACGTGGACGTGGACACCCCAGATGAGCATCTGCCGACCCCACCAGCGTGTCCGGTCGATGAGCGTCGTGTAGTGCTCGCTGTCGGGCGTGATCTCCTGCTGGTCCCAGACCGCGAACGGGTGCGTGCCCGAGCACATCACCTGCGCGTCCAGGGGCTCCGCGGCGTCGATGACCTCGCCGATGATGCCCGCCAGCTCGCGCGTCGCGCCACCGACCGTCTCGTGCACGCCGGTGACCACCTCGACGGTGTTCGTGAGGAGTTCCTCGGTGACCCGGTCGGGGTCGCCGAGACGCTGCTGCACGGCCGAGAGCACGGCAGGAGCGCGGGGCGCGAGGTCGCCGGTGCCGCGGTCGACCAGCGGGAGCTCCCACTCGACGCCGAGGGTCGACGGGCGGGACTCGGTGAAGCGGATGTCCATGGGGGCCATCCTGCCCGGGATGTTGGAGGGTCGGCACAACGAACGCGGGTGGCGGCGCGCCGTGCGGCAGAGTGGTGCCATGAGCACCGTCGCTTCCGCTCCCGTGGTCCCGGACTCGCTCCGGACCGTCGCGTCGCCGTGGACCCTCGGTCCGCTGCACCTGCGGAACCGGGTGGTGATGGGGTCGATGCACACCGGGCTCGAGGTGCTCGACGACGGCGGCGCCGCCATGGCCGCGTTCTACCGCGAGCGCGCGGCCGGGGGCGTCGGGTGCATCGTCACGGGCGGGATCGCCGTCAGCGACGAGGCCCGCGGCGGCCCGGACTTCGCCGTGTTCGGCACCGGGGGAGCGGACGAGCGGTTCCGTGTCGCGGTCGACGCCGTGCACGAGGAGGGCGGCGCGGTCCTCGCCCAGCTCTTCCACGCCGGTCGGTACGCGCTCGCGAGCGGGATGGTCGACCGGCACGGCCGCCCGCAGCGCGTCGTGGCGCCCTCGGCGCTCCCGTGGGCGGCCGCGCGCGGTGTCGTCCCGACCGAGCTGTCGGCGGCCGAGGTCGAGCGGACCGTCGAGGACTTCGCCGCCGCGGCCAGGAGTGCGCGGACGATCGGCTTCGACGGCGTCGAGATCATGGCCTCCGAGGGGTACCTGGTCAACCAGTTCCAGTCCCCGCTGACGAACCTGCGCGACGACGAGTGGGGCGGCGACCCCGTCCGACGCCGCCGGTTCGCGGTCGAGGTCGTGCGGGCGGTGCGCGCCGCCGTGCCCGACCTGGCCGTGACCATCCGGCTGTCCGGCGCCGACCTCATGCCCGGCTCGACCACGGACGACGAGGTGGACGCCCTGGTGCACGAGCTCCTGCCGCTCGGTCTCGACGGCATCTCCGTCGGCATCGGCTGGCACGAGTCCCGCACCCCGACGGTGCAGGCGTCGGTGCCGCACGGTGCGTGGCTCGCGTACGCGGAGCGCATCGCCGGGGTCGTCCGGGCGTCGGCGCACCTCGGTGTCCGGGTCATCGCGTCGAACCGGATGACCGACCTGCGCGACGGCGAGGCGGTGCTCCGGGACGGCCTGGTGGACGCCGTGGCCCTGGCGCGGCCGTTCCTCGCCGACCCGGAGCTCGTGCGACGGTCCCTCGACGGCCGCTTCGACGTCGTGAACACCTGCATCGGCTGCAACCAGGCGTGCCTCGACCACTCGATCGTCGGGGCGCCGGTGTCGTGCCTCGTCAACCCGCGCGCCGGCCGCGAGCTGGCGTTCCCGGCACGGCCCACGACCGAGCCGAAGCGCGTCGACGTGATCGGCGGCGGTCCCGCCGGGATCGCAGCGGCCGTGGACGCCGCGCGACGGGGGCACCGCGTCACGCTGTGGGAGGCCGACGACGCGCTCGGCGGGCAGTTCGCCCTCGCCGCGGCGATCCCGGGCAAGGAGGACTACGCCGCCACGGTCCGCGCCGCGCGGGCCGAGCTCGACGACCGGGGCGCGACCGTCCGCCTCGGACGCTCCGCCACCGCCGCGGACCTGCTCGACAGCGACGCCGTCGTGGTGGCCGTCGGTGTGGTCCCGCGTGCGCTCGACGTGCCGGGCGTGGACCTGCCCCACGTGGTCTCGTACGAGACCGCACTGCGCGACGGCGTCCCCGCGGGCACCGTCGCGGTGGTCGGCGGCGGCGGGATCGGCGTCGACACCGCGGCGTTCCTGGTCGAGTCGCCCGACGAGGTCGTCCGTGCCGAGCAGTTCGCCGAGCGCTGGGGCGTGGTCGTCGCCGCGGACGTCATCGGCGACGTGCCGCAACGACTGCCCGCGGCGGACCGGGTGCTCCGACCGGGCGACCAGGTGACGGTCCTGCGGCGCACGGGCAAGTTCGGGCAGGGCGTCGGCATCACCTCGCGGTGGGTCGCCGTCGGACGACTGCGGGACGCCGGCGTCCACATGGTCGGTGGTGTGCAGGAGTACCTGCGCATCGAGCCCGGCGCGCTCTGGATCCGCGACGAGGACGGCGTGGAGCGGGCCGTGCCGGCTGACCACGTGGTGGTCTGCGTCGGCCAGGAACGAGCACCAGGAGCGGACGCCGACGAGCAGCTCGTGGCGGGGCTCCGGGCGGCGGGGGTGCCGGTCGAGGTCGTGGGCGGTGCCCGGGACGCGAGGAGCGTCGACGCGGTGCGGGCGACGAGCGAGGCGCTCGCGGCGGTCCGGCGCCTGGCGCCGTGACCGCCCCGGACGCGGCGGGGCCGTGGCGGGATGGTGACCCGGAGTCGGTCCGGGTCGCGGTCTCCGCGCATCCGGCGCGTCCCGGCTCGCTTCTCGGGCCGGGATCTGCAAGAATGAACGGTCGAATCGCGTCTGCTCGACCCTCTATCCAGCAGTGCGCGACTCCCTTCGAGCTTCCACCGCGCGTGCCCCCACGCCCGCGGTTCCGGTTCAACCACAACAACACGCAACAGGAGCAATTGTGGCTGTCAAGATCCGTCTCAAGCGTCTCGGTAAGATCCGTGCGCCGTACTACCGTGTCGTCGTCGCCGACTCGCGCACCAAGCGCGACGGTCGCGTGATCGAGGAGATCGGGAAGTACCACCCCACCGAGGAGCCGTCGGTCATCGAGATCAACTCGGACCGTGCCCAGTACTGGCTCGGCGTCGGCGCGCAGCCGACCGAGCAGGTCGCGGCGCTCCTCAAGCTCACGGGCGACTGGGGCAAGTTCAAGGGCGAGGGCAACACCGAGTCCGTCGTCAAGGTGCGCGAGGCGAAGGAGGCCTTCGTGGCCGACTCGTCCAAGAAGCCGGTCCTCAAGCCGAAGTCGGAGAAGACGGCTCCCGCCGCCGCTCCGGCCGAGTCGGCCGACGACACCGCCGAGACGACCGAGGCCTGATTCCTTGCTCGAATCCGCGCTGACGCACCTCGTCAAGGGGATCGTCGATCACCCGGACGACGTGCGCGTCGCCAGTTCCACCTCCGCGCGGGGCGAGGTCCTCGAGGTGCGTGTGCACCCCGAGGACCTCGGCCGCGTGATCGGTCGCGCCGGACGGACCGCGAAGGCGCTCCGCACCCTCGTCTCGGCTCTCGCCGACGGCAAGCGGGTGCGGGTCGACGTGGTCGACACCGATTCCTAGGGAGACGACCCAGCTCCGGGTGGGTCGAATCACGAAGGCGCACGGGCTCAAGGGCGGCATCAAGCTCGAGCTCTACACCGACGACCCGGATCGTCGGTTCACGCCAGGGGCCGAGTTCACGCTCCAGGTCCCGGCGGACTCGCCGTGGTCGGGCAGGACGCTCACCATCGACGAACTCCGTTGGTACAACGGCCACCCCGTCGCGTTCTTCCAGGGCGTCGAGGACCGCACCGCAGCTGAGTCCCTCGCGCGGGCGATCCTCTGGGTCGAGCAGGACGCCGACGCCGAGACCGGCGAGGACGACGCCTGGTACGACCACCAGCTGGTCGGCCTGCGGGTCCTCCGCGACGGCGTCGAGGTCGGCACGGTCGCACGCGTGGACCACCTGCCCGCGCAGGACCTGCTCGCGGTCGACACCCCCTCGCGCGGCGAGGTCCTGGTGCCGTTCGTCTCGGCCATCGTGCCGACGGTCGACATCGAGGCCGGAACCGTCACGGTGACGCCCCCGACCGGTCTGTTCGAGGAGCCCGAGGACACCTCGCGCCCCGAGACGATCTCGTAGGCACGTCGTGCGCATCGACATCGTCACGATCTTCCCCGAGTTCTTCTCGGTGCTCGACGTCTCGCTGCTCGGGAAGGCCCGCGTCGACGGGCTGCTCGACGTGCACGTGCACGACCTCCGCTCGTGGACGACCGACCGGCACCGCACGGTCGACGACACCCCGTACGGCGGCGGCGCCGGCATGGTGATGAAGCCCGAGCCGTGGGCACAGGCTCTGTCGGCGGTCCTCCGTCCGGACGGGTCCTCCACGCTCGTGGTGCCGACCCCGGCCGGCACGCCGTTCCGGCAGTCGATCGCCCGGTCGCTCGCGTCGTCGACCGATCACCTGGTGTTCGCCTGCGGGCGCTACGAGGGCATCGACGCCCGCGTGTTCGAGTGGGCGGCGTCCCGCTGCTCGGTCGTCGAGCTGTCGCTGGGCGACTACGTGCTGAACGGCGGCGAGGTCGCGGCGATGGCGATGATCGAGGCGGTCGGTCGTCTCGTGCCCGGTGTCGTCGGCAACCCCGAGTCACTCGTCGAGGAATCGCACGAGGACGGTCTGCTCGAGTACCCGTCGTACACGAAGCCGGCCGTCTGGCGCGACCTCGAGGTGCCGGACGTGCTGCTCAGCGGGCACCACGCCCGGGTTGCCGCTTGGCGGCACGAGCAGCAGGTGGAGCGGACGCGGCGCGTCCGGCCCGACCTGCTGCCGGACGATGCTGCGCGCTGAACCGCCGACGAGACGGACGGGAGGCGCGGGGCGGGGTCGCACCGCGCCTCCAGGCCGTCAGGCGGTCGCCTCGGCGCGCTGGGCCCGACGCAGGGTCAGCACCTCGGGACCGGCGTCGGTCACCGCGACGGTGTGCTCGACGTGGGCCGCACGCGAGCCGTCGACGCTCTTGAGCGTCCAGCCGTCCTCGTCCTGCACGAGCTCGTCGGTGCCCTGCATGAGCCATGGTTCGATGGCGACGACGAGGCCGGGGCGGAGCTTCAGGCCGCGACCCGGGCGGCCGTCGTTCGGCACGTGCGGGTCGCCGTGCATCGTGCGGCCGACGCCGTGGCCGCCGAACTGCGTGTTGACCGAGTAGCCGGCGTCCTTCGCGACGTGGCCGATGGCGTACGAGACGTCCCCGAGCTTGTTCCCCGGACGGAACTGCTCGATGCCGGCCGCGAGGGCGCGCTCCACGGTCGCGATGAGCCGCTGGTCCTCATCGCGGGCGGTACCGACCTGGACCGTCACCGCGGAGTCCGCGACCCACCCGTCGACGCTCGCTGCGAAGTCCAGGCTGACGAGGTCACCGTCGACCAGCGCCCGGTCGTACGGCAGTCCGTGCAGGGCCGCGTCGTTGACCGAGGTGCACAGGTTCTTGCCGAAGGGTGAGTTGCCGAACGACGGGTGGTAGTCCACGTAGCAGCTGACCGCGCCCCGGTCGGCGATCATCCGGGCGGCGACCCGGTCGAGGTCGAGCAGGTTCACGCCCACGTCGACGGTCTCGAGCAGCTCGTCGAGGACGTCGGCGACGAACCGGCCGGCGGCGCGCAGGCCCTCCAGCTCGGCGGGGGTGCGGAGTTCGATCATGCGTCCATCCTGCACCGGTTGGCAGGGCCCGCCGTTCTGTGGCAAGATCGTCTGCTGTGCCCTGGCTGGACTCTGCCACGGGGGAGTCGCCGATTCCGGGCACGCACACCTTCTTTCCACACACCGATCCGCGGCGACCCGTGCGCGTCCGCAGAGAGTGAACGAACATGCAGCTCCTCGACCACGTCGACGCAGCGTCCCTGCGCACCGACGTCCCCGACTTCCGCCCCGGCGACACCATCAAGGTGCACGTCAACATCATCGAGGGCACGCGTTCGCGTATCCAGGTCTTCCAGGGCGTCGTCATCGCGCGTCAGGGTCACGGCCTCGGCGAGACCTTCAAGGTCCGCAAGGTGAGCTTCCAGGTCGGCGTCGAGCGCTGGTTCCCGGTGCACTCGCCGATCATCGACCACATCGAGGTCGTCACCCGCGGTGACGTCCGTCGCGCGAAGCTCTACTACCTGCGCGAGCTGCGCGGCAAGGCGGCCCGCCGCAAGATCAAGGAGAAGCGCGACGCCTGATCGCCTTCACAGTGAGTGCCCGCGAGCCGGGTGCCGCTGGACGCCCCTCGCCGATGTACGGTTGTGCATCGACGGGGGGCTTTCCCGTTGTGCGCGCTCCGGCGGAGCGCAGGGTCCGCGCGCTGGTCGAGCGTGCGTGGGAATCGGCACGCTCGTCGGGCGTGCGTGTGAACGAGAGCGGAAATGACGGACACGACGCAAGGAACAGGGCGCCGCCCGCGGACGGAGAAGCAGGGCAACGGCGTCCTGACGTTCCTGCGGGACCTCGTCATCATCTTCCTCGCGGCACTGCTCGTGTCGTTCCTCGTCAAGACGTTCCTGATCCGCTCCTTCTACATCCCGTCGGCGTCGATGGAGAACACGCTGCAGATCAACGACCGCGTGATCGTGAACGAACTCGTGCCCGACGTCGTGTCGCTCAAGCGCGGTGACGTGGTCGTGTTCAAGGACCCGGGCGGGTGGCTCACCGGGGCAGAGGTGCCGAACGTCGCGCCGACGACCCAACCCGCGAAGGCCATCGACTGGCTCCTCACGCAGGTCGGGCTCGGTACCGGTGACAGCGACGACCACCTCATCAAGCGCGTGATCGGCTTGCCGGGCGACAAGATCACGTGTTGCAACGACCTCGGGCAGATGTCGGTCAACGGCGTGCCCATCAAGGAGCCGTACACGCTCCTCCCGAGCGGCGCGCCCGCATCGGCCGACCCGTTCTCGGTGACGGTCCCGGAGGGCTCCATCTGGGTGATGGGCGACAACCGGAACGACTCGAAGGACTCCCGGTACAACCGCGACACCCCGTCGAAGGGCTTCGTACCGCTGTCCGACGTGACCGGTCGGGCGTTCGTGATCTCGTGGCCGACGAGTCGCTGGACCTGGCTCGACGACTACCCCGACGTCTTCGCCGGTGTGGAGGAGAAGGACCGGTGACCGCCGTCCGGCCGTCGCTCCGGGTCGAGAAGAAGCTCCTCGGCGCGGGTCGGGTGACCGTCATCGGCATGGACGAGGTCGGCCGTGGGGCCATCGCCGGCCCCGTCGCGGTGGGCGTGGCGGCAGTCACCGTGGACATCGGTCGCGTCCCGCAGGGCCTCGCCGACTCGAAGCTGCTGTCGGCCGCGCGCCGGACCGAACTCGTGCCCGTCGTCCGTCGGTGGGCGCGCACCGCCGTCGGCATGGCGTCTGCCGAGGTCGTCGACGAGCAGGGGATCGTGCCGGCGCTCGGGCAGGCCGGTGCCGCGGCCCTCGAGGTGCTCGTGCAGGACGGCCTGTCGCTCGACGGTGCCGTGGTGGTCCTCGACGGGTCCTTCGACTGGCTGTCCCGGGCGGTGCCGTCGACCCTGGTGCCGTCGGAGGGTCCGCTCGACGTCGTCGTCCGGGTCAAGGCCGACCGCGACTGTGCCTCGGTCGCGGCTGCGTCCGTCGTGGCGAAGGTGGAGCGGGACACCCTGATGGTGCGTGCGCACGACGACGCGCCGCACTACGCGTGGGCGTCGAACAAGGGGTACGGGTCGACGGCGCACTACGACGGCATCCGCGCCGTCGGGACACACGCCCTGCACCGCAGGAGCTGGCTGCACCAGGCTTCGACGGTCGCGCTCGACGGCTTCGACGAGCTGTCCGCCACCGGTTGAGCCGCTCGTCGTCCATCGTCGGTCTGGTCGCCGTAGACTGTGCGGGCGATGGATGACGACGAATTCGACGACTACGACCGCGAGGTCGAACTTGCCCTGTACCGCGAGTACCGCGATGTCGTGTCGCAGTTCCGGTACGTGGTCGAGACCGAGCGGCGGTTCTACCTGGCGAACGAGGTCGACCTCGTCCGCCGTGACACCGAGCACGACTTCTACTTCGAACTGACGATGAACGACGTCTGGGTCTGGGACGTCTACCGTTCCGACCGTTTCGTGAAGTCCGTGCGCGTCCTCACGTTCAAGGACGTGAACGTCGAGGAACTCACCTCGCGTGAACTCGAACTGCCGAAGGAACTCGCACTCGACGAGTGATCTTCGCTTTCGCGTCGGAATTGCGGCGCGGTGGCATTCCGGTGACATTCTCGCAAATGTGGCGCTACGGTGGTGGGGATCCCTTTTCCCCTCGACCCCAGGAGCACGACATGGCACAGAAGGTCACCGTTCAGCTCGTCGACGACCTCGACGACTCGCCGATCGCCGCCGGCGAAGGCCGCACCGTTGAATTCGCATTCGACGGTTCCAACTACGAGATCGACCTGTCGGACGACAACGTCGACAAGTTCCGCGAGGCGATCTCCGACTACGTCGCAGCGGCGCGCAAGGTGTCCGGCCGTCGTTCCGGTGGGAGCAGCAACGGTGGGGCACAGAAGTCCGCACCGAAGCGCGGCAACTCCGAGGAACTCGCCAAGATCCGTGAATGGGCGAAGGAGAACGGCTACGAGGTCTCGAGCCGCGGCCGCATCTCCACACAGGTGCAGGAAGCGTACGCAGCCGCACACTGACGCTGTCGTCCCAGGACCCCGGGTGATCCCAGATCGCCCGGGGTCCTGCCATTCCTGCACAGCAATTCCGCGGCATGTGCTCTTCCACAATCTCGACCCGCAGTCGCTCGGGGACAACGCCGTCGTCGATCGTTGTCCGCGGAGGCGAGGACATGGAACGACGAACACTCGGCAGGTACGGCGAGGACCGCGCGGTGGAATGGTTGACCGAACGCGGGTACCGGTTGCTGGAACGCAACTGGCGGTGTGCGCGGGGTGAGGTCGACGTCGTCGCATGGGACGGCAGCACGCTCGTCTTCGTCGAGGTGAAGACGCGCGCGGGCACGACGACCGGGCACCCCTTCGAAGCGGTCACCGCGGCGAAGGTCGCCCGGCTGCGTCGGCTCGTCCCGATGTGGTTCGCCGCGCACCCGGAGACCCACGCGCAGGCGGTGCGGGTCGACGCGGTCGCCGTGCACGTGGACGGCGAGCGGTTCGGGGTCGAACACGTGGCTGGTGTGCTGTGACCGGTATCGGCCGGGCCGCAGCGGTCGCGCTCCTCGGCGTCAGCGGTCGCCGCATCGAGGTCGAGGCGCACCTCACGAGCCAGCTGCCGGCGTTCAGCATCATCGGGCTGCCGGACACCTCGTTGGGCGAGGCCCGGGAGCGGGTCCGGGCGGCCGCGGCGAACGCGGGAGCGCCGCTGCCCGCGCGACGCATCACGGTGAACCTGACGCCCGCGGCGATCCCGAAGCGCGGCTCCGGCTTCGACCTGGCGATCGCGATGGCCGTCCTCGCGGGTGCCGAGGTCGCACCGCGGGTGAGCGAGCGCGTCGTCTACATCGGCGAGCTCGGGTTGGACGGGCGGCTCCGCCCCGTGCCGGGGGTCGTGCCGATGCTGCTCGCCGCGCGCGACGCCGGCGTCGAGCGGGTGGTGCTGCCCACCGGCAACGCGGACGAGGCGCGCTTCGTCCGGGGCGTCGACGTCCACCACGTGGACTCGCTCCGTGCCGCCGCGATCGATGCCGGCGCGCTGCTGCCGCCGGTCGAGGTCGAGCCGGTGTTGGTCCCACCGGCCCTGCCGGAACGGTCGCCCGTCGCCGAGCTCGCCGACGTGGTCGGGAACCCCGTGGGTGTGCGCGCGATCGTCGCGGCGGCCGCGGGCGGGCACCACGCCCTGCTCGTCGGACCACCGGGTGCCGGCAAGACCATGCTCGCCGAACGGCTGCCGGGGTTGCTGCCGGACCTCGACGACGACGCGGCGCTCGAGGTCGCGGCGGTGCGGTCCGTGGCCGGGCACGGGGCGGCGTCGTGGACGACCAGGCCGCCGTGGGAGGCACCGCACCACTCGGCGTCCGCGGTGGCGCTCATCGGCGGCGGCTCCGGCACGGTGCGCCCGGGTGCGGTGTCGCGGGCGACGCGCGGGGTGCTCTTCCTCGACGAGGCGCCGGAGTTCCCGCGTGCCGTGCTCGACGCGCTCCGGCAGCCCCTCGAGTCGGGTCGCATCACCGTGCACCGGGCAGCCGGGGCTGCGGAGTTCCCGGCCCGTTGCCAGGTCGTGCTGGCCGCCAACCCCTGCCCCTGCGGCAACGCGGGGTCCGGACGGCAGCCGTGCGAGTGTCCGCCAGCGACGGTGCGGCGGTACCTGGCTCGGATGTCGGGGCCGCTGCTCGACCGGATGGACATCCGGGTCCGGGTGCCGCGCGTCACGACCGGGCTGATCCGCGGCGAGGACGGATCGACGCCGACGACCGCGCAGGCACGCGCCGTGGTCACGGCAGCGCGGGACACCATGCGGGAACGGCTGGCAGGCACGGGGTGGACCAGGAACGCCGAGGTCTCCGGCGCGTGGCTGCGGGGTCCGGGACGCGCACGGCCCGGTTCGACGAGGCTCCTCGACCACGCGCTCGACCTCGGCACGCTCACGATGCGCGGGTGGGACCGCACGATGCGCCTCGCCTGGACCCTGGCCGACCTGCAGGGTGCGGACCGCCCCGAGGAACGGCACGTCCGAGACGCCCTGGCGCTCCGGAGTGCGCTGTGAACGGCGGCACGGACCTGCTCGGCGTCGTCAGCAGCCTGCTCGGTCCGGGTGGTGGCAGCGCCGTCGACCCGGTCGAGGCAGCAGCCCGGGTGGCGTGGTCGGCCCTGGTCGAACCGGGCGACGCCGTCGGCGGACTGCTCGTGCAGGGGCTCGGCGCAGAGCGCTCGTTCGCGCTGGTCCGTGCTGCCGTCGACGACGGACCCGAGCTACTGGTCGAGTCCTGCAGGGACGCCGGGCTCCCCGGCGCCGAGTCGCCGTCCGTCCTCACCGGTGCCGTGGCCGAGGCGCTCGCACGGTGGGGTCCGCGGCTGGGCCGGGTCGACGTGCTGGCGGCACTCGACGCAGCGCGGGCGGTCGGTGCACGCCTGCTCGTCCCCGGCGCGGCGGGATGGCCCCGGGCCGTCGACGACCTCGGTCCGCACGCCCCGATCGTGCTGTGGACGCGGACCGGGCGTCGCGCCGACGGGCCCGCGGTCGCCGTGGTCGGCTCGCGGGCGAACACCGTCGCCGGTGCCGAGGCGACCGCCGAGATCACCTCGGTCGCCGCGGACCGTGGGTGCACGGTGGTGAGCGGCGGCGCGTACGGCATCGACGCGACCGCGCACCGGGTCGCCGTCGCCGCGGGGACCCCGACGCTCGCGGTGCTCGCTGGTGGGATCGACCAGCTCTACCCGGCTGGGAACTTCGAGCTGCTCCGGAACGTCGCGCGACAGGGTGCACTGCTCGCCGAGTCGCCGCCCGGGACCCGGCCGACGCGGTGGCGGTTCCTGGCGCGGAACCGGCTGATCGCCGCACTCGGCGCCGCGACGGTCGTCGTCGAGGCGGGGGCGCGTTCCGGAGCGCTCAACACGGCGCACCACGCCGCACAGCTCGGGCGGTCGGTGTTCGCCGTGCCCGGGGCGTTCTCGTCGTCGGCATCGGTCGGGTGCCACCGGTTGGTGGCCGAGGGCCGGGCGCAGATCGTGGTGCATCCGGAGGACCCCGTCGACACCGTGCTCGGCCGCAGCAGACACGCGACACCGGGCCGGGGCAGGTCGTCGTCCTCGGGAACACCGGTCCTGGCCGGGCGCGAGGACCCGGAGGTGCTCCGCGTGCTCGACGCGCTGGGACGGCGGGCGCTGGGGGAGCAGGAGCTCGCGGCGCGGTCGGGGATGTCGTTCGCCGAGGTCGCCGACGCGCTCGCGTTGGCCGAGCTGCAGGGCCTCGTCGTGCACGGCGTCGGCGGGTGGACCAGGGCATGAGGGGCACGCGCCTACCCTGGGGTCGTGGCGGAGCGGACGGACGGGCGACTCGTGGCGGCGGTGGAGTCGTTCCTCGAGCACGTCCGGCACGCCAGGGGCCTCAGCGAGCAGACCGTGCGGGCGTACGCGAACGACCTCGACCAGCTCGTCGCCTTCGCCGCGGAGCGGGGGAGTGCCGGCGTGCAGGACCTCGGGCTGGAGTTGCTCCGCGACTGGCTCTGGGACGCCGACCAGCGCGGGCTCGCGCGGTCCACCATCGCCCGCCGGTCGTCCTCGGTGCGGGCGTTCACGCGGTGGGCGAGCGAGACCGGGATGCTCAGGATCGACCCCGGCGTCCGGCTCCGGGCACCGAAGGGCGCGGCGCACCTGCCGCGGGTCGTCTCCTCGGACCAGGTGGGCACGGTGCTCCGTCAGCTCGCCGCCCGAGCGGGCACGGAGGATCCCGGCGCCCTCCGGGACCTCGCGGTCGTCGAACTGCTGTACGCGGCGGGCATCCGTGTCAGCGAACTCGTGGGCATCGACCTGGGCGACGTCGACCGCGTCCACTTGACCGTCCGGGTGCTCGGCAAGGGCAGCAAGGAACGGGTGGTGCCGTTCGGCGTTCCCGCGCGTGACGCACTCGAGGCGTGGCTCGAGCGCGGGCGTCCGGCGCTCGCCGCGGCAGCGGCCGACCGGTCGGGTGCGCGTCGCGCGGAGGGCGTGCAGCGGTCGGCGGACGCAGGGCAGCGCGGCGGTGCAGGGCAGCCGGGCGGTGCAGCGCTGTTCCTCGGGGACCGCGGGGCTCGGCTCGGGGTCCGGAGCGTGTACCGGATCGTCGCTCGGGCACTCGAGGGGTTGCCCGGCGCGGGACCGAGCGGGCCGCACACGTTCCGGCACACGGCGGCGACCCACCTGCTCGACGGGGGAGCGGACCTGCGGGCGGTGCAGGAACTGCTCGGGCACGCGAGCCTCGGGACGACGCAGATCTACACGCACGTGTCGTCCGCCCGACTCCGGGAGGTCTACCGGACCGCGCACCCGCGGGCGTGACACCGGCTCCGCAGCACCGGCACCGCCTCACCCCGGCCACGCCGACTCCGGCAGGAGCACGGGCCAGTCGGCGGCGGGCAGGTACGGCAGCGGATCGACGTAGCGGTCCTGGAGCCGTACGCCGAGGTGCAGGCACGCTTCCGATGCCGTGCAGTGCCCGGCGGCGACCGTCCCCACCGCCTCGCCCCGCGTCACCTGCGAGCCGGCGGCGACGGCGGGGACCACCGAGTCGAGGGTGCTGACCAGCCCGCCGCCGTGGTCGATCGACACGACGCCCCGGCCACCGACCTGTCCTGCGAAGGTCACCGTGCCGTCGGCGACCGCGACGGCGGTGGTGCCGATCGGCGCCGCGACGTCGAGCCCGCGGTGTCCCGCCGAGTAGTCGTCCGCCGGCTGCTCCCACCCGCGGAGCACCTGTCGGCTCCCGGTCGGCCACACCCACGGTGGGGCGGCCCGCTCGACGCTGTCGGCTGGCTCGACCCCGCGCGACGTGTCACCGGCCGGAGCGCCGACCGCGGTCGACACGAGCGCACACCCCGCTGCCGGCGGTACTGCGAGCACCAACGTGAGGACTGCGCCGAGCGTCCGGCGGACGGGGATCGATGTCATGGTCCGAGCTTCGCCGACCGGCCGCGGCGGCACAGGGAGCCGCAGCCGACCTGTGGAGCGCCGCCGACGATCCGGTGCTGTGCAGGACTCGACCACGGAACGCAGCGCGTCCGGATGCCGTCCCGTCGGGCGGCCCGACGGTCCGCTCGGCCCGTGCGACACCGCCGATGTCGGACGACAGCGATGTCGTCGCCCCGTCCGTCGGGCCGGCACTTCGCTCGACTCGCGCGACTCCGTCCACGTCGACGACGGCGAGGTCGTCGCCACGGGCTCCGTACGCGCCGGCGCACCGACTCCCGCAACATCGTCGACGTCGTACGACAACGGCGATGTCGTAGGGCGACCGCGTCCCCGGTGCGCCCGCACCCCGCACCCGGCACCCGGCGTACCCCCGCCTCCGGCACCCGGCACCCGGCACCCGGCACCCCGCACCCCGCACCCCGCACCCCGCACCCCGCACCCCGCACGACACCCCGCCGCCCCGCCCCGATGTGCCCCGAGGGCCGCCAGCGAGTACAGTCGGGGCCGCTCCGGACCCATGCAACGCCGCTCGGACGGCGAACCAGCCGACCGCCGGGGCACCGTGCGCCACCCAGCACGGCGGCGGGAACCTGGAGCACCGTGTCGAACACGTCCACCCAGCACGGCGAGGACCGTGCGTTCAAGGGGAAGGTCACCCTGTTCGCCATCGCGGCGGCAGTCGGCGGCTTCCTCTTCGGATTCGACTCCTCCGTCATCAACGGAGCCGTCGACGCGATCAAGGGCGAGTTCGGCCTGTCCGAGGCTGCCAGCGGCTTCGCCGTCGCCTCCGCTCTGATCGGCTGCGCCTTCGGTGCCTACTTCGCCGGCCGACTCGCCGACCGCTGGGGTCGCACCCGCGTCATGTTCTGGGCCGCCGTGCTCTTCTTCGTCAGCTCGATCGGCAGCGCCTTCGCGTTCGCCACCTGGGACCTGGTGATCTGGCGCCTCGTCGGCGGTCTCGGCATCGGTACCGCGTCGGTCATCGCCCCCGCGTACATCTCCGAGGTCTCCCCGAAGGCCATCCGCGGTCGTCTGGCTTCGTTCCAGCAGCTCGCGATCACGCTCGGCATCTTCGCCGCGCTCCTGTCCGACCAGATCTTCGCGGTGACCGCCGGCGGCGCCTCGGAGCAGGTCCTCGGGCTCGCGGCTTGGCGCTGGATGTTCCTGGTCGGCGTCGTGCCGTCGGTCGTCTACGGCGTCCTGGCGATCACGCTGCCGGAGTCCCCGCGCTTCCTGCTGTCGAAGGGCCGCACGGACGACGCCCGCGACGTGATGGGCAAGATCGTCCCGCGCGACACGGTGAACACGAGCCTGGAGGAGATCCAGGACGGCATCAAGAAGGAAGCCAACGAGAAGAAGGGCTCGATCCGGGGCGACCGCTTCGGCCTGCAGCCCATCGTCTGGGTCGGCATCATCCTCGCCGTGCTGCAGCAGTTCGTCGGCATCAACGTGATCTTCTACTACTCGACGACGCTCTGGCAGGCCGTCGGGTTCAAGGAGAGCGACTCGTTCCTCATCTCGACCATCACCTCGGTCGTGAACGTGGCGGTCACGTTCATCGCCATCTTCACCGTGGACAAGCTCGGCCGGAAGCCGCTCCTCATCGCCGGCTCCTCGGGCATGTTCGTGTCGCTGACCATGGTCGCGATCGCGTTCTCGCAGGCGACGATCGTCGACGGTGCGCCGAGCCTGCCCGGCTCGTGGGGCATCATCGCGCTGATCTTCGCGAACCTGTTCGTCGTGTCCTTCGGCGCCACCTGGGGCCCGCTCATGTGGGTCCTGCTCGGCGAGATGTTCCCGAACCGCATCCGCGCGACCGCGCTCGGCATCGGCTCGGCGGCGAACTGGATCGCGAACTTCGTGGTGACGATCACCTTCCCGGTCCTCTCCGGCTTCAACCTGACCGTGACCTACGGCATCTACGCGCTGTTCGCGCTGGTGTCCCTGTTCTTCGTCATCGCGAAGATCCCCGAGACGAAGGGCCGCTCCCTCGAGGAGATGGGGATCACCGCCGACGGCGAGACGGCGTCCACCAAGTAGCAAGGCACCAGCGACGCACCAGCGTCACCACCTGCCTGGAGGCGGGGGGGGGGGGCGCCCCCCCCCCCCCCCCCCGGGGGGGGCCCCCCCCCCCCGCCCCCCCCCCGCCCGGGGGGCGGGGGGGGGGCCCCCCCCCCCCCCCGCCTCCTGTGCGTCCCACGACCTGCTAGCATTGCCACCGCAGTGCGCTCTCGCGCGCTGACTTCGCGCGTCCACTCGCGTCCCCGGCCACCGGTCCTGCTCTCACGAGCAGGCGGCCGTTCGGACAGGGCGCCAGGGGTCACGACCACCGGTCGCGACCGACACAACCGCAACCGTGCGCACGGCCCAACAGCCGTGCGCCGAGAACAAGGAGGGACGGCATGGCCGTCGTCACCATCCGCCAGCTGCTCGACAGCGGCGTCCACTTCGGACACCAGACCCGTCGGTGGAACCCGAAGGTGAAGCGCTTCATCCTCGCCGAGCGCTCGGGCATCCACATCATCGACCTGCAGCAGTCGCTGGCCTACATCGACCGTGCGTACGACTTCGTCAAGGAGACGGTCGCGCACGGTGGCACGATCCTCTTCGTGGGCACCAAGAAGCAGGCGCAGGGCTCCATCGCCGAGCAGGCGACCCGCGTCGGCCAGCCGTACGTCAACCAGCGCTGGCTCGGCGGTCTGCTCACGAACTTCCAGACGGTCTCCAAGCGCCTCGCGCGCATGAAGGAGCTCGAGGAGATCGACTTCGACGACACGACGAAGGGCTTCACCAAGAAGGAGCTCCTCATCAAGAAGCGCGAGCTGGACAAGCTCCACAAGACCCTCGGTGGCATCCGCAACCTCACGCGGACCCCGAGCGCGCTCTGGATCGTCGACACCAAGAAGGAGCACCTCGCCGTCGACGAGGCGCAGAAGCTCGGGATCCCGGTCATCGGCATCCTCGACACCAACTGCGACCCCGACGAGATCACGTACCCGATCCCGGGCAACGACGACGCGATCCGCTCCGTCGGTCTCCTGACCCGCATCGTGGCCGACGCCGCGGCCGAGGGCCTCAAGACCCGCCACAACGGCGGCGACGAGGAAGAGGCCGAGCCGCTCGCCGAGTGGGAGCAGGAGCTCCTCTCGGGCCAGACCGAGTCGGCTCCGGCCGAGACGGCCCCGGCCGCCGGCCAGACCGAGGGCGAGGGCGCCACGGTCGAGGAGAACGACGCCGACGCGCAGGTCGCCGCGAAGGAGATCGGCGAGCCGATCGCCGACGACGCGAAGAACGCCACCCCCGCCGAGTGATCACCGCGGGCGTCGGTCCCTCGGGGCCGGCGCCCGCTCCCACTCACCTCTCCACAACCACAGTCCAGAAAGGACTCCAGTCAATGGCCAACTACAGCCTTGCTGACGTGAAGAAGCTCCGTGAGGACCTCGGGGCCGGCATGATGGACGCCAAGAACGCCCTCGTCGAGGCCGACGGCGACTACGACAAGGCCGTCGAGCTCCTCCGCATCAAGGGCGCGAAGGCCGTCGCCAAGCGCGATGACCGTGCGACCTCCGAGGGTGTCGTCGTCGCGTCGACCGAGGGTGGCGCCGCCACCGTCGTCGAGCTCGCGAGCGAGACCGACTTCGTCGCGAAGAACGAGAAGTTCACCACGCTCGCCGACAAGGTCGTCGCCGCGGTCGCCGCCGCTGGTGCGTCCGACGTCGAGGCCGGCAACGCCGCGCCGCTCGACGGCAAGACGGTCGCCGAGGCGATCGACGAGGCCGCCGCTGCGCTGGGCGAGAAGCTGGCGCTCCGCACGGTCGTCCGTGTCGAGGGCGACGCGTTCGAGGTCTACCTCCACAAGACCAGCCAGGACCTGCCGCCGCAGATCGCCGTCGTCATCGCCTACTCGGGCTCCGACGCGGCCGAGGCTCGTTCCATCGCGCAGCACGTCGCGTTCGCGAACCCGACCTACCTGACGCGCGACGAGATCCCGGCCGAGGCGATCGAGAAGGAGCGCGCGACCGTCGAGGCGATCACGCGCGAGGAGGGCAAGCCGGAGGCCGCCCTGCCGAAGATCGTCGAGGGTCGCCTCAACGCGTACCGCAAGCAGGTCGCGCTCCTCGAGCAGGACTACGCGAAGGACAACAAGCTGTCCGTCGCGAAGGCCGCCGAGAACGCGGGCATCACGATCCAGGGCTTCGCCCGCGTCAAGGTCGGCGCGTAGCGAACCCGTGACGGGGCCCGGAACCACATCGGTTCCGGGCCCCGTTTCTGCGCGCTGCGGCGCGCAGACCCGTGCACTCCGGTGCGCGGGGCCGGCCTGGAGGCACGACCTCCTCCGCCGGACCGGCTGCGGCCGGGTAGATTCCCACGAGACCATCGACGAAGGGTGCGCCACATGACGAACGAGAAGACCGGACGCCGCCGGGTCCTGCTGAAGCTGTCGGGGGAGGCCTTCGGGGCCGGGTCCCTCGGCGTCAACCCCGACGTCATCGGCACCATCGCCAAGGAGATCGCGGAGGCGGCGCAGGACGTCGAGGTCGCGATCGTCGTCGGCGGCGGCAACTTCTTCCGCGGTGCCGAGCTCTCGCAGCGCGGCATGGACCGTGGGCGTGCCGACTACATGGGCATGCTCGGCACGGTCATGAACGCGCTCGCGCTGCAGGACTTCCTCGAGCAGGCCGGTGCCGCCACCCGTGTGCAGTCCGCGATCAGCATGACCCAGGTGGCCGAGCCGTACATCCCGCGGCGTGCCGAGCGGCACCTCGAGAAGGGCCGCATCGTGATCTTCGGTGCCGGCGCCGGACTGCCGTACTTCTCGACCGACACCGTCGCGGCGCAGCGAGCGCTCGAGATCGACGCGCACGAGGTCCTCGTCGCCAAGAACGGCGTCGACGGCGTCTACACCGCGGACCCGAAGAAGGACGCCACGGCCGAGAAGCTCCACCACGTGACGTACCAGGACGCCCTGCTGCAGGGCCTCAAGGTCGTCGACGCCACGGCCTTCTCGCTGTGCATGGACAACGGCATGCCGATGCACGTGTTCGGCATGGAGGGCGAGGGCAACGTCGCTGCCGCGATCCGCGGGGAGCGCATCGGCACGGTCGTCAGCAACTGACCCGCGCGCTGACTAGACTCGACTCAGTACCGAAGGAGAACCACCGTGATCAGTGATGTCCTGACCGAAGCCACCGAGAAGATGGCGAAGGCCGTCGACGTCGCCAAGGACGACTTCGCGACCGTCCGTACCGGACGCATCAACGCCGCCCTCTTCCAGAAGATCCCGGTAGACTACTACGGCACCCCGACGCCGCTCGCGCAGCTCGCGTCGCTCCAGACGCCCGAGGCACGCACGCTCATCGTCACGCCGTACGACAAGTCGGCCCTCAAGGAGATCGAGCGCGCCATCGCGACGTTCCCGAACCTCGGCGCCAGCCCGTCGAACGACGGCGAGATCGTCCGGGTGACGATCCCGGAGCTGACGCAGGACCGCCGCAAGGAGTTCGTCAAGCTCGTCCGCGGCAAGGGTGAGGACCACAAGGTCGTCATCCGCAACATCCGTCGCCGCGCGAAGGACGACCTCGACGCGCTGAAGGGCGAGATCTCGGACGACGAGATCGCCCGTGGCGACAAGGACCTCGAGACCCTGACGAAGAAGCACGTCGACCAGATCGACGACGCGCTGAAGAAGAAGGAAGCCGAACTCCTCGAGGTCTGATGCGTCTCCCCGAGCAGGGCGACGACCGCCCCACACCACCGCGCCCGCCGGCACCGCGACCGCCCGCGAAGAAGGGGCTCCGTCAGGACTTCGACGCCCGTGCACGTGCGGCGCGCGCCGACTTCGAAGCGCAGCTCCGGCAGCGCAAGGCCGACCTCGGCGCGCGCAACGAGGCCCTGACGGCACGGACCGGCCGCAACCTGCCGGCGGCGATCGCGATCGCGCTGGCGTTCGCGGTCGTGATGCTCGCCTCGCTGCTGTTGCTCAAGCCGTCGTTCATGGTCGTGGCATCGTTCCTGCTCGGCGTGGGCGTCTACGAACTCACGAGCGCGATGCGGTTCGCGGGGCGGGACGTCCCGCGCATCCCGAGCGTGGCGGTGGCCGTGGGCGTCGTCGTGGCGGCGTACCTCGGCGGCCAGGCCGCCGCCCTCTTCACGCTGCTCGGCGGGATCGTCCTCGTCTCGCTGTGGCGGCTCGTCGAGGTCGCCGTCGCGCGGGAGAAGCCACCCGCCGGGCACGTCGTCCGTGACCTCACGAACGGCCTGTTCGCCCAGGCGTACATCACGCTGCTCGGCGCGTGCGTGGTGCTCCTCGCGGCCCAGGACGGCGGCGAGCTCTGGGTGATCGCGTTCATCCTCGTGGTGGTCGCCGTCGACACCGGTGCCTACGCCACCGGTCTGAACCTGGGCAAGCACCCGATGGCCCCCCGGATCAGCCCGAAGAAGACGTGGGAGGGCTTCGCCGGGTCCGTCGCGGCGAGCATCCTGGTCGGCATCCTCGTGACCTGGCTCATGCTCGGACTGCCGTGGTGGACGGGCATCATCCTGGGCGTGCTCATCTCCGGGTCCGCGACCCTCGGCGACCTGACCGAGTCGATGATCAAGCGCGACCTCGGCATCAAGGACATCTCGTCGTTCCTGCCCGGGCACGGCGGCCTGCTCGACCGCATCGACAGCATCCTGCCGTCGGCCGCCGTCGCGTACGTGCTGTTCCTCGTCATCGTGCACTGACGGTCTCCTGAGCCGGACCGACCGCGCGTCCAGGTGGCGCCATGCTCCGGTGCTGGCAGAATGTCGCCGTGGCCACCACCTTCCCCAACGAAGACCGCAAGCGCCTCGGGTACGACGTCGACGAGGTCGAGCGCTTCCTCGAGGACGCCCGTCGCGCGTACACGGCGGGGGACACCTCACCCGGCATCGAGGCAGCGAAGATCCGGGCGACGGCCTTCTCGATGCGCAAGGGCGGGTACTCCACGGCGCACGTCGACGCCGCGCTCGAGCGGCTCGAGGACGCCTTCGCCGCGCGGGAGCGGGAGCGCGAGATCGCCGAGGTCGGGCAGAAGGCCTGGTACGCCGAGGCCCGCGCGAAGGCCTCGGACGTGGTCGCCCGGCTCGAGCGGCCGGACGGGCAGCGGTTCGCCCGGACCAGCGTGCTGGGCACCGGGTACCACCCCAAGGACGTCGACGACTTCGCTGAGCGGCTCGCAGGCTACTTCCGCGACGGCAAGCCGCTCAGCCTGACCGAGGTGCGGTCGGTCGTGTTCCGGCCGAAGCACGGGGGCTACCGCGAGGCGCAGGTCGATGCCCTGCTCGACGCCGTCGTCGAGGTCATGCTCGCGGTCCGCTGACGACGCGCGGGTCACAGGTGCTTCTCATCCCGTGATCGTTCCGTTATCCTGGACGGACTCATGGGCAGGCACACGGCAGACAACAGCTCCGACCGCGGTACCCGCGAGCACCTCGACCGTCCGGTCGTCGGTGAGCGCCGCGCGGCACGTGACCGACTCCGTACGGCGGAGCACGCGGTCCTCCACGCGACCCCGCGGGTCGAGACGGCGTCCGTGCCGTCGGGCCCGCTGAGCGCTCCCTCGTCCGCACCGACGGGCGCAGTCGCGACGGCAGCGTCCCCGACCACGGGACCCGTGCTCGTGCGCGGCCCGATCACACCGACGGGGACGACCGATCCGCGGATCGTCAAGCAGCGTCGTGCGGTCGCCGCCCCCGCGACGGCGAAGGCGCCCCGGACGATCAACTCGTTCATGCGGAAGCGTGCGACGATCCCGGCCCTGTCCTTCTTCGCGGTGTTCGGCTTCGTGGGTGGGTCCCTGTTCAACCCGATGCAGCCCGACGTCGCGCAGGCCGCGGTCGTCGCGCCCGTGCTCGTCAAGGCCCCGGTCGAGCCGCAGCAGTACACCGCGCACGGCACCTACGCGGCGTTCGACGTCAGCCGCGACGGCTACGGCGTGACCCTGCCGAAGCCGAAGGTCGTCCCGAAGCCGGCGGTCACCGAGACCGAGACGGACACCACCGACACCGCTGCCAAGGCCGTGTCGCCGTCGAACACCCTCGCCAACACCGCCGCGACGCCCGACCCGGGCAGCGCGCAGGCGATCGCGCAGCAGATGGTCGCCGCTCGCGGCTGGGGTGCCGACCAGTACAACTGCCTCGTCTCCCTGTGGAACAAGGAGTCGGGCTGGCGCGTCAACGCGTACAACCCGAGCGGCGCGTACGGCATCCCGCAGGCACTGCCCGGCAGCAAGATGGCCACCGCGGGTGCGGACTGGCAGACGAACCCCGCGACGCAGATCACCTGGGGCCTCAACTACATCTCCGGTGTGTACGGCACCCCGTGCGGTGCCTGGGGCCACAGCGTCGCCAACAACTGGTACTGATCGGCAGCACCCGGGTGCCGCGCAGCAACCGACCGCGGCGACCCCGTGGCCGCGGACCGGAGTCGTCCGACGACGACACCGGTCTCGGCCGTCTGATGAGTTCGTGGCGGCGGACCGAGGTCCGTCGCGGCCGTGAGTACACGGTGCAGCCGGTCTCGGCGGCGTCGGCGCAGAAGGAGTACGTCTGCCCTGGCTGCGGTCTCGCCGTCGTGCCGGGCACCGCACACGTCGTGGTCTGGCGCGCCGACGGCGTGCTCGGCGACGAGGCCGACCTGGCCTCCCGGCGTCACTGGCACACCCACTGCTGGAGCATCGCATGAGCACCGAGATCCGCTCGAACACCGAGCTGCCCGCTCGACGCACGGACGTCGAACTGGTCACCGACGACCACCTCACGCTGGTCGGTGAGCTCGCCGAGCCGCTCGGCCGACCGGCTAGGGGTACCGTCGTCACGCTCCACCCGCTGCCGACGGCCCACGGGTTCATGGACTCCCACGTGCTCAAGAAGGCCGCGGCACGCCTGCCGGCCCTCGCGGACATCGCGGTGCTCCGGTTCAACTTCCGGTCGGTGACCTCGCCGCGTGGAACGTCCGAGGGTGTCTTCGGGGACGGGGTGTCCGAGGGCTTCGACCTCCGCGCCGCCGTGCAGGAGACCGTCGCGCGCGGGCTCCCCACACCCTGGCTGCTCGGGTGGTCGTTCGGCACCGAGGTGGTCCTCAAGCACGCGCTCGAGCACGTCACGGCCGGCAACGTCGCCGGTGTCGTGCTGCTCTCGCCGCCGTTGCACCGCACTTCGGACGCGGAGCTCGCCCGCTGGGCCGAGGTCGACGTCCCCGTCGTGGCGCTCGTGCCCGAGCACGACGACTTCCTGCGACCGGACGAGGCGGTCCGTCGCTTCGCCGTCGCTCCGGACGTGCGCGTCGTGCCGGTCGCGGGCGCGAAGCACCTCTGGGTGGGGGAGCGGTACGTCCGTACCGTGCTCGACACGGTCGCCGACCTCGTGGTCCCGGGCAGCGCTCCGCTGCCCACGCACGTCGACCTCTGACAGGACACCCGACGGCCCACCCCGGCCCGCTCGCGACGCGGGTCGGCCTGGAAGGCGCTGGTCGCGCCTCCAGGCCGGCTCCCGTGACCCGGTGGTCCGGTCGTCAGCGCGCGGCGTCGTCCTCGTCGTCGCCGCGCTGCGCGGCGTCGGCGGGGGCGTCCAGCAGGCCGGTCGCGTGCGTGAGCACGCCCCGCAGGTTCTCGAGGTAGCCCGCCACGGCATCGCGCTCGTTCCGGATGGCGGCGAGCCGGTCCTCGGACTCGGCGACGGCGGCGGCGCTGCGCTCCTCGGCCTCGGCGATCATCCGGTGCACCCGCTCCTGGGCGTCGGCGACGATCGAGCGTGCTCGTTCCTGGGCCTGGGCGGTGCTGGAGCGCTCGAGGTCGTCGGCCTCCTGCTGGAGCCGCTCGGCGCGCTCCCGCGCCTCGGTCGCGCGCCGCGTGGCCTCGGCCAGCTGCAGGTTGGCCTCGTCCAGGTACTTCTGCGTCTCGGTCACCGTCTCGTGGTGCTTCTGCAGGTACTCCTGCTCGGCGTCGTCGCGGCGGGCGGCGAGCTCGGACTCCAGGGCCGCGCGTGCCGCCTCGCGCTCACGGGCGACCTCGGCGCGGACCGCGTCGCGTTCGCGCTCCAGGTCGGCGCGCATCGTGTCGATCTCCTGACGGAGGGCGGTCCGCTCGGTCTCGAGGGCCGTGAGCTCGGCGGCGCGGCGGTCGGCGATCTCCGTGTCGACCTCGGCGTGCTCGCGCTCCCGACGGGCCGCGAGCTCCTCGGCGTGCTCGCGGGCAGCGCGCTCGGCGGCGTCGTCCGCCTCGGCGCGCTCGCGTTCGATCCGGGCACGGTGCTCCTCGAGCTCACGCGCCGTGCGCTCGGCGGTCTCCCGCACGAGCCGCTCGTTCTCGGCGCGGGTCTGCTCCTCGTCGACGCGCAGCTGGGCCCGTGCGGCCTGCAGCTCCTGGTCGAGGGCGGTGCGGGCAGCGGCGGCCTCGCGCTCCCACGCCGCGCGTGCGGCGGCGAGCTCCTCGTCGAGCTCACGGCGGCGGTCGGCGACCTCGGCGTCGAGTTCGGCCCGACGGCGCGCGACTTCGGACTCGAGCTCGGCACGGCCGGTCTCCAGGGCGAGCGCGTGCTCCTGCTGCTGCTCGTCACGCTCGCGCTGCCAGGCAGCGCGTCCCTCGGCGATCTCGCGGTCGAGCGCGGCGCGCCGGGTGGTCTCCTCGCGGTCGAGGTCCTCGGTGCGGCGGGCGTGGTCGGCCTCGAAGACGCTGCGGCGGTGCTCGGTCTCGCGGTCGAGGTCGGCGGCGCTCGTGCGGGCGTCCTCCGCGGCGCGCTGGGCGTCCTCGCGGAGTTCGGCGACCTCGCGCTCGACGCGGGCACGGAGTGCGTTCGTCTCGCGGATCGCGACGGACCGGACCTCGGCCGCCTCGGTCACCGCGGCGCCGCGGACGGCCGCGGCCTCGTTGCGGGCGTCCTGCGTGAGCAGGCCGGCCTCGGCGCGGGCACGTTCGATCGTGTCGGCGGACTCCGCGCGGGCGCGGGTGAGCTCGTCGGTGGCGCGGGACCGGGCGTCCTCGAGGGTCTCCGAAGCCTCCTGCCGGGCCTCGCGCAGCAGTCGCTCGGCCTCGTTGCGGCTCGAGGCCCGGAGTCGCTGCGCGTCGATGTCGGCCTGGCTGATGAGCCGGGTGGACTGTTCCTCGGCGACGCGCAGGGTGGACTCGAGCCGGGTGCCGAGTCCGCTGTACGTCGGGGTGCCGGCCTCGTCGAGCTCGCTCTGCAGGTCGGCGACGCGGGCCTGCAGCAGACGGATCTCCTTGGCGGCCTCGGCGCGGTCGGTGTTCGCCTTGATGAGCTCGCGGCGCAGCTCGTTGAGCGAGCGGTCCACGTCGTCGCGGCGGTACCCGCGCAGCTCGGTCCCGAACTCGGCCTCGTCGTTCGCCACGTGTTGCTCCTGGGGGTCGGCGGAGGGCCAGCCCTTGGCCCGCGGACGAGTCTAGTGGCGGCCCTCCTGGCGGGACTGTGCCCGTGGACAGCGGTGGGGGATGCGACTTCCAGGGACCGTCGCTACCCTGGAGTGCTGATTCGCGCGCCGATCCCCCCACCCCCGGCGCGGTAGGGAGAAGATCCGTGCGATTCGTCCTGGCGATCGTCAGTTTCGTCATCGGTCTGCTGCTCGTCGGGCTCGCGGTCGGGCAACGGACCGTGTTCGCGCCACCGTCGTCGCTGGTGGCGCAGTCGTCGAGCACGGCCTCTGTCCCCGTGACCGTCATCCCGGGGTCCACGCTCAACGCGAACCCCGGCTACCAGCGCATCAACGTGTCCGGCTCGGGCAAGGTCTTCGCGGCCTACGGCAAGACCGGGGACGTCCAGGCGTGGATCGGCGACGCGAAGCACACCACGCTGCGCTTCGACGCCGAGCAGGACCGGCTCGTCGGACGGACGACCGGTTCCGAGGCCTCCGTCCCGGACCCCGCGGGCAGCGACCTCTGGTACCAGGAGTGGGACGGTGCCGGACAGTTCACCGTCCGGCTCCCCGCCGACGTCTCGGTCGTCGTCCTCTCCGACGGCACCGCCGCCGCGCCGACGGACGTCTCCGTGACCTGGCCCCGCGACACCGCGACCCCCTCGGTCGGCCCGCTCCTGGTGGTGGGCGGCCTGTTCCTGGTCGGCGGCGTCGCGCTGCTCGTCTGGGCGTTCCTCCACCAGCGGCGTGGTCGCGGTCCGCGTCGCCGCAGCGGGGGCTCCCGGCCGCCGCGCGTGCGAGCCTCGCGCCGTGCCGCCGCCGCCGGCGCACAGGTCCCGGTACGCGGTCGTCGTGGGCGCCGGTCGCTCGTGGCCGTGCCGATCGTGCTCGTCGGCGCGCTCGGGCTCGCCGGTTGCTCGTCCGACTACTGGCCCCAGGGTGGGGACACGGCAGCGACACCGACCCCCACCGCGTCCGCCACCGGCGCCGCCGACGCCTCCCAGCCCACCGCTGCCACGAAGCAGCAGATCAAGCGGATCGTCGAGCGGATCGCCGCGGTGGCGGAGCAGGCGGACGAGACCCGCGACACGCGGCTCATCGGTACGCGCTTCACCGGCGCGGCCTTCGAGCTGCGCAAGGCCAACTACACGATCCGGGGCAAGGACGCCGAGGTCGACGCACCGCCGGCGATCTCCGCGCAGCAGGTCTGCGTCGCGCTGCCGCAGCAGACGGACAGCTGGCCCCGCACCGTGTTCACGGTGGTGGCAGAGGACTGCTCCGCGAAGACCGCGCCGCAGGCCCTGACCCTCGTCCAGGACAGCGCTCGTGACGACTACAAGGTCGCGTACGACGTGTCCCTCGAGGCCGCGGCGGAGATCCCCAGCCTCGCGCCGACGTCGCTCGGTGCCGCGCGGCTCGCCGGTGACACGAAGCTCCTCCGCATCGCCCCGGACGACATCGCCGCGGCCTACGGTGACGTCCTCGCGAAGGACACCGCCAGCACCTCGGCGTCGCTCTTCGACACCGACGGCGACGGGCTCCGGTCGACGATCGGCAAGGCGTACAAGGACAAGAAGGCCGAATCGCTGCCGGACACCGCGAAGATCGAGTACTCGTCGGAGGTGCCCGAGGACAGCGCGATCGCCATCGCCACCGACGGGGCCGGGGCACTCGTGTCCGCGGACCTCGACGAGATCGAGAAGGTCACGCCGACCGCGGCCGGAGCCGAGGTCAACACCGAGGGTGCCGTCAAGGCGCTCTCGGGCGTCGACTCGAGCACGAAGGGCATCAGCGCCACGTACAGCGTGCAGCTGCTGTTCTCCGTCCCGCCGGTCGGCAGTGATGAGAAGGTGGTCCTGCTCGGGTTCACGCAGGGCCTGACCGCAGCGAGTGAGGTGCAATGACCAACGTCCCCCCGACCCCGTCCGGTCTCCGCGGAGCCGTCGACCTGTCGTCCCTCGTCGACCGCGCGCAGCGGTCGACCCAGCCCGGAGCCGGTGCTCCCCGTGACACTCCTGCCGCCGGCGCTGGCAGTGTCGCTGGCGGCCCGGCCACCGGCGACGCCGTGCCGGCCGCCGGCGACGTGACCCTGCCGTCGCTCGTCCTCGACGTCACCGACCAGACGTTCCAGGACGTCCTGCAGCTGTCCTCGGTCGTGCCGGTCATCGTCGACATCTGGGCTGAGTGGTGCGGGCCCTGCAAGCAGTTGTCGCCGGTGCTCGAGCGGCTCACCGCCGAGTACGACGGCCGTGTGGTGCTCGCCAAGGTGGACGCGGACACCAACCCGCAGCTCGTGCAGGCGTTCCAGGCGCAGTCGATCCCGACCGTGGCCGCCGTGATCGGCGGTCGCCCGCTCGGTCTGTTCGTCGGTGCGCTCCCCGAGGCCCAGGTCCGTGACGTGTTCGAGCAGGTCGTCGCGGCCGCGGAGCAGAACGGGGTCGTCGGCCGGGTGACGGTCGACGGCGCAGCACCCGCCGAGCCCGAGGGCGAGCCCGAGCCCGAGCCGCTGCCGCCGCACCACCAGGCCGCGTACGACGCGATCGAGCGCGGCGACTACGCCGCGGCGGTGCAGGAGTACAAGACGGCGATCGCGCAGGACCCGCACGACCAGATGGCCGTCGCCGGACTCGCACAGGTGTCGCTGCTCGACCGGTTGAGCGGGCGCACGGCCGACGAGATCCGGAGCGCTGCCGCCGCCGGGCCGCAGGACGTCGAGGCCCAGTTGGCCGTCGCCGACCTGGACGTCAGCGGCGGACACGTCGAGGACGCCTTCGGGCGCCTGCTCGACCTCGTCCCGACGGTGTTCGGCGCCGACCGCGAGGCACTGCGCGTCCGGCTCGTCGAGTACTTCGAGCTCGTCGGGGTCGACGACCCGCGCGTCGTCGCCGCCCGGCGGAAGCTGGCCAGCGCGCTGTACTGACGTCCGTCGGCCGGTCGGCCGACGCGGGGCGCGGCCCCGTGTCGTCGAGACGGTGCTGTTTCGTCGAGGCGGTGCTGTGTCGTCGAGACAGCCCCGCCGACGAGAGAGGCCCCCGGATCCGGGGGCCTCTCGCGTCGGCGGGGGTGTGTTCCGCGCCGACGTCGCCGTCCCGCGGTCGTGCGGGCCGCCCGGCTGCGGCCCGCCCGCCGGGCGGACGGACCACGGGTGCGACGCAGACGCTCCGCGAACGGGGCAGCCGGACCACGGACGGGGTCCCAGCCGGACCACGAGACGGACGGGAGGCCCGGAGCCAGCTGGCACCGGGCCTCCCGTCCGTCAGGGGTGACGACCGGCGCGCGGCCGGCTCAGTCGACCAGGCGCAACCAGACCGCGCCGAGCGGCGGCACCACCACGTGCGCCGACGCTGGTCGCCCGGCCCACGGGGTCTCGTCCGCGGTGACCGCACCGTAGTTGCCGACACCGGAGCCGCCGTACTCGGCGGCGTCGGTGTTGAGGACCTCTTCCCAGGTGCCCGCGGTCGGCAGGCCGAAGCGTCGCTCGACCGGAACGCCGGAGAAGTTCACGAACACCGCGAGCCGCTCGTCGCCGTCCTTGCGGAGGAACCCGAGCGTCGAGTGCGGAGCGTCGCCGCCCTCGATCCACTCGAAGCCCTCGGGAGACGAGTCGTGCTTCCACAGCGCCGGCGTCTGGCGGTACACGCGGTTGAGCGACGCAACGAGGTCCTGCACACCGAGGTGTCCGGGATCGTCGAGCAGCCACCAGTCGAGCCCGCGGGCCTCGGACCACTCGGACGGCTGGGCGTACTCCTGGCCCATGAACAGCAGCTGCTTGCCGGGGTGTGCCCACATGAACGCCAGGTACGCGCGCACGTTGGCGAGCTTCTGCCACTCGTCGCCCGGCATCTTGCCGTGCAGCGATCCCTTGCCGTGCACGACCTCGTCGTGGCTGATCGGCAGGGTGAACTGCTCGCTGAACGCGTACACGAGCGAGAACGTGATCTCGTCGTGGTGGTAGGACCGGTACGCGGGGTCGCGCTCGACGTACTGGAGCGAGTCGTGCATCCAGCCCATGTTCCACTTCTGACCGAAGCCGAGGCCACCGGCGCTCGTCGGCTGGGTCACGCCCGGCCACGAGGTGCTCTCCTCGGCGATCATCACGATGCCGGGGTAGCGCTTGTACGCCGTGGCGTTGGTCTCCTGCAGGAAGGAGATCGCCTCGAGGTTCTCGCGGCCGCCGTGGATGTTGGGCAGCCACTCGGTCCGCGAGTAGTCGAGGTACAGCATCGAGGCCACGGCGTCGACGCGGAGGCCGTCGATGTGGAACTCCTCGAGCCAGTACAGTGCGTTGGCGACCAGGAAGTTGCGCACCTGCGGGTGCCCGAAGTCGAACACGTACGTGCCCCAGTCGAGCTGCTCACCGCGGCGCGGGTCGGGGTGCTCGAACAGGGCGTAGCCGTCGAACTTCGCGAGCGCCCACTCGTCCTTGGGGAAGTGGCCGGGCACCCAGTCCATGATGACGCCGATGCCCGCGGAGTGCAGCCGGTCGATCAGGTAGCGCAGGTCGTCCGGCGTGCCGAAGCGCGCGGTCGGGGCGTAGTAGCCCGTCACCTGGTAGCCCCACGACCCGCCGAACGGGTGCTCGGCGAGCGGCAGGAACTCGATGTGCGTGAAGCCGAGGTGCTGCACGTGGCCGATGAGCTGGTCGGCGACCTCGCGGTAGGACAACCCCGGACGCCAGGAGCCGAGGTGCACCTCGTAGACGCTCATCGGCGCGTCGTGCGTGGTGGTCCGTGCGCGACGCTCCATCCAGGCGGTGTCGCCGTCCGACCAGGTGTGGTCGGACGCGGTGATCACCGAGGCCGTCAGCGGCGGGACCTCGGTGCGACGTGCGAACGGGTCGGCCCGCTCGACCCAGCCGGAGTCGGTGAGGATCTGGAACTTGTAGCGCTGGCCGACGAGGGCGCCGGGCCAGAACAGCTCCCACACGCCGAGGTCGTTCAGGCGGCGCATCGCGGTGGTGCGGCCCTCCCAGCCCTCGAAGTCGCCGATCACGCGGACGGCGGTCGCGCGCGGCGCCCACACGGTGAAGGCCACGCCGTCGACGCCGTCGACGGTGCGGACGTGTGCGCCGAGGTGCTGCCACAGCTGCTCGTCGCGGCCCTCGCCGAACAGGTGCAGGTCGAGCTCGCCGATGGTCGGCGGGAAACGGTAGGCGTCGTCGGTGGTCCAGGTCGCGTCGTCCGCGTCGGTGGAGTCGTCGAGGTCGTAGTCGGCCTCGACCCGGTAGCGACCGAGCTGCCCCGCGGTGGCACCGGCCCACAAGCCGTCGCCCTCGTGCGTCAGCTCCACGTCGTCACCGTCGGGTCGGACGATCCGGACGGCCGACGCCAGGTGCCGGACCACCCGGACGCTCGTGCCGCCGTCGACGGGGTGCGGGCCGAGCACGTCGTGGGGCTGGGACCAGCGGCCCTCGGCGACCTGCTGTCGGAGCCACTCCTCGACCGGAGCCGGCCGGGGGCCGTCGGGCGAGGACGCTCCGCTGGACGGGGTGGCTGCGCCGCCCGCCGTGGCGTCGGCGACGAGCTCGGCGGCAGTGGGGGTCACCGGGGTCGAGCCCTCGGTGAGCGGAGCGTCGGCGCCGTCGGACGCAGCCCCGGCGGTCGGGGAGTCGTCCGTCGCCTCCGGACGGGCTGCGCCGGCGAGGGTCGCCGACTCGTCCACGCCTCGGTCGGGAGCCTCGGCGGCGGCGGGGGCCGCGCCGGGCAGGTCCTCGCCGGGGGCGGAGACGCGCGGCTCGTACCGTGGCCCCGCGTCCTCGGTCGCGGGGACTGCACCCGGGCGCACCCGGGTCACGGGCGGCGGGGGCGGCGGCACGGGCGGGACGCTCGGTCCCTGGCCTCGGGACGGCGTGGCGGGGGTGGGACGGTCGGAGCCCATCGGCGGGGTCCCCTTCGGGTCGTGGTCGGTCATCGGTGCGGTCCTTCCACGACGAGCAGGTGCACTGGCTCCTGGAAGGCGTCCAGACGGACGTAGTTCGACGCGCCCCAGACCCAGCGCTGCCCGGTGACGACGTCGCGGACGTCGAACAGGCCCTCGGTCGGCAGACCGAGCGCGGCCAGGTCCAGGTGCACGGTGGTCTCGCGGGCGGAGTGCGGGTCGACGTTCGCGACGACGATCACGGTGTCGGCACGGCCCGAGCGGATGAACGCGCCGGGGAGGTGCTTCGAGTACACGACGATCGCCGGGTCCTCGGCGGTGTGCACGTGCAGGTTCCGCAACTGACGGAGCGCGGGGTGCGCCTGTCGGAAGCGGTTGAGCATGGTGACGTAGGGCGCGAGCGACGCGCCCTCGGCCTCGGCCAGGGCGAAGTCCCGCGGCTTGTACTCGTACTTCTCGTTGTCGATGTTCTCTTCCGAGCCCGGGCGGGCGACGTCCTCGAAGAGCTCGTACCCGGCGTACATGCCCCAGGTCGGGGCGCCGGTGGCGGCGAGTGCGGCGCGTACCTTGTAGCCGGCACGCCCGCCGAACTGCAGGTACTCGGTGAGGATGTCGGGTGTGTTGACGAAGAGGTTCGGTCGCAGGTACGCGCTCGTCTCGTGGCTGAGCTCGGAGAAGTAGTCCTCGATCTCCTCCTTCGTGTTCCGCCACGTGAAGTACGTGTAGGACTGCTGGAACCCGGCCTCGGCCAGGGCCCGCATCATCGCCGGACGCGTGAACGCCTCGGCCAGGAACACCGTGTCCGGGTGCTCGTCGCGGACCTCGCGGATGACGCGCTCCCAGAACCACAGCGGCTTGGTGTGCGGGTTGTCGACGCGGAAGATCCGGATCCCGAAGGAGATCCAGTGCCGGAGCACCCGCAGGACCTCGGCGACGATGCCCTCGGGGTCGGTGTCGAACTGGATCGGGTAGATGTCCTGGTACCGCTTGGGCGGGTTCTCGGCCGTCGCGATGGACCCGTCGGCGCGGACCGTGAACCACTCCGGGTGCTGCTCGACCCACGGGTGGTCCGGCGAGCACTGCAGGGCGAAGTCGAGGGCGACCTCCATCCCCGTGTTCTTCGCCGTCTCGACGAAGTCGCGGAAGTCGTCCTCGGTGCCGAGGTCGGGGTGGATGGCGTCGTGCCCGCCTTCCGGCGCGCCGATCGCCCATGGACTGCCGGGGTCGTGCGGCCCGGGGGTCAGGGTGTTGTTCGGGCCCTTGCGGGCCGTCGTGCCGATCGGGTGGATCGGCGGGAGGTAGACCACGTCGAAGCCCATGCGCGCGACTGCCGGCAGGCGGCGTGCGGCGGTGCGGAAGTCGCCGCTCCGCCACGAGCCGTCGGGGTTCTTCTTCGCCCCTTCGCTGCGGGGGAAGAACTCGTACCAGGCACCGACACCGGCGCGCTGGCGCTCGACGTCGAGCAGCTGCGTGGGGGAGTGCGTCCGGAGCGAGGTCAGCGGGGAGTCCTCGACCTCGCCCGTGATCCGCGCGTCGTCGACCGCGGCCAGGCGCTCGGTCGGCTCGAGGTCGGTGTCGCGCAGCTGCTCGGCAGCGCGGACGGCCGCCGACGAGTCCGTCTCCGTCGCCAGGCGGTCGAGGAGCAGGGCGCCGTCGAGCAGGGTCGCCTCGGTGTCGACGCCGGCGGCGATCTTCAGGCGCGCGGCGTGGAGCCAGGTGGCCCAGTCGTCGGAGAAGGACTCGACGTGCCAGGTCCAGACGCCGACGTGGTCGACCTGCACGGTCGCCTCGTAGCGGTCGGTGCCCGGCGCACCGAGGAGCATCGGGACGGTGCGGGTGCCACCGTCCGGGCGTTCGAGGACGAGGTCGGCGCCGATGACCCCGTGGCCCTCGCGGAAGACGGTCGCGCCGAACGTGATCACCTCGCCGTCGAACGCCTTGCCCGGGAACCCGTTCGGGGTCGTCGGCGCGAGCTGGGTGATCGGGATGCGTCCGATCTTCGGTCGGCGGGGTCGATCTGCGGTGGCCACGGAGGTGACGCTACCCGGCTGGCGCGTCCGCGTTCTCCGGAACGCGTTCCCTGTGCACCGCCGGGCGTGCCGAGCGGCCTGTGCAGGACGGTGAGGAGCGTCGGCGACCGCCCCCGCACCCGCACCCGCGTCGCCCCCCGCGGTGCGCCCTACGCGACCTCGAAGACGTGGATGCCCGGGCCGTAGGCCGTGAAGACCTGCCCGCCCGGTCGGAGCCGCTCGTGGTCGCGGTGCTTCTCGCTCGACCACGCCAGCCGGTACCCGAGCACGTCCTGCCGCACCGGCAGCGTCAGGTCCCGCGTCCGGCCGCTGCCGTGCACCACGACGAGCACCCGGTCGAACGGCTCGTGCTCCGGCGTCGACTCGGCGAAGTACTGCACCACGCGGTGGATCGGCTGGTCCCAGCCCTCCGGCGTCATCGGCTGGCCGTCCGGCCCGTACCAGGACATGCGGGTCGCCCCGGGCGTCTCGCGCCCCTCGGCACCGAACCGGGTCGGCCGCAGTGCGGGGTGCGCCGCGCGGAGTCGGGTGAGCGCGGCGACGACCTCGGTCATGGCCTCGGCGTCCTCGTCGTCGCTCCAGTCGACCGGCGTCAGGTCACCGGACACCACGTAGGCGTTGTTGTTGCCGTGCTGGGTGCGGCTCCGCTCGTCGCCTGCGGTGAGCATCGGCACACCCGCCGACAGCAGCAGCGTCCCCACGAGGTTCCGCATCGACCGGCCGCGCGAGGCCCGCACGCCCCGGTCGGCCGTGTCCCCCTCGATCCCGTGGTTGAACGAGCGGTTGTCGTCGGACCCGTCGCGGCCGTCCTCGCCGTTCGCGTCGTTGTGCTTCCGGTCGTACGACACCAGGTCGAGCAGGGTGAAGCCGTCGTGGGCCGTGACGAAGTTGATGCTCGCGAGCGGTCCGCGGTCCTGCCCGAAGGTGCTGCGCGAGCCGGTCAGGGCGTCGGCGAGCCGTCCGATGCCCGCGTGCGGGGTGCCGTTCCGGCGTTCCTCGGCGATGTCGGTCAACCAGAACTGCCGCACGGTGTTCCGGAACCCGTCGTTCCACTCGCTCGTGCCGACGCCGAACGCACCGGTCCGCCAGCCGTCCGGGCCGACGTCCCAGGGCTCGGCGACGACCAGCACGTCCTGCAGGTCCGGGTGCCGGCGGATCCGCTCGAGCAGCGGGTGCCCCGGGTCGAACGCGTGGCGCTCGTCCCGCGCGAGCGCGGCCATCAGGTCGAAGCGGAAGCCGTCGACCTGGACCTCGCGGGCCCAGTAGCGGAGGCTGTCGAGGACCAGGTCGGCGGTCGCCTCGACCGAGGTGTCGAGCGTGTTGCCGCAGCCCGTCGTGTCGTAGTAGGACGTGCCGTCCGCGGTCCACCGGTAGCGGTCTGCCCCGTCGAGCCCGCGGAGCGACGTCGTCGGCCCGCCGAGGCCCTCCTCTGCCGTGTGGTTGTAGACGACGTCGAGCACCACCTGGATGCCGGCCTCGTGCAACAGCCGCACCATGCCCTTGAACTCACGCAGGACGGCCGAGGCGCCGGCTGCCCGGGCCTCGGCTGAGGCGTACGCGGCGTGCGGCGCGCAGAAGCCGAGCGTGTTGTAGCCCCAGGCGTTCTCCCGTCCGGCGGCGCGCAACCACGCCTCGGTGTCGAACGCGTGCACGGGCAGCAGCTCGAGCGTGGTCACACCGATCCGGCGCAGGTGCGCGATCGTGCTCGGGTGCGCGACGCCGGCGTACGTCCCGCGCAGGTGCTCGGGCACCGCAGGGTTGGCCGCGGTCAGCGTGCGGACGTTCGCCTCGTACACGACGACGCGGTCGAGCGGGACGTCGGGCTTCCGGACGTCACCCCAGTCGAACGCCTCGTCGACGACCACGCTCGTCCAGCGCGGCGCGGCCTCGTCCCCGCCGACGGGGTCGACGGGCACGATGCCGCGGGCGGCCGGGTCGAGCAGGGCCCGCGTCGGGTCGAAGTCGTGCCGCGGGCCCTCGGGGCCGTCGGCGAGCAGGTGGTAGCGATCGCCGGCACGGACACCCGGCGTCGCGGCGGCCCACCGATCGGTCCCCGGCTCCCGCTCGAGCGGGTACCCGGTCGTCGAACCGTCGTCGTGCACGACCACCAGGGTCACTCCGGTCGCGGCCGCGGACCGCACCGAGAACCGGGGCGTGCCGTCGCCGAGGCGGAAGCCGGGGGTCTCGTCGGTCGCGGTGCGGTGCATGACGACCAGGGTACGAGGACCCGCGGCTATCCTGGGGACGCTCGACGACGGAGGTGCAGTCATGTCGGTCTACCTCGACCACGCCGCGACGACGCCCGTCCGGCCCGAGGCGCTCGCCGCCTTCACCGACGCGCTCGCGACCGTCGGCAACCCGTCGTCGATCCACAGCGCCGGGCAGCGGGCGAAGATGCTGCTCGAGGACGGCCGCGCCGCCGTCGCCCGGTCGCTCGACGCCGAACCGGTCGAGGTCGTCTTCACCTCCGGCGGCACCGAGAGCATCAACCTCGCGATCAAGGGCATCTACTGGGCGCGCCAGCAGGACCGGCGCCGACCCCGCATCGTCGTGCCCGCGGGGGAGCACCACGCCACCGTCGACACCGTCGAGTGGCTCGAGCGCCACGAGGGCGCGGTCGTCGACGTGGTCCCGCTGGACGCGCAGGGTCGCGTGGACCTCGCCGGCCTGGAGGCACGGCTCGCCGACGCCACGGACGTCGCCCTGGTCACGTTCCTCTGGGCAAACAACGAGGTCGGCACCCTGCAGCCGGTCACCCGGATCGTCGAGCTCGCGCACGCCGCGGGCGTGCCCGTGCACAGCGACGCGGTCGCCGCCTACGGGCAGGTCCCGGTGTCCTTCGCGGCCTCCGGTCTCGACGCGCTCAGCGTCTCCGCGCACAAGATCGGCGGTCCGGTCGGGATCGGCGCGCTGGTGCTCGGTCGACGGACCACCGTCGAGCCGCTCCTGCACGGTGGCGGTCAGCAGCGGCAGGTGCGCAGCGGGACGCAGGACGCCCCCGCCGCGGCGGCCTTCGGGGTGGCGGCCGACGCCGGGCTGCACGACGCGTCGGCGCTGCGCGACCGCCTGGTCGCCGGCGTGCGCGAGGCCGTGCCCACTGCGGTGCTCATGGGCGACCCGGTCGACCGGCTGCCCGGCAACGCGCACTTCACCTTCCCGGGCTGCGAGGGCGACTCGCTCCTGTTCCTGCTCGACGCGGCCGGGGTCGCCGTGTCGACCGGCTCGGCGTGCCAGGCCGGGGTCCCGGAGGCGTCGCACGTGCTCCTCGCGATGGGCCTGGACGAGGACGAGGCGCGGGGTGCACTGCGGATCACGCTCGGGCACACGTCGACCGAGGCGGACGTCGACGCGTTCCTGGCGGCCCTGCCCGAGGCGGTCGCCCGTGCCGGCGCAGCCGGCATGGCGTCGCGGGCGCCGCTGCTCGGACGCTGATCGACCCGGTCCGCACGTCCCTCCACAGCGGCCACCCGCCGGACGGCGGTCCACAGGGTGGGGTGGGGCGGGCCTCCCGGGCGGTGCGCACCGGTAGGATCGTGGACCATGGTCGAACTTGACTTCACCGAGCAGCTGTCCGCCCTCCGCGAGACCTTCGGCAACATCCGCTCGGTGGTCGACGTCGACCGGCTGCAGCGCGAGATCGCCGACCTCAGCGAGCAGGCGGGAGCCCAGGACCTCTGGGACGACGTCGAGCACGCGCAGGAGGTCACGAGCGCCCTGTCCCACAAGCAGGCCGAGCTCCGCCGGATCACGGACACCGAGCAGCGCATCGACGACCTCGAGGTCCTGGTCGAGATGGCGAACGAGGGCGACGACCAGGAGTCCGCGGACGAAGCGGCCGCCGAGCTCAAGGCGATCCAGAAGACGATGGGCGACCTCGAGGTGCAGACGCTCCTCGACGGCGAGTACGACGACCGTCCGGCCGTCATCACCATCCGCGCCGGCGCGGGTGGGGTCGACGCCGCCGACTTCGCCGAGATGCTCCTGCGCATGTACCTGCGCTACGCCGAACAGCACGGCTACAAGACCACGGTGATGGACACGTCCTACGCCGAGGAGGCGGGCATCAAGTCGGCCACCTTCGAGGTCGACGCCCCGCACGCCTTCGGAACGCTCTCGGTCGAGGCGGGCACGCACCGCCTGGTCCGCATGTCGCCGTTCGGCGCCGCGGGCAAGCGCCAGACGTCCTTCGCCGCGGTCGAGGTGATCCCGCTCATGCCGGAGACCGCCGCGATCGACATCCCCGAGAACGACATCCGCGTCGACGTCTTCCGGTCGTCCGGCCCCGGCGGTCAGTCCGTCAACACGACCGACTCCGCCGTGCGCCTGACGCACATCCCGACCGGCACCGTCGTGTCGATGCAGAACGAGAAGTCGCAGATCCAGAACCGCGCCGCCGCCATGCGCGTGCTCCAGTCGCGCCTGCTGCTCCTGAAGAAGGAGGAGGAGAACGCGAAGAAGAAGGAGCTCGCCGGCAACATCACGGCGAGCTGGGGCGACCAGATCCGCTCGTACGTCCTCGCGCCGTACCAGATGGTGAAGGACCTCCGGAGCGAGTACGAGGTCAACAACCCGTCGGCGGTCTTCGACGGCGACCTCGACGGCTTCATCAACGCGGGCATCCGGTGGCGCAAGCAGGGCGACGATTCCTGAGCGTCCTCGCGGGGGAGCTGAGCCGCGCGCCTCGGTTGACTTCCGGCCGGCCCGACCTACCCTGATCCGGTCATGATCAAATTCGACCAGGTCACCAAGGTCTACTCGGGCAACCCGAGTCCTGCGCTCGACGACGTCTCCCTCGAGATCCTCAAGGGTGAGTTCGTCTTCCTCGTCGGCGCGTCCGGCTCCGGCAAGTCGAGCTTCCTGCGCCTCGTGCTCAAGGAGGAGAAGCCCTCGCGGGGTCAGATCCACGTGCTCGGGCAGCGCCTCGGCGCGCTCTCGTCGCGCAAGGTCCCGTACTTCCGCCGCAACCTGGGTGTGGTCTTCCAGGACTTCCGTCTGCTGCCCAACAAGAACGTCTTCGACAACGTCGCGTTCTCGCTCCAGGTGATCGGCAAGAGCAAGGGGTTCATCAGCGAGGCCGTCACCGACGTGCTCAAGCTCGTCGGCCTGGCAGGCAAGGCCACACGCATGCCGCACGAGCTCTCCGGTGGTGAGCAGCAGCGCGTCGCGATCGCCCGCGCGGTCGTCAACAAGCCGGCGATCCTGCTGGCCGACGAGCCCACCGGCAACCTCGACCCGACGACCTCGGCCGGCATCATGGCGCTCCTCGAGCGCATCAACCAGGGAGGCACGACCGTGCTCATGGCGACGCACGACGCCAGCATCGTGAACCAGATGCAGCGCCGGGTGATCGAGCTGTCGAACGGCACGGTCCTCCGTGACGAGCAGTCCGGCGGGTACCAGACGCAGGCCCTGCCGATCCAGCGCGGCGGCGGTGTCTCGAACACCACCGGCATCCAGACCATCCCGGGGCTCATCCGATGAGGCTCGGTCTGGTCATGTCCGAGGTCGGCTCGGGCCTCCGTCGCAACGCGTCGATGGTCGTGTCCGTCGTCCTCGTCACCTTCATCTCGCTGACCTTCGTGGGCACCGCGATCCTGCTGCAGATGCAGATCAACCAGATGAAGGGGTACTGGTACGACCGCGCGCAGGTCGCCGTCTACCTCTGCACCGACACCGACACCACGGGCAACTGCACGGGTGCGAAGGCGACCGAGGACCAGCGCGAGCAGGTCCAGGCGCAGCTCGAGTCGTCGACGCTGAAGCCGTACATCGAGAAGACGTACTACGAGGACCAGGACCAGGCGTTCACCCGCTTCAAGCAGCAGTTCAAGGACTCGCCCGCCACGGAGTTCGTGAAGCCCGAGTACCTCAACGAGACCTTCTGGGTGAACCTGAAGAACCCCTCGCAGGCCGACGTGCTCGTCGAGAGCCTGTCGAAGGTCGCCGGCGTGCAGAGCGTCGTCGACCAGCGCGGGTACCTGCAGCCGATCTTCAACCTGCTCAACGCGTCGTCGTACACGGCGATCGGCATCGCGTCGCTGATGCTCGTGGCCGCAGTGCTCCTCATCGCGACGACGATCCGACTGTCGGCGTTCAGCCGTCGGCGGGAGCTCGGCATCATGCGCCTGGTGGGTGCGTCGAACCGGTTCATCCAGACGCCGTTCGTGCTCGAGGGCGTGATCGCTGCAGCCATCGGGGCGGTGCTGGCCGGCGGTGCCATCGTCGCCGTGGTCTGGTTCTTCGTCCGGAACTACCTGGCGCAGCGGTTCTCCGGCACGGCCTTCATCGGCATGGGGGACGCGGCTGTCGTCGTACCAGCGGTGATCGTCATCGGTGTGCTCCTGGCCGGGGTGTCCGCGTTCATCGCGATCCGTCGGTACCTGCGGGTCTGACCGGTCGACGACGACCGCGGCACGCCGGGAAGGTGCGCCGCGGTCGTCGTGTTCACTAGGCTGTAGGGCTGCGCAGCGCAGTACCGGGGTCATCCCCGGAACGAAGGGAGTCACCATGGCGAAGGAACGCGGCGAGAAGATCGTGGCGACCAACCGTCGCGCGCGCCACGACTACCTGATCGAGGACACGTACGAGGCGGGCATGGTGCTGTCCGGCACCGAGGTGAAGTCCCTCCGCGAGGGGCGCGCGTCCCTCGTCGACGGGTACGCCTTCATCGACGCCGGTGAGGCCTGGCTCGACTCGGTCCACATCCCCGAGTACACCGAGGGGACGTGGAACAACCACGCGCCGCGACGGAAGCGCAAGCTCCTCCTGCACAAGCAGCAGATCGTCAAGATCTCGCACAAGACGGCGCAGGGCGGCTACACGCTCGTGCCGATGAAGATCTACTTCCACGACGGACGCGCGAAGGTCGAGATCGCGGTCGCGAAGGGCAAGCGCGAGTTCGACAAGCGCCAGGCCCTGCGCGAGAAGACCGACAAGCGCGAGGCCGAACGTGCCATGCGGTCGCGCAACCGTCTGGGGGAGTGAGCCGTCGGCGAACGCCGCTGGCATCGTCCAGCACTCCCCGCTAAGCTGGGGCACTGCTCCCCTTCCGGAGCATTGGCAACTCAACAGCGTGACAGCGGCTCGCACGTTCCGGCCCGTACGGGGATGATCGGTTTCGACATTGCCTGTGTGCCGACGGGAAGCGGGCCGAGGACCCACGGTCATCTCGTGAACGATCCGTGGAAAACAACAAGTGCCAATTCCAAGCGCACTGACTTCGCTCTCGCTGCGTAAGCAGCCCAGCACATGAAGTCCGTCGGCCAGGTGATCGTCTTCTAACCTGAGTTCCGGCGTCATCCAGAGGACTTGCTGCACGGTTGCGCCTCAGGGCCGTGCGGGACTTGCACTGAGACTGGGCCCGTCGTCCTAGAAGCCGGTAGCAAAGGACGGGGCCGAGCAGAACGCATCATCCGGATACGCCCGTAGAAGACGTCGAACCGCAGCGATGGACGGGGGTTCGATTCCCCCCATCTCCACCATCGCCGGACGTCGGACCGCTGTCACGCAAGAGCCTCCCGAGCGCCCCGTCGTCGTCCCCTGGACGTCGGCGGGGCGTTTGCTGTTGCCGGGGGTCTCGAGGACTACTGTCCGGGTCAGGTGCGGGACCAGCCCGTGTCGTTCCCGAACGAGAGGCCACACGTGGTGCAGGAGATCGCGATCCGAGTCCGTCTGCGCGAGCAGGACCGTCTGGGGTTGGCGGAGTACGAGCGGATGGTCGGCTCCGTCGCGACCGTCGCGGCCGTGGTCGCGTGGCTGCCCACGCCGGACGAGCGCTTGGTGCTGCGTGGCCGGACCGCCGAGCCGGTGCGACTCGAGACGGTGTCGTACGGCGACGTCTTCGAGATGCTCGTCGTGCTCGACCAGGACTCCGCCGAGGTGGAGCGGGCGGCTGCGGCCGTCGCGGCACTCGTGGCATCGGTGCGCGACGAGGAGGTCGCGGACGACGTCGCCGGGATCGCGGGGGAACTCGACCGCCTCGACCGGTCCGCTCCGCGGGGGCGCTCCACCGTCGAGCGTTCTCTCCGCTCGTTCCTCGAGGGAGCGCGCGCGGACGTCCTGGCGCGCAGGACCACCACGAAGGTCCGTGCGGCGCAGGCGCTGCTGCGGCTCGCCGAGGACGGCGCCGAGCTGGTGGTCGAGCGGGTCGAGGACGCGCTGGCACCCGTCGTCGACGAGCAGCCCGTCGAGGTGTTCGCAGAGTCCGGGAGCGCCGTGGTGGTCGAGCCCGCCGAGGGTCTCGCACCCTCCGGCGTGCGCGCTCCCCGAGCGGAGGAGCAGTCGGACGATGAGGAGCAGTCCGACGCGGGGCAGTCCGACGATGAGTCGGGCACGGAGGAGTCGGGCAAGAAGAAGCACGACGAGAAGAAGCACGACGAGAAGAAGCACGACAAGAAGAAGCACGACAAGAAGAAGTCCGACGCGAAGAAGTCGGGCAAGAAGAAGTCGGGCAAGAAGAAGGACAAGAAGAAGTAGACCCGACCGCTCCGGCAAGACGCAACGTCGGCGGTTGCTCGCAGCGGTACCGCGCTGCGAGGAACCGCCGACGTTGCGTTTCGCGGAAGAGAGGGTGCGCTCAGAAGTCGAACAGGTTCGCCCGCAGGCCCCCGTCGCCGTACTCCCGACGGAGCAGCCCTCGGCGGCGGAGTGCCGGCACGAGCTCACCCGTCATCCGGTACACCTGTGCCGGGTGCAGGTCGCCGGACAGGATGAAGCCGTCGTTGTCGGCGTCGGCGCCGAGCTCCTCGGCGAAGTCCGCGAACTCCTCCGCCGTCCCGACGAACCCCTCGCGCGTGCTGATCCGCCCGAGCCGCGCCTTGCGGGTGAGGAGTTCGCGCAGGGGCGCGTCCGGAGTGTCGCCGAGGAGGCCGCGGATCGTCCCCGCGGACACGTGGTCGCCGAAGGTACCGGCCGGGACCGGCGCGTCGAGGTCCAGCGCGAGCAGGTCCGTCTCGGAGTCGCTCGACCAGGCGACGGCAGCGGCGCGCAGGTCGGCGTCGGACGGGTGCCGCGACGCCGCGACGAGCCGGTCGGCCTCGTCGGGCGAGGACACCACGACGGGCTTGAGCACGAACAGCACACGGACGTCGTCACGGGTCCGCCCGGCGTCGGCCGCTGCCGTCAGCACCCGGGACCGGTACGAGCGCACCGCATCGGCCGTCAGCGGGGCGAGGGCGAGTTGCACGTCCGAGTGCGTGCCGGCGAACCCGAGGCCGCGCCCCGACCCGCCGGGGGAGACGACGACGGGATCGGAGTCGAGCGGCAGCGCGTTGAGCGGCCCGGCCGCGGTGAAGTACGCCCCCTCGTGGTGGAACGCGTCGAGGGCGTCGCCGTCCGCGAAGTGCCATTCCGTCGGATCGCCGACGTAGCCGTCACCCCACGAGTGCCAGAGCCGACGGAGCAGCGTGATCCACTCCTCGGCGCGGTCGTAGGCGGCGTCGTGCGGCAGCGGGGCGGCTCCGACGTGCCGTGCGCTCCCGGTGTCGGTGACGACGTTGAGCCCGAAGCGGTCCGAGGACAGGTGCGCGAGGCTGGCCGCCTGCCGCGCTGCGAGGTACGGCGGCGTGATCCCCGCGTTCACCGTGGGGGCGATCCCGATGTGCTCGGTCGCGGCGAACAGGTACGGCGCGAGCAGCAGCGGGTCGTGCTTGGGACCGCCGTAGGCCTGGCGGATGCGCAGGTCCAGGGTCGCCGGGCTGCCGAGCGAGATCGCGTCCTCGGCGATGACGAGGTCCATGCCGGCCTGCTCGAGTGCCCGGACGGACTGCTGGTACAGGTCCGGCTTCGTCCAGTCGTGGCCCCAGTCCCAGTCGGCGCGGCCCCACGCCTGGGGACCGAAGCCCCGCGAGAAGAAGTACCCGAAGTGCTGCAGGTCGGCCACCGTCAGACGTCCTCGGCGACGACGTGTCCCTGCGGGACGGTGTGTGCGAGGGTGGCGACCGCCGAGGCGGGGGTGGGACGGGCCTCCAGGCCGGCCAGCGCACCGTCGGTGGCCGCGCGGACCGCGGCCAGGCCGCGTTCCAGGTCGCGGAGCAGGTCGGCGACGTCCTCGATGCCGATCGACAGCCGGATCAGCCCGTCGTCGATGCCGAGCTCGGCACGCTCGGCCGCGGTGCGTCCGGCGTGCGTCGTGGTGGCGGGGTGCAGCACGAGCGAGCGGACGTCGCCCAGGTGGGTCATCCGGCTGAACAGCTCGACCGCGTCGATGAACGCGCGGGCCGCGGGCTCGCCACCGGCGAGCGTGAAGGCGAAGACGGATCCGGCTCCGCGGGGTAGGTAGCGTTGGGCGAGGTCGTGGTACGGACTGGAGGCGAGACCTGCGTGGTCGACGCTCGTCACCTCCGGCTGCTGCTCCAGGAAGGACGCGACGGCCAGCGCGTTCGCGCTGTGCCGCTCGACGCGCAGGGACAGGGTCTCGATGCCCTGACGGAGCAGGAAGGCGTTGAACGGCGACGGCGAGGGGCCGATCCGGGAGGCGACGACGTCACGGGCGAAGACGACGAACGCGCGGCTGCCGTGGCGCTCGACGTAGCTCTGGCCGCCGAGCGACCGGTCCGGGGTGGTCAGGTGGGCGAAGCGCTCCGGGTGGCGCGCCCAGTCGAACCGGCCGCCGTCGACGACGAGGCCGCCGAGGCCGGCTCCGTGCCCGGACAGGAACTTCGACGCGGAGTGCACCACGATGTCCGCGCCGTGCTCGACCGGCCGGACGAGGTACGGCGTCGCGAGGGTGTTGTCGACCACGAGCGGGACGCCCGCACGGTGCGCGGTGTCGGCGACGCCCGAGATGTCGAGGACGTCGTTCTTCGGGTTCGGGATCGTCTCCGCGAAGAAGAGCTTCGTGTTCGGTCGGACCGCGCGGGCCCACGCGTCGAGGTCGCGCTGGTCGGCCACGAAGTCCACCTCGATGCCGAGGCGGGCGAGGTTCTGCAGCAGCAGGCCCTTCGTGCCCTCGTAGATGCTCCGGGCACTCACCACGTGGTCGCCCGCCTGGAGCAGCCCGAGGAGCGCGACCGTCACCGCCGCCTGGCCGCTGCCGACCAGGATCGCCTCCGGGCTCCGCTCGAGCAGCGCGACGCGGCGCTCGACGTCCGCGTTGGTCGGGTTGCCGAGCCGCGTGTAGGTGTAGCCGTCGTCGGTGCCGGCGAACCGGTCGCGGGCCTGGTCGAAGTCGTCGAAGAGGAAGCCGGAGGACATGTGGATCGCCGGTACCCGGGCACCGTGGGCGGTGTCGGGCAGGAACCCGCCGTGCACCTGCTCGGTGGCGAAGCCGTGGCCGTCGTCCGTCATGGGTCCTCCTGGTGTCCTCGGTCGTGCGGGTACTCTCGCAGGCTCCACTGCGCGGTGGGGTGTCCGCGTCGTCCGGTTACGAGGGGCCGCTGCCGACGGCGGGGGCGTCGCGCGCCTCACACCAGCGCGCGCACCCCCGCGACCACGGTGTCCCACGTCGCGAGCAGCGGATCACGGGCGAGCCACACCGCCACGGCGTTCACCACCGCGAACAGCACGAACCAGCCCACGGCGGGCACCCGCATCTCGGCGGCGGCGATGTGGAAGTCGGTCTGCACCCGAGCACCGGTGAGGAGCCACCGTGCGACGTGCACGAGCGAGCGGAGTCCGTCCACCACGAACGCGGCACCGACCGCCGCGACGACGAGCACGGTCGCCTCCGACGGGCGGACGGCCACCCAGAGCGCCAGGGCGTCGAACCCGAGCACCACGAGCACGCCGAACCAGTTCCGCACGAACGCCAGCGCGACGAGTCCGACGACCGCGAGCACGGCGACCGGCAGCCACCGCGATCCCTCCAGCACCCCGGTCACCAGCAGGACGCCGGCCCAGAGCGGTGCGCTGTAGCCGGCGAACAGGTTGAGGACGCGGACGAGCCACCGGATCCCGCCAGGCACACGGCCGAGGCGGACCCAGGCCTCGCCGGAGCCGTCGGGGTGCAGGTCGATCCGGTCGATGCGTCCGCCGAACGGCACGACCACGACGCAGTGGCCGACCTCGTGCACGATCGTCGCGGCGATGCGGGCGACCCGGCCGAGCAGGGGCACGAACGGCAGGACGGCGCCGACCAGGACGGCGACGAAGAGGAAGGGCGGGGCTGCGGCGGTCAAGGCACCAGGATCGCAGCCGTCGCGAGGAAGCAGCTGGGCGTCCGACGCACCGGTCAGGTGATCGCGTCCACCACGACGAGCACCACCACGACGACGGTCGCGACGACGGCGAGCACGGTCAGGACGGCGAGGAACACCGTCGCCCGGTTCCGGTGCGTGTGCCTGGCTATCGGACCGTCACCGACCTCGCGCGGTCGTGGGGCTTGTCGACGTCGCAGCCGAGTTGCAGCGCGAGCTCCCGGGCGAGCATCTGGAGCGGCACCACCGCCTCGATCGGACCCCACGGCGCGACGGACCGGCCCCACGCCAGGTCGGTGGCGTCGGCCGGTCGTGCCACGGCCGGCACGTCGGACCCTGCACCGCCGATCGTCACGACGAACCCACCGCGTGCACGCACCTCGGCGATCGCCGACTGCAGCCGCGGGTCGCCGTGGTCGACGACCACCACGGGGGTGCCGTCGTCGACCAGGGCGAGCGGGCCGTGCTTGAGCTCACCGGCGGGGGAGGCCTCGGCCCAGCGGTAGCTCAGCTCCTTGACCTTCAGGGCGCCCTCCGCCGCGTAGGGCAGTCCCGGTCCGCGACCGAGGAAGAGGAAGCCGGGGGCGTCCCGGACGGTCGCGGCGAGGAGCGGCACCCGGTCCGCCGCGACGACCGCCGCGGCGGCCATCCGCTCCGGCAGGCGGGCGAGGTCGTCGACGAGCGCGACCGCGCGGGACGGTTCGAGCCGACCGGACGCGACGAGGGCGGACACGACCGCGGTGACACCGACGACCACCTGCGCGGTGAAGCTCTTCGTCGCCGCCACCCCGACCTCGGGCCCGGCGTGGCAGTCGAGCACGGCGTCCGCGCGCCGGGCGAGCGACGAGTGCACGTGGTTCGTGAGCGCGAGCACGGGGTGCCGGTCGTCGAGCCGGTCGAGCGCCCGGAGGACGTCGGCGGTCTCGCCCGACTGGCTGATCGCGAGGACCAGGGTGCCGGGGCCGAGCACGACGTGCTCGACCTCGCTCGCGACGACGGTGTCGGTCGGTACCCCGCCGAGCGAACGGACCGTGTTCGCGATGACCTGGCCGGCGTGCAGCGAGGTCCCGCACGCCACGACGGCGAGCCGGTCGAACGGCGGGAGCCCGAGGCCCACCCACGTGCTCCCGTCCGCGGTCCGGTGGCGCACGCGCGCGAGGACGTCGGCGACGACGCCCGGCTGCTCGTCGATCTCCTTCGCCATGTGGTCCGGGTGCGCGCCGAGGTCGACGGCGGTCTGGGCGAACGGGGAAGCGGTCGGGAACGGTACGGGCACGGCGATGCCCTCGGAGGACCAGCTCCACGCCTCGCCGAGCTCGACGACGTCGCCGTCACGCAACGGGACGAAGGTCTCGCACCACTCCGCGATCGTGCCGACGTCGCTCGCCACGAAGTCGCCGCGGGTCGACCGTGCGGCCACCAGTGGCGACCCGTCGGCCGCGGCGACCATGCGGCCGTCACGGGCGTCGAGCACGACGAGCGCCCATGAGCCCTCGAGCTGCGCCACGGCGATCTGCACGGCGAGCATGAGGTCGGGGTCCACGCGGAGCGCTCGTTCGACCAGGTGGCCGATCACCTCCGAGTCGACGTCCGACCGGAACACGTGGCCCTGCCGCTCGAGGGTCGTGCGGAGTCGGTCGGCGTTCTCGATCGTGCCGTTGTGCACGACGCTGATGCGGCGGGAGCAGTCGGCGTGCGGGTGTGCGTTCTCCTCGCGCACCGTCCCGCGGGTCGCCCAGCGGGTGTGCGCGATGCCCACCCCCGTCACCGCGTCCGCCGCCGGGGCGGTCGCCGCGAGGGCACGGAGGTCGTCGACCCGTGCGACCGACCTGACGGTCTCGATGCGCCCAGCGGCGCTGCGCACCGCGATGCCGACGGAGTCGTACCCCCGGTACTCCATGCGTCCGAGCCCGTCGAGCAGGAAGGGGGTCGCGTCGTCGGCGACGCGGGCCGCGATGATGCCGCACATCTGGTGTCCGTTCGGGTGGGGGACCGGGCCGCGGGGGAGGTCCGGGAGCGGCACCGACCGCCGTCGGGTCTGCCGCGGGTCCGGGGCCGACGACCGGACGGGCCCCGTCCACGGATCAGGCGGGGACGGGAGGGTGCGGTCGGCGGATCGGGTACCGGACGTTCGGGGAACGCGGACTGGCCCTCCGTGGAGGACACGGCGGTCGGTGCACGAGAAGCCTCGCCCGGCGCCGCCTCCGGGACAACACCGCGCCCCCGCTCTTGCGGTTCACCGCGCGCGCGGTGCGACGCGACGGCGGACGGTGCGGACTCCCGCAAGGAGGCGTGCGCCCGGGACGCGCACCGCGACGGACGGGAGGCCCGGTACCAGCTGGTACCGGGCCTCCCGTCCGTCAGGTGGTTGCGGAGCGCGACCGGCGTGATCAGGTGAGCAGCGCCACCAGGTGCGAGCGCGACCGCGCACCGACCTTGCGGTAGATCTGCGTGAGCCGCAGCTCCACCGTCCGCTGGGACATGAACAGCGACGAGGCGATCTCGCGGTTGCGGTACCCCTCGGTCACCTTCTGCACGACGGCGCGCTCCTCCGCGGTCAGCGACGTCAGCACCGCCGACGCGTCCGGCGCACTCCGCGGCGTGCCGGGGAACGGTGCGGAGTGCACCGGACCGGAGCGCAGCGAGGTGGGCGTGCCGAAGGACGGCATGGCGACCGTCGGGGCCGGCGTCGCGAGCGGACGCCGGAGCCCGGCCGCCTCGTACGCCGCCGCCGCGGCGGCACCGAGACGGGGACGCTCGGCGACCGTGCCGACGGCTGCCAGGGCCGCGAAGGTGCGAGCCCGCTCGTACTGCGAGTCGTGCGGCTGGAACAGCTCCAGCGCGCGCCGCCGTGCGCTCTCGCGGGTCGTGTCGTCCGCGACGAGCGCCAGGCTCCTGGCCAGCACGAGCGCGCCCCAGCGGGAGGGGCGGGCGTGGTGGTCGGCCGCGAGCCGGGCTGCCGTGCTGCGGGCGTCGTCGGTCCGTCCGAGGCGGACGTAGCCCTCGACCAGGTCGCCGAGGTGCCGGAGCACCGTCGGGTTCCGCAGCGAGCGGCCCACCGCGTCGGCGGCCTCGAGCGCCGTGACGGCCTCCTCGACGCGACCGTCGAGCAGCAGCACGCGTCCGCGCAGGGCGTGCAGCCGGGCCGTGGTGCCCCAGAGCAGCACCGTCGAACGGAGCGCCAGGCAGCGGTCCACGACCTCGAGGGCCTCGTGCGAGCGTCCCTCGGCGAAGTGCCGCCACGCCACCGCGACGGCCCGCGACGGCTCGCGCAGCCGCTGGGCGGACAGTGCCGATCCCGCCTCCCACGCGTCGATCGCCCGGAGGGCCTGGCGGAAGTTGCCGGACCGCAGCTCGTTCTCGGCCGACAGGTAGCGGGCGCCCTCGGTCCAGACGGCCTGCGTCTCCTGGCCGCGGGAGACCACCAGCGCGAACACCCGGCGGGCGCTGCGGTACCGCTCGGCGATGCTCAGCGCGTGCGCCACGAGCAGCAGGGCGGGGTCGGACATCGCGAGGAGCCGTGGCGACGAGAGCCCGTCGTACAGCTCGGTGTCCGGCGGCAGCACGCCGTCGACCGCGGCGACGAGGCACTGCACCGCGCCGGCGATCTCGGCCGTGTGCGGAGTGATGGCGGAGCCGAGCTGCTCCACACGGGAGAGGAGGTCACGGGCCTGCTCGAGGTCCCACGTCTCCGCGCGGAAGCTCGCCACCATCGCCAGGAGCCCGGCGACGGCGGGGGCTTCGGGTGCCTCCGCGGCCACGGGGACGAGGAGCTCGTCGGCGTGCACGGTCTCGCCGCGCAGGTACTGGACCGAGTACAGCACCCGGAGGCGGCGGACCTCGTCGGCGGGCCGACCGAACGGGCGCATGGCGGTCAGGTACCGCGCCGCCAGCCCGAGCGACCGCTGCGCGAAGAACGCCTCGGCCACGGTGAGCAGCGCGGTGCGCTCGTCCTCGCCGCCGGAGCCGACGTGCAGGGCGCGCTCGGCCAGTGCCACCGCGGCGTGCGGAGCGCCGTCGGCGACGTAGCCCGCGGCCGCCTCGAGGAGCGCGACCACGTCGGGGACGTCGTCCACGAAGCTGCGGTGCCAGGCGGCGGCACGCGGGTCGCCGTCGGCGCTCGCCTCGGCGAGCTCGGTGTGCAGCGACCGACGGGTCCGGGCGGACATGCGCCAGTACAGCGCCGAGCGCAGCAGCGGGGAGCGGACCGCGACGCTCTGGCCGCGCACCACGACGAGCCCTGCGTCCGCGAGCTCGTCGACGGCGTCGCGGTCCCAGCCGGAGGAGCGCGCCACCGGCACGAGGGCGAGGCGGGCGAGGACGTCCAGATCACGTCCTGCGTCGGTCCCGTCGACACCGTCGGTCGGCGTCGTGCCGGCACCGTCGAGCGTCAGCGCGGCGAGTGCCTCCGTGGTCGCGGTCGGACGCAGCGGCAGGACGAGCGGTTCGGCGCCCGTCAGCTGGGCGTGGGACAGCGCGTCGAACTGCTCGCGGAGCGCACCGGGGTTGCCGCCCGTCGCGTCGGCGAGGATCGCGAGGACGCCGTCGTTCGCACCCTCCGGTGCCATCGACCGGGCGAGCGCGAGGGACTCGTCGGCCGCGAGCGGTTCGAGCCGGAGCACCGGCAGCGCCGCGAGCGGGCCGTTCGACGGCACCGTGCGGACGGTGGCGACGAGGCGGAGCGCGGTGCCGGCGAGCCGGCTGGCGAGGAACGCGATGAGCTCCTGGCTCTCGGTGTCCATGCGGTCGAGGTCGTCGATCAGGACGACCGTCGGCGGCAGGGTGAGGGTCTGCACGGCCTCGAGGAAGTCGTGCGCCGCCGCGAGTCCGCTCGTCGCGCCACCGGCCTGCAGCAGGTGCGCGATGTGCGCGGTGGCACGCGGGTCGTCGAGCGCGGTGAACAGGGAGGTCACGCCGGCCAGGGGCCAGCGGGACTCGCTCCCGTTGACACCGACCCGCACGACGGGGAGGGAGACGCGGTCCGAGACCGCGTCGAGGACGCTGCTGCGCCCGGAACCAGGGTCGCCGACGACGACCATCGCTGACTCACGAGGGAGTGCAGCGAGGGTCGCGATCCGGTCGACCTCGAGACGGCGACCGGTGAGTCCCATGACTCACCGGCCTCCGGGTCCGGGGACGGATGCGGCGGAGGGTGTCCGGTCGAGCGCACGGCGGGTGACCGTGGCGACGGACGGGATCCGCTCGGCGGCACGGCGGGTGACCGTGGCGACGGACGGACGCGAGCTGGCGACGGAGCGCACACCAGGACTGTCGGTGAGATAGCGCGGACGACGAGTGAGGGTGCACTCGGTTCCGCCTGGGAACGATGAAGTCATCGTCTGGACCACCCCTCGGGTTAGGGTTTTTCGGACGAAATGCACGACCGACCGGACGCTGCCCGGGTCTAGGGAACCCGGGCGACCGCTGGTCTGTCGCACTCACGACGATAACCGGTCCATCGGTCGGTACCGATGGGTCGTCAGTCGTGTGTCCACCCCCGCTGTCCCCAGTCCGGGGGGTCCGCGCCCCCGTCCGGGGGGCGTGGCGGTCCGACCCCCGTCCGGGGTAGGGGACAACCGGGGTACACCCCTGGCCGAGGGGGCCGCCGGCGGTGACCTAGCGGCGGACGACCTCGACCACGGCGTCGTGCACCAGGCCGTTCGTGGCGAGTGCGCTGCCGTGCCAGGGGCCGGGGTCGCCGTCGAGCGAGGTGAAGCGTCCGCCGGCCTCCTCGACGATCGGCACCAGGGCGGCGATGTCCCACGGCTTGAGGTCCGGTTCGCCGGCGACGTCGAGGACGCCCTCCGCCACGAGCATGTACGACCACATGTCCCCGTAGGCGCGGGTGCGCCACACCCTGCGGGACAGGGCGACGAGGGCGTCGAGGCGGTCGTCCTCGTCCCACTGCTGGATGCTGTTGTAGCTGAGGCTCGCGTCGGCGAGCTCGGCGACGCCCGAGACGTGCAGGGGGCCGTCCGTGGAGTGCGCCCCGAGGCCCTCGGCCGCCCACCAGCGCTTGCCGAGCGCCGGTGCGCTCACGACGCCGAGCACCGGTCGGCCGTCCACGGCCAGCGCGATGAGCGTCGCCCAGACCGGCACGCCGCGCAGGTAGTTGGCCGTCCCGTCGATCGGGTCGACCACCCACTGCCGGTGCCCCTCGCTCAGGGCGTCCGCGCCCGTGTCCGCCGTCGTCTCCTCGCCGAGGAAGGCGTCGTCGGGCCGTTCGGCCCCGAGCCGCTCGCGCAGTGCCCGCTCGACCGCCTGGTCGGCGTCGGTCACGTGCGTGCTGTCGGCCTTCCTCGACACGTGCAGGTCGGCCGCACGGAAACGCTCGAGGCTGATCGCGTCGGCGGTGTCGGCGAGGGAGCGGGCGAAGTCGAGGTCGGCGCTGAGGTCCACGGACGCCAGGGTAGCGCCCTAGGCAGCCACGACCTCCTCCTCCTCGAGCCGGGTGACGGCCCGTTGCCGGGCGAGCCGGGTGCGCCGAGCGGCGAGACCGTGCACGAGGATCCCGACCAGCACGGCGACGGCCAGCCAGAGCACGAGGACGAGCGCGGCCCGACCGAGCGACGCGTCCGGGAAGTACACGATGTCCTGCGCTGCCTCGAGCCACGCCGCACCGCTCCAGAACGTGTTGAGCGCGGCGAAGAACCCGGGCTGGAACGACGGCTGGAAGATGCCACCCGAGCTCGTGAAGTTGAGCATGACGAACAGCATCGTGAGGATCGGCGTGGTCCAGCGTCCGAGCAGCGGGTGCAGGCCGACGCCGAGGGCGATGATCACCGCGTCGTAGAGCCAGGCGAACAGGAACACCTCCCACCGGTGCGCCGGGACCACGCCGTACAGCGGGCCCGCGACGAGGACGCCGATGCCTGCGACGACCGCGGCCGTGGCAGCACCGACGACGACCGTCCAGGGTGCCCGGAGCTTCGCAGCCGACGCGGCGACCGCGATCGCCGAGGCGTAGCCGCCGACGCTCAGGCCGACGAGCAGGAAGAACAGGCCCTGGCCGGTCGGGTCCTCGCTGCCGGTCGGGACGACGTCCTCGACGGTGAACGGCAGGTGCTGGTCGAAGGCGATCGGCAGGAACACCTCCTGCGCGGCGGTGGCGGTCGTCTCGCTCGCGGCCGTCGAGACGTACAGGGTGGCCCCGGACGTGCCGGGCGCGTACACCGCGGCGAGGTCCCGGTCGCGCACCCGGCGCTCGGCCTCGGACGACGACGCCACCACGTGTGCGACGAGCCGACCGTCGGACTCGTCCGTCACCGTCTGGGCGAACACCTGTGCGGTCGGGCCCGTGCCGACGATCCCGACGGGGAGCTCGTGCGGGGTCGGGGCGTGGAAGGCGCCGAGGTACGCCAGGGCCATGCCGACCGCCAGGAACAGGGGCACGAGGACGTGCGAGCCGAACGACCGGAGCGTCCGGCCGAGGTGCTCGGGCAGCAGTTCCGCCGTCACCGCCGCCGCGCGGGCGGCGCGCGGTGGCTGGACCGCCGCGTGCTCCCCGTGGTGGGCCTGTTCGGGTCGGACTGTGTTGTGTTCTGCAACTTCGGGCACGAGTGGCAACGGTACACCCGCGCCGTCCGGGGTCGCGGCCTAGTCGGTGCCGGGGTCGTCCCCACCCATGCCCGTGAGCAGGGCGCGGAACGAGTCGAGCCGCTCGACCCCGGTGGGACCGAGCTCGCCGTCCTGCACCCGGTCGACGATCTCCCAGTCGTGGGCCTGCGAGAGCGGGATGCCGTCAACGGGCTCCCGCACCGGGACCGCGTGCGCGGCGAACGCCCGGAACACGTTCTCGGGCTGCACGTGTCCGAGGCCGAACGAGCGGACCCCCGGGGTGTCGATGATCCACCCGCCGTCGCGCACCCGCAGCGCGATCGACGACGACGAGGTGTGGCGCCCGCGGCCGGTCACGGCGTTCACGACACCGGTCGCCCGCGTCGACCCGGTCAGGGCGTTCACGAGCGTCGACTTGCCGACACCCGAGTGCCCGACGGTCACGGTGACCTGGCCGTCGAGGACCTCGTGCAGTGCCTCGTGGGGCACGTCGTCGGACCTGCTCGTGACGATCCGCAGGTCGAGGCAGGCGAAGTGCGCCAGGAACGGCGCCGGGTCGGCGAGGTCGGTCTTCGTGACGCAGAGCACGGGGTCGAGTCCGGCGTCGAAGGCGGCGACGAGGTAGCGGTCGATGAGTCGTGGGCGCGGCTCGGGGTCGGCGGCTGCGACGACGATCAGCATCTGGTCGGCGTTCGCGACGATGACCCGCTCGACCTCGTCGGTGTCGTCCGCACTCCGTCGCAGCAGGGTCGACCGCTCGGCGACCTTCACGATCCGCGCGAGCGACCCGGGATCACCCGAGACGTCACCGACGAGCGACACGTGGTCACCGGTGACGACGGACTTCTTCCCGAGCTCCCGGGCCTTCGTCGCCGTGATGACGCGCCCCTCGCCGGCGCCGTCCGGGTCCGCGGCCGTGCCCGGGGACGCGCTGACGAGCACACCGAAGCGCCCGCGGTCGACGTTCGTCACCCAGCCCGTCGGGGCGTCGTCGTAGGTCGGCCGCACCTTCGTGCGCGGCCGGTTGCCCTTCGGGTTCGGACGGATCCGCACCTTCGACTCGTACTGCCCGTACGGCTCGTCCTCGTCGGTGTCGTCCCCGTCGACGTCATCCCACCAGCTCACGGCGTCAGGCCCCCTTCGTGCCGGTCGCCACGAGGTCCGCCCAGAGCCCGGGGAACTGCGGCAGCGTCTTCGCGGTGCATCCGATGTCGTCGACGGCGACGCCGTCGACGACGAGGCCGACCAGGGCGCCCGCGGTCGCCATCCGGTGGTCGTCGTACGCGGCCCAGCCACCGCCGTGCAGCGGAGCCGGCGTGATCCGCAGGCCGTCGTCGAGTTCCTGCACCGAGCCTCCCGACCGGTTCACGTCCGCCGCGAGCGCCGCGAGGCGGTCCGTCTCGTGGCCACGCAGGTGGCCGATCCCGGTGATCTCGCTCGGCTCGTCGGCCAGGGCCGCCAGCGCGACGAGCGCCGGGGCGAGTTCGCCGCCGCGGGACAGGTCGAGCGTCACACCCGGCAGAGAGGCTCCACCCACCACCCCGACGCCGCCGTCGAAGACGAGGTCCTCGCCGTCGCGCGTGACGGTCGCGCCCCACAGGGGGAGGAGCGTCTCGAGGTCGGCGCCGACCTGCGTCGTCGCGGTCGGCCAGGTGCGGATGCGGACGGTGCCGCCGGCGACGAGCGCGGCCGCCGCGAACGGTGCGGCGTTCGACAGGTCGGGCTCGATCGTGACGTCGCGGGCGGCGATCGGCCCGGGGTGCACGACCCACTCGCCGACGGCCGGCTGGTCGACCCGGACGCCGCGGGCGCGGAGGGCCGCGACCGTCATGTCGATGTGGGGCAGGCTCGGCAGCCGGTCGCCGACGTGGACGAGGTGCAGGCCCTCGTCGAACCGCGGCGCTGAGAGGAGCAGGCCGGAGACGAACTGCGACGACGCCGACGCGTCGATCGACAGGGCGCCGCCCCGCACCGCCCCGGTGCCCGTGAACGAGAACGGCATTGCGCCGTCACCGTCGTCGGTCACGTCGACGCCGAGGTCGACGAGCGCCTGGATGACCGCGCCCATCGGGCGCTTCCGCGCGTAGGGGTCGCCGTCGATCGTGACCGGGCCGGTGGCCAGTGCGGCGAGCGGCGGAAGGAAGCGCATCACGGTGCCGGCGAGGCCGCAGTCGACGGCGCCGCCGCCGTGCATCGGGGCCGGCGTGACCCGGAGGTCCGGGCCGTACGGGTTCGGCGCCGCGCCGGGTGCCGGGTCGACCTCGTCGATGCCCACGCCGAGCTGCCGGAGCGCCGCGACCATGAGCGCGGAGTCGCGGGAGTGCAGGGGGAGCCGGATGGTCGAGGGGCCGTCGGCGAGGGCGGCGAGCACGAGCTCCCGGTTCGTCAACGACTTCGAGCCGGGCAGGGCGACGTCGCCGCGCAGGGGCCCGCGGGCGAGGGGTGCGATCCAGGGATCGGGGCGGTGGGAATGCGTCGACTCGGCCATCGGTTCACCAGGGTACTGAACACTGCGGGAGGACCATTGGCGACAGCGACACTCGAACGGTCGCGCACGGCATCGTCGGCCGTGCGGTCCGCGGAGGCACGGACGGCGCTGCCGACCGTGCGGACGACGATCGGGCTCGGCCTAGACTCGTCCGTGATGACGACCGACGAACCGCAGGCAGCACCGCACGACCTGGTCGAGGAGACCGAGGCCCAGCTCGACGCGGTCTCCGAGGAAGCGGACGCCCTCGAGCCCGAGGCGGAGCCGGCTGACGAGAAGACGGTGTCCGAGGGTGAGCTGCGGTCGCTGTTCGAGGAGCAGGCGCTCCCGTTCATGGACCAGCTCTACGGCGCCGCGATGCGCATGACCCGCAACCCGGCGGACGCGTCCGACCTGGTGCAGGAGACCTTCGTCAAGGCGTACGCGGCGTTCCGGCAGTTCCGGCAGGGCACGAACCTCAAGGCCTGGCTGTACCGGATCCTCACGAACACGTTCATCAACACCTACCGCAAGAACCAGCGGAACCCCTACCAGGGGACGATCGACGAGCTCGAGGACTGGCAGCTGGGCGGCGCCGAGAGCGTCACGCAGTCGGTGTCCGCCCGTTCCGCCGAGGCCGACGCCATCGACCACCTGCCGTCCTCCGCCGTGAAGGACGCCCTCCAGTCGATCCCGGAGGACTTCCGGATGGCGGTCTACTTCGCCGACGTCGAGGGCTTCTCCTACCAGGAGATCGCCGACATCATGAAGACCCCCGTGGGGACGGTCATGAGCCGCCTCCACCGTGGCCGCCGGCTCCTCCGCGGGCTCCTGGCGGACCACGCACGCGAGACCGGCATCGTCCCGGACGCAGCGTCGACGGCGACGATGCGGGGACGTGGCCGGAAGACACCTGCGACCGCTGGTCGCACCGACGGGAAGGACGCACGATGAGCGGCTGCGACTGCTCGAAGGCGAAGGCCGAGCTCGAGGAGTTCCTCCACGACGAGCTCTGCCGCGAGGACGCCGCGGACATCCGCGAGCACATGGAGACCTGCGAGGACTGCACGAGCGAGCACCGCGTCGGTGTCGTGCTCATGGAGACGGTGAAGCGCGCCTGCGCCGAGACCGCCCCGGAGCAGCTCCGCTCCGAGGTCCTGGCGCGCATCCGCGTGGAGCAGGCGACCCACTAGTCGGCGGCGCGGGCGACCCACCGGTCGGCCGCGCGGGCGACCCACTCGTCGGCGGCGCGGGCGACCCACCGGTCGGCAGCGCAGGCGATCCGTGACGGGGCCGACGGCGTGTCGTCACACGGGGCACCGGCTCGGTAGGGTCGCCCCATGACCCTCACCGCCGAGTCGATCACCACCTGGTCCGACACGGACGTCGCCGACGTCACCGCCCTCGTCCGCCTGCTCGGACACGTCGTGGACGAGTCCGCCATGCGTGCACGGCTGGAACGGCTCGTGCCCGAGGCCGGGCACCGGACCTGGTTGGTCCGGGGCGAGGAGGGCCGTGCCGTGGCGGTCGCGGGCGCGCAGGTGACGTGGTCCTACGCGAGCGACGAGCCGACCGCGCAGCTCCTGCTGCTCGTCGTCGACCCGTCGGCCAGGAGGAGCGGCACCGGCTCCGCGCTCATCGACGTCTTCGAGCAGTGGGCCGTCGAGCAGGGTGCGCACCGCCTCAGCGCGGTGTCCGCTGCTGCGACCGACAGCGCCCACCGCTTCTACCAGAAGCGCGGGTACCACGAGGCCGGCGTCCGCTACACGAAGCTCAAGTAGCGCGCCGCACCCCGGAACGCACGATGCGCCCCGTCTCGACGGGGCGCATCGTGCGTGCGGGGGTGCGATCGGTCAGCCGAGCGCCTTGCGGATGACGTCGGCCGCCTCCTGTGCGGACCGCTTCGACGATCCGGTCGCCGGAGCGGCACTCGCCGGGCGCGCGGCGACCGACAGCGGGCGTCCGTCGAGGTGCGGCGACAGGTTCATGCAGACGAACGGCCAGGCGCCCTGGTTCTCCGGTTCCTCCTGGGCCCAGACGACCTCGGCCTGCGGGTAGCCCGCGAGCACCTGGAGCAGCCGGTCGAGGGGGAGCGGCGCGAGCTGCTCGAGCCGGACGAGCGCGACGTCGGTCGCACCGGACTTGTCGAGCTCGGCGCGCAGGTCGTGGTGCACCTTGCCGGAGTGGAGCACGACGCGACGCACGGCGCCCTTGTCGGTGACGCGGTCGTCGTCGAGCACCTCGTGGAAGGTCCCGCTCGTGAACGCCTCGACCGGGCTCGTCGCCTGGCGCAGACGGAGCATCGCCTTCGGGGTGAACACGACGAGCGGCTTCTGCGGACGTGCCCATGCCTGGCGACGGAGCAGGTGGAACCAGGACGCCGGCGTCGAGGGACGCGCGACGATCATGTTGTCCTCGGCGCAGAGCTGCAGGTAGCGCTCGATGCGCGCCGAGGAGTGGTCCGGTCCCTGGCCCTCGTAGCCGTGGGGGAGCAGGAGCACCAGTCCGGAACGCTGCCCCCACTTCTGCTCGGCGGACGAGATGAACTCGTCGATGACGGTCTGCGCACCGTTCGCGAAGTCGCCGAACTGCGCCTCCCAGAGCACGAGCGACTCGGGACGTTCGACCGAGTACCCGTACTCGAACGCCATCGCCGCGTACTCGCTGAGGAGCGAGTCGTAGATCATGAAGCGCGCCTGGTCCTCGGACAGGTTCGCGAGCGGCAGCCACTCCTGGCCGTTCACCCGGTCGTGGAAGACCGCCTGGCGCTGCACGAAGGTACCGCGACGGGCGTCCTGGCCGGCGAGCCGGACGGGCTTGCCCTCGACCAGCACCGAGCCGATCGCCATGAGTTCCGCCATCGCCCAGTCGATGCCCCCGGAGCGGGTCATCTCGGTGCGCTTCGTGAGCAGCTGCTGCAGCTTCGGGTGGATCGAGAAGCCGGCGGGCGGGTTGCTGTGCGCGTCGCCGATCGCCCGGACCAGGTCCTCCGAGATCGCCGTCTCGTGCACCTCGACCTCGGAGTCGTCCCGCTGCGCCGTGGGACGCTCGAGCCCGTCCACGGCACCGTCGTCGTCGCCGGTGACGACCGGCATCGTGCCGGTCTGTGCCTCGTGGGTCTCCGCGAACGCACGCTCCAGGCGGTCCTGGAAGTCGCGGTGCGCCTCGTCGTACTCCTCCTGCGTGATGTCACCGCGGCCGACCAGGGCCTCGGTGTACAGGGTGCGGACGGAGCGCTTCGCCTCGATGAGGTTGTACATGAGCGGCTGCGTCATCGACGGGTCGTCGCCCTCGTTGTGGCCGCGACGGCGGTAGCAGACGAGGTCGATCACGACGTCGCGGTGGAACTCCTCGCGGTACGCGAAGGCGAGCTCGGCCACGCGGGCCACGGCCTCGGGGTCGTCACCGTTGACGTGGAAGATCGGCGCCTGGATGGTCTTGGCGACGTCGGTCGAGTACACCGAGCTGCGCGCGGACTCGGGCAGCGTGGTGAAGCCGACCTGGTTGTTGATGACGAGGTGCACGGTCCCGCCGGTGCGGTAGCCGCGGAGCTGCGACATCTGCAGCGTCTCCACCACGACGCCCTGGCCGGCCATCGCCGCGTCGCCGTGGACGAGCACCGGCAGCACGCCGAAGGTGCCGGGCGGGGTGCGGTCCTGCTTGGCGCGCACGATGCCCTCGAGCACGCCGTCGACGGCCTCGAGGTGCGACGGGTTCGCCGCGATCGTCACCGGGATGCTCGACCCGTCCGACGCGCGGAACACGCCCTCGGTGCCGACGTGGTACTTCACGTCACCCGAGCCCTGACCGGAGACCGAGCCCGGCAGGGACGACCCCTCGAACTCGCGGAAGATCTGACCGTAGGTCTTGCCGGCGATGTTCGTCAGCACGTTGAGGCGACCCCGGTGGGCCATGCCGATCGCGACCTCGTCGAGGCCCGCGACGGACGCCTGCTGGATCAGCGTGTCGAGGAAGGCGATGGTGGACTCGCCGCCCTCGAGCGAGAAGCGCTTCTGGCCGACGTACTTCGTCTGCAGGAAGGTCTCGAACGCCTCGGCCTCGTTGAGCTTGCCGAGGACGCGGAGCTGCTCGTCCTTCGACGGCTTCGAGTACGGCACCTCGATGCGCTCCTGCACCCAGCGCCGCTGCTCCGGGTCCTGGATGTGCATGTACTCGATGCCGACCGTCCGGCAGTAGGCGTCGCGGAGGATGCCGAGCACGTCGCGCAGCGGAGCGTTCGTGGTGCCGGCCAGGCCGCCGGTGACGAACTCGCGGTCGAGGTCCCAGAACGTCAGCCCGTGGTTCTCGATCTCGAGGTCGGGGTGCGTGCGCTGGCGGTACTCGAGCGGGTCGATGTCCGCCATCAGGTGGCCGCGGACGCGGAAGCTGTTGATGAGCTCCTGCACGCGCGACGTCTTGTTGACCCGGTGGGCGAGGTCGACGTTGATGTCGTTCGCCCACTGGATCGGCTTGTAGGGGATGCGCAGCGCCGAGAAGATGCCCTCGTAGAAGCCGTGCTCGCCGATCAGGCGCTCGTGCACCTTCTTCAGGTACTCGCCCGAGCCCGCGCCCTGGATGACGCGGTGGTCGTACGTACTCGTCAGCGTGATGGTCTTGCCGACGCCGAGCTCGACGAGCGTCTTCGTCGCCGAGCCCTGGAACTGGGCCGGGTACTCGAGCGCACCGGCGCCGATGATCGACCCCTGGCCCTTCGTCAGGCGCGGCACCGAGTGCACGGTGCCGATGCCGCCCGGGTTGGTCAGCGAGATCGTCGTGCCCTGGAAGTCGGCCGGCGTGAGCTTGTTCTCGCGAGCGCGCTTGACCAGGTCCTCGTAGGCGGAGAGGAACTGGCCGAACGTCAAGGTCTCGGCGCGCTTGATGCTCGGGACGAGGAGCGAGCGGGTGCCGTCCTTCTTCGGGACGTCGATCGCGATGCCGAGGCCGACGTGGGCGGGCTCGACGACGAACGGCTTGCCGTCGCGCTCCTCGTAGGAGACGTTCTGGCTCGGGAAGTCCTTCAGCGCCTGCACCATCGCCCACCCGATCAGGTGCGTGAACGAGATCTTGCCGCCGCGGGCACGGCGCAGGTGGTTGTTGATGACGATGCGGTTGTCGATCATCAGCTTCGCCGGGATCGTCCGGACGCTCGTCGCGGTCGGCACCGTGAGCGATGCGTCCATGTTCGACGCGAGGGTCTTCGCCATGCCCCGGAGCGGGGTCGCCACGTCCTCGTGGGTCTCCTCGTGGTCGTCGGTCTGGTCGTTGGCCTCGGCCGGGATCGGCTGCGGGGTCGGCTGGCGCGACGTCGTCTTCGCCTGGATGGGCGCGCCGGGCTTCGCCTCGGCAGGAGCGTCACCGGTGGCCGGCTGCTGCGTGCTCGACTGCCCCTGCGGAGCCGGAGCCGGAGCCGGGGCCGCCGTCTGGTCCGCAGCGGCGCTCTCGCTGCCGGCGCCCTGCGTGCGGTGGTAGCTCTCGAGGACGGGCCACCACGACTTGTCGACGGAGTCCTTGTCGGCGACGAACTGCTCGTACAGCTCGTCGACGAGCCACTCGTTCGCCCCGAATTCCCCAGCGGTCTCGTCCGTACCCGTCAGATGGCTCGACACAGCCGATCGCCCACTCTCCGTCGATAGATGCTCGTGTGTGTCGTGCGGGGCAACCCTGCTCCGCACTGCCCGTCAGCCTAGCCGCTCCGCGCCGACCGTTCGGTGACCGTCGGAGGTGAGCCGTGCCTCCCGTCCGGTGCCACGCTCGTCGGGACCGGACGGCCGGCGGCTCGGCGACGCGTGTCGTGCAGCGGGTCGCTCGTGCGCGCACGAGCGCGGGCGTGCCGAGGGCCCGACCGCCGTACAGTTGCTCCCATGAGGTTCTACGAGACGCGGCCGACGCACGACCTGACCTACTCCGACGTCTTCCTCGTGCCGAGCCGGTCCGGGGTGACGAGCCGCTTCGACGTGGACCTCGCCACGAACGACGGCACCGGCGCCACGATCCCGATCGTCAGCGCCAACATGAACTCGGTGACGGGTCCGCGCCTCGCGGCGACCCTCGCCCGCCGGGGAGGCCTCGGCGTGCTGCCGCAGGACATGCACCTGCAGGACCTCGACGCCGCGATCCGCTGGGTCAAGGAGCAGCCCGTCGACTTCGACACGGCCTACGACATGGGCGCGGACACCACGGTGTCCGAGGCGCTGGAGCAGCTCCTGCCGGTCGCCGGCCGCGGGGTCGTGGTGCGCGATGCGTCGGGGGAGTACCTCGGCTGCGTGCCCGCTGGCCGACTCGGCACCGCCGGCGCGGACGCGACGCTCGGTGACCTGCTGCACGGACCGTCCACCGCGATCGACGCGGACGACGCCGGCACCCCACGGCACGTGTACGACGTGCTCTCGGCGGCCGAGGTCGACTTCGCCCCGGTCGTCCGGCACGGCCGGGTCGTCGGCACCACCAGCCAGACGAGCGCGATCCGCTCGGACATCTACACGCCCGCCGTCGACGGCGACGGTCGACTGCGCGTCGCCGCGGCCGTCGGCATCAACGGCGACGTCGCCGCGAAGGCGAAGGCCCTCGCCGCAGCCGGGGTCGACGTGCTCGTGCTCGACACCGCGCACGGCCACCAGGAGGGCATGCTCCGCGCACTCCGCACCGTGTCGGCGCTGGGCCTCGGCCTGCCGATCGTCGCGGGCAACGTCGTCACCGCGGACGCCGTCGCCCACCTGGTCGACGCCGGTGCCTCGATCATCAAGGTCGGGGTCGGCCCCGGCGCGATGTGCACCACCCGCATGATGACCGCCGTCGGTCGCCCGCAGTTCTCAGCCGTGCTCGAGACCGCCGCCGCGGCGCGCTCGCTCGGCGCGCACGTGTGGGCCGACGGCGGCGTCCGGTACCCGCGTGACGTCGCACTCGCGCTGGCCGCGGGGGCGTCCGCCGTGATGATCGGCTCGTGGTTCGCCGGGACGCTCGAGGCGCCGGGGGTGCTCCGCCGCGACGCCGCGGGCAAGGCGTACAAGGAGAGCTGGGGCATGGCGTCGGCCAAGGCCGTGCGCGAGCGCTTCGAGCGGCTCGACCCGTACGAGCGGGCCCGCAAGGCGCTCTTCGCCGAGGGGATCTCGTCGTCGACGATCTACCTCGACCCGGAGCGTCCGAGCGTCGAGGACCTGCTCGACATGATCACCACCGGCATCCGCAGCTCGGCGACCTACGCGGGGGCGTCCTCGCTCGCCGAGTTCTCGGAGCGGGCGCTCGTCGGCATCCAGTCGGCCGCCGGCTACGAGGAGGGCAAGCCGCTCCCCGTGAGCTGGTAGCGCCTGGCGGGGCGCCGGTGCCGGCGCGCGAGACTCGGCTCTGCGGACAGGTTCGCGGCTCCGCCGCCTCGAACGTGTCCGCCTGGCCGAGTCTCGGCCTGGACCGACGGACGGATGGGAGGCGCGGTGCCAGCTGGCACCGCGCCTTCCGTCCGTCACGTGGTCCGGTCTACCGCCGTCGGGTCGCGTCCTCGACGGTGCCGACGAGCTCCTCGAGGATGTCCTCGAGGAACAGCACGCCGATCGTGCGGCCGTCCGCGTCGAACGCCCGCGCCACGTGACGCCCGGCGGCCCGCATGGTCGCGAGGGCGTCCTCGAGGTCCATGTCCGTGTACAGCGAGATGAGCTGTCGGATGCGCTTCGGCGGGACCGGCGCGTCGAACTCGTCCGGGCGCAGGTCGATGACGTCCTTGACGTGGACGTAGCCCGTCGGGTCGCCGTCCTCGCCCACGAGCACGTACCGCGAGAACCCCCGCTGGGCCACGGCGCGCTCGACGTCCTCGGGTGTGGCGTCCTCGGGCAGGGTGACGAGGTCGGACATCGGCACGGCGACGTCCTTGACCTTCTTCTCCGTGAACTCGAACGCCATCGCGAGCTTGCCGTCGTCGGTGAGGGTCCCCTCGCGACGCGACTGCTCGACGATCGTCTGCACCTCTTCCACGGTGAACGCGCTGACGGCCTCGTCCTTCGGCTCGACCTTGAACAGGCGCAGCACGCCGTTCGCCGCCTCGTTGAGACCGACGATGACCCAGTGCAGCCCGTGGCCGATGTACCAGAGCGTCGGCACGAGCACGAGTGCAGCGCGGTCGGGCATCGAGAACGAGATGTTCTTCGGGACCATCTCGCCGAACACGACGTGCAGGAACGACACGAGCAGCAGCGTGAAGACGAACGCGACGGTGCCGATGACCTCGACGCTCCAGCCGGTCAGCCCGAGCGGGACCTCGAGCAGGTGGTGGATCGCCGGCTCGGACACGTTGAGGATGAGGAGCGAGCAGACCGTGATGCCGAGCTGCGTGGTCGCGAGCATGCGCGTGGCGTGCTCCATCGCCCACAGCGTCATCTGCGCTGCCTTCGACCCGGCCTCGGCGCGGGGCTCGATCTGCGAGCGGCGGGCCGAGATGACGGCGAACTCGGCGGCGACGAAGTAGGCGTTGCCGAGCAGCAGCACGACCAGCCAGAAGATGCCCCACCAGTCGGACCCGCTCGAGGCGGACTCGCCGGCGGCCAGGACGATGCCGTCGTGGACGGACGCGGCGCTCATCGGGAGCCTTCCTTCGTCGCGGGGATGATGATGCCGGTCGCCGGACGCTGCGCGGCGGCGGTGCTGCCGGTCGGCGTCGGATCGGGGTGCGACGGTGTCCAGCGGATCCGGTCGACGCGGCGGCCGTCCAGGCGCTCGACGCGGAAGACGCCGTCGTCGAGGACGACCTCGTCACCGACGACGGGCAGGCGGCCCAGGGTCGACATGATGAAGCCGCCGACGGTCTCGTAGGGGCCGTCCTCGGGGACCTTCACGCCGGCGCGGTCCTCGAGCTCGTCCGGACGGAGCAGGCCGGGGAACGTCAGCCAGCCGCGGGACCGCACGACGTCGATCCGGGCGCGGTCGTGCTCGTCGGACACCTCGCCGACGATCTCCTCGACGAGGTCCTCGAGCGTGACGACCCCGGCGGTGCCGCCGTACTCGTCGACGACGATGACCATCTGGTAGCCACGGCTGCGGACCTCGGCGAGCAGGGTGTCGCCGGGCATGGTCTCCGGGACGCGCTCGGCCTCGGTCATGAGCGCGCCGACCGGGACCTCGGGGCGCTTCTCGCGCGGGACCGCGACGGCCTGCTTGACGTGCACGATGCCGACGACGTCGTCCGCGTCCTCCTCGATGACGGGGAAGCGGCTGAAGCCCGTGCGGCGGGCGAGGGCGATGACGTCCTCCGCCGACTCCGACACGCGGATCGTCGACAGGCGCGGACGGGGGGTCATCACGTCGCTGGCGTTGAGCTCGGAGAACGCGATCGTGCGCTGGAGCAGCGTCGCGGTGTCCTGCTCGAGGGACCCCTCGGACGCCGAGCGACGCAGCAGCGAGCTCAACTCCTCGGCGCTCCGGGCACCGGACAGTTCCTCCTGGGGCTCGATGCCCATCGAGCGCAGGACGGCGTTCGCCGTGCCGTTGAGCACGGCGACCGCGGGCTTGAACACCGTCGTGAAGGCGATCTGCAGCGGTACGACGAGCCTGGCGGTCTGCAGCGGCAGCGCGAGCGCGAAGTTCTTCGGCACGAGCTCGCCGAGGATCATCGACAGCAGGGTCGCGATGACGAGCGCCACGATCGAGCCGACGGTCTCGACGACCGCTTCGGGGAGCTGCATCGCGAGGAACGGCGCCTCGAGCAGCGTCGCGATCGAAGGCTCGAGCAGGTAGCCGGTGAGCAGCGTCGTCAGCGTGATGCCGAGCTGCGCACTCGACAGGTGGGTCGAGGTGACCTTCAACGCACCGATGACGGGTGCCAGACCGGTCTCACCCCGGTCGCGACGGGCCTCGACGTCGGCGCGGTCGAGGTTCACGAGCGCGAACTCCGAGGCGACGAAGACACCGGTGCCGAGGGTCAGCAGGATGCCGCCGACCAGCATGACGATGTCGAGGGGACTCATTCTCCACCTCCCGACACACGGGAGGTGGGGCTGCTCACCGAGTGAGCGCCGGATGAGTGGGAAGGCGAAGAGGAATTCGGAGGATCGTCCACAGTGAGAGTCATCGTAGCGGTCGGCACGTGTCGGAGCCGAGAGGACGTACAGGGAGTGGGCCGCGCCTCCCGGCCGGTGGTGGCGGCCGACCGGGCGGGAGGCGCTGAGCGCGCCGGGCTAGGCCGTGACGCGGGCCCGGTGGTACTGCTGCGGCTCGTAGTCGATCGCGACACCGAGCTCGGCTGCGGCGCGCAGGGCGAAGGACGGGTCGCGGAGGAACTCGCGCCCGACCATGACGACGTCGGCCTGGCCGGTGGCGACGATCTGCTCGGCCTGGAAGGCGGTCGAGATCATGCCGACGGCGATCGTGCCGATGCCGGCCTCGCGACGGACGGTCTCGGCGAAGGGCACCTGGTAGCCCGGACCGACCGGGATCGACGCACGCGGGACGTTGCCGCCCGTCGACACGTCCGCCAGGTCGGCGCCGTGCTCGGCCGCCCAGCGAGCGACCTGCACGGTCTCCTCGGCCGTGAGCCCGCCGTCGACCCAGTCGGTCGCCGAGAACCGGACGACGACGGGGAAGCCCTCGCCGACCTCGGCACGGACGGCGTCGATCGTCTCGAGCAGGGCGCGGGCGCGGTTCTCCAGCGACCCGCCGTACGAGTCGCTGCGGTGGTTGCTCAGCGGCGAGAGGAACTGGTGGAGCAGGTACCCGTGCGCGGCGTGCAGCTCGACCAGGTCGAACCCGGCCTCGACGGCGCGACGTGCGGCGGCGGCGAAGGCGAGCGCGACGACCCGGATGTCCTCGGTCTCGAGCTCGCGCGGCGTCGCGTAGCCGTCGAAGGCCACGGCGGACGGCGCGACCGTCTGCCAGCCGCCCTCGGCCTCCGGGACCGTGCCCTGGACCTCGTTCCACGGGCGGTACGTCGACGCCTTGCGGCCGGCGTGCGCGAGCTGGATGCCGGCTGCGGCGCCCTGGGCGTGCAGGAAGTCGACGATCGGACGGAAGGCGTCGCGCTGCTCGTCGTTCCAGATGCCGACGTCCTGCGGCGTGATCCGCCCCTCGGGCACGACACCTGCGGCCTCGACGACCACCGCACCCGCGCCGCCCTTGGCGAACCCGCCGAGGTGCACGAGGTGCCACGGCGTCGGGACGCCGTCCTGCTGCTCGACCGAGTACTGGCACATCGGCGAGACCCAGAGTCGGTTGCGGACGGTCAGGTCGCGGATGGTGATCGGTTCGAACAGGGCGTGCGTCACGCGGGTGCTCCTTCGGCGGTCCGTGCCGCCAGGTCCTGCAGGAACGCCCGCAGTGCGGTCGGCGACGTGTAGTGGTGGCCGATCGCCCCGATCGCGTCCGCGCCGGCGGCGTTCTCGGCCCTGTTGTCGACGAACACCATCTGCTCGGGCGTGATTCCCAGTCGCGCGCACGTCGTGCGGTAGATGGATGCATCGGGCTTCAGGACGTGTTCCTCGGCACTCACGACGACGGTCTCGAACATCGACCCCATCGGCGACCACCGGTACGGGTCGCCGAAGTCGGAACCAGCGTTGGAGAGCAGCGCGAGGCGTGTCCCGGCGTCGTGCAGTTCCTCGACGATCGCCAGCGCCTCGGGGTCGACGTCGAACCAGCCGGTGAAGTCGACCGCCCAGAACCGGTGGATCTCCGTGACGCTCCAGCGCCGCCCGGTCCGCGCGGCGATCGCCCGCCAGTACTCGAGGACGGACAGGTCGCCCCGGTCGAGGTCGTGCCGGAGCTCCTGGTACACGGGCAACAGCTCGTCCGCCGGGATCCCGGTCATCGCGACGAGGGTGTCCCACGCGCCGTGCGGCGTCCTGCTGATCACCTCGCCGTAGTCGAGGACCACCACACGACCGGGCAGGAACAGGCTCATGCGGTCCACCGTAACGTGGCGCTCGTGAACGACTTCGTCCCCTTCGCCCCGACCGACGCCGCCGCCTGGACCACCGCTCCGCACGGCGAGTCGACCAAGTACCGCCGGGGTGTCCTCGGCGTCGCCACCGGGTCCGACCAGTACCCCGGTGCCGCGGTGATGGGCGTGGACGCGGCCGTGCACACGGGCGTCGGCATGGTGCGGTACGTCGGACCCGTGCGCGCGACCGACCACGTGCTGACGCGTCGTCCAGAGGTCGTGTCGGGTACGGGTCGCGTGCAGGCCTGGCTCGTCGGGTCGGGCATCTCCGCCGGGTCCCTGGGCGAGCTCGACCCGACGACCGCGGCCGCGTTCCACCACGCGTCCGACGACGGCGTGCCGGTCGTCGTCGACGCGGGTGCGATCCCGCTCGTCGACCTCGGGCCGCTCGCGGTGCTGACCCCGCACGCGGGGGAGCTCGCCGCGGTGCTCGACGTGTCGCGGGAGTCCGTCGAGCAGGACCCGGCCGCTGCGGCGCTGCGTGCGGCCGAGCGGACGGGCAGCGTCGTCCTGCTCAAGGGGTCGGCCACCCACGTCGCGACGCCGGACGGGTCCGTGCGGCTCGTGGCGTCGTCGGCGACGCCGTGGCTGGCGACCGCCGGGGCCGGTGACGTGCTCGGCGGGGTGCTCGGAGCCCTCGTCGCGACGCGGCAGGGGGCCGCGGAGACGTCCGGGACGTCGCTGTCGCCGTCCGACCTGGCGCACCTGGCCGCGTCGGCGGCGGTCGTGCACGGGGTCGCGGCACGGCGGGCGTCGCGTGGCGGGCCGTTCACCATGACGGCCCTGATCGAGCAGCTGCCGGGTGTCGTGCGCGACCTCGTCGTCGAGGGGGACGCGCGGGCGTAGGTGCGTGCGACGGACGGGAGGCGCGGGGCGGGTCCGCACCGTGCCTCCCGACCGTCGGCCGGTCGGATCAGGACGACGGGGTCGCGTCAGGAGGCGGGGGTGGCGTGGACGAGGAACTCGACCGCGCCCGCGTCGTCGACCTTGACGAAACCGAGGTCGGGGGCCTGCACGCCGAAGTCCGAGAACGTGATCGGGACCGAGCCGGAGACGGCGACGCCGTCGCCGTCCAGCCCGACCTGCAGCTGGGCGCGGACGGTCTTCGTCACGCCGTGCAGGGTCAGCTCGCCGGTGCCCTCGACCGTCGTGGTGCCGGAGCCGCTCGGCACGGCGTCCGCGATCGGCTCGGTCAGTGTGAAGGTGGCGCGGGGGAAGGCCGAGACGTCGAGGGCCGAGTCGCGGAAGTAGGAGTCGCGCTGCGGCGAGTCGGTGGCGACGTCGGCGACCTGGACGGTGATCGTCGCGGCGGTGATCGCGGTGCCCTGGACCGTCGCCGAGCCCGTGACGCTGTCGGTCCGGCCGGTGACCGTGACGTCCGACCCGTTCAGGACCTCGTGGACGCGGTAGCCCGCCTCGGAGTCACCGCCGACCGTCCAGTCGCCTGACAGGTCCGCGGTGTCGAGGCTCGACGGCGCTCGGCTGGCGGCGACCGACGGGGCCGCGGACGCCTTCGCGTTCTCGTTCGACGAGTAGACGTTCGTGCCGACCACCACACCGACGACGGCCAGCACGGCGACGAGCAGGACGATCGCGGCCCACACCAGGGGCTTGCGGGTGCGGGTGCGGTCGGGGTGCTGCGGTTCGGTGCTCACGCCGGAACGGTGACACGTCCTGCTCAGGAGTGCCTGTGCGTCGCCCGCTACGCTCGTCCGGTGCAGAAGCGGTACCGGTGGATCGAGGGCGTCGCGTTCGCCGTGGTGTTCGTGCTCGTGCACGCGATCGTCTGGTGGCTCACCGTGACCTCGTCGAACCTGCCGCTCGGGGACGTCACGATCACCTACCGGCGCTGGATCGAGATCGGCCGGGTCGACCACTCCTGGGTGGGCGTCGACACCGACTGGGTCTACCCGGTGTTCGCGATCGTGCCGATGGCGGCGGCCGCACTCGGCGGCACGGCCGCGATCGGGAGCGGGTGGCTCGCCCTGATGACCCTGCTGGACGCGGTCGCGTGCGCGTTCCTCTGGCGGTTCCGGGCGTTCCGCGTCCGGGTCGTGTGGTGGTGGTTGGTGTTCCTGCTCGCCCTCGGGCCGATCGCCCTCGGCCGGATCGACACCGTCGCCACCGCGCTCGCCCTGGTCGGGGTCGCGTTCGTGGTGACGCGACCCGCCGTGGCGTCCGCCCTCTTCACCGCGGCGGCGTGGACGAAGGTCTGGCCCGCTGCGCTCGTCGGCGTGCTGCTGCTGCTGCGTCGCGGCCACCGGAGCGCCGTCGTCGGCGGAGCCGCCGTGGTCACCGGGCTGATCGTCCTGGTCGACGTGCTCTACGGCGGCGCACCGCACCTGCTGTCCTTCGTGTCCGAGCAGAGCGACCGCGCCCTGCAGATCGAGGCACCGCTCGCGACGCCGTTCATGTGGGCGGCCGCGCTCGGGGTGCCCGGCGCCGCCGTCTACTACAACCGCGAGATCCTGACCTTCGAGGTGTCCGGCGCGGGGACGCACGCCGCCGCTGCGCTCTCGACGCCGCTGATGGCCGTCCTGGTCGTCGGCGGGGTGGTCCTCGCGCTGCTCGCCGTCCACCGCGGCGCCCGTCGCACCGAGGTCGCGCCGGTCCTCGCGCTGTTGTTCGTCGCCGCGCTGATCGCGGTGAACAAGGTCGGTTCGCCGCAGTACGTCGGGTGGTACGCGGTGCCCGTCGTCTGGGGGCTCGTCGCGGGCAGGGTGAGCGCCCGGCGGTTCCTGCCGGTCGCGATCGGGGTGCTGCCGATGGCGGTGCTGACCCAGGTGATCTACCCCGGGTTCTACGAGCGGCTGCTGTCGGTCGCGCCGTGGATCGTCACCGTGCTGACCGTCCGGAACACGCTCGAGCTGGCGGTGCTCGTCTGGGCCGTGGTCGTGCTGGTGCGACTGGTGCGGCGGCCCGGGCTGCCGGTGCGTGCCGACGCTGCTCCCGACGACTCGACCACCGGAGTGCGGCGCGGGCTCGCCGGGGGCAGGATGGACGCATGATCGTCGCGTTCTCCCTCGCTCCGTCCGGTGGCCCCTCCGCGAGCTCCGACGGCTCCGTGCACGACGCCGTCGCCGCGGCCGTCCGGGTGGTCCGCGAGTCGGGGTTGCCGAACCGCACCTCGTCGATGTTCACCGAGGTCGAGGGGGAGTGGGACGAGGTCATGGACGTCGTCAAGCGCGCCACCGAGGCCGTGGGTGCGTACGGCACACGGGTGTCGCTCGTACTGAAGGCCGACATCCGTCCCGGCCGCACGGGCGAGATCGACGGCAAGCTCGAGCGGCTCGAGGCAGCGCTCGACGCCGAGTGAGGGACCGGAGCGGGTCAGGGGTACATGCGGCCGTTGTTGCGGTCGCGTTCGGCTTGACGGAGGGCCTCGGCGATCTCCGGATCGCTGCCCTCGTACCGGCGTGAGCGTGCCCCGAGGTCCGTCAGGTGGTGCATCCACAGCCACAGCCCCACCGCCGCGAGCAGGACGACACCGGTCACGATCCACCACCCCATGACGGGCACGCTACCGCAGCACGTCGGCCGTCCGCGCGGCAGCCGTCAGCGGCGGCGCTGGCGACCGCGTCCGCCGGACACGAGCAGGGCGACGAGCACGGCGGCGACCACGACGACCGCGACGACGAGGATGACGACCGACGACGGGTCCACGGCGTTCTCGTCCGTGCACTCGGGGGACGGTCGAGCGCAGGAGGCGACGACGAGCGTGGCGTACACGCGCCAAGTGGACCATGCCCTCGAGGGCGGACGACACGCCGCGGGCCTCCCGGCGATGTCGGTGGCCGGGTGTCTCATGGTCGGCATCGACACGACGACGGCCCGGAGACGGACCACTGACGACGAGGAGCGCGTGATGATGCACGACGGCTGGTGCCCCGACTGCGACCTGCGGACGGTCGTCATCGACCTCGACGAGCAGAGCGGCAACGCCTGGGCGGACTGCACCGAGTGCGGCGCCGGGTGGGTCCACCGCGACGAGCTGCCGGAGCCGGCGTCTGCGCAGGCTGCGCCGTCGGAGCGTCAGGCGGCCTGATCCGCCGCGCCCGAGGCTCCCGCCGGACGATGCTGAACGCCGGCCGTCGAACGACCCGTCCGGCGGACGGCCGTCTCCGGCGAACGACCTGCCCTGCGGACGGTCTTGTCCGGCGGATGGCCGTGTCCGGCGAACGGGCCTGACCATCGAACGACCGTGTTCTGTAGCCGACCGTGTCCGCCGCTCGTTCCTGTCCGTCTGACGTCGCGGTCGAATCGATTCGGCACGGCGCCTTCCGTCCGCCCGTTGGAGCGGTCTACACTGCTCGGACCGGGCTGCTGCGGTGTGCCCGGACCGTTCGTTGCCGAACACGGACCGTCATCGTCCCTGCCGGTCACCGTGCCGCCGCTGCTCGCTCGTGCTCCTGCTCGTGCTCGTGAGCTGCGGCGTGGTCGCGTGGTGACCACGTAGCGGTACGGTCCTGCCGGCCTCCCGGGCCGACGTCCGGAACCCAGCCCGCTCCTCCAGTCGAGGACACCCAGCACGAGAACAGGTCGCATGACGCTCACCACGCCGACGCAGCGCGCGCTCGCCCTCATCGCACTCGCCCTCGGTGGCTTCGCCATCGGGTCGACCGAGTTCGTCGCGATGGGCCTGCTGCCGAACATCGCCGAGGCCCTGCTGCCCGCGCAGTACGCGGCCGATCCTGCCGCGGGCGTGGCGCACGCCGGGTGGCTCGTCAGCGCGTACGCACTCGGCGTCGTGGTGGGCGCGCCGACGATCGCGGCGATCTCGGCGACCTTCCCGCGCAAGGGCCTGATCCTCGTGCTGCTCGTCGGCTTCGTCGTCGCCACCGTCGCCAGTGCGGTCCTGCCGAGCTTCGGCCTCGTCCTCGTCGCCCGGTTCGTCGCCGGGCTGCCGCACGGTGCGTACTTCGGCATCGCGTCGATCGTCGCGGGCGAGATCATGGGACCGGGCAAGCGCGGCAAGGGCATCGCGATGGTGATGCTCGGCCTGTCGATCGCGAACGTCGTCGGCGTCCCGGCGATCACATGGGTCGGGCAGAACGCCGGGTGGCGCATCGCGTACGGCGTCGTCTCGGTCCTCTTCGCGCTGACGTTCCTCGCCGTGGCGGCCTTCGTGCCGCGCAGCCCCGCGGACGCGCACGCGACGATCGGCCGTGAGCTCCGCGCGTTCCGCTCGCCGCAGGTCTGGATCGTGATGGGCCTCGGCGCCGTCGGCTTCGGCGGGTTCTTCGCGGTGTACTCGTACATCTCGCCGCTCGTGCAGAACGTGACGGGGCTGCCCGAGTCCGCGGTGCCGCTCGTGCTCGTGGTCGTCGGCCTCGGCATGGTCGTCGGCGGGGTCCTCGGCGGCCACCTGGCCGACCACAGCGTCAAGCGCACGATCTACATCGGCATGCTCGCGCTCATCGGCGCACTGCTCGTGACCGTCTTCACCGCGCAGTGGGTGTGGGGCGTCTTCCTCGGGGCGTTCCTGCTCGGCGCGACGTCCTCGGCGATCCCGCCGGCGGTGCAGTCGCGGCTCATGGACGTCGCCGGTGACGCCCGGACCATCGCGGCGGCGCTGAACCACTCGGCGTTCAACATCGGCAACTCACTCGGTGCGGCCCTCGGCGGTGCGGTCATCGCTGCGGGCTTCGGCTTCCTCGCGCCGGCGTGGCTCGGCATCGTGCTCGCGCTGCTCGGCCTGCTCGTCACGATGGTGAGCTACGGCGTCGAGCGGCGGACGGACCGACGCGCGGCGCTGCGGTCCTCGTCGCCGTCGACCGGCCCGGTCACGGCGCCGGTGCCCACGGTCTGACCCGACGGTCCCCGCGTGCATCCGCCCGTGAGGGGGCACGTGCTCCCCGTCGATGGAGCAGCAACCGTCGCGTGGACGGACCCGACCCGACGTCTTCTGCTCCATCGACGGCGTCACGGGTCGCGGGGTGCTCCGGTGACGGCGCGACGACGGGCGTGACGGGTCCACGCGTCGTCACGCGAGGTCGCGTCGTGGCCACGTGGCGGACGGGAGGCCCGTGGCGACACCGCCACGGGCCTCCCGTCCGTCGTGTGGTCCGAACTACAACCCGACCGGGCTGCCGTCCTGCACGATGATGCCGTCGGTGATGGCGCGCTTCCGCAGCGCGACCTTCGTGCCCACGTCGAAGCCGGCGACGCGGTACTTCTCGCGGATCCGCTTGAGGTAGCTCTTCGCGGTCTCCTCGGAGATGCCGAGCTGGTACGCGACGCTCTTCACGGGCTCACCACCGCCGTAGAGTGCCATGACCCGGCGCTCCTGCGCGCTGAGCTTCGGCACGCCGCCGACGTCGCCGCTGTTGATGGCGAGGTCGAGCTCGGCGGAGACGTACTGCTCCCCGCGCTGTGCGGCACGGATCGCCTCGACGATCATGTCCGCGTCCTCGCTCTTCACGAGGTAGCCGAGGGCGCCGGAGGCCAGGGCCTCGCGGACGACGTTCGGCTCCGAGTACGTGCTCATCACCACGGTCTTGACACCCGCGGTCTTGAGCGTCGAGATCTTCAGCGAGACCGGGATCGAGTCCTTCAGGTCGAGGTCGAGCAGCACGACGTCGACCGGGAACGCGGGGCTCGTGAGGAGCTCCGGCCAGGTCGTCACGGCCGCGACGAGCGTGATGTCGTCCGCGGCGCTGCGGATCCACTCCGTCAGCGCGCCGAGCAGCATCCGGTGGTCGTCGACGAGCGCGAGTCGGATCGGTTCCTCTGGAGTCGCCATCAGGCGTCCTTTCTCGAAGGAGGTGCGTGGCCGATCCTAGGTGGAGGGGCCGTTCTGGTCGGGCAGGCGGTGCGGGTGTCCGGCAGTTCGGGCCCGGCCGGGCGGTGGTGCTGGTCGTGCTGGTCGTGCTGGTGCTGGTCGAGCGGCCCGTGGTGGTCGCTCGCTGCGTCAGGCGGCGGCGCTACATCGTCGGGTGCCGGTCGACGACGCAGTGCGAGACGACACGGAGCACGCCGTCGCGCATCGAGTCGGTGTACGGACCGATGCGCGCCAGTGCGCTCCACGCCGTGGGTCCGAGGCGACGGCGGGGGACCCCGCGCGACTCGAAGACGATCGGGACGTCCATCCGCTCGTCGGACACGGGGTGCCCGTCGGAGCCGATCGGACCGAGGGTGACCGAGACGACCGGGGTGCCCGGCTGCGTCGTGCGGCCGTCCCCGACCATCTGCCAGAGCGCCTGGAGCAGCCCGTCGCGCTGGGCGGGCGTCAGGTGCCCGGCCAGTGACTGCGGGTCGGCGACGCTCACCGAACGCCCGAGGTGGTCGGACTCGGTGATGGCGTGGTAGAGCCAGGTCTCACGGCGCCCCTCGATGAGGTGCAGGCGGAGTTCCGTGGCGAGCGAGGCGGCCACCGAGGCGGAGGCGTCCGACAGCGGCAGCGGGTCGGAGCCGTTGGCGACGGCGTCGAGGAGCTTCTCGGCGGCGAGGTCGAGGCGGGCGAGTTCGTCGGACGCGAGCATCCCGACGGCGAACTGCGGTGCCTGGACGTTGCTCTGCACGAGGACGCGGTCGAGCTCCCGCTGCACGAGCTGGCGGAACCGGTGCACGACGAACAGCGCGATCGACGGCGGTACCACGACGAGCGCGAGCAGGGAGACGATGGCCGGCAGCGTCTCCGGGCCGATCGGCGTCGACAGCCCCGCCATCACGACGAAGGCGAGTCCGAGGACGGCGATGGCGGCCGCCACCTCACGCGCCGGGCGGAGCGTGGCGACGGGCAGGAGCGCGAAGCCCGCGGCGACCGAGGCGCTGGCGGTGTGCGCGATGTCGTGCGCGGGGAAGACGCCGACGAAGTCGAGGACGACCACGCACGCCAGGACCACGCAGATGAGCGTGAAGGCCGTCCCGGTGAGCCGTTCGCCGTAGGTCATCAGGCTGAGCCCGACCCCGACGGCCGCGACCAGGTACAGGGCCCACGCCGCCGCGGGGAGCCACGGGTCGGCGTACTCGGGCGCGCGGACGAGGAAGAAGACGATGCCGGCGACGGCCTCGATGGCGGCGAGGACAGCGGCGCCCAGGCCGAGGTACCCGGCTCCGAGCGATGCTCCTGGCTTCGCGGCCTGGCGCAGCGAGCGCGCACCCGTCGAGGTCGAGGGAAGGCCCCGCGCCTGCCGTCGTTCGCTGCCGCGGTAGCGCTCACGGGCCTCGCGTCGGGTCCGAGGTGCCTGCTGGACGGTCTCGCCCGGGAGTCCGCGGCTGATGGTGTCCTCGGGGACGCGGGTCATCGGGGAGCCTCCAGGACGACGGTGGTGCCTGAGCCCGGGGCGGAGAACAGCTTGGCGTCGCCGCCGACCTCGCGCAGTCGGCTCACGACGGACTCCTTGAAGCCGAGACGCTCGGCGCTCACCGCCTCGAGGTCGAACCCGACCCCGGAGTCGGTGACCATCGCGCGGACGGTCTCCTGGTCGTGCACGATCGTGACGTGGGCCTCGCCGACCCCTGCGTGACGGCGGACGTTCTCGAGGCACTCGCCGAGCGCGAGGAGGAACGCGTCGAGCACGTTCGACGGCAGGAGCACCTGTCCGGTGCCGTGCCAGCTCACCTCGAGCCCCATGCGGCCGAAGCGCTGCTTGACCGACTCGAGGGTCTGGCCGAGGGGCGACTCCTCTTCGCGGGTGAGCGAGTAGTCACCGGACTGCTGCGGCTGCGGGGTCGCACCGAGGCGCAGGTGGCGGAGGAGCCGGGCGTCCTCGGCGGCCTGCTCGCGCATGGCCTGCTCGGAGACGCCGACGCCGGAGTGTGCGAGCAGCGTCAGCGTCGCGAGGACGGTGTCGTGCAGCAGGCGGGCACCCTGGCGGCGCTGCGCCTCGGTCTCGCTGGCCTGGCGTTCGGCGCGGTGCGCGGTGCCGATGCTCTGGATCCGGCGGGCGACGCGCGGGATGCTCCGGGCGATCCACCCCGACACGACGGCGACGAGGACCCAGCCGAGCAGGACCCCCGCGGCCGCGCCGGACAGCGGGTTGCCCGACGCCCAGACGACGACCCCGACCGCGGCGACACCGGCGACGATCGTCATCGCGAGGCCGACCGGCGCACCGCGTTGCGCCATCAGGGGCGCGGACAACGACCCGGCGGCGAGCGGGACCACGGCGCTCGCGACGACGTCGCGGACGTCGGGGTCGGCGCCGAACAGCAGCAGCGCCAGGGCACCGAGACCCGCGGCGAGCGCGAGGGCGGTCCACCAGACCGAGCCGTTCGTGCCGAACACCAGCAGGGCGGCGACGAGCACCGCGATGCAGGCGAGGCCGCCGAGCAGCGGGATCAGGGGCACGGCGAGCGAGCTGACGATGCCGACGACGGAGACCAGGGCGCACGTGACGCCGACGACACGGGTGGTCGACCGCAGCAAGCGGTCGCGTTCCTGTGCGATGAAGTCCATCGATGTCCTGGTCGGTGAGGTCAGTTCGTGTGCTGCGGGTGATCGGTGGGAAACCGAGCCCCGGTCAGGGCCCCGACGCCATCATTCCACGCAGGCCACCCGTTGGGGGGTGTTCGGCGCGCGGGGGTCTCCGGATGGCCCGAGAAATCCTCCGGGCGCGGCGGCGCGGCGGCGCGGCGGCGCGCCGCCCCGTGCCGGGCGCAGCTGCGCGGTCGCGCGGTCGCGCGGCTGCTCGACGTCGCGTCCGCCGGACGGATCGGCGATCCCGTGGGTGGACGACGGACGACGCCGTTCAGTCCAGCAACCGCCGCAGGTGCGCCCCCACGGCCTCGTGCTCGATGAGGAACCCGTCGTGCCCGAACTCGCTGTCCAGCACCGCCGCCCGGTCCCCGTCGAGCGTGTCCGGGATCCCGGCGGCGATCCGGTGCTGGTCCTCGAGCGGGAACAACCGGTCGCTCGTCACCCCGAGCACCAGCGTCCGTGCGGACACCGTCCCGAGCGCTGCGTCCACCCCGCCCCGGCCGGCCCCGACGTCGTGCGAGTCCATCGCGTGGGTGAGCGCCACGTACGACGAGGCGTCGAACCGCCGCGTGAACTTGTTCCCGTGGAAGTCCAGGTAGCTCTCCACCGAGAACCGGCCGTCGTCGCCGAGCGGGGAGACGTCGCTCTGCCACGACCGCGCGAACCGCCCGTTCAGCTCGTCGGGCGCACGGTAGGTCATGAGCGCCATCCGCCGCGCCAGTGACAGCCCGCGGTGCGGCCCCTCGCCGGCGTCGGCCTCGTAGTAGTCGCCGCCGTTGTACGCAGGGTCCGTCTGGATCGCCGCGCGCTGCAGGGAGTTCGCGGCGATCTGGTCCGCCGTGGTCTGCGCGGTCGTCGCGAGCACGGCGAGCCGCTGCACGCGCGCCGGGTACGACACGGCGAACTCGAGCGCGTGCATGCCGCCCATCGACCCGCCGACCACGGCAGCGAAGGCGTCGATGCCGAGCAGGTCGGCCAGCTGCGCCTGCACGGCGACCTGGTCGCGCACGGTGACGAAGGGGAAGCGCGAGCCCCACTCGACGCCGTCCGGGGCCACCGACGAGGGGCCGGTCGTGCCCTGACAGCCGCCGAGCATGTTCGGTGCGACGACGAACCACCGGTCGGTGTCGACGGCTCGCCCGGGCCCGACGACGTCGCCCCACCACCCGGCGGTCCGGTGTCCGGGCCCTGGTTCCCCGGTCACGTGCGAGTCGCCCGTCATCGCGTGGAGGACGAGGACCGCGTTGCTCCGCGTCGCGTCCAGCTCGCCCCACGTCTCGTACGCCACGCGCACCGAGGGGATCCGCCCGCCGCGCACCCACTGCTCGCCGAGCGACGCGAAGTGCCGCGCACCCGGGTGGTCACCAGGCCGCCAGGCGCCGGTGACCGGCGGCTTGCCGAGCGTGCCGAGCTCGGTGCCGGGCACGAGGGTGGACGGGACCGAGTCCTCGGGGGTCGTCTGCCAGTCCATCGCGTCCAGTCTGCCGGGAGGCGCGCCCCGCCTCCGCCGTGTTACGTCACGTCGGGCGCGTGGTCGGCGTCGGCACCCGAGCCCCGACGCCCGCAGAACGCAACGTCGGCGGCACCTCGCAGCGTGATGTCGCTGCGAGGAACCGCCGACGTTGCGTCTTGCGGGAGGGGCCTAGGCGCGCAGGCCCTCCTGGGAGACCGCCCGCGCGGCCGCGAGCCCGGCCTCGAGGTCCGCGCGCAGGTCCTCGACGTTCTCGATGCCGACCGACAGCCGCACGAGCCCCGGCGTGACCCCGGTCGTGAGCTGCTGCTCGGGCGTCAGCTGCGAGTGCGTCGTCGATGCCGGGTGGATGACGAGGGAGCGCACGTCCCCGATGTTCGCCAGGTGCGAGAAGAGCCGCAGCTCGTCGACGAACGCCCGACCGGCCGGTACGCCGCCCTTCAGCTCGAAGGACAGCACCGCCCCGACGCCACGGGGTGCGTACTTCGTCGCCGCCGCGTACCAGGGCGAGGTCGGCAGCCCCGCGTAGGACACCGAGGCGACGTCCGGGTGCCGGTCGAGCCACTCGGCGATCTCCTGGGCGTTCGACACGTGCCGCTCGATGCGCAGCGACAGCGTCTCGATGCCCTGCAGCAGGGCGAACGCGGTGTCCGCCGAGTTCGACGCGCCGAGGTCGCGGAGCAGCTGCACGCGGGCCTTGACCACGTAGGCGAGCTCGTTGCCGACCGCCTGCGCGAACACCGCGCCGTGGTACGAGGGGTCGGGGGAGTTGAACTCCGGGAAGCGGTCCGCGTGCTCGGACCAGGGGAACCGGCCGCCGTCGACGATGACGCCGCCGATGACGGTGCCGTGTCCGCCGAGGAACTTCGTCGCCGAGTGCACCACGACGTCGGCCCCGTGCTCGAACGGACGGATCAGGTAGGGCGTCGCGATCGTGTTGTCGACGATGAGCGGCAGCCCGGACTCGTGCGCGACGCTGCTCACGCCCGCGATGTCGAGCACGTTGATGCGCGGGTTGCCGATGGTCTCCGCGAAGAACAGCTTCGTGTTCGGGCGGACGGCGCGGCGCCACTCCTCGAGGTCGTCCTGGTCCTCGACGAAGGTCGTCTCGATGCCGAGCTTCGCGAGCGTGTACTTGAACAGGTTGTAGGTGCCGCCGTAGATCGACGACGAGGACACGATGTGGTCACCCGCACCGGCGATGTTGAGCACGGCGTACGTCTCCGCCGCCTGGCCGGAGGACACCAGGAGCGCGCCCGTGCCGCCCTCGAGCGCGGCGATCCGCTGCTCGACGACGTCGTTCGTCGGGTTCATGATCCGGGAGTAGATGTTGCCCGGCCTCGCCAGCGCGAACAGGTCGCGGGCGTGGTCCGAGTCCTCGAACACGTACGACGTCGTCTTGTAGATCGGTGTGGCCCGCGCACCCGTCGTCGGGTCGGGCTGCGCGCCGGCGTGGACCTGCGTGGTCTCGAACCGCCAGGCGGCGGCGTCGTTCGTGCTCATCGGTGCTCCTGTCGGGTTCGGTCCGTCGTCGGGTCGCGTGCGCCGACCGGGAGGCCCGGGGCGGCGCTGCGACGCCCGTCACGCTACGCAGGTGCCCGGCCGGGCACCAGCGCACCCGCCTCGCGGCGTAACGCGCGTGCCGAAGGCGAGCCGTGCCTCCAGGCCGGACGTGTCCTGGAGGTCCGACGGCGGTGACGGCCCGCGCGGGGTGTCACTTGAACAGCCAGTCCACCTTCGGCTCGAGCAGCCACCGCATGCCGCGCCGGACGAACGGCTGCGCGAGGAACAGGCTCACCGCGCAGGCGAGCAGCACCATGAGCAGCACGTAGGGCCAGGCGGAGTGCTCACCGGCCAGGACCCCGGACTCGCGGATCGGGTACAGGACGAACGTGTGCAGCAGGTAGACGTACATCGTCGCCGCGCCGAAACGCGTCAGCCAGACGGTCCGCCGCGGCACGAGCAGGAGGAACGCCGTCGTGAGCAGTGCCGCGAACAGCATCAGCCCGAAGCGCACGCCACCGGCCCACCACGCGTCCTCGCCGAGCCCGGAGTAGGAGTCGTCGTAGAAGAACCAGTGGTGCAGGTCGAACTGCTCGAACTGCGGGGTGAACAGCGCGCACGCCGCCGCCCAGACGGCGAACAGGAGCGCCGCCGCGATCCTGGTCCGGACGACGATCCGCCGGGGCGCCCGGTACCAGCGGTCGAAGACGCCCCACTGCTTCACCTGCCAGCCGAGCAGGAAGAACGGCAGGAGGCTGATCGCCCGGCTGAGCGACAGCGTCGAGTCGACGTTGTCGAAGTACCCGACGCCGATGCTCAGCACCACCGCCCAGACGAGCGGCCACCGCAGCTGCGCCATGTAGGGCAGGATCAGCCGGAAGATCCCGAGCGCGAGCAGGAACCACAGCGTCCACGTCGGCTTCGTCGGGTTGAACTCCTTGCCGCCCTCGACGATCGCCTGCACCACCGTCCAGATCGTCTGCATGACGATGTACGGCACCACGATGTCGGTGAAGGTGCGCCGCATGCGGGCCGCGGTCGGGGTCGCGGCCGACGAGAAGTACCCGCTGATCACGCCGAAGGCGGGCATGTGGAACGCGTAGATGAACGTGTACAGGGCGAGGGCGTGCTCGCTGCCGGCCGTCTGGCGCTGGATCGCGTGCCCGACGACGACGAGCGTGACCGCCACGAAGCGCGCGGTGTCCCACATCGGGATCCGGCGCGGCGCACGGCCCGGCTCGAGCGGCGCCCCGGGGGTCGAGGGCGCTGGGGGAGCGGCGTCCGTGGTCATGGCCGGTCACGTTACCGGATCGTGACCTGACCGGATCGGTACGCTCGGCTTCGGCTTCGGCTCCGGCTTCGGCTTCGGCTTCGGCTCAGGCATCCCGTCCCGTCTCGTCCCGTCCCGTCCCGTCCGCACCAGGAGGCACCCATGGCACCACGTCCCAACACCACCGAGCGGCTCGCCGTCGTCACGGGCGCGAGCTCGGGCATCGGCGCGGCCACCGTCCGGCTGTTCCGCGCACACGGGTGGCAGGTCCTCGCCGTCGCCCGTCGGCAGGAGAAGCTCGAGGCGCTCGCCGCGGAGACCGGCGCCTCGTTCCTGGTGGCCGACGTGACCGACGCCGACGCGGTGGCGGCGCTCGCCGCCCGCGTCGGGGACCTGGGCGGGGCGGACGTGCTCGTGAACAACGCCGGTGGCGCCCTCGGGTCGGCGAGCGTCGAGGAGTCCGACGTCGACGACTGGCGGGCGATGTTCGAGGTGAACGTGATCGGCACGAAGCGGGTCACCGCCGCGCTGCTCCCGCAGCTCCGCCGTCGTGCGGCCGCCGCCGGAGTCGCGGACGTCGTCACGGTGACGAGCACGGCGGGGCACGTGGCCTACGAGAACGGCGGCGGGTACAACGCCGCGAAGTTCGCCGAGCACGCCCTGGTCGCCGCGCTCCGGCTCGAGCTGAACGGTGAGCCGCTCCGGGTGGTCGAGATCGCGCCCGGGCTGGTGAAGACCGACGAGTTCGCACTCACGCGCTTCCGCGGCGACCGCGAGAAGGCCGAGGCCGTGTACGCGGACGTGCCGGAGCCGCTCGTGGCCGAGGACGTCGCCGCGGCGATCGTGCACGCCGTCGAGCTGCCGTCGCACGTGAACCTCGACCTGGTGACCGTGCGGCCGGTCGCCCAGTCCGCGCAGCACAAGCTCGCCCGCGGTCCCCTCACCCCGCGGAGCTGAGCCGGGCTGCCCGGCCCAGCCTGCTCCCGCGCTCCGCCCTCCGGGTGCAGCCCTCCACCCGGGCGCGCGCCCCGCGTGCCCGCGGACCCGTCCCGGCGCGCGCCCGTGGACCCGTCCCGATGCGCGCCCGTGGAGCCGTCCCGGCGCGCGCGGCGGTGGGTGACGGGTCGCGGCGGCGGCCCGCCTGCCGGTACCGTGGGCGGATGCCGATCAGCAGCGAACCCGGGTCAGCCGCGCAGGCTCCCTCGACCGTGACCGTGACGAGCGGACCCGAGGTGCTCGGTTGGTTGGAGTTCGGCGACGCGGCGCGGCTGCTCGCCAAGGACGTCCTGTCCTCCGGCTTCGAGCCCGAGGTCGTCGTGGCCGTCGCCCGCGGCGGGCTGATCATCGCCGGTGCCGTCGCGTACGCGCTCGGCACGAAGGAGTGCGGGTCGATCAACGTCGAGTTCTACACCGACGTCGAGCAGCGCCTGGACGAGCCCGTGATCCTGTCGCCGGCGCTCGACGCCCCGAGCCTCGCGGGCAAGCGCGTCCTCGTGGTCGACGACGTCTCCGACTCCGGACGCACGCTGCGGCTGGTCGTCGACATCCTCCGCAACGCCGGCGCCGACGTGCGCAGCGCCTGCCTCTACTCGAAGCCGGGTACCGTGCTCGAGCCCGACCACGTGTGGCGCCGCGTCGACGGGTGGATCACCTTCCCGTGGAGCGCCCTCGCCCCGGTGACGGCTGAGTCGTGAGCATCCACCTGGTCGGCGGCGGGCCCCTCGTCGCCGCGGACGTCGCCGCGCCGTTCCTCGCCGAGGCCACCGCCCGGTCCGCCGCGGTCGGTCGGAGCGTGCCCCGCATCGCGCTGCTCTCCGTCGCCGGTCCGACGGGTGCCTCGCCGTCCTCGACCGCCGACGTCGCCGAGGTGCTCGGTGGCGCCCGGCAGGCTGAGGTCCTGGTGACCGAGGTCGCCCCGGGCGAGGTCTTCGCCACGTCCGTCCTCAGCGACGTCGACGCGCTCGTCGTCGGCGGCGGGCGCACCCCGGCCTACCTCGACGCCGTCCAGCCGCTGGTCGACCAGATCCGCCTGCTCGTCTCGGACGGTCTGCCGTACCTGGGGTACTCGGCCGGCGCGATGGTGGCCGCCGACCGCGCCCTCGTCGGCGGGTGGCGCATCGGCGGCGTCGAGGTCTGCCCGCAGGAGGCGTCCGAGGGACTCGACGAGGTCGAGCTCCGCGAGGGCCTCGGGCTCGTCGACCTGACCATCGACGTCCACGCGGTCCAGGCGGGCACGCTCGCGCGGTTGATCGCCGCCGCCGAGGCTGAGTTCGTCACCGCCGGCCTGGCGATCGACGAGGACACCGCGCTGGTCGTCGGCGAGGGTGCCCTCGAGGTCCGTGGCACCGGCAGCGTGTGGCGTGTGGTCGCCGGCGACGAGACCGTCTCCGTCGCCACCATGGGCGCCTAGGCGCGTGCAGCCCCGTCCGCTCGGTGCCCTCGTCGACCCCGGCTGGGCCGAGGCGCTCGCCCCCGTCGAGGACGACGTCCACCGCATGGGCGACTGGCTCCGCGACGAGGTCGCCGCCGGTCGGCACTACCTGCCCGCCGGCGACGTCGTGCTCCGCGCGTTCACGCAGCCGTTCGCGGACGTCAAGGTGCTCGTGGTGGGGCAGGACCCCTACCCGACGCCCGGCCACCCGATCGGCCTCTCCTTCGCGGTCGACCCGCACGTCCGACCCGTGCCCCGCAGCCTGGCGAACATCTACCGCGAGCTGCACGACGACCTCGGTGTGACGCCGCCGCAGCACGGCGACCTGCGCGCCTGGTCGTCGCAGGGCGTGCTCCTGCTCAACCGGGTCCTGACGGTCGAGGCCGGGGCGGCCGGGAGCCACCGCGGCAAGGGCTGGGAGGCCGTCACCGACCAGGCCGTCCGGGCCCTCGTCGCGCGGGGGACGCCGCTCGTCGCGGTGCTCTGGGGGGCGCAGGCCGCGTCCGTCCGCCCGCTCCTCGGCGACACCCCCGTCGTCGCCTCGGCGCACCCGTCGCCGTTGAGCGCGTCGCGCGGGTTCTTCGGCAGCCGACCGTTCTCGCAGGTCGACGCGCTGCTCCGCGAGCAGGGCGCCGAGCCGGTCGACTGGTCCCTGCCGGCCTGACCTGCCGGCCGAGCAGCGAGCCTCGCACTGGACGACGGATCGCGGCTCTCCGGGCGCGAGGACCGTCGCGGGGCGCGAGACTCGTGGCACCGCGAGCCGCCCGCGCGACCGACCCGCCCCGTAGGCTCGGACCGTGCTCGAGGAGGAATACCAGCGGCGGCGGGTCCTGCCCCGCCACCTGCGCGCGCCCGTGCCCGCCGAGGCCGCGTTCACGTACACGATCCGCGCCGCGGAGCCGCGGGACCTGCCCGACGTGCGCGAGATCCACACGCACTACGTCCGGAACTCGTCGGTGACCTTCGACCCGTCGGCGTTCACGTTCGCCCGGTGGAAGCAGCGCTACGACGAGGTGCGTCGGCGTGGGCTGCCGTTCCTCGTCGCCGAGAACCCGTCCGGGCAGATCCTCGGGTACGCGCTCGTCGACCCGTGGAACCCCCGTGACCGGTCGAACCACGTGGTCGAGGACTCGATCTACCTCGGTGCGGCGTCGGGCGGGAAGGGCCTCGGGCGCGCGCTCATGAAGGCCCTGCTCGACGAGTGCCGCACCGCCGGCGTCCGCGAGGTCATCGCGGTCATCGCCGACCGCCAGGCCGAGGCGTCGATCCGGCTGCACGAGCGGCTCGGCTTCGAGGAGGTCGGACGCATGGGGAAGGTCGGCTTCAAGTACGACCGCTGGCTCGGCACGGTCACCATGCGGCTCCGCCTGCGCGGTCCGCGCCGTTTCGCCCGCGGTCGGCGCTGACGCCCCCGTCTCGCCGCTCGCGACCCACGGCCGGACGGGAGGCGCGTGGCGGGGTCGTGCCGCGCCTCCCGGCCGCCACGCTCCGCCCGGACGGGAGGCGCGTGGCGGGGTCGTGCCGCGCCTCCCGGCCGCCACGCTCCGCCCGGACGTCAGGTCGCGGGCGCCTCGGCGATGAACTCGTCGCGGGTCACGCGCAGCAGGGCGGTCGCCGCCTCGCCGGCGGCCGCGACGTCCCCGCCTGCGACGGCCAGCGCGACCGCCTCGTGCCGCAGCGCCGCGTCCCGGGTCCAGCGGGTGATCGTGTCGCGGGACTCCGACGTGCGGGTGCGCAGGAGGGCCTCGACGGTGCCGGCGAAGTGCGTGAACACCGCGTTGCCCGAGCCGGTCAGGAGCGCGCGGTGGAAGCGGACGTCGGCCTCCAGGTAGGCGCGGCTGTCCTCGCGGGCGCAGGCGTCGAGCATGGCACGGGCCGCGTCGAGCACCGCAGCGCCGGCTCCCGCCTCCCCGGCCCGACCGGCGACCAGCGCGGCGGCCACCGGCTCCACCCCGAGCCGGAGCTCCAGGAGTTCCCGCTGCTGCACGAAGTACGCCGGCGACGCCCCGCGCCACCGGATGACCGTCGGAGCCAGGAGTTCCCACGACGACGTCGGCAGCACCTGCGTGCCGACGCGCTGCCGCGGCTCGACGAGCCCGAGCGACTGCAGGACACGCAGCGCCTCGCGGACGACCGAGCGCGACACGCCGAACTCGGTCGCGACGAGCTCCGGCCGCACGACCGCGCCGACGGGCACGGCCCCGTCGACGATGCGCTGCCCGAGCGTCTCGAGCACGTGGGCGTGCAGGCCGCGGGCGGTGGTCATCGTTCCTCCGGTCTGACGGTGGTGGTGGTGGTGGTGGTGGAGTCGGGCTGGACGGGTGACGCGCCGTCGTGACGCGCTCTCCATCGAAGCGGCAGACTGCGCCGCATGGTGCGTGCCGCGCGGCGGTTCGCGGTACAGTCTGATTTATCAGATTATTCGGCGGGGCCGTGCAGGGCGGCTGCGCCGAGCGTCACGACACGCACACGAAGGCGACGGAGCCGCGAGGCCGCGGCTCCAGGAAGGGGCACAGATGCCTCACGCACCCACCGGAGGGACCGCGCCCGTCGACGCGTTCCACGGCCTGACCGTCCTCGCCGCAGAGGGCGGTGGCACCGAGACCGTCGACCCGTCGGGCTCGATCACGCAGCTGGTCGTCGCCGCACTGATCGGCATCGCGGTGATCATCGTGCTCATCACCTGGCTCAAGGTGCACCCGTTCGTCGCGCTGACGATCGGCGCGCTCGGGGTGGGGATCGGCGCCGGTCTGGCGCCCGAGAAGACCGTCACGAGCTTCGGCAGCGGGTTCGGTGCGACGATGACGAGCGTCGGGATCCTGGTCGGTCTCGGCGCGATGTTCGGTCGCATGCTCGTCGACTCCGGGGCGGCGGACCGCGTCGTGGACACCCTGGTCCGGCGGTCGTCGAAGGCGGCGCTGCCGTGGACGATGGCGCTCATCGGCGCGCTGATCGGCCTGCCGATGTTCTTCGAGGTCGGCCTCGTGCTCCTCATCCCCATCATCGTGCTCGTCGCCAAGCGCAGCCAGGTCCCGCTCATGAAGATCGCGATCCCGGCGCTGGTCGGCCTGTCCACCATGCACGCCTTCGTGCCGCCGCACCCCGGCCCGCTGGTCGCGGTGTCGACCGTCGGTGCGAACCTCGGCACGACGCTCGCCTTCGGCATCGTCCTGGCGATCCCGGTCGTCGTGCTGGCCGGTCCGGTGTTCGCCCGGTTCGCCGCGCGCTGGGTCGACGTCCCCGTGCCCGACATGTTCGACTCGCGAGGCTCCGGGCAGTCCGACCCTGCACACGCCGGTCGTCAGGCGCGCCGCGGTCCCGCCACGCAGGACACGGCGTCGCTGCCGAACGGCAAGAGCGACTTCACCCGCGTCATCAGCGAACCGCGCAGCCCGTCCTTCGCGGTGGCGCTCGTCGGCATCCTGCTGCCGGTCGTCCTCATGCTCGCCCAGGCCGTGCGTGAGGCAACCGCGCCGGACGCCGCCGGCGGCTGGGTCTCGCTCCTCGACTTCCTCGGGACGCCGATGATCGCGATCGGCATCGCCACCGTCTTCGCGATGGTCTTCTTCGCGATCGGCGGGGGGATGGACCGCAGCGCGGTCGCGAAGTCCCTCGAGGACGCGCTGCCGCCGATCGCCGGCGTGCTGCTCATCGTCGGTGCGGGCGGCGGCTTCAAGCAGGTCCTCATCGACACGGGCATCGGCGGCGTGATCGCCGACGCGGTGCAGGAGTCCGGCATCTCGGTGCTGCTCGTCGCCTGGGTGGTGTCCGCCCTGGTGCGCGTCGCCACCGGGTCCGCGACCGTCGCGACGGTGACCGCGGCCGGCATCATGGCACCGATCGCCGCCGACCTGTCGACGCCCGAGACCTCGCTCCTCGTGCTCGCGATCGGCGCCGGGTCGGTGTTCCTGTCGCACGTCAACGACGCGGGCTTCTGGCTCGTGAAGGGGTACCTCGGCACCACCGTCGGGCAGACCTTCAAGACGTGGACGGTGCTCGAGTGCCTCATCTCGGTCATCGGCCTGGTCGGGGTGCTCATCGCCGGGGTGTTCCTCTGATGGCGGCCACGGACGCCCGCGTCCTCGTCGTGATGGGGGTCTCCGGCTCCGGCAAGTCGACGCTCGCCGCGACGGTCGCCGAGCGGCTCGGGTGGGCGTTCGCCGAGGGCGACGAGATGCACCCGGCGGCGAACGTCGAGAAGATGCAGGCGGGGACACCGCTCACCGACGAGGACCGCTGGCCGTGGCTCGGGACCATCGCGGGGTGGATCCGGTCGCACCTGGAGGGCGGGGTCCCCGGTGTCGTCACCTGCTCGGCGCTGAAGCGCTCCTACCGAGACGTGCTGCGGGCCCCCGGCGTGGTGTTCGTGCACGTCGCCGGCGACACCGCGCTCATCGAGCAGCGCATGTCCGCCCGGTCGGGGCACTTCATGCCGACGTCGCTCCTCGCCTCGCAGCTGGCGACGCTCGAGCCGCCGCAGCCGGACGAGGCGCACCTCACCGTCTCCGCGGACCGGACGCCGCAGGACGAAGCGGCCGACGTCGTCGCCCGCCTGGGCCTGCACCCGGTCAGCTGAACCAGATCGCGGTCCCCACCGGCAGCTCGGCGAGGGTCTTCGTCATCGCGGCGGAGATCCGGACGCACCCGTGCGAGCTGCCGGTCGGGTCCGGGTAGTAGTGCAGCGCGGTCAGGGCCGCGTTGCCGCCGTACTGGGGGATCCGCGACGAGTGCGCGCCGGTCAGGATGATCGGGTTGCCCTGCGTGTAGGTGACGCGCGTGTCGACGTAGGCGGCCTCGACGTAGGTCGCGGTCGCGGTGGGCGTGGGGTCGTCGGGCGTGCCGAGGCGGCCCGGCTCCGAGGCGGCCACGGTGCCGTCCTTCCGCACGACGGACACCGTCGACGCGGCGACGTCGACGCGGATCATCCGGTCCGTCGGGGCGATCGAGAAGTCGGCGGCACGGGCCCAGGCGAACGTGGCGCTCGGCGCCGTGGGGTCCCCGCCGTCGCCGGGCGTGCGGTTGCGGGCGGGGGTCGAGACGAGCACCATCCCGCCGTCCTCGCCCTCGGACCGGCCCCACACGGCCGTCGCCGCCGGGGTGTCGATCGTGGAGACGGTCGAGGCGAGGGTGGCCACGGGTCGGGCGTCCGGTGACGCCTCGGCGTAGAGGGCGACGAGCGGTTGCTCCGGGGTCGCGATCTCCCAGCGGTCCTCCGGTCGGACGTGGCTGCCGTCGAGGAGCTGCGGCACGACGGCGTCGTGGAAGGCGAGCGGGAGCGCGGCGAGCTCGGCCTCGGACGGCGCCGCGGGGATCCCGGGGAGCGTCGGCGTGGGACTCGGCGTCGGGGTCGGCGTGCTCCGCGCAGCCGTGGTCGCGACGGGTGCAGGTGGCTGCACCGCTGCTCCGATGCCGACGGCGGCGAGTGCGGCGGCTGCCACCGCGCCGATCGTGATGCCCCAGGTCCTGCGTCGCATGTCCCCTCCCACCACCAGTGCACCACATCGCGCCTGCGACGGCACGTGGCGTGCGTGTCGTGGAGCTGGTGGACCGGTTCCCGCCTGACCCGGCGGACACCGAGCGGTCGGCACGATGGGCGCATGGCGATCGACGACTCCCTCGGACTCCTGACCCGCGGCTACGGCTTCGGCGCCCACCTCTGGCGACGCACTCGACCCGGTGCCCGCGCGGTGCCGTTCCGACTGCTCGGGAAGCCCGCCCTGCTCGTCCGTGGTCAGGAGGGCGTCGACCTCTTCTACGACGGCGACCGGACCGCCCGGCACGGCGCGATGCCGGCACTCGTGCAGCGCACCCTGTTCGGCGTCGGCTCGGTGCACTCGCTCGACGGCGACGAGCACCGGCACCGCAAGGCGACCTTCGTCGACGTCGCGTACGAGGACGAGCAGGTCCGCCGGCTCACGCCCTTCCTGTCCGAGGAGTGGTCCCGCGAGCTCGACGCCTGGCTCGACGGCGGACACCGGAGCGCGTACGACGCCGCCGTCGGGGCGATCGGCCGGGCCGTGATGCGGTGGGCGGGGCTGCCCGGCACCGCCGCGGCGAAGACCCGGTGGGCGGCGAAGCTCGCGCAGGTCGTCGACGGTTTCGGCGTGCCGTACTCGCCCGAGTACCTGCTCGCCGTGCTGAACCGGCACTGGTCCGACCGGCACGCCGCCCGGCTCGTCGAGGCCGTCCGCGGTGGTCGGCTCCACCCTGCCGAGGGGACCGCCTTGCACGAGTGGGCGTGGCACCGGGACCAGGAGGGTGCCCTGCTGCCGCCGAGGACCGCCGGCATCGAGCTGCAGAACTCGATCCGACCGGCGGTCGCGGTCGCCCGGTTCGTGGCGTTCGCGGCGAAGGAACTGCACGACCGACCGGAGTGGCGTGCCCGGATCGCCGAGGAGACCATCGGTCGGGCGTCCCTGGTCGACGGTCCCGTCGCCGTCGCGTTCGCACAGGAGATCCGCCGCACCGCGCCGTTCGTGCCGGTGCTGCCGGCATGGGCGACGGAGGACGTCGAGCTCGACGGCGAGCACGTGCGCGCGGGCGGTCGGGTGGTGCTCGACGTCCTCGGCACGGACACCGACGACCGCTCGTGGTCGGAGGCCGACCGGTTCGACCCGGCCCGTTGGCTCGGCGTCGCCGACTGGGACGACGTCGAGGCCGTCCGGACCTTCGTCCCGCACGGCGGCGCGGACGTCGCGACGGGGCACCGGTGCCCGGGGGAGAAGGTCGCCGTCGCAGCGCTGGCCGCCGCGGTCGCGGTGCTGAGCGACCCGCGGCTCGACGTGCTCGACGAGGGGCTCGCCGTCGATCGTCGGCGGATGCCGACGAAGCCGGCGTCGGGGGGTCGGGTGACGCGCCGCGGCGCCGGCGCCGGACGGTCGGGTGGGTGCCCCTTCCACCGGTCGGCGCACTGACCGCACGCGGGGCAGGAGACGGGGTCAGGACGGACGGGAGGCGCGTGGCGGGCCCGCCACCGTCCTCCAGGCTCGGTCGGCGCGCCCCGCGCAACGCTCCGCGTCGCCACTGAGCGGGGCGCGCCCGTCCCTCCCGTCACACCTCCGTGACGCGGCCCGCCTCGACCCGCCACCGGCGGTCCAGCCGGACGGTGTCGAGCATGCGGCGGTCGTGGGTGACGAGCAGCAGGGTGCCGTCGTAGGCCTCGAGGGCCTGTTCGAGCTGTTCGATCGCGGCGAGGTCGAGGTGGTTCGTCGGCTCGTCGAGGACGAGCACGTTCACGCCTCGCGCCTGCAGCAGGGCGAGACCTGCACGCGTGCGCTCGCCCGGGGACAGCGCCGACGAGGGACGGCCGACGTGGTCCGCCTTCAAGCCGAACTTCGCCAGGAGCGTGCGGACGTCGGCGGTGGTCATCTCCGGCACCAGCTCCTCGAACGCCGCGGCGAGGGGCTGCTCGCCGGTGAAGGCGGCGCGCGCCTGGTCGACCTCGCCGACCGCCACGCTGGACCCGAGTGACGCCGAGCCGCTCGTGGGCTGCGTCCGGCCGAGCAGTGCGCGGAGCAGGGTCGACTTGCCGGCGCCGTTCGGGCCGGTGATGCCGATGCGGTCACCGCCGGAGACCTGCAGCGACACCGGGCCGAGCGTGAAGTCGCCCTGCTCGTAGACCGCGTCGGACAGGGTCGCGACGACCGCCGACGACCGCGGGGCGCTGCCGATCGTGAAGGCGAGCTGCCACTCCTTGCGGGGCTCCTCGACCTCGTCGAGCCGGGCGATCCGCGACTCCATCTGCCGCACCTTCTGCGCCTGCTTCTCGCTCGACTCGCTGGCGGCCTTTCGGCGGATCTTGTCGTTGTCCGGGTTCTTCTTCATGGCGTTCCGCACGCCCTGGCTCGACCACTCGCGCTGGGTCCGCGCGCGCGAGACGAGGTCGGCCTTCGTCGCGGCGTACTCGTCGTACGCGTCGCGCTTGTGCTGGCGGGCGATCTCGCGCTCCTCGAGGAACGCCTCGTACCCGCCGCCGAAGAGCCGGTGCGACGACTGCGCGAGGTCGAGCTCGAGCACCGCGGTCACCGAGCGGGCGAGGAACTCGCGGTCGTGGCTGACCAGGACGGCTCCGCCGCGCAGGCCGCGGACGAACTGCTCGAGACGGTCGAGGCCGTCCAGGTCGAGGTCGTTCGTCGGCTCGTCGAGGAGCACCACGTCGAAACGCGAGAGCAGCAGGGCGGCGAGCCCCACGCGCGCCGCCTGCCCGCCGGAGAGCGCCGTCATCAGGCTGTCCGGGCCGACGCCCGCGCCGTCCGCTGTCACGTCGAGCCCCAGTTCGCCGAGCACCACGGGCAGGCGCTCCTCGAGGTCGGCGGCACCCGACGCCAGCCAGCGTTCGAGCGCGACGGAGTACCGTTCGGCGGCGGCGTCCCCGGCGTCCGGGGCGCCGAGGGCCTCGGCGGCCCGGTCCATGTCGGCCGTGGCGTCGGCACAGCCCGTGCGGCGCGCGACGTACGCGGCGACGGTCTCGCCCGCGATCCGCTCGTGCTCCTGCGGGAGCCAGCCGACGAAGGCGTCCGGCGGGTTCGTCGTCACGGTGCCGGCGAGGGGCTCGTCGACCCCGGCGAGCAGCCGGAGCAGGGTCGACTTCCCCGCGCCGTTGACGCCGACCAGGCCGATCACGTCACCGGGGGCGACGGTGAGGTCGAGGCCCTCGAAGAGCGTGCGGGCGGCGTACCCGCCGGCGAGGTCCTTGGCGACGAGCGTGGCGGTCATCCGGCAATCGTCCCACGCCCTGGTCGGGGCTCGGGGCCGGACGGGAGGCACGGTGCCGGCCCGCACCGTGCCTCCCGTCCGGCGGGGCTTCCGTGCACCCGCTGCTGGCAGGATCGAGCCGTGTCGACGCTCATCGTGACCGCCCACCCGGACCCCGACTCGCTGACGCTCGCCGTCGCCCACCGCCTCGAGGCGGCGCTCGACGCCGCCGGCGCGGGCCCGGTGACGGTCGCGGACCTCGCCGCCGAGGGCTTCGACCCCCGCTTCACCGCGGCCGACCGGCACACCTACCGGACCGGCACCGACCCGGCGCCCGACGTCGCCGCCGAGCAGGACCGGCTCGACCGGGCCGACCACGTCGTGCTCGTGTTCCCGGTCTGGTGGTGGTCGGTGCCCGCGCTGCTCAAGGGGTGGCTCGACCGGGTCTTCGTGAACGGGTGGGCGTTCGGCGTGGGGGAGGACGGGTGCATCGACCGGCGACTCGGGCGCCTCACGGTGCACCTCCTGCCGATCGCCGGCGACGATGCCGGGGTGTACGAGCGGCACGGGTACGAGCAGGCACTCCGGACGCAGCTCGAGCACGGCGTGGTGGACTTCTGCGGCGCGGTGCGCGGGACGACGGCCTTCGTGCACGAGTCCGAGCACGAGGACCCCGCCGTGCGCGAGCGGGCCGTGGTGACGGCGGTCGAGCGGGTCGTCGCCGCGGTGCCGGGATGACCAACGGCGTCCGTGCCGTGGTCTTCGACCTGGACGGCACCCTGATCGACCACGCAGGCGCGAGCGCTCATGCCGTGGAGGACTTCCTCCGCCAGGTCGGCGTCGCTGCGACCCCCGCCCTGCTCGACACCTGGGCCGAGGCAGAGGAGCGGCACTTGGAACGGTGGCGCCGCGGGGAGGTCGACTTCGCCGAGCAGCGTCGGGCCCGGCTCGTCGAGGTCCTGCCTGTCGCAGGGATCCGGCCACCGCGCGATCTGCGTGAGCTCGACCTGCTGTTCGGTCGCTACCTCGCCGCCTACCGCGCTGCCTGGCGTCCGTTCGTGGGGAGCGCGGCGCTCCTGCGGGAGATCCGGGACTCCGGCAGGGCGATCGGTGTCCTGACGAACGGGACCGAGGAGCAGCAGCGCGACAAGCTCGTCACCACGGGGCTCGCGGACCTCGTCGACGTCGTGTGCACGTCCGAGCGGATCGGGGCGACCAAGCCGGACCGACGTGCGTTCGAGCGGGTCGCCGACGAGCTCGGTGTCCCGACTGGAGTGTGCCTGTTCGTCGGCGATGACCCGCACCGTGACGTCGACGGGGCACGAGCTGCGGGGATGCGCGCGGTCCTGGTCGATCCGGCACGCGACGGCGACGGCGGCGTCCGGTCCCTCGTGCTCTCTGCCCTGCACGGGGAGTCGGGCAGCGATCCGCGGTGACCGCCCCCTAGCGTGACGACGTGCGCCACCTCCTGCGACTCGACGACTGGACCACCGACGACACCGACGCCGTCTTCGGACTCGCCCGCGAGTACGAGCAGGGGACCGGCCCGGTGCTGGACGGTGCCGCGGCGATGTTCTTCCCCGCGGCCAGCCTGCGCACGAGGGCGTCCTTCGAGCGGGGCGCGGCGCTCGCCGGTCTCCAGCCGATCGTGTTCCCACCGGAGTCCCTCGACAAGGACGAGGCGCACGAGGACGTCGCCCGGTACCTCGCGGAGTTCGTCGACGTGCTCGTCGTCAGACATCCGGAGCTGTCCGTGCTCGAGGCGCTCGCGGCCGTGGACGCGGCGCCGGTCGTGAACGCGATGACGAGCGAGAACCACCCGTGCGAGGTGCTGGCGGATGTCTGGGCACTGACACGTGGGCACGACGTCGGGTCGCTCCGGGTGCGGTTCGTCGGCGCGGACGGCAACATCGCGCGTGCGTGGGCCGAGGCATCACGGCTGTTCGGCTTCGACCTGCTCCAGTGCTGCCCCGAGGGGCTGGCGGCGCCCGGCGTGCGGTGGAGGGACGACCTGGCCGGGGCGGTGGCCGACGCGGACGTCGTCGTGACCGACGGCCCCGGTCGGCACGCCGCTGCGCTCGAGCCCTACCGGGTCACCGTCGACGTCCTGGCACTCGCTCCCGCCGGGGTCCGCTTCGCCCCGTGTCCGCCGTTCGTCCGCGGGCGTGAGGTGACCGCCGATGCCCTCGCGAGCTCGGCCTTCGTGGGGCACGGCGCGAAACGGGCGCTGCTGCCGGTGCAGCAGGCGGTCCTCGCACACTGCCTCGCCTGACGTTGCGCGCCCGTTCCTTCCCACAGCAGATGCGATGCCAAGTGGAACCGGGCGTACCTGGTGGAACAGGAAGACCAGGTACGCCTGGAAGGGCCAGGTACGCCTGGAAGGGCCAGGTACGCGCGGAAGGGCCGGGTACGCCTGGAAGGGCCAGGTACGCGCGGAAGGGCCAGGTACGCCTGGAAGGGCCAGGTACGCGCGGAAGGGCCGGGTACGTCGGGCGGCTACCCCTCGGGGACCGCCACGACGCGGTTCTGGTACGCCCAGACCACGGCCTGCAGGCGCGATCGGACCCCGAGCTTCGGGAGCATCCGCGCCAGGTGCGACTTCACCGTGGACACCTCGACCACGAGCTCCGCCGCGATCTCCTCGTTCGACATCCCCTGCGCCAGGAGCAGCAGCACGTCCCGTTCCCGAGCGGTCAGCAGCTCCGAGGCCCGGCCGCCCGTCACCGGCTGCAGGCTCCGCCGCGACACGAACTCGCGCAGCACCCGCCGCGTGAGGGTCTGGTCGATCGTGCCGTTGCCCGCGGCGACCTGCCGCACGGCGTCGACGATCACGTCCGGCTCGGCGTCCTTGAGCAGGAACCCGGACGCGCCCGCCTCGAGCGCCCCGAACACCAGGTCGTCGAGGTCGAACGTCGTCAGCATCAACACCGGCACGGCGGGGTCGGCACCGGGGGCGCAGAGCTCCCGCGCGACCTCGATGCCGTTCCTCACCGGCATCCGGATGTCGAGCACCGCCACGTCCGGCCGGGTGCGCCGCGCGAGCCTGAGGGCCTCGCCGCCGTCGGCCGCGACGCCGACGACCTCGACGTCGGGCTCCGCCGCGAGCAGCGCCGACACCCCGGCCCGCACGAGCGGTTGGTCGTCCGCCACCAGGACCCGGATCACGGGGTGACCTCCGTCGACTCGCGCGTCAGCTCCAGCGTCACCGACCAGCCTCCCGTCGCCGTCGGACCGGTCTGGAGGCGCGCCCCCACCAGGTCCGCCCGCTCACGCATGCCGCGCAGCCCGTTCCCGCCTGCTGCCGTGCTCCCCGGGACCGGTGCGGTGGGCGCCTCGTTCTCGATGCGGAGCGTCAACTGCTCGGCCCCGCGGTCGTCCACGGTCACCGTCACGACGGCTCCGGGTGCGTGCAACGCGGCGTTCGCCAGCGCCTCCTGTGCGGTCCGGTAGGCGGCGAGCTGCGCCAGGGGACCGACGCCCTCGGCGAGCGGTCGGTCGCCGGGCAGGACCTCGAGTCGCACGTCCGACCGGTACCGGGCCCGCTCCACCAGGTCGACCACCCCGGCGATCGTCTCCACGGCCCGCTCGGCGGGCGCGTCGTCCCGGAGCAGGCCGACCAGCCGACGGAGGTCCTCGAGGACGGCCGTGCTCTGCTCCCGCACCTGACGGACGCCCTCGTGCGCGGCGGCCGGGTCGGTGTCGATCTGCCGGTCGATCACCGCCGACATCAGGGCGATGCCGGACAGGTGGTGCGCGGCGATGTCGTGCAGCTCACGGGCCATCGCCGACCGTTCGCGCGATACCGCGGCATCGACGCGGGCGTCCTGCTCGCGGACCGTGGCCGAGGCCTCGGCGGTCCGGGCGGCGACCTCCGCCTCGCGTGCCGCACGCACGTCGAGACGGGCGCGGACGACGAGGGCCACGACGAGGGGGAGGCCCACGGCGCCGATGGCCTGCGTGACACCCTGCGGCGCGGCGTCGAGCAGCGCGGCCGACACGGGCCGGCCGGACAGCGCCCCGGTGAGGAGGATCCAGTTCGCCGCGGTGCCCGTCGCCACGAGTCCCGCCGCGACGACCAGAGCCGGCCAGAGCCGTCCGATCGGTACCCGCACGGCTGCGAGGACGACGGCGACCACGACCGGGAGCGCCGTCAGGCCGAACAGGTCGCTGCTGTCGCGGGTGGCGGTCACCACGATGACCGGCACCGCGGCGACCGCCACGAGGACGATCCGGGGCGCCCGCCGCGCCGGGAGCAGGACCGCTGACTGCACGAGCAGCCCGAGCGCGAGGAGCAGCCAGGCCGCACCGCCGACCGTCGGGGCGTCGAGGTGCGGACCGACCGTGTCCGGGTCGATCTCGTCGAGGTACGGCAGCCCGAGCAACAGACCGAGCGAGACGACCGCGGTGGCGACCGCGACCAGGACGTCGGTGCGGCGCGTGCGGCGGTCGCCGTCGATCTCCCGCACGGAGCGGGGGTCGGCGGCGACGCGAGCCGCACTCGCTTCAGCGGGTGCCATCGTTCGATCCTACGAGGCGGGCGGAGGCCGAGGTCGGGAGGCGATCCGCGCCTCCCGGCCGACGGTCGTAGCCGAGCCGACCCCGGGTGGCGACCAGCAGGACGGCGGCGGCCACCGTCGACACGATCGCGAGCCCGTGCATCATGGTGCCCGCGGTCATGCCCGGGTACATGTCGGCCCACAGGGTCGAGATGGTGTTGTTCACGCCGACGTGCAGCAGGAGTGCGACCGGCAGGCTCTCACCGGTCCGGTTGAAGACCCAGGTCATCACGACGTTGAAGGTGATCGTGAACAGGGCGAAGACGACCGGTTCCGACCAGTGCGCGTCCGGCCACCCGCCCCAGTCGGACAGGTACAGCGGCATGTGCCACAGCGCCCACAGCGGGCCGAGCACCGCCGCCGCGCCGAGCGGGCCGAAGCGGTCCTGCAGCCGGGGGAGGGCGAAGTCACGCCAGCCGGGCTCCTCCGACAGGCCGGTGGTGAACAGCTGCACCACGAGCCCCGGCACGAGGGCGAGCAGGGCGAGGGCGGTCGGCGCCTGGACGTTCCCGCCCGAGAACGGCAGACCCGTCAGGACGATGAGCGCCGGGACGCCGACCAGGGCCAGCGCGTACCAGTACCAGGACACCCGCCAGCGCCAGAGGCGCCCGACCCAGCGGCGCAGGCCCGGCCGACCGTCGGCCAGCGCCGTCACGACGAAGGCGCCGCCGAGCGGGCCGAGGAGCGCCCCGGGCAGGACGCCGGTGAACTGCGCAGAGCCGAGGAACTCCGGGAAGTGCAGGTCCCAGACGCCCAGGCCGTGCGGACTGAGGATGTAGGGCACCCAGGCGAGCCAGCTGAGGCCGAGTGCCAGGGTGGCGAAGGAGGCGAGCGGGTGGCGGGAGACGAGGCCTCGGACCCCCGTCCGCTCGGGTGCGACGGTGCCGGCGCCGGGCCGGACTTCGGTGGTGTTCGTCATGACGTCGACGCTAGGAACGTCTGCGACCCGGGACGACCGGCGGAGGGACGCACCACCGGGAGTTCCACCGAAGGATGCAAGCCGGACCCGACCCCGCCCGTCGTGCGTAGCGTCGACGTCATGACCACCACCGTCCTCGTCGCCGGCGCCACCGGAGACCTCGGCGCGCGCATCGTCCGCGCGCTCCTCGACCCCGCCCACGATGCGCACGACGTCCACGTCGTCGCCCTGACGCGCTCCGGCTCCTCGCCAGCCGCCGACCGGCTCGCAGCGGTGTCCGACCGGGTGTCCGTCGTCAGCGCCGCCTACGACGACCACGACGCACTCGTGACGGCGCTCGCCGGGGTCGACGTCGTCGTCTCCGTGCTGAGCGGCACCCGCTCCGTGATCGTCGACGCACAGACCGCCCTGCTCCGGGCGGCGGTCGACGCCGGTGTCCCACGTTTCGTGCCCTCGGACTACTCCGCCGACTACCGGTCGATCACGCCCGGCACCAACCGCAACTTCGAGCTCCGCCGCGAGTTCGCGGCGACCGTCGACGCGGCACCGGTCCGCGCGACCTCGGTGCTGAACGGCGCCTTCACCGACATGCTCACGGGCCAGGCGCCGATGATCCTCTTCGACCGCCGGACGGTCCTGTACTGGTCGTCCCCGGACCAGGTGCTCGACTTCACCACGAAGGACGACACCGCACGCGTGACCGCACTCGTCGCACTCGACCCGGACGCCCCGCGGGTCGTCGAGGTGGCAGGGGACCGGGTGACAGCCAGGAGCGTCGCGGAGACCCTCTCGCAGCTGACCGGCACCCGGTTCCGCACGCAGTGGGCCGGGACCGCGGGCACGCTCTCCGCGATGGCCAGGGTGGGCCGGCGCCTGTCCAAGGCCGACGACGACGAACCGTTCCCGGCGTGGCAGGGGATGCAGTACTTCGTGAGCATGTTCAGCGGCGAGGCCGAGCTGCACCACGTGGCGAACGACCGGTACGGGCCGCACGACTGGACGACGGTGCGGGACGTGCTCGCCGCGCACGTGCAGGCCTAGGCTCGGGGACCGTGTTCGAACTCCACCACCTCTCGGCGCAGGAACTCTGGGACTGGATCCGTCGAGGGGACGCGACTGCGCTCGAGGTGACCGAGCACTACCTCGCACGCATCGAACGGCACGACCCTCGACTGGGCGCGTTCGTCACGGTCACCGCCGACGCCGCGCGGGCACGGGCGGAACACCTCGGATCGCTCGTGCCGACCTCGCGACCGCTGTGGGGCCTGCCGACCGCCGACAAGGACCTGTACGACCGAGCCGGGGTCCCGACCCGGCACGGCTCCGCCGCACTGCCCGCGACGCCCGCGACCGTCGACCACCCGCTGGTGGCGGCGCTCGCCGCATCGGGCACGGTGAGCCTCGGCAAGACGACCTCGCCGGAGTTCGGCATGTCATCCTCGTCGGAGACCCGGATCGGTACGACGCGGAACCCGTACGACACCACGCGGGCCCCCGGCGGGTCGTCGAGCGGCACCGCCGTGGCCGTCGCCGCGGGACTGGTCCCCGCGGCCGTCGGGACGGACGGCGGGGGATCGGTCCGCATCCCGGCCGCCGCGACCGGACTCGTCGGGCTCAAGCCGAGCCGGGGTCGCGTGCCGTCGATGCCCGGACGGTCGGGCCTCGGCGGACTGAGCGTCGCCGGGCCGATCACCCGGAACGTCGCCGACGCCGGGATGCTCCTCGACGCCCTCGTGGCACCGACCGGGCTGCCCGAGCCGTCGCCGTACGCGCTCGTCACGCCGGACGTCGGCGAGGGCCCCTTCACGGCCGCCGCCGTCCGGGGCGAGGGACGCTTCGTCGTCGGGCTGCTCGACGGTTCACCGTGGGACGACGCGGTGGACGTCGTGGTCGACCCCGCCGCGCGGGCCGCAGTCGAGACCGCCGTGCGGGTCCTCGGGGAGGTCGGGCACGGCGTCGAGGACGTCGCGATGCCCCGGCTTGCCTACGCCGACGCGTTCCGGGTGGCGTGGGAGTCGGGCGCAGCGGGACTGCCGCGCGTGCCCGGCATCGACCTGACGCAGCTCACCCCGCTCGTGGCGTGGCTGGTGGAGCGGGCAGGGCAGCTGACGGCGACGCGGGTCCTCGACGCGATGGCGACGCTGGACGCCTTCTCCGCCGGGCTGATCGGGGCGTTCGACCGCTTCGACGCCGTGCTCACGCCGACCCTCGCGCTCACCCCGCGGCCGCTGGGGTGGTACGGCGACGATCCCGAGGAGGACTTCCGGCGACAGTGCGCCTACTCGCCCTGGACGTCGATGGCGAACGTGTCGGGGCTGCCCGCGATCACGCTGCCGGTCGGCGTCACCGACGAGGGGCACCCGGACGGCGCCGGCCTGCCGATGGGCGTGCAGCTCATCGGGCGCCCGGGCGGGGAGCGCGTGCTGCTCGCGCTCGGGGCGCAGCTCGAGCGCCGGCTGCGGTGGGAGCGCCGGCACCCGCCGCAGTGGTGACGGCTGGCCAGCGCGGGGTGCTGACGCGGTAGCGACATCGCACGCGTCGATCGACGGGTGTGATGTCGCACGATGCACGCGCACCCGATGCACGCGGATCGAGCGACGTTGCACGTGTCGATCGACACGCGCAACGTCGCGAACCATGCGCCCACGCGGACGGCCCACGCGGCCGCGCGCCCGCCGCGCCAGCCCGCCCGCCCCTACGGCAGCGTCGGCGCCGCCGCCACCAGCGCCCGCGTGACCGGGTGCTGAGGGTCGTCGAGCAGCGACACCGGCCCCTGCTCGACGATCCGCCCCTCGGACAGCACCGCCACGGAGTCGCACAGCCGCTGCACCACGCCGATGTCGTGCGACACGAGCACGAGCGTCAGCCCGAGGTCGTCGGCGAGCGAGCGGAACAGGTCGATCACGCGGGCGCGGACGACGACGTCGAGGGCGCTCATCGGCTCGTCCCCGAACAGGATCCGCGGCGAGTGCACCACCGCACGGGCGATCGCGATGCGCTGCCGCTGCCCGCCCGAGAACTCGTGCGGGTACCGGTCGGCGGCGTCGGCGGGCAGGTCGACGCGCTCCAGGACCGAGGCCACGAGCGAGCGGTGCGACCCGGGCAACCGGAGCGCTCGGAGCGGTTCGGCGACGACCTGGCCGACGCGCATCCGCGGATCGAGCGACGCGTAGGGGTCCTGGAACACCACCCCGGTCTCGCGGCGGAACCAGCGCATGGCGCCCGCGGACGCCGACGCGAGCACCGGACGACCGCCGGCCGACACGGTGCCCGCGGTGGGTGCCTCCAGGCCGGCGAGCAGCCGGACCAGCGTCGACTTGCCCGACCCGGACTCGCCGACGATGCCCAGCCGCGAACCGGCGGCGACCGTCAGGTCGACGCCGTCGACGGCGGTGCGGACCGGCCCCGGCTCGAACGGGCCGCGGCGGGGCAGGCGGTAGGTGCGGTGGAGGCCGCTGGCGCGCAGCGCGTCGGTCACGGGGAACCTCCGGTCAGGCGGGCGGTGGCACGGGCGGCGTCGACGAGTGCCGCCGTCGTCGGGTGCTGCGGCGCGTCGAGGAGCGTCCGGACCGAGCCCTGCTCGACGACACGGCCGTGGTCGAGCACGACCGCCGTGTCGGCGATGCGCGCGAGCACTGCGAGGTCGTGCGTCACGAAGAGCATCCCCGTGCCGCGGTCGGTCGACAGCCGCTCGAACAGTTCCAGGATGCGGGCCTCGGTGGTCACGTCGAGCGCGGTCGTCGGCTCGTCGGCGACGAGGTACGCGGGGGAGCCGGCCATGGCCATCGCGATGCAGATGCGCTGCCGCTGGCCACCGGACAGCTGGTGCGGGTACTGGCGGAGCAGTGACGCCGGGTCGGGCAGACCGACGGCGTCCGCCAGCGCGACGGCTGCCGTGGCCGCAGCGCGACGGTCGAGCCCGCGGTGGAGCCGCAGCGGCTCGGCGACCTGCGCCCCGACCCGCCGGAGCGGATCGAGGGCGGTCGCAGGCTCCTGGAACACCATGCCGATGTCGGACCCGCGGTGGCGTGCGCGGTCCCGGTCGCGCAGGCCGACGAGTTCCGTGCCGTCGAGGCGGATGCTGCCGGTGACCTCGGCACCCGTCGGCTCGAGCCCCATGAGCGCGAGCGAGGTCATCGACTTGCCGGAACCGGAGGCACCGATGACGCCGACGCGTCGGCCGGGAGGCACGGTGAACGTCACGTGGTCGAGCACCGTCCGCCCCGCGATGCGCACGGTCAGGTCGCGCACCTCGAGGCCGTCGCGTCGCGTCGGCGGGGCGGACGCGTCGTCGCGTCGTGCGTTCGGGGCGGTCGCGTCGTCGCTCATGCGGTCACCCCGGGGGTGGTGGTCGTGGTCGACGGCGGTGAGCCGGCGCCGTCCGCCGCGGGGTCACCCGGCGCGGCCCGGCCGCCGCTCGCGCGGTCGCCCGTGGTCAGGCGCGGGTCCGTCGCGTCCCGCACCGCGTCGCCGAGCAGGGAGAGCGCGGCGACGACGAGTGCGATGGCGGCACCGGGCCACGTCGCGCTCCACGGGTGGACCCCGATGTACGTCTGCAGGTCCGCGAGCAGGTTGCCCCACGACGCGGTGTCGGAACCGGCGCCGTAGCCGAGGTACGACAGGCCGGCCTCGGCCAGGACGGCCGTCGCCATCGCCAGCGAGAGCTGCACCGTGAACAGCGGCGCCGCGTTCGGCACCAGGTGCCGCACGAGCACGCCGAGCGGACCGACGCCGGACGCCCGTGCCGCCACCACGTAGTCGCTGCGGGCGATGCGGCGGATCTCCCCGCGCGCGACCCGGGCGATCGTCACACCGAACGACAGGCCGACGCTCACCACCACGACGCCGAGCGACCCGCCGAACACCGCCGTCAGGAGCATCGCGGTGAGCAGGGTCGGGAAGGCGACGAGGATGTCGAGGAGGACGGCCGTGCCCTCGCGGACCCAGCGCGCGGTCAGCGACCCGACGGCGGTCAGGACGATCCCGACCACGCTGGCGACGACCCCGGAACCGACCGCGACGAGCACGGTCGTCCGGGTGCCGGCGAGCAGGTAGCTGGCGATGTCGCGCCCGGAGGCGTCGGTGCCGAACCAGTGTGCGGCGCTCGGCGCTGCCCACTGCCGGAACGGGTCGGTGCGGAAGGGGTCCTGGGGCGTCCACACGAGCGAGACCGCGGCCAGCACCACGAGGACCGTGAGCACGACCACGGCGAAGCACCCGGTCGGTCGGGCGAGCAGGCGGCGGATCACTCGCCCACCTCGCGCTGGCGTGGGTCGAGCGAGCGGTGCACGACGTCGACCGCGAACCCGACGAGCAGCACCAGGCCGGTCAGCACGAGCAGCTCGGACTGCACCTTCGTGACGTCACGGCGTCCGACGTCGGTGACGAGCATGCGGCCGACCCCTGGCAGCGAGAACAGCTGTTCGACGACGACCGCGCCGACCAGGAGTCCGGCGATCTGCACGCCGAGGACCGCCAGCACGGTCAGGGCCACCGAGGGCAGCCCGTGCCGCAGGAGCGCCCGCGTGCGGGTGAGCCCGATCGCGGCGGCGGTGCGCACGTGGTCGGCGTCGAGCACGGACAGCGTGGCCGAACGGGTGAAGCGGAGGATGACGGCGCCCTCGACCGCGCCGATCGTCAGGGCCGGCAGCACGAGTGACGAGAACGCCCGACCGGGTTCGTCCCAGCCGTCGAGCGGGAAGCCCTGCGTCGGCAGCCAGTGCAGGGTGACGGCGAAGAGCGCGATGAGGAGCATGCCCGCCCAGACCACCGGGACGGCGGCGACTGCCTGCGCCACGAACCCGATCGCCGCGCCGCCGGCACGCCGTCGGAGGACCGCGGCGAGGACCCCGAGCGGCACCCCGAGCACGAGCGCGGCGACGAGCGACATCCCGGCGAGCGGCAGGGTCACGGCGAGCTTCTGGGCGATCTCCGGGCCGACGGCGCCGTTCGTCACGAGCGAGCGACCGAGGTCGCCGTGGAGCACCCCGCCGATCCAGTCGAGGTACTGGACGACGACGGGTCGGTCGAGCCCGAGCTGCTGCCGGAGATGCTCGACCTGCGCGGGGGTCGACTGCGTGCCGGCGACGACCTGCGCGACGTCGCCGGGGAGCACCCGCAGCGTGGCGAACACGATGATGCTCGCCACGAGCAGGCCGACGACGAGCAGGAGCACTCGCCCGACGAGGAACCGGGTCACGTCCCCGATGCTACGGGGGTCCGGCCGTCGTCACGTGGCGACGGGCTCACCCGACGGCCAGCTTCGACAGGTCGAGCCGCGAGTTGCCGCCGTCGACCGGGAACCCGGTGACGCCCTCGCGGACGGCCGTGATCTCGGTCGCGGTGTACAGCCACTCGCCGGCGGCGTCCTCGCTGACGATCCGCGCGGCCTTCCGCAGCGCCTGCTCCTTCTCGGTCTGCGAGGTCGTCGCGATCGACTCGGCGTAGAGCCGCTGCACCTCGGGGTTGTCGTAGCCGAAGTAGTAGTCCGGGTTCGCCCAAATGCCGAAGTCCCGCGCCTCGACGTGGTCGACCATCGAGAGCTGGAAGTCCTTGTCCTGGAAGACCTGCGACAGCCAGGTGGCGAAGTCGACGCGCTGCACCTTCAGCGTGATGCCGACGTCGGCGAGCTGCGACTTCAGCACGTCACCGATGGCCGCCGGGTAGACGTTCGCGTAGGTCAGCGTGAGGTCGAGGTCCGACTCGCCGGCCTCGGCGAGCAGCTTCTTCGCGTTGTCGGGGTCGTACGCGTCGATGGACGTCAGGTCCTCGTAGCCCGGGTCGAGCTCCGGGATCGGCCCGCCCTGCTCGACGCCGGTTCCGCCGATGGCCTTGATGAGCGCCTTCGGGTCGATCGCCTGCCGGATCGCGCGCCGCACGCGCTCGTCCGTGAACGGCGCCTCCGCGTCGTTGAACGCCAACGTGTACTTGTCCGTCGTCTTGCCGCGGTGGAGCGTGACGTCCTGGTTGCCCTGCAGCTGGGTCTGCAGTGTGCCGTCGACGGGGTTGAGCACGTCGAGGTCGCCGTTCGCCATCGCGTTGACCGCCGTCGACGGGTCGGTGATGTAGCGGAAGACGATCTTCCCGACCTTCGGCGCGGTGCCCCAGTAGTCGTCGTTGCGGGTGAAGGTGAGCGAGTCGCCCTGCTTCCACGACGAGACCTCGAAGGGGCCGGTGCCGTTCGCGCTGTCGGACAGGTCGTTGGTCGCAGCCTGCTCGAGCACGAGGCCCGCGCGACCGGTCAGGTTCCAGAGCAGGTCCGAGTCGGGCTCCGCCAGCCGCAGCTCGACGACGCCGTCCGAGGGCGAGGTGATCGAGGTGACCCCGGCGAGCTTGGCGGAGTCGACGTACGAGTCGTCGCCCTTGACCTGCTGCAGCGACCAGACGACGTCGGCGGCGGTGACCGGCTTGCCGTCCTGGAACGTCGTGCCCTTCCGCAGGGTGAACGTGTACGTCCTCCCGTCCGACGACACCTCGTGCGCCGATGCGAGGACGTCGCGGATCTCCCCGTCGGCGGTCCGGCCGACCAGGCCCTGGTACACGTTGTCGATGAGCACCTGGTCGAGCGCGGCACCGGACTGCTTGCGGATGTCGAGGCTCGTCGGCTCGAGCACGAGACCGACGCGCACGGTGGCGTCGGCGCCGCCGCGGTCGTCGGAGGAGCCGGAGCAGGCGGAGAGCGTCAGCGCGGACACGACGGCGACCGCGGTGGCGGCCAGGGCGAGGCGGACCGAGCGGGTTCCCCGACGGGTACCGGGACGGGTGCGGGTCCCGGTACGGGGGAGGAGCGGACTCATGGGTGTGGGTTCCTTCCGGGCGCGTGCCGTCGACGGTCGTCGCGTCGCGCTCGCACGAGGTTACCGGCGCTCGGAGGTGTCGGGCGACGGTTCTTCGACGGGGTGCAACAACGTACGGGGCTGCAACAGTCCGTGCCGCTCTCCCCATGCCCGGATCGCCGACGCCAGTTCGAGGGGTGCCTGGTTCTGCACGGCGTGGCGGGCGGTCACGGTCACGACCTCGGCGTCCGGCAGCCGCTCGGTGAACCCGGCGTGCAGCTTCGGCGACACGTAGCCGCGGTCGCCCCGGATGAGCAGCAGCGGCACGGTGAGCCCCTCGAGGTCCGGCCACGCGTCGGCGAAGCGCCCCACCGAGGTGGTGCGGCCGGCCGGCAGGTGCGGGAAGTGGTGCCGCCGCACGAGTCGGCCGTCCGCACCGAGCCGGGTGGTGTGCCGGGCCTCCCGCCGCAGGACCGCTCGGTCGTCGCCGACGCGGGCCTCGACGGCGCGGTCGACGACCTCCTCGAGGGACGCGAACGGCTCCTCGTCCTCGAGCGCCCGGGCGATGCGGTCGACTGCCCGCTGCGCGAAGTCCGGCGACATGTCGACGAGCACGAGCCCGGTCACCCGCTCGGGGACCGTCGCCGCGACCCGGGCCGCCAGGATGGCACCGAGCGAGTGTCCGACCAGGACGCCGGGCGGGACGGCGAGGGCATCGAGCGCGGCGATCACCTGCGGCGCCGTCACGGTCGCGCCGTAGTCCGCGTCGTCACGCCACGACGACCGACCGTGCCCGGGCAGGTCGAGGGCGACCGCCGGTTCCCCGACCGCGATCGCGGTCTGGTCGAAGCTGTGCGCGTCGATGCCGAGCCCGTGCAGGTAGGTGACCCGTGCCTCCCGTCCGTCCGCCGTGTCCCAGCGGATCGCGGCCGTCTCGCGTCCGTCGTCGGTGCGGACCACCTGTCGGGAGGCGCGGAGCGGCTCCGTCACGCCGCTCGCCGCCGCCAGGGCGGCCAGGTCCGAGAATTCGTCGTCGGGTTCGTGCACGGTCCGATCCTCGCACCGGGATCGGTACCCCGATCCCCTGGAAGCCTTAGGTAAGGCATGCCATACTCGTTCTTCGTGGCAGCCCGGTACCGTGTCTTCTCCGTCCGCGTGGCGGCCGTGACCGCGCTGACGCCCTCGTTCGTCCGGGTGACACTCGCCGGGGACGCGCTCGCGGACTTCTCGGCCGTGGGGCTCGACCAACGCATCAAGGTCGTCCTCCCGATCCCCGGGCACGGCTTCACCGACCTGCCCGACGGCGACGACTGGTACGGCGCCTGGCGGGCGCTGCCCGACGCCGAGCGGAACCCGCTGCGGACGTACACGGTGCGGTCCTTCCGACCGGACGCGCACGAGCTCGACATCGACTTCGTCGCCCACGGCGACACCGGACCCGCCTCGCGCTGGGTGTCCTCGTGCCGCGTCGGCGACGAGTTGCGGATCGTCGGGCCGGCCGTACCGTCGTCGCCCGCCGAGCTCCCGAGCGGCGCCGCCGAGTTCGCGCCGGGGACGGCGACGCGGATCCTGCTCGCCGGCGACGAGACCGCAGCGCCCGCCATCTGCGCGATCCTCGAGGCCCTCGACGTCGCCACCGTCGGGCACGTCTTCATCGAGGTGCCGACCGACGCCGACCGGCTGCCCGTGACCGCGCCCGCCGGGGTCGAGGTGCGGTGGATCGCCCGGAACGGCGCCTCGCACGGCGTCCGGATGACCGACCAGGTGCACGCGTGGGCGTCCGACGTCGCGGTCGCTGCGTCGGCGCGCGCCGGCGACCCGGCCCGCGTCGAGCTCGCCGAGGTCGACGTCGACGAGCAGGTGCTCTGGGACGTGCCGGCACCCGTCGACGAACGGCCCGTGTACGCCTGGATCGCGGGTGAGGCAGGCTGCGTCAAGGAACTCCGCCGCCACCTCGTGCGCGGCGTTGGGCTCGACCGGCGGCAGGTCGCGTTCATGGGCTACTGGCGGCACGGCAAGGCGGAGCACTGAGCACCGTCGCGCCCGCGGCCCCGCCGACGACCGCGCTCGGGGCCCGTGGCCTGACCCTCGCGTACGACGACCGCGTCGTGGTGTCCGCGCTCGACGTCGACGTGCCGGACGGCGAGCTCACCGTCATCGTCGGTCCGAACGCGTGCGGGAAGTCCACGCTGTTGAAGGCCTTCGCACGGACCCTGACGCCGAGCGCCGGCACGGTGTTCCTCGACGGCGCGCCGATCACCTCGTACCGCCCGAAGGCCGTCGCCCGGCGGGTCGGCATGCTGCCGCAGACCCCGATCGCGCCCGAGGGCATCACCGTCCGCGACCTCGTGTCCCGCGGGCGGTTCCCGCACCAGGACCTGCTGCACCCGTCGTCCGGCTCGGACCGGATCGCCGTGCAGGCCGCCCTGGAGCAGACCGACACCGTGTCCCTCGCCGACCGCAGTGTGGGGGAGCTCTCCGGCGGGCAGCGGCAGCGGGTGTGGATCGCCATGGTGCTCGCGCAGGAGACCGACATCGTGCTGCTCGACGAGCCGACCACGTTCCTCGACATCGCGCACCAGTACGACGTGCTCGAGCTGGCCTCGGCGCTGCACGCGTCCGGGCGGACGGTCGTCGCCGTGCTGCACGACCTCAACCAGGCGGCCCGCTACGCGACGCACCTCGTGGCGATGCGGGACGGAGCCATCGTCGCGCAGGGCACGCCCGCGTCGGTCTTGACGTCCCAGCTGGTCGAGGACGTCTTCGGCCTGCCGTGCGTGGTCGTCCCCGACCCCGAGACGGGCACGCCCCTCGTGGTGCCCCGGCGCCGTACGGCCTGACGCGCCGGCGCGGCGTCGTCGTCCCCGCCCGCCCCCCGCTGAGGTTCCGCGATTCCGGCCTCTCGCGCCCGTGCCGCCCCGCCAGTGGGACCTCGACGCTGCGCGCGCGGCGAGTCGTGGGACCAGCGCGGCCTGCGGTCGGGCGCGTCGCGCCGGTCGGACCGGACGACGGACGGGAGGCGCGGGGCCAGCCCGTCCTGCGCCTCCGGTCCGTCGACGGGCGGGTCGCACTCGCACCGAGCGGACGGGACGGGCCGCGCACGTCCGCCGAGTGGGCAGGTCTCGTCGGCGCAGCTGACCGAGCGTGACGGCTGCGGCCCGTCCGCAGCGCGCGGCGGCCCCGGCGTCCGTCGGTCAGCGGTAGCCGCCGTCCTCCAGGCCGGCCTCGACCTCGAAGCGGTTGCGGAGCGGGTCCCGCCCCGCGATCGCGTACAGCAGCGGCATGAGCATGCCGTAGCGACGCCACTGCGCGACGTGCACGCGCTCGTGCCGGAGCACCGCTGGCGCGTCGTTGTCACGGGTCAGGTAGACCGAGCCGACGCACGTGCCACCGCGCCGGAACACCCACCGCGGCAGGCCGGTGCAGACGACCAGGCCCTGCTCGACCCGGACTCGTCCGGTCGACAACGGCAGGCCGACCGCGAGCCCCACCGCGGTGGCGAAGAGCCACCCCGCACGGGACACGGGGGAGTCGAGGAGCGGGTTCCGCACCCCTACTCCGGGCGGCCGTAGGTCTCGAGCAGGCGGAGCCAGATCTCGTTCATGGTCGGGTAGGCCGGGACCGCGTGCCAGAGCCGGTCGATCGGCACCTCGCCGACGACCGCGATCGTGGCGGCGTGCAGCATCTCGGCGACGTCCTGTCCGACGAAGGTCACCCCGACGACGACCCCGCGGTCCTCGTCGACGACCATCTTCGCTCGACCGGTGTACCCGTCCGCCTGCAGGGCCGATCCGGCCACGGCGCCGAGGTCGTACTCGACCGCGCGGACGTTCACGCCCTGCTTGCGGGCCGCGTCCTCGGTGAGGCCGATGCTCGCGACCTCGGGGTCGGTGAACGTCACCTGCGGCACGGCGGCGTGGTCGGCGGTGGCGACGTGCGCGCCCCACGGCTCGGCGTGCACCGGACGGCCCTGTGCCCGGGCGGCGATCGCCTCGCCGGCGGCACGTGCCTGGTACTTGCCCTGGTGGGTGAGGAGCGCGCGGTGGTTGACGTCGCCGACCGCGTACAGCCAGTCGGTGCCCTGCACGAGCATGGTGTCGTCGACCTCGAGCCAGTCACCGGCGGTGAGACCGACGGACTCGAGGCCGAGGTCTGCCGTGTGCGGCTTCCGACCCGTCGCGGCGAGCACCTCGCTCGTCACGACGGTGGTGCCGTCGTCGAGTGTCGTGGTGACCAGGCCGTGCTCGTCGCGGTCGACGCGTGTCGGGCTGACGCCGGTGCGGACGTCGATGCCGAGCTCGCGCATCGCATCGGCGACGAGCTCACCGGCGAACGGCTCCATGCCGCCGAGCAGGCCGTGACGCGCCACGAGCGTCACCGTGGAGCCGAGCGAGGCCCACGCGGTCGCGAGCTCCGACCCGGCGACACCACCGCCGATCACGAGCAGGCTCTCCGGGACCTCCTGCGCGCTGGTTCCCTCACGGGTGCCCCACGGGCCCGCTGCGGCCAGGCCGGGCACGTCGGGCAGCTGGTGCAGGGAGCCGGTGACGACCGCGACGGCGGCCTTCGCGGTGTGGGTCTCGCCGGCGACCTCGATGGTCTTCTCGCCGGTGATCCTGGCGTGGCCGCGGATCAGCGCGATGTCAGCGGACTCGAGCCAGGCGACCTGGCTGTCGTCCTGGTAGTCCGAGGTGAACGAGTTCCGGCGGGCGAGCACCTTCGCTGCGTCGACGCGCCCGGTGACCGCCTGGGTCGCACCGTCCACCCGCTTCGCCGCGGCCACCGCGTGCCCGCTGCGCAGCAGGGCCTTCGAGGGCATGCACGCCCAGTAGGAGCACTCACCGCCGACCAGTTCGGCCTCGACCACGGCGACCGACAGGCCGCGCTTGTGGGCGTAGTCCGCCACGTTCTCGCCGACAGCGCCGGCTCCGATCACGATGAGGTCGTAGTCCGTCATGCCTCAGAACGTACGCGAGACGGCGGCACACCGGCCGAGTGCGGTGCGCCCCGAGGACGGCGCAGTCGGGACGGACGGGAGGCGCTGGTCACCGCCGTCACGGACGGCGGCGCAGGCGCGGGCCGGTCCGCCGCCGGAGGCGCGGGGCGCCGCTGTCTCCGACGGTGCGCCGACGACGGGGCGACGCTGCGTCGCGGCGGTCCTCAGACCGCGCGGGACGCCGTCGTCAGGGCGCCGACGGCGCGGAGGATCACGCCGAGGTCGTCGACGGCCCGCTCCGGGTCCACCGGTGCGAAGCCGGTCAGGGCGGCACCGACCAGACGCCGTCCCCGGGTGGCTGCCTGGATGCGCTCGACGAGCCCGGAGGCGTCGAGCCCGAACGGAACCGGCTCGAGCAGCCCGTCCACCTCGGCCGGGTCGAGGACGTCCAGGTCGACGTGCACGAACACCGAGTCGGCACCGGTCGCGTCGACGGCCGCTGCGAGTGCGTCGGGCGTGGCTGCGTCGACGTCGAGGTGCGTGATGCCGAGGCGGTCGAGCGCGGCCGACTCGGCGTCGTCGATCCCGCGGACACCGGCGAGCACGACGGTCGACGGGTCGAGCACGGGCAGGTCCGGGAACAGTTCGTCCGGCCGGTCGACGAGCAGGCGGAGCACCGCGGTCTCCGCGGCGACGGGCTGGGCGCGGTTGAGCGACCGGTAGCCGCTGGACCCCGCGATGCGGACGAACGCCGTGCCCGGTCGGACGAGCACGGTGGCCCCGAGCACGCTCGATGCGTCGCCGCCGACGACGAGCACCGGCTCGCTCGCCACACCCGTCTCCTCGGCGACGCGCTCGGCGACCGCCCGCACCGAGGTGTACCGCGCCACCGCGGTCTCGAGCCGATCGCCGGCACCGGCGGGCACCTCGACGACGGTGGTCACGGCGCGGGGCAGGTCGGCCGCGATGGCCAGGGCTCCGTCGCCGAGGCGCATCGCGCGCGACGACGCCGAACCCTGCCACTGACCGACGACGAGGAACTGCATCGTCTCAGTCTGTCAGCACGGTCCGGCGTCGTCCGGGGAACCGCGTCAGATCGACGAGGATCCGCCGTTCTTCAGCGCCGCGAGACGCGCTTCGACCTCGGCGTCCCGCCCGACGTCCTCCAGGCTCTCGAACTGCGCGTCGAGGCTCGACGACTGCAGCTCCTGCTGGCCGAGCACCTTCGCTTCCTCGCGTCGGACCTTCTCCTCGAAGCGGTTGAGGTCGCTCGTCGGGTCGGTGATGTCGATGTTGCCGATGGCGTCGTTGACCTTCGACTGCGCCTCGGCGGTCTTCTGCCGGGCGACGAGCGAGTCGCGCTTGGCCTTGAGCTGCTCGAGCTTCTGCTCCATCCCGGCGAGGCCGGACTTGAGCTTCTCGACCTGCTCGTTCTGCGTGGCGAGCGGGCCCTCGTTGTCCTTGACCTCCTGCTCGGCGGCGATCTGCTTGCCGATGGCGATCTTGGCGAGGTTGTCGAACTTGTCGGCGTCGGCGGTCTTGCCCTCGGCGCGGTACTTGTCGGCGGCGGCCGACGCGTTCGCGGCCTTCTGGCCCCACTCGGTCGCGGCCCGCTTGTCCTCCTCGTGGTCCTGCTCGAGCAGGCGGAGGTTGCCGATGGTCTGGGCGATCGCGGTCTTGGCGTCCGCGATGTTGTTCGTGTAGTCACGGACGAGTTGGTCCAGCATCTTCTGCGGGTCCTCGGCGTCGTCGATGAGCTGGTTCACGTTCGCCCGGATGAGCGAGGAGATCCGTCCGAGGATCGTCTGCTTTGCCATTGCTTTCCCTTTCGTGGAAGGTCTGTGTCTGCTGGTCTGCTGGTCTGCTGGTCTGCTGGTCTGCTGGTCTGCTGGTGTTGTCTGGCGTCGGTCGGGTCCGGTCGGATCGGAACGGGGCCAGCCGGATCAGAAGCGACCGCCGCCGGAGAAGCCGCCCCCGCCGCCGTCTCCGCCACCGAAGCCGCCGCCGCCGCCGAAGCCGCCTCCGCCTCCGAAGCCGCCGCCGCCGAAGCCCCCGCCACCGAACGAGCCGCCGCCGTAGCTGCCGCCACGACCACCGAGGAGGCCGCCGAGCACGAGGCCGGTGACCAGGCCGCCGAGCTGCGCGCCGTTCCCGCCGCCACCGCCCTGACCGGGCCACCCGCCCATGTCGTCGTTCGCCGCGTCCATCGCGGCGGCGGCGTACTGCTCGGCGGACCGCGCCGCCCGGAGCGCACGGGCCGGGTCGGTCGTGGCGAGGTCGACGGCGTCCTCGAGCGCACGCTGCGCCTCGGAGAGCCGCGTCCGTGCGGTGGGACCGACGGCACCGCGGCGCATCGAGATGAAGTCGCGCGCCTGGCTGATGCGCGCTCGGGCGTCCCGCAGCGCGTCGTCGAGCGCCCGCTGTGCCCGCTGCTGCTGCTCCTGCGCCCCACGTGCGGCGGCCAGCGCGGCGTCGATGTCGGCGTTCGCCTTCGTGAGCCGGTCGACCGCGGCGATCGGGTCGCGCGGGTCCGCACCCTGTCGCAGCACGGCGTCGGCCCGCGTGACCGCCGAGGCCAGCGCCGGGTCGCCAGACCGCATCGCGCGGGCTGCGGCGACGTCGCCCTCGATGTCGACGCGCATCGCCTCGGCCCGGGCGGACGCCTCGGCGAAGGCCCGCTCGGCACCGGTCGCGCTCGCGGTCAGCTGCTGCACCTGGGCCAGGGCGTGCTGGGCGTCCCGCACCGCGATGACCGCCTCGCCCTTGTCGCCGGCGGCGATGGCGGCCGTGGCGGCCTGGGACCGCTCGGTCGCGTAGCCGAGGACCCGCTCGGCCTGGTCGACGTTGTCGGACACGGTCGCGAGGGTCCGTCCCCCGTACGAGCCGCGGACCCGTTCGAGGACACGTCGGGCGGCGTCGAGCTCCATCGGCGCGGCGGCGACCGCGGTCGCGAGGGCGGTGGCGGCGTCCTCGACGCCGTCCTCCAGGGACCGGAGCCGGTCGAACGCCTCGGTCTGCTCGTCGATCGACGCGTGCGCCTGCTCGCAGATCGCGATGATCTGGTTCGCCCACTGCGCGCGCTGCTGGGGGGAGTCGGGGACCTCGTCGTCCAGCTGCTGCCGGAACGAGAACGCCTGACGCACGGATCGCTGTGCCGCGGCGACGGCCTCGGCGAAGGGCTTCGCGGCGTCCTCACCGAACTGGGCGGTGGCGAAGCCGACCTCCTGCTCGGCGGTCCGGAGCTCGTCGTCGATCGTGACGAGTGCGGCGCCGGCCTTGCGTTCCAGGCCCGCCAGGGACTCGCGCTGGGCGCGGTCCGCCTCGGCCGTCCGCCGCTTGTTCCGGGTGCGGACGACGAGCACGACCACGACCAGGCCGACGACGACCACGAGGAGCAGGATCCACAGCCAGGTCAGGTCCGCCGGTGCCTGGGACTGCACGAGTCCGTCCGCGAAGGCCACGGCGGCACCCGACCAGTCGCCGTCGCGGAGCTGCGGTACGGCGTCCTGCTGGTAGGCGGTCTCGACGTCGCCCTTCGTCAGCGCCGTCTCGTTGGTCTGCTGGATGTCGGCGATCCGGTCGTCGACCGCGACGGACAGCACGATGCTGTCGGCGTCGATCTGGTTGCGCTCCATGAGCGCGTCGCCCCAGGCGGTGTGGTCGGTCGGGTTCGTGAAGGTCGGCACGTACACGACGTAGAGCTGCGTCTGCGTCTGGTCGTAGAGGTCCTGGACGGCCCGCTCGACCTGAGTGCGTTGGCTGCTGCTGAGCGCGTCGGCCTCGTCGACGACGTACGCGCCACCCAGGTCGACGGGGTCGGTCGCGTGCGCTGCGGCGGCCGGTGCCAGCACCGCGCCGGCGGCGAGGAGCAGGACGCCGATGCGGGCGGTCGTCCGGGCCAGGAGCCCACGGTTCCGGTGCGCCGTCCGTCGGGATCGTCGGAGCGGTCGACCGACCGCTCGTCCGTCCGTGCCCGATCCGTCGTGGACCGCTCGCATCCGTCCTCCATCCGTCGACGGGAGCCCCGCCGGAGCCCCCGCACCGGCCCCCGCACGGGTGCCGTGGCCCCGATGCTATCCAGGCCACGCAGACAGCGGATGGATGCTCGGAGAACCCCCGGCGAGAGGCCGCTTGTGGAGGACTTGTACCCCGGACCGGGGTATGGTGGGGGTCATCGTTCGACGACGAGCGGAAGGGGAAAGCGATGGAGCGTACGACGAGCACCGAGGTCGTCCCACTGGAGGACGGCTTCCACCGCGTATCGACGCCGGCGAGCGGCGTCATCGGGTTCGTCCGCGAGCAGGACGGCCGCTACGAGGTCCTCCGCGGCCGGGTCCGTCAGGCCACGCGGTCCGAGGGTGCCTACAGCACCATGAACGTCGCGCTGATCGCGCTGACGCACGCCTGAGACGATCGTCGACGGACCGCGCCGCAGCCAGGCCCGCGACGTGGCCCGTCCGTCCAGCACCGTCCAGGTGACGATCGTGCCCACCGGCGCCGACCGGGAGGCCCTGCTCACCGCCGTCGCGTCAGCTGCGGCCACCGACACCACGGGGGTGCGCGTGGGTCGCAGCTGTCCGCACTGCGGATCGCGGGCGCACGGCCGCCCGTGGGCCACTGCCGACGGCCGACCCGTACCGGTGAGCGCCGCGCGGACCGGCGGCAGCACCGCCGTCGCCGCGGTCTCCGGACCGGTCGACGGGGACACCTCGATCGGCATCGACCTCGAGCAGGTCGCCCGCGTGGCCGCCGCCCCGCTCGACGCCTCCGGGCCGGACGAGCGACGACGGCTGCGCGACGACCGTGACCGCGCCGCCGCGTGGGCCGTCAAGGAGGCCGTCCTCAAGCGGGACGGTCGAGGCCTGCGGGTCGACCCGGTCGCCGTCGAGGTCGACCTCGCCCGCGGGGTCGCCCGGTTCGGCGGGGTGGAACAGCCCGTCACCGTCCTGTGGCCCGCGCCGGGGACCGTGCTCGCGGTGGCCGCCGGGGGACTCCCGGTGCTCGTCGACGACCGGGTCAGCCCGCCGGTCGTGTGAGGACCTCGGCGCCGTCCTCCGTGATCGCGATCGTGTGCTCCGTGTGCGCCGTCCGCCCGCCCGTGGCGCTCCGGAGCGTCCAGCCGTCGGCATCGGTGACGAGCTCGTCGGTGTCGGCCATCACCCACGGTTCGACGGCGAGCAGCAGGCCCGGCCGCAGCGTGTAGCCGCGCCCCGGCTTCCCGGTGTTGGCCACGTGCGGGTCCTGGTGCATCGTCGAGCCGATGCCGTGGCCGCCGAACTCGGTGTTGACCGCGTACCCGGCCGCGGTGAGCACGCTGCCGATCGCGTGCGAGAGGTCCCCGGTCCTGGCACCCGGCCGCGCCGCCGCGATGCCGGCCGCGAGGGCGCGTTCCGTGGTCGCGATCATGGCGGTGTCAGCCGGGTCCGCCGAGCCGACGACGAAGCTGATCGCGGCGTCGGCGGCGATCCCGTCGAGCGACACCGCGAGGTCGAGCGTGAGCAGGTCCCCGTCGGTGAGCACGCGGTCGTGTGGGAGGCCGTGCAGGACCGCGTCGTTCACGGCGGTGCAGACGTGGTGTCCGAACGGCCCCCGCCCGAAGGACGGTGCGTAGTCCACGTAGCAGGACACCGCCCCCGCGTCCTCGATCATCGTCCGGGTCCACCGGTCGATCTCGAGCAGGTTCGTGCCGACCGCCGTCCGGGCGCGGAGGGCCTGCAGGATCGTGCCGACGAGCGCGCCGGTCCGGCGTGCGCGGTCGACCTCGGCGGGGGAGAGGATCTCGATCATGCCGATGATCGTACCGGTATTGTCCGGCCGGTACTAGCATCGGCAGCATGGTCCGACTCCCGCTCAGCCCGGACGAGCTCGAACGCGGTCGTCGCCTCGGCGCGCTGCTCCGTTCCGCCCGTGGCGACCGCTCGATGCTCGACGTCGCCCTGAGCGCCGGGATCTCGCCGGAGACGCTGCGCAAGATCGAGACCGGCCGGATCGCGACACCGTCCTTCGCCACCATCGCCGCGGTCTCCGGGGTCGTCGGTCTCTCCCTCGACGCGCTCTGGGCCGAGGTGCACCCCGTCACCGCAGCCGCCGCCGGCAAGGGCGCGACCGGGGTCTAGGCCGTCCCGGGGACCGGCAGCTCGGGGACACCGGGCTCGTCGATCCACGGTCCGGTGACCCGACGGACGGCGAGGACGGGGACGTCGGCCGCCGCTGCCACGGCCGCGTACACGCCGCTGGGGTGGACCGTGCCGTGTCGGTGCGCCGACGTGATCGTCCGGAGCGCCGTGGTGAAGGCGTCGTCGCCGAACGTCCGCCGCACGGCGTGCAGGGCCAGGGCGCCGCGCTTGTAGACGCGGTCGTCGAACATGTCCGCGGCACCGGGATCTGCCACGACCAGGTCCTGCGGGCTGGCGAGCAGCTGCCGGCGGTGGTGTTCCGCGAGCGTGTCCGCCGAGTCGCCGCCGCGGTGCTCCGACCACAGCCACTCGGCGTAGCAGGCGAAGCCCTCGTGCAGCCAGATGTCCCGCCACCGCGCGACCGTGACCGAGTTGCCGAACCACTGGTGCGCGAGCTCGTGCGCGATGAGCCGGTCGGTCCCGTGCTCGCCGTCCACGTGGTTCCGACCGAAGACGGCCAGGCCGTGTGCCTCGAGCGGGATCTCCAGCTCGTCGTCCGTCACCACGACGCCGTAGGACGAGAACGGGTAGGGCCCGAAGCGCTCCGAGTAGAGCGCGATCATGTCCGGCACGCGGCCGAAGTCCGTCCGCACCGGGGCGGCGAGGTCGGCGGGGTGGTGCACGGCGACGGCGGGGGTGCCGCGCACCGTGGTCGTGCGGTACCGGCCGATCTGCACGGTCGCCAGGTAGGTCGCCATCGGCTCCGTCACGGCGTAGGTCCACGTCGTGCCAGCACGTGCACGATCACGGCCGAGCAGGTCGCCGTTCGCGACGACGTCGTAGCCGGACTCCGCCGTGACCTCGAGCCGGTACGTCGCCTTGTCGTCGGGGCGGTCGTTGCACGGGAACCACGACGGGGCACCGGTCGGCTGGGAGGCGACGATGACGCCGTCGGTCAGCTCCTCCCAGCCGATCTGTCCCCACGGGCTCCGCAGGGGGTGGGGGGAGCCGTGGTAGCGCACGTGCACAGAGAACTCCACGCCGGCGGCGACCGGCTCGGCGGGTGTCACGGTGGTCTTGTGCGTCGACGAGGACACCTTCGCCGCGCGGGTGCCGTCGACGTCGACGCGGTCGACGCGCAGCCCGTGCAGGTCCAGCACGATCCGGTCCAGGCGCTCGACGGCCCGGCCGGTCACGGTCGCGGTGGCGTCGAGGCGGTTCGTCGCGACGCGGTAAACGAGGCGAAGGTCGTAGTGCAGGGCGCTCCACCGCCGGTCGCCGCTGTGCGGGGTGTACGGGTCGGCGTCGGGGTTCGGCTTCACGGTGCCGTCGAGTCTGCCACGACGGCGTCCCGGTCCGTCCCGGCGGTGCGCTCCGCGACCGGCACCGACGGGCCGGTCGTCCACGGTGCGATCGGGTTGCCCGCCCACTGCGTGCCGCCCGGGACCTGCTCGCCGCGCATCACGAGCGACGCCGGACCGACGGTGGCGCCCGCGCCGATCCCCGCGGCGGGCAGGGCGACGCTGTGGGGACCGAGCGTCGCCCCGGCGTCGAGCAGCACGGTGTCGAGCTGCATCACCCGGTCGTGGAACAGGTGGGTCTGCACGACGGTGCCGCGGGCGACCGACGCGCCGTCGCCGATCGACACGAGGTCGGCCTCCGGCAGCCAGTACGTCTCGATCCAGGTCCCGCGGCCGATCCGCGCGCCGAGGCTGCGCAGCCAGGCAGCGAGGGCCGGGGTGCCGGTGGCCTGTTCGGCGAACCACGGGCGCGCCACCGTCTCGACGAAGGTGTCCTGCACCTCGTTCCGCCACACGAAGGACGACCACAGCGGGTGCTCCCGCGCCTCGATCCGTCCGACGAAGACCCACTTGGCGAGCGTCGACACGGCGGCCGCGACGGCTCCGGCGACGAGGAGCACGGGCCCGGCGAGCAGCACGGTCCAGCCGATCCCGACGGCCGACCAGAGGGCGAGCAGCGCACCGCCGACGCCGAGGGCGATCGCCGCGGACACCATCGGCGCGACCAGCCGGAGCAGTTCCCAGCAGCCCCGCGCGACCTTGAGCCGGCGGAGCGGGCGGAACGTGCGCTCCTCGTCGAACTCGGTCGTCGCGCGGCGGAGTCGGACCGGGGGCGACCCGAGCCAGGAGGAGCCACGCTTCGCCTTCTTCGGCACGGCGGAGAGCACGGCGACGAGCGCCTCGCGGGGGACCGACCGCCCGGGGCCGGTCATCCCGGAGTTGCCGAGGAACGCCCGCCGCCCGATCTTCGACCGCCCGATCCGGATCCAGCCGCCCCCGAGCTCGTACGTCGCCACCATCGTGTCGTCGGCGAGGAACGCACCCGAGGCGATCTGCGTGAGCGACGGGATGAGGAGCACGGTCGAGACCTCGGTGTCCCGCCCGACCCGCGCGCCGAGCACCCGCAGCCACAGCGGGGTCACGAGCGAGGCGTACAGCGGGAAGAGCAGGGTGCGGGCGGCGTCGAGCACGCGTTCGGTGCACCACGCCTGCCACCCGGGTCGGGACCGGACCGGGTGCCGTCCCTCGTACAGGCCGAGTGCGAGCAGCCGGACGGCCGCGACCACGAGGACCGCGTAGACGAGGCCCGCGACGAGCGTCGCGAGCGGCACGGCGGCGAGACCGCGCAGCACGGCCGCGCCGAGCGTGCCGGCGGGCCCGACGAGCGCGACGGCCACGGCCGTCCCGGCGGCGACGCCCGCGACGGGCAGCCCGGCCACGAGCACCGATGCGGCCCCGTACGCGACGAGCCAACGGCGTCGGGCCGGGGGACGTGCCTCCCGGCCGTGCCGTGCCGACCCGGTGCGTTCCGCGGGCGAGCCCGCCCAGCGTTCCCCGTCGGGGACCCTGCCGGTGACGGCGGAGCCGGCCTCGACCTCCGCGCCCTCGCCGACGTGCGCGCCGGGCAGGAGCGTCGAGCGGCTGTGCACGACGGCGTCGGCGTCCACGCGGACGTGGCCGAGCCGGAAGAGGTCGCCGTCGACCCAGTGCCCGACGAGGTCGACCTCGGGCTCGATCGACGCCCGCTTGCCGATCGTGAGCATGCCGGTGACCGGCGGCAGGGTGTGCAGGTCGACGTCGCGGCCGATGCGGGCACCGAGCGCCCGCGCGTAGTAGCTGATCCACGGTGCGCCGGCGGTCGAGGGGCCGTCGACGGCCTCGGCGATCCGCTCGGCGAGCCAGACGCGCACATGCACCGAGCCGCCGCGCGGGTGGTCGCCGGGGCGGACACCCGCGAGCAGCACCCGGGCGAGGACGACGGTGACCGCCATCTTGCCGATCGGCGTCACGAACAGGACCAGGGCGACCACCAGCGCCCACCACGGGAGCACCGGGACGACGGGCAGGGTCGTGGCGTGCAGCACCGCGGCGACCAGGGCGGTCCAGGTCAGGACGCGCAGGCCGCGCAGCAGCTGGATGGGCAGGCCGAGCAGCGTGAGCAGCAGCCCGGTCGTCGGGGGCACCGGGCGCACCGGGCGTCGTGCCGCCGCGCTCGGGCCGGCGTCGTCGAGGGCCGCGGCCAGGGCGCCGATGCGCGGGTGGTCGTACACGTCGGCGACGGTCGTCGTGGGGAAGCGCTCGCGGATCGCCGACACGAGCTGCGCTGCGGTGAGCGAGCCGCCGCCGTGCGCGAAGAAGTCGTCGTCGACGCTCGTCACGGGGACGCCGAGGATCGCCGACCATCGTTCGGCGATCCAGGCCACGGTGTCCGGCAGCAGGGCGGCGTCGGTCGCACCCGGCAGCGGCCAGGGGAGTGCGGCGCGGTCGACCTTGCCCGACGTCCTGGTCGGCAGCGCGTCGACGACGGCCAGGAGCGGGACGAGCGCGGCGGGCAGCTCCTCGCGCAGTCGGGCGTTCGCCGCCGCGGTGTCGATCGTGGTGCCCGCGACCGGGGCGACGTACCCGACGAGCACCTGGTTGCCGGCCGGTGTCCGCTGCACGACGGCGGCACCGCCCGCCACGCCGTCGAGGCCCTGCAGCGCCGCGTCGACCTCGCCGAGCTCGATGCGGCGGCCGCCGAGCTTCACCTGGTCGTCCGCGCGGCCCTGGAAGACCAGGCCCTCGGGCTCGTACCGGACGAGGTCCCCGCTCCGGTAGGCCCGGTCCCAGCCGAGCTCGGGGAACGGCGCGTACTTCTCGGCGTCCTTCGCGGGGTCGAGGTACCGGCCGAGCCCGACCCCACCGATGACGAGCTCGCCGACACCACCCGGGGCGACGCGCTGTCCCCGGTCGTCGACGACCGCCAGGTCCCAGCCGTCCAGCGGCAGCCCGATGCGCACCGGCTGGGAGCCGTCGAGCAGCGCACCGCACGCGACGACCGTGGCCTCGGTCGGGCCGTACGTGTTCCACAGCTCCCGGTCACGGGACGCGATGCGGGCGGCGAGCTCGGGCGGGCATGCCTCGCCGCCGAAGATCACGAGTCGGACCTGCTCGAGGGCGTCGTCCGGCCAGAGCGCCGCGAGGGTCGGGACCGTCGAGACGACCGTGATCGTGTGCGCGATGAGCCACGGGCCGAGGTCCACGCCGGTCCGGACGAGCGACCTCGGCGCGGGGACCAGGCAGGCGCCGTGCCCCCAGGCGAGCCACATCTCCTCGCACGAGGCGTCGAACGCCACGCTGAGACCCGCGAGGACGCGGTCGCCCGGACCGATCGGGGCGTCCTGCAGGAACATCCGGGCCTCGGCGTCGACGAACGCCGCGGCGGAGCGGTGCGTCACCGCGACACCCTTCGGCACACCCGTCGACCCCGACGTGAAGATGACCCAGGCGTCGTCCTCGGTGGTCGGTGCCTCGGCGCGGGCTCCGGGGTCGACGACCGGTGACGGCTCGGCGTCCGGCGCACCGCTCTGCCGCAGGACCCCGCCGGCACCGATCACACCGACCACCCCGGCCTCGCCGAAGACCAGGGCGGCGCGCTCCTCGGGGTCGTCGGCGTCGACCGGGACGTACGCGGCGCCGGCCGCCAGCACGGCGAGGATCGACAGGTACAGGTCGCGGCCTCCGGACGGGATGCGCACGCCGACCCGGTCGCCGCGCCGCACGCCGCGCGTGGCGAGGTCGTCGGCGCGTGTGCGGACGAGCCGGAGCAGCGATGCGTAGTCGATCGTCCCCTCGGGGTCCTCGAGTGCGAGCGCGTCCGGGTGGGCCGCCGCGGTCGCCTCGAGGACGTCGAGCAGGGTGCGCGGCGCGGGCGCATGCTGCCCGCGGGCGAGTCCCGCCTGGGTGTCGGTGGTGCCGGTGCTCATCGGCGCGGATCATAGTGACGCCGGGTGTCGCGCTGGCAAACCCGCACGTGCAGACCGAGCGCAGGTGACTCGCATGTCGGGTGCGAGCGGGGGACGGTCGCCGCAGGCGACATCGCGCGACGCAGATCGAGCGCAGGTGACTCGCATGTCGGGCGTGACGTTGGGGGACGGTCGCCGCAGGCAACATCGCGCGCGGCCGATCGAGCGCAGCAGAACGTCCGCTTGCGCGGGAGTTTCCGAGTGCCCCCAGGAGGATTCGAACCTCCGCCCCTGCCTCCGGAGGGCAGTGCTCTATCCCCTGAGCTATGGGGGCCCGTGGGTGGAACCAACCGTAGCAGGTCCCGCGACCCGGTCCCGACAACGCGTGTCGCGGCGACGTCGTGCGGACCACCGGACGGGAGGCGCGGGGCGGGTCGGCGCCGCGCCTCCCGTCCGGCGGTCGGCGGCTCAGCCCGCGGGGCTGGCCGTCGCGGTCGGCTGCAGCGCCGCGCGCACAGCGTCCACGACGGGCTGCGCCCCTCCGGGCTCGGTGTAGAGCGTCGACTCGGTGGTGATCCAGTACGGGTCCGGGAAGGCGTCCGCGCGACCGACTCCGCCGTCGAGGGCGTAGTACCCCTCCACCCGGTAGGTCGGGACCGAGCCACCGCGTTCGTACAGCGCGTCCTTCAGCGTCGTGAGCGACTTCTCAGGCAGGTGCGCGACGGCGAGCGTGACCGTCGTCGACGGGTCGTCGGTGGCGACGAACCGGCAGGCGCGGCCGCGCTGGCGCTCGATGGTCGCCGCGGGGGTGCCCTTCGCCGGGCGCCAGTCGGTGTCCTGCCGGAGGGTCGTCCCGTAGACGGCCAGCGCACTCGCCGGCAGCAGCTCGTCGCAGGTCTGTCGCACGGCCGTGCCGATCGGCGTCGCGCTCGCGCTCGGTGCCGCGTCCTCCGACCCGGCGCACCCGGCCAGCACGGCGGACGCGGAGACGGTGAGGGCGGCGACGGTGATCGCCCTGGCACGGCTGCGGGTGGTCATCCGGACATGATGCTGCACGACGTCCGGCCCCGGCCCCGAGTCCGCTGGGCGTCCCGGTAGACTCGACCCTCGTGACTCCTGCCGAACTCTCCGCCGCGTACCTGTCGATCCTGACCGGGATCGTCGAGCGACGAGGCGCGTCCGACACCGTGACGATCGGGGAGTCCCACGTGGCCCTCGAGCGGCCGAAGAACCGCGCGCACGGCGACTGGGCGTCGAACGCCGCGATGCAGCTCGCGAAGCGCCTCGGCACGAACCCGCGCGAGCTCGCGACCGAGATCGCCGGGGAGCTGACCGAGCTCGACGGTGTGGCGTCGGTCGACGTGGCCGGCCCGGGCTTCATCAACATCACGCTCGAGGCCGCGGCCGCCGGTGCGATCGCCCGCACCATCGTCGACTCCGGCTCGGCGTTCGGGCGTGGCGACCTGTACGACGGCGTCCGCATCGACCTCGAGTTCGTCTCGGCGAACCCGACCGGCCCGATCCACATGGGCGGCGTGCGCTGGGCCGCCGTCGGTGACAGCCTCGCCCGCGTGTTCGAGGCACAGGGCGGCCTCGTCACCCGCGAGTACTACTTCAACGACCACGGCGCGCAGATCGACCGCTTCGCCCGGTCCCTCGTCGCCTCCGCGCTCGGCGAGCCGACCCCCGAGGACGGCTACGGCGGCGCGTACATCGCCGAGATCGCCGCGCGCGTGATCGCGACGCTGCCGGCCGGCACCGACGTGACGGACCTGCCGCGCGACGAGGCGCAGGAGCTGTTCCGCCGCGAGGGCGTCGACTTCATGTTCGCGGACATCAAGTCGTCGTTGCACGACTTCGGCGTCGACTTCGACGTCTACTTCCACGAGAACTCCCTGCACGAGTCGAAGGCCGTCGAGCGGGCCATCGAGCGGCTGCAGTCGCTCGGCAAGATGTACGAGGCCGAGGGCGCGCTCTGGCTCCGCACGACCGACTTCGGCGACGACCGCGACCGCGTGGTGATCAAGTCCGACGGGCAGCCGGCCTACATCGCGGGCGACCTGGCGTACTACCTCGACAAGCGCGAGCGCGGGTTCGAGCGGAACCTCATCATGCTCGGCGCGGACCACCACGGCTACGTCGGCCGGATGATGGCGATGTGCGCGGCCTTCGGCGACGAGCCGGGCACGAACCTCGAGATCCTGATCGGGCAGATGGTCAACCTGCTCAAGGACGGCGAGCCGATGCGCATGTCGAAGCGTGCCGGCACGATCGTCACGATGGAGGACCTCGTCGACGCCGTCGGTGTGGACGCCGGCCGGTACGCGCTCGTCCGGTTCGCCAGCGACACCGCGATCGACATCGACCTCGACCTGCTCACGAAGCGGACCAACGACAACCCGGTCTTCTACGTGCAGTACGCCCACGCCCGCACGCAGTCCGTGGCCCGCAACGCCGCTGCCTCGGGCGTGGACCGCTCGGCGTTCGACGCGTCGCTGCTCACCCACGAGACCGAGGGGGCGCTGCTCGGGGCGCTGGCGGAGTACCCGCGGGTGGTGCGCCAGGCGGCCGAGCTCCGCGAGCCGCACCGCATCGCGCGCTACATCGAGCAGCTCGCCGGCCTCTACCACCGCTGGTACGACGCCTGCCGCGTGACGCCGCTCGGGGACGAGGCCGTGACCGACCTGCACCGCACGCGCCTGTGGCTGAACGACGCCACCGGCCAGGTCGTCCGCAACGGCCTCGGCCTGCTCGGGGTGAGCGCGCCCGAGCGCATGTAGCGCAGGGTCGCAGCGGGGCGGAGCGGGGCGCGCGACGCGCGCACCCGGCTCGCGGGAACCAGGTTCCGGACACGACACCGCGTTCTTCCACGGTGCTGTGTCCGGAACCTGGTTCCGCCGTCGCGCCCGCCCGCCCGCCGCGCCCGCCGGGCCGCACCCGCGCCTCCAGGCCGGCTGCCGGAGGAGCCTGGCAGGGTGGGACGCATGTCCGCAGCCACCGAACCCACCCGGAAGCGCCGTCGCTGGCCCGTCGTCCTCGTCGTGGTGGTGCTCGTGCTCGCCGCCCTGGTCGTCGTCGCCGAGCTCGTCCTGCGCAGCGTGGTGGACCGGATCATCGCGGACCAGGTCGAGCAGTCGCTGCCCGAGGGCGCGACCGGCGAGGTCACCGCGCACGCCGACGGCATCGTCGTCCCGCAGCTCCTCGCCGGCACGCTCGACCGGGTCGACATCTCCTCGGAGCGGCTGACGGTCGACGGGGTCCCGCTCGCCGCCGACGTCACCGTGCACGACGTCCCGGTCGACGGCAAGGGCGACGTGCACGACGTGGACGGGCACGTGACCCTGGCAGCGTCGAGCCTGAAGGACCTCGCGAAGTACAGCCCGCTGTTCGACCGGATGCGGCTCGTCGACGGCGGCGTGGAGCTGTCCGGCTCGACCGCGGTGCTCGGCTACGACATCACCTACGCGGCGACGGGACGGGTCGTCGCCCAGGCCGACGGGCGGGGGGTCACGATCACCCCGCGGAGCGTCCGCATCACGAACTCGGCGCTCGGGCTCGGCGTCGACTCGATCCCCGGGGTCACGAACGTCCCGGTCGAGGTCTGCACCGCCCGCTTCCTCCCCGAGCAGCTCCGCGTCAGGTCGCTCGACATCAGCGCGCAGCACGCCACCGTGCGCGTCACCGCCGACACGCTGCCGCTCACGGAGCAGGGACTCCGCACGGTCGGTACCTGCGACTGAAGGGGAGCGCGGCCGGCGGGCGTAACACCGGACGGGAGGCACGCCCCGGCTCGCTAGGATCGGGTCCCGTGAGCGCGAACCCCCTTGCCCCGCCGCGGTTGCGGTTCCCGGACGACGCCTCCGCGCTGACCGCGCGGATCTGGCCGGCGTCGGCGACGCGCACCGACGACGGCGAGCTCGCGATCGGCGGGATCTCCGCCTCCGCCCTCGTCGAGCAGTTCGGCTCGCCCCTCTACGTGGTCGACGAGCGCGACGTGCAGGCCCGCGCGGCCCGCGTCCGCACCGCCTTCACCGAGGCGTTCGGGCGCATCGGGACCCGGGCCCACGTCTACTACGCCGCGAAGGCCTTCTTCACGACGCAGGTCGCCGCCTGGATGACCGAGGCCGGGCTCCGGCTCGACGTCTGCACGGCCGGCGAGCTCGCGGTCGCACTGGCCGGCGGCGCGGACCCGGCGATGCTCGGCTTCCACGGCAACGACAAGTCGGACGCCGAGATCGCCCGTGCGGTCGAGGTCGGGCTCGGCACGATCGTGCTCGACAGCCACGAGGAGATCGGGCGTGTCGCCCGGGCGGCTGCCGACGCGGGCACCGTCCAGCGCGTCCGCATCCGGATCAACAGCGGCGTGCACGCCTCGACGCACGAGTACCTCGCCACGGCACGCGAGGACCAGAAGTTCGGCATCCCCCTGACCGAGGCCGTCGACGCCGCCGCGGCCGTCCGCGCCGAGCCGTCGCTCGCGTTCGTCGGGCTGCACTCGCACATCGGGTCGCAGATCTTCGACGAGTCCGGGTTCCGCGAGGCCGCGCGGCGGCTCATGGACGTGCACGCCGAGCTCGTCGCGTCCGGGCCGGTGCCGGAGCTCAACCTCGGCGGTGGCTGGGGGATCGACTACACCGAGGCCGACTCGGCGTTCGCGCCCGAGGACGTGGCCGAGGCCCTCGCGTCCATCGTGGCCGAGGCCTGCGCCGAGCGTGGCATCCCGGTGCCCGAGGTCGCGGTCGAGCCGGGGCGGTACATCGTCGGCCCCGCCGGCGTGACGCTCTACCGGGTCGGCACCATCAAGCCGGTGACGCTCTCCGACGTCGACGCGGGCCAGGACCACACCGGCGTCCCCGGCGCCACGGCCACCCGGACGTACGTCTCGGTCGACGGGGGCATGAGCGACAACGCACGCCCGGCGCTGTACGGCGCCGACTACACAGCCCGGCTGGCGCGGACCTCGGACGCGCCCGCGGTCCTGACCCGGGTCGTCGGGAAGCACTGCGAGTCAGGCGACGTCGTGGTGCACGACGAGTACCTGCCCGGTGACGTGCACCGTGGCGACCTGCTCGCCGTCGCCGCGACCGGTGCCTACTGCTGGTCGCTGTCGAGCAACTACAACCACGTCGGACGCCCGCCGGTCGTCGCGGTCGCGGACGGCACAGCCCGTATCCTCGTCCGTGGCGAGTCGATCGACGACCTGCTCGCCCGCGACACGGGGGTCGTCGCCGGCTCCGGCCGCTGACCCCGACCGACCAGGGCTGACACCCGTCCCACAGGAATGCGCACCACATGATCGAATACCGCAACGTCCGCGTCGCGCTGCTCGGAGCCGGCTCCGTCGGTTCCCAGGTGGCGCGCCTGCTCCTCGAGCACGGTGACGAGCTGGCCTCGCGCGCCGGTGCCGGCCTCGAGCTGGTCGGCATCGCGGTGCGGGACGTGGACGCGCCGCGCGACGTCGACCTGCCGAAGGACCTCTTCACGACGGACGCGCAGTCGCTCATCCTCGGCGCGGACATCGTGGTCGAGCTCATCGGCGGGATCGAGCCCGCCCGGACCCTCGTGCTCCAGGCCCTGCAGTCCGGTGCCGACGTCGTCACCGGCAACAAGGCGCTCCTCGCCACGCACGGCCCGGAGCTGTTCGCGGCTGCCGAGCAGGTCGGCGCGCAGCTGTACTACGAGGCCGCCGTCGCCGGAGCGATCCCGATCATCCGCCCGCTGCACGACTCGCTCGCGGGTGACCGCATCGAGCGCATCATGGGCATCGTCAACGGCACGACGAACTTCATCCTCGACCTGATGGACCGCGAGGGCTCGACGTTCGAGGCCGCCCTCGCCACCGCGACCGAGCTCGGGTACGCCGAGGCCGACCCGACGGCCGACGTCGAGGGCTACGACGCCGCGCAGAAGGCCGCGATCCTGGCCTCGCTCGCGTTCCACACCTCGGTGCCGCTCGCCGCCGTCCACCGCGAGGGCATCACCGCCGTCACCATCGAGCAGGTGCGTGCCGCGCGCAAGGCCGGGTACGTCGTGAAGATCCTGGCGACCGCCGAGCGCCTGACCGACGCGGACGGCGTCGAGGGGGTCAGCGCGCGCGTCTACCCGGCGCTCGTACCGGAGTCGCACCCGCTCGCGAGCGTGCACGGTGCGAAGAACGCCGTGTTCGTCGAGGCCGAGGCCGCCGGCGACCTCATGTTCTACGGCGCCGGTGCCGGAGGTGTCGAGACCGCGTCCGCCGTGCTCGGCGACCTGGTCTCCGCCGCCCGACGGCACGTCATCGGCGGTCCGGGCGTCGCCGAGTCGACCCGGTCGGCGCTGCCGGTCTTCCCGATCGGCACCGTGCGGACCCGCTACCAGATCACGCTCCACGTGGCGGACGCCCCCGGCGTGCTCTCCACGGTCGCAGGCGTCCTGGCGAAGCACGGCGTGAGCGTCGAGACCGTCGAGCAGTCCGCGGCCACCGACCCGGGCGACGGCACGGCCGGCACCGCCACCCTCGTCATCGGCACGCACCTCGCCCGCGAGTCCGACCTGGCCGCCACGGTCGTCGCGCTCCGAAACGAGGACGTCGTCGTCGAGACCACCAGCGTCCTGCGGGTCGTCGGGGCGTGAGCCCCGGTCCGCGGAACCCGAGCAACACACGAACAAGGAGAGCCTGATGGCCCACCAGTGGCAGGGAGTCCTGCGCGAGTACGCCGACCGTCTCGACGTCACCGAGGCGACGCCCGTCGTCACCCTCGGCGAGGGCGGCACCCCGCTCATCCCGGCGCGCCGACTCTCCGAGCGGACCGGTGCCGAGGTCTACGTCAAGTACGAGGGCATGAACCCGACCGGGTCGTTCAAGGACCGCGGCATGACGATGGCGATCTCGAAGGCCGTCGAGCACGGGGCGAAGGCCGTCATCTGCGCCTCGACCGGCAACACGAGCGCCTCGGCTGCCGCGTACGCCACGCACGCGGGCATCACCGCAGCGGTGCTCGTCCCCGAGGGCAAGATCGCGATGGGCAAGCTCAGCCAGGCCGTCGCGCACGACGCACAGCTGCTGCAGGTCCAGGGCAACTTCGACGACTGCCTCGACATCGCACGCGACCTCGCCGCCAACTACCCGGTGCACCTGGTCAACTCGGTGAACAACGACCGCATCGAGGGGCAGAAGACCGCCGCGTTCGAGGTCGTCGACGTCCTCGGCGACGCGCCGGACTTCCACTTCCTGCCGGTCGGCAACGCGGGCAACTACACCGCGTACTCGCGCGGCTACCGCGAGGACGTCGCCGCCGGCCGCTCGACGCGGATGCCGCGCATGTTCGGCTTCCAGGCCGCCGGCTCCGCTCCGATCGTCTCCGGTGAGGTCGTCCGTCACCCGGACACCATCGCCTCGGCGATCCGCATCGGCAACCCGGCCTCGTGGCAGTACGCGCTCGAGGCCCGCGACGAGACCGACGGCTACTTCGGTGCGATCACCGACGAGGGCATCCTCGCCGCGCACCGCATCCTGTCCGCCGAGGTCGGCGTCTTCGTCGAGCCCGCGTCGGCGATCGGTGTCGCCGGTCTGCTCGAGCGGGCCGACGCCGGTGTCGTGCCGCAGGGCGCGAAGGTCGTCATCACGGTGACCGGTCACGGCCTCAAGGACCCGCAGTGGGCCCTGCGCACGGAGGACGGCGGCGAGGTCGCCCCGACGAGCGTGCCCGTCGACACGAAGTCGGTGGCGGAGGTCCTCGGACTGGTCGGCCCCGCGTGAGCCTCGACCGCTCGTCCGGACCGGGGGAGGGCACGACCGCCCGCATCGCTGTACCGGCCGGACGGGCGGTCCGCGTGCGCGTCCCGGCGACCTCTGCGAACCTCGGTCCCGGCTTCGACTCGCTCGGCCTGGCCCTGGCGGTGTACGACGAGGTGGTCGTGCGCGTCCGCCCCGAGCCCGGCGCCACCGTGACGGTCGAGGGCGTCGGCGCCGGCGAGGTCGCCACCGACGACACCAACCTGGTGGTGCAGGCGGTCCGCCGAGGGCTCGCGCACGCCGGTGTGGAGCAACCAGGGCTCGAGCTGCACGCGGTCAACGCGATCGCGCACGGCCGCGGCATGGGGTCGTCCGCAGCCGCGATCGTCGCCGGCCTGATGGCTGCACGGGGCCTGCTCGCGGGGGTCGTCGACCTCGACGCCTCGACCCTGCTCACCCTGGCCACCGAGATGGAGGGTCACCCCGACAACGTCGCTCCGGCGCTCTTCGGCGGCCTCACCATCGCCTGGATGACGGCCGAGGGACCCGCGGTCAAGCGCCTGCTCGTGCACCGCGGTGTCTCGCCCGTGGTGTTCGTGCCGACCTCGACGCTGTCGACGAAGCTCGCCCGGTCCCTGCAGCCCGCCAGCGTCCCGCACGAGGACGCCGCGTTCAACGTGTCCCGCTCGGCGCTGCTCGTCGCCGCGCTCATCCAGAGCCCGGAGTTGCTGCTCGCCGCGACCGAGGACCGGTTGCACCAGTCGTACCGGGCCAGCGCGATGCCCGAGACGGACGCGCTGATCGGGTTGCTCCGGCAGCACGGCCTCGCCGCCGTGGTGTCCGGCGCCGGACCGAGCATCCTCGTCCTCGGCAGCGACCCGGCACAGCGGCTCACCGCGGCCGACCTCGTGGAGCGACACGCCCAGTCGGACTGGCGGGCGCTCATGCTGGCCGTGGACCTCGGTGGTGCTACAGTGGTGCCGCACTCGGCGCTCGAAGCCGATCCCGCGTAGGCGCACGGACTGATCCGGACCGGATCCATCAGCGCTGGCGCAGGGTCCGGTGCGCGGGGGCACTCTCTTTCAGATCACCGAATCCCGGTCCGTCGTCTGAACGACGGTCGCAGCGCATTCCCAGCGCCGGGACGGTGGAAACTCTCCGCGTTCTGCGGTTCGAAAGGAAACACCCACCTTGACGAACGTCAACGACTCCACCGCGGTGGAGATCCCCAGCGACCTGCGCGCGCTCCGCCTGCCGGAACTCCAGCGCATCGCTTCCTCGCTCGGCATCACCGGGCTCTCCAAGCTCCGCAAGGGCGACCTCATCGCGTCGATCGAGGACAAGCGCCCGGCCGCCGACGACGCTGCGGTCACCGACTCCGCCGACGCCGGCGCCGCCGCAGTCGCCGAGGAGCCCGTCGTCACCGAGCAGCCGACGCTGGCCGCTCCGACGACGTCCCCGGCTGCCGAGGAGCCGACGACCACGTCGGCACCGTCCGCCGACGCCCCCGCCGAGCCCGAGCAGCCCGCGCGTGGTCGTCGGTCGCGCCGTGCCTCGTCGAGCGGCACCGTGACCGCCGAGCCGACCTCGGCCGCCGAGCACACCAACCACGGGCACACCGGCACCGAGGACCTCCTCGCGGGCCTCGACCAGGTCCGCGCCGAGAAGGACGCCGAGGAGGCCGCGCAGTCCGGCCGTCGTCGCGGCCGCCGCGGTGGCCAGGACGCCCAGCAGCAGGGTCAGCAGGACGACGCGCAGCAGGACGCCGGCCAGGAGGCACGCACCGCGTCCGCCGACCAGCCCACGTCCGCACCCGAGCAGGACGACCAGTCCGACCAGCAGGGCGAGGGCGGCTCGCGTCGCGGTCGTCGCAGCCGTGGCCGCGGCCGCGGTCGCGGGCAGAACGCGGACGCCGGCGAGCAGCAGAACGGTGCGCAGCAGAACGGCGAGCAGCAGAACGGCCAGCAGCAGGGCCAGCAGAACGGCCAGCAGCAGAAGCAGGGCGGCAAGCAGGACGAGCAGAAGTCCGGTGACGCCAAGCAGGACGACCGCCAGCAGCCGAAGCAGAACGGCCAGCAGAAGCAGAACGGCCAGCAGCAGAACGTCGACGAGGCCGAGAGCGGCCGCGGTCGCCGTCAGCGCGACCGCAAGCGCGGCCGTGGCGGCCAGAACGACGACTTCGAGCCGGAGATCACCGAGGACGACGTCCTGATCCCGATCGCGGGCATCCTCGACGTGCTCGACAACTACGCGTTCGTCCGTACGACCGGCTACCTGCCCGGCCCGAGCGACGTCTACGTGTCCCTCGGTCAGGTGAAGAAGTACCACCTGCGCAAGGGCGACGCGGTCGTCGGTGCGATCAAGCAGCCGCGGGACAACGAGCAGCAGAGCCGTCAGAAGTACAACGCGCTCGTCAAGGTCGACACCGTCAACGGGCAGACCGCCGACGAGGCCGCCGCGCGCGTCGACTTCCAGGACCTCACGCCGCTGTACCCGAACGAGCGCCTGCGCCTCGAGACCGAGCCGCAGAAGATCTCGACGCGGATCATCGACCTCGTCGCGCCGATCGGCAAGGGCCAGCGCGGTCTCATCGTCTCGCCGCCCAAGGCCGGCAAGACCGTCGTGCTGCAGGCCATCGCGAACGCGATCGCGAAGAACAACCCCGAGGCGCACCTCATGGTCGTCCTGGTGGACGAGCGGCCCGAAGAGGTCACCGACATGCAGCGCTCGGTGAAGGGCGAGGTCATCGCCTCGACCTTCGACCGGCCCGCCGAGGACCACACGACGGTCGCCGAGCTCGCCATCGAGCGTGCGAAGCGCCTCGTCGAGCTCGGCCACGACGTCGTCGTGCTGCTCGACTCGATCACCCGCCTCGGCCGCGCCTACAACCTGGCGACGCCGGCCTCCGGCCGCGTGCTCTCGGGTGGCGTGGACTCGGCGGCGCTGTACCCGCCGAAGCGCTTCTTCGGCGCCGCGCGCAACATCGAGGACGGCGGCTCGCTGACCATCCTCGCGACCGCGCTCGTCGAGACCGGCTCGAAGATGGACGAGGTGATCTTCGAGGAGTTCAAGGGCACCGGCAACATGGAGCTCCGCCTCAACCGTCACCTCGCCGACAAGCGGATCTTCCCGGCCGTCGACATCAACGCGTCCGGCACCCGTCGCGAGGAGCAGCTGCTCTCCGCCGACGAGGTCGCGATCACCTGGCGCCTGCGCCGGGCACTCGCGGGGCTCGACCCGCAGCAGGCGCTCGACGTGGTCCTCCGGAACCTCAAGGAGACCCAGTCGAACGTCGAGTTCCTGGTCCAGATCCAGAAGTCGGTGCCGGCGACCAACGGTCACCACGGCAGCGGCCACCAGGAGTAACGCGTGTTCGAGTCGGTGGCTGGGCTGCTGGCGGAACACGAGGACCTGACGCAACAGCTGTCGGACCCCGCGCTCCACGCCGATGCGGCCCGCGCGAAGAAGGTGAACCGGCGCTACGCCGAGCTCAACCAGATCAAGTCGGCGTACGAGGCCTGGCAGGCGGCGGGGGACGACCTCGCCGCCGCCCAGGAGCTCGCCCGCGAGGACGAGGCGTTCGCGGACGAGGTCCCGGCGCTCCAGGAGCAGCTGTCGGAGCGCCAGGAGCGCCTCCGGCGGCTGCTCATCCCACGGGACCCGGACGACGGCCGTGACGTCATCATGGAGATCAAGGGCGGCGAGGGCGGCGAGGAGTCGGCGCTCTTCGCGGCCGACCTCCTGCGCATGTACTCGCACTACGCCGAGACGAAGGGGTGGAAGGTCGAGCTCCTCGAGCGCACCGAGTCCGACCTCGGCGGCTACAAGGACGTCCAGGTCGCGATCAAGTCGAACGCGACCGACCCGTCCCAGGGCGTCTGGGCGCACCTGAAGTACGAGGGCGGCGTGCACCGCGTCCAGCGTGTGCCGGCGACCGAGTCGCAGGGGCGCATCCACACCTCGACCACCGGCGTGCTGGTGTTCCCCGAGGTGGACGAGCCGGAGGAGGTCCAGATCAACCAGAACGACCTCAAGATCGACGTCTACCGGTCGTCGGGCCCCGGCGGCCAGTCCGTCAACACGACGGACTCCGCGGTCCGCATCACCCACCTGCCCACGGGCATCACGGTGGCGATGCAGAACGAGAAGTCGCAGCTGCAGAACCGCGAGGCCGGCATGCGCGTGCTGCGTGCCCGCATCCTGGCCCGCCAGCAGGAGGAACTCGACGCCATCGCCTCGGACGCGCGCAAGTCGCAGATCCGCGGCATGGACCGTTCAGAGCGCATCCGCACGTACAACTTCCCGGAGAACCGGATCGCGGACCACCGCACCGGCTACAAGGCGTACGACCTGGACCGCGTGATGAACGGTGCGCTCGAGCCCGTCATCCAGTCCGCCATCTCGGCGGACGAAGAGGCACGCCTGGCCGCCATCGGCGACCAGGACGCCTAGACCCGCACGGGAGGCACGGATCACCACCGACACCCGGCCCACGACCGCAGCGGATCGCCTCCTGGACGAAGCGACCGTTGCGCTCGTCGCGCACGGGGTCCCGACCCCGCGCGTGGACGCCGAACTCCTGCTCGCCTGGGCGACGGACACGTCGCGCGGTGCCGTGCAGGCCCGCGCACTGACCGGCGGGGCGATCGCGGGGGAGCACGTCGAGCGCTTCCGTCACGCGGTCGCCCGTCGGACCACCCGCGAGCCGCTGCAGCACATCACGGGCGAGGCGCACTTCCGCGCGCTGACCCTGTCGGTCGGGCCTGGCGTCTTCGTGCCCCGACCCGAGACCGAGGGCGTCGTGCAGTTCGGCATCGACGCGCTCCGGGCCACGGCCGTGCCGGAACCGGTGGCGGTCGACCTGGGCTCGGGCAGCGGGGCGATCGCGATCGCGATGGACACCGAGGTGCCGAACGCGGTCGTGTACGCCGTCGAGCGGTCGCCCGAGGCGTTGCCCTGGACCCGGCGCAACGTGGTCGCCCACGGTGGCACGGTCCGGCTCGTCGAGGGCGACCTCGCAGACGCGCTGCCCGAGCTGGACGGCACGGTCTCCGTGGTCGTGTCGAACCCGCCGTACGTTCCCGACGACATGGTGCCCGTCGATCCCGAGGTCCGCGACCACGACCCGGCGCTCGCGCTGTACGGGGGAGCGGACGGCCTCGACGCCGTCCGGGCCCTCACCGAGACGGCCTGGCGGCTCCTCGTGCCGGGCGGGCTCCTCGTCATCGAGCACGCCGAGCAGCAGGGCGCCGGCGTGCGCGACGTGCTCGCGCGGCGGGGGTTCCGGTCCCCGGAGACCCACGTCGACCTGACGGGTCGCGACCGCACGACCACCGCGACCCGGTAGTCGGGCGCTCCCCGCGCCTCCCGGCCGGCCTGCCCGCGGAACGCAACGTCGACGGATCCGCGCAGCGGTACCTCGCTGCGAGGAAACGCTCGCGTTGCGTGTTGCGGAAGCGGTGGGTCAGACGGTGGCGACCCGCGCCTGCGCGGCGACGAACGCCCGCACCGCCTCGCGCAGGTCGGTGTGCTCCTCGACCAGGACCGCGTGGATGCCGAGCGCACGGGCGGCCTCGACGTTCACCGGCATGTCGTCGGCGAAGAACGCGCGCTCGGCGGGGACACCGTGGTGGGCGAGGGCGCGCTCGAACACCTCGGGCTCGGGCTTCCGTGCGCCGAAGTTGCTCGTCGTGTCGAGGTGCTCGCCGAAGAGCGGGGGCAGGGACGGCGCCCAGCGCCCGATCCACCGACCGGCCAGCGGGCCGTTGTTCGTGAGCAGGCCGACCCGGCCGTGCTCGGCAGCGATCCGCACGGCCTCGATCCGCTCGGGCAGCTCGGTCATCGCCGCGCCACGGATGCGGGCCCAGTCGGTCTCGGGCACCGCGCAGCCCATCGCCTCGGCGAACGCGGCCAGGTACGCGTCACCGTCGGTGAAGTGCCCGGCCTCCGCGCGGGCCTCGTCGCCGCAGTCCCACCAGCGGCGTCGGAGCTCCTCGAAGGTGTGCCCCGTGTACTCGGCGAGGGCTGCCATGCGGACCCGCCAGTCGTACCGGACGAGCACCTCGTCCATGTCGAAGAGGAACAGGAGTCGGGGCGCGGGCGTCTCGTTCACGATGCGACCATTGTGGCGCACTATCATCGTCGAGTCATGGCCTCCCGATACGACTGCACCGACCCCGACGGGCTCCTGACCGGGATGCGGCTCGCACGTGCCGCGCTCGGACGGGGTGAACTCGTCGTCGTCCCCACCGACACCGTCTACGGCGTCGCGGCGGACGCCTTCAGTGCGAGCGCCGTCCAGCGCCTGCTCGACGCGAAGGGCCGGACCCGCCAGTCGCCGCCGCCCGTGCTCATCCCGGGCCCGCCGACGCTCGAGGCGCTCGCGACCGACATCCCGCAGCAGGTCCGGGACCTCGTCGACGAGTTCTGGCCCGGCGGCCTGACCGTGATCCTCCGTGCGCAGCCGTCGCTCGACTGGGACCTGGGGGAGACCCGGGGCACCGTCGCCCTGCGCATGCCCGACTCGCGGATCGCCCTCGAACTCCTGCAGGAGGTCGGACCGCTCGCGGTCTCCTCCGCGAACTCGACCGGTGACCCCGCCGCGATGGACGTCGACCAGGCCGAGTCCATGCTCGGCGACAGCGTCTCGGTCTACCTCGACGGCGGTCCGCTCGCCCAGCACGACGGCTTCGCTGCCTCCACAGGCTCCACGATCGTCGACGCGACCGGGCTGTCGACGGGTGGCAAGCTGACGATCGTCCGACACGGGGTGATCGCCGACGAGGACGTCGTCCGGGTCGTCGGAGCCGACCTCGTCACGTGAAGTACTACCTGCTCGCGGGGGCCATCGCGGCCGTCGTGAGCTTCGTGTGCAGCTGGGCCGTCTGGAAGCTCGGCCTGCGGTACGGCTGGTACCCCAAGGTGCGCGAGCGCGACGTGCACCGGACGCCGACCCCGCGGCTCGGCGGCATCGCGATGTACCTCGGCGTGATCGTGTCCCTGCTCGCGGCGTGGTTCCTCTTCCCGTCGATCGCGGGCACCGACTACTTCCGGCTGGTGTTCTCCGAGCCGGGGCGGGTGATCGCGGTGCTCGCGGGCGCGACGATCATCGTCGTCCTCGGCGTCGCGGACGACATCTGGGACCTCGACTGGATGACGAAGCTCGCCGGGCAGATCATCGCAGCGGGCATCCTCGCGTGGCAGGGCGTGGCGATCGTCTCGCTCCCGATCGGCAACACGCTGGGCGTGGGGTCCTCGTACATGAGCCTGATCTTCACCGTGCTGGCGGTGGTGCTCGTGATGAACGCGGTGAACTTCATCGACGGACTCGACGGACTCGTCGCTGGCGTCGCCACCATCGCCGGCGGCGTGTTCTTCCTCTACACGTTCTTCATCAACCGGGTCGTCGTGCAGACCGAGTTCTTCTTCAACCTGCCGTCGTTGCTGACCGCGGTCCTCGTCGGGGCGTGCTGCGGCTTCCTGGTCCTCAACTGGCACCCGGCGAAGCTCTTCATGGGCGATGCGGGCGCACTCCTGGTGGGCTTCCTGATGGCCACGAGCGCCGTCTCGGTGACGGGCAACATCGACCCGGCGGTGATCCAGACCCGCGAGGCGCTGCTGCCGGCGTTCATCCCGATCCTGCTGCCGTTCGCGATCCTGATCGTGCCGATCCTGGACTTCGGCCTGGCGGTGACCCGTCGTCTGAGCGCCGGGAAGTCGCCCTTCTCGGCCGACCGGAAGCACCTGCACCACCGGCTCCTCGACATGGGCCACTCGCACTTCCACGCCGTGCTGATCTTCTACGCGTGGACGGCCACGGTGGCCTTCGGCTGCCTGCTGTTCCTGTTCGTGGAGTGGTACTGGGTCGTCACGTTCGTCGCGGTGGGCTTCACCGTCTGCGCGATCGCGACGTTCGCCCCGCTCGGCCGGAAGCGCGCGGAGTTCGCCGCGCAGGCCGCCACCCGTTCGAACACGGTGGTCGACGCGAGCCTCGACCCGCTCGACCGTGCCGCCAACGACCGCTCGATCCCTGGAGACCCCTCGTGACCGCACCGAACGCCCTCGACCACGTCCGGCCGGTGTTCCGCCGGATCCTCCTCTGGGCGGCCGTCCTCGCCGTCGCGCTGGCCGTCGTCGGGGGAGTCGTCGGGCTCCTCGTCGCCGGTGGCCCGGGGCTCGCCGGCGGTCTGCTCGGCGCCGTCCTCAGCGTGGTGTTCCTCGGGCTCACCGCGGTGTCCGTGCTCGTCGCCCTGCGGGTGTCGAAGGGGCAGATGATCTCCGGCGCCTTCTTCGGCATCGTGATGGGCACCTGGATCCTGAAGTTCGTGCTCTTCCTGGTCGTCCTCATCGCCCTGCGCGACCGTGCCTGGGTCGACTTCCCCGTGCTCGCCGTCGTGATCATCGTCGGGGTCGTCGGTTCCCTCGTGATCGACGTCGTGGCGGTCGCGAAGGCCCGCATCCCGATCGGGGTCAGCCTGCCCGGCGACGGCTCCGGTGGCTCCGCCGCGGCTGGGAACGACACCCTCCGCCCCTGAGAGCCCGAGAAGCCTCTCGCACCTGATAGGCTTCTCGAAGTCCGCGTCCGGAGCATCGCTCGGAGCGGACGAGCCTCCACAAAGTCCACCATCGCGTGCCGTGTTGCGCGCGCCGACACAGGAGACAGCGCTGCTATCCCACGCTCTTCCCCTGTCCCTCACCGCCGCGGGTAACGCCGTGGCGGCGGGGAGCAGCAAGGCCGCCGAATTCCATGGTCCGTCGATCAACGAGTTCTTCCCGGACCCGATCCTCTTCGCCGGGACCCCGATCGAGATGGACCGCATCGTCCTCATCCGCTTGTTCGCGGTGGCCGTGCTGCTCGTCTTCGCGTTCGTCGGGACGCGCGCTCTGAAGCTGGTCCCGAACCGCGGCCAGGCCTTCATCGAGTACGCGTTCGACGTCGTCCGTCGCAACACCTTCGACAACCTGGGTGAGAAGGACGGCAAGCGCTTCCTGCCGCTCCTCGCGACCATCTTCTTCGGTGTCCTGTTCATGAACCTGACGGGTCTCATCCCGTTCATGAACATCGCCGGCACGAGCCGCATCGCGATGCCGATGATCCTCGCGATCGTCGCGTACGTCGCGTTCATCTACGCGGGTCTGCGCAAGCACCCGGGCACGTTCCTCCGGAACGCGCTCTTCCCGCCCGGTGTGCCGTGGTACCTCTACATCATCGTGACGCCGATCGAGCTCGTCTCGACCTTCGTGCTCCGTCCGGTGACGCTGACGCTGCGACTGCTCATGAACATGGTCGTCGGTCACCTCCTGCTGGTGCTCTTCTTCTCGGCCACCTGGTTCTTCTTCTTCGACGCCGACAGCCTGTTCAAGCTGTTCGGCATCGGGACCCTGGCGTTCGGCATCGCGTTCAGCTTCTTCGAGATCCTCGTCGCTCTGCTCCAGGCGTACGTCTTCATGCTCCTGACCGCGGTGTACATCCAGCTCGCGCTGGCTGACGAGCACTGACCGACCCCTTCTGACCCCCATACGGCACGACATCCGTCGGGCCGCACTCGAAAGGAAAACACGTGGACGCAACGACCGTTCTCGCGGAGATCAACGGCAACATCGCGACGGTTGGCTACGGCCTCGCTGCGATCGGCCCGGCCATCGGCGTCGGCATCGTCGTCGGCAAGACGATCGAGTCCGTCGCTCGCCAGCCCGAGCTCCAGGGCCGCCTGACGACCCTCATGTACATCGGTATCGCCTTCACGGAGGCCCTGGCCTTCATCGGTATCGCGACGTACTTCATCTTCACCAACTAAGGCTTCTCGATGCAGACTGCACTCATCATCGCGGCGGAGGAGACCCACAATCCGCTGATCCCACCGGTGTACGACATCGTGTGGTCCGCGGTGGCCTTCGTCATCATCTTCCTCGTGATGTGGCGCGTCGTGACGCCGCGCATCACGAAGATGCTCGATGAGCGCACCGAGGCCATCGAGGGTGGCATCAAGAAGGCGGAGGCCGCTCAGGAGCAGGCCGCCGCTGCACTCGACGAGTACAACAAGCAGCTCGCGGACGCGCGTGCCGAAGCCTCGCGCATCCGTGAGCAGGCCCGTGCCGACGCGACCGCGATCGGCAACGAGGTCCGCGAGCAGGCGCAGGCCGATGCAGCACGCATCACCGCCAACGCGCAGGCGCAGATCGAGGCCGAGCGTCAGAGCGCGCTCCAGTCGCTGCGGAGCGAGGTGGGCACCCTCGCCCTCGACCTCGCCTCCGGCGTGATCGGGGAGTCGCTCAAGGACGACGCGAAGTCGGCTGCGGTCGTGGACCGCTTCCTCGCCGACCTCGAGGCCTCGCAGGGCCAGTCGGCTGGGGAGCGCTGAGCATGCGCAGCGCCACCAGGGAAGCACTCTCCTCGACGCGTGCGGTGCTCGCCGACCTCGGCGGGTCCGTCGACCTCGGGACGGGTGTCGAGATCCTCGCCGCAGGGCGTGCGATCGCCGGGGCGTCGCAGCTGCTCGGTCTGCTGGCCGACCCGACCGCGGACGTCGTCGGCAAGAAGGTCCTCGTCGACCGCGTCTTCGCCGGTCAGTCCGAGGCGACGCGCGCGGTGCTGACCGCGGTGGCCGGCTCGCGCTGGTCCTCGCAGTCGGACCTGCTCGCCGGCATCGAGGACGCGGGCATCCGCGCCGTCGCCGGTACCGCGTCGTCGGAGACGTCGATCGAGGCCGAGCTGTTCTCCTTCGAGACCGCCGTCCGCTCGGACGCGGCGCTCGAGCTGGCGCTGGGCACCAAGCTCGGTAGCCCGGCGGAGAAGGGCGCGCTCGTCGAGCGGCTCATCGGGTCGAAGGTCTCGCCGCAGACCACCGCGATCCTCGAGCACCTCGTGCAGCAGCCGCGTGGCCGCCGCATCGGTGAGATCGTCCGCGACGCGTCACGCATCGTGGCCGACCAGGCCGGCAAGGTGGTCGCGACGGTCATCACCGCCGCTCCGCTCTCGGACGGCCAGGCGGCTCGTGTCGCCCGCGGCATCGCCGAGCGGTACGGCAAGGACGTCAGCGTCAACCAGGTCGTCGACCCCGCGGTCGTCGGCGGGGTGCGCGTGCAGGTCGGTGGCGACGTCATCGACGGCACGGTGTCCACCCGCCTGTCGGAGCTCCGGCTCCAGCTCGCCGGCTGAGCGTACCGTCGAAGCCGACCCCTCCAAGTCCACAACGGGAACTGTCCCCTCACCGGGCAGCATCACCCTCTCGGAGCCGAAGGGCCCCGGAAACCAACAAGGAAAATCCCATGGCAGACATCACCATCAGCCCCGATGAGATCCGTGATGCCCTGAAGGACTTCGTCTCGAACTACGAGCCGACGAAGGCCTCCACGGCCGAGGTCGGGCACGTCACCGACGCCGGCGACGGCATCGCGCACGTCGAGGGCCTCCCCGGCGTCATGGCGAACGAGCTCATCCGCTTCGAGGACGGGACCCTGGGTCTCGCGCAGAACCTCGACGAGGACGAGATCGGCGCCATCGTGCTCGGCGAGTTCGCCGGCATCGAAGAGGGCCAGGAAGTCACGCGGACCGGCGAGGTCCTCTCGGCCCCGGTCGGCGACGGCTTCCTCGGCCGCGTGGTCGACCCGCTCGGCAACCCGATCGACGGTCTCGGCGAGATCCAGGCCGAGGGTCGTCGTGCCCTCGAGCTCCAGGCCCCGGGCGTCATGTCCCGCAAGTCGGTCCACGAGCCGCTCCAGACGGGCATCAAGGCCATCGACGCGATGATCCCCGTCGGCCGCGGTCAGCGTCAGCTGATCATCGGCGACCGCCAGACCGGCAAGACGGCCATCGCGATCGACACGATCATCAACCAGAAGGCCAACTGGGAGTCGGGCGACGCCGAGAAGCAGGTCCGCTGCATCTACGTCGCGATCGGTCAGAAGGGCTCCACGATCGCCTCCGTCAAGGGTGCGCTCGAGGACGCCGGTGCGATGGAGTACACCACCATCGTCGCCGCGCCGGCCTCCGACCCGGCCGGCTTCAAGTACCTCGCCCCCTACACCGGCTCGGCCATCGGCCAGCACTGGATGTACGGCGGCAAGCACGTCCTGATCATCTTCGACGACCTGTCGAAGCAGGCCGAGGCCTACCGTGCGGTGTCGCTCCTCCTGCGTCGTCCGCCGGGCCGCGAGGCGTACCCGGGTGACGTCTTCTACCTGCACTCCCGTCTGCTGGAGCGTTGCGCGAAGCTGTCCGACGACCTCGGCGCCGGTTCGATGACGGGTCTGCCGATCATCGAGACCAAGGCGAACGACGTGTCGGCGTACATCCCGACCAACGTGATCTCGATCACCGACGGCCAGATCTTCCTGCAGTCGGACCTCTTCAACGCGAACCAGCGTCCGGCGGTCGACGTGGGCATCTCGGTGTCCCGCGTCGGCGGCGACGCACAGGTCAAGTCGATCAAGAAGGTCTCCGGCACGCTCAAGCTCGAGCTGGCGCAGTACCGCTCCCTCGAAGCGTTCGCGATGTTCGCGTCCGACCTCGACCAGGCGTCGCGTCGACAGCTCGACCGCGGTGCGCGTCTGACCGAGCTCCTCAAGCAGCCGCAGTACTCGCCGTACCCGGTCGAGGAGCAGGTCGTCTCGATCTGGGCCGGCACGAACGGCAAGCTCGACGAGGTGCCCGTCTCCGACGTGCTCCGCTTCGAGGCCGAGCTGCTCGAGCACCTGCGTCGCAACTCGGACGTGCTGACCACGCTGCGCGAGACCAATCAGCTCAGCGACGAGACCGTCGCCGCGATGGACCGCGAGATCGACGCCTTCACGAAGGGCTTCCAGACGAGCGACGGCAAGACGCTCGGCTCGGAGTCGTTCGACGCGGCGGACGCCGAGGACGTCGACCAGGAGCAGATCGTCAAGGGTCGTCGCTAGATGGCGGCACAGGTCCGGGTCTACCGACAGCGCATCAAGTCGGCGAAGACCACGAAGAAGGTCACCCGCGCGATGGAGCTGATCTCGGCGTCGCGGATCCAGAAGGCACAGGCGCGCATGGCCGCGTCCGGTCCGTACTCGCGGGCCGTGACGCGGGCCGTGTCGGCCGTGGCGACGTTCTCGAACGTCGACCACGTGCTGACCACCGAACCCGAGTCGTCGACCCGTGCCGCCGTGGTGCTCTTCACGTCGGACCGCGGTCTGAACGGTGCGTTCAGCTCGAACGTCCTCAAGCAGGGCGAGGAGCTCGCCTCCCTGCTCCGCAGCGAGGGCAAGGACGTGGTGTTCTACCTCGTCGGTCGCAAGGCCGTCGGGTACTTCACCTTCCGTGAGCTCGACTCCGAGCGGCAGTGGGTCGGCGGGACCGACCAGCCCGAGTTCTCGACGGCGAAGGAGATCGGCGACGCGGTCGTGTCGAAGTTCCTCCAGGACACGGCCGAGGGCGGCGTGGACGAGATCCACATCGTGTTCAACCGCTTCCTCAGCCTCGCGACGCAGGAGCCCCAGGTCGTGCGCCTGCTCCCGCTCGAGGTCGTCGAGGGTGTGGAGGAGCCGTCGGACGGCGAGCCCCTTCCGCTCTACGAGTTCGAGCCCGACGCCGACGCCGTCCTCGACGCGCTGCTCCCGGTGTACATCGAGAGCCGCATCTTCAACGCCATGCTGCAGTCGGCCGCTTCCGAGCACGCCGCCCGTCAGAAGGCGATGAAGTCCGCGAGCGACAACGCCGACTCGCTCATCAACGAGTTCACCCGGCTCGCGAACAACGCGCGTCAGGCCGAGATCACCCAGCAGATCTCCGAGATCGTCGGCGGCGCCGACGCCCTCTCGTCGAAGAAGAAGTAGTCCGCGAACGCTCGCGGACAGACACCACCCCTCAGGAAGGCACACGCCATGACCGACACCGCCACCACCGCGGTCGAGACGTCGTCGGCGCCCGGTGTCGGACGGATCGCCCGTGTCACGGGTCCCGTCGTCGACATCGAGTTCCCGCACGACGCCATCCCCGACATCTACAGCCTCCTCTTCACGACGATCACCATCGGTGACCAGTCGCAGGAGATCGGCCTCGAGGTCGCGCAGCACCTGGGCGACGACCTCGTCCGCGCCATCTCGCTGAAGCCGACCGACGGTCTCGTCCGTGGCCAGGAGGTCCGTGACTCGGGCGCTCCGATCTCGGTGCCCGTCGGTGACGTCACCAAGGGCAAGGTCTTCGACGTGCTCGGCAACGTGCTGAACACCGACGAGAAGCTCGAGATCACCGAGCGTTGGCCGATCCACCGCAAGGCCCCGGCCTTCGACCAGCTCGAGTCGAAGACCACCATGTTCGAGACCGGCATCAAGTCGATCGACCTCCTCACGCCGTACGTGCAGGGTGGCAAGATCGGCCTCTTCGGTGGTGCGGGCGTCGGCAAGACGGTCCTCATCCAGGAGATGATCCAGCGCGTCGCGCAGGACCACGGTGGTGTCTCGGTGTTCGCCGGTGTCGGTGAGCGCACCCGTGAGGGCAACGACCTCATCGGTGAGATGGAAGAGGCGGGCGTCTTCGACAAGACCGCCCTCGTGTTCGGCCAGATGGACGAGCCGCCGGGAACGCGCCTGCGCGTGGCCCTGTCGGCGCTGACGATGGCGGAGTACTTCCGCGACGTCCAGAAGCAGGACGTGCTCCTCTTCATCGACAACATCTTCCGCTTCACGCAGGCCGGTTCCGAGGTCTCCACGCTGCTCGGTCGCATGCCGTCCGCGGTGGGCTACCAGCCGAACCTCGCCGACGAGATGGGTGTGCTCCAGGAGCGCATCACCTCGACGCGTGGCCACTCGATCACCTCGCTGCAGGCGATCTACGTGCCGGCTGACGACTACACCGACCCGGCCCCGGCGACCACGTTCGCGCACCTCGACGCCACGACCGAGCTCTCCCGTGAGATCGCGTCGCAGGGTCTGTACCCGGCCATCGACCCGCTGACCTCCACGTCGCGGATCATGGACCCCCGGTACCTGGGTGCTGACCACTACGAGACCGCGACCCGCGTCAAGCAGATCCTGCAGAAGAACAAGGAGCTGCAGGAGATCATCGCGATCCTCGGTGTCGACGAGCTCTCCGAAGAGGACAAGATCACGGTGGAGCGCGCACGTCGCATCCAGCAGTTCCTCTCGCAGAACACCTACATGGCCAAGAAGTTCACGGGCGTCGAGGGTTCGACGGTCCCGCTGAAGGACACGATCGAGTCCTTCCGCGCGATCGCCGACGGCGAGTTCGACCACGTGGCCACGCAGGCCTTCTTCAACGTCGGTGGCATCAACGACGTCGAAGAGAAGTGGGCGCAGATCCAGAAGGAGAACCGCTGACATGGCGGCACTCACCGTGAGCGTCGTCTCGGCGGACCGTGAGGTCTGGACGGGCGACGCCACCATGGTCGTGGCACGCACGACGGAGGGCCAGATCGGTATCCTCGCAGGGCACGAGCCGCTGCTCGCCACCCTCGCGCAGGGTCAAGTCCGCATCACCCGAGCCGATGGCTCGACGGTGACGGCGGATGCCGAGGACGGCTTCCTGTCGGTCGAGCACGACACGGTCACGATCGTGGCGCGGCAGGCCGCGCTGGCGTCCTGACCGGACTGACCGTCCTCCTCCCGCCGTCCGAGACGAAGCGGGAGGGCGGGGATCCGACACGAACCCTCGACCTGGGTGCGCTGTCGTTCCCGGAACTGGCCGACGAGCGGGCCGCGGTGATCACCGCGGCCCGCTCCGTCAGTTCCGAGGAGTCCACCGCTCGGACGGCACTGAAGCTCGGCCCGAGGTCGATCGCGGAGCGCTTCCGGAACCTGGCGCTCGACGGGGCACCGACGCTGCCGGCGATCGAGCGGTACACCGGGGTCCTCTACGACCCGCTCGAGGCGGCGTCGGCGGACCAGGCCACCACCCGGTGGTGGGCGGACCACGTCGTGGTGCAGTCCGCGATGTTCGGTCCGGTCGGTGCCGGGGACCGGATCCCGGCGTACCGCCTGTCGCACGACTCACGACTCGGCGCACTGCGTCTCGCGAAGCACTGGCCTGATGCAGCCGCCAGGGCGCTCGCGACGCGGTCGAGCGGCCTCGTCCTCGACCTGCGGTCGGAGGGGTACCGGGCGCTCGGTCCGGTGTCGGACGCGGTCGTGCTCCGCGTGGTGAGCATCGGTGCCGGCGGTCGCCGCACGGCGCTGAACCACTGGAACAAGACCGCGAAGGGTCGTCTGGTGTCGCTGCTCGGGCGTTCAGCGCCGGACGTCGCGGACATGGACGACCTGGTGGCCTGGGCCGAGGAACACGGCGTCGCGGTCGAGCGGACGGCGGACGGCTGGGACCTGGTCGCCGAGAGCCTCGAGCCGGTCCGAGCCTGACCGCTGCGGGCAGCCACAGCGCGCTCGGTGACGTCACCCTTCCCCTCCTGCACAGCGCGGCTTGCTCGGACCGGCGTCCACAGACAACTCGTCGGCCCGGCCTGGAGGCCCGTCCTGCGTCACGATCTCGTGCATGACCTCGACGAGACACGGACACCCCTCCACCCTGATCCGCTACCCGCGCGAGATCGCGGCAGCCGTCACGCTCCGCGCCGCGTGCGCCGCGCTGGTCGCGGCACCGCGCGGTGACGGAGCGGCACCGGACGAGCTCGATCGCCGTCGGGCGATCGTCGTCGCCACGGCGTGCGGCGCACTGGCCACCCGCTTCGCGATGATCCGCTTCCTCGCGGCCCGGGGCGCACCGGACCCACGCCGAGTGGCCCCGTTCGACCCCTTCCACGACCCGACGCCCCCGGCACTGGGCGGATCTGGTCCAGCCCCCGACCGCGCCCGGGTACGCCTCGCCGGCGACCGGTGCGCGTCTGCGTGGCGCGTCTGGCGCGCCGACGGTGCCCCTCCCGGAGACGTCGCGATCGGCGCTGCCGGAGCGCTCGCCCTCGGGTCGTGGTGCGCCTGGGCCGTCGGGTCGTCCGCTCGCGCCGAGGTCCGGGCCCGGCACGCGATCGACACCCGTCCGGACGACCCGTTCGCCTGGCTCGTGCTCCGTTCGGTCCGCGCCGGATGCGCACCTGCGTGGTGGGGGAGTCCCGCGGGGCGGACCGGATCGTCTACGGTGGGGTGACCATGGTGGGAGAGCCGGTGCGCGAGGACGACGTCGACGACACGGTGGTCCGTGCGCGCCCGGTGGCCGCGAGCCACCGCAGCGATGGCGACCGTCCCGGCGTCAGCGTTGACGACCGTCTCGGCGTCGACGACCGTCCTGGCGATGACGACCGGGTCGCGTCTGCCGTCGCCGACACCGTCGTCCGTCCACAGCTCCCCGGTCCCGACGGATCGCAGGGGCCCGTGGGTCCGGTGGACCTCGTGGGGGACACCGTGGTGCGACCCGGTCGCCATCGCGCGCCGGACGGTCCGCCGACCCCGTCGCCAGGCGAGTCGCCGGTCGACGGGGCCGTGCCCCGTGACCGGAGCCGCCGCGCCGTCGTCGGCGACGTCCGAGGCAGCGCCGCCGGCGCCCACGCGGTGCCGACGCCCCCACCCGGACCGCCGGGTGCGACTGCCGGGGCCGCGCCGGGCCTCCCGGCCGAGCCGCCGCACCGGGTCTCCACTCGTGTCCCGTCCGTCCGCGTGGCCGGACGGGTCGTCCGGCTCGACCACCCGGTGGTCGTGGGCCGCAGGCCAGCACTGCCCCGTGTCGTGCGCGGCCCGGAGCCGGAACTGCTGACGGTGCCGTCGCCGGGCGGCCAGGTCTCGTCCTCGCACCTGCTCGTGCACGCCGAGGGTGAGGCCGCAGTGGTGGACGACCTGCGGTCGACCAACGGCACCGTCGTCCGGCCGCCTGGAGCCGCACCCTTCCGCATGGCAGCGGGTGCGTCGATCGTCGTCCTGACCGGTACGCTCGTCGAGATCGGTGACGACAACGTCATCGAGGTCCTGTCGCCGCACCTGCGGGCCGGACCGGACGACGGCCTTCCTCCGTTCCCGTCGGTCCCGTGACGGACCGACCGACCGGCACGCCCCCGACCCCCAGAGAGCGATCCTGAAACCGTGACCGAACTCGGCCGAGCTGCCACCGAGCACGCCATCGACGTCCCCGGGTCCGCCGCAGGCGCCCCCCTGACGCTCTCGTGGGGTGCCGCCACCGACGTCGGACGTCGTCGCGACCACAACGAGGACAGCTACCTGGTGGGCGCGCCGTTCTTCGTCGTCGCCGACGGCATGGGCGGCCACCTCGCGGGCGACCGCGCCAGCGACGCGGTCGTCCGACGTCTCGACCAGGTCACCGACGGTCCGTTCACGAGCCGGCAGCACATCCAGCGCGCGCTCCTGCTCGCGACGGCGGACATCGAGCGTGCCGCGGGCGGCAACGCCCTGGGTGCCGGCACCACCGTGACCGGGTTGGCGCTCGTCGCCGCACAGGGGCAGCCGGCTGCGCTCGTCTTCAACGTCGGCGACTCCCGGACCTACCGGATCGAGGACGGGTCGCTCCGTCGGGTGACCGTCGACCACTCGGTGGTGCAGGAGATGGTGGACGCCGGCCTGCTCCGTGCCGAGGACGCAGAGCAGCACCCGGACAGCAACGTGATCACCCGAGCGGTCGGCTTCGGCGAGCCGCCCGAGCCGGACTGGTGGACGCTCCCGCTGCGCGCCGGCGACCGGTACATCGTCTGCTCCGACGGACTCACGAAGGAGCTCGGCGACGTCGGCATCGCCCGCATCGCCGCTCGCGTGCCCTCGGCACAGGCCCTCGCCGAGCGTCTGGTCGGTGACGCCGTGGTGGCGGGTGGGCGAGACAACGTCACCGTCGTCGTCGTCCAGGTCGATGCCGCACCGCTCGACGCGGACGTCGAGGACACCCTGCCGCGCCACTGAGTGCGCCCCCCGAAGTGGGGGATGGATCCTGTCCACAGCTGCCAGGCCGGGCTCCGGGTCCCCGGGTCCGCTTCGTACAATGACCTGGCCCCGTGACGGAAGGGCCGGCCAGCCGAGGCCGGGGAAGGGAAGGACGCAGATGGCTCGACGCCTGCCGTCCGACCCGCCCGTGATCCCCGGCTTCAGTCCCGTGCACGTGCTGGGTTCCGGCGGGTTCGCCGACGTGTTCCTGTACGAGCAGGACATGCCCCGCCGCCAGGTGGCGGTGAAGGTCCTGCTGGACGAGGTCGTCGACGACCGCGTGCGGCAGATGTTCCAGGCCGAGGCGAACCTGATGGCGCGGCTCAGCACGCACCCGTCGATCCTCACCGTGTTCCAGGCGAGCATCGCGGCCGACGGCCGCCCGTACCTCGTTATGGAGCTGTGCTCGTCCTCGCTGAGCGAGCGGTACCGGCGCGAGCCCGTGCCCGTGTCCGAAGTGCTGTCGATCGGGGTCCGGATCGGTTCCGCGCTCGAGACGGCCCACCGCGAGGGCGTCCTGCACCGTGACGTGAAGCCGTCGAACATCCTCAGGACCGCCTACGGCAACCCCGTCCTGTCCGACTTCGGCATCGCGGCCACGATCGGCAGTGCCGACCCCGACGAACCCGTGGGCATGTCGATCCCGTGGTCCGCGCCGGAGGTGCTCGGCGACGAGTCGCGCGGCACCATCCAGTCCGAGGTGTACTCGCTCGCGGCCACGGTCTGGTCGCTGCTCGCCGGTCGCAGTCCGTTCGAGGTCCGCGGCGGGAAGAACACGGCTGCCGACCTGATGGACCGCATCGACAAGGGCGGCGTGAAGCCGACCGGACGGACCGACGTCCCGCCGTCCCTCGAGCGCCTGCTCGCGACGGCGATGTCGCGCCGGGCGTCCTCACGCCCGGCGACCGTCATGGAGCTCGTACGCGGCTTCCAGCAGGTCGAGGCGGAACTCGGCCTCCCGCAGACCCCCGCGGACGTCGCGGTCGAGTCGTGGGCGGTGGCCACGCCGTCCTCGGAGGGCGACCGCACCGTGGTCCGTGCGCTGCAGGCTCCGTCCCGCGTCGGTGGCCGGCGGCGGACCCGACGCGCCGTGCAGGGCGGCACCTCGGTGGGCGTGCAGAGCGTCGGGACGGTGCACCGCACGGGCTCGGCCACGCGTGTGCGCCGCAGGGACCGGTCCACGCTGGTGTGGGTGGGTGCCGCCGGAGCGGTCGTCGTGGCGGCCCTCGCGGTGGTCAGCGTGCTCCTCGTCACCCGGACGGGGACGGGCTCGATCCCGTCGGTCTCCGACGTCGAGGCCCGCGCCGGCGCTGACTCGGTGTCGTTCAGCTGGTCCGATCCCGGTCTCCGTGCCGGCGACACCTACGTCATCACCTCGGACGGCGCGACGAGCCAGCAGACCGGCACCACGTTCGTGGTCTCCGGCGAGGCCGGCGCCGAGCAGTGCGTCACCGTCGCGGTCAACCGTGACGGCAAGACCGGCGCCGCGAGCGCGGAGCAGTGCGGCACGATCGGCGGCGCCGGGTGATCCGGGCCTTCCTGGCGAAGCACCGGTCGGCCGCCGTGTCGGTGGGCGCATCGGTGCTCGTGGGTGCCGTCGTCGCCACCGCGGCGGTCGTGTCGACCGGGTACCACACACAGCGGGTCGACCTCGGTGACGGAACCGTGTGGGTGCCCTCGGCTGAGTACGGGGCACTCGGTCGAGCGAACACCGGGGTGCTCGAGCTGAACACCGCGGTGGAGGCACCGAGCGACGACCTGTCGGTCCTGCAGCGCGGCGCCGACGTGTACAGCGTCGACGGGACGAAGGGCACGGTCGCGAAGGTCGACGTCGCGAACGCGACGGTCGGTGACGCGGTCACGCTGCCGGCGGGATCCCCACGCGTGTTCTTCGCCGGCGACACGGCGGTCATCGGCAACGGCGACACGGGGGAGCTGTGGGCGACCCCGGCAGGTGACCTCGCCGACTTCGACGCCTCGACCAAGGCCGACCTGACCCTCGGGGCGGACGCCGTCTTCGATGCGTCGGACCGCCACGTGGCCGTCTACTCACCGCGCACCGGGCGGGCCGCGCTCGTGGACGTCGGCACGGGACTCACCGTCGAGCGCCGGTGGGACGTCCGGTTCGACCGGTCGCACGACTTCCAGGTCGCGTCCTTCGGGGACCACGTCGCCGTGCTCGACCGGACCTCGGGCGAGCTCGCCGTCGACGGACGGAAGACCGACCTCGGCGACCGCGTCGGTGCGGCCCCCGCGCTCCAGCGCTCGTCGGACTCGACGTCCGCGGTCGTCGTCGCAGGCACGGCCGGACTCGTCCGCGTCTCGGCATCCGGACAGGTCGACCGGACGCTGCTCCGCGTGTCCGGACGCGCGGCCCGACCGACGGTCGTGGGCGCGTGCACGTACGCGGCCTGGTCCGGTGGCCAGGCGATGGACTCCTGCCGGGGCAGCGGTCTGCAGCGTCTCGCGCAGACCGCGGACGCAGCAGACCTGCAGATCGTGCACAACGGCGCGACGGTCGTCGCGAACGACCCGCGCAGTGGCCGTTCCTGGGCGATCGACCGCAGCGGACAGCTCATCGACAACTGGTCGGACCTCGTCGACCGACAGGACGAGCAGCAGCAGGAACGGGTCTCGGACGACGACCCGCAGGTCGACAAGGACCAGAAACCGCCGGTCGCCGTCGACGACGACCTGGGCGCGCGGCCCGGTCGGACGACGAGCCTGCCGGTCCTGCTCAACGACCACGACCCCAACGGCGATCCGCTCGTGGTCAGCGACGTCGGCAGCATCGACGCCGGCACCGGGAGCGTCGCGGTGGTCGGCGACGGCCAGCGCCTGCAGGTCACCCTCGCTGCGGATGCGAAGGGCACGGTGTCGTTCCCGTACACGATCACGGACGGCAACGGGGGGTCCGACACCGCGACCGTGCGGGTGACGGTCCGACCCGACTCCGAGAACGAGGCGCCGCGACAGGTCCGCAGCACCTCGGCCGACGTCGTGCAGAACGGGCACGTCGTCACCGACGTGCTCTCCGACTGGGTCGATCCCGACGGGGACCCGGTCTACCTCGAGTCGGCGTCGGCGGACGGCGACCAGGTCTCGACCACCCCTGACGGGCTGCTCGACTTCCGCAACGCGAGCGGGCGCACGGGCGAGCGCTCGGTCCAGCTCGTGGTGAGCGACGGACGCGACCGCGGGCGTGGGGCGATGACGGTGCGGGTCGCGAAGCAGGGGAGCGTGCCCCTGCACGCGGACGCCTTCGCCGCGCAGGGCTACGCCGGCAAGCCCTTCACCGTGGACCCGCTCGACCACGTCCGTGGGGGCAACGGTCCGCTCACGCTGACGAGCGTCTCGTCGTCGGACGGCCTGACGGTGACGCCGTCCTACGACGCCGGCACCTTCCGGGTGCAGGGCGCCGGCGCCGGGGACCACCAGCTCGAGTACACCGTGACCGACGGCACCAAGACGGCCAGCGGCGTCGTGCGCATCACCGTGCTCGCGCCACCCGACGCCTCGACCCCGCCGATCACCACCCCGAAGACCGTCTTCGTGAACACCCTGTCCACGAAGGACACCGACGTCACGGCGACCGACACCGACCCGGCGGGCGGGGTGCTGATGGTGACCGCGCTGGACGGACCGGCGGCGGACAGCGGTGTACGGGCCAGCATCCTCGACCAGCACGTCGTACGCGTGACGCTCACCGCACCCCTCGACGGCCCGGTGTCGTTCCGGTACACCGAGTCGAACGGCCTCGCGACCGCGACCGGCACGATCACGGTGGTCGAGATCCCGAAGCCGGACCGCATCCAGCCGCCCGTGGCGCAGGCGGACTCGGCGACGGTGCGCGTCGGTGACGTGGCCGACATCGACGTCCTGGCGAACGACACACAGCCCGAGGGCGAGCCCCTCACGCTCGAACCCGAGCTCGTGCAGAACGTGCCCGGCGACGGCGGGCTGCTCTTCGTGTCCGGCGACCGGCTCCGCTACCTCGCACCGGAGACACCGGGCAACCACACGGCCGTCTACCGCGTCGCCGGCCCGGACGGGCAGTACGCCGACGCGACCGTGTCGATCTCGGTCCGCGAGCGTGACGCGGCGACGAACACCCCGCCCGTCCCGCAGACGGTCACGGCCCGGGTGGTCGCCGGGCAGTCCGTGCGGGTCACCGTGCCGCTCGACGGCATCGACCCGGACGGCGACTCGGTCCAGCTCGTCGGCATCGCGGACAACCCGGTGAGGGGATCGGTCAGCGACGTCACCTCGGACGCGCTGACCTACGACGCCGGGGACTACTCCGCGGGGACCGACGAGTTCACGTACACGGTGGTCGACGCCCTGGGTGCGCGGGCGACGGGGACCGTCCGGATCGGGATCAGCCCCCGGGCCGAGCAGGCCGCGAACCCGGTGGCGCAGGCCGACCACGTCACGATCCGGCCGGGTGGTTCGGTGACCGTCCGGGTCCTGCAGAACGACTCCGACCCGGAGGGCGGCCAGCTCTCCGTCACGGCGGCCGAAGCGACCGCCGACGGCGTGACCGCGGAGGTCCTGCGACGCAGCCAGGTCCGCGTGACCCCGCCGCGATCGGCGACCGAGGGCGACTTCGCCGTCCTCTACACCGTGACGAACCCGAGCGGCGGCTCGAGCACCGCATTCCTCACGGTCACCGTGGACCAGGACGCGCCACCGCTCCGTCCCGAGGTCGAGGACACGACGCTCGACCTGCAGGACATCCTGCGACGACAGAACGTGACCGTCGACGTGCTCCGCAACGTCTTCTTCGCCGAGGGTTCGACGTCGCGGCTCGCCGTCGGTGTGGTCGACGGGTACGGCGACACCGCGCGCGTGACCCCGGACCGCCGCATCACCGTGCAGCTCACCGACGCGTCACAGGTGATCCCGTTCTCCGTGGCGCGGACGGACCATCCCGACGTCGTGTCCTACGGGTTCATCCACGTCCCCGGGTTCGACGACGCCCTGCCGCAGGTCGACCGCAGCGCAGGGGTCGTGACCGTGAAGAGCGAGGCGACGGTCCGGATCCCACTCGACCGCTACGTCGTCACGGCGAACGGCCGCACCGCACAGCTCACGGACCGCGGCACCGTGAAGGCGACGCACGCGAACGGGCAGGAGCTGGTCGTCGACCGGTCCACGCTGCAGTTCACGTCGTCGAAGTTGTACTACGGCAACGCGTCGATCTCGTTCGAGGTCACCGACGGGTCCGCCGCGAACGGCGGCAAGGGCCGGGTGGCGACGCTCGTCCTCCCGATCAAGGTGACGCCGCGATCGAACCAACCACCCGCGTTCACCGGCTCCACGATCGACATGCAGCCCGGCGACACACGGACCATCGACCTCACGAAGCTGACCGACTACCCCTACCCGGACGACGTCCGCGAGCTCCGGTACTCGGTCGTCAGCCAGCCCGGGCAGGGGACGACCGCGACCGTCCAGGGCCAGCAGCTGCGGATCGCCGTCGCCGAGACGGCGCCGAAGGACACGACGGCGTCGATCGGGATCGGTGTCGGTGACGACACGAACGCCGGCCGGGCCGGCGTCGTGCAGATCGGCATCGTCGGGTCGACACTGCCGCTCGTGCAGCCCGGAGCGGACCGCGCCGTGGTCGAGCGTGGGAGGACGTCGACCATCGACGTCCTCGCCAACGACCAGGCCACCAACCCCTTCCCCGACGAGCCGCTGCGGGTCGTGGCGATCCGCGGCCTCGCCGGCGCCCTGCCCGCTGGCGTCAGCGTGACGCCGAGCGCCGACCGCTCCCGCCTGCAGGTCGCCGTGTCCCGGAGCGCGAAGCCCGTCGACGCCCATCTGCAGTACCAGGTCGCCGACGCCACGCGCGATCCGAGCCGGTCCGTCTGGGCGGACGTGACCGTCTCGGTGCAGGACGTGCCCGACGCCCCGGGTGCGCCGAGCCGGACCGGTACCTTCCGTGGCGGTCAGGCCACCCTGTCGTGGGCGGCACCCCAGGCGAACAACTCGCCCATCACCGGCTACCGCATCGAGGGCACGAACGGCATCGCGGAGGACTGCGGGACCTCGACGGTGTGCACGATCACCGGACTCGACCCGGCGGCGTCCTACCGGTTCTCGGTCGTCGCGACGAACGCCGTCGGCGACTCCGCGCCGTCGGCGACGTCCGCTGCCATCAGTGCCGACTTCGTGCCCGCCGCGCCGAAGGGCCTGCGCGTCACGCCGAGCAGCACGACCCCGGACCAGCTCGACGTCACGTGGGACGCCGTCAGCACGCCGAACGGTGGGTCCGCCGTGTCGAACCACGTCGTCACGATCGAGGGTCCGGGCCTCTCGAGCACCAGGAACACCGGAACGGCGACCAGCGTGTCGTTCCCCGGCGCGCAGAGCGGCGCGGAGTACACCGTCCGTGTCTCCGCCCGCAACGCCGCCGACCGCGACGGGAGCCCGGTCCAGTGGAACACGGCATCCGCGACCGGGGCGGCGGTCGGCGCGCCGGCCACCCCGCAGCTGAGCGCGACCGGTGCCGCGGACGGCGACGCGACCGCGGTCTCGCTCCGCGCCTCCGAGTCGGACTGGGCGGGCGGCAGCGCGAACTGGCGGATCGCGAAGTACTCGAGCGCCACCCCGATCCCCTCGGGGTGCTCGACGACCGGCGCCGAGTACGTGTGGAACGGCGCGACGGCGAACGACCGGATCACGAGCCAGTACCGGTACGTCGCGCTCGCGGACAACGGTCTGTTCTGCACGGCGTCCCAGCCGGCGGCGGTCCAGGGCTTCCGCACGCCGGACGCACCGACCGGCAGCGTCGACGCGGTGCAGGATTCCGGGAGCTCGCCGACGTGGGGACTCCGAGCCACCGCTGTGGGAACGTCGCCCTACCTGTACTACTCGGTGAACGGGGGAACGCCGGTGCGGTTCTCGGGCTCGGCGGCGCTGGGCGCCGGGTCGGGGTACGGCCTCGAGACGACCGTCGTCTTCACCTCCTGTGCAACCGAGGGCCAGTACTGCGCGTCCAGCGAGCCGGTGCGGGCCATCGCCTTCACGACCCGTGCGAGCGTGGCGAGCGCGGTCGTGGGTCAGGCACCGGTGGTGAACGCACCGGACAACAACGGCCGCATCGGCCCCGACGGGTACCAGGTCTCGTACTGCCGGACCGGGTTGGTCCTGGTCTGCTCGGACACGAATCCGGACACCAACGCGCCCTGGTCGACCTCGGACCCCGTCCCCGACGGCTACGACTCCATCCGTGTCAAGGCGACCGTGAACGGGAAGCAGGACCCGGTCGGCGCCGTCCGCGACGTCACCGGCCAAGCCGCGCCCGCCGACCCGCCGCCCGCCGGAAACCCGGGCGACCCTGCCGCGGGCTAGAGTTCCGACCCGCCGACCCGACGATCCGCCGACCCGCCGAGCACCACGAGCCCTTCGAGAACGAGGACCCACCGCATGAGCATGACCCCCGAGCAGGCCACCTGGTTCGCCGACGTCGCCGGCCGCGTCGTGACCAACGTCGAGCAGGTGCTCCTCGGGAAGACGTTCGTGATCCGGCTCGCCGTCACCGCCATGCTCAGCGAGGGCCACCTGCTGCTCGAGGACGTCCCCGGCACGGGCAAGACGAGCCTCGCCCGTGCGCTGGCGCAGAGCGTGCAGGGGACCACGAACCGCATCCAGTTCACGCCGGACCTGCTGCCCGGCGACATCACTGGCATCAGCGTCTACGACCAGCGCACGCAGGAGTTCGACTTCCACCGCGGCCCGGTGTTCGCGAACATCGTCCTCGCCGACGAGATCAACCGCGCCAGCCCGAAGACGCAGTCCGCGCTGCTCGAGGCGATGGAGGAGGCCGCCGTCACGGTCGACGGCGTGAACCACCGGCTCGCGGCGCCCTTCATGGTCATCGCGACGCAGAACCCCGTCGAACAGGCGGGCACGTACCGTCTGCCGGAGGCGCAACTGGACCGCTTCCTGATGCGAGCGTCGATCGGGTACCCCGACCACGCCGCGACCGTGCGCATCCTCGAGACCGCGTCGGCGCCGTCAGCGTCGGTGCCGCTCCCGAGCGTCGTGCCGGCCGCGACCGTCACCGAGATGGCGGCGCTCGCCCGGACCGTCCACGTCGACCCGACCATCGCCGACTACGTGGCGCGTCTCGTCGACGCGACCCGCGGAGCGAGCGAGGTCCGACTCGGGGTCAGCGTTCGCGGCGCGATGGGCCTCGTCCGGGCAGCGCGTGTCTACGCGGCGGTGCAGGGACGCCACTACGTGACGCCGGACGACGTGAAGGCCCTCGCCGTCCCGGTGCTCGCGCACCGCCTGGTGCTCGACGCCGAGGCCGAGTTCGACGGCGTCAGCGCCACGAGCGTCGTGGCGCAGCTCCTCGTGGAGACCCCGCCACCCGCCGACCGAGCGGTGTCGTGACCGACCGCCGTCCCGTCGCGACGAGGTCGCGCCGCTCGGCGACGCGGTCGCGGCGCGGCCCGGCCGTCACCGAGCGCACCACCACGGTCGCCGGGCTCACCAACGTGCGCACCCGCCTGGTCGGTGACCGTGAGGGGGTGGCCGCGGATGCGGTCGTCGGCCTCGCGAAGGCCTGGGCAGCGGCCTGGAGGCTCCTCCGACGCGGGTGGGCAGAGGTCTCGTCCGTGATCACCGGCCTGGGTTGGACGGTCGCCGCCGTCACGCTCGTCGCCTTCGTGGTCGGGTACCGGTTCGGGTTGCGCGAGGTGGTGGTGGTCGGCTTCGCCGGCGCAGTGCTCGTGGTCGTCGCCGCGGTCGCGCTCGTGGGCCGGTCGCGACTCGTCGTGCGGATGCGCCTGCCCCAGCACCGGGTCGCCGTCGGCGACGCCGCCGGGGTGGTCGTCACGGCGGAGAACCCGGCGCGCCTGCCGTCGGTCCCCACGACGGTCGAGGTCCCCGTCGGTGCCGGTCTGGTCGACGTCGCGATCCCCGCCGTCGCGCCGCAGGGGACGTTCGACCAGGAGGTGCCCGTCCCGACGGTCCGGCGCGGCGTGCTCGACGTCGGTCCGGTCACGAGCGTCCGGGCCGACCCGGTCGGCCTCGTCCGGCGCGAGGTCGTCTGGACCGCCCGCGAGCAGGTCATCGTGCACCCGCGGACGATCGCGATCCCGTCGAGCAGCACCGGGCTGGTCCGCGACCTCGAGGGTCAGGCGACGACGGACCTGTCGCCCGCGGACATCGCCTTCCACGCGATCCGCGAGTACATGCCCGGTGACGACCCGCGCACCATCCACTGGCGGTCCACCGCGAAGTCCGGCTCCCTCATGGTGCGGCAGTTCGAGGACACCCGGCGGTCGCACCTCGTCGTCGCACTCGCGACCGGTCGGGGCGAGTTCACCGACGACGACGAGTTCGAGCTGGCCGTGAGCGCTGCGGCGTCCCTGGGCACCCGGGCGGTCCGCGACGGCCGGGAGGTCTCGGTCGTCGTCTCCGAGCGGACCCCCGAGTTCGCCGCGCGTGCGGTCTACGCCGTGCACCGGTTGCCCACGGTCACCCCGACCCGGCTCCTCGACGAGTTCGCGACCGTGGGGCTCTCGGACTCGTGCCTCCCCGTCGCCGAGGTCGCCCGGATCGTCGGGACGGACACCGCGGGTATCTCCGTCGCGTTCCTCGTGGTCGGGTCCTCGGTCGGGTTGCCGGCCCTGCGCCTCGCCGCGACACGCTTCCCCGTCGGGGTCGAGGTCGTCGCGGTCCGGTGCGAGCCCGAGGCGCCGCCGCGCTTCCTCCGCGTCGCCGGACTGACCGTGGTCACCATCGGCTACCTCGACGACCTGCGTCAGGCCCTGCACCGATCGGCGGCTGCGGCGTGAGCGCGCCGGTGAGCGCCGCGCGGCGGACGACCCGGCGAGCGGATCGTCGCTCGGACCGCCGCCGCGCCCCGTTGCGCCTGGCGGGCGGCACGCTCACGGTGTGGCTCCTCGTCACGGTGGCGAGCACCGTCTGGTGGCCGGTGCACCGCGACGGGTCGATGGTCGTCGCCGGGGTGACCGCCGTGGTAGCCGGGTCCGTGGTCGCCCTCGCCGGGACCCTCGCGCGACTGCCCGCCGTCGCGGTGGGGGTGCTCACGGTCGCGGTCTTCGCGCTGACGGGCGTGCCGGCCGCGGTGCCGGACGAAGCCGCGGGGGTCCTGCCGACCGGCCCGGGACTCGTCGACCTGTTCGCCGGGGTCGCCCTCGACTGGAAGCGGTTGGTGACCATCAGCCTGCCGGTCGGCTCCTACGAGTCCCTGCTCGTCCCCTACTTCGTGACGACCCTCGTCGCCACCGTGACCGCCGTGAGCGTCGCGACCCGTGCCTCCCGGCCGGAGACCGCCAGCATCCCGGCGCTCGTGCTCTTCGCGGCGGGCGTCCTGGTCGGGCCGAGCGAGCTGGACGTCCCGGTGGCGACCGCGGTCGTGCTCGGCGGCGTCGCGCTCGTGTGGGCGCTGACGGTGCGGCACACGCGGCGAGCGGTGGCGGTCGCGACGACCGTCGGCGCACGGGTGCCGGCGTGGCGCTCGGTCGTCCGACCGGCGCTCGTCGGCACCGGCACGATCGTGGCGGCCGCGGTCGTCGCGACCGGCCTCGGGCTCGTCGCGCCGCCGACGGCCGGTCGGACGGTGGCGCGCACCGACGTCGTCAAGCCCTTCGACCCGCGTGACGAGGTCAGCCCGTTGAGCGGGTTCCGGTCGTACGAGGAAGCCTCCGTGGCGGACGCCGCGCAACTGCGTGTCACGGGCCTGCCGCGGGGCGGCTTCGTGCGGATCGCCACGCTCGACACGTACGACGGCGTCGTCTACCGGGTGGGCGGCGACGACGGGTCGTCCGCGTCCGGGACCTTCGAGCGCGTGCCGACCACCGTGGACGTCCGCGGTGTCCGCGGCGACGACGTCCGTGTCGACGTCGACGTCGACGGCTACCGCGGGGTGTGGCTGCCGACGGTCGGTGCCCTGGAGTCGGTGACGTTCCGCGGCAGGGACGCGGATCGTGACCGCGCAGCGTTCTTCTACGACCGCACCACGGCGACCGGTGCCGTCGTCGGTGGGGTCCGCGCGGGCACGCGGTACGACCTCACCGCGGTGCTGCCCGACCAGCCGGACGACGAGCAGCTCGCCTCCGCTCGGCCGGGGACCGCGTCGGTGCCCGACCCGACCGGGGTGCCGGACGCGGTGCGGGAACGCGTGGACGCGACGACCGGGGACGCCGCGACCGACGGGGCGAAGCTCGTCGCCGTCGTCGAGTCGCTCAAGCGCACGGGCTACGTCAGCCACGGCGTGGGTGACGACCGCGCGAGCCGTTCCGGACACGGCGCCGACCGGATCCAGGAACTGCTGACGGCGCCGCTCATGATCGGCGACCAGGAGCAGTACGCCGTCGCCGCCGCACTGATGGCCCGCCAGATCGGCTTCCCCTCGCGGGTGGTGATGGGGTTCACCGCCGGAGGCGACTCCGGTGGCACGACCGGATCCGGCACCGGCGCGGGCGGGACGACGACCCTCCGCGGGTCCGACGTGACGGCGCGTGTCGAGGTGGACACGGCCCAGTGGGGGTGGGTGATGCTCAACCCGAACCCCGTCGTCCGGGAGATCCCGGACGAGCAGGACCAGACGCCGCAGCCGGTCACCCGACCGGAGACCGTGGTGCCGCCGCCGCCCGTCGAGCAGCAGGACCAGGACCAGCAGGCGCCGCCGCAGAGCGATCGGGACACCCCGCCCGTGCAGCCGCTGTGGTTGCAGATCCTGCTCGCGGCGTTGCCGTGGGTGCTCGGGACACTCGGACTCGCCGTGCTGGTGCTCCTGCCCTTCGCCGTCGTGGTGCTGCTGAAGCGGGCGCGACGGCGGCGGCGACGACGGGCGCCGACGCCGCGGGCACGCGTCACCGGGGCATGGGACGAGTACCGCGACGCCCTGGTCGACCGTGGGCACGAGGTCGGCCGGGCCGCCACACGTCGTGAGGCGGTGGTGGGTGCCCCCGGCGAGGGCGGGACGGGGCTCGCAGCACTGGCCGACCGGAGCGTGTTCGGACCGGACGACGTCGACCCGGGTACCGCGGACCGGATGTGGGCGGCGACGGGCGCGGCGATCGCGAGCCTGCGTGCCGGGCGGACCCGGCGGGAGCGGTGGCGTGCAGCCGTCTCGCTCCGGTCCCTGCGGAACGGAGACCTCCGGGCATCGCGGAGCCGTCCGAGGACGTCCGGACCGGCGCGGGACACGACGACGGGCGTCGCGGTGGTCGACCGTGACGACCAGGGTCGTCGCGGAGGGCGTGACTACGATGGTCCGCAGGCCGGCGAGCGTCGTGGACGGCCGAGTGAGGACAGAGGCGAACCGTGATCAGATGCGAACACTGCGGATCGACACTGCCCGACGGGGCGATCTTCTGCGGTGAGTGCGGTCGGTCGGTGAACGTCTCGGCGAACCGTCGACCGGCACCTCCTGCGCCCCTCGACGACACCCCGCCGCCGCCGCTCCAGCAGCCGGACCAGCACGGTCGGCACCCCGACCCTGCAGCCGAGGCGTGGCTCCCCGAAGCGACGCTCGATCCGGCGACCCGCGCGTGGTTGACCGGCGCGGACCGCCAGCGTGACACGGGTCCGGTCGTCCCGGTCGACCGTCCCTCGGCGCCGACGCCGGCGCCGTTGCAGGCGCCGGAGCACGTCAACGGTGCCGTCCCGGGCGTGCGGGACTGGGCCGACGTCGGGCGTCCGGACGTCGACCGCGTCCGGGAGCCCGACCCCGCTGCACCGCTCCAGGCCGAGCCGTCGCTCGACCCCGATGCGCAACCCGTGACGCCCGGCGCTCCCGTGATCGACGGCGAGGTCGAGGACCCGGAGCACACGCGCGTGGCGCCGCCCCGCGACGACCCGCGACCGGTCGACGACGCCTCGGCCGCGGCATCCGCCCGGACCGGTGCCTGGGCACCGCCGACCCAGCAGCCGCCCGCAGCTCCGTCCCGTCCGTCGTGGTGGGTCGGACGCGGGACCGCTCCCGCCGAGCCGCCGGTGGTCGACCAGGACGAGGGCGGGGCACCGGGACCGGAGCAGCAGGCCCGGCCCGGAGACACCGCGGTCGTCGAGCCCCTCGTCGACCGGCGCCCGGCGCCCACCCCGCTCGTCGCCCCGGGGAGTGGACCGGCGACGTGCCCGGTGTGCGGTCACACCCTGGAGCCCGACGACATCTTCTGCGCGGAGTGCGGCGCCGTCCGTCCGGCCGTGACCGCGGCGTTCACCGGCCCGGTCGTCCCGCTGCCGATGGCCCGCCCGGACTGGGCCGCAGACGACCAGCTACCCACCCTCGACCAGCAGGGCCCGGATCAGGAGGACGGCGACCAGCAGGGGCCGGATCAGCAGGACGGCGACCAGCAGGACGGCGGCGAGCAGCCCGACGCGCAACGGGCGGACGATCGCCCCGTCGGCGATGCGGGCGACGGTTCGCCCAGCGACACCGACGACGCGAGCGGCGACTCGGCTGCCGCGACCGACGACGCCCCCGTCGGTCCGGCCGCTTCGGCGGGTTCGGCCGCTCCGGCCGTCGCAGAACCGGTCGGGCAGGCGCGCCACGCCGCTCCGGACGGTCTGACGGACAGCCCGCCCGTCCAGGTCCCCGAGGACACCCCGCGCACGCCGATCCGTCCTCGTGGTGCGCACGCCGACGCGGACGACGCTGTGGACCGTGCGTCGAGTGTGCCGTCAGCCCCGATGTCGCCCACGGTGCCGTCGACGGCACCGCTCCCGGACCTCGGTGCGCTGCCGCCGACCGTCGCACCGCTGCCGCCGCTGCCGGGCACGACCGCCCCGGTCCTGCCCCCGGCGGGCGGCGGCCAGCCGCCGTCGAGCGGCGAGACGGACGACGACGAGGACGTCGAGGAGACCCGCATCGTCACGAAGACCACGTCGGACGCTCCCTTCGTGCTGCACTTCAGCACGGGGGAGCGGTCCGCCGTGCACGGCACCGGGCTCCTCGGACGCCTGCCCCGCCCACAGCCCGGCGAGCGGTTCGACGACCTGCTCACCGTGCACGACCCGGGCAAGTCGGTGTCGAAGACGCACCTCGAACTGGGCCGCGACGGTGACGACCTGTGGGTGTCGGACCGGTTCTCGGGCAACGGCACGGTGGTCCGGCACATCGACGGCAGCATCCGCCGCTGCGAGCCCGGGCGCCGCTACCGGGTCGAACGCGGAGCGCGCGTGGACATCGGGGAGCAGTTCTTCCTCGTGCAGTGACCGGCGGTCGGCCGCGCTCCTGCACAGGCGATGCCGACTGCCGACTCCTCCACAGCCTGCCCGGCGTGCCGGTCCCGCAGAGTGCGGGGCTGCTTCGCTCGGACCGTGACCCCCTTGGCCGCGCGCTCCTGCCTCGTCGGCACCGCGGTCGTGCTCGCGATCGTCGGGGTTTTCGGCGCGCTGCAAGGCGTGGACCGTCTCGTCCTGCTGCTGGCAGCCGCGGTCTGCGCGTTCCTCGACGTCGCTCTCGCCCGCTCACTCGCCGAGCTGCGCGCCGACGGCGTCCCGGTCGTCCTCGTGGACCCCGTGCGGTCGCACCAGCCCCGAGGACCAGCCCGGTCGGAAGGGGACCCAGCCCGGTCGGAGGGGGACCCGGCCCGGTCGGAGGGGGATCCGGCCCGGTCGGAGGGGGATCCGGCCCGGTCGGAGGGGGATCCGGCCCGGTCGGAGGGGGACCCGGCCCTGTCGGAGGGGGATCCGGCCCCGTCGGAGGGGGACCCGGCCGTGCGGGACGGACTGCGGGCCCTCCCGGGCCTCCTGCTCGGGAGACGTGCCGACGGACGTCCGGTGCACGTCGGCCGCGATCCGGAACGCACCTGCCACGTGGTCGTCGTGGGCGTGGGCGCGGTGGCCGAGGCGCTGTTCACGGCCCTCCGCGCACAGCTCGACCCACTCGGGGACGAGCACGGACCCGGCCGGTCGGTCCAACCCGACCTGCCCGACCTCCCCGACCTGCCCGACCTGCCCATCCTGCGTGACCCGCACGCGCCGCACCCGCCGCACGCCCCGCACGACGAGCCCGGTGTCGAGCTCCGTGCCGCGACCGGCCCACAGCTCGTGTCCACGGCCGAGGCGGACGTCCCCGGGCTACCACCCGCCACCGCCGTCGCCGTCCGGCTCGGGGCGACCGGCGCTCCGCGCACGACGGTCGTGCTCGTCCCCGGGCTCCACCTGCTGCCGCGACGCTGGGACCACCTCGTCGAGGTCACCCGCCACGGCTGCCGGGTCCAGCACCACCTCGCGGGACCGCCGGTCCACATCGACCCGGTGCTGCCCCTGCTGCGGTGACGAGGACGACACCGCAGACCGAACACTCAGCGCAGGCCGGAACCCGCGCGCACCGCGCCGACCGGCACCCCACCACCGAGCACCCGCTCGCCGGTCGCCGCCATCACGTCCGCGACGCCTGCCGCGTCGACCAGTCCGTTCCGCTCGAGCAGCGTCAGTGCCGCGAGCGTCCCTGCCCGCTGCGAGCCGTCGAGCGTCTTCACCGCGACCGCTGCGCCGCCGGGCAGGCCCATCACCATGACGCCCTCGGCGCCGAACTTGGCGAGCACCTGCAGCCGCTCGATCGTGACGGTGTTGGCGCGGCCGACCCCGTCGATGGCCCACGGGTGGTCGAGGACGGCGTCCACCAGCGCTGCCGAGTCGGCGTCGGACCGGGCGACGACGCCGGCGAACCCGCGCGCGAGTCCGCGCAGCGTGAGCGGGAAGACCGGCGCGCCGCACCCGTCGGTGCCGACGACGTCGACGACCTCGCCCGTGTACTCCTCGACGGTGTCCCGGACGCGCTGCTGCAGCGGGTGCGTGACGTCGAGGTAGGTCGCCTCGTCCCAGCCGTTCACGCGGCAGGCTGCGAGCATGCCGGCGTGCTTCCCCGAGCAGTTCATGGCCAGGCGACGGGGGCCGGTCATGGTCCGCGCGGTGGCACGGTCGAACGGCAGGTCGGGCGGGCACCCCAGGTCCGACTCGTCGTGGTCGAAGGACTCGAGCATGTGCAGCGCGAGTGCCTGGTGGGCCGCGGTGCCGGCGTGGCTCGCCGTGGTGAGCACGAGCTCCTCGTCGCTGAACGACGCGCCTGCGCGTCGGATCGCGAGCGCCTGGAAGGGCTTCATCGTCGATCGCGGGTAGATGCTCGCGGATGCGTCGCCGACCGAGTCGAGCACGGTCCCGTCCGCGGCGACGACGACGCCCGCGCCCACGTGGCGGCTCTCGTCGAAGCCGTTCCGGTCGAGCACCGCGAGCTCGACCGAGCCCTCCGCGGTGAGAGGATGGCGGTCTGTTCGGACGTCGGGGCTCACCGTCATGCCGTCATCGTAGCGAGCCCGGCGCACACCACCAGGCGCGGAGGACGCACCGTGACCGACCAGCCCCGCGGACACCACCAGGCACGAAGGAGCGCACCGTGACCGACCACACCTACGAGGTGTCCGTCCGCTGGACCGGCGACCGCGGCACCGGGACGAGCGGGTACCGCGACTACGGTCGCGACCACGACGTGACCGCCGACGGCAAGCACCCGATCGCCGGCTCGGCCGACCCGGCGTTCCGGGGCGACCGTGACCGCTGGAACCCGGAGGAGCTCCTCCTCGGCGCGCTGGCGCAGTGCCACATGATGAGCTACCTGTACGTCGCCGTGCAGCGCGGGTTCACGGTCGTCGAGTACACGGACACGGCCACCGCCTCGCTCGACGTGCACCGCGACGGCACCGGGGAGGTCACGGCGGTGACCCTCCGCCCGGTCGTGACCGTGCTCGAGGCGGACCGGGTCGAGGACGCCGACGCCGCCCACGCCGAGGCGAACCGGCTCTGCTTCATCGCGCGTTCGGTGGCGTTCCCCGTCCACCACACGCCCGTCACCAAGGTGCGTGCGGCAGGATAGGTCCCCGTGAAGCGTCTCCGCCTGCTCCCGATCGCCATCGTCCCCGCCGTCGTGCTGGGACTCGCCGCCTGCTCCGGGAACGGCTCGGGTGACGCCTCGGCCTCGCCCAGTGCCTCCGCGAGTGCGTCCGCCACGCCCATCTCGTCGTGCCCCGAGCCCGGGTCTGCGTCGAAGGCGGTGTCGGTGAGCGGTGCCGTCGGCGGCAAGGAAGCGCCGAAGGTCACCTTCGACAAGGGCATCAGCGCGAAGACGCCGCAGGCCACGACGGTCGTGCAGGGCAAGGGCAAGTCGCTGCGGGACGGCGAGTTCGCCCAGGTCTCCTACGCGGTCTACAAGGCCTCGGACGCGTCGGAGCTCGGCGCCGTCGGCTTCGACCAGGGCAACCCGCAGGTGCTCTCGGTCGGCGGGACGGGCTTCGGCGCCCTCCTCGCCTGCACGAAGGTCGGCGACCGCGTGGCCGTCGTCGGCGAGTCGTCGGCGCTCGGGTTCAACACCGGCGGCGAGATCGTCGTCGTCGCCGACGTGATCGCCCAGACGCCCACCAAGGCCACCGGGACGCCGCAGCAGCAGGACCCGTCCCTGCCGACGGTGGAGGACGGGGCGAAGGGCGAGCCGGAGATCACGATCCCGTCGGGCGCGAAGGCACCGTCGAAGACCGAGGTCGAGGTCCTCAAGCAGGGCGACGGCGCCACCATCGCCGACGGCGACACCGCCCTCGTGCAGTACAAGGGTGTGCAGCTCGACGGCGGCAAGGAGTTCGACTCCTCGTGGTCGAAGGGCGCTCCGACGACGTTCACCGTGTCCGAGGGCTCGCTCATCAAGGGCTTCGTGACCGGCCTGGTCGGGCAGAAGGTCGGCTCGCAGGTGCTCATCGTGACCACCCCGGAGGACGCCTACGGTGCGAACCCGCCCGAGGGTTCCGGCATCCCGAAGAACGCGTCGCTCGTGTTCGTCGTCGACATCCTCGCCAAGGGCTGAGCGTGGCGAACGGCGTCGGGTCCGGCACGCCCGACCGGTACGGAACGGCCGCAGGACCCGGGGCTGCCCGGCGTCGCATCGTGGTCCTCGGCAGCACGGGATCGATCGGCACGCAGGCCCTCGACGTCGTCGCCCGCAACCCCGACCGGTTCGAGGTCGTCGGCCTGACCGCCGGCACGAACCGCGACCTGGTCGCCGAGCAGGCGGACCGCTTCGGCGTGCGTGACACGGCCTTCGGCGCCGAGGACGCCGAGCGCCTCGTCCGCAGCGTCGAGGCCGACGTGGTGCTCAACGGCATCACCGGATCGGTCGGGCTCGGCCCGACCCTCGCGGCGCTCGGGACCGGCGCGACGCTGGCCCTGGCGAACAAGGAGAGCCTGATCGTCGGCGGACCGCTGGTGCAGCAGGCCGCCGCGCCCGGCCAGATCGTGCCGGTCGACAGCGAGCACTCCGCCATCGCGCAGGCGCTCCGTTCGGGCTCCGACGCCGAGGTCCGGCGGCTCGTCCTCACCGCGAGCGGCGGACCCTTCCGTGGACGCTCGCGGGAGAGCCTCCGTGCCGTCACCCCTGCCGAGGCGCTCGCCCACCCCACCTGGGACATGGGCCTCGTGGTGACGACCAACTCGGCGACGCTCGTGAACAAGGGGCTCGAGGTCATCGAGGCGCACCTGCTCTTCGGCGTGCCGTACGACCGTATCGACGTCACCGTGCACGCGCAGTCCGTCGTGCACTCGATGGTGGAGTTCGTCGACGGCTCGACGATCGCACAGGCCTCGCCGCCGGACATGCGGCTCCCGATCGCCCTCGGCCTCGCATGGCCCGACCGGGTGCCCGGAGTCGGTGCCCCGCTCGACTGGACCACCGCGAGCACCTGGACGTTCGAGCCGCTCGACGCCGAGGCGTTCGGAGCCGTCGACCTCGCCAAGCACGTGGGCGTGCTCGGCGGCACGTACCCCGCCGTGTTCAACGCCGCGAACGAGCAGGCCGTCGCCGCCTTCCACGCGGGCGCGATCGGGTTCCTCGACATCGTCGCCACGGTCCGGCGTGTGGTCGACGAGCACCGCGCGGGGGAGGCGTCCCTCGAGGGCGTCCTCGCGGCGGAACGCTGGGCGCGCGCCGCGGCGGACCGCGCGCTGGCGCGCTGACCGGAGCCGCATCCTCGTCGGCACCCCGGAACGACGACGCGGTTCGCGACCGCGTCCCGCGACCGGCACCGGACGCACGGCCGGACCACGCGGTGACGTGACCGACGCGGTTCCGGTGGGTCCTGCCTCCAGGCCGGCCGGGAGGCGCGGCAGACCTCCCAGGGCGCGCTCGGCTCCGTCATGGGCGCGGTCCCGTACCCTTCTCCGGTGACCGTCGAATCCGTGCTCCTCTTCGTCCTCGGTGTGGTCGTCTTCATCGTCGGCCTGCTGGTCTCGATCGGACTCCACGAGCTGGGACACCTCTCCTTCGCGAAGCTCTTCAACGTGAAGGTGACCCAGTACTCGCTCGGCTTCGGCAAGGCGATCTGGTCGTTCCGGCGCGGAGAGACCGAGTACGGCATCCGACCGATCCTGCTCGGCGGCTACATCTCGATGGTCGGCATGCTCAAGCCGCGGGCGTCGGGTCGGCCGAACGCGATCACGAACACCGGCATGTACGGCGCGTTCGTGCAGGACGCTCGCCAGGCGAGCGCCGAGCAGATCGCGGACGCGGGCGGCGACGACTCCCGGGCGTTCTACCGACTCACCCCGTGGAAGCGGATCATCGTCATGGTCGCCGGCCCGGCGATGAACCTCGTCATCGGCATCGTGCTGTTCGGCGTGCTGCTGTGCGGCTTCGGCGCACCGACCACGACCTTCACGTCGAGCGTCGACTGCGTCCTGCCGACGAGCAGCTCGACGGCCTGCGCGCCCGGTGACGCCGAGTCGCCCGCGAAGCAGGCCGGGATCCGTGACGGTGACGTCGTGCTCGCGGTGAACGGACGGCAGGACCCGACGATCGCCGAGGTCTCGAGGGTGTTCCAGCGGTCGGCCGGCAAGGTGGTCACGGTGGTCGTCGAGCGCGACGGTGCCCGCAAGACGCTCGAGGTGACCCCGCAGCTCGCCACCCGCGACGTCGTGACCGACCGGGGCACGGCGGCGAAGAACGCGGACGGCACGACGAAGACCCAGCGCGTGGGCGTCGTCGGCGTCAGCATCGGACAGTCCCTCGTCCGGCAGTCGCCCACCGCGGTGCTGCCCGCGACCGGCGCGCAGATCTCCGCTTCGGCGCACCTCATCATCGACCTGCCGCAGCGGTTGGTCGCGGTGTGGAACGCCGCGTTCGGGGCCCAGGAGCGGTCACAGGACAGTCCGGTGTCGGTCGTCGGCGTCGGGCGGGCGATCGGCGAGGTCTCGTCGATGAGCGGCGTCCCCGTGGTGGACAAGGCGTACACGATCCTCGGCCTGCTGGCGTCGCTGAACATCGGACTCTTCGTGCTCAACATGGTGCCGCTCCTGCCGCTCGACGGTGGGCACATCGCCGGTGCGCTCTGGGAGGCCGTGAAACGTCGGGCCTTCACGCTCGTCGGCAAGCCGGACCCGGGTGCGATCGACCTGGCGAAGTCCATGCCGCTGACGATGGTGGTCGTCGTGTTGCTGGCCGGCATGAGCGCGCTGCTCATCTACGCCGACCTCGTCCGGCCCGTGGACCTGTTCGGGTAGCACTACGCTCACCGCATGAGCACAGCGCCCATGCCCCCTGCCGCCGAGGTCCGCACCGTCGAGCGCCAGGGCATCGACGTCATCGCCGAGTCCGACCGGAAGGGCCGTCCGCGCGGCCTGTTCTGGCCGTGGTTCGCCGCGAACGTGTCGGTGCTCGGGCTGAGCTACGGCTCGTTCGTGCTCGGCTTCGGGATCTCGCTCGCACAGGCGACGATCGTCTCCGTCGTGGGGGTGGCGTTCTCGTTCCTGCTCTGCGGCATCGTCGCGATCGCCGGCAAGCGCGGGTCGGCGCCGACGATGGTGCTGAGCCGTGCCGCGTTCGGGGTCCGGGGCAACCGGTTGCCGTCGTTCCTCAGCTGGGTGCTCACCGTCGGGTGGGAGACGGCGCTGGCGTCCCTCGCGGTGCTCGCGACCTCGACGGTCTTCCGCGAACTCGGGTGGGACGACGGGGTCGTGACGAAGCTCGTCGCCCTCGTCGTCGTGGCGGCGCTGGTCGTCGGCGCGGGCATCGCCGGCTTCGACGTCATCATGCGGCTGCAGACGGTGATCACCGTCGTGACCGCCGTGCTCACGGTCGTCTACGTCGTCCTCGCGGTGCCGTCCATCGACCTCGGTGCGCTCGGCGCGCTGCCGAGCGGGAGCACCCAGAACGTCATCGGCGCCCTCGTCCTCGTCATGACCGGCTTCGGGCTCGGCTGGGTGAACGCCGCGGCGGACTACTCGCGGTACCTGCCGCGGACGTCCTCGACCGGTGGCGTGGTCGGCTGGACCACCTTCGGCGGGGCGCTCGCGCCGGCGGTGCTCGTCGTCGTCGGTGTCCTGCTGGCCGGCTCGTCGAAGACCCTGGACGCCGCGATCGGCGCCGACCCGATCGGAGCCCTGACGACGATCCTGCCGGTCTGGTTCCTCATCCCGTTCGCCGTCGTCGCGATCCTCGGGCTCGTCGGTGGCGCGGTGCTCGACATCTACTCGTCCGGTCTGGCGCTGCTGAGTGCTGGCGTCCGCATCCCGAGGCCGGTCGCCGCGGGGGTCGACGGCGCCTTCATGGTCGCCGGCGCGGTGTACGTGGTCTTCTTCGCCAAGGACTTCATCAGCCCGTTCCAGGCGTTCCTGGTCACCCTCGGCGTCCCGATCGCCGCCTGGGCCGGGGTCTTCGTCGCGGACGTGCTGCTGCGTCGCCGCGCGTACGCCGACACCGAGCTCGACGACGTCCGCGGCCGGTACGGCGACGTCCGCTGGTCCGCCATCGGGCTCGTCGTGCTGGGCACCGCGCTCGGGTGGGGGCTCGTCACGAACACGTACGGGGTACCCGCCTGGCTCAACTGGCAGGGCTACCTGCTCGGCCCGTCCGGGCTCGGCGGCCGCGAGGGCGCGTGGGCCTACGCCAACCTCGGGGTCCTCGTCGCCCTCGTGGTCGGCTTCCTCGGCACGCTCCTCACCGCGCGCGGCGCGGTGCGACGCCAGGAGCAGGCGCCGATCCCCACGAGCAGCGCGACCGGCGCGACCGGCGACCGTCGGGAGTCGGCAGCGTGAGTGCGGGCGTCGAGGTCCCGTCGGACGCCTGGCTCGTCGCGATCGACCTGCAGCAGGTCTTCACCGGGGACAGCCCGTGGGCGACGCCGCGGTACGACCACGCCGCCGCCGGTACCGAGCGGCTGCTCCCACGGTTCGCCGGGCGGACGGTCTTCACGCGCTTCGTGGCGCCCGAGCGTCCGCAGGGCGCCTGGGTGCCGTACTACGACGACTGGTCGTTCGCACTCGTGCCGGACGCGGATCCGTTGTACGCGCTGACCGAGCCGTTCGCGGCCGCCGCAGCCGACCGACGCGACCCCGTCGTCACCGAACCGACGTTCGGCAAGTGGGGGACGAGCCTCCAGGCCGTGGTCGGCGACCGCCCGCACCTCGTGCTCACCGGCGTCTCCACCGACTGCTGCGTCGTGTCGACCGCCCTGGCGGCGGCGGACGCCGGCGCGACCGTCACGGTCGTCGCCGACGCGTGCGCGGGGGCGAGCGACGAGGACCACGAGCGCGCCCTCGCGCTCATGCGGCTGTACGCGCCGCTCATCACCGTCGTCGAGCGCGGGACGGACCTGGTCACGCGCCAGGTGTGACGTCACCCGGAGCGCGTAGAGTCGCACTCGTGCCAGCAGTGAACCTCGGTCTGCCGAAAGTCCCCGAAACCCTGAGCCCGCGTCGGAAGTCGCGGCAGATCCGGGTGGGGAAGGTCCTCGTCGGCGGTGATGCGCCGGTGTCGGTCCAGTCCATGACGACGACCCCGACGACGAACATCAACGCGACCCTGCAGCAGATCGCCGAGCTCACCGCCTCCGGCTGCGACATCGTCCGCGTGGCCGTCCCGAGCCAGGACGACGCCGACGCGCTCCCGATCATCGCGAAGAAGTCGCAGATCCCGGTCATCGCCGACATCCACTTCCAGCCGAAGTACGTCTTCCAGGCGATCGACGCCGGGTGTGCCGCGGTCCGCGTGAACCCGGGCAACATCCGGAAGTTCGACGACCAGGTCGGCGCGATCGCGAAGGCCGCGAAGGACGCCGGCGTCTCGCTCCGCATCGGGGTCAACGCCGGGTCGCTCGAGCCGAGCCTGCTGCAGAAGTACGGCAAGGCCACCCCCGAGGCGCTCGTCGAGTCCGCGGTGTGGGAAGCGAGCCTCTTCGAGGAGCACGACTTCCACGACTTCAAGATCTCGGTCAAGCACAACGACCCGATCGTCATGGTGAAGGCGTACCGGCAGCTCGCCGCGGCGGGGGACTGGCCCCTGCACCTCGGCGTGACCGAGGCCGGCCCGGAGTTCCAGGGCACGATCAAGAGCGCCACCGCCTTCGGCATCCTGCTCGCCGAGGGCATCGGCGACACCATCCGCGTCTCGCTCTCCGCGCCCCCAGCGCAGGAGGTGAAGGTCGGCCTGCAGATCCTGCAGTCGCTCAACCTCCGCGAGCGCAAGCTCGAGATCGTCTCGTGCCCGAGCTGCGGCCGCGCGCAGGTCGACGTCTACCAGCTGGCGAACGACGTGACGAAGGGCCTCGAGGGCATGACCGTGCCGCTGCGCGTCGCCGTCATGGGTTGCGTCGTGAACGGCCCCGGCGAGGCCAGAGAGGCCGACCTCGGCGTCGCGTCCGGCAACGGCAAGGGCCAGATCTTCGTCAAGGGGCAGGTCGTGAAGACCGTCCCGGAGAGCGAGATCGTCCCGACGCTCATCGCCGAGGCGAACCGCATCGCCGACGAGATGGGGCCCGACGCCGCCACGGGGACTCCGCAGGTCGTCACCACCACCTGAGCCGGCGCGCGGGCGCGGCGCGGGAGCGTGAGCGCTGCCCGTGGAGCAGAAGACGTCGGGTCGCGGTCCGCGACCCGACGTCTTCTGCTCCATCCACTGCCGCTCCAACCACGTGGACGGGGGTGGACGGGACCAGGCGACGGACGGGAGGCGCGGGGCGGGCCCGCCCCGCGCCTCCCGTCCGTCGCGGCGCGGCTCCGCGCACGTCGGTCGCCTGCCGCTCATCGGTGGAGCAGGAATCGTCGGGTCGCGATCCGCGACCCGACGATCCCTGCTCCACCGACAGGCCCACGCACGGACGCACGCCCATGCGAACGCACGCGCACGCGCCGCGGCCGCGACGCGCGCCGCTAGGCTTGCGTCCGTGGTCACACGGCTCTCCCATCTCTTCCTCCGCACGCTCCGCGACGACCCCTCCGACGCCGAGGTGACGAGCCACAAGCTGCTCGTCCGCGCCGGCTACGTCCGCCGCCAGTCCCCGGGGATCTTCGCGTGGCTGCCGCTCGGCCTGCGCGTCCGCCGCCGGATCGAGGACATCGTCCGCGAGGAGATGGTGGCCGCCGGCGCGCAGGAGGTCCTGCTGCCCGCACTCCTGCCGCGGGAGCCGTACGAGGCGACGAACCGCTGGACCGAGTACGGCGACGGCATGTTCCGCCTGCAGGACCGCAAGGGCGCCGACTACCTGCTCGCGCCGACGCACGAGGAGATGTTCGCGCTCCTCGTGAAGGACCTGTACGGCTCCTACAAGGACCTGCCCGTCACGCTGTTCCAGATCCAGGACAAGTACCGCGACGAGGCCCGCCCGCGTGCCGGTCTGCTGCGCGGTCGCGAGTTCACCATGAAGGACGCGTACTCGTTCGACCTCACCGACGAGGGCCTCGAGCGCAGCTACCAGGTGATGCGCGACGCCTACGAGAAGATCTTCACGCGCCTGGGCCTCGAGTACGTCATCGTCAAGGCGGACGCCGGCGCGATGGGCGGCTCGAAGTCCGAGGAGTTCCTGCACCCGATCGGCGTCGGCGAGGACACCTTCGTCCGGAGCGCCGGCGGCTACGCGGCCAACGTCGAGGCGTACGTCACCCCCGCCGCGCAGGCCCTGCCGGTCGGCGGCCAGCCGGAAGCCGTGCGCCTGCCCGCCGCGGACACCCCCACCATCGACACGCTCGTCGCGCACGCGAACGAGGCCGCTCCGCGCGCCGATCGCCCGTGGACCGCGGCGGACACCCTGAAGAACGTCGTGCTCGCCTTGACGCACCTCGACGGCACCCGCGAGGTCGTCGTCGTCGGGCTGCCCGGTGACCGCGACGTCGACCTGAAGCGCGCCGAGGTGGCCTTCGCGCCCGCCGAGGTCGAGGCCGCCGGCGACGACGACTTCCGGAAGCACCCGGGCGTCTTCGTGAAGGGCTACATCGGCCCGCAGGTCCTCGGGGCCGACAGCCCCTCCGGCATCCGCTACCTCGTCGACCCCCGCGTCGCCGACGGCACCGCGTGGGTCACCGGCGCGAACGAGCGCGGCGTGCACGTCTCCGGGCTCGTCGCGGGCCGCGACTTCACCGCGGACGGCACCGTCGACGTGGCGGACGTGCGTGCGGGCGACCCCGCACCGGACGGCTCCGGCCCGCTGGAGACCGCGCGCGGCATGGAGATCGGGCACGTGTTCCAGCTCGGCCGCAAGTACGCCGAGGCGCTCGACCTCAGGGTGCAGGACGAGAACGGCAAGCTCGCCACGGTCACGATGGGCTCCTACGGCATCGGTGTGACGCGCATCATGGCGATCCTGGCCGAGGCGCACAACGACGAGAAGGGCCTGGCCTGGCCGAAGGAGATCGCGCCGTTCGACGTGCACGTGGTCGCCACCGGCAAGGACCAGGTGGCGTACGACCTCGCGTCCTCGCTCATCGACACCCTCGAGGGCGAGCGGTACGACGTCGTGTACGACGACCGGCCGAAGGTCTCGCCGGGCGTGAAGCTCCGCGACGCCGAGCTGCTCGGCGTCCCGGTGGTCGTCGTCGCCGGGCGGAACGCCGCCGACGGTGTCGTCGAGCTCTGGGACCGCCGGTCCGGCGAGCGGCGCGACGTGCCGGTCGCCGAGCTGCTCGAGGCGGTCCGCGCGATCTAGCCGGCCCGGGCGAGCCGAGCCCGCAAGACGCAACGTCGGCGGTTCCTCGCAGCGGTACTCCGCTGCGCGAAGCCGCCGACGTTGCGTTCTGCGGCAGGACGTCCGTCTCGGGTTCTGGGGTACGCTGGTCGCCGACTTCCGCGTAGATCCACCCGCGGGAGCGACTCAGCTGAATACGGAGGCACCTCGGTGAAGATCGATCTCGCAGTCCTGCGACTCATGGAGCGCGAGCGGGAGATCCCGTTCGACGAACTCGTCCGCATCATCGAACAGGCCATCCTGACCGCCTACCAGAAGCACCGCGCCGAGAACGACGAGCCCGTCGACGCCCAGGCCCGCGTCGAGCTCGACCGGAAGTCCGGAGAGGTCTCCGTGTACGTGCCGGAGCGCGACGAGGAGGGCACCGTCGTCGGCGAGGCCGTCGACCAGCCGAGCGACTTCGGCCGCATCGCCGCGTTCGCCGCCAAGCAGGTCATCAACCAGCGCCTGCGCGACATCGGCGACGACAAGATCCTCGGCCAGTTCCGCGGCAAGGAGGGTGACATCGTCGCGGGTGTCATCCAGCAGGGACCGAACCCGAAGATGGTGCACGTCGACCTCGGCACCGTCGAGGCGATCCTGCCGCCCGAGGAGCAGGTGCCGGGCGAGGAGTACAAGCACGGCAACCGCATCCGTGTGTACGTCACGAGCGTCGGCCGCGGTCCCAAGGGCCCGCAGATCACGGTCTCGCGCACGCACCCGGGCCTGGTCCGGAAGCTCTTCGCGCTCGAGGTCCCGGAGATTGCGTCGGGCGTGGTCGAGATCACGTCGATCGCTCGCGAGGCCGGCCACCGCACGAAGCTCGCCGTCAAGGCGAACGAGCCCGGCGTGAACGCCAAGGGCGCGTGCATCGGCGAGCTGGGTGCGCGCGTGCGGGCCGTCACCACGGAGCTCGGCACCGAGAAGATCGACATCGTCGACTACTCGTCCGACCTCGCCTCGTTCGTCGCCAGCGCGCTCTCGCCGGCGAAGGTGACGAGCGCGTTCGTGCTCGACGCCTCGACGAAGGCCGTCCGCGCCCTCGTGCCGGACTACCAGCTGTCGCTCGCGATCGGCAAGGAGGGGCAGAACGCCCGCCTGGCCGCCAAGCTGACCGGTGCGCGGATCGACATCCAGCCGGACTCCATCCTCGACGGCGACGAGTAGTGGGTGCCCGTGCCGGCCGACGAGCGTCGTCCGGCACGGTTTCGCCCGTGGCGTGGCCGGAGCGGGCGCGCCGGATCGCGGTCGTCGGAGGCAAGGAGTAAGGTGTATCCCGTCAGAACATGCATCGGCAGTCGTCGTCGTGCTCCCCGGTCCTCCCTCCTCCGTGTCGTCGCCCTGAGTGACGGTCGCGTCGTGGCGGACCCGAAGGCAGTCATGCCGGGGCGGGGAGCGTGGCTCACACCGACCGTCGAAGCACATGATCAGGCCGTCAAGCGCAGGGCCTACCGCCGTGCGCTCAGGCTCGATCGTGAACCCGACACGTCAGCGGTACGTGACTACCTCGAGGCGCTCAGCGCTGCAGAGCAGGCGCGGCACCGGGACACGACAGAACAGGCTGAACGGCTTATGGACAACTGATGAGCGGCTCGAAATGAGACCCGTCATCCAGTGAGTCCTGCCCCCTTCGCGGGGTGGGACCCGTGAAGGAGAACAGTGGCAAAACCACGCGTACACGAGATCGCATCCGAACTCGGTGTCGACAGCAAGACCGCAATGGAGAAGCTCAAGGAACTCGGTGAGTTCGTCAAGGGCCCGAGCTCCAGTGTGGAACCCCCCGTCGCGCGCAAGCTCCGTGCTGCGCTGCAGGCGGACGGCGCCTCGACGGCGTCGAAGCCCGCGGCCTCGGCAGCGCCGAGCGCCCCCGCGAAGACCGCTGCCCCGCGGTCCGGCGCTCCGAAGCCCGGCGGTCCCCGCCCCGGCCCGGCGCGTCCGGCTCCCGCTCCGCAGCCCGAGCCCGAGGTGCAGGCGCCCGTCGCCGACGCGCCGACGCCGGCCGCCCCGAAGTCCGTCGCGCAGCGACAGGCCGAGGCCGAGGCCGCACGGAAGGCCGCTGCTGCCGAGAAGGCAGCCGCAGCCGAGCAGGCCGCGTCCGGTGCGCAGCCCGACGGCGGCACGAGCGCCCCGAAGAGCGACTCCGTCAAGCCCGGCGGAGCGCCGAAGCCCGGTTCCGCAGCCGGCCCGAAGCCCGGTGGTCCGAAGCCGGGTGCGCGTCCGGGCAACAACCCCTACGCGTCCAGCCAGGGCATGGGCTCGCGCCCGCCGCGTCCGGGCAACAACCCGTACTCGTCGAACCAGGGCATGGGTCAGCGTCCCGCCGGCGGTGCCGGTGGTGGCAACGGCATCCCGCGTCCGGCTCCGCCGCGTCCCGGTGTGCCCCGCCCGGGCGCTCCGCGTCCCGGTGGTCCCGGCCAGGCGAACCGCGCGCCCGGTTTCGGGCAGCGCCCCGGTGCCGGCGGTCGTGGCGGCCCCGGTGGTCGTCCCGGCGGTGCCGGTGGAGCCGGTGGCGGCTTCCCGCGTCCGGCCTTCAGTGGTCCGCGTCCCGCCGGTGGCGGCGGCCGTGGACGTGGTCCCGGTGGTGGCACCGCCGGTGCGTTCGGTCGTGGTGGCGGCAAGAGCCGCGCCCGCAAGTCGAAGCGGACGAAGCGCGCCGAGTACGAGATGCGGCAGGCGCCGTCGCTCGGCGGCGTGCAGGTCCCTCGTGGTGACGGCAACACGGTCGTCCGTCTCCGCCGGGGTGCGAGCATCTCGGACTTCGCGGACAAGATCGACGCCATGCCCGGCAACCTGGTGACGGTGCTCTTCCACCTCGGTGAGATGGCGACCGCGACCGAGTCGCTGGACGAGGCGACGTTCGAGGTCCTCGGCGAGGAACTGGGCTACAAGATCCAGATCGTCTCGCCGGAGGACGAGGACCGCGAGCTCCTCGAGGGCTTCGACATCGACATCGACGCCGAGTACGCCGACGAGGACGACTCCGTCCTGCAGCAGCGTCCCCCGGTCGTCACCGTCATGGGCCACGTCGACCACGGCAAGACCCGCCTGCTCGACGCGATCCGCAACTCGAAGGTCGTCGAGGGCGAGGCCGGTGGCATCACGCAGCACATCGGTGCGTACCAGATCGTCACCGAGCACGAGGGCATCGAGCGTCCGATCACGTTCATCGACACCCCGGGTCACGAGGCCTTCACGGCCATGCGTGCCCGCGGTGCCCAGGTGACGGACATCGCGATCCTGGTGGTCGCGGCGGACGACGGCATCATGCCCCAGACGATCGAGGCGCTGAACCACGCGCAGTCGGCGAACGTGCCGATCGTGGTCGCGGTGAACAAGATCGACAAGGAGGGCGCGAACCCGGCGAAGGTCCGGCAGCAGCTCACCGAGTACAACCTGGTGGCCGAGGAGTACGGCGGCGACGTCATGTTCGTCGACGTGTCGGCGCGCAACAACGTCGGCATCCAGGACCTGCTCGACGCGGTCCTGCTCACGGCGGACGCCGGTCTCGACCTGCGTGCCAACCCCGACAAGGACGCCCGCGGTGTCGCGATCGAGGCCCGACTCGACAAGGGTCGCGGTGCGGTCGCCACGGTGCTCATCCAGTCCGGCACGTTGCACGTCGGTGACGCCATCGTCGCGGGTACGGCCTACGGCCGCGTCCGTGCGATGACCGACGAGAACGGTGTGGCGGTCAAGGCCGCGACGCCGAGTCGTCCGGTCCAGGTGCAGGGTCTGTCGTCGGTGCCGCGCGCCGGTGACACGTTCCTCGTCACGGAAGAGGACCGCACGGCACGTCAGATCGCTGAGAAGCGTGAGGCCGCCGAGCGCAACGCCCAGCTGGCCAAGGCCCGCAAGCGCATCTCGCTCGAGGACTTCACCCGTGCGCTCGAAGAGGGCAAGGTCGACTCGCTCAACCTCATCATCAAGGGTGACGTCTCCGGTGCCGTCGAGGCACTCGAGCAGTCGCTCCTGGACATCGAGGTCGACGACAGCGTCCAGCTCCGCATCCTGCACCGCGGTGTGGGTGCGATCACCGAGTCGGACATCGACCTGGCCACGATCGACAACGCGATCGTCGTCGGCTTCAACGTCCGCCCGGACGTCAAGGCCCGCGAGCGTGCGGCGCGCGAAGGCATCGACGTGCGCTTCTACTCGGTCATCTACAACGCACTCGAGGACATCGAGCAGTCCCTCAAGGGCATGCTCAAGCCCGAGTACGAAGAGGTCCAGTCCGGTGTCGCCGAGATCCGCGAGGTGTTCCGCTCCTCGAAGTTCGGCAACATCGCGGGTGTCATCGTCCGCTCCGGAACGATCACGCGCAACGCCAAGGCGCGCGTCATCCGTGACGGTGTGGTCCTGGCCGACGGACTGGCGATCGAGTCGCTGCGTCGCTTCAAGGACGACGTCACCGAGGTCCGCACGGACTTCGAGGCCGGTATCGGTCTGGGCAAGTACAACGACATCCAGATCGGTGACGAGATCGAGACCACCGAGCTCGTCGAGAAGCCGCGCGACTGACGCCTGGCTAGTCTGGACCCCGCTCCTCCTCCGGGAGGGGCGGGGTCCGTCCCGTTCCACCAGAAGAATCCCTGCCCCAGGAGGCACCAATGGCCGATCCGCAGCGCGCGCGCAAGATGGCGGACCGCATCAAGGAAGTCGTCGCTCGTCGACTGGACAAGGGTCTGCGCGACCCACGACTCGGTTTCGTGACCATCACCGACGTCCGTGTGACGGGTGACCTGCAGCACGCGTCGGTCTTCTACACCGTGTACGGCTCCGACGAGGAGCGCGCCGACTCCGCGGCGGCGCTCAAGGCCGCGACCGGGATGCTCCGCAGCGAGGTCGGCAAGAACATCACGGCGCGACTCACCCCGTCGCTCGAGTTCATCGCCGACGCCCTGCCGGAGACCTCGGCCCACATGGAGGACCTGCTCGCCCAGGCGCAGGTCCGCGACGCGCAGGTGCGTGCGGCCTCGGCCGGTGCGCAGTACGCCGGCGACGCCGATCCGTACAAGCACGACGAGGACGACGACGAGGACGAGGCGCGCGCCTAGTCCTCACACACTCGGGAGCGTGTACCCGCCCGCATCGTCGCCGACGGCCAGTCCGTCGCGGAGGAGCGAGGCGAGGGCACGCTCCCGTTGTGCGTCGTCGGGCCAGACCAGGTCGATCTCGGACCGGAGCACGGGGACGTCGCTAGACCGCAGCTCGGCCATGATCAGCCCGCGGACCTGCCGGTCGCTCCCGGCGAAGCGCGCCTGCTTCGGCGCACGCGGCCCGTCGTGCTCCGGGTACCCGGCGGCACGCCACGCGCAGCGGTCGGCGATCGGGCAGGCGTCGCAGGCCGGGGAGCGGGCGACGCAGACGAGCGCTCCGAGCTCCATCACGGCCGCGTTGGTCGCAGCGGCTGCGTCGCGGTCCTCGGGCAGCACCGACTCCATGAGCGGCAGGTCCTGCTTCGCCTTCGCCGGTCCGGGCTGCCCGTGGCCGAGGAGGGCGCGCGCGAGGACGCGCCGCACGTTGACGTCGACGACGGGGTGCCGGTCCCCGTACGCGAAGACGGCGACCGCGCGCGCCGTGTAGTCCCCGATGCCGGGCAGTGCCAGGAGCGCGTCCACGTCCCGCGGCACCACGTTGCCGTGCTGCTCGGCGATGGCGGTCGCCGCCGCGTGCAGCGCGATCGCGCGTCGCGGGTAGCCGAGCCGGTCCCAGGCACGCACGGCCTCACCGGGAGGCGAGGCCGCCAGGTCCGCAGGTGTCGGCCACCGGGTGAGCCACGCCTCCAGGCGGGGGACGACGCGCGCCACCTGCGTCTGCTGGAGCATGATCTCGCTCACCAGCGTGCCCCAGGCGGGGAAGCCGGGCCGACGCCAGGGCAGGTCCCGCGCCGCGTCGCGGAACCAGGCGACCAGCGGGGTCGCGATGTCGGGTCGGCCACGGTCCGGTGCGTTGTCCACAGACCGCCGGGAGGCTCCGCTCGCGTTCACCACGACAGCCTACGGTGGGTGCATGGCACGCTGGGCACCGCAGGAGACCGACACGATGGCCGCGATCGCTGGCGAGGTGATCGCACAGGTCGGGACGAACCGCACGGTCGTCGGGATCGACGGACAGGACGGCACCGACCTCGAGCGCGTCGCCGCCGCCCTCGTCACGGGGTTCCAGCAGCACGGCGTGTCCGCGATGGCCGCCGCGGCGCCGTCGGCCGACGCCGACGTCCTCCGCTCGGACATCGTCACCCCGTTCCGCACGACCGGCGCCGGTGAAGGCGTGCTCGTCGTGCACGGCCAGGGGCTCCTCGCTCCCGGGGCGCGCGGTCTGTGGCGGTGGTCGCTGTGGGTGGAGCAGGAGGCCGGTCGGCTCGAGCGGCGGGCGGACGTCAAGATCGCAGCCTCGGCCGTGCTCGACGTCACCGACCCGGAGCACCCGCGCCGCGAGTGGAACGACGCCTGCTGACCTGGCGTCTGCTGACCTGGTGGGGACCGGCGGCGCTGGTAGCCTCGTCCGGTGCTCGCTACCGCGCCTGACGGCATCCTCCTCGTCGACAAGCCGCAGGGCATCTCCAGCCACCGGGTGGTCTCGATCGCCCGACGTCGGCTCGGACTGAAGAAGATCGGCCACGCGGGCACGCTCGACCCGATGGCGACCGGGCTGCTGCTGCTCGGCGCCGGCCCGTCGACGCGGCTCCTGACCCACCTGGTCGGCCTCGGCAAGACCTACACGGCCACCGTCCGGCTCGGCGTGGCGACGGACTCCGACGACGCCGACGGCACCCCGACCGCCGCGCTCGGTGTGCTGGCAGCCGACGTGAGCGACGACGCCGTCGAACGCGCCGTGGCCGCGCAGCGAGGGGTCATCGACCAGGTGCCCTCGACGGTCAGTGCCATCAAGGTCGACGGCCGTCGCGCCTACGACCTCGCGCGCAAGGGCGAGGACGTCGTCCTGCGGTCGCGCACGGTGACCGTCTCCCGCTTCGAGGTCACCGGGCGGCGTGACCACACCGTCTCCGTGGACGGGGACCAGGTCGCCGTGGTCGACCTCGACGTCGTGGTCGACTGCTCGTCCGGCACCTACGTGCGTGCGCTCGCGCGGGACATCGGTGCCGCGCTGGGGACCGGAGCACACCTCGTGGCCCTCCGGCGCACGGCGGTCGGCCCCTTCGACGTCGCCGACGCGGTCGACCTCGAGGACGACGTCGTCGACGTCTCCGGGGCGCTCATCCGCCCGGCGGACGTGGCCCGTCGCCTGTTCGACGTGGTCACGCTCGACGCCGGTGCCGCGAAGGACCTGACCGACGGCAAGCGCGTCGCCGCGGAACACCCCGACGCCGACGGTCCCGTGGCCGCGATCGCCGCCGACGACGACCGCCTCGTCGGGCTCGTGTCGGTCCGTCGGGGGAGACTGCGGGTCATCACCAACTTCCCGGCGCCGACGACGTCCGGCACGACCACGGACGGAGCCGACGCGTGATCGAGTGGTTCATGTGGGTGCAGCTCACCATCGCCGTCGTCGCCGGCCTGTTCGCGGTCGTGGTCGGGTTCATCGGGTGGAAGCCGAACGACTACACCGTCGGTTCGCTGGCGCTCATCGAGCTGCTCCTGCTGGCGCAGGGTGTGATCGCCCTCGTGCTCCCCGCCGTCGGCAGCCCGCCGCAGGGCAGCGCGCTCGAGTTCGGCGTCTACGCGGTGTCGGTGCTCCTCGTGCCGCCGGCCGCGATCCTCTGGGCGCTGATCGACCGGACGAAGTGGAGCACCGTCGTCCTCGGGGCGGGCGCCTTCACCGTCGCGGTCATGGTCTACCGGATGTACCAGATCTGGTTCGCGCTCAACTGATCCGACTGTCGTCCGACGACGTCGACACCGCTCCGGGCTGCCGATCGTCGCGGACGGGGGACGGGCGTCAGCGGGCGTCGTCGGCCGTCGGTAGACTCGGTGCCGTGGCGACCAGATCCTCCCTCGCGACCGGTGTCGGCCGGGTCCTCATCGCCGTGTACGGCATCCTCGCCCTCGCGGCGACCGGGCGCAGCGTCGTCCAGATCATCGAGAAGTTCTCCTTCGCCCCGTTCGCGTACACGCTGAGCGCGGTCGCGGCGGTCGTGTACATCGTCGCGATGATCGCCCTGATCGCGCCGGGCCGCGCCTGGTACCGCGTCGCCTGCGTCACGATCGGCTTCGAGATGGCCGGCGTGCTCGTCGTCGGGACGCTGTCGCTGCTCGACCGGCAACTCTTCCCGGACGACACCGTGTGGTCGTACTACGGCCTCGGCTACGTCTTCGCCCCGCTCGTGCTGCCGATCGCCGGCCTCTGGTGGCTCCGCAAGCACCACCGCGCCGCCGTCGCCGAGCCCGTCCGGGCCACCGCACCGGCCGGCGAGTAGGGACCGCCGTGCAGTACTACGACGACATCGCCGACGTCGCGCAGGGCTTCGGTCCGAGCGCGGTCACGATCGGCAAGTTCGACGGGGTCCACGTCGGCCACCGCGCCGTCGTCGCCCACCTCGAGCGCGCAGCGCGGGAACGCGGCCTCGTCTCGACCGTGGTGACCTTCGACCGGCACCCCCTCAGCGTGATCGACCCCGAGCGCGTCCCGCCGGCCCTCACGAGCACGGCGCAGCGACGCGAGCTGCTCGAGGGGATCGGCGTCGACGCGATGCTGCTCCTGCGCTTCGACCAGGACCTGCAGTCACAGGCGCCCGAGGCCTTCGTGTCGGAGATCCTCGTCGGCACCCTGCACGCCGAGCTCGTGTTCGTGGGCAGCGACTTCCGCTTCGGTGCCCGCGGCGCCGGCGACGTGGCACTGCTGCGGCGTCTCGGGGAGCAGTACGGCTTCCGTGTCGAGCTCATCGACGACGTCGACCTGCGCGACGACGTCCGGCCGTCCGACGAGCGCCGGGTGTCCTCGACGTGGATCAGGGAGCTGCTCGGTGGTGGTCGGGTGGCCGAGGCCGCACGGCTGCTGGGGCGCGAGCACGAGGTACGCAGCACGGTGGTGCACGGCAACCAGCGCGGGCGTGCCATGGGGTACCCGACCGCGAACCTCGACCCCGCGTGCGAGGGGTTCGTGCCGGCCGACGGCGTCTACGCGGCCCGGGTGCTCCACGAGGGCACGGTGTACCCGGCCGCCGTGTCCGTCGGGAACAACCCGACGTTCCAGGGGGTGCCGGCGAAGCAGATCGAGGCGCACCTGCTCGACGTCGACATCGACCTGTACGGGGACACGATCTCGGTGCTGTTCGTCTCGTACGTGCGGGGCATGGTGGCCTTCTCGTCGATGGACGAGCTCGCCACCCAGATGCGTCAGGACGACCTCGACATCCGCCTGCTGCTCGGGATGCCCGCGCCGGTGCAGTAGCCGAACGCTGGCGCTCGTCCGCACGCCGCTGCAGGAGCGTCGCGCGCCGGTGCTCGGGAGCCCGCGCCGTCGCAGGAGCTGGTGCGCCGTTGCGCCGTTGCAGCAGTGCGGTGCCCTCCCGGCGATGCCGGCTTCGGCCAGGCGGGGCGACGACGACACCGTCGTACGACGACGAAGACCCCGTGCCATGTGGCACGGGGTCTTCGCAGTCGTCCGGAGGCGGGCGGACCCGCGCGGGGGGTCAACCGCCGAGTGCGTCCAGCCAGATCTTCCGGGCGTCCAGGGCTTCCTGGGCCTCCTTGATGCGTCGGGAGTCGCCGGAGGCCTGCGCGGACTCGAGCTCCGACTGGAGCTTCCCGATGGCGTCCTCGAGCTGGCTCGCCAGGCCCGTCTGCCGGGCCTTGCGCTCCGGGTCGGAGGCCTTCCAGTGCTCGTCCTCCAGGCTGCGCACGTGGTCCTCGACCGCACGGAGCCGGTCCTCGATGCGGCGGACGTCCCCGCGGGGGACCTTGCCGATCTCGTCCCAGCGGCGCTGGATGTCGGTCAGCGTGCGGCGCGCGGCGACGCGGTCCCGCTGCTGCAGGAGCGGCTCGGCCTCGGTCAGCAGGGCCTGCTTCGCGACGAGGTTCGCGGAGAACTCCTCGTTCTCGACGGCGGCCTCGGCGTGGCGCTGTTCGAACAGCACGTCACCGGCAGCCTTGAAGCGTGCCCAGAGTGCGTCGTCGTGGCGCTTGCCGGCGCGGCCGGCCCGCTTCCAGTCGTCGAGCAGCTCGCGGTACGCCGGGATGCCGTCCGAGCCGCGCGAGGCGAGCGCCTCGGCCTGCTGCACGAGCTCCTGCTTGCGATTGCGGGCGTCGCGGTGCTGGGCGTCGAGCTCCGAGTAGAACGCGCGCCGGTGCTGGTCGACGGTCGAGCGGGCGGCGCGGAAGCGCTTCCAGAGCTCGTTGGCCTCGTTCTTGGGCAACCGGGGCCCGTCGTGCTGGTGCTGCTGCCACCGTGCGAAGACGTCGTCGAGCTGCGCGGTGATCTGCTTCCACTGCGCTCGAGCCGGGTCGACGGCGGCGAGCGACTCGGCCTCCTCCACCAGTGCGCTCCGGTACGCGAGTGCCTCGGTGAGAGCCTGCTGCGCCTGCGCGCTCTGCTCCTTCGTGAGCGTGCCGACCTGCTCGGAGAGTGCCGCCACGCGGTCCTCGAGCGACTTCAGGTCGCCGACGACGCGTGCCTCCGACACCTGGGCACGGAGGTGCTCGACGGTCCGGCCGACGTCGTTCGCCGAGGCGCCGCGCTGTGCGCGCTGCTCGGCGATCTTCACCTGTCCCTCGAGGTCGGCGTACTTGCGCGCGAAGTACGCGAGGGCCTCGTCAGGGGTGGCGTCCGGGTACTCACCGACCGCCTTCTCGGTGTCCTCGTACCGGACGTACACCGTCCCGTTCTCGTCGACCCGGCCCCAGGTCGTTGCTTCGTCAGGTCCCACAGGTCTCGCCTCGATCGTGGTCGTGCATCACCGACGTCCCCGTCGGCACGGTCAGATCGTCAGCCTATTGCACGCAGGGGTCCCCGCGACCAGCGCGACGTGCGGCCTGTGGACGAAGGCCAGCACCCGACCGTCGGCGTGACCGGTCAGTCGGCCTCGCGCACGGTCGCCCCGGTGATCTTGGTCGCGACCTCGGGCTCGCCGCTGCCGTCCGAGCCCGCCGACGTGATCCCCTTCGACGTGATCTCCGACTCGAGGTCGTCGAGGCCGCTCGTGACCCTGCCGACGACGGTGTAGCCGCCGCTCGACCCGTCGAGCGTGGTGTCCCCGTAGACGATGAAGAACTGCGTGCTCTGCGAGTACGGCGAGGACCCGCGGGCGATCGCCAGCGTGCCCTTCGCGTACCGCCCGTCGCTCGGCACGTTCTCGAGCGGTCCGTACTCGAACCCGGCGTCGCCGGTGCCGTCGCCGTTCGCCGACCCGCACTGCAGGAAGCGGAAGTCGGCACGGTCGGCGAGCCGGTGGCAGGTCGTGCCCTGGTAGAACTGCTTGCGGATCAGGTCGATCTCGACGCTCGCGGCCTGCGGCGCCTTCGCTCCGTCGAGCTCGAAGCCGAGTTCGACGTCGTCGTTCAGGGTCAGCGTCCCGGTCCAGGTCCTGCCGTCGGCGATGCCCTTGCTCGGCACCTTCCCGGTGTTCCCCGCGGTGGCGCTGGCGGACGGCGTGGGGGTCCCGGTCGCGCTCGCACCCGACCGGGCCGGTGCCTGCGCGCCGGCGAACACCAGCTGCGACCCGGTGGCCAGCGCCGCGACGAGCACGAGCACCACGACCCCGACGACGTCGTCCCGCACGCGACGGCGTCGCTGCCGCTCGTGCAGGCCCTGACGAGCCTGGTACAGACGGAGCCGCTCACGCGCCTCGCGGTTGTCACGCGCCTGGTTCTTCGGTGCCACGGTGCTGATCGGACCTCTCGTCGACTGTGCCGACGAGCGTAGCGGACCGCTGGGTGCGCCCAGCCGGGAGGCACGCGGCACGTCGGTGGGTCGGCCTACGATTGACCCATGGCGGATCGATCGGGCATGCGTGCGCCCACGACCGGCGGTCGCGCCGGCTTGGCGCAGGGCTCCGTCCCGCTCGCCGTGCGCATGCGACCGACCAGCCTCGACGAGGTCGCCGGGCAGCAACACCTGCTCGGACGGGGGAGCCCCCTCGTGCAGCTCGCCACCGGCACGCGCGAGAACCCGGGTGGGGTCTCCGTGATCCTCTGGGGGCCGCCCGGCACCGGCAAGACGACGCTGGCACAGGCGATCGCCCGGCAGTCCGGCCGCGAGTTCGTCGAGCTCTCCGCCGTGACCGCCGGTGTCAAGGACGTGCGCGAGGTCATGGAGAAGGCCCTCACGCACCGTGACCTCTACGGCTCGACGACGGTGCTCTTCCTCGACGAGATCCACCGCTTCAGCAAGGCCCAGCAGGACGCGCTGCTGCCGGGGGTCGAGAACGGCTGGGTCATCCTCATCGCGGCCACCACCGAGAACCCGTCGTTCTCCGTCATCTCACCGCTGCTGTCCCGGTCGCTGCTCCTCACGCTCAAGCCCCTCACCGACGAGGACCTCGGCATGCTCGTGGACCGCGCGGTCGAGGACCCGCGCGGGCTCGGCGGGTCCGTCGTGCTCGGGGACGACGCCAGGGCCGCCATCGTCCGGTTGTCGTCCGGTGACGCACGGCGCGCCCTGACGGCACTCGAGGCGGCAGCGTCGTCGGCGCTGGCCGCGAACGACGACGACCACGACGAGGACGACGCGTCGCTCGACGGCGTCGAGACCGTCCCGCTCGTGGACGCGGACACGGTGGCGGCCGCCGTCGACCGTGCCCTGCTCCGCTACGACCGCCAGGGCGACGAGCACTACGACGTCATCAGCGCCTTCATCAAGTCGGTCCGGGGCAGCGACGTCGACGCCGCGCTGCACTACCTGGCCCGGATGATCGAGGCGGGCGAGGATCCCCGGTTCATCGCGCGACGGATCATCATCTCCGCGTCGGAGGACATCGGCATGGCCGACCCGCAGGCCCTGCCGATCGCGGTCGCCGCGGCGCAGGCGGTGCAGCTCATCGGGATGCCCGAGGGGCGGATCCCGCTGGCCGAGGCCGTGGTCTACCTGGCGACGGCCCCCAAGTCGAACGCTGCGTACAACGGGGTGAACGCCGCGATCGCCGACGTGAAGGCCGGGCGGATGGGCGTCGTGCCGACACACCTGCGGGACGCGCACTACCCGGGGGCGAAGCGCCTCGGTCACGGGAAGGGCTACGTGTACTCGCACGACGCCGAGCACGGGGTGGCACGACAGCAGTACCTGCCCGACGCCCTCGAGGGCACCGAGTACTACGCGCCGACCGGCAACGGGTACGAGCGCGAGGTCGGACCGAGGCTCGAGCGCCTCCGCAGGATCACCCGCGGCGAGTGACGCTTCACGAAGGCCCCGGATGCTGCTAGCATCAACGGGCCTACGTCCTGGTCCTCGCGTGCGGCTGCGCCGAGGACAGAGTCCCGCTCCGGCGGTACGGGGACAGAGGTTCGGACTGTAGCCGTCCGATCCCACAGGCTCATCCCTCTGGATCCCGTCGCCGGGACCGAACCGCCCGCGCGCCCTGTGCCGACTGCCCAGAGCCCGCGGAGGCACGGTGCCCGTCGAGTCATTCAGTTCAGACAGAGAAAAGGACCCTGTGTCTACCAAGTCACGCACCCGCAGCAAGACCCGTCTCTCGCGCGCGCTCGGCATCCCGCTGACGCCGAAGGCGGCCCGTTACCTCGAGAAGCGCCCCTACGGCCCCGGTGAGCACGGCCGCACCCGCCGTCGTGCGGACAGCGACTACGCCGTCCGCCTCCGTGAGAAGCAGCGTCTGCGCGCCCAGTACGGCATCCGCGAGAAGCAGCTCCGCATCGTCTTCGAAGAGGCCCGCAAGACGAAGGGCCTGACCGGTGAGAACCTGGTCGAGCTCCTCGAGCAGCGCCTCGACGCCCTCGTGCTCCGTGCCGGCTTCGCCCGCACCACCGCGCAGGCCCGTCAGCTGATCGTGCACCGCCACATCCTCGTCGACGGCAAGCTCGTCGACCGCCCCTCCTTCCGCGTCAAGGAGGGCCAGATGATCCACGTCAAGCAGCGCTCCGAGTCGCTCGAGCCCCTCCAGGTCGCCGCCGCCGGTGGTCACCTCGAGGTCCTGCCGAAGGTCCCGGGCTACCTCGAGGTCGAGATCGAGAAGCTCCAGGCCCGCCTGGTCCGTCGCCCGAAGCGCGCCGAGGTCCCCGTGACCTGTGAAGTGCAGCTCGTCGTCGAGTACTACGCAGCTCGCTGATCCACCGATCACACCCGGACGGCGGGTCGTCCTCTCAGGAGGGCGGCCCGCCGTTCGGCGTACCCGGGGCCCTGCGCCACTACACTCGTTCGGGCACGCACCGCTCGCGTGCACGACAGGGAGAGGCACCGTGAAGCAGCTGTTCTTCGTCGCCGTCGGCATCGTCATCGGGTTCGCCGCGGCGCACCGGATCGCGAACACGCCCCGCGGAGCGCGCTTCTTCGCGGACGTCGACGCCCGGACGAAGGCCTTCACCGGCGCCGTGGCCGACGGGTACCGCTCCCGCGAGGCCGAACTCCGCACCGACGGCTGACCGCTGCGTCGCCCACGCCTCACACCCTCCCGCCGACCTGAATCAGGAAGCACCATGCAGACCGCAGAGATCCGCCGCCGTTGGCTCCAGTTCTTCGGCGACCGCGGACACACCGTCGTCCCGTCCGCGTCGCTCGTCTCGGACGACCCCTCGCTGCTCTTCACGGTCGCCGGCATGGTCCCGTTCATCCCGTACCTGACCGGGCTGATCCCCGCGCCGTACCCGCGCGCGACGAGCGTGCAGAAGTGCATCCGCACGAACGACATCGAGGAGGTCGGCAAGACCCCTCGGCACGGCACGTTCTTCCAGATGAACGGCAACTTCTCGTTCGGTGACTACTTCAAGGAGCAGGCGATCCAGTACGCCTGGGAGTTCCTGACGTCACCGGAGGCGGACGGTGGCCTCGGGTTCTCGGCGGACGACCTCTGGGTCACCGTCTACGAGGAGGACGACGAGGCGATCGCGTTCTGGAAGGCGCACTCGTCGCTGCCGGACGACCGCATCCAGCGTCTCGGTAAGGACACCAACTACTGGTCGACCGGACAGCCCGGCCCCGCGGGCCCCTGCTCCGAGATCTTCTTCGACCGCGGCCCTGCTTACGGCCAGGACGGCGGCCCGGCGACGGACGACGACCGGTACGTCGAGATCTGGAACCTCGTGTTCATGCAGTACCAGATCGCCGACGTCCGCTCGAAGTACGACTTCGCGATCACGGGCGAGTTGCCGAACAAGAACATCGACACCGGCATGGGTCTCGAGCGCGTCGCGTTCATCAAGCAGGGCGTCGACAACATGTACGAGATCGACCAGGTCCGTCCGGTGCTCGACCGGGCGGCCGCGATCTCGGGCCGCGAGTACGGAGCCGTGCACGAGGACGACGTCCGCATGCGCGTGATCGCCGACCACGTCCGCTCCTCGTTGATGCTCGTCGCCGACGGCGTGACCCCGTCGAACGAGGGCCGCGGGTACATCCTCCGCCGCCTGCTCCGTCGCACCGTCCGCGCGATGCGCCTGCTCGGTGTCGAGGGCGCGACCTTCCCGGAGCTGTTCCCGGCGTCGCGCGACGCGATGCAGGGCGCGTACCCCGAGGTGGCGAGCGACTACGACCGCATCGCGCGCACCGTCTACGCCGAGGAGGAGACGTTCCTCCGCACCCTCGCGCAGGGCACCACCATCCTCGACGTCGCCGTCGAGCGCGCGAAGCAGGACGGCGCCCCGGCGATCGGTGGCGACACCGCCTTCCTGCTGCACGACACCTTCGGATTCCCGATCGACCTCACCATGGAGATGGCGGAGGAAGCGGGCGTGCAGGTGGACCGTGGCGCGTTCGAGACGCTCATGTCCGAGCAGCGTGCCCGCGCCAAGGCCGACGCGAAGAGCAAGAAGACCGCCCTCGCCGACCTCAGCGTCTACAGCGCCTTCCGGGCGAAGGGCGAGACCGTCTTCCTCGGCTACGACGCGCTCGAGGCCGAGTCCGCGGTGCTCGGCATCATCGTCGACGGCGTCAGCGTGGACCGCGCGGTCGCGGGGGACATCGCCGAGGTGATCCTCGGCGAGACGTCGCTCTACGCCGAGTCGGGCGGCCAGGACGCCGACCAGGGCTCGATCGTCGGCAACGGCTTCGACCTCGAGGTGCTCGACGTCCAGCGCCCGGTCACCGGCCTGTGGAGCCACACGGTCCAGGTCCGCTCCGGCGAGGTCGGTGTGGGTGACGCCGCCACGACGATCGTCGACGCGGAGTACCGTCGCGGAGCCACGCAGGCGCACTCCGCCACGCACCTGGTCAACGCGGCGCTCCGCGACGTGCTCGGGCCGGAGGCGCTCCAGGCGGGCTCGTACAACAAGTCCGGCTACATGCGCCTCGACTTCTCGTGGTCGCAGCCGGTCTCGGGCGCGACCCGCTCCGAGATCGAGGAGGTCGTGAACACGGCGATCCGGTCCGACCTCGAGGTCTCCACGCGGATCATGCCCCTCGACGAGGCGAAGGCCCTCGGCGCACAGGCGCTGTTCGGCGAGAAGTACGGTGCCGAGGTCCGCATGGTCGACATCGGCGGCCCGTGGTCCCGAGAGCTGTGCGGCGGTACCCACGTCGCGTCGAGCGCGCAGGTCGGGCTCGTCAACCTGGTGGGGGAGTCGAGCGTCGGCTCGACCAACCGCCGCGTCGAGGCGCTCGTCGGCCTCGAGGGCTTCCGTGACCTGGCGGTCGAGCGCACCATCGTGTCGCAGCTGTCGAGCGCCCTGAAGGCCCCTCGCGAGGACCTGCCGACCCGGGTGCAGGGTCTGATGGAGGACCTGCGCGCGGCCCAGAAGCGGATCGCGGAGTTCGAGTCGGCGAACCTGCAGCAGCGCGTCCCGTCGATCGCCCGCCAGGCGACGACCGTCGGTGCCACCACCGTCGTGGCCGAGACCGTCGACGGCCTGCAGTCGGGCGACGACCTGCGATCGCTCGCCACCGGTGTCCGCGGGCAGCTCGGTGACGGCGCCGCGGTCGTGGTGCTCGGCGCGGTCGTGGCCGGCAAGCCCGTCGTCATCGTCGCCACCAACGACGCAGCCCGCGCAGCCGGGGTCCAGGCGGGTCCGCTCGCCAAGGAGGCCGCGGGCGTCCTCGGCGGTGGGGGTGGCGGCAAGCCGGACCTCGCGCAGGGCGGTGGCACCGACGCGACGGCGCTCCCCGCGGCGCTGCGTGCCGTGACGGCGCGTCTGGCCGGCTGACCGTGGCGATGCGACCGGGCCGACGGCTCGGCATCGACGTCGGCCGGGCACGCATCGGTGTCGCCGTGTGCGACCGGGACGGTCTGCTGGCCACGCCGGTGGAGACGGTCCGGCGGGACGACGCGACCGACGTGCAGCGGATCGTCGAGCTGGCGGACGAGTACGACGTGCTCGAACTGGTCGTCGGTCTGCCGCTGTCGATGTCGGGCGACGACACGCCGTCGACCGCGGACGCCCGGTCCTTCGCGGAGCGGCTCGCCGCTCACCGGGCCGTCCGTCTCGTCGACGAGCGCCTGTCGACGGTGACCGCACAGCGCGGACTGCACCAGGCGGGACGGAACACGAAGCAGTCCCGGGCCGTGATCGACCAAGCGGCCGCTGTTATCATTCTGCAACACGCGCTCGACCACGAGCGTGCGTCCAGCGCCGCTCCCGGCGCCACGCTCCCCTGACCGACCGGCCCCGGGGCGGGTCGGGAGACCGTCGTTCCCGGACCGGCGGGGCCCAGGTGGAGCCCCAGACCCGAGAGACCGAGGATCCGTTGGCAGACGACCTGGACTGGAACGCGATCATCGCGCCCGGCAACGACGCCGAGCGACGACGACGCGCCACCGACCCCGCGGCCGAGACCGACCGGCCGATGTCGCGGCGTGAGGCGAGGGCGGCCGAGGCCGACGCCGCTGCCGCAGCCGCTGCCGCTGCCGCTGCAGAGCGTGCCCGATCGCAGGACACCGCGGCGCCCTCGCCGCACGACCCGGCCGGCGGTGCACGCGAGCAGTCCGGTGGTCGGCCCGTCTCGCCCGCGGACGCTCCGGTGGCGCGGTCACACGACGAGCTCCACCCCGAAGTGCAGGCGCTCCTCACCGGTGAGGTCCCCGCGCCCGACGCCGACGAGGTGCGGAGTGCTCGCGGCGGCGGCGCGGGTGCCGGCGCAGCCGGTGGGCACGGCGGGTCCGGGCGCGGCGGTGGTGGCACGGGAGGCACCGGGGGCGACGGACGGGGCGGCGGAGGCCGTGCCTCCCGGCCGCAGCGCGAACCGCGCCCGAAGCGACGTCGGGGACCGCTCGTCGCCGGGATCCTGATCGTCGCGGTGGTCGTGGGCGGCGGTGTGGGTGCGTACGCGTTCGCGGCACCGAAGGTGCAGCAGCTCGTGGGCGCCCTCGGCGGCGCGAAGGAGCCCGACGACTACACGGGGAGCGGCACCGGCAAGGTGACCATCACCATCAAGCAGGGCGACATCGGCGAGGACGTCGCGAAGACGCTGCAGCGCAGCGGTGTGGTGAAGAGCTCGCAGGTCTTCTACAAGCTGCTGCTGGCGACGCCGGACGTGCAGTTCCAGCCCGGCTCGTACGCCATGAAGAAGGAGATGAGCGCGAAGTCGGCGCTCGACGCGCTGCAGGACGACGACAACCGCGTGCAGGCGTCCATCGTCATCCCCGAGGGCACGGCACTGAAGGACATCGAGGCCGGCATGGTCTCGAAGGCCGGACTGACCGCGGCCGAGGTGTCGGCCGCGGCGAAGGACGTGCAGGCGTACGGGCTGCCGGCGAACGCCACCACGCTCGAGGGCTGGCTGTTCCCCGCCACGTACCCGATCAACCCGGGTTGGACGGCGAAGCAGTACTTCCAGTCCATGGTCGACACGATGAAGCAGCACCTGGCCGCTGCGGGCGTCGCGGAGGCGGACCAGGAGCGCGTGATCGTCTTCGCGTCGCTCGTGCAGAAGGAGGCCGGTCTGGCCGCCGACTACCCGAAGGTCGCCCGGGTGTTCCAGAACCGGCTCGACATCGACATGCCACTGCAGTCGGACGCCACGGTGGCGTACGGGACGGGCAACACGCACACCGTCACCACCACCGACGCCGAGCGCGCCGACGCGGGCAACCGGTACAACACCTACGTGCACAAGGGCCTGCCGCCCGCGCCGATCTCGAACCCCGGCGACATCGCCATCAAGGCGGTCACGCAGGAGGCGACTGGGAACTGGCTCTACTTCGTCACGGTCGACCTGGAGACGGGCGAGACGGTCTTCTCCGACACGTACGCGCAGCACCAGGTGGCCGTGAAGCAGTTCCAGGCCTGGCTCCGGGCGCACCCGGACTACCAGTAGCCGCAGTCGCCGCACGGGCCGTGCGCGCGGGGGTACCAGCCCGCGTCGCACGGCCCGACGCTGTGGGAGGATGGTCGACATGCTTCGTTGGTTGACCGCTGGTGAGTCCCACGGACCCGAACTCGTCGCGATGCTCGAGGGCCTGCCCGCTGGCGTCCCGGTGTCGTTCGAGTCGATCCGCACCGACCTCGCGCGACGCAAGCTCGGCTACGGGCGGGGCTCGCGCATGAAGTTCGAGCAGGACGAGCTGCACGTGTCCGGCGGCGTCCGCCACGGGTACTCGCTCGGCAGCCCGATCGCGATCCGCATCGGCAACACTGAGTGGCCGAAGTGGGTCGAGGTGATGAACCCGGAGCCCGTCGAGTCCACCGAGATGTCGCGCGGTCGCAGCGCGCCCCTGACCCGACCGCGTCCGGGCCACGCCGACCTGGTCGGCATGCAGAAGTACGGCTTCGACGAGGCCCGACCGATCCTCGAGCGTGCCTCGGCCCGCGAGACCGCGGCTCGGGTGGCGCTCGGCGCCGTCGCGAAGTCCTTCCTGTCCGAGCTGGGCATCCGTTCGGTGGCGCACACGCTGCAGGTCGGCACCGTGCGGGTCCCCGACGGCACCGACCTGCCGCTTCCCGACGACGTCGACCGCCTCGACGAGGACCAGCTCCGGTGCTTCGACGCCGAGACCTCGGCACGGATGGTGACCGAGGTCGAGGCCGCGAAGAAGGACGGTGACACCCTGGGCGGCGTCGTCGAGGTCCTCTTCTACGGCGTGCCGCCGGGGCTCGGCTCGCACGTGCAGTGGGACCGGCGGCTGGACGCCCGGCTCGCTGCGGCGATCATGGGCATCCAGGCGATCAAGGGCGTCGAGGTCGGCGACGGCTTCGCCACCGCGGGTCGCCGTGGCTCCGAGGCGCACGACGAGCTGTACCGCGAGGACGGCCAGATCGTCCGTACGAGCGACCGCGCCGGCGGGACCGAAGGTGGCATGTCGACCGGCACCGTGCTGCGCGTCCGCGCCGGCATGAAGCCCATCGCCACCGTGCCGCACGCGCTCCACACGATCGACGTCGCCACCGGCGAGGACGCCTCCGCGCACCACCAGCGCAGCGACGTGTGCGCCGTGCCCGCCGCCGGGGTCGTCGCCGAGGCGATGGTCGCACTGGTGCTGGCCGACGCCGTGCTCGAGAAGTTCGGCGGCGACAGCCTGGTGGAGACGAAGCGGAACCTCGACGCCTACCTCGCCTCGATCCCGGAGACCCTGCGCTCGCGTCGCACCGAGGCCGCCGAGCACTCGACCGCCCGGTGAGCGGCACCGACGCGTCGAGGCGGGCCACCAGCGCCGGCACCGCACCCGTCGTGGTCATCGGGCCGATGGGCGCCGGCAAGTCGAGTGTGGGCAGACGGGTCGCGAAGGCCCTCGGCGTCCCGTTCACCGACACGGACCGGGTGATCGCGCGGGAGCACGGTCCCATCCCGGGCATCTTCGCCGAGCGCGGCGAGCCGGTGTTCCGGGTGCTCGAGGCCGAGGCCGTGCGCGTCGCCCTGGCGGCCGGCGGCGTGATCGCCGTGGGCGGGGGAGCAGTGACGCACCCGGACACCAGGGCCCAGCTCGCCGGCGCACGCGTCGTGCTGCTGACGGTCTCGCCCGAGGCCGTCGCCGACCGGATCGCCGGCAGCGACCGTCCGCTGCTGGCGCAGGGCGGCATCGACGCGTGGCAGTCGATCCTCGACGCCCGGGCCGCGACCTACGCCGAACTCGCCCACGCCACGTTCGACACGTCGAGGCGGCCGATGTCCCACGTCGTCCGTGACGTCGTGGCCTGGCTCACCGACACGACCGGCACCGATGCGGCCGGTACCGATGCGACCGGCACCGCCGCGGCCGGCACCGCCGCGACCAGCACCGACGAGAACAGCACCGACGAGACCAACGCTGACGAGACCAACGCTGACGAGACCAGCGCCGGCACGGGCAGCCGCCCGCAGTCGACCACCGGAGGGACACCGTGACCACGTCGAACCTGCCCGAGGGCACCACCGAGATCCGCGTCGGCGGCGCCGACGGCTACCCGGTCGTGGTCGGCAACGGCCTGTTCGGATCGGTCGCTGCGCTCCTCGGTCCCCGCGTGGCCAAGGTCCTGATCGTGCACGCTCCGACACTCGGCGCGCGCGCGAACGACCTGCGCGCCGTCCTGGTCGAGGCCGGGCTCGACGCGCTCATCGCCGAGGTTCCGGACGCCGAGGCCGCGAAGCGCGTCGAGGTCGCCGCCTTCTGCTGGCAGGTCATGGGACAGGCCGACTTCACCCGCACCGACGCCGTCATCGGGCTCGGCGGCGGCGCCGTCACGGACCTCGCCGGCTTCGTCGCCGCGACCTGGCTGCGGGGCGTGGCCTTCGTCGCCGTCCCGACCAGCGTCCTCGGCATCGTCGACGCGAGCGTCGGCGGCAAGACCGGGATCAACACGAACGAGGGCAAGAACCTGGTGGGCGCCTTCCACCACCCGCGCGCCGTCGTGGCCGACCTGGACCTGGTCCGGACGCTGCCCAGGAACGACGTGCTGACCGGCTTCGCGGAGATCGTGAAGGCCGGCTTCATCGCCGTGCCCGAGATCCTGGACGTCATCGAGGCGGACGTCGACCGGGCGACCGACCCGACCACACCCGAGTTCCGCCGGGTGGTGGAGCTCGCGATCGCGTTGAAGGCCGAGGTCGTGGCGGACGACTTCACCGAGCAGGGGCGGCGTGAGGTCCTGAACTACGGGCACACGCTCGGCCACGCCATCGAGCACGCGGAGCGCTACCAGTGGCGGCACGGTGCCGCGGTGTCGGTCGGCATGGTCTTCGCGGCCGAGCTCGCGCGACTCACGGGGCACCTGGACGACGCCACGGTGGACCGGCACCGCTCGATCCTGGAGTCGCTCGAGCTGCCGACCTCCTACGGGATCGGGCGGTGGGAGGGGCTGCTGGCGACCATGCGTCGTGACAAGAAGGCGCGCGCCGGCATGCTGCGGTTCATCATCCTCGACGGGGTCGGCAAGCCGGTCACCCTCGAGGGGCCGGAGGACCACCTGCTGTTCACCGCGTACCAGGAGGTCGGCGTCTAGTCGACCTCGTTCGGTCGCCCACGGATGCGGTGTCCGTGTCGGGGGGCGAGCGGTCAGACCGAGCGCGTCGAGGACCCGGGCCGATCTGTGGACGGTGCGTCGCGCCTCCAGGCTGTGCAGGAGCGGGGCGGGACCGCGGGGCGGGGGAGCAGACTGGCTCGGTGCCCACCCCGCCCCGCCTGAGCGACCTCGGCCAGCAGGACGTCGCCGTCGGCAGCCTCCGGTCCCGCGCCCGCCGTGCCGCCGAGCTGCTCGCGATCGCCCGCCGCCACGAGCTCGTCCCGTTCCGCCGGCTCGACTTCACCCGCGACCCCGAGACCGCCGACCTGCGGCGGCGGCAGGCCGAGCACCTCCGCCGGGCGCTCGAGGAGGCCGGTGGCGGGTTCGTCAAGATGGGCCAGCTGCTGTCGACGCGCGACGACCTGTTGCCCGACGAGTGGACCGAGGGGCTCGTCCACCTGCAGCGCAGCGTGCGGCCCGCCGACCCGGCCGCGGTCGTCGCGCTGCTCGAGGAGGAACTCGGGGCTCCCGTCGACGAGGTGTTCGCCACCTTCGACCCGGAGCCGGTGGCCGCCGCGTCCATCGCCCAGGTGCACCGCGCCACCCTGCGTGACGGCACGGTCGTCGCCGTCAAGGTGCAGCGGCCGGGCATCGACCAGGCCGTGCGCCGCGACGTCGACATCGCCCTGCGGGTGGTCCGCTTCCTCGCGCGGACGAGCGCCGAGGCGCGCCAGGTCGGCGTGGCGGACGTGGCACAGCAGTACGCCGACGACCTCGTCCGGCAGGTCGACTTCACGGCCGAGATGCGCAACCTGACGGCCCTCCGCGCGGCCCAGGCCCGGAGCGCCCGCCCCGACGCGGTGGCGTTCCCCGAGCCGTACCGGGACCTGTCCGGGCGCCGGGTGATGGTGATGGAGTACCTGGAGGGCGAGACGCTGAGCGCGCTCCGGGCGGCCGGCGCGGGGGAGGACCTCGACGCCCCGATGCGTGCGGTGCTCGACGCGTTCCTGCGGCAGGTCGTCTTCGACGGGATCTACCACGCCGACCTCCACCCCGGGAACGTCGTGCTGCTGCCGGACGGTCGCCCGGCGCTCATCGACTTCGGGTCGGTCGGGCGGCTCGACCCCGGCCTGCGGTCGACCGTGCAGGACCTGCTGGCGGGGTACATCCAGGACGACACCGAGCGGATCGCCGACGCGGTGATGCGGATGGCACCGGTGCGGGACGCCGAGGACGAGCCCGACTTCCGCCGTGACATCGCCGCGTTCGTCGCGGACGAGCTCGGCCCCGGTGCCCGGATCGGCGTCGAGACGGTGGACGACGCCGTCGCGGTGTTCGGGCGGTACCGGCTCAAGCCCCCGCCGGACTTCGTCGCGGCCGCACGTGCGCTCGCGATCTTCGAGGGGACGCTCCGCAGTCTGGCGCCGTCGTTCGACCTGCTCGAGGAGTCCCGTGACCTGGCACGGCGGCAGATCCGCGACCAGCTCCGACCACGGGCGGTCCGCGACCTCGCGCTCCGCGAGCTCTTCGGCGTGGTGTCGACGGTCCGGAAGTTGCCGCGCCGCGTCGACCGGATCGGCGAAGCCCTCGAGTCGGGCAGGCTCGCGGTCAACATCCGGCTCTTCTCGGACCGGCGCGACCGCGAGGTCGTGTCCGGGCTCGTCCGCCGCGTGCTGCTCGTGCTGCTCGGCGCGGGGGCCGGCGTGCTCGCGATCGTGTACCTCGCGACGCCGGCACGGCCGACCGCGGTGCTGAGCACGGGGGCGGCGGGCGGCATCCTCGGCGGCACGGCCGTCGTGCTCCTGGTGTGGGCCGCGGTCGATGCCTGGCGTGCGCGCCGACGACGCTGACACCGCCCGGGAGCGGACGGCCCGGGCCGTCGACGCCGGCACCGCCCGGGAGCGGACGGCCAGCGCCGTCGACGCCGGCACCGCCCGGGAGCGGACAGCCCGCGCCATCGGCGCCGGCGCCGACGCGGCCAGGGGCCCGGCACGCGCCCGGGGTGGTGGGCACCCGTCCGCTACACTCGTCGGGGCGTCGACACGGGCACGGCCCGCCGACACCGGGACCGGACGCACGTCCGGGAGACCTTCACAACACCATCGAACGGAAGACCCATGGCGAGTACCACTGACATCAAGAACGGCGCCGTTCTCATCATCGACGGGCAGCTCTGGTCGGTCGTCGAGTTCCAGCACGTCAAGCCGGGCAAGGGCGGCGCGTTCGTCCGCACGAAGCTCAAGAACGTCGTGTCGGGCAAGGTCGTCGACCGCACGTTCAACGCCGGTGCGAAGATCGACACCGCGACCGTCGACCGTCGTGACTACCAGTACCTGTACCAGGACGGCGAGTCCTACGTCTTCATGGACACCGACACCTACGACCAGGTCCCGGTCTCCGAGACCGTCGTCGGTGACGCGAAGAACTACCTGCTCGAGTCGGCGATGGTCACCATCGCGATGAACGAGGGCAACCCGCTCTACATCGAGCTGCCGACCTCGATCGTCACCGAGGTCGAGACCGAGCCCGGTCTGCAGGGCGACCGTTCGTCCGGCGGCACCAAGGACGCGACGATCATCGCGACCGGCCACCGCATCCAGGTCCCGCTCTACCTGGACAACGGCACCACCGTGAAGATCGACACGCGCGACGGCAGCTTCCTCGGCCGCGTCAACTCCTAGGCGCGCTGCATGAGTGCTCGTTCGAAGGCCCGCAAGCGCGCCCTCGACATGCTCTACGTGGCGGAGGTCCGTGAGCTGCCGATCGCTGACGTCCTGGCCACCGAGACCGTGCGGCACCTGGACCAGCCCGAGCGCGCCTCGAGCTGGGACTACGCCCGCCAGATCGTCACCGGCGTGGACGACGACCGCCCGGCGATCGACAAGGTGATCGTCGAGCACGCGCAGGGCTGGTCGATCGCCCGCATGCCGGTGCTCGACCGCTGCATCCTGCGGATGGGCGTCTGGGAGCTCCGGTACAACCCGGAGGTCCCGGACGCGGTCGCGATCGCCGAGGCCGTCGAGCTCGCCCAGTCGCTCTCGACGGACGACTCGGCCGGCTTCGTGAACGGCGTCCTCGGTGCCGTCGCCGGTGGCCGTGCGCCGTCGTCGAAGGGTGCGGACCACGGTGCCGCACCGTCCGGTCGGACGGTCGCAGGGGACCAGGAGTCCCGGTAGGGTTGACCACGTCAGCGTCCTTTAAGTCCGTCCGGTGAGGCGGGGAAGGAGGTCGGCGTGGGTACCAGAACGGTCCTGCAACACACCGACATCACGCGTGCTCTGACACGCATCGCGCACGAGATCCTCGAGGCCAACCACGGCGCCTCGGACCTCGTGCTCCTGGGCATCCCGACGCGGGGAGCCGTCCTGGCCGAGCGGCTCGACCGCGTCCTGGCCGACATCGAACCCGACTGGGCAGCGGACCGCGACCAGCGGCTCGGCACACTCGACGTGACGATGCACCGGGACGACCTCGGCCACGGCATCGGTCGGGCGCCGCACCGCACGACCATCCCGACGAGCGGCATCGACGGCAAGGTCGTCGTGCTCGTCGACGACGTGCTGTACTCCGGCCGCACCGTCCGGGCCGCGCTCGATGCCCTGCAGGGCATCGGGCGCCCCCGGGCGGTCCGGTTGGCGGTGCTCGTCGACCGTGGGCACCGGCAGCTGCCGATCCGTGCCGACCACGTGGGCAAGAACCTGCCGACGGCGTCGGACGAGCGGGTGACGCTGCGCCTGACCGAGACCGACGGCAGCGACGAGGTCGTCATCGAGCAGCCCGAGCAGCCCGAGCAGCCCGAACGGCCCGAGCAGCCCGAACGGCCCGAGCGGGAGGTCGCGCCGTGAAGCACCTCCTCTCCACCGCCGACCTCTCCCGCGACGAAGCCGTCCACGTCCTCGACGTCGCCGAGGAGATGGCCGAGGTCGCCACCCGCGAGGTCCGCAAGCTCCCGGCACTGCGGGGCAAGACCGTGGTGAACCTCTTCTTCGAGGACTCCACGCGCACGCGCATCTCGTTCGAGGCCGCCGCCAAGCGCCTGTCCGCCGACGTCATCAACTTCGCCGCGAAGGGGTCGAGCGTCTCCAAGGGCGAGTCCCTGAAGGACACCGTGCAGACCCTCGGCGCGATGGGCATCGACGGCATCGTCATCCGGCACCCGGCCTCGGGGGCCCCGCGCGTCCTCGCCGAGGCGGACTGGATCGACGTCCCCGTGGTGAACGCGGGCGACGGCACCCACGAGCACCCGACGCAGGCGCTGCTCGACGCGTTCACGATGCGCCGACGCCTGCACGGCACCGCGAGCCGCGGCAAGGCGCTCGACGGCATCCGCGTGACGATCGTCGGCGACGTCCTGCACAGCCGGGTCGCCAGGAGCAACGCCTGGCTGCTCCGCACGCTCGGCGCCGAGGTCACCTTCGCCGCTCCGCCGACCCTGCTGCCCGCGGTCGACCGGCCCTTCGGAGCCGCCGTGCACCACGACCTCGACGTCGCCCTCGCCGAGGACCCGGACGTCGTCATGCTGCTCCGCATCCAGCAGGAGCGGATGAACGACGCCTTCTTCCCGAACCCCCGCGAGTACACGCGCCACTTCGGCCTGACGGCGGCCCGGACGGCAGCCCTGTCCGAGCGCACGCTGATCATGCACCCCGGGCCGATGAACCGTGGCCTCGAGATCGCCGGCGTCGCCGCCGACGACCCGCGCTCGACGGTCGTCGAGCAGGTCGCCAACGGTGTCTCCGTCCGCATGGCCGTCCTGTACCTCGCCCTCACCGGCGAGCACGAAGCGAAGGAGTCCGCCGCATGACCGCCCACCTCATCCGCGGCGCGCAGCTGGTCGACGGCTCGCGTGCCGACATCCGCCTGGAGGCACGGCGCATCACCGCGGTCGGGTCCGGTCTCGACACGGCCGGCGCCACGGTCGTCGACGCGGACGGGCTGATCGCCCTGCCCGGTCTCGTGGACCTGCACACCCACCTGCGCGAACCCGGCTCCGAGGAGTCGGAGACCGTCCTGACGGGCTCGCGGGCCGCGGCCGCCGGCGGCTTCACCGCCGTCAACGCGATGGCGAACTCGTCGCCCGTCGCCGACACCGCGGGCGTCGTCGAGCAGGTGCAGGCGCTCGGCGACGACGCCGGCTACGTCACCGTCCGCCCGATCGGTGCGGTGTCGCAGGGCCTGCAGGGCACACACCTGTCGGAGATCGGGGCGATGGCGACGAGTCGCGCGAAGGTCCGGGTGTTCTCGGACGACGGCTCGTGCGTCGCGGATCCGCTGCTCATGCGTCGGGCGCTCGAGTACATCAAGGGCTTCGGCGGGGTGCTCGCGCAGCACGCCCAGGAGCCGCGCCTGACGATCGGTGCGCAGATGAACGAGGGCCGGCTGTCGTCGGAGCTCGGACTCGCGGGCTGGCCGGCCGTCGCGGAAGAGGCGATCATCGCCCGCGACGTCCTGCTCGCGGACCACGTCGGTGCGCGCCTGCACGTGTGCCACGTCTCGACCGCGGGCAGCGTCGAGGTGATCCGCTGGGCGAAGTCGCGCGGGATCGACGTCACCGCCGAGGTCACGCCGCACCACCTCGTGCTCACCGAGGACCTCATCGCCGGGGTCGACGGCGCGCCCGGGTACGACGCCCGCTACAAGGTGAACCCGCCGCTGCGCTCCCGCGAGGACGTCGACGCGCTCCGCGCCGCCCTGGCCGACGGCACGATCGACATCGTCGCCACCGACCACGCTCCGCACACCGCCGAGGCGAAGTGCTGCGAGTGGCCGGCCGCCGCGAACGGCATGGTCGGTCTCGAGTCGGCGCTGAGCGTCGTGCACGCCGCCGTCGTCGAGTCCGGCCAGCTCGGGTGGGCCGACGTCGCCCGCGTGCTGTCCGAGGCGCCGGCTCGCATCGGCCAGGTCGACGGCCACGGCCGGGGCATCGCCGAGGGCGCCCCCGCCGAGCTGACGCTGTACGACCCCGCCGTGGTGCGGGAGTTCTCGGTCGACGACCTCGCCGGCCAGTCGCAGAACTCGCCGTACCTCGGCATGCGCCTGCCCGGACGGGTCGTCGCGACCTTCCACCAGGGGTACCCGACGGTCCTCGACGGCCGGCTCACCGACGCCGGGACGGTCGCCGCGCGCGCGGCGGCGGCACGGGCGGCGAGCGCGTGAGCGGCGACGCGCTGCGCTGGCTCGAGGGCGCGGTCGTCCTCGCCCTGGTCGCCCTGCTGTTCGTCGCCATGGCGCGCAGCTGGCGGACGCGGGCCAGGAGGCAGGCGGATGCCGTGCCTCCCGTCCCGGTGCCGGCCGGGCTGGGACCGGCGGCCGGGTCGTGGGACGGGTTCACCGTCGCGACGACCCGCGCCGACCAGCCGCTCGAGCGCATGACGGCAGGCGGCCTGGGCTTCCGCGGGCGCGGCGGCGTGACCGTGCACGACACCGGGGTGGTGCTGCACCACGCCGGGGTCGCGGACCGCTGGATCGCGGCGGCCGACGTCCGCGGTGCCGACCGGGCCACCGCGGCCATCGACCGCGTGGTCGAACCCGGGGGGCTGGTCCGTCTGCGATGGACGGCGACCGGCGCCGCAGGTGCGACGGACCTCGACACCTACTTCCGGTTCCCGGAGGGCGACGCAGCAGCACTCGCCGCCCTGCAGGGACTGACGACGACGCACGAACCCCCGCACACCGCGGGCGAAGGGACGAACTGATGACACGCGAACGGGCCGTACTGGTCCTCGAGGACGGCACCCGCTACGACGGACGGGCGTACGGCGCCCGCGGCCGATCCCTGGGAGAGGTCGTCTTCGCGACCGGCATGACCGGGTACCAGGAGACGCTGACCGACCCGTCCTACGCCGGACAGATCGTGGTGCAGACCGCGCCGCACATCGGCAACACGGGCGTCAACGACGAGGACCCCGAGTCCCGTCGCATCTGGGTCGCCGGGTACGTGGTGCGCGACCCCAGCCGGGTGGTGTCGAACCACCGCGCGAACGCCACGCTCGACGACCACCTGGTGCGCGACGGCATCGTCGGCATCTCCGGCATCGACACCCGTGCGCTGACCCGCCGCATCCGCGACGCCGGCGCCATGAAGGGCGGCGTCTTCAGCGGTGCGGACGCGGACCTGTCCGCCGACGAGCAGCTGCGTGCCGTCCGCGAGCAGGCCGCGATGACGGGCGCGAGCTTCTCGTCGATCGTGTCGACGCCGGAGACCTACGTGGTCCCCGCCGTCGGCGAGCAGATCGGCAAGCTGGCGGTGCTCGACCTCGGGGTCAAGGCGTCGACCACCCGGTACCTGGCGGAGCGCGGGTTCGAGGTGCACGTGGTGCCGCAGGACATCACCGCCGCGTCCCTCGAAGCCCTCGCGCCGGACGCCCTCTTCTACTCGAACGGCCCCGGTGACCCTGCGGCGTCCGACGCCCAGGTGTCGCTGCTGCAGGAGTCCCTGAAGACCGGCCGTCCGTTCTTCGGCATCTGCTTCGGCAACCAGCTCCTCGGCCGCGCGCTCGGCTTCGGCACCTACAAGCTGCCGTTCGGCCACCGTGGGATCAACCAGCCGGTGCTCGACACCGTGACCGGGAAGGTCGAGATCACGAGCCAGAACCACGGCTTCGCGGTCGACGCGCCCCTCGGCGAGGTCATCGAGTCGCCCGCCGGGTTCGGACGGGTCGAGGTCTCGCACTACTCGCTGAACGACCAGGTCGTCGAGGGGCTCCGTGCGCTCGACGTGCCCGCGTTCAGCGTGCAGTACCACCCCGAGGCCGCCGCCGGCCCGCACGACTCCATGTACCTGTTCGACCGGTTCGCGGACCTGGTCCGTGCGCGTCGCGAGGGCAGGCCGCTCGATGCGGCCACCGCCGACGCCACGACCCCCGCAGCAGACATCACCAAGGAAGCGAACTGATGCCCAAGCGCGCAGACATCAACTCCGTCCTCGTCATCGGCTCGGGCCCGATCGTCATCGGTCAGGCCGCCGAGTTCGACTACTCCGGCACGCAGGCGTGCCGCGTGCTCCGCTCCGAGGGCGTCCGCGTCATCCTCGTCAACCCGAACCCGGCGACGATCATGACCGACCCCGACTTCGCCGACGCGACGTACATCGAGCCGATCACGAGCGCCTCGCTCGAGGAGATCATCAAGATCGAGCGTCCGGACGCCGTGCTGCCGACGCTCGGCGGGCAGACCGCCCTGAACGCGGCGATCAAGCTCGACGCCGAGGGCATCCTCGCGAAGTACGACGTCGAGCTCATCGGCGCGAAGGTCGACGCGATCCAGCGCGGCGAGGACCGGCAGCTCTTCAAGGAGCTCGTGCTCGAGTCCGGCGCCGACGTCGCCCGCAGCCACATCGCGCACACCCTCGACGAGGCCAAGGAGTACGCCCAGGACCTCGGGTACCCGCTCGTCGTGCGGCCGTCCTTCACGATGGGCGGTCTCGGCTCCGGCTTCGCGTACAACGAGGAGGAGCTCGTCCGCTTCGTGGGCGACGGCCTGCAGTCCAGCCCGACCACCGAGGTGCTCCTCGAGGAGTCGATCCTCGGCTGGAAGGAGTACGAGCTCGAGCTCATGCGGGACAACTACGACAACACCGTCGTGATCTGCTCCATCGAGAACGTCGACCCGGTCGGCGTGCACACCGGCGACTCGATCACCGTCGCCCCCGCGCTGACGCTGACCGACCGCGAGTACCAGAACATGCGGAACATCGGCATCGACATCATCCGTCGCGTCGGCGTCGACACCGGTGGCTGCAACATCCAGTTCGCCGTCGACCCGTCGAACGGCCGCCTGATCGTCATCGAGATGAACCCGCGCGTCTCCCGCTCGTCGGCGCTCGCGTCGAAGGCGACGGGCTTCCCGATCGCGAAGATCGCCGCGAAGCTCGCCATCGGGTACCGCCTCGACGAGATCGAGAACGACATCACCCGCGTGACGCCGGCGAGCTTCGAGCCGACGTTGGACTACGTCGTCGTGAAGACCCCGCGCTTCGCGTTCGAGAAGTTCCCGGCGGCAGACGCCACGCTCACCACGACGATGAAGAGCGTCGGCGAGGCGATGGCCATCGGCCGGAACTACGCCACCGCCCTGCAGAAGTCGCTCCGCTCGCTCGAGAAGCGCGGCTCGTCCTTCCACTGGGACACCCCGGCGGCCGAGCTCGACAAGGACGCCCTGCTCGAGGAGTCGAAGACCCCGACCGACGGTCGGATCGTCACGGTGCAGCAGGCCCTCGTCGCCGGCGCCACCGCGGACGAGGTCTTCGAGGCCACGAAGATCGACCCGTGGTTCATCGACCAGATCGTCCTCATCAACGAGGTCGCGGACGAGGTGCGCGCCGCGGAGACGCTCGACGCCGACACCCTGCGCTGGGCGAAGGAGCACGGGTTCAGCGACGCCCAGATCGCCTCGCTGCGGGGGATCTCCGAGCAGGAGGCGCGCGACGCCCGACACGCCGAGGGCATCCGTCCGGTGTTCAAGACCGTCGACACCTGCGCCGGCGAGTTCCCGGCCCTCACGCCGTACCACTACTCGTCGTACGACACCGAGACCGAGGTCGCCCCGAGCGACCGGAAGAAGGTCGTCATCCTCGGCTCCGGTCCGAACCGCATCGGTCAGGGCGTCGAGTTCGACTACTCGTGCGTGCACGCCTCGTTCGCGCTGTCGGACGCCGGCTACGAGACGATCATGATCAACTGCAACCCGGAGACGGTCTCCACCGACTATGACACCTCGGACCGGCTGTACTTCGAGCCGCTCACCACCGAGGACGTCCTCGAGGTCATCGAGGCCGAGGCCGCGTCCGGCGAGCTCGTCGGCGTCGTCGTGCAGCTCGGCGGCCAGACCGCCCTCGGGCTGGCGAAGCCGCTCGAGGCCGCGGGCATCCCGATCCTCGGCACCACCCCGAGCGCGATCGACTCCGCCGAGGAGCGCGGGCAGTTCGCCGCGATCCTCGAGCAGGCCGGTCTGCTCGCGCCGCGCAACGGCACCGCGCACGACCTCGCCAGCGCGACCGCGGTGGCCGAGGAGATCGGCTACCCGGTCCTCGTCCGCCCGTCCTTCGTGCTCGGCGGGCGCGGCATGGAGATCGTCTACGACCCGTCCGCCCTGGCGGACTACTTCGACCGGATGGCCGACCAGGCGATCATCGGCCCGGACCTGCCGCTGCTCGTCGACCGGTTCCTCGACGACGCGGTGGAGATCGACGTCGACGCGCTCTTCGACGGGGAGCGGCTGTACGTCGGCGGCATCATGGAGCACATCGAGGAGGCCGGCATCCACTCCGGCGACTCGGCCTGCACCCTGCCGCCGGTCGGGCTCGGCAAGGCCGAGATCCGTGGCGTGGTCGAGGCGACCGAGAAGATCGCACGCGGCATCGGTGTTCGTGGCCTGCTCAACGTGCAGTTCGCGATCGGCGCCGGCGTGCTCTACGTCCTCGAGGCCAACCCCCGCGCCAGCCGCACGGTCCCGTTCGTGTCGAAGGCGCTCGGCATCCCGCTCGCCAAGGCCGCCTCGCGCATCATGACCGGCACGTCGATCGACGCGCTCGTCGCCGAGGGCCTGCTGCCCGAGCGCGACGGCTCCTCGGTGCCCGCGCAGGCGCCGGTCGCCGTCAAGGAGGCCGTGCTGCCGTTCCGTCGCTTCCGCACCCACGACGGCCAGGTGGTCGACTCGGTGCTCAGCCCGGAGATGCGCTCCACTGGCGAGGTGATGGGCATCGACCGCGACTTCCCGCGCGCGTTCCTCAAGTCGCAGGACGCCGCCTACGGCGGCCTGCCGACGAGCGGCACGGTCTTCGTGAGCGTCGCGGACACCGACAAGCGCCAGGTGGTGCTGCCGGTGCACCGCCTGCAGCAGCTCGGCTTCACGATCACCGCGACCGAGGGCACCGCCGAGGTGCTGCGTCGGAACGGCATCGAGGTCACCCTCGTCGGCAAGTACAGCGAGGGTGGCGAGAGCGTCGTCGACCTGCTCGCCCGCGACGCGGTCGACATCGTCATCAACACCCCGTCCGGTGCCGCCGGTCGTGCGGACGGCTACGAGATCCGCGCGGCCACCGTCGCTGCGGACAAGCCGCTCTTCACGACCATCGCGCAGCTCGGCGCGGCGGTGGCGGCGATCGAGACGATCGGCACGCCGCTCTCGGTGCGCAGCCTGCAGGACTACGCGCTCGAGCGCGCGACCTGGTGACCGTCGACGTGTCGACGGCCCAGCCGGGAGGCGCGCCCTCCTTCGGTGTCCGGCTCGCCGCCGCGATGGGGGAGCGTTCCCCCCTGTGCGTCGGCATCGACCCCCACGCCGCCACCCTGGCGGCGTGGGGGCTCGGGCGCGACGAGCAGGGCCTGACCGCCTTCGGCGCGACCCTGGTCGACGCGGCCGCAGGCCGCGCCGCGATCGTCAAGCCGCAGATCGCGTTCTTCGAGGCGGCGGGCGTCGCTGGCTACCGCGCGCTCGACGCGACCCTGCGTCGTGCGCGTGATGCGGGCCTCCTGGTCGTCGCCGACGTCAAGCGGGGCGACATCGGCTCGACCGGTGACGACTACGCGCTGGCGTGGTTGGACCGCGACGGGCCGTTCCGAGCGGACGCGATGACGGTCTCGCCGTACCTCGGGTACGGGGCCCTCGCCGGCACGGTCGACGTCGCCCGTCGCAACGGCGCGGGCGTGTTCGTCCTCGCCGCGACGAGCAACCCGGAGGCGCGCGTGCTGCAGACCGCCGTGCTCACGGAGGGGCCGCGTGCCGGGCGGTCCGTCGCGGCCGGTATCGTCTTCGACGTGGCAGACGACAACCGGACCGGCGGCGAGCAGCCGCTCGGGGACGTCGGGCTCGTGCTCGGCGCCACCCTCGACCTCGACGACTTCGGCATCGACGCGGACGCCATCGGCAACGCGCCGGTGCTCGCGCCGGGCTTCGGTGCCCAGGGCGCCCGCATCGAGGACCTGCGCGCCCGGTACGGTGCGCGGGCCGAGCAGGTGCTCGTGAACGAGTCGCGTGGCCTCCTGACGGACGGACCCGAGGGTGTCGCCGCCCTCGTGCAGGACCGTGCCGACCGCATCCGCCGGGCCCTCGGGGCTGCCGCGTGACGGACGAGACGCCCGCGGTCCCCGACCGGAGCGAGCTGCCGGCACACCGCAACCCGCCGGAGGTCGACCGCGTCGCCGCTGCCCGTGCTGCGGTCGCCGCGCGGCGAGCCCGTGCTGCCGTGAAGGCACAGGTCGCCTCGGGGGAGCGCAGCGCCCTCGAGGTCGCCCGCGCCGCGTGGTCCGACGACGACCTGCCTGCCGAGAAGTCCCTGCGGGTGCGGGACCTGCTCACCAGCATCTCCGGCATCGGACCGGCCCGTGCCGAGGCCGTGATGGGGGAGCTCCGCATCGCCCCGTCCAAGCGGCTCGGCGGGCTCGGTACGCGCCAGCGGTCCGCCCTGGCCGACTGGCTCGCCGCGCGCGGCCGGAAGCGCGGAGCGTCGAAGCTCGTCGTCCTGGCCGGTCCGACGGCCGTGGGGAAGGGCACGGTGAGCGCGTACATCCGCGAGCAGTACCCGGACGTCAACCTCAGTGTCTCGGCGACCACGCGCAAGCCCCGCCCGGGCGAGGTGGACGGGGTGCACTACTACTTCGTGGACGACGACGAGTTCGACCGGATGATCCGCGACCGCGAGCTCCTCGAGTGGGCGGTCGTGCACAACTCGTACCGGTACGGCACGCCGAGGCCGCCGATCGACCGCGCGCTCGACGCCGGCGACAAGGTGATGCTCGAGATCGACCTGCAGGGTGCCCGGCAGGTGCGCGACGCCATGCCCGAGGCCGTCCTCGTGTTCCTGCTGCCGCCCACGTGGGAGGAGCTGGTCCGCCGGCTCATCGGCCGCGGCACCGAGTCGGCCGAGGAGCAGGCCCGTCGGCTCGAGACCGCGAAGGTCGAACTCGCCGCGCAGGACGAGTTCGACGTGCGCATCGTGAACTCCCATGTCGGCACGGCGGCACGCGAGGTCGTAGACTTGTTCACTGCGCCCTAGCCGGGAGCGCCCGTGCCCCCCGGGGCGCGCACCATCTTCTGTCGACTGGAGACACCATGGCCAACCCCCAGGGCATCATCGACCCGCCCATCGACGACCTGCTCGCCAAGGTGGAGTCGAAGTACGCGCTCGTCATCTTCGCCTCGAAGCGCGCGCGCCAGATCAACGACTACTACGCCGACCTGCACGAGGGTTCGCTCTTCGACAACGTCGGCCCGCTCGTCGACTCGACGATCGACGACAAGCCGCTGTCCGTTGCTCTGCACGAGATCAACGAGGACAAGCTGACCGTCACCAAGCAGCAGCAGCCCAGCGACTGATCGCGGTGACGAGCACCAACCTGCGCCTCTTCACGTCCGAGTCGGTGACGGAGGGGCACCCCGACAAGATCTGCGACCAGATCTCGGACACGATCCTCGACGCCCTGCTCACGGTCGACCCGCACGCCCGGGTCGCCGTCGAGACGATGGTGACGACGGGACTGGTGCACGTCGCCGGCGAGGTCACGACCTCCGGGTACGTGGAGATCCCGAAGCTGGTCCGAGACGTCATCACGGGCATCGGCTACAACTCGTCCGAGGTGTCCTTCGACGGCCGCACGTGCGGTGTCGAGGTCTCGATCGGCGCGCAGTCGCCGGACATCGCGCAGGGCGTGGACGAGTCACTCGACAGCCGGTCCGGCGCGGGCGTGGACGAGCTCGACCGCCAGGGTGCGGGTGACCAGGGCATCATGTTCGGCTTCGCGACGAACGAGACCCCCGAGTACATGCCCGTCGCGATCTGGCTCGCGCACCGCCTGGCGGAGCGGCTGGCTGAGGTCCGCAAGAGCGGGCAGCTCGACTTCCTCCGCCCGGACGGCAAGACCCAGGTCACCGTCGGCTACGACGGCGTCGTGCCGAAGACCGTCGAGACGGTCGTGCTCTCCACGCAGCACTCGCCCGCGGTGACGCTCGACGAGCTCACGGCGCAGATCACCGAGCACGTGATCCGTCCGGTGCTCGACCTGGTCGACCTGGACTCGTCCCACGTCGACGTGATCGTGAACCCGACCGGCCGGTTCGAGATCGGTGGCCCGCAGGGTGACGCCGGACTGACCGGGCGCAAGGTGATCGTCGACACGTACGGCGGCGCCTCCCGCCACGGCGGTGGCGCGTTCAGCGGCAAGGACCCCTCGAAGGTGGACCGTTCCGCTGCCTACGCGTTGCGCTGGGTCGCGAAGAACGCCGTCGCCGCGGGACTCGCGGACCGGCTCGAGGTGCAGGTCGCCTACGCCATCGGCCGTGCGAAGCCGGTCGGCCTGTACGTCGAGTCCTTCGGCACCGGGCACGTCGACGACGCCACGATCGAGGCCGCGATCACCGAGGTGTTCGACCTGCGTCCGGCTGCGATCATCCGCGACCTCGACCTGCTCAAGCCGCGGTACGCACAGACCGCCGCGTACGGGCACTTCGGCCGCGAGCTGCCGGGCTTCACCTGGGAGCAGCTCGACCGCGTCGAGGAGCTCCGCGCCGCAGCAGGGCTCGTCACCGCCGCCGTCTAGGCACCGTGTGACCACCGTCGCGCGCGTCGTCCTCGACTCGCCGCTCCCGCAGTTGGACCGTCTGTTCGACTACCGGGTGCCGGCCGAGCTCGAGGACGACTGCGTGCCGGGGGTTCGCGTGAAGGTGCCGCTGCGCACGGGCGCACGGATGTCCGATGCGTACGTCGTCGAGGTCGTGTCCGAGGGTGACTGGCCCGGTGAGCTCAGCCCGATCGAGCAGGTCGTCTCCCCGGTCCCGGTCCTCGCCCCGGAGATCTGGACGCTGGCGCGTGCCGTCGCCGACCGCGCCGCCGGGGTGGCGTCCGACGTGCTCCGGCTCGCGGTGCCGCCCCGACAGGTTCGCGCCGAGAAGGCCTGGCTCGCGCGGGACCCGGAGTGGTCGCCCGCCCCGGTGTCGGCACCGCCCGTCGCGGGGTACGGCGAGGGCGTCCTGGAGGCGCGGGTCGCCGACCACGGTCGGGCTGCGGTCGCCGCCGTGCCCCACCCCGTCGCACTGGTCCCGACTCCGGGCTCGGCCACGGGGTCCGCGACGGCCAGCGGGTCCGAGTCTGCCTCCGAGTCCGAGTCTGTCTCCGGATCAGGGGCCGTCGCGGGGTCCGAGTCGGCCGCGCCGACACCGACGTCCGCGCCGTCCGCGAGCGCGGAGCGGCCCCCGACCGCCGCCGGGCCGGAGCCCGTCTGGGTGCCGGGTTGGGCGGCGACGATCGCCCAGGCCGCTGCGCACGCCGTCGCGGCCGAGCAGTCCGCCGTCGTGGCCGTGCCCGACTTCCGGGACGTCACCGACCTCGAGCGCGCCCTGCTCGCGGTGCTCCCCGCGGAACGCGTGGTGCGCTTCGACGCGAAGCAGACGAACGGCGCGCGGGCCAAGGCGCTGCTGCAGGCCCGGTCGCACGCCGTCGTGGCGATCGGCAACCGGACCGCGATGTACGCGCCGGCGGCCGACCTCGGGCTCATCGCGGTGTGGGACGACGGGGACGCCTCGTTCGTCGAGCCCCGCGCGCCCTACGTGCACACCCGCGACGTGGCCCTGGTCCGCGCCGCACAGTCCGGCGCCGGGCTGCTGTTCGTCTCGCACGCCCGGAGCACCGACGTGCAGCGACTCGTCGAGCTGCACTGGCTCGACGAGGTCGCGCCGCACCGGGTGCCGACCCCGAAGGTGATCCCGACCGTGCAGCAGGCCGGCGCCGAGGGCTTCGCGGCCCAGGCCCGGATCCCGAGCACCGCCTGGCGGGCCGCACGCGAGGCGAGCCAGCACGGACCCGTGCTGGTGCAGGTCGCCAGCCCGGGCTTCGGCACGGGGTTGGTCTGCGCGCAGTGCGGAGAGCGCGCCCACTGCCGCATCTGCGGCGGTCCGCTCGGGCAGCCACACCGCGGTGCGACGCCGCAGTGCCGGTTCTGCGGTGCCCTCGCCGTCGGCTTCCGCTGCCCGACCTGCGGCAACGGCACGGTGAAGGCGGTCGGCCAGGGCGCGCAACGCACAGCCGACGAGCTCGGCAGGGCGTTCCCCGGCACGCGCATCGTCGTCGCGGACGGGTCGCGGCCGCTCGACGAGGTGCCGGCGCGCCCCTCGGTCGTGGTGGCCACACGCGGGGCCGAACCGGACGTGCCCGGCGGCTACGCCTGCGTGCTGCTCCTGGACGGGGAGCGGATGCTCGCCCGCGAGGGCCTGCGGGTGCAGGAGGACGTGCTGCGCTTCTGGACGGGCGCCGCCGCGAAGGGTGCCCCCGGCGCCGAGGTCTACCTGGTCGGGATCGGCGGGAGGCTCGCCACGGCGATGGCGCTGTGGCGGCTCGACGGCCCCGCGCACGACGAGCTCGTCGACCGCCGGGCCCTGCACTTCCCGCCGGCAGTCCGGGTGGCGACGCTCACCGGCACGGACGACGCCGTCACCGCCGCGGTCGAGGCGCTCGGGGACGCGACCGTCGGGGACGTGCTCGGCCCGGTCCCGGTACCCGACGACCCGAGCCCGGGCACCGTGCGGGCGATCGTGCGGTTCCCGTACGCCCACGGTGCCGAGGTCGCCGCGACCCTGAAGGCCGAGGTCATCCGCCGCTCGTCGACCCGCCGCGTGCTGCCCGGCGGCAACCGACGGCGGGCTGCCCCGGCGCTCCGCGTCCGGCTCGACGACGCCGAGCCCTTCACCGAGGTCTGACGCCCCCTGCTCTCCGCGAAACGCAACGTGGGCGGTTCCTCGCAGCGGTACTGCGCTGCGAGGGACCGCCCACGTTGCGTGTTGCGGGGTCGGAGGAGGCGTCAGGCGCCGACGGGGCGACGACGCTCGCGCGGGAAGACGATGCCGAGCGCGACCATGCCGATCGCGAGCACGAGGTGCAGCCAGTTGTCGGCCCAGTTGAGCGGGACGAAGTTCGCACCGGACATCGTGCCCGCCGTGAACAGGCCGTACACCCACAGCACGAAGTAGACGACGCCGCCGATCACGAGGTACATCCGAGAGCCGGTCGCACGGTTGGCCGCGAGCAGGCCGACGACGCCGAACAGGAGGTGCACGATGTTGTGCAGGACCGACACCTGGAAGATCCCGAGCAGCATCGCCATGGAGTGGTGCCCGGCGCCGCCGAGGTCGCCGGAGGTGAGCCCCGGCACGAACCCGGCGATCCCGACGAGCAGGAACACGATGCCGACGACGAGCGTGACCTTCTGGATCGACGAGCCGGCGTAGCGGTTGGTGGGGGTGGTGACGTCACTCATGCCCCGGACGATACCCAGCCGGTTCACGGTGCGTTCGCAGACCGGTCCGACGTCGGTCACGTGGGACACTCGTCGGGTGACGACGGGGGAGGCGACGGGTCCGCTCGCGGGCTGGCGGTACCGGGGGACGCTGCGCACCTACCAGCGGGACGTGCTCGAGCGCGTCCCGGTGGTGCCGGGAGACCCGGTGCACGTCGTCGCACCGCCCGGCGCGGGCAAGACCCTGCTCGGGCTGCTCCTCGCCGCACGCCACGGTGCTCGTGCGGTGGTGCTCAGCCCCACGACGACGATCCGATCGCAGTGGGCGCGCTCGGCGGTCGGTCTCGAGGGGACCGCCACCGTCTCGGAGGACCCGGAGCGCCCCGGCGACCTGACGGCGCTGACCTACCAGGTGCTGTCGGTGCTCGAGACCGGCAACCCGCTGACCGACCTCGCGCGGACGCAGTGGCTCCAGGAGCTCGCCGAGGGCGGTCGCGACCCGGCGGCTGCCGCGGCCTGGCTCGACGACCTGGAGCGCACGAACCGGACGGCGCACCGCAAGGGGATCGCCCGTCGGTCACGGACCATCCGCCGTCGGCTCGCCCAGGAGGACCCCGCGCTCCTCGCATCCGTTCTCCACCCCAACGCCCGGGCACTGGTGGACCGTCTCGTCGCGCACGGTGTCGAGACGATCGTCCTCGACGAGTGCCACCACCTGCTCGACCACTGGGCGCTCGTCGTCGCGTACCTCGCCGCCGCGGTCCGCGCGGCGGGACGGGAACCGGTGCTGATCGGCCTGACCGCGACGTTGCCGTCGACCGAGGACCGCGACGCCCACGACAACTACACGGCGCTCCTCGGCGAGGTCGACCACGAGGTGCCGACGCCCGCGGTCGTGAAGGAGGGCAACCTCGCGCCCTACCGCGACCACCTCTGGGTCGTCGAGCCGACCGCCGACGAGCTGGCGTTCCTCCGCGACCACGAGGCGCGGCTCGCCGAGCTCGTGCGCAGCGCGTTCGCGGACCAGGACGGCACCGACTGGCTGGTGGCGACCCTCCAGCCCGGCTCGGGTGACGCCGAGCACCGGCTCGCCGCCGCGTTCGACGCGGACCCCGCCGTCGCCGAGTCGGCGGTCCGGATGCTCGCCCTGGTGCGGCCGGAGCACCCGCTGCTCGCGTTCCTCCCCGCCGAGGCCCGGACCGAGCCGGACGTCGAGCAGCGCCTGCGGGTCCTCGCCCGCTACGCCCTCGACCGCCTGCTGCCCGACCCCGCGCGCGCCGACCAGTGGCAGCGGATCAAGCGGTCGATCGTCGACTTCGGCTTCACGCTGACCGACCGCGGGGTCCGCCGTGGCCGCGACCCGGTGGACACCGTGCTGGCGTCGTCCGCCGCGAAGGACTCCGGGGTGGGCGAGGTGCTGCGCCTCGAGCTCGCTCAGGAGACCGGGGACCGCCTGCGCGCCGTCGTCGTCACCGACCACGCCACACACGGCAACGGCCGGGGAGGCGACGGGCACGGGGCGGGGGCGCTCCGCACCTTCGCGACCGTGGTCGCTGACGAGTCGCTGTCCACGCTGCACCCGGTGCTCGTCACCGCCCGGCACCTCCGCATCGCCGCACGGGACGCCGACGTGCTGCTGCCCGCCCTCGCGGACCGGGTCGGGGCGATGCTCGAGGCCGCGCCGGTCGGGGACGACCCCGCGGTGCTCGCCCTCGACACGGCGGGACTCGGATCCGCGCGTGTGCTCGGCGCGGTCTCGGCCCTGCTGACCGACGGCACCACGCGGCTCGTGGTCGGCACCCGCGGCCTGCTCGGCGAGGGATGGGACTGCCCGGCGGCGAACACGCTCCTCGACCTCACCGCGGTCGCGACCTCGTCGGCGACCCAGCAGCTCCGGGGCCGGACGCTGCGACTCGACCCTGCATGGCCGGAGAAGGTCGCGCACAACTGGACGATCACGGCGGTCGTCCCGTCGGACGTGCGGCTCCCGGCAGCACCCGACGTCGCCCGTGCGCACCGCAAGCACGACCAGCTGTGGGGACTGCTCCGCGCGGACGACACGCAGGTCGTCCGCGGCGCGGGTGCCGTGACGACCGACCGGCAGGCACGGCTGCTCGGTGCCGTCGTGGCGAAGGACCGTCGGGCGACCGTCGCGGACGTCGACGCCGCCGTCGTCGCTGAGCTCCCCTCGCGCCGCGACACCCGCGCCGCGTGGCGGGTCGGCGAGCCGTACGCCGATCGCGAGAGCGCCGCCGCGGTGCTCGACGGCCCCCGGGCCGCGCCGTACACAACCGGCCCCACGGCAGAGGCGGTGCTCGCCGCGGTGCTGGTCGTCGTGCTGTTCGTGGTGCTGCAGTCTTCACGCGGGCTCGTCGAGGCCTGGCGCTCCGGAGCCGTGGCGGGTGTCCTCGGCACCGTCGCCGTCGTCGCGGTCGGAGTCGGAGCGGCCTGGCCGGTCGCCCGGCAGCTCGGGACGGCCCTCCGACAGCGGTTCGACACCGCCCTCGGCTACCGACGGGCGGTCCGGGTGGTCGTCGACGGGCTGCACCGCGCCGGTCGGGTTCCCGCGTACGGCGACGGCGACCTCCGCATCACGCCGCACACCGAGGGACGGATCGTGCACTCGTTCACCATCGAGGCACTCGGCGGGCCGATCGGGGCCCGTCGGACGGTCACTGCCGCCCTCGCCGAGGTGTTCGGTCCGGTCCGCACACCGCGGTTCCTGCTCGAGCTCGGGCGGACCCCACCCGCGCGGGCGCGCCGGGCCCCGCTCCTCGCGCTCGCGCTGTGGATCGCCCGACGCACCACGCGACGGACCCGCTACGTGCCCGTGCCGAGCGCGATCGGCCGCCGGCGTGCGGACGCCGAGGCGTTCGCGGCCGACTGGGCACGCACGGTGGGGCCGTGCCGGCTGCTGGAGACGGACTCCCCGGACGCGCTCGTGGTGCTCTTCCGGGCACGGCGGGAGTCCGGCGCGACCAGGACCCCGCCGACGCTCCGCGACCAGTGGTCCTGACCGAGCCGACCGAGCCGACCGAGCGGACCGAGCGGACCGGTCCGACCGATCCGACCGCCCCGACCGCCCGACCGGGCCGACCGGTCCCGACGCGCACGACCGGTCCGACCGGGACCCCGCCTCGTGGGACCATGGAACCCATGCGCCTCGTCGTCGCCGGCAGCCCCGCTGCGGCCGTCCCCACCCTCCGACGCCTCGCGGCCTCCGACCACGAGATCGCCGCCGTGCTCACCCGCCCGCCGACCCCGCAGGGCCGCAAGCGCGTGCTGACCCCCACACCCGTCGCGCAGGTCGCCGAGGAGCTCGGACTGCCGGTCGTCGAGGCCACCCGTGTCGACGACGCGGTCACCGCGCAGCTGCGGGACCTGCACGCCGACCTCGGTGTGATCGTCGCGTACGGCGCACTGCTGCGTCGTCCGGCCCTCGACGCACCGCGTCTCGGCTGGGTCAACCTCCACTTCTCCGCCCTGCCCGCGTACCGGGGCGCCGCCCCCGTGCAGCGCGCCGTCATGGCCGGCGACACCCGCACCGCGGCGACGGTCTTCCAGCTCGTCGAGGCGCTCGACGCCGGCCCCGTGTACGCGAGCGACCCGTTCGACATCGACCCCGAGGCGACCGCCGGCGAGGTCCTCGCCGCGATGGCCGAGACGGGCGCCGACACCGTGGCGCGTGTCGTCGACGGCCTCGCCGCCGGCACCGCGGTCGCCGTCGAGCAGGTCGGCGAACCGACGACGGCCCCGAAGACGACGATCGCCGACGGCCACGTGGACTTCGGCCGCTCCGCGGCTGCCGTGCACGCGCACCTGCGCGGCGTCACGCCCGAGCCCGGCGCGTACGCCCACCTCGCGGACACCCGGGTGAAGCTGCTGCGCAGCAGACGGTCTGGGGCCACGCCGCCGGTTCCTGACCGACGCGTCAGCGGCGGGCAGGCCGTGCCGGCGGGGAGAGACACGTCCGCCTCCGCCACGCCGCTCGCGCCCGGCGCGCTCGGCCTGGTCGACGGGCGGCTGCTGGTCGGCACCGCGGACGAGCCCCTCGAGCTGCTCGAGGTGCAGCCCGCCGGCAAGAAGCCCATGGACGCCGCCGCCTGGGCGCGCGGCCTCGGCGCACTGGACGGGAAGGTCCTCTCGTGAACGACACGGCGCGGCAGCAGGCCCGGCGGCAGCGGAGTGATCGGGGTCCCCGGGCCGTGAGTGCCCGCCGCGTCGCGTTCGACGTCCTCCGCGCGGTGCAGGTGGACGACGCGTACGCCAACCTGCTCCTGCCGACCCGCATCCGCCGTGCCGGGCTGTCCGCACGCGACGCCGCGTTCGCCACCGAGCTCACCTACGGGTCGATCCGGATGCTCGGCCGGTACGACGCGATCGTCGGCGCTGCCTCCGGCCGACGGGTCGAGAACATCGAGTCGGACGTCCTCGACGTCCTGCGGCTGGGCGTGCACCAGCTGCTCGGCATGCGGACGCCGACCCACGCGGCGGTGTCCGCCACCGTCGAGCTCGCCCGGGAGGTCGGGGCCCGACGCGCCACCGGCTTCGTGAACGCGGTGCTCCGCAAGGTCGTCGCGCGGTCCGACGACGAGTGGGACGCGCTGATCACCGCCGGTCGGGGCGGGGACGCCCTGCTCGCGACCCGCTGGTCGCACCCGGCGTGGGTGGTCGCGGCGCTGCGGGACGCCCTCGCGGCGGAGCGGTCGCGCGACGAGCTCGCCGCGCTGCTCGCCGCCGACAACGTCGCACCGCGCGTGCAGCTCGTCGCGCTGCCCGGCCTGGCGACCGGCGAGGACCTGCAGGCCGCCACCCGCGAGCCGGCACCGGCAGCGGGAGTGGAGCCGAGCGCTCCGGAGACCCGCGCCGACGCGGCGACGGAGGACGAGCCTCCCGTCAGCGTGCCGGCAGCCGACGGCGACGGGGCGGACGTGACCGACGCGCCCGGACCGACCGACGTGGTCGACGCGCCCGCCGCGATCGCAGTGGCGGACGCGGGCCCGGTGTCGCCCGTCGGCATCCGCGGGACGTCCGGCGACCCCGCACGCGTCCCCGGTGTCGCAGCCGGGCGGCTGCGCGTGCAGGACGAGGGCTCGCAGCTCGCCGCCCTCGCCCTGACCAGGTCGTCGGCCGTGCGCCCGGGGGAGCGGTGGCTCGACATGTGCGCCGGACCCGGCGGCAAGGCGGCACTCCTGGCCGCCGAGGCCGCGCTGGGCGGCGCCACACTGGTCGCGAACGAGCTCGTGCCGGCGCGCGCCGGACTGGTCCGCAAGGCCCTCGCGACCGTGGCGGGCGACGACGTCGTGACGGTCGTCCAGGGCGACGGACGCCGGTTCGGGCGGCCGGACGACGAGCGCTTCGACCGGATCCTCCTCGACGCGCCGTGCACCGGTCTCGGTGCGCTCCGCCGTCGACCCGAGGCCCGGTGGCGCAAGCAGCCCGAGGACGTCGAGGAGCTCGCGGCGCTGCAGACCGAGCTGCTCGACGCCGCGGTCCGCGCCCTCGCACCCGGTGGCACGCTGGCGTACGTCACCTGCTCGCCGCACCTCGCCGAGACGCGCGGGCAGGTCGATGCGCTCGTGGCCCGCCACGGTGACGTCCTGGAACAGCTCGACACCGCCGGTGTGGTCCGGTCGGTGGCGGCCCGGGACCCGCAGGTCGCCGACGGCCCGACGGTGCAGCTCTGGCCGCACCGGATCGGCACGGACGCGATGTTCATCGCCCTGTTCCGCCGCACCGCCTGACCCCTCCGCAACACGCAACGTCGGCGACTCCTCGCAGCGCAGTACCGCTGCGAGGAGTCGCCGACGTTGCGTCTTGCGAGGGAGCGGATCGGTAGGATCGGCTGGTGACGATCCGCATCTCGCCGAGCATCCTGTCCGCCGACTTCGCCAACCTCGAGCGGGAGCTGCACCGCATCGAGAGCGCCGACATGGTGCACGTCGACGTGATGGACAACCACTTCGTGCCCAACCTCACCCTGGGGCTGCCGATCGTGCAGCGCCTGCAGGAGGTCTCGACGGTGCCGCTCGACGTGCACCTCATGATCACCGACGCCGACACGCAGGCGCCGAAGTACGCCGAGACGGGCGCCTCGAGCGTCACGTTCCACTTCGAGGCCGCCACCGACCCCGTGGCCACCGCCGCCGCGATCCGGTCGAACGGTGCTCGTGCCGCCGTCGCGGTGAAGCCCGGGACGCCGATCACGCAGGTGCTCCGACACCTCGACGCCTACGACATGGTCCTGCTCATGACCGTCGAGCCCGGCTTCGGCGGGCAGTCGTTCATGCCGTCGGTGATGCCGAAGCTCGCCGACGCGCGCGCGGCCGTCGACGCGTCGGGGCTCGACGTCTGGCTCGAGGTGGACGGTGGCATCGCGGTCGACACCGTGCCCGAGGCCGTCCGGAGCGGCGCCGACACGCTCGTCGCGGGGTCCGCCGTCTACGGCGGCGAACCGTCGCAGCGCATCGCCGACCTGCGCGCGGCAGCCGCGGCGGCGCGCGCGTGACCGGCGACCCGGGCCAGCCGACGATCGACGCGACCGGCGTGGCGGATGCGGGACGGGCCTCCCGTCCGGACGGTGCGTCGGCGGGTCCTGCGCCGACCGGTAGCCTGGTCCCCGTGAAGACGTTCGACGACCTGTTCGCGGAGCTGATCGAGAAGGCGCGGACGCGCCCCGAGGGCTCCGGCACCGTCGCCGAGCTGGACGCCGGCGTGCACCAGATCGGCAAGAAGATCGTGGAGGAGGCCGCCGAGGTCTGGATGGCGGCCGAGTACGAGGGCGACGAGCGCACCTCAGAGGAGATCTCGCAGCTGGTCTACCACCTGCAGGTCCTCATGGTCGCGAAGGGGCTCACCCCGGCGGACGTCTGGCGACATCTGTAGGAACGCGTGCCGCGCCACCCCGGCGCCGCCGCGACCACAGCCGTCCCGACCCTCCAGCAGGAAGCAGACCACCTGATGCTCCGCATCGCCGTGCCCAACAAGGGCTCACTGTCCGAGACCGCCTCCGAGATGCTCAAGGAGGCCGGGTACGCCGGTCGCCGTGACCCGAAGGCACTCCACCTGCTCGACGAGCGCAACGGCGTCGAGTTCTTCTTCCTCCGTCCGCGGGACATCGCGACGTACGTCGGATCGGGCGCGCTCGACGTCGGGATCACCGGGCGCGACCTGCTGCTCGACTCCGGGTCGGCGGCGCACGAGGTAGACGCGCTGGGCTTCGCCGACTCGACGTTCCGGTTCGCCGGCACGCCCGGCCGGTTCACCGAGCTGCAGGACCTCGACGGCGTGCGGGTGGCGACGAGCTACCCCGGCCTGGTCGGGGAGTTCCTCGCGCAGCACGGCGTGACCGCGACCCTCGTCAAGCTCGACGGCGCCGTGGAGAGCGCGGTCCGCCTGGGCGTGGCCGACGCGGTCGCCGACGTCGTCTCGACGGGCAGCACGCTCCGCGCGGCCGGCCTCGAGATCTTCGGCCCGGTCATCCTCGAGTCGACGGCCCTGCTCATCTCGACCGACGAGACGATCCCGGGGATCGACGTCCTCCGGCGCCGGCTGCAGGGCGTCCTGGTCGCCCGCGGCTACGTGATGCTCGACTACGACATCCCGACCGGTCTGCTCGAGCAGGCGACGGCGGTGGCCTCGGGCATCGAGTCGCCGACGGTCTCCCCGCTGCACGACCGTGACTGGTCGGCCGTGCGGGTGATGATCCCGCGCGAGGACGCCAACCTCATCATGGACGCGCTCTACGACCTGGGCGCGCGCGCGATCCTGGTCAGCCCGATCCACGCCGCACGCCTGTGAACGAGACGGCGCAGTCCGGAGCGACGGAGCCCGACAGCGGCCTCGCCGGTGTCGCCGGCGGGGTGTCCGTCCGGGTCGTCCCGTGCCTCGACGTGCAGGGCGGACGGGTCGTCAAGGGCGTCAACTTCCTCGACCTGCAGGACGCCGGCGACCCCGTCGAGCTCGCCGCGCGGTACTACGAGCAGGGTGCCGACGAGTTGACCTTCCTCGACGTCGGCGCGACGGTCGAGAACCGCGCGACGATGTACGACACCGTCACCCGCACCGCGGAGCAGGTCTTCATCCCGCTCACGGTCGGTGGTGGCGTCCGGAGCGTCGACGACGTCTCGCGCCTGCAGCAGTGCGGCGCAGACAAGATCGGCGTGAACAGCGCCGCCATCGCCCGCCCGGCGCTGGTCGGCGAGATCGCGGACCGCTTCGGCGCGCAGGCGGTCGTGCTCTCGCTCGACGTCAAGCGCAGCGACCGGATGCCCTCGGGCTTCGTCGTGACGACACACGGCGGGCGGACCGAGTCCGACCTCGACGCGATCGCGTGGGCGCGCGAGGGCGTGGAGCGCGGCGCGGGCGAACTGCTCGTCAACTCGATCGACGCCGACGGCACGAAGAACGGGTTCGACCTCGAGCTCATCGCCGCGGTCCGTGCGGTCTCCTCGGTGCCGGTCATCGGTTCGGGAGGCGCGGGGCGCGTCGAGCACTTCGCCCCGGCCGTCGAGTCGGGTGCGGACGCCGTGCTCGCCGCGAGCGTCTTCCACCGCGGTGAGATGACCATCGGCGACGTCAAGGCGGCGCTGCGCACCGCCGGCCTGCCCGTCCGCTGATCCGCCGCCGTAGGCTAGGAGCCTCATGACCGACAGCACCAGCACCAGCACGGACGCGGTCCTCGACCGCGCACGGTTCGGTGCGGACGGGTTGCTCCCCGCCGTCGTGCAGGAGGAGTCCACGAAGGACGTCCTCATGCTCGGCTACATGGACCGGGAAGCCCTCCGCCGCACCCTCACCGAGGGGCGGGTGACCTTCTGGTCGCGCTCTCGGCAGGAGTACTGGCGGAAAGGCGACACCTCCGGGCACGCCCAGTACGTCCGCGCGGCCGCACTCGACTGCGACGACGACACCCTGCTGGTCACCGTGCAGCAGGTCGGTGCGGCCTGCCACACCGGCGCGCACCGATGCTTCGACGTCGACCCGCTCGACCCGGTGACCGCGTCGGCCCCCGATCCTGCACCGAGCGCACCGATCGCACCGAGTGCTCCGAGCGCACCGACCGCGTCGGTGCCGGACGGCGTGTCCGGCGACCCGTCGTCGACGGACGCGACCACGGCAGTGGAGGCGACCCGATGACGGGCGCGACCGGCGCCGAGGAGCCGCGCACGACCTCCCGTCCGGCCTTCGACGCCCTGCTCGCCGACCACCGCGTCGTCCCCGTCGTCCGCGCGCTCTACGCGGACAGCGAGACCCCTGTCGGCGTGTACCGCAAGCTCGCGGACGGGCGTCCCGGTTCGTTCCTGCTCGAGTCGGCAGGCCAAGGCGGCCTGTGGTCCCGCTGGTCCTTCGTCGGCGTCCGCAGCTTCGGTGTCCTCACGCAGGACGGCGACCGGGCCGCGTGGATCGACACCGGCATCCCGGCGACGCGGGCCGTGGACTCGCTCGACGGCGAGCCCCTCGAGGTGCTCGCGCGGCTCCACGAGCGCTGGTCGACGCCGCGGGTCCCCGGGACACCGCCGCTCGTCGGCGGCACCGTCGGGTTCATCGGGTGGGAGGCCGTGCGGCAGCTCGAGCACCTGCCCAACGTGCCCGCGGCCGACTTCGAGGTACCCGGCCAGGCACTCGCGTTCGTGTCCGAACTCGCGGCGCTCGACCACCGCACCGGGCTCGTGCTGCTCGTGGCGAGCGTGCTCAACGACGGCACCGACGACGCCGACACGATGTGGACCGATGCGCAGTCCCGGCTCGACCGCATGCAGGCAGACCTGGTGCAGCCGAGCCCCGCGACCGTCGCCGAGGCGTTCGAGATCGCCGAGCCCACCCCGCGGCACCGCACCTCGCCCGAGGACTACATGGCCGCGGTCGAGCGGTCGAAGGACTTCATCCGTGACGGCGACGTGTTCCAGGTCGTCGTCTCGCAGCGGTTCGACCACGACGTCACGGCCGACCCGCTCGACGTCTACCGGGTGCTGCGGACCCTCAACCCGAGCCCGTACATGTACTTCCTGTCCCTGTCGGACACGGCGGACGAGCGCTTCTGGATCGTCGGCGCCTCGCCCGAGGCCCTGGTCAAGGTGCAGGACGGCCGGGCCATCACCCACCCGATCGCCGGGTCGCGGCCGCGCGGCGACACCCCGGTGGAGGACGTCCGGCTCGGCGACGAGCTGCTCGCCGACCCGAAGGAGCGGGCCGAGCACCTCATGCTGGTCGACCTGGCGCGCAACGACCTGCAGAAGGTGTGCGAGCCCGGCACGGTGGCGGTCACCGAGTTCATGACCGTCGAGCGCTTCAGCCACATCATGCACCTGGTGTCGAGCGTCGAAGGGTCGGTGCGACCCGGAGCCTCGGCGATCGACGTGTTCCGTGCGACGTTCCCGGCCGGCACGCTGTCCGGGGCGCCCAAGCCGCGTGCGCTCGAGATCATCGACGAGCTCGAACCGTCGAAGCGTGGTGCCTACGCGGGCGTGGTGGGCTACTTCGACTTCGCGGGTGACGCCGACCTCGCGATCGCGATCCGGACCGCCCTCATCAAGGACGGAGTCGCCCGGGTGCAGGCGGGGGCCGGCCTCGTCGCCGACTCCGACCCGCGCACCGAGCACGTGGAGGCCGTGAACAAGGCGGCAGCCCCGCTGCGCGCCGTGGCGACCGCGAACCGGATGCGCGAGGTGCGGTCGTGACGCCGGCACGCTCCCGTCCGCTCGTCGTCGTGGCAGGCCTCGCGGTCGCGGGCATCGTCATGCTCTCGTGGACCCAGACGTGGTTCACCGTGCACCTGCAGGCCGGCAGCGCGGTCGTCCCGCGGGTCGTCGCGGACGGCGCCGCCGTCGTGCCGCAGTACACGGCGCTGGCCATCGCGAGCCTGGCGCTGTTCCTCGCGCTGACGATCGCGGGCCGGGTGCTCCGCATCGTCCTCGCGGCGGTCGAGGTGCTGCTCGGCGTGGCGGTCGTCGCGACCGGCGTCGCCGCGCTGTCGGACCCGGTCGGCGCGTCGAAGGGCGCCGTGGGCAAGGTCGCCGGCGTGAGCGACGCCGACGCGGTGCGCCGTGTCGTGGAGCGTGTCGACGTGACCGCCTGGCCCGCGGTCGGGATCGCGGGTGGCGTGCTCGCCGTGCTGCTCGGGGTCGTCGTGTTCGTCGTGCAGCGCTCCTGGCCCGGACCGACGCGGAAGTACGCCGCCGCCACGGCCGGCGCGGCGGCCGATGCGCGCACGGCCGCGCCCACGGAGCGCGACGCGATCACCGACTGGGACGACCTGAGCGCCGGTTCCGACCCCACGGCGGGCGGCGCTGCGGGGGAGTCCTCGACGCCCGACACGGTAGGATCGGAGGGGCGTCGGTCGAACGACGACGCCGGAACAGAACGAGGAGCACCGTGAGCAACACTGAGCCCGCAGAACTCGGCGAAGGCCACTCGCCGGCAGCCTGGACCGCCGTCGTGATCATGCTGATCGGATTCGCGGCAGGCACGCTGTTCTTCTGGTTCGACCAGCCCTGGGGCGTCTGGGCCTCGGCAGGCGTCGTGGTCATCGGCCTCGTCGTCGGCGCGGTCATGAAGCGTGCCGGTTACGGTGTCGACGGCCCGAAGTTCGTCCCCAAGCACCACGGCGAGTAGGTCCCGCATGGCGAACGTGCTCGAGACCCTCGTCGCCGGCGCGCTCGAGGACGCCGCGGCCCGGCGCCTCGACCGTCCGTACGCGGACGTCGAACGCGACCTCGACCGTGTCGCGTCCCCGCTCGACGCCCTCGACTTCCTGGCTCCCGGCGACCGCGTGAAGATCCTCGCCGAGGTCAAGCGTGCGAGCCCCTCGCGTGGCTCCATGGCCACGATCGAGGACCCGGCGGCCCTCGCCGCCGACTACGAACGCGGCGGCGCGTCGACGATCAGCGTCCTGACCGAGGGGCGGAAGTTCCTCGGCAGCCTTGCCGACCTCGAGGCGGTCAAGGCCCGCGTGTCGCTGCCGGTGCTCCGCAAGGACTTCATCGCCGAGCCGTACCAGGTGCTCGAGGCCCGCGCCGCGGGTGCCGACCTCGTGCTGCTCATCGTCGCGGCGCTCGAGCAGCGTCAGCTCGTCGAGCTCCACGAGCTCGCCGAGCAGCTCGGCATGCGCGTGCTCGTCGAGGCGCACTCCGGGGACGAGGTCGCTCGCGGCCTCGACGCCGGTGCCCGCATCCTCGGCGTCAACGCTCGCGACCTGACCGACTTCTCGTTGGACCGCGACCTGTTCGGCTCGCTCGTCGACCGGATCCCCGACGGGGTCGTCCGCGTCGCCGAGTCCGCCGTCGCCGGTCCCGCCGACGTCGCGCACTACCGCGCGGCAGGTGCCGACGTCGTCCTGGTGGGGGAGGCGCTCGTCACGGGCGACGACCCCGCCGCCACCCTCGCGTCGTTCATCGCCGCCGCGGACGGCTCCGGCCGCCCGCGCGCCTGAGCGACCCCGTCCCCACCGGCGGTGTCCCCGTGGACGCTGCCGCACACCCCGGGAGACCCACCGTGACCTCACTCCGTGACCTGCAGGGTCCGTACTTCGGCGACTTCGGCGGACGCTTCGTCCCCGAGTCGCTCGTCCTCGCGCTCGACGAGCTCGAGACCGCCTTCCGCGAGGCCTGGGCCGACCCGTCGTTCCGGCAGGAGCTCGACGAGCTCCAGCGCGACTACACCGGTCGGCCGTCGATCATCACCGAGGCGCCGCGGTTCGCGAAGCACGCCGGCGGTGCGCGGATCATCCTCAAGCGCGAGGACCTCAACCACACCGGCTCGCACAAGATCAACAACGTGCTCGGACAGGCCCTCGTGGCGAAGCGGCTCGGCAAGACCCGCCTCATCGCGGAGACGGGTGCCGGACAGCACGGCGTCGCCACCGCCACCGCGGCGGCACTCTTCGGCATGGACTGCGTCGTGTACATGGGGGCGGTCGACACCGAACGGCAGGCCCTGAACGTCGCCCGGATGCGGCTGCTCGGCGCCGAGGTGATCCCCGTCGAGACCGGGTCCCGCACGCTCAAGGACGCCATCAACGACGCCCTGCGCGACTGGGTGGCGAACGTGGAGTCGACGCACTACCTGCTCGGCACGGTCGCCGGTCCGCACCCGTTCCCCGAGATGGTCCGTGAGTTCCACAAGGTGATCGGGGAGGAAGCGCGTCAGCAGGTCCTCGACCGGGTCGGTCGCCTGCCCGACGCCGTCGCGGCGTGCGTCGGTGGCGGCTCGAACGCCATGGGCATCTTCGAGGCCTTCCTCGACGACGAGTCCGTCCGGCTGCACGGCTACGAGGCCGGCGGCGACGGGATCGAGACCGGTCGGCACGCCGCGAGCATCTCCCTCGGCCGCACCGGCGTGCTGCAGGGCACCATGTCGTACCTCATGCAGGACGAGGACGGCCAGACCATCGAGAGCCACAGCATCTCGGCCGGCCTCGACTACCCGAGCGTCGGTCCGGAGCACGCCTACCTCGCGTCGATCGGCCGCGCGCAGTACGAGCCGATCACCGACGCCGAGGCGATGGAGGCGTTCCGCCTGCTGAGCCGGACCGAGGGCATCCTGCCCGCGATCGAGTCCTCGCACGCCCTCGCCGGGGCGATCAAGCTCGGCAAGGAGCTCGGCCCGGACGGCGTCGTGCTCGTGTCCCTGTCCGGACGCGGTGACAAGGACGTCGCGTCCGCCAGCCGCTACTTCGGCATCCTCGACGAGAACGCGGTGCAGCTGTGACGAAGCACGGTACGACCCGCTCGGTCGCCACGACCATCGACACCGCGAACGCCGAGCGCGCGGGCGCCGTCGTCGGGTACCTGCCCGCCGGCTTCCCGGACCTGCGGACGAGCGTCGACGCAGCGGTGGCCCTCGCCGAGAACGGCGTCGACGTCATCGAGCTCGGCCTGCCGTACTCCGACCCGGTCATGGACGGTCCCGTGATCCAGCGTGCCGCCGAGGAGAGCCTGGCGAACGGGTTCCGGGTCGCCCAGGTCTTCGACGCGGTCGACCAGATCACGAGCCGTGTCGACGTGCCGGTGCTCGTGATGACGTACTGGAACCCGGTGCTGCGCTACGGCGTCGACCGGTTCGCGGACGACCTGGTCGCCGCGGGTGCGTCCGGTCTCATCACCCCGGACCTGATCCCCGACGAGGGCCGCGCGTGGATCGACGCCTCGGAGCGCACCGGGCTCGACCGCGTCTTCCTCGCCGCACCGTCCTCGACGGACACGCGCATGGAGCAGGCCGTCGCGTCGAGCCGCGGCTTCGTCTACGCCGTCTCGACCATGGGCGTCACCGGCGCCCGCGTCGGCGTCGACACCGCCGCCCGGACGGTCGTCTCGCGCCTGCGGGACGCCGGCGTCGAGCGCACGTGCGTCGGCCTCGGCATCTCGACGGCGGACCAGGTCGCCGAGGTGCTCGAGTACGCCGACGGCGCGATCATCGGCTCGGCCTTCGTCCGTGCCCTCGCCGACCTCGGTGTCCAGGGCGTCGCCGACCGGGCCGCCGACCTGACCAGCGGGGCGCGACGCGGCTGACGCCACCAGGCGCCGGACAGGAGGCACGGTGCGGGTGACCGTCGGCGGTCACCCGCACCGTGCCTCCCGTCCGATCCGGTCACAGTTCCCACAGGACGGTCCACCGCGTTCCAGGGACGCGCGCTTCCCGCGCTACAGTGAGCGGGGCCGCCCCTCCGGCGGCACCGCGGCCGTCCAGCACCGAAAGGCGACAGCACCTCCATGCCCCTCCTGAGCATCCCGAGCCCGAGCACCGCGTGGCAGTACTTCGACCTGACCGCCTGGTTGCGCGACGTCTTCGGTTGGTCGCTGCCGCTCGACTTCCGGATCCACGCCTACGCGATCTGCATCCTGCTGGGCATCGTCGCCGCCGTCGTGCTGGCGAACCGTCGCCTGAACGCGCGGGGGGTGGAGCGCTGGATCATCATCGACATCGCCATCTGGGCGGTGCCGGCGGGCATCATCGGCGGTCGCCTGTTCCACGTCCTCACCCACGTCAGTGACTACTTCGGTCCGGGGCGCGACCCGTGGTCCTTCCTCTACGTGTGGGAGGGCGGTCTCGCGATCTTCGGCGCGCTCATCCTCGGGTCGCTCGGTGCGTACATCGGTTGCCGTCAGGTCGGCCTGCGCTTCTCGTCGCTCATCGACGCCATCGCGCCGGGGGTGCTGCTGGCCCAGGCCTTCGGCCGCCTCGGCAACTACTTCAACCACGAGCTGTTCGGCATGCCGACGAGCCTGCCGTGGGGCCTGCAGATCGAGTCCACGAACCCCGCGTTCCCGAAGGGCCTGCCGGACGGCACCCTCTTCCACCCGACGTTCCTCTACGAGATCGTCTGGAACGTCGTCGGCGTCGTCGTGATCCTGCTGCTCGACAAGCGCTTCCGGCTGCAGTGGGGCAAGGTCATGGCCCTGTACCTGGTCTGGTACGGCACCGGTCGCTCCGTCCTCGAGTCGATCCGCGTCGACACGAGCGAGACGTTCTTCGGCATCCGCACGAACGTCTGGATGTCGTTCGCCGCGATCCTGCTCGGCATCGTCGTCTTCCTCGTGCAGTCGCGCCGCCACACCGGCAAGGAGCCGAGCCCGTACCTGCCGGGTCGCGAGCCGCGTCGGAGCACCGATGTAGACTCGGACGACACCTGGTCGGAACACGACGACGACGCTCCTGCGGCCGCCGCCGACGCCGATCCGGTACCCGCGACGGGCGCCGCCCGGTAGCACCCCGACACCCCGGGGCGGCGCCGGACCGGACGGTCCGTCGCGGGCCGCCGAACCCCGTGGACGGTACCCGCCGACCACGACGATCCACCGCACGGTCGAACCGCCACGAGCGGCTCACCCTCCTCGCGCGCCGTCCACGCACCCTCCCGGACGCCGCGCACGGGCACCAGTCCCGCCCGCTCGGGCGGAACGCACCACCGGGCCACCGACGTCCCTGTTCCACTTCCTCGTGAGGACGGTTCCCCATGGCGCTCCAGCCAGACCCTGCCCCCCGTTCGACGCGCTCGACCCGGCCGCTGCCGCCGGCGCACCGCCGATTCTCGGCCGTGCCCGAGGCGGCCGGCATGTACGACCCTGCGAACGAGAAGGACGCCTGCGGCCTCGCGATGGTCGCGACGCTCCGCGGCACCGCCGGGCACGACATCGTCGACGCCGCCCTCGGCGCGCTGCGGAACCTCGAGCACCGCGGCGCGGTCGGCTCGGACGCCGGCACCGGTGACGGCGCGGGCATCCTGTGCCAGGTGCCCGACGCGTTCCTGCGCGACGAGGTCCCCTTCGAGCTTCCCGCGCCGGGGGAGTACGCCGTCGGCACGGCCTACCTGCCCGTGGACGAGGACGAGCGCCACGCGGTGCAGGGTGCCGTCGAGCGCATCGCGCGCGAGGAGGGCCTGAAGGTCCTCGGCTGGCGCGAGGTGCCCGTGCGCCCCGAGGTCCTCGGCACGCTGGCCCGTGCTGCGATGCCGGCGTTCGCCCAGCTCTTCGTCGCCTCGACCCGGCACGACGTGCACGGTGCCGCCTGGAACGGGATCGCCCTGGACCGTCAGGCGTTCCGGCTCCGCAAGCGCGCGGAGCACGACGTCGAGGTCTACTTCACGTCGCTGTCGAGTCGGACGATGGTGTACAAGGGCATGGTCACGACGCTGCAGCTCGAGCCGTTCTACCCCGACCTCAGCGACGAGCGCTTCGCGTCGAAGCTCGCGATCGTGCACTCGCGGTACTCGACGAACACCTTCCCGTCGTGGCCCCTCGCCCAGCCCTTCCGCACGCTCGCGCACAACGGTGAGATCAACACCGTGCGCGGCAACCGGAACTGGATGCGGGCGCGGCAGTCGCAGCTCGAGAGCGAACTGCTCGGCGACCTCGCGCCGCTGCTGCCGATCGTCAGCCCCGGTGCCAGCGACTCGGCGTCGTTCGACGAGACGCTCGAGCTCCTCACGCTGACCGGCCGCAGCCTGCCGCACGCCGTGTCGATGATGGTGCCGGAGGCCTGGGAGAACCAGGTCGGGATGGACCCGGACCTCCGGGCGTTCTACGAGTACCACTCGATGCTCATGGAGCCGTGGGACGGACCGGCTGCGATCACCTTCACCGACGGCGCGATCGTCGGCGCCACGCTCGACCGCAACGGGCTGCGCCCCGGCCGCTTCCTCGTGACGGACGACGGGCTCATCGTGATGGGTTCCGAGACCGGTGTGATCGACGTCCCGCCGGCGAAGGTCGTCCGCAAGGGCCGCCTGCGTCCGGGCCGCATGTTCGTCGTCGACACCGAGGCCGGCCGCATCATCGAGGACGACGAGGTCAAGCGCGAGCTCGCCGCTTCCGGCCCGTGGGCGCAGTGGCTCGACGAAGGGCGCATCAACCTCGCCGACCTGCCCGAGCGCGAGCACATCGTGCACACCCCGGCGTCGGTGACCCGGCGGCAGCGCGCCTTCGGCTACACCGAGGAAGAGGTCCGCATCCTGCTGCGTCCCATGGCGCAGACCGGCGCGGAGCCGCTGGGTGCCATGGGGTCGGACACGCCGATCGCGGTGCTCTCCGAGCGACCGCGCCTGCTGTTCGACTACTTCACGCAGCAGTTCGCCCAGGTGACGAACCCGCCGCTGGACTCGATCCGCGAGCAGGTCATCACCTCGATGGGCATGGGCCTCGGTCCGGAGCGCAACCTGCTGAGCGCGGGTCCGGAGCACGCGAAGCAGATCGTGCTCGACTTCCCGGTCATCGACAACGACGAGCTCGCGAAGATCCAGCACTTCGAGACGACGTCCGGACGCCACCTGACCGTCACGATCAAGGGCCTGTACCGCGTCGACGCGGGCAAGAAGGCGATGCAGAAGCGCATCGCGGCCGTCTGCGACGAGGTCGACCAGGCCATCGAGTCGGGCAAGCAGTTCATCGTGCTGTCCGACCGCGACGGCAACGCGGAGCAGGCGCCGGTCCCGAGCCTGCTGCTCCTCGCCGCCGTGCACCACCACCTCATCCGCACGGAGCAGCGCATGAAGGTCGGGCTCATCGTCGAGGCCGGCGACGTCCGCGAGGTCCACCACGTCGCGACCCTGATCGGGTACGGCGCCTCGGCGATCAACCCGTACCTGGCGATGGAGACGTGCGAGAACCTCGTGCGCTCGGGCATGATCACCGGCATCACGCCCGAGCAGGCCGTGAAGAACGTCATCAAGGCGCTCGGCAAGGGCGTCCTGAAGATCATGTCGAAGATGGGCATCTCGACGGTGTCCAGCTACGCCGGCGCGCAGGCGTTCGAAGCGGTCGGGCTCAGCCAGGACTTCGTCGACCGGTACTTCACGGGGACCTCGTCGATCCTCGGCGGCGTCGGCATCGAGGTCATCGCGAAGGAGAACGCCGAGCGGCACGCGCAGGCGTACCCGCAGGACGGCGCGGTGCTCTCGCACGAGCGCCTGCAGACCGGTGGCGAGTACCAGTGGCGCCGCGAGGGGCCGCCCCACCTGTTCAACCCGGACACGGTCTTCCGCCTGCAGCACGCGACGCGTGCCCGCCGGTACGACATCTTCCGTGAGTACTCGCGCGCGGTGGACGACCAGTCCGAGGAGCTCATGACGCTCCGCGGCCTGTTCCGCTTCCGCCACGGCGTGCGGGAGCCGATCGCGCTGGACGAGGTCGAGCCGATCGAGTCCATCGTCAAGCGGTTCAACACCGGCGCGATGTCGTACGGGTCGATCTCACAGGAGGCGCACGAGACCCTCGCGATCGCGATGAACCGGCTCGGCGCGCGCTCGAACACCGGCGAGGGCGGCGAGGACGTCGAGCGCCTGCTCGACCCCGAGCGTCGCAGCGCGATCAAGCAGGTCGCCTCCGGCCGCTTCGGCGTCACGAGCATGTACCTGACGCACGCGACGGACATCCAGCTCAAGATGGCGCAGGGCGCGAAGCCGGGTGAGGGCGGTCAGCTGCCCCCGACCAAGGTGTACCCGTGGGTCGCCCGCACGCGGCACGCGACCGCCGGCGTGGGACTCATCTCGCCGCCGCCGCACCACGACATCTACTCGATCGAGGACCTCAAGCAGCTCATCTTCGACGTGAAGCGGGCGAACCCGTCCGCACGCGTCCACGTGAAGCTCGTGAGCCAGTCCGGCATCGGCGCGGTCGCGGCCGGCGTGACCAAGGCACTCGCCGACGTGGTGCTCGTCTCCGGCCACGACGGCGGGACGGGTGCGTCGCCGCTCAACTCGCTCAAGCACGCGGGGACACCGTGGGAGATCGGCCTCGCCGAGACCCAGCAGACCCTGATGCTCAACGGGATGCGCGACCGCGTGGTCGTGCAGGTCGACGGGCAGATGAAGACCGGCCGCGACGTGGTCGTGGCGGCGCTGCTCGGTGCCGAGGAGTACGGCTTCGCGACGGCACCGCTCGTCGTCGAGGGCTGCATCCTGATGCGGGTCTGCCACCTCGACACCTGCCCGGTGGGCGTCGCCACGCAGAACCCGGAGCTGCGCAAGCGCTTCACGGGCAAGCCGGAGTTCGTCGTGAACTTCTTCGAGTTCATCGCCCAGGAGGTCCGCGAGCTCCTCGCCGAGCTCGGCTTCCGGTCTCTCGACGAGGCGATCGGACAGGTCGACGCGCTCGACACCGACCGTGCCGTCGAGCACTGGAAGGCGTCCGGGCTTGACCTGGCACCGGTGCTGCACGGCCCGGAGTTCGGTCGTGAGGAGCCGCGCCGTCACCTCCGCGAGCAGGACCACGAGCTCGACGAGCACTTCGACGTCCAGCTCGTGCAGCGCACCGCTGACGTCCTCGAGCACGGCGGGTCCGTCGCACTCGACCTGCCGATCCGGAACACCGAGCGCGCCGTGGGCACGATGCTCGGCCACGAGGTCACGCTCCGCCACGGCGAGCACGGGCTGCCCGCGGGGTCGATCGACATCACGCTGCGCGGATCGGCCGGGCAGTCGCTCGGCGCGTTCCTGCCGGCCGGCATCACGCTCCGTCTCGTCGGCGACAGCAACGACTACGTCGGCAAGGGCCTGTCCGGGGGCGCGATCGTCGTCCGACCGGACTCCGAGTCCGCGTTCGAGCCGTCGGAGAACGTCATCGCCGGCAACGTCATCGGCTACGGCGCCACCCAGGGCAGCATGTTCATCCGCGGCATCGTGGGAGAGCGCTTCCTCGTCCGCAACTCCGGCGCGACGGCCGTCGTCGAGGGCGTGGGCGACCACGCGCTCGAGTACATGACCGGTGGTCTCGCGCTGATCCTGGGCGAGACCGGCCGCAACCTCGGCGCCGGCATGTCCGGTGGTACGGCGTACGTGCGCGGGCTCCGACGCGAGCACGTCAACGCGGACGCCCTGGCGAGTGGCGAGCTGCGGCTCGGGGAAGTCGACAGCGCCGACGTCGAGATCGTCACCGACCTGCTCCGGCAGCACCACGCCGAGACCGGGTCGACCCTCGCGGGCGACCTGCTCGAGTCCGGCGACCTGGGCGACTTCGTCAAGGTGCTCCCGCGCGACTACGCCGCGGTGCTCGAGACCCGACGGCAGGCGGTCGACGAGGGCCTCGACCCCGACGGCACCGTCGTCTGGAACCGCATCCTGGAGGTGACCGGTGGCTGACACGTCCACGGCGCGTCCCAGTACCGACCACCCCACCCTGAACCAGAACGAGCAGGAGGCGAACCATGGCTGACCCGAAGGGCTTCCTCAAGGTGCAGGAGCGCGAGCTCCCGCCCCGTCGTCCCGTGCCGTTGCGGCTCATGGACTGGAAGGAGGTCTACGAGCAGCAGGACTCCGGCGCGCTCAAGCGACAGGCCGGCCGGTGCATGGACTGCGGTGTGCCCTTCTGCCACCAGGGCTGCCCGCTCGGCAACCTGATCCCCGAGTGGAACGACCTGACGTGGCGCGGCGAGGGCCGGCAGGCGATCGAGCGGCTGCACGCGACGAACAACTTCCCGGAGTTCACCGGGAAGCTCTGCCCGGCTCCGTGCGAGGCGTCCTGCGTGCTCGGCATCAACCAGCCGCCGGTGACCATCAAGCAGGTCGAGGTCTCGATCATCGACGAGGCGTACAAGAACGGCTGGGTCACCCCGCACCCGCCGGAGCGGCTGACCGGCAAGACGGTCGCGGTCGTCGGCTCCGGTCCGGCCGGACTCGCCGCCGCGCAGCAGCTCACCCGCGCCGGGCACACCGTCGCCGTGTACGAGCGTGACGACCGGATCGGTGGTCTGCTCCGCTACGGGATCCCGGACTTCAAGATGGAGAAGCGCCAGATCGACGCGCGCCTCGCCCAGATGCAGGCCGAGGGCACCCGGTTCCGCGCGGGTGTGGAGATCGGCGTCGACATCACGTGGGACGACCTGAAGTCGCGCTACGACGCGGTCGTGGTCGCCACCGGCGCCACCGTGCCGCGCGACCTGCCCATCCCGGGCCGCGACCTCGCGGGCGTGCACTTCGCGATGGACTACCTCGTCCAGCAGAACAAGGCGGTCGCCGGCACGACGGTCGACAACCAGGTCACCGCGGAGGGCAAGCACGTCGTGGTCATCGGCGGCGGCGACACCGGTGCGGACTGCATCGGCACCGCTCACCGACAGGGCGCCCTGAGCGTGACGAACCTGGCGATCGGCAAGCAGCCGCCGCTGGAGCGTCCATCCGACCAGCCGTGGCCGATGTTCCCGACGGTGTTCGAGGTGACGAGCGCCCACGAGGAGGGCGGCGAGCGGCACTTCCTCGCCTCGACCGTCGAGTTCCTCGGCAACGCCGCCGGCGAGGTCCGCGCCCTGCGTGTGGCCGAGACGGAGTACCTCGACGGACGCCGCGTGCCGAAGGCGGGCACCGAGCGTGAGATCCCGGCGGACCTCGTGCTCATCGCGATGGGCTTCACCGGTCCGGAGACCGACACGATCGAGCCGCAGCTCGGGCTCCCCGCCACGGTGTCCGGCGCGGTCGCGCGGCAGGCCGACTACTCGACGAACGAGCCCGGCGTGTTCGTCGCCGGGGACGCCGGCCGCGGACAGTCGCTCATCGTGTGGGCGATCGCCGAGGGCCGTGCGGCCGCCTCGAAGGTCGACGCGTACCTCGAGGGCTCGACGATCCTGCCCGCCCCCGTCAAGGCGACCGACCGTGCCCTCACGATCTGACCTCGTGAACCAGCACGGAACACCGGTCCGACAGTGACCAGCAGGCCACCGGCACTCGATAGGGTGCTGGTGGCCTGCTCTCGTTCCGCGCGGCCCCACAGCGCGGAAACCCGGCACCATCCACCACACGAAGGAATCCATTGAGACGCGCAAAGATCGTTTCGACGCTCGGTCCGGCTACGTCGGACTACGAGACCGTCAAGGAGATCATCGAAGCGGGCGTCGACGTCGCCCGCCTCAACCTCAGCCACGGTGACTACAGCGTCCACGAGGCCAACTACGAGAACGTGCGCCGCGCGGCCGAGGAGCTCGGCAAGCCGGTCGCGATCCTGGTCGACCTGCAGGGCCCGAAGATCCGCCTGGCGAAGTTCGCCGACGGCCCGCACGAGCTCGCCGTCGGCGACGTCTTCACGATCACGACCGAGGACGTCCCCGGCTCGAAGGAGATCTGCGGCACGACGTTCAAGGGCCTGCCGCAGGACGTCAAGCCCGGCGACCCGCTGCTCATCGACGACGGCCGTGTCCGTCTGCGCGTGCTCGACACGGACGGCGTGCGCGTGCGCACCGAGGTCGTCGTCGCCGGCACCGTGTCGAACAACAAGGGCATCAACCTGCCCGGCGTCGCCGTGAACGTCCCCGCGCTGAGCGAGAAGGACGAGGCGGACCTCCGCTGGGCGATCCGTCAGGGCGCCGACCTGATCGCGCTGTCGTTCGTGCGCAACGCCGCCGACGTCGAGCGCGCCCACGAGATCATGGACGAGGAGGGCAAGCGCCTCCCCGTCATCGCCAAGGTCGAGAAGCCGCAGGCCGTCGACGCGCTCGAGGAGATCATCGACGCGTTCGACAGCATCATGGTCGCCCGCGGTGACCTCGGTGTCGAGCTCCCGCTCGAGGCCGTCCCGATCGTGCAGAAGCGCGCGGTCGAGCTGTCCCGCCGGATGGCGAAGCCGGTCATCGTCGCGACGCAGATGCTCGAGTCGATGATCTCCTCGCCGATCCCGACCCGCGCGGAGACCTCCGACGTCGCGAACGCCGTCCTCGACGGCGCGGACGCGGTCATGCTCTCGGGTGAGACCAGCGTCGGCGAGTACCCGGTGCAGACGGTCCGCACGATGGCGCGCATCGTCGAGTCCACCGAGGACCACGGCCTGGAGCGCATCGCCCCGCTCGGCACGAAGCCGCGCACGCTCGGCGGCGCGATCACCCTCGCCGCGGTCGAGATCGCGGAGTTCACCGAGGCGTCGTACCTCTGCGTCTTCACCGAGTCCGGCGACTCGGCGCGCCGCATGTCGCGACTGCGCCACGGCCTGCCGATCATCGCCTTCACCCCCAACGAGGCCACGCGTCGCCGCATGGCACTCACGTGGGGCGTGCGGTCGTTCCTCGTCGAGCGGAAGACCCACACGGACGAACTCTTCTCGCAGGTCGACGACGTGCTGCTCGCGAACGGTCTCGCTGCTCCCGGCGACCGGGTGATCGTGACGGCCGGTTCGCCTCCCGGCATCGAGGGGTCGACCAACGACCTCCGTGTGCACCGTGTCGGCGACGCGCACGCCGAGGCGGCGCCCGCCTACGTGCGGGACTGACCTGGTCACCGCACTCGGACACGCCGACAGGGCGCGGACGGGAGGCACGGCGCGACACCGCGCTCGGCCTCCGTCCGCGCCCTGTCGCGTCCCACCCTCGCGGCGCCTCGCGCCGCGCCGCGCCGCGAGGGCGAGCCTCGTCTCTCCGGACACCTTCGTGCCCCGACGGGTGCGGGAGCGTCCGCCTGGCCGAGCCTCGGCGCCGCGCCGCCGCGCCGCCGCGCCGCCGCGCCGCCGCGCCGCCGCGCCGCCGCGCCGCCGCGCCGGCGCGACCACCCGCCGACGGGACCGGGCAGGATCGGTGCTGTGAGCCTCCAGGACGAACGCCCCACCACACCCACCGCAGCGGACGTCCGCCGCTGGCGCCGCTACCTGGCGGACGAGCGGGCGGAGGCCGCGGTCTACCGCAACCTGTCGACCCGCAGGACCGGTGAGGAACGCGAGATCCTCGCCGCCCTCGCCGACGCGGAGGGACGCCACGAGCAGCACTGGCTCGACCTGCTCGGCGACGACGTCGGGCGGCCGCTCCGCGGCAGCCTGCGCACCCGGGTGCTCGCCGCGCTCGCGAAGCGCTTCGGTTCGGTGTTCGTGCTCGCGCTCATGCAGCGCGCCGAGGACCGCTCGCCGTACGCCGAGGACGACGACGCGACCGCGCGGATGGCGGCCGACGAGCGGATCCACGGGGAGGTCGTGCGCGGCCTCGCGAACCGCGGGCGGATGCGCTTGTCGGGCACCTTCCGCGCAGCGGTGTTCGGCGCCAACGACGGGCTCGTGTCGAACCTCGCGTTGATCATCGGCATCAGCGCCTCCGGAGCAGACCGGCACTTCGTGCTCCTCAGCGGCATCGCCGGGCTGCTCGCCGGTGCGCTGTCGATGGGTGCGGGGGAGTACGTGTCGGTGCGGTCACAACGCGAACTGCTCGACGCGTCCGCGCCGCACCCCGAGGCCGGACGGGCGGTGGCCGACCTGGACGTCGACGCGAACGAGCTCGCGCTGGTGTACCGGGCTCGTGGGATGGACGAGGCCGCTGCCCGGGAACACGCGGCAGAGGTCCTCGGCGGTCGCACGGTCACGGCCGCCACCGCGACCGACGAGCACGAGGCGGTGGGGAGCGGCACGAGCGCGGCGGTGTCGAGCTTCTGCTTCTTCGCCTCCGGTGCGATCATCCCGGTGCTGCCGTACCTGTTCGGGCTCGAGGGGTGGCCGGCGATCGTCCTCGCGGCCGTGCTGGTCGGCATCGCGCTCCTCGGCACCGGCGCCGTCGTGGGCGTGCTCAGCGGGGCCTCACCGCTCAAGCGCGCGCTGCGGCAGCTCGCCATCGGGTTCGGAGCCGCCGTGGTCACGTACGGGCTGGGCCTGCTGTTCGGGACCGGGAGCGCGTGACGCCGTCGTGAGCGGCTGTTGCCCGACGCCTCAGCGGCGGGCAGCCGCGCGCGGCGGCAGCAGCAGGAGTGCCGCAGCGCCGACGACGACGAGCGCGATGCCGGAGAACACCGTGAACACCGTGAGCGCGAGCCCCGGCGCGACGAGCACGACGACCCCGCCGATGACCGAGAGCAGACCGCTCACCGCGGTCGGCAGCCGCGAGGAACCCGGGTGCCCGACGACTGCACCGACGAGCGCGGCGACGCCCTCGAGCAGGAACGCCACCCCCGCCAGCACGGCGTAGGCCAGCAGGGGGATCGCCGGATCGACGAGTGTCACCAGGCCGGCGACTGCGACCAGGCCGCCGACGACCCCCGACGTCCACCGCCAGACGGCGGACGTACCGTGTCCGCGCACCGCCGCGACCACGCGCATCGCACCCGCCGCCACCAGGTAGACGCCGAAGACGAGCGCGACGAGGACGAGGGACGGCTGGGGCCAGACGACGGCGACGATGCCGAGCGCGATCGCGACCACGGCCGTGACGACGACGAACGCGCGGAACGACCGCACGGCACGAGAGTCCACGGGTGCCCCTTCCGCTCGGTCCGCGTGGACACCGACGGTACCCGTGGGAGCGCTTCGGCGTCCGCTGTCGAGACCGGGGCACCCCGGTCCGGCCGGGAGGCGCGCCGTGCGTCGACCGTGCGGCCGACGGCGGGCGCCTCCCGCACCGGGCGTGCTCCGCTCAGGATCCGGAGGTCGGCGCCGGCGTCGCGGAGCCGTCCGTGCCCTTCGGCGGGGTGGGTGCGTCGCCGTCCTTCGGCTTCGGAGCATGCCCGTCCTTCGGCTTCGGGGCATCCGTGCCCGTCGGCGGGGTCGGGGCGTCCGTGCCCGTCGGCGGGGTGGGGCCCTTGCCGTCCTCCGGCTTCGGTGCGTCGCCCGCCGCTGGCGGGGCCGCCACGCAACCGGGAGCCGGAGCAGCGCCAGGGCCCGTGCCCTCGGCACCCGGGCCGGGGGCGCCCTCTGCGCCCGGGGTGGGAGCGCCGCTCGGTGCGCCGCTGGGTGCGCCACTGGGAGCCCCCGTCGGCGCGCTCGGCGTGCTCGAGGTGCCGGTGCCGTCGGCGACGGCCGCGGTCACGCCGAGACCGCCGAGGAGCAGTGCCGCGGCAGCAGCGGAGCCGATCCCCACGCGACGCAGCGTGCGTCGACGGCGCTCGGGAGCGGAGACGGGCTGGGCGTGTCGTTCGTCCTGCATGGTGTGCCTTCCGTGTCGGTGTCGCGGGACCGGGTCGGTCCGGCGACGAGGACGACGGTCGAGCTCGAATCTGAAGCAGGACTGAAGCACAGGGGTCCTCCAGCGTCCTCCATGCTCCTTGCGGGCAGTTCCCACCTAGCGTGTCCGCCGTGAACGCACCCGCACGTGTCCTGGTGGTCGAGGACGACGACTCCCTCCGCACCGCCGTCGCGACGACCCTGCGCGCCGAGGGCTTCGTCGTGACCGACGCGACCGACGGCCGGTCGATCGCCGAGGACCTCGACCGTGCCGCCCCCGACCTCGTGCTCCTCGACTGGATGCTCCCCGGCCCGAGCGGCATCCTGCTCGCAGCGCGGGTGCGGCAACGGTCGGACGCGGCCGTCGTGATGATGACGGCGCGCGACGAACTCGACGACCGACTCCGAGGCTTCGCCGAGGGTGCCGACGACTACGTGGTGAAGCCCTTCGCGATGGCGGAGCTCGTGGCAAGGGTGACCGCGGTGCTGCGTCGACGGGGACGGGTCCCGTCGGTGATCGAGGTCGGGGACCTGGTGGTCGACCCCGAGGGCGCGACCGTCCGACGCGGTGGTGTCCTGCTCGACCTGACCGCCACGGAGTTCCGACTGCTGCGCTTCCTCGCCGAGAGCCGCGGCCGGACGGTGTCCAAGGGGCAGATCACGACGCAGGTCTGGGGGTACGAGGACATCGCGCCGAACCTGGTGGAGGTGCACCTCAGCGCGCTGCGCCGCAAGATGGAGGCACACGGGCCCCGACTCGTGCACACGGTCCGGGGGCTCGGCTACCGGCTCGCGGTGGACCGGGGCGCGGCGTGATCCCGGCGGGCGGACGGTTGCGCACCACGTCGCTGCGGCTCCGGACCGTGGTGGCGGTGCTCGTGCTGCTCGCGGTGCTGCTCGCCGGCCTCGTCGTCGCGGTCGAGGCGGTGCTCGGTGCCCGGCTCCGCGCCCAGGTCGAGGACCGGCTGCGGGACCGGGCTGCCGCCGCCGCAGCGCTCGTCGGGGTGCTCGACGCCGACGATCTGGCCGACCGGTTGTCGGCGCAGGGGCTCTCCGTGCGGATCGTGCAGTCCGACGGTGCCGCGGTCGAGGCCGGTCCGACCCCCGACCAGCTCCGCTCCGGGCCACCCGACCCGGCAGGGCTCCCGGGCCCGGCGGCGCGCGAGCGGTCGTCCGGTGGCTCGTCGAGCCCAGGATCGTCGGCGCCGGGATCGTCGGACCCGGGATCGTCCTCGGCCGGCTCGACCAGGTCCGGGGCGGGGGCCACGACGACGTCCGGTGCATCCGTCGTGTCCGCCGACGTGCGCGACGACGACGGCGTCCTCACGCTCCGGTCCGTCCTCGACGACGGCACCCGCATCACGCTCACCGCCGGGACGCGCGACGTGCAGGAGACCCTCGCGCAGCTCGGGTGGGTGATGGGCGGGGCGTCCGCGGCCTTCCTCGGGGTCGCCGTGGTCGGTGTCGTCCTGGTCGTCCGTCGCGCGTTGCGTCCGCTCGACGAGGTCACGGCGACGGCGCGCTCGATCGCCGACGGCGACCGCGGTCGGCGGCTGCGACCCGCACGGACCGACACCGAGATCGGCCGCGTGGCCGCCGCCTTCGACGAGATGCTCGACGCCGTCGAGGGCGCCGAGGCCCAGGCCGTGGCGGCCGAGGAGCGCGTCCGCGGGTTCCTGTCGGACGCCGCACACGAACTCCGCACGCCGGTGGCCGGGGTCCGCGCGGCCGCGGACACCCTCGTGCGGAGCGGCGGCGACGACCCGGCGACGACCGAGGTCCTCGCCGTGCACGTCGTCCGGCAGGCGGACCGTGCAGCGCGCCTCGTGGACGACATGCTCACCATGGCCCGCCTGGACCGTGGGATCGCCCTCGACCGACGGCCGACCGACCTCGTCGCGTGGCTGCGTGCCGAGGTCGACCGGCTCGGACTCCGGCTGCCGGGTACCGCCCTGCGTCCCGAGCTGCCGTCCGGACCCGTCCGTGCGGACGTGGACCCCGACCGGCTCGCGCAGGTGCTCGCCAACCTCGTCGACAACGCCGCACGCGCCACGGGTGGGACGGGGACCGTGCGGCTGTCCCTCGCCGCCGACGGTGACGGAGCGGTGCTCGAGGTCGAGGACGACGGCCCCGGCATCCCGCTCGGGGACCGGGAGCGGGTCTTCGACCGGCTCGTGCGGCTCGAGGACGCTCGCGACGTCCGGTCGGGTGGTGCGGGACTCGGTCTGCCGATCGCCCGCGGCATCGCGGTCGCCCACGGCGGCACCCTCGTCCACGGGGACGACGGCACGCTCGGTGGCGCCCGGTTCGTGCTCCGCCTGCCACGGACCTGCCGGTCCGTCGAGCCCGGGTCGGCAGCAGGTCGGGGTGTCGACCGGGCGCCCGTGTCTGCCACGATGGAGGCGTGAGCACTCGTCAGGAGACCGGTCGGGTCGTCGCCGTGGGTCGCGACGCCGAGCACCGCTTCAGCAAGCCCGTCGTGGAGGAGATCACCCTCGTCGCGGGGTGGGGCGTCGAGGGCGACGCCCACGCCGGCGCCACCGTGCAGCACCGGTCCCGCGTCGCCCGGGACCCCTCGCAGCCGAACCTCCGACAGGTGCACCTGCTGCACGCCGAGGTGTTCGACGAGGTCGCGGCGGCCGGGCACACCGTCGTCCCCGGGGACATGGGGGAGAACGTCACCACGCGCGGTGTCGACCTGCTCGGGTTGCCGACCGGGACGCTGCTCCACCTCGGTGACGAGGCCTCCGTCCGCGTCACGGGGCTCCGGAACCCGTGCCAGCAGATCAACGACTTCGACCCGGGGCTGCTCCGCGCGGTCCTCGGCCGGTCCGAGGACGGCAGCGTGGAGCGCAAGGGCGGCGTGATGGGCGTCGTGGTCACCGGCGGTACGGTCCGAGCCGGCGATGCCGTCCGTGTGGAGCTGCCCGCGGGGGAGCCGCAGCCGCTGGTGCCGGTGTGACGGCCGGAGGCGGACCCGGGCCCTGCTAGCCTGGTGCCCTCGCGAGTGTGGTGGAACGGTAGACACGGGGCACTCAAAATGCTCTGCCTCACGGCGTGCGGGTTCGAGTCCCGCCACTCGTACAAGGTCGCTCACGGCGTGCGGGGCTGCGCACACGGAGCGTCCCGCCACTGGTACAAGGTCGCTCACGGCGTGCGGGGCTGCGCACACGGAGCGTCCCGCCACTCGTACGAGGTCGCTCACGGCGTGCGGGGCTGCGCGCGCGGAGCGTCCCGCCACTCGTACGAGGTCGCTCACGGCGTGCGGGGCTGCGCGCACGGAGCGTCCCGCCACTCGTACAGAACGGCCTCCTTGAACGGTGCCTCCACAGTTGACGGAAGCCGCGCGCTCCGTCTAGTAGGCTCTCGGTCGTGAGTGACACAGAAGCAACCCCAGCAGCACCGCGTCGCGTCGTCGTCGCCGAGGACGAGTCGCTCATCCGTCTCGACATCGTCGAGATCCTCCGCGACAACGGGTTCGACGTGGTCGGTGAAGCCGGTGACGGTGAGACCGCCGTGCAGCTCGCGACCGACCTCCGCCCGGACCTCGTCGTCATGGACGTCAAGATGCCCCAGCTCGACGGCATCTCCGCGGCCGAGAAGCTCTCCAAGAACCACATCGCTCCGGTGGTCCTCCTCACGGCGTTCAGCCAGAAGGACCTCGTCGAGCGCGCGACCGAGGCCGGCGCCCTCGCGTACGTCGTGAAGCCCTTCACCCCGAACGACCTCCTCCCCGCGATCGAGATCGCCCTCTCGCGGCACCAGCAGATCATCACGCTCGAGGCCGAGGTCGCCGACCTGGTCGAGCGCTTCGAGACGCGCAAGCTCGTCGACCGCGCCAAGGGCCTGCTCAACGAGAAGATGGGCCTCACCGAGCCCGAGGCGTTCCGTTGGATCCAGAAGGCCTCGATGGACCGCCGCCTGACCATGCACGACGTCGCGAAGGCGATCATCGAGCAGCTCAGCGCCAAGAAGTAACGCGGCACCCACCGCTCACGCCACAGCGCCGCCGGACACCGTCCGGCGGCGCTGTCGCGTCGTCCGGCCGTTCCGACGGTCCTCGGTGGAGCAGTTGCTGTCGGGTCGGCGGGCGCCACCCGACAGCAACTGCTCCACCGAGGGCACGGGACACGGGCTCCGTGCGTGTGTGCGCGTCGGACGGGAGGCGCGGGTCGGCCCCGCCGCAGCGGCGACCACCTGGCAGGGTGGAGCGATGGACGACGTGGTGATCCGTGCCTCCCGGCTGGAGGACATGCCTGCGGTGGCCGACCTCCGGTGGCGGTGGAGCGTGGACGAGGACGGCACCGCCCCGGCGGTCACGCCGGCGGAGTACCGCGAGGCGATGACCGCGTTCGCACGGGAGCACGCTGCGACGCACCGGTGCGTCGTCGCCGAGCGGGACGGCACGGTGCTCGGCATGGCCTGGCTGGCGCTGAACGCCCGACCGCCGGCACCGCACCGACCACGGGGGCGTGTCGCCGCGGAACTGCAGACGGTCTACGTGCACCCGGACCTGCGCGGTGGCGGGGTCGCTGCCCGACTGGTCGACCGGCTGGTCGAGACCGCGGACGAGCTCGGCGCTGAGCGCATCGTGGTGCACTCGAGCGTCGTGGGGGAGTCGCTCTACCGACGGCTCGGGTTCGGGGACGCGCGACTGCTGCTGCAGCGCCCGCCGGAGGACTGACCGGTCCGGACCGGGGTCAGCGCCGCTCGCGGATCATGTTGGTGATGCGCACGGTCGAGCAGCGGCGGCCCTCGTCGTCGGTGAGCACGATCTCGTGCGTGGTGAGCGTGCCGCCGAGGTGGATCGCGGTGCACGTACCGGTGACGCGTCCGCTCGTGGCGCTCCGCGAGTGCGATGCGCTGAGCTCGATGCCGACGGCGAAGCGGCCGGGACCGGCGTGCACGTTCGCGGCCATCGACCCGAGGCTCTCCGCGAGCACCACGTAGGCGCCACCGTGCAGCAGGCCGACCGGCTGGCGGTTGCCCTCGACGGGGATCGACCCGACCGCGCGTTCGGCGCTGAGCTCGGTGATCTCCATGCCCATCTTCGTGGCCAGTTCGCCCATCCCGCGGTCGGACAGTCGCTCGTCGACGGCTCCGGAGGTGGTCGGTTCGTGGGTCACGTCGTCGGTCACGCTCGAGGACTCCCGTGTCGGATGGCGTCGGTAGGCTGTCCGGGTGTCGGACTCCGCAAAGCCTACCCTCATGGTCATCGACGGCCACTCGCTCGCCTTCCGGGCCTTCTACGCGCTCCCGGTCGACAGCTTCGTGAACCGCGAGGGGCAGCACACGAACGCCATCCACGGCTTCATCTCGATGCTGCTCATGCTCCTGCAGCGCGAGAAGCCGACCCACCTGGCGGTCGCGTTCGACATCTCCCGGTTCTCGTTCCGCACCCGTGAGTACGAGGACTACAAGGGCACCCGCTCCGAGACCCCGCCCGAGTTCAAGGGCCAGATCCCGCTCCTGCAGCAGGCGCTCGAGGCGATGGGCATCACGACGGTGACGAAGGAGGACTACGAGGCCGACGACATCCTCGCCACCTTCGCCCGTCAGGGCTCGGAGCAGGGCTACCAGGTGTACGTCGTCTCCGGCGACCGCGACTCGATCCAGCTCGTGAACGACGACGTCACGCTGCTGTACCCGTCGGTCCGCGGCGTCTCCGAGCTCACCCGGTACGACCGCGACAAGGTCTACGAGCGGTACGGCATCGAGCCGCACCAGTACCCGGACATCGCGGCGCTCGTGGGGGAGACGAGTGACAACCTGATCGGCATCGACAAGGTCGGCGAGAAGACCGCGGTGAAGTGGGTCACCGCCTACGGCTCGCTCGACGGGGTGCTCGAGCACGCGGACGAGATCAAGGGTGTGGTCGGCAACAACCTCCGCGAGCAGAAGGACCGGGCGATCCGGAACCGGAAGCTGAACCGGTTGGTGGACGACGTCGAGCTGCCCGTCGGGCCGGCCGACGTCGCCCTCCGCCCGCTGGACGAGCAGGCGGTGCGCGACCTCTTCGCGAAGCTGCAGTTCCGCACGCTGCTCGACCGCGTGTTCAAGGTGGCCGGGACGGGCGAGCCGGCCGAGGCCACCGACACGACCGGATCGGTCGACAACGGTGCGCCGACCCCGCCGCCGGTGAAGACCGTGATCGACGAGGAGCTCGGACACTGGCTCGAGCGCAAGGGGGCGAACGACGCCGAGAACGGCTTCGGCGTCGCGGTCGAGGTCGTCGACGGCCGGCTCAGCGCGATCGGCATCGCCACGCACGACGACGCCGTCCTGGTGCCCGGCGGCAGCGGCGCGAAGGACTACGAGCAGCTCGCCGCGTGGTTCGCCTCCGACGCACCGAAGCACTTCCACGACGCCAAGGCCGCCATCAAGGCGCTCGGCACCGTCGGCATCACGGTCGCGGGCATCGCCGGCGACGCACGCCTGACCGGCTGGCTCGCGCAGCCCGGCAAGCAGGGCCAGCCCCTCGCCGACCTCGTCTACCAGGAGCTCGGCGAGGAGCTGCCGACCGCCGACCCGAACCAGCTCGTGCCCGAGACCGAGCCGGTCAACATCGGCGTGCACGCCTGGTACGTCCTCCGCGTCGACACCGCGCTGCGCGCCCGCGTCGACGAGTCCTCGCTCCGGGTGCTCGACACCATCGAGCTCCCGCTCGTCCCGGTCCTCGCCAGCATGGAGACCATCGGCGTCGGCATCGACCGTCCCGTGCTCACCGGTCTGTCGCACGACCTGGGGGAGCGCGCCGCCGAGCTCGCGCAGCAGGCCTTCGCGGAGATCGGGCACGAGGTGAACCTCGGATCGCCGAAGCAGCTGCAGGAGGTGCTGTTCACCGAGCTCGCGATGCCGAAGACCCGCAAGACCAAGACGGGCTTCTCGACCGACGCTGCGAGCCTCGCCGACCTGCAGGAGCAGCACCCGCACCCGTTCCTCGGTCTGCTGCTGCGGCACCGCGACGCCACGAAGCTCCGGCAGATCGTCGACACGCTCGACGCCGCCGTGGTGGACGGCCGCATCCACACGAGCTACGAGCAGACCGGCAGCAGCACGGGCCGGATCTCGTCGACCGACCCGAACCTGCAGAACATCCCGGTGAAGACCGCGGTGGGCCGCCGGGTCCGTTCGGCCTTCGCGGTCGCCGAGCCGTACACGACGCTCGTGACCGCCGACTACTCGCAGATCGAGATGCGCATCATGGCGCACCTGTCCGGCGACCCCGGGCTGATCCAGGCCTTCAACGAGGGCGAGGACCTGCACCGCTTCGTCGGCGCCCGCGTGTTCGGCGTCGAGCCGGCTGACGTCAGCCCGGAGATGCGCACGAAGGTCAAGGCGATGTCCTACGGCCTGGCGTACGGCCTGAGCCCCTTCGGCCTGTCGAAGCAGCTCCGCATCGAGCAGTCCGAGGCGCGGACGCTCATGAACGAGTACTTCGCCCGGTTCGGCGCGGTCCGCGACTACCTCCGCGGCGTCGTCGAGCAGGCACGGGAGGACGGCTACACCGAGACGATCTTCGGCCGTCGCCGTCCGTTCCCGGACCTGAAGAGCCCGAACCGCGTCCTGCGCGAGAACGCCGAGCGAGCGGCGTTGAACGCCCCGATCCAGGGGTCCGCCGCGGACATCATGAAGATCGCGATGCTCGGGGTCGACGCGGACCTGCGCGAGGGGTCCCTCGAGTCGCACCTGCTCCTCCAGGTGCACGACGAGCTCATCCTCGAGGTCGCACCCGGTGAGCAGGAGCGCGTCGAGGAGATCCTGCGCACCCGCATGGGTGCGGCAGCCGAGCTGAGCGTCCCGCTCGACGTGTCCGTCGGCGTCGGCGCGAACTGGGAGGCCGCGGCGCACTGACGCGCACGGGTCGCGACGCGACCGGCTCACGGACGGGAGGCACGGTGCCAGCGGGTACCGTGCCTCCCGTCCGTCGTCGGCTCGCCTCGCGCCGCGGTCACATCGCGTCGACCCCCGTCTCGCCGACCGGACACCGCGGACGCGACCGCGTCGCCGCGCGTCGACGCCCCCGACTCGTGAGCAGGACCTCCCGCCCCCGCCGCACCGCTCGGTAGGGTCGGGGCATGAGCGAAGACCGACCCGTCCGCCAGCCCTCCGCCGTCGACCGCGTCGCCGAGGACTGGGTGACCACCCTCGTCGACCTCGACCCCACCGTCGCCACGTACATCGGCGTCCCCGGACGGACCGACGGCTACGGCGACACCTCGCCCGCCGGCGCGGACGCCCTCGCCGACGCCGCCCGTGCCGCGCGTCGGGCCCTCGACGCCGCCGAGTCGTCCGACGACGTCGACCGTGTGACGAAGACCGACCTCGGTGCCGAGCTCGACCTCGTCGTCGAGTCGCACGAGCGGAAGCTGCACCTGCGCGACCTCAACGTCATCCAGAGCCCGGCGCAGGAGCTCCGCGACGTGCTCGACCTCATGCCCACCGCGACCACCGACGACTGGCAGGACGTCGCCGGACGGTTGCACGCGCTGCCCGACGCGCTCGAGGGGTACCGCGAGACGCTGCTGCAGGGCACGCGCGAACAGGTCACCCCGGCCCGCCGCCAGGTCGCCCTCATCGCCGAGCAGGCCGCGCGGAACGGTGCCGAGGGCGGGTTCTTCCGGCAGCTCGTCGACGGCGCGACGCTCGAGGGCGGCGCGCCGCTGCCCGGGACGCTGCAGGCCGAGCTGACCCGTGGTGCCGAGGTGGCCGCCGCCGCCTACCGGTCGTTCGGCGGCTTCCTCGAGCACGAGCTGCTGCCGCTCGCCACCCCCGTCGACGCCGTCGGCCGCGAGGACTACGCGCTGCACTCCCGGCGGTTCCTCGGCGCCGTGGTCGACCTCGACGAGACGTACGAGTGGGGGATCGAGGAGCTCGCCCGCATGCGCGACGAGCAGGAGCGCATCGCCGACCGCATCGAGTCCGGCGCCTCGGTCGCACGCGCCATCGAGGTGCTCGACGCCGACCCGGCCCGGGTCCTGCGCGGAACGGACGCACTGCAGCGCTGGATGCAGGAGACGAGCGACGCGTCGATCCGCGCGATGGACGGGGAGTACTTCGACATCGCCGACCCGATCAAGCGCCTCGAGTGCCGCATCGCCCCGACGCAGGAGGGCGGGATCTACTACACCGGCCCGTCCGACGACTTCTCGCGGCCCGGCCGCATGTGGTGGTCCGTGCCGCAGGGCGTGACCGAGTTCGGCACCTGGCGCGAGAAGACCACGGTCTACCACGAGGGCGTCCCGGGCCACCACCTGCAGATCAGCCAGGCGGTCCACAACCGCGGGGAGCTCAACACGTGGCGTCGGCAGCTCGCCGGTCCGTCCGGCCACGTCGAGGGCTGGGCGCTGTACGCCGAGCGCCTGATGGAACAGCTCGGCTTCCTCGACGACGACGGCGACCGCCTCGGCATGCTCGACGGGCAGCGGATGCGCGCGGCGCGCGTCGTGCTCGACATCGGCGTGCACCTGCAGAAGACGAACCCCGACGGCGGCGGCTGGACCTGGGAGTACGCGCTCGACTTCATGGGCCAGAACGTCAACATGGCCCCCGAGTTCGTGCAGTTCGAGGTCGCCCGCTACTTCGGGTGGCCCGGACAGGCACCGTCCTACAAGGTCGGCCAGCGTGTGTGGGAGTCGATCCGCGACGAGGTCGCCGCCCGCGAGGGCGCCGCGTTCGATCTGAAGGCGTTCCACCACCGGGCGCTCGCGCTCGGCGGTGTCGGCCTGGACACGCTCCGGAGCGCCCTGCTCGGCTGACGGCCGGCGGCTCCCGACCGACGGCCGGCGGCTCGCGACCGACGGCCGGCGGCTCCGCACCGAGGGCTGACGGACAGGAGGCGCGGGGCGGGCCCCGCCACGTGCCTCCCGGCCGTCACCGGTCGGGGCTCGTCCGTTCCGCGACACGCGGCGACACGCCCGGTTGTCAGCGCCTCTGCGCTGCGGTTAGACTCGATCGGCGCAATCTGCGTCATCCAATCAACCGCTGCGGCGGCTCGCACCTGTGTCAGGTGCGGACCAGGGGGTCGCTCCCTCGCCGTCACGGCCCGACTCATGTCCGTTCGGAGCAATCTCTACATGACAACCACCACGACCAAGGCTCCCAAGCAGGTCGCCATCAACGACATCGGCTCGGCTGATGACTTCCTGGCCGAGGTCGAGAAGACCCTGAAGTTCTTCAACGACGGAGACCTCATCTCCGGCACCGTCGTGAAGATCGACCGCGACGAGGTCCTCCTCGACGTCGGGTACAAGACCGAGGGTGTCATCCCCTCGCGCGAGCTCTCGATCAAGCACGACGTCGACCCCAACGAGGTCGTCGAGGTCGGCGACGAGGTCGAGGCCCTGGTCCTCCAGAAGGAGGACAAGGAAGGCCGCCTCATCCTGTCGAAGAAGCGTGCGCAGTACGAGCGCGCGTGGGGCGACGTCGAGAAGATCAAGGAGTCCGACGGCGTCGTGACCGGCACGGTCATCGAGGTCGTCAAGGGCGGCCTGATCGTCGACATCGGCCTCCGTGGCTTCCTCCCGGCCTCGCTCATCGAGCTGCGTCGCGTCCGCGACCTGACCCCGTACCTGGGCCAGGAGCTCGAGGCGAAGATCCTGGAGCTCGACAAGAACCGCAACAACGTGGTCCTCTCGCGCCGCGCCCTGCTCGAGCAGACGCAGTCCGAGTCGCGCACCACCTTCCTCAACAACCTCCACAAGGGCCAGGTCCGCAAGGGCATCGTGTCGTCGATCGTCAACTTCGGTGCGTTCGTCGACCTGGGCGGCGTCGACGGTCTCGTCCACGTCTCCGAGCTCTCCTGGAAGCACATCGAGCACGCCAGCGAGGTCGTCGAGGTCGGTCAGGAAGTCACCGTCGAGATCCTCGAGGTGGACCTGGACCGCGAGCGCGTGTCGCTCTCGCTCAAGGCCACGCAGGAGGACCCGTGGCAGGTCTTCGCCCGCACCCACGCGATCGGCCAGATCGCACCGGGCAAGGTCACGAAGCTCGTGCCGTTCGGTGCCTTCGTCCGCGTCGCCGACGGCATCGAGGGCCTCGTCCACATCTCGGAGCTCTCGAACAAGCACGTCGAGCTCGCCGAGCAGGTCGTCTCCGTCGGTGACGAGGTCTTCGTCAAGATCATCGACATCGACCTCGACCGTCGCCGCATCTCGCTCAGCCTCAAGCAGGCCAACGAGGGCGTGGACCCGGAGGGCACCGAGTTCGACCCGGCGCTCTACGGCATGCCGACCGAGTACGACGAGCAGGGCAACTACAAGTACCCCGAGGGCTTCGACCCGGAGACGAACGAGTGGCTCGAGGGCTACGACACCCAGCGCACCGAGTGGGAGGGCCAGTACGCGGCCGCCCAGTCGCGTTGGGAGGCCCACAAGGCCCAGGTCGCGAAGACCATCGCCGACGAGGCGCAGGGTGGCTTCGACCTCCCGGCCGCCGCGTCGACCGCGTCCTCCTCGTCGTCGTTCTCGAGCGAGTCGAACGGTCAGGGCACCCTGGCCGACGACGCCTCGCTCGCGGCGCTCCGCGAGAAGCTCAGCTCGAACAACTGATCGAGCGGGTCGCACCGTACCGGAAGCCCGGCACCCCTGACGGGGTGCCGGGCTTCCGGCGTTCCCGGGCTCGGTAGCCTGGGGCGGTGCGCATCATCGGTCTGACAGGCGGCATCGCCGCGGGCAAGTCCACCGTCTCCCGTCGCTGGGCCGAGCACGGAGCGGTGGTCGTCGACGCGGACCAGCTCGCGCGCCGCGCGGTCGAGCCCGGCAGTCCAGGGCTGGCGCGGGTCGTCGAACGCTTCGGCCGGGGTGTGCTGGCCCCTGACGGGTCGCTCGACCGCCCGGCGCTCGGGAGCATCGTGTTCGCGGACCCGGCCGCGCGGAAGGACCTCGAGGGGATCACGCACCCCGAGGTCTGGCGGCTGGCGCAGCAGGCGTTCGACGCCGCCGAGGCTGCCGACCCGGACGCGGTCGTCGTGTACGACGTCCCCCTGTTGGCCGAGGCCCGGGGGAGCCGGCCGATCCGCTTCGACGCGGTCGTCGTGGTCGACGCGCCGGCCGCGGTGCGGGTCGAGCGGCTCGTCGAGCACCGGGGGATGCCCCGCGACGAGGCCGAGCGTCGCGTCGCCGCGCAGGCCTCGGATGCCGACCGGCTGGCCCTCGCCGACCACGTGGTCGACGCCACGGGGACCGAGGGCGACACCGTCCGGTCTGCGGACGAGGTCTGGACGCGCATCGCCGGGTGACCGCTCCACCGCCGGTCCGGGGCAGCCGCGTTCCGGCGCTCTGCTGTGGGCGATCAGGGCCGCGTGGTGTCAGCGGTGCCGACTACCGTTGACGTCATGGCAGTGTCGATCGAGCCCACGCGGGCGATCCGTCCGTTCGAGGTGATCAGCGAGTACTCGCCGAGCGGTGACCAGCCGGCGGCGATCGCCGAGCTCGCCGGTCGGATCAACGCCGGTGAGACCGACGTGGTGCTGCTCGGCGCCACCGGTACCGGCAAGTCGGCGACCACGGCGTGGCTCATCGAGCAGGTGCAGCGTCCGACGCTGGTGCTCGCGCACAACAAGACGCTCGCCGCGCAGCTCGCCAACGAGTTCCGCGGCCTGCTGCCGAACAACGCTGTCGAGTACTTCGTCTCGTACTACGACTACTATCAGCCCGAAGCGTACGTGCCGCAGACGGACACCTTCATCGAGAAGGACTCCTCCGTGAACGCCGAGGTCGAGCGGCTCCGGCACTCGACGACGAACTCGCTGCTCAGTCGGCGCGACGTCGTGGTCGTGTCGACCGTGTCCTGCATCTACGGCCTCGGGACGCCGGAGCAGTACATGAACGCGTCCATCGCCCTGCACATCGGGCAGACGATCTCGCGCGACCAGCTCGTCCGCAAGTTCGTCGGGATGCAGTACCAGCGCAACGACGTCGACTTCGCACGCGGCACGTTCCGCGTCCGCGGCGACACGATCGAGATCATCCCGATGTACGAGGAACACGCGATCCGCATCGAGATGTTCGGTGACGAGATCGAGGCGCTGACCTCGCTGCACCCGCTGACGGGCAACGTCATCGCCGACCTGCCCGGGGTCTCGATCTTCCCGGCGTCGCACTACGTGGCCGACACCGACGTCATGCACCGCGCGATCGAGCGCATCAAGGAGGAGCTCGCCGAACGGCTCGCCGAGCTCGAGGGGCAGGGCAAGCTGCTCGAGGCCCAGCGGCTCCGGATGCGGACGACGTTCGACATCGAGATGATGGAGCAGATCGGGTTCTGCTCGGGCATCGAGAACTACTCGCGGCACATGGACGGGCGCGAGGCGGGCGAGGCCCCGCACTGCCTCATCGACTACTTCCCGGACGACTTCCTCATCGTCATCGACGAGTCGCACGTGACCGTGCCGCAGATCGGCGCGATGTACGAGGGCGACGCGTCCCGCAAGCGCACCCTGGTGGAGCACGGCTTCCGCCTGCCGAGCGCGCTCGACAACCGCCCGCTGACGTGGGAGGAGTTCCTGGAGCGCGTCGGCCAGAAGGTCTACCTGTCGGCGACCCCGGGCAAGTACGAGCTCGGGGTGACGGACAGCGTCGTCGAGCAGATCATCCGCCCGACCGGCCTGGTCGACCCGGAGATCGTCGTCAAGCCGAGCGACGGACAGATCGACGACCTGCTCGAGGAGATCAAGCTCCGGGTCGAGCGCGACGAACGTGTGCTCGTGACGACGCTCACGAAGCGGATGGCCGAGGAACTCACCGACTTCCTCGGCAACGCCGGCGTGCGGGTGCGGTACCTCCACTCGGACGTCGACACCCTGAAGCGCGTCGAGCTGCTCACCGAACTCCGGCAGGGCGTGTACGACGTGCTGGTCGGCATCAACCTGCTGCGTGAGGGCCTGGACCTGCCCGAGGTCTCCCTCGTGGCGATCCTCGACGCCGACAAGGAGGGCTTCCTGCGCTCGTCGACGTCGCTCATCCAGACGATCGGTCGCGCGGCCCGCAACGTGTCGGGTCAGGTGCTCATGTACGCGGACAAGATCACCGACTCGATGCGACAGGCGATCGACGAGACCGATCGTCGCCGCGAGAAGCAGGTGGCGTACAACCTGGAGCACGGCATCGACCCGCAGCCGCTCCGGAAGAAGATCGCGGACATCACCGAGGTGCTGCAGCGCGAGAGCGACGACACCAAGGCCCTGCTCGAGGGCCGCCCGGCCGCCGACGGACGCCGTTCGCCGACCCCGAACCTGCGGCGTGAGGGGATCGCGGGCGAGGGCGCGACCCAGCTCGAGGCGACCATCGCGGACCTGAACGACCAGATGCTCCAGGCGGCGGCCGAGCTGAAGTTCGAGCTCGCTGCACGGCTCCGCGACGAGGTCCAGGACCTGAAGAAGGCGCTGCGGCAGATGGAGTCCGCCGGCCATGTCCGCTGACACCGAGGGCGACCCGGCGGCGGGCCGTCGCACCGTCGTCGTGACCGGTGCGAGCGCGGGTCTCGGGTACCACGCCGCGGAGCAGCTCGCGGCGCAGGGCCACCGTGTCGTCCTCGCGACACGGAATGCCGAGCGCGGCGCTGCAGCCGAGCGGAGCATCCGCAGGCACGTCGACCACGCGGACCTGGTGCAGTTGCACCTCGACCTGGCGGACCTGGACAGCGTCCGTGCCGCCGCGTCCGAACTCGCCGGGCTCGGCCCCGTGCACGCCCTGCTGAACAACGCCGGGGTCGTCGGTTCCGCCGAGCGGCAGGACACCGTGCAGGGCTTCGAACTGCAGGTCGGGACGAACCACCTCGGGCACTTCGCCTGGACCGCGCTGGCGATGCCGCTGCTCGACCAGGAGACCGGTCGGGTCGTGCACGTCGGCTCGATCGCGCACCGGTTCACGCGGCTGGACCGGAGCGAGCCGCTCGCGGTGGGGCGGTACGAGGGACACCGCCAGTACGCCAGGAGCAAGCTCGCGGTGATGCTGTTCGGCTTCGAGCTCGCGCAACGGCTCGGTGACGCCGGGTCCGGTGTCCGCAGCGTCGTCGCGCACCCCGGGCTGGCCCTCGACGCCGCCGCGCCACCCCGCCCGGACGTCGCACCGACGCGGTCCGAGCCGGCGTGGATGCGCGTGGGGTCCGGCTGGGTCGCGCAGGGCAAGGACGCCGGAGCGTGGCCGCTCGTGCACGCGGCCGTCGGCGACGGTGTCCGGTCGGGGGAGTACTGGGGACCCGCCGGTCCGCTGCAGCTCGCGGGGCCGGCCGCTCCGGTCCGTGCCCGGACCCGTGCACACGACCGCACCGTGGCGGCGCAGCTCTGGACGGCGAGCGAGCGTGCGACGGGCGTCGCGTTCGCTCTCGACGCACTCGACTGAGGCGATCCCGGGCGCCACGCCCGGACGGATGTCGGCGGGGCTTCGTACAATCGTCTGCGATGACCATCACTTCTGACCGCGGAACCGCGACCCCGGGCCGGACCGCCTTCGGCGAGCCTGCCGACCTCCACATCCCGGGCGGGACGGCACCGCACAGCACCTCGACGCTCAGCGTCCGCGGTGCCCGCGTCCACAACCTCCGCGACGTCGACCTCGAGATCCCGCGCGACTCGCTCGTCGTCTTCACCGGACTGTCCGGGTCGGGCAAGTCCTCGCTCGCGTTCGACACCATCTTCGCCGAGGGGCAGCGCCGCTACGTCGAGTCGCTCTCCGCCTACGCGCGCCAGTTCCTCGGGCAGGTGGACCGCCCGGACGTCGACTTCATCGAGGGCCTGTCGCCCGCGGTCTCGATCGACCAGAAGTCGACGAACCGCAACCCGCGGTCGACGGTCGGCACCATCACCGAGGTCTACGACTACATGCGTCTGCTCTGGGCGCGCATCGGCGTCCCGCACTGCCCCGTCTGCGGCGAGGTGATCAGCAAGCAGAGCGTGCAGCAGATCGCGGACCAGCTCATGGAGTTCGAGACGGGCACCCGCTTCCAGGTGCTCGCACCCGTGATCTCGAAGAAGAAGGGCGAGTTCGTCGACCTCTTCCAGGAACTCGCCGCGTCCGGCTACGCCCGCGCGATCGTCGACGGGGAGCGGGTCCAGCTGAGCGATCCGCCGAAGCTGAAGAAGCAGGTCAAGCACGACATCTCCGTCATCGTCGACCGTCTGGTCGCGAGCGACGACATCCTCGGGCGTCTCACCGACTCGCTCGAGACGGCCCTGCGCCTGACCAACGGCACCGTGGCGATCGACCTGGTCGACCACGAGGGCCCCGGCGCGGTGCGGACCTACTCCGAGAACCTCTCGTGCCCGAACAACCACCCGCTCGCGCTGACCGAGATCGAGCCCCGCACGTTCTCGTTCAACGCGCCGTTCGGTGCGTGCCCTGAGTGCTCGGGTCTCGGCACCCGCATGTCGGTCGACCCCGACCTGGTGCTCGGCGACCCCGAGGCGTCGCTCCGCGACGGCGTGCTGCTGCCCTGGACGGGCACGAGCGGGCTCTACTCGTACTTCGAGAAGCTCCTCGCGGGCCTCGGCAAGGACCTCGGGTTCAGCCTCGACACCCCGTGGAGCCAGCTCGACCCGTCGGTCCAGGCGGCGATCCTGACCGGCAAGGACTTCCAGGTCTCCGTGTCGTGGAAGAACCGCTTCGGCCGTGAGATGCGGTACACGAGCGGGTTCGAGGGCGTGATGCCCTACATCGAGCGCAAGTTCGCCGAGGCCGAGTCGGACTCGCAGCGTCAGCGCTTCCAGGGCTACCTGCGCGAGGTCCCGTGCCCGGTCTGCGACGGCACGCGCCTGAAGCCCGAGGTCCTCGCCGTGACGGTCGACGGCCGCAGCATCGCGGACGTGACCGACATGTCGCTCGACCAGGCGTACGGCTTCATGGAGGAAATCACGCTGACCGAGCGTGAGGCGCACATCGCTGCAGCGGTGCTCCGCGAGATCCGCGCACGGCTCGAGTTCCTGCTCGAGGTCGGGCTCAACTACCTGACGCTCGCACGCGGTGCCGGCGGACTCTCCGGCGGCGAGGCCCAGCGCATCCGACTGGCGACGCAGATCGGCTCCGGCCTGACCGGCGTGCTCTACGTGCTCGACGAGCCGAGCATCGGTCTGCACCAGCGCGACAACCGCCGGCTCATCGACACGCTCGTCAAGCTCAAGGACCTCGGCAACACGCTCATCGTGGTCGAGCACGACGAGGACACCATCCGGACCGCGGACTGGGTCGTCGACATCGGACCCGGCGCGGGCGTGAACGGCGGCAACGTCGTGCACTCCGGTTCCTACGAGGGCATCATCGCGAACCGCGAGTCCATCACGGGTGACTACCTCGCGGGTCGTCGCGCCATCGAGGTCCCCGCCGAGCGGCGGAAGATCAACCCGAAGCGCGTCATCAGCGTGCAGGGCGCCCGCGCGAACAACCTCAAGCAGGTGGACGTCGACTTCCCGCTCGGGGTGTTCACGGCAGTCACCGGCGTGAGCGGTTCCGGCAAGTCGACCCTGGTCAACGACATCCTGTACAAGGTGCTCGCGAACCAGCTCAACGGTGCGCGGCACATCGCCGGCAAGCACACCCGCGTGAAGGGGCTCGACCAGCTCGACAAGGTCGTGCACGTCGACCAGGCGCCGATCGGTCGCACGCCGCGGTCGAACCCGGCGACCTACACGGGCGTCTTCGACCGCATCCGGCAACTCTTCGCCGAGACGCCCGAGGCGAAGGCGCGCGGCTACCAGCCGGGTCGCTTCAGCTTCAACGTCAAGGGCGGTCGCTGCGAGAACTGCTCCGGCGACGGCACCATCAAGATCGAGATGAACTTCCTGCCGGACGTCTACGTCGCGTGCGAGGTCTGCGGTGGTGCTCGGTACAACCGCGAGACGCTGCAGGTGCACTACAAGGGCAAGGACATCTCCGAGGTCCTCGACATGCCCATCAGCGAGGCCGCCGAGTTCTTCGAGCCGATCTCCGCGATCCACCGCTACATGGCGACCCTCGTCGACGTGGGCCTCGGGTACGTCCGGCTCGGGCAGAGTGCCACGACGCTCTCCGGGGGCGAGGCGCAGCGCGTCAAGCTCGCGACCGAGCTCCAGCGTCGCTCGAACGGACGGACGGTCTACGTGCTCGACGAGCCGACGACCGGTCTCCACTTCGAGGACGTCCGGAAGCTGCTGCTCGTGCTGCAGAGCCTGGTCGACAAGGGCAACACCGTCATCACGATCGAGCACAACCTCGACGTCATCAAGTCGGCGGACTGGCTCGTCGACATGGGCCCCGAGGGCGGCGCGGGTGGCGGGACCGTCCTGGCCGTCGGCACCCCCGAGCACGTCGCCGACGTGCCGGAGAGCCACACCGGCGTGTTCCTGCGCGAGATCTTCGACGCGCAGGACGCACGGGTCGGCAAGGAGCAGGCCGTCGGCGCACGTCAGGCGACCCAGAAGCAGCAGCAGGGCAAGCAGAAGGCAGGTGCTCGGTAGGTGGCGGACACCGTCTCCTGGCGGCCGAAGGCGGGGGAGATCCCGACCGACCCGGGCGTCTACCGATGGCGTGACGAGGCCGGACGGGTGCTCTACGTCGGCAAGGCGAAGAACCTCCGCGCACGGCTGAGCAACTACTTCGCGCCGCTCCCGACGCTCCACGAGCGCACGCGGCGGATGGTGCTGACCGCCCGCAGCGTCGAGTGGACCACGGTCGGCTCCGAGATCGAGGCCCTGCAGCTCGAGTACACGTGGATCAAGGAGTTCGACCCGCCGTTCAACGTCAAGTTCCGGGACGACAAGTCGTACCCGTACATGGCGATCACCCTGGGCGAGGAGTCGCCGCGGGTGATGGTGACCCGCAACCGGAAGATCAAGGGTGCGAAGTACTTCGGGCCGTACCCGAAGATCTGGGCGGTGCACGACACGATCGACCTGATGATCAAGGTGTTCCCGATCCGCACCTGCTCGGACTCCTCGTACAAGAAGGCGATGCAGACCGGCAAGCCGTGCTTCCCGGGGCAGATCGGCAAGTGCGGCGGCCCGTGCTCGCAGAAGGTCACGATCGCCGAGCACCGCGCGATCGTCGAGGAGTTCGTCCGCTTCATGGGCAGCTACGACCGACGCGTGATCACCACGCTGCGGCAGCGCATGGCCGCGTCGGCCGACGCGATGGACTACGAGCAGGCCGCGAAGTACCGCGACCAGGTCGGTGCGCTCGAAGCCGTCCTCGAGAAGTCCGCGGTGGTGCTCCGCGACTCCGTCGACCTCGACCTGTTCGGCGTCGCGGAGGACGAGCTCGCGGCCGCCGTGCAGCTGTTCTCGGTCCGGGGTGGACGCATCCGTGGTGTCCGTGGCTGGGTCGTCGACAAGGAGCTCGACATCAGCACGGGCGACCTCGTCGAGCAGATCGTGCAGGGCCAGTACGCGACGAGCGAGGACGTCCCGCGCGAGGTAGTCGTGCCGGAGCTGCCCGAGGACGCCGAGGCCCTGCAGCAGTGGCTCAGCGAACGCCGTGGCGGCCGCGGCACGAAGCTCAGCACCGCGCAGCGCGGCGACCGTGCCGGCCTGGCCCGGACCGCCGCCCAGAACGCGGCGCAGGCCCTCATGCTCTACAAGACGAAGCGGAGCGCCGACTACACCACCCGCTCGGCCGCGCTGGCCGACATCCAGGACGCCCTCGGCATGACCGAGGCGCCGCTGCGGATGGAGTGCTACGACATCTCGCACCTGCAGGGCACGAACGTCGTGGCCTCCATGGTGGTGTTCGAGGACGGGCTCCCGCGGAAGGACCAGTACCGGCGGTACACGATCGCCGAGACGACCGACGACACCGACAGCATGTACCAGGTGCTCTCGCGACGTCTGGCCCGTCTCGACGAGGACGCAGCCGTCCCGGACGTGCCCGACGCCACGAGCGACGGCGTCGTCGAGGGCACGAAGCCCACGAAGCGCTTCGCCTACCGACCGCAGCTCGTCATCGTCGACGGCGGGCAGCCGCAGGTGCAGGCGGCGAAGCGGGCGATGGACGAGGCCGGCGTGCACGACATCGCGCTCGTCGGCATCGCGAAGCGTCTCGAGGAGCTCTGGCTGCCCGACGACGACTTCCCGGTGATCATGCCGCGCAACTCGGAGGCGCTCTTCCTGATCCAGCGGATCCGCGACGAGGCGCACCGCTTCGCCATCACGCACCAGCGCACCCGGCGAAAGCGGGACGTGCGGTCGCAGCTGTCGGAGATCCCCGGTCTCGGGCCGTCCCGGGTGAACGCGCTGCTGAAGCACTTCGGGTCGGTGGCCCGGCTCCGTGAGGCGACGGCGGAGCAGGTCGCCGAGGTGAACGGCGTCGGCCCGGCCACCGCGGCGGCGGTCGTCGCCAAGTTGGCCCAGACGCCGCAGAGCGCCCCGACCACGAGCCCGGCCGAGCCCACCAGCGCAGCCGAGCCCACCAGCGCAGCCGAGCCCACCAGCGCAGCCGAGCCCAGCAGCGCATCCGAGCCGGGCAGCGCAGCCGAGCCGGGCAGCGCAGCCGTTCCTGCCAGCGCGACCGGACCCGCCAGCCCGACGGACGCGACCCCGATCCCGGTCCCGACCCCCGCGACCGGCGCGACCGAGCCGGGTCGTGCCTCCCGTCCGGCCGGTCCCGTCCGCGTCCCGGACGTGACCGGCGAGGGTCCGCACCGCCCGCTGTGACCGGGCGGCACGACGGACCGGACCCCGCTGCCGGACGCAGCAGCGGGGTCCTGCCCGCTCCGCGGGCGGCGGGCCGCCCCGTCCAGCACGCGGACGGTAGCCTGGACGTGCAGCCGAGACCTCCCCGGGCCGTGGCCCGGGCCGCCACGACGGAGCCCTCCCACACATGAGCGACACGAGCGACACGAGTCGCACGAGTGACCCGAGTCCCACGAGCGACCCGAGTCCCACGAGCGAGACGAGCACCGGCAGAGCGCCGGACGGGACGGGCCGCACGACGCAGCAGCACGACATCCTCATCGTCACCGGCATGTCCGGGGCCGGGCGGTCGACCGTCGGCAAGGCCCTCGAGGACCTCGGCTGGTACGTCGTCGACAACCTGCCCACCCAGATGCTCGGTCCGCTCACCGAGCTCGCCGACCGAGCGGGCGAGAAGATCCCCAAGATCGCCACGGTGGTCGACGTCCGCGGCGGGCGGTTCTTCACCGACCCCGAGCAGGCCGTCGAACAGGTCCGGTCCGGCACGTCGGCCCGCGTCCGCGTCCTGTTCCTCGAGGCGACCGACGCCGTGCTCGTCCGCCGCTTCGAGCAGGTCCGCCGCCCGCACCCCCTGCAGGGGGACGGCACGCTCCTCGACGGCATCGGGCTCGAGCGGTCGCGGCTGTCGGGGCTCCGCGAGGCGTCCGACGTGGTGATCGACACGTCGGACCTCAACATCCACCAGCTCGCGAACACCGTGACGGAGCGGTTCGCCGACGACCACTTCGTCGGCGTGCAGGTCACCCTGATGAGCTTCGGCTTCAAGTACGGGCTGCCCGCCGACGCCGACATGGTCGCCGACGTGCGGTTCATCCCGAACCCCTACTGGGTGCCGGAACTCCGTCCGCACACGGGCCTCGACGCCCCCGTCTCCGACTACGTCCTGGCCCAGCCGGGAGCCCGTTCGTTCGTCGAGCGCTACGCCGCCGTGCTCGAGCCCGTGCTCGCCGGGTACCAGCGCGAGAACAAAAGACACGCTACGATCGCCATCGGCTGTACCGGCGGCAAGCACCGCTCGGTCGCCGTCGTCGCCGAGTTGGCGAACCTCCTCCGCGGGATGCCCGACGTCGCCGTGCGTGTGAAGAACCGAGATCTCGGCCGGGAGTGACCGTCCCTCCGGCCGCTCCACACGGACGTGCGCCGGGGCCGCGGACCCCACCGAAGAAACGTTAGGAATGATGCTGTGCCGTTGACTGCCGAGGTCAAGGACGAACTGGCCAGGGTCGTCGTGAACCGCAACACGGTCCGCGCCGCCGAGCTCGCGACCATCCTGCGGTTCGCGGGCGGCCTGCACGTCATCTCCGGCAGGATCGCCGTCGAGGTCGAGCTCGACACCCGGATCATCGTGCACCGCGTGCGGAAGGACCTGGCGGAGCTGTACGGCGTCCGGTCCGAGGCGAGCGTCGGCTCGTCCGCGTCGTCGCGGCGCGGCACCCGCTACCTCGTGCGCGTGCTCGAGGCGGGGGAGACCCTCGCACGCCAGACCGGTCTGATGGACGCCCGACGTCGTCCCGTCCGCGGGCTGCCGAACCGGCTCACCACCGGGAACCGCGAGGACCTCGCCGCCATCTGGCGCGGCGCCTTCCTCGCCTCCGGCACCCTCACGGACCCGGGTCGGGCCGCGGCGCTCGAGGTCACCTGCCCGGGCAACGAGGCCGCGATGGCCCTGGTCGGCGCCGCCTCGCGCCTCGGCATCGCCGCGAAGGGCCGTGAGGTCCGCGGTGTCCACCGTGTCGTGATCCGGGACGGCGAGGCCATCGGCCAGATGCTCACCGTGATGGGTGCCGCGCGGACGACCGCGGAGTGGGAGGAGATGCGCCAGCGCCGCGAGGTCCGCGCCACCGCCAACCGCCTGGTCAACTTCGACGACGCGAACCTCCGCCGCTCCGCGCAGGCCGCCGTCGCCGCCTGCGCCCGTGTCGAGCGTGCGCTCGAGATCCTCGGCGACGAGGTCCCGGACCACCTCAAGTACGCCGGTTCGCTGCGCCTCGAGCACCGGGACGCCTCGCTCGACGAGCTCGGCCAGCACGCCGACCCGCCCATGACGAAGGACGCCATCGCCGGCCGCATCCGCCGCCTGCTCGCGATGGCCGACAAGAAGGCCTCCGACCTCGGCATCCCGGGCACCGAGGCCAGCGTGCCGGAGGAGCTCGAGGGCGCGTAGTCGCAGCGTGCGGGCCATCCGGACGGGAGGCGCGGTGCCAGCTGGCACCGCGCCTCCCGTCCGTCTCCGGCCCGGTTCCACCCCCGTCCGGACCACCGTCCGGACGGACCGTCATCCGGCGCTGGCGCGCAGTGTCCGACTGCTAGGGTCGTGACGGCGACGTTACGGGGCGTATCGTCCACCACACGTGGGCCCGAAGGGCACACGACTCCGAAAGCAGCGCCCCCGGGGCGCTCCACACCCACCAGGAGATCCATTGACCGTCAAGATCGGCATCAACGGCTTCGGCCGCATCGGCCGTAACTTCTTCCGGGCCGCCCTCGCGAAGGGCTCCGACCTCGAGATCGTGGCGGTGAACGACCTCACCGACAACGCGGCCCTCGCGAACCTGCTGAAGTTCGACTCCGTCACGGGTCGTCTCGGTGTCTCCGTCGAGCTCGACGGCGACAGCATCGTCGTCGACGGCAAGCCGATCAAGGTCCTCGCGGAGCGCGACCCCGCCAACCTCCCCTGGGGCGAGCTGGGCGTCGACATCGTCATCGAGTCGACCGGTTTCTTCACCAAGGCCGCCGACGCGCAGAAGCACATCGACGCGGGCGCCAAGAAGGTCATCATCTCGGCCCCGGCGACCGGCGACGACGTCACCATCGTCCTCGGCGTGAACGAGGACCAGTACGACCCGGCCAACCACAACATCATCTCGAACGCGTCCTGCACCACGAACAGCCTCGCGCCGCTCGCCAAGGTGTTCCACGACAAGTTCGGCATCGAGCGCGGCCTCATGACGACGGTGCACGCCTACACCGCCGACCAGAACCTGCAGGACGGCCCGCACAAGGACCCGCGTCGTGCCCGTGCCGCCGCACTGAACATCGTCCCGACCTCGACCGGTGCCGCCAAGGCCATCGGTCTGGTCATGCCGGAGCTCGCCGGCAAGCTCGACGGCTACGCGCTCCGCGTGCCGGTGCCGACCGGTTCGATCACCGACCTCACCCTCGAGACCAAGTCCGAGGTCACCGTCGACGAGATCAACGCGGCGTACAAGGAGGCGGCCGAGGGCCCGCTCAAGGGCATCCTGCTCTACAGCGAGGACCCGCTGGTGTCGACCGACATCACCACCGACCCGCACTCCTCGATCTACGACTCGGGCCTGACCAAGGTCATCGGCGGTCTCGTGAAGATCACCTCGTGGTACGACAACGAATGGGGCTACTCGAACCGCCTCGTCGACCTCACCGAGTACGTGGGCGAGCGACTCTCGGCATGAGCCTCCGCACCCTCGAGGACCTCGGCGACCTCGCCGGCAAGCGGGTCGTCGTCCGTTGTGACCTGAACGTCCCGCTCAAGGACGGCACGATCACCGACGACGGCCGCGTGCGGGCGTCGCTCGGCACGCTGAACACCCTGGTGAACGCCGGGGCGCGGGTCATCGTGATCTCGCACCTCGGCCGGCCCGACGGGTCGCCGGCACCGGAGTACTCGCTCGCCCCCGTGGCGCAGCGACTCTCCGAGCTGCTGGGCAAGGAGGTCACCTTCGTCGGCGAGACCGTCGGCGACGAGGCGACCGCTGCCGCCGAGGCCCTCGGGGACGGCGACGTCCTGCTGCTCGAGAACCTCCGCTTCAACCCGGAGGAGACGTCGAAGGACGCCGCCGCGCGTCAGCAGTTCGCCGAGCGGATCGCCGCCCTCGGCGACGCGTTCGTGTCCGACGGCTTCGGCGTCGTGCACCGCAAGCAGGCCTCGGTCTACGAGCTCGCCGACGCGCTCCCCAGCGCTGCCGGCTCGCTCATCGAGTCCGAGCTGACGGTGCTCGAGCGGCTGACCAAGGACCCGCAGCGCCCCTACACGGTCGTGCTCGGCGGGTCGAAGGTCAGTGACAAGCTCGGCGTCATCGAGCACCTGCTCCCGCAGGTCGACACGCTCTGCATCGGCGGCGGCATGCTCTTCACCTTCCTCGCGGCTCAGGGCCACGGGGTGGCGAAGTCGCTGCTCGAGCAGGACCAGCTCGACACCGTCCGCGCGTACCTGGCGAAGGCCGACGAGCTCGGAGTGACGATCGACCTGCCGACCGACGTGGTGGTGGCCTCCGGGTTCTCCGCCGACGCGTCGCACGAGACCGTGGCGGCGGACGCGATCGAGTCCTCGTCGTTCGGTGCGGACGGCATCGGCCTCGACATCGGCCCGGAGACGGCGGCGCGGTTCGCTGCGGCGGTGTCCAGCTCGAAGACCGTGTTCTGGAACGGCCCGATGGGCGTGTTCGAGTTCCCGGCCTTCGCGGCCGGCACGAAGACCGTTGCGCAGGCCCTGACCGAGGTCGACGGACTCGGCGTGGTCGGTGGCGGCGACTCCGCGGCGGCCGTCCGGTCGCTCGGCTTCTCCGACGACCGGTTTGGGCACATCTCGACGGGTGGTGGCGCGAGCCTCGAGTTCCTCGAGGGCAAGTCGCTGCCCGGCCTCGAAGCACTGGGGTGGTCCCGATGAGCCGTACTCCGTTCATCGCCGGGAACTGGAAGATGAACCTCGACCACCTGCAGGCGATCGCCACCGTGCAGAAGCTCGCGTGGACGCTGAAGGACGCGCGTCACGACCACGACGACGTCGAGGTCGCGGTGTTCCCGCCCTTCACCGACCTCCGCAGCGTGCAGACGCTCATCTCGGCGGACAAGCTGCAGATCCGGTTCGGCGCTCAGGACCTCTCGCAGTACGACTCGGGTGCCTACACCGGTGACGTCTCGGGCGCGTTCCTCGCCGCCCTCGACGCGCAGTACGTCATCGTCGGGCACTCCGAACGTCGCACGATGCACGGCGAGACCGACGAGGTCGTCGCCGCGAAGACCGCCGCTGCCGTCAAGCACGGCATCGTGCCGGTGGTCTGCGTCGGCGAGACCGGCGAGGAGCGCGAGCAGCGGGGTGCGGGCGTCGTCCCGGTCGAGCAGCTGAACGTGGTCCTCGGCGCGGTGCAGCCGGCGGAGATCGTCGTGGCGTACGAGCCGGTCTGGGCCATCGGCTCCGGTCAGGCCGCGACGCCCGAGCAGGCGCAGGACGACTGCGCCGCACTCCGTCGTGCCGTCGCTGCGGCGTGGGGCGAGGAGGCGGCCGCGGCCACGCGGGTCCTCTACGGCGGTTCGGTCAAGTCGGGCAACATCGCCGGCTTCCTCCGCGAGCCCGACATCGACGGCGCGCTCGTCGGTGGCGCCTCCCTCGACGTGCAGGAGTTCGCGGCCATCGCGCGCTTCCGGCAGCACGTCGGACTCTGAACCACCCCGTCCAGGCCGGTCACGTCCGCGTGACCGGCCTGGACCACGTCCGGGCCTGCGGTGCGCCGCGGGCCACGCCCGTGCCGGTGACCCCGGCCGCTCCGGTGGCCCGCTACACTTGCATGGCTGACTGACACGAAAGGTACGTCGTGGCGATACTCTCCGTCGTGCTGCAGGTCCTGCTCGCGATCACGAGCCTCCTGCTCACGCTCCTCATCCTCCTGCACAAGGGCCGCGGTGGTGGCCTGTCCGACATGTTCGGCGGCGGCGTGACGAGCAACCTCGGGGCGTCCGGCGTCGCCGAGCGCAACCTCAACCGCATCACGGTGATCCTCGGTCTGGTCTGGATCGTGTCGATCATCGTGCTCGGTCTCATCAACAAGTTCACGGCTGGGAGCTGACACATGGCGAGCGGAGGCAGTGCAATCCGGGGATCCCGCGTCGGCGCGGGCCCGATGGGTGAGCAGGACCGCGGGGTCCAGGCCGAGCGCGTGGCGATCTCGTACTGGGACGCCCTCGGCAACGAGGTCGTGCGGTACTTCGCCGCGAACCTGCCGGACGACGAGATCCCGGAGACGGTCGACTCGCCCTCCACGGGGCTGCCGGCCGGCCGCGACAAGGAGAACCCTCCCGTCGTCGCGAAGACCGAGCCCTACAAGACGCACCTCGCGTACGTGAAGGAGCGCCGCACCGAGGAAGAGGCGGCGCAGCTCCTCGAGGACGCGCTCCAGCAGCTCCGGCAGCGGCGCGGCACCGCGAAGTAGCACCACACATCCGAAGGCCCCCGCACCGATCCCGGTGCGGGGGCCTTCGTCGTCTGTCGTCGAACCCTCGGACGCGCCAGACACGGCTCGTCGAGGTTTCACAACTCGCCGCGTCCGTGCGGCGGGGTTCCATGAAGCGAGTCCGCGTGCACCGAGAGCGCAGGATTTCGGAACCCGGAGGGACCGGGGTCAGGCGGGTCTAGAAGCCAGGTGGGCGGAGACGGATGGGAGGCGCGGTGCCAGCTGGCACCGCGCCTCCCATCCGTCCGTCCGGGGTCGCGTCTAGTAGGTGGAAGCGATGAGGTTCTCGGGGACCTCGCGGGCAGCGTCCTGGTCGACGAAGAAGACCGTGCGCTTCCGGCCCTGCACGCCGCCGACGGGCACCTCGTCGACCGCGGCACCGGCCAGCGCGAGGCCGAGGACGGACGCCTTCTCGGCGCCGGACAAGATGACCCACACGCGCTGCGAAGCGTTGATCACCGGGAAGGAGAGCGTGAGGCGCTGCGGCGGCGGCTTGGGGGAGTCGTCGACGGTGAGCACGGCGCGGTCGGTGACCGAGAGCTGCGGGAACTCCGGGAACAGCGACGCCGTGTGGCCGTCGGGGCCGACGCCGAGCAGCGTGATGTCGAAGCGCGGGGTCACGGCTCCCTCGGGGGCGGCCTCCTGCAGTTCGCGCTCGTACTGCGATGCGGCCTCCTCGATGGTGAGGCCGGCGTCCGACGCCGCCATCGGGTGGATGTTCTCGGCCGGGACGTCGACGTGGGCGAAGAAGTCTGCCTGCGTCCCGGTGACGTTGCGGTCCGCGTCACCCTCGGCGACCCAGCGCTCGTCGACCCACCACACGTGCACCTTCGACCAGTCGACGCTCTCGCGCGCCGGCGACTGCCCGATCGCGGCGAGGACGAGGGACGACACCGAACCACCGCTGATCGCGATGTCCGCGCGCTCCTGCTCGTCGAGCACGTCGATGATCTTCGTGATGAAGCGAGCGGCGACCGATGCGCCGAGGGCCTGCTTGTCCGGGTGCACCAGCACCCGTCGTTCGTTGGTCACGTGACTCCCGTGTTCGTGGCGGCCGACCGGTGCGACCGCCTTCGGTCCGACCGGGCGGCACTGCCGTCCGGTCCGACCGGGCCCCCGCGCGAGCGGGAGGCCCGGTCCGGGCGGGCCGGGTCGGCGCTCGTGGAGAACGCCGACCCGGACCCGACCGTGTGGGCGCTCAGCCCGCGATCGAGTCGCGGAGCTGCGGCACCCCGTGCTTGACGACGTCCCCGAAGAGGACGTCCGGGTCGAGTCTACGGAGTTCCTCTGCGAGGCAGTCACGCAGGTTGCGCCGCGGCAGCGAGAGGTCGTGCGTCGGCTGGCCCGGCATCGACAGCGTGGCGACGTCGACGAGCGAGCGCTCCAGGTCGATCGCGCCCGAGGCGCGCTCGAGCTTGACCCCGTGGATGCCGCTCGACCCGGTCGCGCGTGGCGACGTGACGACGGACACCGGGACCTGCAGCTGCAGCTGGAGCCACGCGGCGAGCAGGATCGTCGACGGGCTGTCGCTCGCTCCGGAGACCTCCACGCCCGTGACCGGCTCGTACGGCGGCTGGTCGAGCGCCGCGGCGAGCTGGTTCCGCCAGAGCGTGAGCCGCGTCCACGCGAAGTCGGTGTCGCCCGGCACGTAGGACTTCCCGAGCGCCTCGATCGCGCCGTTCGGGTCCTTCTGCGCGGCGGCGTCGGTGATGCGGCGCTGCGCGATCCGGCCCAGCGCGGACGCCGCCGGCTGCTCCGGAGCGGTCTGCGGCCACCAGGCCACGACGGGCGCGTCGGGCAGGAGCAGGCCGGTGACCAGGCTCTCCTCGTCCGTCGCGGTCTCGCCGTATGCGCGGAGGACGATGACCTCACTCGCACCCGCATCGCTGCCCACGCGGATCTGCGCGTCGAGACGACCGGGGGACTTCGTGTCACCGTCGTTCTTCGACACGATGATCACGCGCATCGGGTGCTCGCGCGACGCCTGGTTCGCGGCCGAGATCGCCTCTTCCTCGTGGCCCAGTGCCGTCGAGATGATGAGCGTCAGCACGCGGCCGAGGGCGACGGCGCCGCCCTCCTCGCGGATGTGCACGAGCTTCTTCTGGATCTTGGACACCGTGGTGTTCGGCATGTCGATCTTCATGGACGCCTCCAGGTCCGGCCGTCGCGGGCGAGCAGGGCATCGGCGGACGCCGGACCCCACGTGCCGGGACGGTACTGCTCGGGCTGGCCCTGCGTGGCCCAGAACTCCTCGATCGGGTCGAGGATCTTCCACGACAGTTCCACCTCTTGGTGACGGGGGAACAGGGGCGGATCGCCGAGGAGCACGTCGAGGATGAGCCGCTCGTACGCCTCGGGCGAGGCCTCGGTGAACGCGTGTCCGTAGCCGAAGTCCATCGTCACGTCGCGCACCTGCGTGCCGACGCCCGGGACCTTCGAGCCGAAGCGGAGCGTGACCCCCTCGTCCGGCTGCACGCGGATGACGAGCGCGTTCTGCCCGAGCGGCGCCTGCGTGTTGCCGTAGACGTCCTCGGGGACGCGCTTGAACACGATCGCGATCTCGGTGACGCGGCGACCCAGGCGCTTGCCGGCGCGCAGGTAGAAGGGCACGCCCTGCCAGCGACGGGTCGCGATGTCGAGCTTGATCGCCGCGTAGGTCTCCGTCGTGGACTCGGGGTTCATGCCCGCCTCCTCGAGGAACCCGAGCACCTTCTCGCCACCCTGCCAGCCGCCGTCGTACTGCCCGCGGGCCGTCGCCGTTGCGAGGTCCTCGGGCAGTCGGACCGCGGAGAGCACCTTCTCCTTCTCGGCACGCAGGTCCGCGGCCTTGAACGAGACGGGCTCCTCCATCGCGGTCAGCGCGAGGAGCTGCAGCAGGTGGTTCTGGATGACGTCGCGCGCCGCACCGATGCCGTCGTAGTAGGCGGCACGCCCGGCGACGCCGATGTCCTCGGCCATCGTGATCTGCACGTGGTCGACGTAGTTCGAGTTCCAGATGGGTTCGTACATCTGGTTGGCGAACCGGAGCGTCAGCAGGTTCTGGACGGTCTCCTTGCCGAGGTAGTGGTCGATGCGGAACACGTCGTCGGGCGCGAAGACGCTCTCGACGATCGCGTTCAGCTCTCGGGCGGTGCGGAGGTCGGAGCCGAAGGGCTTCTCGACGACCACACGGCTCCACGAGTCCTCGCGCTTCTCGGTGAGCCCCGAGACCTTCAGCTGCTCGGTCACGACCGGGAACATCTTGGGCGGGATCGACAGGTAGAAGGCGTGGTTGCCGAGCGTGCCGCGCTGCGCATCGAGCTCGTCGACCGTGCGCTTGAGCTCGAGGAACGCCTCGGGGTCGTCGAACGAGCCCTGCACGAAGCGGATGCCCTGTTCGAGCTGCTTCCAGACGGCCTCGTCGAAGGGGGTGCGGGAGTGGTCCCGGACCGCGTCGTGCACGAGCTGGGAGAAGTCCTGGTCCTCCCAGTCGCGCCGGGCGAACCCGACGAGTGCGAAGCCCGGGGGCAGGAGGCCCCGGTTCGCCAGGTCGTAGACCGCGGGCATCAGCTTCTTGCGCGACAGGTCGCCCGTCACGCCGAAGATGATGAGGGTGCTGGGACCCGCGATCCGGTTCAGACGTCGGTCGGTCGGCAACCGGAGCGGGTTGTGCTCCGGGGTGATCGCCACCGGTGACATGAGTCGGTGAACTCCTTGTGAGTCGAACGGAGACGGCGGAGCGCTGCGCTGCGGTGGCAGCGGCGACTCCGCCGTCGTGGTGGTCGGGTCCGGCCGGGAGGCACGTGGCGGCCCCGGCGGTCGGGTCACGACCGTGGGTGCCCGCGTCCCGAGGGCGGTGGTGCCGTCCGCGGGACGCGGGCTCCTGGTGTGCTTACTTGCTGTTCTCGAGCGCGGTCTTCACCGTGTCGACGAGCTCGCCCCAGGAGACGTTGAACTTGTCCACGCCCTCCTTCTCGAGCAGGGCCACGACGTCGTCGTAGTCCACACCGGCGGCGGCGATCTGGTCCATGACCTGCTGCGCGTCGTCGAACGAGCCGGCGATGGCGTCGCCGTGGATCTCGCCGTGGTCGAAGGTCGCGTCGAGCGTCTTGCCCGGCATGGTGTTGACGGTGTTCGGCGCGGCGAGCTCGGTCACGTAGAGCGTGTCGGGCAGCGACGGGTCCTTGACACCGGTCGAGGCCCAGAGCGGGCGCTGCGTGTTGGCACCGGACTCGAGCAGGCCCAGGGCGCGCTCGGTGGCGAACTGCTCGGTCCAGACCTGGTACGCGAGCTGCGCGTTGGCGATGCCGGCCTTCGACTTGAGGGCCTTGGCCTCGTCGGTGCCGACGGAGTCCAGGCGCTTGTCGATCTCGGAGTCGACGCGCGACACGAAGAACGACGCGACCGAGTGGATCTTCGAGAGGTCGTGACCGGCAGCCTTGGCCTTCTCGAGCCCGCCGAGGTAGGCGTCGATGACGGCGCGGTAGCGCTCGAGCGAGAAGATCAGGGTGACGTTGACCGAGATGCCCGCACCGATGACCTCGGTGATGGCCTCGAGGCCCTCGAGGGTCGCGGGGATCTTGATGAGGACGTTCTCGCGGCCGACCTTCTCGAACAGGAACTTGGCCTGCTCGATGGTCTTCTGCGTGTCGTGGGCCAGGCCCGGCTCGACCTCGATGGAGACACGGCCGTCGAAGCCCTTGGTCTCGTCGTAGATCGGCTTGAAGACGTCGGAGGCGTTCGCGACGTCCTGCGTGGTGATCTCGAAGATCGCCTCGGTGACGTCGGTGCCCTTCGCCGCGAGCTCCTTGACCTGCGAGTCGTAGCGCTCGCCCTTGGCGAGGGCCGACGCGAAGATGGTCGGGTTCGTGGTGACGCCGACGACGTTCTTCTGCTCGATGAGCTCGGTCAGCTTGCCGGTCTCGAGCAGCTCGCGCGACAGGTCGTCGAGCCAGATGCTGACGCCGACCTCGGAGAGGGCGGCGGTGGGGGTGTTCTCAGCCATGGGTTTCTCTTCTTCTTTCGTCGACCGGCCCGGTCTGCGTGACGCGACCGGGGCCGTGGTGTCGTGGTCTGGAGGCCGGGAGGCACGTGGCGGGGCCGCCGCGTGCCTCCCGGCAGAGGGGCCGGATCCGGCGTACCGGACCCGGCCCCTCGAGGGTCAGGAAGCTGCGATCGATTCCTTGGCGGCGGCGACGACGTGCTCCGTCGTGAAGCCGAACTCGGCGAACAGGCGCTGGTAGTCCGCCGAGGCACCGAAGTGCTCGATCGAGACGCTGCGGCCCTTGTCGCCGACGATGTCGCGCCAGCTCATGCCGATGCCGGCCTCGACGGAGACGCGCGCGGTGACGGCCTTCGGGAGGACCTGCTCGCGGTAGGCCTCGTCCTGCTCGAAGAACCACTCGAGCGACGGGGCGCTCACGACGCGGGCGTTGATGCCCTCGGCCTTGAGCTGCTCGCGTGCCTCGACCGCGATCTGCACCTCGGAACCGGTGCCGATGAGGATGACGTCCGGGGTGCCGTTCGGCGCCTCGGCCAGGATGTACGCGCCCTTCGCGACGTTCTTCGCGGAGGCGAGCGTCTCGCCGGAGGCGTCGCCCTCACCACGCTCGAAGACCGGGAGGTTCTGGCGGCTCAGCGCGATGCCGGCCGGACGGTCCTTGTGCTTGAGCATCTCGAGCCAGGCGTACGAGACCTCGTTGGCGTCGGCCGGACGGACGACGTCGAGACCCGGGATCGCACGGAGGGCGGTGAGCTGCTCGATCGGCTGGTGCGTCGGGCCGTCCTCGCCGAGGGCGATGGAGTCGTGGGTCCAGACGTAGATCGCCGGCGCCTTCATGAGCGCGGCGAGACGGACCGCCGGACGCATGTAGTCGCTGAAGATGAGGAACGTGCCGCCGAAGGGGCGGGTGTTCCCGTGCAGCACGATGCCGGACAGGATCGAGCCCATCGCGTGCTCGCGGATGCCGAAGTGCAGCACGCGGCCGTACGGGTCGGTCGACCAGGTCTTCGTCGACGCCTCGGCCGGACCGAAGGACTTCGCGCCCTCGATCGTGGTCAGGTTCGACTCGGCGAGGTCCGCCGAACCGCCCCAGAACTCGGGCATGAGCGGCGCGATGGCGTTGATGACCTTGCCGGAGGCGGCGCGGGTGGAGACGGCCTTCTCGGTGGAGAAGACCGGCAGGGCCTCCTCGAGGCCCTCGGGGAGCTCGCCGGCGTTGATGCGGTCGAGCATCGCCTTCTTCTCCGGGTTGGCCGCGGCCCACGCGTCGAAGGTCTTCGTCCACTCGGCGTGCTGCTCCTGGCCCTTGGCGATCGCACCGCGGGTGTACTCGAGCACCTCGGGGTCGACGTCGAAGGTCTTCTCCGGGTCGAAGCCGAGGACCTCCTTGAGGCCCTTCAGCTCGTCGGCGCCGAGCGCGGAGCCGTGGATCTTGCCGGAGTTCTGCTTGGTCGGCGACGGCCAACCGATGATCGTCTTGAGGACGATGAGCGACGGCTTCGTCGTCTCGGCCTTGGCGGCCTCGACGGCGCGGTGGAGCTCCTCGACGTCCTCGGAGTACTCGCCGGTCTTCTTCCAGTCGACGTGCTGGACGTGCCAGCCGAGCGACTCGTAGCGGGCGGCGACGTCCTCGGAGAACGCGATGTCGGTGTCGTCCTCGATCGAGATCTGGTTCGAGTCGTAGAAGACGACCAGGCGGCCGAGCTGCTGGCGGCCGGCGAGGCTCGCGGCCTCGTTCGTGACGCCCTCCTGCATGTCGCCGTCACCGGCGATCACGTAGGTGAAGTGGTCGAAGGGCGACTCGCCGTCGGCGGTCTCCGGGTCGAAGAGGCCGCGCTCGAAGCGCTGGGCGTAGCCGAAGCCCACGGCCGAGGCGAGGCCCTGGCCGAGCGGGCCGGTGGTGATCTCCACGCCGTCGGTGTGGCCGTACTCCGGGTGACCCGGGGTCTTCGAGCCCCACTTGCGCAGGTGCTGGAGGTCCTCGAGCTCGAGGCCGTAGCCGTGCAGGTAGAACTGCACGTACTGCAGGATCGAGGCGTGACCGGCGGAGAGGATGAAGCGGTCGCGGCCGATCCAGGTGGAGTCGCTGGGGTCGCGACGCATCACCTTCTGGAAGAGCAGGTGGGCGACCGGCGCGAGGCTCATCGCGGTGCCGGGGTGACCGTTGCCGGCGGCCTCGACCGCGTCGGCGGCGAGGACGCGTGCCGTGTCGACGGCCTTCCGGTCGATGGCGTCCCAGGTGAATTCAGCCACTTGGATGTTGACCCTTCGTTGTTGCGACATGTGCGAGGGCTCGTGCCATCGCACGGACATGATCGCCGTCCCGGGGCCGTGTGTCGTGTCGCCGTCGAGCGGCGGCCGACCGGCTCGATACGGCCGACGTCTTCGGGGCACGCAATGCGGGAGGGCGTGTCCAGCATACTGACCACGCACTCAGAAGGTGTCCAGGTGACGACGGAGCCGTGTCGGGCGTCGGCCCGGTCGGCGGGGCGGGGCATCGTCGCGGCGCCTCGATGGCCTAAACTGACGTGGGCCCGTGTGCATTCCGGGTCCACGCACGCCCCGACGACGACGGAGCCGTCCACCGAGTGTGCGAGCTGATGCGAACAGACTGAGGTTGCCCTGTTGACTGCCACCGAGACCCGGCCCGACATCGTTCGACCCCGCTCGACGCTGTCCCGCAAGGTCCGTGCGTACGTCTCTCTCACGAAGCCGCGCGTCATGGAGCTCCTGCTCGTGACGACCGCGCCGACGATGTTCCTGGCCGAGCGGGGCGTGCCCGACCTGTGGCTCGTGTTCTGGACGATGCTCGGTGGGGCGATGTCGGCGGGGTCCGCATCGGCGTTCAACTGCTACATCGACCGTGACATCGACCGGCTGATGAAGCGGACGAGCACCCGTCCGCTCGTCACCGGTGAGCTCACCGACCGCGAGGCCCTGGTGTTCTCGTGGGTGCTCGCGGTGCTGTCGACGGCCGTGCTCGGGTTCCTGGTGAACTGGCTCGCCGCGGCGCTCAGCGTCGTCGCGATCCTCATCTACGTGTGCGTCTACACGCTGTGGCTCAAGCGCCGCACGCCGCAGAACATCGTCTGGGGTGGGTCGGCCGGCTGCATGCCGGTGCTGATCGGCTGGGCCGGCGTCACCGGGTCGCTGTCGTGGGCGCCGATCATCCTCTTCATGGTGATCTTCCTCTGGACGCCGCCGCACTACTGGCCACTGTCGATGAAGTACCGCGACGACTACGACGCCGCCGACGTGCCGATGCTCGCGGTGGTCCGGGGCCGCACGGTCGTCGGGCTCCAGGTCGTCCTGTACGCCTGGGCGACCCTGGTCTGCTCGCTGCTGCTGATCCCGGTCGCGGGCATGGGGCCGCTCTACACGGTCGTCGCACTCGCGGGCGGCATCTGGTTCGTCGTCGAGTCGCACAAGCTCTACTCGCGGGCGATCCAGCACGTCGAGCACGTCCAGCCGATGCGCGTCTTCCACAGCTCGATCACCTACCTGACGCTGCTGTTCATCGCCGTGGGCATCGACCCGCTGCTGCCGCAGGTCTTCACCTTCTCGCTCTAGCGCGGGCTCGTCGCCCAGGACAGCGCCGCCGGTCCGCCGGCGGCGCTGTCGTGCGTCGTGGGGCTGCGCGGACGCGGGCGGTGCGCGGCCGGGGGACTGCGCGGCGCGGGGGACTGCGCGGCTGCGGGACTGCGCGGCCGGGGCAGACGCGGGCAGCTGGGCGCGGGTGTGGGTGAGTGCTTCCGGCTGCCATGACACAGCCGCTGTCGCACGACGACGACGGTGTCGCGGGAGGCGGCGGGCGACGCGGGCTGCTCCGGGCGGGTCGACCGGGGCGACGATGCCGCTGTTGTACGACGACGACGGTGTCGCGGGAGGCGGCGGGCGAGGCGGGCCGCTCCGGGCGGGTCGACCGGGGCGACGATGCCGCTGTCGTACGACGACGACGGTGTCGCGGCAGCCGCGCGGCGGCGAGCGGGCGCCGGACGGGAGGCGCGGGGCGAGCGGGCGACGGGCCTCCCGTCCGAGTCGTGGCCGGGCCTGCGGGGGCGCGAGACGGTCGCGTCCGCCCGGTACCCAGTCGGATCCGGGGGCGTCTCGCGCTGTCGGCGGTGTCGCGCTGCGTCGCCGGCGTCTCGAGCGTGGTCGCCGGCACCGAGGCAGTCCGGACGACGACATCCCACGCGGCGTCGATGGGAGCGGGGCGACGCATGGACGCCGACATCCCACGCGCCGCCGATCGGAGCGGGGCGACGCGCGGGATGTCGGAGGACGAGCGAGGAGCGCGTCAGGCGGCGATGCGCTCCCGGACGGCCTGGCGGCCGGCGCTGCCGCGCGTCGAGAGCACGACGACGGTCACCGCACCCACGAGCAGTCCGGCGAGCACCATGTGCGTCCCCACCAGGCCGACCGGCAGACCGGTCCGCGCCTGGGTCAGGCCGACGGCGATCTGCACGAACTCGACGACGAGCAGGACGAGGGCCCAGCGGCTCGACAGACGGAGGACGACCGCGCCGACGACGAGCGCGAGGGTCAGGGCGAAGAGCACGTAGGCCGGGATCGCGTGCAGGTGCTCCATGAGCTGCGGGTCGAAGCCCGTGCGGTGCAGGCGCCCACCGTCGACCGCCTCGCTCGCACCGGCGTGCGGGCCGGAGCCCGTCGTCAGGATGCCGACCAGGACGGTGACCACCACGGCGGCGACGGTGCAACGGACCAGGCCCGTGTACCAGCCGGGGACGAGCCGTGCGGCGGTCCGCGGTCCGTTCATCGAGCGGTACACGAGCGTGGCGGTGACCGCGACGAGCGTCGTGGAGACCACGAAGTGCAGGCCGACGACGAACGGGTTGAGGTTCGTGAGCACGCTGAGGCCGCCGATCACCGCCTGCACCGGGATCGCGATGCCCTGGGCGAACGCGAGCCAGAAGAGTTCGGGACGCGTGCGGCGCATCCGGACCACGGCGAGGAACATCGCGACCGCGACGACCACCAGGACGAAGGTGAGCAGCCGGTTGCCGAACTCGATGACGCCGTGCACACCCATCTCCGGGGTCGACACGAGCGACTCGGCGGTGCACTTCGGCCACGTCGGGCACCCCAGACCGGACGCGGTCAGGCGGACGAGGCCGCCGGTGCCGATCAGCACGACCTCGACCACGAAGGACGCCCAGGCGAGCCAGATCACGCGGGGGTCGACGGCGCGGGGGAGCGACCACCACCGTGGGTTCCGGGTCTCCTGCTGGACGCCCTGCTCGACGGTGGGTCCGACGCGAGTCACGAGGGTGGTGCCTTCCTGTTGTTCCGTGCGGTGAACCTGTAGGATTCGAGGGTTCAGCAGCAGTCAAGTCTAGGCAGGCGCCGGCTCCGAATGGGCCGAGATCGCCGTTCGGTCGGACGACTGCGTGGGACCATCGACGTTGCGAGGCAGCAACGCCGTGGGACTCCTGTCGGAGGTCCGCGGTGGAATGGCGTCCGGACGTCACGGGTTGTCCCCACAGACGCTGCCGCGAGAAGGAAACGAGGAGACCATGTCCGACGTGCTCATCGACCGTCCAGAACTCGAAGGGCTCGGCCAGTACGAGTTCGGCTGGTCCGACTCCGACACGGCCGGTGCGTCTGCGCGCCGCGGTCTGTCGGACGAGGTGGTCAGCGACATCTCCGCCCGGAAGAACGAGCCCGAGTGGATGCGCAAGCTCCGCCTCAAGGCGCTGACGCTGTTCGACCGCAAGCCGATGCCGTCGTGGGGTGCCGACCTGTCGGACATCGACTTCGACAACATCAAGTACTTCGTGAAGTCCACCGAGAAGCAGGCCCAGACCTGGGAAGAGCTGCCCGAGGACATCCGCAACACCTACGAGCGCCTGGGCATCCCCGAGGCCGAGCGCCAGCGCCTGGTCGCCGGCGTCGCCGCGCAGTACGAGTCCGAGGTCGTCTACCACCAGATCCGCGAGGACCTGGAACAGCAGGGCGTCATCTTCATGGACACCGACACGGCGCTCCGCGAGCACCCGGAGTTCTTCGAGGAGTACTTCGGCTCCGTGATCCCGGCGGGCGACAACAAGTTCGCCGCGCTGAACACGGCCGTGTGGTCCGGCGGCTCCTTCGTCTACGTGCCGAAGGGCGTGCACGTCGAGATCCCGCTGCAGGCCTACTTCCGGATCAACACCGAGAACATGGGCCAGTTCGAGCGGACGCTGATCATCGCGGACGAGGACTCCTACGTCCACTACATCGAGGGCTGCACCGCCCCGATCTACAAGTCCGACTCGCTGCACTCGGCCGTGGTCGAGATCATCGTGAAGAAGAACGCCCGCGTGCGCTACACGACGATCCAGAACTGGTCGAGCAACGTCTACAACCTCGTCACCAAGCGCGCGATCGCGCACGAGGGCGCGACGATGGAGTGGATCGACGGCAACATCGGGTCCAAGGTCACGATGAAGTACCCGTCGATCTACCTCGCGGGCGAGCACGCCAAGGGCGAGACCCTGTCCGTCGCGTTCGCCGGTCCCGGCCAGCACCAGGACGCCGGCGCGAAGATGATCCACATGGCGCCGTACACGACGTCGTCGATCGTCTCGAAGTCGATCGCCCGTGGCGGTGGCCGCGCCGGGTACCGCGGGGAGGTCCGCGTCGACCCGGCCGCGCACCACGCAGCGAACACGGTCCGCTGTGACGCGCTGCTCGTCGACACGGTGAGCCGCAGCGACACGTACCCGGCGATCGACATCCGCGTCGACGACGTGCAGCTCGGGCACGAGGCCACGGTCTCCCGCGTGAGCGAGGAGCAGCTGTTCTACCTCATGTCGCGCGGCATGCCGGAGGACGAGGCGATGGCCATGATCGTCCGCGGCTTCATCGAGCCCATCGCCCGCGAGCTCCCGATGGAGTACGCGCTCGAACTCAACAAGCTCATCGAGATGAGCATGGAAGGATCCGTCGGCTAGATGTCGAACACCAGCACCAACCCGACACCGACCGGCGGGTCCACCCCCGCTCCGCACATCGACCAGCCGATCGAGCCCTCCGCCGTGGCGCAGGGCCAGCAGGCTCCGTCGGCGCAGGGTCAGGGCACCGAGCAGCACGGCGCGCGCGCGCACTCCGACGGAGGATGGGACACGAAGGTCCCGGTCCAGACCCGCTCGGAGCGCCCGCAGTCCGGCGACCTCGACGCCTTCCCGCCGGTCACCGGCCGCGAGGTCAACTGGAAGTTCGCGCCGCTGACCAAGCTCCAGCCGCTGCTCGACGGCGGCCTCGACGGCTCCGCCTACCCGTTCCTCGCCCGTCAGACCGAGGGCGCCGACGTCGAGTGGGGTCGGAGCGACGACCCGGCCGTCGGCACCGCGGGTCTGCCCGAGGACCGCGCCGCGGCGGCTGCCTGGACCGCGCGCGACGCCGTGCTCAAGGTCACCGTCAAGGCGACCGAGGCGCACGAGTCGATCTCGATCACCCGCTCGGACTTCGGCACCCAGCCGCGCGCCGCGCACACCGTGATCACCGCGGAGCAGCACGCGCAGGGCATCGTCGTGATCGACAACCGCGGGTCGGCGGTCCTCAGCGAGAACGTCGAGATCGTGGTCCGCGACGGCGCCCGGCTCACGGTCGTCAGCCTGCAGGACTGGGACGACGACGCGGTGCACGTGTCGACGCAGTTCGCCGAGGTCGGTCGTGACGCCTTCCTGAAGCACGTCGTGGTCTCGCTCGGCGGCGACGTCGTCCGGGTCAACCCGTCGACGCACCTCGGAGCCCAGGGTGCCGACACCGAGATGTACGGCGTGTACTTCGCCGATGCGGGGCAGTACATCGAGCAGCAGGTCTACGTGAACCACGACGCCCCGAACACCCGCGGCCGCGTCAACTACAAGGGTGCGCTGCAGGGCGAGGGTGCGCACACGGTGTGGATCGGCGATGTCCTCATCGGCCGCGCCGGTGACGGCACCGACTCGTACGAGCAGAACCGCAACCTGGTCCTGACCGACGGCACGCGCGCGGACAGCATCCCGAACCTCGAGATCGAGACGGGCAACATCGAGGGCGCCGGGCACGCGAGCGCGACCGGTCGCTTCGACGACGAGCAGCTGTTCTACCTGCAGGCCCGCGGTATCCCCGAGGAAGAGGCCCGTCGCCTCGTCGTCCTCGGCTTCCTGGTCGAGGTCATCCAGAAGATCGGTGCGCCCGAGCTCGAGGAGCGCCTCATCGCCGCGGTCGAGCAGGAGCTCGCCGAGGGCCGCACCGCGGTCGCCGCCGCCACCCCCGAGGCCGAGCAGGCGGACGCCTGATGGCCGAGAAGGTCTGCTCCGAATCGGACATCGCGGTCGACAGCCCGATGCGCGTGGTCGTCGACGGTACCGCCGTGGCGATCGTGAAGGACTCGGCCGGCGTCGTGCACGCGATCGGGGACACCTGCACGCACGGGGACATCTCCCTGGCCGAGGGGTTCGTCGAGGGCGACACGCTCGAGTGCTGGGCCCACGGGTCCCGGTTCTCGCTGGCCACCGGCAAGCCGCAGAACTTCCCGGCCTACGAGCCGGTCCCGGTCTTCCGGGTCGAGGTCCGCGACGGCGACGTCTACGTCGACGTGCACGACCCGGTCCCCGTCGACTGAGCGTCACCCCCACTCTTCCCGCGCGGCTGACGCCGCACAGCAGCTGTAACCGAAGGAACGCAATGTCCACTCTCGAAATCCGCGACCTGCAGGTCTCGATCGACACCGACCAGGGCACCAAGGAGATCCTGAAGGGCGTCGACCTCACCATCAACGAGGGCGAGATCCACGCGATCATGGGGCCGAACGGCTCCGGCAAGTCCACCCTCGCGTACACGATCGCCGGCCACCCGCGGTACAACGTCACCGGCGGTTCGATCACGCTCGACGGCGAGGACGTGCTCGCGATGAGCGTCGACGAGCGCGCCCGCGCGGGCATGTTCCTCGCGATGCAGTACCCGGTCGAGATCCCCGGCGTCACGGTGTCGAACTTCCTCCGCACCGCCAAGACGGCGATCGACGGCGAGGCTCCGGCGCTCCGCAGCTGGGTGAAGGACCTCCGTCAGTCGATGGCCGACCTCAAGATGGACTCGGCCTTCGCCGAGCGCAACGTCAACGAGGGCTTCTCCGGCGGCGAGAAGAAGCGTCACGAGATCATGCAGCTCGAGCTCCTCAAGCCGAAGTTCGCCGTGCTCGACGAGACCGACTCCGGCCTCGACGTCGACGCGCTGAAGATCGTCTCCGAGGGCGTCAACCGCGCGAAGGCAGCGACCGGCCTCGGCGTGCTGCTGATCACGCACTACACGCGCATCCTCCGCTACATCAAGCCGGACTTCGTGCACGTGTTCGTGGCGGGCAAGGTCGCCGAGCAGGGCGGCCCCGAGCTCGCCGAGCGCCTCGAGAACGAGGGCTACGACCGCTACGTGCAGGCCGCAGCGGCGGGCAACTGATGATCACCGCGCTCTCCCCGGAGAAGTTCGACGAGGTCGTCGAGGGCCTCAAGGAGGTCCAGGACCCGGAGCTCGGCGTCAACATCGTCGACCTCGGCCTGATCTACGACCTCGCGATGGACGACGAGGCGAACGCGCTCGTCATCAGCATGACGCTGACGAGCGCGGGCTGCCCGCTGACGGACGTCATCGAGGGCGACACCGCGAACGCGCTCGACGGCATCGTCGACGCGTTCCGCATCAACTGGGTCTGGATGCCGCCGTGGGGTCCGGAGCGGATCACCGACGACGGGCGCGAGATGATGCGCGCGCTCGGCTTCTCGATCTAGACGCCACCACCGCAACGGACGGGAGGCGCGGTGCCGGCCGGCACCGCGCCTCCCGTCCGTCTGTCCGCGCGCCGCGCGCGGGGCGCGCTACCGGGGTCGCCCGATCAGTTGCTCACGACGCGTTCCCGCGGCGTGTCGTGCGTCCTCGGCGAACCGCCCACAGCGCGTCGTGCGGCCGCTGTCCCCGCGAGACCGCGAGCCCCCATGACGACGGGCCCCGCACCGAGGTGGTGCGGGGCCCGTCGGTGTACGGAAGCGTCAGCGGCGGCCGACGAGCTTCCAGGCCAGGGGCAGGACGCCCGCGGCGATGAGGGCCTTGGCGACGCCCCCGACGATGAACGGGTAGAGGCCCGCGCTGAGCACCGACTGCAGGTCGTTCGGCAGACCGAGCGCGCCGAGGGCGACGGCGAGGTACGGCAGGCCGGTGACGAAGGGGATCGCGCTCGCGAGGAGCATCGCCACGGTGGCGCGGCCGACCTTGCGGTCCCAGTTGCGGCGGGCGAGCCAACCGATCAGACCGGCAGCGGGCACGAACCCGATCACGTAGCCGAAGCTCGGGAGCGCGAGGGCCTGCAGGCCACCCTGCATGTCGGCGAAGAACGGCGCGCCGGCGAGACCGGCGACCGCGTAGACGAGCAGCGCGAGCATGCCGCGCCGGGCGCCGAGCGTGGCACCGACGAGCACGACCGCCAGCGTCTGGCCCGTGATCGGCACCGGCCACATCGGGACCTCGACCTGCGCCATGGCGGCGGTGAACAGGGCGCCGCCGGCGACCAGGGCAGCGTCGGTGGCGAGCCCCGAGGTGCGAAGACGGTCGGCGAGGACTGCGCGGCGAGCGAACCCGGTGGCGTTCGTCATGGATTCTCCTAGAATGGACTGCTGGTCCCGTTCGGGACCATCGGTCCCGTCAGCGTAGCGGTGCACCTCCCGCACACGTCGTTGTGCACATCACCAACTGATTGGACGTCCTCCTGTGCTTGCCGTGCACGACCTCGAGATCCGCGTAGGCGCTCGCCTCCTCATGGAGCACGTGTCCTTCCGTGTCGAGAAGGGTGACAAGATCGGGCTCGTCGGGCGCAACGGCGCCGGCAAGACCACGATGACGAAGGCGCTGGCGGGGGAGTCGCAGCCGACCGACGGCAAGATCGAGCGGTCCGGCGAGATCGGCTACCTGCCGCAGGACCCGCGCTCCGGGAACCCCGAGGACACCGCACGGAAGCGGATCCTCGACGCCCGCGGGCTCGGTGAGCTCGTCGAGGGCATCCGTCAGGCGACGCTCGACATGGCGAGCGACGACGCCGACGTGGCCGAGAAGGCGATGCGGCGGTACAGCAGGCTCGACGACCAGTTCAACGCGCTCGGCGGGTACGCGGCCGAGGCCGAGGCCGCCTCGATCGCATCGAACCTCAAGCTGCCGGACCGGATCCTCGACCAGCCACTCAAGACGCTCTCCGGTGGTCAGCGCCGTCGCATCGAGCTCGCGCGGATCCTGTTCTCGGACGCCGAGACGATGATCCTCGACGAGCCGACGAACCACCTCGACGCCGACTCGATCATCTGGCTGCGCGAGCACCTGAAGACGTACCCGGGCGGCGTCATCGTCATCTCGCACGACGTCGAGCTCGTGGACGAGGTCGTCAACCGCGTCTTCTACCTCGACGCCAACCGGCAGACCATCGACGTCTACAACATGGGGTGGAAGCTCTACCAGCGGCAGCGCGCCGCCGACGAGGAGCGCCGCCGCAAGGAGCGCGCGAACGCCGAGAAGAAGGCCGCGACGCTCAAGGACCAGGCCGCCCGGTTCGGCGCCAAGGCCACGAAGGCCGCCGCCGCGCACCAGATGGTCGCGCGTGCCGAGAAGCTGCTGGCGGGGCTCGAGGACGAGCGCGCCGTCGACCGAGTCGCCAAGCTGCGGTTCCCGACGCCCGCTGCGTGTGGGCGGACCCCGCTCATGGCGGAGGGACTCTCGAAGTCGTACGGGTCGCTCGAGATCTTCGCCGGGCTCGACCTGGCGATCGACCGCGGCTCGCGGGTCGTCATCCTCGGCTTCAACGGCGCCGGCAAGACGACGCTGCTCCGCATCCTCGCGGGCGCCGACCAGCCGGACACCGGCGAGATCCTGCCCGGGCACGGTCTGCGGATCGGGTACTACGCGCAGGAGCACGAGAACATCGACGTGAACCGCACCGTCATCGAGAACATGGTGTCGGCGTCGCCGAACCTGACCGAGACCGAGGCGCGCCGCGTGCTCGGCTCGTTCCTCTTCACGGGCGACGACGGCTACAAGAAGGCCGGTGTGCTCTCCGGTGGTGAGAAGACCCGGCTCTCGCTGGCGATGATCGTGGTCTCGGGCGCGAACGTGCTGCTCCTCGACGAGCCGACGAACAACCTCGACCCGGCATCGCGCGAGGAGATCCTCGGCGCCCTCGCCGGCTACGAGGGCGCGGTCGTCCTGGTGTCGCACGACGCCGGCGCGGTCGAGGCGCTCAACCCCGAGCGGGTCCTGCTGCTGCCGGACGGCACCGAGGACCACTGGAACAAGGACTACGCCGAGCTCATCGAACTCGCGTAGCGGTCCGGTGCCGGCCCCGCTCGGCACCGGCGTCCACCCGACACACCCCCTCGTCAGCGAGACGCCGCCGGATCCGGCGGCGTCTCGCTGCGTCGACGGTGTTCCGGTGCGACGACGGCCTGCGGGCGCGAGGTGCGCGGTGCGACGCGACCGGGCGGCGGACGGGAGGCGCGGTGCGGGGCCGCCCCGCGCCTCCCGTCCGCCAGTGGGTCACCGGACGCCGTGTCCCGACCGGTCAGCAGCGAAGAGCGGTCAGCGAGCCGCGTTCAGCAGCTCGTCCTCGATCTCGTCGTCGGACCTCGGCTTGGCGTCCTTGCGGCGCTTCCGTTCGAGTGCGCGCTCCCGCTCCTCGGGGTCGTCCTGGTTGAGGTTCCGGTACTCCTGGACCATCACGTACGCCAGGAACCCGAAGCCGCCGGCGGCGAAGAGGAACCACTGGATGAAGTAGCTGAGGTGCAGCCCGGTGTCGGCAGAGGGGCGGTCCCAGCCGAGGGGCCGGGACTCTGCGGGCGCCGGCGACTCGGCGGCGAGCTGTCCGTACGCGCCCGTCCAGATCGGCGTACCGACCTTCTCGGCGACGTCGGTGAGGGTGACCGACTGCACCTGGTCGGTGTGCGACGGGTCGGACCGACCCGGGATGCGCGGTTCGCTCTCCTGCAGGCGTGCGGTCACCGTGACCTCGCCGCTCGGCGGAGCGGGGACGTGGTCGGGCGCGTCCTGCCGGTTACCGGTCGGGACCCAGCCGCGGTCGACGACGAACGCGCGGCCGTCGGCAGTGACGAGGGGGGTGAGGACCTCGAAGCCCGGCTGGCCGTTGTGCACGCGGTTGCGGACGAGCAGCTGGTCGTCGACGTCGTAGCGCCCGGTGACCTCGACGCGGAGCCACTGCTGGTCGTCGCTCCAACTCGATGGTCGCGGGAGCGCCTGCTCGACGGGGACCGGGGTGTGGTCGTAGTTCCGGGCGATCTGTTCGTTCTGCCGGACTGCCTCGTTCCGGCGGTCCCACTGCCACATGCCGAACAGCGTGCAGATGATCGCGAAGGCGACCGCGATGGCGAAGTACCCGAGCCACCGACGACTGCGGACGAAGCCCCAGCCGACGGAGGGTTCGCGCGACGCGGTGTCACCGGCGTCGTGGCTGTCGCTCGCGTCGCGGCTGTAACCTGCGTCGCGGCTGTCGCCTGCGTCGCGGTCGAGCACCGCCGTGTGGTCGACGCGGGACCGAGCAGCGCCCTCGCGCTGGAGCTTGGCGGCGTGCTTGCGGCCGTAGCGAGCGGTGGGGTCGAAGTCGTCCGTCATCGTCCGGTGCCGGTGGAGCGCACCCCGACGTCGTTCTTCGGAGCGTCCTCACGCGCGCGGACGTCGTCGAGGTGGTCGACGTCCTCCTGCATGCCGGTCACGCGGACCGGGAACGAGCGGGACCGCAGGTAGTCGGCCAGGAAGTCGCAGTGCTCCTCGCACGCGGCCCAGATCTTGACGCGGTCCGTCGCGTGGATGCGCGGGTTCCGCCAGTTGATCCGCCACTCGGCCGTGTTCGTGCAGCCGGCTCGGGAGCAGACCGGCGTCGAGCCGGGCTCGGTGAACAGGTCGAAGGTGGCCCCCATCAGCGGCGAGCCCGGGGCTTGGCGGACCAGACGCGGGAGCGGTCGCCGTTCCGCTGCCATTCCTCCTGCGCGTGCTGGGCCTGCTCGCGCAGCCGCTCCTGCTCGGCGCGGTAGGCCTGGGCCCTGGCGTCCTCCTGCTGCTCGCGGAGCCGCGGGTCCACGGCGTCGTAGAGCTCGATGGCGCCGGCGGGTGTGACGATGTCGCTCTCGGCGCGGCTGCCGGCGTTCGCGAGGATCACCGCGACCCAGGGGATGACGGCCGCGAACACGATCGGGATCACCGCGAGCCAGGTGTGCCAGGTCGTCCAGACCAGCACGGCGCCGATGAAGCACACCACGCGGACGGCCATCTGCCACACGTACTTGGACAGGCGGTGCGCACGGTCCAGCTCGGGGGAGTCCGGCAGAGACGTGATGCTCTGCGTGTGTCCCGTGGTGTGCGTCGCGTGGATCCGGCGCTGCGTCGACTTCATACGGTGTTCTTCCATTCGCCCGGACCCAAGCCTAAGCCCGCACCACCGACAGTGTGCCTGCCACCCGGGGGACAGCCGACGGGATCGGCTCCGGTACGCTCGTCCGGGCGTGTCCGGCTGGTCCACCGATCCCGGCGCGCCGCGTCACCACCACTCGAACGGAGCGATCATGACCACCCCCCGTACCGTCCTCATCACCGGCGGCAACCGCGGCATCGGCCACGCCCTCGCCACCCGCTTCGTCGCAGCCGGACACCGGGTCGCCGTCACGTCCCGCAGCGGCCAGGGCGGCCCCGAGGGTGCGCTGACCGTCGCCGCCGACATCACCGACACCGCCTCGGTGGACGCGGCCTTCACGCAGGTCGAGGCCGAGCTCGGGCCGATCGAGGTCCTCGTCGCGAACGCCGGCATCACGAACGACCAGCTCCTGCTCCGCATGTCGGAGGAGGACTTCACGAGCGTCATCGACACGAACCTGACCGGCACCTTCCGGGTCGTCAAGCGCGCCACGAAGGGCATGATGAAGGCGAAGTTCGGCCGCATCGTGCTGATGTCGAGCGTCGTGGGCGCCTACGGGCAGGTCGGCCAGGTGAACTACGCGTCCTCGAAGGCCGCGCTCGTCGGCATGGCACGCTCGATCACCCGCGAGCTCGGGTCGCGCGGCATCACGGCGAACGTCGTCGCGCCCGGCTTCATCCAGACCGACATGACCGCGGCGCTCCCGGAAGAGCTGCAGGCCGAGTTCAAGAAGCAGATCCCGGCCGCGCGGTACGGCACCGTCGACGACGTGGCCGACGCGACGCTGTTCCTGGCGAGCGACGGCGCCGGGTACGTCTCCGGCGCCGTGATCCCGGTCGACGGCGGCCTCGGGATGGGCCACTAGCCACACCGAGCTGAGCCGTCCCGCGCCGACCCGCGGCGTCCGCCAGCGGGGGCCGAGCCGGGCGAGACTCGCGCTGGGCGACGAGTCTCGCGGCCGGCAGCCCGCGATCGGTCGCTCAGCGCGAGCCTCGGGCACGCGCGGCGCCACGTGCGCGCGAGGCCGCGCCGGGTCAGCCGCGCAGGCCCAGTGCGGCGAGCACGGGGGACAGGTCACGGTCGACGACCGCGACGTCGGCCTGCTCGCGAACCCTCGGCTTCGCGTCGAACGCGACGCTGAGCGCCGCGACGCGCATCATCTCGAGGTCGTTCGCGCCGTCGCCGACCGCCACGGTGCGCGACGCGTCGATCCCGTCGGCCTCGGCCCACTCCCGGAGCGCGGTCGCCTTGGCGTGCGCGTCGACGACGTCGCCGAGCACCCGCCCGGTGAGCGTGCCGTCGACCACCTCGAGCCGGTTGGCACGGCAGTGGTCGAGACCGAGTCGCTCGGCGAACGGGTCGAGGACCTCGTGGAACCCGCCGGACACCACGCCGACGGTCCCACCCGCGGCGTGCACGCCGCGCACCAGGTCCGCAGCGCCGCGGGTGACGCGGACCGCCCCCTGCGCGCGCCGGAAGACGTCGGCCTGGAGGCCCGCCAGGGTCGCGACACGCTCCCGGAGGCTCTCGGCGAAGTCGATCTCACCGCGCATCGCGCGCTCCGTCACCGCCTGCACCTGTGGCCGGGTCCCGGCGTGGTCGGCGAGCAGTTCGATGACCTCGTCCTCGAGCAGCGTGGAGTCGGCATCGAGGACGACGAGGAAGCGGGGCACGCACCAACGGTACCGACAGCAGGAGGCGCGGCCGACGTCTGTGACGTCAGCCGCGCCTCCAGGCCGGTGGGGTGTCGCGGCTAGGCCTCGACGCGCACGCCCTTGCCCACCACCGTGATGCCCGACTCCGTGACCGTGAAGCCGCGGGCCTCGTCCGTCTCGCGGTCGACGCCGACCTGCGCGCCCGGCGCGATGACGACGTCCTTGTCGAGGATCGCGCGGTTCACGACCGCACCCGCGCCGATCGACGCGCGCTCGAAGACGATGGAGTCGAGGACCTTCGCACCCGAGTCGATGCCGCACCACGGGCCGATCACGCTGCGCTCGACCTGCGCGCCCGACAGCAGGCAACCCAGCGAGACGATGGAGTCCACCGTCGAACCGGTGTTGCCGTTGCCGTCACGGACGAACTTCGCGGGCGGCAGGTTCGTCTGCTGGTTGAAGATCGGCCAGTCCTGGTTGTACAGGTTGAACACCGGGACCGGCGCGATGAGGTCCATGTGCGCGTCGAAGAACGAGTCGATCGTCCCCACGTCGCGCCAGTAGTAGCGGTCGCGCTCGTTGGACCCGGGGACGTCGTTGCGCTGCAGGTCGTACACGCCGGCGTCACCGCGTGCCACGAAGTCCGGGACGATGTCGCCGCCCATGTCGTGCTTGCTCGACTCGATCTGGCCGTCGCGGAGCACGGCGTCGACGAGTGCGTCGGCGTCGAAGACGTAGTTGCCCATCGATGCGAGGATCTCGCCGGGGGAGTCGGCCAGGCCGACGGCGTCCTTCGGCTTCTCGAGGAACGCGTCGATCTTGGTCGGGTCGTCCTCGTCCACCTGGATGACGCCGAACTGGTCAGCGAGCCCGATCGGCTGCCGGATCGCCGCGACCGTGGCACTGCGGCCGGAGGCGATGTGGGCCTCGATCATCTGGTGGAAGTCCATGCGGTAGACGTGGTCGGCACCGACCACGACCACGATGTCCGGGCGCTCGTCGCGGAGCAGGTTGAGCGACTGCAGGATCGCGTCGGCGGAACCCGCGAACCAGCGCTTGCCGAGTCGTTGCTGCGCCGGCACCGACGCGACGTACGACCCGAGCAGTCCCTCCATGCGCCAGGTCTCGGCGACGTGACGGTCGAGGCTGTGCGACTTGTACTGCGTCAGGACGACGATCTTCTGCAACCCGGAGTTCACCAGGTTGGAGAGCGCGAAGTCGATGAGGCGGAAGTTGCCGCCGAACGGGACTGCGGGCTTCGCGCGGTCGGCCGTGAGCGGCATGAGCCGCTTCCCCTCGCCTCCGGCGAGCACGATGCCGAATACCTTCTTTGGTGCCATGTGGTTCACAGTAGGCGTCCGGACTGCGAACCCGTTACGTTGAGTCCGTGCGAGTCGATCTACTGACCAGGGAGTATCCGCCGGAGGTCTACGGCGGAGCGGGTGTCCACGTGGCCGAGCTCACGGCTGCGCTGCGGTCGGGGACGGACACGGACGTGCAGGTGCGTGCCTTCGGCGGCCACCGCGACGAGGAGGGCGTGACCGCCTACGGCACCCCGGCCGGGCTCGAGGGCGCGAACGGTGCGCTCCAGGCGCTCGGCACCGACGTCGCGATCGCCGCGGACGTCGAGGGTGCGGACCTCGTGCACTCGCACACCTGGTACGCGAACGCCGCGGGACGCATCGCGCAGCTCACCCACGGCATCCCGCACGTGGTGACGGCGCACAGCCTCGAGCCGCTGCGTCCCTGGAAGGCCGAGCAGCTCGGTGGCGGCTACCGCCTGTCGAGCTGGATGGAGCGCGAGGCGTTCGAGCAGGCCGACGGTGTCATCGCGGTGTCGAAGGCCATGCGCGCCGACATCCTCCGCTCGTACCCGTCGATCGACCCCGCGAAGGTCCACGTCGTCTACAACGGCATCGACATCGACGAGTGGAAGCCCACCGTCGACGAGGACGCCGTGCGGGCGCTCGGGATCGACCCGACCCGTCGCTCGGTGGTGTTCGTCGGGCGCATCACCCGGCAGAAGGGCCTGCCGTACCTGCTGCGCGCGGTCGCCTCGCTGCCCGAGGACGTGCAGGTCGTGCTCTGCGCCGGGGCACCGGACACGCCGGAGATCATGGCGGAGGTCACCGGCCTCGTCGACTCCCTCCGCGCGACCCGCCAGGGCGTGGTCTGGATCGACCGCATGCTGTCCCACCGGGAGATCGTCAACGTGCTGTCGTCCGGCACCGTCTTCGTGTGCCCCTCGGTCTACGAGCCCCTCGGCATCGTGAACCTCGAGGCGATGGCGTGCGGCATCCCCGTGGTGGGCACCCGGACCGGCGGCATCCCCGAGGTCGTGGCCGACGGCCTGACCGGGCGGATCGTCCCGATCGACCAGGCGCAGGACGGCACCGGCACGCCGAACGATCCCGATCGCTTCGTCGCGGACCTCGCCGCCGGCCTCGAGGAGGTCCTGGCGGACGAGGGGCTGGCCAAGCTCATGGGACGCGCCGGACGCCTGCGCGTCGAGAGCGAGTTCACCTGGGACGCGATCGCCCGTCGGACACGGCAGGTCTACGACGAGGTGCTCGCCCGGAAGCCGTAGGCTGGGGCCATGCCCTCGGTCGTGCGCTTGTCAGACGTCTCCGTGGTCCGCAACGGGGCCACCATCCTCGACACGATCTCGTGGGAGGTGCAGGACGACGAACGCTGGGTGGTGCTCGGTGCCAACGGCGCGGGCAAGACCACGCTGCTGCAGGTCGCCGGAGCGCAGACGTTCCCGACCTCGGGCACCGTCGAGGTGCTCGGCACGGAGCTGGGCGGCGCCGACCTGTTCGAGCTGCGTCCGCGCATCGGCTTCGCGTCGACGGCCCTGGCCCGCCGGATCCCGGTGACCGAGAAGGTCGTCGACGTCGTGCTCACCGCCGCGTACTCGGTGACGGGGCGCTGGAACGAGGAGTACGAGGAGCTCGACGTCCGCCGAGCCCAGCGCGTCCTCGACGAGTGGGGCCTCGGCGCGTTCACCGACCGCACCTTCGGCGAGCTCAGCGACGGCGAGCAGAAGCGGGTGCAGATCGCGCGCGCGGTGATGACCGACCCCGAGATCCTGTTCCTGGACGAGCCCGCGGCGTCGCTCGACCTCGGTGCGCGCGAGAGCCTCGTCCGGACGCTCGGTGGCTACGCGCAGAGTGCTGACTCACCGGCCATCGTGATCGTCACGCACCACGTCGAGGAGATCCCCGAGGGCTTCACGCACGCCCTGGTGCTCGCCGACGGGACGATCCAGGCCGCAGGGCCCATCGACGACGTGCTGACGGCAGCGACGCTGTCCGAGGCGTTCGGCGTCGAGCTGACCGTGTCGAAGGACGCCGGTCGGTACACGGCACGCGCGGCCTGACGCTCCCGATCCGTGCCGTCGTCTGGTAACGTGGACGGCTGGCGCACGCCGCAGACTTCCCGCGCGGTGCTCGTCCGGGTCCTCCCGGACCGGGCATCCGCGCACCTCCCACCATCTCCAACCGAGGAATCTCCATGAAGACCGACACCCACCCCGAGTACAACGCCATCGTCTTCCGCGACCTGGCTTCCGGTGAGACGTTCCTGACGCGTTCGACCGCGACCAGCGACAAGACCATCGAGCTCGACGGTGCGACCTACCCGGTCATCGACGTCGAGATCTCGTCCGCGTCGCACCCGTTCTACACGGGCAAGCAGCGCATCCTCGACTCGGCCGGTCGCGTCGAGAAGTTCAACCAGCGCTTCAAGGGCTTCAGCAAGTAAGCAGCCCACGCGCTCGGAACGGGCGGTCCTCCTGCGGGAGGGCCGCCCGTTCGACGTTGCGGGGCGTGTTCGCGTGGCTGCCCGACGGATGCCCGAGGTCCCGCGCCCAGCGACACCTCCCGGCATCGGCGGTGCGCGAGGTGTCGCTCTGCGCGTGAGGACGGGAGGCGCACGGCGGTCCGGCGCGGTGGCTGCCCGCGCGGTATGGCGGCCGGGAGGCGCGGAGGCGGTCCGTCGCGGTGCCAGCGGTCGTGGTGTGCGTGGCGGGGAGGCGCGTGGCGGCGAGGCGCGTGGTCGGTCGGACGCGTCGAACCACGGCTGCGACGACGAACCAGGGGCGGGCCGTGGTTCGACGTCGGGAACGTGGTTCGTCGTGTCCCACGGCAGCGCGGCCGCTCGCTGCGCGCCGGCAGCGGGGCGCGCGGCGGAGCGCCACCAGAGGGCGCCGGGTGTGCCCCGCGCCCGGGCGTCAGCTGTTGCGGTGGGGCCAGCGTCCGTCGGCGGTGAAGGACGGGTCGCGCTGCTTGCGCATGTACTCCTGGAACGAGGACGCCTGCTCCGAGCACCAGGCGACCTGCTTCCGGTGGAGCTCCTCGGCAGAGACGCCGAGCTCCTCCGGGTACTTCGCCGCGATGGCCTGCGCGACGCGCCCGGCAGCGACCGCGTCCGCTCCGGCGTCGTGCGCATCGGACAGCGTGACGCCGTAGAGCTCCGACGCCGCCTCGAGCGTGCGCTTCCCCTTCCGGTAGGTGTCGAGCGCCTTGTCCATCACGAGCGGGTCGACCACGTTTCCGATGACGGGCGAGGCGATGCCGTGGCGCTTCGCCTCACGGTCGAGCACGGTCAGGTCGTACGGCGCGTTGTAGATCACGAGCGGGATGCCCCGGGCGAACACGGCCTCGACCGCGGCGACGATCTCGGCGACGACCTCGGCCGCGGGTCGCCCCTCGGCCTGCGCGCGCTCGGTGGTGTAGCCGTGCACGGCGGCGGCGCCCTCGGGGATGGCGATGCCCGGGTCGGCGACCCAGGCGCCGCCCACGATGGAGCGGCCGGTCATGTCGATGAGCCCGACGTGGGCGGTGACGATCCGGGCGGTCTCGACGTCGACGCCGGTCGTCTCGAGGTCGAACACGCCGAGGGCGTGCCACCAGGGACGCCCGCTGAGGTCCTGCACCGCGGGGGAGGTCGGTGCGGGCGTGTCGAGCGCTGTTGCGGAGTACGTCACGGCACGAGGCTAACGGGACCCCACGACACGCTCGACGCGACCCGCCTGCCGGGGGCGAGCCGCGCCTCCCGTCCGGCGCGCACCTCGGCGGAGCCAGGCCGCTCTCCATGGAGCAGCACCTGTCGGGTCACGCGCCGCCACCCGACGACCCCTGCTCCACCTGGAGCGCGGCGACGCTGCACCGCCCGGCGAGGCGACGCCCGGCGCGGCGAAGCCCCGCGCGGTGCGGCGAGGCGCGGAGCGGCGACGCCCAGCGCCGCGCGCCCAGGGCGGCGACGCACGCGTCGCAGCCCCGCGCGCCCCGGGCGCGTCAGACGCCGACCGGCGCCCCGACGTGCAGCCAGTAGAACGACTGCGTGCCCATGGTCAGTGTGACCTTGCCCTCGTCGTCGAAGGACGGGAACGAGCCGCCGCCGAACAGGTCGTACAGCGGTCGCCCCGCGAACTCCGGCGCCGAGATCGTGACCGACGTCGGGTTCGTGGCGAACGAGAAGACGCACAGCACGTCCTCGGCGGACGGGCCGAACTGCTGCCCGGAGCCCTCCCACGAGCGCACGAACGCCAGCACGGAGTCGTTCGTCGTGTCCTGCACGTGCAGCGACCCCATGCCGAACACCGGGTGCGCCTTGCGGACGTGGATCACGTTGCGGACCCAGTGCAGCAGCGAGCGGGACTGGGCGAGCTGCGCCTCGACGTTGACCTGCGCGTAGTTGTAGACGAGCGACTGCACGACGGGCAGGTACAGCTTGCCCGGGTCGGCGGTGGAGAAGCCCGCGTTGCGGTCCGGCGTCCACTGCATCGGCGTGCGCGACGAGTCGCGGTCCGGCAGCCAGATGTTGTCGCCCATCCCGATCTCGTCGCCGTAGTACAGGAACGGTGACCCCGGCAACGAGAACAGCAGCGCGTGGATGAGCTCGAGCTCCGCGCGGGAGTTGTCGAGCAGCGGTGCGAGTCGACGGCGGATGCCGATGTTCGACCGCATCCGTGGGTCGTAGCCGTACCAGCCGTACATGGCCTGCCGGTACTCCTCGCTCACCATCTCGAGCGTCAGCTCGTCGTGGTTGCGGAGGAAGACGCCCCAGGCGGCCTTCTCGGGCACGTCGAGGGTCTCGGACAGGATCGCCTTGAGCTCGGCGGCGTGCTGGGCGCGCAGCGAGTAGAAGATGCGCGGCATGACCGGGAAGTCGAACGCCATGTGGCACTCGGGCTCCTCGTCGGTGCCGAAGAAGGCGGCGGTCTCGCGCGGCCACTGGTTCGCCTCGGCGAGCAGGACGCGACCGGGGTACTCGTCGTCGACCATCTCGCGGAGCTTCTTGATGAACTCGTGGGTCTCCGGCTCGCCCTCGCCGTTGCCCTCCTCCGACTCGAACAGGTACGGGATCGCGTCGAGCCGCAGCCCGTCGACACCGAGGTCGAGCCAGTGCCGCACGACGTCGTACACGGCCTCGACCACGGCCGGGTTCTCGAAGTTCAGGTCGGGCTGGTGCGAGAAGAACCGGTGGAAGAAGAACTGCCGGCGGACCGGGTCGAAGGTCCAGTTGGACTCCTCGGTGTCGACGAAGATCACGCGGATGTTCTCGTAGTGCTCGTCCGTGTCGCGCCAGACGTAGAAGTCGCCGTAGGGGCCGTCCGGGTCCTCGCGGGACTGCTGGAACCACTCGTGCTGGTCCGACGTGTGGTTGATCACCATGTCGATCACGATGCGCATGTTGCGTTCGTGCGACTTCGTGACGAGCTCACGGAAGTCGTCGAGGGTGCCGAACTCGGGCAGGATCGCCTTGTAGTCGGAGATGTCGTACCCGCCGTCGCGCATCGGCGACTGGAAGAACGGCGGCAGCCAGAGCGCGTCGACGCCGAGCCACTGCAGGTAGTCGAGCTTGCCGATGACGCCCTGGATGTCCCCGATGCCGTCGCCGTTCGAGTCGACGAACGAGCGGATCATGCACTCGTAGAAGACGGATCGCTTGTACCACTGCGGGTCCAGCGTCAGTCCGGGCAGCTGGATCGGGGCCGTGAACGTCAAGCGTGCTCCTCGTCGTCGGCGGGCCGCCGACGTGGCCCGACCAAGGACACAGTAGGCGCGTGCTCCTGCTGCTGTCCGCGGGTTGCGGTCACGACCGCGCGGGACGGCCGGACGGGAGGCACGCCCTCCTCCACGAAGCACGTCGCGCCCGGCGTCGTCCACGGGTTGGCGCGGGGCGCTCGCGCCGGGCCGCGGATTCGTAGACTGGCCGCGATGCAACCGCCCGTGATCTCCCCGTACCAGTCGCTCGTGGCGGCGACGCCCGTCGTGCACCGTTCGGTCACGGCCGACGGGCGGACCACGCACTACTGGGTCTACGGGCCGGACGACGCCACGGAGACCGTGCTCGCCGTGCACGGCTTCCGCGGCGACCACCACGGACTCGAGACCATCGCGGCGCACCTGCGCGGTGTGCGCGTGATCGTGCCGGACCTGCCCGGGTTCGGCATCTCCGACCCGCTCCCGGTGTCGGACATCGACGCGTACGTCGGCTGGCTCACGGGCTTCCACCGTGCACTCGCGCTCGGGCGGGACACCGTCGTGCTCGGGCACTCATTCGGGTCGATCGTGACCGCTGCCACGGTCGCCGCCGGGCTCGCGACGCGGCTCCTCGTGCTCGTGAACCCGATCGCCGCGCCGGCGTTGCAGGGGCCGCGGGCGATCGGCACCGGCATCGCCATCGGGTACTACCGCGCCGGTGCGGTGCTGCCGCGGCCCCTCGGTCTCGGTCTACTCCGGAACGGTGCGATCGTCCGGGCGATGAGCGTGGCCATGCTCAAGTCCCGTGACCGCGAGCTGCGCCGCTGGGTGCACGACCAGCACGACCGGTACTTCTCGGCGTTCGCGGACCGCACGAGCGTGCTCGAGGCGTTCCGCACGTCGGTGACCCACGACGTGTCGGAGTACGCGGACCGCATCGACGTCCCCGTCCTGCTGGTCGCCGCGGAGCACGACGACATCACCGCCGTGCCCGAGCAGCGTGCGCTGGCGGCACGGCTGCGCGACGCCGAACTGGTCGTGGTGCCGGAGGTCGGCCACCTCGTCCACTACGAGACGCCCGGTGCCGCTGCCGACGCGGTCCTGCGCCGCATGGAGGACACACGTCGGAAGCGTGGGGGCAGGGGCTCCGCGACGAAGACAGCGCCGGGGTCCGCAGCGCCGAGGTCTGCAGCGCCGAAGGGTCCGGCGGCCACGGGCGCGGGGGAGTCGGCGTCGTGACGCGGCTGCGCATCGGCATCGACTGCCGCTACGTCCGGATCGGCCGCCACGACGGGATCAGCCGCTTCACCGCCGGTGTGGTGGCGCACCTGCCCGACCGGCACGACCACGTCCTGCTCGTGCACGACGAACGGCAGCTCGAGTCCCTGCCGGACGGGATCCCGTGGGAGCTCGTCCCCGCGCCCACGGACGCCGGCGAGCCGTTCGTCGCGCGCGTGGTGAACCGCCTCGGGCTCGACGCGGTGTTCTCGCCCATGCAGACGATGGGGTCGCGTGGGCGGCGGTACGCCCTCGTGCTGACCCTGCACGACCTCATCTACTACCGGAACCGCACGCCCCCGCGGGAGTTCTCGTGGCCGATCCGGCTCGGGTGGCGGCTCTTCCACCTGAGCTGGGCACCGCAGCGCTTCCTGCTGAACGGCGCCGACGGGGTCGTCACGGTGTCGGTGACGACCGCCGGGCTCATCGAGCGGCACCGTCTGACGAAGCGTCCGGTCACCGTTGCGTACAACGCCGCAGACCCCGCCGAGCCCCGGGTCGCTGCGGACGGCCGACGGCGCACCCTCGTCTACATGGGGTCCTTCATGCCGTACAAGAACGTGGAGACCCTGGCCGCAGCGCTGCCGTTGCTCGGCCCCGAGTGGACGCTCCACTGCATGTCGCGCGTGTCCGACGCCGACCGTCGGCGGCTCGAGCGGCTCGCGCTCGCGGGGTCGATCGTGTTCCACGACGGCGCCTCCGACGAGGAGTACCTCGACACGCTCCGCTCCGCCACCGCGCTGGCGACGGCATCGTACGACGAGGGCTTCGGCATCCCGCTCGTCGAGGCCATGGGTGTGGGCACGCCGGTCGTGGTCAGCGACGTACCGATCTTCCGCGAGATCGGCGGGGACGCGGCCGAGTACTTCGACCCGTCGTCCCCCTCCGCGGTGGCAGCGGCGGTCCGTCGGCTCGAGGACCGCTGGGACGAGGCGTCCCGGGCGTCACTCGCGCGGGCTGCCCGGTTCCGCTGGCGGGACTCGGCGGAGCAGGTGACCCGAGCCGTGGAGCGGGCGGTGGCCGACCGACAGCGGCGTCACTGACCCGTGTGGTCCTCCCGGCGAGCGGAGGTGTCAGAACGACGTCCGGGACGCCACCTCGGCATCCGGGAACACCGCGTGCGTCCGGTCGGTCGCGACGGCCATGACGGCTCCGAGCCCCTGCCCCCGGCCGGCCGTGACGACCTCGACGCGCTGCGCGTCGGGATCCTCGGAGGGGCCGTCGGCGGTCCACGAACACCGCACGGCGGAGACACCCCCGATCGTGGCGAGGGACCGCGCGAGCGTGAGGCGCCGCTCCGACACGGCCGCGTCCTTCGTCACCCCGACGCGCAACGACTCGAAGCGGACCTCGACGCCCACGCGCACGCCGTTGCCGTCGGCCTGCGCCACTGCTGCGCTGAGCGCCCGCACGAGCGCCGTCTGCCGGTCCTCGGACATCCCGGGTGCCGCGACGACGACGGCAGTGGCGTCGTAGCCCGCGAAGGACCGCTTCTCGCTGCGTCCGTCCTGCACGCGCTGGACCCCGTCCACGTCGGACGCGAGTGCGCGGAGCCGGTCGAGCGCGGCCTGCGGCTGGGGGAAGACACCGCCGACCCCGCTCTGGACGCTGCCGATGATCGTCGTCAGCACGAGGGCGAGCACGACGCCGACGACGACGACCGAGACCGCGATGACGGAGCCACGGCGGACGCGCTGCCGGTTCGAGGGACTGGCGACCGACGCCGTGTCCGGGCCGAACGCTCGGTCGAGGTCGTCCTCGTCCGGGCCGGTGCCGCGGCCGGACCACCGCGCCCACTCCGGTCCTGAGTCCGGTCCCTGGATCGTCATGGTGTCCCCCTCGCGCGCGGATGCGAGCACGGCCGACGCGGTGCGGTCGTCCGTGGATCGGAGCCTAGTCCGGCGCGGCCCGGGTCCAGACGGCGTGGCGGGTCACGGTCCTGCAACGGTGCCGCAGCTGCGCCGCGCAGCGCAGACACCCGCGAGGCAACACGGGCGCCCCCGAGGGCCGAGGGCGCCCCCTCCGCCCGTCGATGGAGCAGGAAACGTCGGCGCGGCGGCCCACACTCGACAGTTCCTGCTCCACCGACGTCGCGGGGGAGGGCGCGAAGCGCGCGCGGGAGGGCGCGGAGCGGGCAGGCGCGGCCCGGGGTGCGCCCGCGCGGCGCTCAGCCCCGGCGCTCGAGCGGGTTCTGCTCGGCGAACGACTCGTCGCCGGTCAGCTCCGACACCTCGTCGACGGGGTCGTCGAACCGGACGAGTTCGGCGCGGAACCGCTCCGGGTCCCAGCGGAACGAGTGCACCGAGCCGTTGCGGATCGGCGTCGACCAGCGCTCGGCGGTGCCCGGGGCTGCGGCGTTCACGACGCTGCGGATCACCGCACCGTGCGTCGCGACGACCACCGACCCGGCGTCGAACCGCACGGCGATCTCGGCGAGGGTCTCGGTCGCCCGCGCGAGCAGGGCCGTGCGGGACTCGCGCCCCGGGATCGCGTCGTCCGGGTAGCGTGCGGCGACCTCGGAGTCGGTGAGCCCCTCGGCCTCGCCGTAGGAGCGCTCGGCGAGCCCCGCGTACGTGTCGGGCTCGGGCAACCCGAGGTGCCGGGCGATGATCGCGCCGGTCTCGAACGCGCGGGACAGCGGCGACGCGACGACGGCGTCGAAGCGACGTCGCCGGAGCAGCAGTGCGGTGGCGGTCGCCTGCGACCGGCCGGTGTCGTTGAGGGGGATGTCGGTCGAGCCCTGGATGCGGCGCTGCGCGTTCCAGTCGGTCTCGCCGTGCCGGACCAGGGTGAGGAGCGTCGTCACCCGTCGATCATCGCAGACGGCAGCAGGCGTGCTGCCAGGGCCTCGAGCGTCTCGGTGGTGCCGGCGTCGAGCTTCGCGACGGCACGACGGTCGCTGCGGGTCGAGCCCCGGTTGACGATGACGACCGGGTGCTTGCGGCGGGTGGCGTGGTCGACCAGGCGGACGCCGGAGTTCACGGTGAGCGACGACCCGACGACGAGCAGGGCGTCGGCGTCGGCCACGATCGACACGGCCTCGCGGAACTTCTCGGCGGGCACGAACTCGCCGAAGAACACCACGTCGGGCTTGAGCACGCCGCCGCACACCGAGCAGTCGGGGACGCGGAAGCGCTCGACGTCGGTGATCTCGACGTCACCGTCCGGCTGCAGCTGCACGGTGCCGGGGTCGTCGATCCACGGGTTGTCGCGGTCGAGCACGGCGGCGAGGTCGGCACGCGAGAACACCTGCCCGCAGGTCAGGCACACCGCCCGGTCCATCGACCCGTGCACCTCGACCACGCGACGCGACCCCGCCCGGAGGTGCAGGCCGTCGACGTTCTGCGTGACCACGCCGTTCACGACCCCGGCGTCCTCGAGTGCGGCGAGCGCCCGGTGCCCGGCGTTCGGCCGCGCCGCGGCGAACGTCCGCCAGCCCAGGTGCGAGCCCGCCCAGTAGCGCTGTCGCTTCGCCGGGTCGGAGCGGAACTCCTGGAACGTCATCGGCTTCCGGACGACGCGGCCCGCGCCGCGGTAGTCGGGGATGCCGGAGTCGGTGCTCAACCCGGCGCCGGAGAGCACTGCGATGCGCTTGCCCGCCAGGAGTTCGACGACGCGGTCGAGCTCGTCCTGCATCGGGTCGGTCAGCACGTCGTCCACGGTACCCTCAACAGCCGTACGCCCAGCCCTCTTCCCACGAAACGAGCCCCGTGCACGCCGTCCGCATCGACTCCCTCGACGACCCCCGCCTCGACGACTTCGCCCGGCTCACCGACGTCGCGCTCCGCCGCGTGACCGAGCCGGAGGGCGGTCTGTACATCGCCGAGTCGAACACGGTGATCGAGCGGGCCGTCCGCGCCGGGCACGTCCCGCGGAGCGTCATCGTGCAGGAGAAGTGGCTCGACAGTGTGCTGCCGCTCGTGGCGGACCACGACGGCCCGGTGTTCGTCGGGCCGGACGAGCTGCTCGAGGACCTCACCGGCTTCCGGATGCACCGGGGCGCCCTCGCCGCGATGCACCGACCGGCGCTGCCGACCGTCGCCGAGGTCGTGCGCGACGCGAAGGTCGTCGTCGTGCTCGAGGACGTGGTCGACCACACGAACGTCGGCGCCGTCTTCCGGAGCGTCGCCGGGCTCGGTGCGGACGCGGTGCTCGTCAGCCCGCGCTGCGCCGACCCGCTGTACCGCCGCAGCGTCCGCGTGAGCATGGGCACGGTGCTGCAGGTGCCGTGGACGCGCATCGGGGAGTGGCCCGCCGCGGGCGAGGAGCTACGCGAGCAGGGCTTCCACCTCGCCGCGATGGCGCTGACCGACCGCTCGGTGGACCTCGACGCCTTCGTCGCCGACGTGCCGGAGCGGGTGGCGCTCGTGATGGGCACCGAGGGGCAGGGCCTGACCGACGCCGCGATCGCCTCGGCGGACACGACCGTCCGCATCCCGATGGCGCACGGCGTCGACTCGCTCAACGTCGCCGCCGCCAGCGCGGTCGGGCTGTGGGCCGTCACGCACGCGCAGCGCGCCGCGCGCGCCGCCGGCTGACTGCGCCGTCGACGCGCGTCCCGTCGGCAGCCCGGACCGAGCGCTGCTCGCGCCGCCGGCTGGACCCCGTCGTCGAGTGCGTCCCGCTCCCGGCCCGGGCGGAGCGGCGGGGCCTCAGGCGGTGTCTGACGGGAGGCCCGTGCCGACCCCGTCGGTCGTCCAGCGTGCCGCCGTGGTCACCAGGGTGCGGTCGGATCCGGCACCGCCGGTCAGGCACAGCCCGACAGGAGCGCCGTCCACCACCAGCGCGGGGACGCTGAGCGACGGCACCCCGCCGACGCTCGCGAGCGCGGTCATCGCGGTCGTCGCGGTGCGGACCCGTTCGAGCTCCGCGGTGCCCGCACCGAGCGCCGGTGCCGGCCCCGGTGCGGTCGGCGCCACGAGGACCCGTCCCGCCAGCGCCGCGCGGACCGCTGCGCGGATCCCCGCGAAGCGTTCGCGGGCTCCGGCGACGAGGTCCGGCGGGTTCGCGGCGGCCGCGGCGAACCGGTCACCGACGACGGCACCGAGCGCGCCCGGGTGGGCGGCGATCCATGCGCCGTGCACGGCCGTGGCCTCGGCGCCCTGCACGAGCCGGAGCAGTTCGCGCAGGTCCTCGAGCGTCGGCAGGCCGAGGTCGTCGAGCGTCACCACCGCCAGGTCCCGGACGACCGCGCGGAACGCGTCCTGCGTCGCGGGGTCGGCTGCCGCGACGAGCTCGGCGAGCACGACGGGCTCCGGTCTGACGGCTTCCCCAGCGGCCGGGAGGACGGACGCGTCGAGCGCGCCGAGCAGCGTCGTCGCGTCACGGGTGAGCCACCCGACGGTGTCGAAGGACGGCGCCAGGGGCAGCAGCCCGCTGCGGTCCACCAGCCCGTGGGTGGTCCGGAGGCCCCAGAGTCCCTGGTACGAGGCGGGGATCCGCAGCGAACCCGCGGTGTCGGTGCCGAGTCCGACGTCCGCCGCTCCGGACCGGACGGCCGACGCGGATCCGCTGGACGAGCCTCCCGGCAGTGCCGACGGGACCGCGCCGTTCGGGGCCGTGCCGTGGTGCTCGTTGCGACCGGTCAGGGCGTAGGCGAACTCGTCGGTCCGCGCGATCCCGCGCACCGCCGCACCGGCGGCGAGCAGCGCGGCGACCGCCCCGGCGGACGCCGTGGCGGGCTCGGACTCCCGCAGGTACGTCGGGTTGCCCGCACCGACGCGGTGCCCGGCGATCGCGTACAGGTCCTTGACCGCGACCGTCGTGCCGTCGAGGGGGCCGCTGCCCGTCGGCGGGACGAGCGGGTCACCGACGACCCGCCACACCGTGGTGTCGAGGGGCCGCGCGCGGCCGGTGACGTGCGCCGCCTCGATGCGCCAGACGTCGTCGCGTCGGCGCCAGAGCTGCGTCTGCAGACCCGACCCGCCCGCGTCGAACGACGACGCCGAGACGACGAGCGCCAGGTCGTCGGCGAGGGGGCGGACCTCGACGCGGCTGAGGTGGCGCGACGCGACGCCGCCGCGGGCACCGCGGAAGGCGCTGATCGCCTCGTGCCCGACGAGCAACCCGCGGTCGTCGCCGCGGAGGGTGTCGGGGGAGCGGACGAAGGCGTCGTCGAGCGCGGCGAGGTCGTCCTCGGCGAGGGCACGTTCGTAGGCGTCGAGCGCGTCGAGCAGTCCGTCCGGGACCCCGGCGGTGGCCGTCACCGGACGTCCGCGAAGTCGGCCTTGCGGATGCGTGCGTGCGCTCCGGTGACGAGGTCGACGACCTGGGAGACGTCGAAGTCGGTCGCGGCGCTGAGGTAGGCGTACGCGAGGTGCGGCTCCATGCCGTACCGCGCCCCGAGGATCGCGATCGCGTGGCGCACGCAGTGCCGGACGGCCTCGTCCAGGTCGGGGTCGAGGCCCGTGGGCACCAGGTACTCGTGCGTCTCGACCAGCGGCCACGCGAGCTCGCCGAACCGCTGGGCGGCCTCGGCCGCCGGGGTGACGTCGAAGCGGATCGTCGCGCGGAGCGAGGCCTCCATCGCGGTGAGCGCCACCTCGCCGTCGCCCTGCGCGAAGTGCGGGTCGCCGACGTACGCGAGGGCGCCGGGGACGAGCACGGGCAGGTGGAGCTGCGCACCGACCTGGAGCAGGTTCACGTCGATGTTGCCGCCGTGCCGGCCGGGCGGGACCGAGTGCAGCCGCTCACCCGGTGTCGCGACGCCCATGATGCCGAGGAACGGCGCGAGCGGGAAACGTGCGTACCGGTCGCCGCCCTCGGTGATCGGGATCCGTCCGCGCGGGCCGTCGTCGCCGGGCACGACGTCCGCGAAGACGCTCACGGTGCGGCCGTCGACGGGGTACTCACCGTGCAGGGCGCCGCGGCCGTGCCGGTTCGACACCACGCCGTACGGGACGCGGGGGAGCGTCTCGAGGACGGTCATGGTCAGGACGTCCCCCGGCTCGGCGCCCTCGACGGCGATCGGGCCGGTGACGACGTGCGGACCGTCGTGCTCGGGGTGTCGACGACCGGTGCGGGCGACGGCGACGGCGTCGTCGAGCACCTGCTCGGGCGGGACGCCGTACCGCCCGAAGAACGCGACCGGGTCACCGCCCTGGTCGGGCAGCAGGCCCTCGTGGCTGACGGTGTCGATCGTGGCGTCGTCACCGGGCGCCAGGGAGAGGACGGGCCGGTCGTCGGCGTTCGGCAGGCGGCCCCACAGCACCCGGTCGGCCTCGGCCGGCAGGTAGCGACGTGACCGCACCGGACCCGCCCCGGGCTGCAGGACGGTCGTGGTGTCGGTCGGTGACGCTCTGCGGGGCCGTGACGCCGGGTCGGACGGGGACGCCGTGGTGTCGCGTGCGGTGCCGTGGTGCATGTCCAGCACGCTAGGGGCTGGCCTCCGGTCGACCAGGGTCGGGCGCTGATGTTTTACGTGATCGTCACACGGACCTGCGGCCCTCGCCGGCCGGGGTGCGCCGCGCACGCACCCCTCAGCTGGGCCGTCGGTCCCGCCCGGTACGCTCGGGTGCCGTGCCACGAGTCGTCAGCAGCCCTCGCTCCGCCGTCCGGCGGCCCGTGACCATCGCCGTGGTCGCCGTGCTGGTGCTCGTCGCCGGGTACCTGGCGGCCGCGGCCCTCGTGCCGTTCGCACCGGCGAGCGCGACGACCACCGGGTACGCAGCACCGACGTCCACGGTGCCCGACCTCCGGTTCCCCGGGTACGGAGCGACCGCCGTGGAGGCCACCGACTTCCCGGAGAGCCTGCGGACGAGCGGGGACACCGGGCAGCGGTCGATCGCGAGCATCACCAAGGTCGTCACGGCGCTCGTGGTGCTCGACGAGGAGCCGCTCGACCGCGGGCAGGACGGGCCGACGATCCGGTTCGACGCCGAGATGCGGGCGCTCTACGCGACGTACCTGGCGAAGAACGGCGAGGTCGCCCCGATGCCGGACGGGCTGCGCCTGTCCGAGTACCAGACCATGCAGGTCATGCTCATGGAGTCGGCGAACAACTACGCCGGGGCACTCGCGCTGTGGGCGTTCGGGTCGATGGACGCGTACCAGCGCGCCGCGTCGGCCTGGCTCCAGCAGCACGGGCTCGACGACACCGAGATCCACGAGCCCACCGGCCTCGACCCCGACAACCGGTCGACCGCCACCGACCTGGTCCGGCTCGGGCAGCTCGCCCTGGCGGACCCCGTCGTCAAGGAGATCGTCGGGACGAAGCAGGTGACGGTGCCCGGTGCCGGGACGGTCGAGAACTCGAACGAGCTGCTCGGACTCGACGGCGTCGAGGGCATCAAGACCGGCACCCTGGACCAGGCCGGGGCGTGCCTGCTCTTCGCCGCCACCTACGAGCGGGGCGGACGCCAGGTCACGGTCGTCGGGGCGATGCTCGGCGGGGTCGACCACGACACGCTCGACGTCGACGTGCAGCGACTGCTGCGGTCGGTCGCCGACAACTTCCAGGTGGTGCCCCTCGCCCACGCCGGGCAGACCTTCGGGACGTTCTCGACGCCCTGGCGGGACGAGGCCGACGCGGTCGCGGCGCAGCCGGCCGAGGTCCTCGTGTGGGGAGCGACGAAGGTCACCGCGAAGGTGCGCCTGGACACGATCACGGTCGGTGTCCGCGGTGAGCGCGTCGGTTCCGTGCGCTTCTCGGTCGAGGACCACGACCCGGTGACGGTGCCGCTCGTGCTCGAGCGCTCCATCGAGGACCCCGGTGTCCTCTGGCGGTGGACGAACCCGTTCCGGGGCGTGGCCGTCACCGCAGCCCCGACGGCCGCGGCAGCCCCGACGGCTGCGGCGGCCCCGACGGACGCTGCCGCCCCGGCGGACGCCGACGCCGTCGTCGCCGGTCCTGGTGCTCGGTGGAGTCCGTACCGCCTCGCCGCGTAGTGTCGTGCGCGTGACGACGACGTTCCCGCGCAGCACCCCGTCCGCCCTCGGCATCGACGCCCGCGGGATCGCCGCGTTCCTCGACGCGCTCGAGACGACCCCCGACGTCGAGCCGCACAGCGTGATGCTCCTGCGCCACGGCCAGCTGGCGGCGTCCGGCTGGTGGTCGCCGTACGCTCCCGACCGGGTGCACCTGCTCTACTCGCTCAGCAAGAGCTTCACGGCGGCGGGCGTCGGCATCGCCGTCCGCGAGGGCCTCGTCGACCTCGACGCCACCGTGCTGTCGTACTTCCCCGAGCTCGACGACGACGTCACCGACGAGCGCAGCCGCCGGATGCGGGTGCGGCACGTCCTCGCGATGGCGAGCGGGCACCGCGAGGAGACCCTCGAGCGCGCCAGGGCCGCCGACCCGGACGACCTGGTGCGCGGCTTCCTGCTCACCCCGCCGGACGAGGAACCCGGCACCGTCTTCGCCTACAACCAGCCGTGCACCTACACGCTGGCCGCGATCGTGCGTCGGGTCACTGGTGGGTCACTCGTCGACTGGCTCCGGCCGCGGCTCCTCGACCCGCTCGGCATCGACGACCTCGCCTGGAAGCGCGACGAGACCGGCGCGGAGCTCGGGTTCAGCGGCTGTCACGCCCCGACCTCGGCGGTCGCGGCGCTCGGGCAGCTGTACCTGCAGGGCGGCGTGTGGGACGGGCAGCGGATCCTCGACGAGGACTGGGTCGCCCTCGCCACGAGTCGGCAGGTCGAGAACCCGGACGAGGAGAACCCCGACTGGTCCCAGGGGTACGGCTTCCAGTTCTGGATGGCCCGCCACGGCTTCCGCGGCGACGGCGCCTACGGGCAGTTCTGCGTCGTGCTGCCGGAGCAGGACGTCGTCCTCGCCCTGACCGGGCAGACGGTCGACATGCAGGCCGTCCTCGACGCGGCCTGGCAGCACCTCCTGCCCGCGATCGACGCCGCGGACACCGCCTCCGCTGCGGACACCGCCCTGGAGGCTCGGCTCGCCTCCCTGGGGCTGCCGCCGGTCGCCGGGGCGGTCCCCACCGAGGGCGCGGCCGGCTCCTACGAGACGACCGGCGTGTTCGACGCGGTCCGGCTCGACCACGGCGACGGCGGCTGGCGGGCGACACTGGAGGTCGACGGTGGCCTGCTCGCGGTGCCGGTCGGGACGGGCGAGTGGGCGGTCGAGGGGCCCCTCGCGGCGAGCGCGGCGACGGCTCCCGACGGTGCGGTGCTGCTCGACGTCCGGTTCGTCGAGACGCCGCACCTCGCGCACGTCCGCCTCGACCCCGCGACGGGCACCGCCACGAGCGAGTGGGCGACCCAGCCGCTGCACGACGGGCCGCTCACGCTCCGCCGCCCCGCGGACTGAGCAGCGCGGGCCGACCAGCGGAGACCGAACAGCGGGGACTGCGCAGTGCGGGCTGCGCAGCCGGGCCGGTGTGCGAGCGGTGCCAGCGGACCGACCGGAGTGCGCGGTCAGGGCGTGTCGGAGCGGTGCTCGACGACGTCCTGCAGCTCGGGGCGCTTCGGCGAGATGCCGTCGCCGGACGACGTGTGCCTGATCCGCCGCACGACCCAGGGCACGAGGTACTCCCGCGCCCAGCCGAGGTCCTCGACGCGGGCCTCCCGCCACGGCCGTGCCTCGAGCGGCTCCGGCACGAACGGCTCGAGGCCGTGGTCGACGTCGAGCGTGTCGAGGACCGCGGCCGCCACCGTCGCGTGCCCGGTCGGGGAGTGGTGCAGTCGGTCCGGCGCCCACATCCGCGGGTCGCGGAGCACCCGCAGCGCCCACATGTCGGCGACGAGCGCGCCGTGCTTCAGCGCGATCGCGTGCAGGTTCTCGTTGTAGATCGCCGTCTTGCCCCGCACCATGCCGAGCACCGGCGTCATGCCCACGTCGGGTCCGGTGAACAGCACGACCGTCGCACCTCCGCCGCGCAGCCGCTCGACCATGCCGTCGAACCGCTCGGCGAGCTCGTCCGGGTCCGAACCGGGACGGATGATGTCGTTGCCGCCGGCGGAGACCGTAACCAGGTCCGGTCGGAGCGCGAGGGCGGGTTCGACCTGCTCGTCGACGATCTGCCCGAGCAGCCGTCCGCGGACCGCGAGGTTCGCGTAGGCGAAGTCGTCGGTGCGGTGTGCGAGGACCTCGGCCACCCGGTCGGCCCAGCCACGGTTGCCACCCGGCACCGTCGGGTCCGGGTCCCCGATCCCCTCGGTGAACGAGTCACCGATCGCGACGTACCTGGACCACGGATGACGATCTGACACGCACCGAACCGTAGTCTCGTGCCATGACGAAGGCCAACCCCGCCTGGAGCCTGCCCGACGACCTGCTCGACCGGATCGCAGCGCGGGCGCCCGGGTACGACGCCGACAACGTCTTCTGCGCCGAGGACCTCGACGAGCTTCGGGCGGCGGGGTACCTGCGGATCGGCGTCCCGACCGAGCGCGGCGGGGCGGGGCTCGGACTCGCGGCGACGGCCGAGGTGCAGCGGGTGCTCGCGCAGGCCGCACCGGCGACGGCGCTCGGGCTCGGGATGCACCAGGTCTGGGTGCAGGCGGCCCGCAGCGTGTCCGCGCGGGGCGGGTCGTTCCTCCAGACCGTCACCGACCACGCGGCCGACGACCACCTGCTCGCCTTCGGGGTCAGCGAACCCGGCAACGACGCCGTCCTGTTCGACTCGACCACGACGGCGGAGCCGGACGGCGACGGCGGCTACCGGTTCACCGGGACGAAGGTGTCGACGTCGCTCGCGCCCGCGTGGGACGTGCTGAGCGTCTTCGGGAAGGACACCAGCGGTCCGGAGCCGCGTCTGGTCCACGGCTTCGTGCTGCGGTCCGACGGCGACGTGGAGCACCTCGACGACTGGGACACGCTCGGCATGCGGGCGACGCAGAGCCGGACGACGCTGCTGCGCGGGGTGCACGTGCCGGCGGCGCGGATCGTGCGGGTGCTGCCGGTGGGGCCGACGCAGGACCCGCTCGTGTTCGGGATCTTCGCCGCGTTCGAGCTGCTCGTGGCATCGGTGTACGTCGGGATCGCCTCGCGTGCCGTGGACCTGGCGGTCGCCGCGGTCTCGGCGCGCGCCGGGCGCGACGGGGTCCTCCGGTCGCAGGACCCCGACGTGCGCCGGGCGATCGCGGACGCCCGCGGAGCCGTCGACGCGGTGGCGCTGCAGGTCGGCTCCCTCGCCCGGTCGGTGGACGAGCAGGACGACCTCGGCGCGCGGTGGTTCCCGCTGCTCGTCGGGACGAAGGCACGTGCGGTCGACACCGCGCAGCACGTCGTGGACGAGGCCATGCGGCTCGTCGGCGGGCGGGCGTACGGCGCGACGTCGGAGCTCGCGCGGCTGGCCCGTGACGTCCGAGCGGGGCAGTACCACCCGTCGACGCGGGACTCGGCGGCGCGGACGATCGCCGCGGCGGAGCTCGGGCCGCTGGCGTAGGACCCCGGCCGGCGCTGTCGGTGGGCCGTGGCATCATCGCCGGGTGAGCAAGCAGGACGGACGCAACCGACTCGTCTCCGACCGCCCGGTCGACGACGTCACGGCGACGGTCCTGCACGTCGACATGGACGCCTTCTTCGCATCCGTCGAGCTGCTGGACCGCCCCGACCTCCGCGGGCTGCCGGTCATCGTCGGGCACGACTCCGACCGGTCCGTCGTCACCGCTGCCACGTACGAGGCCCGCAGGTACGGCGTGAACTCGGCGATGCCGATGGCGGTGGCGAAGCGCCGGTGTCCGAACGCGGTGATCGTCGAGCCGCACTTCGAGAAGTACAGCGCCAAGTCCGCCGCGGTGATGCGGGTCTTCGAGCAGTTCACGCCCCGGGTCGAGAAGCTCGGCATCGACGAGGCGTTCCTCGACGTCTCGGGGGCGATGCGCCTCTACGGCACCCCGTGGGAGATCGGCCGGGCGATCCGTGCGGCCGTCCTCGCCGAGACCGGTCTGCACTGCTCGGTCGGCGCGGCGTCGACGAAGTTCGTCGCGAAGCTCGCCTCGAGCCGGTCGAAGCCGGACGGCCTGCTCGTGGTCCCCGCCGAGCACACCGTGGCGTTCCTGCACCCGCAGCCGGTCTCCGCGCTGTGGGGCGTCGGGGGCACCACGCAGGAGAAGCTCGAGCGCCGCGGCATCCGGACCGTCGGCGACCTCGCGCACACCCCGTTGCCCTCGCTCGTCGCCGCGCTCGGACCCGCCGGCGGACAGCGGCTGCACGACCTGTCGTGGGGACGTGACCCGCGCGTCGTCGACACCGGCGTCAGCGAGAAGTCCGTCGGGCACGAGGTCACCTTCGGCCGCGACCTGACCGAGCGCGACGACGTCGCCCGCGAGCTCCTCCGGCTCGCGGACAAGGTCGCCGTCCGACTCCGCCGCGCCGACGTGCAGGCCCGGACCGTGGCGCTCAAGGTCCGGTACACCGACTTCTCCACGCTCACGCGCTCCCGCACGCTCGCCGAACCGACCGACGTCGCGAAGCGCTTGCACCACGAGGCCGTCGAGCTGTACGACGTGCTGCACCGACCGGGCAACCGCATCCGGCTCATCGGCGTCCGTGGCGAGAACCTCGTGCCGGCCGCCGCGAGCAACGCCCTGTGGGACGACGACGCGCCGTGGCGCGAGACCGAGACCACCGTCGACGCCGTCGCCGCGCGCTTCGGTGCGGGCGTGCTGCGGCCGGCCTCGCTCGTCCGCGGCACGCCCGAGCAGCGGCCGCCGCACGCTCGGCAGGACCCCGCGTGACGGTAGGATCGCGTGAAGTGAGCGCAGCGGAACAGGACGACCAGCAGCAGCCCGCGACGCTGTGGAGCGACGGCTCCGGGCCGATCGCCGGCGGCGCAGGGCAGGACCCGGCGACCGGTCACGAGCCGGCAGCCGTGGGTGCCGCCCGCCCGCACGACGAAGCCGTGCAGCAGGCCGAGAACGCCGGCAACGCCGCGGCCGAGCACCTGTCGCCGGCGTTCCCCGAACGCGCCGCCTGGGGCACCGCGTCGAAGCTCCGCGCCTGGCAGGTCGAGGCGCTGACGAAGTACTTCGAGACCGAGCCGCGCGACTTCCTCGCGGCGGCGACCCCCGGCGCCGGCAAGACCACGTTCGCGCTGCGGCTCGCCACCGAGCTCCTCGCGCGGGGCACCGTCGACCGCATCGTCGTCGTCGCCCCGACCGAGCACCTCAAGCGCCAGTGGGCGGACTCGGCCGACCGGGTCGGGATCCGCATCGACCCGATGTTCAAGAACGGCGACGGCATGTTCGGTCGCCACTACCAGGGCGTCGCCATCACCTACGCCCAGGTCGGCATGAACCCCGAGGTGCACCAGAAGATCACCGAGGGCGGTCGCACGCTCGTCATCCTCGACGAGGTCCACCACGGCGGCGACGCGTTGACCTGGGGCGACGGCATCCGTGAGGCCTTCACCAAGGCCACCCGCCGGCTCTCGCTCTCCGGGACCCCGTTCCGCTCGGACACCGCGCCGATCCCGTTCGTGCAGTACGCCCCCGACGAGCAGGGCATCCGCACCTCGGTCTCCGACTACAACTACGGCTACGGCCGCGCGCTCAAGGACGGTGTCGTCCGTCCGGTGCTGTTCATGGCGTACGCGGGCCAGATGCGGTGGAAGACCCGGATGGGCGACGAGATGTCGGCGTCCCTCGGCGAGCAGGTCACGAAGGACATCACGGCCCAGGCCTGGCGCACCGCGCTCTCACCGGAGGGCGAGTGGATGCCGGCCGTGCTGTCCGCTGCCGACAAGCGCCTGACCGAGGTCCGCCGGGGCGTGCCGGACGCCGGCGGTCTGGTCATCGCGACGGACACGACGACCGCCCGTGCCTACGCGCGCATCCTGCAGCAGATCACCGGGGAGCGACCGACCGTGGTCCTCTCCGACGAGGCCGCCGGGTCGAGCCGCATCCAGGCCTACGCCGAGGACACGTCGCGCTGGATGGTCGCCGTCCGCATGGTGTCCGAGGGTGTCGACGTGCCCCGGCTCTGCGTCGGCGTCTACGCGACGAGCGCGAGCACGCCGCTGTTCTTCGCGCAGGTCATCGGCCGGTTCGTCCGCGCGCGGCGACGCGGGGAGACCGCGAGCGTGTTCCTGCCGAGCGTGCCGAACCTGATGGCGCTCGCGGCGACCCTCGAGCTCGAGCGTGACCATGCGCTCGACCGGCCGAAGGACGCCGACGACGGGATGTACAACCCCGAGGACGCCATGGTCGCCGAGGCGAACAAGGAGGACCGGGCGTCTGAGAGCCTGCTCGAGGTGCAGCCGTTCGAGGCGCTGGACTCGCAGGCGTCGTTCGACCGGGTGCTCTACGACGGCGGCGAGTTCGGCACCGGGGGAGAGGTCGGCTCGCTCGAGGAACTCGACTTCATCGGCATCCCCGGGCTGCTCGAGCCGGACCAGGTGCGCGACCTGCTGCGGGCCCGCCAGGCCACCCAGGCGAAGCGGTCGAAGGGACGGACGGCGAAGGACGGCCTGCCCAAGCCGAAGCCGGACGAAGCCCGACCGATGTACCAGACGCTCAAGGAGCAGCGCACCGAGCTCGCGCGGCTCGTCTCGATCTGGTCGCGCCACGCGAACGAGCCGCACGGCGCGATCCACGCCGAGCTCCGCCGGATCAGCGGCGGCCCGGCCGTGGCGCAGGCGAGCATCGAGCAGATCCAGAAGCGCATCGACGTGCTCCGCTCCCGCATCGGCAACCGCCGGTGACCGCCTGTGACTCCAATGACCGCCGGCGACCTCGGTGACCGCCGGCAACCGCCGGTGACCGTCGGCCGGACCGCACCGTGATCGAGCCCGTCGACGACCGCACCTGGCTCGTCAGGCGCACCCCGGAGTCCTCACCCGAGGCGATCATCGACCGCTTCGGCGGCGGCTACCGGCTCCGACGGTTCTCGCTCACCGAGTCGCGGCGTACCCAGCACGGCGTGTACACCGGCCTCGACCTCGCCGAGACCGCGTGGTGGCGCCTGCAGGACCGTCCGCGCGGACGGTAGCGATCCGCACCCACGGTCGCCGGATCGTGCGGCGCGGCTTGGTGACGCGGACAGGGTTCTTCCGGTAGACCGGACCCATGGCAGACTCCATCCCCCACGTCCTCGTCCTCGGCGGCGGCTCCGCCGGCTACACCACGGTCAAGCAGCTGCAGAAGCACGCCGCGACCGTGCCGATGCGCATCACGCTGGTGGACCAGAACACGTACTACACGTACCTGCCGTTCCTGCCCGAGGTGGCCGGCGGGCACATCGCCCCGAAGGACGTGACCTTCGAGCTGCGTCGCGCGCTCAAGAAGACCCGCGTCATCCAGGGCAAGGTCACCGGCATCTCGTCGAAGGACAAGACCGTGTCGATCGCCACGGCCGGCGGTGACGACCGCACGCTCGGCTACGACCAGCTCGTCGTCGCGCTCGGCTCGGTCACGCGCACGTTCCCGACCCCCGGGCTCGAGGAGTACGGCGTCGGCTTCAAGACCGTCGAGGAGGCCGCCTACGTCCGCGCGAAGCTGCTCGACAACATCGCGAAGGCCGCAGCGACGCGTGACGAGGACGAGCGTCGTCGCCTGCTGACGAGCATCTTCGTCGGCGGCGGCTACACCGGCGTCGAGGCGATCGGCGAGCTCTTCGACGTGTCGCAGGCCGCCATCAAGACCTACCCGTCGCTCGCCGGCGAGCAGCCGCGCTGGGTCCTCATCGACGCGCTCGACCGCGTCGCACCCGAGGTCGGTCCGGAGCTGTCGAAGTGGACCCTCGAGTCGCTGCGCGCCCGCGGCATCGACGTCCGCCTGAAGACGACGATGCCGAGCGCCGAGGGCGGCGTGATCAAGCTCTCCGACGGCGACGAGTTCGCCGCCGGTCTGCTCGTCTGGACCGCCGGCGTCAAGCCGAACCCGCTCCTCGACGCCACCGACCTGCCGCGTGGCCCGAAGGGGCACCTCGCCGCGAACGCGAAGCTCCAGGTCGAGTCCGAGGACACCCACGAGGTCGTCCCGGGCGTCTGGGGCCTCGGTGACGTCGCCCAGGTCCCCGACCTCACCGCCGAGAAGCAGCCGGCGTACTACCCGCCGAACGCGCAGAACGCGGTCCGCCAGGCCGTCGTCGCGGCCGACAACGTGGTCGCCACGATCACCGGCAAGCCGCTCGAGGAGTACCGCCACCCGTCGATCGGCACGGTCGCCTCGTACGGCGTCGGCAAGGGCGCTGGCAACATCAAGGGCGTCAAGATGACGAACCTGCTCGCCTGGCTCGCGCACCGCTCGTACCACGTCTACGCGATGCCGACCCTGAACCGGAAGGTCCGCATCGTCATCGGTTGGATCACCGGTGCGGTGTCCGGTCGGGACGCGACCTCGCTCATCAAGGAGACGGACCCGCGACGCAACTTCGTCGAGGCGTCCAAGAGCTGACGTCACCACCTGACGGACGGGAGGCGCGGTGCCGGACGGCACCGCGCCTCCCGTCCTTTGTGTGTCACCTCACACCGTGCCGCGACGATCGTGACGCGCACGAGCGAGAGGAGCGTCCATGCGCGCCATGACGTACCGCGGACCCTACCGGGTCCGCGTCGAGGAGAAGCCGGATCCCCGGATCGAGCACCCGAACGACGCCGTCGTGCGGGTGGAACGGGCTGCGATCTGCGGGTCGGACCTGCACCTGTACCACGGCATGATGCCGGACACCCGGATCGGTCACACCTTCGGGCACGAGTTCATCGGCGTCGTCGAGCAGGTGGGTCCGTCGGTACGCAGCCTGGCCGTCGGCGACCGCGTCATGGTGCCGTTCCACATCTCCTGCGGCAGCTGCTGGTTCTGCGCCAGGGGCCTGTTCACGAACTGCCACAACGTCAACCCGAACGCCACCGCGGTCGGGGGCATCTTCGGCTACTCGCACACCACGGGCGGGTACGACGGCGGGCAGGCGGAGCGCGTGCGCGTGCCCTTCGCCGACGTCGGGCCGCAGGTGATCCCGGAGTGGCTCGACCCGGACGACGCCCTGATGATGACGGACGCGCTCGGCACCGGGTACTTCGGGGCGCAGCTCGCCTCGATCCGGGAGGGCGACACCGTCGTCGTGCTCGGCGCCGGCCCCGTCGGCCTGTACGCGGCGAAGTCGGCGTGGTTCATGGGCGCGGGCCGCGTGATCGTCGTCGACCAGCTGGAGTACCGGCTGGAGAAGGCGCGGACCTTCGCCCACGCCGAGACGATCAACTTCGCCGAGGTCGACGACGTGGTGCTCGAGATGAAGAAGCAGACCGACTTCCTCGGCGCGGACAGCGTGATCGACGCGGTCGGGGCCGAGGCGGACGGCAACTTCACGCAGCAGCTCACGAGCGCGAAGCTGAAGCTGCAGGGTGGTTCGCCGACGGCGTTGAACTGGGCGATCGACGGCGTCCGCAAGGGCGGCACGGTCTCGGCGATGGGGGCCTACGGACCGATCCCGAACGCCGTGAAGTTCGGCGACGCGATGAACAAGGGCGTGACCATCCACATGAACCAGGCGCCGGTGAAGCGCCAGTGGCCGAGGCTGCTCGAGCACATCCAGGCGGGGCACCTCAAGCCGAGCGAGATCATCACGCACCGGATCCCGCTCGAGCACATCGACGAGGCGTACCACCTGTTCTCGGCGAAGCTCGACGACTGCATCAAGACCGTGATCGTGCCGTGAAGGAGGCATCCGTGTCCGACCACACCCCCTACATCGCCGACCCGCCCCGACGGGTGCCGTCGTCCGCCGAGCTCCGCGAGCGCATCCCCGGGTGGGGCAGCGACCTCGACACCGCCGACCGGCCGTCGGTCCCGAAGCTCTCCCGCGAGGTCGGGCTGGCCTCGGGTGCGCACTGGGACGTCCCCGACCAGCAGCCCGGTGCCGAGGGCCGCGAGCGGTCGATCGAGCACGCCCACGTCACGCCCGTGTTCGGCACGGCCCAGCCGCTGTCCGGGCTCGCCGGCGTCGTGAAGCGGTACGCCTACCGTCGGTTCAGCGAGGGGCGGCTGGCGCACTGGATGCTCCTCGTCCTCGGCGACCGCATCGACGTCGCGACCCACCGGGTCACCGATGCGCTGCGCGGCCGTCCGGACCGGGTGCTGCACGAGACCGGTGTGCGCGCCGAGCTCGGCAACCGTCCGCTCGCGTCCCGGTTCGGCTCGTCGCGCCGGGACTGGCGGCACGGCTTGCTCGACCCGGTGGTCGCGAACTGGGGCTGGCTGGCCGCGATCGGCGCCGTCGTGCTCGTGGTGCGGCGCCTGCGCAGGTCCTGACGGGGGGCGCGGCCGATCGCACGCCGGACGGTTGTGCGTCCGGCCACGCCCCGGACGGGGGTGCGGCCGGCCGGCCACGCGCCGGACGAGCTTGCGCCGGCTTGCGCCGGACTGGGTGCGGCCGGTCACGCGCCGGAGGGGTGAGCGGCCGGCCACGCGCCGGACGGGAGGCGTGGTGCGGGGCCGCCCCGCGCCTCCCGTACGACGCTGGGACGCCTGCCCGCGCGTGCTCGTGCCGTCCGCGCGCATCCGAGCGTGCGCCGCTGAGCGTGCGCGTCGGTTCGCACGCCTTCGACGATATCGCGCTCGTCGATCGACAGTCGCGATGTCGCACGATGCACATGCATCAACGGTGCGCGTCCGTTCGCGCGCCTTCGGCGACATCGCGCTCGTCGATCGACAGTCGCGATGTCGCACGATGCACATGCATCGCCCCGCACACGTATTGCCCCACAGGCGCACCGACGAGGAATGCCCCCCGGCCGACGGGCCAGGGGGCATCGCTCTTCTTGTGTCCGAGGGGGGACTTGAACCCCCACGCCCTAATACGGGCACTAGCACCTCAAGCTAGCGCGTCTACCAATTCCGCCACCCGGACAGGGTGTTCATTCACTTGTGCGGCTGTCGCACCGGGCTGTTTCCCCGGCGTTCCTGCCGAGAGAAGACACTAGCACGGCTCGGAACGGGCGATGAACACGGGCGCGCATCCCGGGCGAGTCCCCCGGAACGACGCGGATGTCCGGGGGTCGGGGTGGGGGAGGGGCGGCGCGTCGGGCGGGTAGCGTTGGGGGCATGAGCGACGCCCAGCCGACCGAGCCGGACCTCGAGGCCACCGCTGCCATCGCGCGGGACCTGATCCGCATCGACACGACGAACTGGGGCGAGGGGAAGTCGCGTGGGGAGACCGAGGCGGCGCACTACGTCGAGGCGAAGCTGCGCGACCTCGGGCTCGAGCCGCAGCTGTTCGAGTCGGAGCCGGACCGGGTGAGCGTCGTGGCCCGGGTGCCGGGGCGTGACCGCGACAAGCCCGCCCTGGTGGTGCACGGGCACCTCGACGTGGTGCCTGCCGACCCGACGAACTGGTCGGTGGACCCGTTCGGCGGCGTGGTCCGCGACGGCATGCTCTGGGGTCGCGGCGCGGTCGACATGAAGAACATGGACGCGATGATGCTGACGTCCCTGGCCGACGTCGTCGAGCGGCAGGGTGCGCCCGAGCGCGACCTCGTGATCGCCTACTTCGCCGACGAGGAGGCCGGCGGGGTGCTCGGCTCGCACCACGTCGTCGACCACCACCCTGAGGTCTTCGCGGGTGCCACGGCGGCGATCAGCGAGGTCGGCGGCTACTCCATCACGCTCGGGGACCGTCGCGCGTACCTGCTGCAGACCGGCGAGAAGGCGCTCATGTGGGTCAAGCTCGTGGCACGCGGCACCGCGGCGCACGGCTCGCACGTCATCCGGGACAACGCGGTGACGAAGGTCGCGGCGGCGGTCGCCCGGATCGGCAGCGAGGAGTGGCCGGTCCGCCTGTCCGCCACGACCGAGGCGATGGTCGCGGAGGTCGCCCGCTTCCTGGGCGTCGACCCGCAGACGACCGGCCCGGACGAGGTCGCGCTCGCCACCGGTTCGGCGTCGCGCTTCATCCACGCCGCCCTGCACACGACGTCGAACCCGACGGTGCTCACCGCCGGCTACAAGCACAACGTCATCCCGGACACGGCCGAGGCGCTCGTCGACATCCGCTGCCTTCCGGGCGACGAGGAGGCCGTGCTCGCACGCGTCCGCGAACTCGCCGGCGACGACGTCGAGGTCGTGACGTCGTTCCGCGACGTCGGGCTCGAGCAGGACTTCGGTGGCCCGCTCGTCGACGCCGTCCGCGACGTGCTCGGTCGGCACGACCCGGGTGCTCCCGTGCTGCCGTACCTGCTCTCCGGCGGCACCGACAACAAGGCGCTCTCGACGCTCGGCATCGCCGGCTACGGCTTCGTCCCGTTGCAGCTGCCCGCCGGCGTCGACTTCCCCGCGATGTTCCACGGCGTCGACGAGCGCGTGCCCCTGGACGCCCTGGCCTTCGGGCGGCGCGTCCTCGGGGACCTCCTCGCCACGTACTGATACATTGCCGGGTCGCCGCACCCCGGTGGCCCCGACGACCGGCACGAAAGGCCCCGCTCGATGCACATCCTCGAGGCGATCTTCCTCGGCTTCGTGCAGGGACTCACCGAGTTCCTGCCCGTGTCCTCCAGCGCGCACCTGCGCATCGTGGGGCTCTTCCTGCCCGATGCGAAGGACCCGGGCGCGGCGTTCACCGCCGTGACCCAGCTCGGCACGGAGACCGCCGTCCTGATCTACTTCTGGAAGGACATCACCCGGATCGTCGGGCGGTGGTTCCGCTCGGTGTTCCGCCAGGACGTCCCGAAGGGGGACCCGGACGTCCGTCTCGGGTGGCTCGTGATCCTCGGCACGATCCCGATCGGCATCGCGGGGCTGCTGCTCAAGGACTCCATCGAGACCACCTTCCGGTCGCTGTGGATCGTCGCGATCGTGCTCATCGTGTTCGGTGTGGTGCTCGGCGTGCTCGACGTCGTCGGGCGCAAGGTCCGTCCGATCGAGCAGATGACGTTCCGGAGCGGCCTGCTCATCGGCGTCGCGCAGATGCTCGCCCTCGTGCCGGGCGTCTCGCGGTCGGGTGCGACGGTGTCGATGGGCCTCGCGCTCGGCTACACCCGACCCGCAGCGGCGCGCTTCGCGTTCCTGCTCGCCGTGCCCGCCGTGTTCCTGTCCGGCTTCTACGAGGCCGCGACGAGCCTCGGCGACCACGGCGCCCCGTTCGGCCTCGTCGACACGCTCGTCGCGACGGTCGTGGCCTTCGTCGTCGGGTTCGTCGTGATCGCGGCGTTCATGAACTACATCGCGAAGCGCAGCTTCCTGCCCTTCGTGGTCTACCGGATCGCACTCGGTATCGTGCTCATCGTGTTGCTGTCGCTCGGAGTGATCCAGCCGTGAGGGCCTGGCAGGTCCCGTCCGTCCCGTCCGTCCCCGGTGACGCACCCCGGCCCGTGGTGCACGACACCGCGGCGGGGAAGCCCGTCGACCCGACGCGGGGTGAGGAGCGCGCGGCGCTCTACGTGTGCGGCATCACGCCGTACGACGCCACCCACCTCGGCCACGCGGCCACCTACCTGGCGTTCGACACCCTCGGGCGTGCCTGGCGCGACGCCGGGCTCGAGGTCGAGTACGCGCAGAACACCACGGACGTCGACGACCCGCTGCTCGAGCGCGCGGAGCGGGACGGTGTCGACTGGCGCGAGCTCGCCGCGTCGCAGATCGACCTGTTCCGCCGCGACATGGAGGCGCTCCGCGTCCTGCCGCCGGACGACTTCGTGGCGGTCACCGACGAGGTCGAGCGGATCGCCGAGGCCGTCGCGTACCTGCAGGAGACCGGCTACGCCTACGACGTCCCGACCGAGGGCTCCGAGGGTGACGACGTCTACTTCGACGTGAACCGTCCGACCGAGGCGTGGGCGCTCGGCGACGAGAGCCGTCTCGACCGCGAGACCATGCTCGTGCTGTCGGCCGAGCGCGGCGGCGATCCCGAGCGTCCGGGCAAGCGTGACCCGCTCGACCCGCTGCTCTGGCGTGCGGCCCGCGCGGGGGAGCCCAGCTGGGACACCGAGGTGGGTCCGGGCCGGCCCGGCTGGCACATCGAGTGCAGTGTCATCGCCGGCGACAAGCTCGGCCTGCCGATCAGCGTGCAGGGTGGTGGGAGCGACCTCGTCTTCCCGCACCACGAGATGAGCGCCGGGCACGCTGCCGCCCTCGCGCACCAGCCGCTCGCGAACGCGTTCGTGCACACCGGGATGATCGCCTACCAGGGGTCGAAGATCTCCAAGTCCCTCGGCAACCTGGTCACCGTGCGCGGCCTCCTCGACGACGGCGCGGACCCGCGGGCGATCCGCCTCGCGCTGCTGTCGCACCGGTACTCCGACGACTGGGAGTGGTTCGACGGCGAGCTGACGAGCGCGACCACGCGGCTGCGGACCTGGGACGCCTGGGCGACGGGCGAGCGCGAGGGGCACGTGGACGACGCAGACCAGGCGATCGCCCGCATCCGCGCCCGCGTCGCCGACGACCTCGACACCCCGGGTGCGGTCGCGGCGGTCGACACCGCGATCGCAGCGGGGACGCGCGCGACGCCCGAGCTCGTCGACCTCGTCGACGCCCTGCTCGGCATCCGTCTGGGCTGACGCGGACCGGACGGCCCGCCCGGGCAGTCGCGGCGACCGCGGACGGACAGGAGGCGCGGTGCCAGCCGGCACCGCGCCTCCCGTCTGCAGCCTGGTCGCGGCTACTGCTGCGGCGGCTGCGGGGGCCGCCACGGGCCCTCGCCGCCGGCTGCGCCGCCGTCCTTGCCGTCCTTGCGCTCACGGCGGCGGAGGTACTGCTCGAACTCCTGCGCGATCGCGTCGCCCGATGCCTCGGGGGAGTCGACCGTGTCCCGCGCCTGCTCGAGCTGCCCGATGTAGCTGGCCATGTCCTCGTCGTCGGCAGCGAGGGCGTCGATGCCCTCCTCCCACTCGGTCGCCTCGTCGAGCAGGCTGCCGCGCGGCACCGTGACGTCGGCGAGCTCCTCGATCTTGTCGAGGAGCGAGAGCGTGGCCTTCGGCGACGGGGAGTTGTGCACGTAGTGCGGGACCGATGCCCAGAGCGAGAGCGTGGTGAGTCCGGCGGTGTCCATCGCGTCGGAGAGCACCCCGAGGATGCCCGTCGGGCCCTCGTACGACGACCGGTCGACGTCGAACGCGGCACGCACACCCGCGTTCTCGCTCGACACGAACACCGAGATGGGACGGGTGTGCGGGACGTCCGCGAGCATCGCACCGACGAACACCACCGCGTCGATCGAGTACACGTCGGCCAGGTCGATGACCTCGGCGCAGAAGCCGCGCCACGTCCGCGACGGCTCGGGACCGACCAGGACGAAGACGTCGCGCTCGGTCTCGGAGCCGGTCGCACCGACGACCGGCCGGCCCTCGGCGCCGGGACCGTGCAGCACGATCCGGGGCCACCGGATGCCGCGCGAGCCGTCCTCGGCGGTGCCGACCTCGGGGCGGTTGAACTGGTAGTCGACGTACCGCTCGCCGTCGATCTCGCGCAGCTCGTCGAGCTCCAGCGCGTCGACGATGCGGCGGGCGAGGCCGCTGGCCGCCTCGCCGGCGTCGTTCCAGCCCTCGAACGCGACGACGAGCAGCCGGCCGTCGCTGAAGGGGGAGTGCTGTGGCACGGAGGGGCCTCCTGGTGGTGGAGCGGGGCGCGCGCGACACCGCGCGCGGCCGGACACGGTCGATCACCCAGGATAGGCCGAGGCCGGGCAACGACACCGCCCCGTCCGCCCGGAGCGGAACCCGTGGCGCCGTCCGCGCCCCGGTAGACTCGTCGCCCGTGACCGCCCAGCACCCCGAACGCGTCCTCCCTGCAGCCGTGCTGTGGGACATGGACGGCACGATCATCGACACCGAGCCGATCTGGCAGCAGTCCCAGGTGGAGCTCACCGCCCGGTACGGCGCGGAGTGGACCCACGAGGACGGTCTGTCCCTGGTCGGCAGCGGACTCGAGCGGTCCGGCGAGATCCTCCGCGACAAGGGCGTCGACATGGAGGTCGAGGAGATCGTCGAGTGGATGACGGACTACGTGATGGAGCGCCTGCAGGCCGGTGAGCTGCCGTGGCGCCCCGGTGCCCGGGAGCTCGTCGAGGAGCTGCACGACCGCGGTGTCCCCACCGCCCTGGTGACCATGTCCCGCCGCAAGATGGCACTCGTGACCGCCGACGCGCTCGGTGCCCGCGGTTTCCGTGTCGTCATCGCCGGTGACGACGTCGAACGCCCGAAGCCGCACCCGGACGCCTACCTGGCGGCCGCCGCGCAGCTCGGGGTCGCGCCGACCGCCTGCGTCGCGATCGAGGACTCGGCGACCGGTGTCGCCTCGGCGGTGGCGTCCGGTGCGGTGACCGTCGCGGTCGAGCACATCGTGCCCCTGTCCGAGATCGCGGGCGGCGACGTGCACCTGACGACCCTGGCCGACGTGGACGTCGACCGGCTCGTCGAACTGACCAGCCCGGCCCTCGCGGCCCGTACCGAGACGGCGACCCGATGACCGACGCACAGCCCACCGACCAGACCGCGGCACACAGCACCGCCGCGCAGCCGACGGACGGCACGGAGGCGCTGCCGCACACCGCGGGCGGGGCGCCGCACACCCCGCCGCGCGGCCCGTTCCGCGCGGGGGACCGTGTGCAGCTCACCGGGCCGAAGGGCAAGCTCACGACGCTGTCGCTCGAGACGGCCGGCGAGTACCACACCCACCGTGGCGTGCTCCGCCACGACGACGTCATCGGCCGGCCGGACGGGTCCGTCATCCGCGCGAGCACGGGCGACGAGTACCTGGCGTTGCGTCCGCTCCTCAACGACTACGTGATGTCGATGCCCCGCGGTGCGGCCATCGTCTACCCGAAGGACGCGGCACAGATCGTCGCGTTCGCCGACGTCTTCCCCGGCGCCCGCGTCGTCGAGGCGGGCGTCGGGTCGGGCGCGCTCTCGCTCTTCCTGCTCCGCGCGATCGGCCCGACCGGCCGGCTGCAGTCCTTCGAGCGCCGCGAGGAGTTCGCGGCCATCGCCCGGGGCAACGTCGGCACCTTCCTCGGCGCCGTCCCGGACAACTGGTCGGTCACCGTCGGCGACCTCGTCGAGGAGCTCCCCGGAGCCGCCGAGCCGCAGAGCGTCGACCGCGTGGTGCTCGACATGCTCGCCCCGTGGGAGTGCGTCGACGCCGCGGCCGACGCCCTCGCGCCCGGCGGGCTCATCGTCTGCTACGTCGCCACGGTCACGCAGCTGTCCCGGACGGCCGAGGCACTCCGCGACACCGGCCGGTTCACGGACCCGCAGTCGAGCGAGACACTCGTCCGCACCTGGCACGTCGAGGGCCTGGCCGTCCGTCCCGACCACCGCATGGTCGGGCACACCGGCTTCCTGGTCACCGCACGACGCCTGGCCGACGGCGTCGTGCTGCCCAACCTGAAGCGTCGCGCAGGCAAGGCGGAGTTCTCCGACGAGGACGTCGAGGCATGGACGCCCGGCGCGGTGGGAGAGCGGTCCGCCAGCGACAAGAAGCTCCGCAAGGTCGCCCGCCAGGCGGCCGCGCAGGCCCGCAAGGTCGCAGCGGCCGAGGCCGGGGTGGGCCCGGACGACGCCGCCGACGGCGACCGCTAGGCTACGCATGCCCGTCCTGCACCGAACGGAAAGAGGGTCCGTGCGCACCATCCCCGCACTCCTGGTCACCATCGGCCTCGCCGCGTCGTTGACGGCGTGCGCGTCCGACGGTGCCGGTACGACGCCGTCCTCCTGCGCCGCACCGGGAGCCGCCTCGGCCGCGGTGACCGCATCGGGCGCGTTCGGCAAGGAACCGAAGGTCACGGTGCCGTCCGGGCTGACGACGACGGGCACCCAGGTGTCGGTCCTGCGCTCCGGTGACGGCCGCGAGATCGAGGACGGCACGCCGGCCCTCGTCGAGTACACCCTCGTCGACGGTGCGACCGGTCAGGTCGTCCAGACCAGCGGCTACTCCGGGCAGACCGCGCCGATCACGGCGGGCGCCCAGAACTACGGCCCGCTCGGGACCGCGCTCGAGTGCGCCCACGTGGGCGACCGGCTCGCCGTGGCGGTGCCGAAGAGCGAGCTGAGCGGCAGCGCGACCTCGGCGAGCGGTTCCTCGCGGAAGGCCGAGGACGCCGTCATCGCGGTGATGGACGTCAAGCAGGCCTTCGACGCGCGTGCGACGGGGACCCCGCAGCTCGCCGGTGACGGCATGCCCGCCGTGGTGCTGGCGCCGTCCGGCGCCCCCGGCATCACGATCCCGTCGTGGGACGCGCCGAAGGACGACGCGCTGCACCTGCTCCGCAAGGGCTCGGGCGCGCTGCTCACCGCGAAGGACACCGCGGTCATCAAGTACACGGCCGTCTCGTGGGCCGGCAGCAACGGCGACTCGACGGTCGTCGGGTCGAACTGGACCGACGGCTCGGGTGCCCAGGCGATCCCGTTGGCGAAGGGCCAGGTCATCGACGGCGTCCGGAACGCCGTGCTCGGCCACCGCGTCGGCGACCAGGTCCTCGCGATCGTGCACCAGCAGAGCGGCACCACCGCGTACGTGATCGACGTGCTCGGGAAGATGCCCGCCTGACGCCCGCCGAGCGTCCACCGACGGCAGCGCGGGTGCACTCCGGTGCATCCGCGCTGCCGTAGGATCGGGCTCGTGCCAGCCACCCGAGCCCCCCGCGTGCCCGCCGAGGAGCGGCTCTTCAGCCTGGTGCTCGCACTGCTGTCGACGGAGTCCGGCCTGACCAAGGCGGAGATCCTGGCGAACGTGCAGGGGTACCGGCAGCGCTACTCGCCCGGCGGCGACAACGCGTCGCTCGAGCGCCAGTTCGAGCGCGACAAGGACGACGTCCGCGAGCTCGGCATCCCGCTCGAGACGATCGAGACGCCCGGTGCCGCCGGCAACAACCAGACCCTGCGCTACCGGATCCCGAAGGGCGAGTACGACCTCCCGCTCGACGTCCGCTTCACGCCGGACGAGTCGGCACTGCTCTCCCTGGCGGCGATGGCGTGGCGCGAGGGGGCCCTGTCCACGGACTCCCGCCGCGCGCTGCTGAAGGTGCGCTCGGCGGGCGCCGACGACGGTGACGCGGCACCGGGCCGGACGACGGCGGGCATGACCGCCTACGCGCCACGGCTCCGTGCCCGCGACGCCGCGTTCGAACCGCTCCGGTCGGCGCTCGACCGAGCAGCGGCCGTCCGGTTCGACTACATCACCCCGGGTGAGCACGAGCCGCGTCGCCGCGAGGTCGCACCGCTCGCGCTCGTGCAGCACGCCGGTCGGTGGATGCTCGCGGCGCACGAGTTCTCCACCGGGGGCACGAAGAACTACCTGCTGTCCCGGATCGTCGGGCCGGTCTCGACGTTCGAGGCCGGGCAGCACCCGGCTCCGGCCGGTGCCGCGGAACGTGCCCTGGCCGAGCTCGACCGCGTGTGGGCCGAGCGCAGCGCGCGCATCCGGGTGGTGCCCGGATCGGACGCCGAGCGCCGACTGCAGCGCCGTCGGGGGACCGAGGTCGACGCGGACGGCGTGCTCGTGCTGCACCACGTCGACCCACAGATCCTGGCCGAGGAGCTCGCGGCGTTCGGACCGGAGGTCCGGGTGCTCGAGCCGGCGTCGCTGCGCGAGCGGGTCGTCGCCCGACTGCGCGCACTCGTCGCCGACCACACCGATCGCACCGGAGGCGCCCGTGGCTGACCAGCACCCCCTGCAGGCGCAGGACAAGCTCGCGTTCCTGCTCGTGCTGGTGCCCTACCTCATCGACCACGAGCGCGTGTCCGTCGCCGAAGCAGCACGGCACTTCGGCGTGCCGGAGCAGCGGATCCGTCGTGCGGTGGAGCTGATCGCGGTGTCGGGCGTGCCCGGCGAGACCATGCAGTACCAGCACGGTGACCTCTTCGACATCGCGTGGGACGACTTCGAGCAGAACGACATGATCGTCCTGACGAACCTCGTCGCGATCGACGACGCGCCCCGGTTGTCCGCCCGCGAGGCCTCCGCGCTCATCGCCGGACTGCAGTACCTGTCGGCGCTGCCCGAGGCGGCGGACCGCGACGCGATCCGGTCGCTCATGGCGAAGCTGTCCCGCGGTGCCGGGGGAGCGGCGTCGAACGTCGCCGTCGGTCAGGACCTCCACGACGCAGCCCTGGCGACGATCCGGAGTGCGGTGGCCGGCGGACGGGGCCTCGCGTTCGACTACGTCGGACCGCGCACCCAGGGCGGTCCCCGTCGTGTCGACCCGCTGCGCGTCGAGTCGATCGACACCGACTGGTACCTGCGCGCGTGGGACCTCGACCGGCAGGCCCTCCGCACCTTCCGGCTCGACCGGATGTCGAACGTCCGCGTCGACGACCGTGCCGCCGAGAAGTCCATCGACGACGTCGTCATCCCGGACACGCTCTTCCAACAGTCCGGGGGTGACGTCATCGTCACGGTCGAGCTCGACTGCTCGTCGCTGCCGCTCGTCGCCGACTACCTGGCGGACACTGCCGACTCCGAGGACGCCGACGGTCGCGTGCGCATCCGGCTCGCCGCGTCGAACGGCTTCGACGGGGTGGTCCGGCTCGTCGCCGGTCTGCCCGGTCGGGCCGTCGTGCTCGACCCGCCCGCGGCGCGGGCCGCCGTCCGCGCGTTCGCCGAGGCAGCCCTGGCCGCCGACTGATCGGTCGACGCGGCTCCGCAGCCCGGCGCGAACGACGCGGCGCAACGCCCCGGTGCGGCCGTCGCACCCCGGCAGAGCGGAACGCGACGTCCGCACCGGGGCGCAGCCGACGCAGGTGACGGACCGACCGGCTCCGCCGCGCCGGACGGGAGGCACGGCGTCAGCCCGCCCCGCGCCTCCCGTCCGGCCTCGCCGCGCCGGACGGGAGGCACGGGGTCGGCCCGCCCCGTGCCTCCCGTCCGGCAGCGGGCTGAGCGTCCGTCGTGCCCGGCCCGACTGTCGGTCCCGGTCCCGTAGGATCGATCCATGGCTTCGACGACCGCGAGCGGGCGAGCGAAGCGGCCCGGTGGTCCGAAGAAGGACGCCGAAGGTCGCATGTCGCTCGGGCAGCACCTCATCGAGCTGCGCAACCGGTTGTTCAAGGCCGTCATCGCGGTCGCTGCCTGCGCGATCGGCGGGTGGTTCCTCACCCCCTTCGTGCTCGACGCCCTGCGGCAGCCGGTCACGCAGCTGGCCGAGGTCGGCGGGCACACGGCCGAGCTGAACTTCCCGATGATCACCGGGGCGTTCGACCTGCGGCTGCAGATCGCGATCACCATCGGCATCGTCATCTCGAGCCCGGTGTGGCTGTACCAGGTCTGGGCGTTCATCGTGCCGGCGCTCGTCCGGCGCGAGAAGCAGTACGTGTTCGGCTTCCTCGGCACCGCGATCCCGCTGTTCTTCGCGGGGTGCTGGTTCGGCTGGTACGTCCTGCCGCACATCGTCGGCATCCTCGGCAGCTTCGTCTCGCAGCAGGACACCTCGATCGTCGACGCGAAGGCGTACTACGACTTCGTCATCAAGCTCATCGTGGCCGTCGGCATCGCGTTCGTGCTGCCGGTGTTCCTCGTGCTGCTGAACTTCGTCGGGGTGCTGTCGGCGAGCTCGATCATCAAGTCCTGGCGTGTCGCGATCCTCTGCATCCTCGTCTTCTGCGCGATCGTCACCCCGTCGGCTGACGTCATCTCGATGTTCCTGCTGGCGATCCCGATGACCGTGCTGTACATCGCCGCGTGCTTCGTCACGTGGATCCACGACCGCCGCGTCGCCAAGAAGCAGGCGAAGCTCGACGAAGAGTACGGACTGTGATGACGACCGGACTCAGCCCCGCCGAACGGTTCCAGGCGGCGAAGGTGCGGAACCGTTCGCGCAACCTCGAGCTCTTCCGCTCCGACCTGCGCTTCGACCTCGACCCGTTCCAGATCGCAGCGTGCGACGCGCTCGACCAGGGGCGCAGCGTCCTGGTGGCGGCACCGACCGGTGCCGGCAAGACCATCGTCGCCGAGTTCGCGATCTGGCTCGCGATGCGCCAGCCCACGGCGAAGGTCTTCTACACGACGCCGATGAAGGCGCTGAGCAACCAGAAGTACAACGAGCTCGTCGCCGACTACGGCGAGTCCGAGGTCGGACTCCTCACCGGTGACACGAACGTCAACCCCCGAGCCCGCGTGGTCGTGATGACGACCGAGGTGCTCCGCAACATGATCTACGCGGACTCCGACCTGCTCGACGACCTCGCGTGGGTCGTGCTGGACGAGGTCCACTACCTGGCCGACCGGTTCCGCGGGGCGGTGTGGGAAGAGGTCATCCTGCACCTGCCGACCGAGGTCCGGCTCGTCTCGCTCAGCGCGACCGTGTCCAACGCCGAGGAGTTCGGCGACTGGCTGCAGACCGTGCGCGGCGACACCGACGTCATCGTGTCCGAGGACCGTCCGGTGCCGCTCGAGCAGCACGTGCTGGTCGGTTCGAAGATGGTCGACCTGTTCGACTCCAGCGGCGCCGCGGCAACCAACCGCGTGAACCCGGAGCTGCTCCGGCTCGTCGGCGGTGCCGCGCGCAGCGAACGGCACGGCGGCGGGCACCGCGGACGACGCGGCCGCGGCGGGTACCCGGAGCGACGGGGGCCCCGCACCGAGAAGATGTACCGCGAGCAGATCGCGAAGGTGCTCGACGAGCGCATGCTCCTGCCGGCGATCTTCTTCGTGTTCAGCCGCAACGGCTGCGACCAGGGCGTCCGCCAGGTCCTCCGCTCCGGGATCTCGCTGACGACGGCCGACGAGCGCGCCGAGATCCGGGAGACCGCGGAGTACCACTGCCGGACCCTGCTCGACGAGGACCTCGCCGTGCTCGGTTACTGGGAGTGGCTCGAGGGCCTCGAGCGTGGCGTCGCCGCACACCACGCCGGGCTCCTGCCGGCGTTCAAGGAGGTCGTCGAGGACCTCTTCCAGCGCAAGCTGCTCAAGGTCGTGTTCGCGACGGAGACCCTGGCGCTCGGCGTCAACATGCCGGCCCGCACGGTCGTGCTCGAGAAGCTCGAGAAGTTCAACGGCGAGGCCCGGGTCCCGATCACGCCGGGGGAGTACACGCAGCTCACCGGTCGTGCCGGTCGTCGCGGCATCGACGTCGAGGGGCACTCGGTCATCCAGTGGTCCGACGGCCTCGACCCGCAGGCGGTGGCCTCGCTCGCGAGCCGCCGCACGTACCCCCTCAACTCGTCGTTCAAGCCGACGTACAACATGGCCGTGAACCTCATCGAGCAGTTCGGTCGGCAGCGCACGCGTGAGGTCCTCGAGACCTCGTTCGCGCAGTTCCAGGCGGACCGCTCCGTCGTCGACCTGGCGCGCAAGGTGCGGTCGCAGCAGGAGTCGCTCGACGGGTACCAGAAGGCGATGCACTGCCACCTCGGCGACTTCACCGAGTACGCCGCCCTGCGGCGCCGCCTGTCCGACCTCGAACGCACGAACGTCCCCGGCGGCCGCGAAGCGTCCCACGGCGCCCGTCAGGAACGCCAGGCGGCGATCACCGAGGTCCGGCGACAGCTGCAGCGCCACCCCTGCCACGCGTGCCCCGACCGCGAGGCACACGCCCGCTGGGCCGAGCGCTGGTACAAGCTCAAGCGCGCCAACGACAAGCTCGTGCAGCAGATCCGCTCCCGCACCGGCGCGGTGGCGACGACGTTCGACCGCGTGACCGACGTGCTGCTGCAGCTGGGCTACCTGGTGGCGACGGGGGACGACGAGGCGACCGTGGCCGCCGGCGGTCGTCGCCTGCAGCGGATCTACGGGGAGCGCGACCTGCTCGTCGCGGAGTGCCTCGAGGCCGGGGTCTGGAAGGACCTCACACCCGCGCAGCTCGCAGCCATGGCCGCGACGATCGTCTACCAGCCCCGCCGTGAGGACGCCCCCGGCACCGAGCACGCCCTGCCGCGGGGCGCGTTCCGCCCGGCCCTCGACGAGACCCTGACGATCTGGGCACGACTCGACGACGTCGAGCGCGACGCCCGGCTCGCCGGCTCGCAGCCACCCACCCCGGCGATGTCGGTCGGCATGTTCCGGTGGGCGTCGGGCTCGGCGCTCGACGACGTGCTGCGGACGCTCGACATGCCCGCCGGTGACTTCGTGCGCTGGTCCAAGCAGGTCATCGACCTGCTCGACCAGGTCCGGAACGCCGGCGACGACGAACTCGCCCAGACCGCTCGACGGGCGACGGACGCGGTGCGCCGCGGCATCGTCGCCTACGCGACGGTCTGACGGGAGGCCCGGTGCGCGTTCCCGACGCTGCCGCGCGTCCGCAGGACGCCGACGTCACCGCGAGACGCCGCGTCCCGCGCGGGACCGCGGCAGGTCCCGTGGCGCCCCGTGGAGTCGACGGCGTCCCGCCGGTCTGGCGGCGCTCCGAGTTCGCGGCGCTCCCACTCCGGACCGCCTTCCCGCTCGCGGTGGTCGGCGGGCTGCTGTTCGCCCTGTCCTTCCCGTCGCCGGGCTGGTGGTTCCTCGCCTACCCCGCGATGGCGTGCATGCTCCTCGCCGCGATGGGCCAGCGCGCCCGTCGGGCGGCGTGGCTCGGGTACGTGGCCGGTGCCGCGTTCTGGCTGCCGGGGATCTCGTGGGCCGGGCGGTACCTCGGGCCGGTCCCGTGGCTGGCGCTCGCGCTGTTCGAAGCCGCGTACTTCGCCCTCGGCAGCGTCGCCGTCGCCCTGGCGTACCGCTGGGTCGCACGCGTCCTGCCGTCGACCGCCTGGCGTGTGTGGGGCCTCCCGGCCGTCGTCGCCGGTCTCTGGACGGGCCGCGAGTGGTTCTCCGGGAGCTGGCCGTACGAGGGCTTCGCCTGGGGGCGCGTCGGCCTGTCGCAGTCCCAGGGCCCGTTCACGCACCTCGCCGCGTACGTCGGCGTGCTCGGTGTGACGTTCGTGGTCGTGTACTGCGTCGCGGTGGTGGTGTCCCTGGCGCTCGTCGTGCCGCACGCTCCCGGTGCCGTGCTGCGTGCGCCGGTGCGGGTCGCGACCGCGGGGCTGCTCGTCGCCGTCGTGCTCGCGGTGCCGGCGTGGCCGACCCGGGTGGACGGGAGCATCCGCATCGAGTCCGTGCAGGGCAACGGTCCGGCCGGCTACTTCGACCGGGCGCAGCCGGGCGAGGTCCTCGCCGCACAGGTCGCGGCCACCGACGTCGAGGCCCGTGACGTCGACCTCGTGGTGTGGCCGGAGGCGGCCGCCGAGGCCGACCCGCGGCAGTTCAGAGCCGTCGCCGAGGCGCTCGACTCGGTCGTCGACACCGTCGGTGCACCGCTCGTCGCCGGCGCGATCACGCAGACGCCCTCGGGTGTGCTGCACAACACGTCCTTCGTGTGGACCGCGGACGGCTGGCAGTCGTCCTACGACAAGAAGCGGCCCGTGCCCTTCGGCGAGTACGTCCCCGACCGCTGGTTCTTCTCGAAGCTCGCACCGTCGCTGATCGGACTGCTCCAGCGTGACTACACGCCGGGGACCAAGCCGAACGTCCTCGACGTCGCGGGCATCCGGGCCGGCATCGCGGTCTGCTTCGACATCGTCGACGACGGCTTGACCTCCGACATGGCCCGCGGGGGAGCGCAGGTGATCCTGGCGCAGACCAACAACGCCGACTTCTCCGGCACCGACGAGAACCTGCAGCAGCTGGAGATCGCGCGCCTCCGGGCGGTCGAGACCGGGCGGTCGCTCGTGAACATCTCGACCGTCGGCGCATCCCAGGTGATCGACCCGACCGGACGGACGATCGACCGGGTGCCCGCGTACACGGCGACGTCGATGGTGACCGACGTGCCACTCGGTACCGGGACGACGCCGGCGACCGTCGTGTCCGGCTCGGTGACGCTGCTGGTGTCCCTCGGGTCGCTCCTCGTGCTGCTCGCGTGTGCGCCGTGGCGGCGCCGCCCTTCCCGTTCGGCGCAGCGCGCTTCCTGAGCGCCGCGACCGCCCACTGGGAACGCTCTGTGAATGCGCCCCATCGGGATGCATCCTGCGTGGGACAGTGTTGAGGAGGGCAGACGAGCGAGAGGAGCACACACATGGCTGATCGGAGTCTCCGCGGGATGCGGCTCGGGAGCCAGAGTCTCCAGAGCGAGGAGGGCGTCGAGCTCTCCGACCGGAAGCGCGCGGTCTACCAGACGGAGTCGGGGGAGACGTTCGACGTCGTCTTCTCCGCCGAGGCCGACGTGCCGCAGACCTGGTCCCAGCCGCGGACCGGACGCGAAGGACGACTGCTGGGCGACGACGGGATCCCCGTCGAGGTCGCAGCCGAGGACGTCAAGGCGCCGAGGACCCACTGGGACATGCTGCTCGAGCGGCGGTCGCGTGAGGAACTCGAGGAACTGCTGCAGGAACGGCTGCAGTTCCTGCGCGCTCGACGCGGCGCCTAGGCAGACCACGAACGACGACGCCCGCCCCGGACCGGGGCGGGCGTCGTCATGTCAGCGGCGTGTGTCAGCGCCGACCGGACCCGTCGCTGCCTCGGTGGCCAGAGGCGTCGTCGGTCGGCGACGCCGGGTCGACGATCTGCTGGTCCGTCGCGTCGTCGGCGGCGGCGAGGTGTTCGTCGACGCTGCGGTCCGACTCCGCCAGCCGCTGGTCGAGTTCGGAGTCCGGCACGATGTCCGCGGCCGTGGCGTCGGCACGCGGAGCAGCCGCCGACGCTGCGTCGGCCGTCGCGGTGTTCGTGAGGCTCTCGTTCGCGAGCTTCGAGATGCGGGACAGGAAGTCCGTGCCGCCACCGGCTCCGGCGACCGGGCCGGTACCGGTGCGCCCGGTGGTGAAGCCCTTCGCGATGCCGGACAGCGCCTCGGTGAACTCGCTCGGGATCATCCAGAGCTTGTTCGCGGTGCCCTCGGCGATCTTCGGCAGCGTCTGCAGGTACTGGTACGAGAGCAGCTTGTCGTCCGGGTCACCGGTGTGGATCGCGTCGAACACCGTGGCGATCGCCTGCGCCTCGCCCTCGGCGCGCAGGACCTGCGCCTTGGCGTCACCCTCGGCGGCGAGGATCGCCGCCTGCCGCTGGCCCTCGGCCTCGAGGATCTGCGACTGCTTCGTGCCCTCGGCCTGCAGGATGGCGGCACGACGGCTGCGCTCCGCGCGGAGCTGCTGCTCCATGGCGTCCTGGATCGACACGGGCGGCTCGATGGCCTTGAGCTCGACGCGGCCGACGCGGATGCCCCACTTGCCCGTCGCCTCGTCGAGCACGACGCGCAGCTGTCCGTTGATGTTGTCACGGCTCGTCAGGGCTTCTTCGAGGTTCAGCCCGCCGACGACGTTGCGGAGCGTGGTCGTCGTGAGCTGCTCGACCGCACCGAGGTAGTTGGCGATCTCGTACGTGGCGGCTCGGGCGTCGGTCACCTGGAAGTAGACGACCGTGTCGATCGAGACGACCAGGTTGTCCTCGGTGATCACCGGCTGCGGCGGGAACGACACGACCTGCTCGCGCATGTCCAGCAGCGGACGCAGACGGTCGATGAACGGCACGAGGATGTTGAGGCCCGGGTTGAGCGTCTTGTGGTACTTCCCGAGTCGCTCGACGATGCCGGCCGTCGCCTGCGGCACGATGCGGATCGCGCGGGACAGGACGACGATCACGAAGATCACGACGACGAGGACGAGGACGAGCAGAGCGATCGTCCCGGGTGTGATGGTCACGAGGTGGCCCTTTCTCCGAGGCGGACGACCGCGGTCGACCCCTCGATGGACTCGACGACCACGGGGGTGCCGAGCGGTGGTGTGCGGTCGGGGGAGTCCGTCGCGAGGCGGGCGCTCCAGGTCTCGCCGTTCGCCAGGCGCACCTGGCCGGGCGTCGACGACGTGAAGGCGACCGCGACCGTGCCGGGGAGCCCGATGAGCCCCTCGATGTTGGTGCGGTGCGGGTCCGCGCTCCGGCCGAGTGCCGCGAGCAGCCGCGGCCGCACGAGCGACAGCAGGAGCAGCGCCACGGCGGCGGCGACGATGGCGGACAGCCACCACGGTGCTCCGAGCAGGGCTGCGATCAGCCCGCCGGCCGCACCGGCTGCGAGCATCAGGAAGATGAAGTCGAGGGTGAAGACCTCGACCACCCCGAGCAGCAGTGTGAGTCCGATCCAGACGATCGTCTGGATCCAGTCGGTGTTCACGCGATCTCCCTCCCTCGGTCGCGCGCTCCGGCGTGCAGCGTCGCGACGGCCGGTCTGATTCCGTTCAACATATCAAGCGGTGCTCGTCTCCGCCTGTGACCGTGCCGCTGGTTGGTAGGCTCGTCCGCGGCCGACCGGCCCGAACAGCGACCTGGAGAACACGACTGTGAGCAACCCCCTCGCCCCCGGATCCCTCGCCGACAAGCGCGCCCTCGTCACCGGGTCCTCGCGCGGCATCGGCGCCGACACCGTCGGCTACCTGGCGGAGGCCGGCGCGAAGGTCGTCGTGAACTACCGCAACAAGGCCAAGCGTGCCGAGCAGATCGCCGAGAAGGTCGTGGCAGCCGGCGGCGCCGCCCTCGCCGTGGGTGCCGACCTGACCGACCACGAGTCCGTGCAGGCGATGGTGGACACCGTCGTCGCCGAGTGGGGCGGCATCGACCTCCTCGTGCTCAACGCCTCGGGCGGCATGGAGTCCGGGGTCGGCGAGGACTACGCGCTGCGCCTCAACCGCGACGCCCAGGTCGACATGCTGCAGACCGCCGTGCCGCACATGCCCGCTGGGTCCCGCGTCGTCTTCGTCACGAGTCACCAGGCGCACTTCGTCGAGACCGCCGAGACCATGGACGAGTACGTGCCCGTCGCGAAGAGCAAGCGTGCCGGCGAGCTCGCGCTCCGCGAGCTGGTCCCGCAGCTCGAGGCCGCCGGCATCGAGTTCGTCGTCGTCTCCGGCGACATGATCGAGGGCACCATCACGGCCACCCTGCTCAACCGCCTGAACCCCGGTGCGATCGAGGGCCGTCGGCAGGAGGTCGGCAAGCTCTACAGCGTGTCCGAGTTCGCCGCCGAGATCGCCCTGGCAGCGGTCGAGCCGATCCCGGCCGACCACACGAAGCTCGTCGGCGACGTCAGCGGCTTCACCGCCTGACCCGACGCGGGTAGCGTCGGCCGCGTGACCGCTGCACCCGGCCTGCGCCTGACCTCCCGCATCCTCCTGCTCGACCCCGACGACCGCGTGTTCCTGATGGACACGCGGTCGCCGTCGTCCGACGGCTCGCACCGCTGGATCACGCCCGGCGGCGGGGTCGACCCGGGGGAGTCGCACCGCGACGCCGCCGTGCGGGAACTCCGCGAGGAGACCGGCATCGTGATCGACGACCCGGGCGAGCCCGTCTGGACGTGGGACTTCACCGTCGAGTGGGACCTGGCCGACCACGACCGCGGCCACGCCGAGTTCTACGTCGTCCACACCGAGGGGTTCGCGCTCTCCGACGCCGGGTGGACCGAGGACGAGCAGGTCGACATCCTTGCGTCGCGCTGGTGGACGGCCGACGAGCTCGACGCCACGGACGAGCCGTTCGAGCCGGCCGAGCTGCCCGCGTTGGTGCGGCGTCACAGCCGGACCTGAACCAAGCTCGCAGGAAGCGCATACCTTGTGCCCAGACGGCCGCGAGCAACCCGTGCCAGCGGCCCCTGACACGAGGAGCTCCCATGTCCACGAACGGTTACCCGCCGGCACCGAACACCCCGGGCGCTGCCCCCGCGACGCGTGGCGGCAACGGGCTGGCGATCGGATCGCTCGTCCTCGGCATCATCGGCACGGTCCTCGGCCTCTTCGTCGCCATCGTCGGCATCATCGCGGGTGTCGTCGGTCTGGTGCTCGGGATCCTGGCGCGCCGCCGTGGACTGAGCCGCGGCATGGTGCTCGCCGGCATCATCCTCTCGGTCATCGGCATCGTCCTGGGCATCATCGGCTACATCGCCACCGCCGTGCTGCTCACGCAGTCCTGAGCCACTGATCTGGCCGGAGACGGACGGGAGGCGCGTGGCGGACTCGCCACGCGCCTCCCGTGCGTCCGTGGCCGGGTCGCGCACCGACGCTCGCCGCCCGGAGACCGCCTCGGCTGGCGGCGAGTAGCGTCCGCTCCATGAGCTACAGCCAGCCCGACCCTGCAGAAGAGACCACCCAGGCCGAAGCGCCCGAGCAGCCGGACACCGGCAGCTCGGGCGTCGAGGAGGACGGCCGCGAACAGGCCGCCCTCGAGGTCGACACCGATGACGTCCCCACCGGGGACGAGGACCCGCAGTCCTCAGGCTCCTGACCGGAGCGTCGCCGCGACGAGCTCCCCGACCAGTTCCGGGTAGGGGAGCCCGATCGCGGCGAACATCCGCGGCACCTGCGACCGCTCCGTGAACCCCGGCGCGGTGTTCACCTCGTTCAGCACGACTCCGTCGCCCGTGACGAAGAAGTCGAACCGGGCGACGCCGGCGCACCCGAGGGCGGTGTAGAGGGTCCTCGCTGCGGACTCGATGCGGTCGTGCTCGGTGGACGTCAGCTGCGCGGGTACCGTGAAGGCCGCTGATCCGTCGTACTTCTCGGCCGTGCCGAACACCTCGCCCTCAGCGACACCGATCTCGAGCGTCGCGCCGACCCGGAGCGCTCCGGCGCGGTCACGGAAGACGGCGACGTCGACCTCGCGTCCGGTGACGAACCGTTCGACCAGGACGTCCGTGCCCGCGGCGCGGGCAGCGGCGATCGCACGGGCGTACTCCTCCGGTCGGTGGACGACCGAGACCCCGTTGCTCGACCCGCCCGTGGTGGGCTTCACCACGACGGGCAGCTCCGCGGGGAGCACCGGGTCGACCCCGGTCCCGACGAGCACGGCCGGAGCGGTCGCGACGCCGATCGCCTCGGCGACGAGCTTCGTCACCCACTTGTCCATCCCGAGTGCGCCAGCCCGGACGGGCGATCCCACGACCGGGACGCCGATCATCCGCGCGAGCCCGGCGAACGCGCCGTCCTCGCCGTCGACCCCGTGCAGGACGGGCAGGACCGCGTCGCACGACGTCAGGGCGGCGACGGCCTCTGCCGCGGTCAGCACGGCGCCGTCGGTGTGCCGCCACCCGCCGTTCCGGTCGATCGTCAGGGGGACCGCGACCGTCCCGTCGCGGCGGACGGCTCGGGTGGCCGCCGCCGCCGATGCGAGGGAGACCTCGTGCTCGTTGTTGGCGCCGCCGCCGACGACGGCGATCCGCAGGGTCCGGTCAGGCACGAGCGGCCGCCGTCCCCGTGGCTGCACCGGCCGGCGCGGTGCTGTGCACCCGGCGGACGCGGGGCCCGATGCCGGTGACGATCTCGTGCTCGATCGTGCCGGCCCAGCGCGCCCAGTCGGCGACGGTGGGCTCGCCGGCGGTCCCGCGGCCGAACAGCGTCACGGTCTCTCCGGGCCGCAACCGGTCGTCCCCGGTGTCGACGACGACCATGTCCATCGAGAAGCGGCCGACGACCGGGCGTCGCCGACCCCTGACCTGCACCTCGGCGCGGTCCGATGCTGCCCGGGGGAGTCCGTCGGCGTACCCGAGGGGGAGCAGGGCCAGGTTGGTCGGCCGCTCGACGACGTGGTCGTGTCCGTACCCGATCCCGGCGCCGGCGGCCACCGCACGCGTCGACACGACCGGCGCGGTGAGTGACAGTGTGGGGACGAGCGCGTCGGACGTCGCGGACGGGTCGATGCCGAACAGCCCGGCACCGATGCGGTGCAGACCGTGTCCGGACCCGACGCCCGTGATCGTCGCGGCGGTCGCCGCCAGGTGCGTCACGAAGCCGGACAACCCACGGCGGCGGGCCGTGCGGACCGCGTTCGCGAAGCGCAGCGTCTCACGCGCGTTCTGCGGGTCGTCGGGGCGGTCGGCACAGGACATGTGGCCCATGACCCCGACGACGCGAACCGTGCCGTGCCGTTCGAGCAGGGCGGCTGCTGTGCACAAGGCGGCCCAGGTGTCGTGCGGAGCCCCGTCCCGCGACATGCCGAGGTCGACGTGCAGGTGCACCCGGGACGTGCGACCGACCCGGGCTGCCGCGCGGCTGACGGCGTCGAGCAGTTCGGTGCTCGACACGGCGAGGTCGACGTCCGCCGTGACGGCCGAGTCGAAGTCCGCGTCGACCGGGTTGAGCCAGCTGAGCACCGGGACGTCGACGCGGTCGGCGCGGATCGCCAGGGCCTCGGTGACCGAGGTGACGCCGATCGCAGTCGCGCCCGCAGCGACGACGGATCGGGCGACCGAGCCGTGTCCGAAGGCGTCCGCCTTGAGGACAGCCATGAGGTGTCCGCCGGTCCGGTCCGCGAACCACGCGGTGTTGGCGCGGACGGCGTCGTCGTGGACGACGAGTTCCGCGGTGCTGCTCGACCTCGAGCCTGGTGTGTGCATGCTGTTGAGCCTGGCTCATTCGATCGCACCCGAGCATCGGTCGCGCGGATGATCGGAACCGGCCGCTGGACCGACGTCCGGACGGCGCGAGGATGACGTCCAGCGGAGCGCCGGCAGCGCTGGACCACCACCGGAACGCCGACCACGTCGGCCGCGGCGCTGCTCGCGGCTCGTTCAGATGCGCCGATAATGCATATTATGTCAACTCAGCGATTGCTGACTCGGTGTCACGGGGTCGGCCGCGGTGTCGCCAGGGGCTTCCCCGCGGCGTGCACCGCGACGAAGACCAGCACGAGTTCCTCGTCCGACACGTTCGACGCCTCGTGGTCGACCATCGGTGGTTCGACCAGGACGTCACCCGGCCCGAAGAACCGCTCCGTCTCCGCCGTCCGGTGACGCAGACGCCTGCTCGCGACGATGCCCGTCTGCCAGGCGTCGTGCCGGTGCCATCCGGTCGAGGTGCCCGGCGGGATCCTGGCGACGAGCGACCGGACCGCCGCTCCGTCCCCGCTCGACGGTCCTGACCCGACGAGCTCGGTCCCGAGCGGCTCGGTCCCGATCTCGACGGTACGGATGCTCGACTCCTCCACACCGGTAGTATGCACAACATCACCGGGATCGTCCACGGGTCCCGGCGCGTGTGTCTGCTGCCCACCCGTGAACTGCTCGAAGCTGGCACTGGCATCGTCGACAGTCACCGAGACCGACCGAGCGTCCCGGAAGGACCCCATGCCCTCGACTCCCCCGGCTCCGGATGCCCGGAAGGAACCTGCGTTCCCGGTCAGGATCACGAGCCGCCCCGCCGCTGCCCTCGTCACGCTCGGCTTCGTGGTGGTCCTCCCGCTGGTGTTGCTCGCCGTGTCGACGGTCCTGCCCGGCACGGACGGCAGCCCCCTCGGTTCGCAGGACGCGCTCGTGCGACAGGCGGTCGGTGACGGCACCGCGCTGGTGGTCGTCGCGGCGCTCGTCAGCCTGCTCGGCGGCTGGCGCAGCGTCGTCGCCGAGCCGCGCACGCGTTCCCGGTGGGGTGTCGTCATCCTCGTCGGCTACGCCGTCCTGGCCGCGGCCACCTTCACGACGCCGCTGCGTCCGGGCAGCGGCGACTACCTCGGGGCACTCGCCGTCGCCGTCGTGGCGGTCGCGCTCGTCGAGGAGCTCGTGTACCGCGGCGTCCTGGTCGTCGGCTTCCGACGGGCCCTGCCGGAGTGGGTGGTCTGGCTCCTGTCGACGGCGTCGTTCGCGCTCACCCACGCCCTCGGGCAGGGCCTCGACGGGTTGTTCCAGGTCCAGATGACGTTCGTGCTGGGATCGGCCGCCTACCTCGTACGCCGGGTGTCCGGTTCGATCGTCGGCCCGGTCGTGCTGCACGTGCTCTACAACGCCGTCCAGGGCTTCCGGACGCAGACCGCCGACGGGGTCCCCGCCGTGCTCAGTGCCGCGACCGTGCTGTTCCTGTTCGCGGCAGCCGTCGTCGGCCTCGTGCTGGCGATCCGCCACCCGCGCGACGACCGCCGGGCCTGATCAGCCGTCGGGCCTGATCAGCCGTCGGGCCTGATCAGCCGTCGGGCCTGATCAGCCGACGGGCCCGGTCGACTGCCGGGCCTGAGCTCGCAGACGGGCTCAGAACACGGCGACCGTCATGCCGGAGCCACTCGCGGGACGGTCCATCGCCTCGAGTGCTCCCGGCAGGTCGTCGAACCCGATCCTCGTACCGATCGACTCGGCGGGACGCAGTCGACCGGACACGACCTCGTCGAGCATCGCGGCGTACTCCCCCACGCCGATCCCGTGGCTCCCGAGGAGTTCGAGCTCGTCGGCGATGACGCGGCCCATCGGGATCGCCGGTGCCGCCTCGTCGTCGAGCAGGAGGCCGACCTGGACGTGCCGTCCGCGGGGACGCAGCGACGCCACGGCCGCCACCGAGGTGGCCCGGCTGCCGTACGCGTCGACGGACACGTGCGCGCCACCCGCGGTCTCCCGGTGCACGGCCGCCACGACCTCGTCGTCCATCAGGATCGGGGTCGCGCCCAGCGCGGCGGCGCGTTCGAGCGCCGGGACCGAGACGTCGACGGCGACGACCCGGGCGCCGGCCGCGACGGCGACGAGGACCGTCGACAGTCCGACACCGCCGCACCCGTACACGACGACCCACTCCCCCTCCGCGACCCGGCCACGGGCGTGCAGGGCGTGGAAGGCGGTGCCGAAGCGGCAGCCGAGCGCGGCTGCCTCGGCGAACCCGACGGCGTCGGGCAGGGCGACGAGGTTCACGTCGGCGTGCGGGACCACCACGGACTCCGCCCACGAGCCCTGCAGGGTGAACCCGGGCTGCTGCTGGCGCGTGCACACCTGCGTCGCCCCGTCGCGGCACTGGTCACAGGCGCCGCACGCGAAGACGAACGGCGCGGTCACCCGGTCGCCGACCGCGGACGCGGTGACGGCGGCGCCGACCGCCGTGACCACGCCGGAGAACTCGTGCCCCGGGACGTGCGGCAGCCGCACGGAGTCGTCGTGGCCCTTCCAGGCGTGCCAGTCGCTGCGGCAGACCCCGGTCGCCGCGACGCGGACGACGACGCCGTCGTCCGGTGCGGTCGGCTCAGGGAGCTCGACGATCGCGGGGGTGGATCCGAACCGGTCGTACTGGACTGCGCGCACCCGCCGATCCTGGCACACGCGGTGCGGTCACGAGCGAGTCGGCGACCCATGACGGACGGGAGGCGCGTGGCGGATCCGCCACGCGCCTCCCGTCCGTCGTCGGGTCAGTACGCGATGCGCCCGTTCCGGTCGTGGAACTCCCCCGTCGGCCCGTCCGCCCCGATCGTCGCCAGGGCGACGGTCGCATCCGTTCCCTCGGTCACGGTCTGGTGTCCGCCGAACCCGTTGAACGCGGTCGCCGTGTAGCCCGGGTCGCTCGCGTTCACCCGGAACCCGGGCAGGTTCTTCGCGTACTGCACGGTCATCGCGATGAGCGCCGCCTTCGACGCCGCGTACGGCACGGCGGCGACCGGGTACTCGTCGTGCCCCGGAGTCGTGAGCCACCTCGTGAAGCCGACACCGGACGCGACGTTCACGACGACCGGGTTGGACGATGCGCGCAGCAACGGCAGCGCCGCCTGGGTCACGCGCACCACGCCGGTCACGTTCGTGGCGAGCACGTCGTCGATCGCTGCGGCGTCGAGGTCGTCCACCCCGAACGCACTACCGAGCACGCCGGCGTTGTTCACCAGGACGTCGAGCTCCGGCAGCGACGCGACGGCCGCATCGACGGAGGCCTGGTCGGTGACGTCGAGCTGCACGACGTGGGCGCCGAGCGCCCGTGCGTCGTCGCCGGACGCGGTGTCGCGCATCCCGGCGTACACGGTGTGGCCGGCCTCGATGAGGCGTCGCGCGGTCTCGAGGCCGAGGGATCGGTTCGCTCCGGTGATGAGTGTCGTCGTCATGCCTCCACCCTGCTCCCCCGGTGCCCTGGCTCCCAGGCACCGGTCGACGGTGGGACCAGCGGTACCAGGACCGACGGCGCCGGTTCGTCCAGGATGGGACCATGAGCGAGTTCGCCGACGTCCTGCGGTCTTGGCGCGACCGGGTCCGTCCCGAGGAGGTCGGCCTGCCCGCCGGAGCGGGACGGCGGACGCCGGGGCTCCGGCGCGAGGAACTGGCTGCGCTCGCCGGGGTGAGCGTCGACTACGTCGTCCGGCTCGAACAGGGTCGCGCGACGAACCCGTCGCCGCAGCTGCTCGGGGCCCTCGCGACGGCGCTCCGCCTGACCGAGGCGGAGCGCGACCACCTCTTCCGGGTGGCGGGCGCGGCACCGCCCTCACGCGGGGTCGTCCCCCGCCACGTGTCGCCCGGCGTGCAGCGCATCGTCGACCGGCTCGGCGACGTGCCGATCGCGGTGTTCACGGCGGCGCACGACATCGTGCTGTGGAACGACCTCTGGGCGGCGCTCAACGGCGACCCCTCGCGGTGGACGGGGATCGAGGGCAACCTCGTCTGGCGCCACTTCACGCAGGGGCACGACGGCGTGGCGTGGGACGACACCCACCAGGAGGACTTCTCGAGCGACCTGGTCGCGGACCTCCGCGCCGCGTCCGGCCGCTACCCCGCCGACCGCGAGCTGGCCGCCCTCGTCGCCCGCCTGCGTCGCGAGTCGCGCGAGTTCGCCCGACGTTGGGAGACCGGCCGCATCGCCGAGCACCGGACGAGCCGCAAGGTCGTGACGAGCCGGGTGGGCCCGGTCGAGGTCGACTGCGACGTCCTCACGGTGCCGGGCAGTGACCTGCGCATCGTCGTGTACACCGTGACACCGGGCTCACCGGACGCCGCGGCCCTCGACCTGCTCCGGGTGACCGGTCTGCAGGAACTCCCGACGGCCTGAGGCCTTCCGGCCGGTACTACTCCCCGAAGCCGCTGCGCACGAGGGCGACGAGCGTGTCGACGGCGTCCTGCGCATCCGGGCCGTCGGCCTCGATCGTCACGGTCGCCCCCTGCGGGAGCGCCAGCGCCATGATCGCGAGCAGGCTCTTCGCGTCGACGCCGTTCACGCGGACGCGGGCCTCGTGCTTCGCGGCCGCCTTCACGAACTCGGCGGCGGGGCGGGCGTGCAGCCCGCTCTCGTTGACGAGCTCGACGGTCGCCGACGCGACCGTCTCGGGGACGGGACCACCGTCGTCGACGGGTGTCGCGCCTCCTGGCCGGTCGCCGGACGGACGGGAGGCGCTGCTCACGTCCTCCGCGGAGGCTGCGGCGGACGCCGCCGCGGCGAGCACGGCGTCGACGTCGCCACCCGTCTGCGCGGCCACGGCCGCGGCGACGGTGCCCTCGACGAGCGGGGCCTGCGAGACGTGCACGCGCGCCCGGTCGGCCTCGTCGAGGAAGTCGAGCGCGGTGTCGGTGGTCAGGTAGGCCGAGCCGAGGTCGCAGAGCACGACGACGGCGTCCGCCGACGACAGCGCGCCGATCCCCTCCGTGATCGCCTCGAACGACGTACCGATGCCGCCGTCCTCGGTGCCGCCCGCGGCGACGAGCGGCACGTCCGCCGCCATCTGCCGCGCGAGCTCGACGGTCCCCGTCGCGATCGCCGCGCTGTGCGAGACGACCAGGATGCCGACGGTCACGCGGCGTCCACCGCGGCGCGCAGGATGTACGCCGTCGACTGGGCACCGGGATCGCGGTGCCCGACGGCGCGCTCGCCCAGGTAGCTCGCACGACCCTTCCGTGCGACGAGCGGCTCGGTCGACTCGGCCCCGGCCACCGCGGCGTCCGCAGCCGCTGCGAGCACGCGCTCCGGACCCTCGCCGGCGGCGGCTGCCGTGCTCGCGGCGTCGACCGCGGCGGACCACGCGTCGACCATGGTCTTGTCGCCGACCTCGGCCTTGCCGCGCGACACGATGCCGTCGCGGGCGGCGGTGAGCACGGCGACCAGGGTGTCCGCGTCGAGCTCGGCGGTGTCACCGGCGGCCTGCGCGGCCTTCAGGTAGGCGGTGCCGAAGAGCGGGCCGGCCGCGCCGCCGACCGTCGAGATGAGCTTGGTCGCGACGGTCTTGAAGACCGCTCCCGGGGTGTCGAAGGTTGCGCTGTCGACGGCCTCCACGACGGCGCGGAACCCGCGGTCGAGGTTCTCGCCGTGGTCCCCGTCGCCGATCTCGCGGTCGAGCGTGACGAGTTCAGCCCGGTGGTCGTCGATGGTCGCGGCGGTGCGGCGCACCCAGTCGATGGCCCATGCGGTGTCGAGCGCCAATTCGTGTCCCTTCCTGGATGATGGTCGGTGGTCAGCGACCCCAGCGCAGCGCGGGGGTCTCCACCGGGGCGTCCCAGAGGGTGGTGAGCTCCTCGTCGAGCACCGTGACGGTGATCGAGAAGCCCGGCATCTCGAGGGACGTGACGTAGTCCCCGACCAGGCTACGCGCGACGTGGTGGCCGCGGTCGGCGAGCACCTCGGCGGCGCGCCGGTAGACGATGTACAGCTCGGACAGCGGCGTCCCGCCCATGCCGTTCACGAGCAGCAGGAGCTCCGAGCCCGCCGGAGCTGCGAGGTCGGTGAGGACCGGCTCGAGCACGCGGTCGACGAGCTGGTCCGCCGGCGCCATCGGGATGCGCTCGCGCCCGGGCTCGCCGTGGATCCCGATGCCGAGCTCGACCTCGTCGTCGGCGAGCGTGAAGGACGGCTCTCCGGCGTGCGGGACTGTGCCCGAGCCCAGCGCCAGCCCCATCGAGCGGGTGACCTCGTTGACGCGGCGGGCGACCGCCGCGACCGCGTCGAGGTCGTCGCCGCGCTCGGCGGCTGCACCGGCGCACTTCTCGACGACGACCGTCCCGGCGACGCCGCGTCGGCCGGCGGTGTACAGCGAGTCCTGCACGGCGACGTCGTCGTCGACCACGACGGCCTCGACGCGGACGTCGTCCATCGCCGCGAGCTCGGCGGCGGTCTCGAAGTTGAGCACGTCACCGGTGTAGTTCTTCACGATGTGGAGCACGCCCGCTCCCCCGTCGACGGCCTTCGTCGCCGCGACGATCGGGTCGGGCGTCGGGCTCGTGAACACCGGACCGGGGACGGCGGCGTCGAGCATGCCGGGGCCGACGAAGCCGGCGTGGAGCGGTTCGTGGCCGCTGCCGCCACCGCTGACGATGCCGACCTTGCCCTGCACGGGTGCGTCCGCCCGGTGGAGGTGGACCGGGTCCTCGACCAGGACGACGTGTCCCTCGTGGGCCCGGGCGAAGCCTCGGACGGTCTCGGTGACGACGGCCTGCGGATCGTTGATGAGCTTCTTCATGCTGACCTCCACGGGTGCGGGGCCGACCGCGGGCGGGGTCACACCGCCGTCGTCGACCGGAGTGCGACCACCCTACAGCGGGCGCCCGTTCGCACCCCGTGCACGTTCGTGCACAGCCTTGTCACCCGACGGCGTGCCGTCGACGCCCGAGGATGCCTCGGCGCACAGTCCTCGTGCACGTTCGTGCACTTTGCCCGACTTCGCTCGGCGGCGCATCGCGCGGTGGCGATCGCGCTCACTATGCTCGGCCCCAATCACTCAACGGGGAGTGCCGGACGCAGCAGCACCACCGGACCCCCACCCACTCGCACTGGAGGTCACCGATGGACGGCATCGGCGTCAATTTCATGTCAGAGCTCGTCGGGACGGCGTTGCTCATCATCCTGGGTGGCGGCGTCGTCGCCGCCGTCTCGCTCACGAAGTCGAAGGGCTTCGGCGCCGGCTTCCTCATGGTCACGATCGGCTGGGGCTTCGCGGTCTTCGCCGGTGTCCTCGTGTCCTACAAGTCCGGCGGCCAGCTGAACCCGGCGGTCAGCCTCGCGCAGATGCTGCTCGGCAACATCAGCTTCGGCACCATGCTCATCTACTGGGTCGCCCAGCTGCTCGGCGCGTTCATCGGTGCCGTCATCGTCTGGCTCGCCTACAAGCAGCACTTCGACGAGGAGCCCGACGCGGCCGCCAAGCTCGGCGTGTTCTCGACCGGCCCGGCGATCCGCAGCTACGGCTGGAACCTCGTCACCGAGGTCATCGGCACCTTCGTGCTGGTCTTCGTCATCCTCGGCATCACGAACGGCAAGGCCCCGGCCGAGCTCGGTGCCGTCCCCGTCGCCTTCCTCGTGATCGCGATCGGCGTCTCGCTCGGTGGCCCCACCGGCTACGCCATCAACCCGGCCCGTGACCTCGGCCCGCGCATCGCCCACGCGATCCTGCCGATCAAGGGCAAGGGCACCAGCGACTGGGCCTACAGCTGGGTCCCGGTCGTCGGCCCGCTCATCGGTGCCGCCCTGGCCGCAGGCGCCTCGACGTTCCTGCTCCCCGTCGTCTCCTGACGACGACCCGTCCACCACACCGAACGCAACCCCAAGGAGAACCCATGGCCGACTACATCGTCGCCATCGACCAGGGCACGACCTCGACGCGCGCCATCGTCTTCGACCACTCCGGCTCGATCGTGTCCGTCGGACAGAAGGAGCACGAGCAGATCTTCCCGCGCGCCGGGTGGGTCGAGCACGACCCGGCGGAGATCTGGGACAACGTCCGCGAGGTCATCGGCCAGGCCCTGTCCCGCGCCGACATCACCCGCCACGACGTCGCGGCGGTCGGCATCACGAACCAGCGCGAGACCGCGGTGGTCTGGGACAAGACCACCGGCAAGGCCGTCTACAACGCCATCGTCTGGCAGGACACCCGCACCCAGTCGATCGTCGACGAGCTGGCCGACGGCGACACCGACCGCTACAAGGCGATCGTGGGCCTGCCGCTCGCGACGTACTTCGCCGGTACGAAGATCGCCTGGATCCTCGAGAACGTCGAGGGTGCTCGCGAGAAGGCCGAGGCGGGCGACCTGCTCTTCGGCACGACCGACACCTGGGTGCTCTGGAACCTGACCGGCGGCACCGACGGCGGCGTCCACAAGACCGACGTCACGAACGCGTCCCGCACGCTGTTCATGGACCTCGAGACGCTGCAGTGGCGCGACGACATCCTGGCCGACTTCGGGGTGCCGAAGTCGATGCTCCCGGAGATCGTCAGCTCCTCCGAGGTGTACGGCCACGTCGAGTCGTCGAGCCTCCTCCGCGAGGTCCCGATCGCCGGCATCCTGGGCGACCAGCAGGCCGCGACCTTCGGTCAGGCCGCGTTCGACCAGGGCGAGTCGAAGAACACCTACGGCACCGGCAACTTCCTCATCTTCAACACGGGCACCGAGATCGTCCGCTCGGAGAACGGGCTGCTCACGACCGTCGGGTACAAGCTCGGCGACCAGGAGACGCACTACGCACTCGAGGGCTCGATCGCCGTCACGGGTTCGCTCATCCAGTGGCTCCGCGACAACCTCGGCCTGATCGGCAGCGCACCCGAGGTCGAGGCGCTCGCGAAGACCGTCGAGGACAACGGCGGCGTGTACTTCGTGCCGGCGTTCTCGGGCCTCTTCGCGCCGTACTGGCGTCCGGACGCCCGCGGCGCCATCGTCGGTCTCACCCGCTACGTCAACAAGGGGCACATCGCCCGTGCCGCCCTCGAGGCGACGGCGCTGCAGACCCGCGAGGTCCTGGACGCCGTCAACGCGGACTCCGGCGTGGACCTGACCGAGCTCAAGGTCGACGGCGGCATGACCGCGAACGACGCGCTCATGCAGTTCCAGGCGGACATCCTCGACGTGCCGGTCGTCCGCCCGGTCGTCGCGGAGACCACCGCCCTCGGCGCCGCCTACGCCGCCGGCCTGGCCGTCGGCTTCTGGGCCAACCTCGACGAGCTGCGCGCCAACTGGCAGGAGGACAAGCGCTGGGAGCCGCAGCTCGACGCGGCGGAGCGCGAGCGCACGCTGCGCCTCTGGAAGAAGGCCGTCACGAAGACCTTCGACTGGGTCGACGAGGACGTGCGCTGACACGCGTCTGAGGTGACCGCCTGGAGGCGCGGTTCCGGTCCCACGGACCGGCACCACGCCTCCAGTGCGTTGCGCTGGTGCGCGTGGCGGGGTCCGCGGTCCTGCCGGTCCCGCAAGACGCAACGAGGGCGCCTCCTCGCAGCGGAACAGTGCTGCGGGGAGTCGCCGACGTTGCGTCTTGCGGGCCTCGACGCGGGGTCAGACCGCGGGCGCCGCGCCGACCCAGTCGGCCAGTTTGCGCGCTCCGGCACCGGAGTCGACCGCCTCGGCCGCGACGGCGAGCTGCTCGCGGAAGCGGGTGAGGATCGGGCGGTCGGCCTGCTCCGGGTCCTCGGCCAGGCGGAAGGACACCAGGCCTGCCGCGGCGTTGAGCAGGACGATGTCGCGGACCGGTCCCGTCTCCCCCGCGAGCACGCGGTGCACCACGGCGGCGTTGTGCGCCGGGTCGCCGCCGAGCAGGTCCTCGGTGCGGGCCCGGGGGATGCCGAGGTCACGCGGGTCGAGGTCGTGCTCGGTCACCCGTCCACCGGTGACCTCCCAGATGTGCGAGTGCCCGGTCGTGGTGAGTTCGTCGAGGCCGTCGTCGCCGCGGAAGACGAGCGCGGTCGCCCCACGGGTCTGGAACACGCCCGTGATGATCGGGACGAGCTCGAGCTGCGCCACGCCCACCGCGTTCGCCTCGCACCGGGCGGGGTTCACGAGCGGACCGAGGAAGTTGAACACGGTCGGGACGCCGATCTCGCGGCGCACCGGCGCGGCGTGCGCGAAGCCAGGGTGGAAGGCGCTGGCGAACGCGAAGGTCAGACCGACACGCCGGAAGGTGTCCGCGACACGCGCGGCGTCCATCGTGAGGTCGAGGCCGAGCGCGGCGAGCACGTCGCTCGATCCGGACTTGGACGAGCTGGCACGGTTGCCGTGCTTCACGACCGGCACGCCCGCGGCGGCGATCACGATCGCGGCCATCGTCGACACGTTCACGGTCCCCACGACGTCGCCACCGGTCCCGACGATGTCGAGTGCCATCGGGTCGACCTCCAGCGGGACGGCGGCGTCCAGGATCGCGTCGCGGAACCCGACGACCTCGTCGACGGTCTCGCCCTTCGCCCGGAGCGCCACCGCGAAGGCCGCGATCTGGGCGGCGGTCGCGCGCCCCTGCACGATCTCCTCCATGGCCCACGTGGACTGCCTGATCGAGAGGTCCTCGCGCGCCATGAGCGAGCTGATGACTGCTGGCCAGGAGAGTGTGGGCGACATGGCTCGATCGTACTGAGTTCGAACGACCCGCCAGTGTCCTGCGAAAACACTGTCAGTGGTTTCGGCCATAATGGAGGACGTGACTAGCACCCCTCTCTCCAGATCCGCCAGCGGTCCGGTCCTGAACAGGCCGAACGCCGTTGCCGTGGGGACGATCGTGTGGCTGGGCAGCGAGGTCATGTTCTTCGCCGGCCTGTTCGCGATCTACTTCACGCTGCGCAGCACCTCGCCCGAGCTCTGGGCGACCGAGACCGCCAAGCTCGAGGTGCCCTTCGCCTCGGTGAACACGATCATCCTGGTGCTGTCCAGCTTCGCCTGCCAGTTCGCGGTCTTCGCCGCGGAGCGCTTCCAGGTGCACCGCACGAGCTGGAACCCGAAGGACTGGGGCATGACGGAGTGGTTCTTCGTCACGTACTGCATGGGCGCGATCTTCGTCTGCGGCCAGATCTTCGAGTACGCCAACCTCTGGCACGAGGGCGTGACGCTCTCCTCGAGCGCGTACGGCTCGGCCTTCTACATGACCACCGGCTTCCACGGCCTGCACGTCACGGGTGGTCTCATCGCGTTCCTCCTGACCCTCGGCCGTGGCTTCGCCGCCAAGAACTTCGGTCACAAGGAAGCGACCACCGCGATCGTCGTGTCGTACTACTGGCACTTCGTCGACGTCGTCTGGATCGGCCTCTTCGCCGTCATCTACCTTCTCAAGTAGGAACTGGATAGCCCCCACCGCATGTTCACCAGAAGCAAGTCCAAGAAGGGCCGCCGTTCCCCGATGGCGACCGTCTCGCTCATCGTCGTGGGTCTCATGACCACCGGCGGTGCGTACGCGCTGTTCAGCTCGACGGCCAACGCCGACGACAGCACCACCTCGGCGGTGTCCAGCCAGTCGAAGGTCAACGAGGGCGAGAAGCTCTTCGCCTCGAACTGCGCGACCTGCCACGGGCTCGACGCCCAGGGCACCGGTGAGGGCCCGTCCCTCATCGGCGTCGGTGCCGCCTCCGTCGACTTCCAGGTCGGGACGGGTCGCATGCCGATGGCCGCCCAGGGCCCCCAGGCCGAGGAGAAGCCCGCCCAGTTCACCGACGAGCAGGTCGACGCCATGGGCGCGTACGTCGCCTCGCTCGGCCCCGGCCCGTCGGTCCCGTCCTCCGAGCTGACGGACGGCAAGAACGGCGACGCTGCAGAGGGTGCCGAGCTCTTCCGCATCAACTGCGCCATGTGCCACAACGTGGCCGGCGCCGGTGGAGCCCTGACCGAGGGCAAGTACGCCCCGAACCTGCAGACCGTGTCCGGCAAGCACATCTACGAGGCCATGGTCACGGGCCCGCAGAACATGCCGGTGTTCAACGACCTGAACCTCACGCCCGAGCAGAAGGCCGACATCATCACGTACCTGAAGTACGTGCAGGACAACAAGTCCCCGGGCGGGTTCGCCCTCGGCTCCCTCGGCCCGGTGGCAGAGGGTCTGTTCATCTGGATCTTCGGACTCGGTGCGGTCGTCGCGATGACCGTCTGGCTGACCGCGAAGTCCAACTGATCGTCCGTGTCGAACGACACTGAAGGGAACACCATGGCAGAGCACGACGACGAGGCACTGAACTCGTCCTCGGCTGTCGAGAAGCACGGCACGACCAGCACGTCGGCCGGCACCGCCGTCGTCGCCGCGGACCCGTTCGAGAACCCGGGTGAGCCGCCGCACCGCGCTCGGCGCACCGACGTCGACCCGAAGAAGCAGCGCCTGGCCGAGCGTCAGGTCGCCACGTTCTTCTACCTGTCGATCGTGGGCAGCGTCCTCGCGATCGCGGCGTACATCGCCTTCCCGATCGACCCCGAGGACTTCGGCACCGTCCGTGCCGGCAACCTCTGGCTCGGTCTCGCGATCGCCCTCGCGCTCCTCGCGCTCGGCCTCGGCGCCGTGTACTGGTCGAAGTCGCTCGTGGTCGACCGCGAGATCACTGAGATGCGGCACGGTACCCGCGGCACCGACGCGACCCGCGCCAAGGCGGTCGAGGCGTTCCAGCTCGCCGACAAGGAGTCCGGCTTCAGCCGTCGCAAGCTGATCCGCAACTCGATGATCGGCGCCCTGGCAGCCTTCCCGCTCCCCGGCATCGTCCTCGTCCGCGACCTCGCTCCGGCTGAGGACCCGAACGAGCTCCTGCGTCACACCTTCTGGAAGTCCGGCATGCGCCTGACGAAGGACCCGACCGGTCTGCCGATCAAGGCCTCGGACGTCACCATCGGCTCGGTCTTCCACGTTATCCCGGACGGCATGCTCGACTCCGAGCACATGCTCGAGGAGAAGGCCAAGGCCTCCGTCCTCCTCATGCGTCTCGACCCGAAGGACCTCAACCCCTCGAAGGGGCACGAGGACTGGGGCTACGACGGCATCGTCGCCTACTCCAAGATCTGCACCCACGTCGGGTGCCCGGTCGCGCTCTACGAGCAGCAGACGCACCACCTGCTGTGCCCGTGCCACCAGTCGACGTTCGACGTCTCGAACAACTGCGAGGTCATCTTCGGCCCGGCTGCACGTCCCCTCCCCCAACTTCCGATCGCGATCGACGACGACGGCTACCTGGTCGCACAGAGCGACTTCCACGAGCCGGTCGGACCGTCCTTCTGGGAGCGTGAACGCTGATGACCAGCACCACCACCACCAGCGCGCCGACGACGGCCACCCGGCCCGAGCCGACGCGTGGGTCCCGCCTCATCGGGGCCACCGCCAACTACATCGACGAGCGCACCAGCATCTCCGGTCTCGTGAAGGAGGTCGGGCGCAAGATCTTCCCCGACCACTGGAGCTTCATGCTCGGCGAGGTCGCGCTCTACAGCTTCGTCGTCGTCCTGCTCTCGGGGACGTTCCTGACGTTCTTCTTCCAGGCGTCGATGACCGAGGTCGTCTACAACGGCTCGTACGTCCCGCTCAAGGGCGTCGCGATGTCCACCGCGCTGCAGTCGACGCTGGACATCTCGTTCGACATCCGCGGCGGTCTGTTCGTCCGACAGATCCACCACTGGGCTGCGCTGCTGTTCGTCGCCTCGGTGATGCTGCACATGGCGCGCGTGTTCTTCACCGGCGCGTTCCGCAAGCCGCGTGAGCTGAACTGGGTCTTCGGCTTCCTGCTCTGGGTCCTGGCCATGGCCGAGGGCTTCACCGGCTACTCGCTCCCCGACGACCTGCTCTCCGGCAACGGTCTCCGCATCATCGTCGGCATGATCGAGGGCGTCCCGGTGATCGGCGTCTGGATCGCCTACCTGCTCTTCGGCGGCGAGTTCCCGGGTACCGACATCGTCGGCCGTCTCTACACGCTGCACATCCTGCTGCTGCCGGCGATCCTCGTCGCGGTGCTCGGTGTCCACCTCGTGCTGGTCGTCATCAACAAGCACACGCAGTTCGCGGGTCCGGGCAAGACCAACGAGAACGTCGTCGGTGTGCCGATCCTCCCGGCGTTCGCCGCGAAGGCAGGCGGCTTCTTCTTCATCGTCGCGGGCATCCTCGCCCTGATCGCGTCGCTCTTCACGATCAACCCGATCTGGAACTACGGCCCGTACGACCCGTCCCCGGTCTCCGCGGGTACGCAGCCGGACTGGTACATCGGCTTCGCCGACGGTGCGCTCCGTCTGGTTCCGCCGCACTGGGAGGTCGTGTGGTTCGGCTACACGGTGTCCTTCAACATCCTCGTGCCGATCGCCGTCCTGGTGGGCCTCATCGTCGCCATCCTCATGTACCCGTTCCTCGAGGCGTGGGTGACCGGGGACAAGCGTGAGCACCACCTGGCCGACCGCCCGCGCAACGCCCCGACGCGGACCGCCATCGGCGCTGCCGGCATCGTGCTCTACCTGAGCCTGATGTTCGCCGCTTCGTCGGACATCATCGCCACGCACTTCATGGTGTCGATCGAGCACGTGATCCACGTCATCCAGGCCACGACGGTCCTCGGCCCGTTCGTCGCCTTCTGGATCACGAAGCGCGTCTGCCTCGCGCTGCAGAAGAAGGACCGCGAGATCGTCCTGCACGGGTACGAGTCGGGCCGCATCGTCCGTCTCCCCCACGGCGAGTACATCGAGGTGCACGAGCAGCTCGACGAGTACGAGCGCTGGAAGCTCCTGCAGTTCAACGAGTACAAGCCGCTGATGATCCGTCCGGACGCCAAGGGCCGGATCACCGGGGCGCAGAAGGTCCGTGCGAACCTCTCCCGCTTCTTCTTCGAGGACCGCATCGCGCCGGTCACGAAGGCGGAGCTCGAGGCCGCGCACGCCGCGCACCACGGCCCGGAGCTGGAGGGCGACCACCAGGCCCAGGCTCCCGCGCTCGGGGCCGGCAACCACTAGGCGCTCGCTCCCCCGCACGACCGAACCCCCCGTCCGACCGGACGGGGGGTTCGTCGTCGCCGGACCGCCACCGTCGGTTCACCGCGCATTCAGAGTGGCGTGCTGGACTCGTCCCAGACGGTGTGGCAACGTGTTGCACCACGCATCCGCCAACGGAACGAGCACCCGATGGACAGCCGGACGGCCGAACACCCCAGGCCGAACCACTTCCTCCTCCACCTCAGCGACACCCACCTCGTGGCGGGTGACGGCGCCCTGTACGGCGACGTCGACTCCGCAGCACGGCTCTCAGCGATCATCGCCGACATCGAGGCCTCCGGCACCCGCCCGGAGGCCATCGTGGTCACCGGTGACGTGGCCGACAAGGGCGAGGCCGGCGCCTACGTCCGGATCCGCGACATCGTCGAGCCCGCTGCACGCCGGATCGGTGCGCAGGTCATCTGGGCGATGGGCAACCACGACGAACGCGGCGCGTTCCGCCAGGAGCTGTTCGGGCTGCAGCCCACCGACCGCCCTGTCGACTTCGTCTACGACGTCAACGGTCTGCGGGTCATCACGCTCGACACGAGCGTGCCCGGTGCCCACCACGGCGAGGTCTCCCCTGCGCAGCTCGACTGGCTGGCCGAGGTCCTGTCCGAGGCAGCGCCGCACGGCACCATCCTCGCCATGCACCACCCGCCCGTGCCGAGCGTGCAGGACCTCGCGGTGCTCGTCGAACTCCGTGACCAGGCCGCGTTGGCCGAGGTCGTCGAGGGCTCGGACGTCATCTCGATCATCGCTGGACACCTGCACTACTCGACGAGTGCCGTGTTCGCCGGCGTCCCGGTGTCGGTCGCGAGCGCCACCTGCTACACGCAGGACCTGACGGAGTACCAGGGTGGGACCCGTGGACAGGACGGCGCGCAGTCGTTCAACCTCGTGCACGTGTACGGCAACAACGTCGTGCACTCGGTGGTGCCGATCGGGCACTACGCGACGGTCGGCGAGCCGGTCTCCTCGGAGCAGACCGAGGCGCGCCTGCGTGCCGCGGGTGTGACGATCGTGCCGGCGGTCGAGCCTGCGCCGGTCACGTCGAGCATCCCGGTCTTCACGCTCGACGCGGTGCCAACCTCCCCCATCCGCCGCTGACGCGACGCCGCGCGCCCTCCCGAGCGAGGCGGCGCACCGCGTCACGGACCTGACGGAGGCGAGCCGTGCCGCCCGTCCGCCGCCCGACCGAGTACGACATGCCGTGAGCGGAGCGCCGGACGGGCCCGAGCCGTCGCGCGACGGCGCTCGGATCGACCGAACCGGCTCACTCAGCAGACGGCCTCGGTCGGCATCGACGGCCGGCCGGCCGGCCCCGGCCGGCCGGCAACCGGCCGTCAACCGGCCATCACTGGTCGGTGGGCTGCTCCCACGGCGCCGGGAACGGGAAGTACTTCTCGAGGAAGTCCGTCACGCGGCGCGTGCGCTCCTCGTCCGAGACCTCGGGGAAGCTGCCGTCGTTCAGGCAGAAGAAGTCGACGTTCCGCTTCTTGAGCAGGTCCTCGAGCGCCTTGAGCCCGGACTGCATCGTCGTGTCGACGTACCGCACCGGGGCGTTCTCCTGCACGATCGCACGCCCGGTGAGCAGTGCGTAGTAGTGGTACAGCGAGTTCGTCACGGAGATGTTGTCCGCAGCACGGAACCGCGACGCCGCCGTCGCCTGGAACTCAGCCGCGAACTCGTGCTCCATCTCGGTCATGATCGACGCGCGGAGCGGGGTCGGAGCGTGCTCGAGGTGTCGGGTCGTCACCGCGCCGAACCGCTGCTGCAGCAGCCTGCGGTTGACGCGCGCGGAGTTCTCGAAGCCGCTCCGCGCCGGGTTGTTCGAACCCAGGCCGATGCGGGTCGTGGCGAGGATGAACTTCGACACCGAGCCAGGACTGAAGAAGACCGACGGCTCGACCATGCGACCGAAGAACATGTCGTCGTTCGAGTAGATGAAGTGCTCGCTGATGCCCGGGATGTGGTGCAGCTGCGACTCGACGGCCTGCGAGTTGTGCGTGGGCAGCACCGACGGATCGGCGAAGAACTCCTCGCTCCGCACGATCCGCACCTTCGGGTGGTCGGCGAGCCACGCGGGTGCCGGGCTGTCCGTGGCGATGTAGATCTGCCGGATCCAGGGGGCGAAGGTGTGCACGGACCGGAGGGCGTACTTGAGCTCGTCGATCTGGCGGAACCGGGCGGGGGCGTCGTCGCCCTCGCCCAGCACGGCGTTCGCCTGGGCGGCCTGACGCGCACGCTGGTACTCCACCGCGTTGCCGTCGACCCACGAGAACACGATGTCGATCGGGAAGCGGATGTCGGAGACGTGGTCGTCGAACATGTGCTCGACCGTGCGCCAGGTGCGGCCGTAGCGGTCGATGTCGACGAGGACGAACTCCTCGATCGGCAGGCTCCGCCGCATGAGCGCGTTCTCGACGGGCGCGAGGACCTCGGTGTCGGTGACCCGCCAGAACTCGAGCTGCACGCTCGTCTCGGCGCCGTAGCGCAGGCGTCCCAGCGGTTCGAGCCGCGGGCGGAAGACCCGCAGCACGGGCTCGTCGACGGAGCCGAGCCCGTCGTCGATGACGAGGACCGCGGGCTTGCCGGGCGGCTTCGCGTAGAAGGGCTCGTTCGCCGCGGCGGCCATGACCGCGCTCTCGGCACGCTGCCGGTCGCGTTCGTCGAGGGCGATGACCGGGCGGCGGTCGTTGCCGCGGATGAGCAGGTGGTCGACGTCACCGGCGGTGAGCGCGTCGTCGAGGAACAAGAGGTCCTCGATCATCGACTGCTGGGGCGTGAGGTGCCCGTTGACCAGCGTCAAGCGGCCCTTGCGGACGACGACGTCAGGACGGTCGAGACCGCCGGAGGACGGTCGAGGGTTCAGCAGAGGACTCTCGGTCGCCGGCTCGGTCTCGTGGCTCATCCATGCCCTTCGGGTCGTGGTCGGGCCCACTGCCCGACCCTACGATCCTACCGTCCGCCGGGGCAGGCGGACCGCGCGGGCCGACGGCGGCCGGCTGCTCGCGCCGGGACGCCGGTCACCGCCGGGAGGCGCGCCCCGCCTCCGCCTCGCGCGGCACCTTCACGAGGATGCCGACGACGATGAAGAGCGCGGCTGCCAGGACCTGCGACGCCGCCCACACCTCACCCGGGACCGGCACGACGACGACGGGGTTCCAGCAGACGGCGACGGCTGCCATCAGGACCGCAGCCCACCAGGACCGGCCGCGGACCGCGAACACCAGCACGATGAGCGCCAGGACCGTGACACCCCACCGTGCGAAGACGAAGCCGGACGAGTCGACGATCGCGACGCAGGCGAGCAGCACCACCGCCGCGAGCAGCGACGGCGCGAGGGCGGGCCGGGTGAAGGGCGGGGTCCCACCGGTCGCCGACGGCCCGCGGGACGGCGATGGGGCGACGCCGGCGCTCGGTCTCGACGGCACGCCGTGCAGCGACGAGCCCGCCGGGGGCCGGCCCTTCCGCGGCATCAGGCGCCGGCCTCCTCGAGGTCGATCGCCTGGATCGGGCGGGACATCGGCGGCAGGCCCCGCACCCGCTCGAGGGCCGGCAGGAGTTCGTCGACCACGGCACGGTACCCGTCGTCGTTGAGGTGCAGACCGTCCTCGGTGAAGCGCGCCGCCAGGTGGTCCTCCTCGGCGAGGGCCGGCCACAGGTCGAGGTACTGCGCGTGGCAGGTCGCGACGAACTGCCGGAGGTGCCGGTTGGCCTCCTCGATCTTCACGCACCAGTCCGCCTGGCGCGGCAGGATCGACACCAGCAGCAGGCGGACGCCGGGGAGCTCCCGTCGGAGCGTCACGAGGACCGACTCGACGCCGCGGACGACGTGTTCGACGCTCGAGCGGTGGTTGCCGAAGTCGTTGGTGCCGATGAGCAGGACGATGACCTCGGGCTGCTCGGCGACCACGGCGTCGAGCCGGGCGAGGACGCCGTCGGTGGTGTCACCGCCGACGCCGTGGTTGCTCGTGCGCTCACCCGGGAGCCACTGGTCCCAGGAACCCTGCTCGGTGATGCTGTCGCCCAGGAACAGGACGCTGGGGTGTTCCGTGGTCATGCTGCCTCCTCGTGTGCCGGTTCCTGGTGCCCATTCTGCTGGGTCCAGTTCCGGCCCGTCGACTCCGTGTGCTGTGACTCCCGTTCGGCGGCGGCGGTGATGCGCTCGACCATGCCGGGGAAGATGACGCCGTGGAAGGGCAGGATGCCGTACCAGTAGAGCCGACCGGCCAGGCCCTGCGGGAAGTAGATCGCCCGCTGGTGGTAGTCGCTCCCACCGTCGTCGCTCGGCGTGACCGTCATCTCCAACCACGCGCGACCAGGCGACTTGAACTCGGCGCGCAGACGCAGGTAGCGCCCGCGCTCGAGCCGTTCGACCCGCCACCAGTCCAGCGCGTCGCCCTGCTCCAGGCGGCGCTGGTCCCGTCGGCCCCGGTTGAGGCCGACACCGCCCGCGAGCTTGTCCAACCAGCCACGCGCGACCCACGCCAGGGGGAACGAGTACCAGCCGTTCTCACCGCCGATCGACTCCACGACGCGCCAGACGTCCTCGGCGCTCGCGTTCGAGTGCCGCTTGCGGTCGTCGACGTACACGGTGTGCCCGGCCCAGTCGGGGTCGCTCGGCAGCGGGTCGGCTGAGGTCGCGGCGAGGGTCGCGTTGCGCCAGCTCGTCTCGACCTCGCCCGAACGCATCTTGGTCAGGGCGAGCCGGACGGCACGGCGGTACGAGGTCAGACCGCCCTCGGGGCGCGGGACGTACTCGTCGATGTCGTGCTCGCGCTGGACGCACTCGAACTGCAGGGACTCGATGATCGGCGTCGCCAGCTTGCGCGGGATCGGCGTCACGATGTTGAACCAGTGGGCGGAGAGCCCCGGCGTCAGCACCGGCAGCACGGTGAAGCGTCGCTGGGGCAGCTTCGCCTCGACCGCGTAGCCGTTGAGCATCTGCCCGTACTTGAGCACGTCCGGGCCACCGATGTCGAACGTGCGGTTGACGTCCGCAGGGATCTCGAGCGCCTGGACGAGGTAGTAGAGCACGTCGCGGACCGCGATCGGCTGGATGCGGTTGCGGACCCAGCGCGGTGCGGGCATCCAGGGCAGGACGTCGGTGACGTGCCGGATCATCTCGAACGAGGTGCTCCCGGAGCCGATCACGACGCCGGCCTGGTAGGCGATCGTCGGGACGCCGGAGCCGAGCAGGACGTCGCCGACCTCCTTGCGGCTCCTGAGGTGCTTCGACAGCTCGCCCTCGGGGTGCAGCCCGCCGAGGTACACGAACCGACGGACGCCGGCGTCGTGGGCCGCACGGGCCATCGTCTCGACGGCGTCGCGCTCGGCGCGCTCGAAGTCACCGTCCGCGCCCATGGCGTGCGCGAGGTAGTAGACGGCCTCGATGCCCTGCACCGCGACGCGGACGGCCTCACCGTCCTGCAGGTCCCCCTCGGCGATCTCGACGTCGTCGTGCCAGGGGACGTCCTGCAGCTTGCGGGGCGTGCGGACGAAGACGCGGACGTCGTGTCCGGCCTCGAGGAGCCGGGGGACGAGACGTCCGCCGATGTAGCCGGTGGCACCGGTGACGAGGACCTTCATGCTGGGCACGGTACGCGTCCCGCCTCCGGGTAGGCTTGCCGGGTGGACAACGCAGCGCTGCCCGGAGACCCGAAGGCCCTCACCGCCGATGCCGTGCGGGCCCTCATCGACCACGCGATCCTCAAGCCGGAGCTGACGCGCTCCGACGTCGACGCCCAGCTCGACGAGGCCGCCGCGTACCGCGTCTTCAGCGTCTGTGTCCGTCCGAGCGACGTCGCGCACGCCGTGGAGCGCCTGCAGGGGACCGGGGTCGGCGTCGGCACGGTGATCGGCTTCCCGCACGGCACCACGTCCACCGCCGCGAAGGTCGCCGAGTCGCTGCAGGCCCTGGCGGACGGCGCGTTCGAGCTCGACATGGTGCAGAACGTCGGCGCGGCGAAGTCGGGCGACTGGGACCGCGTCGAGCAGGACGTGCGGGCGGTCGTCGACGCCGCGGGCGACACCGTCGTGAAGGTCATCCTCGAGACCGCGTTCCTGACCGAGGACGAGGTCGTGGCGGCCTCGCGCGCTGCCCAGCGCGCAGGGGCGGCCTTCGTCAAGACCTCCACCGGGTTCGCGGGCGGCGGCGCGACGGTCGAGCACATCCGCCTGATGCGCGCAACGGTCGGCTCGGACACCGGCGTGAAGGCGTCCGGCGGGGTCCGGGGCCTCGACACCCTGCTCGAGATGGTCGCGGCCGGTGCGAACCGCATCGGCACGAGCGCATCGGCCCGCATCCTCGACGAGCTCGCGCACCGCGCGGAGACCGGGGCCGCGTCCGCCCTCGGCGACGACTCCTCGTCCTACTGACCCGACCCAACCAGCACCGGGCCGGTGCCCACCGGACGCGACGCGCGCCGGGAACCGCACCGAGCCTCCAGACCGCCGCATCGGAGCGAGCATGTCCACCACCGCACCGCAGTCCAGCCTGCTCGCCCTCGCCGTCGACCTCGGCGGCACCAAGGTCGAAGCCGCCCTCGTGACCGACCAGGGCGTCGTCGTGGCCGGGACACGGCACCGTCACCCCACGGGCCCGCAGCGGACCTCGGACGAGCTGCAGGCGGCGGTGGACGAGGTCGTCACCGCGACGCTCGCCACGCTGCCCGCCGACGCCGCCCTGGTCGGCGTCGGGATCGGTTCGGCCGGGCCGGTGGACGAGGAACACGGCCTCGTCTCGCCGCTCAACATGCCGGTGTGGCGCGGGTACCCGCTGCGCGACCGCATCGCCGCCCTCGTGCCGGACGGCGTGCCCGTGACACTCCGCATGGACGGCCTGGCGATCACCCTCGCCGAGCACTGGGTGGGCGCTGCGCAGGGGTCCGACCACGTCATGGGCATGATCGTCTCGACGGGCGTCGGCGGCGGGCTCATCCTGCACGGCCGCACCGTCAGCGGACCGACCGGCAACGCGGGGCACATCGGCCACGTCGAGTGCGGCGGCTTCGACGACCCGTGCGCGTGCGGCGGCACCGGCTGCCTCGAGGCGATCGCCAGCGGCCCGAAGACCGTCGCGTGGGCGCAGCGTCAGGGCTTCGCCGGCACCACGGGCGAGGAGCTGTCCGCGGCGTACGCGGCCGGCGATGCGGTCGCGGTCGCGGCCGTGCGGCGCAGCGGCCGTGCCCTCGGGCAGGCGATCGCGGCCGCGACGAGCCTGGTCGACCTCGAGGTCGTGGCGATCGGTGGCGGGTTCTCGCACGTGACGCCGGACCTGTTCGAGTACGCGCGCGAGGCCGTTGCCGAACGCGTCGAGTTCGGCTTCGTGACGAAGGTGCGGATCGTGCCGACCGCCCTGTCGCAGGACGGTCCGCTCATCGGTGCGGCGGCGCTGGTGCACCGCGCCGACGTCCTGCGCTGAGCAGCTGGACTGCGGAACCGCTGAGCCGCTGGACCGCTGGCTGGCTGGTCCGTTGCACCGCCCCGGCGCTGGACGGCGTCGCCCAGGGTGATCGCTCTCCACAGGGCCGGGCGGCGGAGTGGGGTGTCCGGCAGGATGGCGGGATGCCGTCGCCCCACCTGCTGACCAGCGACGACTGGCCGGAGGCGGAACTGCGCGCCGCGGTGCTCGCCGGCGAGCTCGTCCCCGTCGGGCAGTGCTGGGCCTCCCCTGCCGAACCACAGCTCCCCGCGCTCCGAGCCGCAGCACACGCGTGGGGCCTACCCGACCGACGCCTGGTCGCGAGCGGTCGCTCGGCTGCGTGGATCTGGGGAGGGACCTCGCGTCCGCCGGCCGTGTCGGAGGTGAGCATCCCCCCGACCATCCGGGTGCGGGTCGACGCCGACGTCCGGCTGCGCGAGGTGCGCCTCGACCCGAGCGACGTCGTCGACCTGGACGGCGTGCGTGTCACGACGCCACTGCGGACCGCCGTCGACCTGCTCCGAGCGCCCGGGACGTCCGAGCCGGGCGCGATCACCGCCCTGCAGGGTCTGCTCGGCGCCGGTGTCGTCTCCGCCGGCGATGTCCGGGCGCGCCTCGACGCGCTCGGCACGATCCCGATGGCGCGTCAGGCCGCCCGGCGCTTCGACCGGGTGACGACGCTCAACCCGCGCTGACCCGGTAGACGTCGTAGACCGCGTCGATCCGGCGCACCGCGTTGAGCACCCGGTCGAGGTGCGTCGTGTCGCCCATCTCGAACACGAACCGACTGAGCGCCAGCCGGTCGGAGGACGTCGACACCGTCGCCGACAGGATGTTCACGTGGTGGTCCGTGAGCACACGGGTCACGTCGCTGAGCAGCCCGGAGCGATCGAGCGCCTCGATCTGGATCTGCACGAGGAACACCGACTTCGACGACGGGGCCCACTCGACCTCGATCATCCGGTCCGGCTCGTTCATCAGCGACTTGACGTTCGTGCACGACGCCTGGTGGACCGAGACGCCCTGCCCACGGGTGATGAAGCCGACGATCTGGTCGCCGGGTACAGGCGTGCAGCACTTCGCGAGCTTCACCAGGATGTCCGGCGCCCCGCGGACGAGCACACCGCTGTCGCTGTTCCGGAGCTGGCGGCTCGTGACCTGGCGCGGGAAGGCGAGCTCGGGCTCGTCGGTCTCCGTCTCGGCCTGGACGTTGCCGAGCACCTTCTCGATCACGGACTGCGTCGAGACGTGGCCCTCGCCGACGGCGGCGTAGAGCGCCGAGACGTCGTCGTACCGCATCGACGAGGCGACCTCGGCGATCGAGTCCTGGCTCATGATGCGCTGCAGCGGCAGGTTCTGCTTGCGCATCGCCCGGGCGATCGCGTCACGGCCCTGCTCGATCGCCTCTTCGCGGCGCTCCTTCGTGAACCACTGCTTGATCTTGTTGCGCGCCCGCGGGCTGCGCACGAAGGTCAGCCAGTCCTGACTCGGGCCGGAGTCGGGGTTCTTCGACGTGAAGATCTCGACGACGTCACCACTCGACAGCGTGCTCTCGAGCGGCACGAGCCGCCCGTTCACCTTGGCACCCATCGTGCGGTGCCCGATCTCGGTGTGCACGGCGTAGGCGAAGTCGACGGGAGTCGCGCCGGCGGGCAGGCCGATGACCTTGCCCTGCGGGGTGAAGACGTAGGTCTCCTTCGCGCCGATCTCGTAGCGCAGCGAGTCGAGGAACTCCCCCGGATCGCTCGTCTCGGCCTGCCAGTCGGTGATGTGCGCGAGCCACGCCATGTCCTGGTCGTCGGTGGACGTCACCGTGTCGGCATCCCGTCCGGCGGCACGCTGCTTGTACTTCCAGTGTGCGGCGACGCCGAACTCGGCGCGCTGGTGCATCTCGTGCGTGCGGATCTGGATCTCGACCGCACGGCCCTGTGGGCCGAGCACGGTGGTGTGCAGCGACTGGTACAGGTTGAACTTCGGCGTCGCGATGTAGTCCTTGAAGCGGCCGGGCAGCGGCGTCCAGCGCGCGTGCACCGAACCGAGCATCGCGTAGCAGTCGCGCACCGTCGGCACGAGGACCCGGATGCCGACCAGGTCGTAGATCTCGTCGAACTCGCGCCCGCGGACGATCATCTTCTGGTAGATCGAGTAGTACTGCTTCGGCCGTCCCATGACCTCGCCGCGGACCTTCGCGGCCTTCAGGTCCTTCTTGAGCGTGCCGATGACGTTCTGCACGAACTGCTCGCGCTTCGGCTGGCGTTCCTTGACCAGGCTGTCGATCTCGACGTAGAGCTTGGGGTGCAGCACCGCGAACGACAGGTCCTCGAGCTCCAGCTTGATCATCTGGATGCCGAGCCGGTGTGCGAGCGGCGCGTAGATCTCGAGCGTCTCCTTCGCCTTGCGCGTGGCGGAGGCGGACTCGACGAAGCCCCATGTGCGGGCGTTGTGCAGACGGTCGGCGAGCTTGATGACCAGGACACGGATGTCCTTGGACATCGCGATGACCATCTTGCGGACGGTCTCGGCCTGGGCGCTGTCGCCGTACTTGACCTTGTCGAGCTTGGTGACGCCGTCGACGAGCATCGCGATCTCGTCGCCGAAGTCGGCACGCAGCTCGTCGAGCTGGTAGTCGGTGTCCTCGACGGTGTCGTGCAGGAGCGCCGCGGCGATGGTGATCGTGCCGATGCCGAGGTCGGCGAGGATCTGCGCGACCGCGACGGGGTGCGTGATGTACGGCTCCCCCGACTTGCGCTTCTGCCCGTCGTGCGCGCGCTCCGCCACCGAGTACGCCCGCTCGATGAGCGTGACGTCGGCCTTCGGGTGGTGCGAACGAACCGTCCGGATGAGCGTGTCCACGGCACCGGCGGGCTGCGCCCGCGAGAACAGGCGCGGCAGCAGCGACCGCAGGGATCCGAGGTTCCCGGTGGTCGTTGCGTTCAACGGACTGGAGGGACGTGGCGCGGAACCGGGACGGCTCGCGCTGGGCACCGGGGCGCCCTGCGTCGATGCGTTCTGCGGCGAGGACTCACGGGTGTCCGTCATGGTGCGCCTCCTGCGACCGCTGTCCGGGTACGGTCCGGCAAGCCTACGCGTGTCCGGTCAGTGCTCGTGACGCGGTTCGCCGTGGGCGTCGTGTCCGTGGGCACCGTCGGCTGCGCCGCCGTGCACGACGGGCTGGCCCGCCTGCTCCCACGCGACCATGCCGCCGGTCAGGTTGACCGCGGGCACCCCCGACTGCTCGAGGGCGGCGACCACCCGGGCCGACCGCGCCCCGGAGTGGCAGACGACGATCGCGGGCTGGTCGCCCCCGTCGATCTCCTGCCAGCGTGCGACGAGCTCCGACATCGGCACGAGGGTGGCCTCGGGCGCGTGGACGTCGTCCCACTCCCCCTGCTCGCGCACGTCGAACAGCCGGGCACCCGCATCGAGGCGACGGCGCGCCTCGGCGACGTCGACGTCGTGCACCTCGATCGCCATCAGGCGACCTCGGCCGCGGCGTCGACCTCGCGCTGACGCTTCTCGGCCGCACGCGTCTTCTTCGCGTCGGCCTCCTTGACCTTGGGCTCGTTCTCGCGCAGGTGGGCGTACATCGGCGACGCGATGAAGATCGTCGAGTAGGTGCCGACGATGATGCCGATGAACAGCGCGAGGGAGATGTCCCGCAACGTGCCCGCGCCGAGCACGTACGAGCCGATGAACAGGATCGCCGCGACCGGGAGCAGTGCGACCACCGACGTGTTGATCGAGCGCACGAGGGTCTGGTTGACGGCGAGGTTGACCGACTGCACGAAGGTGCGGTGCGACTCCTGCGCGGTGTTCTCCCGCACCTTGTCGAAGACCACGACGGTGTCGTACAGCGAGTAGCCGAGGATGGTCAGGAAGCCGATGACCGCGGCCGGGGTGACCTCGAGCCCGACGATGCCGTAGACACCGGCGGTGATGAGCAGGTCGTGGAGCAGGGCGGCCATCGCGGAGACGGACATCTTCCACGTGCGGAAGTACACGGCCATGACCACCGCGGCAAGGGCGAGGAAGATGACGAGTCCGCGGATCGCCTGCGCGAGGACGTCCGCACCCCAGGTGGCACCGATGTACGTCGACGCGACCTGGTCCTCGGAGACGCCGTACGCCTCGGCCAGGGCGTCCTGCACCTCGGTGGTCTCACGATCGGTCAGCTGCTCGGTCTGGACGCGGATGCCGTCCTGCCCGACCTGCGAGACCCGCGGGATGCCCTCAGGGACGATCGACTCGACCGTGCGCGTCGCGATCGACTGGTCGAGGTCCTTCGCGTCCGAGATGGTGAACTCGGACCCGCCCGTGAACTCGATGCCGAGGTGGTAGCCGCCGCGGAGCCACGGCACCGCGAGGGACACCACGATCGCGATGAGCGCGATGAGGTACCAGGTCTTCCGACGCCCGACGATGTCGTAGGAGCGCTTGCCCGTGTAGAGGTCGCTGCCGAACTGGCTGAAGCTGGCCATCAGTCGTCCTTCCCGTCCGGCGTGGAGCCGTTGTCGCCGGAGGCCTGCTGGGCCTTCCGCTCTGCGATCGTCTGGCGGCGCTGGGCCTCCCCCGCGCTGCGCTGACGCTTGCCGTCCACGACCGGCGCGCGGAACTGCGCGCGACCGCGGTAGACCGCGCCGAGGGCGGACGGATCGAGTCCGCTGAACTTGTGCCCCTCGCCGAAGAACCGGCTGCGGGCGATGAGCTGCATCATCGGGTGCGTGAACAGCACGACCACGACGACGTCGATCAGGGTGGTGAGGAGCAGCGTGAACGCGAAGCCCTTCACGTCGCTGACCGCGAGGATGTAGAGCACGACCGCCGCGAGGAAGTTGATCGAGTCGGACGCCAGGATCGTGCGGAGCGCCCGCTTCCAGCCGGACTCGACGGCGCTCTCGAGGCCGCGGCCGTCGCGCAGTTCGTCACGGATGCGTTCGAAGTAGACGATGAACGAGTCCGCCGTGATGCCGATCGCGACGATCAGACCGGCGACGCCGGCGAGCGACAGCCGGTAGTCGACGCGCCACGACATGATCGCGATGACCAGGTAGGTGAGCACCGCGGCGACACCGAGCGACAGGACCGTGACGAAGGCCAGTGCCCGGTACTGGATGACCGAGTAGATCACGACGAGGATCAGGCCGATCAGACCGGCGACGAGACCGCCGACGAGCTGCGCGGTGCCGAGCGTCGCCGAGATGTTCTCGTTCGACTGCACCTGGAAGTTGATCGGCAGGGCACCGTACTTCAGCTGGTCAGCCAGGGTCTTCGACGACTCGGCGGTGAAGTTGCCCGTGATCTGCGCCTTGCCGTTGGTGATCGCGGCGTTCGACGCCGGCGCCGTGATGACGGTGCCGTCGAGGACGATCGCGAACTGGTTCTGCGGCGGCTGGAGCTTGACGAGCCGGCTGGTGACGTCGCGGAAGTCGTCCGAGCTCTTGCCCTTGAACGTCAGGTTGACGGCCCACTGCCCGGTCGTCGCGCCCTGTGAGTCGGTGGCGAGGCCCGAGGTCGCGTTGCTGATGCCGGACCCGGAGACCTCGACCGGGCCGAGGATGTACTTGGCGGCGCCGTCCTGGTCACAGGTGACGAGGGGTTCGTCGTCGGGAGCCGTCGTGACGTCGTCCGGCGCCTTGCAGTTGTAGTTCGTGTAGAGGTCCTGCAGTGCGGGCGTGACCTGCGACAGGTCGCTGCCGTTCGTCGGCTTCGCGCTCGGCGTCGACTGCAGCGACGCGGGCGGCGAGTACGGCGTCGGTGACGCCGAAGCGGATGCGGACCCACCGACGGCGGAGTCGGTCGCGGCCTCGGTGTAGAGCACCGGGCGGAAGGTCAGCTTCGCCGCGGCCTCGATCCGGTCGATCGTCGCCTTGTCGGGCTTGCCCGGGATCGACACGACGATGTTGTTCGTGCCCTGGGTGTTGATCTGGGACTCGGAGACGCCGGTCGCGTTGATGCGCTGGCGGATGATGTTGACCGCCTGGTTCAACTGCTGCGAGGTGACCGACCCGCCCTCGGTGTTCTGCGCCGCGAGGGTCAGCTGCGTGCCGCCCTGCAGGTCGAGCGCCAGCTCGGGGACCCAGCTCGCGCCGGCGAACCACTTGTCGGTGTCGTCCTTGCTGTTGGCAGCGAGCACCGACGCAGCGGTGTTCAGGCCTGCCAGGGCGGCCATGATGATCACCAACCAGGTGAGCGAGCGCAGCGCCTTCTTGACGGGTGTCGATCGTGCCACCGGTCGTCTCGTCTTTCTGTTCAGGACCGACGGCGACGCCGGCGGCAGAGGTGTGGCCGCCGGGTCACGGGGACCCGGCGGCCATGGGTGTCAGTCTTCGGTCTTGCGCTTCGCAGCGTCGGTCTCGGTGGGCTCGACGCGCTCACCGAACTCGGGCTCGACCCGACGGTCGTCGGCGCGGGTGTCCCCGGTGCCCAGGTCGATCGCCGGCTTCGCCGCGGTCTCGTCCTCGGCCACGACGGTCGTCTCGACGTCCGAGGCGTTGTCGTCGACGACGCGCGACAGGGTCTGACGGTGGACCGTGACGACGGTGCCCGGGGCGATCTCGACGTCGGCGGTGACCTTCTCGTCGTCGACGGAGAGCAGCGTGCCGTACAGCCCGAACGAGAGCATGACGCGGGCGCCCGGGACCATCTTCGTCTGCAGCTCCGCCTGCTGCTTCTTGCGCTTGCGGCTGCTGTAGAACATGAAGGCAGCGAACGCGACGATGATGACGATGAGGAAGAGTGATTGGTCCATGGGGCGTTGCCTTCTCTGGTTGCTCGGTTCCAGCCGGAGCGGTCGTTGCTCGGCTTCGGGCCGTAGCAGTCTAGGGCACGGGTGTGGCCGTGATCGGGCAGCGCACTGTGAGCACGCTGCTCGGTTGCCGGCCGAAGCAGTGGGCGCCGACGGAGACGCGCCGTCGCTCAACATACTACATGTCGATCAATCGTCGAAGAGCCCTGGCTGTCCGGCCGTCCCGTCGCCCGGCGTGATCCCGAAGTGGCGCCAGGCCTGTGGAGTCGCGATGCGACCCCTCGGGGTCCGCGTGACGAGGCCGACGCGCACGAGGAACGGTTCGACGACGGACTCGATGGTCTCGGACTCCTCGCCCACGGACACCGCGAGCGTGTTGAGCCCGACCGGACCGCCGTCGAACCGGGTCAGCATGGTCTCGACGACCGCGCGGTCGAGCCGGTCGAGGCCGAGCTCGTCGACGTCGTACAGGTCGAGCGCGCCCTGCACCGCCGCCATGCCGTCGGTCGTCCGGTGCACGAGGGCGTAGTCCCGCACCCGGCGGAGCAGGCGGTTCGCGATGCGTGGCGTCCCACGAGAGCGCCCGGCGATCTCGCGCAGGGCCGATCGGTCGATGGCGAGCTCGAGCAGGTGGGCGGCTCGGATCAGGACCTGTTCGAGCTCGTCCTTCTCGTAGAACTCGAGGTGTGCCGTGAAGCCGAAGCGGTCGCGGAGGGGGTTCGGCAGGAGGCCCGCGCGGGTGGTCGCACCGACGAGCGTGAACGGGGCGAGGTCGAGTGGGATGCTCGTCGCGCCGGCGCCCTTGCCGACCATGACGTCGATCCGGAAGTCCTCCATCGCCAGGTAGAGCATCTCCTCCGCCGAGCGCGCCATGCGGTGGATCTCGTCGATGAACAGGACCTCGCCCGGCACCAGCGACGACAACACCGCCGCCAGGTCCCCCGCGTGCTGGATCGCCGGACCGCTGGACATGCGCAGGGGGCGACCGGACTCGTGCGCGACGATCATGGCGAGGGTCGTCTTGCCGAGCCCGGGCGGTCCGGCCATGAGGATGTGGTCGGGCGTGCGGTCCTGCAGCGCCGCGGCCTTGAGCAGCAGGTCGAGCTGCCCCCGGACCTTGCGCTGCCCGACGAACTCGTCGAGCGACTTCGGACGCAGTGCGCCCTCGAACGCCAGCTCTTCCTGCGACTCGGCACCGGCGGACGTGATGCCGCTCACCGGCCGGCTCCGGCGGGACGCAGCGTGCCGAGCGCGGCGCGGAGGAGTGCCTGCGTGCCCATCGCCGCGGCGCCCGGGTCGTTCGCGACGACGGCGTCGACCGCGGACTGCGCCGCGTCCTCACGCCAGCCGAGCCCGACGAGCGCCGTGACCACGTCCACCGCCGCCGGGTGGGCGGCACCGCTGCTCCCGACGGTCGCGGCCGGAGCCTGCTCGAACGCGACGAGCTTGCCGGACAACGCGACGATGATGAGCTTCGCGGTCTTCGGTCCGATGCCGGACACCTTGCGGAACGCGGCGTCGTCCTCGCGCGCCACGGCGTTCGCGATCTGCGCCGGATCGAGGTGTGCGAGCACGCCCAGGGCCGACTTCGGTCCGACGCCGGACACCCCACGCAGCAGGTCGAACACCTGCAGCGCCTCGCTCGAGTCGAACCCGAAGAGCAGGTGCTCGTCCTCACGCACGATCATGGCCGTGCGGAGGAAGACCTCGGACCCGAGCCGCATCGTGAGGGCCTGCGCCGGCGTCACGGTGACCGCGTAGCCGACTCCGCCGACCTCGATCACGACGGCCGATCCGGCGACGTCGATGCAGGTTCCCCGGAGGCTCGCGATCATGCCCACGAGCCTAGGGCCGCCCACCGACGAAGCCGGACCGCCGCGCGGCTGCGGCCTCGGCGCGGGCGAGCGGGGTGTCGGCCGCGCCGGTCTGCGCGTCCCGCCACGCGCGCTGTGCCGGGGTGAGGGTCGCCGGACCGGGACCGACCCGGTCGGGTGATCCGAGCCTCCAGGCATGGCACACGGCCAGCGCGAGCGCGTCCGCGGCGTCGGCCGGCTTGGGTGCCTCGTCGAGCCCGAGCACCCGCGCGATCATGGTCTGCACCTGCCGCTTGTCGGCGTTGCCGTAGCCGGTGACGGCGGCCTTGACCTCGGACGGGGTGTGCAGCCCGACGGGCAGGCCGCGGGCCGCCGCTGCGTGCAGCGCCAGTCCCGCGGCCTGGGCGGTGCCCATCACGGTCCGGACGTTCGCCTGGGCGAAGACGCGCTCGACGGCGACCGCGTCCGGTCGGTGCTCGTCGATCTCGGCGGCGATGCCGTCGGCGATGCGGAGCAGACGCTGTTCCAGGGCCATGTCGGCCGGGGTGCGCACGACCGTCACGTGGACGAGCCGTGCGCGCCGGTTGGGTGCGACCTCGACGACGCCGACACCGCACCGGGTGAGCCCGGGGTCCACCCCGAGCACACGGAGCACCGGACTAGTCCTCGTCCTCGTCGAGCTCGGCCTGGACGTCCGCGGGGATGTCGAAGTTGGCGTAGACGTTCTGCACGTCGTCGCTGTCCTCGAGCGCGTCGATCAGCTTGAACACCTTGCGCGCCGTCTCGGCGTCGACCGGCACCTTCACGCCGGGGACGAACTCGGCGTCGGCGGAGTCGTAGTCGATGCCGGCGTCCTGCAGCGCGGTGCGAGCCGCCACCAGGTCGCTCGCCTCGGTGATGACCTCGAAGCCGCCGCCCTGGTCGATGACGTCCTCGACACCCGCGTCGAGCACGGCCGTCATCACGGTGTCCTCGTCGAGACCGTCGGTCTTCGTCACCGAGATGACACCCTTGCGGGAGAAGTTGTAGGCGACGCTGCCCGGGTCGGCCATGGTGCCGCCGTTGCGGGACATCGCCGTCCGGACCTCGGCCGCGGCGCGGTTCTTGTTGTCCGTGAGGCACTCGACGAGCATGGCGACGCCGTTCGGGCCGTAGCCCTCGTACATGATCGTCGAGTACTCGATCGACTCACCGGTCAGACCGGCACCGCGCTTGATCGCGCGGTCGATGTTGTCGTTCGGCACCGAAGTCTTCTTGGCCTTCTGGACGGCGTCGACCAGGGTCGGGTTGCCCGACAGGTCGGCGCCACCCATCTTGGCCGCGACCTCGATGTTCTTGATGAGCTTGGCGAACGACTTCGCACGGCGCTGGTCGATGACCGCCTTCTTGTGCTTGGTCGTTGCCCACTTGGAATGCCCGGACACGGTGCTCCTTGCGTCTAGCGGAAGATCCGGACCAGTCTACCGGCCGGGAGGCGCGGGTCGCCGCCGCCCCGCTGGTGCTCGCCCCGCAAGACGCAACCTCGGCGGCAGTGCGCAGCGCGGTACGGCAGCGAGTATCCGCCGCCCTTGCGTCTTGCGGAGCGGAAGGGTCCGAGACTAGGCGGAGCGGACGAGGTCGAGGAAGCGACGGTGGAAGCGGTCCTCGCCGGCGACCTCGGGGTGGAACGCGCTGGCCAGCACGTTGCCCTGCTGCACCGCCACGACCTGGCCGTCCGCGAGGGCCCCGAGCACCTCGACGTCCGTGCCGTGCTCCTCGACCACGGGCGCGCGGATGAACACCGCGTGCACCGGGGCCTCGCCGAGCGCCGGCATCGGGATGTCGGTCTCGAAGGAGTCGTTCTGGTTGCCGAAGGCGTTCCGGCGAACGGTCGTGTCGAGCACGCCGAGCGTCTGCTGCCCCGGGATGCCCGCGGCGATCCGGGAGGACAGCATGATCATCCCGGCGCAGGTGCCGTAGGCGGGGAGGCCGTCACGGATCGCAGCGCCGAGCGGCTCGGCGACACCGAACGTGCGGGACAGCTTGTCCATGACGCTCGACTCGCCGCCGGGGATCACCACGCCGTCGAGCGTGTCGATCTCCTCGGGCCGACGGAGCGGCACCACCTCGGCGCCGAGCTCCGTCAGCGACGCGATGTGCTCGCGGAAGTCGCCCTGCAGCGCGAGGACCCCGATGCGGGGCCGGGCGCTCACCAGCCGCGCTCGGCGAGGCGGTGCGGCGCGGGGACGTCGGCGACGTTGATGCCGACCATGGCCTCGCCCAGCCCACGGGAGACCTCGGCGATGACCTTCGGGTCGTCGTGGAAGGTGACGGCCTTGACGATCGCCGCGGCGCGCTTCGCCGGGTCGCCCGACTTGAAGATGCCGGAGCCGACGAACACGCCGTCCGCGCCGAGCTGCATCATCATCGCGGCGTCGGCCGGGGTGGCGACACCACCGGCGGTGAAGAGCACGACCGGGAGCTTGCCGGTCTGCGCGACCTCCTTCACGACGTCGAAGGGAGCCTGGAGCTCCTTCGCGGCGACGTAGAGCTCGTCCTCCTTGAGGTAGCGCAGCGCCGCGATCTCCTTCGAGATGGTGCGGATGTGCTTCGTGGCCTCGGAGACGTCGCCCGTGCCGGCCTCGCCCTTGGAGCGGATCATCGCGGCACCCTCGGTGATGCGACGCAGGGCCTCACCCAGGTTGGTGGCGCCGCAGACGAAGGGGGTGGTGAAGTTCCACTTGTCGATGTGGTTGACGTAGTCGGCGGGCGACAGCACCTCGGACTCGTCGATGTAGTCGACACCGAGCTCCTGCAGCACCTGCGCCTCGACGAAGTGGCCGATGCGGGCCTTCGCCATGACGGGGATCGACACCGCGGCGATGATCTCCTCGATCATCGACGGGTCGGACATGCGGGCGACGCCGCCCTGCGCGCGGATGTCGGCGGGAACACGCTCGAGGGCCATGACGGCGGTGGCGCCGGCCTCTTCCGCGATGCGGGCCTGCTCCGCGTCGATGACGTCCATGATGACGCCACCCTTGAGCATCTCCGCGAGGCCGCGCTTGACGCGGTCGGAGCCGGTGATCGAGGTGCCGTTCGTGCCCGAGGTGCTGGTGCTGTCGCTCATGATGCCGACAGTCTAGTCCGCAGCGGGCCAGCCTTCGGCGACGAGTCGGCGGGTGTCCCCGAGCATCTGCGACATCGACTTCGTCCGGGCGATGATCGGGAAGAAGTTCGAGTCCGACGCCCACCGCGGCACGATGTGCTGGTGCAGGTGCGCGGCGACCCCGGCACCGGCGATCTCGCCCTGGTTCATGCCGATGTTGAAGCCGTCGCAGTGCGACACCGCACGCAGCACGCGCATCGCCGTCTGCGTCAGCTCGGCCATCTCGCGGGTCTCCTCCGGCGTCGCCTCGTCGTAGAGCGGGACGTGGCGGTACGGGCAGACGAGCAGGTGCCCGTTGTTGTACGGGTACAGGTTGAGCAGGACGTAGGCGTGCTCGCCGCGGGCGACGATCAGTGCGTCCTCGTCGGACCGGTGCGGAGCCTCGCAGAACGGGCAGTCGTCCTCGTGCCCACGGCCCTTGCCCTCGCGCCCGGCGTCGATGTACGCCATCCGGTGCGGGTTCCACAGGCGCTGGAACGCGTCCGGCACCGCGGCGCCGGTCGCGGCGTCACGGATCACCAGCGGATCGTCGGCGCCGCCGGTGCCCGCGGCACCGATCGCACCCGTCGCGCGGGCCGCAGCCGACGTGTCGGGCGCATCCGGGGCCCCGGAGCCGGCCACGTCGACGACGTGACCGGTCCCGGGGACGTGCTCGGTGCCTCCCGGCCGCTCCTGGTCCATCAGACCTGCGCGCGCTCGCGGATGGCGGTGAGGATCCGGTCGACGGCCTCGTCGACGGGCACGCCGTTGTCCTGGCGGCCGTCGCGGAAGCGGAACGAGACCGCGCCGGCGTCGCGGTCGTCGCCACCGGCGATGAGCTGGAACGGCACCTTGGCCTTGGTGTGCGTGCGGATCTTCTTCTGCATGCGATCGTCCGAGTGGTCGACCTCGGCGCGGACGCCGTGCGAGCGCAGCTTCGCGACGACCTCGTCGAGGTAGTCGCCGTACTCGGCCGCGACCGGGATCGCGACGACCTGCACCGGGGACAGCCACGCCGGGAACGCGCCCGCGTAGTGCTCGGTGAGGACGCCGAAGAACCGCTCGATCGAGCCGAACAGGGCGCGGTGGATCATCACCGGACGCTGCCGCGAGCCGTCCGGAGCCGTGTACTCCAGCTCGAAGCGTTCCGGCAGGTTGAAGTCGAGCTGCACGGTCGACATCTGCCAGGTGCGGCCGATGGCATCGCGCGCCTGCACCGAGATCTTCGGGCCGTAGAACGCCGCACCCGCGGGGTCCGGCACGAGCTCGAGGCCGGACTCCTCGGCGACCTCGCGCAGGGTGTTCGTCGCGACCTCCCACACGTCGTCGTCGCCGACGTACTTCTCCGGGTCCTTCGTGGACAGCTCGAGGTAGAAGTCGTCGAGGCCGTAGTCGCGGAGCAGCGAGAGCACGAACTGGAGCGTCGTGGTCAGCTCCTCCTTCATCTTCTCCTGCGTGGTGAAGATGTGGGCGTCGTCCTGGGTCATGCCGCGGACGCGGGTCAGGCCGTGGATCACGCCGGACTTCTCGTTGCGGTAGACCGTGCCGAACTCGAACATCCGCAGCGGCAGGTCGCGGTACGACCGGGCCTGCGAGCGGTACGCCAGGATGTGCATCGGGCAGTTCATCGGCTTGAGGTAGTAGTCCGCCCCCTGCCGGGTGACGTTGCCGTCCTCGTCGCGCGCCTCGTCCATGTGCATGGCCGGGAACATGCCGTCCTTGTACCAGCCGAGGTGGCCGGACTGCTCGAACAGGTCACCCTTGGTGATGTGCGGCGTGTAGACGAAGGAGTAGCCCTCCTGCTCGTGCCGACGGCGCGAGTAGTCCTCCATTTCGCGGCGGATGATGCCGCCCTTCGGGTGGAAGATCGCCAGGCCCGAGCCGATCTCGTCCGGGAACGAGAACAGGTCGAGTTCGGCACCGAGCTTGCGGTGGTCGCGCTTGGCGGCCTCCTCGAGCCGGAGCTGGTACGCCTTGAGCTGGTCCTTGTCGGGCCACGCCGTGCCGTAGATGCGCTGGAGCTGCGGGTTCTTCTCCGAGCCGCGCCAGTACGCCGCCGCGACGCGCATGAGCTTCGACGCGTTGCCGATCCAGCGGGTGTGCGGGACGTGCGGTCCACGGCAGAGGTCCTGCCACATGACCTCGCCCGACTTCGGGTCGACGTTCTCGTAGACCGTGAGCTCGCCGGCGCCGACCTCGACGCTCTCGCCGGAGTCGCCCTCGTCCGCGGCGCCCTTCAGACCGATGAGCTCCTGCTTGTAGGGCTCCCCCGCCATGCGCTCGCGGGCTTCCTCGTCGGTGACGACGACGCGACGGAAGCGCTGGGCCTGCCGGATGATCCGGTCCATGCCCTTCTCGATGGCCTTGAGGTCCTCGGGCGTGAACGGTTCGGCGACGTCGAAGTCGTAGTAGTAGCCGTCCGTCACGGGCGGGCCGATGCCGAGCTTGGCATCCGGGTTGATCTGCTGCACGGCCTGCGCGAGCACGTGCGCGGCGGAGTGCCGGAGGATGTCGAGTCCGTCCTGCTCCTGCAGGGTCACGGCCTCGGCGGTCTCGCCGTCCTGCACGGCCGCGTCGAGGTCCTTGAGGACGCCGCCGACGCGGATGGCGACGACGCCGCGCTCACCCTCGAAGAGCTCGGTGCCCGTCGTGGTCGTCGTCGCGGTGCGGGGCTCGGGTGCCTGGGGCAGGTCTGCGGGCTCGGCGTTCTCCGGCGATGCGGCGACTGACTCGGTCACGATCGTGGTGCTCCTCGGTTGGTTCAGGGGTGGGTCAAGACTAGTGCGCGAGCCGGGCCGGTTCAGGCGGGGACGCGGCCGAGCGTCGTGACGGGCAGACGGGGCTCGAGGCGCTCCCGACCGGCGAGGCCGTCGAGCTCGAGCAGCGACGCGAAGCCGATCGCTTCGTACCCCGCGCGCTCGAGCAGGGTGACCGTCGCGGCAGCGGTGCCCCCGGTGGCGAGGACGTCGTCGACGACGAGCACCCGCGTGCCCTGCGGCAACTGCCCCGGGCGGAGTTCGAGCTCGGCCTCGCCGTACTCGAGCGCGTACTGCTCGCTGAGGACCTCACCGGGGAGCTTGCCGGCCTTGCGGACGGTCAGGACGCCGACCTGGTGCTGTGCGGCGATCCCACCCGCGAGGGCGAAGCCGCGGGCCTCGATGCCGGCGACCGCCTGGAACCCGGCGCCGATCGCGAACGGCGCGGCGAGGGCCTCGCACACGCGCCCGAAGGCCACGGGGTCGGAGAAGACCGGCGTCACGTCGCGGAACAGGATGCCGGGCTTCGGGAAGTCCGGGACGATGGCGGTGAGGCGTTCGACGAGTGCAGCTGCGGTTTCGGTCACCGGACAACGGTACGGGAGGCGCGGGGTGCGTCGCGCGCACGGGTTCCGGTCCGTGCGTGGCCGGCCGGGCGCCGGACGGCGCGAGCGGGTGGACGAGTGGCCGGGCGCGGCGTCTCGTCGCACGACGCGCCGCGTGCGGTCGCGCTCGTCGCACGACGCGCCGCCGGGCGAGGACCCGGACGGCGCGTCGTGCGACCGCGAGGCCGCGGCGCGCGGCGCGTCAGCGCCACATGCGCATCGCGGCGCCCTCCACGAGCAGGGCGACCTCGCGCTCGCGCAGCTCGCGCTCGAGCCGCTGCCGCGTCGCGAAGTCGACGGACGGCCGCACGCGGTGGGTCCGACGGCTCCAGATGATGAGGGACATGCCGACCCGCAGGGCGATGCGGTCGGCCAGGGACACGCGACGCTGCTGGTCGACGGTGTCGGGCGGACGGATGGACGTGGTCTTCGATGACACGGTGGTTCGCTTTCGAGCAGGACGCCCGGGACCGGGCGCGACGGACCGACCCGGGTTGCGGGCACGGCGAAGGCACCCGGAGAACGGGCGCACGGAGAATGCAGGAATGCAACGGGGTGCATTCCGCAACGGTTCCGGAACGGAACGAGGAATGACGATCCGAGGACGTAGGCGCCGCAGGGTCAGCCGTTTCCGGTGCGACCGTCAGCGCGTATTCTCCGCGGGCCGATCAGACCCGCTGAGCGGAGATCGGACGCGGAACGCGAGCAGGTGCAGCGGACCCCGACGAGGCGGGGACGGCAGGTGTCGACCGGTGCGGAACGCCCGAGGTCAGCGGACCAGGAGGGAGGTCCAGCTGGTCCCACGGATCCCACGGAACGGAGTCGTCGTGGTCATGAACATGGTCAGCCCCCTCTCTCGGTCTCGTGCTGACTGGCGTGCTCGTGAACACTATCCACATTCCCAACGCGCCCGCAACCCATTCTCCGGAATCGGTCTGGATTGCATTCCCGGACACGCAGAACGGCCCCGGTACCGATTCGGTACCGGGGCCGTTCTCGACGCACTGACTAGACCGTCGCGGACTCCTCGACCCGGGCGACGAGCGCGTCGTCGACGACGTCGATCCGGACGGTGTCGCCGCGGTGCACCCGCTCCTCGACCACGAGGGTCGCGATCCGGTCGTCGACCTCGCGCTGGATGAGCCGACGGAGGGGTCGGGCGCCGTACTCGGGCTCGTAGCCGTGCTCGGCGAGCCAGTCGGTCGCCGCGTCGGACACCGACAGCGACATGTCCTGCGCGAGCAGCCGGAGCGCGGTGTCCTGCAGCAGCAGGTCCACGATCGACCGGAGCTGGGAGCGCTCGAGCTTGCGGAACAGCACGATGTCGTCGATGCGGTTGATGAACTCCGGCCGCATGGCCTCGCGGAGCTTGCCCATCACCCGCGCGCGCAGGTCGTCCTCGGCGTAGCCGTCGGTCGATCCGACCGCCGAGAACCCGAGGGCGCCGGAGCGCGACGCGAGGAACTCGGACCCGATGTTCGACGTCATGATCACGACCGTGTTCCGGAAGTCGACCGTGCGGCCCTGCCCGTCCGTGAGACGACCGTCGTCGAGCACCTGCAGCAGCAGGTTGAACACGTCCGGGTGGGCCTTCTCGACCTCGTCGAGCAGGATCACCGAGTACGGGTTCCGACGGACGCGCTCGGTGAGCTGCCCGGCCTCGTCGTACCCGACGTACCCGGGAGGGGCACCGACGAGCCGCGAGACCGTGTGGCGTTCGCCGAACTCGCTCATGTCGAATCGGAGCATCGCCGACTCGTCGCCGAACAGCGACCCGGCCAGGGCCTTCGCGAGTTCGGTCTTGCCGACACCGGTCGGACCGAGGAACAGGAAGCTGCCCACCGGACGACGCGGGTCGCCCATGCCGGTCCGGCTGCGCCGGACGGCGGTCGCGACGGCGCGCACCGCGTCGTCCTGCCCGACGACGCGCTCGTGGAGCTCGTCCTCGAGTGCGGCCAGGCGGGTGCGGTCGCCCTGCGTCAGGCGCGTCGCGGGGATGCCGGTCGCGCGGGACACCACCTCCGCGACGTCGGCCTCCGTGATCACGCGGTCGGCCGGGGTCGGACGGGAGGCGCGACCAGCGTCACCCTGCGAGGCGGCGGTGATCCGCGCCTCCAGTCCGTCGATCTCGTCGCGCAGACGCGACGCCTCCTCGTAGTGCTCCTCGGCGACCGCCGCGTCCTTCGACGCGGTCAGCGTGATGATCTGGTCACGCAGCGCCTCGACGTCCACGTCGCCCGACAGGGCGAGCCGACGACGTGCGCCGGCCTGGTCGACGAGGTCGATGGCCTTGTCCGGCAGGTGGCGGTCGGTGACGTAGCGGTGCGACAGCTCGACCGCGGCACGGAGCGCCTCGGGCGTGTAGGTGACGTCGTGGTGCTCGGCGTAGCGGGGCGCGAGGCCGGTGAGGATCGCGACCGCGTCCTCGACGCTCGGCTCCCCCACCGTCACCGGCTGGAAGCGGCGCTCGAGCGCGGCGTCCTTCTCGATCCGGCGGTACTCGTTCAGCGTCGTCGCGCCGACGAGGTGCAGGTCACCGCGCGCGAGGCGTGGCTTGAGGATGTTGCCGGCATCCATCGATCCACCCTCGCCACCGCCACCGGCGCCGACGACGGTGTGGAGCTCGTCGACGAAGACGATGAGCTCGTCGGCGTGCGCGGCGATCTCGTCCATCGCCGTCGTCAGGCGCTCCTCGAAGTCGCCGCGGTAGCGCGTGCCGGAGAGCATCCCGGCGAGGTCGAGCGCGACGACCCGCTTGCCCTGCAGGAGCGAGGGGACGTCGCCATCGGCGATGCGCTGGGCGAGGCCCTCGACGATCGCGGTCTTGCCGACGCCGGGCTCGCCGATGAGCACGGGGTTGTTCTTGGTGCGGCGGAGCAGGATCTCGACGGTCTGCTCGATCTCGTCGGCGCGGCCGATCACCGGGTCGATGCCACCCTGCCGGGCGCGCTCGGTGAGGTCGGTGCCGAACTGGTCGAGCGTCGGGGTGTCGGACCGGGCTCCGTCCGCGGTCGTGGTCTGGTCGGTGCCGGGCATCGGGCGTCCCTCTCGTGCTGCGGCCGCGGCCTGCTGGGCGTGGTCCTGCATGACCTGCGGCGTGACGCCGGCACTCGCGAGCAGCTGCCCGGTGACGGTGTCCTGGTCCATGACGAGCGCGAAGAACACGTGCTCGGGATCGGTGTACGTGCTGCCGAAGCCGCGCGCGGCCTGGGTGGCCTCGAGCAGGATCCGCTGCGCGGTGGCGGTCAGCGCGGGCCGACCGGACTGCTCGGGACGTGCGGCGCGCGCCATCGGCAGGCGCTGCTCGACCTCGTCGGCGAACTGCTCCGGGTCGACGCCGGCGTGCCGGAGCACCGCGGTGAACGGGTCGGTGCGGACGAGCACGTGCAGGATGTGCAGCGCGTCCACCTCGTGCTGCCCCTGCTCGACGGCGTACTCCGCCGTGCGCTGGAGCACCTCGTGGGTGCGGCGGCTCAGCAGCCGCGTGATGTCGACCGGGCGTCCCAGCGGTACGGATCGCTGGGCGCCGGTGCTCTGGGCCGCGAGGAGTCGCGCGAGGAACTCGTCGAACGAGTCACTGCCGCTGGTCGGGCCGAACGTCTCTGGCAACGGGACCTCCTGGGAACTTGAGTGCCTTCGACTCAATGCAACGCAGGGCGGCCCGCGTCATTCCCGGTGGACGGAAGAAGTTGCGTCGGGCCGACTCAGGTCCGGGCGATGGGCGCGGTGGACGCCTCGGTGACCCGCACGAGGTCCGCGGGGGCGACCTCGATGTCGAAGCCGCGACGACCACCCGAGACGAAGATGCTCGGGTAGGTCAGGGCGGACTCGTCGACGACGGTGCGCAACGGCGTCCGCTGTCCGACGGGGCTGATCCCGCCGACGACGTAGCCGGTGCGCTTCTCCGCCAGGGCCGGCTGGGCGAGCGTCGCCTTCTTGCCGCCGAGCGCTGCGGCGATCGCCTTGAGGTCGAGGCGGTTGGCGACCGGGACGACCGCGACCGCGAGCTGGCCGTCGACCGACACCACGAGCGTCTTGAACACCTGTTCCTCGCGGAGGCCGAGGGCAGCGGCGGCCTCCTCGCCGAAGTTCGTCGCGGTCTCGTGGTGCTCGTAGACGTGCGGCGTGAACGGGACCCCCGCCCGCTCGAGGGCGAGGGTCGCTGGGGTGCTCGGCGATCCTGCGGTCATGCCTGCGATCCTGCCCGTCCGCACCCGACCGTCGACGGCGGCACGCGGAGGTTACGCTGAACGGACCATGACCGTCGTCGAACTGCTGCTCCGCGCGCTCGCCGCGCTGCAGCTCGGCGATGCCTCGGTGGTCGCGCCAGCGCCGCTGCTCGCCGTGGCCGCCCTCGGCCTGGCCGCGGTCGCGGCGACGGTGCTCGTCGTGCGGCTGCTCGCGACGGCGTTCGGCCTCGACGCCGATCCGACCCGTGCCGGGGCACCCGGCGCGGCGGCGGACCGGCCGACGCGCATCGCGTGGAGCCACCCCGACGCCGACGGCCAGGTGCGGTCCCGTGCCCCGGGAGCGGCGCTGCCGACCTGACCGCCGGCGTGTGGTCGGGTCACGTGACCGCGTACCCCTCCACCGAACGGATCGTCATGGACATCACCACCCTGCCCGTCGTCGGGAGCCTGCTGCACGCCGGCGCCGACCTGCTCACCACGCTGACCGCGGGGCTCTCCCCCGTCGCCGGCGGCGCCGCGGCCGCGCTCGCGGTCGTCCTGCTCACCCTCGCCGTCCGGCTCGCACTCGTCCCGCTCGCCGTGCTGCAGATCCGGGCGGAACGGGACCGCCGTCGTCTCGCCCCGCAGCTCGCCGCGCTCCGACGCCGGTACGGCCACGACACCCGCCGACTGCAGGAGGCGGTGCAGCGCCTGTACACGTCGGAGCGGGTGTCGCCGCTCGCGGGGTGCCTGCCGGTGCTCGCGCAGGCTCCGGTGCTCTCGCTCGTGTACGCACTGTTCACCCACGCCACGATCGACGGTGTCGTCAACGCCCTGCTCGGTGCGACGCTCGTCGGGATCCCGCTCGGCCAGTCGCTGCTCGTGGTGCTCACGTCGCCGCTCTGGACGCAGGCGTGGATCGTGCTCGTGCTCCTGGCGCTGCTCGCCGTGACGGTCGAGCTGGCCCGGCGTGCCGGCCTCCGGTGGAACCCCGTGGAGGCACCCCCGGTGGGCGCGCCCGGCAGCGGCGTCGCGGCGGCGTCCGCCCGCTGGGTCCCGTTCGTGTCCGTCGTGTTCGCCGCGGTCGTGCCGCTGGCGGCGACGCTGTACGTCGTCACGAGCGCCGTGTGGTCCCTCGGGGAGCGCGCCGTGCTGCGCCGTCTGTTGCGCTGACGCGGATCAGCCGCCCTGGCCCTCCTGCTGCGGGCCCTGGTCGACGGGATCGTACTCCGATCCGCGGCCCTGTTCCTCGTCGGGGGTCGGCACGTGCCGCTCGGTGCCGGAGCCGTCGGGGCTGGTCGCGACGTAGTCGGCCTCGCCGGACTGCGTGTCGTGGCTGAGCGGCTCGAGGGTCTCGGGGTCGGCGTCGTGCCGGACGGCGTCGTGCCGCTCGCCGCCGTCCTCGCCGCCTCCCGCTCCCTCGCCACGGTGGGTGGTGGGCGGGGTGGTGGGCACGCCGGTGCCCGTCCCGTCGGCCGTTGCTGCGTCGTCGGTTCCGGTCGTCATGTGCCCGGTCTACCCGCACGCCTCTGGACGGTCGCCGCAACCGGGCGGACGCGGGAGCGGGACGGTGGGAGCATGAGGGTCGTCCGGTGCGTCCGGACCGGGAGTGCGCATGACCGACGAGGACGTCACAGCGGAACGGGCACGGCTCGAAGCACTCGCGTGGGGTGTCGGGTCGTCGCCCGAGGAAGCCGCACGGGCCCGGCTCGCGCTGCGGGCGATGCCAGCCGCAGGTGCGGTGGCCCGCAGCGACGCACCGGCCCGGAGCGACAGACCAGCCCGGAGCGACGGACCAGCCCGGAGCGACGCACCGTCCTGGCCCGCGGGCACCGCCGCGGTCCGGTCCGAGCGGACGGCGACCGGGAGCGCGACACCCGACGACACCGTGACCGGGAGGGCCGCGGCCGACGGCACGGCGGCGGGTGCCACCGCGCCGGGCGTCGGCGGACGCGATGCAGCGGACGTGACCATCGCGATGGACGCGACGGGCGGGGGCGACGCGGGGGACGCGGACGGTGCGGCGAGCCACGGGGCCGGGGCGGGCCTCCCGACCGGGGCGGGCACCTGGCGGGCGCGCGTGCGGGGACTCCTCTGGACCGCGCGTCCGCGCGCCTGGATCGCGCTCGGCGCCCTCGCCGTCCTCGGCCTGACCTTCGCGGCGGGCACGCTGGTCGGGACGTCCTCCGGGCAGCAGGTCGCTGCGCCGAGCACGACACCGACCCCGGGCACCGTCACGCTCGAGGAACTGCTCGACGTCCCCCAGACCTCCGCGGACCAGCTGCCGGGGCCCGTCGGGGCGCCGGTGAGCCTCCGGACGACGCGGCTCGTGTTCACGAACCGCGCCCTCGACGGCAGCGCGTTCGAGACGCCCTGGAACGTGTGGGCCGGCGTCGGGACCGACCGCGAGACCATCTGCCTGGTCGCGACCGCCAACCGGCTCGAGTCGACGACCGCGTGCTACCCCCGCGACGACGCGCTGCACGGGAACGTCTCGCTGTCGGCGCAGTCGATGAGCGGCACGCTGACCATCACCGTGCGCGGAGGCGCGGTGCAGGGGACCGTGACGAACGAGAACTGATCGGGCTCCCCGCGTCCGGAGTGCGTTGGAGCGCTCCTGGGACTTCCGGTGACGCACTCGCGCGATCCGGACGCGCCGTGCAACACTGGACGAGCGCACTCGCCGTGGAGTCGTACAACCACCACGTCCGGGTCGACCGGTCCGGACGACGAACCGCGAGCGCGCACCGCCCCCGTCGTCACCCCGACGGTCCGACGCGCGCTCCGGCATCCCCGGAGGAGGTCAGCAGCGTGTCCACGAACACCACCACCTCGGCCGTGTCGACGAACACGCGGCCGATCACCGTCACCACCCAGTCCGTCGTCGGCATCGCCGTGCTCGGACTGGCGACGTTCTTCGCGATCACGACCGAGCTGATGCCCGTGGGCCTGCTCGGCACCATGAGCCGCGACCTCGGGGTCTCCGAGTCCCGCATGGGCATCGTCGTCACGGTCTACGCAGCGGCGGTCGCGGTCCTGGCGCTCCCGCTCACGGCGTTCACCGCGCGGCTCCCCCGCAAGGCGGTGCTCGTCGCCACCCTCGTCGGCTACGCGGTGTCGAACGTCATGGTCGCCCTCGCGCCGACGTTCGCGGTCGTCTGCGCCGGCCGGGTCGTCGGTGGCGTCGCGCACGCGCTCTTCTTCTCGGTGGCGTCGGCGTACGCGACGCGCATCGTGCCGCCGCGCCTGGCCGGGCGTGCGATCGCGTTCGTCTACTCCGGCAGCTCCCTCGGCTTCGTGCTCGGCGTGCCGCTCGCGACGTGGGTGGCGCAGAGCACCGGGTGGCGCCCCGCCGTCGGTGGCGTCGCGCTCGCCGCAGCCGCGCTCGCCGTGGTCGCCGTGGCCTTCCTGCCGAGCGTCGGCGGGACCGCTTCGCCGCACATCGGCTCCCCGCGTGCATGGGCCCGGACCGGACTGCTGTCCGTCGTCGTCGCCGACCTGCTGCTGTTCGCCGGGCACTACGTCGTCTACACCTACATCGGCCCGTACGCGATCGACGCGGGGCTCGACGCGGGCATGGTGAGCGGCGCGCTCCTCGTGCTGGGCGGCACCGGGGTCGTCGGACTCTGGCTCGCGGGGGTGTTCGTCGACCGGGCGCCGCGGCAGACCCTCGTCGCCGCCGTCGCCGTGATGGCCGCCGCCTTCGCCGTCCTGCCGTTCGTGCACGGGTCGCTGCTCGGCACGATGGCGGTCGCGGGTGTCTGGATGGCGGCGAACGGCACCACCGGCACGCTCTTCATGGCTGCGGCGATCCGCACGGGTGGGGTCTCCCCCGACATCGCCGGCGCGCTCGTCAACGCTGCGTCGAACATCGGGATCGCCGGCGGTGCCGCCGTCGGCGGACAGGCCCTCGGGATCGTCGGCCTGCAGTACCTGCCGTTCGCCGGGGCCGTCGTCCTGGTCGGCTCGCTCGGTGTCGTGCTCGTCGCACGCCGCGGGTTCCCGGTGCACACCCACACGCAGGAACACCTGTCGACGTCGTCGATCGAGGCGATCACCTCGTCGCTCGCGGTCGTCACGACCTCGGTGCCGGTGGTCAGTCGGGCGATCCAGACGTTGACCGGGTCGGTCGCCGTCTCCACCGGGTCGCTGCGCACCCGTCGCCAGCGCTGAGGCGCGGGCTTGGGGCGGGCGGAGCGGAGCGGGCGCCTCGGGCGGCGTCGAGGTTCCACGATCGCGGCACCTCGGCGCTCCCCGCGGCGCCTTCCGGGACCCGGGCGTTCCGCGGACGGCGAGTAGTGGGACCTCGGGGGTGCGGGCCGAGCGCGTCGCCGACGGCCGAGCGACGGGAGCGGGGCGGATCGGCAGTGCGCCGGCCCGACCCGCTCCCGTCGTGTCGTCAGTCCTGCGGGTCCGAGGCGCGACGGCGCTTCCGGACGGTCAGCAGTCCGCCGCCGAGGAGCACGAGGACGCCCGCGGCGACCAGCCCCGGCGTGAGCTCGGCACCGGTGAACGCCAGTCCGCCACCGCCGGTGACCCCGCCCCCGCCCGACCCGACCGGCGACGTGCCCGGCGTGCTCGGGGCCGGTGCGCCCGGCGTGGTCGGGGTCGGCGTCGGTCCGGAGGTCGGCGGGACCGCAGCGGCCGGCACGACGACCGCGAGCGACGTGGGGGCCACCCCGACGGCGGCCGTCGTCACCACCACGGGTTCGCCGGCGCCGTCGTCACCGGTGGCGACGACCGAGTACTCCGTCGACGGTCGCAGTCCGGTCAGCACGAACCCGCCTTCGGCGTCCGTCGTGGTGGAGACGGCGCTGCCTGCACCCGGGTCGGTGGGCGTCGCGACGACCTCCGCCGCGGCGGCGGGCGCACCGTCGGCGTCGGTGACGGTGCCCGGCTGGTCGACCGTCGGCAGGGGCAGGACGAACGCGACCGGGGTCGGCGCCGCTCCGGACCCGACCGTCGTGACCGTCTGCGCGTCGGCACCGTCGACCGTCAGGACGTAGGGCGTCGCGGGCGTGAGCCCGACGAGGTCGAAGGAGCCGTCCGCGCCGGTCTCGACGACGACCGCCGATCCGGCCCCCGCGTCGGCCGGTCGCGCCGTCACCGCCGTCCCGGCGACCGGTGAGCCGTCGCTGTAGGAGACCGTGCCGGCCTGCGACACCGTCTGCTGGACGGGCGAGGCGAACGGGAAGTCGGCCGTGGCGGTCCCGTCGGCGGTCACCGTGACGGTGACCTCGGTCGGGCCGGTCGCGCCCGTGACGGGTGCGATCGTCCGGACCGTGTACGTACCCGGGCGCAACCGGAGGTCGTAGGTGCCGTCCGCCGCCGTTTCGAAGGTCGTGACGACCTCGCCGCCCTGCAGGAGTTCCACCGTCGCCGGTGCGGCCGGCGCGGCCCCGTCGAGCGTCACCCGACCGCCGACCGTCCCGAGGGGGGCCTGGACGACGATCGGCGGCACGGTGACGGACGGCGCCCCGGCGGCGCCCGTCGTCGCGGTGACCGGCGTCCCGCCGTCGGTGGTGGCGCTGATCGCGGTGCCCGCGGGCAGCCCCGGCGCCGTCCACCGACCGTCGCCGTCGGTGCCGACCTCGGCGAGGGTGGTTCCGGTGGCCGGGTCGGTCACCACGACCGTGGCGTCGGCGACCGGGACGCCGTCGGTGTCGACCACCGTGCCGTCCACGCCGACCGTGCCCGGCGGGGTGACGAACCCGAAGTCGGCGCCCGTGACGTCCGCGCGCAGTGCGATCGCACCGGGTGCGGTCTGCACCGTGGCGTTCTCGGGCGGGGTGATCGAGACGCGGTAGCCGTCGGCCTGCGTCAGGGCGTCGAACGCGTAGGCGCCGTCGTCGTCGGTGGTGGTGGTGTACTCGGTGCCGTTCGGCGCGGTCGCGGTGACGAGGGTGCCCAGCAGCGGCGCCCCGTCGAGCGTCGCGACGCCGGACAGGGACGACGTGCGGTTCGCGAACCAGGTCTGGTACACGGGGAACCCGCTGCGCTGCTGGTACGTGATCGTGAGGGTCGCGAGGGACGCGGTCGGCGTGAACCACGCCGACGCGCCCGCCGTGTCGCTCGCCGTGGCGTTCCCGCTCAGCACGCCGGTGGTCGCGTCCCAGGTCGGGACGTCCTGACCGACCGGGATGCCGCTGTCGTCCGACGGGCAGGACCAGCCGCCGGGCGAGACCGCCGAGCAGGAGTTGTAGACGCCCCGGAACCCGAGCTGGCCGACGGATGCGGGCGTGCCGTCCGCGAGCGTCGCGGTGATCGTCGCCTGGTCGGCGTCGACGTCCCCGAGGACGAACGACCACCCACCGGCGCCGGGGGTGCCGCCCGCGAACGTGTAGGTCGTGGTCGCGGGGCCCTGCGGGTTGTTCGCCGCGGGGCGCTGGTTGAGGTACGGGTTGCCCCTGCTGCTGCCGTACACCGTGCCGGACGGCGTCGCGGGTCCCTGCCAGGTCGACGCACCGCTGGGCACGGTCGCCTGGCTCGCGTCCGATGTGAAGGTCGTCGCCGGGAAGCCCGGGAGGGCCACGGCACCGGAGTACGCCCGGGCCGTACCGCCCAGTGTGAACGTCCCCCAGTGCCCGGCGGTCACGGCGGACGCGCTCGTGACCCCGCTCACCGCCAGCCCGGCTCCGAGCACGACGGCGATGCTGCCGGCGGTGATGCTGCGCCATCTGCGCATGTGAACTCCCCTGTCCTGGCGTCCCTGCCCCAGCGTGACCCTGTCCCAGCGGGCCCCTGTGCGGGATACCGACTCGGCGGGACCCTGACCCGGAACGACCTGTCGAGACGCGACCCTGTCCTGACGCTTGCTCAGACTATCCACGGCACCCGGACGAGGGCCAGACCCGAGGTCACGGAACGGCGACGACGCGCACCAGGCGGTCGAGCGCGGCGACCTGCCCCGCGACGAGGAGCCCGCGGGCCTCGTCGACCGGCACCCACCGTGCGTCGTCGACCTCGGGCACCTCCACGGACTGGCCGGAGCCGCGCGGTAGCTCGAGCCGCACCGTGTTGCTCCGGACGGCGTCGACGACGAACTCCTCGGCGTGCAGGGCGAAGACCCGCACCCGCTTGCCCGACGACTGACGGACCTCGCCGAGGTCGACGACCTCGCCCTGGGGGGCAGGGACACCGATCTCCTCGGCGAACTCGCGACGTGCCGCTCCCAGGGCGTCCTCCCCGTCCTCGAGCAGGCCCTTCGGGATCGACCACGCCCGCGGACGTCGGCGCCAGAAGGGTCCGCCCATGTGCGCGATGTACACCTGCAGGTCGTCGGCAGGTGGCGCCCCACGGTGCAGGAGGAGTCCGGCGCTGGTGACCACGGGCCGAGCGTACCGGCACCGCCCGGAACCGACCGGCCGGCGGCGAAGACGAGCCCGGCACCGCCCGGTACCGATCAGCCGACCGTGACGATCAGCCGGCGGTCCCGCGGAGCGTGGCCGCCAGCCGCCCGGTGAGCCAGGCGACGCCCCGCTCGTTCGGGTGCAGCGCCCCGGGCTCGAGGTCGATGCGGCTGAGGTCGCCGGTGCCGGAGAGCGAGACCCCCGCCACGTACGGCCGCGCCGTCGCGCACGCCGAGTGGGCCTGCGAGTCGGCGAAGACGTCGACGAAGGTGACCCCCGCTGCTGCCGCCGCTGCCGCCGACACCTCGTCGAGCGCCTCCTGCACCCCGTGCAGGTACCGCACGTCGGTGTTCGTGAACGGGTAGGTGTCCCGCGGGAAGGACCCCGCGAGCGACCCGAGGTCGAGCGCGGAACGGAAGCACCCGCGCTCGGGCGTGTGCGCGGCGTCCGGGAAGATCGCCGGGTACCCGAGCAGCACGACCTCGGCGTCCGGCGCCGCGCGGCGCACCGCGGCGAGCGTGTCCGCGATGCCGAGGGCGACCCGCGACCGGATGCGCACCTCGAGGTCGTCGACGCCGTCGTGGACGAGCGTGCTCCGGCAGGACGGGGCGTCGCGCCCGGAGAAGACGGGACCGCGCGACGAGAGCGCCAGGCACGACGCGGCCGTGCCGAACAGGTCGGCGTCGTTCCCGCCGATGGTGAGCGTGACGAGCCGGGTCCGCTCCGACAGCGCCCGGACCTGAGGCGGCACCCCGCGGAACTGGTGGCCGGAGACGACGTCGCGGCTCGTGGCCCCGGCGCAGCTGACGTCCGTCAGGTCCAGGCCGAAGCGTGCCGCGATCCGGTGCGGGTAGTCCCGTGCCGACTGCCCGCACGCGTTCGTCGGCAGCCGGGTCGGGTCGGGCAGACCGTAGCCGGCGGAGTACGAGTCACCGAGGGCGACGTACTCGCTGCCCGGTGGGAGGTCGGCGAGGGTCTCGGCCGGGTCGTCGGTGACCGGGTAGGGCTCGGGCACGGGCCACATCGGCGCGGCCACGGCGTCCCCGCCAGCACCACCGGGGGCGCTCCACGGACCCGTGACGACGCCCCACGGTCCGACGACCGCGGCGGCCGCGACGGCGAGCACCGCTGCGAGGGCGACGAGACGTCTCGGACGGGCGGTGCGGCGCAGGGGATCCTCCGAGCGGGTCAGGGCGACGGCGCGGACACGAGCCGAGCCGGCGCGGGGACGTCGACGCGACCACACGAGTCGAGCCGGACGGACAAGGATACCCGTCTGACCCGACCGACCGGACCGGACGGGGGCGGTTCCCCGTCCGGTCCGGTCGTCGCGGTCAGCGCCGACCCAGGCGCCGCTCGCCGCCGCTGCCGGTCTGGTACTGCAGCCCGTAGTGCTCGTACAGCACCGGCTCGGTCGACGCCTCGAGCTCGCCGTCCGTGGGGATCGTCGGCGAGTCCTTCGCGAGCTTCTTCGAGAAGGCGGCGCGCAGGTGCTTGGGGGCGACCGTGGCACCGACGAGCGGCACGAACAGCAGCTTCTGGAACCCGGGCATCCCGGTCGTGACGGCCGCGAACGCGGGGTCCGACGTCGCGGTGTCGTAGTAGATGCTCTCGAGCGTGCCGATCTTGTCCTCGGTGTCGTCGACGACGGGCAGGCCGATCCAGTCTCGGATGTTGGCGGCTTCGAACACGGGTGCTCCCTTCGAGCGGTGGTCCGTCGACCGGATGGGTCTCCGGGCGAGCGGGTGGGTCTCCGGCGACGCTACCGCGGCGGCGCCGACGGGTTCACGGGGTCGCGGACGCCTGCACCGGCAACGAGTCCACCGCGGCGAGCACGTCGTCGGCCCCGACGGCGAGGAGCGCCGGGTCGGGGTCCTCGGCGAAGACGTCGCCACGACGGACCGACGCGTCGGTGAGCACGACGTGCGGACCGGAGGCCGGCGGCCCCCACGCCTCGGGCGGGGCGGGACCGAAGACGACGACCGACGGGATCCCGTAGGCCGAGGCGAGGTGGGCGGCGCCCGTGTCGACGGTCACGACGAGCGAGGCCGCGGCGATGACTCCGGCGAACGCCTGCAGCTCGAGCGCGCCCGCGAGGACCGCCGACGGCTCGAGACCGGCCGCCTGCGCGACGGTGGCGGCGCGCTCGACGTCGTCCGCGCCTCCCGTCAGGACGACGTCGAGGCCGCGTGCCCGGAGCCCGCGCACCACGTCGGCGAAGCGGTCGGTGGGCCAGTGCCGTGCCCCGTGGAAGGCGCCGACGTGCACGACGGCCGCGCCCGGCGCGACCGACGGTGCCTGCGGGCGGGCGATCGCGACCTCGTCGGGGTCCGCCGGGATGCCGTGCCACGTGACCAGGTCCGCCCACCGCTCGCGTTCGTGCACGTCGTCCGGCCACTCGGGGCCGTCGTACCCGTGGGTCGGGTCGACGTGGCCGATCACGCGGCGGGCACCGAGTGCGGCGACGAGGTCCGAGGACTCCGGGCCGGCGCCGTGCAGGTTCACGGCGACGTCGACCGATCCGGCGGGTGCGGCGATCGGGTGGTCGAGCCCGTGCTGCGCGAGGTGCACGTCCACCGGCAGCAGCTCGACGACCGGCGCGAGCCAGGCGGTGGTCGCGAGCGTGATGCGGTGGTCGGGGAAGGCGCGGCGCAGGGCGTGCAGGGCCGGGACGGCGACGAGCGCGTCGCCGAGCTTGATGGCGCGGAGGACGAGCAGGTCCGGGCGCCCGTCGGACGGGGGCAGAGCGGGGACGGCGGTCACGCACCGACGCTATCCGGACCTCGCTGTGGCGGTTCCCTGCGGCGACCCGGTACCAAGGAGCATGGCTCTCGCGAAGGACCGCGTCGTGCGCGGTCTGCTCTTCGACCGTGACGACACCCTCGTCATCGACGTTCCCTACAACGCCGACCCGCACAAGGTCGTCCCCGTGCCCGGTGCCCACCGCGCCGTGGAGCGTGCCCGTGCCGCGGGACTGCGCGTCGGTGTCGTGACGAACCAGTCCGCGATCGCGAAGGGGCTGGCCACGCGCGAGCAGGTCGACGCCACGAACGCCCGGGTCGACGAGCTGGTCGGACCCTTCGACGTCTGGTGCGTGTGCCCGCACGACGCCGGCGACGGTTGCCCGTGCCGGAAGCCCCGGCCCGGGATGGTCCTCGACGCGGCGGAGCGGCTCGGGCTGGACCCGTCCGAGCTCGTCGTCGTCGGTGACATCGGGGCCGACGTGGGTGCTGCCGTCGCTGCCGGCGCACAGGGCATCCTCGTGCCGACGCCTCGGACCCGCGCCGAGGAGGTCGACGCGGCGGAGACCGTCGCCACCGACCTCGACGGGGCGCTCGACCTCGTGCTGGCCCGCGTCCCGGCCGCCCGCGCGTGAGCGGGGACCGACGCACGGGTGGCGACCCGACCGACGAGACGGCCCGGCCGCGCGTCCTGGTCGTCCGGCTCGACTCGTTCGGCGACGTCCTGGTCGCCGGCCCGGCGGTCCGCGCAGTGGCCGCCGGAGCCGCCCACGTCACGATGCTCTGCGGTCCGCAGGGAGCACCGGCTGCGCGCCTGCTGCCCGGCGTGGACCGGGTGCGCGTGTGGGCGGCCCCCTGGGTGACGGAGACGGCCCGGCCGATCGACGACGCCCTGCTCGGCGAGTTCCGCGCGCTCGTGACCGAGGAGCAGCCGGACGAGGCCGTCGTGCTCACCTCGTTCCACCAGTCCCCGCTGCCGGTGGCACTGCTCCTCCGGCTCGCCGGGGTCGCGCGCGTGTCCGGAGCGTCCGTCGACCACCCGGGGTCGCTCCTGGACGTGCGGCTGCGGCCCGGCGAGGACCTGCCCGAGGACCTCCCGGAGCCGGAACGGGCGCTCCGCATCGCGCAGGCAGCCGGCTTCGCGCTGCCGCCGGAGGACGACGGGAGGCTCGCGGTGCGCCAGGACGCCGTCGCACCACCCGAGGTGGCCGCCCTGGGCCGGTACGTGGTCGTGCACCCCGGCGCGAGCGTGCCGGCCCGCTCGTGGCCGGAGGACCACCACCGCGCGCTCGTCGCGGCCTACGCCGAGCGCGGCGTGCCCGTGGTCGTCACCGGCAGTCCGGGCGAGCGGGCGCTCACCGCGGCGGTCGCCGGCCGGACCGGGGTCGACCTGGGCGGCCGGACCTCGCCCGCCGAACTCGCCGCCGTCCTCGCCGGCGCCGAGGTCGTGGTCGTCGGCAACACCGGGCCCGCGCACCTCGCCGCCGCCGTCGGTGCGCGCATCGTCAGCCTGTTCTCCCCCGTGGTCCCCGCCGTGAAGTGGGCGCCGTACGCACCGGACGTCGAACTGCTCGGCGACCAGGGCGCCCCGTGCCGACTCAGCCGGGCCCGGGAGTGCCCGGTCCCAGGGCACCCGTGCCTGTCCGGAGTGCGCGTCGAGGACGTCCTCGCCGCCCACGACCGCCTGATCGCACGCGGGTGAGCGCACGACGCGCCCCTCGCCCGACTGCGCTCAGCGGATGAAGCAGGAGAAGCTGCGAGGAGCAGCAGCAGCCGGTGCGTAGCGTGCGGCACTGCTCCTCCTGCTCCTGCTGGGCGGCTCGCGCGCACGACGCGCGGGCGTCTGCGGAGCGACTGTTCGGAGGGGCACCGAACCGTCGAAAGGCCCTGCATGCGGATCCTCGTGTGGCACGTGCACGGCGGCTGGATGGACGCCTTCGTCCGCGGCCCCCACGAGTACCTCATCCCGACCACCCCGGCCCGTGACGGCTGGGGCCTCGGTCGCGGTGGCCGCGACTGGCCCGACTCGGCGATCGAGATCGACCCCGCCGACCTGGCAGACGCCGAGGTCGACGTCGTCGTCCTGCAGCGCACCGAGGAGCTCGAGGAGGCCCGTCGTCTGCTCGGTGGCCGACCGGTGCCGATGGTGTTCGTCGAGCACAACGCCCCGCGGGTGGACGTCCCCAGCAGCCTGCACCCGATGCGCGACCGCGACGACCTCGTCATCGCGCACGTCACGCACTGGAACGCGCTGATGTGGGACTGCGGCACGACCCGCACGACCGTGATCGAGCACGGCGTCGTCGACCCCGGGCCGCTCTACACCGGCGAACTCGAGCGCTTCGGCGTCGTCATCAACGAGCCGGTCCGTCGCGGCCGTGTCGTCGGCACCGACCTGCTCCCCCGCTTCGCCGACGTCGCGCCGGTGGACCTCTGGGGCATGGGCACGGAGCGCCTGCCCGAGCTCGGCTTCGGTGACCGCGTCGTCGCGCTCGGCGACGTCCCCGCCGACCCGATGCACGCCGCGCTCGCGCAGCGCCGGGCCTACGTGCACCCGAACCGCTGGACCTCCCTCGGCCTCTCGCTCATCGAGTCGATGCACATGGCGATGCCGGTGCTCGTCCTCGCCACGACCGACGCGGCGCGCACCGTGCCCGCCGAGGCCGGCGCGATCGCGACCGACGTCGAGGAACTGGTCCGTGCCTCCAGGACGCTCCTGGAGGACCCCGAGGAGGCCCGCCGACGCGGTGCCGTCGCCCGTGAGGCCGCGCTGGCGCGGCACGCGCTCGGCCGGTACCTCGCCGACTGGGACGACCTCCTCGACGACGCGGTCGCGCGCGGTGCGCGACGCGAGCACGCGGCGACCGCCGCGCTGGAAGGGAGCCTCCGATGAAGATCGCGATGGTGTCCGAGCACGCGAGCCCCCTCGCCGTGCTCGGCGGTGTCGACGCCGGCGGACAGAACGTGCACGTCGCCGAGCTCTCCGGAGCCCTCGCCGACCGCGGCCACCAGGTGACCGTCTACACGCGGCGCGACGACGCCGAGCAGCCCGTCCGCGTGCTGCTGCGTCCGGGCGTCGAGGTCGTGCACGTCGACGCGGGCCCCGCGCGGCACGTGCCGAAGGACGACCTGTTCCCGTACATGGACACGTTCGCGTCCGTCCTCGCCGCCGAGTGGTTCGTGGACCGCCCGGACGTCGTGCACGGGCACTTCTGGATGTCCGGCCACGCCGCGCTCGAGGCCGTGAAGCAGGTCCAGACGCGCGCCGGCGGCGTCCGGATCCCGGTCGTGCAGACCTTCCACGCCCTCGGGGTCGTCAAGCGTCGCCACCAGGGCACCGCCGACACGAGTCCCGCGGAGCGCGAGTGGATCGAGCCCGCGGTCGGCCGCAGCGCCGACCAGGTGGTGGCGACGTGCTCCGACGAGGCCTTCGAGCTCAAGGCGCTCGGGGTCCCGCTGCACGCGATCTCGGTCGTGCCGTGCGGCGTCGACACCGAGCTGTTCCGCCCCGACGGACCCGTCGAGGAACGCGGCCGGCCGTTCCGCGTGCTGACGGCGTCGCGTCTGGTCCGCCGCAAGGGCGTCGGCACGACGATCGCGGCACTCGCGAAGCTCCTCGACGAGGGCCGCGAGGCCGAACTCGTCGTCGTCGGTGGTGCCGGCACGGCCGGGGCCGACCTGGCCGACGACCCGGAGTACCAGCGCCTCGACGCGCTGGCCCGCTCCCTGGGCGTGCGCGAGCACGTGACCTTCCGTGGACAGCTCGGCCAGCACGACATGCCCGCGGTCTACCGCAGCGCCGACGTCGTCGTCTGCGCTCCCTGGTACGAACCGTTCGGGATCGTGCCGCTCGAGGCGATGGCGTGCGGCCGCCCGGTCGTCGCGTCGAGCGTCGGCGGCCTGATCGACACGGTCGTCGAGGACGCGACCGGCCTGCACGTGGCGCCCCGTGACGAGGACGCGGTCGCCGCTGCCGTCGGCACGCTCCTCGACGACGCCGAGCGCCGCGAGGCGTTCGGCCGCGCCGGCCGCCGGCGCGCAGAGACCCGCTACACCTGGCACAAGGTCGCCGCGGACAGCGAGCGCGTCTACGAGCGCCTCGTCGGCGGCCTGCCGGTCACGACGCCCGTCGCCGCCACCGGCGGTACCGCGTCGTCCCCCACGGCACCAGCAACCCTGACCCCGGGCTCCCGCCCCGGACGCGCCGCGCGGAACGCCCGCACGACGTCCGCGGCGATGCCGCACCCGACGGAGAGGACCGCACGATGACCATCGAGCAGCAGACCGGCACCCGCGAGCCGGCGACCGAGAGCGACAGCGTCCGCACGGTCGTCGACCACGTCGCCGCATCCGTCCCCGTCATCGCGTCGCTCGTCGACCACAAGGACCACATCGCGGCCTGGGCGGACGACATCGCCGCTCGCCTGGTCGCCGGCCGGCGACTCCTCGCCGCGGGCAACGGCGGGTCCGCCGCCGAGGCGCAGCACCTGACCTCCGAGCTCACCGGCCGCTTCGACGGCGACCGCCCGGCGTACTCCGCGATCTCCCTGCACGCGGAGAGCTCCGCGGTCACCGCGATCGGCAACGACTACGGCTACGACGAGGTCTTCGCCCGCCAGGTCACGGCACACGCCCGCGCCGGCGACGTCGTCGTCCTGCTCAGCACGAGCGGCAAGAGCCCGAACCTGCTCCGCGCCGCCGCGGCCGCCCGGGCCGTCGGTGCCCGCTCGATCGCGATGACCGGCCCCGGCCCGAACCCCCTCGCCGAGGCGGTCGACGACGCGATCTGCATCGACGGACCGTCCGCGAACGTGCAGGAGGCCCAACTGGTCCTCGTGCACGCGCTCTGCCGGGCCATGGAGCCCGCCCTCCGACGCGGTGGCCGCCGGTGAGCGCGGTCCGTTCCGCCGGCCGTTCCACCGTCGCCCGTCGTCGGATCGTCGTCGTCGGGGACACCCTGCTCGACGTGGACGTGTCCGGTACGAGCGAGCGCCTGAGCCCGGACGCCCCGGTGCCCGTCGTCGACGTCCGGACCGACGACCGTCGTGCCGGCGGTGCCGGGTTGGTCGCCTCGATGCTCGTCCGCGACGGGCACGACGTCACGCTCGTCACCGTCCTGAGCGACGACGACCGCGCCGACGAGATCCGGGCCCTGCTCCCCGACGTGCAGGTCGTCGCCGGGCCGTCCGGCGCGCCGACACCCGTGAAGACCCGGGTCCGCGTCGTCGACCACGCACTCGTCCGCATCGACGAGGGCTGCGCGACGCCGCCCGTGCCCGGTACCACCGCCGAGATGACCGCCGCGCTCGAGGGTGCCGATGCGATCGTGGTGGCCGACTACGGCCGCGGGGTCGCCGCGTCCGAGGGACTCCGCGAGGCGCTGACCGCCGTCGCCCGCACCACGCCCGTCGTCTGGGACCCGCACCCCAAGGGCGCGGCGCCGGTCGTCGGCACGGCGGTCGTGACCCCGAACGCCGCCGAGGCCCGCCGTTTCACCGACCTGGCCGGCGAGGGTGTGCCCTTCGCCACCGACGCAGCCGCAGCGCTGGTCGACACCTGGGGCGTCGACGCCGTCGCCGTCACCATGGGCGACCGCGGAGCGCTCGTCGCCGCACGCCGTCCCGCGGCCGAGGGCGACCCGGCGACGGGCAGTGGTGCAGCCACCGCGCTCGACAGCCGCTTCGTCCCCGCCCCGTCCGTCACGGCGGGCGACCCCTGCGGCGCGGGCGACCGCCTGGCCGCCGGCGTGGCGATCGCCCTCGCCGAGGGTGCCGACGTCGCCGAGGCCGTGGCCGCCGGCGTGCTGGCCGCGTCGGAGTACCTGGCGGCCGGTGGTGTGACCGCGCTGTTCGCCGACGACGGCCCCGCCCCCGTGCAGGTCCCCGGCGTCGACCGCGACGCGATGCGCGTCGTGCACGAGGTCCGCAGCGCCGGTGGCACCGTCGTCGCGACGGGTGGCTGCTTCGACCTGCTGCACGCCGGGCACGCCCGGACGCTGTCCGCCGCTCGGGCGCTCGGCGACTGCCTGGTCGTCTGCCTGAACTCCGACGACTCGGTCCGCGCCCTCAAGGGACCGGAACGGCCCATCATGACCCAGGACGACCGCGTCGAGCTCCTGTTGGCGCTCGACTGCGTCGACGCGGTGGTCGTCTTCGACGAGCACACCCCCGACGAGGCGCTCCGCCGCTTCCGCCCCGACGTGTGGGCGAAGGGCGGCGACTACGCCGCGAGCGAGCTGCCGGAGGCCGCGACGCTCGCGGAGTGGGGCGGCCGTGTCGTCACGGTCCCGTTCCACCCCGGCCGTTCCACCACGCGGCTCGCAGCGGCCCTCGCCGCCGTCGGCTGAGCCGGACCAGACCCGACCGGGCTCCGGACGGGAGGCACGGCGCACCGCCGCCACGCGCCTCCCGTCCGGTGCCCGTCACCACCAACGTCCGTCGGCACCGCCGACGGACCGGCACCACGCCACTCCCGGAAGGAAGTCCATGCCCGTCCCCACCACCCCCATCGGCCGCGTCCTCGTCACCGGCGGTGCCTCGGGTCTCGGCGCGGCGGTCGTCGCCGCCGTCGCCGAGGCCGGCGGCACGCCGATCGTCCTCGACCTGCGCGTCGACGCCGTCCCGGATGGCACCGACGCCGTCGCCGTGGACGTCACGGACACCGAGGCGACCGAGCGGGCCGTCCGCGAGGCCGCTGAGCGCCACGGCGGCCTCGACGCGGTCGTCACCGCGGCCGGCATCGACACCCCCGCCCCGATCGGTGCCATCTCGTCCGGCGACTGGGAGCGCATCGTCGGCGTGAACCTGCTCGGGACCGCCGCCGTCGTGCGTGCCGCGCTGCCCGCGCTCGAGGCGACGCACGGCCGCGTCGTGACGATCTCGTCGTCGCTCGCACTCCGCGGTGTCGGCGACGGCACCGCCTACTCGGCGTCGAAGTTCGGCGTCCGCGGCTTCTCGCAGGCACTCGCCGCCGAGACCGCCGGTCGCATCGGTGTGACGAACATCATCCCCGCGGGCATGCGCACCGCGTTCTTCGAGGGCCGGACCGAGCAGTACAAGCCGGGTCCCGACGCGCAGCTCATCGAGCCGGAGTACGTGGCGAACTCGATCCTGTTCGCGCTGTCGCAGCCGGCCGGGTGCGAGATCCGCGAGCTGTCGATCATGCCGGCGACCGAGCCGAGCTGGCCGTAGCCACACGCTCACGCGACGTCCGGGAGGCGCGGTGCCGGTCGGCACCGCGCCTCCCGCGTGTCCGGGGTGGGCGCGGACGAGGTGGGCCGCCGGCCCTGGCGACCGCACGACGCACCTCCGCCCCGCCGCCGGGGTTCCGGGATCCTGCGTCCTCGGCGTCGTTCCGGGCCGGGATCGCGACCTCGGCGAACGGGAGCGGGGTGTCGTGGGACCTCGGGCAGCAGGGCCCGGGCGCGTCTGGACGACGCAGCAGCGTGCGAGCACGCTGACACGCCGTCGCGCGCCGGGTCAGGCGACCGGCGCCGCCACGCGCTGCCGCGGCCGCACGGTGGCGAGCAGGTCGGCAACGTCGGCGAGCACCGGTCCGGGCTGGACCTCGTCGACGTAGGACGGGTCGTGCTCGCAGCGCTCGGCAGTCCAGCCGACCTGCGTGACGTCGACGTCGCACACCGGGCAGCGGGTGACGAAGGACATGTGGACGCGGTGGCGTCCACGGTCGACGGGACCCGCGTTCACGACGTTCCCGAACCAGAACACGCCGACGGTCGGCGTCCCCACCGCGACCGCGAGGTGCCGGGGCCCCGAGTCGTCGCCGACCAGGACGTCGGCGGCCGCGAGCACGACGGGCAGTTCGGAGAGGGGCAGTGCGTCCGTCAGGTCGTGCAGCCGCTCGTGCAACGCGGTCGGCACCGCGCCGAGGATCGCCTGCGCCGCCGGGACGTCCGTTGCATCGCCGACGAGCACGACGTCGTCGCCGGCGTCGAGCCGCGCGGTCACCACCGCGGCGAAGCGCTCCGGACTCCAGCGCCGACGGGGGTCGGTGGCGCCGGGGTGCACGGCGACCAGGTGCCCGGCGACGCCGAGGCGCGCGCGCACGGCCTCCCGCTCCTCGACGCCGACGTGCAGGCGCGGGTCCAGCGTGACGGGGGCCGCGCCGGCGAGCGAGGCGACCTCGAGTCCGCGAACGACCTCGTGCTGGTAGTAGACGTACCGGACCCAGCGCTCGAGGACCTCGGCGTCCTCGGTGGCGGTGCCGACGGTGTGCCGGGCCCCGAGTCGGAGCAGGAACGGGTTCGAGTTCCGCCCGCCGCCGTGCAGCTGCACGGCCAGGTCGAACCGGCCGCGCAGCCGGGTCTCGAAGTCCTCGAGCGTCGGTGCCCCGTCGCCGTGGTCCCGGACGCCCGGGACCACGGGGAGCTCCTCGAAGGCGTGCACGGCCTCGGTCCGACCCTGCAGCACCGCGGCGGCCGAGGGGCTGCCGAGCAGCGTGATCCTGGTGTCGGGGTACGCGGCGTGCAGGGCCTCGAACGCGGGCACCGCGAACATCAGGTCCCCCAGGCCGCCACCGCGGAGGACCGCGATCTCCCGGACGTCGTCGAAGGGTTCTCCACCGTTGCCGATCAGTTGCACCCCACCCGTCTACCGGACCGGAGCCGGGAGGACTGTCGGAGCAGGAAGCACCGCCCCGGGCCGGTGCGCGCTCCGGACGACGCACGGGACACCGGGGCCGGTGCGCACTCCGGACGAGCCGACGCGAAACCGGACCGGTGCCCAGGAGCAGGAGAGCACCGTGGAACCACTGTCCGCTTCCCGGAAGGTCACCATGACGCTCGCCTCCCCGTCCCCCACCGCCACCGACGCCGACCACCTCGTCGTCACCGACCCCGTGGACGGCTCGATCGCCACGACGACGCCCCGGTCCTCCGCCGAGGACGTGGCGAACGCCGTCGCGCGGGCACGCGCCGCCGCGCCCGCGTGGGCACGCACGGCACCGGCGGAACGGGGCGCGCTGCTGCACGCGGCAGCGGCAAACCTGCGGGAGCACGCCCAGGAGCTCGCGGACCTCAACACCCGCGAGACCGGCAAGGTCCCGGGCGACGCGATGGGTGGGGTACAGGCCGGCATCGGCACGCTCGTGCAGTACGCCGAGCTCGGCCCGGTCCACCGCGGCGAGGCCCTCCGTGGACAGTTCGGCGCCGCCGACTGGTCCGTCCCGCACCCCCGGGGCGTCGTCCTGGCCCTCACACCGTGGAACGACCCGGTGGCCGTCGCGCTCGGCATCCTCGGCGCCGCGATCGTCACGGGCAACACCGTCGTGCACAAGGGCAGTGAGCGGTGCCCCGGCACCATCGCCCGGCTGAACACGCTGCTCGCCGAGGTCCTGCCCGAGGGCGTCCTGGTCGGGGTCGACGGCGACGCCGCCACCGGCGAGGCGCTGCTCGCGCAGGACGGCATCGACGTCTACGCGCACGTCGGTTCGACCGCCACGGGCGACCGCCTCACCGAGGTCGCCGCGTCCACCCGTGCCCACGTGATCCGCGAGAACGGCGGCAACGACGCGGTCGTCGTCGACGCCGACGTCGACCCCGTCTGGGCCGCAGCGCAGGTCGCCCTCGGTGCCTTCGCGAACACCGGACAGATCTGCACGAGCGTCGAGCGCGTCTACGTGCACCGCGACCTCGCCGAGGAGTTCACCGCGGCCCTGGTCGCCGAGGCCGAGCGCCGCACCGCCTCCCCCGCCGCCGAGTTCGGCCCCCTCGTCGACGAGCGCCTCCGGCAGACCGTGCAGGAGCACGTCGACGACGCCGTCCGGCGCGGTGCCACCGTCCGGACCGGTGGTGCGACCCCCGGCGGGAACGGCACGTTCTACCCGGCGACCGTCCTGACCGACTGCACCGACGACATGCTCGTGATGACCGAGGAGACCTTCGGCCCGATCGCCCCGGTGCGCGTCGTCGACTCGTTCGACGACGGGCTCCGCCTGGCCGCAGCCGACCGCTACGGCCTGGCCGCGACCGTCCTGACCGGCGACACCGGCAACGCCCTCCGCGCGGCTGCCGAGCTGCCCGTCGGCACCGTCAAGGTGAACGCCGTCTTCGGTGGCGCACCCGGCGGCAGCGCGCAGCCGCGTGGCGCCTCGGGCGCCGGCTTCGGCTACGGCCCGCACCTGCTCGACGAGATGACCACGACGACCGTCGTCCACCTCGAGCCCGCACCCGCACGCACCAGCACCGGAGGCACCCGATGACCGCCGACGTCCGTCTCGTCCGCGACCTCGTCGCCTCGGTCGACGACCGCGAACCCCTGGTCGTCGTCATCGGCGACTGCATCCTCGACCGCTGGACCGTCGGTGAGGCCGAGCGGGTCTCCCGCGAGGCGCCCGCGCCCGTCGTCCGGGTGACCGAGACCATCGCGGTCCCGGGCGGCGCGGCGAACACCGCCGTGAACGCCCGCGCCCTCGGTGCCCGCGTCCGCATGGTCGGGCTCATCGGCGACGACGAGTCCGGCCGCGTGCTCCGCGAACGCCTGGAGACCGCCGGTGTGGACACGACCCACCTGGTCGAGGTCGCCGGTGCCCGCACGACCACGAAGTCCCGCGTGGTCGGCGGCGACCGCGTGGTCGTCCGCGTGGACGAGCTCGCCGCGACGCCCGACGCGCACGCCGGAGCACGCCTCGGCGAGGCCGTGGCGCGCGCCGTCCGCTGCGCCGACGCCGCCGTGGTCTGCGACTACGGCCTGGGCGTCCAGCCGGAGGACGTCGTGCCCGTGCTGGACCGCGACCGGCCCGGCGCCGTCGTCGTCGACGCCCACGACCTGACCCGGTGGGCGCACCTGCACCCCGACCTGGTGACACCGAACGCCGGCGAGACGGCCGGACTGCTCGGTCGTGACCTCGGCGCGGGTTCCGCTCGCGTGCCGGTCGTCGTCGACGCCCGCGACGAGGTCCTCGCCCGCAGCGGTGCCCGCGCCGCCGTGGTCACGCTGGACCGCGACGGGACGGTGCTGCTCGAGCCCGGCACCGACCACGCGTTCCGTACCCGTGCGACCCCGGCGTCCGAGCAGCAGGCGTCCGGCGCCGGGGACACGTTCTGCGCCGCGGCGACCGTCGCCCTCGCCGTGCAGGCGCCGCTGCGTGACGCGATCGCCGTGGCCCAGGCAGCGGCCGACGTCGTCGTGCGCGAGGCCGGCACGTCGGTCTGCACCGCCGCCGCGCTCGTCGACTCCGTCACCGCACCGGCCGCCACCGTCGTCGACCACGACGACCTGGCCACGGCCGTCGAGGCAGCGCGTGCCGCCGGACGCCGCGTGGTGTTCACCAACGGGTGCTTCGACGTCGTGCACCGCGGGCACACCACGTACCTGCGACAGGCCCGTGAACTCGGCGACCTGCTCGTCGTCGCCCTGAACGACGACGACTCGGTCCGCCGGCTGAAGGGTCCCGAGCGTCCGATCAACACGGCGGAGGACCGCGCCGGCGTGCTCGCCGCCCTGGCCTGCGTCGACCTGGTGACCGTGTTCGCCACGGACACCCCCATCCCGCTCATCGAACGGCTGCAGCCCGAGGTCTACGTGAAGGGGGGCGACTACTCCCCCGAGATGCTCCGGGAGACCGGCGTCGTCCGTGCCTACGGCGGCGAGGTCGTGATGGTCGACTACGTGCCCGAGCACTCGACCACCGCCGTGGTGCGGCGCATCCGCGAGGCTGCGGCCGCCACGGCAGCGGCGGCATCGGACGCGCGCGAGGCCGACGCCGCCACCGCGACCGAGCCCGACCCGGCGCCGTGACCGGGGCGCGCTGGTCCGGTCACTGGGCGCGCCCGGTGGAGGACGGGGCCGCGGCGGCGGAGGTGGACGTCCTCGTCCCGACCGTGGGACGACCCGCGGAGCTCGCGACGACGCTCGCGGGCCTGGCCGCCCAGACGGACGTCGCGTTCCGGCTCGTGCTCAGCGACCAGTCCGCAACCCAGGACGCCGCCACCGTGCCGGCGGTCGCCGCCATGCTGCGCGTCCTGGAGGCCCAGGGCCGTCCCGTCACGCTCCTCGCGCACCCGGAACGGCGTGGCCTGGCCGAGCACCGGCAGCACCTGCTCGAGCACGCCAGCGCCCCCGCGGTGCTGTTCCTCGACGACGACGTCTGGCTCGAGCCGGGCACCGTGCGCCGCATGCTCGACGCCCTGCGGGACCTGGGGTGCGGGTTCGTCGGCAGCGCCGTGCAGGGGTTGTCGTACCTGCAGGACCGCCGCCCGCACGAGACGGCCGTGTTCGAGCCGTGGGACGGCCCCGTCGTGCCGGAGGTCGTCCGTCGCGGGACGCCCGGCTTCGACCGGTTGTCGCTGCACAACGCCGCGAACCCGGCGCACGTCGCCGCGGAGCTCGACGTGGCACCGGGCGGGTGGGTCCCGTACCGGGTCGCCTGGGTCGGTGCGTGTGTCGTGTACGACCGGGACGCCCTCGAGGCGGTCGGCGGGTTCGGCTTCTGGCCGGTCCTGCCGCCGGAGCACTCCGGTGAGGACGTCGTCGCACAGTGGCGCGTGATGGAACGCTTCGGCGGTGCCGGCATCCTGCCCTCCGGCGCCGTGCACCTCGAGAGCCCGACCACGGTCACCGACCGGCGGGTCGACGCGCCCGACGTCCTCTTCGACGACCACGAGACGTCCACGCACCGCTCCTGACCGACCACGCGCCGCGGCCGCGCCTCCGCGAAACGCAACCCCGGCGGTTCCTCGCAGCGCTGTTCCGCTGCGAGCAACCGCCGGGGTTGCGTCTTGCGAGGGAAGTGTCAGCGCACGCGGACCTGCGCGGTGGCCTGACGACCGGTCTGCACGCCGGTGAACGTCACCGTCGTCGAGCCGCGCTCGGCCTTCCACCGCAGCGACGCTCGTCCGTCGACCAGGTCGAGCGTGCCGAGGTCGGTGTTCCCGGCCTGCACCCGGACCTGCCGGTCGCCGGCGAACCGGCTCGCGGTGAAGGTGACCCGCTCCCCGCGTTGCGGCGACCGGTCGGACACGTCCACCCGGGCACCACGGCTCAGCGCGGCGACGTCCTCCGACAGGCGCAGCCCGTCGCGGATGGTGGAGAACGTGTCGGTCTGGTCGGAGAGCCCGACCACGTTCGCCGCCCCCGGGCCGTAGGCCGCGATGCGGACCTGCGTGCCGGTGTGCTGCTGCGAGGACCCGGCACCCGCCGTGCCGTACGACACCTTCATCGTGGTGCCGTCGGCAGTGCGGAGCGCGGTCGACAGCGAGGTCGGCGGCGTGTTGTCCACGATCTGGCTCGAGTGGGCGTGGTCGGCGGTGGCGATGACGAGCGTGTTGCCGTCCCGCTTGGCGAAGGCGAGCGCGGCCTGCACGGCCTCGTCGAAGTCGATCGTCTCGCCGATCTGGCCGCAGGCGTCGGCGGCGTGGTCCTGCTTGTCGATGCTGGCGCCCTCGACCTGCAGGAAGAAGCCCTTGCCGGACTGCCCGCGGCCGCGGTCGAGCAGCTGGATCGACTTGTTCGTCAGTGACTGCAGCGAGAGCCCGGTCGACAGGCGCGCCGGGTTGGCCGTGCACGTCACCGGAGCCTGGTCCGCACCGCCGACGGTGGCCGTGGTCGGTGCGTACCGGGTCGGGAAGTTGCCCGGCGTGAAGAGCCCGAGGAGCGGCTTCGACTGGTCGGCGGCACGCACACCCGCGAGCCCCGCGGCGTCGGACACGACCTGGTAGCCGCGCTGCTGCGCCTGCGAGACGAGCGTGTCGCCCTGCCACTGACCGGCCTTCGCCGTCTGCTGGAAGCTCGCCGAGCCGCCGCCGAGCGTCACGTCGGGGCGGGCGTTCAGCAGCTGCTCGCTGATCGAGCCGAGGCCGCCGTTCTGCAGCGCGTCGCTGCCGCACGAGGCGGTGTCCGGGCCGTAGCAGGAGCGGGCGCCGACGTGCGCGACCTGGACCGCCGGGGTGGCGTCCTGGATCTCGGCGGTCGAGACGTCGCCGGTGCGCAGGCCGTTCGCCTTCGCGAGCTCGAGCAGCGTCTGCTGGGGCTTCCCGTCCACGTCGACGGAGATCGCCCCGTCGTAGGTCTTCGTCCCGGTCGCCCAGGCGCCGCCCGAGGCTGCCGAGTCGGTGACGTAGTCGGGCTTGCCCTTGTCCGCGCCGTCCTTCACGACGGAGTAGGTCGTGTAGGAGCCCGTCAGCGGCAGTGCGTCGAGTCCGGGCAGGCGACCGGCGGCGCCGTACTGGTAGTTGCGGGCGATCGTGATCTCGGAGTCGCCCATCCCGTCGCCGATGAGCAGGATGACGTTCTTCGCGCCGGCGCGCTGGATCGCCTGCTGGACGGTACGGGTCTGGTCGCCCTGGTGCCGCTGCGCGCCGCCGTGCTGGCTGAGCGCGAGCTGACCGACGGCCTCGGCTCCGGCGGGCACGGCGATGGCGGCTGCGACGAGCGCGGCGCCGAGTGCGAGCGCCCTGCGGCGTCGCTTGGTGGGAGTGGCGTGCATCAGGTGTTCCCCTCGTGATGGCACCCGTTCGGGTGGCACCACGAGGATGACCTGAGCAGCGACTCAGCAGGTGAACGGACGCGGACGCGTCGGTGAACCCTCGCCGCGGACGGGCGGAGACTGCGACGCCGGACGCGGCCACGGGCCTCCCGGCCGCGACCGGCACCCGCGTGACGTGCGTCGGTGCCGCACGGCAGGATGGACGGGACCACCCGCGACCACGAGGAGCACCATGGCGACGTTCACCCGAGGGTTCGGCGGCCGACGCGACGACCGCGACGACCCGCGGATCCCACCCGGGCAGACGCTCGTGCGCGACTGGCCCGTGCTCTCCGCGGGCGCCACGCCGGACATCGCGCCGGCGGACTGGAGCTTCTCGATCCGCACCGAGGGCGGCCTGCGCACCTGGACGTGGGACGAGGTGCACGCGCTCGGCGTCGAGGACGTCACGGTCGACATCCACTGCGTCACCCACTGGACGAAGCTCGACATGCCGTGGCGCGGTGTCCCCCTCGACCGGCTCTTCGAGGACGTCGAGACCTCGCTCGACTTCTGCATGGTGCACAGCTTCGGCGGCTACACGACGAACGTCCCGCTCGACGAGCTCCTGGACGGCAAGGCGTGGATCGCCTTCGAGGCCGACGGTGGACCGCTCACCCCGGAGCACGGCGGGCCCGCACGACTGCTCGTCCCCCACCTGTACTTCTGGAAGAGCGCGAAGTGGCTCCGCGGCATCACCATGCACGCGGACGACGAGCCCGGTTTCTGGGAGAACGCCGGCTACAACATGCACGGCGATCCCTGGAAGGAGGAGCGGTACTGGTGAGCGCGCCCTCCCCCGTCGACGGCCGGGAGGCACGGGTCACCCCGCGCGCGCCGGCACCGGTCCGCAGGCGCCCGGCCTGGCACCGTGCGACGGTCGCCGCGGTCGCGCCGGAGACGCCGAACGCGCGCCGCATCGTCCTCGACGTGCCGACGTGGCCCGGCAACGACCCCGGCCAGCACCTCGACCTGCGGCTCACGGCCGAGGACGGCTACCAGGCGTCGCGGTCCTACTCGATCGCCTCGGCGGGCGAGGGGGCGCAGGTGGTCCTCGCGGTCGACCGGGTCGACGGTGGTGAGGTCTCGCCGTTCCTCGTCGACGCGGTCGAGGTCGGCGACGCCGTCGAGGTGCACGGTCCGCTCGGCGGGTGGTTCGTCTGGCTGCCCGGCCGGTCCGAGCGTCCGGTGCAGCTGATCGCCGGTGGCTCCGGGATCGTGCCGCTGCTGCCGATGGTCACCGCGCACGCCGAGGCCGACGACCCCGCGCCGTTCCGCCTGCTGTACGCCGTCCGGACGCCGGAGGACGCCTTCTTCGACGCGGAGCTCGAGACGGCCGCCCGCGCCGCGGCCCCGCTGTCGGTCACCCGGGTCTGGAGCCGACGCGCTCCCGCTGGGTCCGACGCCCCCGTGGGACGGTTGACGCGCGATGCCCTCGAGCGTGCGGTCCTGCCGCCGGACGCCGGCGCGCTCGTGTACGTGTGCGGTTCGACGCCGTTCGTCGAGCAGGTCCTGCGGTGGCTCGGGGAGCTCGGGCACGACGTGTCCGACGTGCGTGCCGAGCGCTTCGGTGGTGCGTGATGGTCGTCGACGGGAACGCGGTGGCCGGGCTCCTCGACGGGGTGCTCGGGTCGGAGCCGACGACCGCGCGTCTGCGGTGCCGGGGCTGCGGGTCGACCGGGGTCCTCGCGCGGACACGGGTGCACGTCTCGGCGATGGGTGCGGTCGCACGCTGCCGGGACTGCGACGCGGTCCTCGTGACCGTGGTCGAGACGCCGGCGGGCCGGCTGGTGGGACTGCCGGGCGCGCGGACCGTCGCGGTCGGCTGAGCACGCTCGCCGTCGGCGGTCGCGGGCTCCGTGCGATGACGTCGTCGCCGACGCGACGAAGGCCCTGGTCGGTGACCAGGGCCTTCGTGTTCCGAGCGGATGACGAGATTCGAACTCGCGACCCTCACCTTGGCAAGGTGATGCGCTACCACTGCGCCACATCCGCGTACCTGCACACTCTACCCCGGGATCGTCCGAGGACCGGGATCCGACACTCCGCCGGGCGCGTCGCCCCGGCTGACAGGTCGAGCGGGCGGGCCACCCGTGCGCGGACAGCACACCGACCAATCCGGACGTACCGTCCGCTCCGGATGACTCCTCGGTGCCAGGAGCAGCGTCGTCCGGGTCACCAGGGGCCACCCACCCCCGTCCGGCCGATCGCGGCGACCCGAACGCTGCGAGCGGCCGGACGTCCCCGGCTCACAGGGGCGGCGGGTTGACTCGGCGCATGAGCTACGTGCACGACAACCCGGGCGGTACCGAGGCCCACGGCGTCGACCTGATCGACGGCGACGCCCCGGCGGTCCGGATCCTCGTCCACGGCGACCTGCCGACGACCATCGAGCACGAAGGCCGGACGTGGCTCGCCACGGGCGATGCGCACGACGACGGCGACCCGTCGGCGCCGCCGATCGCGATCTACCGCCCGGTCTGATCCGCCCCGGCGACCTGCCGAGCTGCCGCGTCTCGACGGTCCAGCTCGGCGAGCATCGACGCCGTCCTGCGGAGCACGCGCGGCGTCGTGACCGCGGTGACGACGAAGAGCGTCAGGAAGAGGGCGGTTCCGAGCCAGAACAGGGGCTCGCCCGTGACCGCGAGCGCCACGGACAGCGCCGTCATCGGCAGGTACAGCGTCGGTGCCGCCCAGCGGAGCGGCCGGTACTGTCGCTGGTGGTGGCGCAGCGCTCGGCGCCACTCGTCGACGTCGACGTCGACCGGTACTGTCCCGCTCCGGATCGAGCGACGCCAGCCCGGGCGACCCGCAGCACTCCCGTGGCCGCGACGCACACGTGCGGACCAGATGCCCATCCCCGCGCCGTACAGCACGCCGACGAACGCGGACACGAGTGCTCGGGGAGCGAGCTCGAGTCCGGGCATCGTCAGGTACGTCGAGGCGAACCACGCTGCGGCGAACACGATCGCCGTCGACAGCGCGAGCAACCAGGTCGGCAAGCGTCGTGTCCACCCCGTGTTCCGAGCCTGCCACGGGTCGCTCCGACCCCGGTCAGGGAGCGTCGGACGTCACCGCCTCCTGGCGGAGGCCGTGCATCTCGTCCAGCTCGTCGAGGACCGCGGTGCTCGCGGCCGTCGAGAACTTGCGGGCGAACACCCACGGGATCACCTGCTCCGACGTCCAGCGCCTGGCCGCGAGCCGCGGGAGCGCCTCGGCATCGATCCACGGCGGGCTCTTCTTGCGGGGCCCGCCCCAGTCGATCCACCAGAGGAAGACGTCCCCGACGTGGTGGTCCTGCCACCCCGGGACGAACCGCGGAGTGTTGAGGACCGAGTTCACGAAGGTCTCGTCGGACGACCAGGTCCGACGCCAGAACCGGACCAGCTCGGGGTGCGTGTCGTAGGTCCTGACGACCGCGCGGGCGTGGTCCACCGCGAGGATCTTCGACGACGGTCCACCTGCGAAGACGACGTCCCGCGGGAGTCGACGGGGCACGGGCAGCCGGAGCATCCGCTTCCCCCAGGCCCAGTGCCGGTAGCGCAACCGGTCGAACCCGCCCGAGCGGCCCCACTGGGCGTACGGCAGGGGCGAGGAGACCGAGAACGAATCGGAGCGGTGGTCACGGAGCAGCGCGCGGATCTCCGCGATGGATGCCGTCGGGTAGTCGGCGCCGGAGACGAGCGCGATGTGCGTCACCCCGCCGTCCGCGAGCGCTGCCCGGTAGCCCTCGATCTCGGCCTCGACGGCACCCCAGGTCGCCCAGGCGGTCGGACGCCGCGGCAGGACCGTCACCCGTGCGGGGAGGTCCGCCGTGATGGCGCCGAACACGTCGTCCGACGCCCGGGCGTCGACGTGGAGGTACACGGGGAACGGGTCGAGCGCTTCGATCAGCCGGTGCACGTGCTCCGGGTCGTTGTGCGCGAGGATGACGCACGCGAGCTCAGGAGCGGCGTCTTCGGCCATGGTGGTCACCTTCTCGCTGGGGGGGGCGTACACCGTCGGGTGACGGCGGGAACCCGCCCGTTCGGTCGTGCGCGAGCCGTGGTCCGTCGCGTCCACCACGACGGTGCCACGGGGACGGGCATCGTGGAACTCCTCGGGACCATCGGTACGGAACACCGCAACCATCTCGACGGGTTGTCACACGAGTCGTCCGACCGTCCGGCCGGGGAGGGCGGGAACCGGACGCCACCACGCGCCTCGTCAACCGCCTCACCCGATCACCGGGAACACGAAAACCCCCGGGGTTTCCCGGGGGTTTCCTGCTGTGGGCGATACTGGGATCGAACCAGTGACCTCTTCCGTGTCAGGGAAGCGCGCTACCGCTGCGCCAATCGCCCAGAGATCTGCTGACCATGGTCGTGCAGGATCTTGGAGGGTGTTGCTGGAGGTGGGGACGGGATTCGAACCCGCGTGGACGGCTTTGCAGGCCGCTGCCTAGCCTCTCGGCCACCCCACCATCGAGGTTCACGTCTCCGTGAGTACCCGAACGGTGGGATACCCTCTGGTGAGTCGTGGTCGTCCGGAGACTCCCACACTCGAGCGGATGACGAGATTCGAACTCGCGACCCTCACCTTGGCAAGGTGATGCGCTACCACTGCGCCACATCCGCACTTCGAACGCCCCGGAGGCCGCTCTTGTCTTCCCGCTGTCGCGGCGACGAGAAGAACTCTATACGAACCGGGCCCCGTGTGCCAAAATCCTCCCCGTTCACCGGGCGTGTCCCCCGTGTTCACGCGGATCGAGGGGGTCCGCGGGTGCCCGTTCCTTCCCGTGGCAGCCGCGATGCCTGGCGGTTCCGGGCACACCTGGTCGACGTGGAGCACCAGGTACGCCCGCTTCCACCCAGTACGCCCGAACGCGCACGGCGCCACGGGCCACGCACGAGCACCAGCACCAGCACGCACGAGCACCAGCACCAGCACCAGCACCGGGCACCGGGCACCGGGCACCCCGCGCCGGGCACGCCACACCCGGGTGACGCGTCGTGTTCGGCGGGAGCCCGAACGTCCGCTACTATCGACTGGCACGCAAGTGCAGGGGGCGATTGGCGCAGTTGGTAGCGCGCTTCGTTCACACCGAAGAGGTCATCAGTTCGAGTCTGGTATCGCCCACGTGCCCATCCAGGGCCTGAAGAACACCCGAGTAGAGCCCGGCGCACACGCGTCGGGCTCTTCTCGTTCCTCGGCCCGGACCGTCACGACACACCAACGAGCAAGGACCCATGACCGACGTCGACCTCGAGTTCTCCCGCGTGCGCGCGGTCCTCGACCGCCCGACCCTCCGGCTCATGTCCCGCCCCACGAGCGCCGCCGTCATCGCGGTGTTCCGGACGGTGTTCGACCGCGACGTCCAGTACGTCCCCGCCGACCGCATGCACCTGCAGGTCGAGGAGCACGTCGCGCGACTGCAGGCGACGGGCGCGCGGGTGCCGGCGAGCGACCAGGCCGACGGCGACACCGACGCCCGCCCGAACGGCCGCGCGCTCTGCCGCGACTGGGTCGCCGCGCAGTGGCTCGTCCGCTCGAACTCCCCCGACGGCGACGAGCAGTACTCCCTGACGAGCCACGCGCTCGAGGCCCTCAGTCTGGTGGACGCGCTGAGCGCCGACCGTGCCCTGATCAGCGAGAGCCGTCTGGCGATGATCGTGGACGCGGTGCACCGGTGGGCGGCGCGCGCCGAGCCCGACCCCGAGGTCCAGGTCCGGCGGCTCGACGCACAGATCGCCGAGCTGCAGGCCGAGCGTGACCGGCTGGTGCGCGGCGAGGTGGTCGAGGCCGTCGACGACGCCCGGATGCGCGACGGCTACACGAACATCTCCGACCTCATCCGTCAGCTGCCGAGCGACTTCAAGCGCGTCGAGGAGGCGGTCGCGACGATGCACCGCTCGATCGTCGAGGACTTCCGGCAGGAGGTCCGACCGATCGGCGAGATCCTCGACGACTACCTCGCCCGCACGGACGACCTCATGCAGGCCACCCCGGAGGGCCGCGCGTTCGAGGGCGCCTTCGAACTCCTGCGCGACGACGCGCTGCTGCTGCGGCTCCGCGACGACATCGCCGTGATCCTCGCGCACCCGTTCGCCGAGTCCCTCGGGGCAGGCGAGCGTCGGGCCTTCCGCAACACGGTGAGCATCCTGCGGCAGGGCATCGAGGACGTCCTCGCACAGCGCCGACAGCTCACGGCGACGCTCCGCGACCAGATCGTGGCGCACGACGTCGTCCGGGACCGCGAGCTCGACGCCGTCCTCCGGTCGGTGAACCGCGGGCTGGCCGCCTGGATCGACTCCGGGACCGCGCGCGACCGCGTGCCCCTGGGCCTGCTCCCCGCGACGGCCGAGGTCGGCACGCTGCGCGAACGCTTCCACGACCCCGACAACGACGCCGTCCCACCGCCCATCGAGGAACCGGACGACGACGTCTTCGAGGAGCTCGACGTCGAGTCCCTCCGGCGCCACGGCGGCCCGTTGCTCGCCGAGCTCCGCGCCGCCCTCGGCGCCGCGCCGGACAGCGCGTCGGCCTTCCACGCGCTCCCGCCGGAGCAGCGCCGCCCGGTCGAGCTCTTCGGCCTCGCGCACCTGCTCACCGGCAACGAGGACTTCGAGACCGCTGCCCACGTGGTGCCGCACCGCACGGTGCGACCCGACGGCGAGACGGTCACCCTGTACATGCCGACCGCGACGCTGACCGGCTCGCGGACGGACGACCAGCACGACGACGACAACGGCCTGGAGGCACGGTGAGCGACACGACGACGGCTCCCGTCGACGAGACGGACCCCGACACCATCGACCCCGTCGACGTCGACACCGCGCTCGACGAGCGGGACGAGACGAGCTTCGCCCTCTTCGAGGGCGACGAGGGCCGGCTCGACGAGCCGCAGCGCCGCGCCCTGGTCGCGCTGCTGCGCCACACCTACGTGAGCGCGCGGACCCACGCCGACGAGTGGCGCGCGATCACCGACGGCGAGCACCAGCTGCGCTCACGCCTCAACGACCTGTTCCTCGAGCTCCACGTGGACCGCGACCGCGAGGTCGCCTGGAAGCGCCAGGCCCGGTCGGAGAGCCAGCGCCGTGCCTTCCCGACCCTGCTGCGCGACGTCCCGTACACCCGCGAGGAGACGATCGTCCTGGTCTACCTGCGGATGCGGCTGCGTGCCGACGCCCGTCCGGGGCTCGACCAGGTGGTGGTCGACCGGTCGGAGATCCTCGGGCACGTGTCCGGCTTCCTCCCCGCGACCACCGACCGCACCCGCGACGAGTCCCGGGTGGCGAAGGCCCTCGAGCGCCTCGTCACGGCGCGCATCCTCATCCGCACCTCCGACCCGGACCGCTTCCGCGTCGCCAGCGTCGTCGAGGTCCTGCTCCCCCTCGAGCAGCTCCGCGAACTCGACCGCTGGCTGCAGACGGTCGGCACCGCCCGATCGGAGGACTCCGTGTCCGACGACGCGACCGTCGGATCGGAGGACGGCGCACGGACGGCCGCGACCACGCTTCCGGGTGACGAGCGCGACGGCGGCGCCCCGCGCCTCCCGGCCGACCACACCGACACCGACGACGAAGGCGAGACGGACGCATGACCGACTCCGTGATCGACGACACCGTCATCCCCGCACTGTTCGACACCGTCGCGCAGTGGCGCGCCGAGTCGATGCAGGTCGTGAACTGGGGCGGGTTCCACGGCCACCGCCACGTCGAGCTGTCCGGTACCGCGACGCTCATCTCCGGTGCCTCGGGTACCGGCAAGTCGACGCTGATGGACGCCTACCTGGCGGTCATGATGCCCTCGGACGTCCCGTTCAACGGTGCGTCGAACGACGCGACCACCGGTCGTGCCCGGAGCGCCGACCAGCGCAACCTGCTGACGTACCTGCGGGGCAAGGTCGACACGCGGCGCGACCCGGAGACCGGCGCCCTGCGCGACGTCAACCTGCGCGGCGACGACCAGACCACGTGGGGTGCCGTCGCCGTGACGTTCCGGAACGACGACGAGCGGCGCTTCACGGTGCTGCGCGCCTACATCGTGCCGAAGCGTGCCCGCGGCGTCGGCGACATCCAGATGACGATGGCGACCGTCGACGACACGTTCGACCTGCGCCGGCTCGAGGAGTTCGTGCCGTCGCGCTTCCACCACCTCGAGCTGACCGGCCGCGTGCCGGGTCTCGTCGTGCGTGACACGTACCAGGAGCTCGCGTACACGCTGCAGACCCGTCTGGGGATCGGTGACTCCGGCGGCGGCAACCGCGCGATGCGCCTGCTCGCACGCATCCAGGCCGGGCAGCACCTGCCGACCGTCGACGCGCTCTACAAGTCGCTCGTGCTCGAGACGCCCGCCACCTACGAGGCCGCCGACCGCGCGTTGGCACACTTCTCGGCGCTCGACGAGGCGTACGAGGCGATGGACACCGAGGAGCGGAAGGTCCGGATCCTCTCGCCCATCGTCGAGCTGCACGAGGAGATCGCCCGCTCGAAGGCCGCGGCCGACGCGCTGGACGGCATCGCGACCGGCGCCGAGGTCTCCCCGTTCGCGCACTGGACGGCCTCGCGGAAGCGTGCCCTGCTCGACGCCGAGGTCGAGCGGAACGGCCGCGAGCGGACCGCCGCGCGCGCTGACGTCGCCGCGACCGAAGCCCGACACGCGGCGGTCGAGATCGAGCTCCGCGAGGCCGAGGGGCGCCTCCGTGACCAGGGCGGCAACGCGCTCGCCCAGCTCGAGGACCGCATCGACCGCCGGACGCGCGAGCGCGACGCCGTCGCCCGGACGCGGCACACCTTCGACGAGCGGACCGAGGCGCTCGGCCTGTCCTGCGCGTCGGAGTCCTCCTTCGTCGCCGCGCAGCGGGCGTCCCACGAGTTCCTCGGCGCGTACGCGGCGGCACGGTCCGAGCTCGACGACCGCCGCGACGCCCTGACGCGGGAGGAGTACCCGCTCCTCGACCGCGAGCGCTCGCTGCGCCAGGAGCGGCGGTCGCTCGAACACCGCCAGGGCGCGATGCCGCTGCCGATGCACGAGGCCCGCCTCGCGATGGCCCGGGCGGCGGGGATCTCCCCCGACTCGCTGCCGTTCGTCGCCGAACTGCTCGACGTGCTGCCCGCCGAGGAGCAGTGGCGGACCGCGATCGAGTCCGTCCTGGCGCCGGTCGCCCGCACGCTGCTCGTCGACGAAGACCAGCTCTCCGCCTTCAGCGAGGCGATCGACGCGCTCCAGCTGCCGGTCCGCGTGCAGTTCGAGGGCGTGCCGACCGGTCCGCACCTCGAGCTCGACGGCGACCCGGCGATGGTGTCGGGCAAGCTCGCCGTCAAGGACTCGCCGTTCAGCACGTGGGTGCGGTCGCGGATCGAGTCCGACCGCATCGACGCCCGGTGCGTCGCGTCCGCCGGCGAGCTCGCGGGCGAGGGCCGTCGCGTGACCATGTCGGGGCAGCTCCGCGACGGACGCCGCGGTGCGCACGGCGACCGCCGACAGTCGAACGTCATCGGGTTCACGAACGAGGCCCGGGTGGCCTCCGTCGAGCAGGAGCTCGCCGCCATCGCGCAGGACCTCGCGACCCTCGAGGCCCGGCGCACCGACGTCGCGCAGGACATCACCGCGCTCGACGCCCTGCGCGCCGCACACCAGCACGTCGTCGACACCACCTGGGACGGGATCGACGTCGCCGGCATCGAGGAGTCGCTGGCGCGGCTCGACGCGGAACGCCAGGCGTTGCTCGCCGCCGACGACGGCCTGCGCACCCTGCGCGAGTCCGTCGCACGGCTCCGTCGGTCGCTCGACGAGGCCGCCGACCGACGCGCCGCCGCACGGTTGACCGTCACCAGGCTCGAGGACCGGCACGCCGTGCTCGTGGACGGGCAGGACGCGGCCGCCGAGATCCTCGCGCGGTTCGAGGACACACCCGAGTCGCTGCCGGACGAAGCACAGGCACAGCTGCTCGCCGAGGCCTTCGAGGAGGTCGGGGCGCCGGACGGCATCGACGGCTTCGACGACGCCGCGCGCCGACTCCGGCGCCGGCTCGAGGAGCGGCTCGCCCAGGCACTCGACGGCGCCGCCGCGGCCTCGACGGCGCTCACGCTGACGTTCCAGCGGTACCAGGACGCGTGGCCCGACCCGAACCTCGGCACCGGTGTCGCGTCGTACCCGGACTACCACGCGATCCTCGACGACATCGTCGCGACCGGCCTGCACGCGCGGCGCAGCGAGTGGCGTCGGCGGCTGTCGCAGTGGAGCGGCGAGGACCTCGTGCCGCTCGCCGGAGCCTTCGACCGCGCCGTCGTCGAGATCGAGGAGCGACTCGAGCCCGTCAACGAGATCCTGCGCGAGCTGCCGTTCGGCGCGAACCGGGACCGCTTGAAGATCCAGATCCGGCGGGTCACCCGCGAGGACGTGACGGCGTTCCGACGCGAGCTCCGTGCCCTGTCCGCCTCGGTCGACACCGAGCTCACCGACGACGTGCTCGAGACCCGCTTCCGGCGGCTGCGCCGGTTCATGGCGGTGATCCGTCCCGACCCCGCCGCGGCACGCGGTCGGACGACGCAGCGCGATGCCGTGCTCGACGTCCGTCGGCACATGGAGATCACGGCCGTGCGGTACGACACCGAGGGCAACGACCTCGGCGTCTACTCGTCGCTCGGCGACAAGTCCGGCGGCGAGACGCAGGAGCTCGTGGCGTTCATCGTCGGGGCGGCGCTCCGCTACCAGCTCGGCGACGAGACCCGACCACGGCCCCGGTTCGCGCCGGTGTTCCTCGACGAGGCGTTCATCAAGGCGGACTCGGAGTTCGCGGGTCGTGCCGTGACGGCGTGGCTCCGGCTCGGGTTCCAGCTCGTGGTGAGCGCGCCGCTCGACAAGGTCACCGCGCTCGAACCGTCGATGGAGCGCCTGCTGTCGATGCGGAAGCACCCGGAGACGGGCCACTCGTCCATCACGGAGATCGTCCGGGCGTAGGCGGCGGGCGGGGGCGTGCGCCGCGCGCGGCGCGCCGCGCACGGCGCACGGCGCTGTCCGTCACACTCAGCGCCCCGCACCGACGGTTCCAGCCCGCTCGCCGGAGGGGAGGCACGGTGCCGGGCCGCCACGTGCCTCCCGTCCGCCGCACCGCGGCCGGCACGGTGGGTGCGCCCGGGCAGCCGCGCACCGGTGGGCGCGCTACGGTGGGCGCGTGTTCGGACGACGCTCCCCCAGCCCCCGCCCAGACGACGCCGGGCTCGGCATCGGCGCCCTCGTGCAGGTGGTCGACACCGACCGCGGCGGTGAGCGGTGGGCGGACGAGCCGATCGGCGTGATCGTGGCACCCGGGGGCGTGCAGCTCGGCGGGACGCAGCGCACGTGGACGGTCGCGTTCGACGAGCCCGCGTACACGAAGGACGGCCGCGGCCCCTTCGAGCGCGCGACCGTCCTGGGTCGTCAGCTGGTGCCGGTGGAACCGGCAGCGGCGGACGAGGTCTAGTACTCCTCGTTGCCGCTCTTGAGCATGGCGGCGACCGCCATGCAGAGCCCCACGCCGCCGAGCACGCCGACTCCGATGATGATGCCTGCGATGAGTTCGAGCATGGGTGACTCCTTGCGATCCGGGGCCGGTGTGGCGGTGGCCGTCGTGGCCGCGTCCAGGCTACCGGATCCGGGTCGGGAGGCTCGGCGACGGTCCGTCCCGCCGCGCACCTCCGCCGTCGGGTGGCGGACCGGTCAGCGGATGCCGCGCATGAGGCGCAGCACCGGCTTCGCGCAGAGCAGCAGCACGACGCCGACCGCCACGGCGACCAGGCCGAGCACCGTGAAGTACGGCACCTCGTCCGTCGGGGAGTAGTACTGCGACAGCACGCCGGTCGCGGCGGTCCCGAGCGACACCGACAGGAAGAACAGCGCCACCATCTGCGTCTGGAAGCGCGCCGGTGCGAGCTTCGTCGCCACGGACTGCCCGACCGGGGAGAGCAGGAGCTCCGCGATGGTGAAGACGAACAGGATCGCCACGAGGGCCAGGAGCGGCGTGCCGTTCTCACCCGTGCCGGTGAAGGGCAGGAACAGCAGGAACGCGACGCCCATGATGCCGGTGCCGAGGGCGAACTTCGTCGGCGTGGACGGCTGCCGGTCGCCGAGCTTCGTCCAGATCGCCGCGGCGACGCCGGAGAGCACGATGATGAAGACCGGGTTGATGGACTGGACCCACGCAACGGGCATCTCCCAGCCGCCGAGCGATCGGTCCAGCCGCTGGTCGGAGTACTCCGTCACGACCGTGAACTGCTGCTGGTACAGCGACCAGAAGACCGCACTGGCGATGAAGAGCGGGATGAAGCCGAGCACCCGCGAGCGTTCCTCGGGGGTGATGCCGCTGGTCAGGATGACGACGAAGTACACGATGGTCGCGACGATGACCACAGCCACCACGACGGTGGGCAGGTTGCCCACGGTCAGCAGCCCGGTCAGGACCGCCACGACCACCACGACGAGCACGACGCCGGCCAGGCCGCCGACCAGGGGCAGACGACGACGCTCGACGGGGTTCGTGACGTGTCGGACGGACTCGGGCAGCTTGCGGCGACGGATGCCGTACTGCACGAGACCGGCGGCCATGCCGACGGCGGCGAGCCCGAAGCCGTAGTGGAAGCCGAGGGACGACTGCAGCAGTCCGGTCAGGAGCGGCCCGAAGAACGCACCGAGGTTCACCCCGAGGTAGTACAGCGAGAAGCCGGCGTCGCGCCGCGGGTCCTCGCGGTCGTAGAGCCCGCCGACGATGGTCGTCGCCGTGGCCTTGAGGCCGCCGGACCCGAGGGCGATGAGCACGAGGCCGACTCCCACCCCGGCAACCCCGGGGACGAGCGCGAGTCCGATGTGCCCGAGCATCACCACGATCGCACTGCCGAAGAGCGTCCGGTCAGCACCGATCAAGCGGTCGGCGATCCACGCGCCGATGATGGTGAAGAGGTACACCGCGCCGCCGTAGGCGCCCATGATGCCCTTCGCGGTGCCCTCGTCGATGCCGAGGCCGCCCTGGGTGGCCGTGTAGTACATGTAGATGAGGACGATGCCCTGCATCCCGTAGAACGAGAACCGCTCCCAGAGCTCCACCGCGAACGGTGTCGACAGTTCGAACGGCTGCCCGAAGAAGGTGCGGTGCTGCGCCGGAGCGCTCGGTGGGGTGGTGCGAGACATCCTCCCACTGTGCCCCGGCACCTCCCGACCGTCCGAATCGGGTCGGGCCGCGCACAAACGCTCCCGGGCGGGTCTTGGAGGGTTCCCACCATCGTCGTCCGACTGCGTCGCGCACGATTGTGCACCCGCACGGCGTTCGGGTGACGCCCGGCCGGAGTGCATAGCGTGTGCAGTGCAACACGGACAGAGCAGTTCAGGAAGGCTCCCCCATGGTCGACACCGCACCCGCACGCCCCACCTCGACGTCCACCGCGTCCGAGGCACCGAACGCCGACGCCACCGGCGACCCGGCAGCGGGGACCCCGGTCGGTTCGACGGACACGGACGTCCGCATCGACACGACGCTGTTGGGCGAGCTCCTGCTCGGGCGCTGGGCCGAGGACCGCCGGATCTCACGGCGGCTGACGCTCGACCCGGGCCTGCACAAGATCGAGGGCCAGCCGATCGCCGAGCACCGCGCCCGCGCGCTGGGACAACTGCAGGTGCTCGTCGACGCGGGTGCGATCCAGCGCCCGTACCCGACGGAGTTCGGCGGCCAGGAGAACCACGGCGGCAACCTCGCGGCGTTCGAGGAGCTGACCACCGCGGACCCGTCGTTGCAGATCAAGGCCGGCGTGCAGTGGGGCCTGTTCGGCTCGGCCGTCCACCACCTCGGCACCGAGCGCAACCACCGCGAGTTCCTGCCCGGCATCATCCGGTTCGACGTCCCCGGCTGCTTCGCGATGACCGAGACCGGGCACGGCTCCGACGTCCAGAGCATCGCCACCACGGCGACGTACGACCCGGCGGCGCAGGAGTTCGAGATCCACACGCCGTTCCGCGGTGCGTGGAAGGACTACATCGGCAACGCGGCGCTGCACGGCAAGGCGGCCGTGGTCTTCGCGAAGCTCGTCACCGCCGGCGTCGACCACGGTGTGCACGCGTTCTACGTGCCGCTCCGCGACGCCGACGGCGCGTTCCTGCCCGGAGTGGGCGGCGAGGACGACGGGGTCAAGGGCGGCCTCAACGGCATCGACAACGGTCGGCTCTGGTTCGACCACGTCCGCGTGCCCCGCACGAACCTGCTGAACCGGTACGGCGACGTCGCTGAGGACGGCACGTACAGCTCCCCGATCGCCTCGCCCGGACGCCGGTTCTTCACGATGCTCGGCACGCTCGTGCAGGGCCGGGTGTCGCTCGACGGTGCCGCGGTGGTCGCGCAGAAGATCGGGCTGCAGATCGCCCTCACGTACGCGATGGAACGTCGTCAGTTCCCGACGGGCGGCGGCGACGAGGGGGTGCTCCTCGACTACGGGCGGCACCAGCGGCGGCTCATCCCCCGGCTCGCGACCGTGTTCGCACAGTCGTTCGCGCACGAGCAGCTCCTGCAGACCTTCGACGACGTCTTCAGCGGGCGCGAGGACACCCCGCAGCGCCGCGAGGATCTCGAGACCCAGGCGGCCGCGTTCAAGTCGATGTCGACGTGGTCGGCGCTCGACACCCTGCAGGAGTGCCGCGAGGCGTGCGGCGGCGCGGGCTTCCTGGCCGAGAACCGGCTCACCGGGCTGCGGGCCGACCTGGACGTCTACGTCACGTTCGAGGGCGACAACACGATCCTGCTCCAGCTGGTCGGCAAGCGGCTGCTCACCGAGTTCCGCGCCAAGGCCCCTCGGGACGCTGCGTCGACGGCGAGGTTCGTCGCGGCGCAGGCGGCCTCCAAGCTGGCTGACGCATCCGGGATCCGACGCCTCGGACAGGCGGTGGCGGACCGCGGGTCGATGGCGTCGAGCGTCAGCGACCTGCAGGACCCGCGCACGCAGCGCGCACTGCTCGCCGGCCGCGTCGAGACGATGGTGACCGAGATCGGGATGCGCCTGGCGTCCGCGGGCAAGGACCGTGACCGCGCGGCCCGGCTGCTGAACCGTTCGCAGCACGAGCTGATCGAGGCGGCGAAGGCGCACGCCGAGCTGATGCAGTGGGACGCGTTCACCGCCGCGATCGAGTCGGTCGCCCCCGGGGACACCCGTCGCGTGCTCGTCTGGCTGCGTGACCTGTTCGCCCTGGGCCTGCTCGAGCAGCACCTCGACTGGCACCTCGTGCACGGTCGACTCACGGCGCAGCGTGCACGCGCGGTGTCCGCGTACGTGGACCGTCTGGTGGCTCGGCTGCGTCCGGTCGTGCCGCAGCTCATCGAGTCGTTCGGGTACGCACCGGAGCACGTCCGTGCGCCGATCGCCCTGGGCGAGGAGCGCGCTCGGCAGGAGGAGGCGGCCGCCTGGTTCGCTGCCGAGGCCGCAGCGGGTCGTCTGCCCGAGCAGGAGAAGAAGCCACAGCCGTGATCAACCCCACGGGGTTGATTCCGGCAGAATCAACCTTGTAGGGTTGACGACGGAGGCAATGTGTACGCGATGACCGTGGACCAGGTGGGGAGCCGGTCGGATGACGACCGGGTCGACGCCGCCGTGCGGTCGGTCCGCGCGGCGGCAGGCGACCGGCTCGTCCTGGCACCCGAACGGACGGCCGGTGACGAGTTCCAACTGCTGCTCGACGATGCGGGAGCCGCCCTCGACGTGGCGTTCGCGCTGTCGCGGGCGGGCGGCTGGAGCGTCGGGATCGGCATCGGCGACGTCGAGGAACCGCTCCCGGAGTCGACACGGGCCGCCCGCGGCGAGGCCTTCGTCCGCGCGCGGACCGCGGTCGAACGCGCCAAGGAGGTCCCCGAGCACGTCGCGGTCGAGATCGCCGACGACCGACGGCTCCGCACGGCGGACGTCGAACCGCTCGTGGCACAGACCGTCCGTGCGCGGGAACGTCGGTCCCCCGAGGGGTGGGAGCTGGCGGACCTCGTGCACGCGGGGCACTCGCGGACCGAGGCGGCACGGCTGCTCGGCATCACGCCGCAGGCGGTCGCGAAGCGGTGGACGGCTGCGGACCTCCGCTCCGACGACGCCGTCCGCAGCGCGCTCGTGCGACTCCTCACGGAAGCCGACCAGCCCGGATGACGCCCTGGATCGTCGCGTCGCTCGTCCTGCTGCTCGTCGCCGTCTTCAGCGTGGTGCACCGCGTCCCCCCACTCGTCCGTGCGGTCCCGGCGGTCGCCGCCGTCGTGGTCGTCCTCGGCGCCCACCTGCTCGAGCTCGCCCCGGCGGCCCCGACGACGGCCGTCCGGGTGCTCGTCGTGACCGCGGTCGCCGCCGTCGGCGTGCTCGCCGGCAGCGCCGTCACCGGGGCCGTCCTCACGCTGGCCGTCCGGGACGGCGTCGAGCGCGGGCCGCACGGCGGCATCCTCGTCGCCAGCGCCGACGAACCGGCCGTCGCACCCCGCCGCCCCGAGGTGCTCCGCGGCGGCGCGGCCATCGGGTTCCTCGAGCGCTTCGCCGTCGTCGGGGCCGTGCTCGTCGGTCGACTGGAGATCGTCGCCGCGGTCATCGCGGTGAAGGGCCTCGGTCGGTTCAGCGAACTCGACTCGGCCGAGGCCCGGGAACGCTTCATCGTCGGCACGCTCACGAGCACCTGCTGGGCGGGCCTGGCCGCCTGGACCGCCGTCGGGGTCCGCTGAGCACGAGCACACCGCCCCGGCGGGACCGGCGGAGGCGACCGCGGACGGCCGGGCGCCGCCCGGTCGGCACGTCAGTCGTCGGTGCGACGCCCGTCGTCGGTGCGACGCCCGCGCTCCCCGAGGGCCGCACGCAGGCGCGACTCGGCGTCGTCCGTCCCCTCGGGCCCGACGCCGTCCGCCGCGGCCGCAGCCGCCTCGGCGTTCGCCTCGATCACGGCGCGCACGACCTCTTCGCGCTGGATCTTCACGCCGCGCGGCGCGTCGATGCCGATCCGGACGCCGTCCCCGCGGCTGTCGAGCACCGTGATGACGATGTCGTCACCGACGAGGATCCGCTCGCCGACCTTCCGCGTGAGTACCAGCACCCCGTCAGCCTAGCGACACCACGGGCAGCCCCAGCTGGTGCACCGACTCGGGCGTGGCGGTCTCCCCTGCCCCGATCGCGACGATGCCCGCGACGGGTCCGCGTCCGAGCACGGCCGCGAGCATCGCCCGGGCGTCCTCGGTCTTCCGCCCGACGTCGACGACGACCCACACCTGGTCGGCCGCGAGCCCGGCGGCAGTGGCCGCGTCGTCCCACGCCGCCACCCCGAGCAGCGCATGGCCGCCCTGCACCCCCTCGGCCCGCGCGAGGATGCCCGAGCGCCGGTCGGCCGCGGCGGTGGCGCGCAGGCCGTACCGTCCGGCGAACACGCCCGCCGCCGCGTCGACGTCGGTCGGACGTCCCACGAGCAGCACGAGGTCGCCGTCGGACGACCGCACGGCCGGCACCGGCAGCACCACCGGCGTCGGTACCGGAGCCGGCACGACCGGTGGGACGACCGCCGGAACCGCGACCGTCGGCACAGCGACCGTCGGCACCGCGACCGTCGGGGGGACGGCGACCGGCCCGGAGACCGGCACCGTGCCTCCCGTCCGGACCGGCTCGTCGTCCTGGAGGCGCGACCCGCCCCCGTCGACCGGACCCGCGTCCGGAGCGCCCCGGCCGGGGCGCGTGGCGCCCGCCGTGATCCCGTCCGCCACGAACCCGTCGAGCACGGACGCGAACGCGTCGGCCCGCGTGGTCGCGGTGCCGTCCCCGGCCGCGATCCGCGCCTCGGCCGCGTCGGCGTCGGCGAGGAGTGCCGCGATGCCGACCCGGGTGGCCGGACCGTCGGCGATCGCGATCCGTGCGGTGGGCGGGTCGAGGGGATCCGGGACCTCGACGACGGCCTCGACGTGCGCGCGGCGGAAGAGGCCGCCGACACCGGGTGTCGTGACGCGCTCGGCGGAGACGATCCGCGCGGCGGCGCCGAACTCGGCGCGGACGGCGTCGCGGACCGCTTCGAGCGTCGGGCCGCTACGCAGCGATCGGGTCGGCGGCACGGACCACTCCCACGGTCTCGATCACGGAACCCGCTGCGGTGGCCTCCTGGTACGACAGCACCGGCAGACCGTTCGCCTGCGCGGAGACCATGCGGTGCACGGCCGGGCGGAGCTGCGGGGCGCACACGAGCACGGCGGACAGGCCCTGCTCCTCGACGCTGCGGACGGCGTCGCGCAGGGAGCCGAGCACCTGCTCGATGCGGTGCGCGTCGAGCACGATCTGGGTGCCCTGCTCGGACGGCCGCAGGCCCTCGAGCATCGACTGCTCGAGCAACGGGTCGATCATGATCACCCGGAGCGTGCCTGCCTCGGCGTAGCGGGCGGGCAACGCCGGTCCCAGTGCGGCGCGGGCGGCCTCGACGAGCCCCTCGGGGTCGGTCGACACCTTCGCGCGGAGCGTGAGCGCCTCGCAGATGCGGCCGAGGTCGTTGATCGGCACGCGCTCGACGAGCAGCCCCTGCAGGACGCGCTGGACCTCGGCGAGGGAGAGCATGCCGGGCACGAGCTCCTCCACCGCGGCCGGGTTGACCTGCTTGACGCCCTCGGTGAGCACCTTGACGTCCTCGCGCGTGAGCAGTCGTGCGGCGTTGTCCCCGATGACCGCCTGCAGGTGGGTGACGAGCACGGAGACCCGGTCGATCACGGTGGCGCCGGTCATCTCGGCGGCGTGCCGGAGCTCGGCGGGCACCCACTTGCCGGCCAGGCCGAACACGGGCTCGACGGTGAGCGCGCCCGGGAGCCCGTCGAGCTGGTCGCCGAGGGCCAGGACGCTGCGGGACGGCGCGGTCCCCCGACCCGCCTCGACCCCGGCGATGCGGATGGCGTAGGTCGACGGGGGCAGCTCGATGCTGTCGCGGGTGCGGACCGGCGGGACGACGATGCCCATGTCGACGGCGACCTTGCGGCGCAGCGCACGGACCCGGCCGAGCAGGTCGTCCGACGAGCCGGACACCATGTCGACCAGGTCGGGGGCGAGCAGGATCTCCAGGGCGTGCACGCGCATCTGCTCGAGCAGGTCCTCGGGCGAGTCCGCCGAGGGCGCTGCGGCCTCGAGCGCCTGCTGCTGGGCCGCGGCCGCCTCCTGCTGCTTGGCCTGCTGCGTCAGGCGCCAGCCGGCGAACAGGAGCCCGGCGCCGATGAGCAGGAACGGCACGATCGGCATCCCGGGGATGAACCCCATCGCGATCGCGGCGACCCCGGCGATCATGAGTGCGTTCCGCGACTGCGTGAGCTGCGTGGTGGCGGAGGCGCCGATCTCGGTCTCCGCACCGGACCGGGTGACGATCATGCCCGTCGAGACCGCCATCAGGAGCGCCGGGATCTGCGAGACCAGCCCGTCGCCGATCGTCAGGATGCCGTACTTCGACAGCGCGTCGGTGATCGACAGCCCGTTCTGCAGCATGCCGATGGCGATGCCGCCGACCAGGTTGATGACCAGGATGAGGATGCCGGCGATCGCGTCGCCCTTGACGAACTTCGACGCGCCGTCCATCGCGCCGTAGAAGTCGGCCTCGGCGGAGACGGCCGCGCGGCGCTCCTTGGCCTCCGCGTCCGTGATGAGCCCGGCGTTCAGGTCGGCGTCGATCGCCATCTGCTTGCCCGGCATCGCGTCGAGGGTGAAGCGGGCGCCGACCTCGGCGACGCGCTCAGCACCCTTCGTCACGACGACGAACTGGATGACCACGAGGATGAGGAAGACGACCGCGCCGATGATGACCGACCCGGAGACGGCGACGTGGCCGAACGCCTGGATGACGTCGCCGGCGAACCCGTCGCCGAGCACCAGGCGGGTGGACGCCACGTTGAGGCCGAGGCGGAACAGCGTCGCGACGAGCAGCAGCGACGGGAAGACCGAGAAGTCGAGCGGCTTCTTCACGAACAGCGTCGTGAGCAGGATCACCAGCGCCAGCAGGATGTTGATGATGATGAGCACGTCGAGCAGGAACGACGGCACCGGCAGGATCAGCAGCAGGACGATGCCGACGATGAAGACCGGCACGGCGAGCTTGGGGAGGTCCTTGCGGTTCATGCGGGGGCACCTTCGGTGGCGGGACTGGTGACGGGATCGGTGGCACGCGGGGCCCGGAGGCGCCGGGGTCGCGCGTCACCGCTGAGCGTGGCGGGGTCGAGGACGGTGGCGACCTCGGCCGGCGTGGTCGGGCGGGGCGCGGCGTGCGTCCCGGCGGCGGCGCCGCGAGCCTTGAGCGCCATCACGAACGACAGCACACGGGCGACGGGCGTGTAGAGGTCGGACGGCACCTCCTGCCCGAGCTCGCAGGCGGCGTGCAGGGCTCGGGTGAGCGGGACGTCGCGGACGATCGGCACCCGGCACTCCTCGGCCTTCGCCCGGATGACGTCGGCGACCGGCCCGGCGCCCTTCGCCGTGACGCGGGGAGCCGACTTCCCCGGCTCGTACCGGAGCGCGACCGCGTAGTGCGTCGGGTTGGTCATGACGACGTCGGCGTCGCCGATCGCCGCGACCATCCGGTTCCGGCTCATGGCCAGCTGCCGGGAGCGGCGCTGGGACTTCACGAGCGGGTCGCCCTCGGAGTGCTTCGACTCGTCCTTGACCTCTTGCTTGGTCATCATGGTGCGTTTGCGGTTGCGGCGCACGACGACGAGCACGTCGACCGCGGCGAGCAGCAGTCCGGCGGCGACGGCCGCGCGGAGCAGGGTGCCCGTGCCCGCCTTCGCCGCGTCGAGCACGGACGACAGGGGCAGGGACCCGCTCGTCATCAGGACGGGGACGAGCGACTGGACGGCGAACCAGAGGACCAGGCCGACGACGGCGGTCTTCAGCAGGGCCTTCACCCCGTTCCACAGCGCCTGCACCCCGAACACCCGCTTGAACCCGGCGACGGGGTCGAAGTGGTCGGGCTGCGGGGCCATCCGGCGGAAGTGCACCCCGCCCTGGGCGACGGAGACCGCGGCGACGGCGACCGCGACGACGGCGAGCATCGGGCCGAGCGTCGCCCCGAGGGAGCCGAGGGCGTCGGTGAGGGCCTGCCGGGCGGCGGGCACGGTGGGGTCGGCGATGACCCGCTGCACGCGCTGCAGCTGCTGTTCCCCCGCGCCGGCCGCGGTGCCGATCGCCGCGGGCATCACCAGCGCCGCCATCGCGATGCCGACCCAGGCGCCGAGGTCCTGCGACCGGCCGAGCTGCCCCTTGCGGTGCACCTCCTGCATGCGCTTCTGGGTGGCCTTCTCGGACCGCTCACCGCTCCCACCGTCGGACACGTCGCGTCACCCCCGACCCGTGATCGCGGCGACCGCGTCGCCGGTCAGCGACGAGACGACCGCCGGCAGCGCCATGAAGAGCGCCCCGGCGAACACGACGGTCAGCCCGATCTTGATCGGGAAGCCCATCTGGAACGCGTTGAGCGCGGGCGCGACACGGGTGAGCAGGCCCAGGCCGACGTCGGCGAGGAACAGGACGACGACGAGCGGACCCGCGATCTGCAGCGCCGCGAGGAACATCTGCCCCGCGGCGGCGACGAGCACCGAGACGAAGCCGCCGATCGCGAACGTGCCGGGCGCACCGTCGGCGGCGACGAGCGGCACGGCGTCGAACGACCGGACCAGACCGGCCACGATGAGCTGGTACCCACCGCTGGCGAAGAGCAGCGCGAGCGACGCCATCTGGAACAGGCGGGTGAACTGCGCGCCGTTCACCTGCGACTGCGGGTCGTACGCCTGGGCGAGGGTGAACCCGCCGAACAGGTCGATCAGCGAGCCGGCGGACTGCACCGCGGCGAACACCAGGTACACGAGGAACCCGAGGCCCAGGCCGACGACGAGCTGCGTGAGCAGGGCGAGCAGGAACCCGCCGGTGTCGAGCGACGTGTACCCCAGACCGACGCGCGGTCCGACGCCGATCGCCAGGCCGAGCCCGAGGATCACCTTCACCGTCCCGGGGAAGGCCTTGTACGCGAACGGCGGCGCGATCACGAAGAACGCGACGAGCCGCACGCCGGCGAGCATGGTGGCCTCGAGCCGGTCCGCATCGATGACGAGGTCCACGGCTACGTCCCGAGCAGCTTCGGGATCATGTCGAACGCGGCGTGCGTGAAACCGATCATCTCCGCGATCATCCAGTTGCCGCAGACGACCAGCGCGATCGCCACGGCGACGGCCTTCGGCACGAAGGAGAGCGTGACCTCCTGGATCTGCGTGACCGACTGGAACAGCGAGATCGCGAAGCCGACGACGAGGGACGTCACGAGCACCGGTGCGGCGAGCTTCGCCGACACGAGGAGCGCCTGCAGGGTCAGGTCGATGACCGCCTGCTGGTTCATCAGTGCACCACCTGGTAGCTCTCGATGAGGGACTTGATGATGAGCCCCCACCCGTCGACGAGGACGAACAGCAGGATCTTGAACGGCAGCGAGATCATCACCGGCGGGAGCATCATCATGCCCATCGACATGAGCGCGGCCGAGACGACGAGGTCGATGACCAGGAACGGGATGAAGATGACGAACCCGATGATGAAGGCGCTCCGCAGCTCGGAGATGACGAACGCCGGGATCACGGTCGTCATCGGGACGGCGTCGAGGTCCTTCGGGTTCGCCTGACCGGCGGCCCGGGTGATGAGCGCCACGTCCTCCTCACGCGTCTGGTGCAGCATGAAGGTCCGGAGCGGCTTCGTGCCGATCTCGACGGCCTTCGCGAAGTCGACGTGCCCGGCCAGGTAGGGCTGCAGGGCGTCGTCGTTGATGTGCCCGAGCACCGGCGCCATCACGAACAGCGACAGGAAGAGCGCGAGCCCGGCGAGCACCTGGTTCGGCGGGATGCCCTGGAGCCCGAGGGCGTTCCGCGTCATCGCGAGCACCACGAAGATCTTCGTGAACGACGTCATCATGAGCAGGAGCGCCGGGGCGACGCTGAGCAGCGTGATGCCGAGGAGCGTCACGATCGCGGACGACGGGGTGCCGTCCGGGCCGTTCACGCTGACGCTGAAGTCCCCGCTCGCCGGAGCCGTCGGGCTCGCCGGTGCGGTCGGCTCGGTCACGCCGACGGCGTGCGCGCCACCGGCGGTGAGGAGCAGGAAGCCGGCGACCATCGCCAGCCCCAGGACGACCAGGGTGACGGTGCGGCCGGTCCGCAGCGCGGCCGTCACCCGACCCGCCGGCCGCGGATCGCGGCGGCGGCCTGCCGCCAGGTGTCCGCCGACAGGACGGAGCCCTGCAGCTGCTGCGCGGTCGGCACGACGACGCGTTCCGGACGGCGGGCGCGGCCACGGGGACGCATCGGGAGCGGCGTCGCCGCGTCGGCCGGGAGGCCCGCGGCGGCGTGGTCCTGTCGCTCCAGCTCCGCGCGGAACGCGTCGGCGGACGGGGCCGCCACCGTGGCCGGCTCCGCGGGCGACGGGACCGACCCGACGGCGCGCGGCACGGTCGGCAGCGCGACCGGTCCGGTGACGACGGTCAGCTCCGGCGCGGGGGTCGGACCGCTCCGCAGCAGGGACACGCTCTGCTCGGAGACGCCCAACACCAGGCGCTCCCCGGCGACGTCGACGACGACGACGCTGGCCTTGCCGCCGATGCCCTGCCGGCCGACGACCTCGACGGCGGCGGACCGACGACCGCGGCCCTTCGCCGCGGCACCGAAGCCGCCCTTGGTCGCGCGACGGTGCAGGAACCACATCAGGGCGAGCACGACGCCGAGCGACACGGCGACCCGGAGGGCCATCCAGAGGGTGTCCACCGATCAGACCGTCTCGGCGACGTCGAGGATCTTCGTGATGCGCACCGCGTAGTCCTGGTCGACCACGACGACCTCGCCGTGGGCGATCAGGCGGCCGTTGAGCAGGACGTCGGCGGGGGCGCCGGCGCTCCGGTCGAGCTCGACCACGGCACCGGGTTCCATGCCGAGCACGTCGCGCACGGACATGCGCGTGCGGCCGATCTCGACGGTCAGGGTCATCTCGACGTTGTTGATGCGGCCGAGGTTGCCGGCCGGTACCGCACCCGCGGCGACCGGGGCGGAGACGGTGCCGTTCTCGCGGATGCGGACGCCGAACCAGCCACCGGCGGCACCCCCGGCGGTCAGCTCGAAGACCACGGTCTCGGGGTCGGCGAAGAGCGACGCGGCGGACTCGCGGCGGGCGTCGCCGAGGACCCCGACGCCGAGCACGGAGGCGGCGGCCTCGAGCGACGGGCGGAGCACGTCGGTGACGTCGACCAGGGCGGCGTCGGCGCCGCCCGCGGCGACCACGGCGTGCAGGTCGGTGAGGACCAGCGCGAGGTCTGCGGAGAGTCCGCCGACGAACGAGGCGACCACCCCGTCGACCGCGGCCTCGAGGACGGCGGGGGCCGCGCCTCCCGGCAGGGGTACGGCGGTCAGGGGCGCCGCGGTCGGGAGCTGCGCCGCGAGCGACTCGGCCGCGGTGGCGTGGAGGGTGGTGGTGGCGCTCATGCGTGCTGCTCCGGATCGGTGGTGGTGACGACGATGCCGGCGAGGCGCGAACCGTTCGCGCCGACGGCCGCGGTGCCGACGGGTTCGCCGTCGACCGCGATGGTGAGGGGACGGTGCTGCGGGTGCGGCAGCGGCAGGAGGTCGCCGACGGCGAGCCGGAGGACCTGCGTCGGCAGGACGGCGGCGGGCGCGAAGTGCAGGCTGACACCCACCGGGACGTTCGCGAGTTGCGCGTCGAGCAGGGCCTTGGCGTCGTCCGCGCTGACGCTCGTGGCGTCCTCGCCCAGCTGCGGCAGGAGGGCCTCGGCGGGCAGCGCGAGCGTGCCGGGTGCGACACGGTCGCCGACGCGGATGGCGAACGAGGCGACGATCATCAGGTCGCCCTTCTGCGCGGCCTGGGCGAACTGGCTGTTGAACTGGAACCCGCCGGTCGTGACCTCGTGGGCGAGCAGGCCGCCGAACGAGTAGCGGAGGTCGTCGAGGGCGTCCTCGACGATCTTCCGGACGAGCGCCTGCTCGATGGGCGTGAAGGTGCGCTCCGGCGTCGGCAGTGGCTTCGAGGCGCCGAGGGCGTGGGAGACCCAGGTCAGGGCGGCGTCGAGCGGGACCTGCAGCACGCCCTTCGGGGCCAGCTCGGCGATCGGCAGCAGCACCATGCCGGTCAGGGCGGGCAGCGAGGCGGCGTACTCGTCGTACGTCGTCATCTGCACCTGCTCGCAGGTGACCTGGCTGACGGCGCGGACCTTCGCGGTGAGCTGCGTGCCCCACTGCCGCGCGAACGTCTCGAAGGCGAGTTCGAGCACCCGGGCGTGCTCGCGGGCGAGCGTCGACGGGCGCGCGAAGTCGTACACCTCGGGCGCGGGCAGGGTCTCGGTCACGGGTGCGTCTGTCGACCGCTGACGGGCAGCCGTCAGCGTCGGAGCACCGCTGTGCCTCGTTCTGGGGCGGCCGGTGCCGTCCTGGCGCCCGGTGCTGCCGGCGGCGGTGCCGGGGGCTGTACCGCCGGCGGCGGGTGCTGCGGGCCCTGCCCGCGGGTGGTCTAGCCCTGTCGCGCCCCGTCCTGCGCCTTCGCCAGTGCGGGCATGAGTGCGCTGACGTCCTGGTCCTGGTTGGACAGCACCACGATGTCGACGCGTCGGTTCAGGGTGTTGTCGGCGTCGGTGGCCCCCTTGGCGAGCGGCCGGCTCGAGCCGAACCCGACACTCTGCACGTGGTCCGCGGGCATCCCGCCGCGCTCGACCAGGTCGCGGAGCACGCCGGTGGCGCGGGCGGCGCTGAGCTCCCAGTTCGTCGCGTACGGCGCGGTCGAGTTCCGCTGGTCCGCGTGCCCCTCGACGCTGACGTCGTGGGCACTCGTCTTCAGCACGGGTGCGATCGCGTCCATGATCCGACGAGCCTGGTCGGACAGGTCGGCGCTGTTCGTCGCGAAGTACGTCTCGCTGCCGACGAGGCGCACGGTCAGCCCGCGGTCGTCGACGGCGAACTGCACCTTCGACGTCTCGCCGGCCCGCTGCAGGTTGCCCTGGATCGCCTGCTCGATCGCCTTCAGGTCGTCGAGCTCCGCCTGTGCTGCTGCCAGGTCGGCCTTCGAGGCGACCGGGGGGACCGTGGTCGACGCCGGGTCGACGTTCGTGTCCTCGGCGCCGGAGGCCGCGGTGGAGTGGTCGGCGTCCGACTCGTCCGTCGCGTACCCCTTGCCGTCCTTCGTGACCTCGGACTTCGACACGATCGTGCCCGACGCCGTGTCGACCTTCTCGGACTTCACCTCGCCGAACCCCGTCGCGAGCGAGTTCTTCAGCGCGATGTACTTCTCCTGGTCGACCGACGACATGGCGAACAGCACCAGGAACATGCACATCAGGACCGTGATCATGTCCATGTACGACGCCATCCAGCGCTCGTCGGGGTGCTCGGCCTCGTCGTGGCCGCCCTTCTTGCGGCCGCGTCCACGCCCACGGGGGTTCGCGCTCACGGTCAGGCCGCCAGCTGCTGGTCGTCGACGCCGCCCTTGGCGCCCTTGCCGGCCTTGGGCGAGGCACCGCGTGCCGCCGGCGGGACCATCGCGGTGAGGCGCTCACCGAGCAGGCGGGGCTGGCTGCCGGCCTGCACCGCGAGCAGGCCCTCCATGAGGAGCGTCTGGCGGTCGGCCTCGAGTTGCGCGAGCTTCCGGAGCTTGCCGCCGAAGGGCAACCAGAGGAAGTTCGCGGTGAGCAGGCCCCACAGCGTCGCGACGAACGCACTCGCGATGAGCGGGCCGAGCTCGTCGGGCTTGCCGAGGTTGGCGAGCACGTGGGTGAGCGAGACGACCGTACCGATGATGCCGACGGTCGGCGCGAAGCCGCCCAAGCCCATGAAGAACGCACTGGCGCTCCGCATGGGTGCGGCGTTCGACTCGATCTCGTCCTCGAGCAGGATCCGGAGCTCGTCGCCGTCGGTGCCGTCCGCGATGTTCTGCAGGGCCTTCTTCATGAACGGGTCGTCGTGCTTGTCGGCTTCCTGCTCCAGCGCGAGCAGGCCGTTCGCCCGCGCGGTCTCGGCGAGGCCGACGACGTCGTCGATGACGGCCTGCGGCGGGGTGACCTTGCCGGTGAAGGCCTTCGGGACGGTCTTGAACGCGGCGAGGGCGTCCTTCATGGTGGTGCTCGCGACACCGCAGCCGATGGTGGCGACGAAGACGAGGAGCATCGGCGCGGGCAGGAACAGGCCGGCCATCTCGACGTGCTCCATCTGCGCCATGCCGAACAGGGCGCCGAAGGCGAGCAGGATCCCGACGATGGTCGCGATGTCCATCTCAGCGACCCCCGTCCTGGGTGCGGGCGCCGTCGCGCCGGGTGTGGGCCACCAGGGGGGCGACCGGTGCGAGGGTCGGCTGCGGGCCCGTCGCGTTCGTCGGGAGCTCGGTGCCGTAGGCCATGCCGACGATCCGGGCGCGGTACGCGGCAACGGCGTCGATGACCTCGGACATGGACTCGCGGACGATGTACTTCGCACCGTCGACCATGATGAGCGTCGTGTCCGGCGTCTCCTGGATGCGCTCCACGAGGTCGGGGTTGACAGCGAATGCGCTGCCGTTGAGTCGTGTGACGACGATCATGGCCCGTCCTGGTTCTCGATCGTCCCGCCGCCGTCCGTGGGGCGGGATGCAGACCCGTCCGTGGGTGTGCACCGGTGCCTATCGACGGCAGGAGCCGGCCCGTTAGCCTGACCCGGTGACCGTGATCGAGGACCTGCTCGCCGGGCCCCGGGGGCGTCGGTTCTGCTGGGAGGTCGTGCTCGCGACGGTCGCGGAGCCGCCGGACGACGACACGCTGTTCTGGGCCGACCACTGGATCACCGTCCGCCAGGGTGGGGGTGTCTCCTTCTACGGCCCCGGGTCGGCACAGCCCCGGCCGGAGCCGGACGTGCGACAGATCACCGTCGCGCACGAAGCACTCGTCCACGCCGCAGACCCGGCCTCCGCGACGCTCGACCAGGCCCTCGCCGCGCTCCGCCTGGCCGCCGACTCGGCGAGGTGGTGGCAGGAGCCGGATGCCGTCGACGTGAGGCTCGGCTCCGTCGTCCCGCGCACGCTGCTCGTCCGGGTCGCCACGGCGGTGGCCGGATCGCCGGGGGTGCAGGCGCTGCTCGCCCCGTCCGGAGCGGCGAAGCAGTGGGTGGTGGCGCCGGACTCCCCGTGGGAGCAGGGTCCGGAGCGGCCGGCGTCGGAGCTCCTCGCCGAGTGGCGACGCGAGCTCGTTGCGGAGCGTGCGCACGGGACCGAGGACCCCGTCGACGCCCCGATCAGCGGGACGTGGTGGACGTCCCCGCCCGGTGGCCTGGTCGAGACCACGACGGAACGGGGCGGCCGCGGGCCGTTCGGCCTCTGGGCCGTCGAGGACCACACCGGGTGGGAGCGTGCCGACGTCTCCCCCGCAGCCGTGGACCCCACGGCCAGGGTCCTGACGATCGACGACGCCGAGGACTGGGCAGCGCTCTGCCGGCGCTTCCCGTTGGACGTCACGGCGACGACGCGGCGGCACGACTGGTACCGAGCGACGGGGCGCGTGGGTGCGTGGGTGGTCCCGGACTGGACGGCCGTCGCCGAGCAGGTCGACGCGGTCCGCCTGACCCTGCTCGGCTGGCTCCGGGCTTCGGGCACGGCTGTCCCGGTCGACGACCGGACCGCGAGCGTGATCGCCGGCTGGACACCGGACACGACCGCCTGGCTGCACGACCCGAGGCCGTCGCTCGGGCCGTCCTCAACGTGGGTGTGGAGCGACGACCGCGCGGGCTGGTTCAGCGCCTGACTTCTCATGGATGAGTTATTCCCGCTCCGATGCTGCGAGATCGCCGTGATTCGTCCTCTGCTTTATCTCACCTGCGTGTTAGCGTGATGCTCATGTCCGACACCACCTCCGTCGTCACGTCCGCCGATCCGGCTCCGGCTCCGGCACCCGAACCGAGCGGCTCGACCCCGGCCGCCGCCGCTCCCCTGCGCGAGGTCGGCGCCCTCATCCGCGGTGCCCGCAAGGGACGCAGCATGACCCAGTCCCAGTTGGCCGAACGCGTCGGCACGAGCCAGAGCGCGATCAACCGGATCGAGCAGGGCGGACAGAACCTCTCCCTCGAGATGCTGACCCGGATCAGCGACGCCCTCGACCAGCAGATCGTCTCGATCGGCGGCGCCCCGCAGCGTGCGCACCTGCGCGTGCAGGGCGGCCGGAAGCTCAGCGGGTCGATCGCGGTGAACTCGAGCAAGAACGCTGCCGTCGCGCTGCTCTGCGCGTCGCTGCTCAACCGCGGCGTGACCCGCCTGCACCGCGTGGCGCGGATCGTCGAGGTCGACCGCATCATCGACGTGCTCCGCAGCCTCGGTGCGACCGTCACGTGGTCGGAGGACGGCGAGACGCTCGAGATCGTCGCTGCGGCCGACCTGCACCTCGATGCGATCGACGCCGACGCGGCCCGCCGCACGCGCAGCGTCCTCATGTTCCTCGGTCCGCTGAGTGGTCGGTACGGCTCGTTCCGGCTCCCCTACGCCGGCGGCTGCGACCTCGGCACGCGGACCGTCGAGCCGCACCTCATCGCCCTGCGGCCGTTCGGCGTCGACGTCGAGGCGACCTCGGGATGGTACGAGGTCGACGTGGCGAACACCGAGGTGCCGACGAAGTCGGTCGTGCTGACCGAGCGCGGTGACACCGTGACCGAGAACGCGATCCTCGCTGCGGCCGCCCGCGACGGCGTCACCACGATCCGCAACGCCAGCCCCAACTACATGGTGCAGGACCTCTGCTTCTTCCTCGAACTGCTCGGGGTGCAGGTCGAGGGCATCGGTTCGACGACGCTCCGCATCACCGGCAGGAGCCGTATCGACGAGGTCGTGGACTACTGGCCGAGCGAGGACCCGGTCGAGGCGATGAGCCTGCTGACCGCCGGCATCGTGACGTCCTCGACCCTGACGGTCACGCGTGCGCCGATCGAGTTCCTCGAGATCGAGCTCGCGACCCTGGCGGAGATGGGCCTGCGCTTCGACGTCAGCGAGGAGTACGCCGCCGCCAACGGTCGCACGCGCCTGGTCGACATCACGGTGCACCCGTCCGAGCTGCACGCGCCGATCGACAAGATCCACGCGATGCCGTTCCCGGGCCTCAACATCGACAACCTGCCGTTCTTCGTCGTCATCGCGGCGATGGCCGAGGGCACCACCCTCGTGCACGACTGGGTGTACGAGGGCCGGGCGATCCACCTGCTCGACCTCACCCGTCTCGGTGCGAGCGTCACCCTGCGCGACCCGCACCGGCTCGACGTCACCGGTCCGACGCACTTCTCGGGTGCCGAGGTCAGCTGCCCGCCGGCCCTGCGCCCCGCGGTCGTCATCCTGCTGGCGATGCTCGCGGCGAAGGGCGAGAGCGTCCTGCGCAACGTGGGCATCATCGCCCGCGGGTACGAGCAGCTGCAGGAGCGCTTGAACTCGCTCGGCGCGTCCATCGAGACGTTCCACGACTGACGATCACCCCTCCGCAACACGCAACGTGGGCGGTTCCTCGCAGCGGTACTCCGTTGCGAGGAACCGCCCACCTTGCGTTCTGCGGCGCTCGGGAACGGATCGGGAAGGACCCGCAGCACGATCGGCGTTGACTGACGGGTCGGACGATCGTGAGGAGACACGTGCTCGGTCCTGAACTGGTGGTCGCCCTCGGCCTGGCGATCGCCCTGACCGCGGCCGTCGCCGACCGCATCAAGGTCGCGCCTCCCGTGCTCCTGCTCGCGATCGGTGCGCTGCTCGCGTTCGTGCCGACGTTCGGCAAGGTGGAGCTGCCGGCCGACGCGGTCCTGCTGCTCTTCCTGCCGGCGCTGCTGTACTGGGAGAGCCTGACGACGTCACTGCGCGAGATCCGGAAGAACCTGCGCGGGATCGTCCTGATGGGCACGCTGCTCGTCGTCGTCACCGCCGGGGTGGTCGCCACGCTCCTGCACCTGCTCGGCCTGCCGTGGGGCCCGGCGTGGGTCCTCGGTGCCGCGGTCGCCCCGACCGACGCGACCGCGGTCGGCGTCCTGACGAAGATGCTGCCCCGCCGCAACGTCACCGTGCTGCGGGCGGAGAGCCTGGTGAACGACGGCACCACGCTGGTCGTCTACGGCATCGCTGTGGCGGTCACGGTCGGTACGCAGGAGCTCACCTTCTGGGGCGTGTCCGGCATGCTCGTGCTGTCGTACGTCGGTGGGGTCGCCGCCGGGCTGCTCGCCGCCTGGCTCGGCTCGCTCGTGCTCCGTCGCGTCGACACCGTCGTGCTCGAGAACCTCGTCACGCTGCTGGTGCCGTTCGCGGCCTTCCTCGGGGCCGAGGCGATCGGAGCGTCCGGGGTGCTCGCCGTCGTCGCCGCGGGCATCGTCGTCAGCCAGGTCGCCCCCAAGCTCGACCGGGCGGAGACACGCCAGCAGGTCCGGGCGTTCTGGTCGTTCCTGACGTACCTGCTCAACGGCGCGCTGTTCGTGCTCGTCGGTATCGAGGCGATGGTCGCGGCCCGGCAGCTCGGGGCGGCGGAGCTCTGGACCGGCGTCGGCCTCGTGCTCGCCGTGTCCGTCGTGCTCGTGCTCGTCCGCTTCGCCTTCGAGGGGTCGATCGGCGGCACCGTGTGGCTCGTCACCCGACGCTTCGGCGGCGAGCCCCGCGAAGGGCGCCGCGACCGGCTGGTCAGCGGCTTCGCCGGGTTCCGCGGAGCGGTGTCCCTGGCGATGGCCGTGGCCGTCCCGCGCACGCTCGAGTCCGGCGGCGCCTTCCCCGACCGCGACCTCATCGTCTTCGTGACGGCGGGCGTCGTCGTGGTCACCATCGTCGGGCAGGCGCTCGTCCTGCCGGCAGTCCTGCGCCGCGCCGCGCTCCCCGAGGACGAGTCCGTCGGCGAGGAGCGCCGCTACGCCGAGCGGACCGCGGTCGAGGAAGCCCTCGACGCCCTGCCGCGACTGGCGCGGAAGGCCGGAGCGGACCGCGCGACCGTCGACCGGGTGCGCAAGGACCTCGAGGCGCACCTCGACGTCATCCAGGCACGCGAGGAGGACGAGGAGAACCACCCCGCGCTGCAGCGGCACGATGCGACCGTCGCCCTCGAACTCGCCCTGGTGCGACACAAGGCCGCCACCCTGCTGCGTCTCCGGGACGACGACGAGATCGACGACCTGGTGCTCCGGCAGGTGCGGGCCGGCTACGACGCAGAGGAGGCGCGGCTCGAGGGCTCGTCACCGCCCTGAGCTCGCCACTCCGGCGATGCCGGGCGACTCGACGGCCGGCTCAGCCGGTCGGCACCTGGCCGGCGCGGAGCATCGCCCGCTCGAGCAGCTCGAGGTCGATCCCCACGTGCTGCCGCGCGAGCACCCCTGCCTCGACCGCTCGTCCGTCGCACACGGCGTCGACCAGGCCCTCGTGATCGTGCAGCGCCCGTGCCTCCATCTCCGCCATGCCCTCCGCCGTACCCCACAGGTGCGCGGGCGCCGCGATCGACACCTGCGACTCGAGCCCCGCGAGCGTCGCCGCGAGCACGGCGTTGCCGGCGGCCTCGATGATGGTCCGGTGGAGCACCGCGTCGGCCTGCTGCTTCTCGAGCCCGGACCCCGCCACCCGGAAGTCCTCGAGCCGCACGCGCAGCACCGCTCGCTCGTCGTCGGTGATCCGCTCGGACGCAGCCGTCGCGAGCGCTCCGTGCAGCAGGGCGATCGCGTCGGCGGTGTCGCGGATGCCGGCCCACCGCGCGAGCAGCGTCCGGCCGACGGACTCGGAGGACGAGTCGGGCCATTGCGTCCGCACGAACGTGCCGCCGCCACGCCCCCGGCGGGTCTCCAGCAGTCCCCGTTCGACGAGCCGTGCGATCGCCGCACGCACGGTCACGCGACCGACCCCGAGCAGCACGGCGAGCTCACGCTCCGGCGGTAGTCGTGAGGCCGGCAGGTACTCCCCCACGGCCACGGCCGTGACGAGGCGGTCCTCGACCTCGTCGACCCGGGTCTCCGTCGCGCGATCCGGCACTGGTGCCCCCTCCTGCGTTTCGTCCACGTTAAAGGACGAGAAAAGGTCTTGCAGCGGACCTTTGCTGGGTCCATGCTGTGCGTCATGTCCCGCATCACCGAAGGCACGATGCCGTTCCGCGACGGCCACACCTGGTACCGCGTCACCGAGCCCGACACCCCGACCCCCGGCGCGCTGCCGCTCGTCGTGCTGCACGGCGGCCCCGGGATGGCGCACGACTACCTCCGGAACCTCGCGGCCCTGGCCGACGAGACCGGCCGGACCGTGGTGCACCACGACCAGTACGGCTGCGGCCGGAGCTCCCACCACCCCGATGCGCCGGCCGAGTCGTGGACCCCGCAGCTCTTCGTCGAGGAGTACACCGCCCTGGTCGCGCACCTCGGTCTCGACGACCACCACGTGCTCGGGCAGTCGTGGGGCGGCATGCTCGGCGCCGAGATCGCCGTCCGGCAGCCGGAGCGGTTGCGATCCCTGGCGATCTGCAACTCCCCCGCCTCGATGCAGCTGTGGGTCGAGGGTGCCGCCGAACTCCGCGCCGAGCTGCCGCAGGACGTGCAGGACGCCCTCACCCGCCACGAGGAGGCCGGCACCGTCGACGACCCCGAGTACCTCGCCGCCACGCAGGTCTTCTACGAGCGACACGTGTGCCGCGTCGTCCCCATGCCGCAGGACTTCGTCGACTCCGAGGAGCAGATGGAAGCCGAGCCGACGGTCTACCACACCATGAACGGCCCGAACGAGTTCCACGTCATCGGCACGATGCGCGACTGGACCATCGTCGACCGCCTCGACCAGGTCACCGTCCCGACGCTCGTCGTGGCCGGCGAGCACGACGAGGCCACCCCCGCCACCTGGCAGCCCTTCGTCGAGCGCATCGCCGACGTCCGCCAGCACGTCTTCTCCGGGGCGAGCCACTGCTCGCACCTGGAGCAGCCCGAGGAGTTCCGCCGCGTGATCGCGGCGTTCCTCGCCGAGCACGACGGCCAGCCCACCGGCTGAGCCCCGACCCACCGGCCGGCACGGCCGGCCCACCAGGCCGACCACCCGACGGACGGGAGGCGCGCACCCACCCCGCCACGCGTCTCCCGCCCGTCGCCCCACCGGACCCGACCGGCGCGCCCACCCCGCCACGCGCCTCCCGTCCGTCCTTCCCTCTTCCCACGCACCGTCTCCCCGAACGGAACCGCCATGTCGCAGCAGCACAGCGAGCTCTCCGCACAGCAGCAGCTCGAGGCCTACGGCTACAAGCAGGAGCTCAAGCGCTCCGTGTCCACCACCGACCTGCTCGTCTACGGGCTCGTCTTCATGGTGCCGATCGCCCCGTGGGCGATCTTCGGCACCGTCTACAACGCCTCGAGCGGCATGGTGCCGCTCGTCTACGTCGTCGGTCTCGTCGCGATGATCTTCACCGCGCTGGCCTACGCGCAGATGGCGAAGTCCATCCCGCTCGCCGGCAGCGTGTTCTCCTACGTCGGCCGCGGCATCCACCCCACCGCCGGGTTCTTCGCCGGTTGGGCGATCCTGCTCGACTACCTGCTCGTACCGACGTTGCTCTACGTCTTCGCGGCCGAGAGCATGGTCGGCATCTTCCCGGGCACGCCCCGCTGGCTGTGGGCGCTCGTGTTCGTCGCGATCAACACCGTGATCAACCTGCTCGGGGTCTCGTCCCTCAAGCTGGCGAACCGGATCTTCCTGCTCATCGAACTCGTCTTCGTGGCGATCTTCGTCGTCATCGCCATCGTCGCCCTGACCGGCGGCACGGTCCCCGGCGCATCGTTCAGCACCGACCAGGTGTGGGACCCGTCGAAGGTGTCCGCTCCGCTCATCGCGAGCGCCCTGTCGATCGCCGTGCTGAGCTTCCTCGGCTTCGACGGCATCTCGACGCTGTCCGAGGAGTCCACCGGCCGCCGCGGCGGCGCCGGACTCGCGATGGTGCTCGCGCTCGTCATCGTCGCGTTCCTGTTCGTCCTGCAGACCTGGCTCGCATCGGCCCTCGCCGCAGGACGCGACTCGTTCCCGGAGGGTGAGGCCGGCAACGCCTTCTTCTCGATCGTCGAGCAGGCCTCGTCGAGCGGCTGGGCGACCGCGTTCTTCGCCGTCAACGTGCTCGCCGTCGGCATCGCGAACGCCATGGCCGCGCAGGCCGCGACGAGCCGCCTGCTCTTCTCGATGAGCCGTGACCGGCAGCTCCCCGCGTTCCTGCACAAGCTCAACGGCAGGCTCGTCCCGCAGAACGCGATCATCGTCGTCTCGGTGCTCTCCGCGATCCTCGTGCTGTTCTTCGTCGGGCAGATCGACACGATCTCGTCGCTGGTGAACTTCGGGGCCCTGTTCGGCTTCATGCTCCTGCACGTGTCGGTGTTCGTGCACCACGTCCTGAAGGGGAAGTCCCGCAACTGGCTGCTGCACCTCGTCGTGCCGCTGATCGGGTTCCTGATCATCGGCTACGTGCTCCTCAACGCCGCTGTCGAGGCGAAGGTCGGCGGCATCGTCTGGCTCGTCGTCGGCGCCGCGGTGTTCCTCTACTACCGCTCGACCGGTCGTTCCACCGAGGTGGGCTCGGAGGAGCCGGGCACACTGGGCGAGGGGTCCGTCGGCGGCCTCGACACCACCACCACGGAGAAGGGCCAGCGATGACCACCCCCGACCACTTCCTGCCGAACACCCTGGGACGTCCCGGGTTCGCCGCCGACCGGGAGCCCGTGCTCCGGATCGCTCCGGGCACCGGCGAGACGATCGGCTTCGAGACGACGGACGCCGTCTACGCCGAGCTCGACGAGCACCACGACCTGGCGCAGCTGCAGGCACCGATCAACCCGGTGACGGGCCCGGTCTGGGTCGAGGGCGCCGAACCCGGTGACGTGCTGGCGGTGCACATCCACGACATCCAGCTCACGACCCACGGCTGGTCGGTGTCGCTCCCCGGGTCGGGCGCGCTCCAGCACGTCATGCCCGAGGGCGTCTTTGCCCGCCGCTGCCCGATCGAGGACGGCGTCGTGCACGTCACCGACCGGCACGCGTTCCCGGTGCGGCCGATGATCGGCTGCATCGGCGTCGCCCCCGCGTCGGGCACGAACTCGACGATCATGCCCGCGTACGCCGAGGGCGGGAACATGGACGTGACCGAGGCCCGCCCCGGCTCGACCGTGTACCTGCCCGTCCGCGTCCCCGGCGCCCTGCTCTCCATCGGAGACGTCCACGCGATCATGGCCGAGGGCGAGTCGTCCTTCGTCGCCATCGAGGCGCAGGGGACCGCGATCGTGTCGGTCGACCTGGTACAGGGCGGCCCCGAGCTCCGCGCGCCCCGCATCGAGACGGCTGAGGAGTGGCTCTTCGTCGGCCTCGGCGACCCCGTGCAGGAGAGCGTCCGGCGCGGCTACGAGGACGCGTTCGCGTTCCTGGTCGACGAGCACGGGTGGACCGCCGAGGACGCGTACGCGGTGCTCAGCGCGGTCGGCGACTCGAAGCTCGGCGGACCGACCGGGTCGGGCGACCCGGACCCGCTGCACCCGTTCGCGGCGATCGGCGCGGTGACACTGCACCGGGTGCCGAAGTCGGTGCTGCAGGGCGGTCGCGGGTGACCGGACGCTGACCGGACGGACCCGGGAGGCACACGGCGGGCCCGCCACGTGCCTCCCGGGTCACTCGTGGGCGACGACGACGGACCGCCGGGCCGTGGTCGTCCCCACCACGCCCTGCGGAACGCACCGGCCGACGGCCCGAGGTCGGCGCCTCGCCCCGAACGCGGGTCTCTCCGGCTGCCACCCGCCGTCGTACGCTCGCGATGTGACGATGGTCCCCGATGCCTCCGCCGCGCCCGGTCCAGCACGGCTCCGACGCGAGGTCGCCGTCCTCCTGGCGGGCATCGCCCTGGCCGTGGCCTGCTCCGGCGCAGTCGGGCTCCTGCCGTCCACCCCCACCACGGCCGGGCAGCTCGGCCAGGGGATCCTGCGGTTCGCGGCGGTCTGGCTGCCGCTGGGCGTCGCTGCGGTGTCGGTGCACGGCCGGCCCCGGCGCCGCGACCTCGTCGGTCTGCGGTTCGGTCTCCGCGAGGCGGTCGCCGCGCTCGGGATCGTGCTCGTCCCACGGACCGTGCAGTCACTCCTGGCCGGCCTCGACGACGTCTCGGGAAGTGGTCCGACCCTGGTGCCGACGGTCTCCCAGACCGGCCAGGAGGCGGCGATCACGCTGGCCGTCGCTGCCCTCGTGCTGCTCGTCGTCGGTCCGGTCGTCCACGCCGTCGTGTTCCAGGCCGTCCTCCAGCCACGCCTGACGAAGCTGACAGCCGGTGCGCCCGAGGTGTCCGCCAGGGCCAGCACGGTCGGCGTAGTCGCCTCGGCCGCGCTCGCGACCGCGGTGCTCCCCCTCACCCTGACATCGATGCTGACCGGGAGGACCGCCTACGAGATCGTCCTCGAGCTCGGGACCACCCTCGTGATCGTCTCGCTCGCAGGCGGGCTCCGCGTCCTGGTCGGTCGCAGCGGCGGAGTGGTCCTGGTCTACGCGCTGCTCACCCTCACCGCGAGTGCCGGAGCGGCGGCCGTGATCGTCGGGTGACCACGCACGACCTCGACACTCAGTCGTGGCCGAGGACCACGGTCGGGTCCTCGGGTTCCGGGCCCGTGGGCGCTGTTCCCGTCGCCGTGCCGCTCACGAGCGGGCCGCCCGACCGGTCGTCCGTGCGCGAGGACGGTGCGCAGGCTGTGTGCGAGCGGGCATCGCCGACCACACCTGGCCCCAGATCGCCTCGTGCTCGACGCGGGAGACCTGACCACGGCGGAGCGCCGAGTCGGCGAGGCAGAGCAGGTCGAGCGAGGTGGCGAGCAGGCGGACGTCGCCGTGCACCTCCGGACGGCCGTTCCCGTGGAAGACGGTCACCGTGAGGGTCCGGACCCCGGGCCGCGTCCGCCGGGTCAGGCGGGCGAGCACCGCGAGGCCGACGGTGTACACGACGGCCGCGAGGACGATCCCTGCGACCGGTGTCCCGCGGAGCGCGACGACGATGCCGACCGCCGCGACGGCGCCCGCGCCTCGCCAGACCTGGAGCGCCCGCAACAGCACGAGCTCCACGGTGGTCGTACCAGGCGGGTGCACCTCGAGGGTCCGACCGCTCCAGAGGCTCCGGGTGACCGGCTGCTCGGTGCAGCGGCCCCACGGGTGCCAGCCGGTGCGCGCGACGGGACGTGGTGGTCGGTCTCGGTGCATGTCCACGATGTCGAGCCTCGCGCGCGGCCGTGCCCCGGACAGCGGTCCTGACGACTCCCTCACGGCCCTGCGGGACTTCCCGACGACACTCGTGCGCCGGCCCGGTCCGGGCCGGTCCGCTCGGTACGGTGACCGCATGGACGACCACGCCCTCGCCGCCGCCCTCGTGACCGACGCCGCCGAGACGGCCGCGCGGATGCGTCGGGACGGGACCGAGACCGAGCGCAAGACCTCCGCCGCCGACCTCGTCACAGCGGCCGACCGCGCCGCCGAGGCCCTCGTCGGACGGATGCTGCTCGAGCACCGGCCGGACGACGGGGTGCTCGGCGAGGAGGGCGCTCGCTCCGAGGCCGCCTCCGGACGCCGCTGGACCGTCGACCCCATCGACGGCACGTTCAACTACGTCGCCGGGCTGCCCGCGTGGTGCAGCGCCGTGTCACTCGACGTCGACGGAGCGCTGCGCGTCGGAGCCGTCCGTCGGCACCAGCCGGACGAGACCTGGGTCGCGTCGGACGAACGGACGACGTGCAACGGCGAGCCGGTACCGGACCTGCCGGACGTGCCGCTCGCGACGACCGCGGTGGCGACGTTCCTCAACGCGTCCCATCTCCGCAGCGAGGCCGCCGCGACGTTGACCGCGCTGCTCGGCGCCGCCGCGACGATCCGCATCAGCGGGTCCGGGTCGTGCGACCTCGCGGACGTCGCGGCGGGGCGGATCGGTCTCTGGGTGCAGACGGACTGCGCGGACTGGGACTGGCTGCCCGGCCGGGCGCTCGTCGAGGGGGCCGGCGGGGCCGCGACGATCGTCACCGCGAACGGGCACGACTGGCACCTGGCGGGTGCCCCGACGGCGGTCGCGGAGGCCGCGGCGCTGCTGTCGACCGCGTCGGACCCCGACGCCTGATCGCTCCCGAGGGCGTGCGGTCCGTCGCCGTGGGACGGACCCGGCCGTCGCGTCCGACATGATGGTCCCGTGACGACTGCCGCCCAGCCGCCCGCCCGGGGCCTCGCGCCCCTCTACCTCGCCGGCTTCACCACCGCGTTCGGGGCCCACGGGGTCGGGAGCGTGCTCGGTGCGGAGACCGACGAGCTCGGTCTGACGCTCGTCGGGCTCGGCCTCGTGCTCGCCCTGTACGACCTGGCCGAGGTCGTGCTCAAGCCGCTGTTCGGCGCCCTGAGCGACCGGATCGGCGCGAAGCCCGTCATCGTCGGCGGCCTGGTCGGTTTCGCCGTGGCATCGCTCCTCGCCCTCGTCCAGCCCACCGCCCTCGTCCTCGCGCTCGCCCGGCTCGGGCAGGGCGCCGCAGCGTCGGCGTTCTCGCCCGCGTCCTCGGCGGCCGTCGCGCGCCTCGCGGGTCGGGAGCGCCTCGGCCGGTACTTCGGCCGCTACGGCGCGTGGAAGAGCATCGGGTACGTGCTCGGGCCGGTGCTCGGGATCCTGCTCGTGCAGGGTGTCAGCCTGCAGGCGCTGTACGTCGTCCTGGCGGTCCTCGCCGCCGTCGCGGCGCTGTGGGTCGCCGTGTCGATGCCCGCCCTCCCCGTGCAGCCCCGACGTCGGACCACCGTGGTCGACCTGGTCCGTCAGACCACGGATCCCGCGTTCCTCGTCCCCACGGCGCTGCTCGCGACGACGACCGGCGTGCTCGGCGTCGCCGTCGGCTTCCTGCCGCTGCTCGCCGTCCGACTCGAGCTGCCCGCGGTGGTCGGAGCCGTCGCCATCGGCGCGATCGCGGTGGTCTCGTCGGCACTGCAACCCCTCGCCGGGCGACTCCGCGACTCGGGGCGGCTCGGGACACGCGGGGGCAGCGCGTCGGGGCTGCTGGTCGCCGCGGCCGGCCTCGCCCTGCTCGCAGCTGCTCCCGGGCCGGTGACGCTGTTCGTCGCAGCCCTCGCGGTCGGGGTCATGCTCGGCACGGTGACCCCGCTCGCTTTCGCGCACCTGGCCGCATCGACACCGGACGAGCGCATGGGCCGCACGATGGGCAACGCCGAGCTCGGACGCGAGGTCGGCGACGCCGGCGGGCCCCTGCTGGTCGGCGCCGTCGCGACGGCGTGGACGCTCCCCGGTGCGATCGCGGTGCTCGCCGCCGCGACGGTGGCCGCGGCCGCCGTGAGCTGGCGGGCGCTCCGGCCGGGAGCCGTCCCACCGCACGGACGCCGCTGACCACCACGGTTCCGTTCGCGCGGCGCCGAGCCTGCACTCCAGCACCACCGGCGGCCCTCTTCCTGAAGCTCCACACAGGTCCCCGATCCCGCTCGCAGCGGGTCCTTCTGCTGCTCCCCGCTGCTCGGAAGCTCCCGGTGGGGGTACTGGCGCTCGGATTCCCCCCGTTCGAGGGGCACGAAGAAGGTACGGTTCCGCGGCGCGAGGCCCCGCAGGAGGGACGCGCACAGGGATCACGACAGGGAACGCACACACACACATGAAGACCGACACACCGAACACCAGCGGCCGCAGGAACCGTCGCATCGCGACCGGCGTCGCGTTCGCAGCGGCCGGAGCGCTCGTCATCGGCATGAGCCAGCACGCTGCCCCCTCGGAAGCGGCGACGGACACCGGCACCGCGATGCCGCAGGGCGACCTGTACTCGAACGGTCGCACGTGGAAGCAGTCGTACGCCGAGGACTTCACCCGGGACGCCCGGCTCGGCAGCGTCCTCGACGAGTACCCGGAGATGGGGGCCTACTCCGGCTACTCGGACACGAGCGGGCGCGGCTGGTACGACCCGGACCGCGTGCTCAGCGTCGAGGACGGCAACCTCGACTTCTGGCTGCACTCGGAGGACGGGCAGCCGCTCGTCGCCACCGTGCTGCCGGACGGCTACGCACCGCACGACACCGGCCGTGTCTCCATCCGGTACAAGACCACGGACACGCCGGGCTACAAGTTCGTCGGCATGCTCTGGCCGGTCGACGACGACTGGAACAAGGGCGAGATCGACTGGCCCGAGGGTGACCTCGGCAGCACGGTGCGCCCGGCGTCGGCCATCCCCGGCACGTGGACGGAGAACGGCATGCGCTTCGACTCCAGCGTGCAGCGGCACACGGACTCGGAGCAGAGCGACGGCTACCACGTCGCGACGACCGAGTGGGACCACGGCGTGGTCCGCTTCTACTGGGACGACACGCTGGTGTCGGTGACGCACTCCGCGGTGCCGAACGACCCGATGCGGGTGACACTGCAGGCCGAGACGTCCATCCTGAACGACGTGCCGTGGTGGGCCGACGGCCACGTCGACATCGACTGGATCTCGATCTGGGACTGACCGGGTCACGACGGGACCGGTGACCGACGGGAGGCGCGGTGCCAGCTGGCACCGCGCCTCCCGTCCGTCCGTGGGTGCGTCCGGTCGGTGCGTGCGGTCGGCCCGCCGCTCAGGCGCGGGTGAGCGCGTCGTCGACGACGCGCGAGACCCGCTCGGGGTCCTCGAGCTGCATGTCGTGGTGGACGCCCGGCAACCGCTGGACGGTCCAGCCGGTCGCGGCGAGCCGGTCCGCGACCGGGTCGGGCAGCACCGCAGCGGAGTCGTCGCACAGCACCACGGTCGACGGCACCACCGCGGGCTCCGTGTACGCGAGCGTGACGCCGTCACGAGTACGGAGGGTCGAGGCGGTCGTGCCGGCCATCAGAACGCCTTCCCGGGGTTGAGCGTGCCCTTCGGGTCGAGCGCGTCCTTCACGGCACGGTGCATCGCCACGACCCGCTCGCCGAGCTCCTCGCGCAGCCCGGGCAGCTTGAGCAGTCCGACGCCGTGCTCCCCCGTCACCGTGCCGCCGAGGGCCAGGCTGTCGGCGACGATCTGGTCGAACGCGGTCTTCGCGCGGGTCTTCGCGGCGTGGTCGTCCTCGGGCGCGATGATCAGCGGGTGCAGGTTGCCGTCGCCCGCGTGCGCGATGTTCGCGATGGTGACGTCGTTCGCCGCCGCGGTCGCCTGGATCCGGCGGAGCATCTCCGGGACGGCACCCCGCGGGACGCAGACGTCCTCGGTGAGCACGGGGCCGAGCCGCTCGAGCGCCGGGTAGGCGAGTCGCCGCGCGGTGAAGAGCCGGTCGATGTCGGCGGGGTCGGTCGCCCGTTCGACGTCCGTGCCCCCTGCCGCGGCGAACAGGGCCTCGACCTGGTCGGCGAGGGCGTCCCCGGCCGCTCCCGGTTCGTCGATGCGGGCGAGGAGCAGGGTGTCGACGTCGGACGGCAGGCCCAGGTGTTGCCACTCGTCGACGGCGCGCAGGCAGGTCCGGTCCACGATCTCCAGCGCCGCGGGGAGGATCCCCGCGCGCGACACCGCGGCGACCGCGTCACCGGCTGCGACGAGCGACGGGAAGTAGCCGATCACCGCTCGTTCGTCGCGGCCGGCGAGCGGGAGCAGCTTCACGGTGACGCTCGTGACGACCCCGAGCGTCCCCTCGGACCCGACCATCAGTCCGACGAGGTCGTAGCCGGCGACGCCCTTCGCCGTCCGGCGGCCGAGTTCCACGACCGAGCCGTCGGCCAGGACGACGGTGAGGCCGAGCACGTAGTCGCGGGTCACCCCGTACTTCACGCAGCAGATGCCGCCCGCGTTCGTGGCGACGTTCCCGCCGATGGTCGAGATCGCCGAGCTGGCCGGGTCGGGCGGGTACCAGAGGCCGTGCTGCGCGACCGTGGAGCGGAGGACGTCGTTGACCACCCCGGGCTGCACGACGGCGTACCGCTCGTCGACGTCGACCTCGAGCACGGCGTCCATCTCGGCGAGGGAGAGCACGATCGACCCCGCCACGGCGTTGGCACCGCCGGAGAGTCCCGTGCCGGCCCCGCGCGGGACGACCCGGACGCCCGTGGCGTCGGCCCACCGCAGCGTCGCCGCGACGTCCTCGGTGCTGCCGGCGGTCACCACCGCGAGCGGGACCTCGTACGGTGCCCACTCGGCGTCGTCGTGACTGTGCCGGGCGCGGATCTCCGAGTCGCGGTGCACCCGCTCCGCGCCGACGGCGGCCTCGAGGGCGGACAGGTCCACGTCGCTGGCGATCGTCATCGTCCGAGGCTACCGCCGAGCGGATCGGTCGCCGCCGGGCGCGAGGAGGCCGCGCCGAGGAGGTCGGACGGCCCCGCCCTGTCCGGGAGGGACGGAGCGGGGCTCGGTGTCGTGGCGGACGACCAGCGCTGACGGCCACGGCGGGGGCTTCCCCTGGTACCGCTCACGCGGTGGCCAGGAGGAGCCTCCGGGTCATCAGCGCTTCAGGTTCGTCAGTTCCTGCAGGACCTCGTCCGACGTGGTGATGATGCGCGCGTTCGCCTGGAACCCGCGCTGCGCGACGATCAGGTTCGTGAACTCCTGCGACAGGTCGACGTTCGACATCTCGAGCGTGCCCGACGCGAGCGAGCCGACGCCGGCGGAACCGGGCACGCCGACCGAGGCGTTGCCGGAGTTCGCGGTCGCACGGTAGCCCGAGGCGCCGGTCTTCTCGAGGCCGGCCGGGTTGGCGAAGGTGGCGAGGGCGATGCGACCGATCGCGAGCGACGACCCGTTCGAGAACGACCCGACGAGCGTGCCGTCCTTCGAGATGGAGTAGCCCTGCAGTGCGCCGGCCTCGTGCCCGTTCTGCGACGAGATCGACGCGGTGTTCAGCGTCGCGAAGCCCGACAGCTGCGTCATGTCGACGGCGATGCCGCCCACCTGCAGGGTCCGCCCGCTGGTGATCTTGCCGTCGGCACCGAAGGTGATCGTGCCGGTGGCCGAGGTGCCCTGCCCGTTCGAGGCGGAGACGGACCAGCCGCCCGCGGTGCGGGTGTAGCCGAGCGACAGGGTGTGCTTGGTGCCGTACTGGTCGTAGACCGTGGCGTCGCGGTTGAGCGTCTCACCGACGGCGGTGTCGGACGGCAGGTTGCCGCTGACCGTGGCGGAGCTCGTCGCCGTCGCCGGAGCGGCCGCGTCGACCGGCAGCATGATGTCGCTGAGGCCGCCGCCGTCGTTGACCACGCCGTTCGTCGCCGAGTAGCCCTGCACGATCTTGCCGTCCGCGGTGACCAGACGGCCGTTCGCGTCGAAGTCGAACGCACCGGCACGGGAGTAGACGGTGTCGTTGCCGAGGCGGGTGACGAAGAAGCCGTCGCCGGAGATCATCAGGTCGGTGGCCTTGCCGGTGGCCTGCGCGGAACCCTGGGCGAAGTTCGTCGAGACGCCGGCGACCTGCACGCCGAGGCCGATCTGCGCCGGGTTCGTGCCGCCGATGCCGGTCTGCGGTCCCCCGGCACCCTGGGTCATCTGCGACAGGGTGTCCTGGAAGACGGTGGTCGACGACTTGAAGCCGACGGTGTTGACGTTGGCGATGTTGTTGCCGGTGACGTCGAGCATCTGCTGGTGCGAACGGAGACCGGAGATGCCGGAGTAGAGCGAGCGGAGCATGGTGCGACCTTTCGTGGAAGGAAGACGAGGAGGAGTGGGAAGGTGCGGGGTCAGGCGGACTTGATACCGGAGATCACGTCGAGGTCGACCTCCTTCCCGTTCACGGTCACGGTGGGCACGCTCCCGGCGTACGACACGGCGGTGGCCGTCCCGGAGACCGCGGTCCCGGTGGCGGCGTCGGTGTAGCTGACCTGCTTCCCGACGAGGTTCGCGGCGGCCATCCGCATCTGCAGCGAGAAGTTCTCGTTGGCCGTCGTGGTCTGGTTGCTGACCTGCTCCATCATCGCGAGCTGCGTCTGCTGGCTGATCATCTGGTTGGTGTCCATCGGGGACGACGGGTCCTGGTTCCGGAGCTGCGTGACGAGCAGCTTCATGAACACCTCGGAGTCCATCGTCTGGGACTTCTTCGACGCCGCGTTCTGGGCGATCGCGGCGGCCTGGGTCGCCCGGTCCACCGATCCGGTGATGCCGTCGAGGGGCACGGTGTTTCCTCCTTGGGGTCCGCGTCAGGCGAGGACGTCGAGTCCGACGGAGCGGACGGTGGTCGGGCGGGTGGCGACCGGTGTGGTCGGGGTGGGGCGGGCCTCCTGGCCGGGCCCCGGGCGGGACACCGACGGGGTCGCACGGTCGTCGCGGCCGGGCTGCGCCCCCGGGTGGTTCTGCGACGACAGGTCGAGCGTCGTGCTGACGCCGCCGGCGGCGGCGTCGCGCCGCAGGTCCGGCAGGACCTGGCGGACCGCGTCGCGTCCCGCGTCCGACGCCGCGAACAGCTCGACGTGCATGCCGTGTGCGGTGACGTGGGCGCGGACCGTGACGGGCCCGAGGGCGTCGGGGGTCACCTGCACGGTCACGACGTGCTCGCCGGGGGCCGCCTGGGCGAGCGTGAACAGCGGGCGAGCGAGCTGCTGGGTGAGGGGTGCCGGAGCGTTCGCCGTGGCCGAGCCCGACGGCGCGGCCGGCGCGGTCGTCGTGGCGGTGGGGACGACGACGGGCGTCTCGCCACCGCGCGGTGCGGTGACGGCCGGGAGGCCCGGATCACCCTGGCCAGCAGGCCCCCGGTCCGTCCCGCGGCCGGTGTCGCCCCCCGTGGCCGGGTCGGCGCCCACCACCGGTGCGGCGGTCGACGTGCCGGTGCTCGCAGCCGGTGACGCGTCGGTCCCGCTGCTGCCCGCGCCTGCGGCGTGCCCGCCGCCGGGGAGCGGAGCCGTGGTCGTCGCCGCGGCGGGCGACACCCCGGGGGCGCCCGTCGTCGGGCTGCTCGTGGTGGCGGACGCCGGGTCTCCGGTGGGAGCCGGGACGCTCGTCGGCGGGACGGTGCTCGCCGCGGCGGCAGCGCTGCTCGTCGGAGCGGTGCCGGTCAGCGCCGGCGTGGCCGGGGCCGCGGACGGTGCCGTGGTCGGGGCCGTGGTCGGCACGGTCGCTGCGGTGCTCGATGCCGGGACCGTGCCCGCGCTGACCGTCGCCGCCGCGTCCGTGGTGCCCGTCGCCGCCCCGCTCGTCACGGTGAGCGCGGCTGCCCCGAGCGTGGTGGGTGCGCCAGGGACCACGACGGACGTGGCGCTCGTCGGGAGCGCCGACGAGCCCTCGGCCGCCGGACTGGTCGACGCCCCTGCCGTCGTGGGGAGCGTCGACACGGGGACCACGCCGAGCAGGGCGGGGTCGACGAGCGTCGCGACGGCCCCGGGCGTCGGAGCTGCCGACTGCGCGCCCGTCGAGGCGTCGGACGTCGTGGACCCGGGCGGCGTCGATCCAGCCGTCGTCGACCCGGCCGTCGCGTCGGTCGCCGTCGTCGTGCCCGGTGTGGTGCTCGCCGCGCCGGCGTGCTGGCCGGTGCCGGAGGAGCGCCCCCCGGCACCGGTCACGGCGGCGAGGGCCGCACCGAACGGCGCCGCCGTCGCTGCGGCAGCGGTCCGTGCCGGGGTGGTCGTCGCTGCGGGTGGAGCAGCCGTCGCGGTCACGGTGCTCATGCCGCGCTCCCCGACCGCATCATCGACAGCAGCGCCGCCGTCTGCAGGTCCGTCGCGGACTGCGCCGAGGCGGCGGACGACACCGCCCGGGTCGCCGCCGGCGCTGCGGCCTCGCTCGGCACGATGCGGCGGATGGTCGCGATGTCCGAGTCCTTGTACCAGTTGTCGACGATCCGGACGTCCTTGCCGGGGCGCGGCGCGTGCAGGACCTTGCCGTCGCCGACGTAGATGACGATGTGCTGCTCGCCCTTCGGGATGATCAGGTCGCCGGGCTTCGCGTCCTTGAGCGACCCGACCGGCACGCCCATGTCGGCCTGGTCGGGCACGACGCGCGGCATCGTGACGCCGAGGTCCTTGAACACGGTCTGCACGAGCCCGGAGCAGTCCATGCCGGACCGGCTCTCGCCGCCGAACACGTACGGCACGCCGAGGTACTGCTTCGCGTCGGCGACGACGTCGGAGCCGGTGGCACCGCTGCCGGTCGCCAGGGTGCCGCGGCCAGCGTCGACCGAGGTCGCGGGGGCTGCGGCGCTGGTTCCCGTGGGGGCGGTACCGGCGGCGGTGCCGGCGGTCGACGACGTCCCGGTGCCGGTCGCGGTCGCGAGCGCGTCGGCGAAGGCGCCGGTCGATGCCTCGCTCGTCGCGGCGGACCCGCTGGTGGCGGCGGTCGGCGTGCCGCGCAGGGCGTCGATCTGGGTGCGGATCTCGGAGATCCGCGAGAGCACGGCGTCCACGCTCATCGGGCACCACCTTCCGTGCGGCGTCGTGCCGCGATCTCGTCGAGGGCGTTCTGTTCGGTCCGTAGGTCCTCGGCGGCCTGCTCGCGGTCGTGCTGGTCCTCGAGCTTCTCGAGACCGAGGGCGGCTCGCCGTGCGGCGTTGTAGGTGGCCTGGGCCTCGTCGGCATCGGCGCGGTGGGACCGCGCGACGGCGTCGAGTTCCTCGAGCATCCCGCGGGTCGACGCCCGGGCCGCGGCCAGCGCGCTGAGCGTCGCGGCGTCGGTGACCGGCTGGGTGTCCTCGCGGTCGGCCAGGCTGCGTCGTGCGGCGATCCGGGCGTCGGCGGCGTCACGGACACGGTCGTTCGCGGCGGCGAGGGCCGCGGCGGCCCGGTCCTGCTCGGCGTGCCGCAGGCGCAGCAGTCCGGCGAGGGGGAAGCGTCGGGCCATCAGGAGACCCCCAGTCGTGCGACGAGGGCGTCCAGCGCACGCCAGGACGTCGCGGCGTCGGCGCGCTCGTCCATGCCCTGCCGGAGGAACGCGTCGATGGCGTCCTGGTGGTCCACCGCAGCGTCCACCAGCGGGTTCGACCCACGCTGGTACGCGCCGACGTCGAGCAGGTCCTGCGCGTTCCGTCGCGCGGCCATCACCTTGCGGAGCGCGGTCGCCGCAGCGCGCTGCCACGGCTCGGTCACCTTCGACGCGACGCGGGACACCGAGCCGAGGGCGTCGACGGACGGGAAGTGCCCGGTCACGGCGAGCTTCCGGTCGAGCACCACGTGGCCGTCGAGGATGCTCCGCGCGCTGTCCGCGATCGGCTCGTTGTGGTCGTCGCCGTCGACGAGCACCGTGTAGAGCCCGGTGATGCTGCCGACCCGGTCGGTGCCGGCGCGCTCCAGCAGACCGGCGAGCACCGAGAACGTCGACGGCGGGTAGCCGCGGGTCGCGGGCGGCTCCCCCACGGAGAGCCCGATCTCGCGCTGCGCCATGGCGACGCGCGTGAGCGAGTCCATCATGAGCACGACGTCCTGTCCGGCGTCGCGGAAGGACTCGGCGATCCGGGTCGCCACGAAGGCGGCGCGCAGCCGCATGAGCGCGGGCTCGTCCGAGGTCGACACGACGACGATCGACCGCGCGAGTCCTGCAGGCCCGAGGTCGTCCTCGAGGAACTCCCGGACCTCGCGGCCGCGCTCCCCGACGAGCGCGATCACGTTCACCGCCGCGTCGCTCCCGCGGGCGATCATCGACAGCAGCGACGACTTGCCGACTCCGGAGCCCGCGAACAAACCCATGCGCTGCCCGCGGCCGACCGCGGTGAGGGTGTCGAGCACACGGACGCCGAGTTGCATCGGCGCGTCGATGCGGGTGCGGGCCATCGCGTTCGGTGTCGGGTGGTCGAGCGGGACCCAGCCGTCCGTGTCGAGCGGGCCGCGGTCGTCGATCGGCCGTCCGAGCCCGTCGAGCACCCGACCGAACAGTCCGGCACCGGTCGGCACGAGCACGGGTCGGCCGGTCGGGCGGACCGGGGTGCCGGCGGTGACGGCGACGAGCCGACCGAGCGGCATGCACCGGATGCCGGTGGGATCGGTCGCGACGACCTCGGCCGCGGTCTGCGACCCGTCCTCGGTGCCGACGGTGACGACGTCGCCGATGCGCGCGTCGAGACCGGCGACCGTCAGGCCGAGGCCGACCGCGCTCGTCACCACGCCGACGCGCTGCGGCGCGGCCTGGGCGACGGCGTCGTCGAGGCCGCGGGGGCGGAGCAGCGTCGCGGTCACCGGTCGCCTCCCAGCGCACGGCGGGCACGGTCGAGCGCGGCACCGAGCCGCGCGTCGAGCAGGCCGTCGGGCAGGTCGACGACGGCATCGCCGTCGCGGAGCGACGGGTCGGCGAGCACGGGGACCGCGAGGTCGAGGTCGGCGACGCGGGCAGCGTCGGCGGGGCTGACCCGGACGGCCAGTGCGACCGCCACGTCCACCGAGGCGATCGCGCGCCGGACGGTGGCCTCCGCGCCCGGAGTGGGGCGTGCCTCCCGTCCGTCCTCGGCGACCGCGTCCGACCTGCTGGTCCGGACCGTGTGGCCGACGACCGCCTCGGCGAGGTCGAGGGACGCCTGCACGAGCGACTCCTCGGCGTCCTGCAACACCGGGACCACCTGGGAGAGCAGGGCGTTCGTCGCAGCGTCGAGGACCTGGATGCGCCGCACCGTGTCCGCCCGCAGGGCGGCGAGCCGGGCGGTGTGCTCGGCCTCGAGCCGGGCACGGAGCACGTCCGTCTCGCCCTGCGCGGCGCGGAGGCCGGCGGCGTAGCCGGCCGCGTGCCCGCGCACGTCCGCCGCGGCGGCGAGGTCGCGCGTGGTGGCGCTGCCGAGCACGGGGAACGCGATGCGCTGGACGACGGGGTCAGTCAACGAGCTCGTCCTCCTCGGTGCGGTGGACGGTGATCGTGCCGAGGGCCTCGAGCTCGCGGACGGAACGGACGACCTCGGCGCGCGCTTCCTCGACCTGCGAGACCCGGACCGGGCCCATCGCCTGCAGCTCGTCGTCGAGGACCTCGCGGTTGCGCTCGGACACGTTCGCGCGGATGGTCTCGACGACCGGCGTCGGCGCACCCTTCATGGCGGTCGCGAGGAGCTTCGAGTCGATGCCGCGCAGCACCTGCTGGATGTCGCGGGACTCGAGCTTGACGATGTCCTCGAACGTGAGCATGCGCGAGCGGATGTCCTCGGCGAGCTCCGGGTCGCGTGCCTCGAGCCCGTCGAGCACGGCCTTCTCGGTGGCGACGTCGGAGCGGTTGATGATCTCGACCAGGGGTGCGATCCCGCCGACGACCTCGACGCTCTCACGCGGGGACACCACGGCGCCGGCGCGCTGGCGGAGCACCCCGGCGACGATGCCGACCGCTTCGGGAGTCGCCGTGCCCATGGTCGCGAACGCCTGCGCGACGTCGGTGCGGGTGCGGTCGTCGACGCCCGCGAGCACGGCGCTCGCCTGCCCGGGCTTCAGGTGCGCGAGCACGAGCGCGATGGTCTGCGGCAGCTCCCCCTCGAGCAGGCTGACGACCTGGCCGGGCTCGGCGTCGTCGAGGAACTCGAACGACTGCCCGGCCAGGTTCGACGCGAGCCGGTCCATCACGCCCGCGGCGCGCTCCGACCCGAACGACGCCTCGAGCAGCCCGAGCGCGGCGTCCTTGCCGCCACGCTTCTGCACCCGGCCGCGCTGGGTGATGCGGTGGAACTCGCTCATCGTGCGGTCGACGACCGAGTCGTCGACCCGGCGCATCCGGACGATCTCGGCGGAGATCTCCTCGGCCTCCATCTCGGTGAACTGCTTCATGACCTCGGCGGCGCGGTCGGTCTCCATCTGCATGAGGATGAGCGCGACCTTCTGCGCGCCGGTCAGGGCGCGTTCGGTGGAGCCGCCGCCGTTGCCGGCGGGGACCGGGACGAGGGCGCTCACACCGGTGACCGGTCGTCGAGGAGTCCGCGGAGCAGGTCGGCGGTGCGCTTCGGGTCACGCTCGGCCAATGCGGAGATCTCCTGGCGGCGACGCTCGGCGCTGATCTCGTCCGTGGTGAGGATCTCGGTCGGGGCGTCGTCGTGCGGCAGCGTCGGGAGCGCGACCGTCTGCGCGTCGGCGCCCGGGATCGCGAGCGGGTCCTCGACGCCGAGCGGCAGCTCGAACGTCTCCCCGGCGAAGGCGTCGAGCTCCCCGACGTCCACGGCCTCCCGCGACTGCCGACGGCCTCGGCGGGCCAGCACGATCGCCAGCACGACCGCGGCGGCGAGGACCGCGACGACGATGCCGGCGGTGCGGATGGTCGACCACATCGCCTGCTGCTGGTCGGCCTGCTGCTGCTCCTCGAGCGCCTTCGCCGCGTCCTTGGCGGCGGAGTCGTCGAAGTCCATCATCGCGACGCGCACCTGGTCGCCGCGCGCGTTGTCGGCGCCGGCCGCCGCGGACACGAGGTCGTTGATGCTCTGCAGGTTGGCGTTCTGCACCGAGGTGGCGCGGGAGTTCAGCGCGACCGAGATCGTCTGCCGCTCGACGCCGCCGGCGGGGATCTGCGTGGTCTCGGTGGTCTTGTCGACGGCGTTGTTCTTCGTCGCGGACTCGTTCTTGTAGCCGTCGTCGGCGTTCGTGCCCGTGCCGCCCGTCGTGCCGTTCGCGGCCGTGCCGTTCGGGACCGCGATGTTGTCGGGCCCGAGGACACCGGTCGCTCCCGCGCCCGCGCCGGACCCGGAACCGTACTCCTCCGTCGAGCTCGACTCGTTGAGGGCGACCGGACCGCTCGTCGGCTGCGCGAAGCTCTCCGACGTGCGGGTGCCCGACTGCTGGTTCATCGTCGCGGAGACGACGACGCTCGCGTTGCCCGGGCCGAGCGTGGTGTCGAGCAGGTCCTGGATCTTCTTGCGCGTGGTGGCGTCGTAGTCGTCCGCCTGGTCTGCGCCGCTGCCGGTCGCACCGGTGCCGACGGCGGACAGGGTCTGCCCCTTCTGGTCGACGACGGAGACGTCGGTGGGCTGCATGCCCTCGACCGCGGCGCTCGTCAGGTGCACGATCGACTGCACCTGGTCGGTGGTGAGCTGGGCGCCGTTCTCGGTCGCGACGAACACCGACGCGGTCGGGTCCTTCTCCTCGGACACGAACACGGTCTTCTCGGGGATCGCGAGCTGCACGGTCGCGGTCTTCACGCCGTCCATCGACGAGATCGTCTTCGCGAGCTCCCCCTCGATCGCGCGCTTGTACGTGACGTCCTGCTGGAACTCGGAGCTCGTCACACCCATCTTGTCGAGCAGCGAGTACCCGCCCTCGTTCGACGACGGCAGGTTGTTCGACGCTGCCTTGAGTCGCTCCGAGTACACCTTGTCCTGCGGCACGAGGATCGTCGCGCCGCCGTCGGTCAGCTGGTACGGCACACCGTCGGTCTGGAGCTGGTCGGTGATGGAGCTCGCGTCGGCCGCGGCCAGCCCGGTGAACAGCGGCGCGTAGGACGCCTTGCCGAGGAAGCTCGCCAGGGCGATCCCACCGAGCACGAGGGCAGCGATGCCGATGACGGCGATGGTGCGCTGTGCGGCCGAGAAGCCCTTCACGTAGGCGGCCAGGCGCGCGAACGTGTTCTTCATCGCGGCGGGCATCAGGCCTGCATCCGCATGATCTCGTTGAACGCGTCCACGCCCTTGTTGCGGACGGCGGCGACGAGCTCGAGCGTCACCTGGGCACGGGTCGACGCGATGGTGGCGTCGTGGATGTCGTCGAGGTTACCGGTGACGGCCTTGAGCGCCAGGGTCTTCGAGGTGCTCTGCAGCTGCTGGAGCCCGTCGACCGCGTTGCCGAGGCTCGCGGCGAAGCCATCGCCGCCGGTGGTCGGCTGGACCGCGCCGGCACCCGCGGCACCGCCGAGCGCCCCGGCACCGCTCGCGGCGTCCGTGGCACCGGCGAACGCACGGGTCATCGCGTTGGTGGTCACACCGTTCAGTGCGTCGATGGGCATCAGTTCTTCCCGATCTGCAGTGCCGCCTCGTAGGCGGTCTTGGCGCGGTCGACCACGGCGGCGTTCGCCTGGTAGCCGCGCTGGGCCATGATGAGGTCCGCCATCTGCGTGCCGAGGTCGATGTCCGGCATGCGGACGTAGCCCTCGGCGTTCGCGAGCGGGTTGTCCGGGTCGTAGGTCACGCGGCCGGCGGCGCTGCCGAACGCTGCACCCTTGACGTAGGCGCCGGAGGTGCCGGCACCCTCCTGCACCTCGACGTACCGGGCCTGGAACGCGGAGTCGTCCATCGACCGGACCGTGTTGACGTTGGCGATGTTGTCGGAGATCGCGTCGAGCCACTTCCGGTGCACGGTCATGCCGGTGCTCGCGATGCCGATCGCGTCGAAGGTCGTCACGAGTTCGTCCGCATCGCGGCGCGCAGGGCCGTCGCCTCGCCGCCTACCGCCTGGGTCGCGAACTGGTAGCGCAGGACCGTGTCGACGTTCGACAGGGTCTCCTGGTCCAGGTTCACGTTGTTGCCGATGGTGTTCGTCGGCTCGAGGCTCCGTGCGGTGGTCGCCGCGGCGTGGCCGTCGCCGTGCACGATGGAGTCCGCGAGGGCGTCCTCGAACCGGACCTTCTCGGCGTGGTAGTTCGGCGTGTTGATGTTCGCGATGTTGTTCGCGATGGTGCGCTGTCGCAGCGACAGCCCGTCGAGCGCGCTCTGCAGCGCGACGCTCGTCACGGAATCGAACACGGGACCGGTCCCCTCGGTGCGCGACGTCGTCTGACGTCGCCGGGTGGAGGTGGCCGATCCGTGGCCGAACTGATGAGCGATCCGTGCTCGTGGGGCCCTGTCGGCGGTGGCGCAGGGGACGTTAGTGGTCGCCCCGAACGGGGGGCGGCTGCGCCGGGGCGGCGGTTCGGCCGCGGGCTGGCTGGGTGGGGTGGGGATTCGCTCCGGGTCTGCGACATCGCGCGCGTCGATCGGCCGGTGTGATGTCGTCCGATGCGCGTGCATCCGATGCCGACGCATGGTACGACGAAGCACGCGTCGATCGACTGGTGCGATGTCGCGGACGCCGCTCAGGCCGAGGCGTCGAGGTACACCGAGCTGCGCGGCTCGTCGGTCGCGGCGACCTGCCGCAGCGCACCGAGGTGCTCCAGGGTCTGCCGCCGCTCCGTTTCGAGCGCGACCAGCCGGTCACGCTGTGCCGCCAACAGCCGGGAGGCACGACCCACCAGTGCGCGCGGCACCGGTCCGGACGTGGTCGGCTCGGTCCAGGGGGCTGCGTCCGGCGTGGACGCCGGAGTCGCGCTCAGCTCGCGTTCGAGGGTGTCGAGCACCGTGGCCCACTCGCCGTCCGCGGCCTCGGCATCGGGCGTGCCGTCCGCAACCTCGGCGGCGGCGGCCGACGTGGCGTCGGCGGCGGCGGGCGGGGCGTCGGCAGTCGCGGCGGGCGTGGCGGCAGCGGCGGCGTCAGGCGACACCGAGCGCTCCCCCGGTGCTGGTCTGCGGGGTCTGTGCGGCCGGCAGCGCAGCGGCGGCCTCGTGCCACGACTGCCGGAGCGGCTCGAGGATCCGGATGCAGTCCCGCGTCGCCTGCACGTCACGGTGCACGTTCGCGGTGATGAGCGAGGTGGACGCGTAGTTGTAGATCGCGAGCAGACCCTCGCCGCCGTCCCAGACGTCGATCCGGAGCGTCGAGGACAGCTCGCCGACGATCGCCTGTGCGTGCAGGAGCTGGTCGCGGGCGGTGTCCCAGTCAGCGGTCGTCTGCGCGGCCTCGGCGCGGTGCAGGTCGAGCATCAGCCGGTCGTAGAGCATCGTGACGAGCTGCGCGGGCGTCGCGGAGAGGACGGCCTCGTTGGTGTACTGCGCACGGCGCTGGTCGGTCACGGTGCGCGGTTGCGCGGCCTGGCGGAAGGCGGCGGACTGCAGGTCGAAGGCGTTCATGGTGGTTCCCGTCAACTCGTCGACGTCGATGCCAGCTGGCTGGAGAGCCACGCCGACTGGGACTGGAGCTTGCTGAGGCTGGTCTCGAGCGCGGAGTACTGCGCCTGCAGGGTCGCCCGGCGTGCGGTCAGTCGGTCGGCCCAGTTGTCGATCTGCGTGGACAGGTCCTTCGCGACCGACTGCTGCCCGGTGATCGACGTGGTGATGGACCCGGTGTACTTGTCCGACGCCGCGGTCGCCGCGGCGCCGACGTTGGTCGCGACGCCGGAGAGCATCGCCTGCGTGCCCTGCGGGTCGTCCGCCAGGGCCTTCTGGAACACCGCGGCGTCGAAGCTGAAGGTGCCGTCCTTCTGGATGACGATGCCGATCGACGACGGCGACCTCCCGTTCACCGGAGTCGACATCGTCGTCGTGAGCCGCTGCACCGCGTCACGCGTCGTGCCGTCGCCGGTCAGCACGCCGGCCTTCGTCGACGTCGTGCCGGTGGTGGGGCTGGTGGTGCTCGTCACCGCCGTGTTGGTGGCGTAGTAGGACGTGATCGCGTTGAGTGCGTCGACCAGACCGGACGCGACGGACTGGGCCTTCGTGGTGTCCTGCGCGATCGTGACCGTGACCGGTTCGGTCGTCGCCTGGGTGACCGTGACGTCGACGCCCGGCAGCAGGTCGTCGAACGTGTTCGTGGCGCTCGTGACGGTCTGTGCGGCAGCCGTCCCCGCCCACAGGGTGACGCTCGCGTCCCTGCCCTGGGTCACCACGGCGGCGCCCGGCTGCGTGAACACGTTCGTCGCGGTACCCGCCGCCACGTCGTCGGACGTGCCGCGGTACAGCTCGAAGGACGCTGCGGCTCCGGTCTTCGTCGCGCTGAGCTGCAGGCGGTAGAGCTTGGTGCCGTCGGTGTCGGTCCCGGCGGCGACCTTCGTGGCGGTGACGCCGGCGCCGGCCTTGTTGATCGCGGTGACCGCGTCGTCGAGCGACCCCGAGGCCGGCGTGACGGTGGTCTTCTTCCCGTCGGCGCCGACGAGGGTGAGCGGCTCGGCGGCGGACGCCCAGGTCGACATCGCTGCGGTGACCCCGACGTGTGCGGCCGCGGTCGAGCCGACCTGGAAGCTGACGGAGCCGGCGGAGGCCGTGGTGTCGGTCGCGACGCTGACGCCGGTCGACGAGCTCTTCGCGCTGTAGAGGTCGAGCGACGTGACCTTGGCGGCGTCGCCCGCTCTCGTCGCGAGGGTCTGCACCAGCGAGTTGATCGTCTGCAGCGACGACACGAAGGAGTTGGTGTCGGTGAGCTTGCTCTTCAGCAGGGTCTGCGGGACCTGCTCGATCGTCATCAGCGAATTGATGAGGTCGGAGGTCTTGAGACCGCTGACCAGACCGTCGATCGCGAGACTGTTGCCCGACACGGACGACGTCGACATCGGGGGCTCCCTGCCGTGGGGTGGAGGTGGTCGTGGATGTGGTGACGCCGCCGTCCGGAGGACTCGAACTCCTCCGGACGACGGCGTCGGTGGTGCTAGCGGAGGAGCGAGAGCACGCCCTGCGTGCTCTGGTTCGCCTGCGCGAGCATCGAGGTGCCGGCCTGGCTCAGGATGTTGTCGCGGGTGTACTTGACCATCTCCTGCGCCATGTCGACGTCGGTGATGCGCGAACCAGCGGCGGTCAGGTTCTCCTTGGCCACGTTCGTCACGTTGATGGCGTGGTCGAAGCGGTTCTGGATCGCACCGAGGTTGGCGCGAGCGGTCGAGACGCTCTTGATCTGGTCGTCGATCAGCGAGATCGCGGCCTGCGCGTGCGCCGCGGTGTCGAACTTGACACCGGTCGTGACGCCAGCCGTGTTGTCACCAGCCGCGACGCCGGCGTTCGGTGCCGTCACCCCGACGGCGCCGCCGTTGAGCGAACGGACGTTGATGCCGGTCGCCTTGCCGTCCGCGTCCTTCACGACCGTGGCCGTGAAGTTGTCGGAGAACGCGGCGTCCTTGTTGAGGGCGGCAGCGTAGCTGTCGACGCTCGTGAAGGTGCCGAGCGCAGCCGTGGTGACCGTCGACACGTCGCCGCCCTTGGTCGCCGTGAACTGCTGCGTACCGGCGGTGATCGCGGTCACGTCGTCGATCTTGAAGAACGTGCCACCCGACGTCGTCGCCGAGTTGAGGGCGGTGGTGATCTTCGAGATGTCGGCACCGGCGAGGTTGACCTCGATCTGGCTGTTCGCGTCGCCGTTCGCGCCGACCTGGAACTTCAGCGAGGGGTTCTTGCCGTCGAGCAGGCTGATCCCGTTGAAGTTCGTGGACGACGAGATGCGCTTGAGCTCGTCGGTCAGCTGGCTGACCTCGGTGCTGATCGCCTGACGCGAATCCGCGTTGTTCGAGTCGTTACCGGCCTGGACGGCCAGGTCGCGCATGCGCTGGAGGATCGAGTGGGTCTCGGTGAGGCCACCTTCAGCGGTCTGCACGACGGAGATGCCGTCCTGTGCGTTGCGGGCGGCGACCGTGAGGCCACCGACCTGCGACTTGAGCCCCTCGGAGATCGTCAGGCCCGAAGCGTCGTCGGCGGCGCGGTTGATGCGGAGACCGGTCGAGAGCTTCTCGAGGGACTTCGACAGGTCGTTCTGCGTCGCGTTGAGGTTCCGGTACGTGTTGAGTGCCGAGAGGTTGGTGTTGATGGACATACCCATGGTGGTTTCCTCCGTGAATCCTTGGGTGGTGGTGCCTGCCCGTCCATGGGCTGACATCCGTGACTCTCGGCAGGTCCGCCGAGGTCGTTAGGTGTCGGCGAGGAAATGTCCCCGCCGAAGATCAGCTGGCTGCCACTGCCGTCGGCGCCGACGCGTCCTGGACGGCCCGCGCGACCCCGGCGGCGGCGTTCGCGGCGACCCGTGCCAGGTAGGCGCTGCGTCGTGCGGCGCTGGTGCGGGAGACCGGCTCGACCGCGGTGCCGTCGCCGTAGTGCTCGGCGAGACCGTCCCGGAGCAGGCGCATCGCCTCGGAGCGCTGCTGCGAGACGGCGGAGTGGGTGATGCCGAGCTCCGCGGCGACCTCGGTCACGGACCGGTCACCGAAGTACACGTTCTCGACGACGTAGCGCATCCGGTCCGGGAGCGCGGCGACAGCTGCGCGCAGGTAGCGGCGCTTCTCGGCCTCGAGCAGGTCCTCGCCGGGCAGTGGCTGGTCGGCGGCGACCGAGTCGTGCACGGTCTCGTCGATCGTGCCGACGGTCCGGGCTGCGTCGGACATCGCGTCCGCGGCGGTCTGGCGGTCGACACCCATCGCGTCGGCGATCTCCTGCACGGTGACCGAACGCCCGAGGCGGGCGGACAGCGCCTCCTGCGTGACGAGCGTCTCGCGGATCCGCTTGCGGGTGCCACGCGATGCCCAGTCCGAGGACCGCATGTCGTCCGCGAGGGCACCGGTGATGCGCGTCCGGGCGTACGCCCCGAAGGGCACGCCGAGCTCCGGGTCGAACGCCTCGGCAGCTGCGACGAGGGCGAGCGAGCCGACGGCTGCCAGGTCGTCGCGGTCGAGGTGGGTGGCCCGGGCCCGGACGTCAGCGACGATGTAGCCGACGAGCGGCAGGTGCTCCACGATCATCGCGTTGCGTGCGTTCCGGTCCATGTGTGTTCCCCTGGTCGACCTGCTGACTGACCCGTCCGTGGGCACGACTGACGCCGGCCCTCGGGAGGCCGGCGCGGTCGTCGAAGAACCGCCCGGATCCTTCCGAGCGGTGCGTCCGCGCCCCTGCGACGCGGTGCGGGATGTCCCCCGCGGTGCGTTCCGAATGTATCGGCTGGGAAAGTCCCGGGGCAGGCTGGGAACGTCCCCAGTGCGGGGGGACGGAGGCGATCCACGGTCCGCACTTCTGCGGACCCACGCCCCGGACCAGACGTCCTTGTCCCCCGATCTGGGTGACACCGGCGCGGACGGGAGGCGCGGCTCGGTCACCACGGACCGCCCCCTGTCCGGAAGCCGCTTACGTCGCGACGCGTCGCGCCGATAGTCCTCCGTGTCCACCGCGAGGCGGACCGGTACGACCCGAACGTCGCCGACACCGATCCCACACGGGAGGAGCCATGAGCGTGAACGACCTGTCCGCCGTCCTCTGGCGCGAGCGCGAACTGCTCGAACTGCTCACGTTCAAGCTCGAGGAGGAGCAGCTCCTGCTCGCCGCCGGGCGCTCCCGCTGGGTCTCGCACGCCAGCCGCGAGGTCGAGCAGGTGCTCGAGCGCCTCCGGAGCACCGGTCTCGAGCGCGCGGCGTCGAGTGCCGCCGTCGCGGAGGAGTGGGGCGTCGACCCGGACGCTCCCCTGCGCGACGTGGTCGCCGCCGCTCCGAACGGACCCTGGGGCGAGATCCTCGCGGCACACCTCGCGGCGATGATGGAGCTCACGACGCAGATCGGTGCGCTCCGCGACGAGAACGACCGCTTCCTCCGCACCGCCGCACAGGCGACCGAGGAGACCCTCGCCGGCACGGTCACCGGCGCCGCGACGTACGACGCCTCGGGGAGCTCCGGCTCCGGTACCGACGGCGCACGCCTGTTCGAGGGGACCCTGTAGCACCGTGGTGAGCACCTTCGGATCCCTGGCGACCGCGTACTCCGGGCTGACCGCCGCCCGCGCCGGCATCGACGTCACCGGGCAGAACATCGCGAACGCCGGCACCACCGGCTACACCCGCCAGCGTGTGACGCAGTCGTCCGTGCCCGCGGTCCAGACCGGGTTCATGCGCGGCACGGCTGCGCTGGCCGGCCAGGGCGTCAGCGTCGACGGCATCGCCCGCCTCGGCTCCCTGACGCTCGACGCCGGTCTCCGGACCGCGACCGGGGCGTCGGCGTGGGCACAGACCCGCGGAACGGCGCTGTCGACCCTCGAGGGCGGCCTGCAGGAGCCAGGGAAGAACGGGCTCGCCACGAAGCTCGACACGTTCTGGTCGTCGTGGGGCGACCTCGCCGCGCACCCGGACGACCCGGGTGCCGCATCGACCGTCATCGCCGCCGCGACCACCGTCGCGACCACCCTCGCCAGCGGCTCGAAGGCGATCGACGCGCAGTGGACCACCACTCGCTCCACCGCTGCGACCCAGGTCGACCAGCTCAACGACGCCGCCGCGCAGGTCGCCGACCTGAACGGCCGCATCCGCTCCACGCTCGCCGGGGGCGGGAGCGCCAACGAGCTCCTCGACCAGCGCGACCAGCTGACGCAGCAGATCGCCGGGCTCGCCGGCGGCACCGTCCGGACGAACACCGACGGCACCGTCGACGTGCTCCTCGGCGGCAACCCGCTCGTGCAGGGCGACACCGTGCGCTCCGTCGCGCTCGACGGCGGCGCACGGCTCGGGGACGGGCAGCCCGTCACCCTCCGGTGGACCTCCGGGAGCGCCGGCACCGTCGCCCTCGACGGCGGCTCGATCGGCGGGGCGCTGACCCTGCTCGCCCCGGCGTCCGGCGGTACCGGCGGAGCCCTGGCCGAGGCCTCGGCCGCGTACGACCGCGTCGCGATCCAGCTCGCCACGACGGTCAACACCGCGCACGCGAAGGGCTCGACCCCGTCCGGCGCCACCGGCGCACCGTTCTTCGCCCTCGCCGCGGGCACCCCTGCGGCGCAGGGGCTGTCCGTCGTCCCGACGGACGGCAGCGGGCTGGCGACGCGGAACGCGGCCGGTCAGCTCGACGACTCGTTCGCCGACGCGCTCTCGCGGCTCGGCACGGCCGCCGGGGGTGCCGACAGCACCTGGGCGACGTTCGTGGCGGGGGTGGGCAGCGCCTCCCGGACGGCCGCCTCGGAGTCGACGCTCACCGGGCTCGCGCTGACCAGCGCACGCACGCAGCAGCAGTCGGGGGCCGGCGTGGACCTCGACGAGGAGAACGTCGCGCTGCTCAGCTACCAGCACGCCTACCAGGGCGCGGCGCGCGTCCTCACCGCGGTCGACGAGATGCTCGACACGCTCATCAACCGCGTCGGACTCGTCGGGAGGGGCTGACCGTGATCACCCGTGTGACCACCCAGATGACCATGGCGGCCGCCGGCGAGCGGCTGCAGGCCAACGCCGCCCGCGTCGCCGAGGCCACGCAACGCGCGACGACGCTGCAGGCGATCGCGAAGCCGTCCGACGACCCGGTCGGCACCGGGTCGTCGATGCAGGTGCGCAAGGACCAGGCCGCCGCCGCGCAGTACACGCGCAACGCGAACGACGCCGTCGGCTGGCTCGCGACGACCGACAGCTCGCTGTCGAGCGCGTACTCGGTGCTCGGGAAGGTGCGCGACCTCACCGTGCAGGCCGCGAACTCCGGCACCATGGGCGACACCGACCGCGACGCGCTCGTCGCGCAGTTCCGGGCGCTCAAGGCCGACCTCGAGGCCACCGCGAACACGAAGTACGGCACCCGCTCGGTGTTCGCCGGGTCCTCGACGGACGTTGCGGCCTACGTGCCGGGCACCGGCTTCGCCACGGCCACCACCCCGGTCGCACGTCGGCTGGGCGACAGCCAGACCGTGCGGGTCGACACCCCGGGCGCAGCGGCCTTCGGTACCGGTGCGACCTCGGCCTTCGCCGTGATCGACGACATCGTCGCGGACCTGCAGAACGGCGTGAACGTGAACCCGAGGCTCAACGACGTCGACTCCGCGATCGACGCAGTCCGGTCGACCCAGGCGGACGTCGGTGTGCGGCACGCAGCGGCCCTCGCGGCGCAGGACACCCTGAAGAGCACCAGCGTGTCGCTCGAGAACCGGCGCTCCGGCATCGAGGACCTCGACCTCGCCGGGGCCGTCCTCGACCTGCAGGTGCAGCAGACCACCTACCAGGCAGCCCTCGCCGTCACCGCGAAGGTCCTGCAGCCGACCCTGATGGACTACCTCCGATGAGCATCGACCTGACCTTCCCCGTGCCGCCGTTCGGCCTGTCGCCGGCGCCCGTGTTCACGCTCGCCCCGGTCGAGGGCGCCGAGGGGCTCTTCGCGCTGAGCGGTGGCGACGCCCGGCTCTACCTGCTCGACGCCGCGGTGCACCTGCCCGACTACGCGCCCGAGCTCACCGACGAGCAGGCGGCGACGATCGGCCTGGGCGACCCCGCCGACGCGATGCTGCTCGTGGTCGCGAACCCGGGGGCGGACGGCACGACGGTGAACCTGCTCGCGCCCGTCGTCGTGCACGCGCGCACGGCCGTCGGCGCGCAGTTCATCCTCGAGGACCAGGACCTGCCGCTGCGGGCGGAGCTCGCGCGGCGGTAGCGCGGGGGGAGGGCGGCGGGAGGGCGGCGGCGCGGTCGCGTAGCGCGCGTTTTGCGACATCGCACGCGTCGATCGACACGTGCGACGTCGCTCCATGCGCCTGCATCGGATGCGCGCGCATCGGGCGACATCACACTCGTCGATCGACTCGCGGGATGTCGGACCATGCACCGCCATCGACGGCGTCCCTCCTGCACACGAGCGCGTGCGACGGTCGTTGTCCACAGCAAGGGCCGCCCGCCCCCGTGGCAGGACCGTCCGGAGACATCCTCGATGCATGACCGAAGCGGACGACATCGAACTGGTGCGGACGGCGCACCTGCCGAGCGCAGAACGTCGTGCGCTCGAGCGGGCAGCAGCGCGGGGCGAGTACGAGCGGGTTCGTCCGGGTGTGCTCGTCGCCCGCGGCAGTAGCGCGCACCTCCGCCCGGATCAACGGCACGTCCTGCTCGTCCGTGCGTCCCTGCCCCGTCTGCGTGCGACGGACGTGCTCAGCCACGAGTCGGCATGTGCCCTCCTCGGGATCCCCGTCGTCGACGCCTGGCCGACGCGTGTCCAGGTGCTCGATCCCGTGGCGGTCGGGACGCGCGTCACGTCCTGGTTCGTCCGTCGCGGCACCGCGCACCGGCCACCGGCGGAACACCGCGACCACCGCGGCGTCCGGACGACGACACCGGCGCGCACCGCAGTGGACGTGGCGTCGTCGCGACCGCTCCTCGTCGCCCTCCCCGTCGTCGACCACGTGCTGCGCTGGCGGACGGCATCCGCGGCGGACCTCGATCGCGAGCTCGCGCTCCTCGGGGAGAAAGGGCATGCGAAGGCGGCCACGGCGGTCGCGATGGGTTCGGCGCTGTCGGACTCCCCCGCCGAGTCGTTGTGCCGGGTGCGATTCCGGCAGTTCGGGACGCCGGAACCCGAGCAGCAGCGGGCGTTCACGAGACCGGGCGAGCGCACCGCCGTCGTCGACTTCTGGTTCCCCGAGCAGGGCGTCGTGGTCGAGGTCGACGGGCGCGCCAAGTACGGCACGGACGGGCCCGGGTCTGCAGCGGCGCACTGGCAGGAGAAGCAGCGCGAGGACTTCGTCCGCTCGTTCCCCGAGGTCCGCACGGTCGTCCGGGTCGTCTGGGCCGACCTGGTGGAGCCCGAGCGACTCCGGGCGAAGCTCCTCGGAGCAGGGGTGCCGTGCCGGTGACCGCGACCACGCGGGCGGCGACCGTCCCGCCGGTCGCAACCAGCAGCACCGGGAGCGCCGGGAGCGCCGGGAGCGCCGGGAACACCCGGAGCGCCGGGAGCGCAAGGAACACCAGGAGCGCCGGGACCGCGGCGCACGATCGCCGGACGGCCAGGGCGAGCGGTCTTCCCACCGCCCTGGCGTACGGTCGCCGGTATGGCCCGCCAGAAGAACGACGGGGCGATCGTGCCGATGCCGCCCGCCCCGGTCCAGCCCGACTCCCGCGACGACCGGACCCCGACCATGGAGGGGCCCGGCGGGTGGACGAAGATCCTCGACCGTGTGATCGCGGTCCAGCGGCCCGTGGTCGTCGCGCACGTGAACGCCCTGCGTCGCCGACACCCGGACGCGAGTCCCGCACAGATCATCCAGATCCTCGAGCGCCAGTACCTCGCGGCGGTGACGACCGGCGGCGCAGCGGTGGGAGCGAGTGCGGTCATCCCAGGCGTCGGGATGGTCGCGGCCCTCGGGCTGAGCGGCGCGGAGACCGTCGGGTTCCTCGAGACGACCGCACTGTTCGCACAGTCGATCACCGAGGTGCACGGCATCGCCCTCGACGACCCCGAGCGCTCCCGCACCCTCGTGATGGCCCTGATCCTCGGCGCACCGGGCACGCAGCTCGTCAAGCAGCTCGCCGGTCAGGCCGCGGGTGGGCCGGCGCGGACGGCGTTCTGGGGCGAGATGGTGACGTCGACGCTGCCGAAGCAGGTCGTCAGCGGCATCGGCGGCAAGGTGCGCGACCAGTTCATCAAGCGCTTCGCTGCGCGACAGGGGACCTCGGTGCTCGGGCGCGCCCTGCCGTTCGGGATCGGTGCCGCGGTCGGTGGGCTGGGCAACCACGCGCTCGGCAAGCGGGTCGTGCAGGCTTCACGCGAGGGCTTCGGCCTGCCGCCCCGGCACTTCACGATCGTGCTCGAGGCGAAGCCCGCCAAGGACCGGAAGACGAAGGAACGCAAGGCCGAGGACCGCGCGATCGGCGGCCGGAAGTCGAAGGACGGTGACGCGAGCGACGCAGAGCGGCGTGGCCTGCCGTGGCGGCGCAAGGACCGCGGCGAGGACGACCTCTGGGCCGACACGCCGCGCCGCGACGACCACGGCTGACGCCCTCGCGGACCTCACGACCGTCGATCGTCGCGGGCACGGCGGCTGACGGCCCGGCCACCGACGCGGTCGCTTGCGCGATCGAGCCGAGCCGACCACGTGACGGACGCTTGCGCGATCGAGCCGAGCCGACCACGTGACGGACGGGAGGCGCGGTGCCAGCCGGCACCGCGCCTCCCGTCCGTCAGCGGCTCACCGTCTCAGGCGCGCCGCCTGGGCGTCCGCACCACCTGCCCGGCGTGCGCGAACCCACCGCCGAAGCCGAACAGCAGCGTGAGCGCGTCCTCCGGCAGCTCCCCCCTGTGCCATGCCTTCGACAGCCCGAGCGGCACGCTCGCAGCCGAGGTGTTCCCCGACTCGACGACGTCGCGCACGACGTACTTGTGCTCGCCGCCGAGCGCTGCGGCCAACGGCTCGATGATCCGCAGGTTCGCCTGGTGGAACGCGAACACCGCGATGTCGTCGAGGGTGAGCCCGGCGGCGTCGACCACCTTGCGGGCGTGCCCCTCGGCCTCGGTGATCGCCCACCGGTAGATGGACCGGCCCTGCTGCGTGAAGTACTCCGGGTCGCGGGTCACGAGGACCGCCTCGTTCAGGTGCGGAACGCTCCCCCACGACACGGGCCCGATCTCCGCGGTCTCAGAGGGGCCGATCACCACCGCGCCGGCGCCGTCACCCACGAGCACGCACGTCGACCGGTCGGTCCAGTCGGCGATGCTCGACAACGTCTCGGACCCGATCACGAGCGCGGTGTCCGACGCACCGACGCGGATCGACTGGTCGGCGAGGGCCATCGCGTACTCGAACCCGCTGCACGCGGTGTTGATGTCGATGGGTGCCGGACCGTTCGTCATCCCGAGGGCTGCGGCGACCCGGCCGGCGGTGTAGGGCGACCGCTCGCGGTGGGTCGTCGACGCGACGATCACCAGTCCGATGTCCGACGGCTCGAGCCCGGCGTCGGCGATGGCGTTGCGGCCGGCCTCGATGGCGAGGGAGACCACGCTGTCGTCCGGGCCCGCGATGCGGCGGGTCTTGATGCCGGTACGGGTGGTGATCCACTCGTCGTTCGTGTCGACCATGGTCGACAGCTCGTCGTTCGTGAGGACTCGGGAGGGCTGGTGGTGGCCGAACCCGAGGATCCGGCTGCCACGGAGTGCTGGGGTGTTCACCCGCGGCACGCTACTCCCCCGCCCACGCCCCTCATGCCCCGCCGGGCATGCTCGACCGGCTCGCCGTCACTTCCGCGCCGCCGCCGTCGCTCTGTCGTTCGCCCGCTTGATGGCCTGCACGAGCTCGTCCTTGTCCATCTTCGAGCGCCCGCTGATGTCGAGGCGCTTCGCGACCTCCATCAGGTGGGCCTTCGTGGCGTTCGCGTCGACGCCGCCCTGCGTCTCGCCGGACCCGCGTGAGCCCTCCGCGCCGGAGTCGGACGGCCCGGAGGAGTCCTTCTCCTCCCAGTGGTCCCCGACCTTCTCGTACTCGTGCTTCACAGCTGCGTAGGCGGTACGGTGCGCCCGCTCCCCGGGGCCGTACGTCTCGTTCGCGGAGTCGAGGGTCTTCTCGAAGACCTCCTGCGCGTGTTCGGGCGACCGCTTGAGGGTGCTCGGGATCTCGTCCTTCGCGGGCATGGTGGTTCCTCTCGTCGGGTTCCGTCTCGCCTCCCTTCTACGCCCGGATCATGACCGGCACCCGCAGGACGACCCGTGACCGGCACCCGCAGGGCCTGGTTCGCACACCTGTCCCCGCGTAGACCGGGGTCATGGACTACACACACCTCGGCAGGACAGGGCTGTCCGTCTCACGAGCGGTGCTCGGCACCATGAACTTCGGGCCGGAGACCAGCGAGGACGACTCGCACGCGATCATGGACCGGGCGCACGAGCTCGGCGTGAACTTCTTCGACACCGCCAACGGCTACGGCGGTTCGGTGGGCAAGGGCGCCACCGAGGAGATCATCGGCCGCTGGTTCGCGACGGGCGGCGGGCGTCGCGAGAAGACCGTCCTCGCGACGAAGGTCTACGGCGACATGACCGACTGGCCGAACGGCGGCAAGCTGAGCGCGCTGAACATCCGGCAGTCACTCGACGCCAGCCTCCGGCGACTGCAGACCGACCACGTCGACCTGTACCAGTTCCACCACGTCGACCGCGCGACCCCGTGGGACGAGATCTGGCAGGCGATCGACGTCGCCGTGCAGCAGGGCAAGGTGCTCTACGTCGGCTCGTCGAACTTCGCCGGCTGGCACATCGCCCAGGCGCAGGAGGCCGCCGCCCGCCGCGGGTCCCTCGGACTGGTCAGCGAGCAGTCGATCTACAACCTCGTCGTGCGGGACGTCGAGCGCGAGGTGCTGCCCGCCGCCCGCGAGTACGGCCTCGGCGTCATCCCCTGGTCCCCGCTGCAGGGTGGGCTCCTCGGCGGCGTCATCGAGAAGACCGAGAACGGCTCGCGACGACTCTCCGGTCGCAGCGCCGAGTACGTCGAGGGGCACCGCGACCAGCTCACGGCGTACGAGTCGTTCGCGAAGGAGCTCGGCCACACCCCGGGCGAGCTCGCCCTGGCGTGGCTGCTGCACCAGCCGGGCGTGACCGCGCCCATCACCGGCCCCCGCACGATGGAGCAGTGGGAGTCCGCGGTCCGAGCCGTTGACATCCGCCTGGACGCGTCGGCGCTGGCGCGCCTCGACGAGATCTTCCCGGGGCACGACACCGCGCCGGAGGACTACGCCTGGTGAGCTGACGGGAAAGCGCACCACGAGCGGTCGTCGCGACCACGGACGGGAGGTGGGGGGGGGGGGCGCCCCCCCCCCCCCCCCCCCGCCCCGGGGGGGGCCACAGCCCCGCCGCCACCCGCACAGGGGGCCCGCCCCGCCGGGTGCGCGCCGGGAACCGCCCCCCCCGGGGGGGGGCCCCCCCCCGGGCGGGGGGGGGCGGGGGGGGCCCCCCCCCCCCCCCACCTCCCGTCCGTGGTGACGTCCACTGCCCGGCCGACTCCGTCACATGGGTCACTCCGCGCAGACCCACACGAACCACGGTTCCGACATCGAACCAGGCCCCTCAGCTGGTTCGATGTCGCACGCGTGGTTCGATCGCCACCGCTGCGGCGCCGCCGCAGCGCAACGCCCCCCCGCACAGCGGCGCGGCCCAGCCGCTGCGCAGCGCCCCCGCACGCGACGACGGGCCCCGCGCCTGCTGTGTGCGCGGGGCCCGTCGTGCGGGTGGTGCGGTGCCTAGCGGACCGAGACCGGGGTCTCGTCGCGCTCCTCGTAGAGGACGTAGCCCTCTTCACCGTGGACCGCGGTGTCGATGCCGGCGACCTCGTCCTCGGTCTTCACGCGGAAGCCGATGGTCTTCTCGATGGCGAAGCCGATCACGAAGGCCAGGACGAACGAGTAGACGAGGACGGCCAGGGCGGCGACGGCCTGCTTGCCGAGCTGCTCGAAGGAGCCCGAGTAGATCAGGCCGGTGTCGTCGGCGAAGAAGCCGAGGTAGAGCGTGCCGAAGATGCCGCCGACCAGGTGGACGCCCACGACGTCGAGCGAGTCGTCGAAGCCGAGCTTGTACTTGAGGTCGATCGCGAAGCAGCAGACCACGCCGGCGAGGAAGCCGAGGAGGATGCCCCAACCCGGGGTCAGCGCGGCACACGCCGGGGTGATCGCGACGAGACCGGCGACGGCGCCCGATGCGGCACCGACCGAGGTGGCCTTGCCGTCCTTCAGCTTCTCGATGAGCAGCCAGCCGAGGATCGCGGCCGCCGGGGCGGCGAGCGTGTTCACCCAGGCGAGGGCGGCGATGCCGTCGGCCGCGCCCTCGGACCCGGCGTTGAAGCCGAACCAGCCGAACCACAGGATGGCGGCGCCGAGGAGCACGAAGGGCGGGTTGTGCGGCTTGTGCGCACCCTTGGCGAAGCCGACGCGCTTGCCGAGGACGAGGGCCAGGGCGAGACCCGCGGCACCGGCGTTGATGTGCACCGCGGTGCCACCGGCGAAGTCGATGACACCCCACGTGGCGAACATGCCCGAGGTCAGGTTGAACACCCACGAGGCGACCGGGAAGTAGACGACCGTGACCCAGACGCCGGCGAAGATCATCCACGCGCCGAACTTCGCGCGGTCGGCGATCGCACCGGAGATCAGGGCGACGGTGATGATCGCGAACGTGGCCTGGAAGCCGACGAAGGCCATCGAGGGGTACGCGGCGTTGATCGTCGAGGCCTTGGCCTCCTCGAACGCCTGGCCGAGGCCGATCTGGTTCCAGTCGATGCTGAAGAACCCGACGATGCCTGCGACGTTGGTGCCCGCGCCGTGGTTCGCGAAGGCGATCGCGTAGCCGTAGAGCACCCAGAGGACGCCGACCAGGGCGATCGCTCCGAACGACATCATCATCATGCTGATGACGGACTTGGCCTTCACCAGGCCGCCGTAGAAGAAGGCCAGGCCGGGTGTCATGAACAACACCAGCGCCGCCATGATCAACACGAATGCCGTGTTGCCCTGATCAAGCATCTGTTCACCTCTCGCGAATGCAGGCGGCTCTCGGTTCCGCCTCGGGTGTCACGAGTCTGGCGAGGCGACGTTTCGCGAGGGAGCACGAAGTGTTTCGCGGGTGTAACGCGTCGGGCCCCCGTGTGAACGGTGTGTTTCCGGACGCCGGAAGACGGGTCCGACAACGCTGTCGGGTCGCCCACCGCGCCGGACGCGCTGGACGCGACGGACGGGAGGCGCGTGGCGGGTCCGCCACGCGCCTCCCGTCCGTCCGGTTGCTAGTCCAGGGCGCGTGACAGTGCGACCACACGCGATGCGGCCCGCAGGTACTTCTTGCGGTAGCCGCCGTCGAGCATGGTCTGCGGGTACACCCGGTCGAGCGGCGTGCCGGACGCGACGATCCGCACCTGGGCGTCGTAGAGCCGGTCGACGAGCGCGACCCACCGCAACGCGTCGGTCTGGTCGGTGAAGGCCTGCACGTCGGTGAGTCCAACCGCGTCGAGCCCGTCGACGAGCGCCACGTACTTCGACGGGTGCACGCTCGCCAGGTGGGCGACGACCGCGCGGAAGTCGTCGAGCGTCGTCGACCCGGTCGGCAGCGAAGCGGCGACGTCCTCGACCGTCCGGGCGGACTCGTCCACGGCACGGCGGCGGTAGTCGAGTCCGTCGATCCGCATCGTCTCGAACCGGTCGGACATCGCCTGGATCTCGCGGAGGAAGTCCTGCGCGGCGAACCGGCCCTCGCCCAGGGCGCCGGGCGGGGTGTTCGACGTCGCTGCGAAGCGCGTGCCCGACTCGGACAGCTCCTTGATGAGTCGGGTCATCACCATCGTGTCGCCCGGGTCGTCGAGCTCGAACTCGTCGATGCACACCAGGGACGTCCCGCGGAGCAGGTCGACCGTGCCCTGGAACCCGAGCGCGCCGACGAGCGCGGTGTACTCGATGAACGTGCCGAACGTCTTCCGCGACGGCTCCGCGTGGTACGCGGCGGCGAGCAGGTGGGTCTTGCCGACGCCGAAGCCGCCGTCGAGGTACACACCCGAGCGTGCCGGCTGGACCGGTTCGCGACGGCGCCCGAACAGTCCGCGCTTCGCCGGCTCCGGCCGCGTGGCGACGAAGGCCTCGACCGCGTCGCGCACCGCTGCCTGCGACGGGTACTCCGGGTCCGGCCGGTAACTGGCGAACGACGCGTCGGCGAACTGCGGCGGCGGCACGAGCGCCGCGGCCATCTGCTGCGGCGTCACCTGCGGGTCGCGGTCGACGAGGTGTGCAGGCAAGTGTGGCCCCTCCGGGAAGCATGTCGTGCGGTGTCACGTTGCAGGTGGCGGTCGGTACGTCCGCGTACCGTTGCCCGCGGGCACCGAGGTCCGATCCTAGCCTCGCCGTGCCGCAGCCGTCCCGCACCCTGGAGGTACCCCCGATGACCGCACCGGTCGACCCGTCCGAGAAGTTCGCCGCCTACGCCCACCCCGAGCGCCTGGTGTCGACCGAGTGGCTCCAGGAGCAGCTCGACGCCGGTGCCGGCTCCCCTGACCTGGTGGTCGTCGAGTCCGACGAGGACGTCCTGCTCTACGAGACGGGCCACGTCCCCGGCGCGGTGAAGATCGACTGGCACACCGACCTGAACGACCCCGTGCAGCGCGACTACATCGACGGCGAGGCCTTCGCCCGGCTCGTCGGCGGCAAGGGCATCGGTCGCGACACCACCGTCGTGATCTACGGCGACAAGAACAACTGGTGGGCCGCGTACGCCCTCTGGGTGTTCACGCTGTTCGGCCACGAGGACGTCCGGCTGCTCGACGGCGGCCGGGCGAAGTGGATCGCCGAGGACCGTGCGCTCACCACCGACCGCACCGAGGTGACCCCGGTCGAGTACCCCGTCGTCGAGCGTCGTGACGAGCAGGTCCGCGCCTTCAAGGACGACGTGCTCGAGCACCTCGGCAAGCCGCTCATCGACGTGCGCAGCGCACCCGAGTACTCCGGCGAGCGCACCACTGCGCCGGACTACCCGGAGGAGGGCGCCCTGCGTGCCGGGCACGTCCCGACCGCCGTGAACATCCCCTGGGCCACCGCGGCCGCCGCCGACGGCACGTTCAAGAGCCGGCAGGAACTGGACGCCGTGTACCGCGAGGGCGCCGGCATCGGCGACGCCGACGAGGTCATCGCCTACTGCCGCATCGGCGAGCGCTCGAGCCACACGTGGTTCGTGCTGCAGCACCTGCTCGGCTACGAGAACGTCCGCAACTACGACGGCTCGTGGACCGAGTGGGGCAGCGCCGTGCGCGTCCCGATCGCCACGGGCTCCGAGCCGGGTACCGTTCCCACCCGATGAGCACCGAACTCCCCCGGCCCCTCGCCGAGATCCGCGACGACTTCCTCGAGCTGTCCCAGCAGGACCGACTCCAGCTGCTCCTCGAGTTCTCCGACGAGCTCCCCGCGCTGCCCGAGCGGCTGCAGGGGCACGAGGACGAGCTCGAGCGCGTCGAGGAGTGCCAGTCCCCCGTGTTCATCACCGTCACCGTGGGTGCCGAGGGTGATGCGCCGGACGTGGTGCGGATGCACGCGACGGCGCCGCGCGAGGCACCGACCACCCGCGGCTTCGCGTCGATCCTGGCGCAGGGGCTGTCCGGGCTGACCGCACCCGAGGTCCTGGCGGTCCCGGTGGACTACCCGCTGACGCTCGGACTCACCGAGGCGGTCAGCCCGCTGCGGATCCGGGGCATGGTCGGCATGCTCGGTCGGGTGCAGCGGCAGGTGCAGGCGGCCGCTGCGGGCTGATGGCGGTCTCCTGACGGACGGGAGGCGCGGTGCCGGCGGGCACCGCGCCTCCCGTCCGTCACTCTGTCCGTACGCGATATTTCCCCTCCTGGTCATCCGCCCTCCTGCCGTGCCAAGATCGAGGAGTCATCGGGGGGAGACATCATGGCGAAGGTCCACGGCAACGATCCGACTGGGTACTCGTACGGCGACGCCGACGCACTGAAGACCGCGGCGCGCAACCTGGCGTCCGCGATCGACGGACAGACTGCGACGCGCGCCGCTGCGGTGACGAGCGCGGGCCGCGAGTTCCGCGGGTACTTCTCGCAGGTGTTCGCCGACAACGCCGGCATCGCCTCCCGCAGCGCGAGCAAGCTCTCGGACGCGCTGTCGTCCCTGGTCGGCTTCGTCGACGAGCTGCGCGAGGCGGCGAAGCAGGAGGACCGACGGCGGGCCGATGCCAAGGCGTGGGAGGCTCGGAAGCGCGAGCGCGAGGAGAACTTCTTCGTCGGTGCCGCGCACGAGGTGTCGACGTGGTTCGGCGCCGAGGACGACCCGAAGCCCCCGGAACCCGAGCCGGAGCCCCAGCTCCAGGCCGATGCGGTCTCGGTCCGCGGTCGGACGATCCCGGCGGGCGGTGGCGGCAGCGGGGGCACGTCGTCGGCGGTGCCGGCCGATCTCCGATCGTTCGCCTCGAGCACCCGTGGTGCCGACGACTCCCTGTCCGGCGCGGTGTCGTCGTTCCGCAACGCCTTGGCCGACTACGAGTCGGGGTGCAACACGTGCTGGGGCACGCTGCACGCACAGTCCCTCGTGACGGCGGTGCAGGACTGGCTCACGGACAACGGACACGACGCCTCGTGGGCGGACACGGTGGCCGCGCAGTTCGAGGCCGCCGGCGGTGGGTCCGGACCGGCGACGCTCTCGGACGCCTCGATCGCTGCGGCGCTGGCGTCGGCCGGGGTCGCGGTCGGACGCGACGACTTCACGATCGGCCCGTTCTCCGCCATGGGGACACCACCCACCAACGGGTTCGCCGACGATCCGGTGAACACCGCGACGGGCAACTTCCTCGAGCCGGAGGACGACCTGACCTTCGGCGGCGCTGCGGCGTCCCTGCGGTTCTCCCGGATGTACAACTCGCTCGACACCCGGGTCGGGGCGTTCGGAGTCGGTTGGTCGTCGGTGCTCGACGTCCGGTTGGAGCTCGGCGACGAGCTGGCCTCGGTCGTGCTCGAGGACGGGCGTCAGGTCGACTTCCCGCGCGACGGCGACGGTTGGGGTCGCGGTGTCGGTCAGGACCTCTGGCTCCGTCGCGAGGCCACCGCACTCGTCGTCACGGACAACACCGGTGTTCGCAGGACGTTCTCGCCCGCCGGTGTCTGGCTGCGCACCGGACGTGGCCCGGGGACCGGCGTGACGGTCCTCCGCGACGACGACGACCGGATCACCCGGCTCGAGCACGAACTCGGTCGTGCGGTCGACGTGGAGTACGACGGCGACCGAGTCGCTTCGGTCTCCACGTCCGACGGTCGGCGCGTGGAGTACCTCTACGACGACGCGCGCCGCCTCGTCGCGGTGCAGGACGCCGTCGGCACGCGAGGCTACCGCTGGAACGACGCAGGTCTCATCGACCAGGTGACCGCCGCGACCGGCGTCGTCGAGTGCATCAACACCTACGACGACCGGGGCCGTGTCGTCGAACAGCGCTCGCCGTTCGGACGGACCGTCCGGTTCTCCTACCTGCAGGGCAGGGTGACCTCCGTCTCGGACACGGACGGCAGCAACGCCAACACCTGGATCGCCGACCGCAACGGTCGAGTGGTCGGCATCGTCGATTCCGACGGCGCACGGCAGTCGATGTCCTACGACCGACACGGACACCTGGTCTCGGTCACCGAGCGGGACGGGTCGGTGACGGTGCACGGGTACGACGACCGGGGACGCCGCACGCGCACCGTGACCCCGGACGGCGCCGACGTGACGTACGCCCACGACGACCAGGACCGGACCACCACCGTGGTGACCGCCGACGGCGGGATCGTCGAGTACGAGTACCGCGGCGACGAACGCAACCCGTCCGTCGTCACCGACCCCGTCGGCGGACGGACAGTCCTCGAGTGGCGTGCCGGGCAGCTGGCGCGTTGCACGGACCCGACCGGCGTGGTCGTCACCTTCCACCACGACGAGCACGGCGACCTCGTCGCCATCGAGGATGCCGACGGGGGGACAGCGCGCTTCGTCCGCGACGCAGCGGGTCGCGTCGTCGAGGCGGCCACCCCGCTCGGCGCCCGAACGTCCTACCGCTACGACGCCGCAGGTCTGCTGACCGCTCGCGAAGCGCCCGACGGTGGTGTGTGGCGGTTCGAGCACGATGATGCCGGGCGCGTGATCGCCAGCACGGATCCGACGGGAGCCCGGACGGCGGTCGAGTACGGCGCGCACGGCGAGATCACCGCGACCACCGACCCGCTCGGGCGCCAGACCACCAAGCGGTTCGACGAGCTCGGCAACGTCTCCGCGGTCACCCTGCCCGACGGGGCGGAGTGGCGCTTCGTGCACGATGCACTCTCGCGGCTGCGCACCGTCGTCGATCCCGCGGGTGGTTCCTGGACGCGCGAGTACGACGCGATCGGCGCCGTCACCGCGACCCTGGACCCGACCGGTGTCCGCACCGCGGCCGACCGGGAGCGCGCCGACGGCACCACGATCGTGCGTTCCGCGTTCGAGGACGTCAGCGTCCGCACCGATGCGCTGGGTCGGCCGGTCAGCGTCCTGCAGAGCGACGGGTCCGCCATCGTGACCGTGCGCGACGCGGCTGGTCGGATCGTCGAGTCGCTGGACGGGGAGGGCGGGCTGACCCGCTTCGAGCGCGATCTCGCGGGTCGCGTCGTCGCCGTCACCACACCCGCTGGTCGGACGACGACGTACACCTACGACCGGTGCGGACGACCGGTGACCGCCACGGATCCGCTCGGCGGTCGGACGTCACTCCGCTACGACGCCGACGGACGGGTCGTCGAGCGGACGGATGCGAACGGCGACGTCGAGCGCACCGAGTACGACGCAGTCGGTCGGGTCACCTCCGTCGACGTGCCGGCCCTCGGGATGATCCGGTACCGCTACGACCGGGCGGGGCGCGTGGTCGAGGCACGTGACCCGCGGTTCGGTCGCCGCTCGTTCCGGTACGACGCTGCGGGGCAGCTGGTCGCGGCGACCAACGGCCTCGGCGGGGTGACGCGCTACGAGTACGACGGTCGCGGGCGGCTCGTCCGCACCACCGATCCGCTCGGAGCAGTCACGACGCGGACCTACACCGAGCTCGACAAGGTCGCCAGCTCGACGGACCCCCTCGGCCGGACGACGAGCGCGACGTACGACGCTGCCGGTCGCCAGGTCTCCCAGACGGAGCCCGATGGCACCGTGCTCCGGTGGGAGTACGACGCAGCCGGCCGAGAGGCTGCGCAGTACGTGGACGACGCGCTGGCCGCTCGCATCGAGCGCGACCCGCGCTCGCGGACCGTGACCATCTCCGACCACACCCGACCGGGCGCCACCAGTGCCCACCTGCTGGAGTACGACCGTCGGGGTCTCCTCGTCCGCCGTGTGACGGACGGTCGAGAGACGCGGTGGACGTACGACGCGGACGGCCTCCGGACGTCGGTGCATGCGCCGGACGGTTCCGTGACGCGCACCGAGCGTGATCCCGCGGGTCGGAAGGGCACCGTCGAGCACACCGCGTTCGGCGATGTCCACCACGAGTACGACGGCGCCGGTCGACCCACGGCGGTGCGCACGGCAGGGACGAGCGACTCCTGGTCCCACGATCACGGTTTCGTCGTCGGGCACACCCGCTCCGACGCGGACACGACATCGACGACACGGTTGACCCGCGATCGAGACGGTCGGCTCGTCCGGATCGAGCGACCGGGCACGACGACGGTCTACGAGCACGACGCAGCGATGCAGCTCGTCCGTGCCGCCACCGACGGTGTCGAGACCACGTGGTCCTACGACGCCGCCGGCCGACTCGTCGTCGAACGCACCGGGGGTGGCACCCGCACGTTCGAGTACGACGATGCGGGCCAGCTCGTCGCGGTGACCGGACCCGAAGGGCGGACCTCGCACGAGTACGATGCGCGCGGCCAGCGCGTGCGGAGCACCGCCCCGGACGGTACGGCGACCCGGTACTCGTGGGACGGGCGGGGGTGGCTCCGACTGATCGCCGCGAGCTCGTCGAGCACGTCGACCCACGTGGATGCACTCGGCGACCTCGTCGACGTCGACGGCGTCCGACTCGACTGGGACGCCGCTGCGGCCGTTCCCACCCTGCTGGCCGTCGACGACTCCCCCGTGCTCCGCACGCCGGTCGGACTGCTCGGTGGTCCGGAGGGTACTGGAGCAACGGGCTGGCGGACGGCCCGCAGCACGCCCGAGGCCGATCCGTGGCAGCTCCTCGCTGCGGCCTCCGGCGATCGCGAGGGCGCACTCTCGTTCGGCGCGGACGGGACGCCGGTGGTGGCCGGACTCGAGTGGATGGGGGCGCGCGCCTACGACCCCGCGACCCGCGCCTTCCTCTCGACCGACCCGATCACCGCTCCAGCGGGGGCGGCCTGGGGCGCGAACCCGTACTCGTTCGCTGGCAACGACCCGCTGCACGCGGTCGACCCACTCGGTCTCGCGCCGATCACGGATGCCGAGCTCGAGGCGTACGCCGCCGCCGAGCAGGGGCCACTCGCGCGGGCGGCAGCCGCGACCGGTGACTGGTTCGGGGACAACTGGGAGTACGTCGCCGGCGGGGCGATGGTCGTCGCGGGTGGCGCCCTCATGCTCACCGGGGTCGGCGGCCCGCTCGGCGGGATGCTCATCGGTGCCGGCGCGGACACCATCATCCAGAAGGCCACGACCGGCGAGGTCAACTGGGGACAGGTCGCCGTCAGCGGGGCGTTCGGGATGGTCGGCGGCGGCCTCGGCGCCGCGATCGGCAAGCACTTCGTCGGCAACGCCGTCGAGGGCGCGGTGGAGAACGTGGCGAACACCGTCGTCAGCGGTCAGCCACTCACACCGGGCAAGCTCCTCGGTTCCGCTGTCGAGGGCGCTGCGACGTCCGCTGCGACCGGCGGCACGATGTCGAAGGTGCACCTGCCGTCAGCGGTGAACAAGCTCGGCGACGAAATCCCGACGCCCTTCGACGGTCAGAAGATCTACCGTGTCTACGGTGGGAACGCAAAGTGGAGCGGTGCTTCTTGGTCGCCGACGCATCCAGGATCGGTGTCCGACTACCGTGACATCGCTGGCCTTCCATCCGGCCGTGCCGAATCCGGGTACAGCACGAATTCGGGTCGTTTCCTCATCGAGGGCACTCTGCTCGACCCCGACGCCGTCGTGTTGACCAGGGAAGCTCTTCCATTGGACGGCAATCGCGGCGGCTTGGACGAGTACATCATCCCGCACGGGATCGAGAATGGAGCAATTCGTGTCGACAATGTCAGCGGAGTCAACCCGGAGTTCTGAAGTGGGACCGACCTACTACCTCTCATCAATGGAAGACGACCGCTTCGATTCGGTGTTCCGGTGCGAGCTCGAGTCGAGAGTCGAACTCCCCAACGGCCATCATGCCCTCATCGTCAGTTGTGACCCGCCCGCACTCGGCCAGGACATCGGCTACCCCCAGGGAATCGCGCGGCTCCTTCTGTGGAGCCGTTTCGAGGGGGACGACCTGTGGACCTTCCCGACCTTCCCGCAGTTCGTACAGATCTGCCTCCCGGACGTTGTGATCCCTGAGACTCGAATGCCGACAAGCATCGCCTGGGGCGAACTCTATGCAAGCGAAGCGGACGCAAAGGTGCAGTCAATGACCAAGCGGCCGCACGCCCCGTCTCCCTGACGCAAGCTTGTGGATGCACGACCGGGTACGAGGAACCAAGCTCGCGTGTCGCCGATGTCCCCCGCACGGGCCAGGACAGCTTCGGGTTGATGAGGTGAGCCTGGTGAGAAGAACCAACGAGGAGGCACATGGTGTCGACACCCGTTCGTGACAGGCATGAGAACTGGCAAGCCACCGACGTAACGGGAGTCGCGGCGGGCCCATTGAACCGGAGTCACGACATGCAACAACTCTTCTTCCTCTCGTCCATGGACAGTGGGCAGTTCTCGTCCGTCTGCCGGTGCGAGGTGCTACGACCGATCGAGCTCCCGAACGGTCATCATGCGCTGATGGTCAGCTGCGATCCACCCGTGAACGGCCAAGAACTCGGTCACCCGCTCGGCATCGGCGAGCTGTTGCTGTGGAGTCGGTTCGAGGACGAGGACCTCTGGACATTCCCCACCTTCCCGCACTTCGTGCAGATCTGCCTGCCCGACGCCGATCTGCCTGCCGATGCCATGCCCGCGAGCATCGCCTGGGGCGAGATCTACGAGACCGAGGCGGACGCGCGCTCGCATGAGATGGACGCTCGCCCGTCTGAGCGTGCACGCCGGAATCCAGACTGCCCCACCAAGTGCGCACGATGAACGAACTGGCCGTCGAGGACGTCCCCCTGCTCCTCGTCGGAGAGACGGTCGACGCCATATGGGTCGACTACGCGCTCCGACTCCTGTTCTCGAACGGCGCCACCGTCATCCTGGAGTGCCCGTTCTTCCTCGGTCGGTCCCCCGACGCCGCGACGATGATCGACCCGGAGGGTGACAAATCGGGGCTGGTACCGGCTCTCCGCCTGCACACGCTCGAGGTGACTGCCGCGCACGCCACGGGATCGACGCTGACGATGACGTTCGCGGACGGCTCGCGTCTGACCGCCGGACCGCATCCGGAGTTCGAGTCGTGGCACTACATCGGACCGGAGACGTCGCCGACCAGGATCATCATCATGCCGGGCGGGGGCCCCGCCATCTGGCTCCACCACCCAGAGACCGAGCGCTGCTTCCTGTCCTTCCGGACCCGGTCATCGGACGAACACCTGCTCCCCGCCTTCCACGACGTCTTCACAGCGCTGACCGTCCCACCGCTCCGGTGGCTCGTCACCGATCTCGACATCGTCATGCGGTCCGGATCGACCGTCAACGTGCACGAGTGGGACCGTCGGCTCGGAGCAGCACCGCCACCTGGCCTGTGGTTCTCGCACGACGAGATGCTGACGCTCGTCCGCGACAACGACCAGCTGATCGACGGTGAGTTCTTCGGCGTCCCACTCGCCGCCGAGGCCGACCCCGCCCGGGCGGCCCTCCGCATCGACTTCTTCGACAGCGGCGAGGCCACCGTGGTCCTCGATCCCTCGGTCATCGGCGTCTCGGAAGCGTTCGAGCGGCTGTTCGGTCCGGAGGTCGCGGTGCCCTCGATCGGCAGTCGAGATGCTGACCTCGCGGCGTACCGCGTCCAGTCGCTCCTGCTCGCGTTCCTCGACACGCTCCCCGCGCCGGGAACGGCGGAACTCCGCAAGCAGGCAGAGGCGGTGCGGGCCGTCCACGAGACAGCTCCGCGGATCTGGGACGTCGTGCTCGCGGAGACACCCCGAGCCGACTTCACCGACGGACCCCTCCCGGGGTCACTGGCCTACCGCACCGACGAGTCGCCACTTGCGGGTGAGGTCCTCGTCTGGATGCTCGACGGCCGGATCGACTCCGTCGAGCTCCCGTGGTTCACGACGGAGATGCCGGCCACGCTCCCGACGCCGGACCAGCTCATCCGCCCCGCGGACGAGGGCAACGGAGGTCGGGGTGTTCGGTAGACGGAAGAACCCAGAGCGGTCGGCGCAACAGTTCCACCGAGCCGACAGCCGCGAGGAGATGTTCGCGCAGCTCTTCGCCGAGAGCCGCGCGGACTCCGAGGCGTCGTTCACGGTCGAGGTCATCGACCACGCGGAGCCAGGGCCAGCCCTCGACGAGCGCGCACAGCGTGTGATCGAGGCCGAGACCGTCCCGCGCCAGGTGGTCGTGTCCCCGTTCTTCGTCGACATCGCTGTCCGGGCGGTCGTCGGCGTGGTCGACTGGCACCCGGACTTCGAACACCTCCGCTACCGGGCGACACCGAGATCCGTCGACCTCTTCCCCGAGGCATGACGTGCCGACCTCCGGCACGAGCGTCCCACTGCTCCGTCTGACCCTCCCCAGACGCCTCGACGTGCCCGCCCGGGCCCACGAGGTCCTGGCAGCGGTCCCGGACGACGCCGATGTGCTCGCGTACGACGTTCCCGCCGCTGCGCTCGCCTGCGCGCTCCGCCGGAGCAGACGAGCGGGGCAGCCCGGCAACGATGCCCTCGTGGCGCCACTCGACGTGCTCGGGGACGACCCGGTCCTGGTCCGCCAGGTCGACCTCGGTGACGAGCTCGTCACGGTCCTGCTCCGGGCGACGGACGGAACGTTCCTGTCCGCCGCGGTCGTCGACCGTGCCGCAGGGATCGAGCACATCAGCGCCGGCGAGCTCTCGGCACTCCTCGAGTCCTCCGCGGCGCCCGGTGCGGGTCGGGCGCTCGAACTCGCTCGCTCCCTCGCACCCGACGAGCCTCTCCGGATCTTCGAGCAGGGCGCTCGGTCGACCGCGCGGACGTTCGCGATCAAGTACGGCCTGGCCGCCGAGCGGGGGTTCACGGTCCACGACCTCGAGTCCTTCGTCGCCGCAGTGTCCCGCTTCGGCGCGGGCGACCTCCCCTTCTGCGCCCTCGACGCTCCCGGGGCGGTGGTGACCGTCGCGTTCACGCCGGACCGCTCCGCGGTCCTCGCGACGACGATCGCGCGACGGACCGCGGACGGCTCCGACGAAGGTCGACCCTGACATGTGACGGACGGGAGGGACGGTGCCAGCTGGCACCGTGCCTCCCGTCCGACTGCCGGTCGCGTCTACCGCGCGCTGGTCGCGTCCGTCGGCTGCACCACCTCGGTGAGCCAGGCGAGGATCCGCGCGTCGAACCAGTCGGCGTCGTGGTTCCACAGCTTGGTGTGCCGAGCGGTCGTCTGCACCTCGAGCCGGACGATGTCCGGCCGGACCCGCGCCAGCTCGTGCGACGCCGACGACGGGACGAACCCGTCGTCGTCGCTGTGCAGGATGAGGATCGGCACCGACAGCTCGTCGGCCCGGGCGACCATGTCGAGCTCACGCAGGTCGACCGGGTGGTGCAGCCCTGCGACGTGGTGCAGCACGGGTGTGCGGAGGATGCGCTGGGCGACCTTCCGCACCGGGCGCGGGAGCTTCAGGACGCGGCTCTGCGACTTGAGCACCGCGTGCCAGTCGACCACCGGCGACTCGAGCACGATCCCGTCGACGAGCCCGGCGAAGCGCGACCGGACGAGGGTCTGCAGGACGACCGCGCCGCCCATCGACCATCCCATGAGCACGACGCTCCGGGCCTGCTGCGCGGTGAGCCAGCGGAGCACGCCGTCGACGTCCTCCCACTCGGTGCTGCCGAGGCCGTACCGTCCGTCCTCGCTGCGCGGGGCGACGCCGTCGTTCCGCCACGAGGCGAGGACGACCGAGTAGCCGGCGGCGCGGAAGACCGGGACGGCGCGGATCGTCTCGGCGCGGGTGACACCGCGACCGTGCACGAGCACGGCCCACGGTGCGTCGGGGTCGTCGGCGCGGACGACCCACGCCGGCGCGGGGCCGTTCGGGGTGGGGATGTCGACGTCCTCGACCGGGACGTCGAGCTCGCCGGGGGTGAGGTAGAACCAGCCGCCCCAGCGCCCGCGGCGGGCGGCGGTCGGGTCGCCGGCGTCGATCGCGATGATGCGCCGGGTGACGGTCGTCTCCGTCGTGCCGAGCACCTCGCCGATGCGCATGTGCCCGGTGCCGCCGCCGAACCACAGGCTGTAGCGGCCCTGCAGCTCGGTGTCGGCGGTCCGCTCGAGCGTGACGGTCATCCGACCGGGGTCGACGGCGTGGATCGGCACGCGCTCGACGCGCTTCCGGTCGGGCGTGACGACCGCACGGGCGACGGCGGCGACGAAGCCCCCGATCACCGCGGTGGCCACCGTGGCGGCGGCGAGGCCCGCGCCGAGGGCGACGAACCCGGCCGATCGTGCGGTCTCCTGGACGACGTCCTCGGCGGGTCGCGCGGATCGGGACATGGTCCGGAGCCTAGTCTGCAAGCGTGTCCGAACCCCGAGAGCCCGAGGCCTTCGAACGCCTGCGCGCCTTCGTCGCCTCGGGCCGGACCCGCACCGAGACGACGGTGACCGAGATCCCGTCGCCCTCTCGGATCGCCCCGCACTCGATCGCCCTCGCCGCCGACGTCTCCGGCGCCGTGCACGGCATCGACTCCGACCTCGGGACCGGCCGCTTCATCGCACTGTACGACCCCGAGGAGCCCGAGGGCTGGGGCGGCGCGTTCCGCGTCGTGACCTTCGCCCAGGCACCGCTCGAACCGGAGATCGGCGTCGACGAGTTCGTCGCCGACGTCACCTGGAGCTGGCTCGTCGACGCCCTCGCGGCGCACGGGGCGACCTACGACCGGGCGTCGGGCACGGCGACCAAGATCATCTCGCGCGGCTACGGCGACCTGGCGGCCCAGGGTGACGGCGCACAGCTCGAGCTCCGGGCGTCGTGGACGCCCCGCGACGAGGACCTGACCGCGCACGTCGAGGCCTGGGAGGAGATCGTCGCGATGCTCGCGGGGCTCCCGCCGGCATCCGACGGCGTGACCCTGCTGGCCCCGAGGAGGACCACGAAGTGACCGACCCCGCCAGCCCGGCCGACGCGACCAGCCCGGCCGACCCCGCGTTCGAGGACTCGCACGCCGCCGTCCGCGTGATCGAGGACCGCGACGAGTACCTGCAGGCGGTCGCCGCGATCGCCGCCGGACACGGGCCGGTCGCCGTCGACGCCGAACGCGCGAGCGGCTACCGGTACTCGCAGCGCGCCTACCTCATCCAGGTCTTCCGCCGCGGCGCCGGTGCGTTCCTGTTCGACCCGATCGCGATCGGTGACTTCGCGGAACTGCAGGGCGCGATCGTCGACGAGGAGTGGCTGTTCCACGCCGCTTCGCAGGACCTGCCCTGCCTGCAGGAGGTCGGTCTCGTCCCGACGCGCATCTTCGACACCGAGCTGGGCGCCCGTATCGCCGGCTTCCCCCGCGTCGGTCTGGGTGCCGTGGTCGAGCAGCTGCTCGGCATCACCCTCGCCAAGGCGCACTCCGCCGCCGACTGGTCGACGCGTCCGCTCCCCCAGGCCTGGCTCGTCTACGCCGCGCTCGACGTCGAGCTCCTGCCGGACCTGCGCGACGCCCTCGCCGCGGTGCTCGACGCCGCCGGCAAGTCCCGGATCGCCGCCGAGGAGTTCGCGGCGGTCCTCACCCGCGCGCCGAAGCCCCCGAAGTCCGAGCCGTGGCGCCGCCTGTCGGGCATGCACGCGCTCCGCGGCGCCCGGGCACTCGCGATCGCCCGGTCGCTCTGGACCGCCCGCGACGCCTACGCCCGCGAGGTCGACACCGCGCCGGGCCGGATCATCCCCGACTCGGCCATCGTCGCGGCCGCCGCGGCCAACCCGACCTCGAAGTCGGAGCTGAGCGCCGTGAAGGCCTTCACCGGCCGTGCGAGCCGGTCCGAGCTCGACCGCTGGTGGGCCGCCGTGCACGAGGGACGGACCACCGAGGACCTGCCGAAGCTCCGCGCCACCGGCGAGGCCACCCTCCCGCCGCCCCGCGCCTGGGCGGACCGCAACCCGGAGGCGGACCGCCGCTACAAGGCCGCCCGTGCCGCGGTCGTGGCGCGTGCCGAGGAACTCGACCTCCCCGTCGAGAACCTGCTCACCCCGGAGACCCTGCGGGTGGTGTCCTGGGAGCCGCCGACGCCGATCGCGACCGAGACCGTCGGGGCCGCCCTGGCCACGCACGACGCCCGCCCGTGGCAGGTCGAGGAGACGGCGTCGATCATCGCGCACGCCTTTGTCGACGCCGCACAGCAGCCTGCTGCCGAGAGCAACACCGGCTCGTAGGAACACCCCAACCGGCATGCGTCCGCCCAGCCTGCGGGCATAGCGTCGGTACCGTCGCCGGGCTCGGCCCGGCCGGTCGGGGCGGAACGTGCCCCGACTCGATCGAAGAGGATCTGGAGGCCCGGATTGGCCAAGGCAGCAGACGTCGTGTTCGTGGACGGTGTGCGCACACCGTTCGGACGAGCCGGTGAGAAGGGGGTGTTCTGGAAGACCCGCGCCGACGACCTCGCGGTCCACGCGATGCGCGGTCTGCTCGACCGGAACAGCCAGCTCGACGGCGCGGCGGTCGACGACGTCGCCGTGGCCGCCACCACCCAGCAGGGCGACCAGGGCCTGACCCTCGGCCGCACGGTCGGCATGCTCGCCGGGCTGCCGAAGTCGGTCCCCGGCTACGCGATCGACCGCATGTGCGCCGGTGCGATGACGAGCGTCACGACCCTCGCCGGCGCGATCGCCTTCGGCGCCGCGGACGTCGCCATCGCCGGTGGGGTCGAGCACATGGGTCGCCACCCGATGGGCTTCGGCGCCGACGTCAACCCGCGGTTCGTCGCGGAGCGCATGGTCGCGACCGACGCGCTGGTCATGGGCAGCACCGCCGAGCGGCTGCACGACCGCTTCCCCGCGATCACCAAGGACCGCACGGACGCCTTCGCCGTCCAGTCGCAGCAGCGTTACGCCGCCGCGTGGGCGGCCGGCAAGCTGCAGCCCGACGTCATCCCGGTCGAGGTCAACACCGGCACCGGCTGGGACATCGTCACGAAGGACGAACCCCCGCGACCGGGCACCACCCTGGAGGCACTGGCCGCGTTGAAGACGCCGTTCCGGCCCCACGGACGGGTCACCGCCGGCAACGCGGCCGGCCTCAACGACGGCGCCACCATGAGTCTCATCGCCTCCGAGGACGGCGCGAAGCAGCACGGTCTGCCGACGAAGATGCGCATGGTCTCGTTCGCCTTCGCCGGCGTCGAGCCCGAGGTGATGGGCGTCGGCCCCGTCCCGGCGACGGACAAGGCGCTCCGCAAGGCCGGCCTGTCCATCGACGACATCGGGCTGTTCGAGATCAACGAGGCGTTCGCCGTGCAGGTGCTCGCGTTCCTCGACAACTACGGCATCGCCCAGGACTCCCCGAACGTCAACGCGTGGGGTGGCGCGATCGCCGTCGGGCACCCGCTCGCCTCGAGCGGCGTCCGCCTGATGAACCAGCTCGCGGCCCAGTTCGCCGAGCGGCCGGACGTCCGGTACGGCATCACGACGATGTGCATCGGCCTCGGCCAGGGCGGCACCGTCATCTGGGAGAACCCGAACTTCAGCAAGATCGCGGCACGGAAGGCGGCCTGACGATGACCACCACCCCGATCGACCAGCTGACCGAGCTCAGCGCCGACGAGGTCGTCACGCACTCGTACGTCAAGCACGTCGCGCTGCCCTCCGGCGGCACGCTCGCGCTCGTCACGCTCGACAACGGCAAGGACTACAAGCGCCCGTCGACGCTCGGCCCACGCACCATGCGCGAGCTGTCCGACGTGCTCGACACCCTGCGCGCAGCGGCGTCCGCCGGGAGCATCCAGGCGGTGGCGATCACCGGCAAGGAGTACTGCTTCGCCGCCGGTGCCGACCTGTCGCAGGCGGCGGCGCTGCCGTCGCGCGAGGTCGCGCACGAACTCGGGGCGCTCGGGCACGCCACGCTCCGCAAGCTCTCCGACCTCGGTGTCCCGTCGTTCGCGTTCGTGAACGGCATCGCGCTCGGCGGCGGGCTCGAGGTCGCCCTGCACTGCACCTACCGCGTGTTCTCGTCCGCTGCACAGGGCATCGGGCTGCCGGAGGTCTTCCTCGGCATCATCCCCGGCTGGGGTGGCGCCACGCTGCTCCCCCGCCTGATCGGCCCCGAGCGAGCGCTCCGCGTGATCGTGGAGAACCCGCTCAAGAACAACCGGCTGATGGACGGCAGGGCGGCGGTCGAGCTCGGCATCGGCGACGCCCTGATCCCCTCCGTCACGTTCCTGCCGTCCGCCGTCGCCTGGGCCGACGGCGTCGTCACCGGCCGGACCAAGGTCGTCCGGAAGAACGAACCGGGCATGCTCGAGAAGGCCGCCTGGGGCACCGTCGTCAAGGTGGCCCGCGGCCAGGTCGCGTCGAAGATCGGGACCGTCCCGAAGTCGCCGTTCCGGGCACTCGACCTCGTCGCAGCGGCGAAGTCGGGTTCGCTCGACGAGCGTTTCGCCGGCGAGGACGATGCGCTGGCCGACCTGCTCGCCGGTGACCAGTTCGCCGCGTCGATGTACGCGTTCGACCTGGTGCAGAAGCGCGCGAAGAAGCCGGTCGGTGCCCCCGAGGGCGTCGAGGCGAAGAAGATCACGAAGGTCGGCGTCCTCGGCGCCGGCCTGATGGCGTCGCAGTTCGCGCTGCTGTTCGCCCGCCGTCTCGGGGTTCCCGTCGTCATCACCGACGTCGACCAGGCCCGGGTGGATGCCGGCGTCGAGCGCATCCGCGGCGAGGTCGGCAAGATGCTCGACAAGGGGCGGATCTCCCCTGATGACGCCAACCGCATCACGGCCCTCGTCAGCGGTTCGGTGTCGTACGACGCGTTCGCCGACGCCGACTGGGTGATCGAGGCCGTGTTCGAGGAGATGAGCGTCAAGCAGGACGTCTTCCGCAAGATCGAGCAGGTCATCGCTCCCGACGCGATCCTGGCCACGAACACCTCGTCGCTGTCGGTCGACGAGATGGCGTCCGTGCTCGAACACCCGCAGCGCCTCGTCGGGTTCCACTTCTTCAACCCCGTCGCCGTGATGCCCCTGCTCGAGGTCGTGCGGGCGGACAAGACCTCGGACGAGGCCCTCGTCACCGCACTCGCCGTCGCGAAGACCCTGAAGAAGACCGCGATCATCACCGCCGACCAGCCGGGCTTCGTCGTCAACCGGGTGCTCGCCCGGGTGCTCGGCGAGGCGATGCGCGGCGTCGAGCAGGGCACCCCGTTCGAGACCGTCGCCGAGGGTGCGGCGCCGCTCGGGCTGCCGATGTCGCCGTTCGAGCTGCTCGAGCTCGTCGGCCTGCCGGTCGGCGCGCACGTGCTCGACTCGCACCACGCGGCGTGGCCGGAGCGCTTCTACCCGGGCGACGGGCTGGAGCGGATCGCGGAGCACGGCACGATCCTGACGCGCGACAAGAAGGGCAACGTCACCGGGCACGACCCCGCCGCCGTGAAGCTCGTCGCGCCGTCCAAGAAGGACGCACAGCCGGTGGACGCGGCCACGATGCAGCAGCGGTTCGAGGACGCCCTGGCGGACGAGGTCCACCGCATGCTCGAGGACCACGTCGTCGAGCACGTCGAGGAGATCGACCTCGGACTGATCCTCGGCGCGGGCTACCCGTTCCAGGCCGGCGGCATCAGCCCGTACCTCGACCGCTCCGGAGCGTCGGAGCGGGTCTTCGGCGGCACGTTCCACGACCCGGCGATCGTCGGCCCCGCCTCGCGCTAGCCGTCACCAGCGTCGAACCACGGGACCGACGTCGAACCAGGCAGGCGCCGTGGTTCGATGTCGGTCCCGTGTTCCGCACGGTTCCCGACCGGCTCCTACCGGTAGACCTCACGACGATGGGCGGCTCGGACGACGGTCACGAGCAGGGCATCGTCCTCGATCTCGTAGATGACCCGGTAGTCCCCCGCGCGGACCCGCCACGCGAGATCGGCGCCGGCGAGCTTGCGGGCGCCAGGCGGTCGGGGCTCGTCGGCCAGGCAGGCAACGGCGTCGAGCAAGCGCGATCGGACGTTCTTCGGGAGCTTCCGGATCGCTCTCGCTGCAGCATAGGTGAACTCGACGCGGCACCTGCTCACGCCTCCCCACGGAGGTCGTCGAGTGACACCCGCTGGCCGTCGTCCGATGCCTTCGCCGAACGGTAGGCGGCTAGGTCGGCGGCGTCCTCGAGCTGTTCGAGGAGCTCCAGGTCATCGAGGCCGATCACGACCCCGGCAACCTTGCCGTTCCGGGTGACCGCGATGCGCTCGTGCCCGAACGTCGCGCGCCCCATGACGGCAGCGAGGTCCGCGCGGAACTCGCGAGTCGAAACCGATTCGGAGATGGAGTTCATGTGTACACACTAACGAGTGCGTACTGGACCAGCAAGGTCTAACGGTCCGCCGACTCCCGCGTCCGAGCCGGCTTCGCCTGGGGCAGCTTCGTCCCGACCACCTGGTCGATGACGTCGCGCGCGATCGCCTGGGCCGTGAGTCCCACGTCGGCGAGGATCTGCGACCGGGACGCGTGGGCGATGAACTCGTCCGGCAGACCGAGCTCGTTCACCCCGGTGTCGACGCCGGCGGCACGCAGGTCCTGCCGCAGCCGGGTCCCGACCCCGCCCACACGAACGCCGTCCTCGATCGTGATCACCAGCCGGTGCTCGCGGGACAGGTCGATGAGCGAGGACGGGATCGGCACGACCCACCGCGGGTCCACCACGGTGACGCCGATGCCCTGCGCCTCGAGCAGCGACGCCGCCTCGAGCGCGACCGGCACCATCGATCCGACCGCCACGACCAACACGTCCTGCTCTTGGTCCGACGACGGAGAACGGAGCACATCGACTCCGTCGGACAGCCGTCGCTCCGCCGGGATGTCCGGTCCGACGGACCCCTTCGACCAGCGCAGGACGGTCGGAGCGTCGTCGACGGCCACGGCCTCGCGGAACTCCTCGCGGAGCGTCGCGGCGTCACGCGGCGCGGCGATCCGGATCCCGGGCACGACCTGCAGCAGCGCGAGGTCCCACATGCCGTGGTGCGACGGGCCGTCCGGCCCGGTGATGCCCGCGCGGTCGAGGACGAACGTGACACCCGCCCGGTGCAGCGCGACGTCCATGAGCACCTGGTCGAACGCCCGGTTCAGGAACGTGGCGTACAGAGCCACGACCGGGTGCAGCCCGCCGTAGGCGAGGCCCGCAGCCGTCGTCACCGCGTGCTGCTCGGCGATCCCGACGTCGATGACCCGGTCCGGGTGCTGCTCCTGGAACAGGTGGAGGCCGGTGGGTCGGAGCATGGCGGCCGTGATCGCGACGATCCGCTCGTCGGTGGCACCGACCGACGCCAACGTCGACGCGAACACCGAGGTCCACGAGGGCCCCGCCGACACGTCGAGCGACTCCCCCGTCTCGGGATCGATGTGCCCCACGGCGTGGAACTGGTCCGCCTGGTCACGGAGCGCCGGCTCGAAGCCGTGGCCCTTCTCCGTGATCGCGTGCACGATCGTCGGAGCGCCGTAGGCCTTCGCCTGCCGGAGCGCCGCCTCCATGGCCCGCTGGTCGTGCCCGTTCACCGGCCCGATGTACTTGATGTCGAGGTTCGAGTACAGCGCCTCGTTGTTCGTGAACCGCGACAGGAACCCGTGCAGCCCACCGCGGACGCCTCGGTAGAACGCTCGCCCCGGCGCACCGAACCGCGAGGCGACGGCCTGCGACTTCTCGAACAGCGCGCGGTACTCGCGGCGGGTGCGGACGGAGCTGAGGAAGCGCGCCATGCCCCCGATCGTCGGCGCGTAGGACCGACCGTTGTCGTTGACGACGATCACGAGCCGGCGGTCGTTGCTGTCCGAGATGTTGTTGAGCGCCTCCCAGGTCATCCCGCCCGTGAGCGCGCCGTCCCCGACGACGGCCACGACGGTGCGGTCGTCCTGCCCGGTCTGCCGGAAGGCACGGGAGATCCCGTCCGCCCAGGACAGCGACGAGGACGCGTGCGAGGACTCGACGATGTCGTGCTCCGACTCGCTCCGCTGCGGGTAGCCGGCCAGACCCCCGCGCTCGCGCAACCCCGAGAAGTCCTGCCGCCCGGTGACGAGCTTGTGCACGTACGACTGGTGCCCCGTGTCGAACACGAACGGGTCGTGCGGTGAGTCGAACACCCGGTGCATCGCGAGCGTCAGCTCCACGACGCCGAGGTTCGGCCCCAGGTGCCCACCGGTCTTCGCGACCTCGGCGACCAGGAACCGGCGGATCTCGGCGGCCAGGTCCGTCATCTGCGCGTCCGACAGACGCTTGAGGTCGCGCGGCGAGGAGATGCTGCTCAGCAGGCTCACGGGCGCTCCTTTCGTGGGGCAGGACCCCACACTAGCCGCGTGACCAGGACACGGTCGGGAGGCGCGTGGCGGGCCCGCCCCTCCCTCGCAGGCTCGGTCGGCGCGCCCCGTGTGGCGCTGGCGCGCCACCGCTCAACGGGGCGCGCCCGACCGTCCCGTCACACTCCGCAGAACGCAACGAAGGCGGTCCCGCACAGCGCTGTGACGCTGCGCGGAACCGCCTGGGTTGCGTTTCGCGGGAGGGATCAGACGAGCGAACGGAGCACGTACTGCAGGATGCCGCCGTTGCGGTAGTAGTCGGCCTCACCGGGGGTGTCGATGCGGACGACCGCGTCGAACTCGACCGTCTCCTTGCCGGCGGGCGAGTGCTCGCTCGGCTCCGCGGTGACGTGCACGGTCTTCGGGGTGCGGCCCTCGTTCAGCTCGGTCAGCCCGGAGATCGAGACGACCTCGGTGCCGTCGAGACCGAGCGACTCGACGGTCTCGCCCGCCGGGAACTGCAGCGGAACGACGCCCATGCCGATCAGGTTCGAGCGGTGGATGCGCTCGAAGCTCTCGGTGATGACCGCCTTGACACCGAGCAGGTTCGTGCCCTTCGCCGCCCAGTCACGCGACGAGCCGGAGCCGTACTCCTTGCCGCCGAAGATGACGAGCGGGATGCCCTGCTCCTGGTAGTGCTGCGACGCGTCGTAGATGAAGGACTGATCGCCCTCGGGGGTCGTGAAGTCGCGGGTGTAGCCGCCCTCGACGCCGTCCAGCAGCTGGTTGCGCAGGCGGATGTTCGCGAACGTGCCGCGGATCATCACCTCGTGGTTACCGCGACGCGAGCCGTAGGAGTTGAAGTCCTTGCGGTCGACGCCGTGCTCGGCGAGGTACTTGCCCGCCGGGCTGTCCGCCTTGATCGAACCGGCCGGCGAGATGTGGTCGGTGGTGACCGAGTCGCCGAGCTTCGCCAGGACCCGTGCGCCGGAGATGTCCGACACGGCGTCGGGCTGCATCGTCATGCCCTCGAAGTACGGGGGCTTCCGGACGTAGGTGGACTCGGTGTCCCACTCGAAGGTGTCACCCGTCGGGGTCGGCAGGTTCTTCCAGCGGTCGTCGCCCTCGAACACGGAGCCGTACTCGTGGGTGAACATCTCGGTGTCGATCGACGTGTCGATGACGTCCTGCACCTCGGTCGCGTCGGGCCAGATGTCCTGCAGGTAGACCTCGTTGCCGTCCTGGTCGGTGCCGAGGGCGTCCTTGTCGAAGTCGAAGTGCATCGAACCGGCCAGGGCGTAGGCGATGACCAGCGGCGGGGAGGCCAGGTAGTTCATCTTCACGTCGGGGTTGATGCGACCCTCGAAGTTGCGGTTGCCGGAGAGCACCGCGGTGACGGCGAGGTCGTTGTCCTGCACTGCCTGCGAGATCTCCTCGGGCAGCGGGCCCGAGTTGCCGATGCAGGTGGTGCAGCCGTAGCCGACCGTGTAGAAGCCGAGGTCCTCGAGGTAGCTGGTCAGGCCCGCCTTCTCGTAGTAGTCGGTGACGACCTTCGAGCCCGGCGCGAGGGTCGTCTTGACCCACGGCTTGGCCTTGAGGCCCTTCTTCGCGGCGTTCCGCGCGAGGATGCCGGCGGCCATCATGACCGACGGGTTCGACGTGTTCGTGCACGACGTGATCGCGGCGATCGCGACGGCACCGTGGTCGATCGTGAACGTGTCGCCGTCGGCCACCGACACCGAGGTCGGCTTGGAGACGGTGCCGGGCGCGCTCGAGGCGTGCACCGGGACCTCGGACGCCGGGGCGTCCTGCAGGTCGTCGACGGCGTGCTCGTCACCGGGCGCCGCAGCGACCGGGTCGGACGCCGGGAAGGTGTCGGCGACGGCCTTGTCCTCCTCGGAGTGGTCGATGCTCGCGTAGTTGGCGAGGTCGACCTCGAACTGGTCCTTGGCCTTCGACAGCTCGATGCGGTCCTGCGGGCGCTTCGGCCCCGAGATCGACGGGACGACCGTCGACAGGTCGAGCTCCATGTACTCGGAGTACGCGGGCTCCACCGACGGGTCGTGCCACAGGCCCTGGGCCTTCGAGTACGCCTCGACCAGGGCGATCTGGTCCTCGGACCGGCCGGTCAGGCGCAGGTAGTCGAGCGTGACGGCGTCGACCGGGAAGATCGCGGCGGTCGAGCCGAACTCCGGCGACATGTTGCCGATGGTCGCGCGGTTCGCGAGCGGGACCTCGGAAACGCCCTCGCCGTAGAACTCGACGAACTTGCCCACGACGCCGTGCTTGCGGAGCTCCTGCGTGATGGTGAGCACCACGTCGGTGGCGGTGACGCCGGCCGGGATCGAGCCGGACAGCTTGAAGCCGACGACCTTCGGGATGAGCATCGAGACGGGCTGGCCGAGCATCGCGGCTTCGGCCTCGATGCCGCCGACGCCCCAGCCGAGCACGCCGAGGCCGTTCACCATGGTGGTGTGCGAGTCGGTACCGACGAGGGTGTCCGGGTACGCGTACAGCTCGCCGTCGAACGCACGCGTGTACGTGACCTTCGCCAGGTACTCGATGTTGACCTGGTGGACGATGCCGGTGCCCGGCGGGACGACCTTGAAGTCCTCGAACGCCGTCTGGCCCCAGCGGAGGAACTGGTAGCGCTCCCCGTTCCGCTCGTACTCGAGGTCGGTGTTGCGCTGCAGGGCGTCGGTGCTGCCGAACAGGTCGGCGATGACGGAGTGGTCGATGACCATCTCGGCCGGCGACAGCGGGTTGATCTTGTTCGGGTCGCCGCCGATCTCGGCCATCGCCTCGCGCATGGTGGCGAGGTCGACGATGCACGGCACCCCGGTGAAGTCCTGCATGACCACACGGGCCGGCGAGAACTGGATCTCGGTGTCCGGGTCCGCCTCGGGCTTCCAGGAACCGAGTGCGCGGATCTGGTCCTCGGTGACGTTCGCGCCGTCCTCGGTGCGGAGCAGGTTCTCGAGCAGCACCTTCAGGCTGTACGGGAGCTTCTCGTGCCCGGGCACCGTGTCGATCCGGTGGATCGCGTAGTCGACACCCCCAACCGACAGTGTGTCCTTCGAGCCGAAGCTGTTGACTGCAGCCACTGTGCCGCCTCCCTGGTGATCGGTGTGCCCTCATCCTCGTGGGCCGCGGAACGTCCCACCAGCAAGGCAAACCTAATCCCGGCCGCGTTGGAGCGTCGCCGGGAAAGTGTCTCGATGTCGAGACAACCCTACACCGCGGCAGGGTCCTCCCGGCGCACGAACACCGTGCGGACGAGCAACCACGTGACCCAGAGCACGGCGGCGTAGAGGGGCACGCCGAGCACGAGCTTCACCGCGGCGAGGAGCTCGATCTGCGCAGTCAGGTACAGCGGCACCTCGACGGCGAGCCGGAGCGCGAAGAGTCCGACCCAGATCCACGTCGCGACGGTCAGGACGCGGCGCTTCGCGGGGTCGGCGCGCCAGTCGACGTGGGAGCCGTCCTCGTCCGGCGGGAGCAGGAAGCCCACCACGACCCCGATGAGCGGCCAGCGGATCGCGAGCGTCACCAGGAGGCCGACCAGCCAGACGGAGTTGATCACGATGCCGGGGATGAAGTTCGTCTCCGCGCGGCCCGTGAACAGCGCCAGGGCCGCCGACACGACCACGCCGGCGATGCCCGCGAAGGACATCGTGAGCGACTGCCGCTGTACCAGACGCAGCACGACGAAGACCAGTCCGACCACGACCGGGATCACGACGCTCGGGACGAGCTCCTTCGTGATCGCGTAGACGACCAGGAACGCGAACCCGGGCAGCACCGACTCGGCGAGGCCGCGGACGCCGCCGACGGCACCCAGCAGTGCACGACCCGACGGGGTCTCCCCCGGGGCGACGCGGGCGATCCCGGCGTTCTGTACGGCGGCACGGAACTGCGCCGAGAACGACGGTGTGACGTCGGGACCGGTCGCCGCCGGCTCGTCCGCCGGACGCGACCGGACCCCGTCGACGGGAGCAGCGGCGTCGTCGCGGCCGTCCGTGGGTCGCTGGATGTCGTCGTGGTCCGGCACCGTGCCTCCAGGCCGTGTCGTGTCGTGTGGTCGGGCGCCGGACGTCAGACGGCGGACTGCGTCGACTTCGGCATGTGCAGCGGGATGAGGTCGCGCGGCGGCATCGGCGTGGTGCCGCGCACCACGACGACGCTGCGGAACAGCTCCTCGATCTCGGCCGCGTCGTCGGGCTGGTCGGCGGCCTTGCCCGCGATGACGCCGCGGAGGAACCACCGCGGGCCGTCCACGCCGACGAAGCGGGCCGCGCGGGCACCGTCGGTCGAGCCGGAGCCGTCGGTGACGACCGGGACGAGCGCACGGAGCTCCGGGCCGAAGGGGCCGTCGACCTCCTCGACCCGGCCGCCCTGACGCTCGATCTGGTCGGCGATCTGCGCGCGGATCTCGTGCCAGAGGCCCGTCGACCGCGGGGCAGCGAACGGCTGGACCTGCAGCGTCGACTCGTCGTAGTCGAGCCCCACCGCGACGACGCGCTGCGAGCCCTCCTCGACCTCGAGCCGCAGGTGCAGCCCCTCGCGGGGCAGGACCTTCACGCCGCCCAGGTCGACGTACGGTCGGACCAGGTTCGCCTCGGTCTCGTCGTGCGGGCCGTTCTCGGCCCGGTCGGCGGGTGCCGACTTGTCGGTGGGCGCGACGGCGTCCACCTCGTCGAGGTCGGCGTCGGCGTCGGTCGCGATGTCGACCTCCGGCGTCGTCTCCGCGATCACGGCGTCGTCGGCGACGGCCTCCGCCACCTCGACCTCGTCACGCTTGCGTCGGCCGAACTTCATGCGTCCGTTCCTTCCTGGAAGTCGTCGGCGGCGCCGTACAGGGCACCGCTCCGGTCACCGTAGCCCGAAGAGCCGAACCCGCCCTCACCGCGGACGCTGTCCGGCAGCGTCTCGACGCGCGTGTACGTCACCCGGGGCACGGGCATGACGATCAACTGCGCGATGCGGTCACCGACGTGGACCTCGTAGGGCTCGCTCGCGTCGGTGTTGAGCAGCGCGACCTTCACCTCGCCGCGGTACCCGGCGTCGATCGTGCCGGGCGCGTTCACGATGGCGATGCCGTGCTTGGCGGCCAGGCCGCTCCGTGGGACGACGAACCCGGCGTACCCCTCCGGCAGCGCGATGCGCAGGCCGGTCCCGACGAGCCGACGCTCACCGGGCTGCAGCACGAGGGCCTCGGTCGAGACGAGGTCGGCACCGGCATCACCGGGGTGGGCGTGGCCGGGAGCGTTCTCCCCGGTCCAGAGCACGTCGACTGGTTCGGTCACGAGACGAGGGTAGTGCAGACCGTGACCGTTCCGTGACCTGATCCGGGCCGTGGCCCGAGCGTCCGTCCGAGTCGTGGTGGGATGGAGGGGTGACCGTGTACCGCGAACGACTCTGGGCCCCGCCCGCCCTCTACCTGGCGACGGCGCTCGTCATCCCCGCGAGCCTGCTCGTGTTCCTGCCGATCAGCGTGCTGGCCGGCATCCTCGTGGCGATCGGCATGTACCTGGGCGTGGTCGTCCTGCTCTGGGCGCTCGCCCCCACGATCGAGGTCACGGACACCGAGTTCCGGGCCGGCAAGGCCCACCTGCCCCGGACCCTCGTCGGCGAGGTCGCCGCGTACACCGGCGCCGAGGCCACCTCGCAGCGCGGCCCGGTGCTCGACGCGCGGGCGTGGACGCTCTTCCGCGGGTACGTGCGCGGGGTCGTGCGCGTCGAGGTCGCCGACCCGGCGGACCCCACGCCCTACTGGCTCGTGAGCGCGCGGAACCCGCAGGCGATCGTCGACGCACTGCGTTCCTGAGGCGGCGGCGCGGGACGGATCGCGAGCTCCGGCCGGGAGGCACGGCGCAGTCCCGGCAGGCCCGCCCGCCACGCGGGTGCGGTGCCAGCCGGGAGGCGCGGCGCAGTCCCGCCACGCCCGTTCGTTCCCAGAACGGGTGCGGTACCAGGCGGTTCCGGGCATCCCTGGTCGTTCCGGACCACCCGGTACGCCCGCTGTCACCCGGTGCGCCCGCTCACACCAGGTACGCCCGGTCCCGGGAGGCATGCCCGCCACGCGGGTGAGGTGCCAGGCGGGAGGCGCGGCGCAATCCCGCCACGTTCGTTCCTTCCCAGAACGGGTGCGGTACCAGGCGGTTCCGGGCATCCCTGGTCCTTCCGGAGCACCAGGTACGCCCGCTCTCACCAGGTACGCCCGCTCACACCAGGTACGCCCGGTCCCGGCAGGCACGCCCGCTCTCACCAGGTACGCCCGGGTCCGGCAGGCATGCTCGCGGCGCGGGTGCGGTGCCAGCCGGGAGGCGCCGCGCAGTCCCGCCACGCCCGTTCCTTCCCAGAAAGGGTGCGGTACCAGGCGGTTCCGGGCATCCCTGGTCGTTCCGGAGCGCCAGGTACGCCCGCTCTCACCAGGTACGCCCGCTCTCACCAGGTACGCCCGCTCACACCACGTACGCCCGCTCTCACCATGTACGCCCGGTCCCGATCCCGCCAGGCACGGCCCCGGCACGCACGCCCGATCCCGGCACGCACGCCCGATCCCGGCACGCACGCCCGATCCCGGCACGCACGCCCGATCCCGGCAGGCACGAACCGCCCTTGCCGCTGCGCCCAGCCCTGTACACGCGGAACGGCCCGACACCCCGGAGGGTGACGGGCCGTTCCTGCTGGCGCGTGCCTAGAGCGCGGCGCACTCCGCGCACACGGGGCCGAGCTTCGACTCGTGGTCCAGCTGCGAGCGGTGCTTCACGAGGAAGCACTCGACGCAGGTGAACTCGTCGACCTGCGGCGGCAGCACGACGACGTCGAGGTCGACGTCGCTGAGGTCCTGTCCGGCGAGCTCGAAGCTGCCGGGGTTGTCCGAATCATCGTCGACGACCCCCGACATCTTGTCGGGCACGCGCTCCTTGAGGGCCTCGATCGACTCCGAGTCAGAGGAGTCGTCGGTCTTCCTGGGGGCGTCGTAATCGGTGGCCATGCCCATCCGTTTCTCGTGTTGAGAGGTCGTCGCCGGTGATCGGCGGCGACAGTTTGCACCACGTCCCGCGAGAGCGCAAACCGAACGCGGTGCGGGATCGTCAGGCCCTGCAACCCGGCACCCGACCCGGACATTCCCGAGGGCCGGGAGCCCTGCGGCCGACGCGCGCACGACGCGAGCACGACCCCGTGCACGACCGCGTGCACGACCCCGCGCACGACCCCGCGCATCTGCGGCACGCCCGTGCGCCTCCGCGGCAACGAGCGCGCGCGGCTGCATACTCCTGACCGTACGAGCACGACCGTACGCAACGCTCGGGAGGCGCAACCATGCAAGACGTGAGAGTCATCGGAGTCGAGTCCGGGTCACTCCTGCTCGCGACCGACGGCGGCACCGAGTTCCGGTTGCCGGTCACCGCGTCCCTGGCGACCCAGGTCCGCCAGGCGAACCCGGACGCCGGCCCGCAGAAGCGCGTGTCGCCCAAGGACGTCCAGGCACGCATCCGCGCAGGTGCCGACGCTGCCGACGTGGCCGCCGCACTCGACGTCGACGTCGAGTACGTCCGCCGGTTCGAGGGTCCGGTGCTCGCCGAGCGCTCGTTCGTGCTCGACGCCGCCCGACGCGTCCCGGTGACCCCGACCGACGCCGAGGCACCCGACACCTTCGGCGAGGCCATCGAGGCGAAGCTCGAGGCAGGCGACGCCACCGCGGTCGAGTGGGGCTCGTGGAAGCACGCCGAGCACGGCTGGCAGGTCCGCGTGCGCTACACCGCCTCCGAGGTCGAGCACGACGCGCAGTGGCTGTTCGACCCGAAGACGTCGACGCTCACGCCCGACAACGGTGACGCGCACCGGCTCTCCCACACCGACGACGAGGGCATCGCCCCGCGTCTGCGCGCCGTCGAGAACGACCACCAGGACACCGACGGCACGCGGTTCGACTCGGGGGCGTTCCGTGTCGAGCAGACCGACGAGGCCGCGGGCGACGCCGAGGTCCAGGAGCGCCCACTCCGTGCTCCGCTCCCCCGCATCGGCACCGCCCCGGTCGAGGAGCGCTCCCCCGGCAACGAGACCGCCGACCTGCTCGAGGCGCTCCGCCGCCGCCGCGGAGAGCGCGAGGCCGCGTCCTTCACCGAGCCGCAGGACGAACCGCGTGGTACGTCCATCAGTGTCGTCGACGTGCCGCTGCAGGGGTGGGACACCCCGGCCTCCGCTCCGGAGCGCGAGGACCGTCCGGCCTCGGCGCCCGAGTCCGACGGCCGTCCGGAGCGGAAGAAGCGCAACCGCCGGTCGATGCCGAGCTGGGACGAGATCGTCTTCGGCACCCGCCCGGAGGACCCCGCCTGATCACCGCTCGGTCCGGTCTGCCGGACGGGAGGCCCGCAGCAGCCCCGCAACGCACGTCGCGTCGCGGGGCTGCTGCCGTCCAGGGCACGGACCGCGCGTCGCGGTTCAGCTCGCGAAGGCCCCCGCCAGCCGGAGCGGCACGAAGAGCTCGTCGTCGGTCATCGCGCCGTGCTGGCCGATCATCCGCTTCGGTTCCTTGCGGGGGTCGAGGTCCCGGTCGTCGTTGAAGGCCCAGGAGCCCCTGGCCACCACGACCACGTCGCCGATGCGCGGCAGCACGCGCTCGTCGACGGCACCGAACCACCCGGCGGCCACCGCCTCGTCGCGGCTGGCCACGTACGCCTTCTTGCCGTACCGGGTGCGCCAGGCCGCGACGAGGGCTGGCACGTCCGTCCCCGGCCGGACGGCCAGCTGACGGCACCGGGGGTCCCCGGCGACCCCCACGACGTCGACGAGGAGCGCCGGGTCCATCGCGATGTTCGCGTGCTCGGGCACGTCGAGCACGCCGTGGTCGGCCGTGACGAGGATCCCCACGTCCGGACCGCTCCGCGCCGCGAGCCGGGCGAGCTCGCCGTCGAGCTGCTCGAGGGCAGCCGTCCACCGGTCGGACTCCCACCCGCGCTTGTGCCCGATCGAGTCGAGCTCGGGGACGTAGAGGTACACGAGGGACCGCCCGACGGCCGTCTCGGCCAGGGCGGCGTCGACCCGCTGCGCGATGCTGTCCGCGGCCGCGTAGCGCGCACCGCCCAGCACGTTCGCGGTCATGCCCGACGACTCGTACCGCGCCGGGCCGACGACCACGGGGTCGACGCCCAGCGCGGCCGCCTCGGTGAAGACGGTGCTCGCGAGCAGCCAACCCGCCGGGACCTCGGCGTCCCACCCGCTCAGCAGGTTGACGACGCGCTCGGTGTCCGGCTCCCAACCGCTGTACCCGACAACGCCGTGCGTGCCGGGCGGCCGTCCGGTGGTCAGCGTGCTGAGGGCCGCGGCGGTCGTCGTCGGGAAGCCGCTGCGCAGGCGCTTCAGCGTGCCGCCGCCCGTGGCGGCGGTGAGCCACCGAGCGTGCCCGGCGCGGGCCGAGAGGGCGGACGAGCCCAGGCCGTCGACCAGCACGACGACCACCGAGCGGGCGGGACGGAGGGTGATCCGTGCCTCCCGGCCGGTGGTGCGCAACCACGTGTCGTCCGCAGCACCGAGCGCCACGAGGCAACTCGGGAGCACGTCGGCGAGGTTCGCGGTGGCGTCGGGGGCGCTCGGTACGCTGGGGGGCACCCCACGATCCTCCCAGAAAGGTCCCATGGCACGCACGGAAGCAGTCGGCCTGCCCGACGGTGAGCGCATCGAGGACGTCGACGTCTCCGAGGAGATGCAGGGCTCGTTCCTCGAGTACGCCTACTCCGTCATCTACTCGCGGGCACTGCCGGATGCGCGCGACGGCCTCAAGCCGGTGCAGCGTCGCATCCTCTACCAGATGGCGGAGATGGGGCTCCGGCCGGACCGGGGGCACGTGAAGAGCGCCCGCGTCACCGGCGAGGTCATGGGGAAGCTGCACCCGCACGGCGACGGCGCGATCTACGACGCGCTCGTGCGGATGGCGCAGCCGTTCACGATGCGGGTGCCGCTCGTCGACGGGCACGGCAACTTCGGGTCGCTGGACGACGGCCCCGCCGCGGCCCGCTACACCGAGGCACGCCTGGCCGAGCCGTCGATGGCGATGACCGAGGGCCTGGGCGAGGACGTCGTCGACTTCGTCCCGAACTACGACAACCAGATCATGCAGCCCGAGGTGCTGCCCGCGGCGTTCCCGAACCTGCTGGTCAACGGCGCGTCGGGCATCGCGGTCGGCATGGCCACGAACATGGCGCCGCACAACCTCGGCGAGGTCGTCGAGGCCGCGAAGCACCTGCTGCTCCACCCCGAGGCCTCGCTCGAGGAACTGATGGAGTTCGTGCCGGGGCCGGATCTGCCCTCCGGCGGCACGATCGTCGGGCTCTCCGGCGTGCGCGACGCGTACGCGACGGGGCGCGGATCGTTCCGCACGCGTGCGAAGGTGAGCGTCGAGAACCTCACGCCGCGCAAGGTCGGTCTCGTCGTGACCGAGCTGCCCTACCTGGTCGGGCCCGAGCGCGTGATCGAGAAGATCAAGGACGGCGTGCAGGCGAAGAAGCTCGTCGGCATCTCGGACGTCAACGACCTGACCGACCGCAACCACGGGCTGCGGCTCGTGATCGGCATCAAGTCCGGCTTCAACCCGACCGCGGTGCTCGAACAGCTGTACAAGCACACCCCGCTCGAGGACGGCTTCGGCATCAACAACGTCGCACTCGTCGACGGCTCCCCGCGCACCCTCGGGCTGCGGGACCTGCTCGACGTGTACGTGCGGCACCGCCTGTCCGTGGTCACCCGTCGGTCCGAGTACCGGCTCGCCCGCCGACGTGAGCGGCTGCACCTGGTCGAGGGCCTGCTCGTTGCGATCCTCGACATCGACGAGGTCATCCAGGTCATCCGCACCTCGGACGATTCCGAGGCCGCGCGCAACCGCCTGCGCGACGTCTTCGACCTGTCCGAGGTGCAGGCGGAGTACATCCTCGAACTCCGGCTGCGCCGCCTGACGAAGTTCTCGCGGATGGAGCTCGAGGGCGAGCGCGACCAGCTGCTCACCGACATCGCGGCGCTCGAGGAGCTCCTGGCGTCGGACGCGCGGCTCCGCGCCCAGGTCGCGCAGGAACTGACCGAGGTGTCCGACCGTTTCGCCACGCCCCGTCGCACGCTCCTGACCGAGGCCGACGCCCCAGTGCGCGGCGGACGCAAGGCCGCGGTCGACCCCGAGTCGCTGCAGATCGCCGACGCCCCGTGCCGCGTGCTGCTCTCCACCACCGGGCGGCTCGTGCGCGTCGACATCCCCGACACCGACCTCGGCATCGTGCGGGTGCCGCAGCGGTCGAAGCACGACGCGGTCCGCTCGACGGTCCTGTCCACGGTCCGCGGACAGGTCGGGGCCCTCACCTCGACCGGGCGCGTGCTGCGGTTCTCCCCCGTCGACGTCCCCGCCGTGCCACCGGCGTCGGTCCGGCTCGACGCCGGTGTCCGGGTGTCGGACTACCTCGGGATCACCCGTACCGAGACGGTCGTCGCGCTCGTCGACCTCTCGCCCGGCGCCCCTGACTCGCTCGCGATCGGCACCTCGCAGGGCACGGTCAAGCGGGTCGCCACGGGTGCGTGGCCCGACAAGGACGAGTTCGTCGCCATCGGCCTCAAGCCGAAGGACTCGGTGGTGGGGGCAGCCCAGGCACCGGAGACGGACGACCTCGTGTTCATCACCTCGAACGCCCAGCTGCTGCGCTTCCCCGCCTCGGGTGTCCGCCCGCAGGGTCTGCCCGCCGGTGGCGTCGCCGGAGTCGCGCTGGCTGCCGGTGCCGCGGTGATCTGGTTCGGGTCGGTCGCTCGGTCCGACGACGCCGTGGTCGCGACCGTGTCGACGTCGTCGGGCGCACTGCCCGGGACGGACGCCGGTCGGGCGAAGGTGTCGGCGTTCTCGGAGTTCCCGGCGAAGGGTCGGGCCACCCAGGGCGTCCGGGCCCACGCGTTCCTGAAGGGCGAGGACGGCCTCACCGTAGCGTGGGCCGGCATCGCGCCGCCGCACGCCGTCGGGGCCGACGGCGCAGCCCGGACGCTGCCGGACTGGTTGTCGAAGCGTGACGGTTCGGGTGCGCCGCTCGAGGCCGTGATCGGCTCCATCGGCGGCAGCGCCGCGGCGCTCGACGGGACCGCGGGCGAGGCGTAGGCACCAGCGCGGTCGATGGGCCGAGACTCGGCCTCGGCGACAGTCCTCACGCTCAGGAGCGCGAGGACTGTCGCGAGGCGCGAGACGCGGCTCGGACAGCCGCCGGCGCCCCTAGGCGTCGATGCGGTCGCGGTCGAGGCCCTCGCCGGCGAGGATGAACTCCTTGCGCGGCGCGACGTCGTTGCCCATCAGCAGCTCGAAGACCTTCGCTGCCCCCTCGGCGTCGGTCACGTTGACCCGGCGCAGCGTCCGGTGCGTGCGGTCCATCGTGGTCTCCGCGAGCTGGTCGGCATCCATCTCCCCCAGGCCCTTGTACCGCTGGATCGGCTCCTGGTACTTCTTGCCCTGCTTCGCGAGCTTCTTCAGCACGGCCTGCAGCTCGGCCTCGGAGTAGGTGTACAGCGCGTCGTTCGGCTTGCCGCGGTTGATCACGACGACCCGGTGCAGCGGCGGTACCGCAGCGAAGACCCGGCCCTGCTCGATCATCGGCCGCATGTACCGGAAGAACAGCGTGAGCAGGAGCGTGCGGATGTGGGCACCGTCGACGTCGGCGTCCGACATGATGATGACCTTGCCGTAGCGGGCCTGGTCGATCTCGAACGACCGACCGGAGCCGGCGCCGATCACCTGGATGATCGAGGCGCACTCGGCATTGGAGAGCATGTCCGAGACGGACGCCTTCTGCACGTTGAGGATCTTGCCGCGGATCGGGAGCAGTGCCTGGTACTCGCTGTTGCGCGCGAGCTTCGCGGTGCCGAGTGCCGAGTCACCCTCGACGATGAACAGCTCGGTGCCCTCGGCGTCCTGCTTGCGGCAGTCGGCGAGCTTGGTCGGCAGCGAGGAGTTCTCGAGCGCGTTCTTCCGACGCTGGGTCTCCTTGTGCGCCCGGGCCGAGATGCGGGTCTTCATCTCGGCGACGACCTTCTCGAGGAGTGTCGCGGCCTGCGCCTTCTCGGTGCGCTGTGTCGACGTGAGGATCTCGGTGAGGCGCTTCGACACGACCTGGTCGACGATCTTCCGGACCGCGGGCGTGCCGAGGACCTCCTTCGTCTGCCCCTCGAACTGCGGCTCCGGCAGGCGGACGGTCAGCACGGCGGTGAGACCCGCGAGCACGTCGTCCTTCTCGAGCTTGTCCTGCCCGACCTTGAGCTTGCGGGCGTTCGCCTCGACCTGGGTCCGCACGGCCTTCACCAACCCGGACTCGAACCCGGCCAGGTGGGTGCCGCCCTTCGGTGTCGCGATGATGTTGACGAAGCTGCGCTCGACCGTCTCGTACCCGCTGCCCCACCGGAGCGCGATGTCGACCTGGCACTCACGCTCGACCGAGGTGGACACCATGTGCCCCTTGTCGTCGAGCATCGGGACGGTCTCGGTGAACGTGCCGGCGCCCTCGATGCGCCAGACGTCGGTCACCGCGGTGTCGACGGCCAGGTGTTCCACGAACTCGCTGATGCCACCCTCGTACCGGAAGCGCTCGACGACCGGGCCGCTCGCGACGGCCGTGCCCGTGGCCTCGGCCCGCTGCGCCGCGGCGTCGATCGATGCAGGGCGTTCGTCGGTGATGGTGATGCCCAGACCAGGCACGAGGAACGCGGTCTGCCGCGCGCGGCTGACGAGGTCGCTCGTGCTGAACTTCGCATCCGGGGTGAAGATCTGCCGGTCCGCCCAGTAGCGGATGCGCGAGCCGGTGACGCCCTTCTTCACCTTGCCGACGATGCGCAGTTCGCTCCCCGAGGTGTACGGCGAGAAGGGCGCGTCCGGGCCCTCGCCCGAGAACGTGCCGGGCTCGCCACGGTGGAACGACATCGCGTAGGTCTTGCCGCCCCGGTCGACCTCGACGTCGAGGCGCTCGGACAGCGCGTTGACCACCGAGGCACCGACCCCGTGCAGTCCGCCGGATGCCGCGTACGACCCCGAGCCGAACTTGCCGCCGGCGTGGAGCTTCGTGAAGACGACCTCGACACCCGTCAGCCCGGTCTTCGGTTCGACGTCGACCGGGATCCCGCGCGCGGTGTCGCGGACCTCGACCGAGCCGTCCTCGTGCAGCACGACGCCGATCTCGTCCCCGTGCCCGGCGAGGGCCTCGTCCACGGAGTTGTCGATGATCTCCCACAGGCAGTGCATCAGCCCCCGGGAGTCGGTGGACCCGATGTACATGCCGGGACGCTTCCGGACCGCCTCGAGCCCCTCGAGGACGGAGAGATGGCGGGCGGAGTAGTCGGAGCTCACGTGCCGATGGTACCGAGGGGCACCGACACCCCTGGGCCGGACGAGCGGCGCGCCTCGGACTGGGGACAACCGATCCGCGGTGAGCGAAACAGGCCCCACCGGATGCACGTCTCCCAGCCACCACGTGTTCAAATGAGTGGACGAAGCCCCACCACCTGCGATCCGTGAGGAGCACAGCAATGACCCAGACCGTGCAGGACCTCTCCATCGACGAAGCCAGCAGCCACCAGCTCACCGCTGCTGACCGCTGCGACAGCTGCGGAGCGCAGGCGTACATCCGCGCGACCATGGCGAGCGGCGAGCTCTACTTCTGCGCCCACCACGGTGCCGAGTTCAAGGACAAGCTCGCCGCGACCGCGATCGAGTGGCACGACGAGAGCAGCCGGCTCCACGAGTCGAAGTAGTCGTCACCAGACGAACGGACGGGAGGCGCGGGGGCCGCGGGCCCCCCCCCCCCCCCCCGGCGGGGGGGGGCGGCGAGCGCGCGGCCCGCACCACGCCGAGGGTGCCGATCGCCACGCGCCCCACGGCGTCGGGGTCGACGAGCGGC